>NKIU01000006.1 GCA_002256245.1 Pseudorhodobacter sp. PARRP1 | reverse complement strand
TTCCCGAAGGCACCGAAATGGTGATGCCGGGCGACAACCTGAAGTTCAACGTCGAACTGATCGCCCCGATCGCGATGGAAGAAAAACTGCGCTTCGCCATCCGCGAAGGCGGCCGCACCGTTGGTGCTGGCGTGGTGTCGAAAATCATCAAGTAAATAGGTCGCGAATCCCCTTTTCAAACGGGACCGCGCACTATAAGGGACCATCCAGCGGCGCACCTTTCGGGGTGCGCCGCTGACTTTCCAAAGCCTACATACGACCAGACTACCCAAACAACGTGAACCTATGGGCCGGGCCTGTTGCTCCGCCTACGTTCAGAAGGAAGAACATATGCAAGGTCAAACCATCCGTATTCGGTTGAAAGCCTTCGATTACCGCGTGCTGGACGCCAGCACCGCAGAAATCGTAAGCACCGCGAAACGCACCGGCGCCACTGTGCGCGGGCCGATTCCGCTGCCGAACAAAATTGAGAAATTCACGGTTCTCCGTGGTCCGCACATCGACAAAAAGTCGCGCGACCAGTGGGAAATCCGCACGCACAAGCGTCTTCTCGACATCGTTGATCCGACCCCCCAGACCGTTGACGCGCTGATGAAGCTCGACCTCGCCGCTGGCGTGGACGTCGAGATCAAAGTGTAAGGGGAGGTAGATAACATGCGTTCTGGCGTTATCGCTAAAAAGCTGGGCATGACCCGGCTGTTCCTTGAGAACGGCACCCAAGTTCCGGTGACCGTTCTGCAACTCGACAACCTGCAGGTTGTGGCTCAGCGTACCGTTGACCGCGATGGCTACACCGCTGTTCAGCTTGGCGCTGGTTTGGCGAAAGCCAAGCGCACCACCGCTGCCATGCGCGGCCACTTCGCCAAGGCTTCGGTTGAGCCCAAGCGCAAGATCGCGGAATTCCGCGTCTCGCCCGCCAACCTGATCGAAGTCGGCGCTGAAATCACCGCTGACCACTATCTGGCTGGCCAGTTCGTCGATATCGCTGGCACGACCAACGGTAAAGGCTTTCAGGGTGCCATGAAGCGTCACAACTTCGGCGGTCTGCGGGCGTCGCACGGTGTGTCGGTTTCGCACCGTTCGCACGGCTCGACCGGTCAGTGTCAAGATCCGGGCAAGGTCTTCAAAGGCAAGAAAATGGCTGGTCACATGGGCGCTGTGCGTTGCACCACCCAGAACCTGCAAGTGATCCGCACCGATGCGGACCGCGGCTTGCTGATGATCAAAGGCTCGGTCCCCGGCACCAAAGGCGGCTGGGTCACCATCAAGGACGCCGTGAAGAAAGCGGCTCCGGCTGGTCTGCCGCTGCCTGCTGCCATTCGTTCGGCTGCTGCGGCTGCACCTGCTGCTGTTGAAGGAGGTGAAGCATGAAACTTGACGTGATCAAACTTGATGGCGGCAAAGCTGGCACCATCGACCTCGACGAAGCCCTGTTCGGCCTCGACCCGCGCGCAGACGTTCTGCACCGTGTCGTCCGTTGGCAGCGCGCCCGTATGCAGGCAGGCACCCACTCGACGCTGACTCGCGCCGAAGTGTCCTACTCGACCAAGAAGATCTACAAGCAAAAAGGCACCGGCGGCGCACGTCACGGTTCCAAGAAAGCCCCGATCTTCCGTCACGGTGGCGTGGTCAAAGGCCCGATCTCGCGTTCGCACGCGCATGATCTGCCCAAGAAGTTCCGCGCTTTGGGTCTGCGTCATGCTTTGTCTGCAAAGGCAAAAGCAGGCGAGCTGGTGATTTTGGACGTGGCCAACATGGCCGAAGCCAAAACCTCGATCCTTGCAAAACACGTGTCCGAGTTGGGCTGGAAACGCGTTCTGATCATCGACGGCGCAAGCGTTGACGCGAATTTCGCGCTGGCTGCTCGCAACCTCGAGGGCGTGGACGTGCTGCCGACGATGGGCGCAAACGTCTATGACATCCTGAAGCGTGACACCCTGGTGATCACCAAAGCAGGTGTCGAAGCTTTGGAGGCTCGTCTGAAATGAGCATTAAACCCCAGCACTACGACCTGATCAAAAAGCCTGTGATTACTGAAAAAGCCACCATGGCTCAGGAAAACAACGCTTTCGTGTTCCAGGTTGCGATGGATGCGACCAAGCCGCAGATCAAGGAAGCGATTGAAAACATCTTCTCCGTGAAGGTGAAAGCAGTCAACACCACGATCACCAAAGGCAAGGCCAAGAAGTTCCGCGGTCGCGCAGGCGAGCGTTCGGACAAGAAGAAAGCCTATGTCACGCTGGAAGCCGGAAACTCTATCGACGTTTCGACGGGCCTCTGATATTGGCAGCGAATCCCACGGCCCCGGTTCTCCGGGGCCGTGGAATTTTCACGGAATCGGTGCGTTTTGGTCCAACCAAACCGTGCCTTACTCGGGGATCTACGGAGCCCTATAACCTTGGGTCTGCACTGTCAGACCCATCCAATGACGGAAGACAGAAAGCATGGCACTTAAGTCGTATAAGCCGACGACGCCTGGCCAACGCGGGTTGGTTCTGATCGACCGTTCGGAATTGTGGAAAGGCCGCCCGGTCAAAGCCCTTACTGAGGGTTTGACCAAGACAGGTGGCCGGAACAACACCGGACGTATCACGATGTGGCACAAGGGCGGGGGCGCCAAGCGTCTCTACCGCGTGGTCGATTTTCGGCGCACCAAGTTTGATATCCCGGCGGTCGTTGAGCGGATTGAATACGATCCGAACCGTACCGCCTTCATCGCCCTGATCCGCTATGCGGATGGCGAATTGTCCTACATCCTGGCGCCGCAGCGTTTGGCCATTGGAGACAGCGTGATCGCTGGCGCCAAGACCGACGTGAAGCCGGGCAACGCGATGCCGTTCTCGGGCATGCCGATCGGGACGATCATCCACAACGTCGAGCTGAAAGCCGGCAAGGGCGGCCAGTTGGCACGCGCGGCTGGCACCTACGCTCAGTTCGTTGGTCGTGACGGTGGTTACGCGCAGATCCGTTTGTCTTCGGGCGAACTGCGTCTGGTGCGGCAAGAATGCATGGCAACCATCGGTGCCGTGTCCAACCCCGACAACTCGAACCAGAACTTCGGTAAAGCAGGCCGTATGCGTCACAAGGGCGTGCGCCCGACCGTGCGCGGTGTGGCAATGAACCCGATCGACCACCCGCATGGTGGTGGTGAAGGTCGGACCTCGGGCGGCCGTCATCCGGTTACGCCATGGGGCAAAGGCACCAAGGGTAACAAGACCCGTAAGGCCAAGGCTTCGGACAAGCTGATTGTCCGGTCGCGTAACGCGAAGAAAGGGCGCTGATAAATGGCACGTTCTATTTGGAAGGGCCCGTTCGTCGATGGCTATGTCTTGAAAAAGGCAGAGACCGCGAAAGCCTCGGGCAAGAACGAAGTGATCAAGATCTGGTCGCGTCGTTCAACGATTCTGCCGCAGTTCGTCGGGCTGACTTTTGCTGTTTATAACGGCAAAAAGCACATCCCGGTTGCTGTGACCGAAGAGATGATTGGTCAGAAGTTTGGTGAATATTCGCCGACCCGGACCTATTACGGCCATGCCGCCGACAAAAAAGCCAAGAGGAAATAAGCCATGAGCACGGAAAAGAACCCCCGTCGCGTGGCGGACAACGAAGCAATGGCGATCTCGCGCATGCTCCGCACCTCGCCGCAGAAACTGAACCTTGTCGCTGGTCTGATCCGCGGTAAGAAAGTCGAAAAGGCTCTGGCCGATTTGACCTTCTCGAAGCGCCGCATCGCCGGTGACGTGAAGAAGTGCCTGCAGTCGGCCATCGCCAACGCAGAAAACAACCACAACCTCGACGTGGACAGCCTGATTGTGGCCGAAGCATGGGTTGGCAAGAACCTCGTGATGAAGCGTGGCCGTCCGCGGGCACGTGGCCGTTTCGGCAAGATCATGAAGCCGTTCTCTGAGATCACCATCAAGGTCCGCACCACCGGGGAGTCCGCATAATGGGTCAGAAGGTCAATCCGATCGGGATGCGTCTTCAGGTCAACCGCACCTGGGACAGCCGCTGGTTCGCTGAATCGAAAGATTACGGCAACCTGCTGCTGGAAGACCTCAAGATGCGCGCTTTCGTGCATGAAGAGTGCAAGCAAGCCGGCATCAGCCGCGTGATCATCGAGCGTCCGCACAAAAAATGCCGTGTGACCATTCACACCGCACGTCCGGGCGTGATCATCGGCAAAAAAGGCGCCGATATCGAAACCCTGCGCAAGAAACTGACGGCGTTCACCAAGTCGGATGTTCACTTGAACATCGTCGAAGTGCGCAAGCCCGAAGTCGATGCGCAACTGGTGGCCGAGTCCATCGCGCAGCAAATGGAACGCCGGGTGTCCTTCCGTCGTGCCATGAAGCGCGGCGTGCAAAGCGCCATGCGTTTGGGTGCCTTGGGTATCCGTGTGAACGTTGGTGGCCGTCTTGGCGGCGCTGAAATCGCGCGGACCGAATGGTATCGTGAAGGCCGTGTGCCGTTGCACACCCTGCGCGCTGACATCGACTATGCTCTGTCCGAAGCCACGACTGCCTATGGCATCATCGGGGTGAAGGTCTGGATCTTCAAAGGCGAAATCCTCGAGCATGATCCGCAAGCCCATGATCGCCGTCTTGCCGAAGCGCAAGAAGGTGCAGCACCGCGTTCGCCTCGCCGCGACCGCGAACGCGCGTAAGGGAGAAGACAGATGTTGCAACCAAAACGGACCAAGTTCCGCAAGCAGCACAAAGGCCGTATCCACGGCGAAGCGAAGGGCGGCTTCCTGCTGAACTTCGGCTCCTTTGCGCTGAAAGCCACCGAGCCAGAGCGTGTGACGGCCCGTCAGATCGAAGCGGCCCGCCGCGCGATCACCCGCCACATGAAACGCCAAGGCCGCGTCTGGATCCGGATTTTCCCGGATGTTCCGGTCTCGTCCAAGCCCACCGAAGTGCGGATGGGTAAAGGTAAAGGCTCGACCGACTATTGGGCAGCCAAGGTCAAACCAGGCCGTATCATGTTCGAGATCGACGGCGTGTCCGAGATCATCGCCCGTGAAGCCCTGCGTCTGGGCGCGATGAAACTTCCAGTCACAACTCGGGTCGTGGCACGGGAAGATTGGTGATATTTTTGCCTTCGGGCAATAACATCACCAGTGCGGTGTAGCGAATTTCGCAAGAAATACGCGGGCCGTCACCCGGTTCAGAATAAAGCCCCCGCTGGAAACAGCGGGGGTTTTTCTAATTTTGGGGCAACCAATCATTAGGGCAGGGGCCGTATCACATGCTGACATGAGGGCAAGGGGCGGTTGACTCGCATGCTGCCCTTGTTCAACGTCAGACCCAAAGTTTGCGGGAGATTGACACGCCAGATGGATGCGCAAAGAGCATACTCAAGACGACAGTGGGCGTTGGCGGTCAATGCGTCCGCAGTGCTTGGGTGGTTCTCGGTCGTTTGGCCGGCCTTGCTCGAACCCAAGATCCTGCTACCGGCTGCGATTATTGGACTTCCTATCGCTTTCCTCGCCTGTTGGTGTGTCGCGGCTCCGATCCTCTGGCGAATAATGCTGCGGCCAATATCTTGGCTGGGCGCGATCCGGTGGGGCAGCACAATCTCAGCTTCAATCGCTTTGGTTGGAATCGCGATTGGTAGACTGTATGGCTGGATGGAGTCGGTTAATCCCGATATATCTTCGCAAATCGGGGGTGGGATATACGTCCAAGAGATCGACGGCATCTTAACGCCCTATGGATGGCTATTGCTGGCGAGAAACACGATCTGGTTTGTTTTGGGAGGCGTGGCCGTTGCTCTCCTTATCCGTGGTTTGATTGGTCGGGGATCGGTTGTCGCAAACAGATAACCCCTTGCCCTATCCCCCCTCATCCCCTATACGCAGCCATCCACGGCTCCGAGGCGACTCGGAATCGGTGGTTTTACATTGATCCACCGGGTTCAGCGTGACCTTGCCGCAAGGCTGGGGCGCTCTGGTGATTGAGAAAAGGATAGGCGCATGACCGCCAAGGAACTTCTGGGTAAATCGCCCGAGCAGCTGCGCGAGCAGCTGGTGTCGCTGAAGAAAGAAGCGTTCAACCTGCGCTTTCAGGCGGCGACCAACCAACTGGAAAACACCTCGCGTATGCGTGCCGTCCGTCGTGACGTTGCCCGTATCATGACCGTGCTGAACCAGAAAGCCGCGCAAGCGGCTGCGAACTGAGGAGTAGACCCATGCCCAAACGTATCCTGCAAGGCGTCGTAACCTCGGACAAGAACGAGCAAACCATCACCGTTCTGGTGGAACGCCGCTTCAAGCACCCGTTGCTGCAAAAAACCGTGCGCAAATCGAAAAAATACCGCGCGCATGACGAGAACAACACCTACAAGACCGGGGACACCGTGCGCATTGAAGAATGTGCGCCGATCTCGAAGACCAAACGCTGGACGGTGGTCGTGGCTGCGTAAGCCACGGCCTTCGTCTTTTTCTGAATACGAAACCCTGGGCAATGATGCCCAAAGGTCGGGAGAAACCAAATGATCCAGATGCAGACCAATCTGGATGTTGCTGATAACTCCGGCGCTCGCCGGGTTCAGTGCATCAAGGTTCTGGGCGGCTCGCATCGCCGCTATGCATCCGTGGGCGACATCATCGTGGTGTCGGTCAAGGAAGCCATTCCGAAAGGCCGTGTGAAGAAGGGCGACGTGCGTAAAGCCGTTGTCGTGCGCACCGCCAAAGAAGTTCGCCGTGAAGACGGCACCGCAATCCGTTTTGACCGCAACGCCGCTGTCATCCTGAACAACCAGGGTGAACCCGTCGGCACGCGTATCTTCGGGCCAGTGGTTCGTGAGCTGCGCGCCAAGAACTTCATGAAAATCATCTCGCTGGCTCCGGAGGTGCTCTGATGGCTGCGAAGCTTAAAAAAGGCGACACCGTCGTCATCCTCACCGGCAAGGACAAGGGCGCAAAGGGCGAGATTTCGTCCGTGAACCCGACCGCCAACAAAGCCGTGGTTGAGGGCGCCAACATGGCGATCCGTCACACCAAACAGTCGCAAACCTCGCAGGGTGGTCGTCTGGCGAAAGCCATGCCGATTGATCTGTCGAACCTCGCGCTGTTGGACAAGAACGGCAAAGCAACCCGCGTTGGCTTCCGCATGGAAGGCGACAAGAAGGTTCGCTTCGCGAAAACCACTGGGGAGGCCATCTGATGTTGGATCAAGCCACTTACACCCCGCGTCTGAAGGCAGAATACGCCTCCAAGATCCGCGCCGCTCTGAAGGCCGAATACGGCTACAAGAACGACATGCAGATCCCCAAGCTTGACAAGATCGTGTTGAACATGGGCGTTGGCGAAGCTGTGAAAGACACCAAGAAAGTCAAGAAAGCCGCCGAAGAGATGACTCTCATCGCTGGTCAAAAGGCTGTCATCACCCACGCAAAGAACAGCATCGCTGGCTTCCGCGTGCGTGAAGAAATGCCGCTTGGCTGCAAAGTGACCCTGCGCGGCGACCGGATGTATGAATTCCTCGACCGTCTGATCACCATCGCTCTGCCGCGCGTCCGCGACTTCCGCGGCGTGAAGCCGACCTCGTTCGATGGCCGTGGCAACTACGCCATGGGTCTGAAAGAGCAACTGGTGTTCCCGGAAATCGAATTCGACAAAGTCGATGAAGTGCTGGGCATGGACATCATCATCTGCACCACCGCTAAAACTGACGCCGAAGCCAAGAGCCTGTTGAAGAATTTCAACATGCCCTTCACGTCGTAAGCGCGAGGAACCTGACAATGGCAAAAAAATCCATGGTGAACCGCGAAGTGAAGCGCGAAAAGCTGGTGAAGCAACATGCTTCCAAGCGCGCAGCACTGAAAGCGGTGATCAACGACCAAGCGAAACCGGTTGAAGAGCGCTTCAAGGCGACCATCAAACTGGCAGAGCTGCCCCGCAACTCGTCCGCCGTCCGTTTGCACAATCGTTGCCAACTGACCGGCCGTCCGCATGCGTATTATCGCAAGCTCAAACTCTCGCGCATCATGCTGCGTGATCTCGCCTCGTTCGGCCAGATCCCCGGCATGGTCAAGTCGAGCTGGTAAGGAGGTCGCCAAATGATGATGAACGATCCTATCGGCGACATGCTTACCCGTATCCGTAACGCGCAAATGCGTGGCAAATCGACCGTGTCGACCCCTGCCTCGAAACTGCGCGCCTGGGTTCTGGACGTGCTCGTAAGCGAAGGCTACATCCGCGGTTTCGAGCGCACCAAGACCGACAACGGTCAAGGCGAGCTGGTGATCAGCCTGAAGTATTTCGAAGGCGTGCCTGTGATCCGCGAAGTGAAGCGCGTGTCCAAGCCCGGCCGTCGTGTGTACATGTCGGTCAAGGAAATTCCGACCGTGCGTAACGGTCTCGGTATCTCCATCGTATCCACGCCGAAAGGCGTGATGTCAGATGCAAATGCGCGCGCAGCCAATGTTGGCGGCGAAGTGCTTTGCACCGTGTTCTGAGGAGGGTGGCATGTCTCGTATCGGCAAAAAACCCGTAGAGCTGGTCAAGGGCGTTTCGGCGTCCATCTCCGGCCAGACCATCGAAGTGAAAGGTCCGAAAGGCACCCGCAGCTTCACCGCAACCGACGACGTGACGCTCACGATCGACGAAGGCAGCGTGAAAGTGACCCCGCGTGGCACTTCCAAGCGTGCGCGTCAGCAGTGGGGCATGGCGCGGTCGATGGTCGAAAACCTGATCACTGGCGTCACGACCGGCTTCAAAAAAGAGCTTGAAATTCAAGGCGTGGGTTACCGCGCTGCGATGGCAGGCAACGTTCTGAAGCTGTCGCTCGGCTACAGCCATGAAGTCAACTTCGCCGTTCCAGCCGGGGTCACCGTGACCTCGCCGAAGAACACTGAAATCGTTGTGGAAGGCATTGACCAACAGCTCGTTGGTCAGGTCGCTGCGAACATCCGCGAATGGCGTAAGCCCGAGCCCTACAAGGGCAAAGGCATCCGCTATAAGGGCGAGTTCGTGTTCCGCAAAGAAGGCAAGAAGAAGTAAGGGACACAATCATGGCAAACACCAAGAGAGACCTGTTCCTCAAGCGCCGTCAGCGCGTTCGGAACAAAATCAAAGCGACTTCGCATGGGCGCCTGCGCCTCTCCGTTCATCGCTCGAACAAAAACATCAGCGTGCAGCTGATCGACGATGTGAAGGGCGTCACCATCGCCTCCGCCTCCACCTTGGAGAAGGAATTCGGTGTGGTCGGCCAGAACAACGTCGAAGCAGCGGCGAAAATCGGTTCGGCAATCGCCGAGCGGGCCAAAAAGGCCGGTGTTGAAGTGTGCTACTTCGACCGCGGCGGTTTCCTCTTTCACGGTAAGATCAAGGCTTTGGCCGACGCTGCCCGTGAAGGTGGATTGCAGTTCTGAGGAGTTGAAAAATGGCAGAACGTGAAAACCGTCGGGACAATCGTGGTGGCAATGATCGCCGCGATAACCGGCCGGAAGAAACCCCGGAATTCGCTGACCGTCTGGTCGCGATCAACCGGGTGTCGAAAACCGTTAAGGGCGGCAAACGCTTTGGCTTTGCTGCACTGGTAGTGGTTGGCGATCAGAAAGGCCGTGTCGGCTTCGGCAAGGGCAAGGCAAAGGAAGTTCCGGAAGCGATCCGCAAGGCGACCGAGCAGGCAAAGCGCCAGCTTATTCGCGTGCCGCTGAAAGACGCCCGCACTCTGCACCACGACATGGAAGGCCGTCATGGCGCCGGTAAAGTGGTGATGCGGACGGCTGTTGCCGGGACCGGGATCATCGCCGGTGGTCCGATGCGCGCTGTGTTCGAGATGTTGGGCCTGCAAGACGTGGTGGCGAAATCCATCGGCTCGCAGAACCCCTACAACATGATCCGCGCCACCATTGACGGGCTGAAGTCCGAGACCTCGCCCCGCCAGGTTGCTGCACGTCGCGGCAAGAAAGTGGCCGAGATCCTGAACAAGCCCGCCGCTGAAGTTGTGGAGGCCTGAACATGACCGCTAAGAAAACCATCGTCGTCAAGCAGGTGGCTTCGGCTGCCCGCCGCCCGGCCATCCAGACCGCGACCCTGAAAGGTCTTGGCCTGAACAAAATGAACCGCACCCGCGAGCTGGAAGATACCCCTTCCGTGCGCGGCATGGTCAACAAGATCTCGCATCTTGTTCAGATCATCGAAGAGCGCGGCTAAGCCAATGGTGGGATGAAACCCCACCCTACGCTAACCCAAAACGCCCCACCGCAAGGTTGGGGCGTTTTGCATTCGCAACGCTCGACATCATCGTAGGGTGGGGTCCTACCCCACCGCGCCGTTCTCAACCTGCTACTGCGTGAACCGAAACGCCTCACAAAACCGCACCAGCCGCGCGTTGGCCTTATCCTGCAAGGCCCAGCCCCAAGCCTCATCCAACAGCGCCTGAGCCGCCTCAATGCGCTCGCCATCCCGCTCGCCATGCACGCGGGCATCGCCGTGGAACAAGCTGCCGTGGACGTCTTGGATCACCAAAAAGAGGTCCGAAAGCGAATTCACCGCCCGCGGCTTTTTCCACGACACTTCCCTGTCGCGATCCACCTTCAACAGCCGCGGCGGCGCGTTGAACAGCACCTGCACCTCTGGCAAGCTGCGGCAATGCGCCAGAAACCCATCGCCGAGATCGCCCGCAAACCCGGCCCACCCCGCCTCGGCCGAGGTGCCCGGCTTTTCATATTTCAAATACCCCGCCAGCTTCAGCGCATATTCAAACCGCGCAAAAGTCGCGACCAAGCTGCCCCATTCATTCTTGAACAGAAGCTTGATCCCCGCCCGATAATTGGTATCCACCGCCATGTGATAGCCCCCGTGCAAAACAGCCCGCAGATACGCAGGATTTTCGGGGGGAGTCTAGTTGGGGCGACAACGCAAGGCAGAGGTTGCTTGCCAAGGCCATGTCAATTTGCCAAACCTAAACAGCGGGTCACTGAGGGCTAGTTTCAGATGTTAAAGACTAAGTTGTTCCTATTTGCTTCTGCCCTCGGCGCGTTGTGGACGATGCCACTATCTGCTGGCATTTGTGATTATCGCCTCAGTCAGTTGATCGGTTCTATCGGTTCATCCGGAGTTGCCGCCACCTCTGCGACAATAGCGGCATCTGACGTCGGAATGAAGGCTGCCGGCTTTTATCTAATCACCAATTATACTACTGGAGCCGCCATGATCGGCTCAACCGCAGCAGGGACATCGGCGGCAGGAACCGTTGGAATAATCGGCGGCACCGCAAGTGGGCTTGGTGCTGCCGCATCTCTAGCGACCGCCCCCGTAACCATTGCTGTTGCGGGAGTGACCGCTTTGGCGACCTTGGGGGTGGAAGCCGGATGTTACTTTACGGACGAGCGGATAAATGACCCAAAGCAAATTTATGACCTTCTCAAGCAGTTGGTGTCATCGGGTAGTCCAACAGATTTGGGTATTGTAATGGGTAAATTGGAGGAGCCTTGGTTCTGGCGCAAGAATGACGCTGGCGAAATTGAAGCCTTTGCGCTCTCAACTCTATACATCGTAAACGGCACGCTGATGAGTCGAGACTGGTTTGCGAATACAAAGGTCGGGGACATTGCTGTTGTGTTGGCTCCGGTCCCGTAAGTGCTTTTTGCGATACTGTGCCCTTGCTATGCAGGAGGCCTCCCTCTATACGCCCGCAATGCCCCACCTATCGGCATAAGAATCACAAACAGCCGCGTTGCCCTCCCCGTCGCAGGGAGAAGCTTTCCGGCATAGGAGTATGCGACATGAAATTGAATGAACTGCACGACAACCCCGGCGCAACCAAAAAGCAAAAGCGCGTGGCACGTGGTCCGGGTTCGGGCTCGGGTAAAACCGCTGGCCGTGGTATCAAGGGTCAGAAATCGCGTTCGGGCGTCGCTATCGGCGGCTACGAAGGCGGCCAGATGCCGCTGTATCGCCGCTTGCCAAAGCGCGGCTTCAACAAGCCGAACCAGGATCGCTTTGCGGTGATCAACCTTGGCCTGATCGAAAAATTCATCGGCCTGGGCAAACTCGACGCGAAAGTTGAGATCACCGAGGACATGCTGGTTGACGCAGGCCTCACCGGTCACAAGCGCGACGGCATCCGCATCCTGAACAAAGGCGCGATCACTTCGGCGGTCAAACTGAACGTGACGGGCGCTTCTGCTGCGGCTGTTGAAGCGGTTGCAGCCGCTGGCGGCACCCTGACGGTGGCTCCGGTTCTGGAAGCTTTCACCAAAGCGGTCCGCAAAGCATAACTAACGCCTTGTGAGCGGTCCCCGGACCGCTTACATAGCTTCAAGTTTCCCGCGCCGCCGACCGGAAACGGTTTGGCGGCGCTTCCCATATCGGGCTTACGCAGAAAGAACTGGGCATGGCTTCAGCTGCCGAACAGATGGCCGCGAACCTCAGCTGGGGTACGCTTGGCAAGGCGACGGATCTCCGTAGCCGGATTTTCTTCACCATTGGCCTTTTGATGGTCTATCGCTTGGGCACCTATGTGCCGGTTCCGGGGATTGACGGCACGGCGCTGCGCAATTTCATGGATAACGCAGGCCAGGGCATCGGCGGCATGTTGTCGATGTTCACCGGCGGCGCGATCAAGCGCATGGGCATCTTCGCGCTTGGCATCATGCCCTACATTTCGGCCTCGATCATCATTCAGTTGCTGGCCTCGATGATCCCGGCGCTGGAACAGATGAAGAAAGAGGGCGAGCAGGGCCGCAAGAAGATGAACCAGTGGACGCGCTACGGCACCGTCGGTCTGGCCGTCCTGCAAGGCTTTGGCATCGCAAAATCCATCGAGGCGGGCGGTTTGGCCCATACCCCCGGCGCGTATTTTGTCGCCTCTTGTGTGATCACGCTTGTGGCCGGCACCATGTTCCTGATGTGGCTGGGTGAGCAGATCACCGCGCGCGGCATCGGCAACGGCACTTCGCTGATCATCTTCACCGGCATCGTCGCCGAAATCCCGCACGCTTTGGCGCAGTTTTTCAGCCAAGGCCGCGCGGGCGTGATCTCGACCCCGGTGATCCTGGGTGTGCTGGTGATGGTCGTCGCCGTGATCGCCTTTGTGGTGTTCATGGAGCGCGCTTTGCGCAAGATCCACATCCAGTATCCCCGCCGTCAGGTCGGCATGAAGATCTACGACGGCGGCTCGTCGCATTTGCCGATCAAGGTCAACCCGGCGGGCGTTATCCCGGCGATCTTCGCCTCGTCGCTTTTGCTGCTGCCCACCACGATTGCCACCTTCTCGGGGGCCAACACGGGCCCGGTGATGTCCACGATCCTTGCGCTGTTTGGCCATGGCCAGCCGCTGTATCTGGCGTTCTTCATCGTGATGATCGTGTTCTTTGCGTATTTCTACACCGCAAACGTCGCCTTCAAGACCGATGAGGTTGCCGACAACCTCAAGAACCAGAACGGCTTTATTCCCGGCATCCGCCCAGGCAAAAAGACCGAGGAATATCTCGATTACGTCGTCAACCGCATTCTTGTGCTGGGCGCTGCATATCTTGCCCTTGTCTGTATGCTGCCGGAAATCCTGATCAGCCAGTTCTCGATCCCGTTCTATTTCGGCGGCACTTCGGTGCTGATCGTGGTGTCGGTGACGATGGATACGATCAACCAGATCCAGTCGCATCTGCTGGCGCATCAATACGAAGGCCTGATCGAGAAATCGCAACTGCGCGGCAAAAAGCGCAGCACGGCCAACCGTCCGCCCGCGCGGCGCTGAACGGGCTATGACTTTGGGCCCGGCGTATTCCGCCGGGCCTTTTCTTTGACAGAAAGGCGACCCATGGCAAACATCATCCTTCTCGGCCCGCCCGGTGCTGGCAAAGGCACCCAGGCCAAGCGCCTGGTGGATGAACGCGCCATGGTGCAACTTTCAACCGGCGACATGCTGCGCGAGGCCAAGACCTCGGGCACCGAGATGGGCCGCCGCGTGGCCGAGGTGATGGACAAGGGCCAGCTTGTGACCGATGACATCGTCATTGGCCTGATCGAGGAAAAGCTGACAGGTGCCGCGGGTGGTGGATTTATCTTTGACGGCTTCCCGCGCACGCTGAAACAGGCCGATGCCTTGGCCGCCTTGCTGCAAAAGACCGGGCAGGGTCTGGATGCGGTGATCGAGATGCAGGTGGATGACGAGGCCCTTGTGGGCCGCATCGTGCGCCGCGCTGATGAGGCCCGCGCGCAGGGCCTGCCCGTGCGCCGCGATGACACCCCTGAGGTGTTCGAGTTGCGCCTGCGCGAGTATTACAAGAACACCGCGCCGTTGATCGGCTATTACTGGGCCAAAAACCAGCTGTGCCAGATTGATGGCATGGCGGAAATGGACGCGGTCGCCGCCTCTATTGCATCCGTTCTTGACAAAGCGTGAAATCTGCGCCCGCTGCCCTTGACGATATGCGCAAAAGCCCATAAAGCACGGCGTCCCGCAGCGGAATCGCTTGCGGGTCTCCCTATTTGTGGGATTCGAATCGCCCTTGACCGGGCGGTGTTGTGAAAAAAGGTTCTGGCACTACGGAACCGCAACCATAAAGGAATACACGTTTGGCACGTATTGCTGGCGTTAACATCCCGACCGCGAAACGGGTTCCCATCGCGCTCACCTATATCACTGGCGTTGGCCCGCATATCGCAGAGCAAATCTGTGCATCTGTTGGCATCGACCGCGCACGTCGCGTGAACCAGCTTTCGGATGCCGAAGTGCTGCAGATCCGCGAATACATCGACGCAAACGTCACCGTGGAAGGCGACCTGCGTCGCGAAACCTCGATGAACATCAAGCGTCTGATGGATCTTGGCTGCTACCGTGGCCTGCGTCATCGTAAGGGCCTGCCGGTCCGCGGTCAGCGCACGCACACCAACGCTCGCACCCGCAAGGGCCCCGCAAAAGCCATCGCTGGCAAGAAGAAATAAGGGGTAGGGCACAATGGCACGCGATACCAAATCGACCCGCACGAAGAAAAAAGAACGCAAGAACATCGCCGCTGGCGTGGTTCACGTGAACTCTTCGTTCAACAACACCAAAATCCTGATCTCCGACGTTCAGGGCAACGCGATTTCCTGGTCGTCCTCGGGCACCATGGGCTTCAAAGGCTCGCGGAAATCCACGCCATACGCCGCACAGATGGCTGCAGAAGATGCAGCCCGCAAAGCGCAGGAACACGGCATGAAAACCGTTGAAGTCGAAGTGCAAGGCCCCGGTTCGGGCCGCGAGTCCGCTCTGCGCGCTTTGGCTGCTGTTGGTCTGAACGTCACCTCGATCCGTGACGTGACGCCGCTGGCCCACAACGGTTGCCGTCCGCCCAAGCGCCGCCGCGTCTAAGGCAACACCATTGGTCGGGTCGCGCGCGTTTTGCGCGGCCCGATTTCGTCATTTCTGAACCTCGGGCGTCACTTGCTACCCGGACATGAGCAAGAGACAAGTATGGAGGCGGCCACATGATCCACAAAAATTGGCTTGAACTGATCAAACCGACGCAACTCGTCGTCAAGCCGGGGGCTGATGCGCAACGCACCGCCACCGTCTATGCCGAACCGCTGGAGCGTGGTTTCGGTCTGACCCTCGGCAACGCGCTGCGCCGCGTGCTGATGTCGTCGCTGCAGGGCGGCGCGATCACGTCTGTTCAAATTGACAACGTTCTGCACGAGTTTTCCAGCGTCGCTGGCGTGCGCGAAGATGTCACCGACATCATTCTGAACCTCAAGGGCGTTTCGCTCAAGATGGATGTCGAAGGTCCGAAGCGCCTGTCGATTTCTGCCAAAGGCCCGGGCGTTGTCACCGCTGGTGACATCTCGGAAACCAACGGCATCGAAGTGCTGAACAAGGAGCACGTCATCTGCCATCTCGACGATGGCGCGGATGTGTTCATGGAACTGACCGTCAACACCGGCAAAGGCTATGTTGCCGCTGACAAGAACCGCCCGGAAGATGCGCCGATTGGCCTGATCCCGATCGACGCGATCTATTCGCCGGTCAAGAAAGTCTCGTATGAAGTCACCCCGACCCGCGAAGGTCAGGTGCTTGATTATGACAAGCTGACGATGCGGATCGAAACCGATGGCTCGCTGACCCCGGAAGACGCTGTGGCTTACGCTGCGCGCATTCTGCAAGACCAGCTGGCCGTGTTCGTCAACTTCGACGAGCCGGAAGCCGCAGGCAAAGGCGTCGAAGATGCTGGCCTCGAATTCAACCCGCTGCTCTTGAAGAAAGTGGACGAGTTGGAGCTTTCGGTGCGTTCGGCAAACTGCCTGAAGAACGACAACATCGTCTATATCGGCGATCTGATCCAGAAAACCGAAGCAGAAATGCTGCGCACCCCGAACTTCGGCCGCAAGTCCTTGAACGAAATCAAGGAAGTGCTGTCGGGCATGGGTCTGCATCTGGGCATGGAAGTCGAAGACTGGCCGCCGGAAAACATCGAAGATCTGGCCAAGCGTTTCGAAGACCAGTTCTAAGCAAATGTAGGGTGCGTGCTTGCACGCACCTTCCAGCAAATGCCCGGACTGCCGGGGAAATATGGGCAACAACGCCCCAAGGTGAGCGGGACCAATCGTAGGCCCTGCCGGACAAAGCAAAACACGCGATTAGGAGATTTCCATGCGTCACTCACACGGCTACCGCAAGCTGAACCGCACCCACGAACACCGCAAAGCGATGTTCGCCAACATGGCCGGTTCGCTGATTGAACACGAGCAGATCAAGACCACTCTGCCGAAAGCCAAAGAACTGCGCCCGATCATCGAAAAGCTGATCACTCTGGCAAAGCGCGGCGACCTGCACGCCCGCCGTCAGGCCCATGCGCAACTCAAGCAAGGCATCCACACCGCGCGCCTGTTCGAAATCCTCGGGCCGCGCTACGCCAGCCGTCAGGGCGGTTATGTCCGCGTGCTGAAGGCCGGTTTCCGCTACGGCGATATGGCCCCGATGGCGATCATCGAATTCGTGGATCGTGACCCGAACGCGAAGGGTGCCGCCGACCACGCCCGCACCGCCGCCGAGGATGCCTACGAGGCGTAAGCCAACCTCCGAAACTGCCCAAAAACCCGCCGCTCTCGGCGGGTTTTTTCATATCTGCCGCATGTGTTGACGCGGCGTTAACCATAATAGTCGAGACTCGCCCTGTATCTCCGCTTTCCTTTGTCCGCGTTCTTCTCATTGATAGTGTTCAGGAAACGCGCTGTTGCCTATCCGGGTATAGTAGCCACCCTCTGAACTGCCTAAAGTTGTAAATGAATCGAGAGATCGCATAAAACATGTCAGTAAAGCTAGGTATAGATGTCGAGTTGCACCAACTATCGCTTATGGCTCCGGCGGGTTACTTCGTCGGTCTCCATATCCGGTTTACCGCGCCCTTGGTCACCTATCAGACCTATGATCAGCGCTGGCTCGACTACTACACCGAAAAAGGCTACGTTTTGCGTGATCCCATGGTAGCCTGGGGCTTCAGCGCCACCGGCACCATCCGCTGGAGCGATCCTGCCCTGCCAGACCCATTTGGCCTGTTCACCGAGGCCGCGCGTTACGGCCTGAACTATGGCGCCACAGTAGCCTGCGGCCCGGTCAAATCCCGATCCATCGCCTCGTTCGCGCGCTCTGACCGCGAATTTGAGGACCATGAAATTGCAGCCATCGCGACCATCGTGCATCGGCTGCATGACGTGACAGAGCCGCCAGAAGAGCTGACCAAGGCTCAGATCGAGGCTCTGCGCTGTATCGCTGGGGGGGACCGGTTTACTGCCGCTGCGGCGAAACTGGGCATATCAGAAAGCGCGCTCAAGGCGCGCGTCACATCGGCGCGTATTCGTTTGATGGCGCGCACCACAGCCGAAGCCATTCAACGCGCGAAGGATTATCGGCTGATCTGACACCCCCTCCGCGATGTTCCGACTGCCATCTGAACATAACCGGAGACCACCATGCTCACCACAACGCTTTCTTTTGCCAACCTCCACAACCACGGGGAGCTGTTCGCGAACATGCTTCGCGCACGGCGTGAACTTTTCATCGTGCACAACAAATGGGACCTGCCCGAAGCCCTTGGGATGGAATACGACCAGTATGACACCCCCGCCAGCCGCTGGGTTGTCGTGCATGACGATCAGGGCCGGGTGCTTGCGGGCAACCGCCTGACGCCGACCACCGCGAAATGCGGCATCTATTCCTACATGATCCGCGACGCACAGCGCGGTCTGCTGGATACGATCCCGGCCAACCTGCTGACCGATGAGGCCCCGGTCGGCGATCACATCTGGGAATCAAGCCGCCTGTTCGTCGCCCATGACGTGCCCGCCGCCATCCGCCGCCGCGTCCACGCCCAGCTGATCCAGCAACTAGGTGACACGGTCCGCAGCCTTGGCGCCACGCATTGCCTGACCCTGCTCGCCGCCACCTGGCCCCGCTGGGCCGACCGCGTCGGCGTGAAAATGCGCGCTATGGGTCCGGTGATGGAAATCGACGCTATCGACAACCAAGTGGTCGAGATGGATTTCAGCCTGACCAAACACTGAACCAACCTGCGGCGGCCCTTGGGGGAGCAGGGCCGCCCGCAGAACTGCTTAAGACCGACGCTACGCGACACAGGGCCGCGCCCGACCTCGGGATGGCGCGCAAATGCTCGTTCTAGGCAGTTTATGGTTCAGCCTCTTCCCCCGAATTTCTGCTGGCACCGTTGCAAACGCGCCCTCCCGGGGGGAGGTCGGGCGCGGCCCGGCGGCGCTAAAGCGCCTTGATTCCGGGCAAGGCTGAGGCACGGAAATCAAGTAAGTGCCTAACATTCTGATCTTGCGCTGACGTAATTAATCCCAGTCTCCCACCTGGAGGCCTCGATCAAACCGCGCGGTGCCGCGCGATAAGATGATTGGCCGCTGAAAACCCGGTGAACTGGCCTAGAGTGGTCATTGACAAACATAGCGACCCTGGTCGGATCACAGGCTGATGAGTGGCAAGGCGCCCGCCACCTTTCTTGATCATGTTATGAAGCGCCTGCTAGCCACACTATTGTTCTACGCATCGGTTGCTACAGCACAGACACCCATTCCACCTTCCCCCGCCCGCCCCATCCGCGTAAACTCCCCCCATGTCAGACCTTTTCGACACCCCCGGCAAACCGCAGCCCGCGGCCCCGCGCCCCTTGGCCGACCGCCTGCGTCCGCGCAATCTGGCGGAAGTCATCGGCCAATCCCATGTCCTCGGCCCCGATGGCCCGCTCGGTGCGATGCTGGCCGCCCACTCCCTGTCATCCCTGATCCTCTGGGGCCCGCCCGGCGTTGGCAAAACCACCGTCGCCCGCCTTTTGGCCGACCAATCCGACCTCGCCTTCGTGCAAATCTCGGCGATCTTCACCGGCGTGCCTGATCTGCGCAAAGTCTTCGAATCCGCCAAGATCCGCCGCCAGAACGGCCAAGGGACGCTGCTGTTCGTCGATGAAATCCACCGCTTCAACAAAGCCCAGCAAGACGGCTTCCTGCCCTATATGGAGGACGGCACCATCCTGCTGGTCGGCGCCACCACCGAAAACCCCAGCTTCGAGCTGAACGCCGCGCTGCTCTCCCGCGCGCAAGTCATTGTTCTGGAACGCCTGAACCTCACCGATCTCGAACGCCTCGCCCAACGCGCCGAAAAGGAAATAAACCGCGCGCTGCCCCTCACCGGCGACGCCCGCGAGGCGCTGATCGAGATGGCCGACGGCGATGGCCGCGCGCTTTTGAACCTGATCGAACAGATCGCCGCGTGGAAACTCGACAAACCTCTTGACCGCGCGCAACTCTCCACCCGCCTGATGCGCCGCGCCTCCAAATACGACAAATCGGGCGAGGAGCATTACAACCTGATCTCGGCCCTGCACAAATCGGTGCGCGGATCAGACCCCGACGCCGCCCTCTACTGGTTCGCCCGGATGCTGGAAGGCGGCGAAGACCCGCGCTTTCTTGCCCGCCGCATCACCCGCATGGCGGTCGAAGACATCGGCCTTGCCGACCCGCAAGCGCAGCAAATCTGCCTCGAATCGTGGAACACTTACGAGCGCCTCGGCTCTCCCGAAGGCGAACTGGCGCTTGCCCAAGCCCTCGTTTATCTCGCCCTCGCGCCGAAATCCAACGCGGTCTATACTGCCTACAAAGCCGCCCGCGCCAGCGCCCGCGAAACCGGCAGCCACCCGCCGCCGCTGCACATCCGCAACGCCCCCACCAAACTGATGAAGGACATCGGCTACGGCGCGGGCTACGCCTATGACCACGACGCCGAAGACAGCTTTTCGGGCCAAAACTACTTCCCCGACGGCATGAAACGCCCGATCTACTACAACCCGCCCGAACGCGGGTTCGAGCGTGATCTGAAAAAACGCATCGACTATTTCGTCAAACTCCGCGCCAAACGCAACGATCCCTGACCTTCGGCCTTCATCTTGGCCTAAATACTCCGGGGTCCGGGGCTGGCCCCGGTCCGCCAGTTGACAAATCCGCACCTTCGGCCCAATGAAACCTGATGTTCTACACGCTCTCCCAAGTCGCCCTCGGCGGCGCCATTGGCTCGGTTTTGCGCCACCTGTGCATCGCAGGCCTCGGCGCACCATGGGCCACCGCCCTCGTCAACATCGTGGGCAGCTTTGTCATGGGCGTGTTCTACATCGCCCTCAGCCGCACATCGCTGTCGCCTTTGCTGATGACCGGCATGCTCGGCGGCTTCACCACCTTCTCCGCCTTCAGCCTCGACAGCCTCAAACTCTGGCAATCCGGCCAGATCACCCAGGCCGCCCTCTACACCGCCACTTCCGTCATCCTTTCCCTATCCGCCGTCGCCCTTGGCGCAGCCCTAGCCCGTGGAGCCCTCGCATGAGCGACGTTCAACTGATCACCGTTTCCGAAGCCGATGGCGAGCAGCGCCTTGACCGCTGGTTCAAGAAACGCTTCCCGCAAGTCACCCAAGGCCATGTCGAAAAGATGTGCCGCACGGGGCAGGTCCGCGTGGACTCGGGCCGTTGCAAGGCCTCTGATCACGTCGTGCCCGGCCAGACCATCCGCATCCCGCCGCTGCCCGAAACCGCGGCCCCGGTCACGCGCCGCGCCGGCAGCTATTCGGCAGCGGATGAAAAAATGATCCAGAACGCGGTTTTGTGGAAGGATGAGCATATGATCATCCTCAACAAACCGCCGGGCTTGCCCAGCCAAGGTGGCTCGGGCCAAGGCGACCGCCACGTTGATGGCCTGACCGAGGCGCTGAAATTCGGCTACAAAGACCGCCCCAAGCTGGTGCATCGCTTGGACAAAGACACCTCTGGCCTCTTGATGCTGGCCCGCACCGACCGCGTCGCGCGCGCGCTGTCCGAAGCCCTGCGCCACCGCCTGACCCGTAAAATCTACTGGGCCGCGGTCGCGGGCGTGCCGCACCCCCGGCAGGGCTCGATCAAATACGGCCTGCAAAAATCCGGCGGCGGCAAGTATGGCGACGAGAAGATGATCTGCATCCATCCCGCCAAAATGGCCGATTACCCCGACGCCAAACGCGCGCAGACCGACTATTTCACGCTCTGGTTCCTCGGCTCCCGGCTGTCGTGGATGGCGCTGGAGCCTGTCACCGGCCGCACCCACCAGCTCCGCGCGCATATGGCCGAAATGGGCCATCCGATCTTGGGCGATAGCAAATATGGCCCGACCGGCACCGAGAATATGGGCGACGGCTGGGGTGCCAGCATCGGCGGCGACATCAGCCGCAAGCTGCACCTGCATGCCCGGATGCTGACGATCGAACACCCGATCCACAAAAAGATGATGACCTTCACCGCGCCCTTGCCCGAACATATGGCGCGCACCTGGAAAACCCTTGATTGGGGCGAAAACGATGTGCCCGCCGATCCGTTCTCGGGGCGCGCTGAATGAGTTCTTGGACGGCCAAACGCTTTTGGAAACAAGCTCTTGCGGAACCCTGCGCGGGCGGTTTCACCGTTAGCCTTGACGGGCGCGCGGTGAAAACGCCCGCCAAACGCGCCCTCGTGGTGCCGACCATGGCGATGGCCGAAGTCATCGCCGCCGAATGGGATGCGCAGCAGGGCAGGGTGCGCCCCGAAACCATGCCCGCCACCCGCGCGGCCAATTCCGCCATCGACAATGTGGCGATCCATTTTGCCGAAGTGGCGGGCGATCTTGCCCGTTATGGCGAAACCGATCTGCTCTGCTACCGCGCCACCAGCCCGCAGGAATTGATCGACCGGCAGGCCGACGCATGGGACCCTTTGCTTGCGTGGTCCGCCGCTGCCCTGCGCGCGCCGCTGATTGCCACGGCGGGCGTCATGCACATCCGCCAAACCGACGCATCCCTTGCCAAACTGTCTGCGCAAGTCCACGCCTTCACGCCCTTCCAACTGGCCGCCGTGCATGATCTGATTGCGATTTCCGGCTCGCTGGTGCTGGCGCTTGCCGTCACCCGTGGGCGGCTGTCGGTCGAGGAAGCCTGGCGTCTGAGCCGAATCGACGAGACCTGGCAGGCCGAACTTTGGGGCGTCGATGACGAGGCCGCCGCGTTAGAATCGCTTAAACGGCAGGCAATGTCCGAGGCGGCGCGATTTTTCGCATTGTGCGGGTAACAATCTTCTCCCACATCGCCCCATCTTTGCGCATTCTGTCTGTCTGACCGCCCCAAAGCGTTATGATAGCGGTAAAATCCGTTATATTGGCAGTTTTGCTTGACCGATTGCACAGCTATGTCCGAGTATCACCAGCACTGGCGACGCATGTCGTCACATGGGAGAGCACCTGCAACGCCTGCAGGGCATATAACCTTCGCCCGAAAAACGGGCGGAAACAGCAAGAGGTAAGAATGAAAAAATCCGTATTCTTCGGCGCACTCGCGGCCACCACGGTCTTGGCAGGTTCGGCATTTGCCGGCACGCTGGATGACGTGAAAGCCCGTGGCGAGCTGATCTGCGGCGCGAACGTCGGCTTGACCGGCTTCGGTGCCCCGGATGCAACCGGCGCTTACAAAGGCTTCGACGTTGATCTGTGCAAAGCCATCGCCGCTGCCGTTCTGGGCGACGCTGCCAAAGTCAAATACGTGCCCACCACTGGCGAGACCCGCTTCACCGCGCTGGCTTCGGGCGAAGTCGATGTGCTGATCCGCAACTCGACCTGGACCTATTCGCGCGACACCGACCTGAAATTCGATTTCGTCGCGGTGAACTACTATGACGGCCAAGGCTTCATGGTGAAAAAAGAGCTGGGCGTTTCGTCCGCCAAAGAACTCGATGGCGCGACCGTCTGTATCCAGACCGGCACCACGACCGAGCTGAACCTGGCCGACTTCTTCAAGTCGAACAACATCAGCTACACCCCCGTCACCGTTGGCGACGATTCGGAAGCCCTGCGCCAGTATGACGCCGGCGCTTGCGACGCCTACACCACCGATGCTTCGGGTCTGGCCGCGTCGCGCGCCTCGCTCGCAAACCCGGCTGACCACATCATCCTGCCGGAAATCATCTCGAAAGAGCCGCTCGGCCCGGTCGTTCGCCATGGCGACAACAACTGGGGCGATATCGTGCGTTGGACCTATTACGCACTGCTCGAAGCTGAAGAAAAAGGCATCACCAAAGCCAACATCGACACCGTCGGCACCTCGACCACCGACCCGGAAGTCAAGCGTCTCCTCGGCCTTGAAGGCGATCTGGGCGCGATGATGGGCCTTGATAAAGAGTGGGCCAAGCGCGCAATCGCCGCTTCCGGCAACTATGGCGAGATCTTTGAAGCCAACATCGGCACCTCGACCCCGATCGGTCTGGCCCGCGGCCTGAACGCATTGTGGACCCAAGGCGGCCTGCAATACGCTCCGCCGTTCCGGTAATATCCAACCATCAGGGCGCGGTGAAAACTGCGCCCTGTTCTTCACAAGACCGCTCCAACTTGATCCGGCACATCACCTGACCGCAGGGGACCACCCCAAACGACCGGCAAAAGTCCGGCAGCGGCAGGGCAGGGGGAATACATATGACGCTCGCGACCGAGCCACCGAAAGCAAACTTTCGGTTGGGCATGTTGATTTACGACACCCGCTACCGCAGCTACACCATTCAAGTGATCGTCCTGATCCTGTTCGCGCTGGGTGTGGCATGGCTGGCCAACAACACCATCGAGAATCTGGCCGCCAAGGACAAAGACATCAACTTTGGCTTCCTGTGGAACCGTGCCGGCTATGACATCGACCAGCACCTGATCCCCTACACCAACGACGACTCCCATTTCCGCGCGCTGCTCGTCGGTCTCTGCAACACCCTTGTCGTCGCCTTCGTCGGCTGCGTGCTGTCCACCGTTCTGGGTGTGATCATCGGCGTGCTGCGGCTGTCGAAAAACTGGCTCGTCGCCCGGCTGATGACCGTTTACATCGAGATTTTCCGCAACGTGCCGCTGCTGCTCTGGATCATCCTTGTCTATGTGGTGTTTTCCGAAACCCGACCCGAGCCGAAGGCCTTCAAGATCGTTGATGGCACCTCGCAGGCCCAGATGAACTTTTTCGACACCGTCGCCGTCACCAACCGCGGCATGAACGTGCCCTATCCGATGCTGACCAACCCGCTGCCCACCTTCAACATAGGCTTCATGCCGATCAGCCTGTCGCTTCTGGCGGTGATCGCGGTGGTGGCAGGCTCGATCTACGCCAACATCCTGCTGCGCCGCCGCACCAAGGCCACGCAAGAGGCCACCGGCATCCGCCCCACCATCTGGTGGAAATCCGTGCTGATCCTGATCGTTCCGGTCACAGCCCTGCTGTTCGCCATGGGCCTGCATTGGGATTACCCGGTGTTCAAGGGCTTCAACTTCAAGGGCGGGCTGAACATCGCCCACTCCTTCACTGCCCTCACCATCGCCCTGACGCTCTACTACGCCTCCGTCATCGCCGAAACCGTCCGCGCCGGCATCCAAGCCATCGCCAAAGGCCAGTCCGAAGCCTCCGCCGCCCTCGGCCTGCGCCCCGGCCGCACCATGAGCCTTGTGATCCTGCCGCAAGCCCTGCGCGTCATCATCCCACCCTTGATCTCGCAATATCTGTCGCTGACCAAAGACACCTCGCTCGGCATCGCCGTCAGCTACCTCGATCTGCGCGGCACATTGGGCGGCATCACCCTGAACCAAACCGGGCGCGAGCTGGAATGTATGACCTTGATGATGTTGATTTATCTGATCGTCAGCCTGATCATCTCTGCGGTGATGAACGCCTATAACGCCTCTGTCAAACTGAAGGAGCGTTAAGATGGCTCTGCTTTACGTCCGCCGCGACATGCTCGCCCCGCAAGCCCCACCCGCCTCGCAAAGCGGCGCAATCCACTGGGTGCGCGACAACCTGTTCAAAGGCCCGTTCAACACCATCCTGACGCTGCTTGCCGCTTGGGTGCTGTTCGAACTGGTCAGCCTGTCCTGGCCGTGGCTCGCCAATGGCGTATGGAGCGGCGCAAGCTCCATGGCCGATTGCCGCGCCGCCGTCGCCGCCAAAGCTGGCCCCGATGCCTCGGGCGCCTGCTGGGCGATGATCCGCGAGCGTTGGCCGCAATTCATCTTCGGCTTCTACCCGCCCGAGTTGTGGTGGCGCCCGATCCTGACCTTCGGCCTGCTGTTCGTGGCCCTCGCCCCGGTGCTTTACGCCGACAACAAATCCGCCATGTCGAAACTTTGCGGCGTGGTGGGCGTGCTGACCGTGATCTGCTTGATCGGGGCCGATGGCTTCTCGTTCCACACCGTTCTGACCATCGCTTTGTTCGCAGCCCTCACCGCCGCCGCCGCGATCAAACCGCGCCTGTTGCTGATCGTCACGCTGATTTTCCCGTTCCTCGCGCTATGGATGATGTGGGGCGGCTCGATCTGGGGTCCGATAAGTGTGATGGTTGGTTTTGCACTTGTGGTTTGGGTCGTCATTACCGCGCAACCAAAACTTGGCACGATCGCCGCAACTATTCTTGCAGTCCTCGCGTTCACGGCATTTTTTCTTGATCCGATTTCGTCTGTTCTTGATCTGGCCGCGGGTGTCGTAAACTTTGTAGCAAGCTGGTTTACCTCAACAAATTGGCACCCTACTTTGGCAGGGTCGGTGTTCGGACTCGGCTTTGATCTACGCAACCTGTTGCCACTGCAACCTCAGGTTTCCGAAGCTTGGCAAGCCATGCTGCCCTATGATCTGACCTACGTCGCATCCGACAAGTTCGGCGGCTTCCTTCTGGCCTTCGTCATCGGCGTCTCGTCGATCTCAATCTCGCTGCCCCTCGGCATCCTGCTGGCACTTGGTCGCCGTTCCGACATGTTCCTCGTCAAAACCCTCTCGGTCGGCTTCATCGAATTTGTCCGCGGCGTGCCCTTGATCACCATGCTGTTCACCGCGTCGCTGCTGCTGCAATACTTCCTGCCGCCGCAAACCAAGTTCGACCTGATCCTGCGCGTGGTCATCCTCGTCACCATCTTCTCGGCCGCTTATAACGCCGAAGTGGTGCGCGGTGGCCTCGCCGCTCTGCCACGCGGCCAGTATGAGGCCGCCGACGCCTTGGGTCTGGATTACTGGCAGGCGCAACGGCTGATCATCATGCCGCAAGCGCTGAAAATCTCGATCCCCGGCATCGTGTCAACCTTCATCGGCCTGTTCAAAGACACCACGCTGGTGTCCTTCGTTGGCCTCGCCGACCCTCTCAGGGGCATCACCACAATCGTGCGCGCCGATATCGCGTGGAAAGGCATCTACTGGGAGCCTTACATCTTCGTCGGCGCCATCTTCTTCCTCGTCTGCTTCGGCATGTCCCGATACTCGATGTATCTGGAGAACAAGCTGAAGACTGATCATCGCTAAATCAAGGACTTACATCATGGCAGACCCCGCAATCGACCGCAGCAAGATGAAAGTCTCGGATGAGATCGCCATCCAGATCGCCAACATGAACAAATGGTATGGCACCTTCCACGTCTTGCGCGACATCAACATGACCGTGAACAAGGGCGAACGCATCGTCATCTGCGGCCCCTCTGGTTCGGGTAAATCCACCCTGATCCGCTGCATCAACCGCTTGGAAGAACACCAGCAGGGCCAGATCGTCGTTGACGGCACCGAACTGACATCTGATCTCAAGAACATCGACAAGGTGCGTTCGGAAGTCGGCATGGTGTTCCAACACTTCAACCTGTTCCCACATCTGACCATCCTCGAAAACCTGACGCTGGCCCCGATCTGGGTGCGCAAGGTGCCGAAAAAAGAGGCCGAAGAAACCGCGATGTATTTCCTGCAAAAGGTGAAAATCCCCGAGCAGGCGCATAAATACCCCGGCCAACTTTCCGGCGGCCAACAACAGCGCGTCGCCATCGCGCGGTCTTTGTGCATGAAGCCGCGCATCATGCTGTTTGACGAACCGACCTCGGCCCTCGACCCCGAGATGATCAAAGAGGTGCTCGACACCATGATCAGCCTCGCCGAAGAAGGTATGACCATGCTTTGCGTCACCCACGAAATGGGCTTCGCGCAGGCCGTGGCCAACCGGGTGATCTTCATGGACCAAGGCCAGATCGTCGAGCAAAACGAACCGCGCGAGTTCTTCAACAACCCGCAATCGGATCGCACCAAACTGTTCCTCAGCCAGATCCTCGGGCATTAATGTAGGGTGCGTGCTCGCACGCCCCACGACATAAAAAACAAAAAAGGCGCCCCTCCCATGGGCGCCTTTTTTCTGTCCTGGTGGTGAAAGTGTTAAAACTTCCTTAAATCGACCATCCTAAGCCCTTGATCTAAAACGATCTAAAAAGGTCCCGAGTTGGGACCACCCTAAACCACCATCTCGCGCGGGATGACAAAATCCACCGTCACGCCCTGCCCAAAGCCCACCTGATCCCACGAATCCACCGCAAAATCCGCAACCAGCGTCGCCCCCGTCGGATACCGCGAAAACTCCGGGTTCAGCGGAGCCTGCGCCACCAGCTTCTCGGCAAATTCGGCGATCCCCGGATTGTGCCCGATCATCATCACCACATCCGCCTGTGCGTGCCGCAGCACCGCCAGCATCACATCCACCCCGGCATGATAGAGCGCCGGTTTCAACTCCATCAGCGGCGTCGCGGGCAAGGCAGGCGCAATCCCCGACCAGGTCTGCCGAGTCCGGACCGCGTCCGAACACAGCACTTTCTGCGGCACATACCCGCGCGAGGCCAGCCATTGCCCCAGATCCGCCGCCGCCGCCTTTCCCCGCTCGTTCAAGGGCCGGTCATGGTCCGGCGTCAGCGGGTCGTCCCAGGCAGATTTGGCGTGGCGGGTCAGGATGAGGCGTTTCATGTGTGGAATGTTCCCATGTGATAGGCCGAATGTTCCGCCAGTCTTGCATAGCCTTGCGACACCGGGCAAGCCCGTCGCACAGCACAGCCAGAATTCATGCAATCTCCGCCGCTTGCCCCGCTCAGATAGCTGCGGCAGGCCGGCACATCATACCCCGCCGCACCCAACGCCCCCGCAGGGCAAGCCGACACACAAGGCCGCGCACATCCCTCACAGGGCGACACAGCGCGCGGCACCTCTACCCGCTCCTTCAGCGCCAAGGCCCCGCGAAACGATACCATCAATCCCTGCTCGGCCTGCACCAGCAGCCGCACCGGGCTGTCCCACACCCGCCCCGTCCGCAACGCCCATTGGTAAAACGGATGATACGGCGCGCCACCAAACGGAAACAGCGCCTTCGCCCCCAGATCACAGGCCATGCCGCCAATCACCCGCCGCGACCAACGGTCCACCGGGTTAACCCCACCCCATTCCGGCTGGCTTTTCAGATGCGGCCAATACCCCGGCTCCATCGGCCCCAAAAGCAGAACCGAGCGCGTGCCCGCAGGCAGCCCCGGCTCGTCTTCACAGTTAAAGCCGCCCAACACCGCCAGAAAATGCCGCGCCGCCATTGCTTCGATCTCAGCCAGCATCGCTCTACCTTTCACCTTGGCGCAAATATCCCCACCCGAGGCATCCGCGATCAACGTCGCAATGCGTCACGCCAAGATGAGGCCTTACCGCCTGACCCGCGGCGTCACGCGCGGCACGGTGGACCGAATTTGCGACCCGGCACCGTGATCGGTGAACAACTCGAGCAGACACGCATTCGGAATCCGCCCGTCCAAAATCGTCACCGCCCGGGTGCCCGCCTCAATCGCCGCAAGCGCGGTTTCGGTTTTCGGAATCATCCCGCCCGAAATCACTCCATCCGCCGTCATCTGGCGGATTTCGTCCGGGGTGATCTGGGTCATCACCTCGCCCGCCGCGTTTTTCACGCCCGGCACGTCGGTGAGCAGCAGCAGACGATCCGCCTGCAATGCGCCCGCAATCGCCCCGGCAGCGGTGTCGCCGTTGACGTTGAAGGTCTCATTATCTGCCATCCCCGTGGCAACAGGCGCGACCACCGGAATGATGCCTGCGTTATACAAATCGCGCAGCACCTGCACGTTCATCTCAACCGGGCGGCCAACGAAGCCCAGCTCGGGATCGTCGGCAACGCAGACCATCAGATCATCGTCCTTGCCGGAAATCCCGACAGCGCGCCCGCCCGCATCCATGATCGCCTGCACGATCCGTTTGTTGACAAGGCCCGACAGGATCATTTCAACGACCTCGACCGTCGCCTTGTCGGTGACCCGCTTGCCGCGAACAAATTCCGATTTGATGCCCAGCTTGGTCAGCATCTCGTTGATCATCGGCCCGCCGCCGTGCACCACCACCGGGTTCACCCCGACCTGCCGCATCAGCACAACATCGCGGGCAAATTCCGCCATCGCGGCATCATCGCCCATCGCATTGCCGCCAAACTTGACCACCACCACAGCGCCCTCAAAGCGTTGCAGATAGGGCAGGGCCTCGGACAGCATTTTTGCGGTGGTTTTGGCATCTGTCATGGTCAGGGTCTGCTTTTGCATGGGGGAGACTCCGGTGATTTCGCGCGTGATAGCCCCTTTGCGCCCCCCTGCCAAGCAAAGCTTTTTTGAAGGCCATGTGATTAAGAAAGAGTTAACGCGAAATTGCTAAGTGATTGAAATTCCTTGATCTGACCGATGGTCCCAACGTGGGACCGCTTGCATTTGCCCGCCGATGCCTTAGCTTGACCCCAAAGCAGGAGGCCCGCATGACCGAGCAGAAAACCCTAGTCCTGACAGGGGCAAGCCGCGGAATCGGCCACGCCACCGTCAAACGCTTTGGCGGCGAGGGCTGGCGGGTGCTGACCTGCTCGCGTCACCCGTTTGACCCGCGCTGCCCGTGGCCGGGGGGCGAGGAGAACCACATCGAAATCGACCTCGCCGACCCAAACAAAACCATCGCGGCGATTGAGACGATCAAATCCAAACTGAACGGAAAGCTGCACGCTTTGGTCAACAACGCGGGGATTTCCCCGAAAGGTGCGGGCGGCAAGCGGCTGACCACGCTTGAGACCGATCTGCGCACATGGGGTCAGGTGTTTCACGTCAACTTTTTCGCCAGCGTTATCCTTGCCCGTGGTCTGCAAGCCGAGTTGGTGGCCGCGCAAGGCTCGATCGTCAACGTGACCTCCATCGCGGGCAGTCGGGTGCATCCGTTTGCGGGGGCGGCCTATTCCACCTCGAAGGCCGCTCTGGCCGCGCTGACCCGCGAAATGGCGCATGATTTTGGCCCGCTGGGGGTGCGCGTCAACGCGATCGCCCCCGGAGAGGTGGAAACCGCGATCCTGTCGCCCGGCACCGACAAGATTGTCGAGCAACTGCCGATGCGCCGTTTGGGTCAGACCAAAGAGGTCGCCGATGCGATCTGGTTCCTGTGTTCGGATCAGTCGAGCTATATCTCGGGCACGGAAATTCAGATCAACGGCGGCCAGCACGTCTGACGGCGCAGGCCCTCAGACCAAAGTCGCGATGATCGCGCGCAGGGTTTCGATGCCGTCGCCCTTTTCAGAACTGGTCACGACGATTTCGGGGTAGGCGGCGGGGTGCTTGGCGATGGCACCCTTCACCTGCTCAATCGCGGCGTCACGCTCTGCCGCGGAAACCTTGTCGGCCTTGGTCATGACCACCTGAAACGTCACCGCTGATCGGTCGAGCAGGGTGAGGATTTCTTCATCCACCGCCTTCACGCCGTGCCGGGTATCAATCAGCACAAAGGCGCGGCGCAGGGTTTGCCGCCCGGCAAGATAGGCTTTCAGCAGCGCCTGCCATTTTGCGACAACGGGCTTCGGGGCCTCGGCATAGCCGTATCCGGGCAGATCGACGAGGTAGCGGTTCATCTCGCCCAAGGCGAAATAGTTGATTTCCTGCGTGCGCCCCGGTGTGTTCGACGCGCGCGCAAGGTTTTTCCGCCCCGTCAGCGCGTTGATCAGGCTGGATTTGCCGACGTTAGAGCGGCCCGCAAAGCAGACCTCCAGCCGATCAGGCGCGGGAAGGCCAGACATCGCGACGACGCCTTTGACGAAATCGACCGGGCCTGCAAAAAGCAGGCGTCCAGTTTCACGCGCGAAGGCATCCGGGTCGGGTGCCAGAGTGAATTGCAGGGCGCTCATGCCAATCTCCATTCATCGCCGACCGCGACCGGTCCGCTTTCCACGACGACGCCATACACCCCAAAATCCTGATGGCCGAAATGCGTGTTCAGCGCGGCCAACGTCGGGGCATTCGGGCGTCCGGTTTCGGGGTCCACCGTGGTGGCGCTGCACCGCTCGATACGTTCTTCGATGCGAAACACCGTGCGGCCGATGGCCAGATGTTTGCCCACCCAGCCAAGTTCTGCCCAAGGTTCGCTGCCATCCAGCCACAGATTGCCGCGCCACCGGTCCTGCGACAGGGTGATGCCCATCTTTTGCGAAAGATCGGCAAGCGAGGTATTGGACAGAATAGAAAGTGCGGGCAGATCTGTGTCCGTCATACCGCGTCCTGCAGTGACGATCGACATTGGCTGGGCGCGATCTGGCGGATTGAGCGGCGTGACCCATTCCAGAAAGCGCGGCAGATCGGCGGGATCGTCGGGGCAAAACCGGATCTCACCGCGATCCGGATGGTGCAGAGTGACGGTCGCCGTCGCCTCGTCCAAAGTCGATGTGATCGCCATCAGCGCCGGTGCCTTGGCACCCCGCGCGAAGTTTACGCAACGATTCCAGCCCGGCACCAGCTTGGCCGCCTCATGTGCGACGGCCCAATGGCGATCCCACGGCATACACTCCCCCGCCAAAAGACGAACGGACGCGAGGGCTTCGCGTCCGTGTCCTTTGATCGGGTGGCGATATATTTGCGCCAGCCGCCCCGTCATTTCTTGGCGACCTCAACCGGCTTTTTCTTGGCAAAGCCGGATTTGATGTTGCCAAAGATATCCGGTTTGTGACCGTGGCTGCGCATGATCAGATACTGCTGGGTGAAGGTGATGGTGTTGTTGGTGATCCAGTAAACCACCAGACCGCTGGCAAAACCACCGAGCATGAACATGAACACGAAGGGCATCCAGGCGAACAGTTGTTGCTGCACCGGATCGGCGGGTGCGGGGTTCAGTTTTTGCTGCAACCACATCGTCACCCCCAGCAGGATCGGCAGCACACCGATGAAGATGGTGGCAAGCAAAGTGTGCGGTGCAGGCGCGGCCCACGGCAAAGCGCCGAACAGGTTGAAAAGCGACGAGGAATCCGGGGCCGACAGGTCTTTGATCCAACCAAAGAACGGCGCTTGGCGCAATTCGATGGTGACGAAAATCACCTTGTAAAGCGAGAAGAAGATCGGGATCTGGATCAGGATCGGCAGACAGCCCGCAGCCGGATTGACCTTCCGCTCTTTATAAAGCGCCATCATGTCTTTTTGCAGCTTTTGCTTGTCGTCGCCGGCGCGTTCTTTCAGCACCTCAAGCTCGGGCTGCAATTCCTTCATCCGCGCCATCGAGACGTAGGATTTATACGCCAGCGGCAGAACCAGCAGCTTCAGGATGAAGGTCAGGCCAATGATCGCAAGTCCCATGTTGCCGATCAGGCCATGCAGCCAGTGCAACACGACGAAGATCGGCTTGGTCAGGAAATAGAACCAGCCCCAGTCGATCGAGTCGATAAAGCCTGCGATGCCGTCCTTATCTTGATAGGCGCGGATGGTTTCCCACTCCTTGGCACCAGCAAACATCCGGGTGGTGGTTTGCATCGTGGCCCCGGGTGCTACCGACATCAGCGGCTGCCGCACCTCGGCCTGATAGATGTCAGAATCGGGCAAATATTTGGCCACCGCGGTGTAGGGCCTGCCCTGTTCAGGGATCAGCGTGGTCATCCAGTAGTGGTCGGTAAAGCCGATCCAACCATCGGTAGTGGCCTCGGTGACTTCGGCCGGATAGCCCTCACGCTCGTTTGCAGCCATCGAGGTGAATTTGGAATACTTCAGCTCTTCCAGACTGCCATCGGTGCGGCGCACAAGCCCCTCATGCACAACGTAGATGTTCTGCAGTTTTGGCAGGCTTTGGCGGACGATCTGGCCATAGGAATACAGGTTAGCGACGGTGGTGCCGGTGTTTTGCACAGAGTCCGTTACGGTGAACATGTAGTCTTCGTCCACTGCGATGGTGCGCAGGAATTTCAGACCCTTGGTGTTTTCCCACTGCAAGGTCACCGGCTGGCCTGCGGACAAGGTGCCGCCCGAGGCGATTTTCCACTCGGTCGTAGCGCCTGGCACGTCTTCTGCGGTCAGGCCGGTGGCGGGTGCCCAGCCAAAGACTGCGTAATATGGCGTGGTTTTGCCAACGGGTGACAGCAATTTGACGGTGGGCGAGTTTGGCTCGATCGTCTCATGGTAGGTTTTCAGCGACAGATCATCAAAGCGCCCACCCAGCATTGAGATCGAGCCAGACAGTTTCGGCGTGTCGATGGTCAGGCGCGGCGCGTCGGGCAAAGGTTCGGTTGACGCGACGGTGCCTGCGGGCGCGGCGGCGGTAGCCGGGGCATCGGGCACCGCGGCCAAGGGCTCGGTCGCTTGGGTTTCGGCCGGAAACCATTGCGGGAAAAGCATCGGGCCTGCGACGAACCAACCAAGGATCACCAGAAAGCTGAGCACGGTTGCGAGGATGAGATTCTTGTTTTGATCGTCCATCGGGACAAGCACCATTCCTGTTCAGGGTCAGGCGTGGTTCAACGATAGGGGGGCGCAAAGGTCAAGCGGTTTTCCCCTGTTTGCAGGGCTTGGGCTTGGCTTTGCCGCGCAATTCGTGGTGTGCGCGGCGATTTGGCACTATCGCGCACGCGAGCCGATGCGCGGAATAGCCCCGACCTTGGCACGGTGGCGGGCAATCCATTCCAGTGTCTCATCCACCGGCATGGGGCGCGCGATGCCGAAGCCTTGCACATCTCCGCAACCCAATTGTGACAGCATGGCATGTTCGCCCGGAGTTTCGACACCTTCGGCCAAGGTTTCCAGCCCCAGACGTTCGGCCATCGACAAGATTGCGGCCACCATCTTTTGCTGTTCGCGGTCTTCGTCCAGTTTGGCGACAAAGCTGCGGTCGATCTTGATGCGGCGCACGGCAAAGCGGCGGATTGAGGTGATTGAGGCGTGGCCAGTGCCGAAATCGTCCAGATCAATGCCACAGCCCAGTGCAGCCAGCGCCGCAATGTTCGACACGATGATGTCATTGTCGGTAAGGGCCACCACGTTTTCCAATATTTCCACCGAAAGCCGTTTCGGCGCGAGATCAAAGCGATCCAGTTCCCATTTCAGTTTTTCGGCCAGCCGTGGATTGCGCAACTCTTGTGCCGAAAAGTTCACAGCGACGGTGGGCACGTTCAGCCCGGCGCGATCCCATCGGGCGAGGGCCGAGAGGGCGTGATACAGGATCACCTCGCCTAGGCGTTCGCTCAGGCCCGCCTCCTCAATCATCGGCAGAAATTCTGCGGGCGGAATCAGACCCTTGTCGGGGTGATACCACCGCGCCAACGCTTCGAACCCTGATATCGCGCCGGTGTGTGTCGAAATTTGCGGCTGGAAATGTGGCCGTATCTGACCTTCGTCGAGTGCGTGTTCCAGTTCATCGCGTAGGGCGTCACGGTCGGCGCGGGTGGCGGCCATGTCTTCGGAAAAGCTGCGAATGGCACCGGGACCGTGGCGCAAGGCATTGTCGGCAGCGATTTGTGCGGCGTTCAACAGACTTGCGCCGTTCGGTTCGGGGGCGCGGCTGCCCAGACAGAAGCCGATCGAGCATGTCACGTAAATCCGCGTGGCGTTCAGGCTGATTGGCGCGGACAGGGCAGATTGCAGCCGCGCGGCGACCTGCACGACGGTTTCGATATCCAGCCGCCGCACGGGCGCAAGCGCCACTGCAAAGCCGCCCCCTTCCAGCCGCGCCACAACGTCACCCGCGCGCAGCGAGGCACAAATGCGCTCTGCAGAGCGTGCCAGCACCTCGGTTTGGGCTGCGCGACCGTGCTGTTCGACCAAGCGGTCAGCCATGTCGAATTGCAGCACCAGACACGCTGTGGTGCGCCCGCTCAGGTGTGATTCGCGCAACGTCGCGTGCAGTGAGCCAACGATTTGCTCGCGCAATGACAGCCCGTCCAATACTTGCAACTGATCGGGCGCAGGATCGCTGGGTCGCACGGCGCCCGAGATTGCAAACAGCAAAGGTGCACCGAGGGCGGTCAGGATCAAATCGCGCTCTCCCCCCAGCCAGAATGCGGCGAGGGTCAGCGCGGGCAGGAAAACAAACGCTTCTGGCCTGCGCATCAAGGTTCCGACACGGGCAAACCCTGCGCAGACTGCGGCGAAAACACGTGAAACCATCGGACCAGCCCTGTGTTCAATCCGGGGGACGATCACCCCGATTGCGGCCAGATTAGCCAAACAGGCTGTTCGGAAAGTTAATCCTCGGCCTAAAGTTGCAAAGGATTTTCACTAATTGTTCTACTGTTTGTTAACCACGTGCCGGCAAATCCACGCTCTAGTGTTTGGCGTCAAAATCGGGGTCGGCACCGGGGACAGGATCATAGCCGTGCCCGCCCCAAGGGTGGCAGCGGCATAGTCGGTTTACCATCAGATAGCCGCCCTTCGCCGCACCATGACGCTCGAGCGCTTCCATGGCGTAGGCCGAGCACGTGGGTTGAAAGCGGCAGCCGTGACCGACCCAAGGGCTGAGCAAAAGACGGTAGGCGCGCACGGGCACGGCCACGATCTGCGCCAGCGGCGTCATGTCCGCGCCCGGTGCACCGACGTCAGTGCTGACGCCAGATCTTCCAACATGTCTTTGTAATCGCGCGATATTGTTGCCTCGGGCTTGGCGACCAAGACGTAATCCCAGCCGGGCCGGGCAAGCGTGGGAAGGATCTGATGTGCCAAAGCGCGCATCCGGCGCTTGGCGCGGTTGCGCGCCACTGCGTTGCCGATTTTCTTCGATGCGGTGAACCCGATGCGCACCAAAGGCTGATCATCGCCCCGCGCGCGACCTTGTAACAAGAAGCTTCCGGTGCCCTGCCTGCGCCCCTGTGCGGTGCGCAGATAGTCGGGGCGGTTCTTCATCGTTTCAACACAAACGCAAACCGCCGGAGGCGCTTCGGACGCGTCGGCGGTGGTGCCAATGTCCGATACCTTCGGCGGTGTCATGGTTTACTCCTGCATCCGGCCCCGCAGGGCCAGCCAGAAATCAAGCCTGTCAGAAATTAAGCCGACAGTTTCTTGCGGCCCTTTGCGCGGCGCGCTGCCAGCACAAGACGGCCACCTTTGGTTGCCATACGTGCGCGGAAGCCGTGACGGCGGGTGCGAACAAGGTTCGACGGTTGAAAAGTGCGCTTCATCGCGGTCTCCATCAGACAGGCACGGCGAACCCAAAGATTCGACGGCGTAAACTTGAAGCCCGGTCTTTAGGGGGGGATCAGCGGTAAGTCAACGCGCGTCCTGCGAGATTTCTGCAACATTTGCCGATCATCGCCCGTCACACCCGCCAAATTGTTACAAATCCGCAGCTTTAGATGGCCGATTTACTGAACCTGATCAAGCCGACGTGAGACGGCTGGCGCTGGATGAGTAATCCGACCATTTTGCGCTAAAGGAAGAACATGACCAGCCGCACCCGCCTTATTCCGATCGCTCTGATTCTCTGCGCCGCAGTTGCGGGTGCGGTGTTTCTGCGTGAGCGGCTGTCTTTTGAGGCTTTGGCCGAAAACCGCGAGGCTTTGCTGGCGTTTCGCGACGCGCATTTCCTGTCGGCCAGCTTGATGTTTATCGGCATCTATATTGTGATCGTCGGCCTGAGCCTGCCCGGAGCCACGATCGCCACCCTGACGGGCGGCTTTCTGTTCGGGCTGTTTCCGGGCACGCTTTACAATGTGGTGGCGGCCAGTGTGGGGGCAATCGGCATCTTTCTGGCGGCCCGCGCCGGTTTCGGTGCGACCTTGGCGGAAAAGTTGCAGGGCGGTTCAGCCTCGCGCTTGCAAACGGCGCTGCGCGAAAACCAATGGTCGGCGCTGTTGATCATGCGGCTGGTGCCGGCACTTCCTTTTGTTTTGGCCAATCTGCTGCCGGCGATTGTCGGCGTGCGGTTGCTGCCGTTTGCGGTGACGACGTTTTTTGGCATCATTCCGGGAACTTTTGTGTTCACATCGGTCGGTGCAGGGCTTGGAAAGGTGTTTGCGCGCGGCGAGCGGCCCGATTTGGGGGTGATCTTTTCCGCGCCGGTCTTGCTGCCGCTTTTGGGGTTGGCGGCGCTTTCCACCCTGCCGATCTGGTTGAAGAAACGCAAGGAAAGGCGCTGAATGGAGCGGATTTCGACGGATATCTGCATCATTGGTGCAGGCTCGGGTGGGCTGTCTGTGGCGGCTGGGGCCGCGCAGATGGGGGCCAAGGTGGTGCTGATCGAGGGCGCTGCGATGGGCGGCGATTGTCTCAATTTTGGCTGCGTGCCGTCAAAGGCGCTGTTGGCGGCGGGGCGGGTTGCGCAGACTGTGCGCACCGGCACGCCGGGGGTGGCGGGGGCCGCGCCGCAGATCGACTTCGCCGCCGTCAAGGCGCAGGTGGCTGCGGTGATTGCGCAAATAGCACCCGTGGACAGCCAAGAGCGGTTCGAGGGCTTTGGCGTGCAGGTGATCCGCGCCTATGCGCGCTTTTTCAGCCCGCGCGAGGTTGAGGCCGGCGGCAAGATCATCCGCGCCCGGCGGTTTGTGATCGCGACCGGATCACATCCGATGATCCCCGAGCTTCCGGGGCTGGAGACCGTGCCCTACCTGACCAATGAGACTATTTTCGCCCAATCCGAACAGCCCGCGCATCTGTTGATTCTGGGCGGCGGGCCGATTGCGATGGAGATGGCACAGGCGCACCGCCGTTTGGGCTGTGCGGTGACGGTGATCGCGCGCAGCAGGGTGCTTGGGCGCGACGATCCCGAAGCCGCGGCGCTTGTGCTGGCCACGCTGCACGCCGAGGGCGTGTGCGTGCTGGAGGGGCGCGGCATCGCCCGCCTGCGCCCGCTTCCCGACGGCTTGGAGGCCGTGCTGGACGACGGCACCACCTTGGCAGGGTCACATCTGCTGATCGCAACAGGGCGCACGCCCGCGACCAAGGCGCTGAATTTGGCTGCGGCCGGTGTTGCCTTTACAGAACGCGGCGTGACGGTGGGCCCCAATCTGCGCAGCAGCAATCGCCGCATCTATGCTGTGGGCGATGTCGCGGGCGGGTTGCAATTCACCCATGTCGCGGGCGCGCATGCCGGAGTGGTCATCCGGCAGATGCTGTTCGGTCTGCCTGCAAAGCAGGCGGTGATCGTGCCGACGGTCACCTACACAGACCCCGAACTTGCGCAGATCGGGCTGACCGAAGCGGATGCGCGCGCACGTCATCCCGATGTGCAGGTGCTGCGGCAAGAGTTTTTGCACAATGACCGTGCCGTGACCGATGGCAAGACCGCAGGCTTTCTCAAGCTGATGCTGGTCAAGGGTCGCCCGGTTGGCGTCACCATCGTCGGGGCGGGGTCTGGCGAGTTGATCGGGCTTTGGGCGCTGGCGATAAGTGCGCGCCTAAAGGTAGGGGCCATGGCTGCCATGATCGCGCCCTATCCGACACGAGGAGAGATTTCCAAGCGCGCAGCAGGGGCCTATTTCTCGCCTAAACTCTTTGATAACATGGCCGTGAAGCGCGTGGTGCGGCTGGTTCAGCGGTTTTTGCCATAAGCGCGGTTGGGCAAGCTGAGGCTGTTTGCTTGGACTTGCCAAGGGATCTGTAGGCAGAGGATGACCGGAAGCGTGGCAGCAGGACGGGGCGGATTCTTGAACACCCTGTCAGGCCGCTTTCTGGCCTTGACCGTGGCATTTGTCATGCTGGCCGAAGTGCTGATCTTCGTGCCCTCGATCGCCCGCTTTCGCGCCGATTTTCTGACGTTGCGGCTGGAAAAAGCGCAGATTGCCTCGCTTGCGCAACTGGCCGCCGAAGACATGGTGACGCCCGCGCTCGAGAAAGAACTGCTGGCCAATGCCGAGGTTTACAACGTCGTGTTGCGCCGCGATGAGGTGCGGCAACTGGTGCTGTCCTCGCCGATCCCCAAGCCGATTGCCAACACCTTTGATCTGCGTGAGGCAGGGCCATGGACCCTGATCCGCGACGCTTTTGCCTGCCTGTTCGATCCTGATGACCAGATCATCCGCGTGATCGGGTATCCCGTGCAGTCGGCGGGGCTTCTTATTGAAATCACGATGGATTCCGCCCCCATGCGCCGCGCGATGCTGGATTATGGCGGGCGGATTCTGGTGCTTTCGGCGCTGATCTCGGGTGTCACGGCGTTGTTTCTGTTTCTGGCGGTGCAGCGACTGATCGTGTTGCCTATTCGCCGCGTGGTCAATCATATGACCGCCTACGCCGAGGCACCCGAGGATGCGCGCCGCGTCATCGCGCCCACCGCATCGGTGGTCGAATTGCGCGATGCCGAAGAAGCGATGCACGCGATGCAGACCCAGCTGACGGGATCGTTGCGCCAAAAGGAACGTCTTGCGCAGTTGGGCGGGGCTGTTGCCAAGATCAGCCACGATCTGCGCAACATTCTGACCACGGCGCAACTTTTCGCCGACAGGATCGAGGGCAGCACCGACCCGATGGTGGTGCGGTCTGCGCCCAAACTGGTCGGCTCCATCGCGCGGGCGGTGGCGCTGTGCGAATCAACTCTGGCCTTTGGCAAGGCTGAAGAATCTCCGCCGCAACTGCGCGAAGTGGCCTTGGCCCCGCTGGCCGAAGATGTCGCCGAAGCAGAGGGGCTTGCCGATGAAGGGTCCGTCACCTGCCTTATCGAGGTGCCCGAGGCTTTGGTGATCCATGCCGATTACGATCAACTGTTTCGGGTGCTTTCCAACCTTGTGCGTAACGCGCGTCAGGCCATCGAAGCCACCGGCGCTGAAGGCAGTATCGAAATCTCGGCAGGTGAAACCGCGGCAGAGTGGTGGATCAGGGTCGGTGATACCGGCCCAGGGCTGCCGGAAAAGGCGCGCGAGCATTTGTTCGAGGCGTTTCAGGGCGGTGCGCGCAAGGGCGGCACCGGCCTTGGCCTTGCAATTGCCGCCGAACTTATCCGAGGCCATGGCGGCACCCTTGAACTGGCCCGCACCGATCGCGATGGCACCGAGTTTCTGATCCATCTGCCCAAAACCATCAGTTCCACCGCCTGATTGTGCCCTCAGATCAACGTCTCCAGCGCGTTTACACATCAAGTTGCATTTCGCTGCGCATTCGCCCTTGCATTGCCCGACGGGGGCAGCTAAATGCAGCCGCAAGAGTGGATCCATAGCTCAGCTGGATAGAGCATCAGACTACGAATCTGAGGGTCGGGCGTTCGAATCGCTCTGGGTCCACCACTTAACATCCTGTTATCTTTTCGCTTTCTTTGCGGCGCTGCCATCGGGCAGGGTTGCCGATTGAAGGGTGTGCCGCGTGATCGAGCAAATTTGCGGAATGGTCGCGCCTGCCTCAGACAAAAGCGTGACAGCGGTGCCGCGTTGATCGTTGAACCGCAGGCACTCTTTCTTTTCCTCTTTGGTCATGTGGTCCTATCCAGCCGGATAGAAGCCAGCCGATACCATGCGGCGGGGCCATTCCTTCGCCAGAGCCTTGTCATCCTTGGGGGTGTGCCGCGGTCGGCCATCAGCACGGGCCATGATGAACGGCCCAACACGCGGCGTTGCGTCTGGCATCCGCTTCAATGCCCCGGTGCATGAGATCGACACGCGCACATCCGTTTTGTTCTGCTTTATACCGCACCCGCGACGAAGCCCGTGCCGATGTCTTCGATTATAGCGAACGCTTCTACAACCCCCGCAGACGGCATTCAAAACTGGGCTGCCTCAGCCCCATGACGTTCGAGGCCCGCGCTATGCTAGCTTTATCTGATGCCCACGAAACCGGCTGCAACTCAATCGGTATAGTTCAGGCGATCAGCAGCTTGATCCCGCGGCTCTCGAACTCTTTCGCGTCCCGATCGGAAATTCCGTCATCAGTGATGAACGTGTTCACAACTTCCAATGTGCTAAGGCGCGTGAAGGAGGATTTGTTGATCTTGGTCGAATCCGCAACCAGATAGACTTGGCTCACGGCTTTGATCATCGCTTCTTTCAGTTGCAAATCGGCAAAGCTGGGATAGGTCAGGCCGGTATCCAGCGCGACACCTGCGGTTGCAAGGAACAGCTTGCTGGCAAAGATATTGCCAAAATATTCAACGCATTTGTCCCCCGACAGCGAGAGGGTCGGCGCTTTGAACTGACCGCCCGGCATATGAACAGCAAAGCCGGGGACCACGCCCAGAACAATCGCGATGTTCAGCGCGTTGGTGATGACGGTCAGATTGCGCCGCGCCACCAAGCGGTTTGCCACTTCGGTTGTCGTGGTGCCCGCGTCAAGGATGATGGTCTCATTGTCCTCGACAAGGCTGGCGGCAAGCGCGCCGATCCTTGCCTTTTTGTCCATATTTTCCTGATGATGCAGCACCATCGCCCCTGCCTGTGCGGCAATCGGATTGAGATAGGCCCCACCGTGTTCGCGCGTTATCTGCCCCTCGGTTTCCAAGCGCTCAAGGTCTTGACGGATCGTCGCCTCTGACACCTGAAAGGCCGCCGCCAATTCACGCACCCTTGCCGCCCCCTCTTCCTGTATCCATTCCAGAATCCGGCGGCGGCGCGGCTCTGCCAAAAGCCCGATCATGCTGTCGCCGCTGGTAGGGAAGGGGGGCAGTTGCACAAGCAGTCTCCGTTCGCGGGCAAGGTGGGGTCAGTTACAAATACTTTCGTTTGGTTTTAGATGAAGTCTCGCAAAGATAAAAGCGAAAGGCGCTATTTGCCTGCCGCAGCCTCTTGTTGCAGGGCCACGCGGGATTGAAGCTTGCTTTGCGCCTGATCGATCACCACGGCGGCGATGATGACAACGCCTTTGATCACCGTTTGCCAGAACGAGGACACACCCATCATAATCAAGCCGTCCGACAGAATGCCAATGACGAAAGCGCCGATGATCGTGCCGCCGATCCGCCCGCGCCCACCAGACATCGAGGTGCCGCCAAGCACCGCCGCAGCGATGGCGTTCAGCTCGAAGGTTTCGCCCGTGGCCGGGTGGCTTGCCTGCAACTGGCTTGCCACCACAATACCGACAATTGCGGCACAGAACCCCGAGAACATATAGACGAACATCTTGATCCGCGCGACCTTGACCCCGGACAGCGCCGCGCCGCGCTCATTGCCGCCAACAGCATAGATATGCCGCCCCAGGGTCGTGCGCCGCGAGATATACTGGGCCAACAGCCCCAAGCCGATCAAGATCCAGATGATCACAGGCAGTCCCAAAATCGTGCCCATCCCGATAAAGGGAAAGCTGGCGGTGCCATATTCGACCGAGCCTGTCAGATTTGGAAACGTCCGCCCATCCGAAGACAGAAGTGCCGCCCCCCGCGCGATGTAAAGCGTGCCCAGTGTCGCAATAAAGGGGGCGACGCCCAATCGCGTGATCAAAACGCCGTTCGCGACCCCAACCAGAACGCCCACTAGCGTGACAATGCCAACGATCTCGACCGTGTTGAACCAGACCGTGTAGCCAAGGCCGGTATCAATCCCATTCAGAACCAGCCACCCCGTCACCATCGCGCAAAGCCCGACGATTGATCCTACCGACAGATCAATGCCGCCGGTAATGATCACGAATGTCATGCCAATCGCCAAAAGCGCGTTCAGTGCCACATGCTTTGAGACGATCACCGCATTGGCCGTCGAGAGAAAATTCGGGGCCGCATAGGAAAAATACGCCAGCACAAGGATCAGCGCGACAAAGGTCCGCAAGCGCAGCAAAAGCAGCAGCAAATCAGCCCGGTTGAGCCCGTTTGATTGAGAATTCGTCATGCTGCTGCATCCTTGGATTTATTGGGAGTGGCTGCGGAAATCACCGCGGCGGCACCTGCATTAGGAAGAAATTCGCCCGTAATCCGGCCATTTGCCATCACGATGATCCTGTCAGACAGGGCCATGACCTCTTCGATATCCGACGTGACAAACAAGATACCAAGCCCCGATGCTGCCAGCTTGCGCATGGTGCGAAACACCTCGGCCTTGGCGCCGATGTCGATCCCGCGAGAGGGTTCGTCCATCAGCAAGATCTTTGGCTCGGTCATCAGCGCCTTGCCGATAACGACCTTTTGCTGATTGCCGCCCGACAGGCTTGACACCGGATTTTCGGCGCTGGCGACCTTGATCGTCAGCCGTTTGACGAATTCGACGGCACCTTTTGCTTCCGCCCTCAGGTTCAGGTGGAAAAGCCGCGCAAACCGATTAAGTGCCGAAAGCGTCAGATTCTCGCGGATGGCCATGATCTGCACCAGACCGTCGCGCTTGCGATCCTCGGGGATCAGCGCCAACCCGCGGGCGATGCGTCCTGTCACGTCACGCTCGGTCAGCGGTTTGCCTTCGATGGAAAATTGGCCACGCGCCATCGGATGCAGGCCCATCGCGCATTCCAGAAACTCTGTCCGCCCGGCCCCCATCAAGCCATAAACCCCAAGAATTTCGCCCGACCGCACCGCAAGCGAGACATGGTCAACGGTATAGCCGCCGCCCAGACGCGGCAGGGTGATCTCTTTGGCGGAAAACACATCGTCGCCAAACACCGGCGCTTCGACGCGCGGAAATTCCTTGGATCCCTCACCGATCATCGCCTTGACGATCCAAGGAATATCAACGCCTTGCATGCTTTGCGCCCCGGTGATTTCGCCGTCGCGCAGCACGGTGATATAGTCGCCGATGCGGATCAGCTCATCCAGACGGTGGCTGATATAGACAATCCCCACCCCCTGCGCCTTAAGGTCCGCAATGACGCGAAACAGCACCTCGACCTCGGCGGCTGAAAGCGCCGAAGTCGGCTCGTCCAGGATCAGAATGCGCGCGTCCTGTGCCAACGCCTTGGCGATCTCGACCACCTGTTGCTGACCAATCCGCAAGTTGCCCAACGGTGTGTCGGCGTCGATGTCTTGTTCCAGCCGCGCCATAAGTTTTCGCGCGGCCTCAGACTGCGCCGCCGCATCAATATCAATGCCATAGCGCAGCGGCTCGCGGGCGATAAAGATATTCTCGGCAACGGTAAGGTTGGGAAACAAGTTAAGTTCCTGAAAAACAATGCCGATGCCCTTGGCAACCGCATCTGCTTTCGACCGGAAGCTGACTTCTTGCCCACCCATCTCGATGCGGCCCTCTGTCAGGCTCTCAACCCCGGCGATCACCTTCATCAAGGTGGATTTGCCCGCGCCGTTTTCGCCGACAAGCACATTGACCGCGCCCATCCGCAGATCAAAATCAACACCCTTAAGCGCGCGTGTGCCCGGATAGACCTTGACGCCGCCACGAATGGTCAGCCCGATGGGATGCGCGTCGCTCATCGTGCCACCGTGACGGATGTGGCCGTGACCACCCAAGCATCCTTGGCGGATTTGATCGGCACAACACCCGTGAACGTCATCGACTTTCCGGCAATATCGCCCTCTGGCAACACCAGAAGCGGGCTGACCTTGTCATTCAAGGCGCGCGCCAATTGCGCGAATTCGATCTGATCGCGGAAATCGCCAAAGACGTAAAACGGCGCCACATCGCGCAGGGCCGTCCCCTTGATCACCGGGCCAAGCGCCAGCGTCAAATCGGCCACCCCATCGCCATCGGTATCAATCTCTGCCTGCCGCGCGCGGCTGGTCAGATTGGCGGAAATCACCTTGCCCTCGCCCTTGACGGCAAAGGCCCAGGCCGCACCTTCGCCCGCACCGCGATTGCCATGCGCAGCGCCGGCTGCGGTAAGGTCAGTTGCGATAGCCGCCCGCAGATCTGCCACTGGCAGGGCCGTCTTGGCGATATGCGGCAAGAGTTTCGCCTCAAACGTCGCGTTGACAAGCGTTGCGATTGGATCGGCGGTCGCGGCTGTGGCACCGGGATTGGTGTCGTTTTTGACCACTTTGCAGCCGGGCAAAGCCAGTAAAAGTGCCGCCACAGCGAGCGGGATCAGGGAACTGCGCATGATGATTTCCAAACAAAAGACCTGCGCGGCACAAAGCCGCGCAAGTTCTGCCGTTATTGCGATGCTTACTGAGCCAGCGCGAAGGTTTCCAGTTTGGCGGCGTTGTCAGCATTGATCAAAACGCAATCCATCAACTGCTTTTCCTCAACGCCGGTCGATCCGGTTTTCAGGAATTTGTCCGCCTGCTCGACAGCCATCTGCGCTTGCTGATAGGCGGGCTGCAACACGGTTGCCTTGATGCCACCGGCAAGGATGGAATCGCGCACATCGTTCGAGCCGTCAAAGCCTGCGACGATCACGTCCTTGCGGCCAGCAGCCTCAAGTGCTGCATAGGCGCCCATCGCCATGGTGTCATTGCCCGCAATCACCCCCATGATGCCCGGATTGGCCTGAAGCATCGATTCCATGACGGTGTAGGCTTCGGTTTGCGACCAGTTTGCAGTCTGGCTCGCGACCATTTTCATATCCGGATATTGGTCGATCACGTCGTGATAGCCCTTGGAGCGGATGCCGGCATTGGTGTCGGATTCTTTGCCGATCAGTTCGGCAAACTCACCTTTTTCGCCCATCAGCTTGACGAATTCTTCGGCGCCCAACTGCGCGCCTTGATAGTTGTTCGACACGATCTGGCTGACGGCGACGCCGGTTGCGGTGATTTCACGGTCGATCAGGAAAGACGGAATGCCCGCATCCTTGGCCTTTTGCACAGCGGCAACCGAGGCATCAGCGCCCGCGTTGTCAAGGATGATCGCCTTGACGCCCGCCGCGATGGCGCTGTCGAAAAGCTCTGATTGCTTGTTGGCATCATCGTCATGCACCAGCGTCATGACCTCGTAACCCAGCTCTTTGGCCTTGGCAGCGGCACCGTCGGCTTCGGCTTTGAAGAAAGGGTTGTCTGGGCTTGGCGTGATGATGGCGATGGTGTCGGCCGATGCTGCAAAAGCGGTAAAGCTACCCGACAGGGCAACGGCGACGGCGGACAAAAGTAGGCGGCGTTTCAGGTTCATTTTGGTTCCTCCCATAACGCGCAACCGGGTTTGGTTGCGATTCTCCTGCCGTATTTGTGGCAATCATTTTCGTTTACTGTCAAATTATTTTTCTTTGCGATGGAAAATGCCGCTATTCACTCGATTTCAGGGCAAAAAATTAGCTCTTGCATTGAAAACCGCAGAAAGTGAAGTTAATCGAAAGTCAGCGCGGCGCGAATCTCTGTGAAGTCTGCGCTCAAGGGAGGAAACCATGACGCTTACAATTCGGCGCAAAATCACACTGGGCGTTGTCATCGGCAGCCGCGCCTTCTTCAGCCCCGCCCCCTGCCTTGCCGCGCGCACTGAAGTCTTGGCGCAACTTTCGGGCTTGGGCATAGAGGTCGTCACTCTTCCCTTTGAAGCGACGGAAAATGGTGCGGTGCAAAGCATTGCCGACGCCCAGCTTTATGCAGAACACTTCAAGGCACAGCGCGACAAGATCGACGGGCTGGTGATCTGCCTGCCGAATTTTGGCGATGAAATTGCCATTGCCGAGCTGGTCAACCGCGCCAAACTGAATGTGCCGATCCTGTTGCAGGCCAGCAATGACGAGGTGGACAAGGTTTCGGTCCACGAGCGCCGCGATGCCTTTTGCGGCAAAATCTCGGTGACCAATAACTTCTGGCAATATGGCGTGCCGTTCACCGAAACCACCACACACACCTGCGACACCAGCGGTGCGGAATTCCGCGCCGATCTTGAACGGTTCTCGCGGGTCTGCCGCACGGTGCGCGGCTTGCGCGGCGCGCGTCTGGGTGCCATCGGCGCACGCACTGGCGCGTTTCAGACCATGCGTTACTCGGAAAAACTGCTGCAATCTTCGGGCATTACGGTGCTGACTGTCGATCTGTCGGAAATGATGGGCAAGGCCAGCGCGATACGTGACGATGCGCCCGAATTGCTGGCCAAAATGGAGAAGATCAAGGCCTATGGCAGCATCCCGGCCCATATCAAGACCAGCCAAATTCTGACGCAGGCGAAATGGACCCTCGCGGTCAACCGCTGGATCGAGGAAAACGAATGCGACGCCAGCGCCATTCAATGCTGGCGGTCGCTTCAGGATAACTTCGGCTGCGCCACCTGTGTGACCATGTCGATGATGGGCGAGGAGTTGATGCCCTCGGCCTGCGAGGTTGACATCATGGGGGCGCTGTCGATGTATGCGCTGGCGCTGGCCTCGGGGGCTCCGCCCGCGATCCTTGACTGGAACAACAACTATGGCCACGAGGTTGACAAATGCGTCGCCACCCATTGTGGCAACTTCCCGAAATCCTTCATCGGTGACACGCCCGAGATCAGCGAGTTGGATGTTCTGGGCGAAAGCATCGGGCGTTCAAAATGCTTTGGCGCCGTTAAAGGCAAGGTCAAACCCGGCCCGATGACCTATTTCCGGCTATCGTCTGATGACCGCGCAGGGACGCTGAAATGCTACCTTGGCGAGGGCGAGTTTACCGCAGATCCCTTCCCGATGGACGGTGGCATAGCCGTGACGAAAGTAGCGCGCCTGCGCGAGTTGATGCGCTTTGTCACCCAAAATGGCTTTGAACATCACGTCGCCATGGTGCGCGGCCACCACGCCGATGTGGTGGAAGAGGCCGTCACCCGCTATCTCGGCTGGCCATATTATCACCACAACGCCCCGCAGCCAGCTTCGCTGATCCTGCCAAACCGCTTTTGAGGAAGGTCATGACCTTGCAAAATGACAAACCCGCGCTGATCGCGCAAAAGGCGCTTTGGATGCGTCGGCGGGCCTTCAAGATGGTCTTTGATGCACAACTCGGCCACCCCGGAGGCGATTTTTCAGCCATCGACATCATCGCTACGCTGTATTTTGGCGTGATGAATTATGATGCGAAAACGCCCAACATGCCGGGGCGTGACCGGTTCATCATGTCCAAGGGCCATGCCACCGGTGCGCTTTATACGGCACTTTGTGCTGCGGGCTATTTCCCCGAAGACTGGCTAGATACTTATATGAAGCCACGCTCGATGCTGAACGGCCATCCCAACCGCAACTATCTGCCGGGCGTCGAGACCAACACCGGCCCGCTGGGCCACGGCTTGCCCGTGGGTCTTGGCATAGCCATCGCAGGCCAGATGACCGGCGCTGATTTCCGCACTTTCGTTTTGACCGGTGATGGCGAAATCCAAGAGGGTTCCCATTGGGAGGCCGCGATGACCGCGGGCAACCGTGGCTTGCGCAACCTGACCTGGATCGTGGATCGCAACCGTCTGCAACAGGGCGCGGGCACTGAAGAGACCAACGGCCTCGACCCGCTGGACAAGAAATTCGAGGCGTTCAACTGGGATGTGGCAATGGTTGATGGCCATGACCCGGCGGCGCTTCTGGAGGTGCTTTCGGCTCCTGCGGGCGACCGTCCGCGTGCGATTATCGCCAATACCACCAAGGGCAAAGGCGTGTCCTTTATGGAAAACAAGGCAAGCTGGCACCACGGCGTGCCCAATGCCGAACAGTTTGATCTTGCGATGAAGGAACTTGTTTAATGGCCGCCCCTGCCGCAAAAACCGAAGGCCTCTATGATTGTCGCGAGGCTTGGGTCGCAACGCTTGAGACACTGGCCGCATCCGATGAGCGCATCGTGGTCGTGGTCAATGACTCTGTCGGATCGTCCAAATTGGGCGGGTTTCAAAAGAAATTCCCCGACCGCCTTGTCAATGTCGGCATTGCCGAGCAATGCATGGTTGGCGTCGGCGCGGGCCTTGCCAATGGCGGTCGGATTCCGTTCGTGTCGGCGGCGGGGTGCTTTCTGACATCGCGCTCGCTGGAACAAGTCAAGGCTGACATCGCTTATGCTGGTTTTAACGTCAAACTGGTGGGCCAGTCTTCGGGTGTGGCTTACGGCGAACTGGGGCCGACCCATCACTCGATCGAGGATTTCGCTTGGCTGCGACCCCTGACCAACCTCACCGTCATCGCCCCCGCCGATCCTTGGGAAACAGCCGAGGCGATCAAATGGGCGGCAGCACATGACGGCCCGGTCTATATCCGCCTCTCGCGGATGCCGGTGCCTGCGCTTGACGTGCCCAACCGCGTGTTTCGCATGGGCAAGGCAGAGCTGGTGCACCAAGGCAGCGATGTGACGCTGATCGGTTGCGGCACCACTGTTCACCTTGCCGTTGCTGCCGCAGAGGCACTCAAGGCCGAAGGCATTTCGGCGCGCGTGCTGAATATGGCCACGATCAACCCGCTTGACGAGGCCGCCGTTCTGGCTGCGGCCACAGAGACGGGCGCGATTGTCACGGTGGAAGAAGCCTCGGTGCGCGGCGGTCTGGGCGGGGCAGTGGCCGAACTCACCGCCTCCAACCATCCCGTGCCGGTTGAGCGGGTTGGCTTTCCGGGGTTTGTGCCGACGGGTTCCGTCGATTGGCTGTTCAAAGAATTTGGCCTTTCGGCTGACGGCATCGCTGCCGCTGCGCGGCGCGCACTGCAGCGGTGCCGCAAATGAGCAGTCGGCGGATTCTGGCGATTGATCAAGGCACCACCAACACCAAGGCGCTTTTGATTGCCGAGACGGGTGAGATCCTGGCGCGAGCGTCGGATCCGTTGACCACTGCCTATCCGCACGCCGGATGGGCCGAGCAATCGGCCCATGACATCTGGAAATCGGTGCAGGACGTGATCGCGCAGATCGTTGCCCAAACCGATGGCCCGATTGATGGCATTGCCATCGCCAATCAACGCGAGACGATTGTGGTCTGGGATGCCCGAAACTCGGCCCCGATCTGTCCCGCGATTATCTGGCAGTGCCGTCGCACCGCCGAGGTTTGTGAAGAACTGACGAGCGCAGGTCTCAATACGCAAGTGCGCGACATGACGGGCCTTGATATCAACCCGCTGTTTCCGGCGTCAAAACTGGCGTGGGTTCTGGAAAATGTCGAAGGAGCCGCAGCGCTTGCCAAGGCCGGGCATCTGCGCGCCGGAACCGTTGACGCGTGGCTGTTGTGGAACCTGACCGGCGGCAAAGTCTTTGCCACCGATCATTCCAACGCCTCGCGCACCCAACTTTTCAACACCGAAACGCTGGCCTTCAGTCCCGACCTCTGCGCGATTTTCGGCGTGCCGCTGGGTTGTTTGCCGAAGCCCATGCCCTCGGACAGCCGCTTTGGCGAGACGGCCGCAAATGTAACGGCGTTGCCCGAAGCCGTGCCGATCCTTGCGATGATGGGCGATAGCCACGCCGCCCTTTATGGCCACGGCGTGCGCGCACCGGGCACCGTAAAAGCAACCTATGGCACGGGCTCATCCCTGATGACGCTGACGCCCGGCCGCGTCGCCTCAACGCATGGGCTTTCGGGCACCATCGCCTGGACCAATCGCACTGGCACCGCCTATGCGCTGGAAGGCAATATTACGGTATCGGCCCAAGCCGCCGCTTTTGCCGCGCGGTTGCTGGGTCTGGAAAACGCGGCCACCCTTTCCGCGTTGGCACAAACGGTGCCAGACAACGGTGGCGTTTCCTTCGTCCCCGCCCTCGCTGGACTTGGCGCGCCACATTGGGATGATCACGCAACCGGCACGATCACTGGCATGACACATGCGACGGGCCCGGCCCATATCGCGCGCGCGACCTTTGAGGCCATTGCGCATCAAATTGCCGACGTTTTTTCTGCAATGGAAAGCGACATTGGCCATGCCCTCCATGATCTGCGTGCCGATGGCGGCGCTTCGATCAACGCCTTTCTCATGCAACTGCAATCCGACCTGATCGGGCGGCGCGTCCTGCAATTGGATATTCAGGAGATCGGCGCAATGGGTGTTGCTTCGATGGCACTTGGCGCAGCTCTGTCCGGAGGCGCACAGATCCGCGTCTTTCATCCAGAAATGCTCGAGGTGGTTCGGGAAAGAGAGCGCAACCAGTGGGCTGGGGCCCTAACCAAGGCCCGGGCATAAGCGCAAGCCAATCCCAGTGGCGCATGTGACACCGAAAGTTGACATGCCGCCGGCGCACTTATGGCCAGCGTTGTCAACATAGAGCCGCAACCAGCCTCCGCTTCACGCCGCCGGCCTGAGGCGACGCTATAAGCATCCCCCAGGATCGCAAATTCGCGTTGCTGCAGACTCTGCAGCTTTAGCTGTCACGCCACAACAGCTGTGAGGTGACACCAGAACCTGCAGAGACGCGGGAATGTCTGGGAACTGGTGGGAACCAGCGAAAATGGTCGTGAAAACCGTAGCTTATGCCACAATGGAAAGCCGCTAGACTTGATGAGAGCCGAGTCTGCATAATGGACCTTATCGGATATTTCTGCCGATCTGAGCCGCAAAGAGCCACCCCCTACCGATGAGCGTGCAAGGTTCTGATGGCCTTACGCCGCAAAGCAGGGACCATGACCTGTGGATCGTTGATGAACGCTTGGCTTTCACGCGGGGGTTTGCTTCGGACGTACGCCTGAACAAATTTCTGAAAGATGGCGGCACAGCGGATCGTCCTGATCTGCTCGTCTGGGATGTGGCTTATGGTTTAGGGGCGGTCGATCCGAACGATCAAAAGGGCGGTATCGACGTTTCTGAGCCGCTACGCGAAGTTATGATCGTTGAGTTCAAACGCCCCGGTCGACGAGAATATCAGAAGGCCGAGGACCAAGTTGAGCAGCAAATCACCAAATATCTGCTGCAGTTGCAGGGAGGCGAAGTCGAAGCGTTTGGCCGCGAACGTGTGAGGATCGCTCCGGACTGCATTTTTTACTGCTACGTTGTTGCAGATATCATCGGAGATCTGAAAACACAGTTATCGAGTTGGAAGACCACAGCAAACCGCCAGGGCCGCTTGCGCATGCTAGAAGGGGAAGTCCAAGGGTCTATCGAAGTGATCCAATGGAGCGACTTGGTGAATGACGCCTGGAGCCGAAATCAGGCTTCGCTTCACGCTGCCGGTTTGAGGCGACGCTAGAAGCATCCTCCAGATCACAAACCGCGTTGCTGCAGGTTATGCTGTCAAACTCTGCAGCTTTTGCTGTCACGCCTGTGTGTTGACACCATAACCTGCAGAGAAGCGGGAATATCTGGGAAGTGGTGGGAACTGGCGAAAAGTGACGTGATTACAGGAGCTTGAACGCCAAAGGGTGGCGCGACGGGCTGCAAGTGGCGGAGTTGGCAGAGACGCTGAAAAGGGCCTTTGGCGGGGCCTGCGCGGGCATCGCGGGCTGATTGGGCGAGGCGGGAAAGTGACCGTTTAAACGCAAGTAAAATAAGGGTTTAACGGGGGGTTATCGAGGGCGATTGGATCGCTTTTGGGGCCTTTTGGCCGCCCGGAACATGCAAATCGCGTTGCATGTTAGGATGTCGATTTGCATGTTAGGCTAAGTCGTTGCAACTAAACATTTAAGCGGGCGGCATGGTCCAGTGTCCCGCCCTGCGAACATGCAACAGATTTTTGGCTTGGCCATCATTGTCAACATTATTGGCCAGCTGTCTTACTGCCACTAACATCAGCAGTTTAGGAGACGGAGTTCAAAAATACCTAACGCAACTGTCGATAGCTGGTCTCTAAAAGTGCTCTACATCGAAATGCTCTTGGGTGATGTCGTTTTGAGTCACGCAACTGCCTTCCTAGTTCGGACGCACACTCCAAGCGGAGAGGATAAGATATTCCTGGTCACGAATTGGCACAACGTCTCAGGTAAACACCGTGACGGCCTGAGGCCTGTGGTGGCAGGCAGCAGAGACATGCCGAACAAAATCAAGGTGTGGTTTCCGGGTGCAAATGGAAAAATCTCAAATTTCTGGACAGACGTTTATGACCTCTATAGCCGAGATGCTTGCCCAAATTGGTTAGAGTACGAGGACGAAGCAGCGCTCGTGGACGTGGTCGCTATGCAGATTTTGGTTCCAGAGGGTGTCATTTTGTTCTGCGTTAACGACGATTTGGGCGACGGCACAGAGTATACAGTTGACATGAAAACGAGTATCGGAAGCGATGTTTTTGTACTTGGCTTCCCCTTTCTTCTGGAAACTCAGAGCCTTCCCATTTGGAAGCGGGCAAGTATTGCCTCAGAACCTTCAGTTGCCTTGGTTTCGGAAAACCCAAAATTCTTGATCGATACAGCGTCTAGGCCGGGCATGTCTGGTTCGCTGGTCATTCAGACAAGTGTCAACGGCATCTATGTTAGCGAGGCAGGGGACATTGCTTTAAGCCAGTCAGCAGCAAAAATTGTGGGCATCTACTCGGGGCGTATAGGCGTAGAAGGATCAGCTGATCTTCAACTCGGGATCGTTTGGCCGATGGAGATTGTGACAAGAATTATCACCAACGGCAGGACAGCAAAGCATCCGCATGTGAAAACCCTTTAGGAGAGAACAAGAACTCGCTGCTGGGCTGGCTCGGTTTAATCACGCAGGCGCGGGCCAGCGCTTCATCGCGGGCACGTTGCATTGGCTCTCGGAATGCGTCGAGGGCGGGCCCGTGATGGCGGCCGTGGGGCGGCGATTGCAAGAGCGAGCGCAGGTATTGCCGAACGAGACGGTCGGGGAGTTGTGGCTGCTGGGGTTGGCCTCGCTGGGCATGGACCTGATCAGCATTGCGGCCGGAGGTTGGATCGACCCTTTAAACGAGGTTTAAATGCCCCCTTTAACGGGATCGTTTGCGGGGATGGTTCTGCCCCCCGTTTCCGATTTGCGACCTGCTTGGCGGCGCGAAATCGGAAACCGTGCGAGCGGGTATCCAGTTGACCCCGCCGCTAAATTCTGAAAATCGCGTTGCTGCAGGTTATGGTGTCAAACTCTGCCAACTATGGTTGTGTGTTGACACCATAACCTGCAGAGAAGCGGGAATATCTAGGAACTGGTGGGAACTCGCGGTTAAAGCTAACGAAATAAGGGAGTTGGCGGGGCTGAGAAGGGTTGGCGGTGCGGATGGCCCGGAGTTGGCAGAGTGCACGAAAATGGCCGAAAATAGAGCCAGGTCGTGGTTGCGGGGCCGATTGGCGGAGCGCGCAAGTGGACCGTTTAAATAGCAGTAAAATAAGGGTTTAACGGGGTGTTATTGGGGCGAGTGCATGGGCGTCGCGGTGCAATTTACACGTTGGAACTGGGAAGAGCGCTTCCCAGTTCGCAAATCACTTCCCAGTTCCGATAACATACTGAAAATATATGCAGAAATGACCGCCGCCCTCCGGGTGGCGTTTTTCATTCTGGGAAGTGATTTTGGGCATGTCGTGGTGGGAGCATCGGAATTGACTCCTAGCTGCCATTTGCTGCCTTACACGCAAAAGCAGGGCTGAGCCGGAAGGCGACCGGCAGCTCTGCGGACGAAGCAGACTTTTCTGCTTGCGGCGAAATCGGTGATTTTGCAAGCAGGCCAGCGGGATTGCTCCGCATGGGGGCATTTCGAATAGTGCAAATTATGAAAGCGTTGGTTAGATGTTTGGACCGTGACGAGCCGAGCTTAGCGCGCAATGACTAGCAGGTTGGTTTCGGCCAAACGCTTTAGCCATTTCAGCCGATGCCGCCTATTTTGATCGGCAAGGCTGCGATTGTCTAAGCCTGACCAACCGTTCAAGGCCGAAAACTTTTGAAAAAACCCAAGCACTGTGGGCGCAGTCGTATGGTCACCGTATCCCTGCCACATAACTGCGGCGGCGGTCTGGAAGCTTTGAAATGGTGTGTCATGGTCAGGCCATTTCATCGTAAAATCATAGAGGAAAGACATCACATCCCTTAGCGCGTCATCTTCCTTTTTGTTCTCAAAGTCTATGCCGTAGACTGTGCCTTTGCGGCCCAAAATTAGGTTGCCGAGATGAAAGTCTCGATGCGTCACGCAGCGCGTGGCGGGCAAGCCTTGGGCTTGGTCGGCGAGTTGCTTTAGCTCGTGGAACTGGGGCATGAAGGCATCGTAATCTGGAATCTCACTTAGGTTTTCGGCGTGACGTTGGAGCTTTTTTTGCAGCCAGTTCATGTGCGGCGTGGCGTCAAATGCGGCAGGTTTCATGGTTGTCTGTTGGAAGCTAGCAAGCCAGCGGCCTGCATTGTGCAGATGGGCCCTGATATCGGCGAGTTCGGTAAACTGTGGCAGCAGGTCTTGAAGCGATTCACCCCGCGCAAATTCCATGATCAGGGCGCATTCTTTTTCGATGAATGCCAAGGCTTGCGGTGCGGTGAGCAATGGATTTTTTAGATCGGCGTTGGTCGATTTCAGGCGTTCATACTGGTTTAGTATTTTGGAACGGCCCGCCGCGTCTGGCGAGCTGAGTTTGCAGACGAAAGAGGAATTCTTGCCGCGAACTTTGCAGCGAAACACCCAGGTATCGTAGAGTTTTGTTGGGTCTTTGAGCGAGGTCAGCGCGAATTCTTCGCTGGGTAAGAACGCGTGCAGCGCGCGGCGCGCAGCTTTTGCGCTATAGCCTGAGTCAAGCATATTTACCAAGTTCCAACGGGTTATCGGGTTACTTACATCGCAACGTTTCGGAACCGTGCTGCAACTATCGTGTGCACGCAAGCTGTATTCGCCGACAGTCCGCTAAGGGCTCTTCGCGTCGATCTTGCGCATTGCACGCCTCCAGCGGCTCTCGCGCCTAATCTTTTGATGTATGTCCCCACCAGACGACTTTCCCAATAATGGACATTTGAAGTGCTTCGATCTGCGCGCCGGTACGCAGCTCCGGTGGATAGTCGGGGTTGTCGGAAAGCAGAATTATAGCTGATGGCTCGGCGCGCTCAATGCGTTTGACGCGTGCCTGTCCGTCTTCGACGAACGCGTAGATTGAAGCGCGGCGATAGCTGCCTTTGCTGTTGCGATGAACGGGCACTTCGGTGCGCGAGGTGTCGATCAACACAATGTCGCCTGGAAATAAAGTTGGCACCATGCTGTCACGGTCGATGCGGGCTAGACAGGCCGAGGTTGGCGAGATGCCGATGCGGCGCATCCAGTCACGCCTAAATGCCAGATGGTCGATGACATTACGCCCGCCGTTTTCTGCGCCTGGTCCAGCGGAAAGCGCCGCATCATGCAGTGGCACGTGGATATAGTCGGCACCGTTGAGAGTCATCTGGGCGACGGGGCCGGATTCGCGGCGTGGGCCGATGTAAAAATCTAAATCTAAGACTGCGCAAATCTTGTCGAGGTTTTCGGGCGACGGAGACGAGCCGCGCTTCATGTTTTGAAGTGCCGATCCGTCTGATTGTCCAAGCGCACGCCGACCAACCTCAGCCTGTGATAGGCCCAGCTCTTTTCGACGTGCTTCAAGAGTTTCAAAGATGCTCTGCGCAGTTTTCATTCTGTAAAAATACAGTGATTCTGGCATTTTCCACAAGAGGGGTGTGGCGGAGACAGTCTGTTTCCAAATCTCTGTAAATCTAACTTGACTATACACTGTAGTTTTGCATAGATTGCAGCATGGAAAACGAATGGCCCCTCACCCTCGGCTCTGTCTATGCGGTTCACATCGACCGGAGCCTCTACACCGTCGCGGCACGCATCGGCGTGCACCCAAAGCTGTTTGAGCGACTTCAGAACGGCAAAGGCTGCCACTTTGATACCTACATCGATGCGTTGCGCTGGTTCGATCTAAATTGGCCTGTCGATCTGCAATGGCCAGATAGCGTTCCCCGCAAGTTGGTTAAGGCGATCACCAACAAAAGGAGCGCCGCATGATGGCTCTCACCCCGTCCCCCCCCCAAAAAAAAGAAGGAGGCCGCATGATGGCCCGTTTGTTGCGCGCTATGGCGCGGCTTGATGCTCACTGGGCAGGCGATCTGATCGGTGCCGTCAGCCTGTTTTACCTGCTGCTCATTGGCCTGTTCATCGGTGCCGGGCTGGGCCTGAAATGAGCGCCCCGACCCCATGGATTGACCTTATCGGCCAGCTGCGGCGGGCACAGGTCGCAAAGCGCGGCATGCGCGATATCACCGTCGCTCAACCCATCCGCGATGCCGCCACGGTGGAATACAGCCGTGCAATGGAGGCGATCTTTGAGCGTCTCGACCAGATGATGGAATTGGGCATCACTGGCCGGATTTCAGAATGGCTGGCGAAGCGGGGGAGGGTGTGATGGGCGAGTTGTTGCCAAGCACCCCACGCCCGACCGGACCCCGTGTGGTGCGCGTTGGAAATGGTGAGTTTCAGGCCGTCGGGCTGCCCGAAATCTCTCCGCTGTTTCCTACGCGCGGAGCGGCAGAGGGCTGGTTGAGGCCGCAGCTTGCTAAGGTGCCCGCCTCGCGGCGTCCACAGATGCGTCGCTGTATGTGCTGCCGCGCTGCATTCAAAAGCGAGGGCTTTCACAATCGCATGTGCACGCCCTGCCGGAATGTCGCGGCAAACGACGACACCAGCGTCTACCGCGTCATCCGTCCCAGCAAGCGGGGCTGATAATGATCCGCGCCGCTCCCTTTCTTCGCCCCGCCTGCAACGCGCCCTGAAGGTGCTGTCTGACGGTCGCCCCCATACGACGCGGGACTTGGTCCGCAAGGCGCGGGTGATGGCGGTGAACGCGGTCGTCGCCGAGCTGCGCCACCACGGCGCGGAGATCATCTGCACACAGCAGGCGGTGAACACCCAGCGGCGGTTTTTTTACACTATGACAAAGGCCCCAGAAGCAAAATGAACGATGCAACGCCACCGAGACTGACACAGGCAAATCGCCAGATGAATGATCTGATCAGGGGTTTGATGTTGCTGCAGACCGACCTGAAATCGCAATCCAAACCCGTCAAGATAGGGATGCTGTTGCGTCTGGAGGCATTGGAGCGGGACGCCCGCGCCGTCGAACTTACTCTGGAATTGATGACGCGCGATGCCCGGTCTGAAGCCTTCAAGGAAGGTGGCGAGCGTGGTTAATCTGATTAAGGCCATCACAGACCTTCCGGTGTCTGACATTGAAATCGGCTCTCGTCTACGCGACGTCGCCGAGGCAGAGGTAGTCGCGCTGATTGAGCTCATCCGTGAGTTTGGCCAGACCACACCTATCCTTGTGCGTAAGAAAAAGTCCGGCTTCGTTCTGGTTGACGGTATGCACCGGCTGGAGGCCACTAAGCGGGCTGGAATCGATACGATCCCTGTTCGGGTCTACGAGATGACCGACGACGATGCCGCCATGCTGGAGGCATCGCAGAACCTAGTTGGCGGGATGTCGCCGCTGGATGATGCGGTGTTTCTGGCCGCATGGAAAAAAGCCCACCTCCACAAGCACCCTGAAACGGCAGCTGGTGTTGCCGGTGCGCTGGCAAAGCATGGTCTGCAAGGGAACTCGAGTTCCTTTGCAGAAATCGTCGCCACCAAGCGGTCTATTTCCGTGCGGCAGGTCCGCAAGATTATCGCCGCTGGCGAGGCGTTGGGCCTGCAAACTATCCGCCTGCGGCAGGCCCCAAGGCCGGTCACTCTGAAAGACCTGCTCGAACTCGCGAAGATCGGTGAGCCGAGCGAGCAGATTGCGGTAATTGATGCTCTGGTTGACGGCACTGCGAAGTCTGCAGGCGAAGCACGCCGGGTCTGGAAAGCTAGGGAGACTGGCACCAAGATTGCCATTAAAGACCCCGTTGAACAGGGCTACCTCGCGATCTCTGCCCTATGGGCGCGCTTGCCGAAAGCGGCGAAGCGGCGGTTTTCCGAAGAACATGAATTGGAGTTGCGGGACCTCATTGATCCGCTCGAGGCAAAGGTTTCGCTCGGCCCAGATGAGGTCGAATTCTGATGATCAGCCCAATCACGCCCTCACAAGAATGGTGGACAGCGGAAGAGATCGCCGCTGCGGCGCTGCCTGATTTGCCAGCATCCAAGCGTGGCGTGAATATGCATGCTGAAACCCGGAGGTGGCGCGAAGTTGGCCCCATCGCCGCCCGCCACCGCGAAGGAGCAAAGGGCGGCGGCTGGGAGTATAACTGGCAGCTTTTCCCCGACCGCGCCAAGCGGCAGTTGTTGCAGGCGGCTGCGGTGAAATCAGCCGCGCCAGAGGCTCCAGCGCGGCAATCGCGCGACGAGGCTTGGGCGTGGTATGAGACCCTGCCGCAGTCGGTGAAGGCTAAGGCAGAGGCGCGGCTGAAGGTCATCCAGCAGGTTGAGGCGCTTGAGGCTTTACAAGGGCGCGGGCGGCATCTGGCATCTGTCGATGTGGGCAAGCTCACCGGCACCGGCACGCGCACGATCTGGACGTGGTTTTCAATGATTGAAGGCGTGCGCGTCGATGACCGCTTGCCCTATCTCGCGCCCCGGAATCGGGCGGCAGTCGCTTGGGTGCGGTCAAAGGAATATAGCCCGGAATTCTTTGAGGTTTTGGCTGCAGATTTCTTGCGGTTGGGTCAGCCGCCGTTTTCGGACAGCTATCGCCGAGCAGTTCGCATCGCTAAGGCCAAGGGTTGGGATGTGCTGCCTGAACGGACGATGCGCCGGATCATGGATCGTCGCGTCTCGAATCTGAGCCAAATCCTCGCGCGTCGAGGTGTCGAAGCAGCGACCCGCCTCTACCCGCCACAGGTTCGCGATAAGAGTGCACTCGCCCCGATGGAAGCGGTGAACGCCGACTTCCACAAATTTGATGTGTTCGTCAGTTGGCCGGTGCCGAAGGGAGAGGCTCCCCTCATCACACGGCCGCAGATGGTTGCCTTTCAGGACATCTTTTCGGGCCGCATTTTGTCTTGGCGGCTTGATTTAAACCCCAACTCCGTTGCGGTGCAGTTGTGTGCAGGCGACATGATCGAAACATGGGGAATACCAGAGCATATCTTGCTCGATAACGGCCGGGAGTTTGCCGCCAAGGATATAACGGGCGGTGCTCTGACACGATATCGCTTCAAGGTGAAGGAAGACGATGTTCCGGGTCTTTTCACCGCGCTCGGAACAAAAATCCACTTTGCCACACCGTATCATGGTCAGGCCAAGCCTATCGAACGGGCCTTCCGCGATATGTGCAAAAGCATCGCACTCGATCCGCGTTTTGCCGGGGCCTACACCGGAAACACACCGCTGGCCAAGCCAGAAGACTACGGCAGCCGCGCCATCGCGCTGGAAGAGTTTCAGCGGGTGGTTGCTGAGGGCATCGAAGAACATAATACCCGCGTCGGGCGCAGATCGGAAGTCGCATGGGGTCGCAGTTTTGCCCAAGTGTTTGACGAAGCTTATGCCAGTGCGCCGATCCGCAAAGCCACCGAAGCACAGCGCCGCCTTTGGCTGTTGGGTGCCGAAGGTGTCCGCGCGAAAAATACAGGCGCAATCTGGTATCAGAAGAACGAGTTTTACGCTGACTGGCTGCATGAACATGCTGGCAAAAGGCTGATCATCCGGTTTGATCTTGCAGCATTCCATGACGGAATACACGTTTACTCCTTCGACAATGAATACCTTGGGTTTGCGCCCTGTCGGCAAGCGGTCGGGTTCTTCTCTGCGGACGAAGAGAGGTCGATCACGCGTCTGCGCAAGGCATGGCTGAAGGCGGAGAAAGCCGCGCTTGCGGCGCATCGCACCCTGACCGCCGCCGAAGTTGGCCAGATGATGGATGAAACTGCGCCCGTTCCATTGTCCCCGGTCGAAAGCAAAGTCGTCAAAGGCGTGTTTGGCAAGAACAAGGGCGTCCCCAAACGCCCGCGCAGCGCCCCCACAATGTCCGAGGCAGAGGTAGCGCAGGCGCAGGTGGTCATGTTGTCCGATGCGGCTGCGCGGCAAGCCCAGATCGCTGCGGATGACGCTGACACGCCCCGTGAACGCTTCAAAAGGGCGTTGGAACTTGAGCAGCAGATCGCGGCAGGCGAGCCGATCACCAAAGATCAGCGCGCGGCATTGGCGGCCTATCAGACAAGCCCCGAATACATCGCCGAACGGATCATGTGGGGCCAATTCGGCGCCAGCGCCGAATATTTCGGATGAGGAAAGCCGCCGAGGGCGGGCAGGCCCTACGGCGGCGGTAACGAGGAGAGACGACAGAATGACACAGGCTCCACCCATTAACAACATCGCCCCGCTGGCCAATGTGGCGCGGCTGATGACGCTGGCCACGCGCCTGCAGAACCGCGCCTTTGGCTTGCCGGGGATAGGGTGCTTTTATGGCCCGGCAGGCTTCGGCAAAACCAATGCGGGCATCTTCGCCACCAACGCCTTGCGCGCGGTGCACGTCACCGCACTGCCAGTTGGAGGCAACAAGACGCTGTTTGGCATGATTGTCACCGAACTCGGCGGCAGGCCACGCGGCGGCATCGCCGACCTGTTTTTGCAAGCCGTCGATCTGCAACGGCAGAGTGACCGTCCCCTGATCATCGATGAGGCCGACCAGCTGATCCCCAAAGGCTCGAAAGACCCGCAGGGCAGGGTCATCGACATGCTGCGCCACCTCCACGACACCACGGAGGTGCCGTTGATCCTGATGGGCGAAGAACTGCTGCCGCAAAAGCTGAAGGCATGGGAGCGCGTGCATAGCCGTATCCTGAGTTGGGAAGCTGCCGAGGCTGCAACGCTGGACGATGTAAAGCACCTTGCCGCGATCTACGCGCCGGGCGTGGTCATCGAGGCCGATCTGCGCGCCGCTGTGTTGAGCGCGTCGGGCGGATCGCTGCGGAACGTCTCGACCAATCTTGCGGGCATCTTTGAGTTCGCCGCGTCGAAAGGGCTGAAGAAGATGGCTCTGGGCGATTGGGGCGGCAAAGCGCTGCACACAGGTGATGCGCCGATTGCACGGGCGCAGCTGAGTGTCGTGGCCCCGCGCCGGAGGACCGCATGACAAAGCCCTATTCCAGCCCGGATCATCAGGCCAAGGCGGATGCGGCATGGCGGGCGGCGTTGCGTCTGCAGCAGTTCTGCTACGCCAACATCAGCTACGAGGTGACCATCAATGTTCGGCACGCTGCGCATCTGATCGAAGAATGGGAGGCTGCAGGCAAGGTGCGCCGTATTGCCACCGAAAAGGGCCGCAAGAACAAGCTGCACTTTGAAGTGATCCCCGAGGGCGAGATCCGCATCGCGCCTGTGGTGGGCGACATTTACGAGCAGATGTGGACCTCCATGCGCAAGATGACCGGGTTTTCGCCAGCTGATCTGGTGGCCACCTGTTCGCTGCCGCTGACGATTGAAGAGGCGGCTTCCTACTGCCGCCTGTTGCTGACCGGGCGCTATCTCAAGGTGGTGCAGAAGGCGATCCCGCCGCACAAGGCGGCGATCTATCGCTTGATCAACATCACCGGCGTGCGGGCACCGCGCGCGCGCCGCCTCGTGTGCATCGTTGATCCGAACATCGGCACCTCGGCCCCGATCAATGAGGTGCGGGCATGACCGTTTTGAAACTTACACCGCTGCAGACCGCCAGAGAGGCTTGGGGCGATGCCCTGCCGGATTGGGTGGAGGTTCTCGCAATCGCCTGCACCAGGACGTCACAGAACAAGGTTGCAACGGCGCTGGAATGCTCCGGCGCTGCGGTCAGCCAAGTGCTGCGCAAGATCTATGCCGCCTCTACCGACCGCATCGAGGTGCGCGTGCGCGGGGTGCTGATGAACGGCAAGGTCGAGTGCCCGGCCTTTGGCGAGATGCCTGTGCAGGTCTGTCAGGATTGGCGCGACAAGGCAGGCAGCAGCACCTTGGGCAGCCCTTTGCGCAACCGCATGCACCGGGCGTGCAATCGCTGCCCGCGTTATTTGGAGGGAAAGGAATGACCGAAAAAACCACCCCCACGCCGGAGGAAGTCGGCAAGCGCATCCGCATTCAGGTGGAGCGCTACAACTACACGGTGCCGAAGGCTGCCATGGCTTGCAATCTCTCGCAGGCGACCTTTGAGGCCTACCTCTACGGCAAGAACATGCCCGGTGGTGTTGCTCTGACCGGCTTGGCGAGGGGCCTGCGCTGCAGCGCCGATTGGCTGCTGACAGGGGAGGGCACGGTGTGACCGATACCGCAAGGCTCCCGGCCGAAAACATCCTGACGCGCGCGTCTAAGGCCATCGGCAAGGTCGATCTGCACGGCAAGCGCGGCGTGACCGATTGTTCGTTTGACGAAATCGAGGCGATGGCGCTGCTGCTGGCCGTCCTCGGCCTTGCCCCCACCAAGCCGGGGGAAGCGCCCCCGGCCGACTTTTTCCCCCATGTAAAGGACCGTTAAAATGGACGTTAAAGCCTCTGTTTATCCCCCTGCCGAAATCCCCACCGGTCGCCGCAGCGTCAATGGCGTGGAAGAGATCGGCGACCCCAAAGGCGGCTGGATTCCGGTCTCGCTGGCCAAGCCGCAGCACCTTCTGGAAGACGACCTGGTGCGCAAGGTGATGGGTCACGCCATCGCCCTTTCCAACCAGGTGGCGCGTTTCAAAGAGCACACCTTTGACGATCTGGGTGCGTTTGAGGCGCTGCTGGCACAGGAATATGAAAGCACGGTGGGCGGGGCCAAGGGCAACAAGACCCTGACCACGCATGACGGGCTGTTCAAGGTTTCCGTCCAGGTCTCCGACAACATCGTGTTCGGCCCCGAGCTGCAGATCGCCAAGGGGCTGGTCGATGAATGCTTGAACGAATGGGCACAAGGTTCGCGCGATGAAATCCGCGCCATCGTGACCCGCGCCTTCAACACCGACAAGGCAGGCCAGATCAACCGCTCTGAAATCTTCATGCTGCTGCGGTTGGAAATCACCGATGCGCGCTGGCTGCGCGCGATGAAGGCAATCCGCGATGCGATGCGGGTGGAAGGCTCCAAGACCTATGTGCGCTGGCATCGCCGCGACACTGTCGACGGCGCTTGGCAGGCGGTCACCATCGATCTGGCGAAGGCATAGACCTTGACAGTCGTCGCCCTCGTCAAAGCCCCGATGCTGGTCGTGGACCGCGCCGCCAAGGGCGCGGTGCTGGGCGAGGCTGAGGGCCACATTGATGGTGTGCCACTGCGCGTCACCCTGACGGTTGGCGAAGTCCACATCAGTTGGACCGACCGCAAGGGTCCGACCTTCGTGATTGAGCTGAACCAACTCGTGAAAGCCGCCGTCGAAGAAATCGAAACCCTGATTGGACAGAGAAAGGCCCTGCCGAAATGACCGCCAATACCGTCCTGAAAACCATCCACGTCGCCTGCCGCGACCTCGGCATGGACAACGACACCCGCCGTGATCTGCAGTTGCTGGTCACCGGGAAGGCCAGCCTGTCGGCCATGACATCGGCCGAGCAGCTGGCGGTGTTGGAGGCGCTGAAGGCCAAGGGGTTCAAGCCCTCGGTCGGGAAGGCCAGCCGCTCTTACCGTCGCCCCGCCACGCGCAAGGATATCAAGTTTTGCCACGTCCTTTGGGGCAAGCTGGTGAAGGCTGGCGCTGTTGAACTGCCGGGGGCCGCTGGCCTGAATGCTTTCATCCGCGCACGATTCGAGAAGGCATGGGGCGCTGTGCCATTCGACATCGATGGGCTGCGCGACTGGAAGCAGATCGCCACCGTCATCGAGGCGTTGAAGGCGATGTGCCTGCGCGCGGGGATCTACCTATGAGCGGGCCGGACATCAGCGCCGAGCTTCAGGTCACGCTTCGGGCCTGCACCTTTGACGAGGCGATCACGACCAGCCGTGAAGCGCGGGGGGTCTTTGCCGATGCCCTTGAGCAGCTTGCAAAGCGGCTGCGCGGATCGAACGCGGACGAGATCGACGTGCAGCTTGTGGACGATCTGACCGGCATGTCGCGCGGCTCTGTATTCCTGAGCATCCGGGGTGGCGCATGAACCTCGCGCCAGATCTGTTTGGGCAAACCGCGCAGGCTTCCAAGCCTTGCGTTGTCGGGCCTGGACTGATCAGCCAGTTTCGTACGCTGCGGCCCGTGGGAGGCTTCGATCTGATCATGGTCGATTTCCCGTGGCAGTATGAAATGCGCTCCGAACGCGGATACGAGAAGTCCCCGCAAGCGCAATACAAGACGATGTCGATCGAGGAAGGCAAAGCTATGCCCGTCGAGCTACTTGCCGCGCGCGATTGTCTGATGTGGTTCTGGGCGGTTGGGCCGATGTTGCCCGAGGCGCTGGATCTGATTGCGGCATGGGGCTTCACCTACAAAACCCAAGGTCAGTGGGTCAAACAGACGAAAAACGGCAAGCAGAGCTTCGGGACCGGATACATCTTGCGCAACGCAGGTGAACCTTTCCTGATCGCCACGCGGGGCGCGCCTAAGACGACACGCTCGGTCCGCAACACGATCTTCGGCCTTGCCCGCCAACATAGCCGCAAGCCGGATGAGTGCTTCCGCGAGGCTGAGAAGCTGATGCCCAACGCACAGCGGTGCGAGTTGTTCAGCCGACAGCCCCGCAAGGGTTGGACGGTATGGGGCAACGAGATCGATAAGTTCGATGGGAGGTCAGATGTCTAGCATCCCCAACATCCCGCGCCCGCCCGCGCACATCGACCCCTATGTCACTGCCCTCGGAGCCGAACTTGCCGTTCGGTTCCTTTTGGCTTTTGGCGGTGCGGAGTTTTACGTCGCCAAAGACCCCAAGGGAAAGGCGCTGGCGGTTGAAGTAATTGGGCTCGACGGGCTGCGCGCGCTGGCGGCGGTTGCTGACAAATTGCCCGCGCGGGTGCCCACGGCCAAGCCGTGGATCGCAAAATACCTGCTGACGGTTGACGGCTTGTCCAGGACGGATATTTGCCGCAAGCTGCATGCCACAATGCCAACGGTCGCCCGTTGGCTTGACGATAATGCGCCCAAACGTGAGGGGCCGCATCCCGATCAGTTGCCACTGCTCTGATCTCCCTACACACCGTTGTAGGTTAATTTGACCCCCCTTTGCATCGCATACTGACCGGGAATTCGCGGGCCTCGGCTTCGCCTCCTTTCCCTGAGGATCAGTCATGCAAACCAGCGCCCAAGGCATCGCCGCCCTCGAGCTTGAAGAGGGCGTTGTGTTGCGCGCCTACCGTGACAGCGTGGGCGTGTGGACCATCGGTGCCGGGCTGACGGCAGCGACCGGCGTGGTCGCGCCCAAGGCGGGCATGGTCATCACCAAAGAGCAGGCGACCGAACTGCTGCAACAGGCCTTGCGCGCGAAATACGAGCCTGCCGTCGAGAGGGCGATGTCCATCGTTCAAGGCTCCGAAGTCATCCGGCCGAAGCAGAATGAGTTTGACGCGGGCCTGTCGTTTCACTGGAATTTGGGCGCAATCACCCGCGCCACGTGGGTGCAGGCGTGGAAGGCCAAGGCCTCGCGTTCCGAGATCATCGCGCGGCTCTGCGCGTGGAACAAAGCGGGCGGCAAGGTGCTGCCCGGCCTCACCGCCCGGCGTGAGCGCGAAGCGGCCATGCTGCTCGACGGCAAGTATCGCGCCCCCGCGCTGCCCACGCCGGTGGCAGGCTTTGCGCGTTGGGGCTTGCACCTGTCCGGGGCCGAGATCGCCGCCGCCCGCAATGGCTTCAAGCTGCTGGGCTATGACCCCGGCCCGAATAGCAATGCCATCCTCGATAGCGCCGCCCGCAAGTTCCAAGCCGATCACGGTCTGACTGTGGACGGCATCATCGGCCGAGCCACCTTGACCACATTGCAGCGCCGCCTCGACGCCCGCGCCAAGTCGGTCGCACCCTCGCTGGCCGCCGCCGCGACCTTGCCCGCTGCCGCCACGGGCCTTGCTGATCAGATCACAAGCGTGCCGTTCAGTGGCGATGTCTCGGCCCTTGGCATCGCGATCTGGGGCGCATCGCTGGCGTGGCGCTACCGCGACGTGATCGCCGCCAAAATCAACCCCACCCTGCCGCGTGTCGCGGCCATCCTGCGGAGCTTCTGATGAAAGCCTTAGTTCTAGCCGTGCTGATCTGTGCCTTGGCGCTGGTCGGATTGACCGCCTTAGCGCCAGCCTTGCCAGCCGCAACGGTGTCTTGCGCGCCTGCAGCCGATCTTCTGCAGCAGCTGAAGGCGAAGTTTGCCGAGGTGCCGCTGTTCTCGGGCGACCTTGCCGGAAAGGGGCGCGGCGGCAAGCTGATCATCACCGCAAACCCGAATGGCTCCACCTGGACTGCATTGTTCGCGGTGGCCGATGGTAAGGCATGCATCGCGGCCACTGGTGGGCCGTTCCGCCCCGGCGATCCGATTCCTCTTGGGCAGGAGGGCTGACCGATGAACCCATTGATCACCCTTGCCCTGAAATCCGGCGTGCCTGCCGTCGAAAAGCTGCTGTCAAAGAAGATCGGCGACAAGGATGGCCCGTTTGCTGCCATCATCATCAAGGCCATCGCAGACCGGGTCGGCACGACGCCGGAGGAACTGCCGAAGGCCGTCGAGAGTGATCCGGGCCGCGTGATTGAGGCCATGCGCGAAGTGGACCGCGCAGCCCCTGACATGATCGCGACCTACGACCGCGATTTGCAGCTTGCCACGCTCGAGGCCGAGCAGGATGAGCCGGTGTGGATGCGCGCTTGGCGACCGGCTGGCATGTATCTACTGGGCTTTCTGTGGCTGTGGAATTCGGTGCTGCTGCACGTCGCCAATGCGATCTGGAAGACTGCCCTGCCGCCGATGCCGTTCACCGATCTGATCCAGCTTAGCGGCCTCTACATGGCCCTCTACATGGGTGGCCACACCGTCAAGGACGTGGTCAAAACTTGGGTGGCCAAGTGACCACAGCGAATGATGTTGTTCAGGTCGTAGCCGCCGCGCCCGCCGATACCTCCGTCCAGGTGCTAAACCTTTGGGCGCTGGTGTTGCTGACCTTCACCAATCTGGGGGCGACCTTCTGGAACATTCTTTCCGGGCCGTCGAAGCGCAACGCCGCCGAACTGAAAGCGCAGAGCGAGACGATGCAGCGGCTGGATCAGCGCGTGGCTGTCTTGGAGACGGCGCAGCAGGGCATGCCGAAACAGCAGGATTTCCACGAGTTGGAAATGACGATGTCCGAGCTGAAGGGCGCATTGAACGTGATGACGGAGCGCCTGAAGCCGCTCGAGGCCGTGACCGCGCGGATGCAGGAATGGGCGATGGAGCAGGGCCGCAAATGAGTGACATGGACCAACTGATCCGCGAGGACGCGCGGCTGATCATTCTCAAGGCCTTGCGCGATCAGACTGACGAGCGGCTGAACTCGTCGCTGCTTCTCGAGATCATCGAAACCTTCGGGGGCATCCGCAAGACGCGGGAATGGCTGCACGGCGAGTTGGACTGGCTGGCCGAAATGGGGGCGATCAAGCTCAACACGGCTGGCTCGGTGAAAATCGCAACCCTGACCGAAAAGGGCGCGCACCATTTGGAGCGGCGCATCATCATCGAGGGCATCAAGCGCCCGTCGCGTCCGGGGGCTTGAGATATGGCAAGCGGTCGCGGGCGGCTTTCCAGCTTTGATCTGTTGCCGCCAGAGGCGGATGGCATCGTGGCATGGGCCGCGTCCGAGTTGGCGGATCGGGAAAAGACACAGACCAGCATTTACGCCGAGTTCATGGCCAAGTGCCAAGCCTTGATGGCCGAGCATCGCGGCGAGTTGGAATTCGCGATCCCGGCGTTCTCAAGCTTCAACCGCTACAGCGTCCGTCAGGCCCGCCTGTCGCGCCGCCTCGATCAGACACGCGACATCGTCAAGGTGCTGGCAGAGAAGCACGATGCCAAGGCCAGCGACGATCTGACCGTGATCGCGGGTGAGATGATCAAGTCTGTGGTTCTGCACATGCTCGGTGATGCCGCCGATGGCGTCAGCCCGAAAGAGCTGAAGGAGTTGGCCGATGCCTTCCGGTCGGCCCAAGCCGCGCAGAACCTGTCCAGCACCCGTAAGGCCAAAGAGACCGCAGCGCTGCAGGCGCGCCTGGGCGAAGCGGTGTCCACCGTTGCCAAGGCCAAGGGCCTGACCTCGGAGACGGCCGAGGCGATCAAAGCTGAAATTCTGGGGGTGACCAAGTGACCGATGTGACCGAGGCCTACAACTGCACCGCCGACGAGTTGCGCCAGTTCATCGAGCGCGCCGAGCAGTTGGCGTCCGAGAAGAAGGATCTGGGCGAACAGGAGAAGGAGTTGTTCGCTGAAGCCAAGGGCCGGGGCTACGATACCGCCGTCATGCGCAAGGTCATCGCCCTGCGCAAGCGCAAGCCCGACGAGATCGCCGAAGAGGAGGCGATCATCGACATGTATAAAGCCGCGTTGGGGATGCAGTGATGACGCATGCTTTGACCCGCACCAGCCCGTTTGGCGAGGCATTCATCGGGCGCTGCATCAAATGCGGGCAAGACGGCTTTTCGACGGGCGGTGCCTTGGTCGAATGCCCGGCCGACGATCTGGTGTCTGATGAGCAGGCATTGCTGGATAGCCTTGAACCCGGACAGGCGCGGGTTTGGGCGCAAACCGGCCAGGATCACAAATGACCGCGCCTGAGCCCCGCTTCGCAACCGTCTGCGGTTTCGCCTGCACGGTGAATGATGCCCTTGGGCACATCGAGGTCGCGCATGATGGCGCCATTACTTGGGACCAACTTCAGGCGGTGAAAAACGCCGTCTGGGGCGAACGCGCGCGCGCGATTGAGGTCTATCCGGCCCAAGGTGATCTGGTGAACGGTGGCAATTATCGCCACCTCTGGCGGCTCGGACCCTTGGATTTCTGCCCCGATTTGCTGGTGGGTTTCCATGATGCCCCAAGTGATCGCACCTTGCGCGATGACCTGCTTCAAAACCGCGTCGTTCTGGCTTGGCTGGGTGAAGATGCGGTGACGGCATGATGTCGCGGACTGGCCCCTACAGCTTCACCAAGTCAATCGGCGCGGCAATCGGGTTGACGATCACGGTGGGCACCATCGGCTATGCCATCATGCAAGATCGCCACGAGCGCGCCTTGCTGGCCTCTGGCAACTGCCAAGCGATTACGGAATCGCTCTTCACCCCGCCACCCTCGGCTCACACCAGCTGCTGGGGCGATGCGGACAGCCGCAACTGCAGCACTTATTACACCCAGCCCGACCCATATTTCCGCACCCTGTGGCGCTGCCCTGATCCCGACAAAGGCGGTGCGCTTGTCGAGTTCTGGCGGCGGTCAACCGAGAGGCCCGCGCCATGAGTGAAATGTTGACCGAGAAGCAGTGGGCTGCGGCGCGTGCGGCGGCGATGGCGTCGATCCCGGCCGAGGTGCAGGCGCATGGCTTGCCCTCTGTCTTGCTGCCTTATCAGGCGCGCACGGTGTCGCTCCTGGACAGCGCCTGCCCGGTGCTGTTTGTCGAGAAGTCGCGCCGGATCGGGCTGACATGGGCGCTTGGGGCCTATGCGGCGCTGCGCGCGGCCCGGCAGAAATCGGCGCGTGGCATGGACGTCATGTATATCTCGTATTCCCGCGAGATGACCCGCGAGTTTATCGACGTCTGTGCGATGTGGGCCAAGGCCTTCAATTCGGCGGCGGGCGTGGTGGAGGAGGTGCTGTTCGACCAGGACAGCGAAGACAAGGCGATCAACGCCTTCCGCATCAAGTTCGCCAGCGGCTTTGAGATCATGGCGCTGTCCTCGGCCCCACGTGGCCTGCGCGGTAAGCAGGGTTGCGTCATCATCGACGAGGCGGCGTTTGTCGACGATCTGCCCGCTCTCCTGAAATCCGCGATGGCCTTCACCATGTGGGGCGGGCAAGTCGTGGTCTGCTCGACCCACCTTGGTGCGGAGAACGAGTTCAACGTCCAGATCCAAGACATTCTGGGCGGGCGGTCGAATTACGCCCATATGGCGATCACACTGGATCAGGCGCTGGAGCAGGGGCTTTACCGCCGCATCGCCCTTGTGACCGGCGAAGAGTGGACACCAGAGGCCGAGGCGCAATGGCGCGAGGGCGTGATCAATCGCTACCGCGACAACGCAGACGAGGAACTTTACTGCGTGCCCTCGATGTCATCGGGGGCATGGTTGCCAGCGCCGCTGATCGAAGCCCGGATGACGGTGAAGACGCCCGTGTTGCGGTTGGAACTGCCCGCCGGTTACATGTTCCTGCCGCGCCTTGAACAGGCTGCTCTCTTGGCCCCGTTCATGGAGGCCCTGCGCGTCCAGTTGGCCGCGCTCGACCTGACACCGCAGTTTGCCTTCGGCTTCGACTTTGCCCGTGTGGCCGACCTTACAGCGGGGTCTTTAATGGCCATTGAACAGCGTCTTAAACGCCGCGAAGTGCTGGCCTTCGAGTTGCGCAACGTGCCGGGTGTCGAGCAGAAGCTGATCGTGCGCACCATCCTCCAGCACGTCCGCTCGCGTCTGATTGGCGCTGCCTTCGACGCTACCGGCATGGGCTGGACGGTGGCTGAAGACATGGGCCGCGAATTCGGCATGCGCGAAGACCCCGAAGGCCCCGGCATCGTCATCGCGGTGAAGTTTTCCGAGGAATGGTATCGGCTGCACATGCCGCCGCTGAAGGTGGCGTTTGAAGACGACATGATCGCCCTGATCGCGGACTCGGACCATCTGGGCGATATTCGCGCGATCAAGCTCGTGCGCGGCATTGCCCGCGTGCCTGCCCTTCGCGAAGGCACCACCGGCAAGAAGCGCCACGGTGACCATGCCATCGCCGTCGCGCTGGCCCATTGGGCAAGCCGGATGCGGTTTGTCGAATATGGCTACACGCCGGTGCCCACCGGCCGGGCAGCTGAAGAGGCACAGGACTTCCTCGGCCAATCGCAAAATCACAACCCATATCGTGGCCCCTTGGGCGCGCGACTCCGAGGAGGCATCTGATGGCCAAGCCCGTCATTTACGACGCATACGGCAGGCCCATTGAACGGGCGGCTCTGACGCAAGAGGTTGCGGCACCGCGCGTCGGCACTGCCCGCACCCCAACGGCGGGCTATCCGGCCGATGGACTGAACCCGGTTCGATTGGCCGCCATCCTGCGCGCCGCTGATCTGGGCGAACCCCGCCAGTTCCTTGAACTCGCCGAAACCATCGAGGAGCGCGATCCGCATTACCTTGGTGTGATCGGCACCCGTCGCCGCTCGGTCTCGCAACTGGACGTGACGGTCGAAGCTGGCTCGACCGATCCCGAAGATGAGAAGATCGCGCAGATGGTGCGCGACTGGCTGGATCGGGACGAGTTGAGCGGCGAGTTGTTCAATATCCTCGACTGTCTGGGTAAGGGCTATTCTGGCACTGAAGTCGTCTATGACTTTTCCGAAGGGCAATATCGCCCAAGGCTGATCTGGCGCGATCCGCGCTCGTTCCGGTTTGACCGCAACGATCTCGAAACCCCGATGCTGCTGAATGCCTACGGTCAGCCCCAACCCTTGGAGCCGGGGCACTTCATCTGGGCGACGATCAAAGCCAAGAGCGGCCTTGCGGTGCGGTCGGGTCTGGCGCGGGTGGCGGCATGGGGCTGGATGTTCAAGATGTATACCCAGCGCGACTGGGCCATCTTCACGCAAACCTATGGCCAGCCGGTGCGCTTGGGCAAGTTTGCCCCCGGCACATCGGAAGAGGACAAAGCCACCTTGTTCCGCGCGGTTGCCGACATTGCGGGCGATTGCGCGGCGATCATACCAGAAGGCATGAGCATCGAGTTTATCGAGGCTGGGAATGTTGGTGCTGCCCATCAGCTCTACAAAGAGCGCTGCGATTGGATCGACCAGCAGATTTCCAAGGCGGTTCTGGGGCAGACCTCGACCACCGACGCGGTTGTCGGAGGGCTTGGCTCTGGCAAGGAACACCGCGAGGTGCAGGAGGATATCGAGAAGGCCGATGCCAAGGCGCTTGCGGCAATTATCAACCGGGATCTGATCCGGGTCTGGGTGCAGATGGAATATGGGCCGCGCAAGGTCTATCCGCGCATCCGCATCGGCCGCGCCAAAGAGGAAGACCTGAAGGCGCTGACCGAGGCGCTCGGCCCGATGATCGACCGTGGCATGGAAGTGGACATGGCCGACCTGCGCGAGCGCTTTGGGCTGCCAGAACCCAAAGCGGGGGCCAAAATGCTCCGTCCGCAGGGTGCAGGCGCGCAGCCCACCGACCCTTCCGATCCGAATTCAAAAATTAAACGGGTTCTAGACGTTTTTAAACGGGTTGAGCCTGTTTCAGCGCCAACGCCCGCCCCGCAAGCTGAAGGGCCTCTAGCGGGCAAAAAACAGGGGGGTTCTGCCGAGGACGTTTTGACGGATCGGATGCAGATTGAGGCTGCGCCGGCGATTGAGGGAATGATGGCCAAGATTGAGGCCATGATGCACGCGGCCGGATCGTTGGAAGAGTTGCAGCAGATGCTGTCTGAGGGTTTCGCGGACATCGACACCACGGACCTTGCGGAGGTCTTGAGCCGTGGCCTTCTGGCGGCAAATGCCGGTGGGCGGGTGGCTGTTCTTGAGGACAGCCAGTGACATCGATCCTTGCCAGCTTCGGAAAGCCGTTTGACTTTCAGGTGGCCGCGTTTCGCCTGCGCCTGGGCAATCTGATCCCCACCAAGGCGTGGGATGACATCTCCGGTGTCGAGCATGATCGCGGGTTCATGGTCGCAGGCGCGATGCGGACGGATATTCTCGCCGACATCGGTGCCGCCATCGATAAGGCGATCACGCAGGGCACGACGCTCGAGGAGTTCCGACGCGACTTCCGCGCAATGGTCGAGGCCAAGGGCTGGCAAATCTCGACGGCGGGCCAAGGCACCAAAGGCGGGGAGGCGTGGCGCACCCGCGTGATCTACCGCACCAACATGGCCACCAGTTACGCGGCGGGCCGGATGGCGCAACTGGTGAAGGCCGGGTTTCCGTATTGGGTCTACAAGCACGGCGCGTCCGTGGAACCCCGCGTGCAGCATCTCGCTTGGGATGGCCTCGTTCTTCCGCCCGACCATCCGTTCTGGGCGAGCCACGCGCCACCGAATGGCTGGGGCTGCAGTTGCTACATCGTCGGCGCGCGCAGCCCCAACGCCGCAAAGCGATTGGGCGGCAAGCCGGAGATGGCGCTGCCCGAGGGCTGGCAAGGGATCGACAAGAAAACGGGCGTGCCGGTCGGCATCGACAAGGGCTGGGATCACGCGCCAGGCGCATCCGTGGCCCAGCTGGTGGCGCAGATGGTGCCGAAGCTGGCGGCGCTGCCGCCCAAGCCATCGGTCGATCTTATCCAGAACTGGCTGAAGCTGGACGGGTTCGCGAACTGGATGCAGGCACCGACTGGCCTTTGGCCGGTGGCGCGGCTTCCCGAGGCTGCGGCAGAAGCGATAAAGGCCAAGACGGCCGTTGCAAGCCTGTCGCCGGAAACCATCTCCAAGCAGATGCGCGAGCATCCCGAGCTGAAGGCGCTGGACTACCTGATGATCCAGCGCACGGTCGATGCGGCAACCATTCGCGTCCAGGACAGCCCCAACACGATGATCTTCGTTTTGGAAGACCCCGAAGCTGCAGGCTATGTCCTGGTGGTGAAAGCGACGATATCGGGGCAAGGCTTGTTCGTGACCAGTTTCCGCCGCCTGAGTTCCGACCAGGTCAAACGCGACGAGGCAATCCGCCGCTTGCTGAGGAAGAAAATGGAATGATGCAGACGGCAGGGCCCCCCAATCCGGTTTCCCGGCAACCCTGCATGGCACTCCGATCCTGAGATCGTGTTACGGCCGGGGGAATATCACCGCGTCACGCCTGCTAAGGAAAGATAGCAATGTTCACCGTCGAACTCAAGGATGACCAGATTACAGCCACGCTCAGCCGCGCGCTGGCGCAGATGGGCGATCTGACGCCGCTGATGGACGACATCGGCGAAATCTTGGTGGTTTCGGTCAAAGAGCGTTTCAAGGCGGGCGAGTCGCCCGATGGCGTCAAGTGGGCTGCAAAATCGCCTGTCACCCTTGCCAAATACGGGGCGCGCAAATCCAACCGCGTTGACAGCCGCCCGCTGTTCGGACCGTCAGGTATGCTCTCATCGCAGTTTTTCCCCGAGACCTCGCCAACACACGTTTCCATCGGTTCCAGCCGGGTCTATGCCGCGATGATGCAGTTTGGCGGCACCAAGGCCCAGTTTCCGCATCTGTGGGGCAACATTCCGGCGCGCCCGTTCTTCGGCTTCTCGGAGCAGGATCGGGCGAACATTCTGGAGCAAACCGAGGACTGGCTGTCAGGCGTCTTCAGTCAGCCTTGACCAGGTCATTGATCCCATGCAGGCTTTGAGCATCCCCCGAACCGCCTCTCCCTACACACCGTTGTAGGTTATTCGGTTTTACCGCCGCAGCTATGGTTGCGGCATGTCCAAAACAGCCACACCCTATGTTGCGCTCTGCGCCGGTTTCGATCTCCCCACTGAGGGCGAGGTGCCGGAATGGGTGCATCTGCTCCCTGCCGCCCATGGCGAAATCCGCACCTTTGACGGACGCGGGCCTTACCACGTCACCGATCCTGCCGCGATCATTGCGGCATCGATGTCGGGCGATCCGCGTGACGAAAACGGCCTGATTATCGACGAGAACCACTCCGTCGACATTGCAGGCCCAGTGGGGCTGCCTTCCCCGTCGCGCGGCAAGATCATGGCGATGGAAGTCCGCGATGGTGGGATCTGGGGGAAGATGAAGTGGAATGCGGCTGGCAAGGCCTTGCTGGCAGACCAAGCCTATCGGGGCATCTCGCCGGTCATCATGCACGACGCGGATGGGGTCGTGACCCGCATCCTGCGCGCCAGTCTCGTCAATTATCCAAACCTGCGTGGCCTTGCTGCGCTCAATCAGGAGTCCCCCATGAACTGGGCAAAAATTGCCAAGGCGCTCGGCTTGGCTGAAACGGCCACCGAGGATGACATCGTTGCGGCCATCGCATCGATGAAACAACCCGACACCAAGGCAGAGCAGCAAGCTTTGCAGGCTTCGCTCACCGCCATCGGCACGGCCTTGGGCGTGTCGGGTGGGGATGCCGCTGCGATCCTCGCTGCCGCCCAAACGAAGATGGCCAGCAAGCCCGAAGATGTGGTGGCACTGCAAAGCCAGCTGACCGAAGTCACCACCTCCTTCAACAGCCTGAACGCGCAGATCAAGCGTGAAAAGGCAGAAGGCTTCGTGGACCGCGCGATTGCCGATGCCCGCCCCGGCGTGAAGCCGATGCGCGATTACTACATCTCGCGCCACATGGAAAATCCAGGCGAGACCGAGAAGGCGATCAACGCCATTCCGTCCTTCAGCGCAGGCCGCCTGACCGAAAACCCCGCCCCGCGCGAAGTGTCGATCGACAACAACCTGACCGCCCTGAACGCCGAGCAGCAGGGCCGTGCCCTGCATGACCGGGCGGTCGCCTTCCAATCGGAGCAGAAGGCGAAGGGTCTGACCGTCGCGCTGTTCGATGCCATCGCCCACGTCAAGAAAGAGGTGTTGCTGTGATCCCGACCCTGATCCGGGCCTTCGAGGCCAATGCCGCAATCGCGGCATACAAGATCGTCAAGTTTTCTGACGTTGCCGCCTCGTCCAAGGTCGCACCGGCCACGACCAACGCCGACCCGTTTGTGGGCGTCACCGGCTCCTTGGCCACCGCCTCGGGTGACATGGCCGATGTGCTCCTGACCGGCATCGCTCTGGTGACCCTCGGCGGCACCGTAACGGCTGGCGCGATGCTGACCGCAGACGCCAGTGGCAATGCCATCGTCGCGGTGCCGACTGCTGCTGTGTTCATGAGCGTCATTGGTCGCGCCCTGGCACCCGGCGTCGCGGGCGATGTCATCGAAGTCCTCCTCGAAAACTCCGCGTTCTATCGCGGCACCTGATCCCCGAAAGGTTCACAAATGGCCACCACTCGCCCCTTCGTTGTCGATGCCACGCTTACCGCTGTGGCCATCGGCTACAAAAACGGCTCCGCCATGCGGATTGCCGACAAGGTTCTGCCGCGCCTGCCCGTGTCGAACGAGAAGTTCAAATACACGGTCTATCCGATCTCGGAAGCCTTCAACGTGCCCGACGCCCGCGTGGGCCGCAAAGGTGCGGTGAAGCAGCTGGAATTCACCGGCACTGAAGTCACTTCCGATGTCGTGGACTACGGCCTCGACAGCCCAATCCCGCAATCGGATATCGATGTGGCAGACTCCGCCCGCGCCCAAGGCCGCACGGTGTTTGATCCCGAGGCCCGCGCGGTCGAAATGCTGACCGAGACCATCGAGAACATCCGCGAGGCCCGCGCCGCAGCTTTGGTGTTCAACCTTGGCACCTATGCCGCCGCGCGCCGGATTACCCTTTCGGGCACCTCGCAGTTCTCGGACTACACCAACTCCGACCCGATTGGTGTTCTGGCGGCCGGGATGGACTCCACCCTGGTCTATCGCCCGAACACTGTGGTGATGGGGCGGGAGGTCTGGTCGAAGATCTCGTCGCACCCGAAAATCGTGAACGCGGTCAAAGGCAACGTCACTAACCAAGGCCGGATTTCTATCGAGCAGTTCAAGGAATTGCTGGCCGGGGATGGCATCACCGATGTGCTGGTGGGCGATGCGATGATGAACACCGCCAAGCAGGGGCAGACCACGTCACTGTCGCGGATGTGGGGCAAGCATATCTCGCTCTTGTATCTCAACCCACTGGCTTCGGTTGAACAGGGCGGCATCACCTTTGGCTTCACCGCGCAATATGGCGACCGCATCGCAGGGCGCATCGAAGACCCGGATATCGGCCTGCAAGGCGGTCACCGCGTGCGCAGCGGCGAGCGGGTGCGCGAACTGATCAGCGCTCAGGACGTGGGCTACTTCATCCAGAACGCAGTGGTCTGATCGGTCGGTTTTACCAGAGGCGGCGGCACCGCTGCCGCCTTCGTCAAACCAACCCAAGGAGCCGAAAATGGCAAAAAAGCCAACTGCCCGTGCATCGACTTCCGGCCCGCTTCAGGTGCCGGTTACGGTCCTCGACAACCTCAACCGTGATGGCATCGCCTATGAAGATGGCGATGTGCTGGCGCTTCCGCTGGATGACGCCCGACAGCTGAAGGCCTCTGGTGTCGTTGAGTTTGACGAAGCCGATGCAGAGCCTGTCGAGCCTGCGCAGGTCGATTCACCGACCACCTGAATTCCAAGCGAAAGGATCAATCGCGAAGCTGATGGATAAACGGGGCCGCACCAGAAACCCCGCCTCAGCCGATCCGAGTAGGCGCGCGTCACCGCGAAGTGGCGCTGCAACGGCGGATGATGACCGTGACAGGCCGGAGAGCACGGCCACCAGTTTCCCCGTCAACCTCAAAGGATGCACAATGCGCCGTATCTTCTCTCTGCCGATGTTTGCGTTTGCTCTGGCCTCTGCCGCTTTGGCCGCGGTCGCCATGTTTGTCTGCGATCTGGTTGTCCGCTTCGGCTCGCTCGTCCGCGAGGTGACGGTCTGGGCCATCGACTTTATCCCGCGCCTTGCAAAACAGGCCAAACCCGCCCGCCGCATCCAGATGGCGGCAACCGCTTTGAATGATCGTCAGGTCGGCGGCGTGCGCGTCCCCGGCTTTCTCGGCCGCCCGGCCGTGCAGATGCTCGCCGGCTGAATTCGAACGCTCTGGCCGGGGCGAGTCCGCTCGCCCCGCGCCGATCCTTTCCCCCGCCCGAGGCCCATGATGACTTACGCCACCCAAGCCACCCTGACCGACCGCTTCGGTGAAGCGATGCTGGTCGAACTGACGGACCGCGCGGCGGTGGCGACCGGCGTCATCGATGCCGCCGTGATCAATCGCGCCCTGGCGGATACCGATGCGATGATCGACGGCTTCTTGGGCACCCGCTACACCCTGCCTCTTGCACTGGTGCCGCCGATGGTCGTGGACCTGGCGCTGCAGATCGCGATCTACAAACTGCACGTCAACGATCCCGATCCCAAGATCAGCAAGGATTATGACGTCGCGCTTAAGATGCTCGACAAGATCAGCACCGGCGCTATCGCCATCCCGGCCGAGGGCATTGCCCCGCAGTCTTCCGACGCGCAGGGCGTGCGCACCACGGATCGCGAGCGGCCATTCACCGAAGCCAGCATGAAGGGCTTCATCTGATGTCGGATGTTGATCTGATCATCCAGCGCCTTAAGGATCGTGTGCCGGGCCTTGGCCAGCGCGTGGCCGGAGCTGCAGAGTTTGCAGCCCTTGCGGCGACCGGCAAGCGCCCGCAGTCGATGCCCGCCGCCCATGTGGTGCCCACCGGAATCGTGGGCAAGCCGATGCAGCCGCAAATGGGGATGTATATCCAGAAGGTCGAACGGCTGTTCTCGATTATCCTGTCGCTGCGCGCGGCCGATGCCGCCGCCGCCCGTAGTTTGACGCCCGCTGCCGATATGATCGAGGCGGTCATTGGCGCGCTTGTGGGCTGGGAGTTTGGCGCGCGGATCGGGGTGATGATCTTCCAGCGGTCCACCCTCGTTGACGCCGGGCAAGGCGTGCTGACCTACGAGATTTCGTTTTCCCTGTCCGACCAACTGAGGATCATCCCCACATGAAACCCGCCAAAACCGCGCCCGCTCTGATTGCTGATCAGGCCGAAGTGCCCGACGCCCCGCCCATGCCGATCCCGCCGCATGGCGGCAGCTTCGTTCTGAACGAAGAGGCCAACACGCTGGTCCACGTGCCGCTACCGGTGCCCGAGCCGGAGGCCGTTGAAGGGGGCGTTAAAACCCCCGTTAAACCCGATCCTGAGGAGGCCCGCTGATGGCTGATCGTTACACCCGCCGCTCTGCGGTCATGTTCAAGCTGGAAGCCACTTATGGCACGCCAGACGCCACGTTCACCGCAGCGGACGCGATCCTTCTGGCTGGACCGCCAGCGTTCGTCATCGAGCCTGACAATGTGGCGCGCAATCTGGTGACGCCTTGGATGGGAAACTCGGAAGAGTTGCCCGCGACTCGCCGCGCCAAGCTGAATTTTTCCGTCGAAATGGTGGGCTCCGGGGCAGCTGGCACGCCGCCTGCATGGGGCAAACTGCTCCGCGCTTGTGGTTTTGCCGAAACGATTGTGGCTGCGAACCGCGTTGAATATGCGTTGATCAACAGCGCTTTTGAAGGCGGCACCTTCCGGTTTTTCCGGGACGGGGTGCGATATATCGCCCGAGGATCGCGCGGCACGGCCAAGTTGAACTTGTCAGCCTACCAGGTGCCGACAATCGACTTTGAGTTTTGGGGTTTTGACACGCAGGCCCTAAGCGCCACGGTGCCTGCAATTGACCTGTCCGCGTTCCAGACGCCGCAGGTTGTCACAACGGACAATTCTGGTGACATTTTGCTCGGCGCGGGTTTGACCGCAGGCGTCATTGCCAGCGGCGTCTCTTTGGCCTCCAAGGGCATTACCTATGACATCGGCAACAAGCTCGCGCATCGCAAGCTGCTGGGCGGCGAGAAAATTGCTATCACTGACCGCGCCGTCAGTGGCCAGATGACCGTCGAACTTTCCGATGCGGACGAAATCACCTGGCGCAGCGACATCAATACGGCGTCGCTGACCTCTCTGGGCTTCAATCACGGCACCACCGCAGGCAAGCGGATCGGTGTGTTCGCTCCGCGCATCCAGCGCACCAACCCGCAGGCGATTGATGATGATGGCAACATCATGATCAGCACCGATCTGCGGGCTTTGCCGGGTGTGACTGGCGCGCCCGAACTGACCATCATCGCACGGTGAGGGACATGGAAAAAACTGACGAACTGGCCGCGATTTTCCCGGAAACCCGCAGCTTCACCATCGCGGGCAAAAGCCTTTTGGTGCCGAACCTGAAAGTGCGCCAGCTGGCGGCTTTCGCAAAGGCCAGTGATCCGTTCATGCCGCTGATCGTCACCGCTGACTACATGGGGGCGCTGACCCATCACACCGAAGCCGCCTGTCAGGCGGTCGCCATCGTCACCGGCGCGGATGTGGCGTGGCTGATGGACCTTGATCCTGACGACATGCTGCGGCTGATCTCGGCGGTCTACGAGGTGAACTTCGATTTTTTCGCCCGCCGCCTGTTGCCGGAACGCGCGGCAGCGGGCGAGCGCATGATGGCGCTGATGATCAACTTGGCTGGGGAGAAGCCTTCGCCTGGCTTGTCCGACGCGGACACAGCCTTGCAGAACTTGGAGAGCTGACCATCGCGGCGCTTGGGGCGCTGTCGGCAGGTCATATCGCCCAGGACGCCAAAGACGACGCCCGCGCCATCGCCGCCATCAGTTTTGCTGTGACGCGCGACAGCCAGCAAATCGCCGATTGGCTGCGCAACACCACCAAACCAAGCGCCCCGACGCGGGGCGACCATGACGGTGCCTTGCACTGCCTTTGAGCCTGAGGAGGGCCGCTGATGGATATGACCGCCGCAATGGAACTCCGGGTCAAGAATGACCAGGCGAAGGCCGCGCTGGCGGCGACCAAGGCTGATCTGAAAGGTGTGGGTGATGCTGCGCGGGGTGCTTCTGTCGAAGGGGCAAAGGTCGGCCCGGCGCTTGCAGGCGGGGCGACAAAGGCGACACCGGCCATTGCTGGCCTTGAGGGCAAGCTCGAGGAGCTGAAGGTGGAGTTGGGCAGCGTTGTCGCCGCCGAGAAGGATGCCGTCGCGCAGACGGCTGCACTTGCGGCACAAGCCAGCAAACTGGAAGCCAACCTGATTGCCAGCGGTAATGGCGCAAAAGCTTCCGGTGGCGGCATGCGCATGCTCACCCAGCAGCTGTCACAGGTCGGTCAGCAAACCATGGCGTCGGGCAATTTTGTTCAGGCATTGGCGATCCAGTTGCCCGATATCGGGCTGGCCTTCGGCGCTGTGGGAACAGCGGCGGGGCTCATGGCCGGGGTGGCGCTGCCCATCGTGATGTCAGCGTTTGGGGGGACAGCCGATCAAGGCGAGGCGCTCGAAAAACAGCTTGGTGCACTGATTTCCGCGATGGACGAGTATGACCGCTACACCAAGCAATCCGTCACCAGCACCGTTGAGTTGAGCGAGAAGTTCGGCGTCTTTGCGAGTCAGGTCAAAGGATTTTCGGAATACATGGCCGGGGTGGCATTGGGCAAATCTCTGGAGGAGATGAGCACCACAATCGACCCGTTGAAAGCAGGCCTCTCCGGTGTGCTCGTGGAAGTCAAAAACATTGCGGACGCCAAATCATATCTCGCCAGCATCCCGGCTGACATGGCGCAAGATATCGCGAACGCCAAAGACAACCTCGCGGTGTTTGAAAGCAATGCGGCAGAGGCGGCGGCAAAGCTGGGCCTATCTGTCGATCAAGTTGTTGCTCTCTCGGCCGCGCTTGATGCTTTGGGCAACGCGACCCAGATGGAAGACATTCGTGACAAGGCTGGTGCTGCTCTGGCTATCCTTCAGCAGATGGTGCCGGTAGGCTCGGAATTGCCCGCGCCGCTGCGAGATGCCGCAGAAGCGCTTGCCGGGATCGCCTCCAAAGCTGCCGAGAGCACCAACAACCTCGAGCCTGCGCAAGCGTTTGCCGCCGAGCTGGCCGCGCGGCTGATGGACGCTGTCGCGGCAGCGCAGCAGCTGGCCGGAACAGAGCCGGGTCCGGGCTGGCTGGATGGTGCAATCAGCAAGGCGCGCCTTTTGGCGTTCTACGTGGGCACAGCGATCAACGCGGCGGCCGGGGTCGGCACGCCGAACGGCCCCGCCTTTGAACGCGGTGGCAAAAATGGTTCGAGCAGCGCACCTTACATCGCGCCCGCGCTGACCTTGGACGAGGTGATCAAGAAGAACGCCCCCAAAGCCAGCGGCGGCGGCGGTGGCGGCGGCGGCGCGGCCAAAATCGATCCCGACAGCTTCAACGCCTTGGTCAAAGCGGCCGAGGATGCGCTTCAGACGCTTGAGGACAAGGTTGCGGCCATCCACGAGAAGGTGCGCCTTGGCCTGATGAGCACGGCCGAGGGCACCAAGGCCATCGCTTCGGCGAAGGATCAAGCCGCCAACAGCATCGCCGATCTGATCCCGAAGCTGGAAAAGGTAGCGGATGCGGCCGGGCCAAAGGCAGCAGCGGCCGTCGCCAAATGGCGCGCCGAGGTCAAAGGCCTTGTGGGCGATTTGAATGAGGCCAGCGCAGGGCTTGCCGACCGGCTGTCGTCGAACTTCGAGAAGGGCTTTGCGGATTTCCTGTCGGGGGCCAAGAAGGGCAAGGCCGCAATGGCCGATTTCAAAAATTTCGTCATCCAGCAGCTGGCGGCGATTGCCGCGCAAAGGTTCACCGAGTCGATCATCACGCCCTTCATCGACAGCATCGTCGGCAGCATCACGGGCGGTCTTTCGGGTGGCACTGCTGTGGAGACAAATGCGCGCGGCGGCGTCTATGCTGGCCCCGGCATCTCGGCCTATTCCGGTTCCGTCGTCAATCGCCCGACCTTCTTTCCGTTTGCCAAAGGCACCGGCTTGATGGGCGAGGCGGGGCCAGAAGCGATCCTGCCGCTTGACCGCGACGGCAGCGGCAGGCTCGGTGTGCGCGCTTCGGGCGGTGGTGGGGGTGACATGATCGTCAACATCAGCACTCCGGCTGGCAGCAAGACTTCTCAGACTCAGCGCTCGGATGGCAACAACCGGATACTCGACGTCGTGGTCGAGATGGTCGAGGGCGCTATTGCGGGCAATGTCGCACAAAGCCGTGGCCCGATGGCGGACGCGATGACCAGCACCTATGGCCTTTCGCGGGTGGCCCGATAATGCGCCGCTGGCCAGACGTTTTGCCCACGCCCTCGATGCCCGGTTTCGGGCTGTCGCCGGTTGATCCAGCCCTGCGCACCGACATGGAGGTCGGCGCGCAGCGCGTCCGCCGCATCACTTTCGCGCGCAATGACCTGGTCGATATGGCGTGGGTGATGACCGACACCGAATTCGCCGCTTTCCGCGCCTGGTGGAACGATGAGGCATGGAGCCTTGCAGGCGACAGCGAGAGTTTGGCGGCATGGGGCTGGCTCAACGCCTCGCGTGCCATCGGAGCGGGTCTGTCGCCGGATGGGGCAATCGTCGATGCGCTCGTTGAAAGCACTGCCAATGGCCTGCACCATGCCCAAATTGGCGTGGCGGCAGACGCCAATGCGACGGTGCTTTGCCGCGCCACCCTGAAGGCCTCGGGGCGCACTTGGGCACGGTTGTCGTTCTTTGATCGGGCCGGGGCGCAGTGCTACACCGAGGTCGATCTCGCAAATGGTGTGTTTGGGGCACAAAGCGGGCTGGTAAGCCGCACGCTCGAATCCCGCGACAACGGGCAATGGCGCGTCACCCTTACAGCGCCGGTTGTGAGCGGCGGCAGTGCGCCGGTCATGCGGATCAGTGCGATGGCAGCGGCGGCGACACCGAGCTATCTCGGCGACGGCGTGTCGGGGTTGCTGGTCTCCGAGATCGGCGCGCGCATGGTCACGGGCTATGATCTGCATCTGCGCACCGGCAGCGATGGCAAAGTGACAGGGGCCGCTGGCACGACCGCCTGGGCCTTGATGCCCACGGCTGTCGGCGGCGGTTTCAAATATGTTGAAGGCCGCTTTAAGGGCATGTTTAAAGCCACTGCAGGCCCCGCTCTGAACTGGGATGTCACCGCCCAGATGGAGGTGCGCAATGCCTGATCCGACACTCTCTGCCGCGATTCAGGAGGCCTATGCTTCGGCCTCGGTCAACCAGGTGATCTATCATACGCTGGAGCTTTGGCACCCGGCTTTCAGTGTGCCTATCCGGGTGGTGCGGGATTTCAACGCGCTGGACGCCCGCATCGAGGCCACGGCCGCACGCGATCCGGGGGCCATCGTCACCTTTGTGGGCTTTGCCTTCGACATCGTCCCACCCGATCAGACCAGCACCGGCTTGCCGCAGTGCTCCATCGAGATCGACAATGTCAGCCAAGAGATATTGGCGCAGATCGATGCGGCCGTTGTAACGGCGCTGCCGATCACGGCGATCTACCGCGCGTATCTGTCGGACACTTTGAGCATCGGCCCAGATAACAACCCGCCGATGGAGTTGACGCTGATCACGGTGAACGCCAACCCGTTCCGGCTAAAGGCGACGGCGGGCTTCCCGGATCTGGTGAACCTGCGCTTCCCGAAACTCGACTATGAGCTTGAGACCTTTCCGGGGCTGCAGCCATGACCGCGCATTGGGCGAGCGCCTATATCGGCACCGAATGGGCGCGCGATGCCAACTGCTGGCATTTTTGCGCACGGGTCTGGCAGGAGCGGTATGGCATCACGGTGCCGTTGATCGAGATCGATGGCGCCGATCCGCGTGCTGCGCGCCGCGAACTGTCGCACTCGGCCGAGCAGCGTGGATGGGTTGAAGTATCGGCTCCGGCCGAGGGCTGCGGTGTGATGATGGCAAAGGGCGCGATGCCCTGCCATGTCGGCATCTGGCTAGATTTGGGCGGTGTGCTGCACTGCGTTGAAGGCGCGGGCGCAATCTTCACTCCGGCTGGTCGGCTGGCTGATCTCGGCTACCGCATCGTGGGCTTCTATCAGCGGGTGGGCGCATGAAGGCCCAATGCTTGACGATCTTCAATCCGTTTGACCCGCTGGGCAGCCGTGTGATGCAGCAGGTCCGCCGACCTTTGCGCGTGCGCAGGCTGGCCCCTCCCGGTTCTGCCCCCTGCATTGCCATCCTGAACGGCCGCCCGATTCTGCGCACCGAATGGCGGCGGCGTCTGCGCCCCAGCGATCAGCTGGTGTTCTGCATTCTGCCGCGCGGCGGCGGGGGCGGTCAGGGCGGCAGCAACCCACTGCGTATGCTTTTGAGCATTGCGCTGACGATCTTTGCGCCGCAGTTTGGCGCGCTGCTACTCGGCCCGGAACTCGCGGGCACCGCGATCTTCGGCAGCTTCACCTGGGGCAATGCCGTGGGCCTTGGGGCCATGCTGGTGGGTCAAGCCGCGATCAACGCCTTGATGCCGCTGCCGACGCCGAAGCAACTGCCCTCGGCCAGCCCGACCTATTCGCTTGGCGCGCAGGGCAATGTCGCGCGCATTGAGCAGGCTATCCCGGTGCAATACGGCCGCATGCTGGCTTGGCCGGACTTTGCGGCGCAGCCTTACGCCGAGTATGCGGGCAACGAGCAATTCCTCTACCAGCTGCTGTGCCTTGGCTGTGGCGAATTCGACATCGAGCAGATCCGCATCGAGGACACGCCGATCTCGGCCTTTGCGGAGATATCTTACGAAGTGATCCCGCCGCATGGGCAGGTGACGCTGTTTCCGACCAACGTCATCACCTCGGTCGAAGTATCCGGGCAAGAGCTGGTGGGCCGCAAGACCGGCACCTACACCCGCTCTGGCACAGTGATCACGGTGACGGAAACCGCACATGGTCGCGCGGTAGGTCAAGCGGTGCAGCTTGAGTTTACCAGCGGCGGCGCGCCAACTGATGTCTATGCAATAGCTTCCGTTCCGACAGCAGACACTTTCACGGTGATTGCCGCGACAGGCTCTGGGTCGGGTGCGGTCTACGTGCGCAGCGTTGTCGGCGGCATCGACGGCTTTCTGGCCTCTGATGCCGGAACAATGGCGCAGCGACTGGCTGTCGATATCATCTACCCGCTCGGGCTTTACAGCACCACGGGCGGGGGCGATCTCGCGGATGCGGCCTCTCAGGTGATCGTGCAAGCGCGCAAAGTCGATGACAACGGCTTGCCGATTGGGGCTTGGGTGCAAGTGCTGCAGCCGGTGATCACGGACCGCACGATCACCCCGAAAGCAGTGTCCTTCTCGGTTGCGGTGCCGAGCGGCGCGGGGCGCTACCGCGTGCGGGCGTGGCGGCAAGATCCCAAATCGACGGCCGCGAACACCGGCCACCAAATGAGCTGGGCTGGTCTGCGCTCATATCTGTCGGAGACGCAAGACTTTGGACCGGTGACGCTGATCGCGATGCGGATGCGCGCCACCAACAACCTTTCGGCCCAAGCCAGCCGTCGCATCGGTGTGCTCTGCACGCGCAAAATCCCGGTCTGGAATGGCGTGTCCTGGTCTGCCCCCGTTGCCAGCCGCTCGATTGCTTGGGCAATCGCGGATGCGGCGCGCAGCACCGAATATGGCGCAGGCCTGCCCAACAGCCGACTTGATCTGGCGGCATTGCTGGCCCTTGATGCGCTCTGGACGGCACGCGGCGACACCTTCAACGGCCGCTTCGATTCCGCCGCGAGCTGGTGGGAGGCAATCTCCAAGATTGCCCTCGTCGGACGCGCCCGCCTCTTCATGCAGGGCGGTCGGCTGCGGGTGGTGCGCGATGGCCCGCAAACCTTGCCTGTGGCGCTCTACTCGATGCGCAATATCAAAAAGGGCTCGTTCTCCATCGACTATCTGCTGGCGTCAGAGCAAACCGCCGATGCGCTGGATGTGTCTTACTTTGATGAGACCAAATGGTCCCCGCGCCGGGTTAAGGCGGCACTGGCGGGCAGCACCTTGGCGCGCCCGGTGAAGATGGAGTTGTTTGGGGCGACCAATCGGGCGCAGGTTTACCGCGAGGGCCTCTATCACGCCGCTGCCAACAAATACCGCCGCCGCCTCGTGCATTTTGCCACCGAAATGGAGGGGTTTATCCCGTCGATAGGCGACCTGATCGCGGTGCAGCACGATATGCCAGGTTGGGGGGCGCATGCCGAGGCGGTGGCTTGGGACGCTGCCACCCGCAGCCTGACCCTGACACAGCCGATGACCTTTGGTGCAGGCAGCTATTACATCGGCATGCGCACCGCCACTGGCGGCGTCAGCGGTCCGTGGCTGATCACGGCCGGGGCCTCGCCGGAAGTCGTGGTGCTGGCCGATATGCCGGACATGACGCCTTACACCGGCTCGGATCGCGAGCGCACCCATGTGGTGTTCGGCAAGGCTGAGAGCTGGCGCACGCTCGCCAAAGTGACGGGCGTCAAGCCGCGCGGGCTTTATGAAGTCGGTATTGAAGCGGTGACCGAAGACCCATCGGTGCACACGGCCGATGTCGGCGTGACCGCCGCGCCGATCAAGACGAGCAATCTGCCGGGTGTTGTCACGATCCCGGTGGTGGGCGGCCTGATGGCGCGCCGCATCCCCGGCGATAACACCCGCGCGGTGTTGGCATGGCGTCCTGCGGTAGGGGCGGAGAGCTATCAGATCGAGATGGCTTCAGGCATCGATCCTTTTGATCCCACAGTCACATGGACCCGCACCGCCGATACCTCGGCCGCAAACCATGTGATCACCCTGCTGTTCGCGGCCCAAACCCTGATCCGGGTGCGCGGCGTCGGTTTGGCGGCGGGCCCGTTCATGGCCGCAGCGCTCGGGACGCTTATCCCGAACATGTGGAACACTGATGCGACGCCGATGTGGACGGCGGACGCCAACCCGATGTGGAGCAGCTAATGGCGATTTTACCCCCTTCATCTGATTTTACCGGAGGCTCGGTCACCGAGGGGCAGTTCAAGACCGCCCTGAGCACGATGCGAGATTTTCTGTCAGGGCTGCTTGGCGCTGACGGCGCTGTCGCAACCGCGCTGGCCACTCTTGGGGCTTTGGGTGCTGCCTATGCGGCCAAGACTGCTGCCTACACCGTAGTGCTGGCGGATCGCGGGCGGGTGCTGGATTGCACCGGCACATGGACGCTGGCGCTGCCAGCGGCGGCGACGGCCGGGGCAGGGTTTTCTGTCATCGTGCGGGTGGAGTCTGGTGTCATCACCATTGACCCTTCCGGCGCAGAACTGGTCGCCGGGGCTGCAACATCGGCGGTCTCGGCCGAGCAGGCGGTGCTGTTGATCTGCACCGGCACAGCTTGGCTGCGGATGGACCTGCCACGCGCGCAAACCAGCGCGGTCGACACCACGCTCAACCGTCTGATGGGTGTGGGCGCGTTCGGGCTGGGCAGCAATGCCGCAACCTTGGTCACAGATTACGACGCGATCATGATCACCGGCTTTTACCGCAACACCGCGGCTGCGACCGGCACCCCGATTGCCGCCTCACTGTCATGGTCGGTGCTGCACGTTGCCCATGCCTCGGACGGCACCGCCAGCCAGCTCGCCATGCGGTCGAGCAACACCACCGCCAATCAGATCTACATCCGGCGCAAATCGGGCGGGGCATGGAGCGCTTGGGCCAAGTTATTCCATGGCGAAAACCTGCTCGGCACCGTCTCTCAAAGTGCAGGTTTGCCCACCGGAGCCGTCATCGAGCGCGGCAGCAATGCCAATGGCGAATATGTGCGCTTCGCCGATGGCACGCAGATTTGCCATGCCACTTTTTCGGCCTTTGTGACTGACGTGACGACGGTGTCAGGTGCGCTCTATACCAATGCCGCCGAGGTCTCGTGGACTTTTCCTGCGGCCTTTATCACACAGGCGGGACTGTTCGTCTCTGCCTCGCCACGCTCAACGGCCATCGTTTTTGCGAAAGTTCGCAATACCGGGTCAGCTAGTGCAGCTCTGCGGCTGTTGGCCACGACAAGTCTGACCGCCACCATTACCATTGATTTCATGGCCATCGGCCGCTGGTTTTAAGGAGCAAATATGCAGATCATCCTCTCCCCTCAGCGCCGTGATGCCCGCCTGAACCTCGCTCGCCACGGCGACATTCTGACGATCAACGGCGAGAACTTTGACTTTAGCCCGGTGCGGGAAGGTGCCGTGCTGCCCGCAGCGGCGGTGCAAAGTGATTGGTTCGCGGGCGATATAACCCGGCAGGGTGGCGCGTTGATCATCCGGCTGTTCTTGCCACACGGCCCTGTTGCCCCGCGTGCGGCCCTGTTCCCGGAGCCTTTGAACATCACCAGCAACGGCCCGATCCCGCTGCCTGACTACGCTCTTTCCCCAGAAGAAAAGCCGGAGGCCGTGGCATGAACATCGACTTTGCACAGATGGTCTTGGCCGAAGACCGCAGCGCCGCTGATCTGGCCACGCGCCGCGCAGGTATGGTGTGCTCGCGGCTGCAAGGACGGCTGGTCGCAGGCCCTGAAATCTGCGCGCGGTTGGACGCCACGGCCGTCGATCCCGCCACGCCCTGGGCGATGCGCGAGACGATCCTGAACGCCAACGAATGGCGGCGCACCTCACAGACCATCGACGAGATGGCGTGGCTGCTTGGCTTCTCGCCCGAGCAGATGGACGCGCTGTTTGAAGCCGCGATGGCGGTCAGCGTCTGATCAAACGGGCCTCCATTTAAGGAGGCCGGAGGGTGCGCTAACACCCTCCAGCACGGGGACAAGTCCGCTAAAACAGACCCCGCCGACCAAGAGAACTTTATGGCCGCTCCACCCCTCGAGAGGCGCGGCGAAAGTGGGTCGATTCTACATGCCGGATCAAGAGATTCGTTGCTGCGCCTGTGCGCGGTTGCTATTTAAAATGCAGGCAGGGGCGCTGGTTGGTGCCCTTTCCGTGAAATGCCCGCGCTGCCGGGCGTTCAATCACTTGAGGCCCCCGAGCCCGAACCCAGAGCGCGACCCCGCGCCAGACCCGCTCGGAGCCAAAACGTGAAACCTTCCCCTGTTGCCACAAGCGACACCATTCCCCTGCCGCCCCTGCCAGACGACGCGCCGGGGCGGCCCTCCAATCTGCGCTACCGCGAACAGTATGGCCTGATCCTGAAAGTCGATGGCCCGGCCGAGCAGGAACGGGTGTTTAACAGCCTCGTTAAACAGGGCTTTAAACCCCGCGTGGTGGTCACATGAAACTCGACATTCACCACCCCGCGCCGATCCCGAACAGCTACCGCGCGGCCCGTGTCGCGAGCCTGTTCAACATCGTCGATGATGCCGATTTCCGCCTGTCCATCGATGCGCCATTTGACGCGCGGCCGTGGCAGATCGGCTTGATCAAAGGCCCCTCCGGCACCGGCAAAACCTCTATCGCGCGGGCAGCATTTGGTGGCGTCGATGCCGTGCAAACTTGGCCGGATTCGCCGCTGATTGAAGCCATCGCGCCCGAGGGCGAGTTCAACGCCATCACCACGGCGCTGGCCTCAGTCGGCCTTGGGTCGGTGCCGTCCTGGCTGCGGCCGTTCAAGCATTTGTCGAACGGCGAGCAGTTCCGCGCATCGATGGCGCGGCTTCTCTGCGAGCGCCCCGCGCTGGCTGTCATGGACGAGTTTACCTCGACCATTGACCGGCGTGTGGCCCGGATCGGTGCTGCGGCCTTCGCCAAAAGCTGGAGGCGCGGGCCGGGGCAATTCGTGGCCGTCACCTGCCACGAGGACGTGACCGACTGGCTGCAACCCGATTGGGTGATCGACACGCAAACCGGCGCATTCCGCTGGAGGCGTCTTCGACGTGCACCGGTCATTGCGATGGATATTCACCAAACAGACGGCTCCTTCTGGTCCGCCTTTGAGCCGCATCACTACCTGAAGCTGCCGCGCATGGTGGCGGCGAATTACTACGTTGGATGCGTCGACGGCGAGCCTGTGGCGCATGTCTGCTTTTCCACCCGACCGGGCATGAAAGAGGCCCGCGCGTGCAGACTTGTGATCATGCCGGAGTGGCAGGGCGCGGGGCTGGGTCTGCGGTTTCTGAACGAGGTCTGCGCGCTGTGGCGGCGTGGCATCAACCGATACGCAAAGCCGATGCCGACGCTGTTTCACACGTCGCATCCGGGGCTGGCGGAGGCTCTGCGCCGCGATCCGAAATGGGCGCAAATCTCGGCCGAGCTTTGCGGTGCGTCCAAGCTGCGTAGCGCCCAATCATTGCGCGCGGCAGCGATCCGCAAGGGTGAGACAGAGAACCTCTCGACGGGCGGCTTCGGGGGGCATTTCAGAGCAGTGCAGGGGTTTCGATATGTCGAAGAGTGAACGCGGCCGGGTCATGGTGTTCGGGTCGAAGTGGTTCGGGGCCGAGGTCTGCAAGCGGCTCGCGCAGCATGGGCATGACGTGGCCTTGATCTGCCCGGATTCGGCGGATCGTGCGGCGCAGATGGCCCGCGATCTGGGTCTGCCGTGGGCGGCAAAGCCGGATCATGTGCCGCTCTGCGGGGCGGATTTTCCATGGCGGCCGACGCTCTGTGTGTCCGCGCATTCCTATCGGATGATCCCGCCTTGGGTGATCGACTGGAGCCGCCTCGGGGCCATTGGGTATCACCCGTCGCTGCTGCCAGCGTTCAAGGGCAAAGGCGCGATCCAAGCCGCACTGGATGCGGGCCAGCGCTTCACCGGCGGAACGATGTATTGGCTGACCGAGTGCGTCGATGGCGGGCCTGTGGTGGTGGCCGATGGACGGCGTCTCCAAGAGCGGGTGCAGGTGTTGCCAAATGAGACGGCCGGGGAGTTGTGGCGGCGCGCGCTGGCACCGCTCGGCGTGGACCTGATCAGCGCTGCGGCCGGGGCTTTCATTGACCCTTTAAGCGGGGTTTAAATACCCCGTTTAACCGGATCGCCTGCACGACCAGTTTTGCCTCGCGTTTCCGATTTGTAACCTACTTGGCGGCGCGAAATCGGAAACCGTGCGAGCGGGTATCCAGTTGACCCCGCCGCTAAATTCTGAAAATCGCGTTGCTGCAGGTTATGGTGTCAAACTCTGCCAACTATGGTGGCGAGCCACAATGGTGGCGAGCCACAGCCACGTTGTCCACAGAAGTTTTTCGCACAAACAGCTTTACAGGCTTCCCCCAGATCGACACTATATCTAGTAAGGGCCTTGTCCGGCTTCCGCTGTTAGTTGCCAGGCGCCCAGCCAGTAGGGGGTGAAATTGCTCCTTGGGCTTTATAATGAGGCCGAGCCATGTCGTATTCCGAAGATTACCTGCTCAGTGACGATCTTCACCCGATCGACATTGTGGAAAATCTGGCTGCTCATCACGATTGGGAATTCGACCGCGTCACCGATGATCAGATTGCGATGGCGGTTGAAGGGCAGTGGCGCACCTATGCGCTGACGCTGGCGTGGTCGGCGCAGGACGAAACCTTGCGACTGATCTGCACCTTTGAGATGGAGCCGCCCTCTGACAAAATCGCGGCGCTCTATGATGTTCTCAACCGCTGCAATGACATGGTCTGGACAGGGGCGTTTACCTATTGGGGCGAGCAAAAGCTGATGGTTTTCCGCTATGGTCTGTGCCTTGCCGGTGGCCAGATGGTTGCGTCCGAGCAGATCGACCGGCTGATTTCCGGCGCAATCACCGCCTCGGAGCGGTTCTATCCGGCGTTTCAACTGGTGTCTTGGGCCGATAAATCGCCGGCCGAAGCGATGAAAGTGGCGATTGCCGAAGCTTATGGCCGGGCCTGAAGCACCAGCAAAACTGCAGGTCGGCCACGCTCTAAATCCCTCGGCGGCGTGATTATCGGTTAACTGTCATCGCAAACACCGTTACCCTTCTGTCAAAATGGGAGTTTTTCCGATGATGCTGGATGGCGTTGCCCGCGATGGGTTGGTTTTGTTGGGTTGTGGCAAGATGGGCACGGCCTTGCTGACGGGATGGCTCGCGGCGGGTGTGCCTGCAACCAGCGTGTGGGTGATCGAGCCGCACCCCACCGATTGGCTTAAAGCGACAGGGGTGCATCTCAATCAAGGCATGCCGGTTGCGCCCGCTGTGGCGGTTCTCGCGGTCAAGCCGCAGATGATGGGGGCGGCGCTGCCCGCGCTACAGGCGCTTGGCAATGGCACCACGCTGTTCGTCTCTATCGCGGCGGGCACCTCGATTGCGACATTCGAGGCTGCGTTGGGCGATCGCACGCCCATCGTGCGCACCATGCCGAATACGCCTGCGATGGTCGGGCGCGGCATCACGGGCATCTGTGCCAATGCGCCTGCCGGGCCTGACGGGCTGGCGCTGGCGCATCAGTTGATGCTGGCGGTGGGGCAGGTGGTGGAACTGGACGGCGAGCATCAGATTGATGCGGTGACAGGGGTCTCGGGCTCTGGCCCGGCCTATGTCTTCCACCTGATCGAAGCAATGGCGGCCGCGGGTGAAGCCGAGGGGCTTTCCGCCGAAGTCGCCATGAAGCTGGCGCGGGCAACGGTGTGTGGTGCGGGCGAACTTGCCTACCAATCCAGCGAACCTGCGGCCCAGTTGCGGATCAACGTGACCTCTCCGGGCGGCACAACGGCGGCGGCACTGGCGGTGCTGATGGATGCGGACACAGGCTTTCCACCGCTGTTGAAACGCGCCGTCAAAGCCGCTGCGGATCGGGGCAGGGAGTTGGGAAAATGACCACATCCCCGCAGATCAGCTATGCCGAATTTGCGCAGGTCGATATCCGTGTCGGCCGCATCATCCGCGCAGAACCCTATCCCGAAGCCCGCAAGCCTGCGATCAAGTTGTGGCTCGATTTTGGGGCCGAGATTGGCGAGAAACGCTCCTCGGCACAGATCACCGCGCATTACACGCCCGAGATGTTGGTCGGCCGACAGGTTCTGGCCGTGGTCAACTTTCCACCGCGCCAGATTGGAAAGGTGCTGTCCGAAGTGCTGGTGCTGGGATTGCCGGATGCCGCAGGCGAGGTGGTGTTGATCGCACCAGACAAGGATGTGCCGCTTGGGGGAAAACTGTTTTGATGAAACTGCTGATCACGCGCCCGCTGCCCGATCCCGTCATGCGGGCCGCCCGCGCCCGGTTTGACGTGACCGCCCGCGACAGCACCCTGCCGCTTACCCACGCCGAATTGCGCGCGGCCCTGACCGATTTCGATGTGGTGCTGCCGACCTTGGGCGATCTGTTCAAGGTCGAGGTCTTTGCCGATGTGCCGCAGCCAAGGGCGAAATTGCTCGCCAATTTCGGCGTGGGCTTCAACCATATCGACACAGCCGCCGCCAAGGCGCTGGGCATCGCCGTCACCAATACCCCCGGCGCTGTCACCGATGCGACGGCTGACGTGGCACTGACGTTGATGTTGATGACGGCACGCCGCGCGGGCGAGGGTGAGCGGATGCTGCGCGCGGGCGCTTGGCAGGGCTGGCACCCGATCCAGATGCTGGGCGCGCCCGTCTCGGGCAAGACCGTCGGCATCATCGGCATGGGGCGCATTGGCCGCGCGATTGCGCAGCGCTGCCATTTCGGCTTTGGCATGCGGGTGCTTTTTCACAACCGCTCGACGGTGGATGCGGGTCTTCCTGCGCAACAAGTGTCGATGGCAGAGGTGCTGCAAGCCGATTTCGTGGTGGTTGCCGTGCCCGGCGGCCCTGTCACACGGCATCTGATCAACGCGACCGCCTTGGCGCAAATGTCGCCTCATGCGATCCTTGTCAATATCGCACGCGGCGATGTGGTGGATGAAGCAGCCCTTGTGGCGGCCCTCAGATCCGGCCAGATCGCCGGCGCGGGGCTGGATGTTTATGAACATGAACCCGTTGTCAGCCCCGCTCTGATCGCGATGGAAAACGTCACCCTGTTGCCGCATCTTGGCACCGCCGTTCTGGAAACCCGCACCGCAATGGGCATGATGGCCGTCGCCAATCTGATCGCATTTCAGGACGGGCAGCCCTTGCCCAATCCGGTCTGATGATAGGCTTCATCTTGGCGCAAATACTCCCGCCGGAGGCTTCCGAGGCCGATGGCGAAGCCTCCGGCGGGAGTATTTATGCCAAGATGAAGCCCAAGCGCCAAAGCCGGGGGAAGGGGCTCGATGCCCCTGAGACCGGCATCTGGTTGGGGGGGATGCGATGATCATCTCGCGCGGGCGGCGCTATATCTTCGTGCATATCCCCAAAACCGGCGGCACCGCGCTCAGCCTTGCGCTGGAAGATCGGGCGATGAAGGATGACATTTTGATCGGCGACACCCCAAAAGCCCGCGCGCGCAAGGGGCGGCTGAAGGGGGCAAAAGCGGCGGGGCGGTTGTGGAAGCATTCGACACTGTCCGACATCGCCGGGTTGGCCTCGGATGCCGAGATTGCCGACTTCTTCACGCTGACCTTGGTGCGCAATCCCTGGGACCGTGCTGTCAGCTATTATCATTGGTTGCGCAGCCAGAACTTTGCCCATCCCGCCGTGGGCCTCGCCAAATCGCATGACTTCAGCGGTTTTCTCAACCACGCCCAGACCCGCACCTCATTTGCGCTGTGGCCCTACACCGCCTATATGCGCGACCGGCTTGGGTTTGAACGTGCCAGCCTTTACGCGCGGCTGGAGCATCTTGACGCCGATCTTGCCCGGTTCGAGGCGCATCTGGGCTTTCGCGTAACACCTTTGGCAACCGCCAATACCTCGGACCGCGCGCGCGACTGGCGCGGGTTTTATTCAGACGCCGATGCCGATCTGGTGGCCCAGATCAGTGCCGAAGACATCATCCGCTTTGGCTATCGCTTCGATCCCGACTAACCCAACCTGCCGAACGCGCGCCGCATTGGGGCATAGCCGAGAGCTTAGATGCAGGTTTTTGTCGTGTAAAATCTGTCCCCGCGGGGACAGATTTGTATATTTTGCGAAATACTGGCGGCTAGCCACAAGATGTGGTGGTCATAGGCCGCATTCGGGCCATGATGCCACGCCGCATGGTTACGCCGCCTTTTGCGCGCCAAACCGTCCGTAAAAGCTTTCGCCCTTCACAGCCATCTCGCGCAGAAGGTTCGGCGCGGTGAACCGCGTGCCGAACGCGGCCACCAGCCGCTCACAAATCTCGACCGCGCGCGCAGCCCCGATGATATCCAGCCACGAGAACGGCCCGCCCGACCACGGTGCAAAGCCCCAGCCCAAGATGGCCCCGACATCGCCCTCGCGGATATCGGTCAAAACACCTTCTTCCAGCGCGCGCACGGCTTCCAGCACCTGCGCCATCAGCAGGCGTTGCTGCACGGTGGTCAAATCCGGGTCAACTGTGTGCGGGTATTGCGCCGCGAGGCCTTCCCACAGCCCTTCGCGTTTGCCCGCCGCATCATAGGCGTAGAACCCGGCGTTGGCCTTTTTGCCCATGCGGCCCTGATCGGCCATCCAGAACAGCACCGCATCCACCGCGCCATCGGGGTAGGCATCGCCCATCGCGGCTTTGGTGGCCTTGGCGATCTTGACGCCAAGGTCGATCGAGGTTTCATCGACCAGTTGCAGCGGCCCCAGTGGCATGCCCACCAGCTTGGCGGCATTCTCGATCAGCGCCGGTTCCACGCCTTCGGCGACCATGCGGATGCCTTCGTTGATATAGGGGATGATGCAGCGGTTGGCGTAGAAGAACCGCGCGTCGTTTACCACGATGGGGGTCTTGCGGATGGCACGCACGAAATCGAGCGCCTTGGCCACGGCCACATCGCCGGTCTGTTTGCCGCGGATGATCTCGACCAGGTTCATCTTGTCCACGGGCGAGAAGAAATGGATGCCGATGAAGCGATCTGGGCGCGCGCTGGCCTTCGCCAGCATGGAAATCGGCAGGGTTGAGGTGTTGGAGGCATAGATACACTCCGCGCCCACGGCGGCCTCGACGCGTGCGGTGACTTCGGCCTTGACCTTCGGGTCTTCGAACACGGCTTCGACCACCAGATCAGCGCCAGCCAAAGCGGCGTAATCGGTGGTGGCGGTGATCCGGGCCAAAACCTCGGCCTTCTTCTCGGGCGTCACCTTGCGGCGCTGGATGCCTTTGTCGAGCAGGTCAGCCGAATGCGATTTGCCGCGATCCGCACTCTCTTGCGTGGCGTCGATCAGCACAACCTCGATCCCGGCATTTGCCGCGACATAGGCGATGCCGGCCCCCATCATGCCCGCGCCGATCACGCCCAGCTTTTTCACCGTCTGATCGGCAACGGCGGGGCGGTTGGCGCCTTTCTCCAGCGCTTCTTTGTTGATGAACAGCGAACGGATCATCGCCGAGGACGACGGGTTCAGCAGCACCGAGGTGAACCAGCGCGCCTCAATCCGCAGGGCTACGTCGAAGGGCACTAGCGCGCCTTCATAGACGGCACTCAGCAAAGCTTTAGCCGCCGGATAAACTCCCATCGTCTTACCAAGCACCATCGCACTTGCGCCGACAAAGGTCATGAAGCCCGCCGGATGATAGGGCGCGCCGCCGGGCATTTTGTAACCCTTGTCGTCCCACGGCTTGACCAGATCGGCGTCTTTCGCGGCCAGCACCCATTCTTTCGCGCGGATCAAAAGCTGATCGGGGGCGACGACTTCGTCGATCAAGCCCGCCGCCTTGGCGGCTTTCGGGTCGCTTAGCTTGCCCTCCAGCAGGAAGGGGGCGGCCATCATCGCGCCGAGTTTGCGCACAAGCCGCGTGGTGCCGCCTGCGCCGGGGAAGATGCCGACCATGATCTCGGGCAGGCCGATCTTTGCCTTCGGGTTATCCGCCGCGATGATGCGGTGGCAGGACAGCGGCAGTTCCAGCCCGATGCCCAAGGCGGTGCCGGGCAGGGCCGCCACAATCGGCTTGCCGCCCTTCTTGGTCTTCGGGTCCATCCCCGCCAGCTCGATCTTGCGCAGCACTTTGTGCATGGCCATCACGCCGTCGAAAATCGCACTTGCGCCGCCTGCGCGCATCTCGGCGATGACGTTCAGATCCATGCCGCCCGCGAAATCTTTCTTACCGCTGGTGAGGATGATGCCCTTGACGCTGGCTTCGGCCAAAGCCTGATCGACCAAGCCGCTGAGGCTGGCGAAGGCGGCTGTGGACATCACGTTCATCGACTTTGCCGCCACATCCCAAGTGATGGTGGCAACGCCATCGGCATCTGTGGTCATGGTGAAATCGGTCATTGGGCTCTCCGGTCAGGGTGTGCGGTGCCGTCGCGGCGCAGGTAGCGCCGGGCGGGGCCGTCTTTGTGGGTGATAAGATCGTGGTCGGTGTAGTGGATCACATCGCGCACATGGCGTGTGCCGATGACAAGATAGCGCAGCGGCGCGGTGCTGCGGTTGGCGATGCGGTGGCCGATGGGCGTGCCCGCAGGCCAGCAGGCGGTGTCGCCTGCGTGCAGGGTGGTTTCGCGATCCTCGATCAGCACGCCCTCGCCCGCCAGCATGTAGACCATCTCATCCTCGGCCGCGTGCCAGTGGCGGTGGCCGGAAAACGCGCCGGGGGGCAGTTCTTCGATAAACGCGCCGAATTGGCTGAGACCGCCCAAATCTGAGATCAACTGGTAGCGGTAAGCCCCGAGACCCCTGCCCAGCACCGGATGTGCGGCGTCTTCGGCATCGACCCAAGGGCGCGCGGCATCTGGCAGAATGCGCGGAAATTTCGCCGCGGGATCAAAGGGATCGCCCCAGACTTCGGGCAGGTTCAGCAGTTCGGGCGGCAGGGCCCCGCCGCGCAGCACGCTGCCATCAGCGGCCTGAACCCGCCAATCGGTTGCGGTGTTGATTTGCCGGTCGCCGGTGTCGGGATAGGTGCAGACATCGCCCGCAACCCGGCTGCCTATGATCAGATAGCGGCAGGGGTGCTGCGTAGGGTTGTGCAGATGATGCGCGTTCGGATCACCATGCCGCCAGCAGGCCGCATCGCCGGGGTGCAGCAGATGGGTGCCATCATCGTCGATCACCGTGGCCGCACCTTCCAGCAGATAGACCATTTCGTCTTCGGCGCTGTGCCAGTGCCGGGTGGATGAAAACCCACCGGGGGCCAGCGTTGCCAGATACGCGCCAAACTGCGCAAGCCCGCCAGCGGTGGACAACAGCAGCGCGCCGCCCTCATCCTGCGGTATCTGGCTTGGGCCCAGTTTCACCGCGGCCCCTCCCATTTGGTGCCGTCTTTGTAGGTGTAGCGCGCCTGCCCAGCCTCGACCGTCAGCACCAGATCGACGTCGGAATAGGTCGCAACCTCGCGCTTGGCCTTGCTGCCCACCACCAGAAACCGCGCCTCGGCACCCGAGCGGTTGATGAAATGATGCCCGTCCGGCACATTGGCGGGAAAGGCCACGCAATCGCCCGCCTGCATCAAAGTCTCGCCCGCGTCCTGCACCAGCACGCATGCGCCTTGCGTCACCATCACGAATTCGTCCTCCGCCATGTGCCAGTGCCGCAGGCTGGAGAGTGCACCCGGCTGCAAGATCACCAGATTGACGCCGAACTGCGTCAAACCGCCCGCCTCGCCCAGCCGCAAGCTGCTGCGCCCCGCCATCATTTCGGCATAGGGCGCAGGGTAGATCGAGCCGGTTTTCAGCGGCACCTTGGCCATATCAAGCTTCGTCATCGTTGCCCCCCGCTGCGTCCGACAGGGGCGTGAATGCCCCGTCCTTGATTTGCGACAGCCCAAGGCTGAACCGGATATGGCCGCGCACACTGTCAATTTCGGAAATCAACCAACCTTGCGCGGCTTCGACAAGCACGAACCAAGTCTCGAACGGATCGACGATGCGCTGGGCGTGCACCATGATGTGGACGGTGCAGCGCACCCGCAGATGCGCATCGTCCAATACGGTGATCTCATTGATATGACGAAAGATATCCGTCACGCCACGGCCTTTCAGGTTGTCGTGATAAAGCTGAAAGTCGGCCTGCAGGTCTGCAAGGGTGTGCAGCACATAGGGCGTGTCACCGCGCGGCGTGATCGTCAGGGGCAGGGCCATCACTCCGGCATAGGCGGGGAAATCGCCGTCGAGCAATGCCCGCGTCAACGTCTCGCCCACGGCCGCAAAGACCCGCCCCGGCATGATTACACCCGCTCGATGATGGTCGCGGCCCCCATGCCAGAGGCGATACACAGCGTGGCGAGACCCACCGATTTGCCGCTACGCTCTAGCTCATCCAGCAGGGTGCCGATGATGATCGCGCCCGTGGCGCCAAGCGGATGCCCCAAGGCAATCGAGCCGCCGTTGACGTTGACACGGGCGGGGTCAACATCAAACGCCTGCTGGAAGCGCAAGACCACGCTGGCGAAGGCCTCGTTCACCTCAAACAGATCAATGTCGCCAATCGCCATGCCCGCGTCGCGCAGGATTTTCTCGGTCACCGGAACCGGGCCGGTCAGCATGATGGTGGGATCGGTGCCGATTTTCGCCGTGGCGCGGATGCGGGCGCGGGGTTTCAGGCCATGTGCTGCACCGAATGCGGCGTTGCCGATCAACACCGCCGCCGCGCCATCGACGATGCCGCTGGAGTTGCCGGCGTGGTGGATGTGATTGATGCGCTCCAGATGCGGATATTTCATCAGCGCGATTTTATCAAAGCCGGGCATGGTTTCGCCCATCTCCTTGAAGGCGGGTTTCAGGGCCGCCAAAGCTGCCATATCGGTGCCGGGACGCATGTATTCGTCGCGGTCCAGAATGGTCAGGCCGTTCTGATCAAGGATCGGCACGATGGATTTGGCAAAGCGGTTGTCAGCCCAAGCGGCGGCTGCGCGGGCCTGCGATTCCACCGCCAAGGCATCCGCCATCTCACGGGTAAAGCCGTATTCGGTGGCAATGATGTCGGCAGAAATCCCTTGCGGGACGAAATAGGTCTTCATCGCTAGACCCGGATCAACGGCAATCGCCGCCCCATCCGAGCCCATCGCGACGCGGCCCATCATCTCGACCCCGCCCGCGATATAGGCTTGCCCCGCGCCGCCCTTGATCTGATTGGCGGCAAGGTTCACGGCCTCCATCCCCGAGGCGCAGAACCGGTTGATCGCAAGGCCGGGGATCGACTGATCCAACCCCGAGGCCAGCACGGCAGAGCGCGCAAGGCAGCCGCCCTGTTCGCCGACTTGGGTGACATTGCCCCAGATCACATCCTCGACCGCGTGGCCTTCCAGCCCGTTGCGGCTGCGCACGGCATCCAGGATTTTCGCCGAAAGCGCCACCGAAGTCAGCTCGTGCAACGCCCCATCCGCACGGCCCTTGCCGCGCGGGCTGCGCACGGCGTCATAGATAAAAGCGTCGGTCATGTTGCCTCCTTAAGCCCGGTCAGACGGTTTGCCGGGCATCAGATCATAGGGATGTTTCCAGCCCGGCACCGCTGCGATGCGGTCAAGCCAGGCGTCGATATGGGGCCAATCCGCACGGTTGAAACCGAAGGGTTCGGGGTAGTAAAGATAACCGCAGAGCGACAGATCCGCGATGGTCATCGCCTCACCCGCCACCCATTTGCGGGATTCGAGATGGCCGTTCAGCACGGTGTAGGCGGCTTTCAGGCGGCCTTGCAGAAACGGCACCACGCCTTCGGGGCGTTTGTCTGCGGGCAGGAAATTCGCCAGAAACCGCGCGGTGCCGATCTGGGTGGACAGCTTGTGATTGTCCCAGAACAGCCAGCGCAACACCTCGCGCCGCTCTGCCGCTGACCGGCCGCCCAGCTTGCCGGACTTGCTGCTGATGTAATCGAGGATCACGCCCGATTGCGTCAGCGTGGTCTCACCGTCAACCAGAACCGGCACCTCGCCCATCTCGTTGATCGCGCGGAATTCTGGCGTGCGGGTGGCGCCGTTGAAGAAATCGACGAACACCGGCTCCCATTCCATATCGGCGAAGGTCAGCGCGAGGGCGACCTTGTAGGCATTGCCGGATTCGCCAAAGCAGTAGAGTTTTGCGGTCATCGCTTAACGCCTTATGTTGCGCCCGGACCAAACGCCGGGGGTTTTCCACCCCCGGACCCCCGGAGAGTATTTTCGCCAAGATGAAGAACGATTCGTTAACCATTCCTCGTCAGTCTCGTCTTGTGGCACAGGCTGGAGAGCCGATGGCCCCCCAAGGTGAAGCCCTGCGACCGCTTAAATCGGATAGCCAAGCCGTAAGTGCGGTCGCAGGGTGAGCACGGCTTTGGCCTTCATCTTGGCCTAAATACTCCCGCCGGAGGCTTCGACAGATCAACCGGCGCGGGTTTGGTCATTTGCGGGCCTCCAGTTCGGAATTGAACAGGCGCAAGCGGTGGGTCAGGTTGTCGTGGTTGATCACGCTTGAGTAGTTTTCAAACAGAAACGACAGCGCCTCACCCTCATCCAAGCCCGCCTCTTTGGCGAAGGTTTTCAGGCGGCGATAGCCGTCTTCGGTCATCGCAACCGGAAAGCGGCGGGTGAGGCGGAAGCGTTTTGGCATGGGCTATCTCCGTTGACCTGTGCGTCAGCTTAGAACGCCTCAGCCGCCAGCGCCATCACCGGATCAGCCCCGCTGTTGATCCGCGCCAGATGCAGCGCAGTCGCGGGCAGTTGCCGCTGCATGTAATAACGCCCGGTCGCGAGTTTGGCGTTGAGGAAATCGGCATCGCCGCCGGCATCCAGACCGGCAAAGGCGGCTTTGGCGATCTTGGCCCACATCAGCCCCAAGCAGGTATGGCCCATCATGGTCATGAAATCGTAAGACCCTGCCAGTGCCGCGTTGGGGTTCTTCATCGCGGTGTTCATGAAGAACATCGCTGCCGCCTGCACGTCTTTCGATGCGGCTTTCAGCGGGTTCAAATAGTCAGCCATCCGCGCATCAGCTTCATTTTCCTTGATGAAGCCTTTGATCAGCGCGAAGAATGCCATCACATGCTTGCCGCCATCGGTCGCCAGTTTGCGGCCGACCAGATCCAGCGCCTGCACGCCGTTGGCCCCTTCATAGATCTGCGCGATGCGGGCGTCGCGGACGTATTGGCTGACGCCATTGTCCTCGATATAGCCGTGGCCGCCCCAGATCTGTTGCGCCTGCACCGCCATCTCGAACCCACGGTCGGTGAGAAAGCCCTTCAGCACCGGGATCAACAAGGACACCAGCCCTTCGGCATCGGCGTCGCCCGCGCGCACCGATTGGTCGATCTGCGAGGCCGCCCAATAGGTGAACGCGCGCGCGCCTTCGACAAAGCTTTTCTGATCCATCAGGTTGCGGCGGATGTCGGGATGCACGATCAGCGGATCGGCCGGGCCTTTGGGGTTTTGTGCGCCGGTAACATCCCGGCCCTGCAAGCGATCTTTGGCGTAGGCGAGGCTGTTCTGATACGCGGCCTCGGCCACCGCGTAACCTTGCAGGCCGACGCCAAGACGTGCTTCGTTCATCATGGTGAACATCGCCCGCATGCCTTTGTGCAGATCGCCCAGCAGGTAGCCCACGGCACCATCATAGTTCATCACGCAGGTGGCGTTGCCGTGGATGCCCATCTTTTCTTCGACCTTGCCCACGCTGACGCCATTGCGCGCGCCCAAAGTGCCGTCGGCGTTGACCAGATATTTCGGCACGATGAACAGCGAGATGCCTTTGGTGCCTTCGCCGCCCCCCGGAGCCTTGGCCAGCACCAGATGGATGATGTTCTCGGCCATATCATGCTCGCCGGCCGAGATGAAAATCTTGGTGCCGGTGATTTTATAGCTGCCATCTGCCTGCGGTTCGGCCTTGGTGCGCATCAGGCCCAGATCGGTGCCGCAATGCGGCTCTGTCAGGTTCATCGTGCCGGTCCAGTCGCAGGACACCATCTTGGGCAGATAGGTGGCTTTCTGTTCCGCCGACCCGTGGGTGTGGATCGCCGAATAAGCGCCATGCGTCAGCCCTTGATACATGTTGAACGCCATGTTGGCCGAGACGAACATCTCGCCCACCGCCGTGGCCATGACGTAGGGCAGGCCTTGGCCGCCATAGTCAGGGTCGCAATCAAGCGCTGTCCAGCCGCCCGCCTTCATCGCATCGAACGCCGCCTTGAAGCCTGTGGGCGTGCGCACGACGCCGTTTTCCAACCGACAGCCCTCGCGGTCGCCCACGGCGTTCAACGGCTCCAGCACATCAGTGGCCAGCTTGCCCGCTTCCTCGAGCACGGCGGCGGTGAAGCCTGCATCCAGATCGCTGTAACCGGGAATGTCGCGGCCCGAGACCCCAAGCACATCATGCAGCAGGAATTGCATGTCTTTCAGCGGGGCTGTGTAGGTGGTCATCGGCCTTACTCCTCAATTCGGCTGTCTGTCGTGGTCGTAAGCGGCGTTCACTCGGCAGCAGAGCGGAAGGCCGCCAGTGCCTGCGCCGCGCTGTGCAGTTCGGTTTCCAATTCGGTGATCGCGATGGTCAACTCGTCGCGCTGGGCCCGCATCTGGGCCAGACGGTCTTGGCCGAGGTCAAACGTGCGGGCAAGTTGCGCGTGATTGCTGCCGTTTCTGTCATACATATCCAGCAACTGCCGGATATCTTCTAGGCTGAAGCCAAAACGTTTGCCGCGCAGGATCAGTTGCAACCTTGCGCGATCCTGTTTGGTGTAGAGCCGCTTGCTGCCGGCCCGGATCGGCGACAGCAGTTCCTTGGCTTCATAAAACCGCAGGGTCCGCGCGGTCACCTGATAGGTGTCGCACATTTCGCGGATCGCAAGGGTCTCGGTGTCAGTATCAGTATGGGGCATGGCGTGTCCTCGGCAAAGCATGCCGGGTAAATGGGGTCTTACCGCCATCATAGTAGAGTGGTTGACGTTAACGTAAATGTAACGTCACGTCAGAAACCGGGGTGACGTTATGTCAACGCTCGGACAGTTTGCGGATTTCCGCCGCAGCCGTTTCACGCAGGGCGCGCAGATCGTTGATGCTGGTTTCCAACTCGGCCTGCTGCCGGGTCAGGTCTGCCAATTGCCGGTCTGCAAGGTTCAGCCATTGTTCAAGCTGGGTCTGTGTGCCGTTCTGGCGATAGATCAGCAACCACTGGCGGATTTCTTCAAGCGAAAAGCCAAACCGTCGCCCGCGCAGGATCAGTGTCATCCGTGCCACTTCGCGTGGGCCATAAAACCGCGCGCGGCCGTCTTTTTCGGGGGCCAGCAGTTCGATATATTCGTAATAGCGCAAGGTCCGGGGGGTTACCTCGAACTTCGCGCACATTTCCTTGAAGCTTAGGCGAGTTTCGGTCATCGGCAGCCTCCCGACCCCAGACTAGGCGCTGCCGACCTTCGGCGCAAGAATTGTGAGCAGGCCCTTGCACTTGCCGCCGCGCAAAGGATTATGGCGGCATGACAGATATTCTGACCATCGCCCGCCAATTCATTCAGGCCCTGCCGTATTCGCGCGCATTGGGGATGGAGTTGACCGAGCTGGGGCCCGGGCGCGCCACCATCACGATGCCGTGGGATGCGCGGCTGGTGGGTGATCCGGCGACGGGGGTGCTGCATGGCGGGGCGATTTCGGCGCTGATGGATACTGCATCGGGCGCCTCGGTGATGAGCCATCCGGCGGCACCGACCTCGACCGCGACGCTGGATTTGCGGATTGATTACATGCGGCCCGCCACTCCGGGCCAAAGCATCACCGCGCGGGCGGAGTGTCACCATGTGACACGCTCGGTGGCGTTTGTGCGGGTGACGGCTTGCGATGACGATACCGCGCGGCCCGTGGCGATGGGCACTGGGGCCTTCACGCTGGAACGTGCCAAGGGGGCCACGCCATGAAGCGGCCCGAACCGGTGCAGGTGGTGAAATCCCGCCGCGACAGTGCTTTGGCGGCCTTGGTCGCGGCGGTGCCGTATATACAGTTCCTGGGCATCCGCTTTGATCGCCGGGGCGATGAGTTGACGGCGTGGTTGCCCTATTCCGAGATGCTGATCGGCAATCCGACCCTGCCTGCGCTGCATGGCGGGGTGACGGCGTCGTTTCTTGAAGTCACCGCGCTGATTGGCCTCGCGTGGTCGAGCCTGTGGGATGATCTGGAGGCCGGGCGGATCGACCCGGCAGGTGTGGCGGCAGGGCAGGTGCCGCCGTTGCCGAAAACCATCGACTTTACGGTGGATTATTTGCGCGCCGGCCTGCCGCGCGATTGCTATGCGCGCGCCACGGTGAACCGATCTGGCCGCCGCTTTGCCTCGGTGCAGGTTGAGGCATGGCAGGACAACCGCGCGCGACCCTTCGCGCTGGGCTCGGTGCATTGCCTGATGCCCGAGCGTGCAGGGGACGGTGCTGCGTGATCGCACCTGCCGCCGAGATCAGCCACAAACGCCTGCTGCGCATCGCGTTTCCGATCGTGATCGCCAATGCCACCGTGCCGCTGCTGGGGGCGGTGGATGTGGCGGTGATTGGGCAGATCGGGCAGGCGGCGCCGTTGGGGGCGGTGGGGTTGGGGGCGGTGATCCTGACCACGCTGTATTGGATTTTCGGGTTCTTGCGGATGTCCACCTCGGGCCTTGCGGCGCAAGCGCAGGGCGCGGGTGATCTGGCCGAGCGCACGGCGGTGTTGCTGCGGGCGCTGTTGATCGGGGCGGCTGCCGGGTTGGCGTTGATCGCGTTGCAGGTGCCGCTGTTCTGGGCGGCGTTTCAGGTGGCCCCGGCGTCTGATGCCGTGGAGGGTTATGCGCGGGCCTATCTGGCCATCCGCATCTGGGGCGCGCCTGCGACGATCATGCTTTATGCGCTGTCGGGCTGGCTGATCGCACTAGAGCGGACGCGGGCGGTGTTGGTGCTGCAACTGGTGCAGAACGGGTTGAATGTGGCGCTGAACCTGTGGTTCGTGCTGGGGCTGGATTGGGGCGTCGGCGGTGTTGCGACCGCGACGCTGATCGCCGAATGGGCGGGGCTGGCGCTGGCGCTGTGGCTGGCGCGCGATGGTTTTGGCGCGGTGCTGGCGCAGGCTTGGGGCCGGGTGTTTCACGCGGCACCCTTGCGCGCGATGTTTCATGCCAGCCGCGACATCATGGGCCGCTCGGTGCTGTTGCAGGTGTCGTTCACCAGCTTTGTGTTTCTGGGCGCGCGGTTTGGCGATGTGACGCTGGCGGCCAATCATGTGCTGATGCAGTTTCTGGAGCTGACCGCCTATGCGCTGGACGGGTTCGCCTTTGCCGCCGAGGCGCTGGTGGGGCAGGCGGTGGGGGCGCAGGCTTGGGCGCAGGCGCGGCGGGCACGGGTGATTGCGATGCAATGGGGCTTTGCGGGGGCTGCGGCGATGGCGCTGCTGTTTGCGCTGTTTGGCGGCCAGATCATCGGGCTGATGACCACGGCGCAGGATGTGCGCACCGAGGCGTGGCGCTATCTGCCGTGGCTGGTGGCGGCCCCCGTGCTGGGGGTGGCAAGCTGGATCTTGGACGGCGTGTTCATCGGCGCGCTGTTGACCGGGGCGATGCTGCGCGCGATGGGGATTGCGGTGGCGCTTTACGCGGTGGCGCTGGTGGTGTTGATCCCGCTTATGGGCAATCACGGGCTTTGGGCGGCGTTGATGCTACTGAATGTGCTGCGGGCACTGACGCTGTGGCGGGCTTTGCCGGAAGGGTTGCGCTGACCGGAGCGGGGGTGCCGCCTTGGGGGGCATCGAGCCCCCGCGCGGCGGCGCTGCCGCGGGATGGCCGGGGATGCGATGCGCCCGGATTTCGGGGGGGCAAAGGGGCCGAAAAACCGCAGAAAAACTGTCCCCGCGGGGACAAATGTCTGTATGGTGTGATTTGGCCGAAAATGCCCACATTATGTAGGGATTCCCCGCCGCTTTGCGTTCTGATGGGTGCTGGCCTGTTGAAACCTCGGGGCGGGGATTTCTGCCGCAGTCGCGCGGCGGTCACGCCGCCTGCGCTAGCGCACGAAGCGGAACGCAGCCGAGGCCGCCCAACCCGCCACCGCCGCCATCACCAGCGATAGCACGCCGTAAAGCAGCGGTTGCTGATGCGCGAGGTTGTAAAGAAACCGCTCTAGCCCGGCCTTGCGCACGGCGATCAGGCGTTCTTGCGTATCGAGCACCACGCCGCCGCGCAGGATGAACAGGCGCACCTTGTAATTGCCCTCGGTCAGGTTGGCGGGCAGGGCGATATCGGTGCGAAACAGCGTCTCATCGGCCAGTTGCACCGAGCGTTCGGCAATGCGGTAGCGGCTTTCGTCAAGCCGGATGCGTTGCAGGGCTTCGATGAAATCGGGGGCGTTCTCGGCCTCGTCGCTGATGCCCACGGCGCGGATCACTTGCGGGATAGTGATGTGGTGGCGCAGATCCTCTGTGCCCGACAGGATTTTATCGAGCTTGTCGGTGGTGGCCACCGCGTAAAAGCTGGGGGCGGCATCGACGGTGACAGAGGATCGGTTCAGCCAGATGCCTGCGACGCGTTCCTTGCGGCGGATGATCAGGCCCGTGCTGGGGCCTTCCACCGTAACGATCACCTCAAGCGGCGGGCCATCAGGGGCGGGGGCGTCGCGCTTGACGGCACCGTAGATCAGGATTTCCGAGCCATCGAAATTGGCGGTGATCTGCACGCGGTTCTGGCTGAGGCCGCTGACCAAAGCCTCATTCGCGAAGGCCGGAGCGGTCAGCGCCAGCAGCAGGATCAGCGCGCGGATCATGGCAAAAGCCCCGGCGTCACGGTGAACAACTCGGCCGGTTGCAGCAGCAGGTCAAGCGCGATCTTGAAGCTGACGGTCAGCACAAGGATCGCCAGCATGATGCGCAACTGCTCGGCCTTCAGCCGCGTGGACAGCCGCGCGCCGATTTGCGCGCCGATCACGCCGCCCATGATCAACAGGAACGCCAGCATCATATCGACGGTCTGGCTGTTGATCGCGTGCATGATCGTGGTGAAGCCGGTCACGAAAATGATCTGGAACAGCGAGGTGCCGACCACCACCCGCGTCGGCATCCCCAGAAGGTAGATCATCGCGGGGACCAGAATAAAGCCGCCGCCCACCCCCATGATGGCCGACAAAAAGCCCACACCAGCGCCAATCGCGGCAGGCGGCAGCACCGAGATATAGAGGCCCGAGGTGCGGAATTTCATTTGCAGCGGCAGCCTGTGCACCCAAGTGTGCGCATGAGAGCGCCGGATTGGGGCTGCGGCCCCGGCCTTGCGTGCTCGCAGCAGCGCGCGGGTGCTTTCGGCGAACATCATCGCACCGATCAGCCCAAGAAACAAAACGTAGGACAGTTGCACGAACAGGTCGATCTGGCCCAAGGCCGTCATCCAGGCGAACACCTTGACCCCGACGAACGATCCGGCAAAACCGCCCACCAGCAGCACCAGCCCCATGCGGAAATCGACGCCCTTGCGCTTCATCTGCACCAGCACGCCGGAGATTGACGAGGCGACGACCTGGTTCGCCCCGGTTGCCACCGCGACACCGGGCGGCACGCCGACGAACAGCAACAGCGGCGTGATCAGAAAACCGCCGCCGACGCCGAACATGCCCGACAGAAATCCGACAATGCCGCCCAACCCCAACAACAGGAAGGCGTTGATCGAAACCTCGGCGATGGGGAGGTAGATTTGCATGGGGCAAGGCCCGGACAGGATTGAATTTCCTTAAGCCTTGCGCGGGTTTGCAGGCCTTGTCAAACCCTTGTGGCCGTCACAGTTGCGTGCGCAGGAAATGACGCAACACCTGTTCCAGTTTCGCCGCACCCAAGGGCGCCATCGCCTTGGTGTGTTCGTGGCTGATCTGCTCGTCGCTCATCCCGGCGGCCATGTTGGTGATGGTGGAAATCGCAGCAACGCGCAGGCCAAGGAAGCGGGCGAGGATCACTTCCGGCACGGTGGACATGCCCACGGCATCGCCGCCAAGGATCTTGATGGCGCGGATTTCGGCGGGGGTTTCAAAGGAAGGGCCGGAATACCACGCATAAACGCCCTCGGGCAGCGCCACGTTCACGGACTGCGCCGAAGCCTTGAGGCCCGCGCGCAGGCCCGCATCGTGGGCTGTGGTCATCGGCACAAAGCGGGCGTCGGTTTTCTCGCCGATCAGCGGGTTCAGGCCCGAGAAGTTGATGTGATCGCTGAGCAGCATCAGATCGCCGGGGCGGATGTCGGGGCGCAGAGACCCTGCGGCGTTGGTGGCGATCAAGGCCTCGGCCCCCAGCGCCTTGAGCACCGTCAGGGGAAGGCGCATCGCGGCCGGGTTGCCGTTTTCATAGTAATGCTCGCGCGCGCCAAGCACCGCGACGCGGACGCCTTCCAGATCGCCGATCACCAGATGGGGGTTGTGGCCCGAGACGCCGACATGCGGAAAGCCGGGCAGATCGGCGTAGGGGATTGCTGTGCCCTGCACCGCTTGCGCCAGATGGCCCAGACCCGAGCCGAGGATCAGGCCGAGTTTGACAGGGGCAGCCCCTGCGCGGGCTTGGATTTTGGCGATTAGGTCTTGCATGGCTAGGGTTCCGCGTGTTGCTGGCCCCGGGGTTTCACACCCCGGACCCCGTGGGATATTTAGGAACGGATGAAAGCGGCACGGGCATCAGTCTGCCAGCTTTGCCGGGGCTTGGATGCTGGTGACTTCGAAGATGATCAGGCGCAGGGTTGCGCCATCCAGTTCAATCTCGGCTTTGCCGGTCATCGCACAGGGGGTGCCGCCGCTGAACATCGCGAACTTGCAGCCTTCGAGTTGTTTGCGCGCGGCGCGTCCGGCGTCAAACACCACGGGGTAGATGTTTTTCGCCTCGTCGCGAAAGCTGAGCGTCTCGGGGTCGGTCAGGTCAAGCCCGGTGCCGATATGGCCGGTGATCTCAACCTCTTGGCCCACGACCGATTTGCGCAGGCCTGCAAGGCTTTCGGCCTGTGCGGCTGAGGCGAGACAAAGGCAGGCGATCCACAGCGCGGCGGGTTTCATCAACGCTCTTTCACGTAGGGCTCGCCGCCCGCGCGGGGCGGGATGGCTTTACCGACAAAGCCCGCCAGCACCAGCACCGTCAGGATATAGGGCAGCGCATCCAGCGCCGAGACCGGAATCTTGACCTGCGCAATCCGCTCGACCACATCGGGGCGCAGCGCGAGGGCCTGAAAGAAGCCGAACAGCATCGTGGCGCCGAGTGCCTGCCATGGCCGCCATTTCGCAAAGATCAGGGCGGCGAGGGCGATATAGCCGCGCCCTGCCGTCATCTCGCGCCCGAAGCCGGCTTGAAGCGCGGTTGCCATGTAAGCCCCGGCCACGCCGCACAAAACCCCGGTGATCGCCACCGCGGCAAAGCGCAGGCCCTTGACGGAAACCCCCGCCGTATCCACCGCAGCAGGGTTTTCGCCCACCGCGCGCAGGCGCAGGCCAAAGCGGGTGCGGTAAAGAATCCACCACGTCAGCGGCACGAAAGCCACCGCCGCATAGACCAGTATCGAATGGCCCGAGATCACCTGTTCATAAAGCGGTCCGATCAGCGGCACGTCTTTGACGCTGTCGGCGAAGGGCAGGGTGATCGGGTTGAACCGTGCCGCGCCATCCAAGGGCGGCGTGCGCCCGCCTTGGCCAAACAACGCCTGCGCCACCAGCACCGTGATGCCAGACGACAGGAAGTTCAGCGCCACGCCCGAAATCAACTGATTGCCCCGGAAGGTGATCGAGGCCACGCCGTGCAGCATCGCGAATATCATCGACGCGCCAATCCCGGCCAAAAGCCCGACCCAGGCCGAGCCTGACATCGCCGCCACCGACCCTGCCGCCATCGCGGCGGCCAGCATCTTGCCCTCAAGCCCGATGTCGAAAATCCCGGCGCGTTCGGAAAACAGCCCGGCAAGGCAGGCCAGCAGCAAGGGCGTGCCCAGCCGCACGGTCGAGCCCAGAATCTGCATCAGCGTCTCATAGTCCATCACGCAGCCGCCTTTCGCCCAAAGCTGAACAGCCACACCAGCAGCATCCGCACCATCTGATCGAGCGCCCCGGTGAACAGGATCACAAGGCCCTGCACCACGATCCGCATCTCGATCGGGATGGTGGTATTCAGCCCCAACGCGGCCCCGCCCTGATAGAGAAATCCGAACAACAGCGCCGCCAGCAGCACCCCGAACGGGTGGTTCCGCCCCATCAGCGCCACCGCGATGCCGATGAACCCAGCCCCTTCGGCCGAGTTCTGCAACAACCGCTCGGCCGAGCCCATCACGTTGTTGATCGCCATCATGCCCGCCAACCCGCCCGAAATCAGCATGGCGATCATGGTGATCTTCACCGGGTTGATGCCGGCATATTTCGACGCGGCTTCCGATTTGCCAAAGGCGCGGATCTGGTAACCAAGCCGGGTGCGCCACAGCAAAAGCCAGACCACCAGACAGGCGGCCAATGCGATGAACAGCGTCACATTGGCGGGGACGTTGGAATACATCGCGACGCCCGCTTTGGTCAGCTTTGGCGTGCCATCGGGGTTCAGCTTGGCAAAAAACTCGCGCAGCAGCGGCATGTCAGATAGCGCAGGCAGCTTTGCGCCTGCCGGAAAGCGTGCCGAGGCCGGGTCCATTTGCCCCGCAGGGCGCAGCACATCGACCAGCATATAGACGATCAACGCAGAGGCGATGTAGTTGAACATGATCGTGGTGATCACGATATGACTGCCGCGCTTGGCCTGCAAATAGGCCGGAACCGCCGCCCATGCCGCGCCAAACAGCGCCGCCCCCAGGGTTGCCGCGAGCAGCGCCACCGTCCAATGCGGCCAGGGCAGCGCGAGGCAGACCAGCGCCACGCCAAGCCCGCCGAGTTGCGCCTGCCCCTCGCCGCCGATGTTGAACAGCCCTGCGTGAAACGCCACGATCACCGACAGCCCGGTGAAGATGAAGCTGGTGGTGTAGTAAAGCGTATAGCCCCAGCCATTGGCCGAGCCGAACGCGCCCTTCACCATGATCCCCAGCGCCGCCGAGGGGCTTTGCCCAATCGCCAGCAGCACAATCGCCGCGACCAAAGCCGCCAGCAAAAGCGAGATCAGCGGCACCAGCACCACATCGGCCCATTGCGGTAATTTGTTCATGCTACGCCTTCCCGCCAACACCGGCCATCAACAGGCCCAAGGCGCGCTCGTCTGTGGTTTCGGGGTCGGCCATGCCCATGATCTGCCCGTCGAACATCACCGCAATCCGGTCGGAAAGCGACATGATTTCATCGAGTTCGACCGAGACCAGCAGAATGGCCTTGCCCGCATCGCGCAGGGCCACGATCTGCTTGTGGATGAATTCAATCGCGCCGATATCCACGCCGCGGGTGGGTTGACCGATCAGCAAAAGGTCGGGGTTCTGCTCCATCTCGCGCGCGACGACGATCTTTTGCTGGTTGCCGCCCGAGAAATTCTTCGCAGCCAGCGTGGGGATCGGCGGGCGCACGTCGTAGCGGGCCATCTTCGCCTCGGTATCCGCCCGCAAAGCGTCGTTATCCATGAACAGCGCGTTCTTTTGGTATTTCGGGTCGTTGTGATAGCCGAAGGCCACGTTTTCCCAAGCGCTGAAATCCATGATCAGGCCCAGATGCTGGCGGTCTTCCGGCACATGCGCGATCCCGGCCTCGCGCCGGGTCTGGCCGTTGGCACTGAGGCCCGCCAGAGGCAGATCGACGCCGTTCAAGGTGATCCGCCCGGTTGCCCGCGCGATGCCGCCCAAGGCTTCCAGCAGTTCGGACTGGCCGTTGCCCGCCACCCCCGCGATGCCCAAAATCTCGCCCGCGCGGATTTCCAGACTGACGCCTTTCAGCCGCTCCACCCCGTGTTCGTCCTTCACGCGCAGGTTTTCGACGGCCAGCACCACCGCCCCCGGCGTTGCCTTGGCCTTTTCGACCTCAAGCAGAACCTTGCGGCCCACCATCAATTCGGCGAGCGACTCGGGGCTACTCTCGGCGGTCTTTACCGTCCCGACCATCGTGCCGCGCCGCATGACGCTGACGTTATCGGTGGCCTCCATGATCTCGCGCAGTTTATGGGTGATCAGGATGATGGTCTTGCCCTGATCCTTCAACCCGTTCAGAATGCGGAACAAATGGTCGGCCTCATCCGGGGTCAGCACCCCCGTCGGCTCGTCCAGAATCAGGATATCGGCCTGGCGATACAAAGCCTTCAAAATCTCGACCCGCTGCTGATGGCCGACCGACAGGTCTTCGATCAGCGCATCGGGGTCCACGTCCATCTCATATTCGCGGGAAAGATCGCCCAGAACCTTGCGGGCCTTGGCCAGCGATGTGTTCAACATCGGGCCATCCTCGGCCCCAAGGATCACATTTTCCAGCACCGTGAAATTCTGCACCAGTTTGAAGTGCTGGAACACCATGCCGATGCCGGCGCGAATGGCGCTCTGGCTGTCGGGGATTGGGGTCAGCTTGCCGTTGATGAAAATCTCACCAGCGTCGGCGCGGTAAAAGCCGTAAAGGATCGACATCAGCGTCGATTTGCCCGCGCCGTTCTCGCCGATGATGCCGTGAATGGTGCCGCGCGGCACGGCAATATTGATATCCCGGTTCGCCTGAACCGGGCCAAAGGCCTTGGATATGCCTTTCAACTCAATCGCATATGGGGAAGGGGCGGCAGTTGCCTGCCGCCCCCCATTGGCCGTAGCCACCATCAGAACGAACCAGCCGGGCAGGTGTTGTCGGACATGTAGTCATGCACCACCAACTCGCCCGATTTGATCTTTTCGGCTGCCGCATCGACGGCTGCCTTCATTTCCGGGGTCACCAGATCCTTGTTGTTGTCGTCCATCGCGTAATCGACGCCGCCTGCTTTCAGGTCCATCACGTTGATGCCCGGCTTCAGGTCTTCGCCTTCCTTGAAGGCGTCATACACCGCGTTATCGACGCGCTTCATCATCGAGGTCAGCACTTTGCCGGGGTGCAGATAGTTCTGGTTGCTGTCCACGCCGATCGACAGGATGCCTTCATCCGCAGCGGTTTGCAGAACGCCCACGCCGGTGCCGCCTGCTGCCGCATAGATCACGTCTGCGCCTTGCGATTTCTGTGCTTTCGCCAGTTCGGCACCCTTCACCGGGTCATTCCACGCAGCCGGGGTGGTGCCAGTCATGTTCAGGATCACGGTTGCATCGGGCTTCACAGCCTTGACACCTTGGGCATATCCGCAGCCAAAGCGGCGGATCAGCGGGATATCCATGCCGCCGATGAAGCCAACGGTGTTGGTTTTGGAGGCCAGACCCGCCATCATGCCGACAAGATAGCTGCCCTGATCTTCGGTAAACACCACCGATTTCACGTTCGGCTGTTCCACCACCATGTCGATGATGCCGAATTTTGTGTCGGGGAAGTCGGGTGCCACGGTGTTGAGCACGTCACCAAAGGCAAAGCCGGTCATGATGATCGGGTTGGCGCCTTCCTCGGCCAAGCTGCGCAAAGCCTGCTCGCGCTGGGCTTCGGACTGCATTTCCAGCTCTTTGTAGGTGCCGCCGGTTTCTTTCGCCCATTTCTCTGCGCCGTTGAACGCCGCTTCGTTGAACGATTTGTCGAACTTGCCGCCCAGATCGAAGATGATCGCAGGTTCCGCCAAAGCGGCACCACCCGTCAGCGCCAAAGTGGCAGCCGCACCCAGCAGGTGTTTCATCAGGGTCATAATTTTCTCCCGGTTTCCGTGTTGTTAGCGTTTTTGTCTCCCATCTTGGCGCGGCAGCAGCGCCAGCGGCCAAGCGGGTCGTGGTGGATTTAGGACAGTGCTTTGCGGGAGGGTCAACAGGAATCTGTGGCCTATCTGCGCAACACGTCGGCAGCGCCGCACCGTCACGATCAAATTTATACCGTTTGGTCAATAATTTGGCGGCATTGGCGTGCTAAAGCACGCGGCCCAGCACCAACGCATCGACGCGCGCGCCGTCGGGTGTGCGGTAGTAACTGCGACGTTTGCCTTTGGGCTCAAAGCCTTTGGACGCATACAGGTTTTGCGCAGGCAGGTTGTCGGCGGCGACTTCGAGAAACACTGATTCGGCGCCACGCCCGGCGGCCTCGGCCAGAAACTGCGCAACCAGACGCCCGCCGATGCCCTGCCTGCGTGCAGCGGGGTGCACGGCGAGGGTGATCAATTCGGCCTCGCCCGCCACCACACGGCCGATCAGAAAACCGCTTTGCTCGGTTAATGCAAAGGCGAAGGGGCTGTCCAAAGTCTGCACGATTTCCGCCTCGGACCAAGGCGGCGGCGTGGTAAAACAAGCGGCATGGATCACCGCCATCTCGGCGGGGTGCATCGCCTATGCCTCCAGAATAACCGGCGGCGGATCGCTGGAGGGTGCCGCATCGGCACCGCGCAGATAAAACGGCGCAGGGCGGGGTTGTGCGGTGCCCGCGCGCGCGGCCGCAATGCGGGCAATCGCTTCGGCAATCGGCAGGCTTTGCAGACCGTCGCGGCCCGCCACAGCGCCCGTAAACGTCACGCCCGCAGCCATAATCTGCGCCACACCCGCGCCGCCCGCGTCAAACCGCTGCACATAGACTTCATCGCGCCGCGCGTCTTCCACCACTGTTACCGGGCGCGGCAGGCCGAACGCCATAGCCTCTAGCCGGGTGACGCCAATCGCGGGCACGCCCAGCCCCAAAGCCAAGCCCCGCGCCGCGGCAACCGAGATGCGCACGCCGGTAAAATTCCCCGGCCCGGTGCCGACGCCGATTGCCGTGATATCGGCCAAAGCCTTGCCCGCCTCGGCCAGCAATTCGGTGATCAGCGGCATCAGGCGCTCGGCCTGACCTTTCTCCATCGCTTCGGATTTCAGCCAGACGCGGTCGCCAGACAGCAAAGCGGCGGCGCAATGCGCCGCCGATGTGTCGAATGCCAATACCAGATTAGGCCGCAACGGGGCGCACTTCCAGCACTTCGGGGATGTAATGCCGCAGCAGGTTCTCGATGCCCATCTTCAGCGTCAGGGTCGAGGACGGGCACCCGGCGCAAGCGCCCTTCATGTGCAGATAGACCACGCCACGGTCAAAGCCGTGGAAGGTGATGTCGCCACCATCCTGCGCCACAGCAGGGCGCACGCGGGTATCCAGCAATTCTTTGATCTGGTTGACGATTTCACTGTCCTCGCCGCTGTGCGCGGCATGGGCTGCCTGAGATTCGCCCTCCATCACGGCAGCACCCGACTGGAAATGCTCCATGATCGCGCCCAGAATTGCGGGCTTGATATGCTGCCAATCGGCAGCTTCGGCCTTGGTCACGGTGATGAAATCGGTGCCCAGAAACACGCCCGTCACCTGGCCCGTGGCAAACACACGGCTGGCCAGCGGCGATTTCACAGCCGATTCAAGGCTGGGGAAATCGGCGGTGCCCATCTCCAGCACGGCTTGGCCCGGCAGGAATTTCAGCGTCGCCGGGTTCGGGGTGGATTCGGTCTGGATGAACATGGTCTTTTCTCCGACTATTCCACTCGGATATGCGCGCTTCCCCGGCAGAAGTCAAGTTTGGAACCGTTCTAATTTCGGCGGGAAAAGCTGAAAAGGGCGCGAGGGAACCCCGCGCCCCTTGGGTTGCCGCCCCTCTCCCAAAGCGGCAACAGCGGTCGGATCGGCCTTAGAACGTGATGACGTAGGAAACGCCCGTCACCAGCGGATCAATCTCGACCTTACCGATATTCGCGCCGTTCAGATGCACATCGCTGCCGATCTTGGCATAGCGCAGATCCAGCCGCAGCGCGGCCTTGGCGCTGACCGCGTAATCCACCCCCAGATGCGCCGCCACGCCAAAGCTGTCGTCGATCTTCAGATCACCGAGGGGCGAGCTGGTTTCGAAAAACTTGGTGTAGTTCAGCCCCACGCCAACAAACGGCGTGAACTTGCTGGCATTGGCAAAGTGGTAGTTCACCGAGATCGTCGGCGGCAGTTGCTTGGTCTCGCCAGCATAGCCACCGTTCAGATAGATCGAATGCTTGAACGGCAGCGCGCCCAGAACCTCGAGCCCGATGTTGTCGCGCAGGAAATATTCAAAGGTGATCGAGGGCCGCACACTGTCGTTCACCGTGGCCGCAGCGCCTGCAAGCGTGCCGTTGTCGCTTTTCGGCGAGACCACTGCCATGCCGAAGCCAAGCGTCATATCCCCGGCAGATTGCGCAAGCGCGGGGGCGGCCAAAGCACTGGCCAGCGCAGCACTGGCGAGAACGGAGAGCAGAGCTATTTTCATGATATCATTCCGCAAATTGGTTGCGGGATCATCCTCTGCCTGTTCAACCGCCCGGACGTTGACCTGTGTCAAATCGCGGGCGGGGTGGGGTGCGGCAGGGTGTCGCGACGGCGCTCAGGCGCTGTAATAGGCATACATCGCGTCCAGCGCGCTTAGGTTCGCCGGGGTGTTCAGCTGCGGGCGCGGGGTGGGCTTGAAATACGCCACGGCCTCTTGTGCGGCACGGATGGCCGCGATGGGCTGGATGTCGGATTGGGCAGCGTCGGTGGTGACAGACGGAATGCGGCTCATGGCGTGCTCCTGTTGTCCTCCCGCTGCCAATATAGGGCTGAATGCTGCAACTGCAAAGGGGCGCAATGCCGCAACTGCGAAATGCGCAAGCCTTCACCCCCGCCGCAACCGGCGCAGCATGGCCCAGACGATCAGCCGATGCGCCGGAGCCACCGGAATCATATAGGCCCGCCCGAACGCGTTATGCGTCACCACCGATGCCGTGATCGCCAATCGCGCGCCCTCGACCGTGATGCAGGTCATTACATCCAGATGCCGGTCGCGCGCGGTCAGCGACAGCACGCTGTCACTGATATGTTCGACCAGAAAGAAATCGAGATGATCGCCCACCTGCGGGGTGTCCACAGCCTTGCCGGAAAACCCGCCAATCCTCGCCACCCCAAACCGCGCCGAGATGGCATCGCGCAACCAGAACGCCCAAGCCATCCCCGGCAAGGGCCGCGCCATCACCAACCGCCACGCCGCAATCGCGGTGATCGGGGCGGGCAGCAGGGTGCTTTGGCTGTGCAGAAACGCCAATGCGTCGCGCGGGGCGATCAGTTGGGCGTGGGTCGGCAGTTGCATGGCGGTGCTCCTTTGGCTGCACCCTACACCCAATCGCCATCGCTTGGGCTGAGACAGATGGCCCCATTCCCCAACCGCCCGCCCTCGCGGCAAGAATGTGCGACACTTCTGATGCGATCAGCGCGCAACCCCCTGTGCACGGATCGTCTTTGCCCAATCGTGGTTGGCCCGAAGGAACCCGACACAAGGCTGCGGAAAGCTGCCTTCACCCGGCAATCCGTGGGCGTCGCTTTGCGCCCTTGGCGGAGCCACGCGTTACAGAAATTTGCACAGAATGAAGGCGTCGCCTTTTTCCGACCGATAGCCGCAGCTTTTGTAGAATGGTTGGGCTGTGAGCGTGCTTTGCAGACGGCAGCACGCAACGCCCTGCGATTTTAACGCTTCTTCCAAGCCCGCGAGAATAGCTTTGCTGACGCCGCTGAAGCGTGCTTCCGGATGGACGTAGTTCAACAGGATCTCGCCGCTCAAGGTGGCCATGCCGACACCGACGACCTTTCTTTCTTGTTCGGCCACCAGCACGACCGCATCATCCTGCGCGATCCATTTTCGCCAAGACTCGACAGTTTTGTTGCCCAGCCATTCTTCGACTTCTGTCGGACTATTCTGGTGATCTGCAACGCATAGTTCGGTGATCGAGCGACGCAGAGTGCTGATCGCACCTGCGGCGTCGGCCTCGGTCGCTCGCCTGATCTGGATCATCGTTCCGTCATTTTGCCTGCGGTCAATATACCGAGTGCCGGTTTATCTGCAACGTCTCCCGCGTCCGCATATGTCACGCCAATTCTGGCGGCGCCGGTGCACGCACAGATTCCGCCCTCAATCGGTTTGGCCGCATCTATCCGCACGCAGGTCTAAGGCCAGGTGCTGAGCGGTCTGGTCGGGTCATACTTGGTTAACCACAGCCCAGACCGTTCAAATTCCGCCCATGAAATCAATGGTCCCGAGTTGGGACCATCAGGTGATGCTCTCCAGCCGTTCCTTGCTCATGTCGCCCGGAACGATGGTGATCGGGATCGGCAGGCTGCCTGAAGATCGCGTCATCGCTGTCACCAGCGGGCCGGGGCCGGATTTCTCGGTGCCAGCGCCCAGCACCAGAATCCCCACCGCCGGGTCTTCTTTGACCTGTGCGAGGATCTCGGCCACCGGGTCGCCCTCGCGGATGATCAGCTCGGGGTTCACGCCTTGCTTGTCGCGCATCCATTTCGCGAAGACCTCGAAATGCGCCTCGATCCGCTCGCGCGCTTCGGCCCGCATCAGGTCCGCCACGCCCATCCAGTGCTGGAATTCTTCTGGCGGGATGATCGACAGAACCTGCACTCCGCCACCCGTATGCGCGGCCCGCAGCGCCGCAAATCGCATCGCGTTCAGACACTCCCGGCTGTCATCCAGCACGACAAGGAATTTCCGCATGATTGTCTCCCGTTAACGCCGCGATCATGCAGCCGGGGGATGGGGAAGGCAAGAGTGCGGCAAGGCGTTGCGCTGATCGACAGTCGCCTCGGGCCAAGTGGCAAAGGCCATCGCCTTTGCCATGCGGTGCAGGTGCCACTGGAGCCGCCGGGCCTGAATGGCCCGGCCAGCGCCCGACCCGCCCATGGCGGGCGCTTCTCGCCCGCCGGGTCGGGCGCTGGCCTTGACGGGTTTATCGCGGCACTGTTTACAGGGTGCAACCGCACGCACGGGCGGGGAAACGCAATGCGTTTCCTGTCTCCGCCCGAGGCAGGCGGCAGGAGTCTATCAGCCCTAACGCTGCCCCGCCGCCCATTCCCAATAGAGCCGCCGCGCCCGCGCGGTCATCGGGCGATCGTTGTATTCGGTGCCGTCAAACGCCTTTACCGCCGTGACCTTGGCAAAGTTGCCCGACAGGAAAATCTCATCCGCCGCATGGGCATCCTCAAAGGTCAGCACGGTCTCGCGCACTTCAACCCCGTCGGCGCGCAGGTTGGCGATATGCCGCGCCCGGGTGATCCCGGCCAAGAACGTGCCGTTCGGCACCGGCGTGAACACCACGCCATCCTTCACCAGAAACACATTCGCCGTCGCACTTTCCGCGAGGTTCCCCAAAGCATCCGCCACCAGCGCATTGCCAAAGCCCTTGGCCTGCGCCTCAACCAGCATCCGGGCGTTGTTGGGGTAAAGGCAGCCAGCCTTGGCGTTGCACACCGCATCCTCCAGCACCGGGCGGCGGAAGCGCGTCCGCGTCACGGTGGTGGCGAATTCGGGGTCGGGCATCGCCACTTCTTCCAGCGAGATCGCAAACCCCGTGGCCCCCGGCGCGGGCACGATGCCCAATTCGGTGCCATGCAGCGCCCAATACATCGGGCGGATATAAACGGCTTGCCCCGGCCCGAACGCCTGCAACCCCTCGCGGATGATCGCGGCCATATCCTCGGGCGCGCAGGTGGGGGTGATCATCAGCGCCTCGGCAGAGCGGTTCACCCGCGCGCAATGCAAATCCAGATCGGGGCACAGACCGTCAAAATACCGCGCGCCGTCGAAAACGGAGGTGCCCTGCCAGATGCCGTGATCGGCCGCCTTCATCACCGCCATATCGCCGTCATGCCAGCGCCCGTCCCAAAAGGTGCGGATGGATTTGCCAAAGGCCATGGGGATCTCCTGCTGATTTGCCGCCAGCTTAATCATGCGGCACCGCCCGCGGAAAGTCCTGCCGTGCAACGCCCATCCGCCAAGCGAAAGCCCGCCATCCTTGCGCAAGCAACCGCCGAGATCGCCGACGGGCCATGAAAAAAGCCCTCGGACCGGGGGACAGGTCCAAGGGCTTGGCTGCAAAATACCAGCCGGAGGGTGGGACAGATGGGGAAGAAAAGCCCCAAGGCCGACTATCGCCCATCCTTGAATCGATTCTGTGACGGCGCAGGGTCAGGCTTTGGCCGCCATTGCGCCGTGCCAAGGGCAGCTCACCAGATGATCGTTGACCATGCCCACCGCCTGCATGAAGGCATAGCTGATGGTGGGGCCGACAAACTTGAACCCCTCAGCCTTCAGCGCCTTTGACAGCGCCACCGATGCGTCGGTTTGCGCCACCGCCTGGCCAAGGCTGCCCAGTTGCCGGTCTATCGGCTGATGATCGACATGTTTCCAGATGAACTGCGCAAAACCCTCACGCGCCTCGATCGCGAGATAAGCGCGCGCGCCGGCAAAGGTTGCCTCGATCTTGCCGCGATGGCGGATGATGCCGGGATCGCCCAGCAGCCGCTGCGTTTCGGCCTCGCCCCAGCCCGCCAACACCGCCGGATCAAACCCGGCAAACGCCGCCCGAAACGACTCGCGCCGCCGCAGGATGGTGATCCACGACAGGCCAGCCTGAAAGCCCTCCAAAATCAGGCATTCGAACAAAGCCCGCGGATCGCGCAGGGGCCTGCCCCATTCATCGTCATGGTAGGCCACATAAACCGGATCGCTGCCACACCAGCCGCATCGTGCGTTCTCTGTCATCGTGTCCTCAAAATCATTAAAATTGGCCTAAAACCCCAATGTTTAAGCTGGCTTTTACTGTTGTGGCGGCAAGGTGTCCATCGGCCCAACCCGCAGGAGCATCGCGATGATCATGCCAAAACCAAAGCCCCGGCTGGACGCGCAGGCGGGCGTGGCCAGCCCCTTGGGGGTGGCCATCTCGGCCGTGGATCGTGAAACCTTGACCATGGTGCGGCAGGCCATTGATACCAAACGCCTGCGTCTGGCCTATCAACCGGTGGTGCTGGCGCGCGATGCGGCGCGCGTGGCGTTTCAGGAAGGGTTGATCCGGGTGCTTGACCCCACCGGGCGGGTGATTCCGGCCAAGGATTTCATGGACGCGGTTGAAACCCACGAAATTGGCCGCGAAATCGACTGTGCGGCGCTGGAAATCGGTCTGGCCACGCTGGCGCGGGTGCCTGACTTGCGGCTGTCGATCAACATGTCGGCGCGCTCCATCGGCTATGCGCGCTGGAAACAGGTGCTGATGCGCGGGCTTTCCGTCGCCCCCACGATTGGCGAGCGGCTGATTCTTGAAATCAGCGAAAGCTCGGCCATGCAGGTGCCCGAATTGGTGGTGGCGTTCATGGATGATCTGAAAGGCGCAGGCGTGGCCTTTGCGCTGGATAACTTCGGGTCGGGCAATATGGCGATCCGCTATTTCAAGGATTTCTACTTTGACATCCTGAAACTGGATGGCCAGTTCATCCGCAACATCCAGCAAGATGCCGACAATCAGGTGCTGACTGCCGCGCTGTTGTCGATTGGCCAGCATTTTCAGATGTTTACCGTGGCCCAATCGGTGGAAACCCCGGCAGAGGCGCAGGTGCTGCAACAGATGGGGGTGGATTGCATGCAGGGCTATCTGTTTGGTGCAGCCACGCTGAAGCCCGCGTTTGATCGCAATGCTGCGCAGAAATCGGCCTGATCGCGGCAGCCTTGCCCCTGCGACAACCCGGACGTGCAGAAAACTTGCTTTTCACCGCCACCCCTTCTAGGCCATGTTCAAATCGGCAAAGCGGTGCTTCGCCGCGGCAGTTTCTGGGAGAGGGCGCAAGTCATGACCAATGTGGTAATCGTATCGGCGGCACGCACCGCTGTGGGCAGCTTTAACGGGGCCTTCGCGGCGACCCCTGCGCACGAGTTGGGCGCGGCGGTGATCGAGGCCGTGGTGGCGCGCGCCGGGATCGACAAGGCGGATGTCGCCGAAACCATCCTCGGCCAGGTGCTGACCGCAGGGCAGGGGCAAAACCCGGCCCGCCAAGCGCATATCCGTGCTGGCCTTGCGAAAGAGGCGTCGGCCTGGTCGCTGAACCAGGTTTGCGGCTCGGGTCTGCGGGCGGTGGCTTTGGGTGCGATGCATGTGCAACTGGGCGATTCGAATATCGTCGTCGCCGGTGGTCAGGAAAGCATGTCGCTCAGCCCGCATGTCGCGCACCTGCGCGCAGGGCAAAAGATGGGCGATCTGAACTTCATCGACAGCATGATCCGCGACGGGCTGTGGGATGCGTTCAACGGCTATCACATGGGCCAAACGGCGGAAAACGTCGCGAACCAGTGGCAGATTTCCCGCGAAATGCAGGACGAATTCGCACTGGCCAGCCAGCACAAGGCCGAAGCCGCGCAAAAGGCTGGCAAGTTCAAGGATGAGATCATCGCTTTCACCATCAAGACCCGCAAGGGCGATGTGACGGTCGATCAGGACGAATACATCCGCCACGGGGCGACGCTGGAATCGATGCAGAAACTGCGCCCGGCGTTCACCAAGGATGGCTCGGTGACGGCGGCGAACGCGTCTGGCCTGAACGACGGCGCGGCGGCGGTGCTGCTGATGTCGGAAGCTGATGCCAACAAGCGCGGGTTGAAGCCGCTGGCGCGGATTGCGTCTTATGCAACCGCCGGGCTTGACCCGTCGATCATGGGCGTCGGGCCGATTTTCGCCAGCCGCAAGGCACTGGACAAGGCAGGCTGGAAGGCCGCCGATCTGGATCTGATCGAGGCGAATGAAGCGTTCGCGGCGCAGGCTTGTGCGGTGAACAAAGACATGGGCTGGGATACCAGCAAGGTCAACGTCAACGGCGGCGCGATTGCGATCGGCCACCCGATTGGTGCTTCGGGCGCGCGGATTTTGAACACGCTGATCCACGAAATGGGCCGTTCAGGTGCGAAAAAGGGTCTGGCAACCCTGTGCATCGGCGGCGGCATGGGCGTGGCGATGTGCCTTGAGCGCGCGTAAGTCTGCGATATATTGAAATAAAATGCCCGCAGCGGGCGCAACATTGTTGCGCCCGCTGCGTCGTATCAATAACATGATTTCAAAATGACAGCCTTGGAGGAGGAAAAGATGGCAAAGGTAGCATTGGTCACGGGCGGCTCGCGCGGCATTGGGGCTGCGATTTCGGTGGCGTTGAAGGCGGCGGGTTACACCGTGGCCGCGAACTACGCGGGCAACGATGAGGCCGCGAGCGCCTTCACCAAGGAAACCGGCATTGCCACCTACAAGTGGTCGGTCGCCGATTACGACGCTTGCGTGGCGGGCATTGCCAAGGTGGAGGCCGATCTTGGCCCGGTCGCGGTGCTGGTCAACAACGCGGGCATCACCCGCGATGCGATGTTTCACAAGATGACGCCGCAGATGTGGAAAGAGGTGATGGACACCAACCTTTCGGGCCTGTTCAACATGACGCATCCGTTGTGGACCGGCATGCGCGACCGCAAGTTTGGCCGGGTGATCAACATCTCGTCGATCAACGGGCAAAAGGGGCAGGCGGGGCAGGTGAATTACTCGGCGGCGAAATCCGGCGATCTGGGCTTCACCAAGGCGCTGGCAGCCGAAGGCGCGCGCGCAGGGATCACCGTGAACGCGATCTGCCCCGGCTATATCGGCACCGACATGGTGAAGGCGATTGACGAGAAGGTGTTGAAAGAACGCATCATTCCGCAAATTCCGGTCGGCCGTTTGGGCGAGCCGGACGAGATTGCGCGCATCGTCACCTTCCTTGCGTCGGATGACGCGGGCTTCATCACCGGCTCGACGATTTCCGCCAACGGCGGGCAATTCGTGGTCTGACGCGCGGTGCGTGCAAGCACGCACCCTACATAAGGCCCGGCTTCGGTCGGGCCTTTTTGCTTGCCCGCTGGACATGGTTTCGGCAGGTAAGACGCGAAGGAGTCCGCCATGACCAAAACCAAAGCCACCCTCATCGGCCTGACTGCCATCGCCATGTGGTCGCTGCTGGCGCTGTTCACCATCGGCTCGGCCCCGGTGCCGCCCTTGCTGCTGAATGCGTTGTGCTTTGGCATTGGCGGGGCGATTGGGCTGATCTGGACAATCACCGGCGCTGGTCTGGGCGTTTTGAAAACCGTGTCGTGGAAGGTCTATGCCTTTGGCACGCTTGGGCTTTTTGGCTATCATCTGCTGTATTTCACCGCTTTCCGGCTTTCCCCCACCGCCGAAACCGGGCTGATCGCTTACCTTTGGCCGCTGTTCATCGTGCTGCTGTCGGGCCTGCTGCCGGGTGAGCGTTTGGGGGCCTTGCACATCGCAGGCGCGCTGATCGCCTTTGCCGGGGCCGCGCTGATCGTGTTGGCGCGCGGCGGTGAGGCGCAAGGCAACAGCCTTGGTCTTGCGCTGGCCTTCCTGTGCGCGGTGACTTGGGCTGTTTATTCGGTGCTGTCGCGCCGCTTGGGCACGGTGCCGACTGAATCGGTGACGGTGTTCTGTCTGGCCACGGCAGCCCTGTCGGCCATTGCGCACATGGCTTTGGAAACAACCACTTGGCCGCAAGGGGCTATGGGCTGGGCCAGCGTGATAGCCTTGGGTGTGGGGCCGGTTGGGGCTGCGTTTTTCACCTGGGACATCGGCATGAAAAAAGGCGACATCCAACTGCTTGGGGTCGCCTCGTATGCAGCACCGTTGCTTTCAACCTTGGCACTGGTGGCGGCGGGGATTGCCAAGCCATCAAGCGCCATCCTGATTGCGGCGGTTTTGATCACAGCAGGGGCGGCGCTGGCGGCAAAAGCAAGCTCTGCCAAAGCGGCCAGCGCCAGAAAGGGTTAAGAGCTTAGCCGGCCAATTTCCTCTTTCAGCTTCAGCTTTTGCTTTTTCAGATCGGCGATGTGCAGATCATCCACGGCGGGCGCGCGCTGCGCCTGTTCGACACGGGATGAGAGGGTTTCGTGCTTCTTTTTCAGTTCAGCGATATGGGAAGCGACGGTCATGCAAGTCCTCCTGATGCTGGTTCAACACCTTCAGTGCACCATAGAATCTGAGTCGTGTCACCAAATCTTCACACAACCTATGCGTTTATTCTGTCGAATTAGCGGAATTCATCCGACAGGCTGGCACCGCCGCGCAAAATCTCGCTGGCACGGGGGGTATAGCTTTCGCGGTCGCCGTCATGTGATTTGCCGTGATGAATAACCAAGGGCGCCAGCAGGCGGAAGGCCGCGCGCCCGGTCTTGCGCGCCCGCAAAAGGATGCGCAGCGCCGGTTTGCCCTCGCGGGGCGTCAGCGGCAGCACAGAAGCCGAGCCGAGTTTATCCCCCATCGCCGCCAGCACCTCGGGCAGGCCATCGGCGCCGCAGATCAGCGTCAGCCAGCCACCGGGGGCCAGCCGCCTGCTGGCCGCCTGCACCCAATCGCCCAACGGCGTGTCAATCTGCAACGCGGTTGCGCGCCCGGCGTTCGGGCTGGGGGTGCCGCCGCGCGGATAGTAGGGCGGGTTGGCGATGACATGGTCAAAATCCATCCGCAGCGGTTTCGGCATATCGGCCAGATCGCCCACCTCTACCTGAAACCCGATGCCATTTTCCACGGCGTTGCGCCGCGCCAGATCGGCATAGTCGGCCTGCAACTCCAGCCCCGCCAGCCGCAAATCCGGCACGCGGGTGGCGAGACATAGCGCCGCAGCCCCAACGCCGCAGCCCAGATCGAGCACCGATTGGCCTGCCTGCGCCGGGCAGGCCGCGGCCAGCAAAACCGGGTCTGTCGCCGCGCGGTAGCCATGGCGCGGCTGCCAAAGCTGCAATTTGCCGCACAGAAACTTGTCATGCGTCAGATCGGCGGGCAAATCGTTCATTCACACCCCATCCGCAATGCCGTTATCGGCCAATATCGCCCGCGCCATGAACAGATCGCTGTCAGCCACCATCATGCGGCGGGGAAACAATCCGATACCGCCTTCCAGCGTGCTCATGTGGACGTCCATCACAAAGCTGTCTATACCCTCGCCTTCAAGGAGCACTTGAGCAAAGGCGATCACGGTGGGGTCGGTCGTGCGCAATAAAAGCTTCATGGGACTGGGTTTAGCCGGGGTCATAGCCCCGAGTCGATACCTATGTGTCGATACCTGAAGGGGTGAGAATGAACATGATCAACGCCGCGCAGAAACCGCATGACCGGCTGGCCGATGCCTTGGCCGAGGATATGGCGGCGGTGAACGGGATGATCCGGGCGCGGATGGCTTCGGAACATGCGCCGCGCATCCCGGAAGTGACCGCGCATCTGATCGAGGCGGGCGGCAAGCGGTTGCGCCCGATGCTGGTGCTGGCTGCGGCGCGCCTGCTGGGCTACGGCGGCCCCTATCATGTGCATTTGGCGGCGACGGTAGAGTTCATCCACACGGCCACCTTGCTGCATGATGATGTGGTCGATGAAAGCCAGCGCCGCCGGGGCAGGCCCACCGCCAACCTGCTGTGGGACAACAAATCATCCGTGCTGGTTGGCGATTATCTGTTCGCCCGCGCGTTTCAGTTGATGGTGGAGCCTGCCAATCTGCGGGTGCTGGACATCCTCGCCAATGCCTCGGCCACGATTGCGGAAGGCGAGGTGCTGCAACTGACCGCAGCGCAGGATCTGGCCACCACGGAAGAGATTTACCTGAAAGTCGTGCGCGGCAAGACGGCGGCGCTGTTTTCGGCGGCGACCGAAGCCGGGGCCGAAATTGCCGGTGGCACCCCGGCGCAGGTCAAGGCGCTGCTTGACTATGGTGATGCCTTGGGCATTGCGTTCCAGATTGTCGATGACCTTCTGGATTACGGCGGCTCGGCTGCGGTGATCGGCAAGAACACCGGCGATGATTTCCGCGAGCGGAAATTGACGCTGCCGGTGATCAAGGCGATTGCCAAGGCCAGCCCCGAAGAGCGCGCCTTCTGGGTGCGGGTGATCGAAAAGGGCCAGCAGGGTGACGGCGATCTGGAGCAGGCGCAGGCGGTGATGGCGCAGCATGGTGCGATGCAGGCGGCGCGGGCGGATGCGCTGGCTTGGGCTGCGCGGGCGCAATCCGCGCTGGCGGCGCTGCCCGAACATCCCTTGCGCGACATGCTGTATGATCTGGCGGCCTATGTGGTCGAGCGGATCAACTAGCCGCCATTGCCCCGCCGCCACCCACCATGCCGGGGCTTCATCGCGCAACGCCCCTGCGGCGGCTTGCGCGAGGTCTTCACTGGCAAACAGGCCAAAGCAGGTCGCGCCAGACCCGGACATCCGCGCCAGCAGACAGCCGGGGCGGGCTTGCAGCGCGGCCTTCACGTCGGCAATCACCGGGGCCAGGGCAATCGCCGGGGCCTCTAGATCATTGCGCTGCGCGTGCAGCCACGCCGCCAGATCAGCCGCGCTATCCCAATGCGCAACCGCCTTGATCGCCAGATTATCCCGCCGCGCCAAAGCCTTGAACACCGCAGGTGTGGCCACGGCCACGCCGGGATTGACCAGCACCAGATAACATTCCGGCAAAGCGGGCAGCGGGGTTAACACCTCGCCCACGCCCTGCATCCGCACCGGGACCCCCGCCAGACAGACCGGCACATCCGCGCCCAAGGCCAGCACCGCTGCCGCATCGGGCTGCGCCCGGCCCGTCAAGGCGCACAAGGCCCGCAACGCCGCCGCCGCATCCGCCGAGCCGCCACCGATGCCCGAGGCGACCGGCAAGTGTTTGTCCAACTCCAGCGCCGCCGTCACGCCCAAACACCGCGCCGCCCGCAGCACAAGGTTATCGCCCGACAAGCCCGCGCCAAACGGCCCGGTCACGTTCAGGCTTAGCTGATCTGCTGCCCGCGCCGTCACCCAATCGCCCACGCCAGCAAACACCACCAGACTGTCCAGCAGGTGATAGCCGTCGCCGCGCTGCCCGGTCACATGCAGCGCCAGATTGATCTTGGCGGGGGCAAAGACGCGCAAGGTCAGATCACGGTTGCGCTGCCGCGGCCGCCACGGGTTTCAGCGGTGCCGCACCTTCTGCCGCCAGCACCGCATCCAGCCCCTTGGCCAGCTTCAAACGCAACCGCGCCGCCAGCTTTTCGTCGGGGTCATAGGACAACGCGCGCCGCCACTGATATTCGGCCTCGCGCTTGCGGCCCACCGCCCAATACACATCGCCCAGATGGTCTGTCACCGTTGCATCCACCGGCATCCGCTGCGAGGCTTGCTCCATCGGCAGCACCGCGTCGCGGTAGCGCTCCAGCCGGTAATAGGCCCAGCCAAGGCTATCCAGGATCGCGCCGCTGTCGGGCTGCATCAGCACCGCGCGCTTGATCAGGCCAAGCGCCTCATCCAGTTTGCGGCCCTGATCGACCAGACTGTAGCCCAGATAGTTCAGCAATTCGGGCTGGTTGGGATTCAGGGCCATCGCGCGGCGGAAATCAGCCTCGGCGGCGTCGTAATGCCGCAAGGCATCCGAGACCACGCCACGGCTGTAGAACAGCACCCAATGGCCTGGGCCGGGGTTGGGCACCATCTTGATCGCCGCGTCATAGGCCTTGAACGCCTCATCATAGCGTTTTTCTCGCCGCATCCCGTCGGCCAAGGCCAGTTGCACCGCCAGAATATCGCCATGCGTGCGCGCCAGCGCCTGCAGGATTTCCAGCGCGGCTTCGGGATGCCCGGCGGCAAAGGTGGCATTGGCGCGGCCGATTTCAGCGGCATGAAAGTTTGGATCGCTGGGCGACACGGTGGCATAGGCTGCCGTCGCCAAGACGTGCTGGCGCTGTTGTTCCAAAAGGCCCGCCACCAACAGGATGGCTTCGGTGTTGTCGGGGCGCAGGTAGGCCGCTGCACGCGCGTGTAGCAGCGTAAAGCTGGCATCCGCATCGCCCTTCACCGCATTGGCCATGCTGTAGAACACCTCGCCAATGCCGTCGCCCGCGTTGCGCACGATGGTGAACGGCAGCGGCTCGCCTGCGTCAAGACGGCGGCGCAGATCGTCGATTTCCAGATCAGTGCCGGGCTGGAAATTGCGGTCAATCAGCGCCACCGCTTCGGGGTTCCGCTCGAGTTGGCTGAGGATTTCGACCGTCGCGATCAGACCGCGCCGGGTCAGCGGAAAGCTGCCCCCAGCCTTGCCCGAAAGGATGTTCTCGGCCCCCTCGTAATCACCCGCCGATGCCAGCGCCAATGCCTTGTGATACAGCCCGAACGCCTCAAGCCCCTTGGTTTTCGCCATCTTGTCAAAGGCTTCCGTCGCCTCGGACATCCGCCCCAGCCCCAGCTTGGCCCACGCCTTCACCAGATCATCCAGCACCGCGCCCGCCGAGCCACCCGCGGCTTGCTCTTTCAAAATTGCCGCATAGTCCTGCCGTTTGGCATCGCCTGCGATCAAGACCACCGTGGCAATCTGGCTTTTGCCGCCCGCCGCCTGAAACGCCTGCGCAAGCTTGGCCGCACCCACCATATCGCCGGTGCCGACATGCGCCATCAGCGCGCCTTGCAGCAGCGCGGGGTTGGCCGGATCACCGCTGAGCGCGCGGCCATACCATTCGACAGCCGCCGCATAATCGGCCTCGGAACTCGCCACGCCTGCGGCCAGATACGCCCCCGCCGCGCTGACCGGGCCGGCACTGGCTTCGGGCGCCGGTGCGGGCTTGGCGGTTTCGGCCATCCCGGCAAACGGCAGGCAGATGACAGCAGAGGCCAGCAGCAGGTGCGTGCGGGTCAGGCGGGGAAATGGCATCCGGGGCGGCTCCTCGTAAGCGTTGCCGCAAAGCTAGAGCCGCGCGGGCCGATAAGCAATGCGGGCCGGGGGTTTATAACCCGCGGCCCGCGCATCTTCGCTGATCTGAACCAGAATGTCAGATCACATGTTGGGGGGTGATGGTCTGGCCTGCACCTTGGCAAACATGCGGCGAAGCTTTTGCTGGATCAATGCAACCAGTTCGGGCTGCATGAAGGTATAATCGTCGGCTATATCGAGGCAGACCACATGCTTGCCGCGCAGTAAGCCCCCAAACTGCCGCTTCAACTTGGCAAGTTGCGCCTTTTCCATCACCGCGATGGAATCCGCCCAAGCAATCTGCTCGGCGCTGACGCGCTCGTCGGCATCGCTGCTCAGCCCGGCAAAGTCAGTTTCGGCAACCAACACGGTGCGCGCGATTTCGGCGGCGGTCGGGCTTCGCATCCGGGCTTTTCCGCAGAGGAACAGAATGGTGTGCATGGGTGGCCCTGTTTCAGATGCAAAAGAGCGGCCACGGGCCGCCCTTTTCCAGTCGCGGAAGTCGCCGCCTTACATATTGGGATAGTTCGGGCCGCCGCCGCCCATTGGCGTGGTCCAGACGATGTTCTGCGACGGGTCTTTGATGTCGCAGGTCTTGCAATGCACGCAGTTCTGGAAGTTGATCTGAAAGCGCGGCTCTTTTCCGGCTTCGGCAATCACTTCATACACCCCCGCCGGGCAATACCGCTGCGCGGGTTCGTTATACAGCGGCAGGTTGACCGAGATCGGGATGCTCGCATCTTTCAATTTCAGATGCGCGGGCTGGTTTTCGTCGTGGTTGGTGGCCGAGAATGCCACGTTGGTCAGCCGGTCAAACGACAGCACGCCATCGGGTTTGGGATAGTCGATGGGGGCGTAATCCTTCGCGAGGCCCGTCGATTCCGCATCGTTCTTGCCGTGCTTCAGGGTGCCCAGAATGGTCAGCCCAAAGGTGTTCGCCCACATATCCGCGCCGCCAAGGAACAGCGAGGCGACAAGGCCATACTTCGACCACAGCGGTTTGACGTTGCGCACCTTTTTCAGATCTGCCGCAATCGGGCCACCGCGCACCAGCACCTCGTATTCGGTCAACTCATCGCCTGCGCGGCCCGCGCTGATCGCCACAAACGCCGCCTCTGCCGCGTCAATGCCCGACAGCATGGCGTTGTGGTTGCCCTTGATGCGCGGCACGTTCACGAGGCCAGCCGAACAACCCAGCAGCGCCACACCGGGTGCCACCATCTTCGGGATCGACTGCCAGCCGCCCTCGGAAATCGCGCGCGCACCGTAGGCCACGCGTTTGCCACCCTTCAGCAGTTCCGCCACCATCGGGTGATGCTTGAAGCGCTGGAATTCCATGTAGGGATACAGATGCGGGTTCTTGTAGTTCAAATGCACCACAAAGCCGACATAAACCTGATTGTTCTCAAGGTGATAGATGAACGACCCGCCGCCCGCATTGCTGCCCAGCGGCCAGCCCATCGTATGCGTGACCGTGCCCAGCTTGTGCTTGGCCGGATCAATGGCCCAAATTTCCTTCATGCCAAGGCCGAACTTCTGCGGCTCGTGACCCTTGCTCAGATCATACTTGGCAATGACCTCCTTGGCCAAAGACCCGCGCACGCCTTCCGACAGGAACACGTATTTCCCGGCCAGCACCATACCCGGCTCATACGACGGGCCGGGAGTGCCATCGGCGTTCTTGCCAAACTCGCCCGCGACCACGCCGCGCACTTCGCCTTTGTCGCCGTAGATCAATTCCGAACAGGCCATGCCGGGGAAAATCTCAACGCCAAGGCCCTCGGCCTGCTCGGCCATCCAGCGGCAGACATTCGCCATCGAGACGATGTAATTGCCGTGGTTGTTCATCAACGGCGGCATCGGGAAATTCGGAATCCGCATCTGCCCGGCTGGCCCGAGGATGTAGAAGTTGTCCTCGACGACAGGCGTGTTCAAAGGCGCGCCCTTGGCCTTCCAGTCCGGGATCAGCTTGTTCAGCCCCACCGGGTCCAGCACCGCGCCCGACAGAATATGCGCGCCAACTTCCGAGCCCTTTTCCAGCACCACCACACTCAGGTTGCTGTCCAACTGCTTCAGCCGGATCGCCGCAGACAAGCCCGCAGGCCCCGCGCCCACGATGACCACATCATAATCCATCTGCTCGCGCGCGATCTCGGTCACTGTCCATCTCCGACTTGGCAAAATGCTGATGCGTCATTGCCCGAACCCATTGGCAGGGTCAACTGTGACGCAACATCCCAAGGCTATATCGCAAGTCCGGCGCAAGATTATTTCTCATGGACGACTGATTTTTCCTCATGCGCGACCGAGGCCCGCCGATTGCTGGCATTCCCCCTTGCAATCACACCCCCGCTCGGGTCAGGTATGGCGAAAGAGGCGCAAGGTCATGGCTCATCCGGGCTGTGACCTTGTTATTTGCGTGAAGAGACCAATGGAAAAAATCCCGATGACCCGGCGCGGCTTTACCGCTCTGGACGAAGAATTGAAGCAGTTGAAGTCTGTGGAACGCCCCGCCGTGATCCGCGCCATTGCCGAGGCGCGTGAGCATGGCGATCTGTCGGAAAACGCCGAATATCACGCCGCCCGCGAAAAGCAGAGCTTCATCGAAGGCCGGGTGAAAGAGTTGGAGGCGATCATTTCGCTGGCCGAGGTGATTGACGTGGCCAAACTGTCGGGTGCGATCAAGTTCGGCGCCACCGTGACGCTGGTGGATGAGGACTCCGACGAGGAAAAAACCTATCAGATCGTCGGCGAATCCGAGGCGGATATCGAGCGCAACCTGCTCAACATCCGCTCACCCTTGGCGCGCGCGCTGATCGGCAAGGATGAAGGCGACTCGGTCGAGGTGAAAACCCCCGGTGGCACGCGCGGCTACGAAATCCTGTCGATCCGCTACATCTGACCCCGGCTGCGGGACCAAGACCTGAGGGACCAAGACATGGCCGAACCCGAAGAAACGCCGCGCAGTCCGGGCTATAGTCTGGGCGCGCGCCTGCGCGGCACCTCTGATGCCGCTGTGTCGCCGACAGAATGGGTCGCGGCGGTGATGAGCCTGCTGTGGGTGGTTGCGGTGGGCGGCTATTTCCTGACCGGTCCGGTGGAATCGGGTGTGCTTGGGTATGTGCTGACCTTGCTTGCGGTGTTTTTGCCGCTGGCGCTGATCTGGGCGGCGGTGACGACGCTGCGGTCAATCCGCACCCTGCGCGACGAGTCGGCGCGGTTGCAGGCGACGGTTGAGGCGATGCGCGCGGCCTATGTCGCAGGCCAGCAGGGCGGGATGCGGCCTTCCGTTGAGCGCAAACTGGATGAGATCGCCGCTGCCACCAAACACACCGAAACCGCGCTTGCCAGCTTCAACTCGCGCCGTGATGCAGGGCTTAGCGTGCCCTCGGCAGACCGCAAGGCGGCCTTGGTGCCTCCGCAACCGCAACCCGAGGCTGAACAGCCGGGGTTGGCGCTGGGCACGCCATCGGAATCTTTGCGCGCGCCGCTGTCGGTGCAGGATTTCACCCGCGCCGTGCAGTTTCCCGAAAGCCCCGACGACAAGGAAGGTTTTCGCGCGCTGCGGCTGGCGCTGGAAGATCGCAACGTCGCCAAACTGATCCGCGCCGCGCAAGACGTGCTGACCCTGCTGAGCCAGGAAGGCATTTTCATGGACGATCTGAAACCCGAACGGGCGCGGCCTGAGTTGTGGCGCAAGTTTGCCAACGGCGAGCGCGGGCGCGGCATCGCAGCCCTTGGCGGCGTGCGCGACCGCTCATCGCTGGCGCTGACCGCCGGGCGGATGCGCGAAGACCCGGTGTTCCGCGATGCCGCCCACCATTTCCTGCGCACCTTTGACCGGGTGTTTTCCGAATTCGAGAAGGTCGCCAGCGATCAGGATTTGTCCGATCTGGCCGAAACCCGCACCGCGCGCGCCTTCATGCTGTTTGGCCGGGTGACAGGCACCTTCGACTGACCTGAACCGGTGTGCCGCCTTGGGGGGCATCGAGCCCCCACGCGGCGGCGCTGCCGCGGCGCAATGGCCATCCTCTGCGCAAAAATATCCCCCCCCGGGAGGGTTCAACGGAAGGCCGGGGCGGCCCATCTGCAAGGTTGAAACGCTGTTCTTGCAAGCCGCAGCGGCAATCCGGCATCGCGCGGGTTACAGCCGCTTTACCATCGTCACCGCCATGCGAAACCCGAACGCATAGCGCAGCAGGCCAAGGTATTGCTCGCGCGCCACTTCGTAGCCCAACCGCTGATACAGCGCGCGTGCCCGCAGGTTGCTGTCGATCACATCCAGCCGCACCCGGTCATAGCCGCGCGCCTGCGCCTCGGCCTCGATCGCGGCCATCAGTGCTGTGCCAATCCCCAAACCGCGCGCCTGCGGAGCCACACAGATCCCATCCAGCAGGAACTGATCCGCACCCGCCTCGTCGCTGAGCATCCACAACAGCGGCAACCGCCACAGCGCGCCCAGCGTGCCGTAAATCGCGCGGATGTCTGCGATTTCGCCCCCGGCAAAGCTGCCCGCCGGGGTCTTGAAGCCTGCCATCCCCAGCAGCCGCCCGGCGTCATCCAGTGCCACGATGGCATGATTGGCGCGCAGCGCACGGGTGATGAATTGCAGCGCTTTCGGTGTTGGCCCCATCACGCGCCCCAGCTTGCCGCCGAAAGCCTGCCAATAAAGCCCAACGGCGTCGGCCCGCAACGCTTCGGGCAGGCCCGCGTGCAGATGGAACGTCATCGCAACGCCTCTGACAACGCCTCGGTGTGGCCGGCACCCAGTATCCAGCCTTCTTCCGGGCCACCTGCGACATCGAAAAGCGCGGCCAGTTGCCCGCGTTGCGACAGGGTGAACAGCGCACGCGCCAGCAGGCGCACCTGGGCCTCGTCCTTGATCGGGGCGGGGTCAGCGGCCACAGCCCGGGCCAGCAGCGAGGGGTAAACCTCGGCCAGCGTGATCTGCCCCACCGGATCAAACGGCCAGACCGCAACGCCGGGGCGGCGCGACAGGCGGTGGATCATCGGTTGCCCCATCAACCCCTGACTGCCCGCAGCGCCTGTGGTGTAAAGCTTCCACACCGGTTGTGCGCGCGGCACCACGGTTTCCACCCTGCGGCGTTCCGACAGCGCCAGCGCGCCATAGTCAACGGCCTTGGTGGCGGGCAAATCCGGCAGATCGAGCAGGGCGGGGCGGCCCCAGAACGGCCCCGCGCCGCCGAAATGGCGATTGATCCGGGCGGCCACGTCAAAGCGGTTGTTGCGATTGTCAGGCCCGTCTTGGACATGCGCGGCAAGCCACGCCCAAACCGCGCGCGCGCTTGCGGCTCCGGTCAACTGTGCCGCAAAGCCCGCTGGATAGCCCATCGGAAAATCGCATCCGATCAGCAAGGACTCGCCTGCGGTCAATGCCGCGTCGATGGCCTGCGCCAGTGCCGCTTCGGCCTCGGCGCGGCTGCGATGATAGGTGCTGCTTGCCCGATCCGCGTCAACGCTTCCCAGCCAGATCGCATCTGCCGAGGGCCGGGCGGGCGAGCGCGCGGAGGACGCCGACCAATCGGCGACGATCACGCGGTCAAACCGTGGCAAGACCGACCTCGCGCAAAATGAACTCTGCGATCTGTCTGGTGTCGTTCAGATCCAGCACCGGCACCGGCAGCGCATCCAGCGCCATATCGGTGGCCACCGCCCGCACCAGCGGGTCGCCGGGCTGGATCAGGTCGTGCCCCGCCTCGCGCCGGAACACTTCGATCTTGGCATGGGCGTCGCGTTTATACCCCTCGACCAGAATCAGATCGACCGGGGCCATCCGCGACAGCACTTCGGCCAGATCAGGCTCGGGCCCGCGATGTTCGCGCATCAGCGCAAAGCGGTGCGCCGAGGCCAAAACCACCTCGGACGCGCCCGCGACACGGTGGCGGTGGCTGTCTTTGCCGGGTTGGTCAAGATCGACATCGTGATGCACATGCTTGACGGTCGAGACGCTGAAGCCGCGCCCGGTGATCTCGGCCACCAACCGCTCCATCAGGCTGGTTTTGCCCGAGTTTTTCCAGCCGATGACGCCGTAAACCCTCATGTTGCGGCCCGGATCAGGGCTTCGGCGGCAGCAAGATCGGCTGGCGTGTTCAGGTTCTGAAACGCTGCTTCATCGGGAAACTGCGCGCGGGCGGCGTGATGGGCATCGGCAAAGCTGAGCACTTTGGCTTTGACGCCCGAGGCCAGAAACGCCGCCAGCGGTTCTGCCAAAGCCACGGGCCACAGCCCGCAAGCCGGGTGATCCTTGGCCGCGCGCGCGATGGCGCAGCCTTCGGGCGCGGTTTCCGCCGCAAGGCAAAGCTGCGGCACCAGATCGCCGGGGGCAAAGGGTGTGTCCACGGCCAGCGTGACGATGGCTGTCGCCCCCAAAGGTGCCGCCCAACGCAACCCCGCCAGAATACCCGACAGCGGCCCCATCGAGATCTCATCGGGCAAGACCTGCACGCCGTAGCCCGCCAGCCGGGCCGCATCGCCATTGGCCGAAACCGCCAACCGCTCGACCTGCGGCTCTAGCCGGGCGATGGCGTGCGACAGCAGACTGCGGCCTCCCAGCCGCACCAGCGCCTTGTCGGCCCCCATGCGCAGGCTTTCACCGCCCGCCAGAACGCATCCAAAAATCCGCACCTTGGCCTCTTCAATTCCACCCCGCAAAGGCCTAAGCCGTTCTGCATCCGGCGTAAAGCCGCCCTGACGCTGCGAGGTTCCATGTCCGCCTCTCGTGAAAGCTACCTGCGCGGCGTGCGCGCGGCCTTGCCCTTTGCGGTGGTGATCGTGCCCTTTGCCATGCTGTTTGGGCTGCTTGCATCCGAGGCCGGGTTGCAACTCTATGAGATTGTGGCGTTTTCGGTCACTGTGTTCGCGGGGGCGTCGCAATTTGCCGCCCTGCATCTGTTGCAGGATCAAGCGCCGCTGCTGATCATTCTGGCCACCGCACTGGCGGTCAATCTGCGGATGCTGATGTATTCGGTCACCCTTGCGCCGCATCTGGGGGCTGCGCCTTTGGGGGTGCGGGCGGTGATGGCTTACCTTCTGGTTGATCAAAGTTTTGCGCTGTCGGTCGCCGAATATGACAAGCGCCCAGAGATGACCGTGCACGAGAAGACCGCGTATTTCTTTGGCGCGGTCACACCTGTGCTGCCACTGTGGATGGGTTCCACCGTTGCCGGAGCCTTGGCGGGACGCGCCATTCCGCCCGAATATGCCTTGGACTTCGCCGTGCCGATCGCGTTTCTGGCGATGACCGCACCGATGATCCGCACATGGCCGCATGCGCTTGCGGCCGGGCTGTCGGTGGTGGCAACGCTGGCGCTGAGCGTGCTGCCCTACGGCACCGGGTTGCTGGTGGGGTCCACCATCGGCATGGCGGCGGGGGCGGCGTTCGAATATTGGCGCGAGGGGCGCAGCGCATGATTGATCGCACGCAGTTCTGGATTGTGGTGGTGGTGCTGGGGCTGGCCACCTATGCGATCCGGTTTTCGTTTCTGGGCCTGTTGGGCAATCGCCCGCTGCCGGGGTGGTTGCAACGCAGCTTGCGCTATACCGCCGTTGCGGTGCTGCCGGCGCTGGTGGCCCCCGCTGTGCTGTGGCCGCCCGCCACGGGTGGCACGCCCGACCTTGCCCGCCTGCTTGCGGCGGGGGTGACGGTGGTGGTGGGCCTTGCCACCCGGCAGATGATCTTTGCCGCCTTGGCCGGGGTTGCAACGCTGCTGGGCGTGCCATTTCTGCTGTAAGCTGCACAGCAAAAAGCCGCGCTGACCCCAGCGCGGCTTTGCTTTTCTAAACCCCGAGCTTTACGGCCCCGACCTTTACGGCGCAGGGGTTGCGGTCTGACCGGCCTGCACCATCAGCACGCCGTGGTTGTTGTCGGCATCATCATCGGTGATCACCTTGCGGGTCACGCCGGGAAGCTGTGCAAATTCCTTCATCAGCTTGTTGGGATACCAGGTGCCCTTGATGGCCTCAAACCCCGGCACACCGCTGAGGATCGACGACACCGAATGCGCGCATTGCGCACTGGGGACCGATCCGTAAGCCTCGGCGCGTTGCTTGACCAGTTCGGCGATCTCGGGCGTCACCACCACGGTTTGTTCGATCACATTGAACGTCTCACGCGCGTGGTAGTCGATGTAAAAGCTGACCATCTTCGGCGTCACGCCATAATGCACGTCGCCACGCTCGGGCAAGTAGGGGTGATACCAGGTGCCCGCCGGGTCAAACATCACCTGCTCGGACGCGTTGATCAGCAAGCCCGAGTGCGCGCCCGAACCGTTGCGGGTGCTTTGCACCGTGAACAGCGTGATGCTGCGCGGCGGCTCTGCCACAAAATGCGCCGAGGGGGCGGCCATCTGGGCATCGGTTGCCCATTTGTTGTCGCCCGAACAGGCTGACAGCGCGACAAGCGCCAGAACAGCAAAGGCCTTCAAGTTCATTTCACAGTTCCGGCTATAAGAGATCAGGCGTTGGCGAGTGCCATGAAGATCAGGACTGCGACGCAGATGATCGCGCCCCAGGTTGCCATGCGGATAAAGCCGTCAAAGGTCTTTTCCTGCACACGCGTATCCATGCTGCCCGGTTTGTGTTCGGCCATTTGAGCATCCTTTCCAAGTTGTTGCCCTGCCATAGCTGATTCACCGCCAACTGTCACGGGGGGAGTGCGGCAGAGTCTTGCGACATTCTAGGCCGAGCCATCGCCCGACTCGCCGCCCATCCAGCCGCTGGCAAGCCGAAATCCGATCCGCGTCGGCGGTGCTTCAGGGGCGGCCTTCGGCACCGCGCGCAGCATCACCGAAAGCTGGCTGACATGCTGGATCAGTTGGGTTTTCATGCCATCGTCATCGCGGCCATAAAACGTCAGCAGGTCAGGCTCGAAAAACCCCAAACCCTCAATCCGCAACACCCCTGCATCGTTGCCCGCAAACCCCATGGCAATTTCCTGCTGGGCATCAAGTTGGCTTTCAAAGTTGCGGATATACAGAATGATCCGCTCATAGGCCCATTCGGCGGGGCTTTTAGCGGCCTGTGTGCGGTTTTGCGGGCCAGCGCTGGGTTGTGCGGCCAGATCGGCGGGCGCGTGCGGCATATCTGCGGCTTTGACGACAGCCGCATCAAGGGCTGCGTTGGCTGCGGGATCAAGCGGCTTGGGCATGGCAACTCCTTAACGGACTTGCCAAATCCAAGCCCCCTCCGCGTTCAGAAAACGCGAAACCGCGCCGCGCTTCAAGAGATAGTTCAGATGCGCCACCGTCTCGACCAGCGCCAGCCCGTGCTGGCTGCCGGTGATCTCGCGCTTGAACAGGGGCACGAAACACTGGGCTGCGGTGTGTGGGGTGGCCAGATGCGCGCGCAACCGGTCCAGCGCGCTTTCGTGGTTTTCCGCCATCTGAATCAGCCGGAACGGCAGGCCGGTGAATGGCAGCTTATGCCCCGGCAGCACCAGATGATCCATCCGCGCATGGGGGGCAAACCCGCATGTGCTGTCCAGCCATTCGCCCAAGGGGTCGGCATCCGGCTCGGTCGGGTAAACCCCGATATTGGCCGAGATACCCGGCAGCAACTGATCGCCACCGATGATCAGATCATCGTCCATGCTCCACAGCGTCGCGTGATCGGGCGCGTGGCCCTGACCCAACCGCACCAGCCAACGCCGCCCGCCTGCGCTGATCACGTCACCCTCGGCGATGCGGGTGAAACCCTGCGGCATGGCCTCGACCACATCGGCAAAGTTGAACGGGCGCTCGGCGGCCTTTTGTGCGCGCAAGGCGGCATCGACCCCGGCGCGCTGGTAGAATTGCATGGCCTCCGGCGTGGGTTTCGCCTGTTCATCCAGCACCAGCATCCGCGCGTAAAGCCATGCCGTGCGGGTGGTGATCAGCTCGACACCCTGTGCCTGAAACCAGCCGGCAAGGCCGATATGGTCGGGGTGGTGATGCGTCACAATCAGCCGGCGGATGGGTTTTCCCGCCAGCGGCCCCGCCATCAGCCCCTCCCAGATGGCCTTGGTCTTGCGACTGGACATGCCGGTATCCACCAGCGTCCAGCCATCGCCATCGTCCAAAGCGTAGATATTCACATGGTCCAAAGCCATCGGCAGCGGCAGGCGCATCCATAGGATTTGTGAAGCGATTTCAACCGCTTCACCCATCGCAGGGCTTGCGTCCCACGGGTGGTGGATGGCATTGCTCACGCGATCAAAGCCTCGGGCGTCAGCGCATACAGCCCCGCCGACCCCTCGCGCACCTGTGCAAGCAGGGCTGTGTATTCCGGCAGCAACCGCTTGATGGCAAACTGCGCCAGCGCCAGCCGCGCCGGATCGCGCACAGCCGAGGTCAGATGGAAATGCCCGCCCAGCACCCGCGCAAAGGCCCGCAGATAGGGCACAGCGCCGGCAAAGCGATCCTGCATCGGCATCGCGACCAAAGCCTCGGTCGCCTCGCGCAAGCCCTCGGCGGCCGTCCAGACCGCCCCCGCCAGATCAGGATGCACCGCCCGTGCGGCTTCGGCCGCCGCCTGCACCTCGTCGCACAAACGGTAAGCCGCTTCGCCCTGATCCATCATTTTGCGGCCCACCAGATCCATCGCCTGAATGCCGTTGGTGCCCTCATAAATCGCCGTCACCCGCACATCGCGGGCAAACTGCGCCGCCCCGGTGTCCTCGATAAAGCCCATCCCGCCATGCACCTGCACCCCCAAATGCGCCACCTCGCAGCCGACATCGGTGCCGTAGGCCTTGGCGATCGGCGTCAGCAAAGCCGCCCGCGCCAGCCATTCCGCCGCCCCGGTCGCGCGGCCCATGTCAATCGCCACCGCACAAGCCAGCCCAATCGCGCGGGCGCTGAAAACCTCGGCCTTCATCTGCGCCAGCATCCGGCGCACATCGGCGTGGTCAATGATCGCACCCGACCCCAGCGGCGTTTTGCCCTGCTTGCGCTCCATCGCATAGGCCAGCGCCTGCTGAAACGCCGCTTCGGCCACCGCCACGCCCTGCATCCCCACACCCAGCCGCGCATTGTTCATCATGGTAAACATCGCCGCCATGCCGTTGTGCTTCTTGCCCACCAGCCAGCCTTGCGCGCCGTCATACTGCATCACAGCGGTGGGCGAGCCGTGCAGCCCCAGCTTATGCTCCAGCGACACCACCTTCAGATCATTGCGCGCGCCAAGGTTGCCATCCGCATCCGGGATCAGCTTGGGCACCATGAACAGGCTGATGCCCTTGGTGCCCTCTGGCCCATCGGGCAAGCGCGCCAACACCAGATGGCAGACATTGCCGGAAAAATCGTTGTCGGCCCAAGTGATGTAAATCTTCTGCCCGGTGATCGCATAGGTCCCGTCGCCGCGATCTTCCGCACGGGTCCGCACCGCCCCCACATCCGACCCCGCCTGCGGTTCGGTCAGGTTCATCGTGCCGCACCACGCGCCCGAAACCAGCTTGGGGATATAAAGCGCCTTCAACGCATCAGACGCATGATGCTCCAACGCCTCAATCTGGCCCTGCGTCATCAGCGGGTTCAACTGCAACGCGAGGCACGCCGAGCCCATCATGTCATTCACGCAAGTCGCCACCGACATCGGCAGCCCCATGCCGCCAAATTCAGGCGAGGCCGCCATGCCAATCCAACCGCCCTCGGCAATCGCGCGGTAGCCTTCGGCAAACCCCGGCGAGGTGCGCACCACGCCGTTTTCCAACCGCGCAGGCGTCTTGTCACCGGCACGGTTCAGTGGCGCGAGCGTGGTTTCGCACAGCTTGCCCGCCTCGGCCAAAATCGCGGTCACCGTCTCGGGGCTGGCATCGGCAAAACGCGCGGTTGCGGCAACCTTCTCAAACCCGACCACATCCAGCAGAAAGGCAAAATCGGCAAGCGGGGCGCGGTAGGGCATGGCAAACTCCGGGTCGGGCTATCGGTGCAGGCGGCTTGGCAAGGCCGCAGATCGGGCGTAAAGCGCCCTGACGCTAAGCTATTCATGCCACCCCGCGCATCAAGCCCTACGCTACGTCACGGATGATGATGAAAACCGAAACCCTCACCGCCACGCCGCAAGGCCTTGCCCGCGCCGCAGCCATCCTGCGCGCCCAAGGCCTTGTCGCCTTCCCGACCGAGACGGTTTACGGCCTTGGCGGCGATGCGCGATCCGATCTGGCGGTGGCGCGGATTTTCGATGCCAAAGGCCGCCCACGCTTTAACCCGTTGATCGTGCATGTCCCCGATCTGGCCGCCGCCAAAACCTATGCGCATTTCGATGCCCGGGCCGAGGCCATCGCCGCCGCGTTCTGGCCGGGGCCTTTAACGCTGGTGCTGCCCTTGCGCGCCGATGCAGGCCTGTCGCCGCTGGTGACGGCAGAGTTGGACACCGTCGCCATCCGCATCCCCGCGCATCCGGTGGCGCAAGCCTTGCTGCGGGCATTCGGTGGGCCGCTTGCTGCCCCTTCGGCCAACCCCTCGGGCCGGGTATCGCCCACCCGCGCGGCGCATGTCATCGACGGGCTGTCGGGCCGGATTGACGCCGTGCTGGACGGCGGCGCTTGTGCGGTTGGCGTCGAATCCACCATCCTTGGCCTTGCGGGCACGCCTGCGCTTCTCCGCCCCGGTGGTATCGCGACCGAGGCGCTGGAGGCCACGCTTGGCCCGCTTGCCACCGGCGGCAATGCCCAAAAACCCAGCGCCCCCGGTCAGTTGGCCTCGCACTACGCCCCCGGCGCGGCGGTGCGGCTGAATGCTGACGCAGACTTGCCCGGCGAGGTACGCTTGGGCTTTGGCCCCGGGCTTTCCGATCTAAACCTATCGCCCACCGCCGATCTGGTCGAGGCTGCCGCAAACCTGTTTCACATGCTGCGCGAGGCCGATGTGCTGGCAGGGCAGGGGGGGCAAATCGCCATCGCCCCGATCCCCGAACACGGTTTGGGCCGCGCCATCAATGACCGTCTGCGCAGGGCCGCAGCGCCGCGCGGCTAAGGGCCGATCAACAGTCACGGGCTTATGCACGTCGATCTTCGGGCGGAAGCTGGAAACGCATTGCGTTTCCCCGCCCGCCATGGGCGGGTCGGGCGCTGGCCGGGCCATTCAGGCCCGGCGGTTTCAGCGGCATCTGCACCGCATGGCAAAGGCGATGGCCTTCGCCAGAGTAACCTAGATGAAGGTCGATAGGCCCTTGGGCAAAGCCGATAAAATCTGTGATGAATCACAACATCTTGTGGAAAATCGCGCCAAGGTGTCGCAAAAGCACAAGTCTGTCCCCGCGGGGACAGATTTTCAGCACCTACAGAAGCGTCACGCGGGCAGGCTCCAGCCCGTCAATCTGCACCTCGCAGGTCTGCCCGCGCGCAATCGGGCCCACCCCCGCTGGCGTTCCGGTAAAGATCAGATCGCCCGCCTGCAACGCCACCAACCGCGACAGATGCGCGATGATGCCCGCCACCGGCCAGATCATTTCGGCCAGATCGGCGTCTTGCGTCACTTGGCCATCGACCAGACAGCGAATCCGCCCCGCAGGCGCCCCCATCGAGGCAGGCCGCAGCGCGCCCACCACGGCCGAGTTGTCAAACCCCTTCGACATATCCCAAGGCCTGCGCGCGGCTTTCGCGGCTGCCTGCAGATCCCGTCGGGTCAGATCGTTGCCGGCACCGTAGCCCCAGATCAGCGCCATCGCCCGATCGTCGCTCACAAAGCTGCCACCCGCACCCAAGGCCACCACCAGTTCGGCCTCGTGGTGCAGATCGGCGGTGGCGGTGGGGTAGGGGATGCTGCTGCCGGAATCGACCACTGCATCACCGGGCTTGGTGAAGAAAAACGGCGGCTCGGCGTCGGGGTCATGCCCCATCTCACGCGCGTGTTCGGCATAGTTGCGCCCCACACAGAAGATCCGGCGCACCGCAAAACGGTCGCCACTGCCCGCCACCGCCACCGAGGGCATTGGGGCAGGCGGCAGCACGAAAGCCACTTACGACCCCATCGTAAAGCAGGTCACGCCGCGCGCTTGCAGCCTGCGGCAGGCCAGATCAGCCTCTTTCTGGCTTAGCCCCAGGAAATTCGCGTCAAACCCACCGCTTTTCTGCACCACTTTGCGCAAGGCATCGCCCAGCGTGGCGTTTTCCGACAGCAGGGTTTTCATCAGCACCCGGTCCGCCTCGCCATAGCTGTTGAAGCGCCCGATGTTGATGCCATAACCCTTGCCGCCCGAAGTCGAGACGTTGGTCACAACTTCCTCGGCGGCGGGTTCCTCAACCGCGGCCACCACAACGGCCTCATCGTAAATCGGCGCTTTGTGCTTGGGTTTGGTCGGGGCTGCGACCAGTTGCACCGCCTGCGGATTGGCGGCTGCGGCTTTGATCGTCAACTCAGCCGGGGCCTCAACCGCCGCCAGTTCCACTGCCTGCGCTTCCAGCGAATCGGGGGCGGGCTCGGCGGTTGCTTCCGCCAGCGCACCGGCGATGCTGTCGGCCATGGCGTTGCCAGCCTGCTCGACCGCCGCCACCGCAACCGGGTCATGCACCGGGCGCGCGTTGGGGCGCGGCGAGGATGACACGGCCATCACCAGCCGGATCGTCTTGGCAGGCCCGCCGCCGCCTTCTTCTTCCATGTCGGTGTCAGAGCTGTCTGCCGTATCCGCCTGCGCAATCAGTTCCTGATCGGCGCTATAGGTCGGCGCAACCGGCGCCTGGCCAGCCCCACCCTTCTTGGCCTTCCGAAAGCCCAGATCCAGCAGTTCGGTCATCTTGGCGTTGCGCATCGGGGTCGAGGTGCCACCAAACACGGTCGCAATGATCCGCACGCCGTCACGCTCGGCTGAGGCAGTCAGGTTGAAGCCAGCAGGCCCGGTGTAGCCGGTCTTGATGCCATCCGCGCCCTTGTAGCTGTCAAGAAACTTGCGGTTGGTGTTGGCCACGGTGGCCATGCCCGCATCCGTGCTGCGGCGCGAGAAGATGTTGTAATACTGCGGATAGTCGTAAAACAGATGCCGCCCCATGATCGTCATGTCATGCGCGGTGGAAAGGTGGCCCTTTGCCGTCAGCCCATTGGCGTTCTTGAAGGTTGAATTGTTCATGCCCAGTTGCTTGGCGGTGCGGGTCATCCGCGCACCCCATTTTTCAGGGCTGCCCTCAAAGTAATCGCCAATCGCCGCCGCCGCGTCATTGGCAGACTTCACCGCCGCCGCGCGGATCAGATAGCGCAACTGAATCTTCTGCCCGGCCTTCAGCCCCAAGCGCGAAGGCGGCTGCGCGGCTGCGTTTTTCGACACCGTGATCATGGTATCCAGCGAGACATTGCCCGCCTCAATTTCAGAAAACGTGATGTAGAGCGTCATCATCTTGGTCAACGACGCCGGATGCAGCCTGGTGTCGGCGTTTTCCGAATACAGCGTCTCGCCTGTCCGCGCATCCATCACGAACGCCGCATAAGGGGCGGCCTTCGATTCCTGCGGCCCCGAGCATGCGGCAACGACGCTGAGTGCGGCCAACAATAGAATATGACGAAAATACTGCCCAAGCTGGCATACTGCCGATTTGCCCATTTGGTCTGCCTCGTTTGCCCCTCATTTGACGGGGGCTTTGTTCTGCTTATCAAAAAGCTAGCACAGCAGGTGATTCAGGAAAACCCCTTATTCTGAAAGGGGTTCTGGGCAATATAAACTGTGGTTTATGTGCCGAAATGGCATCTTGTGCTCTAGGGCTTGTGGTGATTTTGCAGATTCGCCACAAGATCGGGCAGTTCGGCAAGACTGCGCAGGCTGAAAAACCGCGCCTCACCGGTTGGTGCATCGGCGTGTTCCAGCGCCCAAGTCAGCCCGTGCGGGATATGCACGCCGTAAGCCCCGGCGGCGATTGCCGGAAGCACATCTGATTTCAGCGAGTTACCGACCATCAACGCCTGATCTGCGCCGGTGCCATGACGGGCGAAAATCGCCGAGTAAGATTTCGCCGTCTTGTCCGAGACGATTTCGACGCCGTGAAACAGATCACCCAAGCCCGATTGCGCCAGCTTGCGTTCCTGATCCAAGAGATCGCCCTTGGTGATCAACACAACCCGGTGGCTGGCCGCCAAGGTTTGCACCGCCGCCCGCGCATGGGGCAGCAACTCGATCGGATGCGCCAACATCTCGCGCCCCGCCGCCATGATCTCGGCAATCACCAGCGACGGCACCCGGCCTTCGGTGACCTCAATCGCGGTTTCGATCATCGACAGGGTGAAGCCTTTGACGCCAAAGCCATAATGGCCCAGATTGCGCCGCTCTGCTGCCAGAAGCTGGCTGTGCAGATGTTCGGCTTCGGCGTAATCGGCCAGCAGAGCGGTGAAGCGATCTTGCGTCAGGCGAAAGAAGCTTTCGTTCTGCCACAGCGTATCGTCGGCATCAAAACCTATCGTTGTCAGCATATTGCCCCCTTGCGCGCGCATCATCCAAGCTGGGGGTCTTTTCGCAAGGCAGAAATGCGCTATATTGCATCAGTGTAACCGAAATTGCGAATCTGCCAAACGGAGCCTATCCGCGTGAACCCCATTGCTGGCCTGACCGATCTGATGATGTCCGATACGCCACATGGCCCCGGCGATGACACCTCTATATTGACGAAAACCAAAAGCAAAACCCAGCGCCCGCCGCTGTATAAGGTGATGCTTCTGAATGACGATTACACTCCGATGGAATTCGTCGTGCATATTCTGGAACGGTTTTTCGGCCTGAACCACGCCCAAAGCTTTGAGATCATGCTGGCGGTTCACAAGAAAGGTCTGGCGGTGGTCGGCGTGTTCTCCTACGAGATCGCCGAGACCAAAGTGGCGCAGGTGATGGATTTCGCCCGCCGCCATCAGCATCCGCTGCAATGCACCATGGAAAAAGAATAGGCGGCAGTTATGCGCTCGGCCCGGTTGGAATTGGCGCTGCACAGCGGCGCTTTGGTGTTGCCTGCGCAAGGGGATATCGTGGTGTTGCGGCCAAGGGCGGGGGATGACCTGTCTGCCCTGCCTGCGGGCCGCGTTGTGGTGAAAACCGGCTTCAAGCCCGATCACGATTACTTTGTGGCCCAAGGCTATCGCACCGAAGGTGTGGGCCGCGTTGCCATCGTCTGCGTGCCCCGCGCCAAGGCCGAGGCCCGCGCGCTGATGGCCGAAGCAATGGGGGCCGATCTGATCGTGGTCGATGGTCAGAAAACCGACGGGGTCGAGGCGTTGTTGAAAGACTGCAAGGCCTTGGGTCTTGCGGTGGGAGAGGCTTTGTCAAAGGCCCATGGCAAACTGGCGCTGGTCACACCGGGGCCGGAACTTGGCGCTTGGGCGGCAAAACCTGCGCAGGTTGAAGGCGGCTTTCAAACCCTGCCTGCGGTGTTTTCTGCCGATGGCCCGGATCGCGGCTCGGTGCTGCTGGCGGCGGCTTTGCCTGCGAAGCTGGGCGCGCGCGTGGCCGATCTGGGTGCCGGTTGGGGCTATCTGTCGCGGGCGATCCTTGCGCGCGACGGCGTGAAAGAACTGGATCTGGTCGAGGCCGAGGCCGAGGCTTTGGCCTGCGCCCGCGTGAATATCCCCGATCCGCGCGCCAAATTCCATTGGGCCGATGCCACCACATTCAAGCCCGCGCGGTTCTGGGATACGGCGGTGATGAACCCGCCCTTCCACACCGCACGAGAGGCCGATGCAGGCCTGGGGCTGGCCTTCATCAAGGCCGCGCAAAAGGGCCTTAGCCCATCGGGCAGCCTGTGGATGGTTGCCAATCGCCATCTGCCCTATGACAAGCTGCTGGTGACTTTGTTCAAGCAGGTCGAGGAAATCGGCGACGACAAGGCGTTTCGCGTCACCCGCGCCTCGTATCCGATCCGCACGCGCTAGGTGGGTTACCTGATCTGCACGCCGCCCCGGACTTGATCCGGGGCCTCTTGGCCGCGCGGAGGCCCCGGATCAAGTCCGGGGCGGCGTGGTCAGGCACCAAAGGTCACTCCGGATACTGCGCCCGGCACGCCTTGATCGCTGGGCCCGCTGCCTTGGCCTGCGCTGCACGTTTGGCTTTCAGGCTGGCGAGTTTGGCGGCTTCTGCGTTCAGATCAATCGAGACCACGCGCTGTTCGGTGAAATCTTCATCATCCAGACACATGTGTGGCCGCGCATCCGGTTTTCCGCGCGGCCCGCCAAACTCGCAGGGCCGCCAGACCGTGCGGGTGCGGGTCACGGTTTCATAGGCGTAACCGCGCTCAAGGTTGCGCTCTGACTCGGTGATCAGGCGATCCACCACCCGCATGTCGCGGGTGGCCCCGCTGATGCAGTTCTCTTGTGGGGTGCCGCAAGCGGTCAGAAGCAACAGGGCAGGCAAGACGATACGTTTCATGGCCGACTCACGAATAGGATGCTGGCTTTACTATAGGGGCCTGCGCTTGATATGCCATAACACGGGCACGGCCCGATGGATTTCAGCCGATAGGGATGGGCGATGACCGAAGAGTTCAGCACGCAAAAGGCACAGGCTTCTGCATGGTTCCGCACTCTGCGTAACCAGATTGTGCAGGCGTTCGAAGACCTTGAGGCCAAGCATGGCACCGGTGCGCGCTTTGAGGTGACGCCGACCAGCCGTGCTGATGGCGGTGGAGGCCTGATGTCGGTGCTGCGCGGCGGTGCGGTGTTTGAAAAGGTCGGCGTCAACGTCTCCGAGGTGCATGGCGCCTTGGGCGATCGCGCGCAAAAGGCGATGGCCGCGCGCGGCGTGCCCGGAATGGACAGCGACCCGCGCTTTTGGGCATCGGGCATCAGTCTGGTGGCGCATATGGTCAACCCGCATTGCCCCGCCGTGCACATGAACACCCGGATGTTCTGGACGCCGCACGCCTGGTGGTTTGGCGGCGGCGCCGATCTGAACCCCTGTCTGGAATACGCCGAAGACACCGGGCATTTTCACGCCTCGATGCAGGCCGCATGCGACGCGCATCACCCCGATTACTACGCCAAGTTCAAGGCATGGGCTGACGAGTATTTCTTCATCCCGCACCGCGGCCGCGCGCGCGGGGTTGGCGGGATTTTCTATGACGATCTGAACACCGGCGATTGGGCAGAAGACTTCGCGCTGACCCAAGACGTCGGCCGCGCTTTCCTGCCCGCCTTCCTGCCGCTGACCGAACGCCGTTTTCCGACGCCCTGGACCGACGCCGACCGCGAGGCGCAGTTGATCCATCGCGGGCTTTATGCCGAATACAACCTTGTCTATGACCGTGGCACCAAGTTCGGCCTCGAATCCGGCCATGATGCCAACGCCGTGCTGATGAGCCTGCCGCCGATTGCGAAATGGACCTAAGCCGTCAGGCGCAGCAGCAGGCCAACACCCACGACGATCACCGCCATGCCAAAGATCTGGCGGGCGCTGACGGGTTGTTTGAAGGCGTAGCGGGAAAGGGCGGTTGCAAAGATCACCTCGACCAGCGCCAGCGTGCGGACATTGGCGGCAGAGGTCAGCGCAAAGCCGATAAACCAGAACTGCGAGGCGAATGCCCCCAGAAACCCGGCGAACAACGACGACCGCCAAACGGCAAAAGACGCCCGCAGCGCCGCACGGTTGAACAGCGCCATCCAGATCAGCAGCGTTGCGGTCTGGATCAGCAGGGTCAGCGCCAGTGTCGATGTCGCGCGGATCAGAAACCCGCCGCTGTCCAGATGCACGATGCCGCCGCGAAAGCCGATGGCCGATGCGCCGAACAGCCCACCCGCCAGCAGGCCGGTTAGCGCGGGTCGGCCCAGTTGCCACACAGCGGTGCCGGGTTTTATCGACATCAGCATCACGCCCGCACTGGCAATCACGATCGCGGCCAGCACCGGCAGGCTGATCGGATCGCGCAGGATAAGGGCTGCGGCAAGGGCGACGATGACGGGTTCAGTTTTCAGCCAAGCCGTTGTTACCGCAAAGCTTTGCGACTTCATCACCACCAGCATCAGTCCGGTCGCGGCAATCTGCGCCAACGCCCCGGCAAAGGTAAAGCCAAGGCTGGTCAGGTTGGGAACCGGGATCGCTTCTTTTGTGGCAAGCGTTACCAACACCAGAAACAGCGTCGCAAACGGCAGGCCAAACAGAAACCGCACCTGCGTTGCCCCAACCGTGCCGATCTGCCGCGTCAGGCTGGATTGCATGGCATTGCGCGCAACTTGGCCAACCGAGCCAAGCAGCGCCGCCAGCACCCAAAGCCCGCTCATGCTTGGGCGCGGATCAGGCGGCCCAAGCGTTTCATGCCCTCGTCAATCGCTGCCTCATCTGCGCAGGAAAACGACAACCGGATGGTGTTGCCATTGCTGCCATCGGCAAAAAACGCCCGGCCGGGGACAAAGGCCACCCGCTCGGATTGCAGCGATTGCGCCAGCAGGTCGGCCCCGTCCATCGCCTCGGGCAGGGTCAGCCAGATGAACATACCGCCCTCGGGCTTGGTCCACGACACGCCCTCGGGCATCTCGCGCGCCAGCGCTTTCAGCAGATGATCGCGCCGCGCCTGATAGGTGGTGCGCAGCTTGGCCACATGCGCGTCGAACTGGGTCGAGGCGACATGATGCGTCACAATCTGGTTGGTGGTGGCCGAATGCAGATCGGCCGCCTGTTTCATCAGCACCAGACGGCTGATCACCTCGGACGCCCCGCAAACCCAGCCCACCCGCAGACCGGGGGCGAGCGATTTCGAGAAGCTGCCGCAATACAGCGTGCGGCAATCCTCAATGCTGCCCTTGCGGGCGATTTCCAGCGCCAGAATCGGCGGGATAGCCGCGCCGTCATAGCGCAGGGTTTGATAGGCTGCGTCCTCGACCACCGCGATATCCAACGCGTCCGCCAGATCAATCACCGCTTCGCGGGCGGAGCGGGCGATGGTTTCACCCGTCGGGTTGGCGAAATCGACCGACAGATAGGCGAATTTCACCCGGCCCCCGGCGGCTTCGGCATGGGCAGCAAAATCGGCGGCGGGGCGGTTGGTGTTGGGGTCCAGCCGATCATAGGTCGGCTCGTAGGCGTTGAACGCGCCCAAGGCCCCCAGATAAGTCGGCCAGCCGACCAGCACGGTATCATTCGGCGAGATCATCAGTTTCGCCAGATAATCAAGCGCTTGCTGAGAGCCGGACGTGATCAGAATGTTGTCGGCCGAACATGGCACCCCGATCTTGCCCATCTCGGCCACGATCCAGTCGCGCAGCGGGCGATAGCCTTCCGACACCGAATATTGCAGCGCCGCCCCCGCCTTCGGCCCGGTCAGCGCGGCTGAAAACGCATCCCGGAAAGCCTCGGTCGGGAACAAAGCCGGGTCGGGGATGCCGCCCGCGAAAGAGATGATGTCGGGCTGATCCAGCAGTTTCAAAAGCTCGCGGATTTCCGAAGCTTTCATCCGCGCATTGCGGGTTGCCAGAACGCTATTCCACTGCACGACAGTCCTCCCAAACGATTTGCGCGACATTTGCGCCGGGGCGTGGGTAAGTCAATGACTGTGACCTAAAACGTGATCGTCGGGGCTCCGCTGAAGGCCAGTGTGTTTGCCATCCAGCATAAAGCGTCGCACCATCTGACACTGGTATTTTGCGGTGCGATAGCGCAAGGCTGGACGCCGTTGTGCTAGCCGTTGCGCACGGTATCCACCATCAACGCCACATTGTCGGGGCTGGCGTCGGGTGTGATGCCGTGGCCGAGGTTGAAGATATGCGGGCCGCCGCGGAACGCATCGACGACGCGGCGGGTGGCGTCCACCAACTCTTGGCCCCCCGTCACCATATGCGTGGGCGAAAGGTTCCCCTGCACGCAGCCGCCCGGTTGCACATGCTCCGCCGCCCATTCCGGGCTGACCGAGTTATCAATCGCCACGCAATCCGCCCCGGTGGCCTGCGCGAAGCCGATGTAGCCCGCGCCTGCCTCGCGCGGGAAGGCGATGATGGGCAGGCCGGGGTGTTTCTCTTTCAAAGCAGAGATGATCCGCGCGGCGGGCTTCACGGCAAAGTCTTGAAAATCCTGCCCTTTCAAGCTTCCGGCCCATGAATCGAACAGCTTCACCACTTCGGCCCCCGCCTGCACTTGCGCCGACAGATAGTCGATGGTGGCCTCGGTAATCACGTCAATCAGCGCCGAAAACGTCGCCCGATCCGTTGATTTCAACGCATGGGCAGCACCCTGATCCTTGCTGCCGCGCCCGGCGATCATATAGGTCGCCACCGTCCACGGCGCGCCCGCAAAGCCGATCAGAGTCGTATCGCGCGGCAATTCCCGCGCCAGAATCCGCACGGTTTCGTAGATTGGCGCGAGGGTGTCATGGATCGCATCCTTCGGCTTCAGCGCCTGAACCCCCGCCATCGTGGTGATGGTGGAAAGCCGTGGGCCCTCGCCGGTTTCAAACCACAACTCCGCCCCCAAGGCCTGCGGCAACAGCAGGATATCGGCAAAAAGAATAGCCGCATCAAAGCCATAGCGGCGGATTGGTTGCAGCGTCACCTCTGCCGCGAGTTCCGAATTATAGCACAGCGACAGGAAATCCCCCGCCTGCGCCCGCGTCGCGCGGTATTCCGGCAGGTATCGCCCCGCCTGCCGCATCATCCAGATCGGCGGGGTGGGCAGGGTTTCGCCGCGAAGGGCGCGCAAGATCAGTTTCGGCGATGCGTTGGTCATGGGGCCTCCGGGCTGTGGCCCTTGCGTCCCTTACCTGCGGCGGCGTGTCAAGCGGGTGTGCGGGGTGGGCCCCCATTCTGCCCGCTTGCATGCGCCACCCCGTTAGGCCACAGCACCCATCGCCCGCGATGCCAGCAGCCGCGCCATGGTTTCGCCCATGCTCGACGGGTTGGGGGCAACGGTGATGCCTGCGGCCTCTAGCAGCACCACCTTTTCCTGCGCGCTTTCGCCGAACGCGCTGACAATCGCGCCCGCATGACCCATCTTGCGGCCCTTCGGCGCCGACAACCCGGCGATATAGGCGACCACGGGCTTTTTCATATGGTCGCGGGCATAGATCGCGGCCTCGGCTTCCTGCGGGCCACCGATTTCGCCAATCATCATCACGGCATCGGTTTCGGGATCGGCCTCAAACAACTCCAGAATATCGCGGAAGCTGGAGCCGTTGATCGGATCACCGCCGATCCCGACCGAGGTGGAAACCCCAAGCCCCAGCGCCTTGAACTGACTGGCCGCCTCATACCCCAAGGTGCCCGAGCGCCCGATGATGCCAATGCGCCCCGCCTGATAGATATGCGGCGGCATGATGCCCATAAAGCCTTGTCCGGGCGAGATAATCCCTGCGCAGTTCGGCCCGATCAGGCGCATTTTGCGCTCGGCCGGATAGCGGCGCAGGAAGCGTTTCAGCTTCATCATGTCTTGGCTGGGGATGCCGTCGGTGACGCATACGGCCGTTTTGATGCCGGCATCCGCCGCCTCCATGATCGCATCGGCGGCGAAGGGCGGGGGGACGAACACCAGCGACGCCTCGGCCCCGGTGGCGGCAACCGCCTCGCGCACGGTGTTGAACAAAGGCAAGCCAAGGTGGGTTTCGCCACCGCGACCGGGGGTCACGCCGCCCACAACATTGGTGCCGTATTTGATCATGTCGGCGGCGTGAAAGCTGCCGATGCGGCCTGACATGCCTTGCACGATAACGCGGGTTTGCTGGGTGATGAGAATGGCCATCGTGACCTCCTTATGCGGCTTTGCGGGGACGGGCGGCGACGGCGGCGCTTGCCGCTTCGGCCAAGGTGTCGGCGGAAATCAGCGGCAGGCCCGAGCCTGCAATGATCGCGCGCCCCTCATCGACATTGGTGCCCGCCAGTCGCACCACGACAGGGATGGTCAGCCCGACTTCGCGGTAAGCCTGCACCACGCCCTCGGCCACCCAATCGCAGCGGTTGATGCCTGCAAAAATGTTGACCAAAATCACCGAGACATTGCCATCCGCCAGCACGGTGCGGAACGCGCGCACCACACGTTCCGGGCTTGCGCCGCCGCCGATGTCGAGAAAGTTTGCAGGCTCGCCCCCCGCCAGCTTGATCATGTCCATCGTCGCCATGGCAAGGCCCGCGCCGTTGATGATGCAGCCGATGTCGCCATCAAGGCCCACATACGACAGGCCGTGATCGCCCGCGGTGGATTCGCGCGGGTCTTCCTGGCTACGGTCGCGCAGTTCGGCAATCTCGGGGCGGCGGAACAACGCATTGGTGTCAAACGACATTTTCGCATCCAGCGCCACCAGATCGCCGGTGCCGGTGATCACCAGTGGGTTGATCTCGACCATCACCGCATCCAGATCGCGGTAGGCGCGGTAGCAGGCGCGCAGGGTGGAGACCATCTGCGCCACTTGGCCGCCCTTCAAGCCCAGTTGAAACGCCAGTTCGCGGGCCTGAAACTCGGACAGCCCCACCGCCGGATCAATCGTCATGCGGCGCAAGCTGTTCGGATCACTTTCGGCCAGATCCTCAATCTCCATCCCGCCATGCGCCGACGCCACGATCATGATGCGTTCCGATTGCCGATCCAGCACGAAACCCAGATACAACTCTTGCGCAATCTCGGATGCAGCCTCGACCCAGACGCGGTAAACGCCCTTGCCCTTGGCATCGGTCTGCTTGGTGACCAACTGACGCCCGAACAGAGTGCCCGCGAACGCCTGCACCTCATCCGGGGTGCGGCACAGCTTCACGCCCCCCGCAGCGCCGCGGCCACCGGAATGGATTTGCGCCTTGACCACCCAAGCGCTGCCGCCCAGTTCGCGTGCCCGGTAACCCGCCTGTTCGGGGCTGTAAGCCAGCCCGCCGCGCGGCACTGGCACGCCAAAGCGCGACAGGATTTCCTTGGCCTGATATTCGTGAATGTCCATCTGATCCCCCTTTCAGCGCGCGGCGATGGCGTCGGCAAGAACCAGCACGTTCATCGCCATTTTCTCGGATGCCGCATCAATCATCCGACCATCCAGCGAAGCCGCCCCCTTGCCCATCGCGGCGGCCTTCTTCAGCTCCTCAATGATCCGGCGCGCGCGGGTCACTTCGGTATCCGGCGGGCTGAACACTTCGTTGGCCAAAGCCACCTGCGTCGGATGGATCGCCCATTTGCCCTCACACCCCAAAGCGGCTGCCCGGCGTGCGCCGTCCTTGTAGCCTTCGGGGTCGCTGAAATCGCCAAACGGCCCGTCAATCGCGCGCAACCCGTAAGCGCGGCAGGCCACCACCATCCGGCTGATCGAGGCATGCCATTGGTCGCCCGGATAATGCGGGTTCAGCCCGCCGATGTTGGTGGTGCGCGCCCGCATGGATGCCGCGAAATCCGCCACGCCAAAGTGCAACGCCTCGAGCCGCCCGCCAAACTGCGCGATGGCTTCCACGTTCGCCATCCCAAGCGCGGTTTCGATCAGTGCCTCAAGCCCGACGCGGGTTGTGTAGCCCTTGGCCTGCTCGATCTGATTGACCATCGCTTCGACCATATAGAGATCGCCCGTGACCCCAACTTTCGGCACCAGCAGGGTATGCACGCGGGAACCCGCCTGCTCCATCACATCGACCACGTCGCGATACATGTAATGCGTATCCAGCCCGTTGATGCGCACCGAAACCGTCTTGCCCTTCGCCGCCCAGTCGATGTCATTCAGCGCCTGAATCGCATTCTTGCGCGCCTGTTCCTTCTCGGAGGGCGCAATCGCATCCTCCAGATCAAGGAAAACGTAATCCGCAGGCCCTTCCGCCGCCTTGTCGATCATCGTGGGGTTAGAGGCCGGAACCGCCAGTTCCGAACGTTGCAGCCGTTGTTTGCGAAGCGGGTGAAGCGTGTGGCTCATCGGGGGTCTCCGGGTTATTCTGCTGCAAGATGAAAGGATTGCGCGGGTTTGGCGTAAACCGCCTGCGCTGCCGCCACGCCTGCGCCGTAGGTCAGGCTGCACCCGGCCTCGACCAAGGCCAGTTCGGCGATGGCGATGGCGGTCAGGCACGACCCTTCGTTCAGATCGCCGATATGGCCGATGCGGAACACCTTGCCCGCCAGCGGCCCAAGCCCCGATCCGAACGAGGCATTGTAGCGGTCATAGCCAATGTGGATCACCTCGCGGGCATCAACACCGTCGGGGGTGCGGATGGCGGTGACGGTATCAGAGGCCAGCGAGGGATGCTCGGCGCAGGTTTGCAGGCCCCAGGCGGCGACTGCGGCGCGCACACCTGCGCCAAGCCGGTGATGACGGGCGTGAATATTCTCAAGACCTTCCTCCATCATGCGGTCCAGCGATTTGCGCAGGCCATGCAGCAGTTGCGTCGGTGGGGTATAGGGGAAATAGCCGCCCGCGTTGTGCTTCAACTGATCGGCGAAATCGAAATAGCAGCGCCGCCCGGTTGCGGTTTTGCTGGCCGCCAAGGCCTTTTGGCTGACCCCCAAAATCCCCAAGCCAGCGGGCATCATAAAGCCCTTCTGGCTGCCAGTGACGGCCAGATCGACGCCCCAATCCTCCATCCGGAACTCCAGACAGCCGATCGAGGACACACCATCGACGAACAACAACGCATCATGCATCGCCTCATCCAGCGCGCGGCGCAGGGCGGCCACAGACGAGGTCACCCCCGTTGCGGTTTCATTGTGGGTGATAAACACCGCCTTGATCGCGCCGCGCTTGTCCGCGCCCAGACGGCGGGCAAATTCGCTGATCGGCGCACCGGCACCCCACGGCAGATCAATCACCTCGACATCCAGCCCCAACCGCTGTGCCATATCCACCCACAGGGTCGAAAACTGGCCATGCCGCGCCATCAGAACCTTGTCGCCCGGCGACAGCGTGTTGGTGATCGCCGCTTCCCAAGAGCCCGTTCCCGAGCCGGAAAACATCAGCACCTCGCCCGTGGTCGTTCTGAAAACCTTTTTCAGATCACTAAACAGGCCAAGATTACCCGCCCCAAAGTCATGCGCCCGCTGATCCTGCATCGCGACATTCATCGCCTGCCGCACCACTTCCGGAACATTGGTCGGGCCGGGGATGAAAAGATGATTGATACCAGTGCGCATGTTGCCTCCCGTCGTTGCTGCCGTTTGCATGGCACCGCGACAAAGTTGTGCAAAATGAAAACAGGTTGTGCTGTGAACGCGAGAATTTACAAATCCTTACATTTGTAATATTGTAAAGCTGACAGAACTATCAATGTGTGCGATTGTATGCAGAAGACCTTCATCGGACCCCACCTGCGCCGTCTGCGGCTGGAAAGATCAGAGACCCAAGCCGCGATGGCGCGGGCGTTGGGTATCTCGGCGTCTTATGTCAACCTTTTGGAAAATAACGAAAGATCAGTCTCCGTCGCTATCCTGTTGCGGCTGTTCGACGTTTACGGTGTTGATTGGCGCGACATTGCCGAAGAAGACAGCACCAGCCAGCTGGCCGATCTGCGTGCGGTCTCCGGTGATCCGCTGTTTACAGAAAACCGACCAGAAATCGCGCAAATCCGCGCGGCGATTGTCCATGCGCCAGCGGTGGTTCAGGCCTTTCTGACGCTGTATCGCGCCTATCAATCGGCCAGCGATCAGCTTCTGTCACTGTCGCAAAACGAAACATCCACCGCCGGCCCCAGCCCGGAAGCCGCGGTGCATGACGTGTTTCGTCGAAACCGAAACCATTTTTCAGCGTTGGAAACTGCCGCCGAATCCTTTTGGGGCAGCCCGTCGATCCCCCGTGATGACATCTACGCCGCGCTGAAGCAGCGGTTGCAGCAAAAGCTGGGTGTCGCCGTCCGGCTGGCGCGTGTCGAGGACCTTCCCGGCGCGCTGCGGCAGTATGACGAGGCGGGTCGGGAAATCCTGTTGTCCGAGGCTTTGGATCATCCCAACCGCATCTTCCAACTGGTGCATATGGCGGGCCTGCTGGAACAACGCCCACTGATCGACAGTCTGGTGCAGCGCGCCAACATCACCGTCGCCCATGGCACAGCGCGGCTGCGGGTCGAACTTGCCAACTACTTCGCCGCCGCCGTGCTGATGCCCTACACGGCCTTTCTCGCCGAAGCGCGGCGCACCAAATACGATTTTGACCATCTGGCCACCCGCTTTGGCGTCAGTTTTGAGCAAGCCTGCCACCGCGCCACCACCCTGCAACGCGAAGGTGCTATGGGGGTGCCGTTCTTCTTTTTGCGCATCGACAAGGGCGGCAATGTCTCCAAACGCTTCAACGCCACCGATTTTCATCTGGCGGAATATGGCGGCGCCTGCCCGCGGCTGGACGTGCACACCAGCTTTCGCACGCCGGGGCGGATCATGTCGCAGTTTGTCGAGATGCCTGACCGCAGCCAGTTCTTCGTGTTCTCGCGCACGGTGGACCGCCCCACGTGGCAGCGTCATGCACAAGACAATCGGCTGGCGGTGGCAATGGGCTGTGCGGTGCAGCACACGCCAGAAATCGGTTATGCCGAATATTTCAATATGGCACATACAACGATCACCGAAGTGGGCATCAACTGCCGGATTTGCCCGCGCGCCAACTGCGACCAGCGCGCGCATCATGCCGCCATCCTGACACGCCCCGTTGATGAACACCGCCGGGGGGCCACCCGCTACGACGGTTAAGCGACAGGCCTCAGACGTGGTGGCGATCCACCCACAACAACCCGGCCGCGCCCAGCAATGCCATCCCCGAGCCAATCACCGCAACGGTTTCATAGCCGCCCAAACTGGTGCCAATCGCAAAGGCTGCAGCACCCAGCACGTCGGAGACCAGCTTTTGCAGCGCCAGCATCGCGCCCGCCGTGCCGGGGCGGTTGTGCATCAGATCCTGATAGTAGCTGATCGGCAGGCTGATGATCGCGGTGCCACCGATGCCTGCAATCAGCGGCATCACCCAGATCCAGCCGCTGTCGGTCAGGATCGGCAAGGCCAGCAAATGCAACGTGTAAATCGCCGAGCCCGCCGCCAGAAGGGTGGATCGCCGGATGCGCCCCACAAGGCGCGACAGCAGCAAGAGGCACGGCACCTCCCACCCCGCAACCATGCCGACATAAAGCGCCACATCCGACGCCCCCCGCCGCGCGGAATCCTCAAACACCAGCGACACCAGCACCATATAAAGGATGCCTGTGGCGCTGATCGCACCCAAAAGCAGCAGCCGCACAAGGATCGCGGGATGGGCAATCTCTTTGAACGCCTGCAGAAAATTCAGACCAGACCGCGCATCGGCCCAATCGGTCGTGCCTTCACGCGGCCAGTTCAAATAGATCAGCGTCAGCAGCCCAAACGCCGACAGCCCGGCACTGAGATAAATCGCCATCACGTCGATTTGGGCAGCAAAGCCAAAGGTCCAGAACACCAGCATCGCCAGAAAACTCAGCGACATTGCCGAGCGCAACGCCGCCTGCACCCCGTCGCGATTTTGATCGGCGGGCGTGGCAAGTCGGGCAAGCGCAAACAACTGGCCGTAAAGGCTTGACGCAATCGGCAGCAAAACGCCGTGGCACAGGATCAGGCTGACGGGGCCGGGCAAGACGATCATCAGCGCAAGACCGCTGACGCTGGCAAGCGTTGCAATCAACGCGATGCGACGGCGCTGGCCGCGCTGATCGGTCAGAATTCCGAACAGCACCGAAGACGTCACCGCGATGATCGAGGCAAGCACCAGCACCAGCGCAAAGGCAGGTTTGCTCAGGCCCACGCGCTCAATCGCGATCAAAGACTGATAGGGGTAAACCGAGGCATTGTGCGCACCCAGAAACAACAGCGCCAGAAAGATCAGGCGCAGCGCGGGCAGACGAAAAATCAGGGCAAGGGCGGACAAGGCGGGCTTTCCGAAACGGGTGCGATACCGCTAGCGGCGCGGCAAGGCAGTGTCCAGAGCAATGGCACCGCAAAAAGCGTGCCGTCTTGGGCCGCATCGAGCGGCCACGCGACGGCGTTGCCACGGAAGGGTGAGGGCGGCGGAAAGCGCTTGTGGCGGTCAGTTCAGCCGGGTAGCCGCTATCGTAGGTGGTGTCCCCTGGCATCCTCTCTGTCTAAATATCCCCGCCGGAGGCACCCGACATCAGCCGCAGAAGCCTCCGGCGGGGATATTTACACAGAGAGGATGCAGCTACACACAAAGGATGCAACTGACAGGGTCTACTAGCTGCGGTCTGCATCTTGATCACACTCATGCACATACCGAACTTTCGCTGGCCAGATCATCCCCCGGCAGCGCCGCCGAGTGGCCCCTCGATGGGGCCCGAGGTGGCACCTTGTTCAGGTCATTGCGGGATAACCTTGCCCGGATTCATCCGACCCGCAGGATCAAGCGCGGCTTTGACGCTGCGCATCACGTCCAGTGCCACCGGGTTTTTGCGCCGCCGCATCGAGGCGAGTTTCGACAGGCCCACGCCATGTTCGGCGGAAAAACTGCCCCCCAACGCCTGCACTTCATCCTCGACCGCTTCGACCACGCGGTCATAAAGTGCGGCACTGTCATCGCTGCCGAACACCGTGAAGTGGATGTTGCCGTCGCCCAGATGCGCCACCGACAGCGTTTCTGCGCCGGGATCAAGCGTGGTCAGTCGGGTGTGAATGCGCGCGAAGAAGGTGGCCACCGAATCCACCGGCAGACAAATATCGGTGTCGATCGCGGGCTGGCGCGCCACGGTGATTTCGGCCGCCAACTCGCGCCGTTGCCACATCGCGCGGCGCTGCGCCTCGGACGCTGCGATTTCGGCATCCAGCACCATCCCCTCGGCCAGCATGTCCTCGAGCGCTGATTGCAGCATGGCGGCCAGCGGCACAATGCCTTCACCGTCGGCCACCGCGTCGCTGGGGCGGGTGCTGCCCAATTCGACCAGGATGTTCACCTCTTGCCGCGGGGTGAACGGCTGGCGGATGTCGGGTCGGGCCTCGGCCAGGCGGCGCATATAGGTTTCCGGCATGTATTCAAAGGCTTCCACCAAACCGCCCGACACCATCTGCAAGCGGTTCAGCAGCGCCAGCGCATCGGGCAATGACCGTGCCGACAGGGTGGCGGTGGCATAGACGCGCGGGCGTGGCACCAGTTTCATCACGGCGGCGGTGATCACGCCCAACGTGCCCTCGGCCCCGATGAACAGATGTTTCAGATCATATCCCGAGTTGTCCTTGTGCAGCTGGCTCATCAGATTCAGCACCCGGCCATCCGGCAACACCACCTCAAGCCCCAGACACAATGCGCGGGTCGAGCCATAGCGCAGCACGTTCGACCCACCTGCATTGGTGGACAGCACGCCGCCGATCATTGCCGAGCCGCGCGCGCCGAACCACAGTGGGAAATAGAGACCCTCGGCCTCGGCGGCCTCGTGCAAACGGTCCAGCACCACGCCTGCTTCGACAATCGCGATGCGGGCGCCGGGCTTGATCTCGCGGATGCGGTTCAGCCGCTCAACTGACAACATCAAGCCGCCCTCGGTCATCGCCCCACCCACCAGCCCGGTGCGTCCCGATACCGGCACAACCGGCACGCCGTGCCGGGCTGCGATCTGCATCACCTGCGCCACCTCGGCGGTCGATCCGGGGCGCACGGCCGCCACGGGGTTTGAGGTGTAATGCGTCGTCCAGTCGCTGCGGTAACGCTCCAGATCGGCGCCGGTGATCACATGGGCTGCGCCCAAGCTGGCGGTAAGGTCGGTCAAAAGGCTCATCTGCGGCTCCGGTCGTTCTTGCGCAGTTTCACCGAAGTCCAAGCGGACGCAAGCGGATTACCCGCTTATGCGCGCCAACATCTCTTGCACCTTCGGCCCCAGCGCATCGAGGATCTTGGCAACCCCCTTGGCGTTCGGATGGATGCCATCGGCCTGCATGTATTCGGGGTCAAGCAGGCGGGTCTGCTGGTTGATCACCGGGAAAAAGTAATTATCCGCCAGCACCGCCCCATATTTTGCCGCAAGATCGGGATACATCGCATCGAACGACGCCTTGAAGTCGGCCCCGTAATTGCCCGGTGCGCGCAACGAGACCAACAGCACCGGCACGCCCTTGGCCTGCACCTTGGCCAGAATGGCATCCAGATTGGCCCGGCTGGTTGCCGGATCAATGCCACGCAGCATGTCATTGCCGCCAAGGTTAACGATCACCGCCTGCACATCCGGCGTCAGCGACCAGTCGGTGCGCGACAGCCCGCCCGCCGTGGTATCGCCCGACACGCCTGCGTTGACGATCTTCACATCCGCCCCGCGCGCCGCCAGCCATGCCTGCAATTGCGGCACAAAGCCCTGATCCTGCGGCAACCCATAGCCCGCCGTCAGGCTATCCCCCAGCGCAAGCACCGTCGTTTCGGCAAATGCAGGTGATGTCAGCAGAATAATCGCTGCGGTGACATTGCGAAACGCGCGCAGCGGCGCATATGTGAGACAAGACAGCAGGGATAGACGCATGACTGAAACCGTTCTGAAACTGGACGACGCTTGGCTGACCTTGGCGGGCAACGCGGGCCGTGTGGATATCCTGAAAGGCATAACGCTCAGCGTCGCGCGTGGCGAGAGCCTGGGGCTGGTGGGGCCATCCGGTTCAGGCAAATCTTCGTTACTGATGCTGATGGGGGGGCTTGAGCGCGCCACCAAGGGCCGCGTGCAGGCTTTGGGCGAAGATATCACCGGGCTGGATGAAGACGGTCTGGCGCGCTTTCGGCGGGGCCGCATGGGGGTGGTGTTTCAATCCTTCCATCTGATCCCGACGCTGACCGCGTTGGAAAATGTCGCCCTGCCAATGCAGATTGCGGGCGTCAAAGACGCCGTTGCCCGCGCTCAGGACGAGCTTGCCGCCGTGGGTCTTGCCGCCCGGATGCAGCATTATCCGGCGGAGCTTTCGGGGGGCGAGCAGCAACGCGTGGCCCTTGCCCGGGCCGCCGCCCCGCGCCCTGCGCTGTTGTTGGCGGATGAGCCGACCGGCAATCTCGACAGCGCCAACGGGGCCGCGATCATGGAGTTGATCTTTGGTCTGCGCGACCGCCATGGCGCGACGCTGGTGTTGGTGACACATGCGCCAGAACTGGCAGCGCGGTGTAGCCGTGTGGTGCGATTGGTCGATGGCCGCATCGACGGGGCAGGGGCATGAGCATGCGTTTGCAACAGCATGGATTGACCGGCGGAGGCCGCGCATGAGCCTTGCATGGCAGATTGCCCGCGCCGAATTGCGTGGCGGCTTGCGCGGGTTTTGGGTGTTTCTTGCCTGTCTTGCCTTGGGTGTGGCCGCAATTGCGGGCGTGGGCATGGTGCGCGCAGGCATCGAGGCAGGCCTGCGCGATCAGGGGGCGGTGCTTTTGGGCGGCGATGCGCAGGTGGAATTCACCTATCGCTTTGCCACGCCGGAAGAACGCGCCTTTCTTGACAGCATCGCGGTGAAAACTTCGGAAATCGTCGATTTCCGCTCGATGGTTGTGGCGGGCGATGCGCATGTGCTGACGCAAGTGAAAGCGGTGGATGACAACTATCCCCTGCTGGGCACCCTACAGCTTGAGGCTGGCGATCTTGCCTCTGCGCTGGTTGATAAAGGCGCTGTGATGGACGGCATTTTGGCCGACCAGATCGGTCTGACGCTTGGCGACCGCTTCAAGCTTGGCGCGCAGGAATTCACCCTGAAGGGGCGCATCCTGCGCGAACCCGACTCGGCCACCGGCGGCTTTGCCCTTGCCCCCCGCACCATCGTGAAAACCCAAGATCTTGGCCAATCGGGCCTGCTGGAACCCGGCACTTTGTTCGATTCGTCCTACCGCTTGCTGCTGCCCGCAGGGTCAGACCTTGCCGCATTGCAGGCGCAGGCCGAAGCCAAGTTCCGCGATTCCGGCCTGCGGTGGAGCGATAATCGCAAGGCAGCCCCCGGCGTTGCGCGCTTTGTTGAACGTATCGGCGCGTTTCTGATCCTTGTCGGGCTGGCCGGTCTGGCTGTCGGCGGCGTGGGTGTTGCGGCGGCGGTGCGGTCGTATCTTGAGGCCAAGATCGCCACCATCGCCACCCTGCGCACCTTGGGGGCCACCGGTGGGCTGATCTTTCAGACCTACCTGTTGCAAATCGCGGTGCTGGTGGGGTTCGGGGTGGCGCTTGGCCTGCTTCTGGGCGTTGGCGTGCCGCTGGCGCTTGCCGGCCCCATTCAGGCGGCGCTGCCGTTTCCGGCGCAAATCGCGCTTTATCCGCGCCCGGTGATCGAGGCCGCGTTCTACGGCGTGACCTCGGCCTTCCTGTTCGCGCTGTGGCCCTTGGCGCGGAGCGAGAAAATCCGTGCAGCGGCGCTTTATCGCGGGGGTCTGTCGGGCGGTTGGCCGCGCGCGCGCTATGCATTTGCGATGCTGGTGTTGGCGGGTCTGCTGATTGGCGGGGCGGTCTGGCTGTCGGGCACGGCGAAGCTGGCGCTGAGCACGGCAGGCGGGGTGATCGGCGCGTTGCTGGTGCTGGCGGTTGCGGCTTGGGGGCTGGCCCGTCTCGCGCGCCTGCTTGCCCGCCGCAGCCGATCCGTTTCGCTGCGGCTCGCACTTGCGTCCATTGGCGCACCGCGCGCGGAAACCATGCAAGTCGTGCTCGCCCTTGGTCTTGGCCTGACCGTGCTGGCCGCTGTCGGCCAGATCGACGCCAACCTGCGCGCCGCGATCAGCCGCGATTTGCCCACCCGTGCGCCTGCGTTCTTCTTTGTGGATATCCAGCCCGATCAGATTGACGGCTTCCGCGCCCGTCTTGCTGCCAATCCGGCGGTCACCAAGGTTGAAACCGCGCCGATGCTGCGCGGCATCATCACCAGGATCAACGGGCAGGACGCGCGCAAGGTGGCGGGCGAGCATTGGGTGCTGGCGGGCGATCGCGGCATCACCTTTGCCGCCACGCAACCCGCCAACACCAAGCTGACCGCAGGCACATGGTGGCCCGCCGATTATCAGGGCGAGGCGCAAATCTCGTTTGCTGCCGAAGAGGCTGAAGAACTCGGCCTCAAGCTGGGCGATCAGTTGACCCTGAACATCCTTGGCCGCGATATCGTGGCCCGCATCACCAGCCTGCGTGTGGTCGATTTTTCCAACGCTGGCATGGGGTTTGTGATGACGCTGAACCCCGGTGCCGTCGCAGGCGCCCCGCATACCGACATCGCCACGGTTTATGCCGACCCGGCAGCCGAGGCCACAATCCTGCGCGACATCGCCAGCGCCTATCCCAACATCACCGCGATCTCGGTCAAAAACGCCATCGGTCGCGTGACCGAAGCGCTGACCGCCATCGCCCAAGCCACCACCATCGCCGCGATGGCAACCTTGCTCACTGGGTTTGTCGTGCTGATCGGGGCCGCGGCCTCGGGCGAGCGTGCCCGGGTCTATGAGGCCGCGGTGTTGAAGGTTCTTGGTGCGTCGCGCGGGCGCATCCTGCTCAGCTTTGCGCTGCGCGCGGCACTGATGGGGGCGGCGGCAGGCGTGGTTGCGATTCTTGCCGGCGGCATTGCCGGTTGGGCGGTGATGCGCTTGGTGATGGAAAGCCCCTATGCGTTCGAACCCGTCTCTGCTTTCGGCATCGTTTTGGGTGGCATCGCGGCCACCCTGCTGGCCAGCCTGATCTTCGTTCTGCGCCCGCTGCGCCGTCGTCCGGCCCAAGTGCTGCGCGCGCAGGAATAAGGGGTGGAATTTTTATTCCACACATAGGCGCTGCCTTGCCGATTTCTGCCGAAAATTCCGCCGATTTGGTGGGTTTTCGGCAAAACCCAGTTGATCTTGCCCGCCAATGGAATATCAGTTCCGCAACTGCAATCCTGCCGAAGCCACCGTGCAGCGCATTGCCCATCAGGAGGATGACATGACAGTAAAATTCGGGCTTCTGGGTGCGGGCCGCATCGGCAAGGTTCACGCCAAAGCCATCACCGGCGACGCCAATGCGCAACTGGTTGCCGTGGCCGATGCTTTCCCGGCGGCAGCCCAGGCCATCGCCGATCAATACGGCTGCGATGTGCGCAGCATTGACGCGATCTGTGCCGCAAAAGACATCGACGCCGTGGTGATCTGCACCCCCACCGACACCCACGCCGACCTGATCGAGCAATTCGTCAAAGCCGGCAAAGCCGTGTTCTGCGAAAAGCCGATTGATCTGTCGCTGGCCCGCGTCAAAGCCTGCCTCGAGGTCGTGCGCGCCCACAAAGGCACGCTGATGGTCGGCTTCAACCGCCGTTTTGACCCCCACTTCAAAGCCGTGCGCGCCGAGATCGACAAAGGCACCATCGGCACCCCCGAAATGGTTGTGATCACCTCGCGCGATCCGGGTGCGCCGCCGGTGGAATACATTGGCCGCTCGGGCGGGATTTTCCGCGACATGACCATCCATGACTTTGACATGGCGCGCTTCCTGTTGGGCGAGGAAATCGCCGAAGTCGTAGCCACCGCTGCCGTGCTGGTCGATCCGGCCATCGGCAAGGCAGGCGATTTTGACAGCGTGCAGGTCATGCTGAAAACCGCCTCGGGCCGTCAGGCTGTCATCTCGAACTCGCGCCGCGCCACTTACGGCTACGATCAGCGCATCGAAGTGCATGGCTCGCTGGGCGCGGTGTCTGCCGAAAATCAGCGCCCGGTGTCGATCGAAGTCGCCACCGCCGCAGGTTACACCCGCCCGCCGCTGCACGATTTCTTCATGACGCGCTACACCGAAGCCTACGCCGCCGAGATCGCCACCTTCATCGCGGCATTGGGCGGCAAAGGCAAAGCCGAACCGTCGGGCGAAGATGGCCTGATCGCCTTGGCCTTGGCTGACGCCGCCGTCAAATCGGTGGCCGAAGGCCGTGTGGTGAAAATGTCGGAAATTCTGTAATTTCGATCCAAGCGGGCAAGGCGCGGCGGTGGAAACCCTGCCGCGCTTTGCATTTCACCTGTTCTTAAGTATCCCCGCCGGAGGCTCCTTCGGCAAATGCCGGATGCCTCCGGCGGGGATATTTAAGAACAGGTGAAAGCCAACACCCTACTCTGCCAGACCCGTGCGCAATTCCAATTCGATGATCCCCGGCGCGGGGCCGGTCGTGTCATCCTCCAGCGCCATCGCGCTGCGGGTGGTTTGTCCGAAACCCGCTTCCCCCAAGGCCGCGGAAAGGCTTGATCCACCCAAGGATCGTGTGGTGTCCAGCGCATCCTGCGCCAGAAAACTCAGATCCTCGACCGGAGATTGCGGCAGGGCAGGGGTCAGCACCACGATCATCCGCTCGTCGCCCAAAACATCCGTGCCGATCTTGAACAGCCCCTTTTTCAGCGTATCGCCGGGCTGTAACCTGCCCGAAAACCAATGGCTGATCGCAAAGTCTGCTGCAATATAAAGAACATTGATATCAACGGGTTGATCCATGTTGTTGCGTGCCAGAATATGCACCTGATCATCAGGCACCAAATGTGGCACCTCGGCGGGTTTGGCCACTTGAAGTGCGTTCTTGTTCTTGCCCGTCAACAACGCCACATCGACATTCAGGCTGCCCGCACCCACCGCCGCACCCAGCTTTTGCAGATTGATCGCGCGGGCCATCGTGGTCAGCGTGTCGGCCAAGGTTTCCCCCAGCGCGGTCGCATCCTTGTCGCTGGTGGACACGGAAGGCGTGGTCGCATAATCCGCCACCAACCCGCTGGCGGGCAGCACCCAGATCGCATCCGGGCGCGGGCTGTCTTTGATCACCGCCAGCCGCAGATCGGCCTCGGCTCCCGCAGGCACATAGACCAGCCGGGGGCCCGAGGCCGCCAGCAACGCCCTCATCGCAGCGTCCAATGCCGCCCTAACCGCAGAATCCTGCTGGGCGGGCAGGGCCACCGTCAGGCTGAAATCCACATCGCTGCCGATCTTGCGCAGCATGAACCCCTTCGGCAGATCGGAGGGCAGCGGTTTATCCCCGGCAACAGCCTGACCTTGCGCGCTGAACGTCTCGACCGAGGTCAGTTTCACATAGCCGAGCGCCGCGTCATCGCCGTCGGTTGCCTTCGCCATCACCGCAAGCACGGCGCCTTCGGTCAGGCCGTGCAAAGACCCGGCCGAGATGGTGAAAACATCGCCATCGACACTGGCAGACCATTGCGCGACCCGGTCCTGTTTGGTGCCGGAAAACGCCACCCGATCCAGATCGCCCTCGAACATCGGCGTCGTGGTCGCCAGCCGCTTGGTGGCATAAGACCGCAACACTTCCTGCCCGATCTGCCCGTAACTCGCGCCCGGATTCTGCGCCAGCACCTCGAACAAGGTATAGGTGAACACCCCCTGCGGCACCCGCCCCGGCTTGCCTTTGGGCAGGTTTTTCTCGGGCGTCACTTCGTTGGTTTGCGCGGCAAAGAACGCGACGTAGCTGCCCATTCCGGCAGCCTCGGCCTGCTCAAAAGGTGCCTCGACCTTCGGCAAGGCGCGCGTTGAAACCTCCATCAACGCTGCCGGAATCCCCAAAGCCTCGGGCGGCAGTTCGCGCAGCCGCACGTCGTCTTCGTCCAGCGCGCGCGTCACCGTGCCCGAATGGCAACTGTCAAACACCGCCCAGACATCGGCCCCCTTGGCGCGCAACCCGTCGATCATCGCTCCGATCTCATCATCGACGAGGGCGTTCTGCACGGTGCCCACGGCGTTTTCCCATGGTCCGATGTCGGATGGCATGAAGGTCTCGTCCAGCCCGTCCAGTTCCGTCTCGGGATGCAGCGCCGGCGATTGCGAGCCGTGACCCGAAAAATGCAGGTAAACGAAATCGCCGGGATGCACCCGCGCCGTCAGATCGGCCACCGCAGCCCGGATCGCGGCCAAAGTCGGGGCTTGCGCGCCCGTTACCCCATCGGCCAGCACGATCACATCCTGCGGCGCAAACGGCACCGGGCTTTGCGTGGTCAGATAGGTCTGCACCAGCCGCACATCGTTGGCGGGGCCTTTCAGCCAGTATTTCTGGTCCAGGTTCTTATAGTCTGCAGCGCCGATCAGCAGCGCAAAGTTCTCGCGGGCAAGGGCAGGCAGCGCCGCCCCGGCCAGAACCGCCGCCACAAATCCCGCGCGCAAGGTGTGGCTGAGTGTCATGGCGTCAATTCGTCATCAAGGCATAGCCGGTCGCCTGCGACCCTGCGTTTTCCACCTGCACCACAACATCGCCGGCGCCCGCAGGCGTCCAGCCGCAATAGGCAATCGGTGACGGATCGGTATCGACACAAACCACCCGGCCGGTGCTGTCGCGCACCTCAAGGTTCAGGTCGGTGTCCGTCTTGGCCTCGACATAAATCTCGGCGTAATCCCCTGTCGCAAAGCCCATGCCGGGGAAGGTATCAATCCCGCCGCGCGCCAATGCGCCAATCTGATACATCGGCCCCGAGGCCACGCCCTTCAGGCTTTCCGCACGCACATCGCCGATCAGCGCCAGCAGCGCCTCATCGTTTGCCGCCAATGTCTCGGCCTGCGCCAGCATCGCGCCCCAGCCAAGCGGAGCCGCGCCGTTGCCGCGAAACGTGATCTGCTTGCGCAGCTTTGCCGCCGCAATCAGCAGCATCGGATCGCCAGCCTGCATCCCAGCCGCATAAAGCTGCGCCGAAAGTTCCGCCACCTTCACCCCCGACGGCGGAGCGGCCAGCGCCGGCAGCGCCAACACGGCAAGCAATGACGTCAGGCGCAGCATGGCGAGACCTTGGGCTAAGAACGGCGCAAGGGCCGTCGCGTCGAAAGATGCGGTGCAGCACGGCGCCTGTAAAGTTCAGAAACACCGCTGACAGCATTTGTCATCTGTCATCAGGCGACCCGCACCTCTGTCATCATCCCCGTCGCCATATGGTAAAGGTGGTGACAATGCAGATACCAACTGCCCGGCTTATCCAGATCAACCGCCACCGTCACCATCCCCTGCGGCGGCACCGCCACCACATCGCGGCGCGGCCCGTTGAACCGCCCCATCCCGACATCGACCACCTGAAAATGATGGCCGTGCAGGTGCATCGGATGCATCATCATGCCCATATTCATGAACATCAACTCCAACCGATCCCCCACTTTGACGGCAATCGGCGTGTCTTCGCCATGCACCTTCCCGTTGATGGTAAAGCGATAGCCTGCTTCTTCGCCCAACATCAGATGCGCCATCTGGCCTGTCCGGTCGGGCAGCGCATCCACCGCCCGCAACCCGGCATCAAATGAGGCATCAACGTGCGGAGCCTCTACCTCGGCCATGTCATCCAACCGCTCCAGCTTTGCGCCGGACGTTGCAAGCACGATCCCGGTGCGCATCCGTGCCGCCTCCACCTGGGCAAAGATCGGAAACGCCCCGCCCTGCGGCGGGATCGTCACCATCAAATCCAGCCGCTGCCCCTGCGCCATCGGATAGGCCTTGGCCTGCAACGGCGCACAAGCATTGCCATCGACCGCAATCGCTTCCGATTGCAAAACCCCCGGATCAATCCAGAACGCCGTCGCGGTGCCCGCATTGATGATCCGCAGCCGCACCCGCGTGCCTGCCTCGACCTGCACCACCTCGGGGTCCGCCAATGTGCGGTCGTTGGCAAGATAGGCGTCATAGGCCACGTCGTTGGCATGGATCATCCCGCCCATATCCATATCCATACCCGCCATGCCGCCGCCTGAATGATCCATCCCGGCCATCCCGCCCGCGCCGCCGTGCATGTCCGATCCACCCAGATCGGCCAGAATTTCCTCCGGGGAACGGAAACTGAAATCATGCAGCATGATCACATGCTCTTGAACATCCGGCGCATCCGCCTCGCGGCAGATCATCGGTGCGGCCATCAGCGCTTGCTCGCTCAACTGATGCGCGTGCATCCAGTGCGTGCCCGGTGTCAGCGCAAAATCCATCTGATCCACCGCCCCCGGTGCCAGCGCCCCGCCACCGGTATAGGCCCTGTCCTGCCCCTCGGCCGCCATCACCTGCCCGTGCCAATGCGTGATCACGTCGATATCGGTGTCGTTCTGCATGCCAAGCTGAAACCGATCCCCGGCGCTGCCATAAAAGCCCAACTGCCCATCGTAGCCGTTAAAGCCGTAAACCGTGGCCGCCCGCCCCAACACCTCGATCTGCCGCGTGCTGATGCTCATCTCGGCCACGTCGGCGCGCAGCGGGCGCGCCAACCCCGCAAAAGGCACAGCGGCGGCAGAGGCCAGAAAGCGGCGGCGCGTCGGGCGGATCAACATGGGCAACACTCCTTGATCTGCCAAATCATAGCGCGGATTTCCCCTGCGCGCCTTGCCGAAAATGTCGCAGCCCCAGTCACATCTTCGCGGGCAGTCTGCTTTCAGACCGCCCCCACCACCTCTGCGCCCTCTGGTTCATCCTCTCTGCCCAAATATCCCGGGGGAGAGCCCGCAAGGGCGAGGGGGCTGGCCCCCTCTGCACGCCGCCAGAGCCATGACGGCCTTTGTCACGGGCCACACCGCCGCATCCGCGATACCCTTGCCGCCAAGACCTGACCCGAGGATATTCATGCCCCTTTGCCTGATCACCCTGCACCGCGCCATCTGTGCGCTCATCCTGCTGTGCTTGCCTGCGCAAGCCTCTGACGCGCCGATGCTGCAAGCCGCGATGGCTGCGGTGTTCACCGTCCACACCGCCGACGCCGAAGACCGCTTTCTCGGCTCGGCGTTTCGGTGGGGCGATGGCGCGGTCGCCGTCAGCAATGCGCATGTGGTGGGAGGGGCCCGCGAAGTCCGCCTGACGGATGCCGCAGGGCAACAGCAAATCGCCCGCGTGATCGCCAGCGATCCCAGCCGAGATGTGGCGGTGATTGCCATTGCGCCGGGGCCGGGTGGCCTGATCGCCGCGCCCAACCCGCCGCAGTTGGGGGCCGAGGTTTGGGCGCTGGGCGCACCCCTCGATGTCGATTTCACCGCCACCGCTGGCCGGATATCGGCGCTCGGGCGCCAAACCGACCCCGCCGCGCCGATCCGCATGATCCAGCATGATGCCGCCCTCAATCCCGGCTCGTCGGGTGGGCCGCTGATAGATGCCAATGGGGCATTGGTCGGCATGAACGCCCAGATTGCCGATGGCAGCCGCATGTTCGTTGGCATCGCCTATGCCATCCCCAGCGCAGACGTTACCCGCATCGTGCAAGGCCTGATCGACGAAACCCTGCAACCGATCCCGAAACTTGGCCTCACCGCCCGCCCGGTCAGCCGCCAACTGGCTCAGGTGCTGGGCATCACCCCCACCGGATTGCTGGTCGATGCCACAGATACGGGCGGCCTTGCCGAACGCGCAGGCCTGCGCCCCGGCGATGTGATCCTTGCCGTCAACGCAGCCCCTCTCAGCGCGCCCGGCGATCTCGCTTTCGCGTTGCAGGCAGCCCAAGCGCAAAACCGCCTTGATCTGACAATCCTGCGCGCGGGGGCGGTGCTGATCCTGATGGCAGACCTCGCCACCGCAGACTCGCCGCTGACCCTGCGCGACCTCGCAACACCGCAGCGCCGCCGCGCATACACCCTGCAAACCCTTGGTCTCAGCCTTCAGCAAACCCAGATCACCGCCGTCACCCCCAACTCACCGGCGCTGAATGCAGGCCTGACCGCCCACGACACCATCCTGCAAATCGACGGCCAACCCGCGCAATCCCAGTTGCAGCAAACCTTCACCCAGCCGGTGCTTTTGCTGATCCAAAGCGCAAACGGCACCCGCCACGTGCTGATCGACCCTTGGGCCACCGGCAAAGCCCTTCACCCCGTCGGCGGCGCGAATGTGCTTGACCGCGACGTTGTGGTGTTCTGACATCAGCCGAAGCGAAGGAACCCGCATGACCACCGCACCCGACCGCATCCTGATCATCGAGGATGATCCCGAGACCGCCGCTGCCATCGCACACGAGGTGCAGGCGCTTGGCTGCGCTGCGACCATCGCCACCACGCTGCCCGAAGGTATCACGCTTTGCGCGCAAGACTTCCGCGTCATTGTGCTTGACCGGATGCTGCCGGGTGGCGACGGGGTTGAAGCCATCGCCAGAATGCGCAGCACTGGCGCGCAAGCCATGATCCTTGTGCTGTCCGCTTTGGGCCGCGCCGCCAACCGGGTGGAAGGGCTGGAGAAAGGCGCTGACGATTACCTGCCCAAACCGTTCGAGCCGGAAGAGCTGCGCGCCCGCCTGCGCGCCCTGCTGCGCCGCGCCACCATGCAGGGGCAGGACAACGACCTGCTGGTGTTCGGCGCGCTGGAAATCCGCATGAAGGCCCGCACCGTCCACATCAACCGCTCCCATGTCGCCGTGTCGCCGAAAGAATTCGAACTGATCACTTATTTCGCGCAAAACGCAGGGCAGGTGGTCACACGGATGCAACTGCTGGAAAACGTCTGGCACCTGCATTTCGACCCCGGCACCAATGTTGTCGATGTCCATGTCGGTCGCCTGCGCCGCAAGCTGGAAGACGCCGGATCGCACGCCATCCAGACCGCCCGCGGCGAGGGCTATGTCTTCGCCCCGCTGCCCGCGCCATGATCGCGCGATCCACCCTGAAACTTGCCGCCATCATGGCACTTGCCATCAGCCTGTTGTCGCTTGCGGCGATGGGCCTGCAATACCGCCTTGTGAAATCCCGACTGACCGAGGCCGCAACCGCCGCCCTCAGCGCGGATCTGGCGGGTTATTCTGCACTTTACCAACAACGCCGCATCATCGCGCTGCGTCAGGCCATCACCGACCGCACCAGCACGGGCGGCGAGATGCTGCTGCTGCAAGACCGCAACGGCAAGCGTCTGGCAGGCACCGAAACCACATGGCCTGCCAGTATCCAAGCCCGCGACCCCACCGCGAGCTACGACGATTTCTCGGGGGCCGAAGCGCAGCGCTTCACCCACAACGGCACCGAATGGCTGGGCGTCGCCCGCATCCTGCCGGGGGGCTTTCCCTTGCTGGTCGCCCGATCTCTCGAGCCTGTCGATGCCACCCTTGCCAGCCTGCGCAAAGGTATGGCCGCGCTGGGTATCGTCCTGCTCGCCGCAGGCGCGCTTATCGGCACCTTGGCGGCCAAATCGGTGATGACCCGCATCAGCCGCCTTAACAGCCTTGCCGATCAGGTGGCCAGCGGCGATCTTGCCGCCCGCCTCCCCGGCCCGCGCAGCCCCGATGAATTTGGCCTCTTGGAAACCCATGTTCACGCCATGCTCGACCGTATCGAAAACCTCAACCGCGCCACGCACCGTTTGTCTGACACCATCGCGCACGAACTGCGCACCCCGCTGAACCGCATGATGCAGAAACTGGCGCAGATCGAAGGCCAACCCGCCCTTGCCGCCGATCTGCGGGCCGAGATGCGCCGCGCCATCCGGGTGTTCGACTCGCTTCTCGACATCTCGCGCGCCGAGGCCGATCAGGGCAGCGGCGGCGGCCTGCTGCCCGTCGATCTGTCCGCCGTGACAGCCGAAGTCTGGGATCTTTATGAACCGCTCGCCGAAGACAAAGGCCTGCGCTGCACCCTGCACAGCACGCCCGATCTGCATATTCTGGGCGACCGCAACCTGATCGCGCAAATGCTGTCGAACCTGATCGACAACGCCATCAAATACTGCACGGCAGGCGATACCCTCACCCTTACCCTCTCCCAGCACCCCGACCACCACCGCCTGACCCTTGCCGACACCGGCCCCGGCCTGCCGCCCGATCTGCGCGACGATGCGTTCGAGCGTTTCACCCGCGCCACTCGCGACAAGGATCGCGGCATCCAAGGCCACGGTCTTGGCCTTGCCCTCGTGCGCGCCATCGCCGCCCGCCACGGCGCAAAACTGACGCTGCCCGAGGTGCAAAAGGGGCTGACGGTAGAGATGCTGTGGCCGAAACTTGCCACATAACCCCTTAGCGCGGAACGAAATGTTCCAAGCCAAGGCTCACCTCGCCCGGCGCATTGCCCGCCCATTGCAACAACGCATCCAGTGCCGGGCAAAGCGATTGTCCCCATGCCGTCAGGCCATATTCCACCTTTGGCGGCACCTGATGATGCACCAGCCGGGTGACAATGCCGTCCGCCTCCATCTGCCGCAACTGCTGGATCAGCATCTTCTGCGAGATTGACGGAATCGCCCGCTCCAACTCGGAAAACCGCAGCAACTTGCCGCCAAACAACTGGAACAGGATCACTAGCTTCCAGCGGCCCTCCAGCATCCGAATGACCGTTTCAACCCCCACCGCAGCCGACAATGCATCGGGGGATTTGGCGGTGCTTTCATCGGGCTTACCTTTTGGTAAGTATCCTACTTTTTCGTGTGTTCTTTCCATAACAGACAGTTAATGCGACAACGCCCTCATTGCAACAACCACGTCACCCCTGATGCAAAGGATGCCAAAATGATCGCGCTCCCCCCAGCCATTGTTACCTATTTTGCCGCCACCCACGATGCGGCGCGGCACTCGTTCGACACCTGCTTTGCCCCCAGCGCCGTCGTGCAGGATGAGGCGCGCACCCACCGTGGCCTTGCCGAAATCAAGGCTTGGCACATCGCCGCAAACGCCCCGGTCAGCGCGGTCGTGCCGCTGGCTTTGCGCGAAAAGGCGGGTCGCAGCATCGTCACAGCCAAGGTTTCCGGCAGTTTCAAAGGCAGCCCGGCGACGCTGGATTTCAGCTTTGCGATGGATGCGGGCCTGATCACCGAATTGGAGATCACCTGATGTCGGGATGGATTGATCTGGCTGGCCAACGGGCCTTGGTCACGGGTGGCAGCAAAGGTGTGGGGCAGGCGGTTGTCGCCGCCCTGCGCGCAGGTGGGGCCCGCGTGATGACCAGCGCGCGCACCCGGCCCAGTGATTTGCCCGCCGACGTGGCCTTTCACGCGGCAGACCTGACCACCGCCGAAGGCTGCGCGAACCTTGCAAATGCTGCACTGGAAACCATGGGCGGCGTCGATATTCTGGTGAATGTCGTGGGCGGCTCGGCGGCCCCCGGCGGCGGTTTTGCCGTGCTGACCGATGATCTGTGGTCGCGTGAACTCAATCAGAACCTGATGGCGGCGGTGCGATTGGATCGCGCTTTGGTGCCGGGCATGGTCGCGCGCGGCGCGGGCGTGGTGATCCACGTCACCTCGATCCAGGCGCAACTGCCGCTGCCGGAATCGACCATCGCCTATGCCGCAGCCAAAGCCGCGCTGGCGACCTACAGCAAGGCGGTTTCGAAAGAGGTGACGCCCAAGGGGGTGCGCGTCATGCGCGTCTCGCCCGGTTGGATCGAGACCGAAGCCTCGGTGGCACTGGCCAAGCGTTTGGCGCAGCAGGCGGGCACCGATTATGCGGGCGGCAAAAAGATCATCATGGACAGTCTGGGCGGCATCCCGCTGGGGCGTCCTGCCAAGCCGCAGGAAGTGGCCGACCTGATCGCGTTTCTCGCCTCGCCGCGTGCTGCGTCGATCACGGGCACCGAGTTTGTAATTGATGGCGGCACGGTGCCCACGGTCTGACGGCTTCTGCCGTCTTGGGGGCGTAAGCGTGGTTAACAAACAAAGAACAGAAATTTCTAAAACATTGATAATATGAAACTTAAAGCACAGTCCCAACTCGGGACCGTGCTTTTTTAAGGATTTTCGTTGATCACCTGATCCAGCCAGGGCACAAATTTTGCGGTCTTCGTATAGGCTGAAAACAGCGCCTTCTCCTCGCAGCCTTCCCCCGTTTTCGCGGTCAGCCCCCAGCTGACAATCCCGGCTTGAATATAGGTTCCATCCTCCAGCGGCACCACCAACGGCCCGCCACTATCGCCCGAACAGGCCGTCTTGCCGCCCTCGAAGGTGCCCGAACACAGCATATTCTCACTCATCGGCGGCGGCGCTTTTCCAACCAACTCATCCCAAATCTGATAGGCATCCTCGTCGCGCAGGCTCAGGATTTCCGCCGCATAGCCAAACCCCTCCGCCGCCGCATCGGTCCGCGCGGCCATCAGCGATTGATTGCAAAGGCCGCGGTCCAGCATCTGAATCTCGGTCTCATGCAGCGCGTCGGGGTGGCCGCCGCCCTCGACCAGCCCCCAACCCGTCACCACCGTGATCACCCCCGGCTGATCCAACTCGTCGCCAAACGCCGCATCCGGCACCTTGATCACCTGATGCGGCAACCGTGGCGCGCGGGCCAGTTTCAGCAGGGCGACGTCAAAATCAAAGCCGGTGCCGACATAATCGGGATGGCGGAACACCTGTTTCACCGCGATCACCTCGCCCTTGCCCGGCGCGATGATGTTGCTGCCGACCAGCACGGAAACCTCTTTCGGGTCCAGATCGCCCCAATTGCCCTGCGCGTCCTGCATGTGAACGCAATGCGCCGCCGTCAGCACCCAATCGTCCATGATCAGACTGCCGCCACAGAACTGCGCATCCGGCCCGACCGGCGCGCCGCCCACCAGCAACGCGACCTGCCAAGGCCACGCCCCTTTTTCCGAGACCTTGCCACCCAGAACCTTGCCACCTGTAGCGGCCTTGGCCTGATAGGCTGCCTTGGCGCCGGTTTTGGCCCAGTTGAAGGCAGAGGGTTGGCTTTGCGTGAAATCGGGCTTCACCTCGGCCATGGCGGGAACGGCCATCAGCAGGCAAACCAGAAGTGCTGCGCGTTTCATCAGTGTTCTCCCTTGAGCGTGGGGCGGACCCGCACGACTTGGCGGATCATCAGAAGTTTCGGGGGTTTGGTGGAAAAGCTGCGGGTTGCGGTGTCGGCATCAAGCCGCTTGGAAAACCAATCCCCCGCGCCACGTTGGGTGGCAGGATCAGCCAGCAGGGTCAGGTCAACCCGCGCTGCGCCGGGATCGACAGGGACGGCCAGCACAAGGATATCCTCGTCGGCGGCGGCGGAGTCTGGGTTGATCTGAAACCCCGCGCGGGCGTTTTCGCCAGCGGCCAGCCGGTTGGACAGGCCACGCTGGGGCCACAGCGGGGTGATGCTGAAATCGGCGTTGAAATACAGGATCGAGACATCCAGATCACGGCCCGAGGTGTTTTGAAAGCTTAGCCAGAGTTGATCGCAGGGTTGCACGTCCGTGGCCAGATCAACCGGCTGCGCGGGGCCGGGCTGGCCGCAATCGGGTGCGGGTTTGCGCTGCCAATTCAGTTGGAGCGGCGGCTGCGCTGTCAGGCTGCGCCCGGCCACGCTTGCAAACAGACGGCGCAGGCGCAGGCTTTGGGCGGCATTTGCCAGACTGCGTTGCAGGGCAAGTTCGGGCGTCTCGTCTGCCTGCACCGTGATGCGTGGAGTAGAGTGGGGGCCTTGGGGATCAAGCGCGCCGTCGGGGCCTGCCAGTGCCACGGTGCCTTCGGTCAGGATGGGCGTCAGGTCGGCGGGGGCAGAGGCGGTGGCTGCGGCGGCCAAGGCCGCGCGCCACGCGGAATAGTCATATCCGTCGTCGGCCACCGCGATGCGCGGTGCGGCCAGTTGCAATGTGGGGGGCGCGGCAGGCTGATCGCGTTCGGCCCAAGCCGCCTTGACGGTGCCTGACGGCAGCGGGCTGCTGCGGGCATCGACTTGGTTCAGGGTGACATTTGCGATCGCTGTGCCGCCTTCGGCAGATGGATAAAGTGAGAACGTGTCGCCGGGGTTCAGGCCTTGCAAAAGCCCCGCCTCGATCACGCCATTGCGCACCTCAAAGCGTTGCGGCGCGGGGGTGCCGAACAGATTGCTGGCAAGCATCGAGCCTTCGCCATCCGGCATTTGCGGGGTGGTGCCCTGTTGCATCGTGGCGGTGGTGGCGGCCAAAACCTGCGCCCAAGGCGCTGTGGGGCTGGTGCGCAAAACCTCGGCGAGTTGGCGGGTGAAGGCACCTTGCCAAAGACCTGTGTTGCCCACGGGATATTCGAAAGAGCGTTGATCGGATTGCGAGGAATAGAGGAACACGAAATCGCCTTGCAGGGGCGGGGTGTCGGCTGCGGTGGTGGTGGGGGCCAGAGTATCGGGGACGTTCAGATCCTGCGGTGCCAGACCGCGCGCGACAGCACTTTGGCTGGGCAGGGCGCGAAAGCCGGTGTCGGAATGGCAGGCGTCGATCAATCCGACCAGCTTAACCCCCCGCGAAAGCAGGGGTTGCGCCCAAGCGTAAAGCTCGTCGTCGGTCAGCGCGTTTTCCACCGCGCCGATGTCGCCTTTCCAGCCTGCGGCGTCGGCGGGCAGGAACATCTCGTCAGAACCGCCGTTCTCGTCGCCATTTTGATCGGGCGTCTGCGCGCCGTGGCCCGAGAAATAGAACACCACCGTGTCACCAGATTTCGCGCGGGTGGCAACTTGGGTGAGGGCGGCCATGATCGCCGCTTTGGTCGGCGGGGCGGTTGTGACGCCAGCGGGCAGGCCTGTGATATCAGAGGTCAGCACGGCGATTTCCGATGCCGCAATCCCGCGTGCCACCAAAACCTCGGCCATCAGGCGCACGTCATTGGCGGGACCTTTCAGATCGGCATCCAGCGTCAGGTAATCGCCAACCCCGACCAGCACCGCGCGCAATTCGGCCTTGGCTGGGAACGGCTGCGCGGCCAGCAGAAGGAAAATCGTGGCGGATCGAAATATCTGCAACATGGGGGCAGAATACCCCGGTTGTGGCACCGGGCAAGCGATCTTGCAGCGGTGACGGCAGATGTCATGCGCGGGATCGGGCTTTGACATCCGGCGCAGGCGTGGTTTGCTGTTGGCAAGCAGGAGGATGCGATGCGGGTTTTGATCACGGGTGCTGCGGGGATGATCGGGCGCAAGCTGACGGCGGCTTTGCTGGAGCGGGGGGCGTTGGGGGGCGTGCCGATCAGCCAGATCATCCTGCATGATATTGTTGCGGCCGAGATCGCTGCGCCGCATTTGGCGGTGGTGGGGGATTTGGCAGAGCCGGGCGTTGCAGCCGCCTTGATCGACCGGAAGCCCGAGGTGATTTTTCATCTGGCGGGCGTTGTCTCGGGTGAGGCGGAGGCGAATTTCGATCTGGGCTACCGGGTGAATGTGGATGGCACGCGCGCGCTGTTCGAGGCGATCAGGGCGGCGGGGTATGTGCCGCGGATGGTCTATGCCTCGACCACAGCCGTTTTTGGCGGGCCGTTCCCAGAGGAGATTCCCGATGATTTCGCGCCCACACCGCATTCGTCTTACGGCGCGCAAAAGCTGATCGGCGAGGCGCTGCTGGCGGATTATTCCCGGCGCGGGTTTATGGATGGCATCGGGCTGCGGCTGCCGACGATCTGCGTGCGCCCCGGTAAGGCCAATCGGGCGGCGTCGAGTTTCTTTTCCGCCATCATCCGCGAGCCGCTGAACGGGTTGCCCGCCGATTTGCCGGTGGCGCGGGATTGGCTGCACACCATGGCCAGCCCGCGCGCGGCGGTGGGGTTTTTCCTGCACGCGGCGGAATTGGATTTAAGCGCGGTGGGGCCACGGCGCAATCTGACGCTGCCGGGGGTCGCGGTGACGGTGGCCGAGCAGATTGAGGCGCTGACACGGGCGGCGGGGGCGGAAGTGGCAGGGCTGATCCGCGATGTGCCGGACCCTGCGGTTTGGGCGATTGTGCAGACCTGGCCGCGCCGGTTTGAGGCGCGCCGGGCGCGGGCCTTGGGGTTTCGGGCCGAGGACAGCTTTGATCAGATCGTGCAGGCCTATATCGAGGATGACCTGCGCAAGACCTGACGCGCAAGCCCGGGGCGAGCCACCGGACGCTTGGATATTTACGCCAATGTGAAAGCGAATGACGGCCATCTGCGGTGGTGGCGAGGCGAAGTTTGGGGCGTGTAAATTCTGTCCCCGCGGGGTCAGACTTGTATAAAAACGCGCATTTTGGCGATCTATCCACAAGATGTGGTAGTATTCGTCAATTTTCCGTTAACACGCGCGGTTTTCTGGCGCGGATTTTGCCAAGATGGCTTGGGTGTTGGGCATCAAAAAGCCCGCCGCGCGGGAAGCGGGCGGGCTGTTCTGGCTGGGTGTCGGATCAGTCCTGAACGCGACCGTAGTAGGAGTAATCCTCGGTGTTGATCACGATTTTCGCACCGGGGCCGATGTGCGGCGGCACCATCACCCGCACGCCATTGCTGCAGATTGCGGGTTTGTAGGAGGACGAGGCGGTTTGGCCTTTGACCACAGGCTCGGTCTCGGCGATTTCGACGTTGACGCGCTGTGGCAGTTCCAGCGCGATGGCGACGCCGTCGTAGGTTTTGAGGTAAACCTTGAGGCCGTCGGTCAGGAAGGCTTTGTCGTCGCCCACCACATCGGGGTGCACGGCGAATTGCTCGTAGGTGGTCGGCTCCATGAAATGGAAGCCTTCGGAGTCTTCATAAAGGAAATCATATTCGCGGTCATCGACGTTGGCCTTTTCCACCATCTCGGTGGTGCGCCAGCGTTCGGCCACCTTCACGCCATCGGAAATGCGGCGCATATCGACAGAGGTGGTCGGCGTGCCTTTGCCGGGGTGGAAGTTTTCAGCTTTGAGCACCGCATAAAGCTTGCCGTCCATCTCGACGACGTTGCCTTTGCGCAGGGAAGAGGCGATGACTTTCACGTCAGATTCCTTGTTCTTGGGTGGCCCCAAGTGTAAGGGGGCGCGGCATATCGCGCTGCCTTTAGCCTATTGCCAAGGAAATCTCCAGATGAAAGCCGAAAATATGGATCAGCCGTGGTGGCACCCTGCGCGCCATGCCGACCGGCGGGGGATTTTGCTGGCGCGCAATAGGATACAAGGATCGCTGCGGCTGTGGCTGGCCGAGCGGGAGTTTGTCGAGGTGGACCCGGCGGCGCTGGCGTTCAGCCCCGGCAATGAGGCGCATCTGCATGGGTTCATGACGACGGCCATCGGCAATGACGGGGTGGGGCGGGCGATGTATCTGCACACCAGCCCCGAATTTGCGATGAAAAAGCTGTTGGCGGCGGGCGAGACGCGGATCGCGGCCTTTGCGCATGTCTATCGCAACCGCGAGCGGGGGGCGTTGCACAGCCCCGAGTTCACCATGCTGGAGTGGTATCGGGTGGGCGAGGATTACACCGTGCTGATGGCGGATGCGGTGGCGTTCTGTCGGCTGGCGGCAGAGATTGGCGGTGGCGTGCTGCGCCACCGCGACCGGGTGTGCGACCCGTTTGCCGAGCCCGAGCAGTTGTCGGTGGCCGAGGCGTTTTCGCGCTATGCCGAGGTGGATTTGCTGGCCTCGATTGGGGCGGATGGCGAACCCGTGGCGGCGGTTCTGGCGGAGCAGTTGCGGCGCGTGGGGCTGCGGGTGGCGGCGGACGATACTTGGTCGGATATGCTGAGCCGGGTGTTGGGCGAGTTGGTGGAGCCGCATCTGGGCATGGGGCGGATCACCATTCTGGATGAATACCCCAGTGCGGAGGCGGCTTTGGCGCGCAAACATCCCGGCGACGCCCGCGTGGCGGAACGGTTTGAGATGTATGCCTGCGGGGTCGAACTCGCCAACGGTTTTGGCGAGTTGACCAACCCAGACGAGCAGCGCCGCCGCTTTGGGCTGGAGATGGACGAAAAAGCGCGGGTTTACGGCGAGCGCTATCCGCTGGACGAGGATTTTCTGGCAGCTTTGGCGATCATGCCTGCGGCCAGTGGCATCGCGCTCGGGTTTGATCGTCTGGTGATGCTGGCGACCGGGGCAGGGCGCATTGATGACGTGATCTGGGCGCCGGTGCCGGGCTGATGGGTGATCGCCTGACATATCCGCCCAAAATATCGGCGGATAGGCGCTTTTGCGCGCCAGTCTGGTCGGAAATGCCGCTTCCCCCCGACGCCCGTCTTGGGCTACGACTTGGCGCATGAGATGGTCTATCCCAAACACGCTTACCGTTCTGCGTCTGCTGGCTGCGCCCGGCGTGCCGCTGATGTTTCTGTATTTCCAGCGGCCTTATGCGGATTGGTTTGCGTTGACGCTGTTTGTGGGCGCGGCGATTACCGATTGGTTTGACGGCTATCTTGCGCGGCTGTGGAAGCAGGAAAGCAAGTTTGGCACCATGCTGGACCCGATTGCCGACAAGGCGATGGTGGTGATCGCGATCCTGGTGTTGACGGGCTATTCGGGGATGAATCCGTGGTTGATCCTGCCCGCAACGGTGATCTTGTTCCGCGAGGTTTTCGTCTCGGGCCTGCGCGAGTTTCTGGGGGCGAAGGCGGGGCTGCTGAAGGTCACCAAGTTGGCAAAGTGGAAGACCACGGCGCAAATGGTGGCGATTGCGGTGCTTTTCCTTGGCACGGGGTTGGAATACCTCAACGGGGTGGCGATGCATGGCATGACGCCCGAGCAATACACTGACGCGGTGATGCAAGGATTGGCCGACCCGATACGCGCCTGCGGCAAGCGCGATTGTGCCAGCGTGGCCGGGGATGCCGGGTTGGTGCTGATGTGGATCGCGGCGTTTCTGACGGCGATGACGGGGCTGGAATATTTCCGCAAGGCGCTGCCGTTTCTGCGGGACGACACATGATCGAGGTTTTGTATTTCGCTTGGGTGCGCGAGCGGATTGGCGCGCCGCGCGAGCGGATTGAGACCGAAGCCGCGACCGTGATGGGCCTGATCGAGGATTTGCGGGCGCGCGACGAGCGCTATGCCTGGGCTTTTGCCGATATGACCTCGTTGCGTGTGGCGGTGGATCAGGAATTGGCGGGCTTTGATGCCCCGCTGGCCGGGGTGCGCGAGATCGCGTTTTTCCCGCCGATGACGGGTGGCTGAGATGCGGGTGATCGTGCAGGCCGAACCGTTCGATCTGGGGGCGCTGTCTAACGCATTTGCCGAAGGCGCGGGCGGCGCTGGTGCGGTTGTCACCTTTACCGGGCTGGTGCGCGACAATGGTGGTGCGCTGTCTGCGATGGAGATCGAGCATTATCCGGGCATGACGGAAAAGGCGATCACGGCGATGGTTGACGAGGCGCGTGCGCGCTGGGCTTTGCTGGATGCCTTGGTGGTGCACCGCTATGGGCGGCTGGCGGGGGGCGAGGCGATTATGATGGTGGCGACGGCTGCGCGGCATCGGGCCGAAGCCTTTGCGGCGGCCGAGTTTTTGATGGATTACCTGAAATCCCGCGCGCCGTTCTGGAAAAAGGAACTGACCTCGGACGGTGCCGAATGGGTGGCCGCGCGCGAGGTGGATGAGGCCGCGCTGAAGCGTTGGTAGCTTAGCGCGCGCGGTAGCACGGTTGTAGATCGCCGGGCATCGGTGTGGCGTGATAGATCGCGCGGGCGATGGCGCGGGCAAGGCAGATGGCCGCCGCGTGGCCCAGTTGGAACGTATCCGTCGCTGGGTCTTTCAGCGGTCGCGCTGCTGTGGCTGCGGCAAACACCAGATCGCCATCCAGCGGGGTATGAGACGGCACGATGGCGCGGGCCATGCCATCATGCGCGGCGGTGGCCATCCGCTGCGCTTGGGCTTGGGTCAGGGTGGCATCGGTCGCGACAATCGCGATGGTCGTGGCCTCGCCCATCCGTTTGCGGGGCAGCGGTGCGGTGTGCTTTGCAGGCTGCGGACTGGGGCCGTGGCCGCCGAATTCGGCGTCATATTCCCACGGTGCAGCCCAGAAATGCGGGCCGTCATCCACGGTCACTGACCCCAAAGCATTCACTGCGACCAAGGCGCCAACCGTCAAGCCTGAGGGTAAGATGAGCGAGGCAGAGCCGATGCCACCCTTCCAGTATCCGGTTGCCGCACCATATCCGGCCCCGGCGGTTCCCAGCGCAAAGGCCGTGCCCGCGTTGTGAAAAGCTTGCTGCCCAAGGTCGTAGTAGGGGTTGCGCGCCCAGGTTTTATCGCCGCCGTTCAGCAGATCAAACAGGATTGCACCGGGCACAATCGGCACGCGCTGATCGCCGACAGCAAAGCCTCGGCCTTTCGCGCGCAAGCCATCCGCCACGCCAGAGCAGGCATCCAGCCCAAAGGCCGACCCACCCGAAAGCACAAGCGCATCAACCTGTTGCACCAGTTTATCCGGGGCAAGCAGATCGGTTTCCCGCGTGCCGGGCGCGCCACCCATGACGTGAACAGCGGCGGTGAAGGGCTGATCCGCCGTCAGCACCGTGCAGCCTGACCGCAGGCGGCTGTCGTGCGCTTGCCCCACCCGCAGGCCCGCGACATCGGTGATCAGATTGGTCGGGCCAGGGCGCATGTGAAATCCGGGTGGTGTTTGCTGAGGCTGCGTGTCAGCTTCCAGCAAAGCACAGATGGAGGCAGAAATGCAAAAAGTAGCACTGATCACGGCGGGCGGCTCGGGCATGGGGGCGGCGGCGGCGCGGCGGCTGGCGGCGGATGGCTTTGCGGTGGCAATCCTGTCGTCATCGGGCAAGGGCGAGGCTTTGGCGCAAGAGCTGGGCGGCGTGGGCGTGACGGGATCGAATCAGAACAACGATGACGTCAAGCGGGTGGTTGATGCCGCGATGGCGAAGTTTGGCCGGATTGACGTGCTGGTGAACTCGGCAGGGCATGGGCCGCGGGCGGCGCTGCTGGACATCACCGATGAGGGCTGGCATCAGGGCATCGACATCTATTTCCTGTCGGCCATCCGCCCGATTCGTCTGGTGACGCCGATTTTTGAGGCGCAGGGGACAGGCGGCTCGGTGATCAACATCACCACTTTCGCGACGTTCGAACCCGATCCGGCATTTCCGACCAGCGGTGTGGCGCGGGCGGGTCTGGCTGCGTTTACAAAGCTTTACGCCGACAAATATGCACCGCAAGGCATTCGTATCAACAATGTGCTGCCGGGGTTCATCAACAGCTTGCCCGAGAAAGAGGAGTTCCGCGCGCGCATTCCGATGGGGCGCTATGGCGACGTGTCGGAAATTGCGGGCACGGTCAGCTTTCTGGCGTCAGAGGCTGCGGGTTACATCACCGGGCAGAATTTGCGGGTCGATGGCGGGATTACACGTTCGGTCTGACGCCGCTAACGCGATGTTAACCAATGAACGGGCAGGGTGTGGGCATGACATACCACATCCGCACCCCCGCCCCGCACATCTATTATTTCACGGTCTGTCTTGGGACGCCCGGCGATGATTTGCTGGTGCTGGAGATCGAGCGTTTGCGCCAAGCCGTGCGGTTGACGCGGGCCGAGCGGCCGTTCGAGATTAACGCCTGGGTGGTGATGCCGGACCATCTGCACACGATCTGGACCCTGCCCGATCCCGATGCTGCGGGGCGCTGGCAAAGGATCAAGGCACGGTTTTCCACCAGCCTGCCGAAAAGGCCCCATCGCACCGCTAAACCAGCGGATACCAATAGCATTTGGCAACCAAAATACTGGCAGCACCGCATCCGCGATGCCGCCGATCTTGGCCTGCATATGCGCAGTTGCCAGATGGACCCGGTTTGGCACGGTCTTGTCGATGCGCCGGAAGATTGGCCCTATTCATCGTTCCGCAGCGCCGCCTCGGATCGTTCTGCGCGCTCACCCACCGCGCTTGCAGCGGGATGAGGGTGGCTTAGAAATCGAACAGATCGCCCAGAAAACTTTCCCGACGGCGCTTTTTGCCGTGGTAACGATCATCATCGTCGTAATCCTTGCGGCGCGGTTCCTCACGCCCGCCCGCATGGCGGGCGGGTTCGGCGCGATACCCCGGCTCGGGCTGATAAATCGGCGCGGCTTCCCGAGGGGCAGGCGCTGCCGGAGCGGCGGCGGCACGCTCGATGATCTTGTCCAACTCGCCCCGATCCAGCCAGACACCACGGCATTTGGGGCAATAGTCGATCTCGACGCCGTTGCGGTCGGCCATCACCAAAGTCTCATTATCTACGGGGCAGCGCATGCGGTTCTCCTTTGTTGTGCGCCCTTGAGATGGGGTGTGTGGGATTTTGTGCAAGCGGGCCAGCTTGTCGCAGGGCGGATTCGTGCTTACCTTCCGATGCCCGGGGCAGACCGCCCCAAAAGGATTTTTCGATGTCTAGCACAGCCTATGTTCCGCCGAAGGTCTGGACCTGGGATGCCGCCAATGGTGGTCAGTTCGCCAGTATCAACCGCCCGATTGCTGGGGCGACCCATGACAAAGTGCTGCCGCGTGGCAAGCATGGCTTCCAGCTTTACTCGCTGGCAACGCCGAATGGCCAAAAGGTCTCGATCATGTTCGAGGAATTGTTGGCGGCTGGCCATGCCGCCGAGTATGACGCCTGGTTGATCAACATCAGCAACGGCGATCAGTTCGGCTCGGGGTTTGTCGAGGTCAACCCGAACTCGAAAATCCCGGCATTGCTGGATCTGACTGGGCCCGAGCCGCTGCGGCTGTTCGAATCGGGCTCGATGCTGGTGCATCTGGCTGACAAGTTTGGCGCGTTTCTGCCCGCCAGCGGGTCTGCGCGCACCGAGGTGATGAACTGGCTGTTCTGGCAGATGGGGTCGGCGCCGTTTTTGGGCGGTGGCTTTGGCCATTTCTTTGCCTATGCGCCCGAGAAGTTTGAATATCCGATCAACCGCTATGCGATGGAAACCAAACGGCAATTGGATGTGCTGGATCGGCGTCTGGCCGAGGTGCCGTTCATCGCGGGGCAGGATTATTCGATTGCCGATATGGCGATCTGGCCGTGGTATGGCAGCATGGTGCTGGGGCGCAGCTATGCCAATTCGGCAGAGTTTCTGGATGTGGGCATCTACAAGAACCTCAAGCGCTGGGCCGATGCGATTGACGCGCGACCGGCGGTCAAACGCGGCCGGATTGTGAACCGCAACTGGGGCGATGAGGCCGAGCAGGTGCCAGAGCGGCACGGGCCGGAAGATTTCGCCGGCAAGGCCGTTTAAGCGCAACCGATTTCCGGATCGGAAATCGTGCACGGAATTCGCGCGAATTCCGCAGGCTTGCCAAGCGGGCCTGCGGGAATTAATCTGAACCCAAGCCGTGGCGATGGCGTCGCCACAGGGGCATCCCCAAAGCTTGCAGGGAAACCTGCTTTCGTCCTGCACGCCGGGACCTTTCGGGGTTCCGGGGCGCAATCGCCCAGACCCCAAACATGAGGTCTGATGATGACGACACGTCCAGAGCAATATCGTTTCCACCAAGGCGACCGGATTTTGCCGTTTGCGTCCGAGGAATATGACGCGCGCCTTGCCGGCCTGCGCGATCTGATGGAGGTGCATGGGGTGGAGGCCTGCGTGTTCACCTCGATGCACAACATCGCGTATTATTCTGGCTTTTTGTATTGCTCGTTCGGGCGGCCCTACGGGCTGGTGGTGACGCCGACGCAAAGCATCACGATCTCGGCGGGGATTGATGCGGGCCAGCCGTGGCGGCGTGGGCATGGTGACAACATCACCTACACCGACTGGCAGCGCGATAATTACTGGCGTGCGATTTTGTCTGTCACGGGTGAGGGTCGTGTGATTGGCTGCGAGGCAGACCATCTGACCTTGTTGCAATCGGAAAAGCTGAACCATTTCCTTAAGCCCAAGCGCGGTGTCGATATCTCGCGCGGGACGATGGAGCAGCGGATGATGAAATCGCAGGCCGAGTTGGATTTGATCCGGCACGGGGCGGGGGTTGCCGATGTGGGCGGCTTTGCCATTCGTGAGGCCGTGCGCGAAGGCGCGCGGGAGATCGACATTGCGATGGCGGGGCGCGATGCGATGGAGTTGGAGATTGCCAAGCGCTTCCCGGATGCCGAATACCGCGACACCTGGGTGTGGTTCCAGTCGGGCATCAACACCGATGGCGCGCACAACCCGGTGACCAGCCGCAAGCTGAAGCGCGGCGATATCCTGAGCCTGAACACTTTTCCAATGATTTCAGGCTATTATACCGCATTGGAGCGGACGATGTTCGTCCAGGAGGTTGATCCGGCAAGCCTTCGGATGTGGGAGATCAACGTCGCCGCGCATGAATACGGCATCAGTCTGCTGAAGCCGGGCGCGTCTTGCGCCGAGGTGACTGCCAAGCTGAACACCTTCTTTGAAGAGCATCAGGTGCTGCAATACCGCACGTTTGGCTATGGCCATTCGTTTGGTGTTCTGTCGCATTACTATGGCCGCGAGGCGGGCCTAGAGTTGCGCGAGGATATCGACACGGTGCTGGAACCGGGCATGGTGATCAGCATGGAGCCGATGTTGACCATTCCTGAAGGGCAGCCGGGCGCGGGCGGTTACCGCGAGCATGACATCTTGTTCATCACCGAAGACGGCAATGAAGATATCACCAAATATCCTTACGGACCGGGTTTTAACGTCGTCGGGTAAACGCAAAAGGCCGGGGACATGCCCCGGCCTTTTTTCATCTGTCGCCAAGGTCAGGCGCGTTTGACCAATTTGATCAAGAACAGCAGAATGACCGCACCGATTGTGGCGTGCACGATAGAGGCCAAGATCCCGCCATCCAGAACAAACCCGATGCGCGGAAACAGCAGGCCTGCGATGAAGGCGCCGACGATCCCGATGACGATGTTGCCGAGCAGGCCAAAGCCATAGCCAGACACGATCTGCCCTGCCAGCCAGCCAGCGATTGCGCCGATCAGCAAGAAGATCAACAAACTTTCAATTCCCATGACACTTTCCCTCGTTATTGCACCGCGACCTGCGGTGGTTATGCAGCGATAACGCGGTGTTCACAAAAACGTTCCCGAGTCGGCGCAGTTTTTTTGGATGGCGGAAGCGCGGGGTTTTCGGGCGAAATCCGGTATCCTCGCGGCACCTGGGCCGTTGATATGCAACGAATCATGCCCTGCGGGCAGAATCCGGGCGTTTTCGATTTTCAATCATTTCACAGGGCTTGACGGAACCCGAACCGCAGGCTCTAGGTGCAGACACAATATTCCTCACAGCCGAGTCTCTGCCCCGTGAACAATTCCATTTTCCGCCTGCTTGGCGCGATGTCGCTTAGCCTTCTTGCCGCCTGTGGCACGCCGACGCCGAAATCCGTGACGCCTGCCGTGGTGCCGGGTTATGAGGGGGTCGAGGATGAGGGCTTTTACATCCAACCCGTCGATGCCGAGCTTTTGACGGCTGATCGCGCCCGCGCCGAGGTGGATTACACCGCCGACGACGCGCCGGGGACGATTGTTGTCGATACCTTCGCGCGCAAACTGTATCTGGTGCAGGAAAACGGCCGTGCGATGCGCTATGCGATCGCGGTGGGTCGCGAAGGCCTGTCGTTCCGCGGCAATGGCGTGATCGGGCGCAAGGCGAAATGGCCGTCCTGGCAGCCGACAGCGAACATGATCCGCACGCGGCCTGATCTATATGCCGAGTATGCGGGCGGTCGCGCGGGTGGTCTTGATAATCCGCTGGGCGCACGGGCGATGTATCTGTATCGCGGTGGCCGCGACTCGATGTTCCGCATCCACGGCACCATCCAGAACGAGACCATCGGACACGCCACCTCGGCGGGCTGTATCCGCCTGTTCAACCAGGACGCGATTGACCTCTACGACCGGATTGATCTTGGCACGCGGGTCAAGGTGCGTTCGCTGGAAGAGAGTTTGGCCATCGAAGGCCCGTATATGGACGACGCCTGGGGGCGCGCTGTTCCGGAAACCCCCGAGAACATTGCGAAAAAACCGCAGGACGAGCAGATGATGGTCGAGCAAGAGGCCGCGGCCGCCGCTGCAGCCGCCAAACAGGCCGAGCTTGATGCAAAGAATGCCGCGAAAGCCGAGAAAAAGCGGCTGTCGGCTTGCAAGCGCAAAGGGATTGATGAGGCGGATTGCCCGCCCTTGCCCGAACTTGCATCGGCAGACGGCGCGTCAAGCAACGGCTAAGCCGCCTGCAAATCTATCTAAAAAGGCCCCGCAACAGGCGGGGCCTTTTTGCATTACGCCTTGATCACATAGTCTTTCAGCGTGGTCTCGATCACCTGCCAAGACCCCGAATAACCGGGGCGGATGATAAAGCTGTCACCCGCTTTCAGGGTGGTCTGCGTGCCGTTGGCATCGGTCAACACCGAATGGCCTGCGTGAATATAGACATATTCCCACTCACTGTAGCTGACCGTCCAAGTGCCCGGCGTGGATTGCCACAAGCCGCAATACAAACCATCGCGATCCTCGATGTTCCAAGTGGTGTGAACCGGATCGCCCGCCAGCACGCGTGATGGGTCGGGGCGGGTGATTTCGGGCTGGATGCCCGCGCGGGTGACGCGTTCGATCTGCGACATGGCTGCCTCTGCTTTGTTTCGCGGCCATAGCGCCCGCAGATCATCGGCGCGTCAAGCGGGTTTGCCGCTGCAATGCAGCGTAATAATCTTGCTGTCCCCGCTGGCTTGTGCCCATATGTTTGGCACAAACTAACGCGGAGCCGATCAGATGAGTGCAACGTCCCCTGTTCGCGCAGTTCTGCCGCCTGATATTCGCGCCCGCAAAGGCCAAGCCCCGCTGGTTGTGCTGACCGCCTACACCACCCCGATTGCCCGACTGGTTGATGCGCATTGCGATATGGCGCTGGTGGGCGATTCGGTGGGCATGGTGCTGCACGGCATGCCCAGCACGATTGGCGTGACGATGGAGATGATGATCCTGCATGGGCGTGCGGTGGTGCGCGGGTTGCAAAAGGCGATGGCGGTGATCGACATGCCGTTTGGCAGCTATGAGGAAAGCCCGCAGCAGGCCTATCGCAACGCGGCGCGGCTGATGGTCGAAACCGGCGCACCCTGTGTCAAGCTGGAGGGTGGCGCGCATATGGCGGAAACCATTGCGTTTTTGACCAAACGGGGCATTCCGGTGCAGGCGCATATTGGCCTGACGCCGCAATCGGTGAACACTTTGGGCGGCTACAAGGTGGTGGGCCGCGAGGCCGAGGCTGATCAGGTGATGCAGGATGCGCTGGCGGTTGAGGCGGCGGGCGCGTTCTCGGTGGTGTTGGAAAAGGTGCCGATGGGGCTGGCGGCGCGGATCACGCAACGGCTGAGCATCCCGACGATTGGCATCGGCGCGGGGGCAGCCTGTGACGGGCAGGTGTTGGTCGTGGATGACATGCTGGGGTTCTTCACCGAATTCCGCCCGAAATTTGTCAAACGCTACGCCAATCTGGGCGGTTTGGCCTCGGAAGCCATCGCCGAATATGCGGCAGAGGTGCGGGCGCGGCAGTTCCCTGCCGAGGAACATTCCTTCGCGGATGTGCTGAAGGGCAAGCAGCCTTGACGCAGATTATCAAGACGATTGCAGAGCTGCGCGCGGTGGTGCGCGGGTGGAAAGCTGCGGGCGAAAGCGTGGGCGTGGTGCCCACGATGGGGGCGCTGCATGAAGGCCATCTGTCGCTGGCGCGGCGGGCGCGGGCGGAATGTGATCGGGTGATCACGACGATTTTCGTCAACCCCAAGCAGTTCAACAACCCGGATGATCTCAAGAAATACCCCCGCACGCTTGAGGCCGATGCAGCGCTGTTGTCTGGCGTGCCGGTCGATGTGGTGTTCGCGCCGGGGGTGGACGAGGTTTATCCTGACGGCTTCATCACCACCGTCTCGGTCGGCGGGGTGTCGGAACCGCTGGAGGGGCGGATGCGGCCGGGGCATTTTGACGGCGTGGCCACGGTGGTGACCAAGCTGTTTGGCATGACAGAGGCCAATCGCGGATATTTTGGCCAGAAGGATTGGCAGCAGTTGCAGGTGGTGCTGCGGCTGGTGCGCGATCTGAACCTGCCTGTGACGGTGGTGGGGTGTGAGACGATCCGCGAGGCTGACGGTTTGGCGATGTCGTCGCGCAATGTCCGTTTGACTGCGCAAGGGCGGGCGGTGGCTGGGGTGCTTTATGCCGCCGTGACGGTGGCGGCAGATGAAATCCGCGCCGGGCAATCCGACCGCATGGCGATCCGCGAGGCGGCTGAGAAGCTGCGCGCGGCGGGGTTTGAGCGGGTGGAGTATATCGAGTTGCGCGATGCCGAAACCTTGATGCCCTCGGATGATCCGCGCCGCCCGCGCCGGATGCTTTCGGCGGCTTGGCTGGACGGCGTGCGGCTGATCGACAATATCCCGGTCTGACGGCTGTCTGCGCGGCGATGCTGCCCGAAACCGCTTGGCGACAGGACCCGACTGCGGCAAGGTTGGCAGAGTCGGTCATGGGGCGGCGCCAGCTTGCGAATATTCCCGACCGAAGTGATGTAACTTGATTTAACATGCCTATATGATGGCACGGTATTCATAACGGAGGGTTCGATGGCCGATTTCGAAACGCAGATCAAGGAAAGCCAGGCGCAAGTCGCGGCAGCACAGGCAAAGATTTCCGCGATCACCGGGCGGATCGAAGAGGCGCGCGCCAAACTGGATGCCGGCACAGCCGTGGATATCGAAAACGCCTCGTTGGAAGATGTGCACAAGCACACCGATCTGATGAACGCCAACATCGCCGAACTGATCATGGGTCTGGATGATGTGACGGCGGGGTTCTCGAAAGATTTCGACGAGATGCGCTCGAAAACCGGGATGGAAAGCTTCATCGGGATGTTTTCGTCGGCCAAGTCGGAATCGATGCGGCAAGAACGGATGCGGACGGCGTCGATTGACAGCAAATTGCAGGATCTGATCTCGAAATCCGACATCATCGTGCGGCTGTTGCAGGGCCAGTTGGACATGCTGAATGCGCAGAAATCGACGGTGGAGGCCAACCTTGGCAGCACGCTGACCGAACGTGAAGCGACCGTGGCGGCGCTGGAAGCCGTGCGGGCCGAAGTGGCCGGGATGGACCCGAAGATCATCGAGCTTGAGAACAAGATCAGCGTCGAACAGGATGCCTCGGCCCGCACCAAGCTGGAAACCGACCTTGCCACCCTGAACGGGCGCTACAACGCGCTGGTGCAGGATGAGCAGGTGCAACTGGCGAAAAGCCAGACGCTGGAGCGCTATATCGAAAAAGGGAAAACCTGGGTCGATAGTTTGACCAATCAGGCGGCCACCCAGTTGGTTTTGATCAACAAATTGCAAACGGATACCAAGCAGCGCGTGGTGCTTTACGATGCGCTGACCGCCAGCCTGAAGACCGCGCAGCAGCAGGACGTTGCCCACCGCATCAACGAAATCGGCGTGAAAACCGACCAAGAAGCGCAGGTGGCGATGGCCGCGATTGGCGCTGCGACCAATCAGAAAATGGCCGACATGCTGGAAGCCCACGAAGGCCACATGGTGTTCGCGCGGCAGGTGCTGGAGCAGAAAGCCAAGGCGGATGAACGGTTTGCGCGGCGGTTTGCCAAGATCGTCGAGAAGCACGACAAGAATGCGTATGGGGAATAACCAGTGGCCGATACGGTCAAGGACCAACTGACGGGTGATCATCAAGAGCTTTACGACACGCTGACCGCGCGGCGTTATTTTGCCAAGTTTGAGCGGATCACCCGCCACCTTATTCGTGTGGCCAGCGAGGTCGAGGCCGAAGGACGGCTGACGCGCACCGAAGCCCGCGTTCTGGGCCGCTATCTTGCGGCGCTGACGGGCACGTTCAAGGCGCTGAACTACAAGTATCTGATGACGGGGCGCGCCGAAGGCTCGCCTCGGCTGACCTTTGATCGCCACGACTCGGGCTTTCCGGTTGCGCAAGAATTGATGATGATGGCGCTGGATGCAGCCCAGGTGCAAAAGCATTTGGGCGGCATGGCATCAGAGGTCGAGTTGAAAGACCGCATGGTGCGGCAGATCGTGCGCGATCTGAGCGTGCCGGTTCAGTTGCAGTTTGCCCTGTCGCAGCGGCTTTATTACGAAACGCTGGCCGAGGACGGCGTGTTTTGGCCGCGCAACGATCCTGATTGCCAGTGGATTGAAGACGTGCGCCGCGATGGGGCGGAACGGAAGCATTTCCTGCTGCATTGGGCGATCTATGACACGCAGGTCAATCTGCCGGTGGTCTATCTGATGGATGTGGAAGACAGCGGCAAAAAGCCGTTGCCGAATGACGATCGCCGCTGGCCGATGGCGCAGGCGCATCTGATGGCACAATCGGCATTGGGGCTGAAGCTGCTGACCATCGCGCAGGGGTTTGACAAGGATTTCAGCGGCTTGCACCCGAAACGCCTGCGGCGGATCACGCTGGGGCCGATGCATAGCCATGATTTCACCCTGCAATCCGGCCCGATTGCGCAGGTGCTCGCCGATGCCAATGCACCCGATGGCGATGATTGGGCGCTGGTCTGGACGGTCGAGGACCTTGTGTCGGATCGTGAGGAAGAGGTCAAAGACGGCTGGTTTTCCAGCGCCGAGCGGCAGGTTTACAAGCTGGACCCGATCGCAAGCGACAGTGGCGCCACCCGGATTGAGCGCATGGTGATCCTGCCCGAGCGGCCCTATCAGGTGTTGGCCGATCTGAATCCGCCCGGCTTCCGCGACGTGCGAAAATTTGTGGTTGGCGCGGGTGATCGCATCATCGCGGCGCGCTGACGGCTGTGTAAGTGATTGATTGATCAGGGATAGGAGACAGAATGTCAGGCGCGCGCGATACGATGGAACTGCGGGAAGAGTCGATCCGGGCGCAGTATGACGCTGCGCTGGCGATGCTGACGGGGTTTGACCACGCGCCACGTCTTGCCAAAGCCGCGAGTGTTGATGCCAAGCCCGAACGCTCGCCAGGTATCGGTGCAAGGCCGATGTTCCGCTCGACCACGCCGGGCATGGTCACACGGTCCACCGCGCGGCCCGGTGGTGTGCGGGTGGTGGAGCGTGTTGAAGGCTTGGGGGATGGGCTTGTCTCACCGCTGCAAGCCTCGGCCCTGCACAGCCTGCGGCGCGGGTTGGCGATTGCCTTGGCGATGGCGGAAACCTTTGCCGCGCAATCTGGACTGGCCGAGTTGAAGAAGGCCAATCTGGAGGGTCGTTTGCCCGAGGGCAGGCGGGCCGAGTTTACCGAATTGCTTGCTGCCGAAGCCCTGATGACGCTTTACACCTTTGCCAACGCCACGGCCTATCTGATTGCGCCGTCGATGGGCTCTGTCACCGTTGAAGTGGGGGCGGTGGAGGAGATCCTGACCGATAACGCACCGCTGGCGCTGCAAGGCGCGCTGTGGGAATTGGATCAGGACATCGCGCTGCTGGCCAGTGACGAAGCCCGCCTGGTTGCGGTGATTTCGGCATTTTGCGAGGCCCTGATGCAGCGCGTGGCCCTGCGCGCCGAGACCGCGCCGCGCCTGCAAGCCTTCAGCGGCGGCTCGTGGCGGGTGGAGGCCGACGGGCTGACGATTTCAGGCTTCAAACCTGCGCGGGCGTCGAAAGGCGGCGCTTTGACGATGCAGTTCAAAAAGCCGTCCGAGGTGGTGGGCAACCATATCGCCAAATATCAAAGCCTGCGCTTGGCTAAAATGCTGATGGCCTATGATTTTGAACGCAAGCTTAATCCCTTTGCCGAATTGGGCGGTTTTATCTTTACCTTCATGGGGGATGGCAAACCCGGCACGGGTAAAACCACGCTTATTCAAATGATGGCGGGGCTCTTGAATGATTATTGCAAGGTGGCTGGCTATCCGTTTCGCTATCAGAATTTCTCGATTGACCAGATTGATTCCTATCAGGGCAAATCCGGGCAGAATGCCAAGGCTTTTATCGACAACGTGCTCGATCCCGGCGTGATTGGCTTTGGCACCATTGACGATATTGATCAGGTGGCCGGAAAGCGCGGCGATCGGCAATCTTCGGCGGGGCAGCAAGAGGTAACAGCGGTGTTCATGGGGGCGTTTGCCGGGGCCAATACCGTGGTGCGCGGCAATTGCACCTTCGGGATGTTCTCGAATTACCCCGAAAACGTCGATGATGCTTTGCGCCAACGAGCGGGCGCGCGGTTTCTGGTGGATGGACCGCAAAGCCGCGAGGATTATATTGATATCCTCTCGCTTCTGTTGGGCAAAAATCACAGCATTCCGGTTGGAAGCCATGATCTGTTTGCGGCGCAAGAAATCAAACGGGCGGTGTCGGCCAGTTTTGCAGGCCATGCCAAACCGCATGAGGCGGGGTTGCTGAACGTCTGGGACAAGGTGCAGGCCGATCTGGGCGCGCTGGATACGCTGGCAAAACTGGGGACTTACCTGAAGGCTATTCAGCAGGCGGATGAACGCTTTACCGGCCGCGCGATCAAGAACATCACCGATGCCGTGAAGGTGCGGGCGATGGATTTTGAACTGCCTGACGCATGGATGGAAAGCCCCGATCTGTTCCTGTTCAAGCCTTACGACGAAAAGCTGGCGATGATTAAGGGGCTGACCACGCCGATCAGCGTCGAAATGGTCATTCAGGAAATCAACCGCTATGCTGATAGCGAATTCCGCTATGCCGATAAATCGGACGAGGTCGCGATTGAAGGCATGGTGCGCGATTTCAAGCGGCAGGAAGAAGCCAAGCGGCGCTATCTGGAGGGCAAGGCTTAAATGCGTCGCCTGATTGAAAAGGGCCTGATGTTTGGCAATCTGATTGAGGTGTCATCCCCGCAATTGGTAGAGCGTTATAATCGCGCGCTGAAACATCTGACCGGAAAGCAGACGGCGCTGAAGGATTTTCACATCGACATTTCGGGCTATTCCCCCGAGATTGGCGATGAATTGGGCGATGATTTGTATCTGAACCCCCATGGCTGTAACCGGCAATTCATTCTGCTGACCACCAGCCAGAAATCGGCCCCGCTGTTGAACATGAAGTTTTCCACCTCGCGCGGGATTTTACAGCAATTTATCGAAGCGAATGAGGCACAGCTTTTTGCCCTGACCGCCCGTGATGCTGTCGCGGGGGAATTGCAGAATTCGGTCTATGAGATTGCAAATGCTGCCAAGCTGCTGGAAATCCGCCAGATCACGGTTGAGGCCGATACGATTGGCGGCCATGTGGCCGATGCCAACAAACTGGCCAAGCTGATCGACCGCTTCCGGCAGGAACCTGATGGTTGGCGCGATGATGTGCTGATGGCCGAGATGATCGAACTGGCCAAGAAAACCGGTGATGTCACGCGGGTGCCGATCAATCTGCCCGCGATGACCTTTCAGCAACCCAGTTTCTGGACCAGTCATTTTGGCGGGCTTTACGTGTTTCGCGATGTGAAGTTTCCCGGCGTGATCAGCGCAGCGCCCCGGCACGATCTTGGCCAGATGCCGATTTCGCCGGTTTTTGACCTGACTCAGCGCAATGCGATTGCCGAATGGCTGGAACGCAACGGGCTGGTCGAACCCATCGTGCAGGCGCGCGGGATGGATGCGGCAGGGGTGCTGCGGCAGAAGATGGATTTCGTTCTGGTCGATGCCGCCGACGCCCTCAAACTGGACATTGGCGATGCGCGGCGCACCGAGCTGCGCAAGGTTGCTTACCGCTTGGGCGATGCTTTGCCCGAGGAGTTTCTGGGCCTTGCGCAGCTTTTGCGGTGGGTTGAAGGCGCGGGGGATTGGCCGCGGATCACCTCGGAGCACCGGGCCTATTTCTACACGCTGCGCGCGGCGGCAGGGCCACAGCGCGATCTGGTCAATATGCTGTTGTCCGAACTGGCCCCGATGGATGTGCGGCAGATGTTCATCGTGCACAAGGAACTGTTTTACGCGCAATATGCGACATGGTCGGACAGAAAACGCCAATATGTCGCGGATTTTCTGGAGCGTGAATACAAGGTGGATGCCCAAGGCGCGCGCGAGGCCTTGTTCGGGCCAGAGCCTTCGATGGACAACCGCCATCAACCGGCGCCGAAACCCGCGCGCGATCTGGCGGCGGCGGTTGGCCCATGGGGCGCGGTCACGAGGGGGCAGCGATGATTGGGGGGCAGCGATGATCGGTATCTTGCGGGCGGCAGTCTTGGGATTCGTCCTGTTATCGGTGGTTTACTGGCTGGTCTCGGTCTATTCGCGATCGGTGCGGCGCGAAAAACTGGAAAAGAAATTCGATGCCGGGGGTATCGAAGGCGACCGTCAGGCCTATATCGAGGCGGGGATGCAAGCCTATAACAAAAGTCTGCGTCGGCGCCTGATCTGGTTGGTTTACATCATTCCAGCGGCGGGCGTCAGCGCGACCGTGTATTTCGTCAACTATCAGTAGGAGCGATCAGAATGTGGACCTATGTGAAATGGAGCTTCCGGATTCTGATCCTGCTGCTGGTGGCAGGCTTTCTGCACTACACTTTGCCGCAGCATGATATTGTCAGGATTACAAATACTTACAACCGTCTGACGACCGTGGGATCAGAGAATTCATGGGCCTATTCTTCGCCCGATGTCGGCACGGGTGAAAGCACTGTGACGCGCGATATCCGCTTCATCGAGGCCGCGTTTGATGATGGCTCGGTGATCGTTTACCGCAACGAGGATACCGGATGGATTTGGCCGCCCTATTTCAAATACGACAGTTCCAACCTGCAAGCCGAGGCGGGCAATCTGAAATCTGCGCAAACCGCGCCGAAGTGGGTGTCGGTGACGCATTACGGCTGGCGGTTGGCGTGGCTGTCGATCTATCCCAACGCGGTTTCGGTGAAAGAGGTCGCGGGGCCGGATGTGCGGATCATTCCTTACGTCAACATCATCGTGCTGCTGGCGCTGGCGTTCGGGGTGTTCATGTTGCGGCGGATGTGGCTGCAATTTTGGGAGCGGATGGTCGAGCCCGCTGTGGCCGAGGTTGGCGAAACTTGGGATGGCGTTGAGGCGCAGGCCGGGGCCGCGCGGGCGCGGGCGGGCGGGTTTTTCGGGCGCATTGGTGCCTGGTTTGGCACTTGGCGGAAAAAGCCCTGATGTCGGCTGGGGGCGGCGCGACCGCCCCCGCCGGATGTCTTAGCCGCGCAGCGTGCCGCCCGTGGCCTTGCTGACCTTGTCGATGATCTTGGCGGACACCGCCTCGATATCGGCTTCGGTCAGGGTCTTGTCGGTCGGCTGCAAGCGCACGGTGAGGGCGATGGACTTTTTGCCCGCGCCCATCTGCGCCTCGGCCTTCTCGCCGGCGAACTGGTCAAACACCCGGACGGATTCGATCAGCACCTTGTCGGCCCCGATGGCGGCGTTAACCGCCGTCAAAGCCTCAACCCCCTTATCCACCACGAAGGCGAAATCGCGGTCCACCGCTTGCAGACCCGACAGCACCAGCGCCGGTTTGGTTGGCGTTTTCACCTTGGGCATCGGCACATTGGCCAGCAGGATCGTGAAGGCAACAGCCGGGCCTTTGACGCCCATTTCCGCCAGAACCTTGGGTTGGACCTCGCCGAAGGTGGCCATCATGTTGGGGCCAAGACCGATCACGCCGGAACGGCCGGGATGCCACCAGCCCGCCGCCTTGCGGTTGATCTGCACGCGGGCAGGGGCGCCGATGCCGGCCAGAACCGCCTCGACATCGGCCTTGGCGTCGAACACATCGACCGGGCGGCGGCTGCCGTAGGGGTCGCGCGGCGCACTTGCACCCACCAGAAGCCCAGCGGCTTGCAGGTGCTGCTCGCCCGGCTCACCCCCCTGAAACGCGGGGCCGACCTCGAACAACGCCATGTCGGCGAAACCGCGCGCCTGATTGCGGGCAGCGGCGCGCAACAGGCCGGGCAGCAGATCGGGGCGCAGATGCGACATTTCCGACGAGATCGGATTATCCACCCGCACGGCATCGCTGCCACCGCCAAACAGCTCGGCTGCGGCTTGGTCGATGAAGCTGTAGGTGACACATTCGTTATAGCCAAGCGCCGCGATGCTGCGCCGCGCCGTGCGTTCGCGCACCTGCAACGGGGTCAGAATCGGACGCGGCACGCCCGAGACGGTGCGCGGCAGCGGTTTGCCTTGCAGTTTGGTCAGCGAGGCGATGCGCGCGACTTCCTCGATCAGGTCAGCCTCGCCCAGCACATCGGGCCGCCACGATGGCGGGGTCGCCATATCGCCGTTCAGCACGAAACCCAAGGCTTCCAAGGTCTTGCGCTGCTCGGCTTCGGGGATATCCATGCCGACAAGGCTGATCACGCGGGCGGGCTTCAACTGGTAGGCGCGGGTGGTGTCGATGGGCGCGCCATCCTGCGCGATATCCGACGCTTCGCCGCCGCATAGATCAAGGATCATCTGGGTGGCAAGATCCAACCCCGGCAGGGTGAAAGCGGGATCAACGCCGCGTTCAAAGCGATAGCGGGCGTCTGAGTTGATCTTCAACGCACGGCCCGTGGCCGCCACGGTGATCGGGTCCCACCATGCCGATTCCAGAAACACGTCGGTGGTTTCCGGCGTGCAGCCCGAAGCTTCGCCGCCCATGATCCCGGCCAGACTTTCAACGCCTTGGTCATCCGAAATCGCCATCTGGCCTGCGCGCAAGGTGTAGGTCTTGCCGTCAAGCGCTGCAAAGCTTTCGCCCCCCGCAGCGGCATGGATGCGCAACGTGCCCTGCACCTTGGCGGCATCGAACACATGCAACGGGCGGTTCAGGCCGAAGGTGAAATAGTTGGTGATATCGACCAGCGCCGAGATTGGGCGCAGCCCGATCGCCTTCAAACGGTTCGCCAGCCAGTCCGGCGAGGCACCGTTGCGCACGCCGCGAATGGTGCGGCCAGCGAAATGCGGACAGCCCTTGGCCTTGAGATCGGCCGAAATTTCCACCTGCACAGGGCTGGCAAAGCCGCCCTTGATCGCCGGAATAGCCAGCGGTTTCAGCGTGCCAAGGCCGCGCGCCGCCAGATCGCGCGCAATGCCGCGCACGCCCAAGGCGTCGGGGCGGTTCGGGGTGACTTTGACGTGGATCATCGGGTCGGCCAGACCGGGGCGATTGACCGCCAACCAGTCGGTGAACTTCTGACCCACCTCACCCGAGGGCAATTCGATGATGCCGTTATGCTCATCCGAAAGCTCTAACTCGCGCTCGGACGCCATCATGCCGTGGCTTTCAACACCGCGGATTTTGCCAACGCCCAGCGTCACGTCGATGCCGGGCACATAATCGCCGGGTTTGCACAGCACCACGGTGATGCCTTCGCGGGCATTCGGCGCGCCACAAACGATCTGCTTTTCGCCCTCATCCGTCAGCACGCGGCACACCCGCAGCTTGTCGGCATCGGGGTGCTTTTCGGCGTGCAGAACTTTTGCAATCGTAAAGGGCGCGAGTTTTGCCAGCGGGTTCACCACCTCTTCAACCTCTAGCCCCAAATCGGTGAGAGCGTAGAGAATGTCGTCCAGCGAGGACGTGGTCTCAATGTGATCTTTCAACCAGGACAGGGTGAATTTCATGGCTTGGCCCTTCGGGAATTGTCGCCTGCGGGATTAGCGCATCGGGGCGCAAAGGGGAAGCGGGCGCGCGGAAGTTTCCCCTGTGGAAACGGCTTGTCGCCAGATCAAGTGTCGCAATGCCATATTCTGAAGGCAAATGTGCGCTATACGGGCAGGATGATGGACCCGATGTTTGAAATCCCCAAAGGCCGCAAACGGCTCAACGTTGGCAAGCTGTGCTTGCTGCTGGCGCTGACTGCATTGCTTTACATCATGATCGCGCACGAGTTTGGTCTTGTGACGCGGGCGCTGACGGCACCCGCGCTTTAGGTCAGGCGCTCAAGCCGCCAGCCAGATCGGGCATATCCAAGCTGGCAAAGCCGTAGTGGCGCAGCCAGCGCAGATCGCTTTCAAAGAACGCGCGCAGATCGGGGATGCCGTATTTCAGCATCGCGATCCGGTCGATGCCCATGCCAAAGGCAAAGCCCTGCCATTCGTCGGGGTTCACGCCCGCCGCCGACAGCACCTTGGGATGCACCATGCCGCTGCCCAGAATTTCCATCCACTTGTCGCCTTGGCCGATCTTCAACTGACCGCCTTCCCACGAACAGCGGATATCGACCTCGGCAGAGGGTTCGGTGAAGGGGAAATGGCTGGCGCGGAAGCGCAACTCTACCGAGGGCACCTCGAAGAAGGCGCGGCAGAATTCTTCCAGCGTCCATTTCAGGTTCGCCATGCTGATGTCGCGGTCAATCGCCAAGCCTTCAACCTGATGGAACATCGGGGTGTGGGTTTGATCCATGTCCATCCGGTAAACCCGGCCCGGCGCGATCACGCGGATCGGCGCGCCTTGGGCGGCCATGGCGCGAATTTGCACGGGGCTGGTGTGGGTGCGCAGCACATGCGGCGGGCGGGTGTCGCCCTCGGCGCGGTTCATGAAGAACGTGTCATGCTCCTGCCGCGCCGGATGCTCTGGCGGGATGTTCAGGGCATCGAAGTTATACCAATCGGATTCCACCTGCGGGCCTTCGGCGACGGCAAAGCCCATATCGGCGAAGATCGCGGTCAGTTCTTCCATCACCTGAGACACCGGATGAATGGTGCCAACCCGGCGCGGACGCCCCGGCATGGTCACGTCCAACCATTCCGAGCGCAGGCGCTCGTTCAGCGCGGCATCGCCCAAGGCGGCCTTCTTGGCGCGCAGGGCTGCGTCAATCTCATCCTTCAGCACGTTCAGCATGGCACCGGCTGCCTTGCGCTGATCGGGTTCCATCTTGCCAAGGCCGGACATCAGCGCCGAAATCTCGCCCTTCTTGCCAAGGGCCGCGACGCGCAAATCTTCCAAGCCCGCCTCGTCAGCCACATTGGCGACGGCGGTCAGGTATTTGGCTTTCAGCGTGTCAAGGCCGTCCATGGCAATCTCCGGTATTCCTGCGGGTTTTGTGCTAGCGGGAAGGGGGGGCGGATGCAAGTGGGGGCTGCGGCTATATCCCCAGCAGTCGCGTGATCCGCAAGCGCTTGGCGATTGCCAGCATCAGCAATGGCGCGAACAGGCCGATCAGGGTGCCGCCGATAACATGCAGGCTGATGTTGGTGATGCCAAGTTTGGTCAGCACCACGCGGAAGGCGGGCGAAAAGATCGGGTGTGCCACATAGATCGCCAGCCACCCCAGACCAAAGCTGCGCAGCAAGGTGGGCCGTTGCAGGTTGATTTCGCGCATGAAATGGACCAGTGCCACCGAGGCGGTGAAGGCCACAACCAGATAGATCGTATGTTCAAACAGATCGTAGTGGTCGAGTGGCTTCAACGGTGCCAGCACGGATGGAACAAAGATCAGAATGGCCACCACGATCCCCGGCCAGCCAAAGCGCGGCCAAGGTCTGCGCGCCAGCAGGACGCCCGCGACAAAATACGGGCTGAAGTGGAAGGCCAGCGCGAACCAGCCCGGATAAAGGCCAAACAGCGGGATGTCCTTGGACAGATAGCAGGTGATCGCCAGCAAGATCAGCCACGGCCAAAGCGCCTTGGGATTGCGCAGCCAGAACGGCCGCATCGCGAAATAGGTGGCGAGGTGGATCAGAAAGAACGTCCACAGATCCCAGTAATGCACTTTCGGCGGCAGCGGGTTCAGCGGAAACTCGGACAGCGGCGTGGGTTCATTCGCCAGCGCGCCAATCAGGATTTTGACCACGAAGAACAGCCATGTCCACAGCGTCATCGGCCAGAACAACCGCGTCAGCCGCGACAGCACAAACGCGCCGGGCTGCATCGGCATCGCCCAGGACACAAACGTCATCCCGCCCAGCATGAACAGCATCGCCATATGGAAGGCGTAGATCACGCCATCGACGACGTAAAACCAGCCGTCAGCGGGCAGCAGGCCGGATTTCACCAGCCCGTGCAGGCAGTTACCGATCACCACAAGAACGATTGCGACGCCGGTGCAATCGGTGATCCAGTTCTGCCGGGCTTGGTCTGGGGGGTCGTTTGCCAACGTCATTGCATCACCGATAATTTCTTGCGGAGGTATATCCAACAAGCTGTCAAAATTACGACGGGCCACCTGCCGCGCGCATAAAAAAAGCCCCGCCAAAGCGGGGCCTTTTGATACGCTGTGCCGTAGATCAGGCAGCCAAAGCGGCCTTGGCTTGTGCCGCGATCGCGTTGAACGCTTCGGGCTCATGCACAGCCAGATCGGCCAGCACTTTGCGGTCCACTTCGATGCCAGCTTTCGCCAGACCGTTGATGAAACGCGAATAGGTCAGTTCCAGATCGAACAGACGCACAGCAGCGTTGATCCGCTGAATCCACAAAGCGCGGAAGTTGCGCTTGCGGGTCTTACGGTCGCGCGTTGCATATTGCTGCGCTTTGTCAACGGCTTGCGTTGCGGTTTTGAAGTTGGTCGAGCGGGCTGCATAATAGCCAGCCGCCTTCTTGATCACCTTGCGGTGACGGGCGTGGGTCACTACGCCGGATTTAACGCGGGACATCGGTTGCTCTCCTTACCGGTCGTAGGGCATGTATTTTTTGACGATCTTCGCGTCGGACGGGTTCAGCAACATGGTGCCTGACGCGTCACGAATGAATTTCGTCGTGCGTTTGATCATGCCGTGGCGTTTGCCGGCGACGCCAGCTTTCACCCGACCGGAGGCCGTGAAGCTGAAACGCTTCTTCGCCGCCGACTTGGTCTTCATCTTGGGCATTTCCATCTCCGTGGTTGCAGGCGAGACTCGGCATGCCACGTAGGCCGGTCTCGCGGGGTATTCGAGTGGCTGCTATAGGGGGGCGCTGCGCTGACCGCAAGGGGCAATCGGCGCGTATTACTTGATCACATCCGCGATAACCTGCACAAAAATGTGCGGGATCTGATCAAACTTGTAGCCGCCGGTTTTTTGGGTGATGGCGATGGTCAACAGAACGCCGCCGATCAGCAGCATGATGGCCCCGGTGCGCGGCGGGCGGCTTTCAGAGTAAGCCGCCAGCAGCGATGGAATGGAAAGCGCGCAGATAATGATACCGATGACAAGAATCTGGTCGTTGCTCATGCCAATTCACCTTTGAAATGCGGACCAACACAGGCCCGCTTTCAGGTTACTCTGGCTCGCTGAAGGAAATCAACCGTTCGTCACAAGGCGCCACGCGCAGAATGTTGGTTGTGCCTTTGACGTTGAACGGCACACCCGCGGTGACGACGATCATATCCTCGACCGAGGCGAATTCGTCATCGCGTGCGATTTTCACCGCAGCCAGCACAGCACCTTTGAAGCGGTCTTGCGGCGGGGTGATCGCGCAATGCAGACCCCAGGTCAGCGACATCCGCCGTGCGGTGGACATCAGCGGCGTCAGCGCCAGAATCGGCACCTGCGGGCGTTCACGCGACACCAGCGACGCGGTGGTGCCGGTCTGGCTGAAGCAGGCAATCGCCTTGATGTTGGTGGCTTCGGCGATTTCACGCGCGGCGGCCACGATGCCATCCGCGGTGGTTTCGCGGCGCACTTGGCGCGAGGCCTCGATCACCTGACGGTAGGTCGGGTCTTTTTCCACCGACATCGCCACGTTGTTCATCGTGGTGACGGCCTCGATCGGATACTTGCCCGCAGCCGATTCGGCCGACAGCATGATCGCATCCGCACCTTCATAGATCGCGGTGGCCACGTCCGACACTTCGGCGCGGGTCGGAACCGGCGCTTCGATCATCGATTCCAGCATTTGCGTCGCCACAATCACCGGCTTGGCCGCAGCGCGCGCGCCACGCACAAGGCGCTTCTGGATCGGCGGCACCGAAGTCACCGGCAGTTCCACGCCCAGATCGCCGCGCGCCACCATGATGCCATCCGACACCGCCAGAATGGAATCGTAGGCCTTCACCGCAGCGGGCTTTTCGATCTTCGACAAGATCGCCGCACGACCACGCGCCAGTTGCCGGGCCTCAAGCACGTCCTCGGGGCGCTGCACGAAGGACAGCGCCAGCCAGTCCACGCCCAACTCGCAGGCAAATTCCAGATCTTCGCGGTCTTTCGCCGACAGCGCCGCCAAGGGCAGCACCACGTCGGGCACGTTGACGCCCTTGCGGTTGGAAATCACGCCGCCAACCTCAACCACGCAATTCGCGTAATCCTTGCCGCAATCCTTGACGCGGACGCGGATTTTGCCGTCATTGACCAGCAGGCTTGCGCCGGGTTCCAGCGCTGCAAAAATCTCGGGATGCGGCAGTTGCACCCGGGCCGCATCGCCGGGGGTGCTGCTCAGATCCATCCGGAAATCAGCGCCTTCGATCAATTCCTCACCCGCCGGATTGGCGAACACGCCAACGCGCAGCTTTGGCCCCTGAAGATCGGCCAGAATCGCAATCGGGCGGCCTGTATCGGCCTCAACCTGACGGATGATGGCATGGCGCGCGGCCTGCTCGGCATGGGTGCCGTGGCTCATGTTCAGACGGAACACATCGGCCCCGGCTTCAAACAGCGCGCAGATCATTTTATAGTCGCTGGAGGCCGGGCCCAAAGTGGCCACGATCTTTACGTTCCGAAGGCGTCTCATGCCTTGTTCCTTTTCGTCGCGTTCATTTTTTCGTGGTGGGCCGCGCGTCTTATGGCGCAAACTGGCGCGCGGAGCAACTGGCGGTTTTGGTAGCGGTAGCATAAATGTCGGAAGTTGATGGATTGTGACGGAATGAGCATGGCATTCACGATTTCGGGCGAAAACAGGCCGGGGCGCTGGTTGGTGACCTGTGATCACGCAACCAACCGCGTGCCTGATGATTTGGGCGGCAGTTTGGGTATCTCCGAGGCCGATATGGCGCGCCACATCGCCTATGATGTCGGCGCCGCTGGCCTGTCGCGGGCTTTGGGCGAGGCGCTGGACAGCCCGGTGATCTGTTCGGATTTCTCACGCTTGGTGATTGATCCGAACCGGGGTGAGGATGATCCGACACTGGTGATGAAGCTGTATGACGGCACCATCATCCCCGCCAACCGGCATGTGGATGCGGCAGAGACCGAGCGGCGTCTGGCCACGCTTTATCGCCCCTACCACGCCGCCTATGCGCGGCTTGCCGCACGGCGACCCGATACGGTGATTTTGGCGATCCACTCCTTCACGCCCTGCCTGAAGGGCCGCCCGCCGCGGCCTTGGCATGTCGGCGTGCTCTATAGCCATCTGGACGAGCGGTTCTCCAAACCGCTGATCGCGCGGCTAGAGCAAGAGGCTGATCTCTGCATCGGTGATAATGAACCCTACGCGGGCCATCTTCCCGGCGATGCGATTGACATGCACGCGCTGCAACCGGTGCGGCACAACACCTTGATCGAATTGCGCAATGATCTGATCGGCACCGTAGCCGAGCAGCAAGCCTGGGCGCAGCGGCTGGCCCCGATTCTGACTGAGGTGTTGGCAGGGCTGGCGGATTAGCGCGGATTTGGAAACAGTTCTGCCATCACGCTGAAATTGTGAACAATTTTGCGCGATATTTCCATAAAACTTGACGCGGCGCGGCTGCCACCTTCCAAATCGGGTTCAATGTCAATTATTTGGGTGCCCGGATGGAATTTCTGCTGTTGCTTGCCTTGCCGTTGTTGAGTTTCGTTTTCAGTGGTTCTGACGATGAAGACAAACCCGACGCTCCCGACTCGCAGCACGACATCAACGGCACGCAGGGCGATGACAGACTTTTCGGCACCGATGGGGCCGACACCATAAACGGCCAAGATGGCAATGACTTCATCAACGGTTTCGGCGATAATGATGTGGTCAATTACGGCGACGGCGATGATACTGGCACGGGCGGCGGAGGCGATGACACGCTGGACGGCGGCGCGGGCAATGACCAACTCGCCGGTGGCAGCGGCAATGATCTGATCCATCTGGGCGACGGCGACGATTTTGCCGGAAACCTCGCGGTGCAAACCCCGTCTTTGTCTGCTGGCGATGACAGCCTCCACGGCGACGGCGGCAATGATGTGGTCTATGATTCCGAGGGCGATAACTGGCTTTATGGCGAAACCGGCAATGATATCTTGTCGGCCGGTGCGGGCGATGATCACCTCTTTGGCGGCTCAGGCGGCGACGAACTGCGCGGCGGCGCGGGCGTTGACAGTCTCGACGGTGGTTCGGGCAACGATCATCTTTACGGTGGGGCAGATCAAGATACGCTGGACGGCGGGGCCGGGAATGATTTCCTGAATGGCGGCAGCGGCGACGACAGCCTTTCGGGCATGGATGGCACCGATGTTCTGATAGGTGGTCTTGGCAATGACACCCTTGATGGCGGCGCGGGCAATGACAGCCTCTCCGGTGCCGAGGGGGATGACAGCATGACAGGCGGTGCTGGCGATGACAGCATGTATGGTGGCCCGGGTCTTGATACGTTGGATGGTGGCGCAGGCAACGATTATATCGAAGTCGGGCTCGACGGTGGCGATGCTACCATCTTTGGCGGTAGCGGCGACGATGTGATCGAGGCCTCATCTTACCAAGATGCCCAACTGACAGGCGGCGCGGGTCAGGACCAATTTAGCGTTTCCACCGATTTGGCTTATGGCGGTTATGGCGCAGACATCGCCATCACCGATTTCGTGCCAGCAGACGGCGACACGCTGGAGTTGATCGTCGGTCACGACCCCGATGCGACCTATGAAGGCGGCAACGCTGTCGCCACCCTGCAACCCGATGCCGACGGCACCGGAACGTTGGTGATCTACCGCGAGGTTGTTTACGCGCATCTGATCGGGGTTATGCCTGACGATGTCCCCGAAGGATCAATCGGCGTAGGATTGTCCCCAAGGACCGGGGACTAACGCCCGCGCAAGGCTAAACCGCCGCCTTGCGCATCTCATCAAGATAAATCTCGCGCAACCGGGCTACGACATGGCCCGGTTTACCCGCACCCACGGCCGCGCCATCAATCTCGACCACCGGCATCACAAACGCGCTGGCCGAGGTGATGAACGCCTCATCCGCGCCTTGCGCTTCGGCGATGGAAAACGCGCGTTCTTCGACCTCCATCTGCGCCTCAACCGCAAACCGCAGCACGGCGGCGCGCGTGATGCCGTGAAGAATGTCGCTGGAAAGCTGGCGGGTGATGATCTTGTTGCCCTTAACGATATAGGCGTTGTTTGAGGTGCCCTCGGTCACCACGCCATCCTGAACAAACCAGCTGTCATCCACCCCGGCCTTTTTCGCCGCCATCTTCCCCATCGACGGATAGAGCAGTTGCACCGTCTTGATATCGCGCCGCCCCCAGCGAATGTCGGGGATCGAGATTACCTTGTAGCCCACCTTCGCCACCGGATTATCCGCCAGACCGGGCTTGGCCTGAGTGAACAAAACCACCGTCGGCGTCACATCCTCGGACGGATAGGCGAAATCGCGGTCGCCGGGATTGCCACGGGTGACTTGCAGATAAACCATGCCGTCGCCAATGCCGTTCTGCGCCACCAATTCGCGGTGAATAGCCAGCCATTCCGCAACGGTATGGGGGTTCTGCATCTCAAGTTCCGACAAGCTGCGCGCCAGCCGCACGCAATGGCCGCCAAAGTCGATCAGCTTGCCATCCAGCACCGACGTGACCTCATAGACGCCATCCGCCATCAGAAAGCCCCGGTCAAAGATCGAGACTTTCGCCTCGGTTTCCGGCAAATACTCGCCATTCAGGTAAACGGTTCTGGTCATGTCATCGCCCTCATTTCGCCCGCAGCCTTCCGGCAGAAGCAAGGGAAGGTCAAGGTCGCGGCGCAAATTTGCAAGGATCACGCGCGAAAACGGCAGGAATTGGAATCTTATTCAACATATCAGTTCATCTACGATAAATAGTTCGCGGAATCTGCGTATAACTATGCATTTTTCGCAGGAAATTCGAACAATCGCGTGGCGATGCTCTGCGCCGCCGCAGCGAAAATGCTGCGCCTGCAAATTCACCTTGCGGGCCGCTGCGCAACAATATACCAAACCAATAACTGATACGGAAATATACTTGCGAGGCCAAAATGTCCTTCCGTTTGCAACCCAGCCCGCCGGCGCGGCCCAATCGCTGCCAGTTGTTTGGCCCCGGCTCGCGGGCCGCATTGTTCGCAAAGATGGCGGCCTCGGCGGCAGATGTGATCAACCTTGATCTGGAAGATTCCGTCGCGCCCACCGACAAAGATCAGGCCCGCGCCAATATCATCGAGGCGGTGAATACGCTCGACTGGGGCAAGAAGACCCTGTCGGTGCGCATCAACGGCCTCGACACCCCGTTCTGGTATCGCGATGTGGTGGACCTGCTGGAGCAATGCGGCCCGCGTCTGGATCAGATCATGATCCCCAAGGTCGGCTGTGCGGCGGATGTCTATGCGGTGGATGCGCTGGTGACGGCGATTGAACGTGCCAAAGGGCGGGCCAAACCGATCAGCTTCGAGGTGATCATCGAATCCGCTGCCGGTATCGCGCATGTCGAAGAAATTGCGGCCTCCAGCCCGCGCTTGCAGGCGATGTCCTTGGGTGCGGCCGATTTCGCCGCCAGCATGGGGATGCAGACCACCGGCATCGGTGGCACGCAGGAAAATTACTACATGCTGCGCGAAGGCGTGAAGCATTGGTCCGACCCGTGGCATTGGGCGCAAACCGCCATCGTCGCCGCCTGCCGCACGCATGGCATTCTGCCCGTCGATGGCCCGTTTGGCGATTTCAGCGATGACGAAGGCTTCCGCGCGCAGGCCCTGCGCTCGGCGACGTTGGGCATGGTGGGCAAATGGGCGATCCATCCCAAACAGATCGCCTTGTCGAACGAGGTTTTCACCCCCTCTGCCACCGCCGTAGCGGAAGCGCGCGAGATTCTGGACGCCATGGCCGCCGCCAAGGCGCGCGGTGAGGGGGCCACGGTTTACAAGGGCCGGTTGGTAGATATTGCTTCCATCAAACAGGCCGAAGTGATCGTGAAACAGGCAGAAATGATTGCCGCCGCCTAATGTTTCAGCGCGTAAAAGATAGTGTTGACTCAGGTGGATTTGTGACGTCAGTGTGACGCTGCGGCATGCGACACCATGCCCCGAAATACCCGTGCGACACTGGGAGAGGAGGCCCATTGTCGCAACAGCGGGAGGATGCACGCCCCGTGGCCCGCCACGGGGCTGTGCTGTTTAAGGCCCTCGCGACATTCCAGCCTGCGCTACAGATGTGCCGGGACGCGCGCCCGCGCGATGCAAATACCGGCCACGCGCAACCCCCAGCCGATGCCCGCCAGCTTGGTTGCATTTTCCCCGCCAGACGGCCATATAGGGGGCCTTGCCTGGCATGGAGTGCACAATGAACTACCTCGAATTCGAGAAGCCCTTGGCAGAAATCGAAGGCAAGGCCGAAGAGTTGCGGGCGATGGCGCGCAGCAACACGGGCATGGACGTGACCAAAGAGGCCGAGCAGTTGGACCGCAAGGCGGACCAGTTGCTGAAGGATCTTTACAAGGATCTGACGCCGTGGCGGAAATGTCAGGTGGCCCGCCACCCCGAACGCCCGCATTCAAAAGACTACATCGAGGCGTTGTTCTCGGAATACACCCCGCTTGCAGGCGATCGCGGCTTTTCGGACGATCATGCGGTGATGGGGGGGCTGGCGCGGTTTCACGATCAGCCGGTGATGGTGATCGGGCACGAGAAGGGCAACGACACCAAATCCCGCATCGAGCGGAATTTTGGCATGGCGCGGCCAGAGGGCTACCGCAAGGCGGTCCGGCTGATGGACATGGCGCACCGTTTCCGGTTGCCGGTGATCACGCTGATCGACACCCCCGGCGCATATCCCGGCAAGGGGGCTGAGGAGCGGGGGCAGGCCGAGGCGATTGCGCGATCCACCGCGAAATGTCTGGAGATCGGCGTGCCGTTGATTTCGGTGATCATTGGCGAGGGTGGCTCGGGCGGGGCGGTGGCGTTTGCCACGGCGAACCGGATCGCGATGCTGGAACATTCGGTCTATTCGGTGATCAGCCCGGAAGGTTGTGCGTCAATCCTGTGGAAGGACGCCGAAAAGATGCGGGAGGCTGCCGAGGCTTTGCGGCTGACGGCGCAGGATTTGCAGAAATTGGGCGTGATTGACCGCATCGTGAAGGAGCCTTTGGGCGGGGCGCAGCGCGGGCGGAAAGAGACGATCGAGGCCGTCGGCAAGGCGATTGAGACCATGCTGAAAGAGCTTTCGGGCAAGAAACCCGAGGCCCTGATCAAGGATCGCCGGCAGAAATTCCTTGATATGGGCAGCAAGGGTCTGGCGGCTTGATGGGTGGTCCCAACGCGGGACCTTGAAATACAGGCGCGAAAACAAAGGGTTAAGTTTTGCCGTTTACGCAAACTTAACCCTTTTCCGTTTGCGCGGTTACAAGAAGAGATCGCCTGCGACCAAGACGGTGCCGATGCCAAGGCTGATCTCGTAATCTGCGAAACTATCGCCGTTGAGATCGCCCTGCAGGATGCCCGTCGTCGCATCATAGCGCACTTGGCCTGCGTGGCCGTTAAACGGATTGCTGTCGATATAAGTTTGCCCCGCCGCGATGGCTTTCAGGTTAAGGCGGTCTTCGTGGCTGACAAAGCCGATGATGCGGTCGCTTAGACTGCCCAATCCGGCCTCTGCCGCGCTGGCGAAAATGAAGCGGTCTGCGCCAGCCCCGCCATACAGATCATCGCGCCCCATGCCGCCCTGCACCAGATCATCCCCTGCGCTGCCTTGCAGCGTGTCATTCCCGGCACCACCGTAAAGCGAATCGTTGCCCACCCCGCCGTTCAGCGAATCGTTGCCTGCACTTCCAAACGTGCGGTCATTGCCGTCCCCGCCGATCAGAGTGTCGTTTCCGATCCCGCCATCAAGGTAATCATTGCCCAAGCCGCCCGACAGCAGGTCATGGCCCGCCATGCCCAGCAACCGATTGTCAAAGCCGTTGCCGAGGATGGTGTTGGCCAGCGCGTTGCCGGTGCCATTGGCGGCCCCGGCGGCGACCAGCAGCGAGAGGTTTTCAAAATCTTGCAGCAGCGTATAGGTGGTCAGGTAGGCGATCTGCACAAGGTCGGTTCCCCCGCCTGCCTGTTCCACAGGGTTGGCCTCACCCAGCAGGATGTAGATGTCGTTGCCCGCCCCACCGTAAAGCTTGTCAAACGCACCGTTCGCGTCCGCCGGACCGCCGCCGCGCAAGGTGTCGTTGCCGTTGCCGCCATACAACTGATCCAGTTGCGTGCCGCCATAGAGCTTGTCGTTGCCATCGCCGGCATTGACCGTGAGCGTCGGCGGAAACAGCACCGAAGCCGGCGTCTGCGTGAAGATCACATCATCGCCTGCGGTCAGAGTGATCGTCTCAAACCCGGAAACCGTTTGGGTGCCGAAGACCGAGGTGGTCTGGTCGAACGTGTCGGTGCCAAAAACCGTGCCAATGCCGGTTGTCAGATTAAGCGTCACACGAAAGGTGGTGTTGCCGAAATCGTCGAAAAAGCCAGCATAACTCAGAACATCAGCGCCGATGCCACCGTCAAGCGTGTCGTCGCCCTGATCGGCATAGATATAGTCTGATCCCGCCCCGCCATAAACCAGATCTGATCCGGCAATGAAGTTGCCGCGATCTTGCGCGGTCATATCCCAATCGCCGTAAAGCGCATCGCTTCCATCGCCGCCGTAGATCGTATCCGAGCCGCCGGTGCCCAGCAGGGTGTCATTGCCAGCCTTGCCGTCAATCCAGTCGTTGCCGCCCGCATCGTAAATGTCGTCGCCCTGAATGTAGTTGCCCAGCACGCCGCCGTCATGGCCGATGATCTTGTCTGCCCCGGCGCTGGCGATCACGTTGTCGATGTAGCCGCGGTAGTTGACGCTGAACAAGGTGGATTTCAAGATACCAGACCACGCGCTGAGCGTGACAATCGAATGGTTTGGCTCTGCCCCAACGGTGAAATCCTCAAGCGAGATCGTCAGGGCAAATTCGCCGGGTGGGGCGGTGTAGGCGCTGCCGGTGATGATCAGCCAATCAACCACATTGGGATCAGCGCTGCCGATAAAAAGCCCGCGGGTCGTGTCGGTGTTAAGGGTGAAGGTCACCATCTGATATCTGCTTTCTGAAAAAAAGATCGTGGAAAAATGCGAATTCTGGTAGGATAGCACAGCTTTGTGAGGCAGCAAACTGACAAGGATTGCGGTATGCTCTGGCTATGTCGTGCAACCTGGGCCTATCTGGGCGCATGATGGCACGCGCCTTGCGGCGGTGAAAGTATAGGCAGGCGGCAGTTATGGAACCCAACGCCTTGCAATCAAAGCCATGGAGGCAGCGCGCGCGCCGTGCCTGCGATTGGGTGTTGCAGATGTTCAGCGCGGACATGCCGCCTTGGGCGTTTTTTTTGGATTTTCTGATCTATCCGCCGCTGATCCTGCTGTGTGTCGGGCTGGCGGTTGCCGAGGACGCAGGCTTTGCCGTGGTGCCGTTTGCGGTGCTGGGGCTGCTTGGCTGGAGTTTGGCCGAATATCTGATCCACCGCTTTGCCTTTCACCACGCGCCGCTGTTGCAGCCTGTTCATCTGGCGCATCACGCCGCCCCGCGCGATTTGCATGGCACGCCAACCGTTGTGACCGTGGCGGCGTTTTATGGGCTGGTCTATTGGCCGCTGCGTGGCGCGCTGCCGCCGGATGCGGCGGCGGCGGTGATGGCGGGGGTGCTGACCGGGTATCTCGCCTATGTCGCGCTGCATTATGTGGTGCATCACCACGGCAGCGGCGGGCGGGTCTGGCTGCGCCGGCTGATCAGGTTACACGCGGTGCATCACCATGACGCGGCGCATAACTTCGGGGTGACCAGTCCTTTGTGGGATTGGGTGTTTGGCACCTTAGCGCGACGCGGCCTACCACCAACCTAAATGCGCGCGCAGGCTGCGCTCGGCGTCATAGTCGGCACCGTTGATCGCGCCTGCGGTGGCGTCTTGCAGCATCTGGCCCGGCGTCGGCAGGTTTTCGGCATCGGGCGCTGTCCACAGGGCAGAGCGTTGCAGCGCGCGGGCGCATTGCGAATAAACCTCGGCCACACGGATCACGATGACGCTGCGCGGTTGGGTGCCCGCGCCGGCAGGGTTCGGTCGCTCAAACCGCGCGCGCAGATCGGGGTCGGCGGTGATTTTCGCGGTGCCGTTGACGCGCACGGCGGTGGTGGAGCCTGCGACCAGAAAGATCAGCGACACGCGGCCATCGCGGATGATGTTGCGCAGGCTGTCGATGCGCTCGTTGCCCTTCCAGTCGGGCATAAGCAGGGTTTCGGCATCCAGCGGCACCACCACCGGCCCTTCATCGCCGCGCGGAGAGCCGTCGGTGCCCTCTGGCCCGACCGTTGACAGGATGCAAAACCGCGAGGCTGCGATGAAGGCGGCATAGGCCGGGGTCAGATGTGCTGCGACTTTTGCCAGCGCGGGTTTGCCGGGGGTGCCGTAATGGGCGTGCAGATCGTCGAGGGTGGTGATCCACGTGGGGGCAGGCATGTGTGGCGCAGGCATGGCGGGCCTTTGGATATGGGGCCGAGGGCGGAAGCCTCCGGCGGGGATATTTAAGCAGAGAGGATGGGCTTAGGCGGATGTCTTGGCGGCTTTGGGTTTTTTCGGCTTGGGTGGCGGGGCATCGGCGGCGACGGCACGCAGGGCGCGGGCGCAAAGCTCGGGGTCGTCAAGCGCCTCTGCGGCTATGATGTAATCCTTGCTGCCGGGGTAGGCGGGGCCGCGCGGGGCCTCGGGCAGGATCGCATTGGCACCGGGGGTGGGTTTGATGAACAGGGTGTCGTCGCATACAAAGGCCACCACGATGCTGTCAAGGTAGAGGGCGTATTCGCCAAACATCTTGCGGGCGGTCAGCCGCAGCGGGATGGTGTCAAGCAGGTGGTCGATGGTGGCGGCAGAGGTGCTCATTTATAGCCCGCTTCGGCCATCAGGGCGTTGGAGGAGGCTTCAACCTGAGCCTCCAGCTGGGCCATGAACGCGGCATTGCCGAGGCCCGGCGAGATCGCGGGCAGGAAATCGACCACGCCGGTGCCGCGATGGCGCAGGATGCCGCGTTTTGGCCAGAACAGCCCGACATTGGTGCCCACGGGCACGCAGGGTTGGCCCAACTGGCTGTAAAGTGCGGCGGTGCCGATCTTGTAGGGCAGCACCTCGCCGGGGGCTGTGCGGGTGCCTTGCGGGTAGATGATCAACTGGCCGGGGCGCGCAAGGCCGGATTTCACATCCGCCATCATCTTGGTGATCGCAGCGCCCCGTTTGCCGCGATTGACCGGGACGCAGCCGATGCGCAGGGCATACCAGCCCAGGATCGGGGCAAAGCGCAACTCGGCCTTCATGATGAACTTGGCGCGGGGCAGCGCGCCGTAGATCAGGATGATGTCGAGAAAGCTTTGGTGCTTTGGCGCGATCAACACCTCGGTTTGCGGCACGACCCCCCGCACTTCGGTGCGCAGGCCGCAGATCGCGCGCAGGCTGAAGCGCACCCAAGTGCAGAACGCATGGCACGCTGCCACCGCGCCATCGCGGTTCAGCAGGGCGTAGGGCAGATAGACGATGCCCAGCACCAGCATCGCCAGATACATCTGCACAATGAACACCAGCGACAGCAGCCATTGGATGGGTTTGGGCATCAGGTCAGCTCCCGGAGTTTGCGGAACGCGGCGGCACGGGTGGCCGCAAAGGCCACCACGGCCACCAGCGGTGGCAGCGCCAGCGGATAAAGCCAGCCCCAGCCCTGAAAGCCAAGCCCGGTGAGAAAGCCGCCCGCGGTATCGGTCGAGGGCAGCAGCGCCACGCCGATCATGCCCAGCACGGTGCCCGCCGCTGCCCCCGAAATCGCGCGCAGGGTGAAGCGGCGCACGAAGGCGCGGGCGATATAGGCGTCCCGCGCGCCCACCTGCCGCAACACCCGCACGACCTGCGCATTGGCGGCAAGGGCGGCACTGGCGGCGAGTGTGATCATCGCGGCCGTCGCCGTGCCGATCAGCCCGATCGACAACAGGCCCAGCAACCGCAGCCGCCCCGCCGCCACCGCCAGCGGCCTGCGCCAGCGGGTGTGATCATCCAGCACCGCGCCGGGGGCTTCGGCTGCAAGGCGCTGGCGCAGCCCTTCGCCGTCATAGCCTGTGCCGTTTTCGGTGATCTCGACCAACCGGGGCAGCGGCAGCGCATCCACCGGCAGATCGGGGCCGAACCACGGCTCGAGCAGGGCGCGCTGTTCGGCATCGGTCATCGCGCGGGCAGAAGCGATGCCGGGGGTGGTGGACAAGATCGCCAGCACCGCCTTGGTTTGCAACTCCATCTGGTCTTCGGGGGCCGACAGCCGCACCGTCGCCGTGCGTTCCAGCGCGTCGGACCAACGGTCTGCCAGCCGCCCTGCGGCCAGCGACAAGGCCAGCGCGAACACCGCCAGAAATGCCATCGCCCCTGCGGTGAACGAGGTCAGCCACGCGGTATGCCCCGAGGGCGGCACCACACGGTCGGCTTGCCTGTCGGCCTTGCGGTCGGGTTTTACCAGCGCCAGCAGGTTCATAGATCGGCCCCGGCAAGTTGCACCCGGCGTTTGGAAATCCGCAGCACCCGTGCGGCAACCAGCGATTTTGCCTGCCGGATCAGGTTAAGATCATGCGTTGCGATCAGCACCGTCTTGCCCATGCGGTTCAACTCGACCAGCAGGGTCAGCAGCCGCAACGACATCTCCCAATCCAGATTGCCGGTGGGCTCATCTGCCAGCACCACATCGGGGCCGATGATGATGGCGCGGGCAAGGGCTGCGCGTTGGCGCTCTCCCCCCGACAAGGACGGCGGCAAGGCGTCGGCCAACTGGCCAAGGCCAACCCAGCCCAAAAGGTCGCTCAGATCCTGCGGGACCGAGGCTTTGCCCGCCACCACCAGCGGCAGCGCCACATTCGCCGCCAGCGGCAGATGATCGAGAAACTGGCAATCTTGTTGCACCATGCCGATGCGGCGGCGCGTGAGTGCAATGTCATCGCGGCTGAGAGAGCGCACTTCGCGGTCAAACAGCGTGATGCGGCCCGCGCTGGGCAGCAACTCGCCATAGCACAGCTTCATGAAGGTGGATTTGCCCGCCCCCGATGGCCCGGTCAGAAAGTGAAATGACCCCGGCGCCAGACGCAACGTGATCTCGGACAGCAATTCGCCCCCGCCGTAGCTGTAGGCCACATTGTCGAAGGCAATCACCGGGTTTCATCCTGTCTGGGGCGTATTGCGTTGCACCATTGCCCAAGGTGGCAACGGATTCAATCGGTTCGGCCCAAGATTTGCCACAAAGGCTTCCAGAATGGTTGCTTCGTTGCTACAAGTTCCCTGCGTTCCACAGTGAAATGACCCCGGACCCCAAAAATGCGTCTAGTTTGCCCGAATTGCGATGCGGAATACGAGGTTGATGCGGCGGCAATCCCCGAAGGCGGGCGTGATGTGCAATGCTCTAACTGTGGCCATGCGTGGTTTCAGTTGTCGCCGGATGTCGAGGCAGAACTGGCCGCCGAAGAAGCCCTGTTTGACGCGCCGCCGCCGATTGCCGCCGCCGTTGCCATACCGCCCGTAACGGCTGCCGCGACGGAGGTCGTGACGGGGGCCGAACATGACGACGTCCCCGAACCTGACGCGCCGCCAAGCCCGCCTGCGCCCGAACCCGCGCTGCGCAGCATTGATGAAAGCGTGCTGGCGGTGCTGCGCGAGGAAGCCGCGCGCGAGGTAGAGGCCCGCAAGGTCGAAACCCCGGTGGTTGAGACGCAGACCGAACTGGGGCTGGAGCCTCCGGCTGCGGGGATGGGTGCGGTGGCGCGGCGTCTGGCGCGGCTGAAGGGCGAGCCCGAGGTGGTTGCCAAGCCGCAAACCCGGCGCGAGATGCTGCCCGAGATCGAAGAAATCAACTCGACCCTGCGGGCCAGCAGCGAAAAGCGCACCGGGCAATCGGCGGCCTATTCCGATAGCATGGCCGAGACGGGCGGGCAGAAATCAAGCTTCCGCTCTGGCTTTGTGCTGATGCTGGTGGTGGCTGTGGTGTTGTTGACGGCCTATGTGATGGCACCGAAACTGCAACAGCAGTTTCCGGCGGCGGCAGGGGCGTTGCAGGCCTATGTCGCGGCGGTTGATGCCGGGCGGGTCTGGCTGGACGGCGCGCTGAAGTCGGCCATCGGGGTTCTGAAAGGCCTTGCCGGCAGCAAGCCCTAAGCCTGCGCGGGTCGCAGCGCGGATGCGGTGCGGGAAGCCTTGCGAATCCGGTCGCACCACCCTATATCGGCGATTGAGAGGTTGGCGCGGGTAAGCGCCTCGCCAACCCGGTCAGGTCCGGAAGGAAGCAGCCGTAACGAGCCCCGCTTGGGTCGTTGTCAGCCTCTCACCCTTTTCCCCAGCCTTTGTTGTGGTGCCCGTGGCGCTTTTGCCTGTGGGTGAAAGTCTTTTGCGGCATGGCTGTGGCAGGCTGAAGGGTTCCGTGCTGAGGATGGCTTTACTTCACGAAACTTATCTGTATCGTGAAGTAAAGAGGAGACCACCATGCTTGGAAGCCGTTTTGCCACCCGGATCAACTCGTTCGCATCGGGGGCCGCCAGCTATTGGCCGGGGCAAAGTGCCAAGCCATCGTTGCAGCAGATGATCCAGCGCGCCGCCACGGTCGATGGGTTGACCGAGTTGGATCTGAACTATCCCGATCATGTCGGCGATGATCCGGTTGCCGTCGCGCGGATGGTGGGCGATTGCGGGCTGAACGTGTCGGGTCTGGCGATGCGCTACTACACCAATCCGGGCTTCAAGCTGGGGGCCTTCACCAACCCCGACGCCGCTATCCGCCGTGAAGCGATTGATCTGACCAAGCGCGGCATCGACGCCGCCCGCGCCATGGGTGCGCCGATGATGACGCTGTGGCTGGGGCAGGACGGCTATGACTATGCCTTCCAATGCGACTATGCAGCCCTGTGGCAAGCCGAGATTGACGGCATTGCCGAGGTCTGCGCGCATGACCCCGATTGCATGATCTCGATTGAGTATAAGCCAAACGAGCCAAGGGCTTACAGCATCCTGAACGATGCCGCCACCACGCTGCTGGCGATTGCCGAGGTGGGGGCTGCAAACCTTGGCGTGACGATCGACTTTGCCCATTCGCTTTACGCCGACGAACAGCCCGCCTTTGCCGCGGCGCTGATTGCGCGCAAATCAAAGCTGCTGGGCCTGCATCTGAACGACGGCTATGCCAAGCGCGATGACGGGCTGATGGTGGCCTCGGTGCACGAATTCGCCACGCTGGAACTGCTGCGCGAGGTGCATCGCGCGGGCTTTGACGGCGCGATTTACTTTGACACCTTCCCCGATGCCTCGGGCCTTGATCCGGTGGCGGAATGTGCCGCCAACATCCGCACGGTGCGCCGCTTGCTTGCGGGGGTTGCGGCGATGGCGGGCGACAATGCCTTGGCGGATGCGCAGGCGCAGCAAGACCCGGTCGTGGCGCAAAACATCGCGCGGCTGGCTGCCGCAAAGGGCGTGCTTGCGGTGTAACTTTACGACATTTGTCGGGCCTGTGATGAACAAAGGGATAGCGATGGGCGATGCACGCGCGGTTGGGGCGCAGATACGGATGCGGCTGCCCAGCCTGACCCCGCTGGAGGGCAAGGTCGCCGCCGACATTCTGGCGCGCAAGGATATCGACGACGCCACGCCCCTGCGCGATGTGGCCCAAGGCTCGGGCGTGTCCGAGGCGATGGTGGTCAAGGTGGCCAAAAAACTGGGCTTTGCAGGATTTCGCGATTTCCGGCAGGGGCTGATCGGCTATTACAACTCGGACACCGCAGCACTGCATTCGGAAATCGGTGCGCAGGATACGGCGGGCGAGATCGTGCAGAAGGTGTTTCGCACCGCCATGCAGGCGCTGGAGGAAACCTTTGCCATTCTGGACCTTGCCGCGTTCGAGCGCGCCGCAGATTTCCTGCACCGCGCCCGTTTGCGCGATTTTTACGGGCTTGGCGGATCGGCCCAGATTGCCCGCGATGTCAGCCACAAGTTTCTGCGCATCGGCATCCGGGCTCAGGTGTTTGACGACGCGCATATGATGGCGATGTCGGCATCCTTGCTGACGCAGCACGATGTCGCGCTTGCGTTTTCGCACTCTGGCACCACGGCGGCGGTGATTGACGCGGTGGAACTGGCACGCAGTAACGGCGCACGCACCATTGCCGTGACCAACTATGCCGACAGTCCGCTGGCGCGCATGGTCGATGTGGTGCTGTGTTCCACCGCACAAAACAACCCGCTGCTGGGCGAAAATGCCACCGCGCGGATTGCGCAACTGAACCTGCTGGATGCGCTGTTTGTCGCCGTGGCGCAGCGCGACCGCGCGGCAGCCGATGCCAATCTTGCCCGCACCATGCGTGCGGTGCAGGCGAAACGAAAGCTGTGAGGACCCCGCGCGTGACCGCATCTGTCGTTCTTGTTGCAGGCAGCCTGCACTATGACATCATGGTTGAGACCGAGCATCTGCCGCGCCGCGATGAAACCGCCGTAGGCCACCGCTGGTATCCGAAATTCGGCGGCAAGGGCGGCAATCAGGCGGTGTCTTGTGCGCGCCAAGGTGCGGCGGCGCGGTTTCTGGGTGCTGTGGGTCAGGATGATTTCGGCCGTTTTCTGACCGCAGGGCTGATCGCAGGCGGCGTCGAGACTCAGGCTGTGCGTGTGGTTGCGGGTGCAGGCTCGGGCATGAGTGTGGCGCTGCAAGACAAGGCGGGGGATTACGCGGCCACCATCGTGTCGGGGGCCAATGCGCTGATTGACCCGGCTTGGTTGGGCGATGATGCGCTGTGGTCGGACGTGGGTTTGCTGATTTTGCAGAATGAGGTGCCCGAGGCGGTCAATCTGGCCGCCGCAACCGAGGCCCGGCGGCGCGGCATTCGCACGGTGCTGAACGCCGCCCCGTTCCGCCCGCTGTCGCGCCAGTTTGCGGCGCTGATTGATATTCTGGTGGTCAACGCGGTTGAGGCCGAGATGATGGGTGCCGCCGAGGTCTGCTGTCTGGCCAGCGCCTGCGAGGCCGCCCAGCAGCTTGCCGCGCGGTTTGACTGTGTGATCGTCACCGCAGGATCAAAGGGGCTGGCGATCTGGACATCCGAGGACGCCTGCCTGAAAATCGCAGCCGACAAGGTGGCGGTGGTCAGCAGCCACGGCGCAGGCGACGCTTTCATCGGCGCGCTGGGGGCGGCACTTTGCCAAGGCGCCACCGTGGCCGAAGCCAGCGCCGCCGCCGCAAAAGCGGCAGCGCGGCATGTGGCGGGGCAGGGTGCCGCGCCCTAGCCGATCTGCAAGATCAGGCTGCCGTGCAGATCGGCCAGGGGCACGCGCACAGATCCGGCCTCGCAGGCGATGGCCACCCCGTTCAACTGCGCCGAGGTCACCCCGGTGCCCAAGCCCTGCGGGTTCAGGATGGTCACATCGCAAGGCGATGGCCCAAGCGTCAGCCGCAACTCGACCTTGTCCCAAGCCTTTGGAAAGCATGGCGCAAAGCTCAAGGTGTCGCCCTGCCGGGTGATGCCGATCAAACCCTCGATGCCGGCGCGATACATCCAGGCGGCAGAGCCTGTGTACCACGTCCACCCGCCGCGCCCAACGTGCGGCGCGACCGAATAGACATCGGCGGCAATCACATAGGGCTCTACCTTGTAACGCGCGGCCTCATCGGGCGTCCGGGCATGGTTGATCGGGTTCAGCAGCGCAAACAGCGCGCCCGCCGCATCGCCATTGCCAAGTCTGGCCTGCGCCATAACCGCCCACATTGCGGCATGGCTATACTGGCCGCCATTCTCGCGCAGGCCCGGCGGATAGCCCTTGATATAGCCCGGATCGGGCATCGAGTGATCAAACGGCGGCGTGAACAGCAGGGCCACATCCGGCTTGATCAGGTGATCCATCACCGATTGCATAGCAATCGCCGCACGCTCAGGGTCCGCTCCGCCCGACAGCACCGCCCAAGACTGCGCAATCGAATCGATCTGACATTCCTCTGACGCCGAAGAGCCAAGCACGCTGCCATCGTCAAACCGGCCCCGGTGATACCAGGCGCCATCCCAGGCATCCTGCTCGATCGCCAGGCGGACGCGCTCGGCGTGATCGCGCCAGCGGGCGGCGCGGGCGGGGTCGCGTGGCTCGGCCAGGGGCAGGATGGCGCGGATGGTGGCGATCAGCAGCCAGCCCAACCACACCGACGTGCCTTGCCCGGCCTCGCCCACCCGGTTCATCCCGTCGTTCCAGTCGCCTGTGCCGATCAGCGGCATCCCATCGGCCCCGGTCATCGCAACCGCTTGGTCCAGGCCGCGGGCGCAATGTTCAAACAGCGTGGCGCTGGCGTCCGACAGGCCGGGCTGGAAGAAATCGTCATGCGCGCCGGGGCGCAGATCGGGGCCGTCCAGAAACGGGATCACCGCGTCCAGCACGCCCGCATCGCCCGAGACCGCGATATACTGCGCCACCGCATAGCCAAGCCAGACGCGGTCATCCGAGATGCGGGTGCGCACGCCTTGGCCCGAGTGCGGCAGCCACCAGTGCTGCACGTCGCCTTCGGGGAACTGACGCGCGGCAGCCCGCAAAAGGTGCGCGCGGGTCATTTCGGGGCGCAGAGCGGTCAGCGCCATGCCGTCCTGCAACTGATCGCGGAAACCATAAGCGCCGCTGGCCTGATAGAACCCGGCGCGCGCCCAGATGCGGCAGGCCAGCGCCTGATACATCAGCCAGCCGTTCAGCATGATGTCCAACGCGCGATCAGGCGTGCGCACTTGCACCGCCCCCAGCAGGTTGGCCCACCACGCCGTGACGCTTTGCAGCACAGATGGCACATCAAGCGCGCGGGTGGCATGGATCAGCGCCCGCGCGGCTTCTGCGGTGTCGGCTTGCCCAATGAGGAACGTCACCTCAATGCTTTGCCCCGGTGCCAGCGCGATATCGCGCTGCAACGCGGCACAGGGATCAAACTTTGGCCCTGCATTGCCCGACAGCCCGCGCAACCGCGCCGGTGCCGCCATCGAGCCCGCCCGCCCCAGAATTTCACCCCGGTCTGCGCTGCGGCTGGTGGTCTCGGCGCCCATGTCGGCAAAGGCCACACGCCCCGGAAACGCCATGCCGCGCGGATTGCGGGCAAAGATCGCGCCGGTATCGCCATCAACCTCGGTGATCAGTGCCGTCGCTGTGGCCTGGCGCGAGGTGCCCAGCACCCATTCGGCGTAACCCGTCACCGAAAGCTTGCGCGGGCGGTCCGATGTGTTGCGCAGGGTCAGCCGTGTGATCTTGACCGACGCATCCAACGGCACGAACTGCACCATATCGGCGTCAATCTGATGCGCGCTGTGCTGGAAGCGCGAATAGCCAAAACCGTGGCGGGCGATATAGCTGCCCTTGCTGCGGATCGGCAAGGCGGTGGGGGTCCAGATCTGACCGCTGTCAAGGTCTTGCAGATACACCGCCTCGCCCGCAGGGTCGCTGACCGGATCATTCGACCACGGCGTGATCTGGTTTTCACGGCTGTTTTCAGCCCATGTAAACCCGCTGCCCTCGGCCGAGGTCTGAAAGCCAAAGCCCGCATTGGCGATCACGTTGATCCATGGGGCAGGGGTGGTCTGGCCGTCTTGCAGCACGGTGACATATTCGCGGCCATCCAGATCGAACCCACCAATTCCGTTGAAGAATTCCAGTTGTGGCGGGGTGATCGGCGTGACCGTTTCGGCTGCTTTGGCCATTGGCAAAGCCGGGGCAGGTGCCGGATCGGGCAACAGATCAAGCTGGGCGCTGATGGTGCCACGCGTGGCCATCAGCACAACCGAGGCCGCTGCGAACAGGCGCGCGCGGGTTTCGGGCGGCATCATATCGGTGCGCAGGGTGTAGATCTTGCCCGCCGCCCCCATCCCACCGGGGCGCGCCTGCGCCGAGCGGACAGCCGCCTCGAGCGCCACCTGCAAGTCTTGCACATAGGACGAGGCGCGATCATTCAGGATCACCAGATCGACCGCCAACTGCCGCATCCGCCAGTATTCGGCAGCCGCCAGCACCTCGTGCAGCCGCGCGATATCCTCGGCGTCGGTGATCACGAACAGCACGATGGGCAGATCGCCCGAAATGCTGAGCGCCCACAAATCAGATTGCGGCCCGGCCCCGGCCCGGATTTGCGCGGTGTTGGTGCGCAACCGCGCATCGCCGCGCAGGATCATCCCGCCAAGCCGTTGGAAATCTGCGGCATTCGCCGCACTGACACCCGAGTGGCGCAGTTGCACCTGGGTCTGCGTCCACGCCAAAGTGACGGCACGGCCAAACGCCGACGGGTCGCGGTGACGCTCGACCAGATCCAGCAAAGCCTCGGGCGTGTCTGCAACCATGGTCCAGAAGGTCAGCCGGGCGGTGCCGCCGCCGGGCACCAGCACGCGGCGGCGCAGCGCAAAGATCGGGTCCAGCACGGTGCCGGTGGTGCCCGAAAGCGGCGCATCGGCGGCTGCGGGATCGGCCAGGTTTTGCCCACGCCCGATAAAGCGCGCGCGGTCGGTCTCATATTGCTCGGGCGCGGTTTCTTTGCCTTCGACAACCACAATATGGGCAGCCCACACCTCGGGGTCAGACGGGCTGCGCTTGCGCCGCGTGGCGATCAGCACGCCCAATTCGGGCAGGTAATCGGTGACGACGAACATCTTGGAAAACGCCGGATGCGCAAGGTCTGACGACGGGGCCGCCAGCACCAGTTCGGCGTAAGAGGTCACGTCGATCTCGCGCGGGGTGCGGCCGGTGTTGGTCAGCTTGACACGCCGCGCCTCGGCATCATCCTCGGCCGAGACGACAACTTCGGTATGCGTCGCCAGATCGCCGTCGGTGTGGGTGAAGGCGGCGTGATGTTCGCAGAACACCGCGCGGTGCTGGCCCGCATCGCGCCCGGTGGGCAGCACGCCCGCCGACCACTGGCCGCTGCCACGCACGTCGCGCAGATAGACAAAGCTGCCGTGCTGCGCTTGGGTCGCATCGGCGCGCCAGCGGGTGATCGCCAGATCGCGCCAGCGGCTATAGCCCGCGCCCGTGGGCGTCAGCATCACACCGTAGCTGCCGTTCGAGAGAAGATGCGCCGTCGGCGTGGCGGCAACGGGGTTCTCAAAGTGGCGGACAACCGGGGTCGCCAGCGCCTCTACCGCGGCGACCAACACCTCTTTGGCGCGCGGCGGTGCAATCGCCACATCGCGCGGCACGCGTTCTTGCAGCAACAACTCGACCGCTTGAATGACCGGATCGGCATGGAACCGCGCGCGCAGCCGACCGTTTTGCAGCACATTGGCCATCGCGGTGATGGTCATGCCCTGATGGTGGGCCATGTAACTGCGCACCACCACGCTTGATGTGCCCTCGGGCAGGCGGGATGCGGTGAAATCCACCGCCTCGTAGAAGCCAAAGCGCCCCTTCGCCCCCAAAGCCGCCAGCGCGGCATAGTTTTGCAACGCCGCAGCTGCGTCCACCATCGTGGCCAGACCGGTGGCATAGGGGGCCAGCACCCGGTTTTCGCCCAAACCGCGCTTCAGCCCCAATCCCGGCACGCCAAAGTTTGAATATTGATAGGTCATCTCAAGATCGCGGGCGTTGTAGGCCGATTCCGAAATCCCCCACGGTATGCCCAGACTTGCGCCGTAGGCTTTCTGCAACGCGACAACCCGGCGGTTGGTATCATCCAGCACCGACCCGGCAGGCGCGCGCATCACCAGCGACGGCATCAGATATTCAAACATGCTGCCCGACCACGAAATCAACGCAGAACCCGCGCCAACCGGGGTCGCCGCGCGCCCCAGCCGAAACCAGTGCCGGGTTTCGACATCGCCTTTGGCAATGGCAAACAGGCTGGCCAAGCGGGCCTCGGAGGCCAGAAGATCATAGCAGTTGGCGTCCAGCGCGTTGGTCGCAACCGAAAAGCCAATCGACATCAGCTTCTTTTCCGGCTGCATCAGAAAGCCGAATTCCATGTCCATCGCCAGTTGCCGGGCCTGCTCGGCGGCGGCGCGCAGCTGGTCTGGCTGGGCGGGCGTTGCGGATTGGCTGGCGTGGGTGGCGGCGATGGCGCGGGTCCAGAACGCGATGTCGGAGTCTGCCCCGCCATGCGCCTCGGCCATTGCGACGGCCTCGGCCACAAGGCCGGGTTCGGTCGCCACACGCGCGAGCAGCGCGGACAGGTGCGGATGCGGTGCGGCCGCAAGCGCCGCAAGCGCCAAGGCGCACGCGTCGTCTGCCCCGCGCGGATCGGCGGGTGTTGGCTGATCCGCCCATTCGTGACAGGCCTGCGCCACCGCAATCAGATGGCCCGCAAGGTTGCCGCTATCGACGCTTGAGACATAGGCAGGCTCGAGTATCCGCAGGTCGGTGGTGTCATACCAGTTGTAAAGATGGCCGCGAAAGCGCGGTATCCGCGCCAGCGTGGCAAGCGTATCGTTGATCCTGCGCAGGGCTTCGGCCTGACCGATCCAACCCAGATCCTTCGCCACCACCACCGACAGCAGATAAAGCCCGATGTTGGTGGGCGAGGTGCGGGTGGCGACCACCGGGCGCGGGATTTCCTGAAAGTTGTCAGGCGGCAGGAAGTTGTTTTCTGGCGTGACGAAGGCCTCAAAATACCGCCACGTGCTGCGGGCAATCAGGCGTAACTCGTCATGCTGGGCGGGGCTGAGCGGTGGCGCCGCGCGGCCCGAGCGCGGCAGGCTGATCGCGCGCGCAATGGCAGGCGAGGCCAGCCAGACCGCCGCAAAGCCAAGGCCAAGTGGCCAGACTTGCGGGTTGATCGCAACGGCCAAGCCGCACAGGCAGGCGGCCAAGGCGATGCCCCGCAGATTGTGCAGATAAAACCGGGCATAGCTGGGCAAGCCACCGCCGCCCGATTGCGCCGCTGTCACCCATTCCAGCAGATGCGTGCCGCGACGCAGCCGCACCTCCGTGCGCACAACCGCATCAACCATCCACGCAGCGGTCGTGGCCAGCAGCGCCATGTTCAAGGCGATCTGCGCAAAGGCCAGTTTCACATCGGCCAAAAGCGCCTGAAAATGGCTGCGCGCGGTGATGCCAGCGCGGCCCGGCAACATCGCCAGCGGCAGCCCGATCACGCGCGGCAGCGCCAGCAAAACCAGCACCGCAACCGTCCACGCCGCAGCCTGCGGCAACGGCAGCAACCAACCGGCAAACAGCGACAGCACCGCGACCGGTGCCAGCAACGAGCGGCGCAGGTTGTCGATCATCTTCCAGCGATTGACCGCCGATATCCCGCCCACGGTCTGGCGCGCCCCGGTGATCCACGGCAGCAGTTGCCAATCCCCGCGCACCCAGCGGTGCTGACGGCGGGCGTCAACGTCTTGGCGTGCCGGAAAATCCTCGATCACCTGAATGTCTGAAGCAAGGCCCGCGCGGGCAAAACTGCCCTCGAACAGATCATGGCTTAGCAGGGTGTTGTCGGGCACGCGGCCTGCGATGGCGGCCTCGAAGGCATCGACATCATAGATGCCCTTGCCGGTAAACGACCCCTCGCCGAACAGGTCCTGATACACGTCGGAACTTGCCGCCGCATAGGGCTCTATCCCGCCGGGGCTGGACGAAATCCGCTGATAGAGCGAGCCTTCCAGCCCCAAGGGCAGGGTGGGCGTCACTTGCGGCTGCAAAATGCCGTAGCCTTGGGTCACGCGCTGGCTGGCCTTGTCCAGCACGGCGCGGTTCAGCGGATGCGCCATCTTGCCAATCAAGCGCCGCACGGTGTCGCGCATGATCCTTGTATCCGCATCCAGCGTGATGACGAATTTCACGCCCTGCGGCACCACCGATCCGGGCAAAAAGCTGGTATCGCGGGCACCGCGCAGCAGGCGGTTCAACTCGATCAGCTTGCCGCGCTTGCGCTCCCATCCCATCCAAACCCCTTCAGAGGGATTCCATTGACGCTGGCGGTGCAGCAGCAAGAACCGGTCGCCGTGCTCTGACGGGTAGGCGGCGTTCAGCGCGGCAATCTCGCGGCGAGCGGTGGTGATCAAACCCTCATCCTGCGCTGTGGTCGCTTGTGGGGCATCGGGGCCGTCGGACAGCAGCGCATAATGCACCGCCCCGCCGATGCTGGACAGATGATGCACCTCAAGCTGTTCAATCTGCTGCATCAGGTCTTGCCTATCGCCAAGCAACACCGGCACCGCGACCAGCGTGCGCAGATCGTCCGGGATGCCGTCTTCCAGCGACAAGGCGGGCAGGGGCTTTGGCCCGACCAACCGCGTGATCACCAGATTGACCAGCGCCATTCCCGCATCAAACGAAAGCCACGCCCCCGTCAGCACCAAGGCGGCCGTGTGCAGCCCGGTCAGCCACAGCGCCGACGCCAGAAACAGCAACGAGGCCACGCCAATCGCGCCCAGATACCCCGCCAGACCCGACCGCAGCACCAAACGCCCCAACCGCGCCCGCAGCGGTGGCGCATAGCCCAGATCACGGCACAACGCCTGCCTTCCCGCCCCCAGCAGCACAAAACCCGGATCGCGCGCGGCTGCGGTGTCGCCCGCCTGCGCCCGCGCCAAAGCCGCCTCTGTCACCGCGATTTCATCCCGGCCGGAATGGCGCGCCAACATCTCGATCGCGGTGCGATAGCTGTTGCGCGTGGCAAAATCCATCGCGCCATAGCCGGGGCTTTGGCGCAGCCGCGCCTCGATCAGGCTGGCCGCTTCAAAAAACTCGGCCCAATCCATTTCCGACAACCGCCGCATCGAGGCGACGATGTTGCGCATCGTGACGTTCGAGGCCCCCTGACGCGCCTGCGCGCGGGCCACCGCATCCTCGACCGACAGCCCCAAAGGCTTTAGCCGCTCTTCAAGCCAGCCAGCCAAGGGCGTTTCCGCAGGGTCGGTGCCGCGCAGCCGTTTGGCCACCTGAGCCGCCATGATTTCGGGCAGATCCATGCCGTCAAGCTCGGCCATGATGGCATGGCGAGAGCCGCCCGCAGCGCCAGCGGCCAAAACGCGGTCCACCATCGCATCTGCGGCCTGTCGCAACCGGCTGCCTTCGCTGATCTGCACCGCCAGACGGCGCATATTTTCGATCAGCACAATCCGCATGGTGATCGCAACCGCCCACAACTCGCCGATCGTCAGCGGCTGAACGGTTTGATACGCTTGCACGAATCGCAAAAGCCCGGTCTCGGACAACAGGCTGTCGGTGTGGGCGACATAGGCCCAGGCCAGCCCCAGCACGCGCGGATACCCCGCCAGCGGCCCATCAGCCAGCTTTGGCAGGTGGCGATAATAACCCGGTGGCAGATCCTGCTGGATCTGGCGCAGTTGCTGTTCGACGATGTGAAAATTGTCCAGCAACCATTCGGCAGCCGGCGTGATCGGATGGCCCGCATCCAGCGTCTGCGCGCCAAACCGATAGGCATCCAGCAAGGCCTGCGCGTTGTCTTTCACCCGCGCAAGCAGGCTGGAGACCACAACAGGCTTGCCGCGTGTTGTGGTTTGCGCAGCGGCAAGGCTGACCGCGTGATGCTCCAGCCGCTCCATCCCGAACAGATCGGCACGGATCGGCGCCTCATCTGCCCAAAGTTTGTCTGCGTTCTGTGTTCCGACCCGCTTTGGCTTCCACGCGGTAAGCTCTGTCAACCAACTCACCCGGCACGCACCACAGAAACCTCAACCCGCGCCTGTTCAGACACCGCGCGCGGCGTTGCGGCGGCTGGCTTTTGCTCGGACGTGGCGGTGACGTTTTGCGGCAAATCAGAGCGCACCCGGCGCGCCATTGCGGCCCATTTGACTTCGATCTGGTCCCAGTTCATCGGCTTCCCCCAAGCTAACGGCATCTATGCCTTTACAACTCGGGCGCGAGAAAACCGTTCCCACCGGATGAAACTTTGCCGACGCTTTCGCGTGCACCTGCCCGCGTTCCGATGCTTGGCCATGCCTGCAACGGGTGGCGGTGCCTGCAAGCCTTGCGGCTATTTGGGCAGGGCCTAGCTGGCCTGCGCCAACATCCGCTGTTTGATGCGCGGGGCTGCGAAATCCAGAAAAGCCCGCAGTTTCAACGGCAAAGCGCCCTGTGCGTCGTAGATCAGGCTGACCGGCACGGCGGGCGGCGCGAAGGCGTCCAGCACGGTTTGCAACTGCCCGGCGCTGCGGCGCGCTGCGATCTGATAGGACAGCACCTGCGTCACACCCAAACCCGAGGCCGCCGCATCAATCGCGGCCTCGGCGGTGTTGACCGACAGCCGCGAGCGCACCGCCACAAACCGCTCGCTGCCGCCCGACTGAAACGCCCAACGCTCGGCGCTGCCCAGCCCGCTGAAGGTGATGCAGCGGTGGTGGGCCAGATCATCGGGCGCAAGCGGCGCGTTCGTTTCGGCCAGATATTCGGGGCTTGCGCAGACCAGCCGCTGCACGCTGCCCACGCCCATCGCCCGCATACGGCTGTCGGGCAGCGCGCCGATGCGGATGGCGGCATCGACGTGATCATCGTGCAGATGCAGCAGCCGGTCGGCAAGCGTCAGGCGGATGTCAATCTCGGGGTAGGCGTTCAGGAATGCCGCCACCACCGGCAGCACATGCAGGCGGCCAAACACCACCGGCGCGGTCAGCGTCAACTCGCCGCGCGCTTTGGTGAACTGGCCCCGCGCCGCAAGCTCGGCCTCGGCCACATCGCGCAGGATGCGCTTGCAGGCGTCCAGATAGGCCTGCCCGGCCTCGGTCAGGGTCACGCTGCGGTTCGAGCGTTGCAACAGCCGCGCGCCCAGATGGCTTTCAAGATCGGATATCTTGCGGCTGATCGTGGTCAGCGGCACGCCCAATTTGCGCCCCGCCGCCGAAAGATTGCCCTGCGCAACCACCTGCGTCAGCACCTGCATCGCGTCCAGCCGGTCCATCGCGCTTCCTTCCGATAAATGGAAATACATTCACCGAATTTGCCGGATATTCCGCAATATGGAAAGGCCGTAGTTTCCTTGCAGCGGGCCAATCCGGCCCGGTTCACAAAAGGAGATGACAATGACCCGTATCGCCACCCCCGCCACCATCGCCGACGCACCCCTTGCCGCACAGCCCCTGCTGGAGGCCGTGAAAAAGCAGATCGGCAGCGTGCCGAACCTGTTCCGCACCGTGGCCAACAGCCCGGCAGCGCTTGAGGGCTACCTTGGGCTGTCGGGCGCTTTGGGCAAGGGCAGCCTGCCTGCCGCCACGCGGGAACGCATCGCTTTGGCCGTGGCCGAGATCAACGGTTGCAACTATTGCCTGTCGGCGCACAGCTTCATGGCCAAGAACCTTGCCAAGCTGGATGACGCAGAAATCCATGCCAACCGGATGGGCCACTCCAACGATCCCAAGGCCGACGCAGCGGTGCGCTTTGCCGCGCTTGTGACCAAGGCGCGCGGCCATGTCAGCGACGAAGACCTGCGCGCGGTGAAGCTTGCGGGCTACGACGATGGCCAAGTGGTTGAAATCGTGCTGCATGTCGCGCTGAACACCTGGACGAACTACATCAACGAGGTCGCACAGACCGTGATTGATTTCCCCGCAGCCAAGGCCCTTGCCGCCTGATCTGGCCCCCCCCCCAGCGCCCCCCACCCAGCGCCGCCCAATCCGGGCGGCGCGCCATCCCGGAGGATATGATGTCGCGTCCACCCCTGCCGCCATTCACCCGCGAAACCGCCATGCAAAAGGCCCGCATGGCCGAAGATGCGTGGAACTCGCGCGACCCCGCCCGCGTGGCGCTGGCCTATAGCGAGGACAGCCGCTGGCGCAACCGCGCCGAATTTCTGACCGGCCGCGCCGAGATCGTTAGCTTTCTGACGGCCAAGTGGCAGCGCGAGTTGGATTACCGCCTGATCAAAGAGGTCTGGGCCACGCTGGATAACCGCATTGCGGTGCGCTTTGCCTATGAATGGCGCAACGCGGATGGCGCGTGGTTTCGCAGCTATGGCAACGAAAACTGGCAATTCGATGCGAGTGGCCTGATGCAGCAGCGCCATGCCAGCATCAACGATCTGCCCATCGCCGAAAGCGCGCGCAAATTTCACTGGCCGCTGGGGCGCAGACCGGATGATCACCCCGGCCTTGGCGACCTTGGCCTGTAACGGGGGGGTGGCCGATGGAATATTCCAGTGACATCGCGTTTTCACCGGCGGTCAAGGCGGCGCAATCGCGCAAAGGCTCGCGCCGGGCCTATGCGCAACAAGAGGCTGATGGCGCATGGCAAAGCGACATCACCGAAGCCCTGCAAGGGTTTATCGCAGCCCAGACCAGCGTTTTTCTGGCGACGGCCAGTGCAAGCGGGCAGCCCTACATCCAGCACAGGGGGGGGCCGGCAGGGTTTTTGCGGGTGCTGGATTCGCACACGATCGGCTTTGTCGATTACAGCGGCAACCGGCAATACATCACCACGGGCAACCTGTCGGAAAACCCACGCGCGCAGTTGTTCCTGATGGATTACGCGCAGCGCCGTCGCATCAAGATCTGGGGCACCGCACAGGTTGTCGAGGGCGATGCCGATCTGGTGGCCGCCCTGATGCCCGAAGGCTATCGCGCGCGCCCCGAACAGGTGATCCTGTTCAAGGTCGCGGCTTGGGATACCAACTGCCCGCAGCACATTCCGCAGCGGTTTGAAGCAGCCGATGTCACGCAAGCCCTTGCCGCCAAAGATGCCACCATCGCGGCGCTTCAGGCACAGCTTGCGGCGCTACATGCGTCACAGGCGGGCGCTACCAACGCAGCAGACGACGCCCCGCCAGCGCGCTGACCCCGGTGACAATCAGGATCGCCGCACCATACCATGTGACAAAAAACAACGGATTGTCGCGGCTGCAAAACAGCGAATACCCGGCAGCAACGCCGCTTGCCGCCGTCAACCCGATCAGCGCGGCGGAGAGGGTGGGGGCAGTCGTCGCCCCCCGCCGGGCCATCCGCAGCATCACAACCACCGGCACCACCGCCAGCACCAGGATCGACCCCAGACATTCCGCCAGCGAAAACACCCCCACCTCGGCAAAACGCGCGGCGGGGGGGCGCTGCGCAAAGGCTGCGACCCACAGCGCAAGGGCTGCGACCAGCGGCAAGGCATAGGCCCACACCGCCGCGCCGACGCGTGCCTCGGGGCGGATCAGACGCAGCACCAGCGCCAGCGACAGCCCACAGGTCAGCAGCGGCAGCAGCGTCTTGAACGGCACCACCGGGTTCGACCACGCCGCAACCAGATTGTGACGGGTGCCAAGCACCAGCAAAAACACCGCGACAGGGGCCAGCATCGACAGCGCCATCGCGCCGCCAAGACGCGGGCGGCTCAGCGGCTTTGGTGCGGGCTGCGCGGCAAGGCGGGCAATCAGATCATCGGTGTGCATCAGGGCTGATCCTTGCGGCCAAGGTCTGCCATCCGCTTCAGCGCGCGGTGCAGGGTGACGCGCAGATTGGCCGGGCTGATCTGCAACCTTGCGCTGACCTCGGCCTGCGGCTCGTCGCGCAGCGCCACGGCACGCACCACCTCGGCTGCGCGCGGGTCCAACTGGGCCAACAACTGATCAACCTCGGCGCGGTCGTCGCGCAACGTCAGCGGATCGGCCTGCGCCTCTGCGGGCAGAACGTCGCTGTAATCTTCAATCGGCACATGCACCGCCACGCCGCGTTTGCGGTAAGCGTCGATCACCTTGTAGCGCGTGATCGCATAAAGCCATGGCCGCAGCGGATGGGCTTCGTCCCATGTGTGCCGCTTCAGATGAAGCCCAAGCAAAACGTCCTGCACAATATCCTCGTGTTGATCAGGGGGAAATCTGCCGCCGCGTGCGCGCACGATTCCCCGGACAATCGGCGTGACGGCGTGCAGAAACCGGGCGTAGGCCTGCCGGTCACCTGCATTTGCCGCGCTCAGCAACGTGGCCAAAGGATCTTCGGTCCGTTGCATTCCTTCAGTCCTTTCGGGCGGCACAGGTGGTTTGTTACAGGCAAGCTGCGGATTGTTACAAGCAACGGCTGATTATTCCGCATTACCCCATCGCCGCGCAATCTGTGAACACCAAAGCGTGAGCCACGTAACAGCGCCGCCGTCCGGGCGAATGGACACCCCGAGAGCCAAACACTGATCGGCAATCGGCACGGGCGGCGGCTGCGATGTCGCCCGCTGCCCACAGCACAATAACCCGGCCCCCGCACCGCAACGCGGCCCCGGCCACCACAACAGGAGACGATCATGCACCCATCGCGCCGTTCCGTTCTGACCAGCCTTATCCTTGGCACGACTGCCCTGCGCTTTGGGCTGGCGGGCAGCTTTGCGCAGGCTGGCGAAAGCTTTGCCGTCACCCACACCGATGCCGAGTGGCGCGCGATGCTGACGCCCGCCCAGTATCAGGTGCTGCGCCAGCAAGGCACCGAGCGCGCTTTCACCAGCCCTTTGCTGGACGAACACCGCAAGGGCATCTTTGCCTGCGCAGGCTGCGATCTGCCGCTGTATTCCTCGGACACCAAGTTTGACAGCGGCACCGGCTGGCCCAGCTTCTGGCAACCGTTGAAGGGCGCGGTCGGCACCACCACCGACACCAAATTGTCCGAGGTCCGCACCGAAGTGCATTGCAGCCGGTGCGGCGGCCATCTGGGCCATGTGTTCACCGACGGCCCGCAGCCGACCGGTCTGCGCTATTGCATGGACGGTGTCGCGATGACCTTCCACGCCGCCTGAAGCCATCCCCCCCCTTTTCGCCCAAGGATCACATCATGCTTCTGTTTCTTCTGGCCTTTGCCGGTGGGATGCTGACCATCGCCAGCCCCTGCATCCTGCCGATGTTGCCCTTCGTGTTCGCGCGCGCCGGGCAGCCCTTTGTCAAAAGCACCCTGCCGATGCTGGTGGGCATGGCCGCAACCTTTGCCGCCGTTGCCTCGCTTGCGGCGGTGGGCGGCGCATGGGCGGTGACGGCAAACCAATATGGCCGCAACGCAGCCCTTGTGGTGATGGCAGGGTTTGGCGCGATCTTGCTGTTTCCCGCCGTCGCAAGCCGGCTTTCGCGCCCCATCGTCGCCCTTGGCGCGCGGCTGTCGGCCACGGCGGATCGCAACCGCCGTGGCGGTGGATCGGTTGTGGCAGCCTCGGCGCTTCTGGGCGTGGCTGTCGGCCTGCTGTGGGCGCCCTGCGCCGGGCCGCTGCTGGGCTTGATCCTGACCGGGGCCGCAATCAACGGCGCAAACCTGACCACCAGCCTGCTTTTGTTGGCCTATGCCTTGGGGGCCGCCACCTCGCTTGCGTTGGCTTTGCTGGTCGGAGGGCGGGTGTTTCACGCGATGAAGCGCAGCCTGCACGCCGGGGAATGGCTGCGCCGTGGCTTTGGCGTCGCGGTGATCGTGGCAACCGTTGCGATTGGTCTGGGCGCTGATACCCGCTTTCTGGCCCAAGCCTCGTATGCCAGCACCGCGCGGCTGGAACAGCGCCTGCTGGACAGCGTGACCGCCCCGCAATCCGAACCCCGATCCGAACCCGAACCCGAGGCCGCGATCCTGCAAAGCGCCCCGGCCGCGACGATCAACGATATCTCCCCCGCGCTGCTCACCCCGATCAAGGCCGAGCGCGTCAAACTGACCCTGCCGGTCGAACCGACACAGCCCGACCTGAAGGGCGCTGTGCAATGGCTGAACTCGGAGCCGTTGCGCATCGCCGATCTGAAAGGCAAGGTGGTGCTGGTCAACTTCTGGACCTTCGGCTGCATCAACTGCCTGCACACGCTGCCCTATGTCAAAGACTGGGCGGCGAAATATGCCGATCAGGGCTTTGTGGTGATCGGCGTGCATTCGCCCGAATTCGCCTACGAGAAAGACCGCGCCAATGTCAAAGCCGCGGTGGCCGATCTGGGCATCACCTTCCCGGTGGCGCTGGACAATGATTTCACCATCTGGCGGCAATTCAACAACCGCTACTGGCCCGCGCAATACTTCATTGATGCCAACGGTCAGGTGCGCTTTCACCACTTTGGCGAAGGCAAATACGACCAGTCTGAACAAGTGATCCGGCAGTTGCTGGCCGAGCGTGATGCGGCCACGCCCTAAGCGCCGCACACCCATTCCAAAATAACCCCCTGAAAGGAAACGCCATGCGCAAATCCATAGCTCAAATCTTCACCACTTCTCGCCCCGCCCACCGCCCCGCCCACCGCCCCGCCCACCGCCCCGCCCGTCGCGCCGTCCTTGCGCTGATTGCGGTGCTGGCGGGGGCTGCGATGCTGCCGATGAACGCCAGCTTTGCCGGCGAAGGCATCGCCATCCCGGCCCCCAGCCTTGACGAGGCCGCAACCGCAGGCACCCAAACCGCGATCCTTGCCGGGGGATGCTTCTGGGGCGTGCAGGGGGTGTTTCAGCACGTCGATGGCGTGATCAGCGCCACATCGGGCTACACCGGCGGCGCTGCCGCAAACCCCAGCTATGACATGGTCAGCGGCGGCGACACCGGCCATGCCGAGGCGGTGAAGATCGTCTATGATCCGTCGAAAGTGACCTATGGCCGCCTGTTGCAGATATTCTTCTCGGTGGTGGCCGATCCCACCACGCTGAACTACCAGGGCCCTGATCACGGCACGCAATACCGCACCGCCATTTTCCCCACCAACGCAGCACAAGCCAAGATCGCCAAGGCCTATATCGCCGATCTTGACGCGGCCAAGGTTTACGGCGGCGCGATTGTCACCACGATCGAGCCACAGGCCAAATTCTACAAGGCCGAAGACTACCATCAGGATTTTCTGACGCTGAACCCGAAATATCCCTACATCGTCGTCAACGATCTGCCGAAAGTGGCCGATCTGAAAGCGCTGTTCCCGCAAAGCTACCGCGCCAAGCCGGTTCTGCTGATGAACTGAGAATTTGCGCTTTGCGGCGCTAAAACATGTATGCTCACGGCATCAGGCCAAGGGATGCCGTGGGCAAGGCGATGACGAAAGTTTTCTTTCATCCAATCAGGTAGCCCGTAACGCCCATGGAAATGCACCAGATCAAATACTTTCTGGCAGTGACGCGGACGCTGAACTTCACCCGCGCGGCGGATCAGTGCAATGTGACCCAGCCCTCGCTGACCCGCGCGATCCAGAAGCTCGAGGATGAGTTTGGCGGCATGTTGTTCAACCGCGAACGCGCGCTGACCCATCTGACCGAACTGGGCCGCATGGTGCTGCCGCATCTGGAACAAACCTACGAGGCCGCCGAGGCCGCAACCCTGCTGGCAAGCAGCATCGGCAAGGCGGAAGTGACGCCGCTGGTGATTGGCGTGGCCGATGGGCTGCACCTGCCGGTGCTGGACGAGATTTTGGCCAACCTTGCCACCACGCTTCCGGCGCTGACGATAGATCTGCGCGGGGGCACCTGCGGGCATTTGCTGGAAACCGCGCTGAAGGGCAGCCTTGATCTGGTGATCACCGCGCTGCCCGACCAAGCGCCCGAACGGCTTGAAACCTGGCCGCTTTATGTCCAGCGCTACGCTGTCGCCATCGCGGCCCAGCACCGGGGCGCACAGGGTCAGCCGCTTGCTTTGGCCGATCTTGCCGCCGAGCCATGGATCGACGGCGGCGATGCGGGCACGGCGCTGTGGCGCAACGCGGCCTGTGCGATGGGACCTGCGCCGACGTTCCGCCACAAGGTCGAGCACCGCAGTCAGGCGCTGCGTTTGGCCGCGTTGGGGCTTGGCCACGTGATCGTGCCTGCCGGGCTTGCGGCACCGGGCGTGCGTGTGGTCAATCTAACTGACTGTGAATTATATCAAAAAGTGGTACTGGGTGCGGTGGCGGGCCGTCGCCGGGGTTATGCGGCCGATGCGTTTCTGCGGGCCGCACGGGCGCGCGACTGGCAGCCCTGTGCCGCGGATGTTGGCAATCAGGCCGGTCTGATCAGGCTTGAAAGCGCGCACAACACCGCCGCAGGCTCGGCCCGGTGATGAAAATCGGGATCGACGAAGGCAAAATGCACCTGCCGCGCGGCATCCAGCAGAAAGGTCGCGGGGGCCGGTAGCAAGCCGTTGCTGGTGCCGTAAGCCTCGGCCAGATCAAAGCCATCGTCGCGGAACTGCTGAAGCACCACAGGCCCCACCGGAAACGCCAGACCATAGCGCAACGCCACACCCAGATCGGGGTCGCACAGCACCACCGCGTCATCGCCCGCAATCTGCGCCAAACCGGCCAAGCGGCCGCCGGTTTCGGGTGTGACGATAATCAGCCGCCCGCCCGCCGCGCGCAAGGCGTCGCGGTTTTCGGCCCAGGCCCCGATTTCTTCGGCGCAGTAAGGGCACCAGCTGCCACGATTGAAACTCAGCACCGCAGGACCGTCCGCCAGCAGATCCTGCAACCGGCGCAGCCGCCCGGTTGCATCGGGCAGCGCAAAATCGGGGGCAAGCGCGCCCACTTGCGGCGCATGGGCCATCGCATCCGCGTGGCGCAACCGCGCGATAAGATCGTCATAACTTGCCAGCCAACTGCCCGGAAGGGCGCGGCAGGCGGCAAGGCGCGGCGCAAGGGGGGTTGGGTTTTTCATCGCTTCATCATTCAGCAAATTGGCCGCGACATAAAGGGGGCGCTTCGCATGGGTTTCATGCACGCAAAGCATGAAGGCCCTTGCCCCATAGCTTGCGGGCATTGAAAGCATAGGTAGGTGGCATTTTTCATTTGGTCGGGCTTCGGGCACCTTCAAGGCAATCGGTCCGGTTGCGGATCGGTTCTAACCTGCCCGGGCCACAAGCCAATCGCGGCGCGGCCCGCGCCCAACTGGAGAATTGCCATGAACCGTTTTCTGTCCATCCTTGCGGTGACCACCGCGCTGACCATCCCGGCCTTCGCCCAAGCGATGACCAAAGAAGTGGCCTGCAGCGATTTTTCTGCCATGGATTCGGCTGGCATGATGGCGGCCATGGACGAAGCCAAAATGTCGGGCGACGCGATGGCATCCGGTGACGCGATGGCGTCTGGCGATGCGATGGCGTCTGGCGATGCAATGGCATCGGGTGATGCGATGGCGAAAAGCCCCGAGGATGAAATGGCTGCCGTCGTCAAGATGTGCAAGGATCATCCCGACATGATGCTGATGGATGCGATGCACCCCAAGATGTGATCTGCCTTGGGCACCGCGAACCCCGCGGTGCCCAAACCTTCCCTTGACCCGATCAGGATAGCACATGTCCCTCACCAATCCCGCGACCATGGCGACCACCGCCGCAGCACCCAAGGGCGGCGATCTTGTGGACCGTCACCGTTTGTCCACCCGGCTGTGGCACTGGACCAACGTTGTCACCTTCGTGATCATGCTGATGAGCGGGCTGATGATTTTCAACGCGCATCCCCGGCTTTACTGGGGGGCCTACGGTGCCAATCCTGATTATGCCTGGCTGCAGATCGGCGCCACCCAAGCCAACACCGGCTTTGTCCGCGTCGGCAGCGTGACCGCCGACACCACCGGCATCCTGGGCCGTTGGACCGATGGCGACGGCCAGGTGCGCAACCGGGCGTTTCCGTCTTGGGCCACGCTGCCCGCCAGCTATAATCTGGCACTGGCGCGGCGCTGGCATCTGACCTTTGCCTGGGTGTTCGCCGTGGGGCTTGCCGCCTATCTGATCCGCAGTCTGGCCAACCGCCACCTGACCCGCGACCTGCTGCCCACCGCCGAAGAAATCCGCCCCGCGCATATCTGGGCCGACATCAAGCACCATGCCAAGCTGCAATTCCCGACCGGGGTCGCCGCCCTGCGCTATAACGTGCTGCAAAAGTTCGCCTATCTGTCGGTGCTGATCGCGCTGATCCCCGGCATGATCCTGACGGGCTCTACCATGTCACCGGGCCTGAATGCCGCAATGCCGTGGCTGCTTGATCTGTTCGGCGGGCGGCAATCGGCGCGCTCGCTGCACTTTATCTTCGCCATCGGGCTTGTCGGCTTCATCGTGATCCACCTTGCGATGGTCTTGCTGGCCGGGCCCTTCAACGAGGTGCGTTCGATGATCACAGGCCGCTACCGCCTGCCAAAGGAGAAAATCTGATGTCGCTTCTGACCCGCAGATCCGTGCTGACCGGCCTTGGCTTTTCCACCATCATCGGCACCACCGCAGGCCTTGTGCTTAGCCCCAGCTTCCGCGACCTGATCTTGGGCAGCGGCGAGAAGCTGGCCTATCAGACCCACCGCCTGATCGGGCGCAATGCCCTCGCCCCCGAGTTTACCGAAAGCCAGATGTCGCCCGATTTCCGCACCAACGGCAACACCATGCCCGCGTCAGCCGACTATCAGCGCCATATGGAGACCGATTTTGCCAACTGGCAGTTGCAAGTCGATGGCCTTGTCGCCACGCCGAAAACCTTTTCGCTGTCTGCCCTCAAGGCGCTGCCCGCCCGCACCCAGATCACCCGCCACGATTGCGTCGAGGGTTGGAGCGCGATTGGCAAATGGACAGGTGTTCCGCTGAGCGCGCTGCTGGCGCAAGTGTCGCTGCTGCCCACCGCGCGCTATCTGGTGCTGCACTGTGCCGATGATTTCAGCGGCAACGCCTATTACGAAAGCATTGATCTGGTCGATGCCTTCCATCCGCAAACCATCCTTGCCCATACGATGAACGACACCCCGCTCAGCGTCGGCCACGGCGCGCCCCTGCGCCTGCGGGTCGAGCGGCAGTTGGGTTACAAACAGGCGAAATACATCATGCGGATTGAAGCCACCGCCAGCCTTGCCAAGATCGGTCTGGGCAAGGGCGGTTTCTGGGAAGACCAGATCGGCTATGATTGGTATGCCGGGATTTAGCATCCCGCAGGTGATAAGCGCGGCGCTGACGTGATGGTCTTGCGCCGCGCAGCACATGGGCGGCAAACGCCCCGTGGCCGTCAAGCGGCGTCAGTGTGCCAGCGCGCGGCCCATCACACCGGCCAACTGGCGCTGCGCGCTGCGCAATTCGTCTAGGCTGCGCGCGGTTGATTTCAGCCCCATCAGCGCCGCAACCATCACCTCGGCCAAGCCCCGCGCCGGACCAAGTTCCGCCGGCACGCCCCGCGCCTCAAGCCAATGGCACAGCACCTCGGTGGCCCGCGCGCTGGCGGTCTTGACCAGATCGGGCACCGCCGACATGCCCGCGTCCAACAACTCGGCCCCATGTGGGGTGGCGAAGATCATCTCGATCAGCGCACCGTCCTTGGCCACGAAAGCCGCGAAAAGTGCTGCCTCTGCGGTCTGGCCCGCGCCATGCAGCGCCGCCTCCATACCCGCCATCGAGGTGTCGAAATGCCGATGCGTCAGCGAGCGGAAGATGTCTTCCTTGTTGCGGAAATGCAGATACAGCGCCGAGCGTGACAGGCCAGCCGCCCGCGCTATGTCCTCCATCGTGGTGCGCCGATAGCCATAAGACGCGAAAACCCCGAAGGCCGCGTCAAGGATGGCGTCTCGCCGGTCAATATCGGTTTCGGGCGGCATCCTGCGGGCATGCCAAATTATGCCTGAAATGTCAATTGACACGCTGACATTATGCATCCATTTTGTCATAACGTCCAACAGGAGGCCGCCATGCCCACCACCCTTACCGTGAACGGCCAGACCCAGACGCTGGATTTGCCCGATGACATGCCGCTGCTGTGGGTTCTGCGGGAAGGGTTGGATCTGACCGGCACCAAGTTTGGCTGCGGTATCGCGTCTTGTGGGGCCTGCACCGTGCATCTGAACGGCGAGGCCGTGCGCGCATGCCAGACCCCGCTTGCGGCGGCGGCGGGCGCGCAGGTTGTGACAATCGAGGGGCTGGGCCAGCCACAGGCGCTGCACGCGGTGCAGGCGGCATGGCTGCGGCATCAGGTGGCGCAATGCGGCTACTGCCAATCGGGCCAGATCATGCAGGCGGCAGCGCTTCTGGCGGCAACGCCGCACCCCACCGATGCCGAAATTGATGCAGCGATGGAGGGCAATCTGTGCCGCTGCGGCACCTATCCGCGCATCCGTGCGGCCATCCACGACGCGGCAAAGGGGCTATAGCATGGCAAGCATCGGCAAAATCGCCCGCAGGGGCTTTCTGTTCGGCGCGGTCGCGATGGGTGCGGGCGTGGCGTTCGGCTGGTGGAAATACGCCACCCCCTACGCCAATCCGCTGGAAGGCATGGGCACCACGCTGAACCCCTATGTGCTGATCGACGCCGGCGGCGTGACGCTGATCGCGCCGCGGGCCGAGATGGGGCAGGGCATCCACACCACGCTGGCAGCACTTGTGGCCGAAGAGATGGATCTTGATCTGGCCCAAGTGCGGGTGATCCACGGCCCCGCCGCCCCCGCCTATTTCAACGCAGGCGTGCTCGAAGAAGGCGCGCCCTTCCTGCCCATCGACGAAAGCTGGATCGCACAAACCGTGCGCGCGGCGATGCATGTGCCGGGCAAGTTTCTGGGCTTTCAGATCACCGGCGGCTCATCATCGGTGATCGACGCCTATGACAAGATGCGTCTGGCCGGGGCTGCGGCGCGTGCGGCACTGGTGCAGGCGGCAGCCACCCGGCTGGGCAGCAGCGCAGGCCTGCGCACCGAAGGCGGCGCGGTGATTGCCCCCGATGGCACCAGACTGACCTACGCCGAACTTGCGTCCGAGGCCGCCAAGGTCTCGCTGGCATCGGCCCCCGAACCCAAGCCCCGCGACCAGTGGCGTCTGCTGGGCAAGACGCAACCGCGCGTCGATATGTTGGGCAAAGTCACCGGCACCGCCGCGTTCACCGCCGATCTGCGCTTGCCGGGCATGGTCTATGCAACCGCCCGCACCAATCCGCATCTGGGGGCGGGGCTGGTGCAGGTGGATGACGCGGCCGCACTTGCGGTTCCCGGCGTCAAGGCGGTGCTCCCGGTGCCCAATGGCGTGGCGGTGGTGGCGACCTCAACCTGGGCCGCCTTCAAAGGGGCCGAGCTTCTCAGCTTTGACTGGGCGCCCGCCAGCTACCCCGACAGCGCCGGCGTGACCCAAGCGCTGACCGCCGCCCTCGCCGCGCCCTACGACAGCCGCAACCGCAATGACGGCGATGTCGATGCCGCCCTGACCGGCGACATCTTCGAGGCCACCTACACCGCCCCCTATCTCGCCCATGCCACGATGGAGCCTTTGACCGCCGCCGCCCTTCTGGCTGATGGCAAGTTGCAGGTCTGGGCGGGCAACCAGCTGCCAACCCAGATTTTGAAGATCGGGGCCGAATTCACCGGCCTGCCGCAAGACGCCATTTCGGTTGAAACCCGGCTGATGGGCGGTGGCTTTGGTCGCCGCGCCGAGATGGATTTCATCGCGCAGGCCATTCATCTCGCCAAGGCCATGCCCGCAACCCCCGTCCTGCTGACATGGTCGCGCGAAGAGGACATGACCCACGACACCTATCGCCCCGCCGCCATGGCCCGCGTGCGCGCCAAGCTGGATGGCGGCAGGATCGCCGCGTTTGATCTTGCCACAGCATCCTCCAGCGTTGTGGAATCGCAGGTCGGGCGTCTGGGCTACACCATCCCCGGCCCGGATGCGACCATCGTGCAGGGCGCTGCCGACCAGCCCTATACTTTCGCCAACCACCGCGTCACCGGCCACCGCGCGCCCGCCATGCTGCCTGTTGGGTCTTGGCGCTCGGTCGGCAATTCGCAGAACGTGTTTTTTGGTGAAACCGCGATGGACGAACTCGCCCATCTGGCCGGTGCCGATCCGGTAGAATTCCGCATGTCGCATCTGACCCATGCACCGTCCCGGCAGGTGATCCAAAGTGTCGCCGAAATGGCAGGCTGGGGCGAGAAGGGCCGCGCGCTGGGCATCGCCTTCTGCATCGCCTTCGGCGTCCCCATCGCGCAAGTGATCGAGGTCGAGGACACCGCCCAAGGCCTGCGCCTCAAGGCAGCCTGGGCCGCCGTCGATGTCGGCGTCGCACTCGACCCCGGCAATATCGAGGCGCAGGTGATGGGCGGCATGGTGTTTGGTCTGTCCGCCGCGATCCGGGGCGAAATCACGGTTCAGGGCGGCGCGGTCGTGCAGCAAACCTTCTGGGATTACGAACCGCTGCGGATGCCGCAAATCCCCACGATCCGCGTGAAAGTGCACGAAACCATGCCGCGCCTGCGTGGCATCGGCGAACCCGGCACCCCGCCCGCAGCCCCGGCGCTTGCCAATGCGATCTTCGCGCTGAACGGCACAAGGCTGCGCGACATGCCGTTCGCGCGCAGCGTAAATTTCGCCTGACCCGCCCCCGCCCGGGATAAGACCAAGCCCCCATCACCGCAACCCCCGCGCCCCCAGCCCTATTCCAGCGGCAAAACCCCAATCGGCAAGGCGTTTCGCACAGGGCGGGCGCTCAAACGCCAGAAACGTTGGCCGTGCCTGGGTATTCCCCCCAATTTTAACGGGGTGCATTCGTAGAACTTACGCGGCCATTTTCAGTTTCTGTGCGGGTGTGATGCCGCCGATGCCCATGTTCGGGCGGTCGTTGTTGTAAGTCCATAGCCATTGC
>NKIU01000005.1 GCA_002256245.1 Pseudorhodobacter sp. PARRP1 | reverse complement strand
ACAATCTCTCAATACGATACCAATAACATCAGCAAATCGCGCTGAAACTCGTTCCCAACCCAACAAACGGGAACAACCGTCGCGGGGTGGAGCAGCCCGGTAGCTCGTCAGGCTCATAACCTGAAGGCCGCAGGTTCAAATCCTGCCCCCGCAACCAAAATACTACGTCTTATCAAAGACTTCAAAGCCGAGCAAAACGCTCGGCTTTTGTCATTCCAAATTCTTGTCAACGCCTGGTCAACGTTTTGCGAGTCCCCCCTAAACACGGGGGCCTCAGGCGTTCCGGGGCCAGACTCGGTCATCAAAGATCCTTGAAACCTCGGCCCCGGTGCCAGATGCTGGTCAGTGTCTCACTGGGAAGTTGCAGGATGTTGTTCCGAAATCTGATCTCAACCTATGGCGCCTCGCTGGCGGGTAAGTCTGCGCCGCATGATGATCCGGTTTGGCATCTCGGACGGACCGAAGACCTGCTGAACTTCCGGCTGTATGCCCTTGATGCGCTTCAACAGGCCAAGGTCTACTTGCTCGATCACGCGGCAGCTTCGTATGCCGACACGCTGCACGACACGATCCAAGAAGGAACCGAAGACAAAGATGTGGCGGCGTTGACCTTCCTGGGGGAGGTAGAGCTTCCAGCAGATGTGGTCTGGGTCGAATTCGACTTTCGCGAATTGATTGCTTCCCGCGTTCAGCGAAACTCACCATCGATCATTCATCAGGAGAATCCTTCCGGCTCCGGTCTGCGCGGATATCTGATCGACAATCGAAACGTCGACATGCTGCAAGTGACGATGTTCACCTGCGACTCGCGGGGCAAGATCCTCGATCCGTTCTTCACCCTGCGTTTCGACCGAGCTGAACAGAGCGCACGAGGTCTCACTTCATTTAAGCCCCAGCTCCACCACTATATGGCCGAAAAGCTCTTGGCGCGCGGCATGACGGCAGAGGAAATCGAAGGCCGCTTTCAGATCAGATTGGTCGACGCGGCCTCTGACCTCTTTATTCCCTATGCCCTATTCGCGATGCTGGTGTCCCCTGACCTGGGAGGGATCATCCCAACGGAAACCGTCTCGTTTTCCCCGAAGGAGATGAAGACAGCACGGAAGTTCGGGAAGTCATGGATCCTTGGCGCGCAGAAGTCGCATCTGACTATTCGGATCGGGCCGCAAGCGGCTGCACATATGCAAGAAAGGCTCGCACGCCTCGAATTCGAACGTGAGGTAAGAGAGGGGCGCAGCCCGCCGACGCGCCACCCGGTGCGTGAGCACGAGCGGCATTACCGCAGCGGCAAGGTGGTTCTGATAAAGGAGCACCATCGTGGTCACGCCCCTGATCCCCGCCTGCCTACTCGCGTCATGGGGCCTCGGTTGCAGACTGCTGAATTCACTTTTCCGCCCGACGAGTAATTGGGATCAAGTGTCCCCCGCACCTGCGCTCCTGTCGTCAAACGGACAAACCTTCAGCCGCCAATGTCATCCCGAAAGCGATCCGTCTGATGCATCCTCTCGTGCAGGATGGTGACGATGCCCACGTCCCCATCCGACAGGCGCCGCCAGTAGACGAAGTGGTGCCCCTGCCGGAAGTAGAAACCCTCGACGCCAAACTCTGCCGGGATTGGCCGCGACGCCACGCCATGGTCCTCGATCCGGTCGAAAGCTTCGAACAGATCGGTGATGTAGCGATCCGCCTGTTCCGCCCCCCAGCGGTCGCGCGTGTACCGGTAGATCTCGTCAAGCCGCAGCGACGCAGCCTCCTGGACACGAACGGCCATCGGGTCAGCCCCGGTTGCGGGCGACGACTTCTGCCGCAGTGAGCGGGCGGTAGCTGTCCTCCGGCACTGCGAAGGCGCGTGTCAGTTCGGCTTTCAGCCTGTCGAACGCCTCTCGCTCCGCACGCTCCTTGTCGCGCCGGATCAGGTCGCGGACGTATTCGCTGATGTTCTCGTATGCCCCGTTCTCGCCGACGTTGGAGGCAACGAACTCGCTTAGAGCACCGCTGATCCGCACTGTCATGGTTGTTGTTTGCGACATCGCAGCCTCCGCTTCTGTCTTCAAGATAAGCAAAAATGAAGACGCGCGCAAGTTCCGGCTGGGCTGGTGCAGGTTCGTTTCAATCCTCAGGTGAAATTGCTTCTCAGAAGATATTGATCGGGCGCGATCGCTGCATCAAAATCGATGAACGCACTACCAAATTTGAACATCGGGTTTCCAGGCGGTGAAACATGTATTTGGACCAGCGCACTTCGACCGTTCAGCATCTGTTGGCTGACTATGTCCGCAGCCCTTCGCTGCGTCATATCCGCGAGCCACGATCCTTGGCAAAGCTCGCCTTGGAAATCGTCACAAAACTCGACCAGGACAGTTCCCTTTGGAAGAAGTGGGAAGGCCCACGCGAGGCGCTCTTGGCTTCGGCTTTGGATTGCTGGATTCCAAATGCCGATCTGCTGGATTTCCTGAATTCACTGCCGGGGAAGCCGCTGACGATGACAGATCTCGAACAACGCATGCGGCACCAGATTGAAGTTGAATATATCGCATCACCCGAACCGGTCCTGCAGGTGGAGTGCCTGGAAATTTATCAAGCAGAAAAGTCGGCTGGAACTGAGATGCCCGCTATCATCGGCAGGTTGTCTCAATACGTCGCATCTCAATGGAAACGTCTAGAAGACGAACGTCGCCAAGCTGAGGCGAATCGACTGGAAGAGGCCAGGATGGTCCGCGAGAGGCGGCTTCTGTCCTATGGAGACTGTCCTTGGACGCAGATTAAGGGCTCCAAGTTCTTCTACTGCCGCAAGAACGGTCGTGTGTTCCAGCTCAAGCCGAACTCCGACAAAAGCTGGAATATGTACCGTGTTGCTGCCGTCGACGACATTGAGGTCGGGGAGATGATCGGCCGGTATCGGTCTCGCGCTGATGCGAACAAAGTGCTGGAAAAGGCGGCTTATGAACCGGAGCGGTGGCGATAGGTTGCAAGAAGATAAGGCAGCTGCCGATGCCAACGTGAACGAACTTGAAGGTGCAACCTAAAGAAGGGGTGAATGCCGTGCGATGTTCCGCTAATGTTCACAAAATAATCGAATCGAGGTGAACTTTGGGCGCAGAGCAGGACGAGCCGATCCGACTGATGGAAGACGAAGAAACAGGTGATCGTTTTCTGGTCTACAGCACGGACAAAGGGCTGAGGATCGATATTCGCTTTGAAGGCGAGTCGCTCTGGATGACGCAGGCCCAGATCGGGCAGCTGTTCGGGCGCGACGTTTCTACGGTCTCTCGCCACATCGGGAACATCCTTGACGAGGGCGAACTGGACGAATCGGGTTCTTTGCAAAAAGTGCAAACAACTAACGGGCGCCCCGCGACGATCTACAGTCTCGATATGGTTATATCGGTTGGGTATCGCGTCTCGTCGGCGCAGGCCACCCTCTTCCGTCGATGGGCAACCAGCATTCTTGTCCAGTATGCCAAAAAGGGCTTCGTCATCGACGCGGCGCGGCTGAAGGAAACGGGCAACATCGATAGGGTGCGCGAACTTCGCGAGATCATTCGCGACATCCGCGCCAGCGAGGCGAACCTCTATGCTGAACTGCGGCGCATCTGTGCGATGTGCCAAGACTATGACGGCTCAGAAACCGTTTCACGGCAGTTCTATCAGCATACGCAGGCGAAGCTCGTCTACGCCGTGGCGTCCCTGACGCCCGCCGAACTGATCAACAACCGTGCGGATCACCGCGCTGAAGACATGGGGCTTCAGAACTGGCCCAACGACAACATCCGAAAGCAGGATGTTACAACATCGAAAAACTACCTGGCGGAACCTGAAATCAAGGAACTGAACAGGCTGACCGAGATCCTGTTGGGGATCTTCGAAGACCAGCTTGACGTCGGTCGCTTGGTGACAATGGCTGACGCAAAACGGCTTCTTGATGATCAACTTCGAAGCCTGGGGCGCACCGTCTTGCGCGATGGGGGGCGCGTCTCCCATGAAGCGGCCAAACAAAAGGCACATGCCGAGTACGAAAAATTCGATGAAGTGCGTCGCCTCAAACGAAAGGAAGAAGCCGATGCACAGGTCGCGGCTTTGAAATCTGAAGCGAAGGGACTGCCGCGGACACGATGATCAGGCGGAGTCCGATCCGACAAAAGCCAGAAGACCGGTGAGGTGCACAATTGTGCCCATTTCGAATCGCGACAGACGACAATGGCCTATGGCATCATTCCACCGCAGCCAAACCCTGCCGCTGCTTGAAATTGTAAACCTGTGAAACGGGCCGGGCTTGACTGCGTGGTCGAGGCGTCTGGCGCTTCCCGCAGGTCATTTGCCCGGCCCGTCTTTCACCGAGGAATTTGTACGATGCCGTGAAGCATCACTTTCACCCAGATTGCAAAGATCGGCTGGGTCGCCTCACCTCCCCCGCTTGTCGGCGACCGACCAGACCACAGACCCAATGGTCAGCAGCGCGCCGATGACCGGTTCGATATCGGTGGCCTGAACATAGCCCTTCGCGACCAGCGCGGTGCCAGCGACGGTAAGGATTTGGCGGATGAGCGCCAGGATTGCAGGTTTCAGCAAGGTGTTCTCCAATTCAGATTTCGTTGGTGGTTGCGAGGAATTCGCCCGGCCTCATTGTCGGCAGGCGTTGGGGGCGGGGCGGATAGGTCGCGGGCCAGCGCGCGCCCAGAAGGCGAGACTTGGCGATGCGGGCGATGGTGACGGCGTCGGACTGGTTGCCGCCGAGGACGAAGAAATGCGTATCGTCCTGGCCAACGGCAAAGCCGACATGTCCGCCGGAGCCGCGCTCGAAAATCAGCACTGCACCGGTGATGGGCTGCACTGCTTGACCGAACAGGAGCCAGTTGCGGGCCCAATAGGGATTGGTGCCCAGCGCGCCGAGGAGGGGTTCATCGGGCAAGCCCATCCGAATGCAGGTTTCCACGAAATCGCCGCACCACGGGTTTTTCGCCGGATCGCCCAAGCTTCGCCCGTCGCGTTTCAGCCAATCCATCAGCCAAGTCCGGTCGCGAGCCTCATTTCGGCCGAGCGCGGTTTTCGCCTCGGTGATCCACGGCAAGGGGCCCTGCGGCGACTGTGATGCCGGGCTACCGTTGGCGGAGATCAGTTGGCGCAATGCACGGGCGGTTCGGACACCCCAGCGGCCGTCGATGGTGCCGGGGGAATGGCCAAGTTTGTCCAAGCCGCTCTGGATCAGGCGGATGGCGTCATCGGAGTCAGCGTTCATGGGATTGCTCTTTCTGCCCGCCTGCGGGCAACAAAAAACCCGCCGTGCGGGCGGGTCGGGGTGGTCGGGTAGATCTCGGGACTGGCCTCTAAGGCCGCTGCGCCAGTTCTCGCAGCAGCGTGTTGGTCTCGCGGGCTTGCTGCTTCAACTCGTTGATCGACAGCGACAGCGCATCAAAACGCACGTCTTGCCGGGTCGCGCTGTTTTCCAGAACCCGGACGCGCGCCTCAAGTTGCGCCGAACTGGCGCGCTCGGCTACGATCATTTCGCGGGTTTCGGTGAGGGCGGAGGTCAAGCGGTCGGCGGCGCTCTGCAACGAGGCCAATGTTCCGCCACCCCACCAGATCAGCCCGGTGACCGAGACAAGCATGGTCCAGGCCAGCGCCTTGTTGATGGTGATGCCGCGTTCGCTATTTTCGATCATGGTTCTTGCCACTTCTGTTGTTCCTGCTGTGATTTTCGCGCTGGAGCCATTATGCCGCTCTCATCCAGACGGCCGTGCCCGGCCCAGCGTTGGTCTCAGACGCAAGGTATCCCCATGTCCCAGGTGCCGCAGTGGCATAGGCCAAAGTCCGGCGCAGCACCTTGCGGGCGGTAGTGACCGGCGCGCCGCCGTTCAGATCGGGCGTGGCGGTCGATGCCCATGCCGACAGGATCGCAGTGGAAGAATGCCGGATGCCGATCCAATAGGTGATGCCACGGCGCAGGGTCTGGGCGACGGTGGCTTCCTTCAGACCCACCGTTGAGAAGTCGAGATCGCCCGTCTCCAAGATCAGAGTTGCCGGTCGCCCAGTCGCATCGGCGGCGTAAAGAACGATCTTGCCCAGCGCCGCAGCAATCAAAGTGGTGACGTTCACCGACAGCCTGTCGACGGTGATGTCGTCGCGTGGAATGAAGGGGAAAAGATCGATCCGACCTGCTGCCCCGGCGAGAACACCGGTGGAAGCGCCACCTGCGCCACTGGTGGTCAGGGCATAGTCGCCTGCCGCCGGGGTGATCCACGGAACATCCTGATCTGCCAGAATGCGGGTGACACCACCAAGCCGCGCCCGCAATTGCCCGGTGGTGGAATTATGCCAGAGCCAGCCATCGGTCGGCGAACCTGGGTCGGCTGCCAGGCCGGTCAGCGCCACCCCGACAGGAAACCGCACACGGCCGGTGTTGCGATCCGCGACCAGCGCATCGAAGAAGCTGCTGCCGTTCGGGCTGACCTTCAGGGTGAAATCATCCGACCCGAGCAGGCCGAACAGCGCCCGCACAGAAAAACCGGTCTTGAAGCTGAATGAGGCATCATTGGCGGCGGCGTTCTTGTTTACCGTCACATCGATGGATGCGCCAGCGTTGTTCATGAGGACGTTCGGCGTGTTGACGCTGAGCCGGTTGGTGGCATCTGCGGTGGCCCCACCGAGGCCCAGCAGCTGGGCGGTGAGATTGGCCTGCGGCATCCCAACCTGCGTCACAGTGTTGGCAAAGGTCACGATCGGGGTGTTCACCACCGTGGTGCCGCCAGCGCCTGCCGTGGGCGAGCCGATGTTGACAACCGTGGTCGATCCGGACGCGCCACCTGTGCCGAGGTTCACGGTTTTGGTGACGCCAGTGGTGGTGGCCCCGGTGCCCATGCCGTAGGTGCTGGTCGCCACCGACGTGCCGATGGTGGCGGCCGCGCCTGACATCGTGACCGTCCCGGATGCGGTCAGGTTACCCGAGAAGGTCTTGTTACCGTTGAAGGTCTGGGTGCCTGCGAGAATTGCCAACTCGCTTGAGGTGTTCGGCAGCGTGAAGGTCCGGGTGGTGGCCGTGCTGATGCCTGACAGAGAAAACAGCGCGCGCTTCGTCGGATCGGCATCGTTCACCAGACTGAAGATGGCGTCCGACACATCCTGCGGCACGCCGACGGATTGCCAGGCGGAACCGTTCCACACGAAAAATATAGCCTCGTCGGCGATCCAGGCCAGCCAACCGGGGCGTGGCACCAGGCGCATCCAGACGCCGTCGACCCAAGTTGTCACGTTCAGATCCCAGCCAGCCCATAGGCCTGTCGCCCCTGAAGCCACGATGTAACGGTCGCCATCGGCGGGCGTTGCAGGCGGTGCCGTCAGATCCCGGTCCAGCACCGAAAGCTGCACCATGGCATCGAGAAGCCGCAACGCCTCATTGTGGGTGACATGCTTCTGGGCCTGCGCCGCCAGGATGTAGGGCAGCAGCAGGTGGGTGGTGATGTCGGACATGAAAGGCTGCTTTCAGAAAGTGAGGATGACGGATCGCATGGTGCCCCGGCCGATCAGGGCGGAGAGCTGATAGATGCGAAGCTGAAGGCTGTTGCCGGGGGCAAGTAGTGCGCCCCAATCGGTTACCTGCTGGGCGGCGGTGTAGAGGGCTGAAGTCGTGCTGGCCGTCAGGGTGCGCTTGATGATCGCTCCATCGCGGATTTCCAACTCATAGGCTTCGCTGTCTTCCGCCAACGGCACGTCGCCCACGCCCCAGGCGTCAGCGGCGAGCGACCGCGATCGGCGTGTCCAGCGGATTGTCAGGTCGCCGGGGCTGCGGCCCGTGCGCCACGGCTGTTCGACATGCGCGACCGAAAACGGCCGCAGCCCAGCGCCTTCGGGCGTGAAGCTGGCGGCAACATAGGTTTCATCGCTGACCGGTCGCGATGCCGGGCCGATGCGCCAGTTCCATGGCAGTCCCAGATCGGCTTCGCTGATCGGCAAGGATGCCACGGACGTGTCCAGAACCACGACGCGCGCGCCGGTCGGCACAAGGCTTGTGACCGCATTTTCGGTGCCGCGCTGCCCGCGCAGAAGGCGCGTCATCCGGTAGCGCCCCGTTGCGATCAACTCGGCCGATCCCGCCTGAACGATCTCCCATTGGCCGGGACCGGTTTCCACGGCCAGCGCATTGGCCCCGCCCAAGAGGTTGATATCTGTGACGCTTTCCAAGGTGCCGGAGAACAGATCGACCACAAGCGCATTGCCAAGATCGAAGCGCGACACCGGCCCGGAAAAGAAGTCGGCAGCCAGCACACCCATCCGGGCGCGGGTGCCGAAGGTGGTCAGCACGGCGAAACCATCTGAGGTCGCGCTGCGGAACACCGCCATGACGCCGGGCCATGGTGCAGCATAAGCTGCAACAAAGGGGCGATGCGCAGGCTGATCCTCGGACAGTTGCGGCAGATCGAGGAACAGCACATCAGGTGCGCCAAATACCACGGGCGAGGACAGCGAGGCCGGGCGGGCATCGCCGGGCGGCAGATCATAGACTGCACGGTCCTGGCGCACGGCCTCGATGCCGCGCACATCGGAATCGGCAATCGACACCAACCGCAGTTCGGTCAGGCGGCCATCGTGATCCAAAAGCACCACATCGCAGGGATCCAGCGCCAGCTGCGAGGGTGGCAGTTTGAACACGGCACTTTCGCGGCCGACCCAGGCTTCCATCAACGCGCGGCGGCAGCGGCGTTCAGCCTCCTCGGGCGGCACTGCCATCGGAAAGGCCTCCGAAGCAATGCGGCTGGTGTCGACGGTGATGCGCCGCGCCTCGACTTGCGCCGCGTCATAATCCTCGTCGGCACGAGCCACCTGCCATTTCAACGCCTGTGGCAACTCAGACTCCTGCGCCCGAGTCAGTTCCATCACATCGCCCTTGGCGGAGGAGGCGGCGACCATCGCGTCAGGCCTGGTCGTGGCGGTAGCGATGCGGCCGCGCATCAGGAACCGAATGTGCCCCTCGCTTTCCACAGCATCGAACCCGAAATGCCGGGCCAGCGTGGAAATCGAGGCGCGTGGAGCCTCCAGCGCCGAAATCACATAGCCCTCGACGGCTCCCCACAGCCCCGACACGTCGATCAGAGCTTCGGCCATGCCAGATCGCAGGCAGAGATGGCGCACGAGGGCCGCGAGAGACACCGCCCCCAGCCGTCCGGTCAGCCAATGGCCGAGCCGCCAGTTCGGCCCATCTGTCCAGACAGTGGTCAGTTCCGGAAAGAACGGATAGGGCCGCGCATCCCAGGTCCAGGCGGCGCATTCGGGGACATGCACCATTCTGTCTCCGTAGATCACCGAGGTCGGATTATTCGCCGCAGCGCCCCAGAACAGATAGGTCGCTTCCAGATAAGCGCGCTGGATTGCGTCGTCGCGCCACCCGCGTGAAAAGTAGGGTGTGAAGCTTTCCGATGACTTCGGGTCGAAGAACACGTTCGGTTGGTTTGTGCCGCGATCAATGGCCGGGCAACCCAGTTCGGTGAACCAGATCGGTTTGGACTGCGGCACCCAAGCTGTCGGGATCCCGCTCTCGATGCCGCCCGGCCGGTTGAAATGCGGGTATTGCCACCAGGCGCGCAGATCCTTGAAACGGAAGACCCACGGCTTGGCGGCAGCGCCATCCGTGATCGCCGTCCGGGTCTGCGTCGTCCGATCCGATGGGCTGGCATAGAACCAGTCAAACCCCTCGCTACCCGTGATGTTGGATTGCAAATAGGAGCGGTCATAGATGGCCGGGGCCAGCGCTGCATCAGCATGGTCGAACCCGTCGCGCCAATCCGACAGCGGCATGTAGTTATCGATGCCGATGAAATCGATGTTCGCGTCCGACCAGAGCGGATCGAGGTGGAAATAGACGTCACCGCTGCCATCGCTCGGGTGGTGACCGAAATATTCCGACCAATCGCCCGCATAGCCGATCTTGGTCCCAGCGCCGAGGATGGCACGCACGTCTGCCGAGAGGGATTTCAGGGCGGTCACGGTGGGATAGGTCGCGGCCCCGCTTCGGATCGTGGTCAGGCCGGGCAGTTCCGAGCCGATGAGGAAAGCATCGACGCCACCGGCCGCTGCGCAGAGGTGGGCATAATGCAGGATCATCCGGCGAAGACCCCATTCCCCGACCGGGCCGGTCCAGCTGACGGCCTCGCCTGCAACACTGAAATTGCCGGGCATCGCGGTGCCAAACAGGGCTGCGACCTGCGTGGCGGCGGTGCCGGTCTTGTCCACCGTTCCGACATAGCCCGCTGCCGGAGAACAGGTGATCCGGCCCCGCCAGGGGAAAGTCGGTTGGCCAGCGGTGGCGGCATTGTCCGAATAGGGGTTCGGCTTGGTATTGCCGGGCGGCACATCCAGCAGCAGGAATGGATAAAAGGTGACGCGCAACCCGCGTGCTTTAATCTCTTTAATGGCCTGCACCACCGCGAAATCTGCCGGTGTGCCGCCATAGACCGGGCGGTCCCCGGCATCTCGGCTGACCAAAACGGCGCTGGCGCGGGAAACGCCATTCACCACCCATGCGGAGGGCGTCGTGGTCTTGGCCGCCACCTCGACGCCGGGGCGAACCTTGCAACTGCCCGCCCGCAGGTCATCGCCGAACCACGCCACAACAAGGGACAGGCTCTCGACCGCCGGTGCCATGGATTGCAGCCGGTCCAGAGCCACGACAATGTCGGGCGTCTCGGGGATGGCGTTCAGGTTTTCGGCCACGGTGGCACTGCCGGAGCCGCTGGATTTCTTGACCGGCACAGTGGCATAGGCGAATTCGCCCGAGGCCGGGATCATCGTGACGGCGCGCACTAGGCCTTCGGCGGTGTCGGGATCCGCCAAGGGGCGAAACACTTCGAAGCTGATCTGCGGCAGGCGGTTACCGAAGGGGGTGAGGTCTAACTCTTCCAGAACCACATAGGCCGTTCCCCGATAGGCCGGGGTCCCTGACAGGCCCATCTTGGCGGAAATGAACGGGTCCGGGGTCTGAAGCTCGTCGCCCGGATACCAGCGCCAGGTGACGCTCGTCATGTCCATGGCCTTGCCATCGGCCAAGACACGGCCAATCCCGGTGATCGGCCCTTCACACAAGGCGACTGCGAAAGAGGCGAAGTAAAGGTATTCGGTCGTGGTGACCTTCGGGCCGCCACCGCCTTTGCCACCGCCCTGGCTGTTGGTGCGGGTTTCTTCGCGGAAATCGGTGGCCCAGATGATATTGCCACCCAGACGCATCCGGCCATAGAGGCGGGGGATCACCGCCCCTTCGGTCGAGGAGGTAATGCGCAGACTGTCGAGCCGCGCACCCTCGATGCGCTGGGCCGGGGCCAGGGAAGACACAATCCAGCTGTCGACGGCCGATCCGATAGTTGATCCGATGAAGCCGCCGATGGCCGCGCCCGAGAAGCCAAGGATGGTGCCGCCGAAGCCAGCGCCAATCGCGGAGCCGACGGCCCCGAGAACAAGAGTTGCCATGTGTGGGGCCTCAGCTTTGGAGGAACAGAAAGGCGAAGGCGATGCGCCGCCGCCAGATCGGTGTCAGAACTTCCTCGATCACCCCGAGGCGTTCGTAGGCATGGATGAAGCTGTCTGGGCCAGTCAGGATCCCGACATGCTTGGCGATGGCGCGTGGCGTCATGCGAAACAAGATCAGGACACCAGGCCCGACACCATCCAGTGCGATCTCGGGCATCATGCGCCGCGCGCCATCCGCCAGCACTTCACGCGGCCCCGTCTCGCCCCAACCCCGGCTGTAGGACGGGATCGGGAAGGGTTCGTCTCCGACAACCTCTCGCCAGACCCCACGCGCAAGCCCAAGGCAGTCGCAACCAACCCCGCGCAGGCTGGCCTGATCATGGTAAGGGGTGCCGAGCCAGGAACGCGCAACTGCGACAACAAGGTCGGGATCGGCGGTCATCACAGCACCGTCCCATCATTGCTGCCGTCCCGGCTGGCATAGCGCAGCACGGCATCCTGGCCCGGAATATTGGGGAAGCCCCTGAAATTGGCGGTGTTGGCGAACTTCGCACTGCAGGTCGCGATGCGCTTGTCACAGCCAGCGCGGGCGATGAAGGCGTCGCCATTTGCAATGCCGCGCACCGGCGCTTCCAGCAGGGTCAGGGACGCGATGGCGTCGGTCAATCCGTGGCTCAGCACTTCAGTGATCCGCCCGACATTGGCACCGCTGGTCCAGGTCAGCGTGCCGGAAGTGAACCAGCCCGCCGCGAACCCGGACAGGCCCGTGGCCAGGAACGCTCGGTCGCGCAGCAGGTCGGTCACCACGCCACTGCCCTTGTAGGCGGCGTTTTCCAGATCGATGCCGCAGCGAGTATCGCCCAGCGCCGCGTCGCAACTCGCCTGAAACGTCCGCCCCACGGTCTGGCCCAGCGCATGGGCGAGGCTGCGCACTTCGGCCACAAAGGCCATGCGACCGCGCCGGATTTGACCCACCGCACCCCGGCGCAGCAAGACGCGCTGGCTGGTGTCTGCCCAGTTTACCCGCCACAACTCGACCGCCGCGTTGTCCCAGCGCCCGTCGAGGATGTCGGTTTCTGTGATGCGATCCGAGGTCAGTACGCCCTCTGCATCCTGCGCATCGACAGAGAGGTCGGAACCTGAGCGCACTTCGGATGCGGCAAACCCGCTTTCAGGTTCGAAATCCGTGCCTTCGAAGGCCAGCATCACGTCGTGATCTGTGAAGCCCAGCGTCACCCCATCCGCGCGGGAAATCCGCCAGCACCAGGACAGGGTGGTGGTGCCGCCGTCCAAGTGGGCCTGCAATTCAGATGACAGCGATTTCATGACCGGACCTCAATCAAGGGGATGGATGTGATCGACCCCAGCCGTTCGATATCGAGGGTGACGTCGAGCATATCGGTATCGAAGCGCACCGGCACATCGAACTCGAACCCGGCGCGGACGATGACGCCATTGCCTGGCGCGGTGGTGAAAGTGATGACGCCAGTGGTTGTATCCAGCGTCCAGCCCGACATCTGTTCCACCACGCCCAGCGCGATACGAACGGTGCCGGTCACCGGTTTGGCGATTGTCCGGGTCCATGTTTGCGCGCCGGAGGTGTAGCTTTTGGCCATCTGGAAGGTCTTCAGGCTGCCGGTGCCCGTGCCGATCTGCAGATCCGTTGCGCCTGTAGGCGTCGAGGGCAGGCCGGATTTATAATCCGCCCAATCCTTATAGCGAAAGCCAAAGAGCCGCCCGTTGCGGGCCTCGAAAAACGCGACAACGGACGCCAGATCATCAGCGCGGCGGATGCCGTAAGCCACATCATAGCGCCGCCGCGAGTTGGCCCAGCTGGCATTGCGCTCCTCATCACCGCTTGCCAGCTCGACGACTTGCGTGCGTCGTTCCGGCCCGCCGCGCGCCCCTCGGCTGATGTTGTCGGGAAACCTGATCTCGTGAAACGCCATTACATACCTCTTCGGCCCAGCGAAACCGCCCGGGCGATGTCCGATGCCACTTGCGTGCGCGACTGGCGGAAGCTTTCGGCGTCGCGGGTCTGAATCGTGATGCTGACGTTACCACCTGCGCCGTAGCCCGCCGTTTCCCGCCGCGAGAGCACCCGCTCGCCTTTCTGCAAGATGGCGGGGACTTCATCGGGGCGCAGTCCGGCAAAACCGCCAGAATGCATGCGGGGTGCCCCGGCGAAGGCCATGACCGAAACCGCGCGCGTGGGAGCTGTGCCGCCAACGACGCCACCCGCGTGATGCACTGCGGCCCCTGTCATACCGGCAAACAACCCGCCACCACCGAACGAACCCAACACGCCGTCAAGTGCAGAGGCAATCGGACCGAGGATGAACTTTCGTGCGGCGAGCTTAGCCAGGTCGGCCAAGATCGAGGTGACAAGATCGCCGAAACTCAGCTTGCCGGTTTTGACGAAGTTGCCCACGGCGTCCTCGGCGCTCTGGAACGCCCCGACCAGCGTCTGGCCAACATCGGCGCCGATGTCGCGGGCCTTGGAGGCGTAGTCCGCCAGAGCCGCTGTGACGGCAGCCCAACCGGTGGCCGCCGTGTTCGCCCCGGAGGCGGCGGCTTCCCCGGCGGCTTTGCCCGCCGCACCTGCGTCGCCTGCGGCAGTGCCCGCATCGTTGAGGGCGTCGGTGGTTCCGTCTGCTGCAACCGTGGCGGCATCGAGCGCCGTTGTGCCGTCCGTTCCGGCCGTGGTCATCGTCGCCTGCAGCGCTTGCCAACTGGCGAGAGGACGGGTGGCGGCGTCGGTCAGCATGCCGGAGGCTTCGGTATAGGCGGCGGCCCGGTCGCGGGCATCACTGGCCATTGTGCCAAATCCGAGGTCGGGCGTCTCGAGATAAGTTTTGCCCATTGCCGACTTGAACGCATCGGCTGCGGCAGCTCCTGCTGCGGTTGCCGCGCCTTCAAACGGATTGCCGACACGGCCCAGCGCGACCGGATCGAGGGTGCCAATCTGAATGCCGCCCTCACCGGTGGCCCAATCAGGCAACATGTCGAGCGCCGCATTCAAACCGGAGATGAAGGTGTTGATCCGAGTGACGACACCGTTCAGCATCGCCTCGACGCCACCAATCAGCCCGTTCGCCGCCTGGAAGGCGAAGTCGCCGATAGCGGACGGCAAGGCCGACCAGATAGCTTTCACGGCATCGAACGCCCCTTGGAACACTCCAGCCGACGAATTGCCAAGACCCACCACGGCCACCAGCGCGCCCTGCATTGCGTCCGCCACGGTGGCGGTGATGCCAGACCAGCTGGCTTGCAGGCTGGCCACGACCGCGTCGACGCCAAGGCCGATCCGGTCCCAGACTTCGCTGGCAAAATCGGACAAAAGGCCCAGCGCCGCGCCAAAGCCGCCAGCGCCCTCGACCAGCTTGGAGAACTGATAGGCCAATTCCCCGGCGCCGACGATCAAAGCGCCGATGCCGGTGCGGATCAAGACCCCTTTCAAAACGGTGAGGGACAAGGAAAACCCGCTGACACCCAACGCTGCTGCGCCCAGCGCAATGACAAAACGCCCTGCAAAGAAAGTGGCGAAGGCCCCGGCGATGCTGGCAATCTCGCCAATGTGGTTGCCCAGAAAGCTGATGCTGGTCTGAAACACCCCACCGACCCGCGTGGCATCGGCCAGCGCATTGGCCACGACCTCCAGCGCCGGGGCGACCGCAACCGTCAACTGGTTGGTCAGGCCGAGCCAGACCAGGCCAAGCCGGTCGATGGCATCGCCAGCGGTCCGGATCTGATCGGCATCTTGATCCGACACCGCCACCCCGAAGTCGGTGATGTCCTGAGATGCTTGGCGCAGGGTGGCAGAATCGATCCGGCTAAAAGCGAGGGCCGCCTTGTCACCAAAGAGCGCCGATGCCACAGCCGCCCGCTCGGCAGGCGGGACGAACTTCGCGAGTGCGTCCTGAATGGCGACGATGCGTTCATCGAGGGGCAGCGCCTGCAAATCCGTCGCCGTCAGGTGCAGGCGCTGAAGCGCATCGACCGCCGTACCAGTGCCACCTGCCGCATCCGACAGCTTCAGGGTCAGTTTCTTGGTCGCCGCCGTGATCTCCTCCATCGAGACCCCGGCTAAGTCCCCGGCGAAAGTCAGCACCTGAATGCTGCGGGTGGTGGTGCCAAGCGATTGTGCCAGATTGGCCTGCGCGTCGATGGTCTCTAAGCCCGACCGGATCATGGCGATGCCAGCTGCAGCAGCGGCTGCAACGGCCACCGCCGCCGCGATCTTCACCCGGGTGGAAAATGCGGCAAGTCTTGCATTGGCGATCTCCGCTTCCTTCGACATCCGCCCGAAGCCTTTGACACCGGCATCGCCGACGCCCTCCAACTCGGCACGCACCTGTTTGCCGCCGACGGCAGCCAGCCGCACGGAAACGCGTTTCTCAGCCATGGATCAGATCCCTTGAATTTCCGGGGTGGTCTTCTTACGGTTTTGTCTTCGCTCAAGGAGGCCTATGATCATGTCGGCGATCGCCACCCTGTCCTCGACGTTTCAGATCACGATCCCCCAAGCGATCCGAGAGACGCGAAAGTGGAAGGCCGGGCAGACTTTCGCTTTCATCCCCAAGGGCACAGGTGTCCTTTTGATTCCGGTACCGCGGCACGGGGCTTTGAAGAGTCTGGCCGATGGCGCATCCATCCAAGACCCACGGGACCGGTCGGATCGCTTTTGATGAAGCGTCCGGTTAAAATTCGATCAATCGGATGCTTCGATCTTTTCATTGATGCGGCGGACCATCACCGCCTCCAGTTCGGGCAGCAGTTCCGCCACCACCATGGGGTTCAAGTCCAGCGCGTTGGCGAGGGCAAAAGCTGCGCCCATGTCCCAGCCCAGCACGGCTTTTCCCGCCACCCGCATCTGGCCACCAAGACGGCCGACCAGGTCCCAGACCTGCCAGCCGTCATGGCTGAGTGGCTGGTTCAGCCGCGCTGGGCAGTCGTGGCACTGCGTCTGGCAGGCCTTGCAGTAGTTGTCGCCCCCACTGAAGTGCCAGTCGGCGAGGGCGCAGAGCCGTTTTTTTCCGCGTCCAGCAGCATGCCGCGGCTGACGTAGAGTAGGTTGAACGCTTCGAAGATCGGCCAGAGCGACAGGAGGGCGTCGATGTTTTCAGGTGTCGCTGGCAGCACATTGTCGTCTTCGTCGCCCACACCTTCCCAGCCGACGATTGCACGCCGGGCAAGGGCCGCGGCAAACACTGCCGCCCGAGTGTCATTGCTGGAATCGGCGGCCAGATCCTGTACGGCAGGGTCAGACCGGGTTGCCACCATCAGCGCAGTTGTAAGCGGTGAGAGTTGTAGTCGTACCCCGTGGCCAAGATCGAGCCATTGCGGTTCGGGGGAAAGATTGATCCGGATCATGGGTAACCTGCCAACGTGTTGACCAGCACCACGGTGCACATCCGCGCCGGGCTGGTGGCCAGTGCGGCTTGCCAATCGAAGGACGCTTGCACGCCTTTCGGGCCTTTGATCTCGATGCGCGGGCGCGGCAGATAAACCGCATGGGCCGTGAGGGTCAGGCTCTCGCCGCTACCCAGCAGGTAGCTGAACTCCAGCGCCGCCGCCGTGCCATTGATGGCTTGGGTCAAGAGTGTGGTGTCTGCAAAGCGCACGTCGATCTTGCCGGTCAGCGCCGCGATGGTCGGATCGGCCCCGTCGATCTTGGCATCCGAGCGGATGGTCTCGATCCGGTCCAGATTGTTGGCATAGGTCACATCGGCCGAGACGATGTTGCCCAGCGCCACCCCGTCGCGCTTGATCGCCCCGTTGAAATGGCCAAACCGCTTCAAGGTGATGGCGGCGGGTGTACCAGCGGCTGTAGCCCCGGCGATGGTCTCGCCCTGTGCGACCAGCATGGCTTTTGCCCCGAGAAGACCGGATCGCTCCATTTGCCACGACAGGGAGTCCAGGACGCAGCCGGAATACATGGCAAATCGCGGGACTTCGGGCATTGCGACTTCGATTGATATGCTGGGCAGAGTCCAGTTTCCCGACAGGAAGGTGTGGGCGTTCAAACCGCCAGTCAGGGTTGCCGCCGACACCGTACCGTTGGAGGCTGGCGCAATCGACGACGCCAGCGTGAAGGTGTTTCCGGTGCTGCCGAGGACGTCGAACACAATTGTCAACGCGGTGGCGGTTCCGGTGTAGGTCGCCAACAGCACTCCGGCGACAACACTGGCGTTCAGAACCACGGCCAGCGCCGTCATGGTCGCGGCCAGGTTGGCCCCGATGTTGACCTGGTTGCCGACAGCCCCTGAGGCCACGAAGGTGAACAGGGTCCCGTTGATCGTCAGCGTCGAGTTAACGGCGGGCTGGACCGAAAACGTGATCGCCCCGCTCGCGGCCACCGTGCCAGCCGTGGTCGGTGCCCCGAACGCCGCCTTCAGCCAGAAGCCGAAGCCAACCGCATCGATTGGCACTTCCACATCGCCATCCGTGGTGATGGCATCCAGCAAGGGCGCGCGGGGATCGCGGCCATAGCCTAGCAGTTCGGAGGCCAGCAGTGGCTGCTCCGCTGCCAGCGAGGAAGTGATGAAGGGCATTTGGGTAAATCCGGCCCCGGGTGGGGTGCCGTAGACTGTCTCGAACGCAAGCGCCATCTGCGCCCGCGCTCCTTGTGCGCGTGCCATGTCAGTGTCCTTTTGTGAGGGAAATCAGATCAGTGGGTCGGAGGTGGCGTAGTGCAGCACGACAGTGATCACGGCGGCTTTCAGGGCTGCGGCCCCTTCAACCGGCAGATCGACCGGCTCAGGCGCTTCCGCCTCGACCCAATCGCAAAGACCGCCCAGCGTGCGATCAGTCGCGAGTGCTGCGCCGATAGACGCGGCCAGCGCATCAAACAGGGCATCACGCCCGGTCCCGGCTTGGATCACCACTTCCAGCTCGGCCCGATGCTCGTAGAAATAGGTCACAGGCGACAGGGTCACCTCCGGATCACCCGGCTTGCCATCGCGCAGGATGATCAGGCCCGTTGCGGGGATCCGCTCTGGCAGCACGTCACCGCGCAGCACCGGGGCGGCAAGGGTCTGCAGCCGGGTGTGCAGGGCAGACAGAACCAGTTCGCGTTTGCTGGACATCAGAGATGATCCTCGACCCAATTGCGCACGATGCTGCCCGGAATGGCCGCCTGTGCCCGTTCGGCATCTCGCATCAGATCCAGTCGTTTGGGCAGTTTGACCTGCCGCACCAGCAGGAAGATCGGCGCGGTCACCTGACCCTTCCCGGTTTTTGACTTGGAAACGGCCGCCTGGCCGCGCGTATTCAGCCGTACGGCGTCGGCGACCAGCAGACTTGGACCTCTGCTGCGATAGACAAAGCGCAGGCGCAGGCCGGTCTTCTGCTCCCACATGCCCGGCGTGATCCGTCTGCCGCCCTGCGCCTTGCCTGCGGCGGGCAGCGGGATGGCCAGCCAGAAGCCGCTGCCTGAACGGATCAATGGCCCGGTGTCGTGCGCGCCGATGATGACCGGGGCGTTGGACCAGACCAGGGCTGCGGCATCCAGACTGTTGCGACCCTTGGGATAGGTTTGCGACCGAATGGTGTTGGCAAGGCGCTGGCCGAGGCCTGCGCCGGTGATCTGCCCTCGCCAGGCAGATTTCAGACCGGCACCAGCTTGTGCCATAGTGATGGAGACCGCCTTTTGCCCCGCCGCCACTTCGGCGCGCATCAGGGCCACGAGGTCTGGGGTGAAGCTGATGTTCAGTTTCATGGCTTCCTCGTGTTCAGCGTCCAGATCAGGCGTTCGCGGTCGGCTTTGGGTTCGCCCTGAACCAGAAAATCCTCTGCGCCGATCCGGATCAGATCACCCGGCGCTGGGGTGGGCATGTCGGCGACGCGCACATCCAACTGCGTGGTTTCCGACAATATCCGCCCAGCGCTGAAGGGCGTAATCTCGTCGGGCGATTTCCGGATGACCCGGATGGCAACTCCAGGGCCGGTTGCACCCGCAAACCAGATGGCATCCGCCGCCATGTTGGGGTCCGCGAAGATCACATTCATGGCGGTGGCGAAGGCGTTCATCACACTGCCTCAGATCAGTTGGAACTGAACAGGCGGATGGCGGTGCGCGGCCGCTTGTTGACCGGCAGGATGGAGGCTTCGGTCAGGATGTTGATCCAGCGATCCTTGTCGTCCATCAACTGGCGGGCATAGAGCGGCAGGCCGATGGTGTTGGCGAGGCTGATCTGGTTGGCCGGGCCGCCAAAGGTCGTGAACGTGTCGATGGTGCCGATCGGGAAGGCGATGCCTTCGCCAGCCGGGATCAGGCGTTCCGCGACGCCGGTGGAAAGCGTCACCGTGCCCCGGTATTCCTCGAACATAATGCCCGCGAAGGGGAAGGACCGCCGCACATCCTGACGCAAGGGTTGCGCACCGGTGGCCGAGTAGAACTTGTAGGCCTCCTGCGTCAGAGCATGGCCGATCAGCTTATCGAAGAATTCCGGACTGACCAGCGCGTAGACGCTGATCATCGACTCGCCCAAGAGGTTGTCCTCCACCGCCCGGATCGCTTCGCGGACCTTGGCCTGTACGAGGGTGGTGGCGGTGCCGAGCAGAAAATCCACCGAGATTTGTGCCAGGCCAAATTCGGTGAAGTAGTTGTAAAGCGTGGTGCCAGCGCCGTCTTTCACGATGCCGCGGAGCGCGTTCATCTCCATATATTCGCGGGTCTGGGCGTGTTTGCGCCGCATCAGGGTCAGCTTGCGCATCATCACGGTGGCCAGTTGCTCGTTTTCGCTGCCGCCGAAGGCGGGCACGCCCTGAATGTCGGAGGCGAGGATCACATCGTCATGCGGGATCCACGGCAGCCCGAAGGAGCGCATCGAGCGGCCCTGACGGGTTGCGACGGTGGCGGGCGCACCCAGCGGCACCGAGGGCAGGACGTTCAGGTTGCCTTCGAACTGCTCGATGATGACCGAGCGTTGGGTGATGCCCTCGAAGCTGAACAGGCCGATCTCGCCCAGCCTTGTGTAGAGATTGGGCAGAATGTTGATGGCTTGGGTCATTTCGGCAAGCGAATAGCCGCCCGCGTCAAACGGGTTGCGAATGATGGCGTTCATGGATGTCTCCGGAAGTTTGGGGTTAAAATCAAGCGCTGGTGCGCGGCACGATGCCGACGGTGGTCAGCTCGGCATATTTGGTGGCGGTCAGGGGCACGGTGTTGACCGAGACGTCAAAAACCAGTGCGGCCTTGGAGACGATTGCGGGGCCGCGCGCGAGGATGAGGCCAGTGGCATCTGCAGTCGTGGCATCGGCCGGGTTCAGCAGCACCGCTACCGCCACGGCTGAGCCGTCGACAGCACCGACGATGGCCAGTTTGTATTTGCCACTGGCGGTGATTTTGCCCAGCACGGATCCGGATTTGTAATTCGTGCCGAGCAGCAGGGTGATCGCCTCGTTGGTGTAATTCGGGTCGATCTGGAATTTGACGACATCGCCTTGCGACGGTGCCTGCGTGAGCGTGGGCATGGTTCATATCCCTTTATGGGTTGGAAGGTTCAGGTGGATTTGCCAGCGCTGGCGACGCGTTTTGCGGCGGCCAGGAGCTGGCTTTCCGGCGCGGCTGACTTGGGCGGCGGCACCACGGCAATGGCAGCGGCATCGCTGCGCGCGGCCAACTGGTTAAGGACAGAGGCGCGCAGCGCGTCCGGTCGGATGCCCTTCTGGACGGCCTCGGCCACATCAATGGTCACACCCAACCGCGCCGCCTGCGCGCCGACGGTGGCCAGTTCCGCCGCCTCGGCGCGCACGAGGGCCACGGCAGTCGCGGCCTCAGTTGGGGCGGGAGCAGTCGGAACCGCGGGAGCGGGGGATGGTTCGACTGGCGCTGTCACGACTTGATCCTCGGTTTGATCGGTCGCGGGGTCTTCGATCGTGGTCGTTGCGTTGGGTTTCATGGTCGACTCCTTTGGAAATTGCGTTTGCACTGGGCGGGCAGGTCCAGCGCTTCGGATTGTGCCTCGCCCGTTCACGGCAGCGGCAAAGGCGGCAAAAGCCGATGCCGGGTCGGAAACTTCATCGGCCAGCCCGGCCGCGACGGCCTCCGCGCCACGGAAGCATTCAGCCTCAGTGGCCAGCGCCGCTTCTGCCGTCAGGCGGCGACCCCGTCCCGCCGCGATGGTCTGCGCGAACAGGCTGCGGATGCTGTCGATCTCGCCCTGAATGCGGGCGCGCACGGGATCGGGCAGCGGCGCGTAGGGATTACCATCCACCTTGTGCGCCCCGGAATGGATCAGCGTCACGGTCACGCCTGCGTCCGACAACTGGCCACTCAGGTCGGCATGCATCACGACGACGCCGATGCTACCGACAGCGCCGGTGCGCGGCAGTATGATCCGGTCGGCCTGGGACGCCAGCGCGTAGCCTGCCGAGAAAGCATGTTCGGCAACGAAGGCCCAAACCGGCTTTGCAGCGCGCGCGGCGCGGATGGCATCGGCCAGATCGAACACGCCCGCGACCTCGCCGCCGAAGCTGTCGATCTCCAGCGCGACGCCAAGCACGGCAGGGTCCGAGGCGGCGGCCGAAAGCTGCGCGGCGATCCCCTCATAGGAGGTCTGTCCGGACGACTGCCCGATCCACGCCCCGCGATGCACCAGCACGCCGGAGACTTCGATCACCGCAATTCCGTCGACCACCCCGAAAGGTGTCTGACCATCGCGCTGATATTGCGTGGCCAGGCCGTTGCTCAGGATCCCGGCCCGAGCGGGCAGAGCGGCATGGGCCGTATCTTCCGGCGACACCTCGCTTCCGGCCAACCGCAACTGCCGCCCGGTGATGCGTGGTCCAAGACCGGACAGAAACGCAATGGCCTTGGACGGTTCCACCAACAGCGGCGTGTTGAATGCCCGCTGGGCGATTTGGGCATGGAACATCCGGATCACTCCTGCGGGGCGACATCTTGGGTCTGGTTCTGGTTGGGATCCTGCGCAGTCTGGTCCTGCGCGTCTGGATCACCGGAATTCGGTTCACCACCGCCAGGGGCCTGCGCCGGGGATCCCGGACGGCGGAAATCGAGGCCGAGCCTGCGTTCGCGGTCGCGTTCACGGGCGATTTCGGCGTCTACCTGCTCGGCGTCATAGCCTCGTTCGGCGATGGCTTGGGTGCGGGATTTCAGGCCAGCTTCGATCTGGGCAATCTCGGCATTGGCGTCCTTCAGGGGATCGACCCAATCCCATTTCGTCGGCAGCCAGTTGCAGGCGAGATATTCGGCGCGTCGTCGATCATAGCCCGGCAGTTTCAAAGCCCCGGCCAGCACTGCGGTGTCCATGAACCGCGCCCAGACAGGGCGGCACATCTGAAACACCATCACTGAATGCTGCCAAGCGGACACCCTGCGGCGGAATTCAATCAGCGACAGTCGCGAGTTCGAGAAGTTGCCCTTGGCGCCGTCGTTGGACAGGTAGCCATAGGGAATGCCCAGCGCGGCTGAGATTTGCAGCAGGGTGCGATACTGGAATGGCTCATAGGTCGAGCCGGAATCAGCCGGTGCGCTGACGGTCACATCTTCACCGGGATCGAGCCGGACCACCTGACCCGGCGCCACTTCATATTCTTCGTCTGGCGGGGCGAGAGGATTGTCCGGGGCGGGCGAGGTCACGAACATCGCGTACATCGCTGCGACCTTTTTTCGGTCCAACTCGGCGTCGTCATATTGATCGAGCAGGAACAGCTTCACGATGGCCGGGGCGAAACGCGACACGCCGCGCAGCTGCCCAGCCTCCACAGGGTCAATGATGTGCAAAACCTCTGTGGCTGGGACACGGACGGTTTCGCCTGCCAACCCCGGATCGCTGCTATCGCCCGGATGGCGGCGCAAAAAGTGAAATGCCACCCGCCGCCCGACCCGGTCAAACTCGATGCCCTGTCTGATGATATTGCCGCTGGCGTCGACGGCGTTGTGGTTGAGTGGCAGCATTTCCGACGGCAGCATCTGCACCTGCAGCGGCACCACCAGACCATCCTCTAAGCGTCGGGGGCGGAATCGCAAGAATACCTCGCCGGTCATGAACACCTCGCGGGCGGCACGGCGCTGTAGCCCGTAGAAATCGGTCAAGCCCTCGGCGTCCGCATCGTCAGTCCAGGCCAACCAAAGCCGCTGCACCGCATCCTTTCGCGAGGCTTGAGCGATGCTGGAATTGGGACTGATGCCATCGCCGACAGTGTTCGCCGCCCAGCTTTCGATGGCGTTCGCGGCATAGCCGTTGTTGCGGACCAGCCAGCGCGCCCGGGCGTTCATCTCCGGCCCGGAGGCAGCGATCAGCGCGTTCACATGGGCGCGCGATGTCGTGAACCCCTTCAACCGGCGTTGGCCTGAGGTGGCGTCAAAACCGCCCGGTACGCCAAAGCCGCCGACCCATGCACCAAGCCGGGTACGCCAGTTCAAATTGGCCACGATTACAGATCCTTGCTGGCAAAGGGTCGCGACACCCGCGACCGCGTGACTGTGGTGTCTGCCGCCGCGATCCGACGTTCCAGATCGAAGATCGCGGTCGTCAGTTCAGCGTCCGAGCCATAGTTGATCTGCCGACCGTCATAGGTGATCGACCGGACGCCGCCAAAGCGCATGCCAAGGAGGGCGCTGAGCAGCGCCTGCATTTCCGCCAGAGTCATTGTCGCTACCTCATGTATTTGGGAGTCACCGCGCCCGAGCGGCGGCGGCGCGGTGTCAGCACGGTTCCTGCGGTCGGGGCGGTCTGCTCTACCGTCACGGCCACAACCTGTTCTTTGGTCTCGACGCCTGCTTGGGCTTCCAGCGACCGCCAGGTCGCCTCGTCCCAGCGGTCGGCGCCGAGGATCCATGCTGCCGCCCGGGCGTAGACCCGGCAGTCCAGCGCCTCGTTTCGTTCACGCATCTTCTGCCATTCCTGATGGCCGAAGCCGCGCTTGTTGCGCACCGTGACCATCTGTTCGGCCACCAGCTGCTTCAGCCATTCGGTGTCCGCCCAAGCAGGCAAGTGCATCGTGCCCGCTGGATCGCAGACGCCCAGCGCCCGATCTTCATCGCTCGGCCGCTCCAACCGCAGAAAGCGATAGGTTTCCGCCTTGAATGTCGAGACGGCGATGGTCCAAAGCCGCGCGCCCCTGCGCAGCCGTTTGCCGCCGATGGTGGCGTCGACAAAGGTCGGCCCCGACACCGGCGTGGAACGGTTGAAGCTTTCCACGCCCTTGATCGGTGTCACTTGGGCGTAACCCGCTGCCCGCGACCAGGCGTAAACTGCCGGGGCCTCATAACCGGTGTCGATGGCCAGTTTGGACAGCTGCATGACGGCACCGCTTTCATGCGCCCATGTCCGCCCGAGGAGGGCTGTCAGTTTATCCCATGCAGCGGGATCTTCTGGCCCGCCTGAAATGACGATGTGCTCGACCAGCCAACTTTCGAGGCCGCGTCCCCAGGCCCAGACGTCGACCTCGATCCGGTCCTTCTGCACGTCGGCCCCGGCGGTCAGGAACAACCCGAGATGCGGCACCGTGGCCGCGAACATCTCGCGCCGATCCGCCAGACGTTGCCATTCCGGCGCATCGCCCGATTCCACCCACGTCTCGCCCAACAGTGTGTTGCGCGCGGCGCGCAACATCTCGTCGGAGCCTTGGGCCGCCAGCCAGTCCCGCGCGATCTGCTGCCAGCTTTTCCAGCCCATCGGCGAATAGAGCGCAGAGATATGGAAGCCAATCGAATGCGGATCGTTAGAAACAGCAGTCGGCCGCCACTCGCCATGCTCCAACATCGCCGTCTTGTGATGCTCGGCGATGGGCTTTTCGCAGGCCTCGCAATGATAGGCGGCGGTTTCCGGTTGACCCTTCGCCCAGCGCAACCGCTCAAACTGCAGCCATTGCATTGCCCCGCAATGCGGGCAAGGCACGAAGTAACGGCGTTGATCGCTGGCTTCAAACTCACGCTCGATCCGGCTCAGGCCCCGGATCGTGGGCGTCGAAACCATGAACACCTTGCGCCGGTGCGAGAAGGTCGTCGTGCGGGCTTCGGCCAGCGTGACCGGATCGCCTTCTTCTTCGGCCGAAGCCGGATAGGCATCGACCTCGTCCAGAAAGATATATCGCGCGGGCATCGACCGCAGGCCGGTGGCGGAATTCGCACCGGTCAGCACCAGGATGCCGCCAGGGAATTCCTTGGACAGCATCGAATTGCCCGCATCCCGCGAGCGGGCCGGATTGACACGTTCGCGCAAAGCCGGGCTGTCTGCGATCAGCGGGTCCAATCGCCCGCGCGAAGTGCGCTTGGCCATTTCGACTGTCGGCAACACGGCCAGCATCGGCCCGGGCGCATGATGGATCACGAAGCCGATCCAGTTGTTGCCCGCCTCGGTCGCCCCAACCTGCGCTGCCTTCATGAATGAGATGCGCTGGGCCGGGTGGCGCGGCGACAGCGCATCCATGATCTCGCGCAGATAGGGCGTGCGCGCCGTCCGGTAACGCCCCGGCTCGGCGCTGGCGCGCGACGACAGCCAGCGATGTTGATCGGCCCATTCCGACACCGTCAGGTCCGGGTCGGGCCGCATGCCCCGACGCCAGGTGCGCAGGATATCCTCGGCCCCGTCAAACCCGAGGTCGAGATCGGCGGTCAGATCATCTTCATTACCCCAGGGAGACTCGGAGGTCGGCGAGGGCTGCGAGCTGTTCTCTGACATGGGTTTCCAGCACCCTTTGCAGGATCGCGGCCTCGATCATCACCGGTTTGTTGGTCTGTTTCTCCACCTCCGCTGCCACTTCGGCCGCCATCAGCGCCGCCACTCTGCTGGGCCATGTCACCCAGACATCTCGTTCCTGCCGCGCCAGGCGGAACACCAACGCCTCTGCCCGCGCGCGGTCGACCAGCGTGCCCTTCTTCTTCTGGATCGCCAGCTGGCGTTCCTGCGCCTGGTAGACCGTCAGTGCCGTGCGCGCTTTCAGATAGGACGAACTGTCGGCGGGCCCCGAAAAGCTACTGTCGCCGCCACCCGTGCTGCGCCGCTGCTGGTCCGGGTCCGTCATCTCTGACCGGCGCGCATCTGACGCGGCCGCATTGATCGACCCATCGCCAAAAACCACCAGTCGACCCGCCTTGCGGGCTTTCTGAATGGCCCCGCGAGACAGGCCAGAATGGCCGGAATATTCTCGCTCACTCATCCCGTCCATCGCGGCGCTATCTCACCTAAAGCAATGTTATTGCTTGTTATTCAGTTGATTACACTCCGGACAAGAGCGATTCTGGTTTCAGGAAAACGATGCAACTTACCCCCGGAGAACACGCCATGACCACCCGCCGCGCCACCGCCCCGAACGACAAAGCCCTCGAGTCCTTCCTCGCCACCAAACGCCGGATCGACGACATGCTGGCGCGCATCCAGAGCCTCAGCGCTAACCATTTCAACACTGACCCGGACGCGATCCATTGGGGCGATGTTGGCACGCTGAACCACTATTCCAGCCTGCTGCGCCAGATCACCGACAGCGCCTTTAGCGAGGGCGAATTCGCCAAGTGATGCAAGCACGCCCCGGCCAAGCCCCGCGATGGCGGGGCTTGCTTGCGTAGAAGGGGGCGCAACCCGCGCACCCGAAAGAACGGAGACACGAATGTCCTACCAGACATTGCTTCATGAACTGGCGCCCGACTTGAACCCTGCCGGGATCGAGGCGTCGATGCGTCTGCACTACGGCACATTGAACCACCTGCCGCGCGAAACCTTCGCGGCCGAAGCCAAACTCGCTGCCGATCTGGAGGGCCAGTCGCCCGGCATCCTGCGCAAGATCGCCGAAAGCATGGGCATGGCCGACGACTTCGCCAGATGGGAGGCCAGCCATGCCGATTGATCCGGCCCAGCGCCACCAGATCGAACAGGACGCCATCACCGCTGCATGGGAGGCCGAACGCATCGCCGCCTGCGACGACGCCATCGTTCTGCTGCGCGAAATCGCGGATCTGGAGCGCGACGTCGACGGCGACGTGATCCTTGGCGCAGATGCCAATGGCCACAACGACCTTCTGTCCCGCATCGCCAGCTTCCTTGCCACACACGACCAATAGGGAAACGCCATGACCAAACTCACCGAAACCCAGACCATCATCCTGACCGCCGGTGCCCAGCGCCCCGACAACATCGCCCTGCCGCTGCCGAATGGTCTGGCGGGTGCGGCGGCAAAAATGGCCGTGGCCAAGATGATCGAACGCGGCTGGCTGCAAGAGGTCGACGCCAACTTGCGCCGGGGCGAACCGCTTTGGCGCGAAACCGGCGACGGACACGGCACAACGCTGGTGGTCACAGACGCGGGCCTGCTGGCCATCGGGATCGAGCCAGTGGTGGCCAAAGCAGTGGTCACGATCCACAGACACGACGCCGAAGCGCCAGCGCCCAAACAGCCCACGCCGCGCGCCGGGACCAAGCAGGCGATGCTGATCGCCCTGCTTCAGGCGCCTGACGGTGCCACGATGGACGAGATCGTCGCTGCAACGGGATGGTTGGCACACACAGCGAGGGGTGCCATGTCCGGGGCCTTGGGCAAGAAGCTGGGGCTGGTTGTGACATCGGTGAAGGAAGATGACCGGGGCCGGGTCTATCGGATCAGTTGATCCGACGGGAAATCGCTAAATCGCTTGAGTGAGACCACGATATGCGTACTCACTTGCGTGAACAAGACATAGGTCCGATTGAAAGAACGATGCGCGAAAGGAGATTTGGCTATGAGCGATATCCTCAGTCTCGGTGAAGGCTGGTGCCGTCTGCACGTTCAAAGCAAAGATCCTCGTGCGATGGAACAGCACGGCCCCAACATGAAAGTGTCGATTGCCGCTGTTACTGCGGACGGCACACAGCTGGACCCACAAGAAGACGGGGCAATAATCGATACCGGGGCGGAATCGTGTTGCGTCTCGCCGACGATGTTCAAGAAGCTGAGTGGTGGTGTGGAGCTCACTCGCAACATCGCGCATGTCTTTGGAGAAGTTGCTAATGAGAAGACCATCCGCGCCACAGTGTCGTGGATGCCGGGTGTTGAGTTCACGCGTGATTTCTCGCTTTTGGAGCACTTGGAACCCTACGGCGTTCTTATCGGCCGTGACGTGTTGAAGGATTGCCACTTCTACCTTGACCAAGGTGCAGGGCAGTTCTGGCTATACGCCCCCGACGCGGAAGCGGAGGTTCGAGATGCTGAGAACTTGTCCAATTCGGGCGAGCGAAAATAAGTGCGATGACCCGCAGCGCAGGCATTGCGAGTTGCCTGCTATCCGTTCAAGCGATCATCCGCTCGGCCATCTTGCCAGTTGCAATCTCCCACCGCCGAACGGCGACGTCGCAATAGGCCGGGTCCAGTTCCATCGCGCAGCACCGCCGCCCAGCGCGTTCCGCCGCGACTAGCTGGGTGCCGGAGCCGCAAAACGGCTCATAGATCAGATCGCTCGGATCCGAAAACGCGGTCAGCACCGCCTCGACCAGCGCAACCGGGAACACGGCCGGATGCGATCCGGCTGCACCCAGCCCGCCCTTGTGGCGCATGATCCGGAAGACGGTGTCGGGAATGCGGTGGCTCTGGATCGCGTTGCCCGATCCGGTCTTGGCATGCACGGTGCCGTCTGCCCCGCGCAGCCCACCGCCGCCAAGGGTTTCGCCCGCGTGCTTGGACGGCACGGTCTTGTGCGGTTTGCGCGGGCTGCGGTTGAAGTGGAAAATGAACTCGTGCGACGGGGCTAATCGTCCGTTCCAGTCGCCTGGCAGACCCGGGCCCTGATCCCAGACATACCAGCCAAAGCGCCGCCAACCAGATGTGCGCATCCATTCCACCCATCCTTCCCAATAGGGCTGCCATTCGCTGTCACGGTGCACGAGGCCGAGATTGACCAGCAGCTGCGCGTCCTTTGTGACCGGTGCCGTGGCGAACACGCCCTGCATTAGCGCATCCCAATCGCCAACCTTTTCCTTGGCCGCGCCGTAGTCGCGCTGCTGGGCATAGGGCGGCGAGGTGAACATCAGCGTGGCCTGCTCGCCCTGCATCAGTTTGGCCACGGCGGATGGATCGGTGGCATCACCGCAGCAGAGGCGATGCTTGCCCAGCGCCCAGATATCGCCGGAACGGGTGATTGGTTCGGCGGGCGGTTCGGGGATGGCATCGGCAGCGTCGTCAGAAATCTTCTGGCGGTCGTCTGCATCTGCCAAGAGGGCGTCCAGCTCATCCTCGGGGATTCCGATCAGTCCGAGGTCGAAATCCTCGGCCAGCAGTGCCTGCAGTTCCTGCAGCAGAAGCGCCTCGTCCCACCCGCCCAGCTCGGTCAACTTGTTGTCGGCGATGCGATAAGCCCGGCGCTGGGCTCCGGTCAGATGGCCCAGCACGATGACCGGAACTTCGGCCAGCCCGAGGTGCGCCGCCGCCAGGATGCGACCGTGGCCAGCGATCAACTCGCCATCGTCGGCCACCAGCACCGGCACCGTCCAGCCAAACTCGGCCATGCTGGCGGCGATCTTCGCGACCTGGTTGGCGTCGTGGGTTTTGGCATTGCGGGCATAGGGCTTCAGCTGGGCCAGCGGCCAGTATTCGATCTGCTTGGGCACAAGGGGCGCGTTCATGCGGCGAGCCTCTTGGCCTTCAGGTCGGCAAAGGTCTCGCCGGTGTCTGCAAGGACAGCGTTGGCGCCGGTGAACTGCTGCCAGCGCTCGATGGCCACATCGACATATGCCGGGTTCAATTCGATCCCGAAGCAGACACGCCCCGTGGTTTCCGCTGCGATCAGCGTGGTGCCGGATCCCATGAAGGGTTCATACACCGCTTGGCCCGGGCTGGAGTTGTTCAGCATGGGGCGCCGCATGCATTCGACAGGTTTTTGCGTGCCGTGGACGGTGGCGGCGTCCTGATCCTTGCCGGAAATGTGCCACAGGGTGGTTTGCTTGCGGTCGCCTGCCCAGTGACCTTTGCCGGTCTTCTTGACGGCATACCAGCAGGGTTCGTGCTGCCAGTGATAATCGCCGCGGCTGAGGACGAGGCGGTCCTTGGCCCAGATGATCTGCGACCTGACGGCGAAACCTGCCGCCACCAGGCTCTCGGCGACAGTCGTGGCATGCAGGGCGCCATGCCAGACATAGGCCACGTCGCCGGGGAACAGCGCCCACGCTTCGCGCCAATCCGCCCGGTCGTCGTTCAGCACTTTGCCGGTGCGCTTAGTCTTGGCCGCGCCCGCCTGGTTGCGCCAGGAGGGGTCATATTCCACGCCGTAGGGCGGGTCCGTCACCATCAGTAGTGGCTTCACATCGCCCAGCAACTGCCCGACCACATCGGCGGACGTGCTGTCGCCGCAGATCAGCCGGTGCGATCCGAGTTGCCAGAGGTCGCCCGCAACCGACACCGGCGTGACCGGCGGTTCGGGGACATCATCCTCGCCCTCGACGGCACCGCCTTCTGTCTGATCCGGATCCCGCAGCAGGGCGTCCAGATCCTTGTCGGTGATCCCCAGCAGCGATAGGTCGAAATCCTCGGCCAGCAGGCCCGCGATCTCGTCGCGCAGCATGGCCTCGTCCCATTCGCCCAACTCGGTCAGCTTGTTGTCAGCGATGCGGTAAGCCCGGCGCTCGGCCTCGTCGAGGTGGCCGAGCCGGATCACCGGTACGTCCTTCAGCCCCAGCATGATGGCGGCCAACACCCGGCCGTGCCCGGCGATCAGTTCACCATCGTCGGCCACAAGGCACGGCACGGTCCAACCGAACTTCGCCATGCTGGCCGCGATTTTGGCCACCTGATCGGTGCCGTGGATCTTGGCATTGCGGGCATAGGGGCGCAGCCGATCGAGAGGCCAAGTCTCGATCTGGCTCGGCGCAAAGACCAGGTCCATGGGGTGGCTCTCTCAGGCAGGCGGACGTGCCGAAGCGCGCTGGGCGATGCCAGCGTCAGAATTGGGATCCGCGATGTGGGTGAAAACGAAAGCGCCCGCGAGGGTTATACTCCGGGCGCAATTCTTCGATGATCAAGGGGTAAGTCAAGGGGGGCAGGTCTGTCAAACGAAAAATGCACGCGGATTCAATGGCTTCTTCGCAGGTGGCTTCCGCTGGCTGGCCTCCGGCGGGGTGGCTTCCGCCAAGTGGATTCCCTGGATTCCACAAAAGAATCCAGCGCGCCAAGATCGTGATTCCGCAAGCCTTTGATAATGAGTCGCTTTTTCTAGGACCACCAGGCAGGTGGCTTCCGCCTGGATTCCCCGGTGAAAGTGCCTGTCGCTAGCGAAATGCCGCGCTGCGCCCCCCCGCATACGTTCGGGGCCGGGGAGGAACCATGCCAGGGGGGCACCCGTCGAGGCAAGCTTCACTGCCGTGACGCAAAGCGAAGCGTCCTAACCGAGAAACCCAAAAGCTCATTGTCGTTAATTACTGCAGTCTGCCATGCAGGGTTTGTATCGTGGTGAAAACGGTTGGCATAGTCGAGCAAGGCCCTCAGTTCATCAGTATTTTGCTGATTAAGGATTTCATTGTTCGCCCCAATGCGCTGTCTGCTCTTCGTAATGATATGCCCAAGCATACTTCCAGGTGGAAAATCGCCTGGGTATGCTACGCGCACGAACGCCTCAAGGATTTGCCGCAGTGCAGCAGCAACTTGGCGTTCGATTGCAGGATCGGCTGCTTGGATGTAACCGCTAACCAGTGCGTGTCGGCGGTCATGCTCGGTAATGCAATCAGCCGTTACGTCCCAAGTGACGATGTCGGAACCTGCCGCAGCCCGAACAATGCGCATTGCTGTTCGGGCGTTGCGGTCTGCGCCTTCCCAAAGGGCGCAAAGAAACGATTTCGAGTGCGACAGAACGATCATTTGCTGAATGCGGGCATGTAGCCTGCGCATTTCCTGAACGGTCGTCAACGAACGGTGTTCGTCCAAGCTAGTCATTGGATCATCAATGACTGCGATCTTCTGTGCTAGGTTCGGATCCTGATCAAGTGAGGCGAAGAAGAAGGCAAGGGCAAGAGTATTTCGGTCGCCCGCGCTAAGAGTATTTCGGAAGGACGGCCCGTTTTCGGTGGTCAAGCCTACAGGCTGTTGATTAATCACGATGTTATACACCGCCGAAGAACCCGCACGCGTGTTTACAGATGCGACAGCGCCCAGTCGAAAACCCGCATTGAACCGAGCCAAGTAATCGTTAATCGCGTTTTCGTATGCGGGAAAAATGTTCTGTCTATAGTTGTCTAGGGCGCCGCGCGCTTGGTCGCGCAGCAACTCAGTTGCCGACTTAGCTTCTTTTTCCCGCACATATTCGGTGCAAAGCGCGGCGATCACCGGAAGGAAGCGCTGATGCACGGCTTTCAATCGCTTCAAGTCCGTTGTGAGAGCTGCAAGATCAGCTGCTGCGGCTTGCTCCTTCACGATATCGATCTGATCATTGCATGCGATGAGGTGCCCAGAAAGTTCTGCAATTTCTGCAACACGGGTTTCGAACCGCGCTATCGCCTCGAGCGGCTCATGAGGAAGGACCATAGCATCAAGTGGGGATTTAGCCTTTGCGCGAAGCACGTCGAGAACGGCCTCCCTCGCTGCCGTCCAGTCCCGAGAAATCGCTGCTGTATCCACCTCGATTTCTGGGGCGGTCAGGAAGTTTTTCCAGAAGTCGCGAGTCTGTGCGGCCGTGCGAACTGACCGTTCGAACGCAGCAGGGATGTCGCCACTGTGGGCGGCTTTTACGCCCACACCCTCGTCCCGAATTGCTTGTTGCAGATCAATGTAAGCTTGGCTGAAATAGGCTTGGTAGTGGCGTATCAACGCAGAGCCGCTGAGGTCCTGTGCGCAAAATGGACAGTTTTCTCTATCGGCCCCTTCTGAAGCGCCCGGTATGCGCAAGATGCCGTCAGCCACCCATTTTTCCCCACCTGCTCCGATCCTAGTCAGATGGCTACGAACTTCCGCGGCTGCCTCCGCTTCAAGGTTGGCAAGGTTTCGGCCGAGGACGCGATTGATCGAGACAATGTCGAAGTTGGGAAGGCCAAATGGCAAGAAGCCGTCACGCTGCCGAATAGCATCTGCCGCCTTGGCCGCAGACATTCTCCGTTCTGCCTCCTGCAGCTTGACGTCAATGGCCGGATCAGCGCGAAGCGCACAGAAGGCGTTTGGCGTCAGATCGCCGCGCGATTCCGCAGGTATTGCATCACCTTTCATACGCAAATCCAAGTTATGCTGTTCAACTCGAGAAATATGTCGCTGAAGGTCCGCGTTAAGCGTAACGCCCTGCGCCCCAAGGATTAGTTCGTGAAGATTCTGCCGATGCGATGTTTCGACCTCGATGCCGGAGCATACGTTTGCCGAAACAAACGTATCGTCAAAGATCGCGATGTCTGGTCCTGCTGCGTTCCAGTTCCCATTCTGGAAAATCAACTGGTTACCTTGGAAACTAACGACGACATGTGGCGCAGCCTGGGTACCAAGCCGCTGACGTTCGGTGATCAGAGAGGGGTCTCCGGTTGCGAGTGATCGCAAAATCGACGCGAGCGTTGTCTTTCCCCGACCATTTTCTGCGTAAATCAACGAAAAAGGTGTGAGGCCCAACTGAGCATTTGGGGCGGCGCTATCGAACTGCCCAACGTTGCGGAGTAGAACAAACCGTTCCAGAGTCATGCCATCACCTCCAGCTTCGGCAGGCTGCGGACGATTTCCATGGTTCGCAGGCTGACGGTGATGACGCGTTGGAACAGTTCCAGCGGGTAGGCAGGGTTTCCGACGGTTTCGCTGGCGTAGCGGTTGGCGTCGTTTTCGATGCCGCTGTCCTTGTCGACTTTCACCACCTGGCGCTCCATCACCCATTCAAGGGCGGGCTTGCCGTTCACGACGTAGTCGTAAGCCTCCAGCGGGATGTCCTGCATGGTGATGTTGGCGTTGTAGATGACGGTGGTCTTGTCCTTGTCCTTGCCGGTCTTACCAAAGGCCCATTTGGTGACGCGGTAGAAGGCCTCGGGGTTCTTGATGTCGGCCAGGCGCAGGTCGCCTTGCTTGATCGTGACTGGGTAGGGTTCGACGTTTTCGTAATTCACATGCAGGTCGCCGAGTTCGCGGCCCGCGCGGCTGAAGACCCAGAAGTCGGCGGCGGTTTTCACGCGGGGGATACGGGGCAGTTCCTTGGACAGGTTGTCCGCGTATTTCGCGCGGTAATCCTCGGAATGCAGCAGGCCGTAGACGTAATAGAACAGGTCTTCCTTGGTAATCGTGTCGCCAGGATAGGCTTCCTGGAAATGCTGCAGGCCAGCATCGGTGATGCCGTCGCGGACACTGTAGGCAGAATCCTCGGAGTCTGCTGCAAACAAGTCGGCGTCGTCGGCCTCAACATTTGCGCCGAAAAGCTTCAGTGGAAAACACTGACCAGAGTCAATCGTGTGAAGGTTGGGAATCTTGTCAGTCATCAATGCAGCGAAGCCAGCACGAGCGCCCAAGCCGCTGACGCAGATCACACGGTTCTCTTCGGCACCCGTTGGGAAAATGCGGGGGAGCTGCCCGGTTCGATGGTTGAACATTCGATCATAGTAAAGCCAGGATTTCTGGAATGGTCGGTAAGCGGCAACCGTCGCAGCTTCTTGACGAAACTCTCCTGTTTTGCCCCTTTCGAGTGCGGGTATGAGGCTGCTCGACCAACTTATCTGTCTTGGGTCTGTGTTTATTACATCGGTCGCCTTGGTGCCCTGAGGCATTGAGGAAAACTTAACAACCTCTTGGTTGTATGTCGCAATCATGGCCTCCATGCTCTGGAGCAAATTTTCCTGTGATGCGTTGTAGCACCATGCGTCGCGATTTGAGTTTATACCAAGCGTATAAGTTTCAAAAAGAACATCTTGTGATTTTGTTTTCTTGTCGCCAATTCGGATGAATGCTTCAAAGCTAGAGTCACGCTGATTCAACCAGTCATGGTGCTCATCCGGAGTAACCACCTGCCAGTTGGCAGAGTCTGTTATGCCCTTCATGCTTCGGAAATTCTTTATGATGCTAAGTTTTTCCCGCTCCGATATATTGTCACCGATATCGTGGAAATGGATATTTCCATAATGCGTCGCATTCGGATTCTTTACAAAAATAGAGATGGCGATTCCGGTCATGCTCCCAGAACCGAAAACGTTTCCGCCTTCGCCCGCCTTGCCCTTGCTCAGCATATTTTTTCGAATATCGCCCCTCAAGTGAAAGACAAAGAGGTCAGAGTATTCTTCTGCAAGACATTTCCGCATTCCATCTGCGAACTGCCTTTCGCACCACGCGCTTCCCGACACAAATGCCATTACGCCGCCGGACTTGCCCAACCGATCGCTGCCCCAGCGAATTGCCCGAATGTAGCTGTCATATAGATTCTTGATCGAGGTTTGCTTTGAATGGGCAACGTAGGTGTCGCGGATGCGACCATCTAAGGTGGGATAGGCCACGTTGGCGTTGTTGTCATTCGCGCTGCCTTGCCCCGCCGAGTAGGGTGGGTTCCCGACGATCACGCGGATATCCGTCGCCTTCTGCCGCTTCCGCCGCTCCGAGTTATCGGGCATGTAATGCGAGATCAGGTCGTCGCTTTCATACATCTGAAAGGTGTCGGTCAGGCAGATGCCCTCGAAAGGTACATAATCGCCGCCCTGCAGGCCGTGATAGACCGCCTCGATGTTGATCGCGGCGATGTAATAAGCCAGCAGCACGATCTCGTTGGCGTGGATTTCGTGGCGGAACTTGTGCTCCATCTCTTCGGGCGCGATCAGGCCGGATTGCAGCAGGCGGGTGATGAAGGTGCCGGTGCCGGTGAAGGGGTCGATGATGTGGACGCCGGGGGAGCCAAGGGTCTGGCCGAATTCGGATTGCAGCACCTCGTTCACCGAGTGAATGATGAAATCCACGATCTCGACCGGGGTGTAGACGATGCCCAGCTTTTCGGTGGTGCGGGGAAAGGCACGGCGGAAGAACTTATCGTACAGCTCAACGATCAGCTTTTGCTTGGCCTGGGGATCGGTGATGCCTTGCGAGCGGATTTTGACGCTGGCGTAGAACTTTTCGAGGTCTTTGGATTCCTTGTCGAGGTTGGCCTCGTCCAGCACATCCAGCACGCGCTGCATGGCGCGGGAGACCGGGTTTTCGGCGGTGAACTTGTGGCCCTCGAACAGAGTCTCGAACACGGGTAGGGTGATAATGTGCTGGGCGAGCATCTCGATGGCGTCGCCTTCGGATATGGTATCGTTCAGATCGTCGCGCAGTTCGCCAAGGAAAGCATCGAAGGCTTTGCGGGCTTCGGTGTCCGGGTCTTTCAGCAGGGCGGTCAGGCGGGTGATGTGGTTCTTAGCGATTTCGGCGATGGAGGCGGACCAATCCTCCCAATAATCGCGGGTGCCGCATTTCTTGACGATCTTGGCCATGATGGCGCGGGAGAACTCGTCAATAGAGAAGGCTATTTCCGTCTGTTGGGGTTCGGGGCCTTCGATCACGTCATCGCCATTGCCGCCACCGCCCGAGCCGATACCGGAACCGGCGGCCTTGGTTTTGTTCGGCAGCTTCTGGACGACTGCGGTGACAGATTTCAGCTCTTCGGATTCTGCGTTGATGCCAACTATCTCGATGGTGTCGCTTATGTCCTGGCCGAGAGACATCTTGTTGATGGTGCTGTCAAAGCGTTCGTCATGGGCGCGCAGGGCGTTCAGGATCTGCCAGACGACACGGTAGCGTTCATTGTCCGCAAGCGCCTGTTCGGGCGGAACACCGGCGGGGACGCCGACCGGCAGGATGACATAGCCCATCTTCTTGGTGTCGGTTTTGCGCATGACGCGCCCGACCGATTGCACCACGTCGATCTGGCTTTTGCGCGGATGCAGGAACATGATCGCATCAAGGGCAGGAACGTCGACGCCCTCGGAAAGGCAGCGGGCGTTGGTCAGGATGCGGCAGGTGTTTTCGCCCGCATCGGCCTTCAACCAATCCAGCAAGGCCCCGCGCGTTTTGGCATTGAAGGTGCCGTCGACATGTTCGATTTCGCACCGGAGGTGGCTGGTAGGTTCGTCGCTCTCGATCAAGCTGTCCTGGCCGAGATACTCATCCACCACGGCGGTGAATTCGTCGCGGATAAGTTTGGAACTGCGGATGTCCTTGGCGAAGGCCAGCGCGCGGCGCATCGGGTGAGGATCGGTGGTGACATCGGCCTTCAGGTCGATCTTGGTCAGCGCCTTGTAGCAACCGATGATCTTGGTCGCGTCATCCAAAACCAGCTCGCTGCCCGCGTCGCCGAGACGTTTTTGCACGGCCGCGCTGACCAAGCCCTCGTCCATCGCCAGCACGATGACCTTGTAGTCGGTGAGCAGACCATTCTGCACGGCCCAGCCAAAGCCGCGGTAGAACAGGGTTTCGCCAAACAGGGCGGGGTTGTCCATCGACGCCAGTTCCGCACCAACCTCATCCGCCTTGGTGCGAACATTATCGCCGAAGATCCGGGGCGTCGCCGTCATATAGAGGCGTTTTCGTGCCTTCACATTGTCGTTGCTGTGGATCTTGACGAAATTCGACTCTTCATCGCCTTCGAGGGTGGCACCGGTGGTGCGGTGTGCTTCATCGCAAATAATCAGATCGAAGTCGGGCAGTCCTGCTTCCTGCGCGCGGGTCAGAGTGACAATGGACTGATAGGTCGAGAAGATCACCGTCATCCGTTCCAGATCGTCCTCGCCCGCCTTTTCGGCAACCTTGACCGGGTCGGTGGTGGCCGGAAACGCCAGATCGTGGATTTCGATTTCCGCGATGTCTTCCGTGCTTTTGCGGCGCTTACCGACATGGGCGTCAGAGCAAACAGCGAAGGCCCGGATTGGCGTTTCGGTGTCATTGGTCCATTCGCGCACGGTCTGGGACATCAACGCCAGCGACGGCACCATGAACAGAACGCGCTTGCCCTTGCCTGCGATGGCTTCGGCGATCTTCAGCGAGGTGAAGGTTTTGCCCGTGCCGCAAGCCATGATCATCTTGCCGCGATCAGCCGCTGCGAGGCCCTTGCTTACGTCCGCCAGCGCATCCCGCTGGTGCGCCATTAAGGTTTTCTTGGCGCTGAGGACGATCTCGCCACGCGCCTCAAAAATGGTCCAGTTGATCCGGCTCTCGCGCAGATCTGTCAGGCCGATGCGCACAACCGGGATCGCCTGATCCCGGATCATTTCCTCTGCGTTGGTGCCCCATTCCTTTTCGGTCGTGTCGAGAACGACGCGTCTGCGGAAAGGCTCTTTGCCCGAGGCGGAGATGAAACTGTCGATATTCGCCTTTTGGATTCGCGTGTCGGCCGCGTAGAACTTGGCCTGGATCGCAGCAAAACCATCCTCATTGCGCAACTTTGCGACCAGATCGATGCCGACATCCTTGCCGTCGCGACCATTGGATTTGGCCCATTCCGACCATGTCCAGACCGCTTCGTACTCCTCAGCCTGAACCGGGTCGTTCAGGAAGAAAGCCAGCCCGAGGCGTTCAAAGTAGGTGCCCTTTTCGCGTTCGGTGACAGCAGCATCGCGGTAGGATTTAAGGATTCGATCGATGGCCGTCATAAGCACCCCTGACAATATTTTTCGTCAACTTAGCGGCGAACTGCATGCCCTGCGACAGCTATTTTACCCTGCGTTCTCGCTCATCGTGACAGACCAGCCTTGCTCACAGTTGCAGGGAGAAAAGCCTGGATAGTTCCCACAACGCCGTAGGCTAGCTGCCGAACTGGATTATCACTGCCTTCCCGATCAACGAGCCTACGAATCCCGATGTCTTCTCAACCCATAGGAGGACACCAAGGTCGAAGGGTTACATGTTGTGGCTGATTGGCTAGCGTATGTCGACCAGCATGCACGCACTCTAATGTGCCCCATTGCTTTACGCAAAAAATTACGGTATATTTCCTTCATAACGCAATCAGGCGAATCTGCTACATTGAGGGGCAGTCATGGCAACATTTACGTGGAAGCGGTTTCTGCCGCGGGGACTGATCCTCGATCTCGAGGATCGCATGGGGGCGGCGACGATCAAGGCTTTCCAGATCGTTCGGGATCACGCTGGTCTGGATAAGAAGCGCGGTCGTGAGCTGGAGGGTCAGGCACGGTTCCGCATCATGGAGCATGCTTTTGAGGAGGTGTGTGATCTTTATGGCGGCCAGCAACTTGGCGGTGGCGTCATCCCGAACACCGATCTGAAAGTGTTTCAGCCATTTGCCCGGTTCGGCGGGACAGGACCTGGCGTCATTCTTGGCCTTGCTGCTATGCCCGAACGCAACAAGATGCCCGTCAAGAACCGGTCGCGGCTTGCGGGCGTTACGCTCAACTTTGAACTGACACCGCACCTCGATTTCGACGGCAAGGGCCCAAAGGCTGGTGACATTTTCGTGCTTTTTCTGGTCGCTCGCGACCGCGAACGGTCGGGAAAACTTGAAGAGATCGCGATCGGCATCATCGATTCCACCTACGAACAGTTTCTGTTTTACGAGCCTCTTGACAAGTTCCTCGCTGAAGATGCCGATGCGCCCGAAACTGCTCTGTCGGCTCCACCCTCGTCGGGTGAAGTTGGCGTGGTGCGTTTGAAGAAGAAGGTTAAGCCCTTCATTCCTCCTGAGACACCGCCGCAGGTGGAGGATGAAGACGGCACAGCATGACCGGTATCGATGATACCGTGGGGAGGACAAAATGCGCGTAGGAACGCCCGGCTTTGTGCCGGAACGCCTTGCGGAAGCTAGGGCGGCAAGACGGATTCTGAGCATGACTGAACTTGCTCGGATGCTTGGGGTCAACCCAAGCGCTGTATCTCGCTGGGAAAGCGGCACCCATGCCCCGGATTCGGAAGCATTGACTGATCTGGCCCGCGAGCTTCGTGTTCGGCGGGAGTATTTTTTGCGGCCCGTGCATGGCAGCGCGCACCCTATGTTTTCACGGTCGTTGGCCAGTGCCCTGAAGCGGGACACATCCTATCAAGATTCCCAAATGCAGTGGCTTCAGGAGATTTCTGCGATCGTGCAGCACTATGTCGATCTGCCAGAGATCGACATTCCGGATGTGATGAATGGCCTGACCTACAAGCAACTTCGCGACGAAGATATCGAGGGGATTACACAGGACCTTCGATCACATTGGAAGTTGGGCCAAGGCCCGTGCACGGATGTGGTTGCGCTGCTTGAGCGAATTGGTTGCGTGGTTGGCTCCATCGAGATGGGTACGACGAAACTGGACGGGCTTTGCAGTTGGTCGCGGGAGGAAGAGCGGCCCCATATTCTTCTCGCGTCGGACAAGATGTCACTACCGCGTCGTCAGATGGATGCGGCGCATGAATTGGGCCACGCAGTTCTTCACAAACAGGTCACGCATGAGCAACTGAAGGTTGACCTGAAGGAGATCGAACGGCAGGCGTTTCGTTTCGCCAGCGCTTTTTTGATGCCCGAAACTACCTATGTGCATGAGGTGCCACATTATTCGCTCGCTGGACTTTTGGCAGTGAAAGAGCGCTGGCGGGTATCTGTGAAGGCGCAGATCAGGCGGCTGAGGGATTTGGATGTGATCCCCGATCACCACGGCACACAACTCTACAAAAGTTACTCGGCCAACGGGTGGAACAAGGAAGAACCTATGGATCGAGAATGGCCAATTCCTGAGCCGTGCCACTTGCGCGATGCGCTGAATCTGATCGTCGACTCGGGTACGAGGACCCGAGCTGATTTGCTTTCGGTCGAGTTTACGATGCATCCGGGCGATATCGAGAACCTGGCGGGATTGCCTACCGGCTGGTTCAACAAGCGGCAAGCAAGCGTGATCCAACTGAGTCTGAAATCTGACCCTTTGAATCAACCTGCGACAGAAGGTTTTGGTGAGGTTTTACCATTTGTAAAACGGTAGTGGCTCGTGATCTGAAGTGACGGTCACTCCACGATTATATACTGGAGCGGGCTAATTGCAGGGCTTCCCTCAATCGGTCCGTTTGAGCCAAGGCTTCGGCCTTGGCATCGCAGTCGTCACCTCGACCTCCCGCATCATCCCACCCGCCAGCAACCCGTCTCGCACCCAGTCCAGCGCCTGCCACCAATCGTCATAGCCACACCGGGCGGATGCGATTTGTTCTGGATGCGGTCGCCAGGTTACCGGGCAGGCCAGCACCTCGACACAGCGCCAGCGCCCGCGATGCAGCACGCGTTCAATGCCCACAACGACCGTGGTGGATCGCTCGCCATGCTGGTTGCTCTTGGTCTCGATCGGCACGCAGCGTGGCACGACCTTTGGCAGCCAATCTGGCGTCATCCCGGCGCGGGCCAGTTCGGCCACGTAGATCGCCATGCGCTTGCCGCCCAAGCTGTCGGGCATTCCGGCCAATGTCGCGGCCACGATTTCCGCATCCTCATGGGTGTAGGACTGCGATTTATGGCCGCCGCCATCCACTTTGCACCCAAGTCGCGCGCGCTGGATCAGCACGTATTCCATGCCAAACCCGAAGCCTTCCTCGTCGATATCTCGCCGTTGCGGCAACTCCAGCTGCGCCTTTTCCACCCGGAAGGCCCATTCCAGGATCGCCTGCACGCCCAGCGCGCGTTTCACCTTCGTGCCGCCAGCGCGCCCGATCCGTCCCTGCATGCTCATGGCAGCATTCCTTCAAAGAGGTTCATCTGCGCTGGACCCTCCGTCCCATCCGCCGGTCGCCAGATCCACGGGCCCGAGGCCATGGGCAGCCGCGAGAGCGCGCCACGCATGTGCTGCTGCCAGAGGGTGAACTCCGTTGCCGAGCAGGCGCAGAGCGCGTGACCGATGGGCCAACCCATCAGCCAGCCGACGAACAGAGGGTTCAGCCGCCGCCGCGCTCGGGCTTTCAAGATCCGCCGCGACACGACACGCCCATGCGATGCAATCATCAAAGCCCACAGCGGGCGCGAGATCGGGGCGTGATGCGAGGGTTGCAGCCCAGGCGGCGTGATCGCTTGGCTCGGGTGGATGAAGCCCTGTTCCGCCCGATAGTGCAGGATATCCATCCGGCTCTTGCCATCGGCGCGGATCACGCTGGCCGGGCTGCTGCCCTTCCAGTTCTGCGCCGCCGGGGTCGGCCACTGGATCGCCTGCGCGCTCAGCTTCGGCTCGCCCCGGCTGTTGATCTTGCCCCGGACCCGATCCATTTGGTCGTCGGCCACTGGCGTTTGCCATTGCGCCGCCTGCGCGGGCAGGGGAGGCATCCCGCCCGAGCCATAGCTCTGGCCCGGCCCACCCTTCGCGCCATCCGATCCCTTCGGCGTCGACCAGTTGGTGATGCCCAGCGCCAGCGCCTCGGCCTTGCGGGTAAAATCGCTGTTGCCAGCCGGGTTGTAGCGATCCGTGCCGGGATGCAGGCTCATTGGCGTGGGCCAGGATGAAGATGCGCAGCCGCTGGTGCGGCGCGCCGACTTCTGCCGCAGAGAACAGACCCGCCGCAGGCGTGTAGCCCATGCGCCAAAGCTCTCGCAGGACGGCTTCAAGGCCGAGAGTGACGTGACCGGCGACGTTTTCGAGAAAGACCCATTCGGGTCTGCATTCGCCGACGACCCGGGCGACGTCAGGCCAGAGGTGGCGCGGATCGTCGGCACCCCCGCGCTTTCCGGCGGCGCTGAAGGGCTGGCAAGGATATCCGGCGAGGACGATGTCGAAAGCGCCGCGAAAAGGCCGGGCATCGAAACTGCGCAGATCGTCCCAGATCGGGGACGGGGCGAAGTATCCCGCACGCTGGGCGGCGACGAGAACCCTTCGGGGCCATTCCTCCCATTCGACGAAGGCGCGGGTGTGAAATCTGGGCTCAGCGAGCATGAGGCCCAGATCCAAGCCTCCGCCGCCTGCGCAGAGGGACAATCCGTGCCGGGGACGTGACACCATGCCATTCACCGCACTCCCCGCTGACGAAGACGTTCGGGAGTGACGAGGCCTCGCACCAGCATGGCATCACGGATCGTATTGCTGATCACGCTCTGGGGCAGATAGCCATCGGCGTTGACCATCCTGGCGTAGAACGCCGCCTTTTCGTCATCGCTGAGCGGAAGCTTCACTTCGCCGGTGCGCTGCCGCTTGGCCTTCTTGCCGTTGGCAATTGTTGTGGCCGCCAGTGCATCGCGCTGGGCGGCGCGCTCCATGAACCGGTCGAGGGCTTTGGGCCCATCGGGCGGATTGGGGTGATCACCGCGAGTTTCGGTTGCCGTCTCGATGATCCGATCCTCGGTCAACCCGAGATCCTTGATCCAGCGCCGAACGTGCAAGCGGGCTGGCGATCCTTGCCACCAGGCGGGGAGGGCGGCATTGGCGGCGAAGCCCAGCGCAGTCAGCAGCTCTGCGAAAAACCGATCAAAATCGGAATCGCGCGCTTGCGCATCCTCCTCCTCCTTTACAGGTTTACTTAGGGGTTCTCTTACAAGGTTAATCTCCGGATTCCGGAGATGGCTTTGGGCAAAATCCGGAGATGGCTTTGCCGAAAATCCGGAGATGGCTCCGTGTCCGGATTCCGGAGATGGGTCGCTGTCCTGTTCGCTCTCCGTTCCGGCAAAGCCGTCTCCGGTTTCCGGAGTTGGCTCTGGTGGAAAGCCATCCTCAAACCCCAGGATGTAGCGTGTCGCCAAGCGCTTGTGGGTGTGGGGATCCTGCGCCCGAACCCGGTGGATCAGGCGCAGGTCCTGCAACTTGGCAAGATGTTCGTTCAAGGCCGAGATCGACATTTCCGCGTCGTCCGCCAGCCGAGCCTGTGTCGGGAAACAGCCGAAGTCCGGGTTGTGCCGGTCGCACAGAAACCACAGCACGATCTTGGTGGCAGGCTTCAGCCCGCGCTGCTGGATGGCCCAGACGGTTGCCTTGTGGCTCATGGTGCCACCCTCCGCGCTGAGCGGACACGGCTGGTGAAGCCGTGATCCGCCAGTGCGCCCAGCGCATCGTCGAGACTGCGAACTAGCGCCCAGCCGAAACCCTGCGCCAGCACCGCATCGCGAAACGCCTCCTGGTCAAGCCGCAGACGGCCCTTCGGGGCTTTCAGTTCGAGAAAGAGGACTCGTCCTTCGCTGAGCACGATCAGATCGGCGAAGCCTGCATGCACGCCCATGCCGACCAGGATCGCCTGACGCTTGGCACCGCGGGGCCCGGGTTCTGTCACCTCGTTGGCGCAATGGTGGATGATGGCCGTGTGGGGCAGGGCGAAACGCAGCGCCTGCACCACGGCGCGTTGCAGATCAGCCTCGGGGGTGTTGCGCCGGGTCATGACGTGACCCTCCGGTTGGTATCCTCGCGCTGAGCGCGGCGCACCGGCCGCCGTGCGTCGATCACCAACAGCAACACCCGGGCGTCCTTGCGCTCGACTTCGGTTTCGCCATGGGCGACGAGCACATCGCAGGCCAGTCCGACCAGGTGATCGCTATGCTGGGCGACATCGGCGACGACGGCGCGGGCCTCGGCAAGCCGGTCAGCAGGCCAGGTGGAAATGCGGCACTGGGCGATCATGGCCGCCCCCGCACTTTGCGCACGGGATGCACCTGTTCCTGCGCCCTGATCCAATCCTGCACCGCTGCGCGCCGGTACAGGGCCTTTCGCCCTATGCGTGTGCACGGCGGCCCGACCCGCCGTGCCTCCCACCTGGCGAGCGTGTCGGACGTGATGCCCAGCTCGCCTGCCAGCTGTTCCCGGCTGATCCAGTCAGCCAAAAGGTTCAGCGGCTCAATTGCCGCCTCGGGGTGGGCTTGTGTCATGGGCTGCTCCGATTTCTTCCCGCCCTCTTGCTGGGGCAGGGTCAGGGAAGCAGATCGCGAGGGGCGGAATACAGGCAGAGACCGGAATTGAAACCCACAACTCAATTCCACCCCTTGTTTCATTGATGTTTCTGGCAAGCGGCGCCACAGGAGAGGCCACGCCCGCCGCCATCGGTAGCCTCGTAATCGCGTTCGAAGGCGTGGGTCACCGGGCGGCAATGTGCGATCCTACCCGGCAGGTCGCATTGACCGGCGTTCGGGGGTGTTTCGCCGGTTTTGAGTCGGGCGGAATTGTCGGAAAAGGCGGTTCCGGTCGTGTTTCGGCGAGGTTCGACTGTGCTCGCCGGAACCCCGCTTGTGGAGGCCGAACCTCACGGGATTGGTGTTGCAGACTCGCCCTGCGGCTGCGTAAACTTGCCGTGAGCAGTCAACAAGAATCAAAAAAACGAAGAGGCGCCAGCTGTCTTCACCCAACGAGGTGGAGCGCTGGCTTACAGGCAGTTTAGCTCGACGACATGCTCTGTACTGAGTCGCGCCCGCGTGCATGGCACCGCGGGTTTTTTAACCCGCGTCTGACGGCTTTGGCCGTGAGATTCCGCATGTCAGATTGGAGTTCGTTGATGCCTTTGCCGCCTATCGCCTTCTATTCGATTTACGAGATTTCTGCGCGATGGGGCTGCCACCCGGCCGACGTCGCTGGCTGGGCTGTGGAGGGGCATCTCCAGGTGGTGGCGGGGATTGCGCCGGTCAGCTGCGGCGACGAGACCGTCGCGGGATTGGTCGAGGTTCCGATTGCGGAACTGATGCCGATGTTCCGCAGGTATGGGCCGAGCGATGAACAATGCCGGTTGAAACGGGTCAAGCCGCCCGGAAGCAAAACCTGGCTGAAAGTGACCGACCCGCCCGATGGCCTGCCGATCCGATCATCTGATCTGTTGCTGGCGGCAGGTCCCTTGCAGCAGTTCGAAGAAGACCGCGACCTTTTACGCCGACCAGCGTCGAACACGGGTGCGAACCCGCGTTATGATTGGGATGCAATGTATGCCTGGTTGACCAAGTACATCTTTGACAAGGGAGTGCCCGATTCCCAAACGGCGATGATCGCCTTGGTGCAGGAGTGGTTCGTTCAGAACTCGCGGTCGGGGGAAGTGCCGGATGAAAGTACGATCCGCAAACGGCTCACCGGCCTTTGGCGCAAACTGAAGGGCGAGGAACCAGTCGGATGATCAGGCCGATTTTGGCAAGTCGGCGCTATCCTGCGCCGCGTCATGCACAAGGCGCGGCCGTGGGCGCAGGAGGTTGGCCACCGTGTCGACCCCCGCCCGCAAAGGCGAATCCATCAGGTGGGCGTAGCGCTGCGTGGTCTGCATCTGGCTGTGGCCCAGAAGCTTGCCGATCATTTCCAGCGAGGCACCACCGCTGACCAGCAGGGAAGCGAAGGTGTGGCGCAGGTCGTGGATGCGCAGATCGGGCAGCTTGGCATCCTTCTGAACTTTCATCCAGAACCGGCGGATTTCCCGCACCGGCTGGCCGATAGTCTCACCGGGAAACAGCCAAGGATTGCCGCGAGGGACGACCAGTTGGCGCTGGCGAACGATGGTGACAACCTCCTGCGAGATCGGCACACGGTGGATTTTGCGCTGCTTGGTGGTGGCAGCGGGTTTCGACCAGATGACATAGTCGAGGTTAAACTGTTCAAACCGCGCCGTCCGCACCTCTCCCACCCGGGCGCCGGTCAACATGCACATCCGGATGATTGCAGCCGCGCGCTGATCTTCGGCACTATCGAGGACCAAAGCGATGCGGGTCAGTTCTTCCGGGCCGAGGAAACGTTCGCGGGCCTCTTCGATGCGGCGGTGGAAACCTTGCGCAGGGTTGTCGGCGCGCCATTCCCATTCGATGGCCAACGTGAACATCTTCCGCAGCACTTCGCCCGTGCGGTTGGCCCGGATCGGGGTGGGCTTGTGTCCCTCCAGTTTGCGCGCGCGGTTGTTAGGCTTTTCCTTGCTGGGGCGTGGGCGACCCTCAGCCACGAAATCGAGGAACCGTGCGACATCCGACTTGGTGATCTCAGTCACCAATTTGTTGCCCCAGTTAGGTTCGACCATCTTTTTCAACATCGACGTCTGGTCGGCGGCGTTGTTCTTCGCCAACTTTGGCAGGTGTTCGGCGATGTAACGGTCGATCATGTCCTTGATGCGCGGAGCCCCGCGAAACTCCTCCCGCGTCGCCAGCGGATCCTGTCCCTCGTCGATGGCGCGGCGCAGTTCCTTGGCCCGTTCGCGTGCGGCGGTAACGCTCCACTCCGGCCAGCGCCCGATGGTCATGCGCCGTTGCCGCCCGGCATGGCGGTAGTCGATGGTGAAGGTTCGTGCACCTGAGGCCTGAATCCGGGCCGCGAAGCCGATCACCTCGGTGTCAAAGATCTGATAGCTGACGCCCGGCTTCGGCTCCGCGTCCCGCAGGGCTTTCTCATTCAGTTTCAGTCGGTTGGCCATATGTCCGGACTCCTTGCCCCCCGACACAGGCGTAGACCCGCGCGGTTATCAAGTCAGAGCACAGGCAGAGGGGCGGAATACAGGCAGAGAGCGGAATTGAAGTGGGGTGGGCAATTCCGGATAGTCAGATCAATGGGTTAAGCAAATGTCCACAACTGCCGATCAGCAGGAGCTCAAGGATGGTAGGGTGCGCTGGAAGGGCACATCGTCCAGCCACGCCCGTGCGCAACTGTCAAAGTCGGAGCTGGGCCGTCGCTCAGCCTTTTCAAGTGCGCGACGAGGCATTGCTCAATGCGGGCAGTCTCGCTTCCGACAGCATGGACGCTCAGCAAACTGAAGGACGGATGGAAATCTACTATCCGTTGCGGCGATACGCGGCGACCTTGGAAGAACTCAGGGCGGTTGCCAGCGCGGCCCAATTGAACCGCCATCGCCACACTTCGCCTTTTGGTTGATCGTGTCCCACGGCGTGGTGTAGGTTCTGGCTGAGGTGGTCACCGGCGTTTTCCGGGTAGGGTCTGGTTGCTGACACCAACCTTGACCGGAGATTTCACCGATGACCGACGAGATGATGAACCTGCGTGCCTTTGTTGAAAAGACGCCTGATGCTGACCTTCTGCGTGAGATGATCGGTTTCGCCGCCGAACGGCTGATGGAGCTTGAGGTGGGCGCTGCGACCGGCGCTGACTTTGGCGAGAAGAACCCGTCGCGCCTGGCACAGCGCAACGGTTACCGGGACCGTGATTGGGAGACGAGGGCGGGCACGGTCGAGTTGCGCATCCCGAAGCTGCGAACGGGCTCGTATTTTCCGGGCTTTCTGGAGCCTCGCCGGATGGCCGAGAAGGCGCTGACGGCGGTGATCCAGGAGGCCTATGTTCAGGGCATTTCGACCCGCTCGGTCGATGATCTGGTCAAAGCCATGGGGATGTCTGGTATCTCCAAGAGCCAGGTCAGCCGCCTGTGCGAAGAGATTGATGGCAAGGTGAAGGCCTTCCTCGACCGGCCTATCGAAGGCGATTGGCCCTATCTCTGGATCGATGCGACCTACCTGAAGGTCCGGCGCGGTGGGCGCATCGTGTCCGTCGCCACCATCATCGCCGTGGGCGTCAACACCGATGGCCGTCGCGAGGTTTTGGGAATGGAAATAGGCACTTCCGAGGCCGAGCCGATCTGGACTGAGTTCTTGCGCAAGCTGACCCGGCGCGGCCTGCGCGGCGTCAAACTGGTGATCTCCGACGCGCACGAGGGCATCAAGGCCGCCGTCACCAAGGTGCTTTGCGCCACTTGGCAGCGGTGCCGCGTCCACTTCATGCGCAACGTGCTGGCCCATGCCGGAAAGAGCGGGCGCAGGGTCGTCTCGGCCTTCATCGCGACTGCCTTTGCCCAGGACACCGCCGAGACCGCAAGCAGCCAGTGGCGCGCTGTCGCCGACCAGATCAGGCCAAAGGTGCCGAAGCTGGCCGTGATCATGGATGAGGCGGAACCCGACGTGCTGGCCTACATGACCTTCCCCAAGGAACACCGCGCCAAGCTGCATTCGACCAACCCCATCGAGCGCCTGAACGGCGAAATCAAACGCCGCACAGAAGTGGTCGGTATCTTCCCCAACGATGCCGCCATCACCCGCCTCGTCGGCGCCCTCCTGCTGGAACAGAATGATGAATGGGCCGTTCAGCGCGCCAGATACATGACACTGGAAACCATGGCGCCTTTGAGCGATGATCCCATGATCAGTCTGCCCGTCGTGGCACGCTGATCAAGCAGGCCCGCGCCCAACATGGCGGCGATCTCAATGGCCAGCTACACCACGCCATGGGACACGATCTTTTGGTTGCCAGATTTTCTCCGCTTTATGTCGATATCTGAGAAGAAGAGCAACGCATCCGAGCATTTTGATGTATGGATAGGGTCGCCAGCCGTATGTTCGGAACATTGCAGAAGAACGGGAATAACACATGTTTGAACTATGTCTTTTTGACCTCGATGATACGCTGATCCGAACTGACGACTTGAAGGATATCCGGGAGGCCGGGAAAAACGACAACTCGGATGCCTACAAATCAAAATTGCTCCAAGCATATCGCGCCACGAACGATCGGGTCATTTATAGTGACGACCTGCTTCAGCTTGTTCAAAAAAAGTTCCCAAATACAAAGTTTGGTGTATTTACAAGGTCGCCGAGGTCGTACGCTCGCACGGTGTTGAGCGAAGCTTATGATCTTGTCCGATGGGACGTGATAATTGGATACGAGGATGTTAAGCGAACAAAGCCCTTCGGCGAAGGCATCCAGGCCGCGATGGACAAAGTCGGCCTAAAATATTTGAACAAGGTTCTTATGGTCGGAGATGGGGATGCCGATGTTCGCGCCGCCTACAATGCTGGTGTGGCGGTGGCTCTCGATAAATCATCGTGGTCAAACAGCTATTCATATGACAATTGGGATGCGTTGAATCATATCCCAGATATGACCTTTGAAGAACCGGGTGACGTGATTTCGGCGCTTGATGCTTTACCTAAGTTTCAACCTAATTTGGAATATTTGCTTTCTGGTTATGGCAAGGCACCAGATAATATACGCTTTGACAAAATCGGGAAATTCATTCCAAAGGCCATCGGCGGCGGCAAGACACCATATCAGGTGTTTACGTGCGGCAGGTCTTTCGCAAATTACGATTCTGTTTCGGAGCGGAAGAAATGGCACGCCCTCACAGCGAGTATCCATGATAACAAAGACTCGGAAGTCTTTCCGGAGCATTGGGTCGAGAGCATATATCGTTTCATAAAGCATAACATTGGATCGCTTAACGTGGGTTCGCCGCTGATCATTTCTGTCGTGCCGCACCGTCCTGGGCGTCAGCCGAGGCTGGAATGCCTGCTCAATCAACTAAGAGGTTACATGCAGGAAAATCCGTTCAACGGCTCCCAGCGCATCCTCTACAGACCCGACTTGTTGGCCTATCGGGAGGGTGTCAAGTCAAATAGCAACGACAAGCTGAATGCGCTGGAGCGGTTCGCGAACGTGAGGGACCATCTTCATGTTAGAACGCCGCAGGATGTGGCTGAGCGCAATCGGGTCCTCGTGATAGACGACGTGTGCACAACGGGTTCCAGCTTGATATATGCAGGGATCAGGCTCACAGAAGCTGGTGCCGGACCTGTGACGCGCCTGGCGATCTCAATGAACATCGGTAACGTGCTTTGACTGATACTTCGACAAAAACGACGGTGCTGCTGACACTTTCCATGCTCAAGGGCGTGGGGCCTGCTGCGTTGCGAAACGTCGCGCAGATTCCTTTTTTCGAAGAGGAGGGCATACTTGAGCTGCTTGCTCAGTTGCCGCGCAATGCTGGAGCAAACATTGACGCTTCCGCCATTTCGGCCGCCGTGGCAGAGGCCGGTCGGCAGTCCGACATGGCGCAATCTGCGGGTGCGAGGATTATTTCCACCGCCGATCCCGAATACCCCTCGCTGCTGAAGAGAACGAAGGACGATCCGCAGATCCTTTTCGTCAAAGGAAAGCTGGCCGAAGCACCCGAGAAGTCGGTTGCGATCATCGGAACGCGCGAGCCAACCGAGCACGGGAAAATCATTGCAAATCGCTTGACCAAGTTCTTCGTCGAAGAAGGTTGGAGTGTGGTCAGCGGCCTTGCGCTTGGTTGCGATGCGCTGGCGCACGAAGCAGCGTTAGACGCCGGGGGCCACACCGTCGCTGTCCTTGCGCACGGCCTTCAAACGGTCGCTCCTAGCCGACACAAGAAGCTAGCAGCCCGGATACTGGAATCTGGTGGCGCCTTGGTGACGGAGTATAAATTCGGCCAAGAGCCGCTGCCGACGAATTTTGTGAAACGCGACCGAATTCAGGCGGGATTCGCCCAAGGCGTCGTTATGGTTCAGTCGGATCTCGTGGGGGGAAGTTTGCATGCGTCCCGTGCATCGATCGGATATGGTCGGTGGCTGGCTGTGCCGTTCCCAACCGATCTGGATGTCTCGCGATCGGAACCGAAGATCCAAGCAAACCTGCTGCTAGCGGATGGTACGCCGAAGGAAAAGGCGGCCTTGTTAAAATGCGAGCAGCGCGATTTGGAACGCATCATCACTCTGCGTAGCAAATCGGATTACGCGCGGATGCTTGGCACGCAGCATCCGGCAGAGCCCCAACCGGCGCCTGTCCAAGAACCGATTGGAGACCTTTTCTCGATTTCGCCCGCTGCCGCCTATACGTCGGCACCCATTGCCGCTCCAACTCTGCCTCCAGTTCAGCCGCCTCCGAAGGTCAATCGCGTTAACCAGATCCTTCTCGAACACATCAAAATGGTCGAAGAACAGCTAGAGGTCTATCATCGAGGCTTTGTAGAGCATGGCCGAGAAATAGACCAAAACAACCACTACCAACAACTGATGCGCGATTTCGATCAACTGCAAGAATCGTTGCGGCGGGTTCGGGAGCTCGAGTTCACGCTTGTCCAAGAGCAAAAGGTTCAGCAGCCGTAGGGCCGACGCCAAAGGCGGTGCAATCCGCCGCCGATGCCCAAATCGTCTGCGGTGCCCCTAGTGCTTTGCAGCACTCCGAAAAGCCCGATCTTCGCCCGCTCCTGCTGTGTTTACGAAGATCTCGCTGTAGCGCGCATGGTCGGATGCTTTATCGCAAATGCTGCGACTGCCATGCCGCCGTCAGGCCGCGTTCGGCTCTTCGCGTAGCCCCGGACAACGTAGGCTCGCACTGAATTCGCAAACTCATCTGATCAAGATGCGCTGTTGAAAAGAGGTTCTTGTCAACGCCTGGTCAACATATGGATGCGGTTTTCTGCACTTCTGGAAGCATCGAAATCCGGCGAAACACGACCAGAGAAGGCAAGAGAGGTTTTTGATATCAATGGCTTGTCGCGCAAGTCTTTGAAAGGGTTTACTTCGAGCTCAGCGCGAGGTCACGGCTCATAACCTGAAGGCCGCAGGTTCAAATCCTGCCCCCGCAACCAAAAAACTGTTGGATAACAGAGTCTTGTAGTCCGATAAAAACACTTGTGTATAGACGCCAGCGTTTTACCTCAACGCCACCTCAACGTTTGACGAGCCCCCCCTGAAAAGCGGGGGCTTTTGGCGTTTCAGACCTTTAGCAGATCAAGCAGGGGATCGAAGGCGTACATCGCGGCCCTGCGCCCGGATGCGGCTTCAATGGTGCGCAGCAGGCCCGCCTCGACAAGCCGTCGTGAGAGAGCGCGGGCGGATGATGGTGGAATCCCTGACCGATCTACAAAGCGGTCGTTACGGAAGACTGGGCTCGCGAATACATAGTCGAGTGCCTGGTCGTGGAATTGCGAATTCAGCACCTCGCGGAACCGTTCCCGCATCTCGCCGTGCAGGCGGAAGATCGCGTCGGCAGTCTGGATGTTGACCGTCGCCTGGGCGTGCATCGCCTGGAGGAAGAACACCACCCAGCCAGTCCAATCGCCTGTGTCGGAAACGGCCCGCATCCGCTCGATGTACTCGTCCTTGTGCGCCTCGAAGTAACCCGACACGAAAAAGTTTGGTTGATGCAGGACGCCAAGCTTCCACAGCATCAGGGTGATCAGCATGCGACCGATCCGGCCATTGCCGTCTTCGAAAGGGTGCAGGGCCTCGAATTCGACATGCGCGATGGCGGTGCGGATCAGCGGCCGCATCGCGCTTTCGTTGATGTAGCGGACCAGTTCGGCCATCGCTGGTCCAAGCTGCCCCGGGGCGATTGGAACGCAATAGATCTTTCCTCGGCGTTCGTCTCCGATGTAGTTCTGCTCAACCTTGTAGCTGCCGGGGCGCTTGCGGGCTCCCCGGCCAAAGGACAGCAGCTGCTGGTGCGCGGTGCGGATCAGATGCTCGCCAAGCGGTGCGCCTTCCGCAAGCGCCTGCTGGGCATTGCGCAGCGCGCGGGAGTAAAGGTAGGTCTCGACGTCGTCGTTGCGCGCCTCCCGGTAAGGGTCAGCGCTGCCTGCATCCTCTTCGGCTTCAAGTCGGTACAGCTCCTCGATGGTCGAGATCGTCCCTTCCATCCGGGAAGAGGTGACCGCGTCCTGGCGCCGCAGGGGGGCGAGGAAAAGTTCACTGTTTACCATGCCCGACATCTTCGTATCGTACCGCGCAAGGGAGGCCGCAGCCTCTTCTAGCGGCCCGAGCAGCACCTCATAGTCCAAGGCAGATGGAGGAAAGGAGCCGATATGATAGGTAACAGCATCTGTAAGATCGTAAGGCTTGGTGACCATATCCGTGCCGATTCTGTCATCAACGTGATTTGACGCCAACGTAGCCACACCAAGATAGCTTGGCCACAGAATTGGGTCCCGTTCTAACATCAAGCCGCGTTGTCGCCAGCAGTCTGCTATCAAGGTGGGTTGACGACAGAGACGCCAAGAAAACTGCCATCAAAGCCTGATCCCTTGTCATTTTCTGCGCCACCTGCGGAGAATGGTTGATCTAACCTCCGCACGAACGTTGTGGCGACAGGCGCATCGATTGCAACAGATGGTGCAGCAGGGCCAGGCCAGCGTGGGCGATCAGGCAGGCCCGGACCAGATTGGCCAGCGCCAGGTGAACCGTCATCGCGATCATCCGATCCGGTTCGCCCGAATGCAGACCAAGAGCGACCTGCACGAAATAGACCGCGCCAGAGGCTGCCATCGCCGAGATCAGCAAAAGACCAAGGCCATGAATGGCTGAAGGCAAGGCCGCCTGCGGGTCATGCTCGGGAAGCCGCAACTTCAACCCTGCCTCGGCATGCACCTTGATATCCCGACCTAGCGCTGCCAAACGCCGCCCGGAAAACCACGGGATCAGCACGCCAAGGTCGGTGCCGCGCGACCGCACCAGAATTGTGACCCATAGCCCAAAGGCCAAGACCGTGGCCGCAAGGCCCGAATATCGATGAACCTGAAACAGGATGTCGCCGGCCTGCACATCATCCGGTCCGCGCATTTGCAGACTGGTCAAGAGCTGGGTCACGATGGCAAGGGCCAGACCTGCGTGCAAAAGGCGGGTTGCGCGATTGTGTCGGGCTTGAAGGTTGGTGACAGGAGTGCTGCTGTGCATGTCGAGGTGTTCCACTTGGGGCGGCCAAAAAGACGGGACCGATGCGCCCAACTAAATCTCCAGATCCACGCCAGCCTTTCCGCCAGGTCACAAATTTGTAAGGTTGCAGAAGGGCGTCGAAGTTGCGCCGTCGCTGGATGCCGACGCACAGTCCGGCTGCAGCCCAGTCCGTTCATTGCCCGGAGCCAGCACAATGTTCGCATCCAACCGCAGCCAGATTCCGACCGGCATCTGGATTCTGGGCTTCGTCAGTCTCCTGATGGATGTCTCGTCCGAGATGATCCACAGCCTGCTGCCGCTTTTCATGGTCACCTCCTTGGGCGCCAGTGCCCTGATGATCGGGCTGATCGAGGGGCTGGCCGAGGCAACCGCTTTGGTCGTCAAGGTGTTTTCGGGCGTACTGAGTGATTGGTTCGGGCGGCGCAAAGGCTTGGCGTTGATCGGTTACGGTCTTGGTGCGGTCACAAAGCCGCTCTTCGCCCTTGCCCCAAGTGTGGGTGTCGTTTTGACCGCGCGGCTCTTGGACCGCGTGGGCAAGGGCATTCGCGGCGCGCCCCGCGATGCCCTCGTCGCCGATATCGCTCCGCCCGAGTTGCGAGGTGCTGCGTTTGGGCTGCGCCAGTCGCTGGATACAGTTGGCGCCTTTGCCGGGCCGCTGATCGCGGTTGGGCTGATGCTACTCTGTCGTGCACCATGGTCAGCGCGGTGGCGGTACCAGTGTATGTGGCAAGCGCCACACCGGCGACGACGCTGGCGTTCAGCGCTACGGCCAGCGCTGTCATGGTGGCGGCGAGGTTGGCCCCGATGTTCACCTGGTTGCCGGTAGCGCCCGAGGCCACGAAGGTGAAAGCAGTGCCGTTGATCGTCAGCGTGGAGTTGACGGCGGGTTGGGCCGAAAACGTGATCGAGCCAGTCGCCGCCACTGTGCCAGCCGTCGTCGGGCCCCCGAAGGCCGCCTTCAACCAGAAGCCGAAACCCAAAGCATCGATCGGCACTTCCACATCGCAATCGGTGGTGATCGCGTCCAGCAAGGGCGCACGGGGATCGCGGCCATAGCCCAGAAGTTCCGAGGCCAGAAGTGGCTGTTCAGCCGCCAGCGATGAGGTGATGAAGGGCATCTGGGCAAATCCGGACCCCGGCGGGGTGCCGTAAACTGTCTCGAACGCAAGCGCCATCTGCGCCCGCGCCCCTTGTGCGCGTGCCATGTTGGTCTCCTTTTGTTGGATGGTTCACGCCAGCGGGTCGGCCAGCGAATAATGCAGGACCACCGTGATGACGGCGGCCTTCAGGCTGGCTGCACCCTCGACGGGCAGGTCAACCGGTCGCGGTGCGTCCGCCTCGACCCAGTCACAAAGTCCGCCCAGCGTGCGGTCGGTGGCCAGTGCGGTGCCGATGCTGGCGCAGAGCGTGTCGAAGGCGGCGTCGCGCGCGGTGCCCTGCACAACCGCCTCGATCTCGGCGCGGTGCTGGTAATGGTAGCGCAGCGGCGAGAGCGTCACCTCGGGCTCCCCCGGCTCGCCGTCGCGCAAGATCATAAGACCCGCAGCAGGCACACGTTCGGGCAACACATCGCCGCGCAGGGCTGTGACGGGCAGCGCCGAAAGCCGCGCGTGCAACGCGGTGAGGCTGGTTTCGCGGGGGGTGGGCATTGACACAGACCTTACGGCTTCTTTGGACCGTTGCGGCGACGGAAGCGGCGAACGGTTAGGTGAACGCTTTTTAACCATCTGTCCTTACAGACGATCCGGCAGGTCGGCGGGACGTTCCATGCAGCACAATCTACGGGAATTCCTCCGCCACGGCGGAAGTGGTCAGTATGTGGTCAAAAAGCACAACGGCACCGTGTACGGCTACCGTGCAGCCATATCGATCAAATCGCTTTTCCCCGGCTGTACCGAGTTGCAGGCCGATTTCACCGACCAACTGGACCGATTGATTGCAGACAACACCCGGATGCTGCTGAATGCGCTGACGCCCCCGGACACCGTGCCGTGGGTGACCGAAGCCGACCTGCGCGACGTTTCGGACGCAAAGGAGGAAGCGCTGCGCCAGTGGGATGCGCGTTTGACGGCCATCTTCGAGGAATATGAGACCCATCCGCAGCGCCTGCGTCCGTTGCGGGCAGCGATGGAAGAACGCCTCCTGCGGGCCTTCTCGGGCCTGATCAACCAGCTTCGGCAGCAGTACCTGGGGATCGAACGTTACATCTGGCGCTCCCAAGACGACGCGAAGGTACGCGACAGCCACGCGGAGTACGATGATCGGATGTTCCGTTGGGACGAGCCGCCTGCAGGCGGCCATCCGGGTCAGGCGCACAACTGTCGGTGCTATGCAGAGCCGATTGCACCGGGTGAAACCATCATCACGCCTGCTGAATATGTGCCAAGTATCGGTGGATTGCCCGATGCCTTGCCATCTCCATCGGAGCTTGGCTCGGGACTTCGTGCGTTGACGAGGGGAGGCCTTGCTGCAGTCGCGGTTGTTGGGCTTGAGGCATTTCGCCGATATGCCGAAGATGCAGCCGTTCAGAGTTCTGCTGAACGCCTCGGTCTCGACCTTGCTACGGTCGAAGGTGTGCTGGCTGCCCGAGCTCACGCGTGGGGCCAATTTAATTCTGGCCGCTTCTCGGGTGCCGACTGGTCGGGGCCCAGCTCCGAAATCGTGGGGCAAGCGCTTGCGCTGCACGAACTCTCTTACCCAGGCGCATTGGGGAGGGCGTTGGCAGGTAGCCAGGAAGATTTGGCCAGAATTCAGGGCATTGTCGATGAGGCATTGAGAGCATGGAACGCAGGGCGACTTACAGTGCGGCCCGGCGAATTTGCGTCCGGCTGGGTCGAGGTCTTTCCCCAACTCGATGAGTTCGGTCGTGATATCCTTGATCTGCCCGGTTTTTCGACCGAAGGCTATCAAGCGCTCGGTGGCACGTCCTCACCGCATGTTGTTGAGAATCGCGCAGAGGGCGGACCCAGAGCGCTTCCAGAAGGTATCCCGGAGACGGATGCAGAGGGCAGACCCGTGGAACCTGCGCCGGAAGTTCGGGGCTTGCCTGCACAGGGGCGTCCGGGAGCTTGGGTTGTCGGCCCTCGCGGAGACAGATTGTATGGCCCTGACGGAAAGCCGATCAAAGACGTTGATTGGGGCCACGATCACGGTCAAGGTCAGCCCCATACGCACGAATGAATCGACGGCGAGCGCCAGCCTGGTCGGCCAGCGACCGAGGAAGAGGGCTTTTCAGGTGACGGGCGAGGTGATGACGGGTTGATCCGTCCGGAGGATTGGAGATGATCACTTTTGAAGGGGATGAACGGTTTGCCGACGTGGAGTATGTTGGCATGACCTACGAATCCGCAGAGCGCGTCCTAACGCTGCTGGTCACGTCCGATCCCGCAGACAACTGCGAAGCGATCCTCCTTCGAGATGTTGCGGCATTTGATGTCCGTCACTTCACGAGACAGAATGTTGTCAGTTACCTCGATATTGCGCGTTTGGTCGCCGCCGAGCATCATGCCTTTGTCGAACTTGCCGTCGGTGAAGGGGCGACGATTTCTTTGACAACAAATCCCAGCCCGGATGTTCTGCTTGGGGTCGTTTTCGTGTCTGCCAACGGAGCAACGATCTTTGCTCTTTGCGGTGCGGTCGAGAAAAGCTCTAGCGACGGGCAACCGGTCTATAGCGTAATGGCATGATTTTCGTGGCCTGCACTCAACGATCCACCCAGTTCGCCACGATCAGCCCCGGAACACCGTCCGCCGCCCGCACAGCATCCCGTGCCAGATCCAGCCGTTTCGTCAGCTTGACCTGGGGCACCAGCAGGAAGATCGGCGCGGTAACGACGCCCCGGCCGGTTTTCGACCGTGACGCCACCGCCCGGCCCTTGGTGTTCAGCCGCCCCTCCGCCACCAACAGGCTCGGCCCTCTCCGGCGATAGATGAACCGCAGGCGCAATCCGGTGCGGCGTTCCCATTCGCCGGGGGTGATCTTGCCGCCCCGCGTGGATTTCCCAGCCGCTGGTGTGGGGATCGCCAGCCAGAAGCCGTTTTTTGATCGGATCAGTGGGCCGGTGTCATGTGCGCCGCCAATGACCGGCGCATTCGACCAGACGAGGGTCGCAGCGTTCAGGCTTTCCCCAGACTTCGGGAAGTTGGCAGCGCGGATCGAATTGGCAAGCCGGCGGCCCAAGCCCGCGCCTGTTATTTGCACACGCCATGCGGATTTCAGATTGGTGCCTGCTTGCCGCATCGCGGTGGACACAGCGCGTTCACCGGCGAGAACTTCCTCCCGCATCATGGCGACGATGTCGGGCGTGATGTCGATCTTCAGCTTCATGTCGGGCGCAGAGAGGAATGGCTGGTGCCAGGATCGTGACGTCTTGACCCTGCGCGGTCTGGCGTAGCGTCGCGGATATGGTCTCGCCGGTCAGGACAGCAGGTTCCAGCGCCAGAAACACGATCCGCCCGGATGGCAATGTGCCCAACTGCCAGAGTCCATCGACCAGCTGGTGGGGGCTTTCACTGAACCTCGCCGCGGCGCTGATCGCGGACGCAAGTGCCGGGCCCCCGACACGATAGACGCGCAGGTCATCCTCGGTCAGGTCCACATCCTGACACCGGTCCATCGGGCATTCGGCCCGAAACCGGTTGTCCCCGACCGAACGGATGCGGCGCGACGCAAGACTGTGTAAGCTCTGAGCGCTGTGACCTTGGGCAAGCTCGAGACGGGCAGACTTTCGACTGCGGTCCTCTCCGCAAAGCGAGTGGATTTTCCAACCACTCGAACCGGACGAAGATATTTATCATGTATTTTCAACTATTTATGCCACTTCACTAAACAGGCGAAGGCAACAGGTCGGGAGAATGTCGACCGGGAGAGACCACGTTCAGGCCTATTGGCGCGGGCACCGGTTAACAGCCCCACCCGCATAACCCCCGAAAACAACGGAAAAATCCGACTGGAGCCGGGTCGAGAGAAACGTTCCTCAAGGGCAGGTGGCGGAAGCGGTGGGATTCGAACCCACGGTACGGTTCCCCGCACGCTAGTTTTCAAGACTAGAGCCTTAAACCACTCGGCCACACTTCCACGTTTGAGATGCATGCGATTGTTGTTAACGCGATTAAATCTCCAACACGCGGCTGATAGCATTGTCTGTCGGGAATTCAAGCGGCAAGACACGTTGCGGGCGCCGATAACGTCTCGACCACGCTTTCGTGCAAATAACAAACGCGGGCTTGCGATTGAACTTAAGAGGTTCATGGTGCAGCGACGCACGGTATCGGGGGTTGTGACGGCTTTAAGTCGTTTGCGACGTTGGAACTTTGGCAACTGCGAAGAGGGGCATCGCGATGATATGGCTGGCGTCGCATCTTGTCGTTGTCTTTGGCGTCTTTTTGGTCGGCTTTGCGATGCTTTTCGTGTTGCAGCAACGTCGCTCGCCGCAATCGGCTGCGGCTTGGATGTTGTTCATGCTGCTGCTTCCGTATCTGGCTATTCCGCTGTTTCTGGGGTTGGGGTTTCGCAAACAAAGCAAGCGTATGGCTCCGATCCGGTTCAGCCCGATCATCCATCCGGCACGCAAGGCTCATCCGATGGCGACAACTTTGCAGGCTTTCGGGATTCCTGCCGCGTCGGATGGTAATGAACTGGTGTTGCATGCGTCGCCGACCGAGTCGCGCGCCGCCCTGTATAGCACCCTCGCACAGGCGCAGACGCGGCTAGACATCACGCTTTATCTCTTGGCCGACGATCCATCGGGCCGGGCCTTTGTCGAAGCGTTGGTCGAAAAGGCGAGGGCCGGGGTGGTGGTGCGCTTGATCCTCGATCGGTTAGGTGCATTGCGGCGGCCAAAAGCGGCGTTAGCACGATTGACTGCCGCTGGCGGTGAGGTGCGTTATTTCTCGCCGTTCCTGCATCGTGTCAGCAAGGGCCATTTCAACCTGCGAAATCATCGCAAGATGGTCATTGCTGACCTGACCCAAGTTTGGGCGGGTGGTCGCAATGTCGGCGACGAATACCTTGTGCAGGGTCAGAACTGGATCGACCTGAGCTTTGGTCTGCAAGGGCCTGCGGTGCAGACCTATATCGACGTGTTCTCGGCTGACTGGCAGGTTGTGGGCGCGGCGCCAACTGCATCGCTGGCGCAAGTGACGACTTTGGGCACAGTCAGCGCGCAGCTGGTCCCATCTGGTCCGGATGCGTCCGACGATCCTCTGCACGATGCGCTGGTCTGCGCGATCCATCGGGCTGATCGTTCGATCTGGTTGACCACGCCATATTTCTTGCCCACCGAAGCGCTGCTGCAGGCGTTGGCCACGGCGGCGCGGCGTGGTGTCGATGTGCGGATCATGCTGCCGCAGAGATCGAACCAGTGGATCGCTGACCTTGCCCGCGGCGCTTATCTGCGCGAGTTGCACGCGGCGGGTTGCGTGATCCTGCGGCTGCGGCAGGGTATGTTGCACGCCAAAACCGGAATGATCGACGATCTGGCGTGGGTTGGGTCGGCGAATTTTGACGTGCGGTCCATGTTGCTGAACTTCGAGTCGGCGCTGATGGTCTATGATCCTGAAACCGTTACACGATTGCGCGATTGGTTTCGCGAAATGGAACCTTTGTGTGACGCAGGAATTATCCATTCGAGCCTGCCCCGTCGTTGTGCGGAAGGGGTCTTCCGGCTGGGAGCGCCGATCTTATGAGTGATTTGCATTTACGTGTCGCCACTTACAACATCCGCAAAGCGCTTGGTAATGACCGCCGCCGCGATCCAGAGCGCACCCTGCGCGTGATCGAGGGATTGGATGCCGACATTGTGCTGCTGCAAGAGGCTGACATGCGGTTGGGGCAGCGGCCACCCGCGTTGCCGGTTGCTTCGTTTGATGGCGGGCCGCTGCGGCACGTCGCATTTGCTCATGGCCGAGACAGCCTTGGTTGGCATGGCAACGCCATTCTGATCCGTCATGGCATCGAGGTTTTGGCAGCCCTGCACATTGATTTGCCGGGGCTGGAACCGCGCGGCGCAGTTCTGGCAGACTTGCGGTTGGATGGGCGTGCAATCAGGGTTATTGGCACCCATCTGGGCTTGATGCGGGCTTCTCGTCGCCGCCAACTCGCAGCACTGCGGGACTTTGCTGATCATGAGCAGGGCAACGCCATAGTCTTGGCGGGCGATTTCAATGAGTGGTCGGGCCCGTCGCATTTGGCGGGACTAGGGCCTGCCTACCGCATTTTGCCCAGCCCGCCCACCTTTCACGCCCGCAAACCCGTGGCCGCTTTGGACCGCATTGCGGTGAGCGATGCATTTACCTTGCGCGACATACGCGCTGTTCTGACGCCCGAGGCACGCAGGGCCTCTGACCATCTGCCACTTGTTGCCGATCTGACCCTGAAGGGAGCCTGACCATGGCCCGCACCTCTGTGAAACATTCCGCGATGAACGACGAAAAGGTTGCCTTTGTGCTGCAAGGCGGCGGCGCATTGGGGGCCTATCAAGCCGGGGCCTATGAAGGGCTTTCGACGCAGGCGCGTCACGTGTCCTGGGTGGCGGGTATCTCGATTGGGGCAATCAATGCTGCGATAATTGCCGGCAATGCGCCGGAACTGCGGGTGGAAAGGTTGCGTGCGTTCTGGGAAACGGCCAGTTCCAAATCGCTGCCCGCAACGGTCTTTGACGGTATCTGGGCGCGCGCCTTCCTCAATCAGTTCAGTGCGTCGGCGACCACCCTCACCGGGGTTCCAGGGTTCTTCGATCTGCGCGTTCCGCCCGCAGCATTCATGCCGCCCGGCACTGTTGGAGCCAGCAGCTTTTATGACACCGCGCCGCTTCGTGTCACGCTGGAGAAGTTGGTTGATTTTGATCTGTTGAACAATGGCGACGTCCGCCTCAGCCTTGGGGCCGTCAATGTTGAAACTGGAAATCTGACTTGGTTCGATACAGCAAACCAGCGCATAGCCCCCGAACACATCATGGCTTCGGGCGCATTGCCGCCGGGTTTTCCGGCTGTCGAGATTGACGGGGCGTTCTATTGGGATGGTGGGCTGGTTTCCAACACGCCACTGCAATACATCATGGATGAGCAGAAATCGCCCGTGGATCTTTGTGTGTTTCAGGTTGATCTGTTCAGCGCGCACGGCAGCCTTCCCGCTTCGGTCTGGCAAAGCGAGGCGCGCGAAAAGGAAATTCGCTTTTCCAGCCGCACCCGTTTTAACACCGACATGATGCGCCGCCTGCACGACACCAGCGCGGCCGCGCGCCGCTTGCATGACAAACTGCCGCCTGAGCTAAAGGCTGACCCGGATGCGCAGGCTTTGCTGAAAGGTGCAACTGACCCGCATATCACCATCGCGCATCTGATCTATCGGCCAACCCAGTTTGAAGGCGGATCAAAGGATTACGAGTTTTCCCGCACATCAATGCTGGACCATTGGCGTGCCGGGAAGGCCGATGCCGAACACACGGTCAATCACCCCGATTGGCGAAACCGCCATCGTTCGTCCGAGTGTGTGCAGGTGTTTGATCTGGCCAATCACTGACAATTTCATGCAAGGAAGGCTTCTTGATGCCGTCGCCCCTGCTTTCGCCATGCCATACCCGGCACAATCTCGCGGAAGGGCTGCTACCCGTTGCTTCATGGTGATGACTCTGCCGCAGCGATTTCTGCCACAACACAACGTTTGAACCGGGCCGTGCTGTGTAAAACCACTTCGCCACAGCCCAATGACTTCATAACTGCAGGAGACAGAACATGTCCTTTTCACTCAGCCTGAAAGACAAAGTGTGCATCGTTACGGGTTCGGCCAGCGGCATCGGTCGCGCTATCGCCGAACGCTACATCGCGGACGGTGCCAAGGTTGTTATCGCCGACCTGCGGCTGGACGCCGCCCAAGCGACTGCAGCCGAACTGACGGCCAAAGGCCCGGGCGAAGCCATCGGCGTCGAGATGAACGTCACCGATGAGGCTGCCGTCAATGCAGGTGTGCAGGCGGTCGTTGACCATTGGGGCAAGATCGACGTGCTGGTGTCCAATGCGGGCATCCAGATCGTGCACAAACTGGAAGAATTTCCCTATGACGATTGGAAAAAGCTGCTGTCGATCCATCTCGATGGCGCGTTTTTGACGTCAAAGGCTTGTCTGCCGCATATGTATAAGGCGGGTTCCGGTGCGATTATCTTCATGGGATCGGTGCATTCGAAAGAAGCGTCGCCGCTGAAATCGGCCTATGTCACCGCCAAGCACGGGCTGCTGGGCCTGAGCAAGGTGATCGCCAAGGAAGGCGCCGAACATGGTGTGCGTTCAAACGTGATCTGCCCCGGTTTTGTAAAAACACCGCTTGTGGAAAAGCAGATACCCGAGCAGGCCAAGACACTGGGCATTTCTGAAGAAGATGTCGTGAACAAGATCATGCTGGGCGGAACAGTGGATAAGGAATTCACCACGGTCGAAGATGTCGCCGAAGTTGCCCACATGTTTGCAGCCTTCCCCACCAATGCGCTGACGGGTCAGTCGCTTGTCGTCAGCCACGGCTGGTTTATGGAGTAGCCGACTGCTCCGGACCCCGGTCTTTATGGCTTGGGTCCGGCGCGCATCCGCCAATAGCCGACGAGCAGGCCCATCAATGCCAGTGCCATAAGGGCCGAGGCTACCATTCCGATGTGCCGCCCGATGAAGGGCAACACATCTGCTGAATGGCCAAACTGATAGGCAAGTGTTGTCCAGAACCCCACCCACAGCGCCGCGCCAAGCATGTTTGACAGCACGAAAGCCGCCCAATGCATGCCAGCTGAGCCCGCCACCAAGCCATTCATCTGCCGCAGCAGCACCACAAACCGGGCTGCGATGACCATCGCGGGCCCGAACCGCGCAAAGACTGCCTCGACGCGCGCATACCGGCTTGTTGTGATGCCAAAGCGTGCACCGTATCTTGTCACCACCGAGCGCCCATACCTGCGCCCGATGAAATACGCGATGTTGTCGCCCAGCACCGCGCCACACCAAGCCGAGACCGCAACCACCCAAATGCTGATCTTTCCCGCACCCGCCAGTGTTGCCGCAATGATCAACGCGCTTTCGCCCGGAAGCGGCAGACCCAACGTCTCTAACGTCAGAGAGACGAACAGGCCCACGCCACCGTAGTGATGGATCAGCGCGGAGATATTGACCTCAATCCAGTTCATAGTCGCCCACGTTTCACCGATGTCAGCTTTGATGTGGTAGCAGGGTGCTATGGTCTGCGCTGTGCCGCTGCAAAAGGTTCCATAAAATCTCGGCGCTGTGGGCTGCGCCATTGGTGTTGATTTGCAGGGCTTGTGCAGGCAGGGTCCGGGTAATCTCGCGCAGGATCGCGGCGGCCATCGACTCGGCATTCAGGCCGGCTTCGGTGATCACACCCACGCGCCCAAGGCCTTGCAGTCGGGTCGCCCGGTCGGTCTGTTCGGTTTCGCCGTCTGCGGCATAGGGCACCAGCAGGGCATGACAACCAGCCATCAAAATGTCGGCTACGGTGTTGTAGCCAGCTTGCGAGACTGACAGGCGGGTGCCCGTCATAAGGCGCGCCAGATCCGGGCGGAAGCGTTCAAGCTGCACATTGGTGGGCAGGTTCTTGGCAAGGGTTTCATACTCGGGTTGCGGCAAATTGGGGCCTGTGATGATGCACCAACGCGGCAAATCTTGCAGCAGGCAGGCTGCACCCACCGCTGCCGTCACCAACTGCCGCCCCGCCGCGCCACCGCCGGCAGAAACGATCACATCGAACCGTTCGGCAGACCCTTCTGGCGCGGGCGGGCAGACCAGCCCCGAGTAGGCAACCCGGTCGGCAATTTGATCAGCAAGCGCAAAGCTGTCGTGCAGCGCCGCAAAGGACGGATCGCCATGCACCAGCACCAGATCAAACGCGCGGCGGATCAAGGCGACGGTTTCTTCGTCGCGCCCTGGCTTGCTGCGCCGTTGCAGGATGTCGCGCAATGACGTGACCACAAGCGGGCGCGGCAGGGTGGCATCAATCGCGTCCAGCAGCGGCAAAAGTTCGAACCGCACCTGCCTGCGGCCGAACGGGAAAGCCTCGATCACCACAATATCGGGCTTGATACTGTGATAGGCGGCAAGCAGTTGGTTCTTGCGCGCGTCAAGATAGCCAGCATCCGCCGCTTCGCCGCTGGCAGTCACAAGGCCCGCAAAAGCGCCGTCCGAGACGGCAATCGGCGGCAGCGCGATGTGTGGAATGTCGGGGCCGGGAAAGCCCGAAACGGGTAGGCCCCCGGTGACCAGCGTGACGCGGAAGCCGCGCGCGATCAAAGCCCGGGCCACACGGCTGGCGCGCGCCAAGTGGCCGATTCCCAGCAGGTGCTGAACGTAGAACAGCACAGAAGGTGTGGAAACGGTCATGGCTGCGGACCTTCTGTCACGAAAAGCGCCGCGAGTTGCGCGACGCTGCGATGATAGTCAAGGGTTGCCCGCACTTGTGCTTCGGCGGCATGGCCAAAGTGCTGCCGCAGATCAGGTGAGGTGATCGCTGCTTTCAGTGCGGCGGCCAAGGCGATGGCATCGTCTGGCGGGACCAACCAGCCATTTTCGCCGTCACGAAACAGTTCTGGAATGCCAGAAATGTTCGTCGATATACAGGCGAGGCCCTGACTTGCAGCCTCGACCAGCACATTCGGCAAGCCATCGCGATCACCGTCTGCGGTGATCCGGCAGGCCAAGGCAAACAGATCCGAAGTTCGGTAGGCCGCCAAAACCTCTGCCTGATCCACCGAGCCTTGCCAATGGATGCGATCTGCGATGCCAAGGCTGAGCGCCAGCGCTTGCAAAGCGTCACGCTCGGCCCCGCCGCCAAGATGTCTGAAACGCCAATGCAGATCGGGTGGCAGCAACGCGAGTGCCTGCAAAAGTGTATCATAGCCCTTTTTAGGCACCGCGCGGCCGACACTGACGATTTGCACCGGGTTGGCAGGGTCAGTGCCATCGCGGGCGGGGCGCTGATCAGGGAAGGGCGGAAAGCGATCCAGGTTCAGGCCGTGATAACTCAGATGCACCCGCGCTGGATCGGCGGCCAGCGATTGCAGGTGCTTGTGCCCCATCTCGGTGCAGGTCACCGCCCATCGGGCGCGATCGAGTTTGCCAGAAAGCTCCCAGTCTGGCGAGGTCCAGATGTCTTTGGCATGGGCTGAAACTGTCCACCCCATGCCCATGATCCGCGCGGCATAATCCGCAACCGAGGCGGGGGTGTGGATGAAATGTGCGTGCAACCAGGTGCCCCCAGTGGGCCATTCGGCAACCAGCACTGCCGCTTGGCCGAAACGGCGCACGCGGTTGCGGCTGGGGTCGCGCCACAGATCGGAAAGCCAGCCGCGCAAGGTCGTGGCAAAGCCCGGCTTGCGCCACGCAGCCCACAATCCGCGCAGCACCCGCAAAGGTTCTTTGTGCAGATATTCCGGCAGATACAGCAGATCGGCGGCGATTTCATCATGGACCGCGTGGCGCTTCTTGTCAGTCGGGTGCCGCAGCGAGACGATCACCAGATCAAATCCCGCCAACTCCAACCCGCGCAATTCCTGCGCGATAAAGGTCTCGGACAGTCGGGGGTAGCCTTTTACCACCACCACAAGTCGCGGACGCGTCGCGATCACTTCGCGATCCGCAACGTGCCCGGTTGTTCGGCGCGCGCGTTCAAATCCACGCCGACGAGGCGCGCGATGTTGGTCAGCCCCTCAAGTTGCAAACCCGGGACTGCATCAGACGGATGCGGCCGCTTGGGCAAGGCGCGCAGAGCGGCTGCCATGCGCATCGGGTCGGCGGCTTCTTCGGGCAGCAGCATCTCGATCATGCCCAGTTCGGCGGCACGGGTGGCGCGCAGCAGTTGTTCCTCGCGCGGGGTGGTGCGGGGAACGATCAGCGCCGGTTTGTCAAACGACAGGATTTCACAGTAGGTGTTGTAGCCCCCCATCGCCACCACACCCGCAGAGCCTGCAATCAACTCTTCCATCCGGGTGTCAAACTCAATCACCTCGACCTGCGGAATGCCTTGTCCTTTGCGCAGGAATTCCGCGCGTTGTTCGGCCGGCATGTAGGGACCAAGCACCACCAGCGCCTTTTGGGTCAGGGCCGGATCGTGCAGATAGGCATTCAGCACGTTGTCAATCAGGTCCGCGCCGTCGCCGCCACCCCCGGTTGTCACCAGCAGATAATCGCTGTCGCGGCGTTGGTCAGACAACTTTTCCTGCGCCGAGCGGCGTTGCAGAAAGCCCACAAACTCCATGCGATCACGCACGGATTGCGGCACATCAAGCCCTGTCAGCGGGTCGTAAAAGTCGGGCGGGCCATAGACCCAGATATGGTCATAGGTGCGCTCTATCTTGCCCATCACGTCGTTGCGCTTCCATTCGGCATCCAACAGCCGCGGCGCATCCATGACTTCACGCAGACCAAGGATCAGCGTGGTGCCTTTGGATTTGAGGTAAGCCAGCGTTTCTTCGATCTCGCCACGCAGGCCCATCGGTTCTTTGTCCACGATGAAGATATCGGGCGCAAAGCTTTCCGCCGTATGGCGGATGATCGAGCGGCGCATCTTGATCGTGTCAGCGACGTCGATATGGGTGGACAGCGACGAATACTCGCCATTGCGCAGCTTGATCACACTGGGGATTTTCACAAAATCGACGCGGGCGCGGTAATCGAATGCCCCTGCAATCTGCGAGCCCGACATGATCAGCACCATAAGGCCGCTGTATTCCTGCACCAAGGCATGGGCGATGGTGCGGCAGCGGCGCAGATGGCCCAGCCCGAACGTATCGTGACTATACATCAAAATCCGCGCATTTTCCATCCGGTGCTTCATTTACATTACCTCGGTCGCGGGCTGTTCATGGAAAGGGGCCGTCATTTGTAGGGGTCGGCGGCATCGCGTAGCCCGTCGCCAAGGAAATTGAAAGCAAGGATCACCAAGATCACCGGAACAACCGGCAACATCAGCCATGGATAAAGCGCAACGATGTTCACGCTACGCGCTTCTGTCAGCAGGATGCCCCAGCTTGAGATCGGCGCACGCAGGCCGATGCCGAGAAAGCTGAGAGCGGTTTCCCCCAAAATCATCCCCGGAATGGTCAATGTGGCCGAGGCGATCAGATGCGACATGAACCCGGGGATCATGTGGCGGCCAATGATCCGTGCGCTGCCAGCGCCCATCAGGCGGGCGGCAAGCACGTAGTCTTCCTCGCGCAGAGCCAGCAGTTTGGATCGCACCCCGCGCGCAAGACCTGTCCAATCCAACAGGCCGAGGATCACAGTGATGCCGATGTAAACGAGGATCGGGCTCCACGTTACCGGAATGATCGCGGCCAATGCCATCCACAACGGGATTGACGGGATCGATTGCAAAACCTCGATCACCCGCTGGGTCAGCGCATCGAACCAGCCGCCATGATAGCCTGCAAGACCACCGATCACGATGCCCAGGATAAAGCTCATGGTGACGCCAAAGATGCCGATGGTCAGCGAAATCCGCGCGCCATAGATGATGCGCGACAGCACATCGCGTCCCAAACGGTCGGTGCCCAGCCAGAAGAATTGTCCGCCCTTTGCAGGGCAAACAAGGTGGGTGTTGCCGGGGATCAGACCCCAGAACTTGTAGTCATCGCCCGCGCAGAAAAACCGCAAACGTTGCACATCCGTCGGGTCATCCGTGTAGATGCGCTGCAAGGTATCCATATCCAGCACCTGTGTGCGGCCATAAACAAAGGGGCCGACGAACTTGCCCTCGTGAAAAAGGTGGATGGCTTGCGGCGGCGCATAGATGAAATCGGTGTTGCGGGCACTTTGGCTGTAGGGCGCAAGAAACTCGCTGATGAAGATGGAAGCATACATCAGGATCAGAAACACGCCGCAATACAACGCAATCTTGTGCTTGCGAAACTTCCACCACATCAGTTGCAGTTGCGAGGCTTCGGCGAACTTGCCCTTGGCCGAGGCCGTATTTTCGGCCTCGTAGGGATCGAACGGCGCATCGGAGACGTAATGCGTCATCGGCGCGCCGGGGGCGGGCAAAGAGGAGGTTTGAGTTGGCAGATCGGTCATTTGCTGCTGCCTTTGCCCAAACGAATACGCGGATCAAGAAACGTCAGCGCGATATCCGAAATCAACACCCCGATCACGGTCAGAAACGCCAGGAACATCAGAAACGACCCCGCCAGATACATATCCTGACTTTGCAGCGCGCGGATCAGCATCGGTCCTGTGGTTTCCAGCGACAGCACGATTGCGGTAACTTCCGCCCCTGAAATCATCGCAGGCAGGATAGAGCCGATGTCTGATATGAAAAAGTTCAGCGCCATCCGCAGGGGATATTTCACCAGCACCTTGAACGGATGCAGGCCTTTTGCGCGCGCCGTTGTGACGTACTGCTTGTGCAATTCGTCCAGCAGGTTTGCGCGCAGGCGCCGCACCATGCTGGCGGTTCCGGCTGTGCCGATGATCACCACCGGAATCCAGATATGCGACAGGATCGAGGAAAACTTTGCCCAACTCATCGGCTCGTTCAAAAATTCGCGGTCCATCAGGTTGCCGATTGACACGCCGAACCAGACATTCGCGAAATACATCATCACCAAGGCAAGCATGAAATTCGGCACAGCGATGCCCAACAGGCCCAGAAAGGTCAGCCCGTAATCGCCCCAACTGTATTGGTGCGTTGCCGAGTAGATGCCGATGGGAAACGCTATGATCCATGTGAACAAGATGGTGACGGTGGACAAAAGCACGGTCAGCCACAGCCTGTCACCCACCACCTCGCTGACCGGCAGGCGGTATTCGAACGAATAGCCAAAATCGCCATGCAGCATCCCGCCAACCCACCACAGGTAGCGCACCACCTGCGGCTGATCGAAGCCGTAACGTTCGCGCAGCATGTCAATCTCGGCCAGATCGGCGGATTCGCCCAACGACCGCAACTCGGAGACATAGCTTTCAAAGTAGTCGCCCGGCGGCAACTCGATGATGAAAAACACCAGAACCGAGATCAGGAACAGCGTCGGGATCATCGCAAGGCAGCGCAGCAGGATATAGCGGATCATGGCCTACTCCCTTGCATAAAAGAACGTGTCGGGCATGTAGGCACCCAGAAAGCTGGTTGGCGTAAAGCCATACAGCGCGTCTTCGGGCACATTGCGCATCCTTGCCGCCCGCACGACGGGCTGCGGAGCCGAATTTACCGTGCCGATGGAAAACACCTGATCCGCCCAAAGCGTTAGCATTTGCGCCCAGATTTCGGCGCGCGCGGCAGTCGTGGTGGTGTTGCGCCATTGCTTCAGCAGGTCAATCAGATGCATTGCCGCGGGCAGATCGGGGGCCGCGCCTGCGGTTTCTGCCGACATATACCAACTGCCCCAGACAGGCCATTGCAGCTGATCGCTGTGCGTCGGCGCCAGTTGATCGGGGGCCATGTCTGCGGTTGGCACGCCATTGTCGATGCCTGCCCAGACCGACATCTGCACATCGCCCCCCATGGCCCGGCTGCGGAAGATGTCGCGCTGGCTGGCACGGATGTATATGGCGATGCCGACATCACGCATGTGATCAACAATCAACTCCAGCACATCCACTTCCAGACTGCTTTCGCCCGCGGTTTCCACCACGATACCCGCCTGCCTGCCATCCGGCAGAATGCGGATACCGCCGCCGCCGCGCTCGGTCAGTCCCAATTCGTCGAGCAGACGGTTGGCCAGATCGGGATCATACTGCGCCCAAGCCTGCGCATATTCCGGGCGGTAAAGCTGGCTTTCGGGTAGCACAGTGTCCGCACTTTCGCGCCCAAGGCCGAAGAAGTTAACCTTGTTGATCTCATGCCGGTTGATCGCCACCGAAAGCGCCCGCCGCATCCGCACATCTTGGAACAGCGTGCGCCACACCTGGTCTTTGCAGTTCAGGTTGGGGAACAACGCCACGCTCGACCCTTGCGTGCGTCGCCACAACGACACTTTCAAAGGGTGCTGCTTTTCGGCCTGTTTCATCAGCGTATAGTCCGGAAAGCTGATGCCCCCCGCCTGCAAATCGCTTTCTCCGGTCGCCGTCTTGGCCGGAATGATATCTGCCGACGCCACATCCAGCACGATGCGGTCAAAATACGGCAGCTGCTGCCCGGTCTGATCGACGCGGTGGAAATAGGCGTTGCGCTCAAACACAAACTGCTCGGCCGGGGGGGCCGTGCGCGGCCGCCATGCCTCTAACGTTGGCAGGCCGGGGTTTTCGGGGCGGATCGAGCGGCCCATCTTGGCATGCAGGCCCTGCCAGTCGTCAACGCGGTTGTTTTCGATCAACTCTGCCAGTTTTTCTGGCGTCTGATACTTCGCGTGGAACTGCTTCATATAAAGATGCGGCACATACAGGATCAGCGGCAGGGGGGCGGCCAATTTGGGCAGAAAATCTGGCATCGGGCTGGCGAAGGTGTAGCGCACTGTCACCGGATCAATCACGCTGAACTCGACAACCTTGCCGTCGGCGATCAGATCAACCGGAGGTCCGCCGCGATACAGATCGGCGTTGTTCATCATGTCTTCCCAGCAGTAGCGGAAATCCTCTGCCGTGAAGGGTGTGCCATCTGACCAGCGATGTCCCTCGCGCAGATGCAGGGTAAAGATACGGTCCTCAACCGCATCAAACCCTTCCAGAATATCGGGCACAAGGTTCAGATCAGCGTCATACCCCACCAGACGGGCATAGCTGTAGATCGGCAGCAGGCGCACGTCGCGTTGCCCGCTGACCAGCATCCGCACGCTGCCGCCCAAACGCCCGGTGGTACGCCCCATCGCAGGCAAGTCGATCACACGCGGATTGCGCGGCAGACGCTCGGGAAGCGGTGGCATGTTCCCCATCTTGACTTCGATGGCAAAGAACGGCGATTCCGCCCAAGCGTAAGTTGGAAGCGCAACCGACGCCAGCAATGTCAAAGCGTTGCGCCGGGTGATCATGCTTTCAACTCTCCGACATCCGCTGATTTCCGGGCCAACACAAAATGACCATCGCCCAGATCAAGCGGTGCCAGATCTTCGCCTTCGTTCGCCTCGGCCCTGAAAGCCTGCGCCCAGTTCGCGCTGGTCAACGCGGTGTTGCCGTTGAAGGTGGCAAAATCCAGCCGCCGATCCAGATCGGGATAGGGCACAGCCGCCAGCAGCGCTTTGGTGTAGGGATGCACGGGCGCTGTCATGATCGTCTCGCGCGCGGCGATTTCCACAATCCGCCCGGCCCACATCACCGCAACCCGGTCGGCCATGTAATCGACCACCGCCAGATTGTGCGAGATGAAAAGATAGGTCAGCCCAAGATCTTTCTGCAAATCTTTCAGCAGGTTCAAAATCTGCGCCTGAACGGAGACATCCAGTGCAGAAACCGGTTCGTCGCACACAATCAAGCCGGGTGCCAGCGCCAGCGCCCGCGCGATACCCACCCGCTGGCGTTGGCCGCCAGAAAAACTATGCGGATAGCGGTGACGGGCCGATTGCCCCAACCCGATTGCGCCCAGCAGCGCCTCAACCGTCTCGCGGCGTTCGGCAGGTGTGCCGCGCCGGTGAATATCCAGCGGCTCGGATAATATGTTGCCCACCGTCATGCGCGGCGACAACGACGAGACCGGGTCTTGAAACACCATCTGAATCTGCGTGCGCAGGCGCTGCAAATCCTCGCCTTTGGCGTTGAGAACATCAACAGGCCCCGAGCCATCGTTGTAGATCACCGACCCTGTGTCGGGCGCGACCGCGCGCATCAAGATCTTGCTGACCGTGGTTTTGCCGCAGCCACTTTCTCCGACCAGCCCCAGACATTCGCCGCGCTTGATGTCAAAGCTGACACCGTCCACCGCGGGCGCAGGCTTGGCAGATTTGCGTATGTCCCAGGCCTGATCGCGGGTCTCATAGGTTTTTGACAGGTTGCGAACAGACAGCAAAACCTCGGGTGCTTCTGCTTTCGCTGCGGGCTTCGCGCCGCCAATCGCGGACATCAACTTGTCGCGGTTGATCTGGATATCGCGCAGCGGGCGCAAACGTTCGCCCCGCGTCATGCCAAAATGCGGAATGGCCGCCATCAGCCCTTTCAGATACGGGTGCTGCGGCCGTCGGAAAATGTCATCCACCGGGCCAGATTCCATGATGCGGCCCTGATACAGCACGACCACCTCGTCAGTGACATTCGCCACAACGCCCAGATCATGCGTGATGAGCAGAATGGCCATGCCCAACCGCTGTTGCAGATCGCGCAGTAGCGTCAGGATTTGCGCCTGAATGGTGACATCCAGCGCCGTTGTCGGCTCATCCGCGATCAGCAGTTGCGGGCTGCAAATCAGCGCCATAGCGATCATCGCGCGCTGCCGCATCCCGCCCGAAAGCTCGAACGGATACATGTCAAACACGCGGCCCGGCTTGGAAAAGCCAACCAGCGACAGCATGTCCTCGCAGCGTTCGCGCTGTTCTTTGGCCGAGACAGGTTCGTGGATGCGCAGCGCTTCGGAAATCTGATTGCCGATGGTGTGCAGCGCTGAAAATGAGGTCATCGGCTCTTGAAAGATCATTCCTATCTTGCGGCCACGCACGCTGCGGATGAGGCGGCCATCTCGTGGCAGACCCAACAACTCGCGCTGGCCATCCGGAGCAGCAGGATCGGCCAGCAGCACCCCACCGCTGACCTGCGCGAAGCTTGGCTGAAGCCCCATGATGGTCTGGCCCAGCACCGATTTCCCCGACCCAGACTCGCCGACCAACGCCGTGATCTTGCCGGGCAACACCCGCAGGTCCACGCCTTTCAGCGCATCAACCTGGCCTGTCGCCAGGGGAAAGGACACTTTCACGTCCTCTACCCGCAACAAATCTGTGCCGATGCCAAGTTGCTGTTGTGTCATCCGTTCCGACCTATTCCGTCCTTTGGTTCGGATCGTGCCGGATCCGGTGCTTGGCCGTGCCATTGCAAGCGGGAGTTCTCGCGAAATGCAATCAAAATGCAACGTCATCGGTTGAAAATGGTCTTGGCCGTGCCGAAGTTCTGCTTTCGCAGCACAGGTGCAGGCATCCGCACAGCCTTGCAAAATTGAGACACGGAGTGTTGTTTGCACTGTTGAGAGCAAACAGCTTTTGAACCCTGCATCCTTTGAAAACCATGCTAGGCTGCCCGCATGAATGATCCGCGTGCCTCTGTTTTCCTGTCAGACCTGCCGACTTTCGCCGAATTTGAAGATGTGGCCAATCTGACACGCTATAGACCGCTGCCCGAAGGCTGGGCTTTGGCGGTGGCTGACGTCGTGTCATCGACAGAGGCGATTGCGCAGGGCAAGTATAAATCGGTGAACATGGCCGGGGCCTCGGTGATCACCGCCGTGCTCAATGGGCTGGAGGGCGGCGACTATCCGTTCGTGTTCGGCGGCGACGGTGCAGTCATTGCGGTGCCGCCAAACGGCATGGCCGCCGCTGGCGCGGCCTTGGCAGCTGTGGCGCGCTGGATCGAGGATGATCTGGGCCTGAACATGCGCACAGCATTGGTGCCGCTGGATGCCATTCGCGCGGCGGGTCATGATGTGGGGATCGCACGGTTTCAGGCAAGTTCGGACATGACCTTTGCAATGTTCGCGGGCGGTGGCGCTGCTTGGGCCGAAGCACAGATGAAACTGGGTCGGTTTGCCGTGCCCCCGGCAGAACCGGGCAGCCGGGCCGATCTGACGGGGCTTTCGTGTCGATGGAATCCGATTGCATCACGCAATGGCCAGATTGTCTCGATCATCGCCGTGCCCCGCGATACCGCCCGATCCGACGCGTTTCGGACACTCGTGGCCGATGTCGTGGCCGTCGCCAATAAGGCTGGCGGCCTCGGCAACCCGCTTCCGCCGGAAGGTCCGGTGCCCCATCTAAGCCTTGGCGGTGTCGCCTCCGAGACCAATGCCCGTGCGCCACGTGGCAAACGCATGATGGCCCGGCTTAAGGTGGTCGTCGCGATCTTTATGACCGTGTTTCTGTATCGCACCAATCTGACGCTTGGCGGATTTAACGCGCGCGACTATGCCCGGCAGATGACGCGCAACACCGATTTCCGCAAGTTTGACGATGGCCTCAAGATGACCCTTGATATCAACGCCGCCGGGCTTGCCGAGATTGAAGCCCTGCTTGACGCCGCAGCAAGCGCCGGAGTTTGCCAATTTGGCCTGCATAAACAGGATCAGGCGCTTGTCACCTGCATCGTGCCGTCGCTTCGTGCGCACGATCACATGCACTTCATCGACGGGGCGGCGGGCGGTTATGCCCAGGCAGCCACCCACATGAAGGCGAAAGCCGCATTGCAGGCCGCAGCCGCCCAATGATAAACATCTTGCCTCGTTCACAGGCTTGGCGTTGAGTGACGGCCAGACTTGTTTTCATTGCTGCCCCGCTTGACCCCCACGCCATTTATGGTTGGCACAACATGACCCTCTGCGCCTTTGATTTTTCGTCGAGGCGCCGACCTACCGCTGGAGTGCCTTAAGGCCATGCTCGACCCCAACATTTCGCGCTACATCTGGACACACACCAAGCGTCAGCAGCTTTGGGTGCTTGCGGTGGTTGCAGCGTCCATGATCCCGTATTTCTTGTCGCTGAACCTGCCGAAGCAAATCGTCAACGGGCCTATTCAGGGCGATGGATTTGCCGACCCTTCCGCCACGCAAACCTTCATGCAGATTGCGTTTGATCTGCCGTTTATCGGCCACGTTTCGCTGTTCGATGGCGTTGATCTGAACAGGCTGAGCATGTTGTTCGCCCTCAGTGGGGTGTTCCTGTTACTGGTTATCGTCAACGGGCTCTTCAAATATTACATCAACACCTACAAAGGCAGGTTGGGCGAACGGCTTTTGCGCCGTATTCGCTTCACGCTTGTCGATCACATTCTGCGGTTTCCGCCTGCTACTTTCAAACGTCTGAAAGGTGCAGAAATCTCCAGCATGGTGAAAGACGAGGTAGAGCCGCTGGGCGGCTTTACCGGCGATGCCTTTGTGGCGCCCGCGTTGTTGGGGGGGCAGGCGATTATGGCGCTTGCCTTCATCTTCGTGCAAAGTGTGCCGTTGGGCCTGATCACTGCAGCCTTGGTCGGGGTTCAGGCCTTCATCATCCCCCGGATGCGCCGCCGTCTGCTTGTTCTGGGCCGCGAGCGTCAGTTGACCGCGCGCGAATTGGCTGGGCGCGTCAGCGAAATCGTCGATGGCATCAACACGATCCATGCCTACGACACCTCAAACTTTGAACGGGCTGATATCTCGTCGCGCTTGGGCCGCATCTACAAGATCCGCTTTGACATCTATCAGTGGAAGTTTCTGGTAAAATTCATCAACAACTTCCTCGCCTCGGTGACGCCATTTCTTTTCTACAGCGTTGGCGGCTATCTGGCGCTGCAGGGGCAACTTGACATCGGGCAGTTGGTGGCCGTGATCGGGGCCTACAAGGATCTTCCCGGCCCGCTGAAAGAGTTGATTGACTGGGATCAGAACCGCCAGGATGTTCAGATCAAATACAATCAGGTGATCGGTCAGTTCGCGGTCGATGGCCTGCTAGAACCCGCAATTCAGGCCGTCTCGACCGAACGCGCCGACGGCAAACTGATGGGGCCGCTTTCGGCAATCAATCTCGGCGTGACCGACGATACCGGAGCCGTGGGCTTAGATCGCGTCAACTTCTCGCTGCCGCCGGGCGAGACGGTTGCCATCATCGGCAACGCAGGGTCCGGCGCTGAAATCATGGCCGAGGTTTTGTCGCGGATCATCTGGCCCACGCATGGCCAGATCAGCATCGGTGACGCCGACCTGCACGCGCTGCCCGAATCGCTCAGCGGGCGCTCGATCACTTATGCTGGCCCCGAGGCGTATTTCTTCTTCGGAACCGTGCGCGACAACCTGCTTTACGGGCTGAAACATGCGCCGATCACCGACCCGGTTTTTGAAGGCGATGCCTTGACGCAACGTCAGTGGGAAAAGCGCGAAGCCATCTGGGCGGGAAACCCGGATTACGACATCAACGCCGACTGGATCGATTTTGCTCATCAGGGTGCCAGCGATCAGGCGGCGCTGATGCCCGCAGTTTATGCCGCACTGGATGCGGTCTCGCTGACCCGCGACATGTTCGATCTGGCGCTGCGATCAAACGTCAATCTGGAGGAGCATGCCGAGCTGAAATCCAAGACGGTCGAGATGCGTCAGGTGCTGCGTGACGCTTTGACCAAAGCTGATCTGAACGGTTTGATCGAACCGTTCGAGCCGGGCACCTATAACACGGAAGCCACGGTTATCGAAAACCTGTTGTTCGGTAACGCGCGCTCGCCCGAGTTGAAAGCCGGCGCGATCATCGACAACCCGTATTTCCTCAGCGTGCTGAAACAGCAAGGTCTGGCTGATCTGCTGTTCGCCATGGGCACCGAGGTGGCACGCAACGCGATCGAATTGTTCAGTGACCTGCCGCCCGATCATCCGTTCTTCCAGCAACTGACCTTCATGCGGGCGGACGATATTCCGACCTATGCGATGCTTTTGAAAAACATTGATAAAACCAAAGGAAACATCAACGAAGCCGACCGCGCCATGATGATCCGGCTTAGCTTTGATTACATCGAGCCGCGGCATCGTTTCGGTCTGCTGACGCCCGAGATGATGGCGCAGATCGTCGCTTTCCGCACCGCCTTCCACGAGGGGCTTCCTGCCAATCTTAAAGATGCAGTCGAGCTTTACGACCCCGAGCAGTATATGGTTTCGGGGACTCTGTTGGACAACATGTTGTTCGGTCGCATCAGCCAGAAGTATCGTGATGGGGTCGAGCGGATCTATGGTGTCGCGGGCGGTGTGCTGCGCGAGTTGGGAATTTACGATACGCTTTTGTCGATCGGTCTGGATTTCCACATTGGCGCGGGCGGCAAACGGCTGACATCGGTGCAACGGCAGAAACTGGCGCTTGCACGCGCCCTGATCCGCCGCTCGGATTACTATCTGTTCAACCGCCCGCTGTCGGCTTTGGACACCCGCACGCAAGAGCAGGTGCTGACGGCATCCCTGAAATACCTGCACCGGGATGGCCGCAAACCCGCCGTGGCTTGGGTGATTTCCAACGCCAGATTCGCCAATCAATTCGACAGAGTCGCGGTTTTTGAACGTGGGCGCTTGGTGGAAGACGGCTCTCATGCAGAACTTTCACAAAAGAATGGTATCTTCAAAGAACTGATGTCGGCATAGTTGACGCAAATGTGTTGCGCTTGGCGGAATTTGCGGGCCGAACCGTAGGAAGGTGACGACGTGTTACTGAATGACGAAGTCAAAATGCTGAAGCAGGTTCCGCTGTTTGCCGGGGTCTCACCGGCCAAACTGAAACTGCTGGCCTTCACGTCAGAGCGCGTCTCCTACCGCGCCGGCGAGGTCCTGTGTCGTCAGGGCGATGCGGGCGACGCGGCGTTTGTGCTGTTGTCGGGCCGGGCAGATGTGATCGTGGATGGCCCGACGGGACAGATCAAGGTTGCTGAAATCGAAGAAAACGCCATTGTCGGCGAAATCGCGATCCTGTGTGATGTGGCGCGCACCGCCACGGTGAAAGCAGCCAGCGCAGTCGAGGCGCTGCGAATCAGCAAGGACAACTTCTTCAAACTGATGTCAGATTTTCCGGAAATGACGATCGAAGTCGTCCGCGTCTTGGCAGATCGACTAAGCCAGACCACTGTCGAGCTTTCAGAGGCCCGCAGTCGCGTCGCAGAACTTTCCAAGCGCTGACAGTCTGCTAGCTTATGCCGGATATTGCCATGGTTCCGACAAACCTGTCTGGCTATAGTTTCAGCGATCAGCACTGTTTTACATGACAGTCGCAATCGGGCCTCGCATCTTGGTGCGATGGTTCCTATTCTTTGACCATCGGCGATCTGGGGAAATCTGATCTTGGCGACGTGCGGCACCAAAACAGCGTCTGGCCTGTGCCTGATCGGCCCAGGAACGTGGTTTTTTTCTGGGCAGCGGGCATGACCACCCGGCCATTGTTCCAGTTGAAACTTTGGGGAACACGCGGCGGCTTGTCGGTCAGTGGCCCACAGTTTCAGCAGTTCGGTGGCAATACGACCTGCATGGAAATGCGCTGTGGCGAGCACGTGATAATGTTCGATGCGGGAAGCGGCGCGCTCGGTGCTGGTCACGCGCTTGAAGCCGAGGGCTGCAAAGAGGTTACACTCTATTTTACCCACACCCATTACGACCACATCTGTGGGCTGCCGTTCTTCAAGCCGATGTATTGCAATCAGACATCGCTCAAGCTGTGGTCAGGCCATATGGGGTCCGAGATGACCACCCGCCAGATGCTGACTGAATTCATGCGCAAGCCGTTCTTTCCGATCGGCCCGGATTACTGCAGCGCAGGCATTGATGCGCGCAATTTCACCGTGGGCGACGTGCTGACACCCTATCCCGGCGTGACAATCCAGACCGGCATGCTGAATCATCCGGGCAACGCCGTCGGCTACCGTGTCGAATTTGGCGGCCGCTCTATTGCGATCATTACAGATACCGAACACGAAGGTGATGCGCTTGACGAAACCGTCCTGCGTTTGATCGACAAGGTGGATCTGTTTGTCTATGACGCCACGTTCCAGGATGAAGAAATGGCAACCTTCAAGGGTTTTGGCCACTCCACCTGGCAGCACGGTGTGCGGTTGGCACGGGCCGCAGGGGCCAAGCAGGTTGGCTTCATTCACCACAGTTTCAATCGCACCGATGCGCAACTGACCGAGATCGAACACGCAGCGCGGCGCCTGTTTCCCGGGGCGTTCTGCGGGCGTGATCTTCAGGTGATTGAGGTGTGAGACGCGTGGCAACGAGTTTCGCATGGACCTCTGCGCGTAGAAATGTCGCTTTTTTGTGACGCGAGAATCGGCTAGAGCAGCGACTTTCCGCGACCACATGTGAATTGTCGATCGGTCGTACGGAAAGAAGGATAGTGTCGTGCCCTATGTTCCCTCCTCTCTGCGCGATTTTGCCGTCTATATCTGGACAGGCGATCCACACGGCACGGCGATTCCGCCGCGGGTGATGGCTGAAATCGACCGCAGAGAAACCGCGGCCGAACAAACCATCAGCTGGGCGCAGCTAAGCATCGTGGGCTTTCTGACGGTGCTGTATTGGGTGGCTCCAAGGGCCGAAGGAACCGCGGGCGAAAATTTTGTCCCGATCACCTTGGCGGCATATCTGGTGTTTACCCTGTTCAGGGTTTTCCTGTCTTACCGCATGGTGCTGCCCGGCTGGTATCTGATGCTGTCGATGGTCGTCGATGTGGCCTTGCTGTGCGGGATGATCTTTTCGTTTCACATCCAGTATCAGCAGCCGCCTGCATTTTATCTTAAATCGCCGACGATGATTTATCTGTTCTTTTTCATCGCCTTGCGCGCCCTGCGGTTTGATCCGCGCTATGTATTTTTCTCTGGGCTGATTGCGGCATCGGGGTGGGTGCTGATGGTGCTCTATGCGCTGACCTACGATATGAGCAACATGCATGTCACCCGCAATTACGTGGAATACCTGACCTCGAACACCGTCCTGATCGGGGCCGAAATCGACAAAGTCATCACGATTCTGGGTGTCACCGTGATCCTGACTTTTGCGCTGTTTCGGGCGCGTCTGGTGCTGTTTGATGCGATACAAAGCCATGCCGCAGCCGAAGATCTCAGTCAGTTCTTTGCGCCCGAAGTGGCCGATCTGATCACCCAATCAGCCGAGATACCCGGCGCGGGTCAAGGAGAGGTGCGCGAGGCTGCGGTGATGTTTGTCGATGTGCGCAGTTTTACCAAAACCGCCCTGACATTGCCGCCGCAAGCGGTCATGCGCGTGCTGGCGCATTACCAGCAAATCGTCTTGACCGAAATCGAGCGTCATAACGGCCAGATCGACAAGTTCATGGGCGACGGCATATTGGCCACTTTCGGCGCGGTGCATGCCGGTAAAACCTACGCTGCCGATGCGCTGCGCGCGGCCTCTGCGGTGGTCGCCGCCTTGGATGACCAGCAAGCGGAATTTGCAGATTTGGGGTGGCCGGGCCGGTTCACCACCGGCGTTGCCGTCGCCTCTGGTGACGTGACGGTGGGCATTGTGGGCTCGCAGGGGCGCTATGAATTTACGGTCATCGGCCATGCTGTCAATCTGGCCTCAAAGCTTGAAAGTGCCAACAAGATCCAGCACACCCGCGCGCTTACGGATGCAGGTACCCATCAGCGCGCCGAAGCGCAGGGTTACGTCAACCCCGGCATCCTGCGCCGTGATCGCCAAAACGTCGCCGGGCTTGCCGCGCCCGTCGATCTTGTGGTGGTCGCGTAGATGGCCCGCGTCCAACCCGACGGCGACGCCGCTGATCAAGCGCAAAAGCATCGCGCATCCGCATGAACCTGTCTGCGCAATCCTCGCAACGGCTGGCGCGTCTGTGGTGGCGACGCAAGCGGCCCGGCGTGGCACAACTGCGGCTTTGGTCGGGGCTGGTGCTGATGGCTTTTGCCACCACCCATCTGCTGAACCATGCCCTTGGCCTGATCTCGCTCGCCGCGATGGAGGCTGGGCAAGACCTGCGCCTGACCATCACCCGCAGCCTGATCGGCACGCTGGTGCTTTGCCTTGCGGCGTTGGTGCACTTTGGCCTGGGCATCGCTCGCATCATCCAGCTGCGCACATGGCGCATTGGTGTGCGGGCTGCGGTGCAGGTGCTGCTTGCTGTGGTGATCCCGGTATTGCTGATCCGGCACGTCCTGGGCACCCGCGGTGTGCATGTGATGTTTGGCATCTCTGACGACTACGGCAATGCGCTTTGGGGGATGTGGCCCGGCGAGTCTGTGCGCTTGGCCTTCCTGATCGCGCTGGTCTGGGGGCACGGCTGCATTGGCCTGCACATGTGGCTGTCGCCCAAGCCGTGGTATCGCCGCAGCCTTTGGGCGTGGAACGCGCTTGCAGTGCTTATCCCGGCACTGGCCTATGCGGGCTATGTCACGGCGGCAAGAATGCTTCACCTGCGTGGCGATCTGTCCAGCCCAATCAGCGCCGCACAATACGCCCAGCTTCAGGATGCCTTCCTGCTGGGGTCTTACAGTTATCTCGCCATTGTTGTCGCCGCGGTCGTGGTGTGGCTTTTGCTGCAAATGGGCACCAAAATGGGCGCGCGCGTGACGGTGCGATATGCCTATGGGCCCGTCGTTTCCGCCCCCCAAGGCCTGTCGGTTCTGGAAATCAGCCAGACCAATCGTATTCCGCACGCGTCGGTTTGTGGCGGTCGCGCGCGCTGTTCCACCTGCCGGGTCCGCGTGCTCGAGGGCATGGAACACCTGCCGCCGGTCTCTGCGGCCGAGCAGCAAGTGCTGCGCCGGGTCGGTGCGCCTGCCAATGTCCGGTTGGCCTGCCAGTTGCACCCGACGCAAGACCTGACCATCTCAACCCTGCTGCCCGCAAATCTTGATACCGGGCAAACCAGCGATCTTGATAAATATCACTGGGGGGTCGAGCGTGAGGTGACCCTGCTGTTCTGCGATCTGCGCGGCTTTACCCAGATGTCCGAGGGGCGTCTGTCATTTGACGTGGTGTTCCTGCTCAATCAGTTTCTGGGCAGCATGGCCGAGGCCATCGAAGACAGTGGCGGCTTTGTTGACAAGTTCATGGGCGACGGCATCATGGCGATCTTCGGTATGGAAACGACGCCTTCAGAAGGTGCCCTGCGCGCCCTTGCTGCCGCCCGCGCCATGGGGGGCGTGCTGGACAGTTTGAACCAAACGCTGCGGGATGAATTGCGCGTGCCGTTGTCGATGGGCATTGGCATCCATTCCGGCCCCGCCATTCTGGGCCGCATCGGTGCAGCCCATCGCACCGACGCCATCGCGCGGCTGACGGCACTGGGCGAGACTGTGAACATCGCCAGCCGTCTGGAGCAGATGACCAAGGATATCGGCGTGCAAGTGGCGGTGTCGGCCTACGCGCTGCAGCTGTCAGGGCTTGCTGCCAACGACACGACGGTGGCGCAGACAGTTGCGATACGGGGCCTCAGTCAGCCACTGGATATCCTTGTGGCAGCAAGGGCCACGAACCTGCCGCAGCCGGTATGATCGCAGTATCATCGGCATCCATCCGGCCGAAAGACAGTTTCAGAACTGACAGAAAACGCATCAAGAACTGCAAGGGGCTTTGCGCCGGATCAGCCGTTTCAACGCCGAAATCTGCCGCCAACGCGCGGCAAATCGACAAGCTTTCTTCATCAATCCAGCGCTTTCCCAACGATCCGGCGACCTTTATCAGATACGCATCGACGATAACCTCAACCAAAGGCTGCGCGGCGATCTTCGCCACAGCCAAGCCATGCCGCCTTGCAAACGCACCGATCTCGCCGCCTGCCAGCGCCACAAACCCCGCCACGTCCAATCTCAGCACCAGCGCGCGCTCTGGCGAAGGCCAGTCGTGCAGCAAGCGCCGCTCGGCCACATACATGCGCCGCTGTGCAACCAGCAAGGCGCCCAAAGTCAGCGGGGCTGGCTGACCCTCTGCCATATAAACCGCCGCAATGCCGTGGTCGGGCGGCACATCGCCGAGCGAGATCGTCTCGACCTGAACAGTCTCGCTGCTGGCGCGGATGATTTTGAACGCAGGCGGAAACGCCGCAAGCGCGGGCAAAGACAGGTCGGTCAAGCCGCCATCGGGCGTTCGTGTGGTAGAGTTCACGTGCATATGGCCACCCATATGCCAGCGCAGACCTGCGCTTATCAGGGCCTGCGCCACCGCGAGCCCCGGTGTGCGCCGCACATTCGCGCTTGCGCCAAACAGTGCCCGCTCTGACCCTGCGCTGTCCTGAAACGGGTCCAGCACCGGATAATGCGAGGCAGTCACCAAGGTTTTGCCCAACGCGTTTGCCCGCGCCGTCACTTTGGCAATCCACGTCAGCAAGAACGGCTTCACCCGCAAAACCGCGTTCCATCCCGCATCCGACGGCCCGATAAAGGCCTTCTTGCGCGTGGCATCAAGCCGCCCGTTCCGAGGCTCGAACACATTGGCGTCGATCATCAACAGCCAAAGCCCCGCCTCGGGTTCCACCAGATAAGACCCATCCATCAACCGCTGCGTCACCGATCCATCCGCAGAAACCGCGTCATACATCCGCGCCTCGGGGCGATCATCCTGCCCAAACGGCGTCTCCCAATGCAGATCCTCTTGCCGTCGAAAAAATCCGAACCGCGCCATCGCGCGCAAGGCTTCGGGTTGCCCGGCGCAGCGCATCGCAGGCGTTACAACCGCCCCCGGCTCGTCCTGCTCGGGATCACTGGTCACCAGTTGCGTCCGCCCGACGCCCGAGACAAACCGCGTGCTGACATGTTTGCCATGCGGGCCGTAAAGATCATGGTTGCCGGGCAAGGCGTAAAACCGCAAGCCGTGCCGCGCCTCATACTCGGCCAAAACGTGAACCAGCCGCCGGATATTCTCGGCCTGCCCATCGTCCGAATAATCGCCCGCCAGCACCACATGCCGCACGCCCGCCGCGGCGATTTCGTCAAGCGCCGCCCGCAACGCCCCTGCGGTTTCATTGAACGCCCGCGCCGCAGTCCGCGTATCGGCCCAACTGCGCATGGCAAGACGCACACCGTCCACCACCAGCCCCGCGCCGCCAAAATCACCCTGGGGATCGTGGAAATGCACATCCGCCAGCACCGCAACGGCGAAGGCTGCCATGCCTTACGCCTTCACCACATGATCCGCCGCTATGCCATTCCGCGCGAAGACATTGCGTGTGTCGATGATCAGCCGTGACCACCGCGCCAATGCCGCATAGTCCAACCCGTCGTGATCGGTCGCAATCAACACCGCATCAAAGCCGCCCACCGTGGCCTCATCAAATGCCACCGACTTGCGCCCCATCAACGCGCCATAGGCGCGCGTTTTCGGAATTTCGGCCACAAACGGATCGTGATAGCTGGCCTCTCCGCCCCGCTCTTCGATCAGTTCAATCAACTTAAGCGACGGGCTCTCGCGAATATCGGGGACGTTTTTCTTGTAGGCCAAACCGATCACCAGCACTTTGGAGCGGCTTAGCGCCAGCCCAAGCCGTTGGTCCAATGCCTCGGCCAACCGCTGCACCACATGGCGCGGCATCCCCGAATTGATCTCGCCCGCCAGTTCGATGAACCGCGTCGGGATGTCATATTCCCGCGCTTTCCATGTCAGATAAAACGGATCAATCGGGATGCAATGCCCACCCAGACCGGGGCCGGGATAGAACGGCATATAGCCAAAGGGCTTGGTCTTGGCGGCCTCAATCACCTCCCAGACATCAACGCCCATCGCCTCGTAGATCACCTTCAACTCGTTCACCAAGGCGATATTCACGGCGCGAAAAACATTTTCAGTTAGCTTTACCGCCTCGGCTGTGGCCGTCGAGGATACCGGCACGACGGTTTTCACCACTGCCGCATAAAATGCCTGCACCAGTTGCCCCGCATCGGGGCCATCGCCCGCCACAACCTTGGGAATGGTCGAGGTATCAAACGCCCGGTTGCCCGGATCTTCGCGCTCGGGCGAAAAGCCAAGGTAGAAATCGCGCCCCGAAACCAGCCCGCCCGCCTCTAGAATCCGCTTCACCGGGCCATCTGTCGTCCCCGGATAAGTCGTCGATTCCAGCACAATCACCTGACCCGCCCGCAGGGTCTTGGCGATGTCGTCGCAAGTGCGGGTGATGAACGACAAATCCGGCTCACGGTGCCGCGTCAAAGGCGTGGGCACACAGATCACGATCACATCGCAGTCGCCCAAGCCCGCGAAATCCGCCGTGGCCGCAAAGCGCCCCGCCGCAACTTCGGCGCCCAGCACCGCATCCGGCACCGCCTCGATATAGCTTTTGCGCGCCTCAATCGCGGTGATCTTGCTGGGGTCAGTGTCGAACCCCGTCACCCGAAAGCCTGCCCGCGCCGCGGTGATCGCCAGCGGCAAACCGACATAGCCAAGGCCGATCACGCCGACGCGCGCGGTTCGATTGGTGATATTTTCAAGCAGATGGGATAGGGGCATGGTCACTCCGCCACGGCTGAGGCTCTCGTGGAAATGGGCCAGTTTGCCAAGCCTGTCAAGGATCGCGCGGGCTTGGCATCCCGGGCGGTCGATTCCGGTCGCCCTGCCTGGACTTTGCGCATAACCTTGCCGAAGCCCCGCGTTAACCCTTTGGATCGCCGCCGATGTCGTCGCCCACCCGCCGCTTGCGGATCGCCTTTTACGCCCCCTTGAAGGCCCCGACGCATCCGGTCCCGTCGGGTGATCGGCTGATGGCACAACTTCTCATGCGCGCCCTGACGCTGGCAGGGCATCAGGTGGATCTTGCCTCCGACCTGCGTGCCTACCTTGGCGATCCACAAGATCATAACGGCTGGGCCAAGTTGCGTGCGGATGCAGCCGCGGAAACCGCCCGAATTGGCGCGTTGTGGGCCGATAGCCCGCCCGACCTTTGGCTGTGCTACCACCCCTACTACAAATCGCCTGACCTGATCGGCCCCGAACTTTGCACGCGGTTTGCGCGGCGCTATGTGACGGTCGAGGCCTCGCTCTCGGCGCGCCGCAATATCGGCATTTGGGCAGAAATGCAGGGCCGCGTCGAAGCGGCGGTTCAGCAAGCCAACCTGAACCTGTGCCTGACCGCCCGCGATCTGGCGGGCCTGCAAGATGCCGCCCCCGCCGCCCGCTGCACCAAACTGCCGCCCTTCATCGAAACCGAGCCCTTCAGCGCGCCACCCAATCCGCAACCCGGTCATCTGATGACGGTCGCGATGATGCGTTCAGGCGACAAAACCGACAGCTACCGCCGTCTGGCCGCAACCCTTGCCCTGCTGCCTTGCGCATTGAATTGGCACCTCAGCGTGATCGGCGACGGCCCGCAGCGGGCCGAGGTGCAGGCGCTTTTCGCCAGCCTGCCGTCTGGTCGCATCACTTGGCTGGGCCAGCGGACGCGCAACGAAATCGCCGCAAGCCTTGCAAATGCCAGCCTCTATGTCTGGCCCGGATGTGGCGAGGCGTATGGCTTGGCTTATCTCGAAGCCCAAGCCGCAGGTGTGCCGGTGATAGCCCAGCGCATCGCGGGGGTTCCCGAAGTGGTGGCCGATGGCGAAACCGGCCTGCTGACCCCACCCGGCGATGACGCCGCTGCGGCTGCCGCGATCACGCGTTTGCTTACAGACCCCACCCTGCAAGCAACTATGGCTCAAGCCGCACGGCATCGCACTTTGCAGGATCACTCTTTGCAGGGTGCGGCCCAGCGTCTGAACAACTTGCTGCAAACTGTGGTCGAGGCCCAATGATGACCCAATCCTTGCTTCGCGCGCTTGATCTGCGCGCCGTGAATGGCACCCCGGCGCAACTCTGGCTGCGTGATGACGATGCGGTGGCACCAACAGCAGCGCTTGACCATCTGATTGACCTGACCGAAGCGGCCAGCGTGCCTGTGACGCTTGCCGTAATCCCCGCACATTCCGGGCAGGCACTGGCAAACCGGCTGGCGGCAGCAAAGGGTGCTTCTGTTGCGGTTCATGGCTGGTCGCACAGCAACCATGCCCCGGCTTCCGAGAAGAAGCAGGAACTGGGCGCGCATCGCCCGGTTTCAGACGTGACCGGCGAACTCGCGCGTGGCTTTGACCACCTCGCAGGCTTGCATGGCGATCAGTTTACCCAAGTGCTGGTGCCGCCATGGAACCGCATCGCCCCGCAGGTGGTGGCCCGATTGCCCGCGCTTGGCTTCAAGGCCCTGTCGGTCTTTGGCCCCGAGGCCGCTTCCCCCCTGCCGATGTTCAACACCCATGTCGATGTGATCGACTGGCGCGGCACGCGTGCGGGTCGCCCCGATGATGTGCTGATGCAGGAAATCGCCCAAGCCATGCTGCGCAGCGATGCACCGATTGGGTTGCTGACCCACCACCTTGTCCATGACGCGCAGGTCTGGGGGTTTCTGGAGCGGCTGTTTGCCCTGACCGCCGATCATCCCGGCTGCCGCTGGGTGGGTCTGCCGCAGCTTATCGGCTCACCATGATTTCCATGCGATCAGCAGGCCGCCATCCGCCTGCGCTTGCATCGCCTCGACCGCAGCCAATGGGGCGCGATCCGGCAGCACCCCCGCCACGATGGTCTGCGGTGCCACGCTGACCGCCCCGCCACGCGCGGCCAAGGTGAACGCCAGCGGGCCGGTGGACCACCACGCTGGCGCTTCGGGCAGCAGGGCCAACACCTGCGGCAGGCGGGCGATCAGGCGGTGCAGGCAGGGGTGATCGGGCGGCGCTGCGATGAAGGAATTGCCCAGCAGCAGGCCGCCGATGCCGGTCTTGCGCGGCACGGGTTCGGCCCATGCGGTCAGACCGATCAGCGGCAGCAGGTCTTGAAGGCCAAGGTCATCGCGGGCGGGATACCAGTCGCAGTCCAAGTAAATCCCACCCTCGGCAGCGAGAATGGCATAGCGGGCCACATCGACCGCGCCGGGGTAATCTCCGCGGGCCAGCATGGCGGCGTAGACGGGTTGGTCGGGCAAACCCAGGGCTTCCAGATCGGCCTCTTGCCACAGCCGGTGCTGGTAGCCTTGGGCCGCCGCGTGGTGCTGCCATGCCGCGACACCGGGGGGGACGGGTTTGTGGCCGATCCAGATTTGATGGATCACGCGGGGCACCGCTTGGCGGTTGGCGGCGGTGATGGCGGTTTGTTCGGCGGCGGAGAACTGGAACAGCGGGGTCAGCAGATCGGGCGGCGGGACGAGATGAAACTGATAGCCCGCGCGGGCCACGGCGTCGCCTTTCGCCTTGGAAAGATGCAGGCGGGCGGCGTGCAGGCGGCGGGGCAGCGAAAGCGCGGTTTGGGCGGGGAGGGCTGCGATTTCAGGGTCGGCGGTGAGGGCATCCAGCACCGCCGCCGCGCCTGAAAAATCGCCCTTGGCGACCAGAGTCCGGGCGGTTGCGATGCCGTCATCCATGCGTTTTTTGGCGCTCATCGGGTGGCCTTTCGGGGGTGACAAAACTGCGGTCCCAACTCGGGACCAAAAAATTCCCATGTAAAACAAAGGCTTAAATTCTCAATTTAAGGGATTTTTAACCTTTGGCCACTTCTTGCCGCTTAACCGCCCTTGATGCGCTGGATCAGATAGACCTCATCCGTCTCAGCAACCGGGGCGTTCAGATCGGTGACAATCTCGCCATTCACCGATACCGAAACCCCCGCCTTGATCACCGGGGCCAAGGCCGGATGCGCCGCAACCAGCGCATCCAGAATAGCCCGCACCGTGCTGCCAGTGACCGGGATCACCACCTGATCGCCTGCCAAACGCCGCAGGCCGGACCAGAGGTTGATCTCAACCATGCGATCTGGCCTTGATCGCCGCCAGCACCTTGGGCGGCGACATCGGCAGGCTACGCAACCGCGCCCCCGTGGCCGCCGCAATCGCGTTGGCCAGTGCGGGCAGCGGCGGCGTGATGCCGGTTTCGCCGACACCGCGCACGCCGTAGGGGTGGCCGGGGTTCGGCACCTCGACAATCACCGTGTCGATCATCGGCAGGTCTGACGCGACCGGGATGCGGTAATCAAGGAACACGGTGTTTTGCAGCCGACCGTCCGCGCCGTAAACATATTCCTCGTTCAGCGCCCAGCCGATGCCCTGCACCGCGCCGCCGTGATACTGGCCTTCGACATAGGCGGGATGGATCGCGCGGCCCGCATCCTGCACCACCAGATAGCGCAAAACCGTGGTGCGCCCGGTTTCGGGATCAACCTCGACATCCACCACATGCGCGCCAAAGCTGGCCCCGACACCGCCCGCCGTCACCTCGTGGTGGCCCGAGATCGGCCCGCCCGTGCTGCCCATCTTTGCGCCGATTTCGGCAATAGACATCGGAGGGAACTTGCCCGCATTCGGTCCTGCGGGCACGGCGGCACCGTCCAGCCATTCCACCGCCTCGGGATCAATGCCCCATTCGGCAGCAGCACGCGCGCACATCTGGGTGATCGCTTGCTTGGCGGCCTCGACTGCCGCCAAACCGCTGGCAAAGGTGGCGCGGCTGCCGTGGGTTGGCTCATTCACGCCCAAAGCCCCGGTTTCGACGATATTCACCCGCACGGCCTCATACGCGATGCCCAGCGTTTCGGCTGTCATCATGCCCAAAGACGCCCGACTGCCGCCGATATCGGGCGTGCCGACCGAAACCGTCACCGTGCCATCCTCGCCAATCGCGAGGGAAACCGAGGTTTCGCCGCCATGGTTGAACCAGAACCCCGCCGCAGCACCGCGCCCCTGATTGGGGCCAAGCGGCACTTGCAGGTTGGCGTGGGCCATCGTGGCTTCCAGCGTTTCCACCAGACCAATGCGGTTGTAGGTGGGACCATAGCTGGCCTTTGCGCCTTCACGCGCGGCGTTTTTCAGGCGCACGGCGAGGGGATCAAGGCCCAACTCGTGGCACATCTCATCCAGCAGGCTTTCGACCGCAAAGGCCGCCATCGGCGAGCCGGGCGCGCGGTAGGCGGCGGCTTTGGGCCGGTTGGCCAGCACTTCGTAGCCCTGATGGAACACCGCAGGCACGGTATAGCAGGCCAGCGCGCACGACAAAGCCTCACCCACTGGCGATGAGCCAATGAACGCGCCACCCTGCATGCGGAAATTCACCGAAGCGGCGGTGATGGTGCCATCGGCTTTCATGCCCATTTTGACATCCATCGAGGCCGAAGCGGTTGGCCCAGTGGCGCGCAAAACTTCGGCGCGGCTCATCACAAGTTTGACCGGACGCCCGCCTGCCTTGCGCGACAGGGCAAGCGCCAAAGGCTCCATGAAGATCGTGGTCTTGCCACCGAAACCGCCGCCGATTTCCGAAGGTGTGACGCGCAGTTGCGAGGCATCGGTGCCCAGCACCGCCGAGCACATCCGGCGGATATACCATTGGCCTTGGGTGCAAACCCACATCTCACCCTTGCCATCCGCGCCCATCTGGCCAAGGCAGGCGTGGGGTTCGATATAGCCCTGATGCGTGGCCTCGGTCTTGTAGGACTGCGCGCGCACCAGATCGGCTGCGGCAAAGCCTGCATCCATGTCGCCATGGCCGAACTCGATGTATTTCACCACGTTGGGGTGCATGCCTTCCGGCACCGAATGGTCAGCGGTGCCGGCGCGGATCACCGGGGCATCGGGCTGCATCGCGGCATCCACGTCGATGACGTGGGGCAGCACTTCGTATTCCACCTCGATCAGCTTGGCCGCATCTTGTGCCAGCAGTTTCGAGGTGGCGGCGACGGCGGCAACGGCGTGGCCATCATAGAGGGCGACATCGCCCGCAAGGGTGTTTTCTTGCAGGTTCCAATCCTCTCCGGTCAGCCCGGTGGGAAAATCGGCGCGGGTGACGACGGCCTTGACGCCTTCCAGCGCCAGCGCCTTCGATGCATCAATGCGAATGATGCGGGCATGGGCGTGGGGGGAGCGCACGACGGCTGCGTGCAGCATTCCGGGGGCCGAAATATCGGCACCGTAGCGGGCGCGGCCTGTGACCTTGTCCAGCCCATCGGGGCGGTTGGGGCGGGTGCCGATCAGACGATAGGCGGTTTTCAGATCATCCTTCGGCATCAGTGCGCCCCCCGCATTTCAGCGCCCGCGTCCATCACGGCGCGCACGATTTTATCATAGCCGGTGCAGCGGCAGAGGTTGCCCGCCAGCCAATAACGCACCTCGGATTCCGTCGGATCGGGGTTTTGTTGCAGCAGGGCGTTGGCCGCCACCAGAATCCCCGGCGTGCAAAAGCCGCATTGCAGCGCGGCATGTTCGATGAACTTGCGTTGCAGCGGGTGCAGGTCAGCGCCGTTCGACAGCCCTTCCACCGTTTGCACCGATTTGCCCTGCGCTTCGGCCCCCAGCACAAGGCAGGAACAGACCAGCACGCCGTCCAGTTGCACCGAACAAGCGCCGCAATCGCCGGTGCCGCAGCCTTCTTTGGTGCCGGTCAGGTCCAACTGATCGCGCAGGCAATCCAGCAGCGTATCGCGCGGGTCGGCGAGGAATTCGACCGCATCGCCGTTGACGGTGGCGGTGACGTGGATCTTGCTCATGTGGCGGCTCCTTCTGCGCGGGCGTAGGCGATGCGGGCGGCGCGTTGCACCAGAACGCCGACGATGTCTTTGCGGAACGTCGCGGTGCCGCGTTTGTCGGAAATTGGCGTGCTGGCGGCGATGGCTGCGGTGGAGAGCGCGGCCAGCGCCGCATCGTCAAGGGTGGAGCCGATGATCGCGTTTGCGGCGTCGTGGGCCAGCAGCACTTTGGGGCCGACCGCGCCCAGTGCCACGCGGGCCTCGGTGATCTTGGCCCCATCGCGCTTCAGGTTTACCGCCACGCCGACCACGGCGATATCCATCTCGGTGCGCGGAATGAAGCGCAGATAGGCGTCGCCGCCTTGTGTGCCGCGGGGCGGCAGGGTGATCGCGGTGATCACCTCGCCGGGTTGCAGGGTGGTGCGGCTGGGGCCTGCGGGAATATCCTCGACCGCGACCTCGCGCGCGCCGTTCGGGCCGATCACCGACACTTTCGCACCTGCGGCCATCATCCCCGGCACGCTGTCTGCCGCCGGAGAGCCGTTGCACAGATTGCCGACCAGCGTCGCGCGGCCCTGCACTTGGGTGGAGCCTACCAGTTGCATCCCTTCGACCACGCCGGGCCAATCGGCGCAGATACCGGCATGGCGGCCAAGCTCGGCCCCCGACACCGCGATGCCGATACGCCAGCCGCCATCGGGCGTCGCAGTAATATCCTTCACACCCGGAATATGTTTGAGGTCGATCAGATCCTGCGGCGTGACAATCGCGGCGCGCAACTGCACCAGCACATCGGTGCCGCCCGCCAGAAACCGCGTGGGCCCTGCCGCCGCTGCCGCAATCGCGACCGCCTGTTCAAAGCTTTGTGGCGTGTGAAATCGCATTCTGCCTCCGCTGTGCTGGGTGCGATCGGGCGAGCGATGGCGAAGCCTGCTCTGATCCGATCCACGTCTTTGCGCCATTCTGCGGGAAGTCTGCGCTGTCAGCAACTGTCTGCGGCGGCGGCCCGCAAGAAAGTGCGGCCTAAGACGGTGCCGCGCCCAACCGGCTGCGCAGCCCCGCGATATAGGTTGGCCCCACCGGCAAGCGGGTGCCATCGCTGATCTGAAGCGACAGGCGGCCTTCGCTGCCGCGCTGCACCTTCTGGATGGCATTCAGTCGCACCAAGGTGCTGCGGTGGACCCGAACAAAGCCAAAGCCTGACAGTGCGGTTTCCAGTGCCGCCATATTCTCGGGGTAAAGGCAGGTCTTGCCGCCAAGGTGCAACTGCACATAGTCGCGCTCGGCCGTGGCATAGAGGATGTCGTCGATATCAATGCGCAACAGGCCGCTGCGCTGCTTGATCCACAGCGCCGGGTTCGGCGTTGTGGCATCGGCCAGACCCGCGCGCAGGTCGGACACCGTGGAGGTCAGCGCCGCCAACTGGGCTGCCATCTTGCGCGCGCCAATCGCCGCCACGGCGCGCTCGATGGCTTTGGCCAAACGGATCGGATCGACGGGTTTGGTCACATAATCGACGGCCTCGACCTCGAACGCGCGCAGGGCGTGTTGATCAAAGGCGGTGACAAAGATGGTCTGCGGTGCGGCACTTTGCAGTTGTGACAGCACACCAAAGCCGTCGCCCCCCGGCATCTGCACATCCAGCAGCAGCAGATCGGGTCGCAAGCGTTCGGTCTCGGCCACCGCCTGCGGCACATCGGCAGCCTCGCCCACCACCGCCACCTGTTCCATCCGCCGCAACATCCGGGTCAGACGCCTGCGCGCCAGCGGCTCGTCATCCACCACCAGAACGGTGGTGCGCACGGCATCATCTGGCGCAGTATCTGGTGCAGTATCTGGCCCAGTATCTGATGCAGTCACGTCCGCCCCCAAACCATTGGCATGGTCATCTCGACCCTGAAGCTGTCCGCCGTGGGCTGCGTTGCGATGCAACTGCACCTTCCGGGCCAGCGCGCCTGCAAGCGGTGGTTGACGTTTTCCAACCCGATACCCAAGCCACTAACCTGCGCTGCACCACCCGGCGGCACCGCGTTTTCCACCCAAAGCCGCAGCACACCCACCGGGTCTTGCCGCAGGCCAATCACCAACGCGGCAGGCCCCTGCATCTGCGAGATGCCATATTTCACCGCGTTTTCAACGAGGGGCTGCAAGATCAGCGGCGGCACCAGCAGATCATCAAGCCCCGGCTGAATATCGGTGCGCACGATCATGCGATCTGAAAAGCGCACTTTCTCGATGCCAAGATAGTTGAATTGCATCGTCAATTCATCGGCCAGCCGGATATCGTCATCGGGGTTCAGCATCACGGTGTGGCGCAGAAAACTGGCCAGACCCAGCAACATCTCATGCGCTTGGGCCGAGGCGTTTTCCTCGACCAGCCCCGCCACGGCGTTGAGGGTGTTGAACAGAAAATGCGGGCTGACCTGATATTGCAGCGCCCGCATCTGGGCGGCCAAAGCCTCTTGCCGGACAGCGGCGACGCGCTGTTCAACCGCGCGGACATGGTCACTGTATTGCAGCGCCAGATACAGGCACGACCAGCCAAACAGCTCGGATGTGGTGAACAGTACCACCTGCGCGAAGATGGTTTTGTGGAACGGAACCGGCTGCGGATAGACGCAATAGGCGTGAAATCCCCAATCTATGAGGCCCGAAATCGGTGACAGCCCCAGCGACAATCCGCAGCCGACCAAAGCCTTGTAGCCCAAAGCCACATGCCGCATTCGCCAAAGCACCAGCGTGATGATGTTCGCCAATACCGCATCGCCGACCATGCCGATCAGCTTGCCGGGTGCCGTGGCGATCGGGTCATAGCCTGCCAACCCCCAGACCACGCTAGAAACGACGAAATAGGTCGCGGCATAGCCCAAGCCCAGTTTGACCACATTGCGGCCAAACGCTTGCGCGCGGGTCACGGCGGATCTGTCCATCGGCGTGGAAGGCAGGGCGGCGTCGGTCATGGGTGCATCATCAGGTGCGGCGCGCGGTCTGTCCAGCGCGCTTCGTCGGCGAAATCGGGGCCTTCGTCGAGAAGCCCTTCGCCCAACCTCGGCTGACTTTTAACCATGCGGCAAGGTTTGCAACCGCCCTGCGATTGAAAAGAGGACTTTGCCATGTTCACCCCCACCATTTCTGCTGGTTTCAAGATCATCAACATCCTGCCCGACACCAACACCGAAAAGCTGGGTGCTGCGATCACGCTGCAAAATGGCAATCTGCTGCTGTTGTCGGAATCCTACGGCAGCAACGGCGAAGTTTTCATGCGCCAATTCACTCCGGACGGACGCAGCCTGACATTGCCCGTGCAGGTGAACACCACCACCTTCGGCTCGCAGAAGGATGTCGAGGTGACGCGGCTTGCCAACGGCAATTTCGTGGTCGGCTGGACAGATACCAGCGCCACCGCCCCGGATTTCAGCGGCACCACGGTGCGGTTTCAGATGTTTGATGCCGCGGGCAACAAGGTGGGCGGCGAAACCACGACGCCCACGGTGACCAGCGGGGATCAGGTGCTCAGTTCGGTCGAGGCTTTGGACGATGGCCGCTTTGCGGTGGTCTGGACGCATCGCAGCGAGTCTGCCTTGCGATTGCAGATCTACAACGCCGACGGCACGCCTGCTGGTGTCGAGCAGACATTGACCGAGGCGACCGATGTGCGGGTGATGGGAACGATCACGTCCTACGGCGCGCATGGCTTTGCGCATGCGCTGGTCACTGGCAATTTCTCGAACACCATGGTCAGCGTGCAGCGCTACTCTGACAGCGGAAACCCGGTGGGCGGCCCGATTGTTCTGGCCACCGGCCCCGGCTTTCGCGGCGTGCAGATCGAAGAACTGAGCGATGGCAGGTTGGCTGTGACCTGGACGGATATCAGCGAGACACCACCCTACAACCACGGCTCGGTGGTGCGCGGTCAGGTGCTGAACCCCAACGGAACGCTGTCGGGTGGGGTGTTTACGGTGTCGGATGATATCTTCTCGGAACACCGCACCTCAAAGATCACCGCTCTCAGCGATGGTCGCTTTGTGGTGACATGGAACACCGGGCCTGCCGATGAAGTCTATCAGCACCGGGATGTGATGCGCATCTACAACGCCAACGGCACCCCGGCGAGCGAGACCATCACCGTTTATGACCAGCAACAAGATTACAGCGGTGTCCGCTTGTTGTCGGGCTCGATCACCTCGATCAGCGAGTTGCCGGATGGCAGGCTGGTTTTCAGCTACAACGCGCTGACGCCCAGCGGGTCGGATTTCATCACCGCCACCCGCGTCGTCGATCCGCGTTCGGCGTTGGATGTGACCTTGGGTGTCGGACACGATAATTTCACCGGCACCCGCTTTGCCGATGCGATCAATGGCGGTGGTGGCGACGACAGTCTGTTCGGGGGCAACGGCAACGATCGGCTGGATGGTGGATCGGGCAACGACAGTCTTTTGGGCGGCGCGGGCAACGATAGCCTGACGGGCGGCTTGGGCGATGACCGGCTGCAAAACGACGCGGGCAATGACACGCTGGACGGGGGTTCCGGCAACGATACCGTCGTGTTTGTCGGCACCGCGGCGGCCACGGTCAGCCTTGCGCTGACCACGGCACAGGCAACCGGCTATGGCACCGATACCTTGCGCAACATCGAGAACGTGCTGACCGGCAGCGGCAACGATGATATCAGCGGCAATGGCGCTGCCAACAGGTTGCAAAGCGGTGCAGGTGACGACACCTTGCGGGGCTGGGCTGGCGATGACCAGCTTTATGCAGGCGCGGGGATGGATCGGCTGACGGGCGGCCTTGGACGCGATCTGCTTTATGGTGGTGCGAATGACGGTGTGATGGATACTTTTGTGTTCACCGCGATCACCGACAGCGTCAAAGGAGCCGCCCGCGACGTGATCTTCGACTTTGTTTCGGGCACCGATAAAGTTGATCTGACGGCCATCGACGCCAACACGGCGGTAGCCGGCAATCAGGTGTTTGGCTGGGGCGGCACCACGGCCACGGCCAACGCCGTGTGGGTTAGCGTCAGCGGCGCGAACCTTTTGTTGCGCGGCGATGTTACCGGTGACGGGGTTTATGATTTCGAGATTCAGCTGGCAGGCACAACCATTTTGACCGCGTCTGACCTGCTGCTCTGACACCCCAACCTGCCCACCCGATTTGCCCGCTGCCCGCGGTTCGCAAGCCCGTGATTGATTGGCAATCGGGTGTGCAGATCATAACAAAAGTTGTCATTCGCGCATTTTTGCGATAAAAGTAACAGGAGTGTCGCCGCCAAGGATCGCAGAAATGACCGCAAAAGATCGTCGCATCATGACGCTGTCCTTGGCTTTGGCCGAGCGTAAGGTGATCCATCTGAAAGACGCAGCGGCGTTGATGCGGGTGTCCGAGATGACGGTGCGGCGCGATGTGGCCGCGCATCCTGATCTGTTCGGCACGCTGGGCGCGCATATCATCCCCGCTGGCCGCCCTGATCTTGAAGCGCCCTACGCCATCGACCGCGCCGCCGAAAGCCATTCTGCGGCCAAAAGGCAGGCGTCGATCAACGCGCTGCGCTATCTGCAACCCGATGAAACCGTGTTCATAGATTGCGGCAGCACGCTGACGCATCTGGTTGATCTGATCCCTGCCGATACGCGTCTGACCGTGGTCTGCTATGCCTTCAACACGGCTGAGCGATTGATTTCAAAGCAGAATATCACGCTTATTCTGCTGGGTGGGGTTTATCATCCGGCTTCGGCGTCATTTGCCGGGGCGTCGGGGGCGGATACGCTGAACGCGCTGGGCATCAATGCGGCGTTCCTGTCTGCCTCGGGCGTGGATCAGCAGCGCGGTGTGTCCTGCGAGCAGTTTCACGAGGTGCCGATCAAGCGCAAAGCTATGGACAAGGCACAGCGCCGCTATCTGGTCTGCGACAGCAGCAAGATTGGCCGCGTGCGGCCCGCACATTTTGCCGATGTCGGTGATTTTGACGCTGTGATCACCGAAACCGGAGAATTGCCGCTGGCTGCCAGGGTGTGATCTTTGGCACGCAATTGCGTGTTGAAAAAATAACAAATTTGATGGTAAGAATATAACGGGATCGGGCATTGGCGCGAATCGGCTTGATCCGGTTGCGCCACAGGCTTTGAGGATTTGCCGCATTGGAGGGCATTCGGTGACGATGATGCAGCCGGACACACACACCAAGATCGCCGTTTTGCCGATGGCGCATATGCGTAACCCAGGCATGGCGCTGGATCTGGAATGGGTGGCGCAGGTGCGCGTCAACCAATCCGCCACCGATCGCCGGGTGGCCAGCCTGCCCGGTCGGCGCAGCGTGAAAAAGGATGCGCAGGCGGCATGGCTTTTGAAGGCGCTGACCTGCATTGATCTGACCACGCTGAGCGGTGACGACACCGCAGGCCGGGTGCGCCGCCTGTGCGCCAAGGCGGCCCAACCGCTGACCCCGGCCTTGCAAGATGCGCTTGGGATGGGTGATCGTCGGCTGACCACCGGGGCCGTCTGCGTCTATCACCGCTTTGTGGCGACGGCGGTTGAGGCGCTGGCGGGCACGGGTATTCCGGTGGCTGCCGTCTCTACCGGCTTTCCCGCAGGCCTTGTCCCGCATGACGTGAAGCTGCGCGAGATCGCCGCCTCGGTCGCCGATGGGGCTGCGGAAATTGATATCGTGATCACCCGCGAGCATGTGCTGACGGGCAACTGGCAAGCGCTGTATGACGAGATGCGCGATTTCCGTGCGGCTTGCGGTGATGCCCATGTCAAAGCGATCCTCGCCACCGGAGAGTTGAAAACCCTGCGCAACGTCGCGCAAGCCAGCCTTGTCTGCATGATGGCGGGTGCCGATTTCATCAAAACCTCCACCGGGAAAGAGGCGGTCAACGCCACCCCCGCCGTGACGCTGACGATGATCCGCACCATCCGCGATTACCACGACCGCACCGGGCATCGCGTGGGCTATAAACCGGCGGGCGGCATTGCCACCACCAAGGATGTGCTGACGCAGCAGTTCCTGATGAAGGAAGAATTGGGCCGCGCGTGGCTGGAACCCGACCTGTTCCGCATCGGGGCGTCCAGCCTGCTGGCCGATATTGAACGCCAACTCGAAACCCACGTCACCGGCGGCTATTCGGCCTTCAACCGGCACCCGATTGGATAAGTGATGAGCATTGCAAAGCATTTCGACGATATGTCCTACGGCCTTTCCCCCGAATCCGATGCCGAGGCCCGCGCTTGGCTGGCGCGGCACAATCACAGCTTTGGCCACTACATAGCGGGCGCTTTCACCACGCCCGGGGCCAGTTTTGAAACCTTTGAACCCGCCACCGGCAAGCCCTTGGCACAACTGGCGCGCGGCACCGCCGCCGATGTGGATGCCGCCGTCGTCGCCGCCCGCAAGGCGCAAACCGCTTGGGCCAAGCTGACCGGCCCGGCTCGCGCGCGCCATCTTTACGCACTGGCCCGGATGATCCAGCGCCACGCCCGCCTGATCGCGGTGATCGAGGCCATCGACAACGGCAAGCCGATCCGCGAGACCCGCGATATCGACGTGCCGCTGGCCGCGCGTCACTTCACTCACCACGCCGGATGGGCGCAACTGCAAGCCACGGCTTTCCCCGATCATGCTCCGGTGGGCGTGGTTGGTCAGATCATCCCGTGGAATTTCCCGTTCCTGATGCTGGCATGGAAACTCGCTCCCGCCTTGGCTTTGGGCAATACCGTGGTGTTGAAGCCTGCCGAATACACCTCGCTCACCGCGCTGCTGTTTGCCGAACTGGCGCAGGCGGCGGGTTTGCCTGCGGGCGTGATCAACATCGTGACGGGCGAGGGTGACACCGGCGCGCTGATCGCAGGTCACCCCGGCATCGACAAGATCGCCTTCACCGGATCGACCGAAGTCGGCCGCCTGATCCGCCAGCGCACCGCAGGCACTGGCAAGTCGCTGACGCTAGAGTTGGGCGGCAAATCGCCGTTCATCGTGTTCGACGATGCCGATATCGATGGCGCGGTCGAAGGCGTCGTCGATGCGATCTGGTTCAACCAAGGTCAGGTCTGCTGCGCCGGATCGCGGCTGCTTTTGCAAGAGGGCATCGCCGAGGATTTCATCCGCCGCCTGAAACGCCGGATGGAAACTCTGCGCATAGGTTCTCCGTTGGACAAGTGCATCGACATGGGTGCCATCGTCGCCCCGGTGCAGGCCGACCGCATCCGTGCATTGGTCGCGCAGGGTGTGGCCGAGGGGGCGCGCCTGTATCAAGCCGCGATTGATCTACCCGAAAACGGCTGCTTCTATCCGCCCACTTTGCTGACACATGTGCAACCCGCCCACACCGTCGCGCAGGAAGAAATCTTCGGCCCCGTCGCCGTCACCATGACCTTCCGCACCCCGGATGAGGCCGTGCAGCTTGCCAACCACTCCCGCTACGGCTTGTCGGCAAGCATCTGGAGCGAGAGCATCAGCCTTGCGCTGCAAGTGGCGGCGAGGGTTGAGGCTGGCGTGGTCTGGGTCAACGCCACCAACCTGTTCGATGCCGCGGTGGGGTTCGGAGGCCGCAAGGAATCCGGTTTTGGCCGCGAAGGTGGGCGCGAAGGGGCGTATGAATACCTCAAGCCCAAGGCGATGGTGGGGCGCAAACTGCGCCCTTCACAGCCCGAAGGGGTCGCCCGCACCGCATCGGTCACGGATTTCGCCGCCCCCGCCATTGACCGCACCGCCAAGCTGTTCATCGCAGGCAAGCAAGCCCGCCCGGATGGCAACTATTCCCGCCCGGTGCTGACCCCGAAAGGCGCGCTGATCGCCGAAGTGGGCGAGGGCAACCGCAAAGACATCCGCAACGCCGTTGCCGCCGCGCGCAAGGCCGATGCTTGGGCGGCCACCACCGCCCACAACCGCGCGCAGGTGCTGTATTACATCGCCGAGAACCTGTCCGCCCGCGCCGCCGAATTTGCGGCCCGCATCAGCGCGATGACCGGGCAGGGCGCGGCCAAGGCTGATGCTGAGGTGGAGGCGTCGATTGACCGCCTGTTCAGCTATGCCGCTTGGGCCGACAAATACGAAGGCAGCGTCCACAACCCACCCCTGCGCGGTGTGGCGCTGGCGATGAATGACCCCATCGGCGTGGTGGGCGTGATCTGCCCGCCCGAAGCGCCGCTGCTTGGGCTGATCAGCCTGACCGCGCCGCTGATCGCCATGGGCAACCGCGTGGTCGCCGTGCCAAGCGCCCCGCATCCGCTGTCGGCCACCGATTTCTACAGCGTGCTGGAAACCTCTGATCTGCCCGATGGTGTGCTCAACATCGTCACCGGCGCGCCGCAGCCCTTGGCCGAGGCGCTTGCCACCCACGCCGATGTGGATGCGATCTGGGCGTTCGGCACCGAGGCGCTTTCGGAAAGCGTCGAGCGTCTGTCAGCCAGCAACCTGAAGCGCAGCTTTGTCGATCACGGGCGGCTGACCGATTGGCACCACCCCAGCGCCGAGGGGGCCGATTGGCTGCGCCACGCGACTTCGGTGAAGAACATCTGGATACCCTACGGCGTGTAGGGTGGATAGACATCGCCCTCGGCCCAAGTGGCGAAGGCCATCGCCTTCGCCATGCGGTGCAAGTGCCGCTGCAACCGCCGGGCCTGAATGGCCCGGCCAGCGCCCGACCCGCCCTCGGCGGGCGCTTCTCGCCCGCCGGGTCGGGCGCTGGCCTCAGGGGGTTTCTTGGCGCACTGACTACAGGGGGAAATCCTCCACGCGGGCGGGGAAACGCAACGCGTTTCCTGTTTCCACCCGGGCCTGACCGCACGCACGCGTGTTAGGTCTCGATCACCCCTACCTCAGCCGCTTAGGCCAGATAACGCGCCACCACGCCGCCCTGCTTGCTCCACGCTGCATACCAGTCGGTGAACAGCTTGAACTGTGCCGCCGCATAGCCGCGCTGGCTGGGGCTTAGCGCATCGGTCTCGTTGAAATGCAGCGCGTATGCGGCCTCGCCCTGCAATTCCAACAGGTATTTGAAGTAAAGCACCAAATCCGGGCCTTCATCGAAGGATGACAGCACCGCAAACGCCGCCTCCAACTCCAGCGCCTTGGCCCGCGCCTCGACATCACCGCCCGCCGCCGCCCGTGACAGATTGCACAACGTCAGCACCGGGCGCGGCAGCACGCAGCCGATGCCGGTGATCGCCCCCGAGGCCCCGCAGTTGACAAAGCCGTTCACCACCCCGGTATCCACCCCCACCATCAGCGTCACACCATCCCCGGCCGAGGTGATGAATTCCCCGGCATAGCGCATCTCGGCAGGGCCACCGAATTCCTTGAAGCCCACCAGATTGGGATGCTCGGCCCGCAGTGCTGTGAACAGATCGGCGCGGGTGACAAAGCCGTAATAGGGGCTGTTGTAGATCACCGCTGGCAGATCGGGGGCTGCCGCCAAGATCGCCTTGAAATGCGCCTTTTGCGCCGCAGCGGAAGGGCCGCGCGACAACACGCGCGGAATAACCATCAGCCCATGCGCGCCGACCTCTGCCGCGTGCCGCGCCAGCGCCACAGCCGCCGCCGTGTTGACAGCCCCGGTGCCGACCACAACCTTGATGCCAGCCGCCACCAACCGCGCCACACCCTCCATCCGCTGCGCATCGCTCAACAGCGGCCAATCGCCCATCGACCCGCAATAGACCACCGCCGACATGCCCGCGCCCACCAGTTCGCGCGCCTTGCGCACCAGTGCGTCAAAATCCGGGGTGCGGTCGGGCGTGCAGGGGGTCATCAAGGCGGGGATCACCCCGGAAAAGATCTCGGATTGCATCTGGCAGGCCCCTGTAAATGTGCGCTGAACGCCCAGCGTCAACCGCCGCAGGACTCAGCCTGCGCATGAATATACATGTTGTATTTTATTTGTCCACAATCGCCTTGGGCCGCTACAGCACAATATCCTGCCGCTGATCGCGCGCCATCAACTGCCGGATTTGCCCCACGATCTGATCGGCATGGGCCTTGGCCAACACATCCGCGCCCGCCACATCCCGCGCGGCAATTGCTGCGATCATATCCTCATGCTCGGTGATCACCGAAGCCGGGGGGCGGTCGTCAAACGATTGGTAATACAGCCGCAAAATCCGCCGCCCCTCGTCCAGCAGGCGCAGGAACAGCGACAGATAATAGGGGTTGCGCCCAGCCTCGGCGATGGCCGCGTGAAAGTCGCGGTTGGTGCGGATCATCGCCAACGCATCATGCGCGCCAAACGCCACCACATAATCGGCCTGATGCGCCCGGATCACCTCCAGATCGCCCGCGCGCCAGTTCTGCGCCGCCAGCCGCGTTGTTACCCGATACATCAGCGTGATCGCATCGAAAAACGTGTGCAGGTTCACAAAATCAATCTGCGCCACCATGCTGGAGCGGTTGGGCAGCGTGTCGATCAACCCGTCTGCCGCAAGCCTCGCCAAAGCCTCGCGGATGGGCGTGCGCGAGATGGCGAAACGCTCGGCCAGGTGCACCTCGTCAATCGGGCTGCCGGGGGGCAAGACCAGATCAAGGATATCGTCGCGCAACAGGTCATAGACCATCTTGACGCCCGATCCGCGCTTGCGTTCAGGCTGCGGGGCAGGGGGAGTGTCCATGGCGGTGTCCTTCTGTGCCCCCCACAGTTACGGCGACAACCTGCGCCGATCAACCGCCCTCAGGCAGCAAAATCCGCGCGGATATCCTCAAGCCGGCGCTTCTGCGCACCGGTTTCATCGAAATTCTCGGGCGCAAGCCAAGCCTCATAGGCCGGTTTCAGCGCAGACCAATCCTTGTCGATCATCGCAAACCAAGCGGTGTCACGGTTCAGCCCCTTGACGATCAGATGCTGCCGGAACAGCCCCTCATACTGGAAGCCAAACCGCAGCGCGGCCACTTTCGACGGCGCGTTGTCGTTGTTGCATTTCCATTCAAACCGCCGATACCCCAGCGTGTCGAAGGCATATTGCGCAAACAGAAACAGCGCCTCGGTCGCCGCCGCTTTACGCGCCATCAGCGGCCCCCAATAGATATTGCCGATTTCAACCACACCATTGGCCGCATCAATCCGCATCAGCGTCTGCCGCCCGGCGACCTTGCCGCTGGCCTTGTCGATGATCGCGAAAAAGATCGGATCGGGGCTGGCCGCAACCTTTTCCACCCAAGCGGCAAAGCTGGCGCGGTCTTGCGGCGGGGTTTCCGGCAGCCAGGTAAAGCGAGCGTCGGCATCCGCCACCGACGCCGCATCGTAAAGCTGACCCGCGTGCCGCGGCTCCAGCTTTTCCAGCCGCACATAGCGCCCCTCCAGCGGCACCGCTTCGGGGCGGGGGCGGGGCGTCCAGTGCTGCATGTTTTCGGCCATCGCGATCATCCTTCATCTGCTTTTGCGGTAAGGCTAAATGCTGAACGGCCCCTTGCACAGCACCAGTGCCACACGGGGGATAGCGCCAGCCGCAGCCATCCGGCAAACTTCAGCCCATGGCGTTCGCGGCCATTGCCATCGCCAACCCGCGGTCTAGGGTCCGCGCATCACGACGGAGCCTGCATGAACCCGCTTGCCCAAAGACTTGCCTTGACGTTTGGCGTGCTGGGATGCGCGCAAACCGCCCAAGCGCATCCGCATGTGTTCATCGACACCGGGCTAGAGGTGATCTTCGACGACCAGCAGCGCGCCACGGGCCTGCGCATCACATGGAGCTATGATGATCTGACCTCGCTTCAGATCATCACCGACAAGGGGCTTGATCCTGATTTCGACGGCACTCTGACGCCCGAGGAAACCGCGCAACTGAACGGTTTTGATATGCACTGGGACGCGGGCTATCCGGGCGATACCTATGCCTCGATGGCGGGGCAGCCGCTGGCGCTGTCGGGGCCTGCGGATTGGACGGTGGATTACAAGGAAGCGAAAATCCAATCGACCCATCTGCGCAGCTTTGCCCAGCCGATTGCACTGACACAGCCGCTGCTGGTGCAGGTTTATGACCCGACCCTTTATGTCGGCTATTATCTGAAACTTGGCGCCACCGTCACCAATGCGCCCGAATGCAGCGCCCGCATTGTCCTGCCCGATCTGGATGCCGCGCGCACCAAGCTGGATGCCGCCATCGCCGCCCTGCCGCAAGATGCCGAAGCGGCCTATCCCGCCTTGGGTGCCGATTTCGCCGAAGCGATGGAGGTCACATGCCTCACACCCTGAAACGCAGCCTGCTCAGCCTTGGTGCGGTGCTGGCTTTGATCCTGCTGGCGCTATGGCTGTCGGGCGGTCTGCTGGCGCTGGAGCGTTGGGTGATCGAGGCACAGCGCGCGGTGCAGAACCAGCTTGCCGCCGGGGTGCGTGCGATCAAACAGGGCCAGCCCGGCGCACTGGCCGCGTTGCTGGCGGTGTGCTTTGGCTACGGCGTGCTGCACGCGGCAGGGCCGGGGCATGGCAAGGTGTTGATCGGCGGTTATGGCATGGGGCGGCGCGTGGCGTTCTGGTCGCTTGCGGGCGTGTCGCTGACGGCAAGCCTTGCGCAAAGTGCCGTTGCCGTCGCCTTGGTCTATGCGGGCGTCGCCGTGCTGGGGTGGAGCCGCGAGGCCACCCAATCGGTCGCGCAAGACGTGATGGCCCCGATCGGCACGCTGGCCATCGCGGCTGTCGGCCTGTGGCTGGCGCTGCGCGGGCTGCGCAAGGTTTGGCAAGCCGCAGCGCCGCCCCACCACGACCACGATCACCACGACCACGACCACGATCATCACCACGACGACACCTGCGGCTGCGGCCACAGCCACGGCCCCAGTCTGGCCGAGGTTCAGGCCGCCACCCGCTGGCAGGACCGCGCCGCGCTGATTGTCGGCGTGGCGCTGCGGCCCTGTTCGGGGGCGCTGTTCCTGCTGATCCTGACATGGCAGTTGGGCATCGCCCTTGCAGGCGTCGCCGGGGCGTTCGCGATGGGGCTTGGCACGGCGGTGGTGACAGTGGCCGTGGCGGGCATGGCCGTGTGGGCGCGCGAGGGGGCCTTGGCCAACCTGCCGTTTCAGCGCACAGCCCGGATATTGCCATGGGTCGAGGTGATTGCAGGCAGCCTGATCACCGCTATTGCGCTGACCATGCTGGGGCAGGTGCTTTAGCCGCCCGCCCGCCCGCGATGTGCGCGCGCCAAGGGAATCAGTTTTGCGCGCCAAAAGTCTGCCTGAAGCGGATTGTTGTGCAGGTGCAGCACGATTTGCCACTATAAATGGCAGCTTCTTGCGCATCTCACAGCGGTATGATCGCCCGTTGCCGATCAGGAATTGACCTTTTGGCCAACCTCGCCCATCTGAACGCCTGAATGGGTCTGGGCGCGCGCCGAATATCTGTTGCGACTGCGGCATGGCAGGATTGCTTTGGTTGCATAGCATGACATCTGGCGCGAGCCCCGATAACCTGCGAATTACGTTAAGTTTTCCCCGAATCGGGGAACAGGAGTGAATATGCCGGGTCAGCCGGGTTTGTCCGTGAATGTCCACCGTCGCTCTGTCCTGGCCATGCTGGGGACGGCGGCCTTGCTGCAATGCAGCACCAGCCTGTCAAATGCCGCATGGGCAGACAGCGCAGCGCCCACTACGCCGCCAGCGGCCGTGGCCGAGCCGTTCAGTTTTGACATTCTCACCGCTGCAATGCAGCAACGGGCGACCACGCCGCACCAAGCCCCTGTCAAGGTTGAAGGATTCTTCACCGCCTTCAACTACGACGACTATCAGGCGATCCAGTTCAACCCCGAACGCGCGCGCTGGGCTGGCCCCGAGGCTGGCTTTAACGTGCAGGCCTTCCATCTGGGCTGGCTGTTTGCCGAGCCGGTGCAGATGTTTGAGGCCAAAGACGGCATGGCCGTTCCGATGGGCTTTTCGACCGATGACTTCCGCTATTACGACCGTGTTGTGGCCCGCGTGCCGAAACACGAACCGCTGCCGGGTGTTGCAGGCTTCCGCCTGAACGCGCCGCTCAATCGCGCCGATCTGTTTGATGAGGTCGTGGCCTTCCTGGGTGCCAGCTATTTCCGCGCGCTGGGCCGTGACAACGCTTACGGTTTGTCGGCGCGTGGTCTGGCGATCAACACCGGCTTGGGCAAGCCCGAAGAATTTCCGCGCTTCTCGAAATTCTGGCTGGAAACGCCTGCCCCCTTCGCGCGTGAAGTGGCGGTGTATGCGGCACTGGAAAGCGAAAGCTGCACCGGGGCTTACCGCTTTATCATCCGTCCGGGGGCTGACACCGAAATCGACGTGACAGCGCGGCTGTTCTTCCGCAACGCGGTCGATCAGATCGGCATTGCGCCACTGACCTCGATGTTCCTGTTCTCGGAGAAAAACCGCGCCTCGTTTGACGATTACCGCCCCAATGTCCACGACAGCGACGGGTTGGCGATCTATCGCGGCGATGGCGATCACATCTGGCGGCCGCTGAACAACCCGCCGCGTCTGGCGGAATCGTATTTTGCCGAATCCAGCCCGCGTGCCTTTGGCCTGATGCAGCGCGACCGCAACTTTGAAAGCTATCAGGATGCGGGCGCGCATTACGAACGCCGCCCGTCCCTGCTGGTGGAACCACTGGGCGATTGGGGCAAAGGCGCTGTGCGTCTGGTCGAAATCCCCAGCGCGCTTGAGGTCAACGACAACATCGTCACCTTCTGGGTGCCCGAGGCCAAGCCGGTGCCCGGCACGATGATGGAATTCAGCTATCGCCTGCGTTGGGGTGCCCTGGCCGCCGATCCGGCTGCCGACATCGCCTTTGTCAAGGAAACCCGCGCCGGTGTGGGTGGTGTGTCTGGTGTGGAAAACGCCGACGGCACCCGCAAGTTCGTGGTCGATTTCGAAGGCGGCCTGCTGGCCTCGCTGCCGCCCGATGCCGATGTCAAAGCCGTTGTCACCATCGCGGGCGGCGAGATCGTGCATCAGGCCCTGTCCGAGATTCCCGGCACCGATTTCTGGCGTCTGGTGCTGGATGTGACCGTGCCCGCCGGGGCCACCGTGGAACTGGGTGCGCATGTTACGGGTTATGGTCGTAAACTGTCCGAGAACTGGCTTTATCAATGGGTGAGTGCATGAGCATGACCATTCAAACCGCCACCAACACGGTCTCCAACACCGTCTCCAAATCTGGGGCCGCCGCGGATCGCTTTGCGCCACCGCGGGCCGCCCTTGCCATGCCGAAACAAGTGCTGACCGCTCCGCGCGCGCGCTTCCTGCGCAGCTTGCGCAACGCGCTTTGGGCACTCGTCGCGCCGGGCCTGCGCCGCCTCGGCTAAGCCATGGCAACACCTCTGCCACGTGACAACACCATCAGCGCCCGCGCCTTGGCCATTGCGTCCAGCGTGCTGGCGGCGGCTGCGGCGGGGATGGTGTTTCAGATCTATGGGGCTGCCGATGGCGTGGGCTTTCTGGATGTTTTGCGCAGCACGCTGATCTTCTTTTCCACATGGTGGCTGGCGTGGGGCGCTGCAACGGCGCTGCTGGGCCTGACCGCACGCCAACGCCCGCAGGTGGCGCGCAACGCCGGTGCCATTACCGGGCGCACTGTGGTGATCGTGCCGGTGTATAATGAAGACCCGCGCGTGACCTTCGCCCGCATCGCCGCGATGGATGCCTCGATCATCGCCACCCGCACGGGCGCGCAGGTCGATTTCGCCGTGCTGTCCGACACCCGCGACGAGAAAATCGCCCTGCAAGAACAACACTGGTTCGCCCGCCTGCTGGCCCGCCAAAACGGCGAAGGCCGGATGTTCTACCGCCGCCGCGAGAAGAACACCGGGCGCAAGGCGGGCAATATCGAGGAATTCATCACCTCATCCGGCGGCGCATGGGATTACGCGGTGATCCTTGACGCCGACAGCCTGATGGAGGGCGAGACCATCATCGAGATGATCCGCCGCATCGAGGCCGCCCCGAAACTCGCCCTGCTGCAAACCCTGCCGCGCGTGGTGGGGGCCACCACCCGCTTTGGCCGCGCGATGCAATTCGCCGCCGGTTTCCACTCCCCCATATTCGCGCGCGGTCTGGCCGCCACCCAAGGCCGCACCGGCCCGTTCTGGGGCCACAACGCCATCGTCCGCATCCGCGCCTGGGCCGAAAGCTGTGGCCTGCCCGAACTGCCTGGCCGCGCGCCGTTTGGCGGCCACATCATGAGCCATGATTACGTCGAAGCCGCCCTTTTGGCCCGCGCAGGCTGGCTGGTGCGCTTGGATGACGACCTTGAAGGTTCCTACGAAGAAGGCCCCGAGAATATCATCGACCACGCCAAGCGCGACCGTCGCTGGTGCCAAGGCAACCTGCAACATTCCAAACTCGTCGCGGCCCCCGGCTTGAAACTCTGGAGCCGCTTTGTCTTTCTGCAAGGCATCTTCGCCTATGTAGCACCCTTGATCTGGCTGGCGTTCATCGCGGCCTCAATCGCCGCCGTCTATTGGGTGGAAACCCCCGACTATTTCCCCGAGGCGAACTGGCCGTTCCCCACCTTTCCGAACGACCAGACCCCCAAAGCCATCGGCCTCGCCGTCGGCGTGTTCGGCCTGCTGGTGATGCCGAAACTGCTGGTCGCTCTGGATGCGATCTTCACCGGGCGGGCGCGTGGATTTGGCGGGGCAAGCGGTTCGTTGCGCGCGGTTTTCACCGAACTGGCGCTTTCATCGCTGATTGCGCCGATTCTGATGGCTTTCCAAAGCCGTTCGGTTTTACAGGTTCTTCTGGGAAGAGACGGTGGCTGGCCACCGAACAACCGGGGGGACGGTGGATTGGACATTTCCGAGGCTTGGGCCGCCGGGCGCTGGATCACATGGCTGGGCTTGCTTTGCATCATCGCCACGCATGTTCTGGCCCCTGTGCTGACGCTGTGGCTGCTGCCCGTGGCGCTGCCGATGGTGGTAGCACCGCTGCTGATCTGGTGGACCTCGCGCAGCGTTGGCCAAGCCGCCTTTCCGGTGCCGGAAGATAGCACGATCCCGCCAATCCTCTCCCGCCACAACGCCGTGCTGGCGGCTTGGGCTGTGGCCCCTGCCACCGCCGCCGTGCCGCTGATGGCGGAGGCGAAACTTGGCTGAGACCCCACGCGTCCGGGATTACCGGATAGATCTGCTGCGCGGCATCGCGTTGGTGATGATCTACATCAACCATATTCCCGGCACGATTTACGAGAATTTCACCTCGCGCAACTTCGGCTTTTCCGATGGGGCAGAGGGGTTTGTGCTGATGTCTGGCATGGCGACCGGGCTGGCTTATGGCGCGGTGTTTCTGCGCGGTGCCACATGGCGGCAGGCCCTGCGGCCATGGAAGCGCGCCTTTACCCTGTGGTGGGTGCATGTGCTGGTGGTGGCCTGCATCGTGACGCTGTTTGCGCTGACGCAGCACGATCCTGCGGTGGCCAGCATGGCGATCAAGCGCAACATCGCCCCCGCGCTAGAGAATCTCGACGGCTTTGCGCTGCCCTTGTCCACCCTTGGCCACCAGTTCGCCTATGCCGATATCCTGCCGCTGTATGTGGTGCTGATGCTGTGGGCGCCCGCCTTGCTGGCCTTGGCGGTGCGCTGGCCGCGCGGCTTGATGGTGGGATCATTGGCGGTGTGGTTTGCGGCGGGATTTGCCCGCTTTACCATGCCGACATGGCCGCTGAACAACGGCTGGTTCTTCAACCCGTTCTCGTGGCAGGTGCTGTTTGTGGCCGGGATGCTGACCGGCATCGGCATCCGGCAAAACCGCCGCTGGCTGCCGATCCGCAAGGGCGCGCTTATCCTCGCCTGGGGCTTCCTGATCCTTGCCGCCCTGTGGGTGCAGATCGGCTGGGTGGCGAACTGGGGCGGGCATACGCTTTGGCTTTTGCACGAATACGCCTACTTCCCGGCGGTGTTCACTTCCTTCGAGAAAAGCTATGTCTTCCTGCCGCGCCTGTTGCACATTCTGGCACTGGCCTATGCGCTCAGCGCGCTGCCGGTGCTGAAAACCGTGGCCAACAGCCCGAAAGTGTCGGGCCTGATCCTGCTGGGCCAACACTCCTTGCCAGTGTTCGCCACCAGCACCGTGCTGGCCTATATCGCGCAGGTGACGAAGGCGATGAACCCGCCGTCACTGTTGCTGGACACCGCGTTGATTGGTGGCGGGTTGGTGATCCTCTATGGTGTGGCGCGGTTGCGTGATGGCCAGAAGCGGCAGCAGCAGGCGCGGATCGCCGATACGCTGTGACGGATGCGGGGGCGCTTGTGGCTGATTTCGGAAGCCTCCGGCGGGGATATTTAAGCAGAGAGGATGAGCAGAAGCGGCAGTTATCTTGCCGGACGATGCGCGTTTTTCGGCCTTAACTGGTTGATTTTTCGTATCATCGGCGCGGGCGCGCCCATGCGACACCGCCAGACTTGAAATAATTGCTGCAAGCGACATAATCGGGGCACCCTTGCCAGAGTTTTCCGAATGATCACGCGCGGCAGCGAAAACCACCTGACCACGATCGAAACCGCCCTTGCACGGGGTGAGGCCGCGCGTTCGCCCGTGGTCGCCTCGTGGAGCCGTTCCGCCCGCCTGCACGGCCTTGACCCGACCAAGCCCAGCCAGCCCGACCGGATGACCGCGCAAGAACTCAGCCTCGCCCGCGAGCGCACCGCCCCCCTGATCCGCGCAGCTGCCCCCAATCTGGACCGGTTGTTTCAGGCCGTGGGGGCGGTTGGCTGCTGCGTGTTGCTGGCCGATCTCGATGGCGTCCCCTTGGAGCGTCGGGGTGCCGCCGTCGATGACAGCGTGTTCTCCGACTGGGGCCTGTGGCCCGGCACCCGCTGGTCGGAAGCGCAACAAGGCACCAATGGCATCGGCACCTGTCTGGTCGAAGAACGCGTTGTCACCATCCACCGCGACCAGCATTTCTTTACCCGCAACACCATCCTGTCCTGCATGAGCGCGCCGATCTACGGCCCGCAAGGCAAGCTGGCAGGCGTGCTGGACGTTTCCTCCGCCCGCAATGATCTGACCGAAGGCTTCATGACCCTGATCAGCCAGTCCGTGACCGAAACCGCCCAGAAGATCGAGGCGCAGGCCTTCCGCGATGCCTTCCCCACCGCCCGCATGGTGCTGGTGCCGGGCGAGCGTGGCTTGCTGGCGGTCGATAGCGACGATCTGGTGATCGGGGCCACCCGCGCCGCGCGGCATCAGTTGGGCCTTTCCGGCGACCTTTCCCGCCAACCCCGCCCCGCCGCCGATGTGCTGGGCCATTTCGAGCATGAAACGCTGGAGGACGGCGAGCGCGCCGTGCTGATGCGCGCCCTTGCCCGCGCCGGTGGCAACGTTTCCGCCGCCGCGCGCGACCTTGGCATCAGCCGCGCCACCTTCCACCGCAAGCTTGGCCCGCGCTTTAGCTGAAATCCCGGCAATCTGTCGCAAAGCTGCGACACGTCCCACCCTCTACCCTTCGCCCCCCGGCTGACAAAGCCCCCTGATAAGGCGCAGCCTGAGTTCAGTGCCGCGAGGAGGCGGCCCATGTCTGGGAGGACTAATCATGAATATGGTGGAACATTTCCGCACATCCAAATCACCCTACAAAGCCAGCTATGGCAACTTCATCGGCGGCAAATGGGTGGCCGCAAAGTCGGGCAAAACCTTTGACAACACCTCGCCGATCACTGGCGAGGTGATCTGCAAAATCGCCCGCTCTGAAGCCGCCGATATCGAGGCTGCCCTTGACGCAGCCCACGCCGCCAAAACCGCTTGGGGCAATTCCTCGGTGGCGACCCGCGCGGTGATCCTGAACAAGATCGCCGATATCATGGAAGAAAACCTTCCCCTGCTCGCCCTTGCCGAAACCTGGGACAACGGCAAGCCGATCCGCGAAACCACCTACGCCGACCTGCCCCTTGCCATCGACCACTTCCGCTATTTCGCAGGGGCCATCCGCGCGCAGGAAGGCAGCCTTTCCGAGATCGACCACGACACCGTCGCCTACCACTTCCACGAACCGCTCGGCGTTGTCGGCCAGATCATCCCGTGGAACTTCCCGCTGCTGATGGCGGTCTGGAAACTCGCGCCCGCTTTGGCCGCAGGCAACTGCGTGGTGCTGAAACCCGCCGAGCAAACCCCAGCCTCTATCCTGATCTTCGCCGAACTGATCGCAGACCTTTTGCCCCCCGGCGTGTTGAACATCGTCAACGGCTTCGGCCTTGAGGCCGGCAAACCGCTGGCATCCTCCAACCGCATCGCCAAAATCGCCTTCACCGGTGAAACCACCACTGGCCGTCTGATCATGCAATACGCCAGCCAGAACCTGATCCCGGTCACGCTGGAACTTGGCGGCAAATCCCCCAACATCTTCTTCAAGGATGTCTGCGCCGAGGATGACGATTACTTCGACAAAGCCATCGAAGGTTTCGTGATGTTCGCGCTGAACCAGGGCGAGGTCTGCACCTGCCCATCCCGCGCCCTGATCCACGAGTCGATCTACGATCAATTCATGGAAAAAGCCCTGAAGCGCGTGGCCGCCATCACCGCAGGCGATCCGCTTGACCCCACCACGATGATCGGCGCTCAGGCATCTTCCGAGCAGCTTGAGAAAATCCTGTCCTACATGGACATCGGCAAGCAGGAAGGCGCGCAAGTGCTGGCTGGCGGCGCGCGGCGCGAGATGCAGGGCGGCCTGTCGGGCGGCTTCTACATGCAGCCGACCGTGTTCAAGGGCAACAACAAGATGCGGGTGTTTCAGGAAGAAATCTTTGGCCCGGTGGTCTCCGTCACCACCTTCAAGGATGACGACGAAGCCCTCAGCATCGCCAACGACACGCTCTACGGTCTGGGCGCGGGCGTGTGGAGCCGTTCGGCCAACACCTGCTATCGCTTTGGCCGCGCCGTGCAAGCTGGCCGGGTCTGGACCAACTGCTACCACGCCTATCCCGCCCATGCGGCGTTTGGCGGCTACAAACAGTCCGGCATCGGGCGCGAAAACCACAAGATGATGCTCGATCACTACCAGCAGACGAAGAATATGTTGGTCAGCTACTCTCCCAAGAAGCTAGGCTTCTTCTGATCAACCGGGCGCGGGACACCATCCCGCGCCCACTTCCTGCCCGGAGGCCGATATGACCGACGTTCTCGATAAAGTCACCGCCACGCCTGCGGCCCTGCAATTGCTGGCCGAAATTGTCGCCGACCACGGCCCGGTGATGTTTCACCAATCCGGCGGCTGCTGTGATGGCTCATCCCCAATGTGCTACCCGCAGGGCGATTTCCTGCTTGGCGACCGCGATGTGAAACTGGGCGAGATTGGCGGGATGCCGTTCTATATCTCGGGCAGCCAGTTTGAGCTGTGGAAGCACACCGATCTGATCATCGACGTGGTCAAGGGCCGCGGCGGCATGTTCAGCTTGGACAATGGGCGCGAGCAAAGGTTTCTGACCCGCTCCGAGGTTTGCGCGATCTGATCCAACCGACAGACAAGTAAAACTTGCCTATCCCACACACTTCTTCATTTCCCTTTGCCCCACGCCAGCGCAGGATGCCCGCAAGCGATCAAGGGGCAGGCGATGCAAAACGGCGGGCAATTACTGGTTTCCTCTCTGGTCGCCTTGGGCGCATCCAAGGCCTTCGGCGTCCCCGGCGAAAGCTATCTGGCGGTGCTGGACGCGCTGCATGACACCCAAGGCCAGCTTGATTTCATCCTCTGCCGCAACGAAGGCGGGGCGGCCCTCATGGCCTCGGCCTATGGCAAGCTGACCGGAACGCCCGGCATCTGCATGGTCACACGCGGGCCGGGGGCGACCAATGCTTCGATCGGCGTGCATACCGCGATGCAGGATTCGTCCCCGATGATCCTGTTCGTCGGTCAGGTCGGCACGGATATGAAGGGGCGCGAGGCATTCCAAGAACTCGACTACCGCGCGGTGTTCGGCACGATGGCGAAATGGGCGGTCGAGATTGACCGGGTCGAGCGTATCCCCGAAATCCTTGCCCGCGCTTGGGCCACCGCCACCACAGGCCGCCCCGGCCCGGTGGTGATCGCGCTGCCCGAGGATATGCTGACCAGCCAGACCGGCACCGCGCCGCTGACCGCTCCTGCGAAGATCGCCGAGGCCGCGCCAACACCCGAGACCATCGCCGAAACCCGCGCCCTGCTGGCCGCAGCGCAGCGCCCGCTGATCCTGATGGGCGGCACGAATTGGACCGATGCGGGCCGCGCCGCCTTGCAAAACTTCGCCGAGGCCTCCGATATTCCCGTCCTCGCCGCCTTCCGCTTCCAAGACCAGTTTGACAACCACTCCCCCGCCTTCACCGGCGAAGCAGGCGTCGGCATGTTGCCCCACGCCAAGGCGCTGATCCGCGACGCCGATGTGATTTTGGCGATCAACGTCCGCTTTGGTGAGATGACAACCGACGGCTACACCCTGCTTTCCGTGCCAAATGCTGCGCAGCATTTGATCCATGTGCATGGCTCTGATCGCGAGATTGGCAAGATTTATCAACCCGTTCTGGGTGTCCAAGCTGGCCCCAACGCCTTCGCCCGCGCCCTGACCCCGGTGCAAGGCGTTTGGGCCGATTGGCGCAGCAATGCGCGCGCAGCATTTGAGGCCAGCTTCACCGCTCCTGCGCAGCCTTCCCCGGTGGATATGGTCGCCGTCACCGCCCATCTGCGCGAGATTCTGCCCGAAGATGTGATCCTGACCAACGGCGCAGGCAATTTCACCGTCTGGCCGAATAAGTTTTTCAAATTCGGCAAAAACGCCCGCCTTCTGGCCCCGCAATCGGGCGCGATGGGCTACGGCCTCCCCGCCGCCATCGCCGCCAAAGTCGCCTATCCCGCCCGCCGCGTGGTGTGTTTTGCGGGCGACGGTGATTTCCAGATGAACTGCCAGGAACTCGCCACCGCCGCACAAGCCGGTGCGCAGCCGATCATTCTGATCGTCAACAACGGCATCTACGGCACCATCCGCGCCCACCAAGAACGCCACTATCCGGCGCGGGTTTCGGGCACGACGATGGTAAACCCCGATTTCGCAGCCCTCGCCCGCGCCTACGGTTTTCACGGCGAACGGGTTGAACGCACCGAAGATTTCGCCGCCGCATTCCAACGCGCCTTGGCCTCGGAAACCGGCGCGGTGCTGGACCTGAACATATCCCCCGAAGCCATCACCCCGCGCCAAACCCTATCCCAAATGCGCGCGACCGCTCTGGCCGCCAAACCATGACCGCCCCCATCCGTCTGGGTGCCGATATCGGCGGCACCTTCACCGATATCGCGCTGGAATGCCACGGTCGCATCCATTCGACCAAGGTGCTGACCAACTACGCAGCCCCCGAACAGGCGATCCTTGACGGCATCGACGTGGTGCTGGCGCAGGCCGAGATCACTCTCGCCGATCTGGATATCGTAATCCACGGCACCACTCTGGCCACCAATGCGCTTATCGAACGCCGGGGTGCCAAGACGGCGTTCGTGACCACCGAAGGCTTCCGCGATACCATTGAAATGCGGACAGAAAATCGCTTTGCGCAGTATGATCTGAACATGGTTTTGCCCAAACCGTTGATCCCGCGCGCGCATCGTTTTGCCATCAAAGGCCGCATCGGCGCGCAGGGGCAGGAACTGGCGGCGCTGAATGAGGCAGCCCTTGAAACCCTCGCCGATCACATCACCGCCGAAGGTTTCGGGGCCATCGCGATTGGCTTCATCCATTCCTACATGAACCCCGCACACGAGTGCCGCGCGCGCGAAATTCTGGCCCGCTGTGGCCTGCCGATCAGCATTTCCGCCGAAGTCTCGCCCCAGATGCGCGAGTTTGAGCGCTTCAACACCGTCTGCGCCAACGCCTATGTCCGCCCGCAAATGGCCGATTATCTGACCCGATTGCAAACCCGGCTGCACGCCCTCGGCGCGCGCTGCCCGGTGTTCATGATCCACTCGGGCGGCGGTCTGATCAGCGTGGAAACCGCGTCGGAGTTTCCGGTGCGCTTGGTTGAAAGTGGCCCCGCCGGTGGGGCGATTTTCGCCGCCGACGTGGCGCAGAAATTCGGTCTGCACAAGGTCGTCAGCTATGACATGGGCGGCACCACTGCCAAGATTTGCCTGATCGAAGACTACGCCCCCAAGACCGCCCGCACCTTTGAAGTCGCCCGCACTTACCGTTTCGCCAAAGGCTCAGGCATGCCGATTTCCATTCCGGTGATCGAGATGATCGAGATTGGCGCGGGCGGCGGTTCGCTCGCGTGGGTCGATGCGATGGGCCGGATTCAAACCGGGCCGGAATCGGCAGGCTCGGAACCGGGCCCCGCCTGCTATCAACGCGGCGGGATGCGCCCTGCGATCACCGATGCCGATCTGGTGCTGGGCAAGCTCGATGCCGAGAATTTCGCGGGCGGCGCGATCCGGCTTTCCAGCGATGCTGCAAGTGCAGCAATTCTGCGCGATGTGGGCCAAAAACTCCTCCTCGACGCCAACTCCGCCGCGTTTGGCATCTGCGAAGTGGTCGATGAAAACATGGCCAATGCCGCGCGGGTGCATGCGGTGGAAAACGGCAAGAATATCTCCGATAACGTGATGATCGCCTTTGGCGGTGCGGCCCCCCTGCACGCGGCCCGCTTGTGCGAGAAACTGGTGATAGATCAATGCCTTATCCCGGTCGGCGCTGGCGTTGGCTCGGCCATAGGTTTTCTGAAAGCCCCCTTCGGATACGAGGCTTTGGCCTCCAACATCCTGCCGCTGTCGGCCTTCGATGCGGGCAAGGTCAACACCCTGATCGCGGGCCTGAAGGCCACGGCGACGGGCTTTGTGCGCGCAGGCACCGCCGCCCCGATCCACTGCGAAATCACCGCCTTCATGCGCTATGTCGGCCAAGGATGGGAGATTCCCGTCCCCCTGCCAGACCGCGCCTTCACCGCAGCAGACGCCGAAATGCTGCGCAGCAATTTCTGCGAAAACTACGCCCGTTTCTTCGGTCGCGCCATCGCGGGGCTGGACGGGCTGGAGATTGAAATCGTCACATGGTCGCTCAAGGCGCAAGACCAGCGCGCCAAACCCGACCAGATCGCACTCACCTCGGGCGGGGCGGGGGCGGCGCACAAGCTCTCACGCGCCGTCTTCGACCCGTCCCGGGGTGAGTTCCTGGATACTGCCATCATCGAGCGCAGCCACCTCACCCCCGGCACCCGCATCATCGGCCCGGCGGTGGTGGTCGAACGTGAAACCTCAACCGTCGTCACCGCGCCGTTTGACGTGGTGATGCAGGCCGACGGCAGCCTGCTGCTGATCCGCAAAGGGGCCGGGATATGACCGACCAGACCCGCGACATTCGGATGCAGGTGATGTGGAACCGCCTGATTTCGGTGGTGGAAGAACAGGCGCTGACCCTGCTGCGCACCGCGTTTTCCACCTCTGTGCGCGAGGCCGGCGATCTGTCGGCGGGCGTGTTCGACCCACAGGGCCGGATGCTGGCCCAGGCCGTCACCGGCACCCCCGGCCACGTCAACACCATGGCCGAGGCAGTTCTGCATTTCATCGCCGAGATTGGCCGCGACAACATGCATCCCGGCGACACCTATGTGACCAACGATCCGTGGAAGGGCACCGGCCATCTGCATGATATCACGATGGTTTCGCCCTCGTTCCTGGGCGATGATCTGGTCGGTTTCTTCGCATGCACCGCGCATGTGGTGGACGTGGGCGGGCGTGGCTTTGGCGCCGATGCGAAATCGGTTTACGAAGAAGGCATCCAGATCCCGATCATGAAATTCGCTGATCGCGGCACGGTCAACGCCGACCTTGTCCGCTTGATCCGCGCCAATGTCCGCGAGCCGCATCAGGTGGTGGGCGATTTTTACTCGCTCGCCGCCTGCAACGATGTGGGCCACCGCCGCCTGATCGCGATGATGCAGGAAATCGGCATGACCGCGCTTGATGCCTTGGGCGATTTCATCTTCAGCCGCACTCATGCCGCGACTCTGGAGCGCATCCGCGCCCTGCCGCAGGGCACTTGGGGCAATGAACTCTGCACCGATGGCTACGACGCCCCGGTGAAACTGGCGGCGCAGGTGCAGATCAACGGCGATCAGGTGAACGTCGATTTCGCGGGCAGCGACCCCGCCAGCCGCTATGGCATCAACGTGCCAATCATCTACACCAAGGCCTATGCCTGCTACGCGCTGAAATGCGTAATCGCCCCGGATATCCCTAACAACTGGGCGTCGCTGGCGCTGTTCACGATTTCCTCGCCCGAGAACATCCTGAACGCCCCGCGCCCCGCCCCCGTGGCTGTGCGGCATGTCATCGGCCATATGGTGCCCGATCTGGTCTTGGGCGCTTTGGCCAAGGCGCTGCCGGGGCAGGTGCTGGCCGAGGGTGCGGCGGCGCTGTGGAACATCCATATGTCGGTGCGCCCCGTCGCGGGTCAACCGGGGCGCAAAGCCGAAATCCTGATGTTCAACTCGGGCGGCATGGGCGCGCGGCCCACACTAGACGGCCTTTCTGCCACCGCCTTCCCCTCGGGCGTGATGACCATGCCGATCGAGGCGACCGAGCATACCGGCCCCATCGTGGTCCGGCGCAAGGAACTCCGCCCCGATAGCGGCGGCGATGGCCAATATCGCGGTGGCTTGGGCCAGATCATCGAGATTGAACCGGCACCGGGGCATGAATTCGACTTCTCGGCGATGTTTGATCGCGTCAACCACCCCGCCGCGGGCCGCGATGGCGGTGGGGCAGGGGCGGCAGGCAGCGTCGCGCTGGATGATGGCACGCAGCTTAAACCAAAGGGCTGGCAGCATGTGCCAGCGGGCCGCAGGCTGATCCTTCACCTTCCCGGCGGCGGCGGCTACGGTGCGCCAAAGGCGCGGGACGCAGAGGCGCGGGCAGAGGATGCCCGGCAGGGCTATGTGACGGGGAAACAGCCATGAATTACATAGCAAGCCGCCTCAGCGTGGTGAAACCCTCGGCCTCGATGGCGGTGTCGATGGCCGCAAAAGCCTTGCGCGCGACCGGCGTCGATGTGATTGATCTGGGCTTGGGAGAGCCGGATTTCCCCACCCCCGCCCACATCGTTGAGGCCGCCTTCAAAGCCGCCGCCGCAGGCGAAACCCTCTACACCGCCGCCGCAGGCACCCCCGCCCTGCGCGCCGCGATTGCCGAGAAGTTCAAGCGCGAGAATGGCTTAGACTACGCACCCGATGAAATCACCGTCGCCAATGGTGCGAAACAGATCATCTTCAACGCTCTGCTTGCCACCCTGAACCCCGGCGATGAAGCGATCCTGCCCGCCCCCTATTTCGTATCCTACCCCGAGATGGTCAAACTGCTGGGCGGCACCCCCATAACCCCCGCTTGCCCCGCCACCGCAGGCTTTCGCCTGACGCCCGACCTGCTGGAAGCCGCCATCACCCCCCGCACCAAATGGCTGTTCCTGAACATGCCGGGCAATCCCTCTGGCGCGGTCTATTCCACAGCCGAATTGCAGGCCCTCGGCGCAGTCCTCGCCCGCCACCCGCAGGTGCTGATCCTGTCGGATGAAATCTACGAACACATCCTGTTCGATGGCCGCACCTTCGTAAGCTTCGGGCAAGCCTGCCCCGAGTTGCGTGACCGCAGCCTGATCGTGAACGGGGTCGCCAAAGCCTACGCGATGACAGGCTGGCGCGTTGGCTATGCCGCTGGCCCCGTGGCTTTGCTGAAGGCGATGAACACCGTGCAAAGCCAATCCGTCACCTCTGTCGCTGCCCCCATGCAGGCCGCTGCCCTCGCGGCATTAACGGGCCCACAAGACTGCATCGCTCAATTCCGCGCAGCCTTCGCGCGCCGCCGCGATCTGGTTGTCGCGGGCGTGGCCGAAATCCCCGGCCTCACCCTCGCCCCACCCGAAGGCGCGTTCTACGCCTATATCGGTTGCGCGGGCCTGATAGGCTGTCGCACCCCCAACGGCGAAACCCTCACCGATGATGTCGCCGTCACCCAATACCTGCTGACCCGTGGCGTCGCCGCCGTCCCCGGCACCGCCTATGGCCTCTCACCCTTCTTCCGCATCTCCACCGCCACCGCTGACGCCGTGCTGACAATGGCCCTAACCCGCATCAAAGCCGCCGTTACCGCACTGGAGCCGAAATGACCCCGCGCTTTGACACAATCCTGATCACCGGGGCCGCAGGCCGCTTGGGCACCGAACTCCGCCGCGGCCTCGCCCCCTTGGCGCGCCGCCTGCGCCTGTCGGACATCAGCGAAATCCAAAACCTGCAACCCAATGAGGACGCCATAATCTGCGATCTGTCAGACGAAGCCGCCATCCTCAACCTCACCCAAGGCGTTGATGCGATTGTGCATTTCGGCGGTATCCCGCTAGAGCGCGGCTGGGATGCCATCCTGAACGCCAACATCCGCGGCAGCTATCACATCTACGAAGGCGCGCGCAAAGCGGGCGTCAAACGCGTGATCTACGCCTCCTCCGTCCACGCCATCGGCTATCATGATCTCGAATCCCAGATCGACGCCCACGCCCCGCATCGCCCGGATGGTCTTTACGGCCTGTCGAAATGCTTCGTCGAAGACTTGGGCCGCCTCTACTGGGACAAATTCGGGATCGAGACTGCCGCCCTGCGCATTTTCTCGTCCTTCCCCGAACCCGCCGACCGCCGGATGCTGTGGTCTTACCTGTCGTTTGACGATTGCATCCGCCTTGTCACCGCCGCCCTGACCGCCCCGCGCGTGGGCTTTACCGTCAGCTTCGGGCTGTCGGACAACACCGTCAAACCCGTGGATAATCGCCTTGCGGCCCACCTTGGCTATCAGGCAAAAGACAGCGCGGAACCCTTCCGCGCGGGCGTTGAGGCCCGCACCGATCCGCCCGATCCCAAAGCCCCCGCCGTGCGGCATCTGGGCGGTTGGTTTGTAGATTTGGGACACCCTGACGAGGACGCAAAATGAAGACGCAATATGACGTGGTGATCGTGGGCGGGGCGGTGATCGGCTCTGCCGTTGCCTATTTCCTGATGGCGAACCCCGATTTCGCAGGCTCGGTGCTGGTGGTCGAACGTGACCCCACCTATGCCAAGGCCTCGACCTCGCTGTCGGCAGCCTCGATCCGCACGCAGTTTTCCAACGCGATCAACGTGAAGATCAGCCAGTTCGGCTATCAGTTCATCAAGGATTTCCCCGAAACCATGCAGGTGGGCGATGACAAGCCCGATCTGAACTTCCATTCCGGCGGTTATCTCTATCTGGCAGGCACGCCCGAGCAGGAGCAAATCCTGCGCGAAAGCCACGAGGTTCAGCGCGCCTGCGGGGCCGACACCGTGCTGTGGGATCAAGACCAACTTGCCCGCGCCTTCCCGCATCTGAATGTCGAGGATATCCGGCTGGCAAGCTACGGCCAATCCGGCGAGGGCTGGTTCAACAACACCGGCATCATGGCCGGTTTCCGCAACAAGGCGCGATCTTTGGGGGCCGATGTGATCACGGATGAAGTGGTCGCCATCGCCCGCAACGGCGATACCGTCACCGCTGTCACGCTGAAATCCGGCGCAACCATCCAAGCCGGAACCGTGGTTAACGCCTCCGGCCCCCGCGCCGCCCTCACCGCCCGGATGGCTGGCCTCGACATCCCGGTTGAACCCCGCAAACGCACCCTCTTCGTGTTCGATTGCGCCAAATCCCCCGAAGGCAGCGCCACCGTCAACCAAGGCCGCCTGCCCTTGATGATCGACCCCACCGGCGTATTCTGCCGCCCCGAGGGCCGGTTTTTCCTGTCAGGCGCCGTCCCCGTCGAAGATCCGGCGGTGGATTGGGATGATTTCGAGCCGCGCTATGAGGAATTCGAAGACATCATCTGGCCCGCCCTCGCCACACGCGCCCAAGGGTTTGAGGCGATCAAAGTCGTCAACCAATGGGCCGGGCACTATGATTTCAACACCCTCGACCATAACCTTGTCGTCGGCCGCCACCCGCAAGTGCGCAACTTCGTCTTCGCCAACGGCTTCTCCGGCCACGGCCTGCAACAAGGCCCCGCCGCGGGCCGCGCGGTGTCGGAACTGATCATCTACGGCGGCTATCGCACGCTGGACATGTCCGAAGTCGGCTACGAGCGCATTGTCGAAAACCGCCCCTTCCTGGAAAAAGCAGTGATTTAAGGCGATGCGTTTACTTAAATCAAAAGAGTATCGGAAAACGTGTTCGAGCCTTGGCGAGAGGCAGCGATTTCCGATGCAATTTAAACGGATCGACTAACAAATGGACCGCCCGCCGCGCCTTCCGCCTTTGAACGCGCTGCGGGTGTTTCAAACCGTGATGCGCCACCGCAGTTTTCGCGGTGCGGCGGACGAGTTGACCGTCACGCCGCAAGCCGTCAGTCAGCAGATCAAACTGCTGGAGGATACCCTCGCCCTTGAACTTTTCACCCGCCAAGGCCGCGCGATTGATCCGACCGAGCAAGCCATTCTGCTTGCCCACTATATCCAAGCGGGGTTCGATGAATTCGCTGAAGGCATCCGTCGCGTCAGCAAACTGGGCCAGCGCAACCGCATCAACGTCAACGCCAGCCCGTATTTCGCCACCCGCTTTCTGCTCGACCGCTTGTCAAATTTCCGCGCACTCCTGCCGGGGGCCGATCTGCGGCTGACGACGATGGTGGAACTGCCAGATTTCGTCGCCGATGATGTCGATGTGGCAATTCAATGGGGCTTCGGCACTTGGACCAACCACGAGCAAACCCTTTTACTTCGCGATATCAAGGTGATCTGCTGCACCCCCGCGCTCGCCGCCAAACTGCAAACCCCCGATGATCTGCGCAACCTTCCCCTGCTGCACTCTGTCCTCGCCGATCTCTGGACGCCCGTTCTGGCCCATCTGAACGTCACCGATGCCCCGCAAGACAGCAGCTTCCGCTTTCAGGATGCCGCCACCATGCGCCGCGCCACGCTGGCGGGGCTTGGCGTCGGCCTGCTCTCGACCATCGACGCCGAGGAAGACCTTGCCTCGGGCAAACTGGTCGCCCCGTTCGGCCTGGGCGTGATGGCCGCGATGCCGCAGGCGCAGATCCCCGGCTTTTATCTGGTGCTGCCGAAAGCCCACCGCCGGGTGAAATCCATCGCCGCCTTCTGCGATTGGGTGGCGCGTGAAAACTGGGCGATGCCCGTTGTCTAAGGAACCCACATGCCACACGCCCTAGTCACAGGTGCCACCAGCGGCATTGGCCGCGCAATCGCCCTAGCCCTGCACAACGCGGGCCATCAGGTCACGGCTTTGGGCCGCAACGCGCAGGCTTTGGCCGATCTTGCCGCCCTTGGCCTGCACACCCGTCAGGTGGAATTGACCGATCCGGCAAGCCGCGCCACCCTGTCCGACCTTGCCCCCGATATTCTGGTGAACAACGCAGGCATGATGCCGCCCTTGGGCAATTTCTGCGACGCCGACCCCGCCGATATTGACCACGCAATCAACACCAACCTGCGCGCGGTCCTTGCCCTGACCCGCGCGATTGCGCCGGGTATGCGCGCCCGCCGCCACGGCCATATCTTCTTCACAGGCTCCACCGCAGGCCACGCGCCCTTTGCCAACCTCGCCGTCTATTGCGCCACCAAAGCGGCGATCGGCGGCTTTGCCCAAGCCTTGCGGCTCGACATGGCCCCGCACAACGTCCGCGTCACCGAAATCGTCGCGGGCCGGGTGGAAACCGGCCTTTACAATGCCCTGCTGCCGCCAGAGGCCCGCGCCGCGATGTATGCAGGCAACGCCGCCGTGCAGCCCGAAGACGTGGCCGCGATGCTGCTGGCCGTGCTGGCCTTGCCGCAATCTGTCGATGTGGCGCGGTTTGATATCCTTCCCACACAGCAGGGGGTCGCAACGGGCACCCCGAAGAAAGAGGCATGATATGAAAGGCTTATCCGTTGTCATCGTCGGCGGTGGCGCAGGCTTGGGCGCGCTGCTCGCCGAAATGGCCGTGGCTGAAGGCGCCGCCGCCCTGGGCATCATCGACCTGAACGCTACCGCCGCCGAAGCCGCCCTCGCCCCCGCCCGCGCCGCTGGCATCCCCCACGCCTTTGCCGCCTGCGACATCCGCACCGCCGACGCCTCTCATGCCGCCTTCGCCTCGGTCGCCGCCGCCTTGGGCCGGGTCGATACCCTGATCAACTCTGCCGCGATCTATCCGCGCAGGCCGATCCTTGAGATTTCCGATGCCGATTGGGACGCCTCGAACGCCATCAACGTCAAGGGCACCTATCACATGATGGTCGCCGCCATCCGCCAGATGCGCGCCCAAAACCCCATCGGCCACATCCGGGGCCGCATTGTCAACATCACCTCGGTCGATGCCTTCAAGGCGCATCCGCAGAACGCCCACTACGCCGCGACCAAAGCGGCGGTGGTCAGCCTGACCAAAAGCATGGCCCACGAAGTCGCCCCGGATGGCATCCTTGTAAACTCGGTCGCGCCCGCAGGCATGGCCACCGAAAAAGCCCGCGAGTCCGGGTTCTTGGCCGAACTCGCCAAAGCCAGCCCCTTGGGCCGTGGTGGCGAGCCGCGCGAGATGGCCGAATGGGTGCTGATGGCCGGAGGGCCGAAGAACACCTACATGACGGGCGAAAACATCATCGTCTCGGGCGGCTATATCTACGCTTGAACCCTGCGCTGCCAACCCAAAAGCGGGGCGGTTGACCGGGAAAAGCTGATCCTCCAGTGGAGGATCGGCCCCGGTCATGTGGGAACAGCGGTGCAAACCGCTTCAAGCACCACCGTCAGAGGGCAGCGCCCGACCCGGTGGGCGTGAAGCGCCCGCCGAGGGCGGGTCGGGCGCTGCCCGGTGGCTTTGGCCTCCGGGGGTTTTGGCGGATGAGTCGTGCGGTGACCGATGCACAGCATCCGTCACATGCTGGCGTCGCTTACCCCTGCACCCGCCGAAAAGCCGCCGTCAGTGCCGCCTGCATCGCCTCGCCACCGCCGCCCTGCACAAACCGATGAAAAACCATTTCATTCAGCCCACCCTTGGTCGAATGATCCTCGCGCAGCTGGTCAAACCCGGCGGGGTTCTCGCGCGCGACATCGCCAAGGCTGCCAAACAGCCCGCGCAAATACGCCCCGGCATCCGCTGCCGGATGGCCCTGCGCCACCATCCAATTCTGCGCGCAATCCAGCAGGCCAAAGTAACTGGCCATCAACGCACTCGCCGCCCCATAGCCATCGAACGCCAGCACATTGTCCACCGGCAACGCCGTCCCCAAAGCCGCGAAAATCTGCATCGCGGCGGGCTGCGGCGGAAACACCGGCGTCACCCCCTGATGCCGCTCGACAAACGGCAGCGGAATGGCACGGGCGATGTCGCGCGCGCCGGTCCATTCGGCAATCCGCGCAATATGCAGCCCGGCAATCAGGCTCAGGATCGGCATATCCGCCCGGAACATCAGCGGCGCGATCACCGCCTCGGCCACCTGCGGGCGCACCGACAGGATCACCAGATCACAAGCGTCAACCACCGCCTGATTGCTACCCGCCACCGTCACCCCCGGCAACTGCGCCAGTTCCGCCGCCACCAAAGCCCCCCTTGGTGAGACCACAATCGGCCAATCCGCAAGGCCCGAGGCCTTCAGCCCCCGCACCATATGCGCCGTGATCGTGCCCGTGCCAATAAACCCCAGCCGCATGCCGCCCCCTTAATACACCGCCTGCGCCCCGGTGATTTCCACCAAAGACCCGCACATGAACGCCGCCTCATCCGAGGCCAAAAACGCCACCAGTGCGGCCACTTCCGCAGGCTGACCAATCCGCCCAAATGGTACCATTTTATCCAGATCAGCAATGCTGCGACCAGAGCGTTTCACCCCGGCCTCCAGCATCGGCGTGTGAATTTCTCCGGGACAAACCGCATTCACCCGCACCTTCTGCGCCGCATAATCGCGGGCAAGGTTCTGCGTGAAACTCGCCACCGCCGCCTTGGTCACGTTATAGGCGATATGGTTCGGCGCGGGGTGCAAACCCCATTGTGAAGCGGTGTTCACAATCGCCCCGCCCCCCGCCGCAATCATATGCGGCAAGGCGGCTTGGCACAGATGAAACATCGCGTCGATGTTGATTGCAAAAGATAAATCCCAATCCTCGGGCGTCAGATCCAACAGCGCCCCGCGCCGATTGACCCCCGCATTGTTGCAGAGCACATCCATCCGCCCCTCTGCCGCCATCACATCGGCCACCACCGCGCGACAGCCCGCAGCCCCGCCGATATCCGCCGCAAAACTGCGCGCCACACCGCCACTGGCGCGAATATCCGCCGCCACCGTCTCGGCCCCTTCGGCGTTCACATCCGTCACCACCACAAGCGCCCCTTCCGACGCAAACCGCTGACAAATCGCAGACCCGATCCCGCCCGCCGCCCCCGTCACCACCACAACCTTGCCGCCAAACCGCATCCCGTCACCCTACCGCAGATAACTGCCGCCATTCACATCCAGCACCGCCCCGTTCAGCGACGCCTGCGAGGGCCGCAGCGCAAACGCCACCAACTCGCCAATCTCCGCCGCCTCGGCCATCGCGCCAATCGGAATACCGCTCAGCGCCGCCGCTTCCCCATGCTGCGCGATAAACGCCTCGGCCATATCCGTCCGCACCCAACCGGGCGCAATCGCCACCGCCGTGATCCCTTCGCCGCCATGACTTTGCGCCACCGATTTCGTCAGGTTAATCAGCGCCGCCTTGCTGGCCCCGTAAGCCATCGCGTTCGACGCATACCCCCGCTGCCCCGCGCGGCTGGCCATGTTCACAATCCGGCCACCAACCCCGCGAAAATGCAAAATCGCCGCGCGAGTCAGATCAACCGCCGACAGGAAATTCACCCGAAACTCCCGCTCCCACACCGCCTGCCATTCATCCAACGGCGCATCGACGGCCACCTCCGACCTGATCCCTGCGTTGTTCACCAACCCATGCAGCCGCCCCGCCAATGCCTGCGCCTGATCCCACAAAGCCGTCGCCGCCGCCGGGTCAGCCAAATCCGCCCCAACGATCCACCCCGCGCCGCCGATCTGCGCCAGCAACGCCTCTGCCGCCGCCCGGTTGCGCCCGTAGTGGATCACCACCCGCGCGCCCTCAGCCGCCAAGGCCACGCAAATCGCCTGCCCAATCGCGCCCGTCGCCCCCGTCACCAGCACGTTGCGGCCCGCGAGGCTCAAAGCTCGCCCACCTGCGAGCCCCAGGTATCCGACAGCGCAAACCCCCGCGCGAACGGATCATCGGGATGCACCCGCAACTGCTCGCGCCCATAAATCCAGCCCTTGCCGGTGATGCGCGGCAGCACGGCGCGGTGATTGCCCACCACGGCCTCGCCAATCGCTTCCGCCGTGAACACTCCGCCGATGATGGATCGTGACACCCGCGCATCGCCCACCGCCACCTCGCCACGCGCGAACATCACCGCCAGATTGGCCGAAGACCCGGTGCCACAGGGCGAGCGATCTACCCGCCCCGGCTTCAGCGTTGTGCAGGTGCGGATACTGCCATCGGCTTCGCGGGACCGGAACATCACATAGGCCACATCGTCCAACCCCGGTATCTCAGGGTGGCTGACCGCAATCTGCCCCCGCAAATCGGCCTTGATCGCGATGCCAGCCTCGGCCAAAGCCCGCGCATTTTCCGGCACAATCGCCAGCCCCACCTGATCGGCATCGACCAGCGCATAGAACACGCCGCCAAAGGCAATATCGGCCTTGATCACGCCAAATCGCGTCTTCACCGGCGCATCCAAGGCCAGCACGAACGCCGGCACATTGTCGAGACTGACCGAAACGCAGCGCCCGTTTTCACACCGCGCCCGCACCGTGATCAGCCCCGCCGCCGTATCCAGCCGCACCGTGGTTTCCGGCTCTACCATCTTCACCCGGCCGGTTTCCAGCAGCGCCGTCACCACGCAAATGCAGTTGCTGCCCGACATCGGATGCGCCCGGTCCGGCTGCAACACGATGAACGCGGCATCCGCATCGGAGCGGGTTGGCGGCAACAACAGATTGGTGCTCATCGCCACCCCGGCACGCGGCTCGAACGTCACGAAACGGCGCAGGCTGTCATCTACCGTGTTGATATAGTTCATCTTTTCCAGAATACTCGCGCCCGGAATATCCGGCGCGCCGCCCACAATCACCTTGCCGATCTCACCCTCGGCATGAACCAGCAGCAATTCCAGCGCGTTGTCGAACATCGGCAGACCTTTCTAGAAACGGTTGACGCGATAGGGGTGCAGGTCCAGCGCGGGCTTGGCCCCCGTGATCAGATCGCCCATCAGCTTGGCAGTGGTCGCAGCATAGGTCAGCCCCAAATGCCCATGCCCCACCGCGTAAAACACCCCACGCACCTTGGCCGAGGCCGACAGGATCGGCACCGTATCGGGCAGGGCAGGGCGGTGGCCCATCCATTCGGTGAACGCCTCGCACCGCAGCCCCGGCAACGCCACCTGCGCCCGCCGCACCGTCACTTTTGCGCGGCGGTAATCCGGTGCCGCCTCCAGCCCCGCCATCTCCACCGTGCCGCCCACCCGGATGCCGCCCGCCGTTGGCGTCACCATGAACGCTCGCGCCGGCCAGATGATCGAGTGGCGCATTTCAATGCCGGGGGCCATGATCTGCGTGTGATAGCCCCGCTCGGTTTCCAGCGGAATCGGCTCACCCAACAGCTTCGACAACCGCGCCGAGAACGCGCCCGCGCAGATCACCACCTCATCGGCTGGCAGCGTGCGCCCATCCGCCAACTGCACGCCCGTGATACGGTCGCTGCGGGTGAAACCCACCACCGCGCCGGTCTCCATCCGCCCGCCCAAAGCCTGAAACCGCTCTGCCAAAGCCAGCACCAGCTTGTAGGGGTCTTTCATCGACCGGTTGTCCGGAAACCGCACCGCCATGCCGATCTTGTCCGACAAAGCAGGCTCCAACGCCCGCGCGGCGGCCCCGTCCAGAACCTCATGCGCGAAACCAAAGCGTTCAAGGATTTCAATATGTTCGCGGTCCGCCCGGAACTCTGCCGCATCGGTGTAAAGCGACAAGCACCCCACGTCCGAGATCTGATCCTGCAATCCGGTTTCCGCCAGCAACGCCTGCGTATCCGCCAGCGCACGCCCACACAACGCCGCCCCCTGCGCCTCCAGCTCCCGCAGTTTGGCGGGGCGCGAGGCTGCAATAAACCGCAAAAACCACGGCACCAGACGCGGCATATAGCCGGGCCGCACCCGCACCGGCCCTTCCGGGTCCAGCATCCACCCCGGTATCTGCCGCCAGATCGACGGGCGCGAGGCTGGCATAAACTCCGTCACCGCAATCGAGGCCATATTGCCAAAAGACGCGCCCCGCCCCGGTGCCGCGCGGTCCACCAGCACCACCCGCCGCCCGCGCTTTTGCAGATCATGCGCAATCGCCGTGCCAACAATCCCCGCGCCGACGACAACCGTGACCATCGCCTATTTCCAATCAAGGATCGGCTGCATCGCCGCCGCAAAATCCGCCTTTTCCTCAACCGTCAGCGGCCCCAACGGCATCCGGCATTCCCCCACAGGCACCCCCTGCAACTCGCAGCCATATTTCAGCTTTTGCACAAACTTGCCGGATTCCAGAATATTCATCGCAGTGTAAAGCGTGGCCATCTGCGCTTTCGCGCGCGCCAGATCACCCGAGCGATACGTCCGGTCCAGATCACACACCGCCTGCGCCATGCAATTCGCAGGCCCGCAAATCCAGCTATCCGCGCCCCAGAACATGAAATCCAGCGAAATATCGTCCGACCCTGACACCAACTGAATCCGCCCCGCATAGCGCGTCGCAATGCCAATCGCGCGCTGCAATGACCCCGAGCTTTCCTTGATCCCGATCACCCGCGGATGATCCGCCAGCGCATCCAGAACCTCCCACCCCAGTTCCACCCCATCCTTGTCGGGGTAGGAGTAGAGAACGATATTCACATCGACCGCATCGAGCACAGCGTTGAAATGCTTGATCAATTCCGCCTGCGTTGGCTTGGTGTAGAACGGTGTGGCCAGCAGCACCGTGTCATAGCCAATCGCCTTGGCCCGCTTGGTGTTGGCGATCACCCCGGCGGTGTGCGGCGCATTGGTGCCTGCAATCAACACCTCTCCGGGCGCGGCGAAATCCTTGACGAACTGCAACACCTGCGCGCGCTCGGCATCGCTCATCAGGTTGTATTCGCCCGACGACCCGCACGGCACCCAGCCCGTCACCCCCGACGACCGCAAGCCCGCCATATGCGTCTTGAACGCCGCAAAGTCGATCTGACCCTGCGCGTCAAACGGGGTCACAAGGGCGGGCATCACGCCAGACAGTTTCAACATGCGCTATCCTTTTGCAGCCGAATCGCGCCCATACGGGCCATAAAGCATCCTCAAAATCATGGCGACAGCGTGCCGACACGTCAAATCAAAAATAATCTGTGTCGACACAATCCCCCAGACCCGCTATCGCTCGGGCAACAGCAAGGGCTTTGCGATGGATGAAATCGAGATCAAACGCGCCAAAGGCACCGGGGCGAAATTCGCCTACGAGACCATCCGCGACGAAATCCTGTCGCTCACCCTCGCCCCGAACGCGCTGTTGGACGAAACCTCGCTGGCCGACCGCTTTGCCATGTCGCGCTCTCCGGTGCGTGAGGCGCTGATCCGGCTGGCAGGCGAGGGGCTGGTGATCATGCTTGCCAACCGCTCTACCATCGTCGCGCCAATCGACGTCACCAGCTTTCCGAAATACATCGAAGCGCTCGACATTGCCCAGCGCATGAACACCCGCCTTGCCTCCGAGTTGCGCAGCGAGGCCGATCTGCACGCCATCGCCGCCCGGCAGGCCGATTTCGTCGCAGCCGTGCAAACCGGCGATCATCTGGCGATGTCCGAAGCCAACAAGCAGTTCCACATGGCCATCGCCATGGCAGGTCAGAACCCCTACCTCACCGCCTTCTACGAACGCCTGCTCGACCAAGGCCGCCGCATGTTGCACCTGCATTTCCAATACATCGAGCGCACCCACGACGGCTATCTGCTGACCGATGAGCATGTCGAAATGCTTGATGCCATCCGCGCCCGCGACATTGCCCGCGCCGATACGCTCGCCGCCGCCCACACCCGGCAATACCGCGACAATTTCCTGAACTTCATGCGCGAAAACTACGCGGCGTCGATGCCGCTGGGCACGGCCAAGCCTGCTTGACGCCAGCGCCGTCCCGGTGTCCCATCCGGCCAAACCCGCCGGAAGGATGCGCAGATGACGTTCAAAGCTTTGGTTATTGATAAAGACGCGGCAGGGGCGACCCATGCGGCGGTGAAAGACCTGACTTTGGCCGATCTGCCGCAGGGTGATGTTCTGGTGGCGGTTGAATATTCGACCGTCAACTACAAGGACGGGCTTTGCATGACCTCGGGCGGCGGCATGGTGCGCGCCTATCCGCATGTGCCGGGGATTGATTTTGCCGGCACGGTCGAGGCGTCGGATGATCCGCGCTACCGCCCCGGCGACAAGGTGGTGCTAACCGGCTGGCGGGTGGGCGAAACCCATTGGGGCGGCTATGCGCAAAAGGCCCGCGTCAAGGCCGACTGGCTGGTGCCCTTGCCGCAGGGCCTGACCACCCGCGCCGCAATGGCCGTCGGCACGGCGGGCTTGACCGCGATGCTGGCCGTGATGGCGCTCGAGGCGCACGGCTTGCAACCGGGGCAGGGGCCGGTGCTGGTGACAGGCGCTGCGGGTGGTGTCGGCTCGGTCGCGGTCTCTATCCTTGCGCAACTGGGTTATCAGGTGGCAGCCGTCACCGGGCGGCCAGAAACCGAGGCCTATCTGCGCGCCTTGGGTGCCACCCAGATCGTGCCGCGCGAGCAGATCAACGAAACCGTCAAGCGCCCGCTTGAGGCCGAGGCTTGGTCTGCCTGCATTGATGCCGTGGGCGGCGCGATGCTGGCGCGTGTGCTTGGGCAGTTGAACTACGGCGCGTCGGTGGCTGCTGTCGGCCTTGCAGGCGGCTCTAACTTGCCCGCAAGCGTCATCCCGTTCCTGCTGCGCGGCGTCAACCTTTTGGGCATCGATTCCGTGCTGCAACCCTTTGCCAACCGCCAAGCCGCATGGGCGCGCATCGCCACCGATCTGCCGATGGACAAGCTCGAGTCGATGGTGACGACGGCCAGCCTTGCCGATCTGCCACGCTTGGGGGCGGCGATTTTGGCCGGGCAAGTGCAGGGCCGCTGCGTGATTGATCTGAACGCCTAAGCCATCGGTCTAAGGCCGCGCTTTACTCGATCTTGTATGTAGTTTGCACAAAACCACAGCATCTGTAACGTTGTCCCCGCGGGGACAGATTCAACCCGCTGAACCCCGGCCCAGATCGCCCCGCGCGCGCGGGCTTGGCGGCGCTTAATACCGCGTCGTCATCCGGTATCCCTGCCGATGCGCCAGCGTCACCAGCGTCACAGCAGCGTTCTGCCACCATGTCGCGCGCTCGATACAAAACACCGGATCGCCGGGGGCATGGCCCAGATGCGCCACCATCCGCGCATCCGCCGCCGCTGCCAAAAAGCTGATCTCCACTTCCGAAAACGGCACGGTGGCGACCAGCCATTCGTTCGGCCCCACGGCCGAGAAATCCTGCTCCACCGCCTGCGGCAAGGCGCTCGCGTTGATCCAGCGATCCTCCAGCTGAAACGCCACGCCGTCGGCAAAGTGCAGGCACACCAGATGCACCACCTTGTCCCGCGCCTTCAGCCGCATCCGCGCCCGCAGCCAATCGGGGGCCACGATCACCGCGCGGCTGACCAGTTGATAGCGATATTGCGCCCCGGTTTTCTCAATCTCGGCCCGCACCACCGGCATCTCAAACCGCGCTTGCCGGATCGGGGCCATCCGCACCCGCGTGCCCGCCTTGCGTTTGCGGTCCAGAAAGCCCAGCTCTGACACCTCACGCAACGCCCGGTTCATCGTGGTGCGCGAGACGCCGAATTCCTCGGCCAGTTCCACCTCTCCGGGCAGCAAACTGCCCGGCCCCCAAGGCCCTTCGGTGATGCGCTGGATGATCTCGGCCATCACCTCGCGAAAGGTCGTCGTCTCTGCCATGCTGACCCTATAGCGCGTCCACCAACCCCTGCACAGCCACCCGCCACCCCGCGATGATCTGATCGCGCGCGACATGCCGTCCGCCCCGCACCTGATGCCGCCCCGCCGACCAAAGATCGGTCACCACCGCATCGGATGCCGCAAACGCGAGCCCATCCAGAATCTGATCATTGCGCAACGCACACAGCGCCGGATGCGTCAGATCAATCGCCGTCAAATCCGCCAGCATCCCCACCGCAATCGCCCCCGACTTGCGCCCCAACGCCTGCGCGCCACCCTTCGCCGCCCCCAGATAGATCGCCGCGCCAACCGATCCTTCGCCCACAACCATCACATTCCGCGCAATATCGCGCAGCCGCTGGCTATACTCCAAGGTCCGCAATTCCTCGGTCAACGAAATCCGCACATTGCTGTCCGAGCCGATGCCAAACGCACCACCCGCCGCCAGCCACCCCGGCCCATTGAACGGCCCATCCCCCAGATTGGCTTCCGTAATCGGGCAAAGCCCCGCCACAGCCCCCGACCGCGCCAGCCCGCTGGTTTCAGCCTCAGTCATATGCGTCGCATGAATGGCGCACCAATCGCCGTTGATCGGCGTATTCGCCAGCAACCACTCCACCGGACGCGCCCCCAGCCAAGCCGAGATATCCGCCACTTCCTTCGGCTGTTCCGCCACATGGATATGCACCGGATTGCCCTGCGCAATCGGCAAAGCCCGCAGCAAGTCCCCGGGATTGGTCGCCCGCAACGAATGCGGCGCTATCCCCACCCGCGTATCCCCCGGCAAGGCCCGCGCCGCTCCTCGCGCCGCCTCCACCAGCCGCGCAAACCGATCCACATCATTGCCAAACCGCAACTGCCCCGCAGCCAAAGCCTGCTCCCCCGCGCCGCCATAGGTATAAAGCACCGGCAGATGCGTCAGCCCGATCCCGGTCAGATCGGCAGCAGCAAAAATCCGCCCCGACAACTCGGCAATATCGGCATAAACCGCCCCACCCGGCTGATGATGCACATAATGGAACTCCCCGACCGAGGCATATCCGGCCTCCTGCATCTCCATAAACACCAGCGCCGCAATCGCCTGCATCTGCTCCGGCGTCAGCCGATCCAGAAACCGATACATCAGATCGCGCCATGTCCAGAAACTGTCGCGCCCGGCAATCCGATGCTCGGTCATCCCCGCCATCGCGCGCTGAAACGCATGGCTGTGCAGGTTCGCCAGCGCAGGCAGCAGGGCCGACACCAGCACATCCCCCGCCTGCGCCGCAGCCCCCACCGCAACCCCGGTGATCTGGCCATCCGCCACGGTGATCCTGACATTCTCGGCCCAGCCCTCGGGCAGCAACGCGCGGCTTGCAAAAATCACGGCGACGACTCCTTATGTGTAGACATAATAAACATACTCGCATAAACATCCTTCACGCAATAGCTTTCAACGAGGCATCCCGTGCAGCCCACAGCGATCACCCTGACCAACCTGCAAGCCGCGACAATGCTGGGGAAATCTGATCCTTATGGCCTGATTGCCGATGCGGCCGTGGTGCTGGATCAGGGCCGAATCGCATGGATCGGCCGCCGCGCCGAGCTTCCCGCTTCCCACGCCGCCCACCCGCAGCACGACATGGGCGGCCGCCTGATCACCCCGGCGCTGATCGACTGCCACACCCACGTCGTCCACGGTGGCAACCGCGCCACCGAGTTTGAAATGCGCCTGCAAGGGGCCACATACGAAGAAGTCGCCCGCGCTGGCGGCGGCATCATCTCCACCGTCAAAGCCACCCGCACCGCCTCGCAGTCCGATCTGGTGGCAGCAGCCCTGCCGTTCGTCGATGCGATGATCGCCGAAGGCGTCGCGGTGATCGAGATTAAATCCGGCTATGGCCTTGATGCGGAAACCGAGTTGCGGATGCTGCGCGCCGCCCGCGAAATCGCCACCCTGCGCAAGATCACCGTCAAAACCAGCTACCTCGCCGCCCACGCCATCCCGCCCGAATACAAAGACCGCGCCGACGCCTATATCGACGAAGTCGCCATCCCCACCCTGCACGCCGCCCATGCCGAGGGCTTGGTCGATGCCGTCGATGGTTTCTGCGAAGGCATCGCTTTCTCTCCCGCGCAAATCGAACGTTTGTTCACAATCGCGCAAGGCCTTGGCCTGCCAGTAAAACTCCACGCCGAGCAACTCTCCAACCTCGGCGGCGCAGCCCTCGCCGCGCGCTTCAACGCGCTATCCGCTGATCATCTGGAATACCTCGACGAAGCGGGCGTCATCGCCATGGCGCAATCCGGCACCGTTGCCGTGATTCTGCCCGGAGCGTTCTACACCCTGCGCGAAACCCAAGCCCCCCCCATCGCGCTGCTTAGAAAACACAACGTGCCCATGGCCGTCGCCACCGATATGAACCCCGGCTCCAGCCCTATGTCCTCCATCCTGCTGGCGATGAACATGGCCTGCACCCTGTTCCGTATGACCCCCGCCGAGGCCCTCGCAGGGGCCACCACCCACGCCGCCCGCGCTCTCGGCCTTCCCACCCATGGCACACTCGCCCCCGGTCAGGCCGCCGACCTCGCCATCTGGAACGCCCAACACCCCGCCGAACTCAGCTATCGCATCGGCTTCAACCCGCTTCATCAACGCATCATCGGAGGCGCGCTTTGACCGCTTTGACCCTGACCCCCGGCCAAGTCACCCTTGCCGACCTCGTCCGCATCTACCGCGAGGAACTGCCCGTCACGCTGAACCGCACAGCCAAACCGGGGATCGAACGCGCCGCCGCAGCCATCGCCGCCGCCGCCGCAGGCGACGCGCCGGTTTACGGCGTCAACACCGGTTTCGGCAAACTCGCCAGTATGCGCATCGCGCCCGCAGACACCGCCACCCTGCAACGCAACCTGATCCTGTCGCATTGCTGCGGCGTGGGCGAGGCGATCCCCCGCCGCCACGCCCGCCTGCTGATGGTCCTCAAACTGCTGTCCTTCGGTCGCGGCGCATCCGGCATCCGCTGGGAATTCGTCGAACTGTTGGAGTCGATGCTGGCCGCAGGCGTCACGCCGCAAATCCCCGCCCAAGGCTCCGTCGGCGCATCCGGCGACCTCGCCCCATTGGCCCACATGACCGCCGTAATCATCGGTGAAGGCGAAGCCGAATACCAAGGCCAGATCCTGCCCGGAGCCAAAGCCCTCGCCGCCGCTGGCCTTTCCCCCCTGCAACTCGGCCCGAAAGAAGGCCTCGCCTTCATCAACGGTACGCAATTCTCCACCGCCTTCGCACTCGCGGGATTGTTCGACGGCTGGAATGCCGCGCAATCGGCGCTGGTGACTTCTGCCCTCTCGACCGACGCCATCATGGGCTCCACCGCGCCGCTGCAACCCGAAATTCACTCCCTGCGCGGTCACGCAGGCCAGATCGAAGCCGCCGCCTTCATGCGTGCCCTGCTGGCCGGTTCGGAAATCCGCGAAAGCCACATCGAGGGCGACGCCCGCGTGCAAGACCCCTACTGCATCCGCTGCCAACCGCAAGTCACCGGGGCCGCGATGGACGTCCTGCGCCAAGCCGCCACCACACTTGAAATCGAAGCCAACGCCGCCACCGACAACCCCCTCGTGCTGACCGAAGCTGGCCTGATCGTCTCCGGCGGCAACTTCCACGCCGAACCCGTGGGCTTCGCCGCCGACATGATCGCCCTCGCTTTGGCCGAAATCGGAGCCATCGCCCAACGCCGCGTCGCCTTGATGGTTGACCCGGTGCTGTCCTTCAACCTCCCACCTTTCCTAACCCCGCGCCCCGGCCTGAACTCCGGCCTGATGATCGCCGAAGTCACCACCGCCGCGCTGATGTCTGAAAACAAACACATCGCCATGCCCTGCGTGACCGACAGCACCCCCACCTCTGCCAACCAAGAAGACCACGTCAGCATGGCCGCCCATGGCGCCGTCCGCCTTGGCAAGATGGTGCAAAACCTCAACGTCATCCTTGGCGTGGAAGCGATCTGCGCCGCCCAAGGCGTCGATTTCCGCGCGCCTTTGCAAACTTCCACCCCCCTGCAAGCCGTCGTCGCCTGCCTGCGCACCCAAGTCGCCACCATGGGCGATGATCGCTACATGGCCCCCGACCTTGCAGCCGCCGCCGATCTGATCGCCACCGGAGCCTTGACCAAAGCCTCCGCCCTCACCCTTCCCACCTTGTAATCCGAGGCTGACATGACCAAACCGCTCGACAACTCCCGCCACAACCTCCGCGACATCTACCCCGCCACCGGCACCGAGATCACCGCGAAAAGCTGGCAGACCGAAGCCGCCATGCGGATGCTGATGAACAACCTGCACCCCGACGTGGCCGAGAACCCGCACGAGCTGGTGGTCTATGGCGGCATCGGCCGCGCCGCCCGCACCTGGGGCGATTTTGATCGCATCGTCGCCACCCTGAAGACGCTGGAAGATGATGAGACGCTGGTGGTGCAATCCGGCCGCCCCGTCGCCGTGGTCCGCACCCACAAAGACGCCCCGCGCGTGCTGATCGCCAACTCCAACCTCGTGCCGCATTGGGCGACATGGGACCATTTCAACGCCCTCGATAAAAAGGGCCTGATGATGTATGGCCAGATGACCGCGGGCTCGTGGATCTACATCGGCACCCAAGGCATCGTGCAAGGCACCTATGAAACCTTCGCCGAGGCAGGCCGCCAGCACTACGGCGGCAGCCTGAAGGGTAAATGGATCCTCACCGGCGGTCTGGGCGGCATGGGCGGCGCACAACCCCTCGCTGCGGTTATGGCCGGGGCCTGCTGCCTTGCTGTCGAATGCGACGAAACCCGCATCGACTTCCGCCTGCGCACCCGCTACGTCGACGCCAAGGCGCATACGCTGGATGAAGCCCTCGCGATGATCGCCGAATGGACTGCCAAAGGCGAAGCGAAATCCGTGGGCCTTCTCGGCAACGCCGCTGATGTCTTCCCCGAACTGGTGAAACGCATGAAGGCAGGCGGCCCACGCCCCGACATCGTCACCGACCAAACCTCGGCCCATGACCCTCTGCACGGCTACCTGCCGCAGGGCTGGAACGTCGCCGAATGGCGCGCGAAACAGGAATCCGACCCCGCCGCCGTGCAAAAAGCCGCGCGCGCCTCGATGCGCACCCATGTCGCCGCGATGGTCGATTTCTGGAACGCAGGCGTGCCCACCTTGGATTACGGCAACAACATCCGCCAAGTCGCCCTTGAAGAAGGTCTGGAAAACGCCTTTGCCTTCCCCGGTTTCGTCCCCGCCTACATTCGCCCGCTATTCTGCAAAGGCATCGGCCCGTTCCGCTGGGTGGCCCTGTCCGGCGACCCGGAAGATATCTGCAAAACCGACGCTGCGATGAAAAAACTGTTCCCCGACAACGCCCACCTGCACCGCTGGCTGGATATGGCGGGCGAGCGCATCGCCTTCCAGGGCCTGCCCGCCCGCATCTGCTGGATTGGCCTTGGCGACCGTCACCGCGCCGGTCTGATGTTCAACGAGATGGTCAAATCGGGCGAGTTGAAAGCCCCCATCGTCATCGGCCGCGATCACCTCGACTCCGGCTCCGTCGCCTCGCCCAACCGCGAGACCGAAAGCATGATGGACGGCTCGGATGCCGTTTCCGACTGGCCGCTCTTGAACGCGCTGGTCAACACCGCCTCTGGGGCGACATGGGTTTCGCTGCACCACGGTGGCGGTGTGGGGATGGGCTTCTCGCAGCACTCTGGCGTCGTGATCGTCGCCGATGGCACCGATGACGCCGCCAAACGGCTGGAACGTGTGCTGTGGAATGACCCGGCCTCGGGTGTGTGGCGTCACGCTGATGCAGGCTATGACACCGCCATCCAACACGCCAAAGACCAAGGCCTGCGCCTGCCCACGATCCTGGGCAACTGAACCCGCGCCTGTGCAGGGTCGGACCCAAATTTGACCCCAGTTTGACCCTGCAAAAACCCGGCAAATTTGACTAAAATTTGCTTTCACCTGTTTCCAAATATCCCACGGGGGAAGCGGGTTTGGCACAAACCCGCGTGGGGGTGTGAAACCCCCATGCCCGGCCCGACACCCGCGCGCGGGAACAAAACAGGCCCCACCGCGTTACCCCTCTGAAATGTTTCAACAGAAGGGATACCCGATGTCCGCCCCGAACACGAATATCGAAAAACAAGCCCGCCGCCACCGTGGCCCGCTGATCGGCATGGCACTTGCGGCGCTGTTTGGCGTCGCGTTGATCGTCTATTGGTTGATGCAGGAATCCGCGCAGTCCAATCCGCCCGCGCCGCAAGATCAGATCGAACAGCAAAGCGGGGCAGCGCCCGCTACGTCAGCGCCCGCTACCTCAACCCCAGTCACACCTGCCCCGGGTGAGGGTGCGATCATCGCGCCGCAAACCGGCACAGAAACCGCGCCAGCCGCACCCGCGCCAGCGCCAGCCAACCCGTAATCCTGCAACCGAAGGCCGCCGCACCCCAGCGGCGGCCAGATTCCAAAAACCAGATCCCAAAAACGCAGCTTACAAAACAGATCGCCTAATCGGCCCGCAACTGGTCGCGCAGGCAGGTGATCTGATCGCGCAGCGCCGTCAGCGCCGCCAAGGTCATCCCCGACCGCTCCAGAATACAGCCCGGAATCGCCGCCGCCCGCCCCTGCATCTCGCGCCCGGCCTCGCTGAGTGACACCCGCACCTGCCGCTCATCGCGGGCGTCGCGCGCGCGCAGCACCAACCCCTGCGCCTGCATCCGCTTCAAAAGCGGCGTCAACGTGTTGCTTTCCAACTGCAAGGCCGCCCCAAGCTGCCCCACCGTCTGACCATCCGCGCCCCACAAAGCCACCAGCACCAGATATTGCGGATAGGTCAGCCCCAACGCGTCCAGCAGCGGTTTGTAGGCGTGCTGCATCGCATGGGTGGCCGAATACAGCGAAAAGCAGATCATCTCGTCAACCGGCAGGGCAGGGGCTTTGGTGTCCATGGCGAAACTCCTTTCCGGCAAGATAGATCGCACACGATTAATTCACAAGATCGCCGGGAACCAGCACGCTACAAAATCATTAACCCAAGCGCGCGGCCATCTGGCTTGACGCAGACACAGACTCGCGCTAAATGCATCGCACACGATTAAATCGCAAAGGATACATCATGCCCACGAAAGTCGTCTATTCCACCGAAGCCACCGCAACCGGCGGCGGCCGTGATGGCAAATCCGCCACCAAAGACGGCGCATTGGCCGTCACCCTTGCCGTGCCGAAAGAAATGGGCGGCAATGGCGCAGGCAACAACCCCGAACAATTGTTCGCCGTGGGCTATGCCGCCTGCTATCTTGGTGCGATGCGCTTTGCCGCCAGCAGCGAGAAACTCGGCACTGTCCCCGATAACGCCACCGTCACCTCAACCGTCGGCATCGGCCCGCGCGCCGATGGCGGCTTCGGCATCCAAGTGGCGCTGGCCGTCTCGCTGCCCGGTCTTGACCGCGACGTGGCGCAGAAAATCGTCGATCGCGGCCATTTCATCTGCCCCTACTCGAACGCCATCAAAGGCAACGTCGAAGTGACCACCACGCTGGTGTAAGCGCGCACCATCTGAACTTGCCCGATTTGGCCCGCGCCAAATCGGGCCGCGCCTGCCTGCCCCCGGCAGGCGCGTGACCGCGCCAGCCAGGCAGGCGCGACCCGATTTATGAGGCGTTGGTTTGTGGCACAATGCCCCTTGCTCAACGGCTTTCAGCCTTATGAGCAACGAAGCGGAAAATGCTCTCCCAGAGCATTTTCTTTCGCTTCAAAAGGCAGGTTCCCCCCGCGATGCAGGTAATCTAGGCTCTGCGCAAATCACTCTGGGGGCACATATGGATCGGCTAAAGGGCAAGGTTGCCATCATCTCGGGCGGGGCCACCGGCATCGGCGCTGCCGCCGCGCGCCTGTTTGCCGCCGAGGGTGCTGCCGTCGGCATCATCGACCGCAATGTCGAGGCCGGCCAGGCCCTTGCCTTCGATCTGGTGCTGAAAGGCCACCGCGCCTGCTTTGCCACCGCCGATGTCAGCCAAAAATCGCAAGTCGAGGCCGCCGTCGCCACCGTCAAATCGCAACTCGGCCCCGTCAACGTGCTGTTCAATCACGCCGGCACCATCGTCATCAAACCCTTCCTCGAAACCGAGGAAGCCGATTGGGACATGCTGTTCGACGTCAACGTCAAGTCGATGTATCTGATGACCCGCGCCGTCCTGCCGATGATGCTGGAGCAAGGCCGCGGCTCCATCGTCTGCACCTCCTCGATTTCCGCCGTCTATGCCACCCCGATGGAGGTGCTGTATGACGCCACCAAAGGGGCCTGCCACATGTTCGCCCGCGCCATCGCGGTCGAGTTCCGCGACCGGGGCATCCGCTGCAACGCCGTCTGCCCCGGCTTTATCGAAACCCCGCACGGCCAGCGCGAAGTGGCCGAACTCACCGCCCTTGGCGTCGATGCCTCCGAAGCCGCGATCAAGGCCGCGCAGGGCCGCTTTGGCCAGCCCGAGGACATCGCCCGCGCCGCCCTCTACCTTGCCTCGGATGACGCCGAATTCGTCACCGGCACGCAATTGTTCGTCGATGGCGGCTTCTCGGCAGTCTAAGCCGCATCTTCGCCATTCGGCCCCGATGCCGCCGAAATCCCGCCACGTTCGGCAGCCACACTGGCGGCATGATCACAGCATTCCTCACCCCCGGCACCACCGCCTTCGCAGCCCTTTGCCTTGCGGGCTATATCCTGCTGGCCAACGGCCTGGCCTATACCGCCTTCGCGGTGGACAAATCCCGCGCCACCAACGCCCAAGGCCGCATCCCCGAGCGGAGCCTGCTGATCCTTGCCACTTTGGGCGGCTGGCTGGGGGCCAAAATCGCGCAACACCGCCTGCGCCACAAAACCCGCAAACAGCCGTTCGGCCTGCTGCTGAACCTGTCCGTGCTGGTGCTGCCCGGCCTTGTCGCCACCGCGCTGGTCCTGCAATCGGATCTGACATGGGACAAAATCTCCACCTATGTCACCAGCCATGCGCAGGGCCTGTTCGCAACCTCTGCCACCCCCGAAGCCCCCGCCCTGCCGCGTCGCTTCGGCCCCGGCAGCGACGCAGACGCGCCCTGACCACAACATGTAGTGGTCTTCCCCGATAACCCGACCCCAGGCCACAAGCCTGACCGCGCAAAGTCCCCGCCCAGCCTTGCACCACACGGCCCGACCCAAGGCTTCAACCGCGCCCCATCAGCCAAACCCCGCCTTCCCGCCGCGCATCCGCTAGGGACATGCCGCCAGGCGTGCTACCATAGCCCCGCAACTCGCGTCGCAACCGGAGGCTTCGATGACCAAACACCGCGCCGATCACCGCACCGCACCCACAGGCAGCCGCGTGAAAAACTTCCTGCGGCTAGAGCACAGCCCCTCCGCCGCCCCCCGCGCCCTGCACCAGCGCCCGCAAACCACCGATGACGCCAAACGCCTGCAACACTTCCTGCGCATCGCCCGCGGCCAGCAGGCTTAAATCGCCCAACCAAGCCCGTGAAGCGGCACAGCCAAGCGCATCACACGGCCGCCCCCGCCCCCAAGACGGCGCGTCCACGCCGGTTCTAAGCACCCTACGCCTCAACCCCCCGATCCCAGCGGCCCCCGCGCCCCGCGCCCTCACGGGCGAAGGTCGGACGCATCCCAGCGACGCCAAAGCGCGTTGTTGCGGGCAGGAGCGGGCAGGTTCGAGATACCGTTACCGGTGGACGCATCAAGTGCTGAGTGACCGCTGTGTGGACGAAGCGGACGGTCATTGATCTCGCAAGTGGGAGGACCTTGCGACAAACAAAGAGCGAAACTCCTCAATTTCCTCTATGCTCCCAATCATCGCTTCAACGTCTGAACCGCTCTTACGTAGCTCGGCTAAAAACTCATCTGCCAAAAAGGCGGTTCTATGCATTTGCATAAAGCTGGTTACGACGTTAGCCAGAATGCGTCTGCTGGAAAAATCAATTCGTTCAAAGGCGCTTAGCAGCAAACGCCCCGCGAAGTCCGTCTCAGTGTAGAAAACGGCTGAAACAAGGGTGCGGATTATCTCGTCGTCGTGTTGCGCCTGATGAAGGCGATCAATGATCTCCTGTTCTGACAGTGCCTCGGCAGCCTCATATTTCATTGGAGTTCTGTGGCGTTTGTGAAGTGGGATTGTAATTTGCAAGAGAAGTATCGGCTTTCACCCGACCGGACGCAATGGGCTCATAGCAGCCGTTTATCTAAGCCGAATAGCTGACCCCAAACAGGAACCTCCGAACCCCCAATCCTTAACAAATCCTTAAAACCACACCACTAACCCACTGACTCTAAACACATAAAAAAGGTCCCGAGTTGGGACCTTCCCCAGTCTCTCCAAAACCAGCCCTCAAACCCCTCAGGCCCGCACCGCCTTTTCATAGCTGCTGGCCACCTCCAAAGTCAGCGCCCCAACTTCAAAGCCACAGTCCCCGATCTGCCCAACCGACACCACCTCCACCGCCGTGCCGGATCAAAGCGATGAACCTGCCGCAAATCGTCAGCGCACACCGCCTGCGCAAGGCCTGCCGCCTCTTGCACCCGACCGACCACAGCATCCTGCCGCTGGCGGTGGGCTTTGCCTTGAAGCCGAACGTCAACCGCGCGTGTCCGGCGACCCGTCACAGCACAGGCCCAGAAGTTAAGCCTACACCCCGGTGCCCTCAGGCCGTATTCCCGCCACATGCCGTGCCGCAGCCGAAGACGCGGCGCGACAGGCCTCTGCGAGGTCGCATCCCACCGCCAGCTGCGCCGCCAGAGTGCCGATGAAAGCGTCGCCGGCGCCATGGCTGCTGATGGCCGCGACCTTTTCAGCGGGCAGTTGCAGACGCTCGTCATGGGCGCCCCAGGCCGCCAGCCCTTTGCTGCCTGCGGTGACGATCACGGTTTCGAACTGATCCGCCAGAAGCTTGGCAGCCTCGGCAGCGCCTGGCAAACAGCAGACCGGTGCCGTGCCCATCATCTCGGCCTCAACGGCGTTGACCACCAGAATATCGACAAGCTGCCGCAACCCATCACCAAGGCTGCGCCAGGGTGCTGCGTTCAACACGGTGCGCACACCGCGCAGGCGCGCTTGGGACGCTGCGGCAAGGTTCACCGCCTCGGGCACCTCATTCTGCAGGACCAGCACTTTGACACCATCCCACAGCGCATCATCCGCCAGCGCCTTGGCCGAGATGTGCAGGTTGGCCCCCGATACGATGGTCGCAGCATAGTCGCCGTCCGCATCCTGAATGGCCACGCTCATGCCCGAACCGACCCCCGGCACGGTCGCTACAAAACCATCCTCGACGCCGCCCTTGGTCAGATTGGCGCGCAGGAAACTGCCAAATCCGTCATCGCCCACAGCGCCAACCATGCGGCTGGACGCCCCCGCCATAGCCGCTGCCACCGCCTGATTGCCGCCCTTGCCGCCGAATTTGGGAAACCACCGCGAGCCTATCGCCGTCTCGTCCTTGCGCGGCAGATGGTCGGCCTCGACCATGATGTCGTAGTGCAGGCTTCCGACAGTCAGAACGATAGGCGGGGCGGAGGTCATGGCTGTCTCACAATCTGCGTTTGGATTGGACCGCGCGCATGGTGCGGTTCAGGTTGGCATCGGCGGCATTGCGGTCACGCTGCGCGACCGCCACGAACAGCGCATCAAGCAGGTTCAACTGCGCGATGCGCGCGGTGGCGTTCTCTCCCAACAGCGGTGAATTCTGCGCGGTAGAGCACAACACCACGTCAACCAGCCGCGCCAGCGGGCTTTCCGGGTAGTTTGTGACGGCAATCGTCCGCGCCCCATTGCGCCGGGCCAACTCGGCCGCTTCCAGCACGGCGGCGGTCGATCCCGAATGTGAAAAGGCAACCGCCACATCATCGGGCCCCAGCAGCGCCGCCGACATCATCATCATATGCGCGTCATCGAAAACCGAGGTTCGAATGCCAATCCGCAGGAACTTGTGGCTGACATCCCGCGCAATCTGCGCCGACCCACCCAGCCCGTAGAAATCCCGTTGCTTGGCCCCCGCCAGATAATCTGCCGCCCGGTCAAACGCCTCAAGATCCAGAATGGCGAAGGTTTCCTCCAAAGCCTGCATCGCGGTGCGGAACACCTTCTGGACGATCTCCCCAGCCGTATCCGCCTCACCAATCTCGGCATGCAGGCTGGCGGTATCAGAGCGGTAGTAGTCCACCAGCCCCTGCCGGAAGTCGCGGAACCCGTCGAAGCCCAGCTTTTTGGCCACCTTGACCACCATCGCCTCAGACACCGACGATTTCTCGGCGATCTCGCGCAAGGGCGTTGTCTCATCAATATCCTTGCGGGCAAGGATATCGGCGGCCACCTTGCCCTCCAAAGGCGTCAGGCTTGGCAGCTTCATCCGGATTTGCGCGCCCACGGCCCTTGGATCACCCATCTTTACCCCTGTTTTCCACCACCTGCGCCCGATGCGAACTTGTCGATCAGCATGGCGACAATGATGATGATACCGGTGGCAAGCAACTGGTAGAAGGCCTGCACGTTCAAAAGCGTCAGCCCGTTGCGCAGCGTGCCCAGAATGATGCAGCCGATCAGCGTGCCGGGGATGCTGCCACGCCCGCCCATCAGGCTTGCCCCACCGATGGCCGAGGCCGCGATGGCATCCAACTCCCACAGCGTGCCCATGGTGGGTTCGGCCGCACCCAGCCGGCCAATCAGGATCATCGCAGCAACCGCGGCCATGAAGCCCGAGATCATGTAGGCGGCAAGCTTGGTCAGCACCACCGGAACCCCGGCGATGCGGGCGGCCTCGGGGTTGCCGCCGATGGCCATGAAATACTCGCCCAACGGGGTCTTGTTCAGGATAACCCACGCCACGATCGCCAGCACGGCCACGATGATGACCGGGGTGGGGATGCCTGCCAAAGTGCCGTTGGTCAGCGCGCGAAAGCTGTCGGGCAGGCCAAAGATCGGCTGGCCTCCGGTGTAGATCAGCGCCAGTGCGCGGTAGAGTGACAGGCCCCCCAGCGTGACGATGAACGGCTGCAAGCCACCCCAGGCGATCAACGCGCCATTGACGAACCCGCAGGCCGCGCCTGCCGCAAGGGCACCCAAAATGGCCAGCGGCACCGGGACGCCCGCCACCATCATCGCCGCGCCCAGAATGGCAGTCAGGGCCGCCACTGGCCCCACCGACAGGTCAATCCCGCCCGAAATGATCACCAGCGTCATCCCAAGCGCGATACAGGCGTTGATCGAAGATTGCTGCAACACGTTCAGCAGGTTTGGTGCCGTCAGAAAGGTTGGCGACAGGCTGGCGAACACGACGGAAATCAGGATCAACCCGATCAGGGTGCCCGCATCGCGGAACTTGATGCTTTTGAAGATGGTGTTCATTGGACCCTCAGGAAGACGGAATGGCGTTGCGGGCGATATTGGCTTCGGTGATCTCGGTGGCCTCAAGCGTGGCGCTGATCCGCCCCTCGCGCATGACCAGCACGCGGTCGGCCAGGCGGATCACCTCGGGCAGTTCGGACGAGACGAAAAGGACGGCCTTGCCCTCTTTTGCCAGCCTCTCGATCAGGTCGTAGATTTCAGCCTTGGCCCCCACGTCGATGCCGCGGGTGGGTTCGTCGAACAGGAAAATCTCGGTCCCTGCCGCCAGCCAGCGCCCGATGATGGCCTTTTGCTGGTTGCCCCCCGAAAAGCTGCCAATGGGGCGCGCGACGTCGAAGGGCCGCAGGTTCACTTCCTTCATCAACTGTTCCGAGCGGGCGCGCAGCATGCCCTTGCGGATCAGGCCCAGCCTTGAAAATTGCCGCATCGCGGGCAGGCCGATGTTCGACGTCACCGGACGCTGGCGCACGATGCCATCCCGCTTGCGCTCCTCTGGCACCAGCCCCAGCCCCGCCTTGATCCGCGCGCGCGGGCCAGAGGCGATGGCCCGGCCTGCCACCTCAACCTGCCCCTTGTCCGCGCGATCAACGCCAGCAATCAGCCGCATCAGTTCAGTGCGGCCCGAGCCGACAAGCCCGGCAATCCCAAGGACTTCACCGGCATGGAGTTCAAAGTCAGCGTCCAGAACGGCGCGGCCCCGCGACAGGCCCGAAACCTTCAGAACCGTGCGCGTGGTGGCAAAGGAATTGTGCATCGACTTCGCCAGTTCGCGGCCCACCATCAATTCGATCACCTGCGACACCGGGGTCGCCGGGATCGGCACCTGCGCGATCAGCCGCCCATCGCGCAGGATGGTGGCGGTCTGGCAGACGCGGAACACCTCGTCCATCTTATGGCTGACGTAGATGACCGACACCCCTTGCGCCGACAGCCGCCCAATCACCGCCACCAGCTTTTCAAATTCTGCCGGGGTCAGCGAAGACGTCGGCTCGTCCATCGCGATGATTTTCGCGTTGGCCCGCAACGCCTTGGCGATCTCGACAATCTGCCGCTGCGCCACGCGCAGGCTGCGGATCGGGGCGGTCACGTCGATGGCGGGGTCGAGCGAGGCCAGCAGCCGCCGCGCCTCGGCCTCTTGCCGCGCGCGATCCACAAACAGGCCCTTGCGCAGGGCATGGCCCAGGAAAATATTCTGCGCCACGGTCAACTCAGGCACCTGTTGCAGTTCCTGATGGATCATCGCAATCCCGGCATCGGTCGCATCGCGGGGCGCGGAAATCTGCACCTCGTGGCCGTCAATCTCGATTCTGCCAGTATCGCAGGACAAAACGCCCGAGAGGATGTTCAACAGCGTGGATTTGCCCGCGCCATTCTCGCCCAGCAGCCCATGGACCTCGCCGGGCTGCACGGTCAGCGCCACGCCATGCAGCACCTTGGTCACGCCGAAGGATTTCTGCACATCAGTCAGGGAAAGTCGGGAAGTCATGGGGGATATCCGCAAGGAAAAGACCTGCCCGGAGGAGCGTCCGGGCAGGCCAGTCAGATCACTTCAGCAGGGCCGCGCGCAACGCCGCCATGTCGGTCGTGGCATAGGTGTCCACGTTGTCCTTGGTGATCAGCGCCTGCGGGGTGGCCACCACGCGCGGCAGAGCCTGACCCGCCATCAGACGCAACGACACTTCCAGCGCAATCTCGCCAGTCAGAACCGGGAAGCTGTCCACGGTGCCGGTCAGATCGCCTGCCTTGATGGCGGCATAGGCGTCAGAAATCCCGTCGGTGCCGAACACGGCGACCTGTTCTTGCTTGCCCGCGGCCTTCACAGCCTCGACCACACCCAGCGCCATGCCGTCGTTGTTGGCATAGAAACCGATCAGGTCGGGGTATTGTTGCAAGATGGTGGTGGCGGCATTGAAAGCCTCTTCACGCGACCAGTTGGCCGGGACGGACGCCACGACTTCGAACTTGCCCGCAGCGTTGATGGTCTCGGTGAAACCGGCGGTGCGCTGACCGGCGGCATAAACACCCGGCTGGCCCTCGATCACGGCGACCTTGCCGCCATCGGGACGGTTGGTGATGAACCAGTTGGCGACGTTCACGCCGTTGCCCTTTTGCACGTTGCCGACATAGTGCTCGGCCGACGGGATCACCGCGTCATTGACGTTCAGCACCGGAATGCCAGCCGCCTTGGCCTTTTCCACAGCCGGGATCAGGTTGGCGTCGGTTTGCGGTGACAGCAGCAGGGCAGCGAAGCCTTGGTTGATCAGGTCTTCCGCGATGGAAAGCTGCCCCAGTTGGTCGCCTTCGTTGGCGGCGGCCTGATAAACCAGCGTCACGCCCAGCTTGTCAGCCAGATTCTGATAGCCTTGGCCAAGCGAGCGCCAGTATTCGTTGGTCAGCGTCTTGGACACCCCGCCGATCTTGGTGCCAGCCGCCGGGGCCGCCAGCGCGCCGAACTTGGCGTCCAACTCGGACCAGTCCATGCGGTCCGGCTCAGAGTCCGAATTCAGCGGGGCAAGGTCGGCATGGGCCGCGCCCATCGACAAGGCGAATACGCTGGCGGCAAGTGCGCCTTTCAGAAAGTGTTGCATTTGGTTCCTCCCGTTTTCAACACGAATTGATAGTTTTTTGTAAAGTCAGACCGCCAGCGCCCCCTTGGCGGCAGCAAGCCGCGCGATGTTCTGGGCAATGACGGGGTCTTGGGCAGATTGCGCATGAGACAGGCGGTTGTCGCCCTCCATGGCCTGAACAGCCGCCAGCAGACGGCGGACGGTGCGGATGTTGGCGGCACATTCGGCCACCGGATCTAGGCCCGACGCATCGGGGAAGGTGTCAAAATAGATGGCACCGTCAAAGCCCGCGCGATGCACCTCGCGCAGCAATTCCAGCGTGGCGAATTCATGCACCGAGGCGACCATCAGCCCATCATCCCGCTTGGCATAGCCGTCGTTCAGATGCAGGCCCAGCAGCTTGCTTTTGCGCGCAATCAGTGACGCGGCAAAAGCGGGCTGTTCGTCGGCATAAAGCGAATGGGCAAAATCCAGCGTCACGCCAAGGTTGGCAGCCCCCACTTCGGCAATCGCCAGCAGCGTGGTCGAAGCATCGTTCAACAGGCTATAAGACCGTGGCTCATTCGGCTTATATTCTATAGAAATCAAGCAGTCAGGGTTGTGCGCGCAAACTTCGGCGATGCCTGCGATCTCGGCCTCCCACAGTGCGGTATAGTCGCACTGAAAGGCGTAGTCATAGCCATCCTGCCCCAGCCACAGCGTCATCATTGGCGCGCCCATCGCATGGGCCGCGTCAATGCCGCGCTTGGTCAACTCAATCGCCTCGCGTCGCACCACGGGGTCGGGGTTGGTGAAAGCGCCACGCTTGTAGGCCGGGTTGGTATAGTAGCGCATCGCAAGGCCCGACACCGAAAGGCCAGCATCCCGCACCATCTGTGCCACCTTGAGCGGGTCAGCCCCCACATGGTCGGGATAGTTCAGGTCAAGTTCCGTCAAGCCCTCCACCGTCGCCGCACGGGCGACCATCTGGGCCAACGAGGGCTTGCCGTGCAAATCCGGCCAATAGTCGGCGGCATTGGATGCAAACGAGTTGATCCGCGTGGCAAAGCGCTGTCCGAGCATTGATTCTCTCCTACCTACTTCACAAATATCCATAAATTTGTGATTTGTAAAAGATAAACTGCGCGCCACGCCAAAGCGTTCGGAAAGTTCGCAGGCGGTCGGGTCGCGTGGCGACGGCGCTTGCTTTTGCGACATCGGATTCTAGGTCGTCACAATGGCCGCAGCCGTCCTGTCTTGCCGCAATCTTTGGCCTACCGACGGCGGGCGCGGATGTTTTGCACATACGGCGGGGGGCGGGAGTGTCCTGCATGGCATCCGCCAGCAAGCGTTTCGGCTTGGCGTTCTCGTCCTTCTGCTTTTGGGCGGCTTTTTCTCATGCGTCTGCGCCTTCCGGTCGGGCAGACGATACATCACAGCGCGGGAACTTCGGGGGGCAGGCCCCAAAGTGCAGGCCCCAAACCGGGGCATCCGAACCCCCAATCCTTAACAAATCCTTAAATCCGCACCCCTAACCCATTGACTCTAAACAAATAAAAAAGGTCCCGAGTTGGGACCTTCTCTATTCTCTCCAAAACCAGCCGTCGAACCCCTCAGGCCCGCACCAGCTTTTCATAGCTGCTGGCCACATCCAAAGTCAGCGCGCCGACCTCAAAGCCATAGTCCCCGATCTGCCCAACCGGCGTCACCTCCGCCGCCGTCCCGGTCAGCCAGCACTGCTGGAACCCCTCCAATTCGGCGGGCAGGATGTGCCGCTCATGCACCGTGATGCCCTTGTCCCGCAGCATCCCGATCACCGTCTGGCGCGTGATCCCGTTCAGGAACGCATCGGGCAGCGGGGTGTGAACCTCGCCGTCCTTGACGAAGAAGATGTTCGCCCCCGTCGCCTCGGCCACATAGCCGCGATAGTCGAACATCATCGCATCCGAACAGCCCTTCGCCTCGGCTGCATGTTTCGACATGGTGCAGATCATATACAACCCCGCCGCCTTCGCCGCGTGCGGGATGGTTTCCGGCGAGGGCCGCTTCCACTTGGCGATGTCCAGCTTCGCCCCCTTGGTCTTGGCATCGCCGTAGTAATTGCCCCAGGACCACACCGCCACCGCCATGCGGATCGGGTTTTTCTTGGACGCCACCCCCATATCCTCACCCGCCCCGCGCCAAGCCAACGCCCGCACATAGCCGTCGGTCAGCCCGTTGGCCTTCAGCGTGGCTTCCTTGGCCGCCTCAATCTCGGCCACCGAATAGGGCAGGGCCATGTCCAGCAACTCGCCCGATTTCCGCAGCCGCTCGGAATGTTCCACCGATTTGAAGATGCGGCCATTATAGCACCGCTCCCCCTCAAACACCGACGACGCATAGTGCAAAGCATGGGTCAGGATATGCACATTGGCCGAGCGCCATTCCACCAGTTTGCCATCCATCCAGATGAACCCGTCCCGATCGTCATATCCTGCCATAGCAGCCTCCATTATCGCGAAAGTTGCGCGCAATAGGCCCGCAGCGGACATAATATTGCGCGAAATCGTCGAATCGCTAAACCTTATGTCTTGGAATGTCAACAAGGCTGACGTATCTTGCGGGCCGAGGAGACTTCCATGGCCGAACCAAGCACCCACGGCGAAAGCCTGCTGTTCCTGACGGACGAGAACCTGCGCAAGGGCATCGAGGCGATGTTCTTTGCCTATCGCGGCTTTACCGCCGACCCTGACCGTATCTTGGCGGATATGGATTATGGCCGCGCGCATCACCGCGCCGTGCATTTCATCAACCGCTCTCCGGGCACCACGGTGGGCAATCTGCTGACCATTCTGGGCGTCACCAAACAATCGCTGAACCGGGTGTTGCGCACGCTGTTTGATGATGGCCTTGTCGAGGCCCGTGTCGGCAAACAGGACAAGCGCGAGCGTCACCTTTATCTGACGGAAAAAGGCCATACGCTTGAACGCGCCTTGTCTGATGCGCAGCGCGCCCGGATGCGGGCGGCCTATCGCGCCGCAGGGCCGTCGGCGGTGCAAGGCTTTCGCACCGTGCTGGAAGCAATGATGGACGCCGAACAACGCCGTCAGTATCAAGGGCTGAAAGAGGGCAGCACATGACTGAATTACCTGCACATCTTCTGGTCGTTGACGATGATGAACGCATCCGCGGCCTGTTGCAGAAATTTCTGATCCGGAATGGTTTTCTGGTATCCGTCGCGCGTGATGCGGCGCAGGCGCGGCGTCTGCTTGCGGGGCTGGAGTTTGACATGCTGGTGCTGGACGTGATGATGCCCGGCGAGGATGGCATCAGCCTGACCCGGGCTTTGCGTGCCAGCCTGACCGTGCCGATCCTGCTGCTGACCGCCAAGGGCGAAACCGCCAACCGGATTGAGGGCTTTGAGGCTGGAGCGGATGATTATTTGATCAAGCCGTTCGAACCGAAGGAACTTTTGCTGCGCATCAACGCAATTCTGCGCCGTGTCCCCAGCGTCAAGCCCGACAGCCCTGCGCCGAAGGTGCTGCACATGGGGCCGGTGCGCTACGACATGGATCGCGGCGAGCTGTGGCGCGGGCAGGAACTGATCCGGCTGACCTCGACCGAGGCGGCGCTGATGCGGGTCTTCTCGGCGCAACCGGGCACCGCGTTGTCACGTGACAAGCTGGTGGGCGATATGCCGCGCGAAGACAGCGCGGGGCAAGAGCGGGCGGTGGATGTGCAGATCACCCGGCTGCGGCGCAAGATTGAAGATGACCCGAAAGTGCCGCGTTACCTGCAAACGGTGCGCGGGGAGGGCTATATGCTGCAAACCGACTGATCCCTGAACGATGGATCGCAGCGACAGAATATTAACGATTGCCCGCCAGTTTGGCCAAACAACAACCCTATGGGAGAGACCATGACTTTGCTGAAATGCGCCGCTGCTTGCGGCCTTGCTCTGATGTCCACCGCAGCTTTGGCGCAAGACCTTGTGCCCTATTCCGAAGCCGGCGGCTGGGATGTTCAGGTTGATCCGACCATGGGCAACGGCTGCCTTTTGTCGTCTGATTTCGAAGATGGCAGCCATGTCCGTATCGGCTTTGACCGCACTGCAGGCAATGGCTATGTGATTGCCGCCAACACCGCTTGGGGCGACATCACCGATGGCACCGATTACCCGATCAGCTTCATGCTGGACGATCAGAAATATGACGGCAACGGCAAGGGCCTGCATCTGGATGATCTGCCGGGCGTGTTGGTGACGTTTGACACCGTCGATTTCCTGACCGATCTGGCGGCGAAGAACACCTTGACGCTGCAAAACCAAGGCGCGGACGTGATGTCGATTGACCTGTCGGGCAGCGACGAGGCGATCAATGAGACCATCGCCTGCCAGGAAGAACAAGAAAAGGGCTGACCCTTGCCATGCCGGGGGGCTTGCGCCCCCCGGACCCCCCTTTCCGCGTCAATGCGCACCACGATGCGCCTGCCGTAACCCCGAGTGTTTCATGCCTGCCGACCAAGCCTTGCTGCAAGACCAGCCACCTTTCTGCAATCACCTTGGCCTGCGTATCCTGTCGGCGCAGCCCGACCGGGTAGAGGGCGAAATGCGCGCCGCGGCGCAGTTGATCAACACCAACGGCACGCTGCATGGCGGGGCGATCATGGCCATGGCCGATCATCTGGGTGGGATGGGTGCGCAGATGAACATCGGGCCGACCGAACGCACCACGACGGTCGAAAGCAAAACCAACTTCTTTCGCGCTATTCCTGCGGGCGATCTGGTGCAGGGCGTCAGCGTGCTGCTGCATGGCGGGCGGCAGACCATGGTCTGGCAAACAACGCTGACCCGCAGCGATGGCAAGATGGCGGCCATGGTGACGCAAACCCAGATCGTTTTGCGCGACCCGAAATTCTGACGCAGCCACCGTCGTATCTGCGGCGTGATCGGTGACAAACCGCCGGCTGCGGCCTTCGGTTTCGGCGTGTCCGCGCCGATATCGTGGTTGGTCGCGAAAGCCCGGAACTGTTGCGCGGGCTAAGGGTTTTCCCCCTGAAAGCGCCGTCTGCATGACAATCAGGCACAGCGGTATGAAGCACGGGGCGGTTTTTCTGATATTCCTCCTCGGCATCCAAGCTTCTGTCCCGTTTGCAGAAGGCGCTTTCATCCGTGAAATCGACAGCCCCGGAGGAAGATATGGACCACAGCAGACACACACCGCTTGGCCGCGCCGAACTGACCGCCGCCAATCTTGAGGACGCCCCGATCTATGGCGCCGATGACAGCAAGATCGGCACCATCTCGCATGTCCACGGTGCTGGCACCGTTACAGATGTCGTCATCGACGTCGGTGGTTTTCTGGGCATCGGCGCAAAGCCGGTTCTGGTCAGCGTTGATCAGTTGAACCTGATGCGCGACGAAAACGGCGAGGTGCATGGCGTGACCTCGTGGACGAAAGAGCAGTTGAAAGAACTGCCCGAGCATCACCACTGATCGCTGATCTGTTGGCAAACAGCCCCGGCCCGGATTTGTCAGCGATAAATCCGGGCTATTTGTCGCGCTGAACGCGCATCGCTGCGCACAATCAACGGTTTTGATTTTCGCGCCGCTGCATTACGGTTTTGGTTGAATGAAAAAGGCCGATCCCGTGACCACCCTTGTTTTCAGCGCGCCGCAGTCAGAACAGCACCTGACACCCCCCGGCCATCCCGAGCAGGTGGCGCGCTATGCCGCTGTGCAGGCGGGGATGGCGGGGCTGAAGGTGACCCATCGCATGGCCCCGCTGGCCGATGATGCCGATATCCTGCGCGCGCATCCGGCGCGCTACCTTGCCAAATTGCGCGCGGCCACGCCGGCAAGCGGCTTGGCACAGCTAGACCCCGACACCTGGCTTTCGCCCGGTTCTGTCGCGGCGGCGCTTCATGCGGTGGGCGGGGCATGTGCGGCGATAGATGCCGTCATGGCGGGCGAGGCGCGCAACGCTTTTCTGGCCGCCCGTCCGCCCGGACATCACGCCGAAACCGAAACTGCGATGGGGTTTTGCCTGTTGGGCACCGTCGCGATTGCCGCGCTGCGCGCCTTGCAGCACCACAATCTTCCGCGCGTGGCTGTGGTGGATTTCGATGTGCACCATGGCAACGGCACGCAGGATTTGCTGTGGAACGAGCCGCGCGCGCTGTTCTGCTCCAGCCACCAGATGCCGCTTTATCCCGGCACGGGCAGCGCCGCAGAGACCGGGGCGCATGGGCAAATCCTGAACGTGCCCTTGTCCGAAGGCACCGGCGGCGGGCCGATGCGCGAAGCCTACGAGACCCTGATCTTTCCCCGCATTGCCGCATGGAAGCCTGATCTGATCCTGATCTCGGCAGGCTTTGACGCGCACAAGGATGATCCGCTTGCCGGGCTGGAATGGCAGGTCGAGGATTTCGGCTGGATAACGCAGCGGATTTGCGATCTGGCGGATGCACATTGCGCGGGCCGGGTGGTATCCTGTCTTGAGGGCGGTTATGATCTGCCCGCGTTGACCGCTTCGGTTGCCGCACATCTGGGTGTTTTGCAGGAGCGTGGTCGATGACCGATAAAACCGTCGCAGATATGTCCTTCGAGGAAGCCATGGCTGCGCTTGAATCTGTTGTCACGCAGTTGGAACGCGGCGAGGTTGCGCTGGAGCAAAGCATCGCGTTGTATGAGCGCGGCGCGCTGCTGAAAGCCCATTGTGCGGCCAAGTTGAAATCGGCCGAGGAAAAGGTCGAACTGATCCGCGCCGCAGAAGGCCGCGCCACGGGCACCTCCCCGGTGGAGGGGATGTGAGCTTTCCCGCCCTTCTTTCGGCAGATGCCGGCCTGATCCAGGCCCGGTTGGACGCCGCTTTCGCCACATTGCCCGATCAACCGGTGATCCATGCCATGGCCTATGCCTGTGCGGGCGGCAAACGCTTGCGCGGGTTTCTGGTGCTGGAATCCGCCCGCATGTTGGGGGTTGCGCCGGGTGTTTCGGTCTCGGCGGCAGCCGCGGTCGAGGCTTTGCACGCCTATAGCCTTGTGCATGATGATCTGCCCGCGATGGATGACGACACTTTGCGGCGGGGCCAACCGACCGTGCACGTGCGCTGGGACGAGGCGACCGCGATCTTGGCCGGAGATGCGCTGCAAACCCTTGCTTTTGATCTGCTGACAGACCCTGCGCTGGGCAGCGCCGATATTCGTCTGAAACTGGTGTCGGGCCTCGCCAAAGCCTCGGGGGCGGCTGGCATGGTGCTGGGGCAGGCGCTGGATATTGCCGCCGAAACGGCTGGCACGCCGCTGTCGCTGGACGAAATCACCACGCTGCAAGCCGGGAAGACCGGTGCGCTGATCGGTTTTGCCGCCGAAGCCGGGGCCATTCTGGCGCAGCAAAATCCCCGGCCGTTGCGCGCTTACGCCACCGCGCTTGGTCTGGCGTTCCAGATTGCTGACGACATTCTGGATGTCACCGGCGATGCTGCCAAAGCCGGAAAGCGCCTGCAAAAAGATGCCGACGCCGGGAAAGCCACTTTCGTGTCGCTGCTCGGTCTGGATGCCGCCCGCGCGCGGGCTAAATCCCTGATTGTTGAGGCCTGCGACCATCTGGCCCCCTACGGCGCATCCGCGCAAAACCTGATCGACTGCGCACGCTTCACCATCGCGCGGGAAAGCTGAGCATATGACCGAACGTCCCAAGACCCCGCTTCTTGACCGCGTGCATCTGCCCGCCGATCTGAAGGCCTTTTCCGACCGCGAGTTGAAGCAACTGGCCGACGAGTTGCGCGCCGAAACCATCTCGGCGGTGTCCGTGACCGGAGGCCATCTTGGCGCAGGCCTTGGCGTTGTGGAACTGACCGTCGCTTTGCATGCCACCTTCCACGCCCCGCGCGACAAGATCATCTGGGACGTTGGCCACCAATGTTATCCGCATAAAATCCTGACCGGACGCCGCGACCGCATCCGCACCTTGCGCACCGAGAACGGCCTGTCGGGCTTCACCAAACGCAGCGAATCTCCCTATGATCCGTTTGGCGCGGCGCATTCCTCCACCTCGATCTCTGCCGCTTTGGGCTTTGCGATGGCCGCTGACCTCGGCGGTGATCCCGGCGATGCTATCGCGGTGATCGGCGATGGCTCCATGTCTGCTGGCATGGCGTTTGAGGCGATGAACAACGCGGGCCATCTGAAGAAACGCCTGTTCGTCATCCTGAACGACAATGAGATGTCCATCGCTCCCCCGGTTGGCGCGCTGTCGGCTTACCTGTCGCGCATGTATGCGGGCGAGCCGTTTCAGGATCTGAAATCTGCCGCCAAAGGCATGGTCTCCCTGCTGCCCGAACCCTTCCAGGAAGGTGCTCGTCGCGCCAAGGAAATGCTGAAAGGCATGGCCGTGGGCGGCACTTTGTTTGAGGAGTTGGGCTTCTCCTACGTCGGCCCCATCGACGGCCACGACCTTGACCAACTCCTTCCAGTCCTGCGCACCGCGCAAGCCCGCGCCACCGGGCCAATGCTGATCCATGTGCTGACCAAAAAGGGCAAGGGCTACGCCCCGGCCGAGGCTGCCCGCGACAAAGGCCACGCGACAGCTAAATTCGACGTGCTGACAGGTGTGCAGCAAAAGGCCGCCTCCAACGCCCCCAGCTATACCAAGGTGTTCGCCCAATCGCTGATCCGCGAGGCCGAGTCCGACGATAAAATCGTCGCCATCACCGCCGCGATGCCCGATGGCACCGGGCTTGACCTGTTCGCCGCCCGCTTCCCCAAACGGACGTTTGACGTAGGCATCGCTGAACAACACGCCGTCACTTTCTCGGCAGGCCTTGCCGCTGGTGGCATGAAGCCATTCTGCACGATTTACTCCACCTTCCTGCAACGCGGCTACGACCAAGTCGTGCATGACGTCGCCATCCAACGCCTCCCCGTCCGCTTCGCCATCGACCGCGCCGGATTGGTCGGCGCAGACGGCGCAACCCATGCCGGGTCATTCGACGTGGCGTTCCTCTCCAACCTTCCCGGCTTCGTGGTGATGGCTGCGGCAGATGAGGCCGAACTCGTCCACATGGTCGCCACCGCCGCCGCCCACAATTCCGGCCCCATCGCCTTCCGCTACCCGCGCGGCGAAGGCACCGGAGTGGAAATGCCCGCAAAAGGCATCCCGCTGGAAATCGGCAAAGGCCGCCTGATCCAACAGGGTGCCCGCGTGGCGCTGCTGTCCTTCGGCACCCGCCTGTCCGAAGTGCAAAAGGCCGCCGAAAGCCTTGCCGCCAAAGGCCTGACCCCCACCATAGCCGACGCCCGCTTCGCCAAACCGCTCGACCGCGACCTGATCCTGCATCTGGCGAGAACGCACGAAGCCCTGATCACCATCGAAGAAGGCGCTATCGGCGGCTTCGGCAGCCACGTCGCGCAACTGCTGGCCGATGAAGCGATCTTCGACCAAGGCCTGAAATTCCGCAGCATGGTCCTGCCCGACACCTTCATCGACCACGCCAGCCCCGACGCGATGTATCGCAGCGCCGGCATGGACGCCGCCCACATCGAAGCGAAAGTGCTGGAAGTCTTGGGCGTGGCGGTGGTGGGGAAGCGGGCATAGCGCTGTGGTGAAAATCAGGCTTTCGCAAACATTTTCTACACGCAAGCGCACCAACGCGCCCAAACCGATTCCGTTGCAGGGCTAAACAGCACAAATCACCTACCCCTGCGGCATCGCAGGTTTTTGGGCGCGTTTCTGCGCAGCGGCGCGGGGCTTTTGGCGCAAACTCGCCGCACACTAATCCACGCATCGCTCATCAAGCCCCGCACCCTTTTGGTTTGATCTGTGAGGCTTACTTCAATCCCATCCCGCGACATTGCGGGCCTTGAGGAGGATACACCGATGAAAATGACCTATGCATTCGCGGCCGTTGCCTTGCTGGCCGTTCCGGCTTTCGCGCAGACCGAAGGCGATATCAAAGTTGACCCTTCGACGGTCTCTTGCAACGACTTCGCGCTGATGGACATGCAGAACATGAGCGCCGTCGGCATCGCGATGAAAGAAGCGTTGAAGGACGACGCTGCGATGAACACCAAATACAGCGCGCTCAGCGACGCCGACATGGCCACCGCCGCAGCGGATGCCTGCAAGGCGCATCCTGAAGGCAAAGTCATCGACGCCTTGAAGATGTAACGGCGCAAACGGCCTGTCCTTTCAAGGACAAGCAAATAAAAACCGCGCGCGGGGCAAACCCGCGCGCGGTTTCGTTTTTCAGAACCGTTTACGCTAGATCAAACCGATCTGCGTTCATCACCTTGACCCAAGCCGCCACAAAGTCGCGCACGAACGCCGCCTGACCATCACTTTGGCCGTAAACCTCGGCCAAGGCGCGCAGTTGCGAGTTTGATCCGAACACCAGATCATTCCGCGTCGCCGTCCATTTCAGCGCGCCGGTGGCACGATCATGGCCCTCAAACTCGGTCTCGGTTGCCGAAGTGGCTTTCCATACCGTGCTCATGTCCAGCAGGTTGACGAAGAAATCGTTGCTCAGCACACCGGGGCGCTTGGTGAACACGCCGTGCTGCGAATGCCCGGTGTTGGCATCCAGAACCCGCAGGCCGCCGACCAGGGCGGTCATTTCCGGCCCGGTCAGGGTCAGGAGTTGCGCGCGATCCAGCAGCAACTCTTCCGCCGAAACCGAAAACTGCGTTTTCGCAAAGTTGCGGAAGCCATCGGTCACAGGCTCCAGCACGTCAAAGCTTTCCACATCGGTCTGCTCTTGGCTGGCATCTGTCCGCCCCGGCGCAAACGGCACCTGAACCGGATAGCCCGCCGCCGCCGCCGCCGCATTTTCCACCGCAGCCGAGCCGCCCAGCACGATCAGATCGGCCAGCGACACGTTTTTGCCCGAAGCCGCGTTGAACGAGGCTTGCACCCCTTCCAGAACCGCCAGCACCTTGGCCAGTTGTTCCGGCTGGTTCACAGCCCAATCCTTCTGCGGTGCCAGACGGATGCGCGCGCCATTCGCCCCGCCGCGTTTATCCGAACCCCGGAAGGTCGAGGCAGAGGCCCAAGCCACGCTCACCAGTTCCGACACATTCAGGCCCGAGCCCAAAATCTGCGCCTTCAGCGCCGCCACATCGCCCGCATCAATCGGCGTGCCCGTGGCTTCCGGCACCGGGTCTTGCCAGATCAGATCTTCGGCAGGCACTTCCGGCCCCAGATACAGCACTTTCGGCCCCATATCGCGGTGGGTCAGCTTGAACCAAGCCCGCGCAAACGCATCGGCAAACGCTGCCTGATCATCGTGGAAGCGGCGCGAGATCGGCCCGTAGATCGGGTCAAACCGCATCGCAAGGTCTGCCGTCGTCATCATCGGGCGATGGGTGATCGACGGATCATGCGCGTCGGGGATCATATCCTGCGGCTCGACATCGCGGGCAAGGAAGATTTGCGCGCCAGCGGGGCTTTTGGTCAGCTCCCACTCATACTTGAACAGAATCTTGAAATACCCGTTGTCCCAAGTGGTGGGATTCGGCTTCCACGCACCCTCGATACCACTGCTGGTGGTGTGGATACCCACGCCCGAACCGAAACCGTTCTGCCAGCCCAGACCCTGCTGAGCCATCGGTGCTGCTTCCGGGTCCGCCCCAACCAACGCCGCATCGCCCGCGCCGTGGGCCTTGCCGAAGGTGTGACCGCCCGCAACCAAGGCCACGGTTTCTTCGTCATTCATCGCCATACGGCCAAAGGTGTCGCGGATATCGCGGCCAGAGGCGACCGGATCAGCCACGCCATCGGGGCCTTCGGGGTTGACGTAGATCAGGCCCATCTGCACAGCGGCGAGCGGGTTTTCCAGATCGCGCTCGCCCGAATAGCGGCTGTTCTTGTTGGCAGGGTCGTTGCTGGCCGCAAGCCAAGTGTCTTCCGAACCCCAGTAAATGTCCTCTGGCGGCTCCCAAACATCCACCCGTCCGCCGCCAAAACCGAAGGTCTTGAAGCCCATCGATTCCAGCGCGACGTTGCCGGTCAGCACGATCAGATCGGCCCAGGAAATCGCGTTGCCGTATTTCTGCTTGATCGGCCACAGCAGGCGGCGGGCTTTGTCCAGGCTGACGTTATCCGGCCAGGAATTCAACGGCGCAAAGCGCTGCGTGCCCGAACCTGCACCACCACGACCGTCACCTGTGCGGTAGGTGCCAGCCGAATGCCACGCCATGCGGATGAAGAACGGGCCGTAATGGCCCCAATCGGCGGGCCACCACGGCTGGCTGTCGGTCATCAGCGCGTGCAGGTCTTGCTTGACCGCTGCCAAGTCGAGCGCCTTGAACGCCTCGGCATAGTCGAAACCGTTCGGCATCGGGTTGGCGCTGGGCGCATTCTGGTGCAAAATCCGCAGGTTAAGCTGGTTCGGCCACCAATCCCGGTTCGAGCGCGCCTTATGAGTGGTGTGCTTGGCCCCACCATGCATCACCGGGCATTTGCCTCCGCTGGCGTTATCGTTTCCGTCCATCGCTCTCTCCGATTCTGCTGAAGCCCGCCCAAATGCGCGGCCTTTTGCTATGTGCTAATGCCACTATAACAACTGCGTGGCATTAGTTTAAGTTGAATATACTGATTGTTACGATAAGCTTGCCTTATGATAAACTTCACCCTGAAACAGTTCCGCTATTTTGAGGCGCTGGCCCGCCACGGTCATTTTGGCCGCGCGGCAGAGGTCTGCGCCATCTCGCAGCCGGCTTTGTCGATGCAGATCAAGGAACTGGAAGCAGCCCTTGGCACCGATCTGTTTGAGCGTGGCGCGCGGCAGGTGCGGCTGACCAGCTTTGGCGAGGCTTTTGCGGTCCGGGTGCGCGACATTCTGCGCTCGGTGGATGAGTTGGCTGACATCGCGCGGGCGGCGCAAAGCCAACTGGCGGGTCGGTTGCGGATCGGGGTGATTCCCACCATCGCGCCCTATCTGTTGCCGACGATCATCGGCAACCTGATGCGGCAGAACGCCGATCTGGACCTGCAACTGCGCGAAACCGTCACGCCGAAACTGCTGACCGAACTGGCCGAGGGACGCCTCGATACCGCCATCGTGGCGCTGCCCATCTCGGAACCCTCGCTGACGGAAATGCCGCTGTTTTCCGAAGATTTCGTGCTGATCCGCCCGGCAGAGGATGCGGGCAAACCCGTACCCAGCCGCGAACGCCTGCGTGAAATGCGCCTGCTTCTGCTGGAGGAAGGCCACTGTTTCCGCGATCAGGCGCTGTCGTTCTGCAACATGTCCGCCGCCCCACCGCGCGAACTTCTGGACGGAAGCTCGCTGTCCACTTTGGTGCAGATGGTCAGCGCAGGAATTGGCGTCACGCTGATCCCGGAGATGGCGATGGCGGTGGAAACCCGCTCTGCCGCGGTCTCGGTGGCGCGGTTTGGTGATCCGAAACCGCAGCGGATGGTGGGTATGGTCTGGCGCAAAACCTCGCCACTCGCCAAGCAGTTGGGTCAGGTGGCGGAACTGGTGCGATTCTCGGCCGAGACTTTGCGCGCGCAGCACGGGGCGCTTTGACGACCTGCTTGTTTTATAGGCGGTATTTGCGGAAAACTTCATCACTTGCGCCTAATCGGCTTGGTGATGCACAAAGTGTTAGAGGATCACCGCTGGCTGTGAAAAAACCTCTCTATCCCTGAAGGAAATTTCATGTCGATCCTCGCCAGCATCTACCACCTGACGCATTACAAATACGACCGCCCGGTCACGCTTGGCCCGCAGATCATCCGTTTGCGCCCGGCACCGCACAGCCGCACGCGGGTGGTCTCGCATGCGCTGAAGGTGACGCCTGCGAATCATTTTGTGAATTACCAGCAGGATTTGTATGGCAACTGGCTGGCCCGCTATGTCTTTCCCGATCCGGTGACAGAGTTGAAGATCGAGGTCGATCTGACCGCCGACATGACCGTGTATAATCCGTTCGATTTCTTCGTTGATCCCAGCGCCGAGACTTGGCCGTTTGAGTATCCGCTCGAAATTGCCGACGATCTGGTGATCTACCGCAAATGCGACGCGCCGGGGCCTCTGTTGCAGGCGTTCCTCGACCGCGTGCCGCGCGACCCGTTGCGCACCATTGATTTCATCGTGCGGCTGAATGCGCAGTTGGCGGCCGAAATCGGCTATGTCATCCGCATGGAGCCGGGCGTGCAGACGCCGGAAGAAACCCTTGGTCTGGCCTTGGGCTCGTGCCGCGATACCTCGTGGTTGCTGGTGAATGCATTGCGGCATCTGGGCTTCGCCGCGCGGTTTGTGTCGGGCTATCTGATCCAGTTGAAACCCGATCTGGTGGCGGTTGATGGCCCGCAAGGCACCGACAAAGACTTCACCGACCTCCATGCGTGGTGCGAGGTTTATCTGCCGGGCGCGGGCTGGATCGGGCTTGATCCCACCTCTGGCCTGCTGACGGGCGAAAGCCATATCCCGCTGTCTGCCACCCCGCATTACTCCAATGCAGCCCCCATCTCCGGCATGGCGAGTTATGCCGAGGTCGCTTTCGACTTCGACATGACGGTGACGCGCACCGCCGAACATCCCCGCATCACCATGCCGTTTTCGGATACCGCGTGGAATGAGCTGAACCAGCTTGGCCATAAGGTCGATGCGGCGCTGGCCGCAGGCGATGTGCGCCTGACCATGGGCGGCGAGCCGACCTTCGTGTCGATCGACGATTTCGAGGCGGGCGAGTGGAACACCGATGCCGTCGGCCCCACCAAACGCGTCTTTGCCGATGCGCTGATCCGCCGTCTGCAAGCCAAATTCGCCCCCGGCGGTTTTCTGCATTACGGCCAAGGCAAATGGTATCCGGGTGAAACCCTGCCGCGCTGGACGTTCAGCCTCTACTGGCGCCGCGATGGCAAGCCGATCTGGCACAACCCCGACCTGATCGCGCATGAGGTGGCCGAAGGGGCCACGCCACAACAGGCCAGCACCCTGCTGCAGAACATCGCCGAAACCCTTGGTTTGCCTGCGGAAAATGTGACCCCCGCCTTTGAAGACCCGGCCGAATGGATCGTCAAGGAAGGCAATCTGCCCGAAAACGTCACCCCCGAAAACTCGCATCTGAAAGACCCCGAAGAACGCAACCGCATCGCCCGCGTCTTCTCGCGTGGCCTGACGGAACCCTCTGGCTTCGTGCTGCCCGTGCAACGCTGGCAGAGCCGAGCCGCCCAAACTTGGGTGTCGGAAAAATGGGCGCTGCGGCGTGGCCATCTGTTCCTTGTGCCGGGCGACAGCCCCGTCGGCTACCGGTTGCCGCTGGGATCATTGCCCTACGTCAAGCCCGCCGATTACCCGCATGTGAACCCCGGTGACCCATTCGACGACCGTGGCCCGCTGCCCGATTTCACGCCCGAACCGGCCCAACCTGTCGCCAGCTTCACCGCATCCGAGGCCACGCAAGACCGTCGCGAGCAGGTGATTTCCGACCTTGCGGGTTCCGTGCGCACCGCGATTTCGGTCGAACCTCGCGATGGTCGCCTGTGCGTGTTCATGCCGCCGGTGGAAAAGGTTGAAGACTATCTCGAACTGATCGCCGCCGCCGAAACCGCTGCGGCCAAGCTGGGCCTGCCTGTGCATATCGAAGGCTACGGCCCGCCCAATGATCCGCGCCTGAACGTGATCCGCGTCGCCCCCGATCCGGGCGTGATCGAGGTGAACATCCACCCGTCGCACAACTGGGGCGAAACCGTCCTCACCACGGAAATCGTCTATGAAGAGGCGCGCCAGTTGCGCCTTGGTGCCGACAAATTCATGATCGACGGCAAGCATACCGGAACCGGCGGCGGCAATCATGTCGTGGTAGGCGGCGTCACCCCCGCCGACAGCCCCTTCCTGCGCCGCCCCGATCTTTTGGCCAGCCTGATCCTGCACTGGCAGCGTCACCCCAGCTTGTCCTACATGTTCTCTGGCCTGTTCATCGGCCCCACCTCTCAGGCCCCGCGCATCGACGAGGCGCGGATGGATGCGCTGTATGAGTTGGAAATCGCGCTGGCCCAAATCCCGACACCGGGGCAGGGGGCAGCGCCGCCGCCCTGGCTGGTGGACCGCCTGTTGCGCAACCTGCTGGTGGACGTGACAGGCAACACCCACCGCGCGGAAATCTGCATCGACAAGCTGTATTCCCCCGATGGCCCGACAGGCCGCCTTGGTCTGGTCGAGTTCCGCGGTTTTGAGATGCCGCCGAACCCGCGGATGAGCCTAGCGCAACAACTGCTGATCCGCGCCCTGATCGCGGGGATGTGGGCGGCCCCGATCAAAGGCAACCTCACCCGCTGGGGCACCAATCTGGCCGACCGCTTCATGCTGCCGCATTTCGTCTGGGCCGATTTTCTGGATGTGCTGGCCGACCTGCGCCAGCATGGCTTTGATTTCAACCCCGATTGGTTCAAGGCCCAGGCCGAGTTCCGCTTTCCGTTCTGCGGTGAGGCGACGTTTGAAGGCGTCACCTTGGAAATCCGTCAGGCGCTGGAGCCGTGGCACGTCATGGGCGAAACCGGGGCCATCGGTGGCACCGTGCGCTACACCGACAGCTCGGTGGAGCGCCTGCAAGCCAAGCTGACCGGCGGTGATCCGGGCCGCTACACCGTCACCTGCAACCAACGCCAGATGCCGATGCAAACCGTGGGGGCAGGGGTTTCCGTTGCCGCCGTTCGCTTCAAGGCGTGGCAGCCGCCGCTCGCCTTGCACCCGGTGTTGCCGGTTAACGCGCCCTTGACCTTTGACGTGTATGACACCTGGACAGGCCGCGCCTTGGGTGGCTGCACCTATCACGTCGCCCATCCCGGCGGGCGCAATTACGATACCTTCCCGGTCAACAGCAATGAGGCCGAAGCCCGCAGACTTGCCCGGTTTGAACCGCATGGCCATACCGGTGGCCTCTATGAACCCGTCTCTGAAACCCCGCACCCCGAGTTTCCCATGACCCTCGACCTGCGCCGCGCACCCCGGGCTTGATGGCACGCAAGGCCAAAACCAAGCCGGTTGATACCCAGCTTTTCGCCCGGTATCGCCCGCTGCCCGGCGTGCCGGATGAACTGGTGGACGCGCAGGGCGTGATGCGTCCGGTTTGGGCCGGGCTGCTTGCGCATATGTCAGGTCTGTCGGATGCCGAGGTGAAGGACGCCTTCGCGCGGGGAGAGCAGCATCTGGCTGACACCGGCGTGTTCTTCCGCAAATATGGCGATAAATCCAGCGCAGGTCGGGATTGGCCGTTCTCGGCGGTGCCAATCCTTTTGCCCGAGGCTGAATGGCACAGCATCGAGGCCGGCCTGATCCAGCGCGCCGATCTGATGGAGTTGCTGGCCGCCGACCTTTACGGCGAAAACCGCTTGGTGGCAGACGGCCACTTGCCCGCCAGCCTGATCGCCGAAAACCCCGAATGGCTGCGGCCCATGGTCGGGGTCAAGCCACGCTCGGGGCATTTCCTGCACTTCATGGCGTTTGAAATTGGCCGTGGCCCCGATGGCCGCTGGTGGGTGCTGTCGGATCGCACCGATGCACCCTCTGGCGCAGGTTTTGCGCTGGAAAACCGGGTGGCGGCCTCCCGCGTGTTCCCCGACCTGTATCGGACGACCAACGTTCACCGCCTTGCAGGCTTCTTCCGCGCCTTCCGCGACGCGCTGGAAAAACTGCGCAGCGATCCGACCTCGCGCGTGGGCATCCTGACGCCGGGGCCGCTGACCGACACCTATTACGAACAAGCCTATATCGCCCGCTACCTTGGCATGGCGCTGCTGGAGGGCGAGGATCTGACCGTGGAAAACGGCCAGCTTTACGTCCGCACGGTTGAAGGCCTTGCCCCGGTTGATGTGCTGTGGCGGCGGATGGATGGCATCTGGGCCGATCCGCTGGAATTGCGCGGCGACAGCCAGCTTGGCACCCCCGGCCTGATGTCGGCGGTGCGCCAAGGCAATGTGACGATGGTCAACGCATTGGGCGTCGGTGTGCTGGAAACGCAGGCCCTGATGGCGTTTCTGCCGAAAATCGCCCAAGTGCTGACCGGGCAAAAGCTGCAAATCCCCAACGTGGCAACATGGTGGTGCGGTCAGGAAAAAGAGCTTGCCCATGTCCGCGCCCATGCCGACCGCATGTTGATCGGTCCGGCGATGGCGACCCGCATCGCGTTTGAAACCACCGCGCCCCACGCCATTGGCGGCCAGATGCGTGGCGCTGCCGATGATGCCGACCTGCACGATTGGCTGACCGACAATGCGGGCGGTCTGGTGGGCAAAGAACTGGTGACCCTGTCCACGACGCCGTTTTACGAAAACGGCGCGCTTGTGCCGCGCCCGATGTCGCTGCGGGTGTTTCTGGCCCGCACCGAAAGTGGCTGGCAGGTGATGCCGGGGGGCTTTGCCCGCATTGGCGCAGGCACCGACACCACCGCAATTTCCATGCGCAACGGCGGCTCGGTCGCCGATGTCTGGGTGGTCAGCGACACCCCGGTTGAACCCGTCACCCTGCGCGCGCCCAAATCCGCGCCGTTCGTGCGCGCGCAACCCGGCCCTTTGCCCAGCCGTGCGGCTGACAATCTGTTCTGGCTTGGCCGCTATGTCGAGCGCACCGAGGGCCTGCTGCGTCTTGTGCGCGCCTACAACGGCCGGGTGAATGAGGCTGGCAACACCGCCTTGCTTGCCACCATCCGCGCCCGGCTGAAATCCTACGGCGTCGATGCGACCGAGGCGTTTCCGGCGGGTGTTCTCAACACCCTCAGCTCTGCCGTTTACAGCGCCTCTCAAATCCGCGACCGCTTCAGCGTCGATGGCTGGGCCGCCTTGCAGGATATGGAGAAATCCATGACCCGCATCGCCAAAACCACCGAAACCGGCAGCGATGCCGCACAGGTGATGAGCGTGATGCTGCGCAAGATCGCGGGCTTTTCCGGCCTTGTGCATGAAAACATGTATCGCGCGACCGGCTGGCAGTTTCTGTCCATCGGCCGTTCGCTAGAGCGCGCCGCGATGATGACCGATCTTCTTGCCGCGGTGACAGGCCCCACCGCGCTGCCCGGCGGTCTGGATATGGCGATCGAGGTTGGCGACAGCATCATGGTGCACCGCCAGCGCTATGCCGTGTTCACCAGCCGCGAGAGTGTGATCGACCTGCTGGCACTGGACGAATGCAACCCGCGCGCGGTGCGCTTTCAGTTGGATGTGATCGCGAAATGCGTGGACGAACTCTCTAGCACCGGCCCGCATGGTCAGATGACCGAGTTTGAGCGTAAGGTCCGCCTGCTGCAAACCTCGATCATCGTGCACACCGTGCAGACGCTGGACGCCGAGGCGCTGCTGACGGCGCGCGGCCAGATCTATGATCTGTCCAACGCGCTGAACGCCGCGTTCATGCATTAGAACGTGTCTGGTTTTGTTAGAAAAACACTTATCGAAAAGCGTGTTCAAGCGGATGCGAGAGGCAGCGGTTTTCGATACAATCTGAACCAGATACGTTTTTAAGGGGTGGCGCGATGATCTACGACATCAAACTGCAAATCGCCTATCAATACGCCAACCCGGCGGTGGGCGGGCGGCATGTGGTTTGCGTGATGCCGCTGGATATCCCGGGCCAGCGTGTGCAGGCCAGCCTGCTCGACATCACGCCGCGCCCCGAAGAGCGGCTGGATCGGATCGACTTTTTCGGCAACCGCATCACCGAGTTCAGCTTTCGCGGCCCACACGATGCGGTTGCCTTCACCATGAAGGCGCGTATCGAGCGTCTGGTGATCCCCAACATGCCCCCCAATGCCATCGCCTTGCCCGATCTGGCTGCAGCCTTGGCGGCTCAGCGCGATCTTGGCCCCGCCTCACCGCTGCATTTCCTCTCCACTTCCGTCCGCGTTCCACGCGACCGCGCGATGACGGCCTTTGCGCTGGGCGCTTTGCACCCCGGCATGACCGTGGCCGAAGCTGTGGTCGCAATCGGCAGCGCGCTTTATCGCCACATGAAGTTTGACCCCAAAGCCACCACTGTTGACACGCCTGCGACCGAGGCTTTCGCCAAGCGTCAAGGTGTCTGTCAGGATTTCAGCCATATCATGATCGCCTGCCTGCGCGGTATCGGCATCCCGGCGGGCTATGTCAGTGGTTTTCTGCGCACCCTGCCACCGCCCGGAAAGCCCCGGCTGGAAGGGGCTGACGCGATGCACGCTTGGGTGCGGGCGTGGTGTGGGCCGGATGCTGGCTGGCTGGAATTCGACCCCACCAACGATAAACTGGCCGGGGAAGATCACATCGTCGTCGCCTACGGGCGCGATTACAGCGATGTGTCGCCGATCAAAGGCACGATGCGCATTTCGGGCGGGCAGAAAAGCAAGCAGGCCGTCGATGTGATCCCGCTCGCTGGATAGACCTTACGCGCTTTGCACCTGTGGCGCTGCCGTCATCTGCGCCTCGATAAACCGGGCGGTGCGCAGGTAATGTTCGGCCAACAGATCGCAGGCCATATCGGCATCGCGCGCCAAAGTGGCCTTCGCCAGCGCCGCATGTTCGGCCTGAATATCGCGGTGATGTTCGACATTGCGCTGTTGCAACATCGGATAGCGATAACGCTCGGCCTCTGCATAAAGCCGCTGAAAAAACTCCAGCAGCCAGCTTGATCCGCAGCCCGCAATCAGCGCCAGATGAAAGCCGTGGTGGCGGTCTTCCAGCAGTTTCTGCTCATCCGCCCCGCCCTCTGCCGCCCGTGTCGATTGCAGCGTCAGGCTGTGCAGCGCGCTGACGATGCCGGTTTCCCAATCATCCCCGCCCTGCGCCATCGCCAGCCGCAACGCGCGTTGCTCGATCAGCACGCGGGTGTTGATGGTATCCCACATTTCCGCCATCGACAGCGGCGCCACCGAAAACCCGCGCAGGGCGATGGATGTCACCAACCGCTCGGCCTGCAAGCGGTTCAGCGCCTCGCGCAGCGGCGAGAATCCCATGCCATAGCGCTCTGACAACTGCGCCATCCGCAGCGGCTTTCCCGGAGCCAGCACGCCCCGCACGATATCGTGCCGCAGTGCATCATAGGCGGTTTCTGCCAAAGTCATCGCGGGCCTCTTTCTGCTTGCCGCCAGTATGGCGCAGGCCAGATCGGATGGCAATTTCATTATTTTCGAAAATATGACTTGCTTGCGGAAATTATTCTGGCATCTTGCCTTCAGAAATTCGGCATCAGGGGCAGGGACATGAGCAATCAACGCGAAAACCACCGTGAAGACGTTGCAGGCCGCGCCAATGTCGAAGACACGCCCGAACTGCTGGCCTACTACGACCAGCTTGATAAATTCAGCGCCGGGGCCTTGTGGACGGTTGCCAACAAGATCGAACCTTGGGCGCCCAAAAGCCAATCTGTGCCGGTGGTCTGGCGCTACCGTGATCTGCGCGAACATGTGCTGCGCTCGGTGCAACTGGTCACGCCCGAAAAGGCGGGGCGGCGGGTGATCTACCTCAACAACCCCGGCCGCACCGATGTGGCCGCTGCGGTCGGTTGGATCTACGCCGGTCTGCAAGTGATGAACCCCGGCGAGGTTGCCTCGGCCCATCGCCATTCCGCCAGCGCGATCCGCTTCATCATGGAAGGCAGCGGCGCTTATACCGTGGTTGATGGCCACAAGATGACACTCGGCTCGAATGATTTCGTCCTCACGCCAAACGGCACATGGCACGAACACGGCGTCGCCGCCGAAGGCACCCCCTGCATCTGGCAAGACGGTCTCGACATCCCCTTCGTCAACGCGATGGAGGCGAACTTCTACGAGGTCCACCCCGATCTTGGCCAAGCCGTCGGCTATCCGGTGGATGATATGACCAAAACCTGGGGCAACGCCGGCCTTACCCCCGGCGGTGGTGCGTGGAACAAAGGCTACAGCCCGATGTTCAAATACGAATGGGCCCCGACCTATGAGGCGCTGGTGAAATACGCCGGTGCCAGCGATGGCTCGCCCTTCGACGGGGTGCTGATGGAATATGTGAACCCCGTCACCAACGGCCCGGTGATGCAGACGCTGGGGGCCTCGATGCAACTGCTGCGGGCCGGGGAACACACCAAAGCCCATCGCCACACCGGCAGCTACCTTTACCACGTCGCCAAGGGGCGCGGCCATTCCATCATCAACGGCAAACGGTATGACTGGCAGGAACGCGATATTTTCTGCGTGCCGTCATGGGCTTGGCATGAACACGTCAACGATCAACCGGGCGAGGACGCCTGCCTGTTCTGCCTGTCTGATCTGCCCGTCATGCGGGCCTTGGGCCTCTACCGCGAAGAAGCCTTTGGCGACAACAACGGCCACCAGCCGCTTCTGTAAGGACAAGATATGAAACTGGTTACCTACCGCGCCTCGGTCGAGGCCGCCGCAAAGCTGGGCGTGATGGACGGCGATCTCGTCGTCGATGTGGCACGCTTGGGCGTGATGATGGGCGAAGATCTGCCCGATTCCATGCTGGCCCTCATTGACGCAGGTCGCCCCGGTCTGGCCACGCTGAAGGCCTGCCTTGAGGGGGCCGAGGGCGATTATGCCACCGGTGTCGCCACCGATCTGGCCAATGTCACCCTGCTCGCCCCGATCCCGCGCCCGCGCAAGAACATCTTTGGCATCGGTCTGAACTATGTCGAACATGTCGCCGAAAGTGCCGCGTCTCTCGATACCTCGAAAGACCTGCCGAAACAGCCGGTGATCTTCTCCAAACCCCCCACCACCGTGATCGGCCCCGGCTCTGCCATCGAGCACAACGCCAAAATCACCCAGCAACTTGATTGGGAGGTAGAGCTTGCCGTGATCATCGGCACCACCGCCCGCCGCGTCAGCCGCGACGCCGCCCTCACCCATGTCTTCGGCTATTCGGTGATGATCGACATTTCCGCCCGCGACAACCGCCGCGCTGGCCAGTGGATTTTCTCCAAAGGCCAAGACACCTACGCCCCCTTCGGCCCCTGCATCATCACCGCCGACGATATCCCCGATCCGCAAACCCTCGACCTCTGGCTGACCGTCAACGGCGTGGAAAAACAACGCTCCAACACCCGCCACATGCTGTTCAATGTGGCCACGCTGATCGCCGACATCTCCTCGGGCATCACGCTGGAACCCGGCGACATCATCGCCTCGGGCACGCCGGAAGGCGTCGGCGCGGGGCGCACGCCGCAAGAATGGCTCTGGCCCGGCGACGTGGTTGTGGCCACAGTGGAAGGCATCGGCAGCATCCGCCATCCTGTTGTCAACGCCACACCAGACTGATCTTTGGTCATCCTCTCTGTTCAAATATCCCGGGGGTCCGGGGGCTGGCCCCCGGCGGGCTGCCACAAAAGGAACGTCCCATGACTTTCACCGTCGCCGTCGCCCAAATCGCCTCTCTCCCCAACGACCCGCTGGCGACGGCTGAAAAAGCCGCCGCGACCCTGCGCGACGCCGCCGCAAAGGGTGCGAAACTGGTGGTGTTCCCCGAAGCCCTGCTCGGCGGCTATCCGAAAGGTGCCAGCTTTGGTGCCCCCATCGGGATGCGCAAACCCGAAGGCCGCGCTGCCTTCGCCCGCTACCACGCCGCCGCCATTGATCTGGATGGCCCCGAAGTGGCGCTGCTGGCCGAGGCCACGGCGGAAACCAACACCTTCGCCGTCATCGGTGCGATTGAACGCGACGGGGCCACGCTCTACTGCACAGCCCTTTACTTCGACGGCGCAAAGGGCCTTGTCGGCAAGCACCGCAAACTGATGCCCACCGCCGCCGAGCGGCTGATCTGGGGCTTTGGCGATGGCTCTACCCTGCCCACCTTCCAGACCGATCTTGGCACCATAGGTGCGGTGATCTGCTGGGAAAACTACATGCCCGCGCTGCGGATGCACATGTATCATCAAGGCGTCAGCCTCTACTGCGCCCCCACCGCCGATGATCGCGACACCTGGCTGCCCACCATGCAGCACATCGCGATGGAGGGCCGCACCTTCGTGCTGACCGCCTGCCAATACATCACCCGCGCCGCCTATGGCCCCGACCATGAAAGTACCTTGGGTGATGACCCCGACACCGTGATGATGCGCGGCGGATCGGCGATCATCGGCCCGTTGGGCAAGGTGCTGGCAGGCCCCGATTTCAGCGGCGAGACCATTCTTTACGCCGAAATCGACCCGGCGGAAGTGATGCGCGCCAAATACGATTTCGACGTAACCGGCCACTACGCCCGCCCCGATGTGTTTGAACTGACCGTCGATACCCGCGCCAAACGCGCCGTGAAGGAAATCTGATGCGCTGGGATCTGGATAAGGTGGCCGAGCCGATTGCCTACAAACTGCTCGCCGCCACCGTGATGCCGCGCCCGATTGCCTGGGTGGTCACGCAAAGCGCAAAGGGCGCGCTGAACGCCGCGCCCTACAGCTTTTTCAACGTCATGGGCTCTGCCCCGCCCACCCTCGTTCTGGGCCTGATGGCCGACCCCGTGCGCGGCTTCAAGGATACGGCGGCCAACATCCTGGCCACCGGGGAATTCGTGGTCAATCTGGTGCCCGAAGCTTTGGTGCAGCAGATGAACGTCACCTCGGTCGATGCCCCGACGGGGGTCAACGAACTGAACCTTGCAGGCCTGGAAACCATGCCCTCCGCGCATATCCGCCCGCCGCGCATCGCCGCCAGCCCGGTGGCGTTTGAATGTGCCATGCTGTCCTCGGTCGTCACCGGCCCGCATCAGACCATCGTCATCGGCCGGGTTCTGGCCGTGCATATCGATGACCGGTTCATCCTGAACGCCGAACGCGCCCATATCGACACCCCCGCCTTGGGCCTCGTGGCGCGCAGCTATGGCTCCACCTACGTGCGCAGCCACGACACCTTCGAGTTGGATCGCCCGAAATGGGCGGACTGGCCGACGCAAACCCCCAGATAATCGGCGCTCGGCAAGATTTTCGAAAATCTTGTTGACACAAACATGACTCTCATAATTACTAAACCGATCAGTAAAATGTTTCGACTCAAATCCATGGGTCAAAGGAGAAACCGCGATGATGCAAGAACGGATCGAGGGCAAATGGCTCGCCGCCTTCCGCCGGGTGTTGGCGCTGAACGGCATCGGTCGCGGCACCCCCATCGCCATCCTTTGCGAAACCCAATCCCGCCCGGTGCTGATCCACCTGTGCGAACTCGCCGCCTACGATCTGGGCGCGGAGTTTTGCATCATCACCATGCCGACCCCGCCGATGAACGCCCCGGTTCCGGTCAAATCCACCGGCACAAGCTGGGCGATCCAGCAAAACCGCGCCGTGATCGAAGCCTTGAAGCGGGTCGAAGTCATCGTCGATTGCACCGTCGAAGGCATCATCCACGCCCCGGAATGGCCCGAGATTGAGTCCGCTGGCCGCACCCGCCTGCTGGTGATCACCAACGAACACCCCGAAATCCTTGAACGCACCGAGCCGAAAGCCGAACACGGCCCCAAGGTTGCCCTCGGCACGCAAATGCTGCGCGAGGCGTCAGAGATGCGCGTGACTTCCGCCGCGGGCACCGATCTGACCATCAACCTGCGCGACGCGCCCTGTGGCGGCACCGCGGGCTTCGGCACCAAGCCCGGTGATGTGGCGCATTGGCCGGGCGGCCTGTGCCTTGCCTTCCCCGGCAAGAACGCGGTGAACGGGCGGATCGTGATGGACGTGGGCGATATGAACCTGACGTTCAAAACCTACCTGACCAGCCGCATCGACTGCACCATCGAGAATGATTTCGTCACCGCCATCAAAGGCGACGGCATCGACGCCCTGCATTTCCGCGAATACATGGCCGCCTGGGATGATCCGAACGCCTACGGCCTCAGCCATGTCGGCTGGGGGATGAACCCGCACGCCCATTGGATCAGCGCCGCGATGTATGACAAGCGCGACATGCAGGCCGTCGAATTCCGCGCCCTTGCCGGATCGTTCCTGTGGTCCACCGGGGCCAACCAATACGCGGGCCGCTACACGCTCGGCCATTTTGATCTGCCGATGCGCAACTGCACCATCGCCCTTGACGGACGCATCGTCGTCAAAGCGGGCGTCCTTCAAGGCGAACTCGCGCTGTAAGCGCAACGGAGAAAACCCATGAGCACGATTGCCGACTACTACGACCTCAGCCGCATCCGCCCCGAAGTGCAGGCGGTTCTGAACCGCCTGAATGAACTTGGCCCCAGCTTCGCCGCCCGCGCCAAGGGCATCGACATGGAAGCCACGTTCCCGGTGCAGAACTACAAAGACCTTGCCGCCGAAGGCTTCCTGACCCTGACAGTTCCCGAGGAATTCGGCGGCCACGGGTTTTCCTTGGGCGAATACGCGATGTGCGGGGCCGAGATTGGCAAATACTGCGGCGCCACCGCGCTGACCTTCAACATGCACAACTCATCCATGATGTGGTCGCGCTTCATGTATGAACTGCCGAACCTCACCGACGAGGATCGCGCCGCCTTCGCCCCCTTGCGCGCACGCCAATTCCGACGCGCCGTGGCCGAGCAGGGCATCTACTCGCAACCGATCTCGGAAGCGGGGCAGAACTGGACGTCCAAACCCGCCCAAACCAACTGCCGCAAGGTCGATGGCGGCTGGGTGATCAACGGCTTCAAGAAATTCGCCTCCCTCGCAGGCTATTGCGACTATTACTCGATCGTCTGCACCGAGCATTTCGAGGGCGTCGAGCCTCGCCACGAAGACACCATGATCTTCGTCGTCCCGAAAGAGGCCAAAGGCCTGACCGTGCAAGGCACGTGGGACCCGTTGGGGATGCGCGGCACCAACTCCCGCGATCTGGTGCTGAAGGACGTGTTCGTCAGCGAAGACGATCTGATGATGCCGCGCGGGTTGTTCATCAAAACCCTGCCGCATTGGCCGCATATGATGGCCACCCTGTCGCCCACCTACATGGGCCTCGCGCAAGGCGCTTATGACTTCACCGTCGCCTACCTGCGCGGCGAGGTTGAAGGCCAGCCCGCCGCTGATCGGCGCATGTTCGGCACCAAGCGCATCGCCGTAGGCCGCATGTATGCGCGTCTGGCCAACATGCGCGCGCTGTGGTGGCAGGCGTTTATGGAGGCGCAGGGGATGCCCTCCAAGGCGCAAGTGCTGCGGATGTATGCAGCACAGTATAACGTCATGGAAGGCGTGCAGGAAATTGCCGCCCTTGCGATCCGCACCTGTGGCGGGCAGTCGATGCTGAAATCCATGCCGCTGGAGCGGATGTATCGCGACAGCCGCTGTGGCGCGTTGATGCTGCCCTATACATCTGAAATCATGGAAGATTATCTTTCGGTCCTTACCCTCTATGACATGGATGAGCTGGACAAAGCCCCCGGCGACGAAGGCGGCGCGCGCTCGTCTTTGTGGCGCGGCGACTCGGGTTCGCTCAAAGGCCTGCGCTGAAATGGCCCGCGAAACCGTCCACGTCATGGGCCGCACCCCCGCCACGCCCGACGCCGTCTGGGCCGTGGCGCGCGACTTCTGCGGCGCATGGCACCCCGGCCTTGCCACCATCACCGCAGAGCGCAGCGAAACCGGTGCCGAAATCCGCCGCTTCACCGCCCATGGCGAGGACACCGTCTATCGTGAGCAACTGATCTACCGCTCCGACAGCGACCGCAGCCTCGCCTATACCCACCTTGAGGGCATCCGGGGGGCCGACCGCTACACCGCCCGCATAACGATTTCCGCCTCACCCGCAGGTTCTGTGATCAACTGGAGCGCGGAAATCGTGGCCCCCCCGGCCCGCGCTGCCGAGATCGCCAACGGCACCAAACCGATTTTTGAGGCGGGCATCGACGCGCTGTCCTCCGCAACCACAGCCCCAACCACGCCCGAACCGCTGTTGCCCAACGCCCCCCTGCAAACCCGCATCCTGCCCGGCACCCCGCAACTGGCCCTCACCCACACCCCCGCCAAACCCGGCCCGCTGGTGCTGTTCCTGCACGGCATCGGCGGCGCGCGCACAAACTGGGCGGCCCAACTGCAAGCCGTCGGCAACTACGCCCAAGCCGCAGCGCTAGACTTGCGCGGTTACGGCGACAGCACCCTTGGTTTCCGCCAATCCACCATCGACGACTATTGCGAAGACATCCTGCGCGTCATGGCCGCTTTCAACGCTGAAAAGCTGATCCTCTGCGGCCTGTCCTACGGCTCGTGGATCGCCACCAGCTTTGCGATGCGCCACCCCGACAAACTCGCAGGATTGGTCCTCTCCGGCGGTTGCACCGGCATGTCCGAAGCAGGCCCAGAAGAACGCGAGGCCTTCCGCGTCAGCCGCGAAGTCCCGCTCGACGCAGGCCAAACCCCCGCCGATTTCGCCCCCGCCGTCGTCAATGTCATCGCAGGCCCCAACGCCTCCGACACCATCCGGGCCGACCTCTTGGCCTCAATGTCCGCCATCCCCGCCGCCACCTACCGCGACGCCCTGCGCTGCTTCACCAACCCGTTGGAGCGATTCGACTTCGCGCGCCTCACCATGCCCACCCTGCTGATGACAGGCGAACACGACCGCCTCGCGCCCCCGTCAGAAATCCGCGCCGTCGCAGGCCGCATCACCGACGCCGCCCCGCGCCCCGATGTCCGGTTCGAGGTGATCGCCGACGCAGGCCATGTCTGCAACGTCGCGCAACCGCAGGCCTACAACCGCCCGCTGCTGCAATTCCTGACCCGGATTCTCGTATGACAGCCATCCCGCAACGCGAACTCAACCGCATCGCCAAACAACGCCGCATCCTTGATGCCGCCCTGTCGGTTTTTGCTGCCGAAGGCTATTCCGGCACCTCGATGGATGCCATCGCAGCCAAAGCTGCTGTGTCCAAACCCACGCTTTATCAATACTTTGGCACCAAAGAGCAGTTGTTCACCGAGATCATGCTGGCCGAACGCAACACCATGCTGCTGGCCTTCGATCACCCCGGCACCGACATGGTGGCCGAACTGCACAGCTTTGCATGGCACTACGCCGATACCGTCATGCGCCCCGAATTCCTCTCGCTCGCCCGCCTGATCATCGGCGAGGCGCAACGCTTCCCCGAGATCGGCCGCGCCTACCAAGCCGCTGGCCCCGACCGGGTTCTGGCCGGCATGATCACTTACCTGACCCGCCAGCGTGATGCCGGAAAACTGGCCTTCGACGATGCCGAACTCGCCGCCGAAGACCTTTGGGGCCTGATCCTGTCGGCCCCCCGCAACCAGGCCCTGCACCTGCCCGACCGCATCCCGACCAAACCCGAACTCGCCCGCTACATCCACAACGGTCTGCGGGTTTTCCTGAAAGCCTATGCCACCGACCCGGCCAAAGATCTGGCCCAACTTCAAACCATCACGGGGACAAAATGAGCCTGCAAGCCTTTCTTGACGACGAGTCCAGCCGCTTTGCCACCGTCGCATTGGTCGATACCAACGGCCTTTTGCGCGGCCAGATGGTGTCCCGCCGCAGCCTGAACGGCATCCTGAAAGCCGGCATGGGCATGGCCCCGGCGCAACTCGCATTGGACCCCACCGATCAGATGCTGGAAATGCCCGGCGTCACGGATGGCACCTCCGATTTCCACGACGACCCGCTGATCGTCGATCCCACCTCCGCCCGCCGCATCCCGTGGGCGCGCCCCGGCCATGACCTGCTTTTGCTCACCCAATATTCCGGCGACACCGCCGCCCTCTGCCCGCGCTCTATCTTGAAATCGGTGCTCGACCGCGCAGGCGCGCACGGGTTTACCCCGAAATACGGGATGGAACTGGAATACACCCTGTTCGACGAATCCCCCGAATCCGCCCGCGACAAAGGCTATCGCAACCTGAAAACCGCCACCATGCACGCCAGCCACGATCTGATCCTGTATCAAACCGTGCAGCAGGAATGGTATGAGGCGGTCTCGGATATGTGCGGCCCGCTGCGCATTGACCTTGCCAAAATGCACGAAGAAATCGGCGGCGGCTTTATGGAGGCCTGCATCGGCGCGGGCGAGGGGCTGGAGCCTGCGGACCAGTTGGTGCTCTTGAAAAACTTCATCCGCGCGCTGGCGATGCGGCAAGGACGCTGCGTCACCTTCATGCCGCGCTGGACAGAGGATGCCGACAGCCAGTCGATCCACGTCCATATCTCGCTGAAAGACGCCGCAGGTAAACCGATCTTCTACCAAGACGGCGAGAAAAACGGCATTTCCCAAACCTTCCGCCATTTCATCGGCGGCCTACAGCGCTACATCGGCGACATGACCCTGATCTGCCAGCCCACCGTGAACTCTTACCGCCGCTTCGCCCCCGGCACTTTCGCGCCCCCCGGCCTGACGTGGGGCTATGAAAACCGCACCACCTGCTTCCGGGTGGTAGGTCACGATGCGGGCAGCCTGCGCGTTGAAAACCGCCTGCCCGGGGCCGATACCAACCCCTACCTGACCGCCGCCGCCACCATCGCCGCAGGCGTCGCGGGCATCATCGAGCAGATCGAGCCTGAACCCGAAGTCATCGGCAACGGCCACAACCTTTCAGGCGACCGCCCCGATTTCGCGCGCTCCATGCCCGAGGCGATTGACCGCCTGCGCAATTCCGCCTTTGCGAAAGACTGGCTTGGCCCCCGCTTTGTCGAGGCCTTTGCCGCCACCCGACAAAGCCAATACGACCAATTCCGCAAGAAAGTGCCCGATGTCGAACTGCAACGCTTCTTTGATCTGGGGTAATATATGACCGACCTGCGCCATCACTTCATCGAAGCCATGAGCCGCGCTTCCACCTTCGTCTCGGTGATCACCACCGATGGCGAGGCTGGCCGCTTCGGCGTCACGGTGTCGTCCATGACCTCGGTTTCCGCCGATGGCGCAGGCCCGTCACTTCTGGTCTGCGTGCATCACCTCTCGCCTGCCGCCACCGCGATCCTGCGCAACCGCGCCTTCTGCGCCAACCTGCTGAGTGCCGCGCAACAGGCCACGTCCGATCTGTTCTCGGGCCGCCAGAAACCGGAAGGCGACCGCTTTGATGCGGTGAAATGGCATCCGGGGCAGGGCGGCCAACCGGTGCTGACCGAGGCCTCGGCCAGTTTCGAATGCAGCCTGAAAACCGCGCTGCTGTGGGAAACCCATTACATCATGGTCGGCGAAGTCAGCGCCGTGGCGCTGACCGATAACCACGATGCCCTGCTCTATGGCCAACGCGCCTACAAACGCGCGGTGCATATCCCCTGAATAAGGTCCCCTGAACATGGACGGAAAAGGCCGATCCAATGGATCGGCCCCGGCCAAGTGAGAACGCCCGCCCCGTAACCGCCTCAAGCACCGCCGCCCGAGGGCAGCGCCTGACCTGGCGGGCGTGAAGCGCCTGCCATGGGCAGGGCAGGCGCTGCCCGGTGGCTTTGGGCCACCGGGGCCTCAACGGAACTGTTCCGCTTGGTGGGTGCAATGGCACCCCCCACTTAATGCTCGGCCACCTTGCCGCGCGTTTTATACAGGCTGAACCCCACACCAGCCGCGAGGATCGCGAAGGTCACACCCAGCGACCAGCTCGGCGGGAACTTCTCCAGCCCCATCCAGTCGGCCACAAACACTTTCGACCCGATAAACACCAACAGCAGCGACAGCGCGTATTTCAGATAAGCAAAGCGGTGCAAGATCGCCGACAGCGCGAAATACAACGCCCGCAAACCCAAGATCGCAAAGATGTTCGAGGTATAAACGATGAACGGGTTGGTGGTGATCGCAAACACCGCAGGCACCGAATCCACCGCGAACACAAGGTCGGCAATCTCGATCAGCACCAGCGCCAGAAACAGCGGCGTGATGTAGCGCAAGCCGTCACGCTTCACGAAAAACGCGTTGCCCTCCAGCCCTTCCGTCACCCGCAAGTGCCGCTTCAAAAACCGCAGCACCGGGCCATCGACCGAGTGGTTGCTTTCATCCGTGAACAGCATCTTGATGCCGGTAAAGATCAGGAAAGCGGCGAACACATACAAAAGCCACGCATATTCAGCCACCAGCGTCGCACCCAGACCAATCATGATGCCGCGCAGCACGATCACGCCCAGAATACCCCAGAACAGCACCCGGTGCTGATACATCCGCGGAATGGCAAAACTGCTGAAAATCAACGCGATAACAAACACGTTGTCCATCGCAAGCGTCTTTTCCACCACAAACGCCGTCAGATACTGCGCGGTGGCTTCCGACCCCATCTGCCAATAGACAAAGCCCGAAAACGCCACGCCCAGCGCGATATACACCGCCGACAACCGCAGGCTTTTCGCAACGCCAATCTCTTGGTCGCCGTTGTTGACCAACCCCAGATCAGCCGCCAGCAGCACCAACACGATGGTGATAAAGGTCAGCCACATCCAGATCGGCGTGCCCAAAAATAGTGAAGTGATAATGTCCATACTGTCCTCTGTTTTGCACAAACGCCAGAAGTCAGCCAAAACACACGGGCATGACATCGAGCGCACTCGATGCGATCCGACATCACGATGAAACATCGTCAGAGGGGCCCGTCTCGCACTCCACAATTAGGGTGGCATTGGCGCGGTTCAACCCCTTGCACCGAAAATTCTCACGCCCGCGTGATGGCCTGTGGGAAAAAAGCCGCAGCCACGTCCAGCAAAGTCTCCAGCGCCTCATCCACGCTATAGGGTTCCGCCTGCGTCACCAGATCCATCCACAAACCCTCGCTTGCCACGCGGATCGCCCGCGCCACCCGCACAGGCTGGCCCGCAGGCCCCAGCAGCGCCGCACACAAACCCTCCAGCCGGGTGACATATTCGGCATTATTCGCGCCGCATTTCTCTTGATAAAGCGGCCGGCTCTGCGCCTCGCCCCAAAACGCACACCACGCCGCCAACCGCTGCGGCGTGCACAACTCTGCCGTGAAATCGGCGCGGATCAGCGCATCCAGTTGCGCCGCCGGATCAGGGGCCGCCGCCGCCAGCGCCGCCTGCCAGTTCTGCACATATTCATCGGCCAGATAGGTCAGCGTTTCGGCCAGCAGCAACTCTTTCGACTGGAAATGAAAATTCACCAGCCCATGCGACAACCCGGCCTGCACCGCCACATCGCTCATCGTCACCCGCGCATAGCCCTTGATCGCAAGCACCGCGATGGTGGCCTCGATCAACTGCACGCGCCGCGCCTCTCGTGACAGTTTCCGGGGCGGCTTGGTCATTCAATAGGCTTCCGTCGAGATCGGCTGGGTCAGCGCCACCGCTTCAAACACCACCTCCAACCCCGCGCGCGAAGGCGAGCAGCACATCACCCCGGCATCCACCGCCAAATCAGGCGGGAAATACGCCAGCCGCAGCATCCTCCACGCCCCCGCTTCCAGATACTGCACCCAAACCGCATCGCGCACCCGGCTTAGCCGCAGCCGCAACCGGCCCTCAAACCCCGGCAGCGGCATCTGCGACCAATCCGACATGCCGTTCGTCACCACCACCGCGAGATACGCCACACCGCCGACAAACTCGATCCCGCATTTCACCCAATGCGTGTCATCAGCGCGGATCATCAGCCCCGCCTGATCATACTGCTGCGAAAAATCCGCCCGCAGCGTGGTCTCAACACTGAACTCCGCAGGGGCGGGCTGATGCAGAAAGTGGCCGTTGTGGTGCTGAAATCCGTAATAGGTGCCGTGCCAGAAATCGGTCTGATCGCCGGTTGTCACCCGCAACGCGCCGCCCTCCCGCGCCACCGCAGCCGGAGGGTTCAGCCATTGCCACCTGTCCCAGTCCATCGCAAACTCCGCCAAAAGGGGTAACACGTCACGCGCGCGCAAGGCCTAGTCCAACAGCCCGCGCAAACCATCCTGATAGGTCGGAAAATTCAGCTTAACCCCCAGATCGCGCTTGATCTTGTCATTCCGAACCCGCTTGGATTCCGAATAGAAACTGATCTGCATCGGCGACATTTCGGCCTCCTCGAACAGCACCGTGGGCGGCTCGGGGTAGCCCAGCAGTGCCGCCGCATAAGACAGCACATCCTCGGGCGGGGCGGGGTTGTCGTCGCAGACATTATAGATCGCACCGGGGTCGGGAGCCTTGATCGACGCCAGCAAGGTCGCGGCAATATCGGCCACATGAATCCGGCTGAACACTTGGTTCGCCTTGATCACCCGCCGCGCCGACCCGTCGCGCACCTTCTCAAACGGCCCACGACCGGGGCCGTAAATACCCGCCAGCCGGAACACCTGCACCGGCAAGCCCGTGGCCAGCCATTGCCGTTCCGCCAGCACCCGCGCCACCGCCCGGCCCGATTGCGGCTTGACCGGCGTTTCCTCATCCACCCAGCCGCCCTGATGGTCGCCATAAACCGCGGTAGTCGAAAGATAACCCACCCATTCAGGCCGCGCCGCCATGATCAGATCACGCGCCGCGTGCAAGAAGGGGTCGCCCGACCCATCCGGCGCAGCGGAGGCCAGAATATGCGTCGCATCTCCCAGCGCAGGCCCAATATCGCAGGGCCACAGCAGCGGCTCTACCCCCTGCGCCCGCAAATCCGCAATGCGGTCGGGGGTTTGCGTGGTGCCAATAACCCGCCACCCCAGCGGGATCAGCAACGCCGCCAGCGCCGCCGCCGAATAGCCATGTCCAAGGGAAAGCAAGGTTTTCATCCCGCCTTTATTCCCGCGCATCCCTCGCTTCGCAAGACCCCACATCGCCGCAAGCCCGCGTCATCAAGACTTCACTTGCGAAATCGCCCGCTTCGGCCTTAGATGCCCGATCAAAATGAAGAAGATGATATGATGCACGATGAACCCGCTCTGACACCCGCCCACACTGACCCCGAATTTTTCACCGATGCCGCCGCCGCCGTTGACCGGCTCGAAGCGCTTTACGCCGACGCGATCGGTTTTCTGTCCCACCACTTCAGCGCTGCGGTGACAGGGGCCAAACCCGCCACCCGCCTGCGCGCCTTCTACCCCGAAATCCGCCTGACGGTCAGCAGCCACATCAAGACCGACAGCCGTTTGGCCTTTGGCCATGTCGCAAGCCCTGGCACCTATGCCACCTCCGTCACCCGCCCCGATCTGTTCCGCAACTACCTGATCCAGCAGATCGGCCTGTTGATGCAGAACCACGGCGTCGCGGTGCAGATCGGCTATTCCGACACGCCGATCCCGGTGCATTTTGCCGTCGCAGGCAACCCGCTGGTGTCTGTCCCGCAGGAAGGCGTGCTAGAGTTCAGCTTGCGCGATGTGTTCGACGTGCCCGATCTTGCCACCACCAACGACGATATCGTCAACGGCACCCGCACCCACAACGCCGACGGCTCGCAACCGCTTGCGCCCTTCACCGCACAGCGCGTTGATTACAGCCTTGCCCGCCTGTCGCACTACACCGCCACCGATGCGACGCATTTCCAGAACCACGTGCTGTTCACCAACTATCAGTTCTACGTGGACGAGTTCGAAGCCTACGCCCGCGCCATCCTTGGCGATGAAGACGCAGGCTACACCAGCTTTGTCGCCACCGGAAATCAGGAAATCACCACGCCCGATGGCGTGATCCTGCCCTCGACCAAAACGCCGCAGATGCCGACCTATCACCTCAAACGCGCCGACGGCAACGGCATCACCTTGGTCAACATCGGCGTCGGCCCGTCCAACGCCAAAACCGCCACCGACCACATCGCCGTGCTGCGCCCGCATGCCTGGCTGATGGTCGGCCATTGCGCGGGCCTGCGCAACAGCCAGTCCCTGGGCGATTTCTGCCTCGCCCACGCCTACTTGCGCGAAGATCACGTGCTGGATGACGACCTGCCCGTCTGGGTGCCGATCCCCGCGCTGGCCGAAATCCAGATCGCCCTGCAAGAGGCCGTCGCCGAAGTCACCCAACTGGAAGGCTACGAGTTAAAGCGCATCATGCGCACCGGCACCGTCGCCACCATCGACAACCGCAACTGGGAGCTGCGCGACAAATCCGGCCCCGTGCAGCGCCTCTCGCAATCGCGCGCCATCGCGCTGGATATGGAATCGGCCACCATCGCCGCCAACGGCTTCCGCTTCCGCGTGCCCTACGGCACCCTGCTGTGCGTGTCCGACAAACCCCTGCACGGCGAGTTGAAGCTGCCCGGCATGGCCAGCGAGTTCTACAAGACCCAAGTCAGCCGCCATCTGCAAATCGGCATCCGCGCGATGGAGCGCCTGCGCGATATGCCCATCGAGCGGATTCACAGCCGCAAGTTGCGCAGTTTTGAAGAGACTGCGTTCCTTTGACCCAAGGAAATCCCTTATTTTAAGCCAAAAAGGGCTTGCCATCGGGCGCGAAAGCATGAGAAGCCCCTGCAATCGTTATATCTGAGCCCCGAGGAACGAGGGCTTCAAACAAGGACAAGACCATGAACAAAGCCATGACCAAAACTCAACTGGTGGCCGCAATCGCCGATGCCATGGGCGCAGACAAAAAAACCGCAACCGCTGCTTTGGATGCCGTTGCTGCTGTTGTGGCGCGTGAAGTTGCGGCTGGCGGCTCGGTGATGCTGCCGGGTCTGGGCAAAATGGCCTGCCGCGAGCGTCCCGAGCGTCAGGTGCGCAACCCCGCCACCGGCGAGACCGTCACCAAAGCTGCCGACAAGCAAGTGAAATTCGCCATCGCCAAAGCCCTGAAAGACAGCGTCAACGCCTGATCTGAAACGGCTTAGCCTTCGAAAAGGGTCGCCCACCGGGCGGCCCTTTTTTCGTGCGCCTCAGGCCGCCATCTGGCTTGCATCCGCCGCCAGCACCTTCAGCCGCGCCGGCCGCGCCATACAGCGCGCCACCCAATCCTTGATCAGCGGATCATCCGGCACATTGTCGAACCACGCATAGGGCGAATGCACCAGCAGATCGGCGGCGGTGAAATGATCGCCCAGCAGCCACGGCCCGCGCTCCAGCGCCGCCCTGATCCGCGCCGTCACCTCATCCATCCCGCGAAACGTCGCCGTCAGCGCCGGATGCACCACTTTGGCAAAATCCAGCACCAGCACCGGCTCCATCACGCCCTGATACCAGTTCATCCACGTCAGGAACGCCCCCCATGCCGGAGTGCCCACCTGCGGCGCCATACCAGACGGGAACAGCGTGGTCAGATGCGTCATGATCGCGCCGCGTTCGGTGATGATATGGCCGTCATGCACCAGACAGGGCGCTTTCTTTTCCGGGTGCGGGTTGGCCGCATCGGCCGCACCGGTGCCAAACCGCGCCCGCACGATGTCAACCATCCGGATATCCACCTTCTCGGTGATGCCCATTTCTTCGATCAGCGTGACGATGGCCGAGGATCGCGACTGCGGCGCGTGGAACAGGGTCAGCATTTTCATCTCCGTTGCTTATTTCCATACCCTCACTATGCTACAGTCCTACTGCCAGAAACCGTCAGGATGCCATGGCCAAATCCGACCGATTGTTCCGCCTGCTGACCGCCCTGCGCATGTTGCCGCAGCCCGTCACCGCCGCCCGCTTGGCCGAGGAGATGGCGGTGTCCGAGCGCACGATTTACCGCGACATCGACAGCCTGCGCGCAGGCGGTGCCTTGATCGACGGCGAGGCAGGCGTTGGCTACACCCTGACAGAAGACCCCGCCCTGCCGCCGCAGATGTTCACGCGCCTAGAGGTCGAATCGCTGGTGCTGGGCTTGGCCGAGGTGCGGCAGATGGGCGATCCCGCCATGGCCAAAGCCGCCGAAATGGCAATGGCCAAGATCACCGCCACCCTGCCCGAACGCGTGCAGCGACAGGCCGTTCATGCGGTGTCCCGCTCGATCCGCTTTCAAACCCGCACGCCGCCGCCCGCCCATGTGGCCCTGCTGCGCGAGGCGTCTTGGGCGGAACAAGAGGTCAGCCTGACCTATCTCGACAAGAACGGCAGCCAGACAAAGCGCTGCATCTGGCCGCTGTCGATTGTGTATTTTGATCAGGCCCTGATGTGCTTGGCGTGGTGTTGCCTGCGTCAGGATTTCCGGCGTTTTCATCTGGGCCAGATGCAGGATGTGGCGCTGTCTGGCGCAAGTTTTCGCCCGCGCCGGGTGCCGATGCTGCGCGACTACATCGCACAGGTGCGCGCCGTGGCCCCGCGTTTGGCGGAAACCATTCGGTAAGGCGGGCGCAAAGCCTGAAAGCAAAGGTGCAACGAGGAAACCTCTCGCGGCACCTGTTCTTACTACATTTTGCGTCTGATTTTCTATAAACAACAAGATGCAGAGATCTGTCCCCGCGGGGACAAATTTACATACCCGCCACAGCCGCAAACCCGGCATCCAGGCTCGACAAGATCACCTGCACATCCGCCGAAGTCAGCACCAAGGGTGGCGACATGATGATGTTGTTGCCAGACACCCGCACCATCGCGCCCGACTGATAGGCCACCGCCTGCACCTTGCCCGGCACGGCTTTGTCAGCCGGTTTTTTCGAGGCCCGGTCCGCCACCAGTTCCAGCGCGCACATCAACCCATGCCCGCCGCGCACATCGCCGATCACCTCATATTTGCCCTGCAAATCAAGCAGCCCCTGATGCAACTCTGCCCCGCGCGCGGCAGCGTTCACCTTCACATCCAGCTTTTGCGTTTCCGCCAGACACGCCAGCGCAGCCGCCGCGCCAACCGGATGGCCAGAATAGGTATAGCCATGCCCGATGGCCGCCTTGCCGGTCTCGTCGCCCTCAAACACCTCGGCCACACGCTCGGAAATCATCGCAGCGCCAAACGGGAAATAGCCGTTGGTGATCGCCTTCGCGGTGCAGGCGAAATCCGGCTTGACCCCCCACAACCGACTACCCGTCCAAGCCCCGGTGCGCCCGAACGCCGTGATCACCTCATCCGCGATCAACAAAATACCGTGCTTCCGGCAAATCGCCTCAACCCCTGGCATGAAGCTTTCATGCGGCAAGATCACCCCGCCCGCGCCCAAAATCGGCTCCATGATAAACGCGGCGATGGTGCTGGCACCTTGGAAGGCAATCTCATCCTCCAGCGCCTGCAAGCACAGTTGCGCCAGCTTGGCCGGATCGGATTCGTTGAACGGGTTGCGATAGGTGTAGGGGGCCGGAATGTGATGGCAGCCGGGCAGCAGCGGTTCATACATGGTGCGGAAATTGGCGTTGCCGTTCACCGAAGCCCCGCCCATATGCGTGCCGTGATAGCCCTTTTTCAGGCTCAGGAATTTCACCCGCCCCTGATCACCCCGGATCTTGTGATACTGCCGCGACAGCCGCAGCGCGGTCTCAACCGAATCCGACCCGCCCGAGGTGAAGAACGATCTGACAAGCCCATCGGGTTCGAAAAACTTGCGCAACTCCTCGGCCAGTTCGATCACGCAATCATTCGAGGTGCCCCGGAAGGTCGAATAATACGGCAACCGCTCCATCTGCGCGGTGATCGCGTCTTTCACCGGCTGGCAGGAATAGCCCAGATTGACGTTCCACAAACCGCCCACGCCATCGACCACTTCGTGCCCGTCAATATCGGTAATCCGCACGCCCTTGCCGCCGGTGATGATCGCGGGCGGGTTTTTCAGGCTGTCGGAAGGGGCCGTCATCGGATGCCACATGCTGCGGGCGTTGTGGGCCTTCAGGTAGTTTTCGTCTTTCATCGTCTTTCCTTCCGTCAGGCGGCCAAGCGCCACAGTGTCGCGATATCGGCGGGCAAAGTGCCGCCCCAAAGCGTGGTGATTTCGGTTCCGGCTTGCAGCAGGGCATGGCGGATCTTGCGCCGCTGCGCCTCACCCATGCGGCTGCCCAAGGCGGCCACGGCCAGCGCTCCGCTGCAACGCCCCAAGGCGTCAAACAGCGGCACCGCCATGGAATGCACATCCGATTCGTAGCCGCCCCGGCTTTCGGCATAGCCCAAAGCGCGCACCTCATTGATGCAGGCGCGCAAGGCAGCCGGAACCGTCTCGGTCGAGGTGGTCAATCGCGGCAAGGGCTGCGCCAGAATCCGGTTGCGAAAGGCTTCGGGCTGAAACGCCAGCACCGCAAGACCAGAGGATGTCGCATGAAACGGTAACGCCTCGGTATCCTCCAGCATCACTTTGGTGGCATGGGCGGCACTGTAGGCATGGGCCAAAGGCCGCAGGATGTCGGCAATCAGCAATGACAAATGCGCCGTCTCACCAGTCTGCTGCGCCAGCACCTGCAACACCGGCATCGCCGCCTCCCGCGTCGGCACCTGCGCCTCACGCAACGCCGCCAACCGCAACACACTGGGTCCAAGCCGATATTCGCGACTGGTGCCGATCTGCTCGACAAAACCGTTGTCAGCCAGTTCGGTCAGCAGGCGAAAGCAGGTCGCCTTGTTCAGCTCGGCCAGCCGCGCCAAGTCCGACAGCCCGATCAACGGGCGGGCCTTGGTGAAGTAGTTCAGCAATTCCAGTGCTTTGGAGATCGTTCCCATAATTCGCCTGATGCCCCGTGCCGCCCAAAAGCCAGCCCCTTCATTTCAGTTGACAGAATGTCGCGGGTGCTGTCAAATAAAATCGAACCATCGGTTCAAATAACAAACCGAAAGCCGCCGCTGAACGGAGGCAGTCAACAGACAGGAAGGGAACGCGTATGACAAATTCCGCATATCCGGAGGTGCAGCATGGCTGAGGCTGGCATTCCTTCAAACCAACTTAAGAAAAACTCGCTGGGCGTCGCGGCTGTGACGTTCATGGTGGTGTCGGCGGCGGCACCGCTGACCGGGGCGGCGGGGGGGATTCCGCTGTCGATGCTGCTGGGCAACGGCATTGGCATTCCCGGCACTTTCCTGATCGTGACGGCGATCTTGCTGATGTTCGCGGCGGGCTATGTGGCGATGTCGCGGCATGTGAAGAACGCCGGTGCCTTCTATGCTTTCGCGGCGCAAGGTTTGGGTGGCCATATCGGTGGCGCTGCGGCTTTGATCGCGATGCTGTCCTACAACGCCATGCAGATCGGTCTGATGGGGCTGTTCGGCTATGCCGCGGCGGGCACGTTCGCGCAGTTTGGTCTGGATATGCCGTGGTATTACTGGTCCTACGCGGCCATCGCGGTGATTGCGGTGCTGGGGTATCGGCAAGTCGATCTGTCGGCCAAAGTGCTGATGGTCCTGGTGTTTTTCGAGTTCGCCATCGTTCTGCTGCTGGACGTGGTGATCTTGGCCAAAGGCGGCGCGAGCGGTTTGAACTTTGAGCCCTTCATGCCTGCCAATATCTTCTCGGGCACCTGGTCGATTGGCGTGCTGTATTCTTTCGCAGGCTTCATCGGTTTTGAAGCCACCACGATCTATTCCGAGGAAGCCCGCGATCCGCACGTGACTGTGCCGCGTGCCACGTTCCTTTCGGTGCTGGCCATCGGGATTTTCTACTCGATCACCTCTTGGCTGATGGTGATGGGGATCGGCAATGAGCAGTTGATGCCGACGCTGGGCGGCATGGACCCGACTATGTTCCTGTTCCAACTGGGCAGCACCTATCTGGGTGACACAATGTCGATAATCATGGGCGTCTTGTTCGTGACTTCGGTGTTTGCGGCGCTGCTGGCCTTCCACAACGCCATTGCGCGCTACATCTTTGTCACCGGGCGCGAAGGCATCCTGCCCGCGGCCGTTGGCTTTACCCATGCGCAGCACCTTTCGCCGCATATCGGCTCGGTGATCCAGACCATTCTGGCGCTGATCTTTGTGACGGTGTTTGTGGTGAACGGGCTTGATCCGGTGCTGAACCTGTTCTCGTGGTTGTCGCAACTTGGCACTTTGGGCGTGTTGGGGCTGATGTCGCTGACCTCGTTTGCGGTGATTGCGTTCTTCGCCAAGGATGCGATGGGCGAGACGGCACTTTCCACCAAGGTCTTGCCGATCATCTCGGGCGTGATCATGGCGGTTCTGTTCGTCAAGATCTTCATGGATTTCGGCGCGCTGACCGGGGCGGAAGGGCATCTGTCGTGGATGCTGCCGTCTTTGGTGATCGTGGCTGGCATCGTGGGCATCTTGCTTGCCGCCAAGCTGAAAGCGTCTGATCCGGCCAAGTTTGCCGATCTGGGCAAAACCAAAGTCTGACCCAAACCACAAAAGGGCGGCCCGGAGCGGCCGCCCTTTTTCATTGCGCAGGAGCATGTGATGGCCGCCCCCACCCAAATTGAGATTGATCGTCTGGCTTTGGCATCTGTGCCTGCGGGCAAACTGCTGATCAACGGCCAGTGGGTCGAGGGCGAGGCGGGCGAGACTTCGGTGCTTTCGCCGATCAATGGCAAAGAACTGACCACAACCGCCAATGCATCGCAGGCCGATGTCGCGCGGGCGGTGGCTGCGGCGCGGGCAAGTTTTGAAAGCGGTGTGTGGTCGCGGATGCCGCCTGCGGGGCGCAAGGTGGTGCTGCATCGGCTGGCCGATCTGATCGAGAAGAACAGCCTTGAACTCGCGGTATTGGGTGTGCGCGACAATGGCACCGATATCAGCATGGCGCTGAAGGCCGAGCCGGGGAGTGCGGCGGGCACGTTCCGCTACTATGCCGAGGCCATCGACAAGGTCTATGGCGAGATTGCCCCAACCGCCGACAACATTCTGGCGTTGATCCACCGCGAACCTGTGGGGGTTGTGGCGGCGATTGTGCCGTGGAATTTTCCGTTGATGATCGGGTCGTGGAAGATCGCTCCGGCCTTGGCTGCGGGCAATTCGGTGGTGTTGAAGCCTGCCGAAACCGCTTCGCTGACCCTGCTGAAGCTGGCCGAATTGGCGCTGGAGGCTGGCGTGCCGCCGGGGGTGTTCAACGTTGTGACCGGGCCGGGGCGCGTGACTGGCGAGGCGCTGGCGCTGTCGATGGATGTCGATGTGATGGTGTTCACCGGGTCGGGTCCGACCGGGCGGCGGTTGCTTGAATATGCGGCGCGATCTAACCTCAAGCGGTGCTATCTGGAACTGGGCGGCAAAAGCCCGAATGTCGTTTTTGCGGATGCGCCGGATCTGGCGGCGGCTGTCAAGGCTGCCGCGACCGCGATTTTCCGCAATGCCGGGCAGGTTTGTGTGGCGGGATCACGGCTGCTGGTTGAGGCTTCGGTGCATGATGAATTTGTCGCCATGCTGGCGGCATCTGCGGCCAAGATGCCGATTGGCAATCCGTTGAGCCTTGGCACCCAGATTGGCGCGGTGAACTCGGAAACGCAGTTGCTGGGCAATTTGGGGTTTGTCGCTGACGCTGTCGCAGAAGGCGGCCAGATCGTGCTGGGCGGCCATCGCGCGCTGCCAGACACGGGCGGCTATTATATGGAGCCAACGGTGGTGACAGGCGTGCGCCCCGAGCATCGGCTGTATCGTGAGGAAGTGTTCGGCCCGGTTCTTGCCGTGACCCCGTTTGCGGACGAGGCCGAGGCGCTGCGGCTGGCCAATGCCAGCGATTTTGGCCTTGCTGCGGGGGTCTGGACGGCAAATCTGGGCCGCGCGCATCGCATGGTGCGTGGCATCCGCGCGGGCGTGGTGCATGTGAACACCTATGGCGGGGCGGATAATTCGGTGCCGCTGGGCGGGGTCAAGCAATCGGGCAATGGGCATGACAAAAGCCTGCATGCGCTGGACAAATACACCGATCTGAAAACCGCCTGGATTCAGCTTTGATGGGTGGATGACGCCGCTTTTGTCCCCGCGGGGACAGGTGATTGCGTGTCCCCGCGGGGACAGATGTGGATATTTGGTGTTTTCGGAAATCTCAACAACTAAATGAGGTATTTATGGGAAGTCGCATCCTGCTTGTAGGCACGTATGACACCAAGGATGACGAGCTGACCTATCTTGCCGAGATCATCCGCAAGCAGGGCGGCGAGGCTTTGACGATGGATGTGTCTGTGTTGGGCGACCCCAAGGCGGCGACGGATTTCTCCAAGCACGACGTGGTGGCGGCGGCCGGCACCTCGATTGCGGCGATCATCGCGGCAGAGGATGAGAATATCGCGATGCAGGCAATGGCGCAGGGGGCGGCGGCGCTGGCGGCGCGGCTGCATCGCGACGGCCGGTTTGATGGGGTGTTGGTGCTGGGCGGGTCGATGGGCACCGATCTGGCGCTGGATGTCTGTGCGGCGCTGCCGCTGGGTGTGCCGAAATATGTGGTCTCGACGATCAGTTTCAGCCCGATGATCCCGCCTGCGCGGCTGGCTGCCGACATTCAGATGATCCTGTGGGCGGGGGGGCTTTACGGGTTGAACGCGGTTTGCAGGGCCGCGCTTTCGCAGGCGGCGGGGGCGGTGCTGGGGGCTGCGCGTGCGGTGGAGTTGCCTGCGGTCCGCAAGCCGCTGATCGGGATGACCGGGTTTGGCAAGACCGTGCTGCGCTATATGGTGACGTTGAAACCGGCACTTGAGGCGCGCGGCTTCGAGGTGGCGGTGTTTCACGCCACCGGCATGGGCGGGCGGGCGTTTGAAAGCCTTGCGGCCGATGGGGCCTTCGCGGCGGTGATGGATTTCGCGCCGCAAGAGGTGGCCAACCATTTGTTCGGCTCGGCGATTTCAGCGGGCGAAGATCGCTTGACGGCAGCGGGGCGGGCGGGTGTGCCGCAGATGGTGTCGATGGGCTGCTATGATCTGATCGACTTTGTGGCTTGGCATCCGCTGCCGGATGCCTTCAAGGACACCCCGGCCCATGCCCACAACCGGCTGCTGACCTCGGTGGTTCAGACGGCGGATCAGCGGCGTTTGGTGGCGCGGGAAATCTGCAACAAGCTGGCAGGGTCCACCGGGCCGGTGGTGTTTTTCCTGCCGAACCGGGGCGGGCATGAGTGGGACAGGCCGGGCGCGCCCCTGGAGGATGCGGTCGGGTTGGCGGCGTTTTGTGACGAGATGCGGGTCTCGTGCCCGGCGCAGGTGGAACTGGTGGAGCTGGACACTCATATCAATGACGCGGCGTTTTCAGATGCGGTTCTGGCGCGGTTTGATGCCTGGGTGGCGGCAGGTGTTGTGAAGACGTTTTGAACGCCTTGGGCGATGCTTTGCCGAGGGCGATCATGTTGCGCAAAATTGCAGGATTGGCGGCACCGTGGATTGGCGCTAGGCAAGCGTGAGATTTTGCGAGGTGCGCGGATGCTGACGGCCTATCATTTTGCCAACAAACGCTTGGAAATCCTGCCGGAAGGCGCGCCGCTGGATCATGCGGAATGGATTGATCTGCTGCGCGCAACGCCCGAGGAAGAAGCGGCGGTGCGCGCCTTGGGGGTCGATGTGCCGACGCTGGCGGATATGGAAGAAATCGAAATCTCGAACCGGCTCTACCACGAAGAGGATATGGACTATCTGACCGTGGTGTTGCCGGGCCAAGATGCGGCGGGCGAGCAGGTGATGAGCCCGGTGTGTTTTGCGGTGGCGCAGGCGCGGCTGGTCACAGTGCGCCACCATTCCCCGCGCCCGTTCGAGACCTATCCATCGCGCGCGGGCAAAAGCAGTCTGGGCTGCTCTACCCCAGACCGGATTTTTCTGGGACTGATCGAGGAAGTGATCGGGCGGCTGGCCGATCATCTGGAAATCGCCGGGGTGGGTTTGGACAAGGTGTCACGGCAGACTTACCATCCGGGGCCGAAGGGCTACAAACAGGGCGATCTGGAAAACGCGCTAAGCAATCTGGGCGCTGAGGGCGAGCGGCTGGGCCGGGTGCGGCTGTCGCTTTTGACACTCGGGCGGGCGCTGAATTATGTCGATCAGCTTTTGGGCCACCGGCTGAGCAGCGAGGGCTTGGGGCTGGTGCTGAAGGGCGAGTTGCGTGACATCGAAGCGCTGGAGGTGCACGCGGATTTCCTGTCGTCGCGGCTGGGGTTGATGTCGGATGCGACGATGGGGCGGATCAATCTGGCGCAGAACACCACGGTGCGGATTGTGTCGGTGGTGGCGGTGCTATTCAGCCCGCCGACGCTGATCGCCAGCATCTACGGGATGAACTTTGTGCATATGCCCGAATTGCCGCTGGTGTTGGGCTATCCGCTGGCGTTGCTGGGTATGGTGGGGTCAGCGGTGCTGACCTATGCGGTGTTCCGCTGGAAGGGGTGGCTTTGAGCGTGTTTCAAAACGATGCGCCGCCCCGGACTTGATCCGGGGCCTCGTGTTGTGATCAGAGGCCCCGGATCAAGTCCGGGGCGGCGTAGGATAGGTGATCAGCGATCAGAGAACTTGGCCGGGCGTTTTTCGATGAAGGCGGCCATGCCCTCTTTCTGATCCTCGGTTGCGAACATCGCGTGGAACAGGCGGCGTTCGTGCAAAAGCCCTTCGCGCAGGGTGGTCTCGTCGGCGCGGTTGACGGATTCTTTCGCGGCGCGGACCGAAACGGCGGATTTTGCTGCGATTTTGGCGGCGGTTTTCAGAGCTTCGTCGATCAGGTCAGCGGCGGGGATGATGCGGCTGACAAGGCCTGCGCGCTCGGCCTCGGTTGCGTCCATCATGCGGCCTGTGAGGTTCATCTCCATCGCTTTGGCCTTGCCAACCGCGCGGGTCAGGCGTTGCGTGCCGCCCATGCCTGCGATGATGCCAAGGTTGATCTCGGGCTGGCCGAATTTGGCGGTATCGGCGGCGAGGATGAAATCGCACATCATCGCAAGTTCGCACCCGCCGCCCAAGGCAAAGCCAGCCACGGCGGCGATGATCGGTTTGCGGATGCGCTGGATTGCTTCGGCTTCGGGGCCGAAAATGTCGGCGGTGAAGGCTTGGGCGAAGGTTTTATCGGCCATTTCGCGGATGTCGGCCCCTGCGGCAAAGGCCTTTTCCGACCCGGTGATCACGATGCAGCGCACGGTGTCGTCTGTGTCCATCGCTTGCAGGGTTTGCGCAAGTTCGGACATAAGCTGTTGATTAAGCGCGTTTAACGCCTCGGGCCGGTTCAGGCGGATCAGGACGACAGGACCGTGGGTTTCGATCAACAGGGTTTGCGGCATGTCGGCTCCTATCGTTGGCAGGTGGGGCAGTAGAAGGACGAGCGCCCCGATTGCACCATGCGGGCGATTGTGGACGTGCAGCCGGGGGTTTGGCAAGGCGCACCCTCGCGGCCATAAACGGCGAAGGCCTTCTGGAAATAGCCCAACTCGCCATCGGTGCGGCGGTAGTCTTTTAGCGAGGAGCCGCCTGCTTCGATCGCCTCGGCCAGCACCTCGCGGATGATCGGCACAAGGCGGCCTGCGTTCAGGATGTTTCCGGCGCGGGCGTCGGGGGCGATGCGGGCTCGGTAAAGCACTTCGCAGACGTAGATATTGCCAAGGCCTGCAACAAGGTGTTGATCCAGAAGGGCGGATTTGATCGGGGTGTTGCGGTTTTGCAGTTTGGCGGCCAGATAGGATTCGTTGAAGGCATTGCCCAACGGCTCGGGGCCGATTTCCGACAGCAGGGGGTGGGCTTCGGCGGTCAGGGTCGGCAGCAGATCCATCGCGCCAAAGCGGCGGGCGTCGTTGAAGGTGACGCGCGCGCCGCCCTCCAGATGCAGCACAACATGGTCGTGTTTTTCGGGTGCGGCGTGGTCGTGGTAGAAGTCGCCCAAGGTGATGCCCGACACCAGCATGCGGCCCGACATGCCCAGATGGATCAGCAGGGTTTCACCTGAGGAGAGGTCGGCAAGGATGTATTTTGAGCGGCGGCGCAGCGCCAGAACGCGCTTGCCGGTCAGCCGCTCGGCCATGTTCGACGGCAAAGGCCAGCGCAGATCGGGGCGGTTGACCTCGGCGCGTTCAATGACGCGGCCCTCCATCGCGGGAAGCAGGCCACGGCGGACGGTTTCGACTTCGGGCAGTTCGGGCATATATCCTCGGGATAGATCGGGCGGGTGACAGTTGGGCGCATTGAGGGTTCGGCCGCGCGCGCCTATAAGGGGCAGGCAATCAAAGGACGGCAAGTGATGAACGACACCACCACGCATTTCGGCTATCAGACGGTGCCCGAGGCTGACAAGGCCGGAATGGTGCATGGCGTGTTCACGCGGGTGGCCAGCAAATATGACATCATGAACGATTTGATGTCGGGGGGCATGCACCGGCTGTGGAAAGACGCGATGATGGATTGGCTGGCGCCGCGGCCGGGGCAACGGCTGCTGGATGTGGCGGGCGGCACGGGCGACGTGGCGTTCCGGTTCATGAAGCGGGCCGAGGGATCGACGGCGGTGGTGTGCGATCTGACCGAATCGATGCTGGTGTCGGGGCGTGCGCGGGCCGAGGCTGATCAGATGGCGGCGCGGCTTGACTGGGTGGTGGGCGATGCGATGGCGCTGCCGTTCGCGGATAACTCGTTTGACGTTTACACGATTTCCTTCGGCATCCGGAACGTGACGCGGATTGGCGACGCGTTGCGCGAAGCCTACCGCGTGCTGCGGCCCGGTGGGCGGTTGATGGTGCTGGAATTCTCGCGGATTCCCAATGACTTGGCACAGTGGGTTTATGACAAGTACAGCTTCAACGTGATCCCGGTGATGGGGCAGGTGGTGGCGGGGGATCGTGACAGCTATCAGTATCTGGTCGAGTCGATCCGCAAGTTTCCGGAACAAGAGGCGTTCGCGGCGATGATCCGGCAGGCGGGGTTTGAGCAGGTGAAATACCGCAACCTGACCATGGGGATTGCCGCGTTGCATTCGGGCTGGAAACTGTGAGGGGACCGCATAACATCTGGCGGCTGATCCGCACCGGGGCGACGTTTGAGCGGACCGGGGCGATGGCGGTGGCGCTGGAGGCGATGCAGGTGACGCCCCGGCTGCGGTTTGCCGCAAGGATGCTGGGCTGGCCGTTCAAGTGGTTGGGATTGCAGGGTGATTTGGCGCTGCCGCCGATCACGCGGGCGCTGACGGCGCTGGGTCCGGCCTATATCAAGTTCGGCCAAGTGCTTTCGACGCGCCCCGATATTGTCGGCGAAGAACTGGCGTTGCAGCTGAAATATCTGCAAGACCAACTGCCGCCCTTTGCCACCGAGGTTGCCAAGGCGCGCGTGGCCGAGGAATTGCGGCTGCCGGTGGATGAAGTGTTCTCCAGCTTTTCCGAGCCGGTCGCGGCGGCCTCAATCGCGCAGGTGCATCGGGCGACTTTGCGCAGCAACGGGCAAGATGTGGCGGTGAAAGTGCTGCGTCCGGGGATCGAGCGGGCGTTTCGGCGTGACATTGATGCGTTCTATTTTGCGGCGCGGGCGATTGAGTTTGTCTCGCCCGCCTCGCGCCGCCTGCGCCCTTTGGATGTGATCTCGCATTTTGAAGGCGTGGTCTTGGGCGAGTTGGATTTGCGGCTGGAATCCTCGGCGGCGTCGGAATTTGCCGATAATACCAAGAATGACGCCGGGTTTCAGGTGCCGCGGGTGGTCTGGGATCTGTCTGGCCGCACGGTGATGACGCTGGATTGGGCTGCGGGCATCAATCTGGCCGACAATGCCGCGATTGACGCGGCGGGGTTGGACAGGCGGGCTTTGGGCGCGCGGGTGTTGCAACTGTTCCTAAGCCACGCGCTGCGCGATGGGTTTTTCCATGGCGACATGCATCAGGGCAATCTGAAAGTGGCGGCGAACGGCAATTTGATCGCCTATGATTTCGGCATCATGGGGCGGATTGATGAATACACCCGCCGGGTCTATGCCGAGATTCTGATGGGCTTCATCGGCCGCGATTACCGCCGGGTCGCCGAGGTGCATTTTGAGGCTGGCTACGTGCCGCCCGACCGGGACATCGACGAATTCGCCCGCGCCCTGCGCGCGGTGGGAGAGCCGATTTTCGGGCTAGAGGCCACGCGGGTTTCGATGGCGCGGCTGTTGTCCTATCTCTTTGAAGTAACAGAGAGATTCGGGATGGAGACCCGCACGGAACTGATCCTGTTGCAACGCACGATGGTGGTGGTTGAAGGTGTGGCCCGCGGGCTGGACCCGAATATCAACATCTGGCAGGTCGCCAAACCTGTGGTGGAAACCTATGTCACCCGCAACGTCGGCCCGCTGGCGCTGCTGCGCGACCTCGGCCAGACCGCCCGCGTGCTGGCACGGTTTGGCCCGCGCCTGCCGCGCCTGGTCGAGGCCGCTCTGATCGCGCAGGCCGACACGCAGCCCATAGTCAGGCCACGCCCGCGCTTGTTTGTGCTGCGGCTGGTGCTGGCTGCGTTTGTGGTATTTGCCTTGGGAATTTGGCTGGGACATATGTTGTGATCACGGCACGCGCAGCGCGGTGACATCGGTCGCCGCCACCTCGACCCCGCCTGCAAGAACCAGTGTCGGCCCGTTCGCACCGCCGCGGGCTTCCAGAATGCGCGCGTAGGATTCGACGCCAACCGCATCGCCCAACTGCTGCGTGCCGTTGTAGCTTTCCAGACTGAGCGAATAGATGCCGTTTGGCAGCGGATTGCCGGTGGCATCGGCCCCAAGCCATTGATAACTGCCACCGTCCAGCGACACATCCTCGCGCGAAACCACCTGATCTTGGGCATTTTTGACCACCAGCACAGCGCGGTCGGCCTGAGCTTTGGGCTGATAGCTGATCGAAACCGGATCATCGCCCAGATAAACCGGGGCTGCAGAGCGTGCTTCCTGGCCAACCCAGGCCGCCAGTTGCGCCATGCCCAGCACGCCAAACTGGCTGGTCAGCCCCTCAAGCAACTGATTGGTTTTGGTTTGCTGCTCGACCCCCGAGAACGTGGCCAGTTGCACGGCATAGTCTGACGAATCAATCGGATTAAGCGGGTCCTGATTTTTCATCTGGGTGGTCATCATTTTCAGGAACGTATCAAAATCGGCTGAAACGGCGGCTTTGCTGACAGCCTTGTTGGCTGTTGTCTGGGCAGTTGTGACGGCGGATGTTTCCATCAAATCCTCCTTTCAAGGGGGTGCATAGGGCAATCAGGGCTGGCTTTTCGGCGCGCTCATCGTGCTAAAGCCGCAGGTTCAATCCACGACCGGTTGCCAGAATGGGCGCGCTGGGCTGTGGCGGGCGGGGGGCGGAAATGGCCGCGTCGCCATCGGTTTCAAGCTGAGCAAGGCTGGCGGCGGGTGGGGCAGGGGCGCGCTGTTGGTCGCCCCATTGGCCAAAGCTGAGCGAGGCCTGCGAAAACCCCGACTGGCGAAATTCTTGCAGAAGCTGATCGGCGTTTCGGCGCAGCAATTCAACGGTTTCGGGACGTTCGGCGCTGAGCAGAATGCGGACATTATCGCCGTGTTGCTGGATCTGAAACTTGACGTGCCCAAGCTCCTCTGGCTGCAAAAGCACGTCCACGCCGCTGGTTTTGGCATCTGCGCCATGATGCAGAAGCTGCGCCGACAGCGCCGCCGGAAGATGTGGTGCCGCCTGCGTGGCAAGATGGTGCGACAGCGGCGGCGGCGCGGATGGTGCGATGTGGTCAAGCCTGGCGGGTGGTGGCAGATCGACCGCCGCGATGGCAGGAGCCACGGTTTGCACGGGCGTCGGCGCAGGATTTGCAGCGGTGTCTTTGCCGCCTGTGTCAGCGGCGACGGGCTGGGCCACGGGGTGGTCTGGCGCGGGCTTCTTGGCGGTATCCAGCGGCGATGTGGTTTCGACCGGTGAAGCATTGGTTTGCGGCGGGTTATCGGCTGCGGCGAACGGTGCCACCCTCTGCGCCGGGGGCAGGGCTTGCGAGCTGTCTGCGTCTGGTGCCGTGATGGTCGGTTGCTGTTGCGATGCCTGAACGTCGGGCTGTGGGACTGGCCGGACATCACGTTGCAGAAAGGTTTGCCAGGCCGATTCTGCAGGCGACATCCGCGCGGGCGGGGGGGCGGCGTCAGCCTGCGTCGCCTGCTCTGCGCTGGTTTCGAGGGGTGCGACAGCAAAATGGGCGGGTCTGGCGGGGACGGGCGTTGCAGCCGCGACGGCACTGGGTTGTGTGGGTGCTAAAATGACGGATGCGGGCTGGCTGAGTGTCGGATTGCCGGGAGCTTGCGGCGCTGGGGCCAACCGGGCCGCGTTCTGATCTGGTGCAGGGCCGTTGGCGTGCATCTGCGCCACCGCTTGCTGCGGGCGCGGCATGGTTTCGGTGATCGTCCCGGCCTTCAGCGAAACATTTTCTGCGGTGGCGTGACGCGTTGGCTGGTCAGGATGTGACACCGCGGCCAATGCGCGCGCGGTGATTTCGGGGGTGGGATTGTCGGGGGTGGGGTCATCGGGCAGGCTGGCTTGCGGCCCTGCGTTTATTGCGTCGGTTTGTGTGAAAACGCGGGTTTCTGCTGGTGCAGGAGTCTCCAACACTTGCAGCACCCTTTCTGCAGCTGGTTCGGCGGGCTGCGGATTGACCGGAACCGCCGCAAGGGCAGGCAACGAAGCGCCTTGTGGGGTGGGTTCGGGCGCTGCCGCCGACGCAGGCACGGCTTGCGCGCCCATCATCGGCGCCACGACACCTGAAACCTCAACCCACCCGGGCAGAGGTTTTTTGCCAACGCCTGGTTGAGGGGCGGGGTGCGCATGGGATGGTGCCGGGTCTTGATTACTGGCCACAAGGGCCGCGGTGTCTGACGGCACAAGATTTGCATGATCTGCCGGTTGCGGTGCTGCCTGTGGCACCGTTCCGAGCAATCCTGCAAACAGGCTGGCATCGGCATCCGTGCCTTTCGGCAAGGGCTTTTCTTCCTGCGTCGCAAGTTCTGCGAGGAAACCGGGGGCCGCCGCCTGCGCATCATCAGCGGGCGGGCTTTGCGCGGCACCCGCACGGATATGAAGGCCAAGTTGCACTGTAGGAATCATCTTTCACCGACTTCTGCCGCTCTGACCTCCTTTATTTCGCCGATTGGTTACCACCTGTTTACCGCCACCCCGGATACTGAGAAAAATCTGAATCATCAGGAGAGTTTGATGGACATTTCTTCGATGCGCCCCGCGCCCACGCCACAAAAGCCCGCCGCCGACCCGCCGATGCTGGTGCAGGCCAAGGCGCTGGAGGCCAGCTTTCTGTCGGAAATGCTGGGATATGCGGGGGTTGGCAAGACGCCCGAAAGCTTTGGCGGCGGCATTGGCGAAGATCAGTTCGGGTCTTTTCTACGCGATGAACAGGCGCGGCAGATGGTGGCAAAGGGCGGCATAGGGCTGGCCGAACAGTTGTTTGAAGCAATGACGAAGGGACAGAATCATGCCGGCTGACTTGCAGATCGAATCGCTGATGAACGCGATCCACCAAGCACTTCTAGGCGCAGATTACCCGACGCTGGGCGAATTATCCCCGCAGCTTGACGCGGCTTTGCTGGACCTGCCGCAGCCGATGGACCCGAAGATACTGGCGCGTTTGCAAAGACTTGCAGACCGAAACGCCCGCTCTGCCGGAGCTGCGGCAAAGGGTGTGCGCGCCGCAATCCAGCGGATGAAGGATGTCCGGCAAATTGCCAGCGGGATGATCACCTATGACGAAAACGGTCAACGCGCTGCACCCAGCGGCCAGCGCACGCTGTCGCAACGTTTGTGAAGGTTTGCTTCAAATCCGCCGCAAAAGATCGGACGGCATTAGAACTCTGTTAGAACTTCTCGCTGTTTATTCAACCTGCATCCCACGACGGGGTGGCGCATCTGGATCAGGCTTCGGGTGCACCGGGTAGAACGCCAAATCAGCCATCGCAAGATGGTGCACCATGCCGGGCGCAAAGCGCAGGCAGAACGCGAAGGAACAGACGATGTCGTCCATTTTGACCAATAACAGTGCCATGGTTGCGCTTCAGACCATGAAAAGCATCAACCACAACATGAACAAAACCCAGTCCGAGATTTCGACGGGCAAGTCGGTCGCCACTGCCAAAGACAACGCCGCGGTTTGGGCGATTTCCAAGGTGATGGAATCGGATGTTGAAGGCTTCAAGGGGATCACCGACAGCCTTAACCTGGGCTCTTCGACGCTGTCGGTGGCGCGTCAGGGCGCGGAAACGGTGACGGACCTGCTGACACAGATCAAAGGCAAGATCGTCGCCGCCCAAGGCAGCAACGTCGATCGCACCAAGATCCAGACTGACATCGACGCGCTGAAGGGGCAGATCGATTCGGTGGTGGGTGCCGCGCAATTCAACGGCCTGAACCTGATCAACGGGTCGGAAACGTCGGTGGATGTGCTGTCCTCGCTGGACCGCAGCGGCACCGGGGTGACGTCATCGTCGATCACGGTGAATGCGCAAAACCTGTCCACCGGTTCTTACACCGCCAACGACGTGTTCGGGGCCAGCACCGGCGGCACGGTTTCGACCGATGCGGATACATTTGTGCTGAAGCTGGACAAAGCCGGCGGCACCGATGACATCACCATCCAGGACGGCGCGACAGCCTGGGCTGCGGGCGACAAGGTCAGCATGCGGATTGGTGACAAGACCGCATCCTACACCATCTCGGCCAATGACGTGACCAGCGGCGCGAACGCCATCGCAGATCTGGTGGCGGTGGGGATGAAAAATGCCATCGACTCGCTGGGAATTTCCGGCCTGACGGTGGATTACGACTCGGCCAGCCCGGGCCTGCTTTCGTTCACCAACGACGGCACGAAAGATCTGTCGGTCAGCGGCCAGTTCAAGAACGCATCTTCGGGCGGGCTTGGCGCACTGGCGTCGATTGACGTCACCACCGCGACCGGTGCCACAACGGCTTTGGGCAGCATTGAGGCGATGGTACAAACCTCGATTGATGCGGCTTCGGAATTCGGCTCGTCGCAAAAACGGATCGAGATTCAGAGCGACTTTGTCGGCAAGCTGTCGGATGCACTGAAATCGGGTATCGGCACTTTGGTGGACGCCGATATGGAAGAAACCTCGGCACGGCTGCAAGCCCTGCAGGTGCAGCAACAGCTGGCGACGCAATCGCTGTCGATTGCCAACCAGCAGCCGCAGAACATCCTGGCTCTGTTCCGTTGATAAAGGTGGCCGGGGGCGTTCTCGCCCCTGGCCCCTGCTCTGACCCTCAGATTTCCAGGAAGGAAACCCCGTGACAGCCCATTTTACGGCGGCACGCTCGGTCTATGCACGGCCCGAGGCACCGCAAAAAACCCCACGCTCGCTTGAATATGACCTTTTGGCGCGCATCACCAAACGCCTGGCGCAGGCAGCGGCAGCGCGGCGCGAAAACTTCCCCGCGCTGATGGCCGCTTTGGACGACAATCTGCGGCTTTGGTCAACGCTTGCGTCAGATGTCGCTGACAGCGGCAATACCTTGCCGTCCAAACTGCGCGCCCAACTGTTTTACCTCTACGAATTCACCAATTTGCACAGCAAAGCCGTGCGTGCCGACAAAGGCTCGGTCGAGGTGTTGGTCGATATCAACACCGCTGTGATGCGCGGCCTGCGCGGTGAAGGAGGCGTGGTATGAGCGGCCTTGTCCTGAAACTTGGCCCCCATGAGCGGGTGCTTATCAACGGCGCCGTGATCGAAAATGGCGAGAAACGCTCTCGATTGGCGATTATGACGCCCAATGCCAACATCCTGAGGTTGCGCGACGCCATTCACCCCGAACAGGCCGGAACGCCGGTGCGCCGCGTGTGCTATCTGGCGCAACTGGTGTTGTCCGGCGACAGCTCGGCCAAAGATGCGCGCATGCCGTTGCTGCGCGGGATCGAGCAACTCAGCCAGGTTTTGGTTGACCACGACAGCCGTCTGCTGTTGGCACAAGCGTCTGAGGCGGTTCTTGCCGATCAGCATTATCAAGCCCTTAAGGCGCTGCGTGGATTGCTTCCGCGCGAAGATCGGTTGTTCGCGGCCCACGCATCATGACCTATACCCCAGCCATCCCGCTTGGCGGCTATGCTGGCTGGGCGTATCTGAAACGAACGCTGCCTGCGCAGACCAAGTCGTTCAACGCGACGCCCGAAGTGAAAAATGATGAGGCTTACTTTCGCGCGAACATCGGCAAGGTCAAGACGGCGGCGCAGTTGGTGCAGGACCGCAGGCTGCTGAAGGTGGCCTTGGGGGCGTTTGGTCTGGACAAGGATATCGAGAACAAGTTCTTTATCCAGAAAGTGCTGCAGGATGGCACGCTGACGTCGGGCGCGTTGGCCAACCGGCTGGCGGACAAGCAGTATCTTAAGCTGTCACAGGCCTTTGGCTTTGGCGACTATGCGGTGCCAAGCACACAGATTTCCACGTTTGCAGATGGTATTGTCTCAGCCTATCAGGCACGCCAGTTTGAGGCCGCCGTCGGCGCGCAAAGCGATGATTTGCGCCTTGCGCTGAATGCAGAGCGTGAGTTGCCGAAGCTGGCTGCGAAAACCACTTCATCCAACAATACCAAATGGTTCACAATACTGGGAAACGCACCGCTGCGCAGCGTCTTTGAAAAGGCGCTTGGATTGCCGACCAGTATCGGCGCTTTGGATCTTGATCAGCAACTGTCTGCATTTACCACCAAGGCCAAGGCGCAGCTTGGCACTGACAGCATTGCCGATTTCACCGATCCGGCAAAACTGGAAGGTTTGATGCGGCGTTTCCTCGTCCGATCCGAGGCGCAAAGCTATACGCAATCAAGCGGCGGCAGCGCCGCTCTGGTTCTGATGCAGCAGATCTCGAGCAATGTCAGGTCGCGCTATACTTGACGCCCATCGAGGCCGCGAGGCGTGCGTAACTGCCGTCTATTCCTTCCAACGGGGCATCTTCGGCAAGAAAGCCATCCAACGCGGGCCAGACCTTGATTGCGGCGTCCACCAGCGGATCGGAGCCTTTCGCGTAAAGCCCGGCTTGAATCATCATCTCGGCGCGATCCCATGCACCCAGCAGCTGCCTTGCCTGCGCGATCAGGGCGTTTTCAGACTGCGACGCGGCCTCTGGCAGGCTGCGCGACACCGAGCGCAGCAGGTCGATGGCCGGATAGCGGCCACGCTCGGCGATCTTGCGATCCATCACCACATGGCCGTCAAGCACGCCGCGCAGAATGTCGGCAATCGTCTCTTCCATATCCGATCCGGCAACCAGAACCGAGAATACCGCCGTGATGTCGCCCTCTCCCTCTGGCCCCGGCCCCGCGCGCTCGGCCAGTGACATGATGGCCTGCGCCACGGAAGGCGGGTAGCCGCGCAGGGCTGCGGTTTCGCCCGAAGCCAAGGCAACCTCACGATGTGCTTCGGCAAAACGGGTGATCGAGTCTGCCAGAAACAGCACATGCAGGCCCTGCGCCCGAAAATGTTCGGCAACAGACATGGCGGCCATCGCGCACCGCCGCCGCGCCAATGCCGATTGATCCGACGTGGCAGTCACAAGCACCGAGCGTTTCATCCCCTCTGGCCCCAGGACGCGTTCCACAAACTCGCGCAATTCGCGGCCACGCTCGCCAACAAGCGCGATGACCACGACATCGGCTTCGACGCCGCGCGCAAATTTCGCCAGCAGCGACGATTTCCCCACGCCAGACCCCGCAAACAAACCAATGCGTTGACCCCGCACCAGCGGCAACAGCGTATCAAAAATTGCAACGCCAGTGGAAAGCCGCGCGCCAAGCCTGCGACGCTGCGCGGCCTGCGGTGCGGGCGCGCGCAGCGGGCGTTCAACCGGGCCACGGAACAACGGGCGCCCATCCATGGGCCGACCGTAGGGATCAACAATGCGACCGATCCAACTGTCATCCGGTGCAAGACCAGCGGCACCCAACAGTTCAACCTCGGCCCCCATGGCCAAGCCATCGGGGGGGCCTTCTGTCAGCACAATCAAGCCTTGCGACGACAGGTTCAGCACCTCGCCGCCCAAAAAGCCGTCGATCATCACGCGGTCGCCCTGCCGCGCCTGCTGCTCTAAGCCCACGACACGCACGATGCCCCGCGCCACTTCAGCGACGCGGCCGACAGCGCGCGCGGGTTCGACGGTGGCAATTTCTGCGCGCAAACCTGTAAAAACTTGGTCCATGAGATTCTCTCTTTGTTCGTGCTTACCCTTTCTAAAGGAATCACCCTTAAGCCTTGGTGAAGCAAAGCAGGGAGAATCCCGATGTTTGAAAAACTTCAGTTGACCACAATGGCCAATGCGATGGCACAGCGCGCCGGTGCGCGGTTGGGGGTGGTGGCGCAGAATGTCGCCAACGCCGACACGCCCGGATACAAGGCAATGGATTTGCCCAGCTTTGCCGAAACCTATCAGGAAAGCGGCACTGCGATGCGCGCCACGCGCGCTGGGCATATGACAGCCGATGATGCCGCGGCAGAGCCTGCGCCGCGTCGCACCAAAGGTGCGGGCGCGCCCAACGGCAACTCGGTTTCGCTGGAACAGGAAATGGTGAAAACCGCGACCATCCGGCAAGACCATGACATGGCGCTTGCGATCTATCGCAACACTTCCGAAATCATTCGCGCCAGCCTTGGCCGGGCGCGATAGGGGGCCGGGATGAGCGATCTTTCCACCTCCCTCAGTTTTGCCGCTTCTGGAATGGAAGCTCAGGCACAGCGGCTGCGGCATGTTTCCGAAAACATCGCCAACGCCGACACACCCGGATATCACCGAAAACTGGTGGGCTTCCGGGCAGCGATGGACACCGGCCTGGTTGAAACCACGCCGGTCCATCTGGATCAAAGCGCTCTTGCGAGCGTCTATGATCCGGGCAATCCGCTTGCGGATGCCAGCGGTCACTATGATGGGTCGAACGTCGATCTGGTGATCGAAATCGCTGACGCGCGCGAAGCGCAGCGCAGCTACGACGCAAACCTCAAACTGTTCGATCAGGCGCGGCAAATGACGCAGAGCCTGTTCGACCTCTTGCGCAGATAGGAAATCCAGAATGGATATCAGAACCTCACTTGCCGCCCAATCCTATGCTCAGGCCCGCTCTGCAGCGGCGCCTGAGCCGAGCGCCGAAGGCGCTGAAGCCACGGTTGGGCGGCTGATAGGCAGCTTTGCCGACACCCTGGCAGAGGGCGAGCAGACTGCGCGCGCCGCGATGACCGGCAACGCCGACCCGCATGCCTTGGTGCAAGCGCTTGCCAGCTCGCAACTGGCGGTGGAAACCGTGGCGACCGTGCGTGACAAGGTCGTCGAGGCGTATCAGGAAATCCTGAGGATGCCGGTATGAACGATCAGTCGATCTATGACATCTTGCGGCAAGCCCTGTGGACGGCCGTGTTGATGTCCACCCCGTTGCTGGCGGTGGCATTGATCGCAGGGGTCGTGATCGGGCTGTTTCAAGCCCTGACCTCTATTCAGGAAAACACCCTGACCTTCGTGCCGAAAGTGGGCGCCATGCTGGTGGTGTTCTGGGCCTCGATGAGCTTCATGACCGTCACTTTGGTCTCGTTCTTTCAGGACCGTGTCGTGCCGATGATCGCGGGGGGCTGACATGGATGCGGCAAGCTACACCGCGCTGACCCGTCAATCGGGGTTGATGCGCGAAATGCAGGTGGTGGCGAACAACATCGCCAATATTTCCACCACAGGGTTTCGCCGGGAAGGCGTTGTTTTTGAAGAATATATCAAAGGGTTAGACGATGGCCCGTCGCTGTCGATGGCCACGGGGGATGCCCGGGTGGTCGATCTCAGCCAAGCCGGATTGACACAGACCGGCGGCAGTTTTGATATGGCGATCCAGGGCGAAGGGTTCTTTCAGGTGCAAACCCCGGATGGCCCCCGCCTGACCCGCGCAGGCAGTTTCACGCCGCAAGCCAGCGGAGAACTTGTCACCAATGACGGCTATCCTCTGCTGGATGAGGGCGGCACGGCGGTGGTGATCCCGCCGGGGTCGGGCCAGATTGCAATTGCGCAGGACGGGTCGGTATCGGCAGATGGCGCGCCCTTGGCCAAGATCGGGCTCTGGCAGCCCGGTGATCCGCTCAGCCTGCAACATCAGGCCGGCACGCTGTTCTCAGCCGATTCCGTGCAACCCGCGTCAGGCGGGATCATCATGCAGGGCTATCTCGAGGACAGCAACGTGCAGCCGGTGCAGGAAATTGCCCGGATGATCGAGGTCCAGCGCGCCTACGAATTGGGCCAGAGCTTTATGGATCAGGAAGACAAACGCATGCGCGGCGTGATCGACACGCTGGGCCGATAGGAGATCACGATGAACGCCCTTCAAATCGCGGCCACAGGCATGAGCGCGCAACAGATGCGGGTCGATGTGGTGGCAAACAACCTCGCAAACATGTCCACCACTGGGTATAATCCGCGCAGAGCAGACTTCGCTGACCTGCATTATCAACAGCTTGCACGTCCCGGCACGGTTTCGGCGCAGGATGGATCAGTGCTGCCGACGGGCGTGCAAATGGGCCTCGGCGTGCGCCCCGCGTCGGTTTCTGTTGTGCTTGGGCAGGGCACTTTGACCCAGACCGGCGGCGATCTTGACGTCGCGATTGAGGGCAAGGGGTATCTTGAGGTGACCTTGCCGACGGGCGGCGCGGCCTATACCCGCGACGGCGCGCTGAAACGCACGGCGGACGGCCTGATCGTCACCAACGACGGCTTTCAAGTCTCGCCCGGCATCACAATTCCGTCCGATGCGCGCGACATCAGCATCAATCCCAGCGGCGAAGTTTACGCCAGCTTTGCCAACCAGACCCAGCCGCAACTGCTGGGGCAACTGACGCTGGCGGGTTTTACCAACGACAAGGGGCTTGAGGCGATCGGCTCTGATCTGTTTGTCGAGACCGGTGCCTCGGGCCCCGCCAATGTCAGCACCCCCGGCTTGGACGGCCTGGGCTCCCTGCGGCAAAGCTATCTTGAGGAAAGCACGGTCGATTCGGTGCGCGAAGTCACCGAACTGATCAAGGCGCAGCGCGGATACGAGTTGAATGCCAAGGTGATCACCGCCGCAGATCAGATGCTGTCGGCCACCACGCAGGTGCGGTGATGTGGCGGATTTTACTGATATTTCTGCCACTTCCGGCGCTGGCTGACAGCGTGATCGCCACGCGCACCATACGGGCGCACAGCCTGCTTTCGGCGGAAGATGTGACCTTGGTGGCGATGGATATTCCACAGGCCCTGACCGACACCGCCGCTGCGATCGGTCAGGAAACCCGCGTCGCGATCTATGCCGGCAAGCCAATTCAGGCGGAGCAGATCGGCCCTTCGGCCATCGTCGAGCGCAACCAAGTCGTGCCACTTGCCTACAGCGCCGGTGGTCTGACCATTCTGACCGAGGGCCGGGCGCTGGCGCGTGGGGGCGCGGGAGAAATCATCGAAGTGTTGAATTTGACCTCGCGCATCAAGGTGGCGGGCCGGATTGGCCCAGACGGCGTTTTGCGCGTTGGCCCCTCTTTCTAAAGGAAAAATCATGCGTCTTGTGCTTATGTCTCTTGCCCTGCTTACGGCTTGTGGTCGCTTGGAGCAGGTCGGGCGTGCGCCCGACTTTACCCCGCTGGAGGGCAGCTACCAGCATCACGCGATGTATTCGACGCCCATGCCCGAAACCGCGCCGCGAAATGGCCCCACCGATGCGTCTTCGCTGTGGACGGCGGGCAGCAGTTCGTTGTTCGGCGACCGCCGCGCTGCGCGCACGGGGGATATCCTGACCGTGGTGATTGAAATCAATGACAGTGCCGAGATCAAGAACGCCACCGGTCGCAGCCGCGCGGGGTCTGACAAAATGGCGGTGCCGTCGCTGTTTGGCCTGCCGGAATCGGTGAACCCGGATTTGCCCGCCGGTGCGACCTTGGACGATGCCGTCAACACCTCGTCGTCGTCTAGCTACAAGGGCGACGGATCGGTCAAGCGCAACGAAAAGCTGACGCTGCGCGTGGCCGCGACGGTGGTAGAGCAACTTCCGAATGGCGTGTTGCGGATCGAAGGCCAGCAAGAGGTGCGGGTCAATTTCGAGATGCGGGTGTTGCTGGTGACAGGCTATGTGCGGCCGGTGGATATCTCGCGGCAGAACGAAATCACCTATGACAAAATCGCCGGCGCGCAAATCTCTTACGGCGGGCGCGGTCAGATCACCGATGTGCAGCAGCCGCGCTACGGCCAGCAAGTTGCCGATGTTCTTTTGCCATTCTGAGGAAAGCCATGATCCGCAAACTTATCCCCCTTCTGTTGGGCCTGATCGGGCTTGGTATCGGTATGGGCGCCGGATTATTCCTGCGCCCAGAAGCTGCCCCCGCGGCAGATGCCGGCGGCGAGGAAGCGCATTCTGCGCAGCCCGAGGAAGCCGCTGCGCATGACGCTGCCGCAAAACCCGAACATGGAGAGGAAGCGCCCAAAGAGGCCAGCGGGGAAGGCGGCCCCGAGTATGTCAAGATGAGCAATCAGTTCGTTATCCCGGTGGTCGAGCAGGGCAAGGTGGTGTCGATGGTCATCCTGGCGCTGACGCTTGAGGTCGGCCCGGGCACCACGGAAGCCATCTACGCGCGCGAGCCGAAGTTGCGCGATGCGCTTTTGCAGGTCTTGTTTGATCACGCCAATTCTGGCGGCTTTGACGGCTCGTTTACCGATGGGGCAAATCTGGTTTTGCTGCGCAAGGCCTTGCTTGAGGCGGCGCAGACCACGATCGGCTCGAATGTCTCGGACGTGCTGATCAGCGATATCGCGCGGCAAGACAGCTAATCGTCCTTTGGTTTTACGGCAGCAAGCTTGGCGGCAACCCCGCCAAGCGCTTGCTTTTTGCCAAACGCCTCGCGTGCTGCATCGCGCGCGTCGATCCATGCAACGGTTTGGCGGGCGAGGCGCATGTTAAGGTCTGCGCGCCTGGCATCAGCCCAGCGTTGATAGCTTAACCCCGCCAAGGCAGCCGAGATCTCGGAGACCTGCGCCGCCGCCTGCGGGGGGGTCATCAATCCGTCCAGCTGGGTTTCTGTTTCAGTCTTGGCGCGCGCTGCAGCATGCAGAGTTGCCAATCGGCTGTCCAAAAGCAGGTTCGCCAACTGACCAAGCCTTACGATTTGGGGATTTCGGCTCATTTTACATAGACCTTCCTGCGCTTGCGCATGGCTTCAGCAAAGCGAATGGCCGCCGCCACGGCACGATAATGCTCTGGTTTGATCTGCTGGCCAATCTCGACCGTCGCAAAGATGGCGCGCGCGGTCGGAGGATCGGATTGGACGGGCACACCGGCCTCGGCGGCTTTGGCCCGAATGCGGGCGGCAACTTCATCCACGCCCTTTGCAACACAGATCGGCGCCGCGCGGCCCTTGCGATTCCATTTCAGCGCCACCGCGTAATGGGTCGGGTTCACAACCACCACATCGGCTTGCGCCACGTCCTGCAGCATTCGATTGGTGGCGATCTCTTGCGCGCGTTGCCGGCGCTGCTGTTTGACATGCGGATCGCCCTCCGAGTCTTTCATCTCATCGGTCAGATCTTTGCGCGACATGCGGTTGCGGCGCAGATGCTGCATGCGCTGCCAGAAATAGTCTATCGCGCCAAACACGGTTATGGTGGCGACCACCAGCACCATGAAATGCAGCAGCAGTTTCATCATCAAGCCGACGCTTTGCGCGGGTTCCAGTGCAAGGCTGGCCAGAATCTCTGCGGCATTGCCCTGCAGCTGCACACCCAGGATCAGCGCGACGATCAGCAATTTGGCAAAGCTTTTGCCAAATTCGAAAAGCCCTTCACGTCCAAATTTCTGCTTTGCGGTTGCCAGCGGTGAAATCCGCGACCATTTCATCGCAAGCTTTTCCGGTGCGAAATGTATGGCGCGCTGGGCGAAAAGCACCAATACCACCGCCGCCATCGGCATCAGAAAAACGGGCGCGGCGGCCGAGACAAATCCCACCGCCATACCGGCCACCGGCGCTGGGGCCCGACCAAACAACAAAGGCGCCAGTCGGTCAGGCTGATCCAGCAAGACCACTCCGGCCTGTCCGAAGTGCTGCAACAGTTTGCCGCCACCGACCAAGCCCACCAGAACAAAACCCGCGTAGCCGGCGGCGGTGCTTAGATCGACGGACTTTGGAATTTCGCCACGTTGGCGCGCGTCTTCCAGCCGCTTTTGCGACGGTTCGTGTGACTTTTCGTCGTCGTCCTCGCTCATGGCAGGGCCTGAAACGGCGTGGCCAGAAAGCCATGCAACGCTTGCACCCAAAGGGCCAACGCCAGGGGCACGGCCAGCATCATCAGCACCATGCCGCCCGCTGTCAGCGCCGGTGCGCCAATCATCGAGACCATCAGCGCGGGCATGGCGCGATTGATGAAGCCCAAGGCAACATTATAGAGAAGCGCCGCGATGGTGAACGGTGCCGCAAGACAAAAAGCCAGCGAAAACATATGGCTGACCTGCGATACGCCCCAATGCGCCGCATCTGCGGCACCTGGAAGCTGACCCGCTGGCAACATCTGATACGACAGGATCAGCAATTCTGCGACACGCACATGCAGACCGGTGCTGACGGCGAGGGCAAGCCCTGCCATCACCAGCAGATTGCCAATCGCAGGCTGCGGCTCGGGCCCAGCATCGCCAAACATCTGCGCGAGGCTGGTGGCCTGGGCCGCCATCGCACCCGCGGTTTGCAGCGCAAGCACAAACAGACGGATGCCAATCCCCAGCATCAGCCCGATCACAACCTCAATCAACAGCGGGATGATCCCAGCCTGATCTGGGTCGGGGATGGTGTGCAAGGCGGGTGCCACAACGGCGGTAAAGGCCAGCGCCAAGACCAACCGCACGCGCTGCGGCACGGCCTGATCCCCGAAAGCGGGCAGCACCGACATGGCAGACCCCACCCGCATGAACACCAGCAAACCTTGCCATAGCATGTCTGCGCCAAGGCCTGTCAGCGCATTCAACTGCGTGATCAGATCCATCATGGCGGCACGATTCCAACCATGGCTGGCCGGGCCTCCATGCCGATTTCTTCATACGACAGCACCGGCGCCGAAAGGCCTTTTGCGCCCAATACCGTGCGTAGAAAACGCCGCCGCAGCGTGGATGTGACCAGTGCAGGATAAGTGCCGGTCTCGGCCGCGCGGTTCAACCGCTCGGCTATGGCATTGGCAAGACGGCTGAATTGATCGGGAGGAAGAGCCACATCACGCTGACCGCGATCGCCGTCGATCTGATAGGCAGCGAAGGTCTTTTCCCACTCGGGTGCAAGTTGTATCAGCGGGATGGTGCCGTCTTCACGCTTCAATTCGGCCACCAGTTGAAAACCCAGACGCTGGCGCACATGCTCGCAAACCGCTTCTGGGTTGCCCAAACTGCGCGCCTCGGCAATCGCCTCCAGGATAAGGGGCAAATTGCGGATCGATACGCGCTCCTCCAACAGCAGGCGCAGCACGGTCAGAAGCAGATCCACGGGCACCTTGTCGGGCACCAATTCATCCAGCAGCCTGCGGTTGGCATCGCCGCGCGTGGTGTCAGACAGCGTCGCAAACTCATCCAGCAGGCGCCGCAGGCCACGCAAAGACAGCAGGCGTGCAAGATTGCCCCGGATCACCTCGAGCAGATGCGTCGCAAGCACCTCGGCCGCCGAGACAACAGTCAAGCCGGCCAAAGCGGCCTCTTCCTGATGCTCTGGCCGGACCCAACGCGCCGGCGCGCCATAGACGGGTTCGCGCACGTCCTGGCCGGGTGGCGCATCGACACCATCGCTAAGCAGAACCAGCACTTTATCAGGCATCAGGCGATCATGAACGCGCTCCACCCCTTGCAGACGGATGCGATAGCTGCCCGGCAGCAGGCTTGCCTCGTCGGTCAGCCTGATTTCGGGCAAGATCAGACCGAAAGCCGAGGCGACATGCGTGCGCATGTTGGAAATGCGCACGTCAAGGCCCGTTGCCGGATCAAGCACCATGCCCACCAGGTTTGGCGCGAATTCGATGTGAATTTCATCAAAATCCAGCACGTCGCCGATGGATTTGCGTTTGGGGGCAACAATCTCGGGCTCGGGCGGGATGGATGCAATCTGTGCTTTGCGAAACATCGCCCAGGCCGCCCATCCCATCAGGCTTGCCCCCGTCATGAAGGGAAAGAACGGCATGCCGGGCACCAGCGCAAACAATGCCATCAGCACCGCAACCGTGCCCAAGGCGCCGGGATAGCGACCCAACTGGGCAAAGAACGACACGTCAGCGGCCCCCTTTGCCCCGCCGCGTGACAGCAGCAAGGCTGCGGCAACAGAAATGATCACTGCCGGGATTTGGCCGACCAAGCCGTCGCCGACCGTCAGAATTGCATAGGTTTCAAAGGCTTGGCCAATTGGCATGCCGTGCACCACGGTGCCCATCACCAGCCCCATGACAATGTTCAGCCCGGTGATCAAAAGCCCTGCCACCGCATCGCCCTTTACGAACTTTGACGCGCCATCCAACGAGCCGAAGAAAGTCGTCTCGGCCAACTCCATCTCGCGGCGGCGTTTGGCTTCGGCATGGTCAATCGCGCCTGCTGCCATGTCTGCATCAATCGCCAGCTGTTTGCCGGGCATCCCATCCAGCGCGAACCGCGCGCCGACTTCGGCCATCCGACCGGCGCCTTTGGTGATCACCACGAAGTTCACGATCAACAGAACGCAAAAAATCACCAACCCCAGCAAAAGATTGCCGCCCATGATGAATTCGGCGAAGCCTTGGATCACATGGCCGGCGGCATCCGTCCCGGTATGGCCCTGGCCGATGATCAATTTGGTGGACGAGATGTTCAGCGACAATCGCAGCATCAACGACGCCAGCAAGATGGTTGGAAAGGCGGAAAAATCCAGCGGGCGTTCGATGAACAGCGTCACCGTCAGCATCAAGATCGCCAAGGCAAACGACAGGGCCAGCCCAAGATCAAGCACCCAGGCCGGCATGGGCAGAACCATCATCATGATGACGGCCATAAGCGCCAAGGCCAGCCAGATGGTCGGCTGATAGAACGAAGCGGCGGTGAGATGAATTTTTGGCATTTCAGGGCAGCGCCGCAAAGAGGGGCATCGCACCCTCTGTCAGCGGCACCAGCGAGCCCGCCGTGCCGCGCGCGCCCGCTTGCAGCAGCGGAAAGCGGTTCACGCGCGGCACGATATCTGCCGCCGCCATCATATCCTCGCTTGCCGGTGGAACGGCACCTGTCGCGCGTAGTTCTGTCAGCGCGGCCTCGACCTTGGTCAGATAGGTCTGCGCCTGCTCTGGGCTTCGCGAATGATACGCGGCGACGGCCTGCGGCCAGCCCCCCTCTGACTGAAAGAGTTCGGTCAAATAGGTCGCCGCATAGGTGGCGTTGGTTTGCGGGTCGAACATGTCTTCCAGCGAGCCGAAGTTCTTGCTGTGCCAATGCAGATTGATCTGAAAGCAGCCGGCGTCGAAGTTGACGATGTCTTGCGACAGCAGATCATTTGCAAAGCTGATCGCCTGGTCGGCGGTTTCGAACCAATGGCCTTCTCCACCCTGATTGATCGCCCAAGGCCAAGGCTCGGTTGTGCCATCGCGTTGCCTGCCGGTTTCGACGCGGCTGATTGCCATCAACAGCTCTAGCGGAACATCACTGTTCTGGGCGGCATGTTGGGCCGCCAGATCACAGGGGTTGGGGTTTTCACCGCTATGGGCGGGGCTGTAGAGCAGGATGACGAGCATTGCGAAGGCAAAGGTGCCGCGCAAGTGGTTCAAAATACGGCGGTTCGACATGGGTTTCACCCGAATGGTCCGTCACGTTGTGCGACGGTCTTAGGGCCACATTAGGAGCCGAATCTTTCCAAACCGTAACCAAGCCCGCGATTTAGGATCAGGGTGCGGCTACCTGCTGCAGCAACGTTGCAACCGCGTCGCGCGTAGCGGAACTGCGATCAACAGTCATTTTGCCCGCAGCCAGTGGCCCGGTTTCAACGCTTGGGGCCGCCGCAGGTTCTGGCGGCGCGATCAACTGATTGGCCACTTGCGCCCAAGGGCCTTCGCCACGGCTGGCGATGCCTGCCCAATCCTCGGCTTTGCCCAAGGCCCGTTGCTCGTCTGCCTTCGCGTCTGTTTGCGCGTAAAGCTGCGCCGCTGCGGCATCATCGCCCAGTTGTTGCATTGCCATGGCTCGAAGGTGCAATGCATCCGCCGAAGTCTCGCCTGTCAATGCGCGCAGTGCAGCGCGCCCATCGTGACGCTGCAACTGGATATTCGCGAGCAGAATTGGATCACCCTGCGACTCATCGGGCAGCCATTGCAGCGCGCTATCGGCCAATCCCAGGTTCAACAATCGTTCCGCGAGTTTCGTCGCTGTTTCCGCGGCAAGGTTCGGGGCGGGTGCCGCAGATTCCCTTACGCCAAACGCCAAGATGGCGTCATCTGTTCCCAACAGCGACAATATCCGCCACAGCTGCGGCTCCGCACTGGGCGCATCGGGCAATAGCGCAAACGCGCCCGCCATGTCTCCTGAAGATGCCTTTGCCAGCAGCAGCGCGCGGATTGCGGCAGGCGCGGCAATCGAGCCGCTTTGCTCTTGCACGATGGCCTCAAGCGCTGCGACCATGTCGGGGGCAATCGGCAGATCTTGCGCGACCCGCGCATCCACCATGGCCACCAGCGCCGCTGGGGTGCCGGGTCCCGGATCGAGCACCATTTGTTCCAGCGTGGCCTCCGCCTCTGCCGCATCGCCTTGGTGAAGCTCTATTTTCGCAGCTAATAAGCTTGCGTCGGGGCCCGCTCCTCCGGGAGCACGCAAAATGGCATCACGCACGCGGGCAGCGGCGTCATTTGCGCCAATCATCATGAAACGATCGGCCAAAGTCGGGCCAAGATCACGGCGCAGCCCGATCGGCAGCGCTGAAAAGGCCAAGAATGCGGCATCGGTGTTGACGTGTTGGTTGGCTGTCAGATCGGGCTGCGCAAGGATGGCCCAGAAAGCCGCGCGGCTGTCGCAGGATTCCTGCCGGACGAAAACAGACTGCGGATCGCTGCGCCCATCGACCAGCTTTGCCATGCTTTGCCACAGCGGTTTGTCGGGCAAGTCGATCGGGTAGGCCTGCAGCAACTGCGTGGCCTCTGCCCCAAATCCGATGAAAATGTCAAATTGGACAGCGCGTTGCAGAACTTCCGGGTTTGGCCTGTCAAACTCACCGATCAAATTCGCGCTGGAATTTGCAATCTGTTCAAAGACCGGGGTGTCGTCACCCCAACTTGCGACATCCAGACGCTCGGACTCGATGCACCCCACCCCCTCGGCGTTGATCTGGTTGTGGTCAGGCAGGCCGTTCGACAGCGACAGACCGGGCAATTCGCCCAAACCAATCCGAACCGCGCTGATCGGCGTGCCTGGCGGCTGGGAGGGTGCGGCCTCATGCGGCAGCTTTGCCACATCCACAACGCCTTGCGCCGCGCCACGGCTTATCTGGTGCAGCAGTGCTTCGCGCAACGGCTGCAACGCCGGATCGCTGCTTGGCGTGGGGGAAAACGGAAGCTTTGGGGCGGGTGGCTGTGATGTGTCGCGCAACTGGTTCAAGGCCAGAGCCTGCCAATCATAATGCGTGCCCGGAGCGGAAGACGCGCCCGCATCGCCTGCCAGAGCGCGGTTGCCCGTTGGCTGCGCCATTGGCTCTTCAAAAGACGATCCCTTTGGCGGCTTGCCGTCGCGCAGATCGATCACTACGATGCCCGGGCGGAATTCGAACGGGATGGCGTAGCAGGCGCAAGCGATTGCAAGCTTCAAAGTGCGGGTGTCTGCATCGACGGAAATCCCCGCAAGGCGGCTTTTGCCAATCACCTTGAACGTCTCTGATAGGTCATACTCTGGCGAGTCATTGGCAACGCGCAGGGCGTAGCCGTCATCTGTCCGCCCGACCAGCCAATCGACGGGGCGCTGATACTCTAGCACAAGGCGGGTGAAGCCGTCATGTTCGCCCGATTTTACCACAACCGGTGCTGCGGTCGCGAGCATCGGCATCAAGAACCAAAGGGCGATAATCAGCCGTATCATGCGGCCTCCTGTTTCAAGGCGCGCAACGATTCCTCGACTGCCGCAAAGCTTGGCCGCACGTGATGCGGCGTGTTTTGCCGACCGACTTCGATGCAAATGTTTGGGGCGTGGCGATGCAGGTTTGCCACCAGAACTTCGCGGACAAGTTGATAAAAATGTCCGTCGTCCTCGACCACGGTTTTCACACGTGCCGCGAAGGGGCCCATGATGCCGTAGGCCAAAAACACGCCCAGAAAGGTTCCGACCAAAGCCGAGCCGATCATTTCCCCCAGAATTTCCGGGGGCTGATCCAGCGAGCCCATTGTCTTGATCACGCCCAGAACGGCCGCCACAATCCCGAGCGCGGGCAGCGCATCGGCCATGGATTGCAGGGCGTGACTGGAGTGCATCGCGTGGGTAAGTGCAGCCTCTACGCGTTTATCCAGCACTTCCTCAACCTGATGAGGGTCGTCGTAGTTCATCGACGCCGCGCGGAACGTGTCGGCAATCAGATCGACGGTTTCATGATCTTTCTGAATTTTTGGGTATTTGCCAAAAATTGTTGATTCGTGCGGGTTTTCAATATGCTCTTCCAGCGCCACCGGGTTTGATCGGGAAATGCGGATCAGCTCAAACAGCAGGCACAACAAGTCACGGAAATCACTGGGTTTCCACTTCGGCCCTTTGAACACTTTGCTCACGTCCTTGGCGGTATGCTTGACCGCTGCGAGATCGTTGGACACAAGGAAAGACCCCAAAGCCGCGCCACCGATCATGATCATCTCAAACGGAAGCGCCTCCATGATCGGGGCAAGATGGCCGCCGTGGATGACAAATCCGCCGAACACCATCACAAGGATGACGACGATACCGATGATTCCGAACATTGCACAACCCTACCCAAATTCCTGACCGCAGCATTGCAGAGCCAGGTTAAGAAACACTGACTCTAGTTTTTGGGTGCCATCGCATTGCGACCGGCGATCAGCACAGAAATCGAATAGACCTTTGCCGGGTCCATCCCGGACATGACGGCAGCCGCCGCCGCCGGATTCATGCGGCCCAGGAAGCCCGCTGCAAATTCTGGGGCCATCTCACTGAACAGTTTTGCCGCATCGGCAGGCTTCATCGCCTCATACACGGCGGTGAGACGGGTAAGGTCAGCCTCTGCCGCCCCATCGGCGATCTGCAAGGTTTTCTTCAGGCTGGCTTCGGCCGAGGTCAACTCGTCCAGACGTGTTTTTATGGCAGCCTCTGACAGGCTGAGCGCGGCCATGCGATCAGTGAGGGCGGTTTCGCGGGCGGTGATCTGTGCCTCGCGGGCTTTGAGGGCTTCTGCCAAGGCAAGCGGGGGCTCGGCGCAGGCTTTCGGATCGGCTGTCGGCGCGGGCGCTTCAGCGGCAGAATTTGCCATGGCGGTGCCGATGCCGGACCCAACGCGCAGCGCACCGGAGGCCGCGAGAAACAACGTCAGAATGACCAATGTGCCGCGGCCATTGCGGGGGGCGCGTCTGGTCATTCGGCGGCTTCCATGTCCGCGCGCGATAGCCTGCGCCGCACGAATCGCAGATTGCGCCCCGCTTCGGGAGCATCGGTTTCAACATCTGCCGAGGGCGGTGCCGGGTCTGGCAAATCATGCATGGATGCGACCAGCAATTCCAGACGCCCTGCAACGGTTTCCGCGCGCGTCGTCAGCGCGATCAACCCATCTGCCGAACCGTGTGCGGTCGTGCGCGCCTGTTCCAACGCTCGCGTCATGTCATCGACCTGGGCTGACAGCACGGCAATCGCACCCCCCATGCCGGTTTCAAGCGTGGTGAATTTTTTCAGCCGAACCGACAGCACATAGCAATAAATAGCGGCCCCGAACGACCCTGCTGCCATCAGAATATCCGCGATCAACACCATAGAGGTTCTCCTTCAGTTCAGCACAAATTCGGTAACAAGCAGGTCACGCACGCGACCGTCACCAGTGACAATCTGGATGCGTCGCAACAGCTGCGCCCGCATCCGCACAAGTGCCGCAGAATCATCGAATTCTGCCGGTTCAATCGCCCGCAGATAGCCGTTCATCACATCGACGATGCGGGGCAGCAGGGTTGTCACCTCGGCACTATGGCTGCCTGCGACCTCAAGCTGGGCTGTGAACCGCAAATGCCGGCCCTCAGCACCCGGCCCTATAGAGACGATCACCGGCTCTATCGGCACAAAACTGATGTCTGGCAGCGGGTTAGGCTCTGCGCTGCCCTCGGCATGTTCGGTCGAGCTGCCAAACAGCAGCCCAGCCCAGGTGACGTAAAAGCCGCCACCGCCCAACAAAAGTGCCAGCACAAGCCCGATCAGCAGGGGTTTTTTCGACTTCTTTTTCGGCGCCACATCCTGCGGCTGTTCTGCTTCGGCCACCTGACCCTCCGTCTTTGTTTGCTTCCCAAACATAGACCGAAGCTCACTAACCGATTGTTAAGGCCGATCCGCCAAAGCTGGTTTCATCGGGCAGAAGCCCCTCATCGGAGATCGACCGTGCAGAACCTGTTGCAAATTTGGCAAGGCCTTGATGGCCGCAAACGCTTTGTTGTTTTGGGGGCGACTGTTGCGATGTTTCTTGCGGTGCTGATGATGTCGCGCATGGCGGGAACTCCCGGAATGTCGTTGCTTTACGCGGGGTTAGATAGCTCTGCAGCGGGTGATGTGATTGCGGCACTTGATCAGAAAGGCGTCACATACGAAGTGCGTGGCCAGGCGATTTATGTCGAGGACAGCCAGCGCGACTCATTGCGGATGACGCTTGCCGCCGAAGGTTTGCCGGCCAATTCGGGCACAGGCTATGAGTTGCTTGATTCGCTGTCAGGCTTTGGCACCACTGCGCAGATGTTCGATGCTGCCTATTGGCGCGCCAAGGAAGGCGAGCTTTCGCGCACAATCCTGTCTAATCCGCAGATTCGCGCCGCGCGGGTGCATATCGCGCAGGCCCCGTCACAGCCCTTTCAACGCGATGTCAAACCCAGCGCCAGTGTCACGATAACCTCGGTCGGGGGCAGTCTGCCCGCGGTGCAAGCCAAGGCGTTGCGGCATCTGATTGCGGCATCCGTGCCGGGAATGACGCCCGATGAAGTTGCGGTGATCGATTCGGTGGCGGGGTTGATCGCATCAGATGCTGATCAGGCCGCACCGAACGTCGCGGCCGATACCAAGGCCGCTGAAATCAAACAGAATGTCGAGCGTCTGCTCTCGGCGCGTGTTGGTCCGGGCAAGGCGGTGGTCGAAGTGTCGGTGGATGTGATCACCGATGCCGAACAGATCTCTGAGCGGCGTTTTGACCCGCAAAGCCGTGTGGCCATTGCCACGGACAACACGCAACAAAGCGGGTCCAGCACGCAACCTGGCTCGGATGTGACGGTGGCTTCAAATCTGCCTGCCAATCAGCCGGCGGCAGGCGGCACCGGCAAAAGTGAAAACTCTGAAACGCGCGAGAAGGTCAATTACGAAGTCTCAGAGACCAATCGTCAATTGATCAAAACACCGGGCGCTGTGCGCAAGATATCCGTGGCCGTTCTGGTGGACGGCGTGCCGATCACCGCCACAGACGGCACCATCAGCATGCAGCCGCGCCCGGATGACGAATTGGCGGTTCTGCGCGAGCTGGTCACCTCGGCTGCCGGGTTGGATACCGCACGGGGTGATGTTCTGACGCTGAAATCCCTGGTGTTCGAGCCTCTGCCGCAACCGGGTGATGCCATTACGCCACCGATGTTTTCTTTCGGTGAAATCAATCTGATGACCCTGATCCAGACCGGTGTGCTGGCTTTGGTGACGCTGATCCTTGGCTTGTTTGTCATTCGCCCGGTGCTGACGTCGGCAGGCCGCAGACAGGCTTTGCCCGCACCCACGGCGACGCTTGCGCTGCCGGGCAGCGCGCAATCTGACGCAACCCGGGTGCTGACGGGTGAGATCGACGACAGTCCTGATCTGCCGCCGCTTTCGGTGGTGTCAGGCGTGCCGGGGGCCGAGGGCGCCAAAGACCCGATGAGCCGTCTGCGTCAGCTTATTGAAGAACGCCAAACCGAGTCCGTCGAAATTCTGCGCGGATGGATGGAAGTAGAGGAGGAAGTGCGCTGATGGTCCTTCGACTAGAGGTTTTTGAGACAGAGCAATCGGTCAGTGCCGGCAAAACCGTTGTGCTCGATGCCATGCACCTGGAAGAAACCAAGCTGGCCGCCTACGATTCAGGCTATACGGCGGGCTGGGAAGATGCCGCCGCCGCCCAAGCCGGGGATCAAAGCCGTGTGCAGGCCGATCTGGCCCGCAATCTTCAGGGTCTTTCCTTCACATTCCATGAAGCGCGCCAGCACGTTCTGCGGGCTTTGCAACCCTTGATGAGCGAGATGGTGGCGCGGCTTTTGCCAGCAATTGCGCGCGAAACGCTGGCGCAGGTTGTGCTGGAACAGGTGATGCCAATGGCCGAAAAGCTGGCCGATACGCCGATCACGCTGGTGCTTAATCCGACTGCGCGCGTCGCCGTCGAGACCCTGCTGGAAGAGGCGACCGGACTGCCGCTGTTGGTGACAGAAGAGCCCAGCCTGAGTGAGGGGCAAGTGTATCTGAAATTTGGCGACACCGAAACGCAAGTCAATCTTGATCGTGCGACTGCAGAAATCACGGCCGCCGTGCGCGGCTTCTTTGAAATTCCTGTGCAGGAGAAAAAACATGGATGAACTTTCCGACGGCAACCCTTTTGGGCAGGTGCCCATCGAAGTGACGATCTCGGTTGGCAAAGCGCGCCCCCTTGTGCGCGACCTTCTGCGCCTTTCGCGGGATGCCGTGCTTGCGCTGGATCGCCGCGTGGACGATCCGGTAGAGCTTTATGTGGGCGACCGCCTGATCGCCCGTGGCGAGTTGCAAGAGGTTGAGGGCGATGGCTCGGGCCAGTTGGCGGTGCGATTGACCGAAGTGGTCAATCTGCGGGGTGGGCTATGATGCAACGCGCAGGCTTGGCGTTTGTGCTCTTGCTGTTGCTTTCGGCCCCGGCGATGGCGCAAGCGCTTTCGATTGATTTCGGTGACAGCACCTCGCTGTCAACGCGATCGGTTCAGCTTCTGGTGGTGATGACGGTGCTCAGTTTGGTGCCCGGCCTTGCCGTGATGATCACATGTTTTCCGTTTATCGTCACGGTCTTGTCGATCCTGCGCCAGGCCATCGGCTTGCAGCAATCCCCGCCGAACATGCTGATCGTCAGCCTCGCGCTGTTTCTGACCTGGTTCGTGATGGACCCGGTGTTTACTGAGGCCTGGGTCAAGGGGGTGGAACCGCTGAATGCAGGCAGTATTGATATCCAGCAGGCCATTCCGCTGATTCTGGCGCCCTTCCGGGGCTTCATGGCGCATCGGTTGGATGGGGACACCTTCGTGGCCCTGCAAAATTTGCGGCCGAACGTCGCGCCGGTTGTTCCAATGGACGCGCCGCTGTCGTTGTTGGTGCCCTCTTTCATTCTCTCGGAAATTCAGCGCGCGTTTGAAATAGGCTTTCTGGTTTTCCTGCCGTTTCTGATCATCGACCTCGTCGTCGCCGCGGTGCTGATGTCGATGGGGATGATGATGGTTCCGCCAGCCGTTGTGTCACTGCCCTTCAAGCTGGCGTTTTTCGTGGTGGCCGACGGCTGGAGCCTGGTGTCAAGCGCGTTGGTGCGCAGCTACTTCTGAGACAGGTGCCGCCGAAGCGACCGGGACTCTCCGGTCGCTTCAGTTGACAACAAATTCTGCATGAAGCGCACCGGCAGCATTGATGCTTTTCAGGATGTCGATCATGTCATGCGGCGCGACGCCCAAGGCATTCAGGCCTGCCACGACTTCCGACAGGTTGGTGCCGCCCGAAACCTCTGCCAGCCCGGTGCCCGGCGCGTTCTGGATGTCCACGCTGGAGCGCGGCACCACAATCGTCTGACCCTCTGCGAACGGGTTGGGCTGCGACACCATCGGGGTCTCATCAATGCGCAAGGTCAGATTGCCCTGTGCCACAGCAACGCGGCTGATCCGCACATCCTCACCCATGACAATAGTGCCAGAGCGTTGATCCACAACAACCCGCGCCTTGGTTTCAGGCTCGATCGTCAGGTTCTCAAGGCGACTGATCAGATGCGCGGGCGAGCGCCCCTTGGTTTGCAACAGCACCGTGCCTGCATCCAGCATCTCTGCCGAGCCGTTGCCCATCTTGGCATTGATCGCGGTTTCGATCCGTTCGGCCGTGGTGAAATCGGGCTCGCGCAGGGCCAGCCGCATCTGCTCAAGCTGCGTGAAGTCAAACTCGACCTCGCGCTCGACCCGGCCACCCGAGGGGATCATGCCGGCTGTCGGAACCCCCTGCACGACCTTGGACGCCTGCCCATCCGCAGAGACACCGCCCGCGATGATGGCACCCTGCGCCACCGCGTAAATCTGTCCATCCGCGCCGTTCAACGGTGTCATGATCAGCGTGCCGCCCAGCAGACTTTTGGCGTCGCCAATGGCTGAAACGGTCACATCAATCTGCCCACCCGCGCGGGCAAAGGGCGGCAAGGCGGCGGTGACGAACACCGCCGCGACATTCTTGGGTTGGTATTGTTCGCCCGTCACGTTGACGCCAAGGCGCTCAAGCAGGTTTGACATGATTTCTTCGGTGAACGGCGCATTGCGCAAACCGTCACCTGTGCCGTTCAAACCCACAACCAGGCCATAACCGACGAGGTCGTTTGACCGCACGCCGTCAAATTCAACCAAGTCCTTGATGCGGATCGGTCCCGACCATGCGGTGGTTGAAAGCAGGCCGAACATCACGGCGCATAGAAGCCTTTTCATCGTAGATAATCCAGCAAGCTGAGGCGCGACAGCCGCGCGGTGAGGGCGTAGATTTTCTCCAACTGCGCTTCGGTTTCGTTCAGCCGGGTCGCAGTTTCGTAGGGGTCGGCCTCTGTGATCCCGTTACGCGCCATCTGCAACACCGACACCTCGTTTGAATTGCGGGTTGCGGCGGCATCAATCTGCGCCTCTGCCAGCCCTAGGCGCGCGGCCACATTGGTGCGATCGGTTTTGTTTTCCAGCAGGCTGAGCCCGGCGCGGCGCGCAAGATCCTGGCGCCCCGTGCTTTCACCGGCCAGCACGCCGCGATTGAGCAAAGCAGCCATTGCCAAGGCCTTGATGGTATCGCGCAGCGCCGGGTCCTTGGCGGTGACGTCAAGCTGGGCGTCTTCTCCGGGGGCAACCTGCACGGCGGCCAGCGGATCGCCACCCAGATACGCCATCGAGTCATATCCGGCGGGATCGTCGAACCAGTTGTTTACCGCCGTCTCGACGTCTTGCGCGCTGACCGCGCCCGAAACGACAGAGGTCAATGTGGCAAGCAGGGTGTCGGAATCAATCACCGCGGCGTTGGTGGTCCTTGTGCCTGCAAAAAGGCTTCGGTCGCCAAAGCGGGTGTTCAGAACCGACAGCGAGGTTTTAAGCTTTTGCTCGGCGTCCCTTCCGGCCGCGTCCACCAACGCCTCGGAACCGCCGGTAGAAGCGGAAATCAGGGTGTTGCCAAGATCGCTTGCCACGGTATCGACGGTGCCGAGTGCGGTCTGCATGGCCCCTGCGAAAATACCGGCTTCAGACGTGACGGCGCCATAGCCCTTCAGGCGCGCAAGCGATGCGTCTATACCGGCGATCGGCACCAGATCGCCAGAAACATGCGCTGCCGTGTCGCCAACGCGACCCGTTGCGACCTCATTGCTTAGTCGATCAAGGTTCTGCTTCAGGTCAACGGTGTGTCGCCGCAACATGAAGGATTTGGCCATATCGCCCAGGGAAACCGCAGTCATGGCTTACATCTCCAGCAGTTTTTGCATCATGTCACCGATCGTCGAGATCACTTTGGCATTGGCTGCATAAGCCTGTTCAATAACCAGAAGCGATTGCATTTCCTGATCGGTATCAACGCCTTGCGCCAACTCCATCGTGCTGAGCGTATCCAGACGGGCGGCGGAAAAGCTGGCTTCATTTTCGGCGGAAACGCGTGCGCTTGCGACACCAGAGACCATATCTGCCGCCAGCGTCGAGAAACTGCGCGCACCTGTCATGAAGCCGCCAGACGCCGGGATGCGCGGTGCCTGCAGGGCCGTTTGCAGGTCTTTCAGCAACTGGCTGTTGCCCGATGCGCCAGGCGTTGCCGCCCCCAAGCCGTCGCGCAGGCGCCACAAAGCGCCGCCATGGCTTGGGTCCACGGCTGTGTTGACAGCGATGCGCTGGGCAAGGCCAGTTTCATTGGCGGTGTTGAGCGCGGCGCCATTGTCGGTGAACAAGCCCGCAGCACCTGACGCTCGGGTGCTGTCAAGTCCGCTTGCAGAAAACCGCTCGATCAGATCGCGCGCTGTGGCGTCAAGTTTCGCCTGTGCCTGCGGCGCAAGCGTATCACGGATCGCAAACTGCGCGGCCAGCGTCCCGCCCGAAATCGGGCCATCTTCTGCCGCCGTCGAGATCGCCCTGCCGTTCAGGGTTAACCCCGACAAGGCCCCGCTGGCTTGGGTCATTCCGGCAACGACCACCCCAACAGGCGTGAATCCAAGCTGCGCGCGCAACCCGTCAAGGATCACGGCGCCGCCGGTGGTAAACAGCGCCACTTCGCCTTTGTCGCGGGGCACTTCGCGCAGCGGGATGATGGTGGCAATGCTGTCAATGGCTTGCTGGCGCTGGTCAATCAACGCCGAATTGTCGCGGCCAGAGCCTGCCGTCGCGCGGATCTTGCCGTTCAGATCCTCGATGCGGGCCAAGGCGGTGTTCACCTTCGTGACCTGACTTTCGATCTGATCGTCGGCGTCGGCACGGGCCTGCTGAATATCCGTGCCCGCCGTTGCCAGATGCGAGGCCAGGGCCTTGGCCGCATCCAGAACCTGTGACAACCGGGCCTCGGATTCGGGGCGTGAGGTCGCCTCCAGCAGGGCGCTGTCGAAGTCGTTGATCCGGCTTCCCAACGAGGTCGCATCATCCACCGTGCCCAGGGCCTTTTCAACGCGGTTCAGGAAACTGGCCGTGGTGTCACGATCGCCGCTGCCTGCCTGTGCCAAGCGCCGGTCGCCCAGCAAGATCGGATCGCTTTGGCGGGTCACGCCTGTGACGCTGACGCCCTGACCCGAGCCGCCGATGGTGCGCGCGCTGAGTTGCAATTCGCGTCGCCCGTAGCCTTCGGTCATCGCATTGGCAATGTTCGACGATACGATTTCGGCGGCGCGCGCTGCTGCGTTCAGCCCGGAAAGCGCCGATGAGAGACCGGCTGTGATTGACATTCAAGCCTCCTATCGTTTGATGTTGGTGGTTTCTTGCAGCATTTCGTCCGCGGTCTGAATGACCTTTGCGCTGGACGAATAGGCGCGTTGGGTCTGGATCAGTTGCGTCAACTCGGCCGCCACATCGGTGGAGGATTCTTCGCGTGAGAAACCGACAACCGATCCCGTCGGCCCCTCACCGGCGTTCCACAGATAGAACGGGCCCGAGGCCGCCGAGATCTGATAGGTCTGGTTGTTCATCGCCATCAGTCCGTTCGGGTTGGGCACATCCACCACCGGAATCTGATAGATTCTGCGGGTGAAACCCTGGTCGTAAATCGCGTAAAGATCGCCTTTTTCGTCAATCTCAACCGAGGTCAGGCTGGCGACGGGCGAGCCGTTCTTGCTGATCGACACCGGCGCAAAGCTGCTGGAAAGCTGTGTCATCCCATTGGGTTGGCCCAATTCGCCGACATTAAGGGAAATGCTGCCGCCTGCAACCGTCAGCGGAATGGTTCCGTCGGCTGGGTCATACGCGCCGCCTGACACTGCCGTCACCGAAGCCAGCGTGCCGCCCGCCCCTTGCGAGGGATCGAACGTCAGGGTGTATTCCCCGATCACGGCGTCGGCCGAGGCGCTGTCGCGCACGGTCATCGTCCAGGTGTTTGACGCACCTGTGGTCGGCACCGTGGGCGTGAAGGTAAAATCCAGCGATTCCGAGGTGCCGAGGTTGCCAAAGTATTCCACCGTCAGATCATGCGGCGTGCCCGCGGCCCCTGCGATGCTGGCCGAGGCGGGCAGATTGACCCCCAACGTCATCTGAGACGTCGGATTTCCGATGTATTGGTTGGCGTTGATCCGCACCGGTTCCAACGCCGCCATCGTATCGCGCGGAAAGGTGTTCAGGCTGCCGTCGGGGTTAGCGGGCCAGCCCATCAGCACAAGGCCGGTTTCGGTGCGCAACACACCTTCCGCATCGGGGCGGAACGATCCGGTTGTGACCAGTGAAATCGGATAGCTGCTGTCGCCGTTTTCCAGCGCCCCGGCATCTGTCACCGGCAAGAAGCCGCGGCCATCAATCGCAAGATCGGTGGCGTTGGCTGTCGAAATCAACGGCCCCCGTTCGTCAATCAGGCGCATGTTTGACACGCGCACGCCGCCGGCCGAGTAACTGGCCTGCGCGCTGCTGTGCAACACGACCGAGTGAAAATCGGTTTCCGCGCGTTTGTAGCCATAGGTGGAGGAGTTCGCGATGTTGTCCGAAATTGTCGCAAGCCGATTGGCGTTGGCATTCAGCCCCGCCACCCCCGCGTTCAGCGATGAGGAAATTGTCATGTAAAGCGCCTTTCTGAAGCCTCGACCGTGTTCAGATCGAAACTGCCGCATGCGCCTTAAGATCGCCCTAACAGGTCAAATTTTACGTATCTCAACGATCCTTCCGCAGCAGGATGATTTCCAGACGATTGTTGCGGATGGCGGTAGGGTCTTGTGTGGCGGGTTTGCGATCGGCGTGGCCACTGATCCGCGCCATCCGCGCACTTGCGATGCCGTCGTCCTCCAGCATGGCCCGCATAGCCTGCGCGCGCGCCGTCGAAAGATCCCACGCCGGATTGTCTTTCAGGGTGATCGGCAAAGTGCGCAAGTGCCCGTTCACGGCAACCTTGTTTTCAGCCAAACCAAGGACTTCCGCGATCAGCGCCGCGATCTTGCGCGTCTCTCCGGTGGGTTCTGCGGTCTCATCAACAAACAGCGGCGCGTTGGGCAGATCGAAGATTTCAACAACCAGCCCCTCATCGGTGACTTTGGTGACAACATGGCGCAGCATCCGCTGCATGGTCATGCTTTCGCCGCCCTGTGCGGTCAGCGCCTGCGCGATCTGTGACATGCGCTGCTGCTCTGCGGCCTCTGCGGCATCGTTTTCCGCCGTACCTTTTTCGCCGCGCGCCTTGTCGCTTTCGGTTGGCTGCGAAAGGCTGGCCCCCGTGCCGTTCTGCGCAAGCGCCTGTTCCGAAAAGGTCGAGTCGCCGCCAAACATGCTGTCGCCGCCGCCGGAAACCCGGCTGACAGCGATTGTCGGACTGAAATAGTCCGCTATTCCCTTACGTTGCTTTTCCGTCGTCGCGTTCAACAGCCACATCAGCATGAAGAAGGCCATCATGGCCGTCACAAAGTCAGCATAGGCCACTTTCCACGCCCCACCGTGGTGCCCGCCGCCTTTGATAATCTTCTTCCGCTTGATGATGACTGGCGCGGCATTTGATTGCCCGGCCATCACACACCCATGTTTCACACCCACATTCAGATATAGCGAAACAGGGTTTCCCGCAGCTTAAGGGATTGGATTTTAGCTATTTCCCAAGCCTTCAAGCGCCCCGTTCAGAATAACCGACTGCGCGTCAATGCCCATGGGGGCCCGGGGGTTGGAAAACCCCCGGCCTTGGCCAAGCAAACTAACGCTCGCGCAGGGCCTCGTTGGATTTATAAAGCGGCTTGGTCAGATAGGTGAGAATCGTCTTGCCACCCGTTTCCAACTCCACATCCGCCTGCATGCCGGGCTTGATCTCAAGGCCCTTCTGCCGCGCGGTGAATGCCGCGCGATCAACCGCCAACGTCACCTTGTAATGCGGATCGCCATTCGGATCGCGTGAGCGTTCGTCCTTGAACGTATCGGCCGAGATGAACACCACCTTCGCCTTCAAAGACCCATAGATCGTGTAATCATAGGCCGAAAGCTTCACCGTCGCATCCAGCCCCTCGCGCACCGAGGCGATGTCGCGCGGCTTTACCCGCGCTTCGATGAACAGCGCGTCGTCCAGCGGGATAATCTGCAGAATTTCCTCGCCGGGTTTGACCACGCCACCAATCGTGGTGATCGACAGTTTGTTGACCACACCCCGCATCGGGGCCACCAGAATAGTGCGCGACAACTGATCCTGCGCCAGTTTCAGCTTTTGCCGCAGGCCCGCCAGATCGCTTTCGGTTTTGGCGTAATCGGTGGCACGTTCCATCTTGGTGCTGGTCCGGGCTTCCGACAGCTTGTTCTTGGCATCCGAATTGTCGCGCCGCGCGCGGGTCACTTCGATCAGCGGCGCGATGTCCTGCTTGAACATCTTTTCCATCAACTCGGCCTCGGTCGAGGTCTGCTCCAACACCGCCTGCGCGCCTTCAACGCGGGCGTCATATTCACTCAGCCGTGCCGTCAGCAGCGCCTTTTCCGATGCAACCACATCCGGCACCCGCGCCGCAAACGCCGCGGGCACGCTGAAATCGGCATCGCCGGCCATTTCCGCAGAAAGCCGCAGGCGGCGGATTTCCAGCGTGGCAATCTCATCCGACAACTCGTCCACCGCGGCCTGATACTGCGTGCCGTAAAGCCGTGCCAACGTTTGCCCCGGCTCTACCACATCGCCCTCGGCCACGTTCAATTCGGCCAGAATCCCGCCCTCAAGGTTCTGGATGATCTGCGGGCGGCTGGAAGACACCACCTCGCCTTGTGCGCGCACGATCTCATCGACCCAAGCCACCGAGGCCCAAGCCACAAACACCAGCACAACCAGCACAATCATCCAGATCGTGCGGCTGGGCCCCCGCGTTTTTTCGGCAAAGCTTTCGTCATAGGTGGCAAGGCTCATGGTTTGGCGCCCCCAACCTGCATGGTGAACGGTTTTTTGACCGGGGTGATGCTGCCAATCGCCACGCCCGGTTGCGGGGCAGGGGCCTGAGCGGCCACGCCACCGTTGTTCAGATGCGCCAGCACCGCCTCACGCGGGCCATCCACCACCAGCCGGCCGTTCTGCATGATCACCACGCGGCTGGTCAGTTGCAGGATCGGCACGCGGTGGGTGGCGATGATCGCGGTGCGTCCGTCCAGCCAAGTTTTCAGGCGGCTGACCAGAGTGGTCTCCAGCGTCTGATCCAGCGCCGCTGTCGGCTCGTCCAGAATGGCCACGCGCGGGTTTTGCAACCACATCCGCGCCCAGCCGATGCTTTGGCGCTGGCCAACCGACAGACCTTCGCCCATTTCGCGGATTTCCAGATCAAGCCCGCGCGGATGGCTGCGCACGAAGGGGCCAAGGCCTGCGAAATCCAGCGCATCGAACAGGCGGTCATCGTCGCGCTCTAGCTGCGACATGTTCAGATTGTCGCGCAAGCTGCCCGCAAACAGCCGCACTTCCTGCCCCAGATAGCCCACACCCCGGCGCAAGTCGCGTGGATGGACTTGGTTCAGGTCAACGCCGTCAATCAGCACACGCCCCGCCGAAGGCTCGTAAAGCCCCGCAAGCACCCGCAACAGCGTCGATTTGCCCGAGCCGTTGCTGCCCAGCACCGCGATATGCTGCCCCGCCGGGATCGACAGGCCGTTGATCTCAACCGTCGCCGCCGCTTTCGGATCATAGCGAAATTCGACATGGCGCAACTCGTAAGCGCCTATCAGCTTGTCGCGGCGCAGGTAATGCCGCCCGGCCTCTTCCGCCTGATTGGACCCTGCAATCGCGTCCAACCCGTCCAAAGCCGCCTTCACATTGGTCCATTTCGACATCGTCGATGACAGTGACGCCAACGGCCCCAGCGTCCGCCCGGTCAGGATGCCGATGGCGATGATGGTGCCCACGGTGAACTCGCCCGCGAACACCAGATAAGCCCCGGCCACCACCGCCAGAATATAGGTCGCCTGCTGCACGCCCTGCGCCCAATAGCCCAGCATCGCCGTCAGGTGCCGCTGGTCGGATGATTTCACCGCCGACAGGGTCGAAAGCTCGGCCCAGATCCGCTTGACGCGATCTTCGCCGCGCTGGGTGGTGACGGTTTCAGCCTCAAAAATCGCCTCATACAGCAACCGCGCCGCGCGGGTCGATGCGCCTTGTGTGGCCGCCGTCAAAGCCACCATCTTTTTCTGAAACAGGAACCCCGGCAGCACCATCAGAATGCCGCCCGCGATCAAAATCCACACCAGATTGCCGCCAATCGAGGCGACAAGCGCCAGAAAGATCAGGATAAACGGCAAATCCGCCATCGTGCCGATCGTGGTCGCCGTGAAGAACTCGCGCACGGATGAAAACTCGCGCATCGCGGCAAACAGGCTGGATGGGCTGCGCTGGCCGGGGCCGTGCTTCATGCCCAAAAGCTTGTCCATCAGCCGCGCCTGCACCGACAATTCAATCCGCTTCCCGGTGGTGTCCATCAACCCCGAGCGCGCCAGCTTCAGCGCCGCCTCAAGGCAGATCGCCAGCATCGCCCCCAGTGCCAGCACCCACAGCGTCGGTTCAGACTGATACGGGATCACGCGGTCATAGACCTGCATCGAGAACAGCGACACCGCGACCGCCAGCAGGTTTGCCACCAGTGACCCCGCCGCCACCTCGCCCAACTGGCGCTTGTAACGCTTGAACTCGCCCCAGAACCAATGCGGAGTCTTCGCCGCCTCGACATGCCGGGTTTCCAACTCATCGACCGAGGTCCGCAGCCGCAAGATACGGCCGGCATAGACCTGGACGAAATCGTCATGCGGAACTTCGGCGCGCATGTTGTCAACGCTGGTGTCGTAAACCTCGACGCCATCCGCCGTTTCCGACAGCACCAGCACGATCTGGCCCGATGTCATCTCGGCCAATGCCGGCCAATGCGCCATATCGGGGTCTGCCACCACATCGACCTTGGCGTTCAGCCCACAGCCACGCAACGCGCGCGCAACCTCGGGCAGGCCCAACTGACCGGCTTCCGATGCCAACTGAATCTGCTCGACCACGTCGGACACGGCAAGTTCGACCCCTGCCAGCCCCGCATAGACTGTGGCCAGTTGCGCCCGGCTTAGCGCCCGCGCGCTGTGACGGCCCTGCGCCGCGCGCCCCTCGATGCCGCTGCGCGCAGCGATGTCTTCCGCCGCAGCCACCCGGCCTGCGTTTATGTCAAAGGCAACAACCCGGTCATTCACATCCGTGCCCCATCTACCAACAACCCACGATCCCGGGCGATTTCCAGATCAATCAATGCCATGTCATAGCCCAGCGAAGCCTGATCCCGCTGCAACCGGGCATAGGCATCATACTGGCCCACCAGTTCCAGCAGCGTGCGCCGCCCGACCTTGTATTGCTGGGTGAACAGATCAAGGTTTGCCCCGGTTTGTGCCAGAACCTCGTCACCCTGCGCGCGGCGTGCGGCCAGATTGGCCTTTTGCTGTTGCAGCGCCACGATGCGGCGGTTGGCGGTTTCGGCAGCCTCGGCGGTCTGCCGGTCCACCACATCGCCGGTTTGCTGCAAGGCGGCGATGCTGTCTTTTGATCCGGGGTTCAGCCGCCCGGTGCCGTTCATCCGCAGCCCCGGATTAACCCCGCCCTCATCCAGCCCGGCTGTCGTCGCCAGCCCAAATTTCATCCCGGCCAGTTGCATCTGCGCCTGCGCAATCGCGCGCGCACCTTCGCCGCGTGCCTTGATCACCGACAGAGGCTCGGGTGCCGATGTGCCCGCATCGCGCAGCGCGTCGATGCCGCTGATCCCGCTCAGCGGTTCGCCTGCCAACGCCGCAAGCTGCGCCATCTGGCTGGCCTCGGTCTGCAAATCGACAGAGACCGTCGCCTGCATTTCGGCAACCCGCTGGTTCAAGACCTGCTGTTCTGATCCGTCCGACAAACCGCCCGCCACGCGCTTGCCCATGATCGCGTTGAAATCCTGCAACCTTTGCGCCGCCGCCTGCGCGACAGTGGCCTGCGCCCGCGCGCGCTGTGCGTTGACGTAATACGACAGGCCGTCAAACACCCGCTGGTTCATCGCGCTCGAAAGGCTGACCGCCGCCACCTCGACATCTGCCGAGGCAAAGGCGCGTTCGGCCTTGCGCCGCCCGTTGTCGAACAAGGCCTGCTCCAACAGCAGGCTTGCCGCCAACCCGCCCAATGAGGTCAGGTTGACCGATGGCCCAATCGACGGCAGCCAGTTTTTCGCCTGTGCGTTCGCCTTCAGTTGCGCCACGCGCAATTCGGCCTGCGCAGCCCCAGACCCGGCCCGGATAACCGCATCCGAGATTTTGGCATAAGACCCACCCGGCGGCAAAACCGAACGCCGTGCCTGCAAGTCGCCGATCAGCCCAGACCCGGCAGGTTGCCCCAAGGCCCCCACCGCACTCGGCCCCGCCTGTTCATGCGTTTGCAGCATCGAGGGCGCCTCTGGCCCCCCCATGCATCCCGCCAGCAAGACAAGCCCTGCCAGCGCCGGGACGAGGCTATTCACCCCGTTCCCGGACCCGTTCTTGCGGTTCCTGGGCATGGCCCGTTTCCCTGATCAGACGCCGGTCGTCGTGTTGACGTTGATGTCGTCGTCAACCAGCACCGAGGCACCGCTGCTGCCCAGCGTGTAAAGCGTATAGCTTTCGCCGTTCACCACTTGGTGGCCACCAGCAACCCCGCCAATCAGATTGACATGGTCATCTCCGCCGCCACGGATCGCCATCTGGTGATCTGCGCCGGTCAGGCTGTTGATCTGCGCTTCGGTCAGCGACAGCGTCGCGTGCGAAGAGCTCAGATCAATCGTGCCAAAGTCAAAGCCTTGCAGGCCTTCGCGGTTCAGATCGACAACCACATCGCTGGTCGAGCGCAGATAGAGCGTGCTTTGCTCGTTGCCCGCCGCATCGGTGTCGTTGATCACCAGATAGCTGCCATCTGCCACCGGATTGGTGAAGAAGGCCCAATGGCTTGGCACGTTGGTGCCATGCACATCGACGCCCGCATCGAACTGCGCCGTGGTGGCCAGATCGGTGGCAGCCCCGGTCGCCGCGACCGCGTGATAGGTCAGCATGTCTGGCGAGGCTCCGGTGGCGACACCCGAAATCAGGTTGCCGGTGCCTGCGTCGTTGGTGATCCACGGATCGTTCGGCATCACGGTGTCATAGTGGAAGTTGTCGGTATAGCTGGCGGTGTTGCCAGCATGATCCGTCGCCGTCACCGTCACCGACATGTTGCCTTCGCCGGTGGGCAGGCTTGATGTCGGGAAGGTCGCGCTCCACATCCCATCCGCGCCGACCGAAGCCGTCACTTCCGCGCCATTCGACAGATGCAGCACCAGCGTCGAGAACGGCTCTGACGTGCCCGTCAGGGTCAGACCGGCTGCACGCTCTGCCGCGTTCAGAATGTCGTCGCCTGCGATCACTTCGGTATGGGTGAAGTTGCGCACGATGGTATCCACCGCAACCTGCTCGGTCAGGGTCGAGACGTTGCCGACATGATCCGTCGCCACCGCCGTCAGCGTCACCGAGTTTTCGCCCGCAGGCACTTCGCCCGCTGCAAACGTATAGCTCCAGCTGCCATCTGCGGCGACCGTGGCTGCGTGTTGCGTGCCATTGCCAAACTTGACCATCACGGTCGAGCCCGCTTCGACATGCCCCGTCACGGTCAGACCATTGGCGGCTTCTGCCGCGTTCAGGATCTGATCGCTGCCATAAGACAGTGTTGCGCGGTCAAACGGCACCACTTCGGTATCGACATTCACCACATGCGTGGTGGTTGCGGTGTTGCCCAAGGCATCGGTGGCAACAGCCGTCACCGTCGAAGCATAGGTGCCAGACCGGATCTCGCTGGCCGCGAAATTCGCAGTCCAGGTGCCCGCGGCGCTGGCGATCACGGTGTGGCTGACGCCTTCCATGGTCACAACCACGCTTGCGCCCGCTTCTGCGGTGCCGGTCAGCGTCACACCAGCCGCTTCTTCTGCACCGTTGATGATGTCATCGCCGCCCGCTTGGCCGACATTGATCGCCACGTTGGTTTCGGTATCGACATGCACCGTGCGCGTCGCGGTGGCGACGTTGCCCGCCGCATCGGTTGCCCGCACCGTCACGACCGAGTCGTAGGTGCCTGCACCCACTTCGCTGGCCGCGAAATTCGCGCTCCATGTGCCAGCGGCGCTTGCCGTCACGGTATGGCTGACGCCCTGCAGCGTGACAACAACCGTCGCCCCCGCATCCGCCGTGCCGTTCAGCACCACGCCCGCCGCCTTTTCCGCGCCCGAGATCGCATCATCGCCACCGGCTTGCCCGGCAGGGATCGCCACTGCGATTTCGGTATCGACATGCAGGCTGTGCGTGGTGGTCGCGGTGTTGCCCACCGCATCCACCGAGGACACCTGCACGGTCGAGTCGTATGTCCCGCTGCGCACTTCGCTGCTGGTGTAGTTTGCGGTCCAGGTGCCATCGGCACCCGCCGTCACCACCTTGGTCACGCCTTCAAACGTCACCGTCACCCGCGCGCCTGCCTCTGCGGTGCCGGTCAGTGCCAGCCCGCCCGAAGCCTCGGCTGCGTTGACCATATCATCGCCACCGGCCTGACCTGCATTCACCGCAACGCTGGTTTGCGTGTCGACGTGCAGGTTATGCGTGGTCGATGCCGTGTTGCCCGCCAGATCGGTCGAAGTCACCGACACGACCGAGTCGTAGGTGCCCTGACGGATTTCACTGGTGCTGAACGTCGCCGTCCAGGTGCCCGCAGCACTTGCCGTCACAGTGCGGCTTACGCCTTCCAGCGTCACCACAACCGTCGCCCCAGCCTCTGCCGTGCCGGTCAACGCCACCCCAGCCGCAGCCTCTGCGCCCGAGATCACATCATCGCCGCCCGACTGGCCGTTGTTCACCGTCACCGCGGTTTCGGTATCCACATGCACCACCTGCGTCGCCGTGGCGGTGTTGCCGAAGCTGTCGGTCGCCGTCGCCGTCGCGGTCGAGGTATAGGTCCCCGCCGTGACCGAACCCGCCGGATACGTCACCGTCCACACGCCGCTGGAATTGGCGGTCGTGGTCAGCGTGGTGCCATTCCACACCACCGACACCGAAGCCCCTGCCTGCGCCGTGCCGTTCAGCACCACACCTGCCGCAGCCTCGCTTGCGTTCACCGTGCCGTCGCCACCCGGCGTGCCGGTGAAGGCCACCGAGGTTTGGGTATCGACTGCAAACGTGTGGGTCGAGGTTGAGACGTTGCCGTGATTGTCGGTCGAAGTCGCCGTGATCACCTGATTATACTCGCCAGCGGGCAGGGTGCCCACCGGATAGGTCGTGGTCCAATGGCCGTCTGCGCCGACCAGCACCGTATTGGTCACGCCATTCAGCGTCACTTGCAGCGTAGCGCCGGCCACCGACGTGCCGGTCACCACCAAGCCGCTGGAATTTTCGACAAAGTTCACCTTGTCATCGCCCGTCACCGCTTCAAAGGTGATCGGGTTCGGCACGGTATCCACCACCAGAACGTCGTTCCAGGTCGTGCTGTTGCCTGCCGCGTCGGTGGCCTTCACAACCACCGGCGTTTCATATTCGCCCGGATCAACCTGCGTTGTCGGGAAAGTCACCGTCCAATGGCCAGTGCTGTCCACCACAGTGGTCTGCGTGTGGCCGTTAACCACCACATCAATCTTGGCACCCGGCTCGCTGGTGCCAGCAATCACGACGCCGTTCACATAATCTGCGCCGTTTTCGACGTGGTTCACCGATTTGGTGCCTTCGGTGACAGTCACCGGCGGGGGGGTCGTATCGGGGGTGCCACCACCACCGCCGCCACCACCGCCGCCGCCACCAGCACCGCCGATCACCGCAATCGCGCCCGCACCGGCCGCAATCGCGCCCAGACCGCCAAGGCCCAACAGGCCCGGCACGAACGGCGCCATGCCCGCAGGCTCATTCGACGCCAGCGCCACATCCGAGATGCTGTCTGCCGCCGTAAAGCGCATGTCGTCCAGCGGGCTCCACTTGTCCCAGCCGCTGACAGGGCCATAATCCGCCGCCAGCACACCGCCCTGGCCTTCGTGGACGATCACCTCGGTGATCTCGCCATCCGAAGACAGGTAGAGATGGTTCACATCCCCCGGATTTTCGTTGAAGTAGTTGCTCAGCACCACCGTGCGGCCATCCGACAGCTTGACCAGCAAATCGCCGCCCTGCTGCTCGTATCCCACAACGCTGCCGCGCGAGAGGTTCAGCGAGACGCTATCGCCCGAGCCGACCTGAATGAAGTTGCCTTGGCTGTCGCCTGCGACACTGCCATGCTGCGCACCGCCCGCAACATTGCGGACAGCGAAATCAATCGCTTTTACCATCTTACTACTCCGCCTCAAAAAACCCGGGCTTTAGTGCCCAGCGTGTTATTCGCCCCACTTTCGGGGGCTGATTACGAAAACAGATACCGAGGTTTCGATACGATTTCTAGTGCTTAGGCGAAGCGTGATCTGCTTTTGCCAGATTTCCCCCTCAATTCGGCCACATTTGAGGCTTTCCCGCTACAGGTCTGCGTCTTTCTTGCAGCCAATGCGTCGTAGGTTTCGTGCGTGGTTCGCGCTATGGTTGTAATTTGGAAACAATCAGCACCCATTCACATGAAGTTTTCCCGCTATCCCCCTTTACCCGACGACCTTTTCCGTCTTTTGATCCGATATGGCTGGCCAAACCGAAACCCTCACCAACAAACTGCTGTCGTGGATCGACACAGGCCGTCTCAACCCCGGCGATGTGATAGACGAGGCAGAGCTTGTCGCTGAATTTGCCGTCTCCCGCACGCCCGTGCGCGAGGCGATCTTGCAATTAGAGGCGATGGGGTTGGTGCGCCGCTTGCCGCGCAAGGGGGCGACGGTGTTTCGCCCCAGCCTTGAGGAATTTCTGGCAATTCTTGAAGTTCACGCCAAACTCGAAGGCCAAGCCGCAGGCCTTGCCGCGCGACGTTTGTCGGTGACATGGGCCAAGGCGCTCGAAGCCGCCGTCACCGCCTGCGAGGATTTTGCCCGCGACCATGGCGATGCCAACCCTGATGCCTATTATCAGTTGAACCTGCGCTTTCATGAATGCGTGGCGCTTGCCGCTGGAAATCCCTTCCTGACCGAGATGATCAAGACCAACGCCCGCAAGCTGCTGGCCTATTATCGCGCCCGCTATCGCTATGCCGGGGCCATCGCCATTTCCGCTGCCGAACATCGCGCCATCGCCAGCCTGATCTTCGCCCGCGACGCCGCCGGGGCCGAGGCGCTGATGCACCGCCACGTGCAATTTGATCAGATCACAGCGATGGATCTGCTTGCCGCATTGTCCTGACCGGCCCGGATCGGCTGCGGCAAATCCCGCAGCACCCCGTTCAGGTTAAAAAATCCTTAATGCGAAAAATTAAGCCATTGATATATATGGCAAAATTTTAGGTCCCGAGTTGGGACCACTCAAGCCCCCAACCGCTGCAACAGCCGCACATAAGCCTCTTGCCCCCTCCGAAACACATCCAGCCGGAAAAATTCGTTCGGGGCGTGCAGATTTTCATCATCATGCGAAAATCCAAACATCACCGCATGAACCCCCAATTCCCCAAGCAGGGTCGTCATCACCGGAATCGACCCACCCAACCGCGTCCGGTAGGGGGCCTTGCCGTAAACCTCCTCCAACACCTGCGCCGCAATCCCCGTCGCATTGTGCCCCGACGGCACCAGAAACGGCCCCGCCCCGCCTTGCCCCGGCTCTAATTCAACCGTCACCCCCGCCGGACAATTGGCCTGCACATGCGCCGCCAAGGCCGCCAGCACTGAGGCCGGGTCTTGATCCGCCACCAACCGACAAGTGATCTTCGCCCGCGCCTCCGCTGGCAACACAGTCTTCGACCCGATGCCCTGCCACCCACTCGTCAACCCGTTCACATCCAGCGTCGGCCGCGCCCAAAGCCGCTCCCGCGTGCTATACCCCGGCTCGCCGAACACCTCCGGTGCCCCAGTCTCGGCCAGATAGCGGGCCTCATCATACGGAATCCGCGCAATCGCCGCCCGATCGTCTGCAGTCAAATCAATCACGTCGTCATAAAACCCCGCCACCGTCACCAACCCATCCGCCGACTTCATCGACGCCAACAGATGCGCCAAAGCCATCGCCGGATTGGCAATCCCGCCGCCATGCAGGCCCGAGTGTTGATCCGACCGCGGCCCCCGCACCACGATCTCGGCCTTCACCAGCCCCTTCAAAGCCTCAACAATCTGCGGCTGCTCCGGCGCATATTGCAGCCCATCGGCCGAGAAAATCATGTCCGCACTCAGCCGCGCCACATTGGCCGCCACAAACGGCGGCAGGTCGGGCGAGCCGATTTCTTCCTGCCCCTCAAAGAAAAACTTCACATTCACCGGCAACCGCCCCGTGGTCTTCAGCAGCGCCTCGACAGCCAGAATGGGCACCATCATGCCACCCTTGTCATCCGAAGCCCCGCGCCCCCAAACCTTGCCATCCCGCACAACAGGATCAAACGGCGGGCTGTCCCACAGATCAAACGGCTCGGCAGGCTGCACATCGAAATGCCCATAGATCAGGATCGTCGGCTTATCCGCCCCAGCATGCACCCAATGCCCGCAGACCACCGGATGCCCGGCTGTCGGCAACACCTCAGCCCCCTCCACCCCCGCCGCCGCCAACCGCGCCGCCACCCATTCCGCCGCGCGTACCACATCCGGGATATTCTCGGGCTTGGCCGAAACCGAGGGAATTCGCACAAAGCCCAGCAATTCCTGCACGAACCGCGCCTGCTCTGCGTCCAGATAGCTCTGCCAATCCATTCGAAATCTCCTATGCTTTCCCAAGGCTAGCCGATCCAGTTCGCCTGATCAAACGCCACTTCTGTCAGGAATTTCCTTGCCCGTTGACAGAATCCTGCACCGCCGATACCCATATGGAAACGTTTCCACACACAGGATACCGCCATGAAAACCGCCCGTCTCAATCGCCTGTTCGCGCCTTCGGGCAACTGCTTTGACGTGGCCATCGACCACGGCATGTTCAACGAGGCGTCTTTCTTGGGAGGCATCGAAAACATGACCAAATCCATCCAGACCGTCGCCGCCGCCGCGCCCGATGCGATCCAGCTGCCCCCCGGCACCGCGAAAATCCTGCAAGCCATCCCCGGCAAAAACCGCCCCGCGCTGGTTCTGCGCACCGACATCGCCAACGTTTACGGCACGCCCCTGCCGCGCAGCCTGTATTCCGAGGTGATCGACCGCCCGGTTGAACAAGGCCTCGTCCTCGACGCCGCCTGTGTGGTCGTCAACCTGCTGCTGTTGCCCAACCAGCCCGAACTTTACCGCGACTGCGTGCGCAACGTGAACGCTTTGAAGCGCGAGTGTGAAATCATGGGCATGCCGCTGATGGTCGAACCGCTGGTGATGCAAGACAATGCCAAAGGCGGCTATATGGTGGATGGTGACATCGCCAAAATCCTGCCGCTGGTCCGCCAAGCCGCCGAACTTGGCGCTGACATTATCAAGGCCGATCCCTGCACCGATGTCTCCGAATACCACCGCGTCATTGAAATCGCCCAAGGCATCCCCGTTCTGGTGCGCGGCGGTGGCCGCGTGTCCGACGCCGAAATCCTCGCTCGCACGCACGAGTTGATGCAACAAGGCGCGCGCGGCATCGTCTATGGCCGCAACGTGGTGCAACACGCCAACCCCGGCGGCATGACCCGCGCGCTGATGGCGATTGTGCATGACAAAGCCACCGCCACCGACGCCGCCAAGCATCTGGCCTAAGCCATGAAAGAAATCCGCTTCGGCATCATTGGCTGTGGTCTGATGGGGCGCGAGTTTGCCTCTGCCGCCGCGCGTTGGCTGCACCTGTCCAACCCCAAGGCCAAGCCGCGCATCGTCGCGGTCTGCGATACCAACCCCGCCTTGATGGATTGGTTTGCGGGCCATCTGGGCGACATCCAAACCACCACCGACTATCACGCCCTGCTGGCAAATCCGCAGGTTGACGCCGTCTATTGCGCCGTCCCGCATGTTCTGCACGCGCAGATGTATCCGGATATTCTCGCCGCCGGAAAACACCTGTTCGGCGAGAAACCCTTCGGGATGGACGCCGCCCAAAACCGCACCATCATGGCCGCCGTCAACGCGCATCCCGAACTGACCGTGCGCTGCTCGTCTGAAATGCCGTTCTACCCCGGCGCACAAAAGGTGATCGACTTTGTGAAATCGGGTGCGGTGGGCGAGATTCTTGAGGTTGAGGCCAGCTTCCTGCATTCCTCCGATATCAACCCCGACAAGGTGATCAACTGGAAGCGGATGCAGGCCGTGAACGGCGAATACGGCTGCATGGGTGATCTGGGGATGCACGTTTTGCACGTCCCCTTGCGCCTTGGCTGGCGGCCCGAGACGGTGCAAGCCAGCCTTGTCAAACGCGTCACCCAGCGCCCTGACGGCAAAGGTAGCCTTGTGCCGTGTGAGACTTGGGACAATACCACCATCACCGCCCGCGTCCCCACCGCTTACGGCAATTTCCCTATGGTGCTGAAAACATGGCGTATTGCACCGGGCGAGGCGAACACGTGGTCGCTGCGGGTGTTGGGCATGAAGGGCAGCGCCTTTTTCACCACCAAATCGCCGCGCCAATGGCAGTTCATGCACTACCAAAACGGCGGCAGCCAAACTTGGGCTACCGAAGACCTCGGCTACACGCCACTGTTCTCCGGCATCACCGGCGGCATCTTTGAATTCGGCTTCACCGACGCGATCCAGCAGATGTGGGCCGCCTATATTGACGAGTTGGCAGGCGGAGACGCCGCAGGCTTCCCCTGCGCCCACCCGTCCGAGGCAGCCGCCCACCATGCCGTGTTGACCGCCGCGCTAACGGCCGGAAAGGAAAACCGCACGGTCGCGGTGGATTACGCACCATGAGAAACGGCATCGCCTGTGCGGGCAACTGGATCGTCGATATCGTCCACAGCATCGACGCTTGGCCGCAGAAAAGCGATCTGGTCCGCATCAACCACGAAGCCACCGGAGTCGGCGGTGGTGCCGCCAACGTCATCCTGGACCTCGCCGCCTTTCAAACGGGCCTGCCGCTTTACGCGGTGGGTCTGATCGGCACCGACACTCATGCCGAAATCTGCAAAACCGCCTGCACGGCTGCAAATGTAGATATGCGATGGCTGAGACAAACCCCGCACCACCCGACCGCCCACACCCAAGTGATGAATGTCCCCGGCGACAGCCGCACCTTCTTCTACCACCCCGGCGCGAATGACGCGCTTGGCGAAGCCGACATTCCGATTGAAGCCATCGCCGCGCAAAACACCAAAGTGTTCTACCTTGGCTATCCCAACCTGCTCGCCACCCTTGATGCGGTAGACTCCAACGGCGAAACCCCCGCCGCCCGCATTCTTTCCCGCGCACGCGCCGCAGGCATGATCACTTGTGTCGATCTCGTCTCTGCCGCCACCCCTCACTTTGCCGAAACCGTCAAAGCCATCCTGCCACACACAGATTACCTGTTCCTGAACGAAATCGAAGCCTCCCGCGCCACCCACCGCGCCGAAATCCCCCCAGACGACCGCGCCCGCCTGCTGGAAGCCGCCACCGCCCTGCAAGCCCAAGGGGCGAAAACCGTGATCCTGCACACCGGCATCCTCGCGCTTTGGCTTGAGGAAACCGCGCTTTGGTCCACCCCAGACCCGATAGATCCCGCCGAAATCCTCAGCCCGGTCGGGGCCGGAGACGCCTTCTGCGCCGGCATCATCTACGGCATTCACGAAAACTGGAGCGCAGAAGCAGCCCTTCACCTCGGCCACCGCGCCGCCGCCGCTGCCCTGAAAAGCGTCACGGCCAGCGAAGGCATCCCTCCGCTGGCCGCGTTGATCTGAACCCCTAAAATTTAAGACAAATTATTTCATCCGTTCTTAAATATCCCGGGGGTCCGGGGGCTGGCCCCCGGCGCTTGGTCAAGCATCCCTCAGATGTAGTGGTTCCACAGGTTCTCCAACCGCTCCTGACGGCCAGAACGCGGCTGCGGGTTGATGTTGTTTTTCACAACGGCCTCCGCAATCACCTCCAACGGCTGTGTCAGCATGGCTTTCGCACCCTCACGCTCCCATCCGGCATAGCGCGCACGGCGGGCTGCTTCCAAAGTGTCATCCTCCAGCAGATAGGCCGCCGCTTTCAGCGCCCGCGCGCAGGTGTCCATCCCGCCGACATGCGCCAGGATCAGATCTTCCGGGTCCAGCGATTGCCGCCGCACTTTGGCGTCAAAGTTGGTGCCGCCGGTGGTATAACCGCCCGCCCGCAAAATCTCATAGAACGCCAGCGCCTTTTCGGCGTGGTTGTTCGGGAACTGGTCGGTATCCCAGCCGGATTGATAGTCATTCCGGTTCATGTCGATCGAACCGAAAATCCCCAAAGCCGAGGCCAGCGCGATCTCATGTTCAAACGAGTGCCCAGCCAAAATCGCATGACCTTGCTCGATATTGACCTGAACCTCTTTCTCCAGCCCGAAATCCTTCAGGAAGCCGTAAACCGTTGCCACGTCGTAATCATACTGGTGCTTCGACGGCTCTTGCGGCTTGGGCTCGATCAGGATCGCACCTTTGTAGCCGATCTTGTGCTTGTATTCGACGACCGATTGCAGGAAGCGGCCAGCATGGGCGCGCTCGGCTTTCAGGTCGGTGTTCAGCAGCGTCTCATACCCCTCACGCCCGCCCCACAGCACATAGTTGGCACCGCCCAACTTGTGCGTGGCATCCAGACAGGATTTCACCGTGGCGGCAGCATAGGCATAGACTTCCGGGTCGGGGTTGGTGGCAGCACCCGACATCCAACGCTTGTGGCTGAACATGTTGGCCGTGCCCCACAGCAGCTTGGCCTTGTGCGAGGCCTGCTTTTCGCCAAGGTAATCAACTATTTCCTCAAGATTGCGCAGAGATTCCGCAAAGGTCGCCCCTTCAGGCCGCGCATCGGCATCGTGGAAGGCATAGAACGGCGCGCCCAGAATATCGAACATCTCAAACGCCACATCGGCCTTCAGCTTGGCCAGCGCCATGGTGTCGCCGAACCACGGACGATCAAAGGTCTGCCCGCCGAACGGATCGCCCCCCGGCCATGCAAAGCTGTGCCAGTAGGCCACGGCAAAACGCAGGTGATCCTCCATCCGCTTGCCCAGCAGCACCTCATCGGGGTCGTAGTGGCGGAAGGCGAATTCGTTGGTGCTGTTCTCGCCCTCGTATTTGATGGCGGGGATGTTTTTGAAGAAATCGGTCATGCGAGGCTCCTTATAGCGGTTTGTGCAGCACGATAACGGGCGTAACCCGCATCAAAGGCGTCTTTCAGGGCGGGGTCGGGCAGAATTTCCCGCGCAATTTGCGGCAAAGTGGCGATTTCAGCACCTGCACCCGTGGCGGCCATAAGCCCCAGCCGTGCGGCACCGAAAGCGCCGCCGAAATCACCGGCAACCGGCAGGCTGACCGGACAATCCAAGGCGGTGGCAATCGCGCGCAACCAGTAATCCGAGCGTGAACCACCGCCCACAGCCAGCAAATGCTGCAACTTGGTTCCCGTCGCAGCCAGCGCATCACGGCTGTCGCGGAAGGCAAATGTCACGCCCTCCAGCACGGCCCTGGTCCCTGCCGTGCGGTCGGTGGCATGTTCCAGCCCGGTAAACGCGCCACGGATCGAGGCCGAGTTCAGCGGCGTCCGCTCGCCACCCAGATAGGGCAGGAAGACGGTCTTCCCCGGCGCTTGCAGCGGCCCCACTTCACCCGTCAAGGTCGCAGCATCAGCCCCCACCAGTTTGGAATACCAGTTCAGCGCATCGGTCGCGGCCAAAATCACGCCCATTTGATGCCAGGTGTTCGGCAAGGCGTGGCAGAACGTGTGCACCGCCGTGGCCGGATCAGGCTGATAGCCGTCATTGGCCGCAAACAGCACGCCGCTGGTGCCCAGCGACACAAACGCCTCGCCCGCGCGCACAACGCCCACGCCCACGCCCGACGCCGCGTTGTCGCCGCCGCCCCCCGCCACCACAACGCCCGCAGCCATGCCAAAACGGCTGGCGAGTTCGGGGCGCAGATGGCCCGACACTTCCGAGCCTTCGACCAGACGCGGCATCTGCGCCCGGGTCAAGCCGCAGGCCGACAACAGCGTATCCGACCACGCGCGTTTGCCGGTATCCAGCCAAGCGGTGCCAGCGGCGTCAGACATCTCGGACACATGCTCTCCGGTCAGCCACAGCCGCAGATAATCCTTGGGCAGCAAGACCATCGCCACCTTGTCCCAGATCGCGGGTTCATGCTTGCGCAGCCAATCCAGTTTTGGCGCGGTGAAGCCCGGAAACACGATGTTGCCCGACAGCGCGCGAAACGCGGGCTGCGCGTCCAGTGCTGCGGCTTCGGCAAAACTGCGGGTGTCATTCCACAAGATGCACGGGCGCAAAACCTGATCGGCGCTGTCCAGTAGGGTCGCCCCGTGCATGTGGCCGGAAAGGCCGATCCCCTTGACCGCCCCCAGCCCATGCGCTGCCAGTGTGCCCAAAACCGCCTCGGCCGCCGCAATCCAACTGGCGGGTGCTTGCTCTGACCAACCCTCGGCCGGACGCTCGACCGTCAGGGGTGCGGTGGCTTCGGCCAGCACCTGCTGGCGCTCGTCCATCAAGATGCCCTTCAGCCCCGAGGTGCCAAGATCAAGCCCGATATACATATGTGTCCTCCCAGACCTGATGGATGCCACGCTTTTAGCGCTAACATGTCAGCCATGAAAACGTTTACGCTATGCCGATTCATCCTTCAACAGCAGCAATAAAGCCAAAGCGGTTAGAATGACACCGTCCAGCACATTTATCGGCGGGGCAGGGCGGCCCAAAGCCACTTCCCACAGGATGACCCAAGACGGCACCAGATAGGTGTAAGCCATAACCTTGGCCGACGGCAGCCGCAGCGTCGCAAATTGCAACAGAACAAACGTCATCGCCGAGGCCGCGACCGAGACATAGGCCAGACAAATCCAAACGATCGTAGGCAGGGCGGCCCAATCGGTTGCCAGCACATCGCGCCAGCCCCACAGGCAGAGAATCAAAAATCCGGCCAGCATCATGCCAAAGGTGAACACCAACGCAGGCTCGCCCCGGTTCAGCTTGCGCACCATCGGCGCATAGATTGCATGGGCAATACAGCCGAAGAAATAGATCACTTCGCCCCGGCCCACCTCAAACCGCGCCAATGCCGCAGGATCACCGCGAAAGATCACCCACAAGGCACCAGCCGCCCCGATGCCCAAAGCCAGCGCCATCCGCCGCGTGGTTACCTGCCCCAACAGCACCCAACCAAACCCCGCCGCCATCACGGGCGTCAGCGTAAAGACGGCGGCGGTCGGCACGGCCTCGGCCGTCTGCAAGCCCCAGAACATCAGCACAAAGTAGCAGGCCAGCAATCCGCCCAAGATCCCATACCGCCAAGGCGCTTGCCACGTCTTGCGCGGCACCCCGACCGTCAGAAATGCCGCCAAACCCACCAGCGCCCCCGCCAACGCAAAACGCGCCACCGTCAACGCCGCGGGTGATACGAACGGTGCGGCCATTGCGCCCAGACTGAAGCTGCCCGCCACCAGCGCCGAAAACGCCAGCATCGCCACATGTCCGCGCTGCGCAGGGCTTAACGCAGCCCAAGCCCTCAAGCTTGGCACCAGGTCGAGGCGGCATGGCGAAGACAACTCAGAAAACTTTGCACCTTCAAGGTGCGGTGCAAATCCACATGCGTCACAATCCACAGCGGCGAGTCCCATTCCGGGATCGGGGCCATCACTTCCACCAGATCGGGATCAAGCCGCGCCTCATGCGTGCGCAAAAACCCCAGCCCCATGCCCGCCTTCACCGCCACTTCTGCCGCGGCAGGCTCGTTCACCCGGAAGGTCAGGCGGTCATTCGACACCCGCTCGCGCAGCCAGCGATAGAACGGCGCGCGGTTGTCCGGATTGTCGATGCCGATAAACCGATGCTGCAGCAACTCGGCCTCATTGGCGGGCATACCGTGCCGAGCGACATAGGATTTTGCCCCATAAAGCCCCATTTGCATCTTAACCAATGGCAGCGCCACATTGTCAGGCTCTTGCGGTGTCGCCCCCGCCCGGATCGCCACATGCGCTTCGCCGTAATCCAGCCGATAAAGCCGCATATCGGTCAGAAACCGGATCACCACAGCGGGATGCGCCTCTTGGAAGGTGGCAAACACCGGGGCAAGCAGATGTGCGATCCCGGTGATCGAGGTCACCACCAACTCGCCCGCGACCGTTTCACCCTGACCCTTGATCCGGCTGGCCAACTGACCGAACTGATCCTCGGTTGTCTGTGCCACCGACAACAAATCGCGCCCGGATTCGGTGGGGGTGTAGCCGCGCGCATGGCGCTGAAACAGCTTGGCACCCAGCCGTTTTTCCAGACTGTCGATGTGGCGGATCACCGTTGCATGATGCACGCCCATCACCTCGGCGGCCCCCGAAACCGTGCCCATGCGTGCAACCTGAAAGGCAGTCCTGATCTCGTCCCAGTTGTCCATGGCGCAGACCCCTTGTGCATTTGCGCACATGAATCTGCAAACAAGGCACATTTAGCAAGGGGTTTGTCGCAGCAAAGGTAAGGTTTGCCTGAAGCCCTGATTAGGTATGTGCTAACCAGTGCACAGCCGCCGCATCTGAACGATTGCCAAGCAACCGTGGTAAAAGGCAAAATGCGAAAGCCGCCTGCAACGTGCGGCGCAAGACCCCTACATTTCCAACCCTGCTTGACTCCCACGCCCCAACGGCGTATCGCCCGACGCAATTCCCCCGGAGGCAGCCGCTTCCGGTCCCTTGGCACATGCCGGGATCGCCACCTGTCAGCGCGTTGCGCCCACAGGTGTTGTTCTGCATTGGCCTTGGGAAACCCGCCGTAGCGCCCCATATCGGGGTTTTGATCTAGGAGAGCGCGATGTTTGAAAGCCTGTCAGAACGCCTTGGTGGTGTGTTTGATCGCTTGACCAAAGCCGGCGCGCTGTCCGAGGCGGATGTCGATACTGCGCTGCGTGAAGTGCGCGTTGCCCTGCTGGAAGCCGACGTTTCGCTGGAAGTGGCGCGCAACTTCGTCAAAGCGGTGAAAACCCGCGCCATCGGGCAGGCTGTTACCAAATCCATCACCCCCGGTCAGCAGGTCGTCAAGATCGTGCATGACGAACTGGTGCGCGTGCTGGCGGGTGATGATGAACCCGAAGCGCTGAAAATCGACAACCCGCCTTCCGCCATCCTGATGGTCGGTCTGCAAGGTTCGGGCAAAACCACCACCACCGCCAAACTGGCGAAACGCTTGAAAGAGCGTAACGGCAAGCGCGTGCTGCTGGCGTCATTGGACACCAACCGACCCGCCGCGATGGAGCAGTTGGCGATCCTCGCGGGCCAGATCGGCGTCGATAGCCTGCCGATCGTCAAAGGCGAATCTGCGGTTCAGATCGCCAAACGCGCCAAAACGCAGGCCGCGATGGGCGGCTATGACGTGGTGTTCTTCGATACCGCTGGCCGTCTGCACATCGACGAAGTGCTGATGGAAGAAATCCAAGCCGTCCGCGACATCGCCCAGCCGCGTGAAACCCTGCTGGTGGTCGATGGCCTGACCGGGCAAGACGCCGTCAACGTGGCGTCTGAATTCAACGCCAAAGTCGGCATTTCCGGCGTGGTGCTGACCCGGATGGACGGCGACGGTCGCGGCGGTGCTGCGCTTTCGATGCGCGCCGTCACCGGCAAGCCGATCCGTTTCGTCGGTCTTGGCGAAAAGATGGACGCGCTAGAGACGTTCGAGGCTGAACGCGTCGCAGGCCGCATCCTTGGCATGGGCGACATCGTGGCCCTCGTCGAAAAAGCGCGCGAGACGTTCGAGGCTGAACAAGCCGAACGCATGGCCCGCCGCTTCGCCAAGGGTCTGTTCAACATGAACGACCTGAAATCGCAGCTGGAACAGATGCAGAAAATGGGCGGCATGCAGGGCCTGATGGGCATGATGCCGGGCATGGGCGGCATGGCCAAAAAGGCCGAAGCCGCTGGTTTCAATGACAAAATGCTGACCCACCAGATTGCCTTGGTCAATTCGATGACCAAGAAAGAACGCGCCAACCCTGATCTTTTGGCAGCCAGCCGCAAGAAACGCATCGCAGCGGGGGCAGGGCTTGAGGTTTCCGAAGTGAACAAGCTTTTGAAACAGCACAAGCAAATGGCCGAGATGATGAAGAAGATGGGCAAAGGTGGTGCTATGAAAAACGCCATCAAGCAGATGATGGGGGCCAAGGGTGGCATGCCCGACATGGCCAACATGTCGCCCGAAGCCATGGCCGAAGCCGCGAAAGGCATGAAACAAGGCCTCGGCATGGGCGGCGGTTTCCCCGGCATGCCGCGCGGGTTGTCGCTGCCCTCCAGCCTTTCGGGGTTGATGAAGAAGAAATGATCGAACTCGTCGGCATCCCTGAAATCACGACAGATCGGCTGCGCCTGCGCGGGCCGAAAACGTCGGATTTTGAGGTGATGGCCGCCTTCCTCGCCTCGCCCCGCAGCGCCTTCGTCGGTGGCCCGGTCAGCCGCGCGCAGGCGTGGCGCAGCTTTGGCCATCTGACCGGGCATTGGCTGCATCGCGGCTATTCGATGTTCATTCTGGCCGACAAAACCACCGACACAGCCCTTGGCATGGCAGGCCCGTGGTTCCCCGAGGGCTGGCCCGAACCCGAACTCGGCTGGTCGCTTTGGGCGACAGAAGCCGAAGGCAAAGGCCTCGCGCATGAAGCAGCCCTCGCCGCCCGCGCCCATGCCTACACCACGCTCGGCTGGAAAACCGCGATCAGCCTGATCGCTGACGATAACCTGCGCTCCCAAGCCCTTGCCCGTCGCATGGGCTGCACCCGCGACGGCAGCTTTGTCCATGAAACCTTCGGTTCCAGCCAGATCTGGCGCCACCCCGCACCGGAGTCCCTGACATGACCGACGCCGCCCGCGCCGCTGATCTGCTGAAAGACCACCGCGAAAGCATCGACCGTCTCGATGCTATTCTGGTCTATACGCTGGCCGAACGCTTCAAGCGCACCCAAGCCGTGGGCCGCCTGAAAGCCGAACACGATCTTCCCCCGTCCGATCCTTCGCGCGAAGCCCGCCAGATCGAACGGCTGGAGTGGCTTTCGAAAGAAGCCGACCTCGACCCCGAATTTGCCAAGAAATTCCTGACCTTCATCATCTCGGAAGTCATCAGGCATCACGAACAACTGCAAAAATAACCGCCCAACCGCGGTTCCAACCAAACCTAAGGAGACTACACTATGTCCATGAAAATTCGCCTCGCCCGTGGTGGTTCCAAAAAGCGCCCGCACTACTCGATCGTCGCCACCGACAGCCGCAACCCGCGCGATGGCCGCTTTCTGGAAAAGCTGGGCACCTATAACCCGCTCTTGGCCAAAGACAGCGAAGAACGCGTGAAAATGAACATGGAGCGCGTGCAATACTGGCTGGGCCAAGGCGCACAGCCGACCGACCGTATCGCACGGATGCTGGAAGCCGCTGGCGTGCTGACCAAAAAGGTCCGTATGAACCCGAAATCGGCAGTCCCGGGCAAGCGCATGGCCGAACTGGCGAAAAAGAAAGCCGCTCGTGCAGAAGCACCGGCTGCTGAATAATCTGATCGGCGGCCCGAGCGCGGATTTTCGCGCGTGGGCCGCCACCCTTCACCCCGGAGAAGCCTATGCCCAACCCAGACCATATCTGCGTCGGCGCCATCGCAGGCTCTTTCGGCGTGCAGGGCGAAGTGCGGCTGAAAAGCTTCTGCACCGATCCCGAGGCCATCGCCGCCTACGGCCCGCTTTATAGCGAAGACGGCCAGACCACCTACAAGATCAAACTGACCCGCCCGGTTGCAGGCGGCCTTGGCGCGCGCATTACAGGCGTTGAGACCAAAGAGCAGGCAGACGCGCTGAAAGGCGTAAGCCTTTATGTTGACAAGAAAAAACTCCCCCATCTGCCAGATGACGAATTCTATCACGCCGATCTGATCGGCCTTGCCGCCTTTGACACCGGCGGCCAACAGCTTGGCCGCGTGCAGGCCGTCCACAACCACGGCGCGGGCGATCTGATTGAGATATCCGGGCCGGGGCTGAAAACGTCGCTGCTGCTGCCCTTCACCTTGAAAGCCGTGCCGACCGTCGATCTGACAACCGGCCGCATCATCGTCGATCCGCCAGAGGGGCTAGACTAACGCCGCGTCCCACGCCACTCTGCAGCGAAAATGGGGGCGCGATGCACAACCGACTGCGATGGCTGATGGGCGCAACTGCGCTGCTCTATATCGGACCGCTGATGGCGGGCCTTGGCGGGTATGGTTGGCCCTTGGTGCCGGTGTTTCTGGTGCTGTTTTTGCTGTGGCAATTCATCCTGCGCCCGCAGAACTGGCCGCGCCAGTTTCACGACTGGACGCAGTATCAGGCTTGGGCAACCCTGTTCAGCAACGCCGCTATTCAACTGCTGTTCGTCGCCCTTCTGTTTGGCGTCGGGCGGGGTATCGGCGGAGCCTTGGGTTTTGTGCCGCCCTATGGTGAAATGCTGCCCGTCGCGATTTCCTTCCTGTCGATCCCCTTGGCCCGGATGATTTGGGACCCGTGGAAAGCCAATGAGATCAACAATTTCCTTGACCACGCCATTGATCAGATCGCCCACCCCGATAACCCGGTCGAGGCCAGCGAGTTGCGCACCGCGCGCCGCATGATCGCCCCATTGGCCGACCTGCCCGATGACACCAGCCCCGAGGTGGTGGCTCAGCATCTGACGGCGTTGTCGGCCCATGCTGAACCTGCACATATCCGCACCGCACTCCTCGAGCGCGCCCGTGCAGATGCAGGGCGGGCCGAACTGATCGCGATGATTCTGCACTGCACTGACCCCGATCTGGTGGTGCGGGTCAGCGGCGATGGCCCGACACTGGCGCTGCAACTGCTGCCCGAAGACCCTGACCTTGTTGCCATCTATGCCGCGCGCCTTGCGCAAGCCATGCCGCAAGATCCTGAAATATGGGGGAAATCCCCCAGTGTTGATCTGTTGCAAACCTGGCTGACCAACTTTGTCAGCACCGCTGCCGAACTGCCACTGCTGGCGCTGATTGCCGCCACCAATGCCGCACAGCCCGAGGATGGTTTGGCCTAGCCGGGGCAGGGCGGGCAGGCTAAAAGCAGCTATGACTGACACATCCGATGCCCCCGATCCCGCGGCCCCGCCCAGCAAATCGCATGGCCGCATTTCTGTGCGCGCCAGCCTCAAGCCGCGTGATCTGATGGAAGAGCCTTTGCACATCAAAGGCGCATGGCGGGCGAAAATCATCACCCTTATGCCTGACGCTTTCCCCGGCATCCTCGGGATTTCGCTGACCGGAAAGGCGTTCGATCTGGGCCTATGGGCGCTGGATGTGATCAACCTGCGCAGCTTCGGGCAGGGCAAGCACCTGAACGTCGATGACACCCCCGCAGGCGGCGGCGCGGGCATGGTCTTGCGCGCCGATGTGCTGGATGCCGCCCTGACCGACGCGGCCCAACACACCCCGCGCGACCGCAACCGCTGGCCGGTGATCTACCTTTCCCCACGCGGCAAGCCGTTCAATCAAGCCATGGCCCGCCGCTTTGCCGCCTGTGACGGCGTGACGATGCTCTGCGGTCGGTTTGAAGGTGTCGATCAACGTCTGCTGGATCACCACGACATCGAAGAAGTCAGTCTTGGCGATTTCGTGCTGACGGGCGGAGAAATCGCCGCCTCCGCCCTGATCGACGCCACCGTGCGCCTGCTGCCCAAGGTCCTCGGCAATCACGAATCCACCGTCGAGGAATCTTTCTCGGATGGTCTGCTCGAACACCCGCAATACACCCGTCCCGCCGTCTGGAACGATCTGCCGATCCCCGAGGTGCTGCAATCGGGCAACCATGCCGCCATCGCGAAATGGCGCCAAGCGCAGGCGGAAGACATCACCAAAACCCGGCGGCCTGATCTGTGGCAAGCTTACCTGCGGCGTAAGGCGTGACGGAAAGGTCGAACGCTCCGCGGGGGATATTTAAGCAGAGAGGATGAGCCCAAAGCGATTGATCATCCTCTCTGCTTAAATATCCCCGCCGGAGGCTTCTCGGCATCCGCAGTCCAAGCGTTGAAAAATCTACACGACGCCCCTCTAACGCATTGATTTTATGTAGCCGCCCCGGCCGTTGAGACGGGGGCAGCCTTGCCCCTTGACCCATCCCGCCACAAACCCTATACGCCGCCTGTCCGGGGTCAAAAGCCTGTCGGGCCCGATTCCTTTTGCCGTAACACTTGCGTTCTTCTGCAAGTCTGGCGCAAGGCGCGGATTTCAAAAGCGTTCCGCACCTCTGGCGGGGTCACATCTGTGGCGACCCGGTTGAAGACCAGAAGCTCTGCGGCTGCATCACGTCGGGGAAAACCCTGCATATAAAGGAACTGCGATGAATTTGATCGCCATCATCGAAGCCGAGCAGATCGCTGCGCTCGGCAAGAAAATCCCGGATTTCAAAGCCGGTGATACCGTGAAAGTCGGCTACAAAGTGACCGAAGGCACCCGCTCGCGCGTGCAGAACTACGAAGGCGTTTGCATCGCTCGCAAGGGCGGCGCCACCATCGCGGCTTCATTCACCGTCCGCAAAATCTCGTTCGGCGAAGGTGTGGAGCGTGTGTTCCCGCTGTATTCGACCAACATCGACAGCATCGAAGTGGTCCGCCGTGGCCGCGTGCGTCGCGCCAAGCTGTATTACCTGCGCGATCGTCGCGGCAAGTCGGCCCGGATCGTCGAAGACACCAACTACAAACCCAAGTCCGAGTAAGGAGCAGAGCGATGAAAGACGGAATTCACCCCGACTATCACACCATCACCGTCAAAATGACCGATGGCACCCTGTTCCAAGCCAAAACTACCTGGGGCAAAGAAGGCGACCAGATGGCGCTGGACATCGACCCGCTGGCGCATCCGGCATGGACCGGCGGCTCGGCCAAACTGATGGACACCGGCGGCCGCGTGTCGAAGTTCAAGAACAAATACGCCGGTCTGGGTTTCTGATCCCACGATCACGGCAGGCATCGGGGCGCATCTTCGGATGCGCCCTTTTCATTTGCCGCCCCAGATTTTGCCGCATTTCCGTGCCATCACGCGGCATGATCCGCACGCTTTTCGCCCTGTCATGCCTCGCCATCCCCGCCCATGCGGAGGTTGACGTGTTTGAGCGGCTCTCCGGGGTTTATGGCGATCCCAACGCTTTTGTCGAAACCTGCAAGCGCGCGCTACAGCACCTGATTTTTAGCAAAGGATCACAAGCGCGGCGCTGTCCAAGTGTTCAGCGATCTGAACGGCACCACCGAAATGCTGCTGGCGATAGATCAGCCGTTTACCGTGTTGGCCCGCACCGCGCAGGGCGTCTTGATCCGGTTTGGCAGTGAGGACATCCGCACCCCCGGCGGCGCGCTGCGGACGTGGGGGTTTCGCCCGTTTGCCAAGCCTGACCGCTACTGTTGGCACGCTACGGGATCGCCCTGGCTCTGTTGCACAATTCGGCCTGAAATCGAGTTCCCCCTTCCCTTGGACGGACTCATCCCACGCGTTGAGTTTCAGGCGTTCCGAGAGCTGTGAAGCGGTTCAGGATTGCGGCCCGGATCTGTAGC
>NKIU01000026.1 GCA_002256245.1 Pseudorhodobacter sp. PARRP1 | reverse complement strand
AAAACGGCTCATGCTGCGGGCCCATCCCGCGCGTTGATTGATAGCGATCAAGCGTGAGGTGGAGATCATCGTGTCGTCTAGCCGCGGATGTCCGCTGACTTGTCCCCAGATCACCGGGCTGCCTTGATGGCTGATCAAAACGCGCCAGCGTTCAAGCAAGGGTGCCTCGGCTATCTCGGCGACGGTTGGCTTCGCTTCGGCAGCGCGGATAGCGGTCATCACGCGTTCAAGATGGTGCTTCAATTCTGGGGCCATGGATGTTCTCCTGAGTGCGAAAAGCAAAGGTTTGGGCGGGACCGCGCGTGGCGCGGACAACTTGTTGTTTAAGGGTGCCCGGCATGGGGCGGTGCCATGGATCTGCACCCGACCTTCGCGGCTGTCACACATCAACCTCAGGTTCATGGGCGCGAGGCAAAACTGGGCAGCGCACCCGATCCAGCCAGACTGCGGCCGTTTGCTCATCGAGATCCCGGGTGCGCACAAGCTGCCGTGCCATGCCTTCCAGAAGGTCGCGGTTGTCCATGATGATCCTCACGGCGCGCGCCTCAGCGTCATCGATACTCTGGCGCACGCGCATGCGGCATTCCGGATCATGCAGCTGTGCCTGGTCTTCATTGCCGATCCAGAGGGACCCAAACATCCCCAGCCCATAACGCGTATGAATTCCCACGGCGATGGCCGTAGCCTTCGCTAAGTCGGACTCTGCAGTGCCGCCGGAGCCTGCGGAGACTTCGCCGAAGATTAGGCGCTCCGCGGCCCGCCCTGCCATGTTTTGACACAGGGATGCTTCGAGGTCGGTCATCAGGCCAGGTCTGGGAATGGGATCCCACATCACCGCACCGCCACCCGACCGTGCGAGCAAAATGCGCCTAACAGCTCCGAGCCCTAAAGCAGCACAAACGACGGCATGGCCGCATTCGTGCACCGCGACACGCCAGTCAATCTCAGGATCGCTTTGGGTCGCAAAGACCGCTCGTAGGTCAGCAATGGTCACCTCACGATCGTCATTCCGGGCCATCGTTCGGGCTTGTCGGATTGCAGCGTCAACATCAGCAGCACTGCAGCCAACCGCGTTCTGCGCAAGACCCTGTAAGCACGTCTCGGACCACTTTGGAAAATGCCGTTGCAACACCCCGAGCAACGCATCGGCATCGGGCAACGGAAGCTCAATTTTGAGATCAAACCGTCCGGCGCGCATGACAGCGGGGTCGATCAGTTCGCGGTGGTTGCAAGTGCCAATGACGATCAGGCCCTTCTCACGCGAGATCGCATCCAACTCGGCGAGGAAGGCGTTGATCACTTGTGTCCGGTAGGATCGATTTCGCGGATCGCGGTCTTCACGGGAACCGACGGAGTCGATCTCATCGATGATCAAGACAGTTGGCATGGCCGCGCGCGCATTGTGAAAACATTGCCGCATGGCTGTGAGCATGTCGCCTAGGTGGCCCTCGGCCTGCCATTGCCCGAAAGTGGCCGTGACCACCGTAAAGTCCGCACTGTTGCCGATCGCGCGCGCAAGCCAACTTTTGCCAGTGCCTGGTGGGCCATAAAGCAGCATCGATCGGGATAGGTCATGCCATCCGATTTTGCCGTCTTTCCATGCCCGCAGATCGCGAGAGAGTTGACGGGCCGCGCGCAGCGCAGGGCTATTGCCCGTGAACTCGTCGAGATGGGGGCCTACGGCGTGGGGTTTTGTCTCCGTGCGCCCCATCACGCGAAGCCGCTCAGCCACCTCGCGCGCCGAAGGCGCGCGCATTGCCACGGCAATGCAGAGCGGATCGAGCGCTGCCAGCGCCTTGTCATCTGGCAGGGCCACGCGGACAGCTGCTTCATCAAACCGGCCCACATCAGAATGGCTCGCACGCAAGGTGGCGATCATGATGTCTCGCGAGATCGGCATGAGGCTGATCCGACGGATCTGATCAAGTGGCAGACCTGGCGGTAGCGTGGCGCTAGTGGGCTGGATGATGAGCAACGGCGCTTCAGCTTTAATGCCTGAGAGAATATCTCGCTCAAACTCCCGCGCGGCGTGCGCCGAAATCTTCCCATCGCTAACCATTGGCCGCACGAGTGCAATGCAGCGCCCCGAGCCAATTGAGGCCGTGGTCGAGGCAATAGACCAGTGCACAGGCACAACATGCATCAACAGCCGCTGCAACATGTTAACATCGTCATCCGCAATGCCATCCAGAACAGTGATTGCATCTGGCTTGAGGAACGCTTCAAAGGCGGCGGCATTGCCAATACTGGCAGCCAAGCGCGTGATGAGCAGTAGTTTGTGCGGTGGGATCCGGATCGGCGGCAACGCCAGTTCGGTAGGTGCATTTGCCGCCAACTCGCTGCTCCTGTCTTCAATGGCGTGCGGTGCCTCGGGCGACAGATTTTCTGGCGGGGCGAGAGAGTTCGGTCCTGAATGCGGGGACGGAACCGCGTTCAGATGCGCTGTCAGCGCCGCTTTGAAGTCGTCATCCGCCGCCGCACAGGTATAGCTGCGATCCTCTTCCTCCTTATCGGATTCGTGCTGCTGAAGGCGGCGGATCACCTGCTCTGCGTAATCCCTCCAGGCTGGGCGGGGGGCTGACGTGAGGTTCGAGTTTGAGGGGATATGCGTCATGGCGATCTCCGGGGAACAGAAGAGAAAAAGCGGCCCGGACCGGTCCGGATTGCAGCGCGGTTTGCAGGGCGGCAAGGGTGTTTCGGTGCCAACACCGGGATGTCTTTGGCAGGCCGACCCGGATGACCCGGGTCGGGGATTCTGTGAAAACAGCTAAGATCTGTGGCAAAAGGCTAGAATGAACCCGGCTTACCGGGTCACACGCGGCGGTGACGCGGCTTGAGCAA
>NKIU01000025.1 GCA_002256245.1 Pseudorhodobacter sp. PARRP1 | reverse complement strand
AAAACGGCTCATGCTGCGGGCCCATCCCGCGCGTTGATTGATAGCGATCAAGCGTGAGGTGGAGATCATCGTGTCGTCTAGCCGCGGATGTCCGCTGACTTGTCCCCAGATCACCGGGCTGCCTTGAGGGCTGATCAAAACGCGCCAACCTTCAAGCAAGGGTGCCTCGGCAATCTCAGCTACGCTTGGTCTCGCTTCAGCGGCGCGGATAGCGATCATCACGCGTGCTAGGTGGTGCTTCAATTCTGGTGGCATGAATGTTCTCCTGCGGGCGAAAAGCAAAGGCTTGGACGAGACTGAGCGGTGTTGGCGTCTCGGTTCTGGAGTCGGAGGGGTGGCACGGGTCAGTATCAAGGCTCTGCGCCCGACCTTTGCTCTTGTCCCAGATCGACTGCAGGTTCAGGGGCGTGTGCCAAAACCGGGCTGCGCACCCGATCTAGCCAGACCTTGGCCGTTTGCTCATCGAGATCCCGGGTGCGCACGAGCTGCCGTGCCATGCCTTCCAGAAGGTCGCGGTTGTCCATGATGATCCTCACGGCGCGCGCCTCAGCGTCATCGATACTCTGGCGCACGCGCATGCGGCATGCCGGATCATGCAGCTGTGCCTGGTCTTCATTGCCGATCCAGAGGGACCCAAACATCCCCAGCCCATAACGCGTATGAATTCCCACGGCGATGGCCGTAGCCTTCGCCAAGTCGGACTCTGCGGTGCCGCCGGAGCCTGCGGAGACTTCGCCGAAGATCAGGCGCTCCGCGGCCCGCCCTGCCATGTGTTGACACAGTGTCGCTGCCAGATCGGTCATCAGGCCATGCCTTGGGGTGGGATCCCACATCACCGCACCGCCACCCGACCGTGCGAGCAAAATGCGCCTAACAGTGCCGAGCCCTAAAGCAGCACAAACGACGGCATGGCCGCATTCGTGCACCGCGACACGCCAGTCAATCTCAGGATCGCTTTGGGTCGCAAAGACCGCTCGTAGGTCAGCAATGGTCACCTCACGCTCTTGGCTGCGCGCCATGCCCTTGGCTTGTCGGATTGCCGCGTCAACATCAGCAGCACTGCAGCCAACCGCGTTCTGCGCAAGACCCTGCAAGCATGCCTCGGACCATTCGGGGAAATGCCGCTGCAACACCCCGAGCAACGCATCGGCATCGGGCAGCGGAAGCTCGATTTTGAGATCAAACCGTCCGGCGCGCATGACGGCGGAATCGATCAGTTCGGGGTGGTTGCAGGTGCCGATGACGATCACGCCTTCTTCCCGCGAGATCGAATCAAGCTCGGCGAGGAAGGCATTGATGACTTGTGTGCGGTAGGACCGATTGTGCGGATCGCGGTCTTCACGCGAGCCGACCGAGTCGATCTCATCGATGATCAGGACAGTGGGCATGGCCGCGCGCGCATTGTGAAAACATTGCCGCATGGCTGTGAGCATGTCGCCTAGGTGGCCCTCGGCCTGCCATTGCCCGAAAGTGGCCGTGACCACCGTAAAGTCCGCACTGTTGCCGATGGCGCGGGCAAGCCAGCTCTTGCCAGTGCCGGGGGGACCGTAGAGGAGCATCGACCGGGATAGATCATTCCAGCTGATTCTGCCGTCCTTCCATGCCCGCAGATCGCGAGAGAGTTGACGGGCCGCGCGCAGTGCCGGGCTATTGCCGGTGAACGCGTCGAGATGCGGGCCGACGGGGCTGGATGTTGTGGCCGTGCGCCCCATGACGCGAAGCCGCTCGGCCACCTCGCACGCTGAAGGCGCGCGCATCGCAACGGCAATGCAGAGCGGATCGAGCGCTGCCAGCGCCTTGTCATCTGGCAGGGCCACGCGGACAGCTGCTTCATCAAACCGGCCCACATCAGAATGGCTCGCCCGCAAGGTGGCGATCATGATGTCTCGCGAGATCGGCATCAGGCTGATCCGGCGGATCTGATCAAGTGGCAGACCTGGCGGAAGTGTGGCGTTAGTGGGCTGGATGATAAGCAACGGCGCTTCAGCAGCAATGCCTGCTAGAATATCTCTTTCGAACTCCCGCGCGGCATGTGCCGAGATTTTCCCCTCGCTCAAATGCGGCCGCACTACCGAAATGCAGTGCGCGATATTCATTGAGCCTCTGATCGAGGCGATAGACCATTGCTCGGGCACAACATGCATCAACAGCCGCTGCAACAGGTCAAGATCATCATCCGCAATGCCACCCAGAACAGTGATTGCGCTTGGCTCGAGGAACGATTCAAAGGCGGTGGCATTGCCAATACTGGCAGCCAAGCGCGTGATGAGCAGCAGTTTGTGCGCTGGGATCCGGATCGGCGGCAACGCCAGTTCGGTAGGTGCATCTGTCGCCAATGCACTGCTGATGTCTGCGGTGTCATGCGATGCCTCAGGCGACAGATTTTCTGGCGGGGCGAGCGGGTCCAGTCCGGAATGTGGGAACTGAGGCCCGTTCAGATGCGCGGTCAGCGCTGCCTTGAAGGCGTCATCCGCCGCCGCATGTGTGTGGCTGCGATCCTCTTCCGCTTTATCCCATTCGTGCTGCTGAAAGCGACGGATCACCTGCTCTGTGTAGTCCCACCAAGCCGGTCGGGGAGCTGATGTGAAGTTTGGGTTTGGCGCATTGTGCATCATGTCGGTCTCCGGGGAACAAAAGAGAAAAAGCGGCCCGGACCGGTCCGGATTGCAGCGCGGTTTGCAGGGCGGCAAGGGTGTTTCGGTGCCAACACCGGGCTGTCTTTGGCAGGCCGACCCGGATGACCCGGGTCGGGGATTCTGTGAAAACAGCTAAGATCTGTGGCAAAAGGCTAGAATGAACCCGGCTTACCGGGTCACACGCGGCGGTGACGCGGCTTGAGCAA
>NKIU01000001.1:486231-1054629 GCA_002256245.1 Pseudorhodobacter sp. PARRP1 | reverse complement strand
TCGGCCTGCCGCAGGATCGCGAGGATCTGCGCCTCAGTGTATCTGCTTGTCTTCATTCGAAATCTCCTCGTGCATCTTGCCGAGAAAATTCTACTTATGCAGCCCCTTACTTTTAGGGGGGATTACCGAATGAAGACAAGCAGATACACTGAAGCGCAGATCATCGCGATCCTGCGGCGGGCCGAAGGCGGGATCCCGCCGCACCCGCTGCCCGGCAGCGGTTTGCTCGCAAACCGCGAGACGGGATCGGGCTGCCGTTGCTAAGCGGATCAAGAAAATATGCGAAGCACGCGTCAGGTATGGCTGCCGGCGCGTTCACGTCCTGCTGGATCGTGAGGGTTGGGGCATCAATCTTAAGAAAGTCTATCGAATTTACAGGGAGTTGGGGATGCAGCTCAGGAACAAGACACCCAAGCGCCGGGTGAAGGCGAAGCTGCGTGACGACCGCGCCGAGGCTGTCGGCTCCAACGACGTCTGTGCGATGGGCTTCGTGCACGATCAGCTGGCGACGGGCAAGAAGCTGAGGGTCCTGACGGTGGTCGACACGTTCTCGCGTTACGTGCCAGTGCTTGATGTGCGCTATAGCTACCGCGGCGAGGATGTGGTGGCGACGCTTGATCGGGTGTGCCGGACTACCGGCTATCCAAAGACGATCCGCGTCGATCAGGGTAGCGCGTTCGTCTCGCGCGACATCGATCTCTGGGCCTATCAGCGAGGTGTGGTGCTCGACTTCTCACGCCCGGGCAAGCCGACCGACAATGCCTTCATCGAGGCTTTCAACGGCCGGTTCCGCGCAGAACGTCTGAACCAGCATTGGTTCCTGACCCTTGCAGATGCGGTCGAAAAGTTGGAGGCTTGGCGTAGATACTATAATGAGGAACGGCCACACGGCGCGATCGGCAACAAGGCCCCGATCCTGCTGACCAAATGAGGGGGCGTCACCAGCCCGTCACCCTGAGCAAAGCCGGAAAACGCTGCCTTGGGGCGGTTCAAAATTGGGGATCGGATCAATGCGTGAACGGAAACTACCAAAAACTGAAGGAAGTTTAGGGGCTCAGATAACGGAGGATCGCGATGATTTGAGCGCCGATGTATCTAATGGACTTCATTTAGAAAACTCTCATTATATTGCCGAGAGTATTATAAAGATGCGGCCACCTACCTTAGTGGATAATCAGAAAATAGCCCGACGCGAAACACCGATGTGTAACCCAAAGGGAAAATGTTCCACCATAAAATATTTGTCAGCACTCTGTTAATGTCCTATAAATATAAACGGGTCAAAATATGATATCAGTGGCCCTAAGACTGTTCGTGTGGGAGATTAAGATTTCAAAATCAACCGCGGCATCTCCATTAACATCTGCCCGCAGTAAAATTTCACCACCGTTCACCACGTACCAAACCGCATTCGCAGCTGGGCTACCAGAAGTCCAAGTAAATGCTTGATCCCCATAACTGGACGTATTGGCGTCTATATGCGAAAGATCTATATCGTCGACACCTGAAAAAAAATCAAAAATAATATCGCGATATTTGCCTCCTGTGGGCGAATCCGATATCGCATTAAAAATAAATACATCTTGCGCGCCATCTGCATCACCTCCAAAGAGTCGGTCCTTCCCACGACCACCCGAGATCGAGTCTGAGCCTTGACCACCGTAGATTAAATCATTTCCATCGTCTCCTATTATAGTGTCATTTCCCAAATATCCCGATATAGTATCATTACCTGCACCACTTTCGATGTGGTTCGCAACGCTATTCCCGAAAAGCTCATCGCGGCCGCTTCCGGTACGAAGGTTTTCAATAGACGATAGCATGTCCATACCTTCGCCGGTATTTTGACGACTGGTGAGAGACAAATCGACCTTCACTCCTGCAGCGTTGATGTAAACAGCGGTATCATTTCCATCACCGCCTTGAAGAAGATCGTTGCCCGCGCCGCCTATCAATAAATCATCCCCCTGCTGCCCCCCTAGCCTATCATCTCCGTCATCACCGTAAATAGTGTCGTTTCCAGCCCATCCATCTAACCCGTCATTGCCACCATTTCCGTGGAGGATATCATTTCCGGACTTTCCAATAATTGTGTCGTTGCCGTTCATTCCTTGGATAGTGTCATTTCCCTGACCACCTACTATGCGTTCAGACGAATCGTTGCCATTAAGCTGCAAGTTGATAGGGATTTGAAATTCTATCTCCATTATCTCAAAAGGATTTAAGTGAAATGTCAAAAGTCCGGGATTACCTAGTTGCGATTGTGAAAATTGAGTTAGCACTGCGAAAGCTGTTGGATCGTCAACCGAAAAGCCTGAACCGATACCTATTTTCACGCCGGTAAGGCTAGTAAAGTTTGACACAAGATTCGAAACATTCAATTCTACATCTTGAGGCGCATCGCTCCGTGACATCACAAAAAAAACCACTTTTGTGGATGACTTGTAGGCGTCAACTTCGAGGCCCGGCTGGGAAATCGTACCATTTATCAAAGTTGTGCCAATCAAGTCTTCTGCCATTAACATGAAAGCAGCTCCCATCGGAGAAAGAGCTGGTGTAGCAGATGAGGAACCGGTTAGGCTGGTGTTACCATTCTGAACCGGCCAGACAAACGCACCATCAGCACCGAGCTGAAGCATATATTCCACTTGCTCAATTATGACAGACGCCCCTTTTAAGCCATACTGTTGGGTATTGCCTAATTTAACACTCCATTCAGTTAAATACAGATCTAGACCTGCAAATCCGTTATTTGACCAAATGGATGTGTCCCAATTTATAAAATTCATCGCGCGAGATGTTGGCGATAGCACATCGACCTGGACGTCATAGTAGAAATGTTCAACCAATCCGGTAATCGCATCCTCCGCCAATGGATTGGTGATCTGGTCAATTATGTCCATATTGCTCTGCCTTACTCGATCCTCCCAATTTAGATCTTGGTAGAGGCCACCTTCTCTATATTGTGGATCCCATGGTCCTCCCATCTGCACTAGAACTTCGGGGTGTTGTGCATTCGGTCCTAGCAATGTATCGAACAACGTTTCTAGCGCCGTTGCCAAAACATTCACAACCTGCCCATACTCTGTTGCGGTCATCTGACCGCTCCCCCAGTACTCGTTGCCTATTTCAATGGTGCCAATCGGAGTATCGGGTAATGACCCGGGGCCACTGTCATTATGAGTCAACAACCTTGTGACGTATCCTATGACATCTTGAACATATTGCTGATTTATTGTGCGCGGTGCATCATGTGCGGCATCTAGGTGACCGCTATACATCTTTGCAGTTGGAAGGACGATCGTCGCCGCCCGACCTGTTGCTTTCACGTAATTCAGAAACTCGCTTACGCCGACAAAAGGGCGTTCTGACGTGTAGGTCATAGGTCTTGAATCTGGATTGCACACATCAAAATCCGATTCTGTCATTGATCCCCCTGGGTAGCGGAGCCCTGTCACATGAAGCAGATCCAAAGATGATGTGTACGATTTATAGTTTCCATTAATCAAGTTATACTTGAACAGGCAGTTTGCTCCAAACATTTCCTCATTAACTACGTGGCCGGAACTTCCAGAGGATATGAAATTGTACATGCTTTGCTCACCCAATGCTCTTTCCAGCTTAGGCAACCATTAAGTTTGGGCAATTAATCGCATCAATATTGTCCTCAGTGCGACTAGTGCAAAAATTTCTGCATTCATTTATGATATTTAAGAGTGGTTTGGATCGCGTATTTGATTCACTGTTAATTTGAATTTTTAATTGTTGTCAAAATTCGGATTTTTTAGCTTCTGTGTGAAAATATGCCACTGCAACGAGGCTAGGGTCAGGAGCCATTGATCATCTGTTTGCGTTGCGATTCAGCATTCCCAGGGAGACTGAGCGTGAGCAACCTTTTCTAGCTGACCGCCGCGCTGATGGCGCGGCTTGCACCCTTCTTTCCGAAGAGCCACGGCAATCCGCGCGTCGATGACCGGCGTGTGCTGAGCGGTATAATCTTCATTAAACGCAATGAGTTGCGATGGTGCGATGCGCCCAAGGAGTGTGGGCCATCGAAGACCCTCTATAACCGCTGGAAGCGCTGGAGCGACAAGGGGGTCTTCGCCCGGATGATGGATGGCCTGGCTTCTGAGGCCGCTGTTCCGAAGACGGTGATGATCGACGCGACCTATCTCAAGGCGCACCGCACGGCAACCAGCCTGCGGTCGAAAAAGGGGGGCCAGGCGACCAAAGAGGCCGTCTGATTGGCCGAACCAAGGGCGGCATGAACACGAATCTGCACGCCGTCACCGATGCCGATGGCCGTTAGATTCGGTTCTCCGCCGTCGCTCTCGCCGCAACCGTCATGTTCTGGCTATGACGCAGGAACGAGTCCTGACCCTAAACAATCTCAACGAAACCGGAACTGCCATGCTTCTTTTGAGATCGATCGTTGAGAATGAGATTGGGGCAAATTTGAGCACGCTTTCTACTCATCTAGTATCCTGTCCGCTGAATGATCGACTGTTCGATGTTCCTGCTAACGTTCTAATTGAAGACTTTCTGTTGGACCGCGCCGGGTTATCCGCGGACTGATTTCACCTAGTTACGCGGCCATGGGTTGGACCTGCACCGTTTTCGTTCGGGTTGTCTTGAAAGCAACACTCGCCATCAAGGAAACCCGATATGGCAGCAATACACAGCGACGAGTTCAAGCCGGATGCGGTTCGAATCGCGCTCACCAGCATCCTGACAAGGCGTCAGGTTGCATCCGATTTGGGGGTTGGGCATTCGACCCTTGGCAAATGGTTTCGGATGATTTGCGAAGAATTCAAGGTACCTGCACAAGATGCGGAACTGCGACGAGAGAACGATCGGTTGCGCAAAGAGAACCGAATACTCCGAGAGGAGGTTGAGGTGCTAAAAACTGTCGCGGTTCGCAGCCCGCCGGTGCGCGAAATAAACAGCCTGCGGGAGCGTCGGCGGTCTGTAGGGCAGTTGCACCAGTTCATTAAAAACACTTCACTAAGGCTCGTTCGAGTTGATGCAGCACCCGGGCGCCGTATGCGGAGTTTGCGTGCAAAAAGTCGTCCAAGGGTTGTTGTTGGAGGCTGCCTGAGTTGGCGGTGAGGCGCGGCGCACCTTCCGTAAAGGCTGCAGCAGTGAGTAAGCCATCGACCACAGTTTCTGGCGGCTGCGGCAAATAGTGGTGTAGGCAGGCAGACGAGGCAGCGATTTCGAAGAGGGTGCTGAGGGCTTGTGCGTCGCCGCGCGCTACAGCCCGGCGTAGGCTGGGCCATTGCTTTTGTCGGAGAATAGTTTTCGAGGGGCGTGGCTGAGCCTGCTGATACACCGGCCTGTCCGAACCTTGACGTATAAGATTAGCCACACGAACTGACAGGCTACTGCGAAGACTTGTTGCGATCATCGCCCGCATAGCGGCTTCAGACACCAACCTGCGCTTTCGTTCGTCGCGATTCCAGTTCTTTAAACCTACGCAGCGATATTCTCGATATAAGGGTTCAAGGCCAAAGATGTTGAAGCCTAGTCCCACGACAAGAAAGAAATCATAGTTCGCTAAGGGAATGCGCGACCGCCCACCGAAGCGCAGGAAATCAGCGGCAGTTTTGGGCGAAGTGGCGACAATATGACCCTGTTCAAGTGCGATATCAGCAAGGCCTGCTTGACCAGAAGCAAGAAAATGAAGGGCGATGCCCTCTGGACGTTTATCTATTTGGGTGTAAGCGAGGTGGAGCGCCGCAAGATGGGAGTTACCCACGGCAAGGCCTAAAAGAGGTCTTCCGACATCGGGGGAGTGCTCAAGAAATTTCAAGCTATTTACTTTCGGGCAAAGGCGTTCAAGAGCGCCTCTTCACAGATGAGCGCGGCCTCTGGATCCTTAACTTTAAAGGTGGCCCGCAAAGGTGCTTCGGCAACATTGCTTGGACTTGTAGTTCCAAGGGCATAGGCCTGTGTGAATACAGACATGACTTTGGCCACAGTTTCGGCGCGTACGTGCCTCAAATTTGGTTCGAAGCAAGGGCTGCGCGATGCTGGCGATGTCACAATTTCAAACGACGGGAAGTAATCGACATCTGCGTGCCTATCGGCGAAATCTTCGGCAGCTGCTCGCAAGGTTGCCTTTGCACGGCTACTAGCTGTCAGCACATGGCGGCCCGATGCGGTCGCTGAGAGTGGCACCGGAGAGACAGTGAGCAAAAGCCGCATTTCCGAATTAAATATATGCAGAAGATCACGAATACGCGTAAGATCCTCCATTAATGAGGGATAGCGAAAGTCGACAAACGCGCACGTAGCGTCAGAGAATGCACCTCCAATGACTCCAGGACAGACCGGCAAGGTTCGACCAGTTTCCCGATCCTGCCAAGCCTCGGTCATGCCTAGCGTAAAGACAAAGACACTACATTGAGGCAACTGCGTTCTTAGTGCCGTAAGATGCTCGTTACGGTGAATCACCACCTCATAGGCGCTGGACAGCCCCTCGGGTTCAATGCTGGGACGCAGCGCGTCCACCCAGCGTAGGTTCATAGGCCAGCAGATAGTCGGCAATGGTGGATCTGACAAGATCTCTTCGAGCAACTCTCGCATCTGGCGGGCGGTGTAGATATTACCGTATCGGCCTGAATAGATACCATAGCCGTACGCCTTAGCAACGTTAGGTTCAAGGTGACGGGGCGCAGGCTCTGCGTCGAGCACCCCGCAACCCGAGTCAAGGAGAATACGGCCAATGTGTTGCGCAAAACAACTTCCCGCTGTTGCGAAGAGATCGCTCGGGCTGAGACCAAATTTTGGTTTAAAAAGATGCGAAAAATCCTCCCCCTCTAATGCGGCTACGCCATTTCGCCAAAACGCGTACGCAGGCGCCATTTGGTAAGGGTGGAACATCGTCATATCAAATCCAAAAAAGAAGCGTGTTCTGATGCGCTTTTCCGCTTAACTTGAGAAAAGGAAGTCGCCTGCGTCCAGATCGCTCAATGCAACATGGGTCAGTCGGATGTAGTTGTCGGGGGCAGTGAAGATCAGCACGTCATGTCCTTGTTGGTGCGTTGATGTGATCATCGCATCAAAGCTGCGAAATCCCGGAACTTGCGAGAAATCGATGCGGTCATGGCTAGCGGTGTGGTTGTTTATGGCGTCAAAATCGTTGATCTGATCTTTGCCGTGAATTGCAGCAAATACGAAGGTATCGCTGCCTGAGCCGCCGAACGATTGGTCGTTGCCAGCTCCACCGACGATTGTATCGTTACCACTGCCACCACTAAGCCAATCGTTTCCCTCGTCGCCGTTCAGAAAATCCTGATTGTCACCCCCGTAAAGTTTATCGTGCCCCACACCGCCACGGAGTGTATCGCTACCGGTCCCACCGTAAGCAGTGTCATCGCCACTTCTTCCCGAGAAAAGATCATTTCCGCCATCCATCCAAGCTGTGTCGGCCTGTGAAGACCCGAGCATAGTATCGTTTCCGGCTCCCGCAGCGATGCGTAGGGTATTGGCGTCAAGCACGATATTATCCGACTGTGCGGTGAGAAATAACTTTTCGATCGACACGATATTGACTGTGAAATCGGTCGCAATGTCGCTCGCGCGTGCCTGGAGGATCTGGCTTCCACTGCCAACTAGGTTGATGCCGAAACTGAGATTGCTGAAGCGTATCGTGTCGGTTCCGCCTGCGCCGAAGGCCTGAGAAAGCCCGAGCGCCGAAACAATGAAAGTATCGTCTGCCGAAGTCCCGATAAAGGAATGGATCTCGGCGCCTGCCGCCGCCCGTCCCTGTGTAAAACTGTTAAAAACTGATGATCCCAACATATTGCCCAAAACACTGCCAAAACTTTGACTATAGTGGAGCCCGTCGTTCACAAACATTGACGAGGTTGCAATCCCGCGAAACTTGGCTAAAGAGTCTGGGTTGACCAGAAATCGCCCAACGCCGCTACTTGCGAAAGTCGCTTGTTGTGATTGGATCGTGTGCCAATTTTCTACGCGTTGTGCACTGTCGGTTGCCAAGGAGCCTGCATTATCTGAAAGTTGTGAGACGACGAACCGATGAGGACCGAAATTTGCCGTCAGTATGTTGTCGACCGCAGTCAAATTGCGCGCATAAGAGCTTGCGGCAGCAGCGCTCCACGCATCGGCCTCGCCCTGCACCCAATCAATGCCGGCAAAATATGCACCTTCGATATAGGTTGCGGATGTCGGATCTGTGAGGGCCCTGATCTGTGCGATCAATCCATTGAGCAATTCGCCAGTTCCTGGTTCGCCGCATGCATTCCAGTCACCTGTAGATGTGTCGAGTCGCGCATCAAGCGGGGAACCTGAAACAGCTGATTGCAGAAAAATCGCATTGTTGTCGGCAGCGGCTTGCGAGACCCCCGTGCTAACGCCGCTGCGGAGTGCGTTTGACTGGCCTGCCAGAATAACAATCGGAATTGATCGGTTAGTGGGCATCCTGAGCTCCATGATCAGATGGGGCGAGAATCTAGCAATCCATCTAACGTTGATTTAAGATTGCTCGGCGCAATGTCTTAAATTCAATTTAAAATAGGAATTTCTTGGTAGACTTGCTTCAGGAATGATTGATCCTTGATTTTCAACCAAAAGTGAGCTGGCGCGGCGGAAAATTTTCACGGAGAACAGGGCCATGTTAACCTTTCCCCAACGTGGTGGTCGCGGGGGCAACGGAGTGATCCACATGGGATTGTTAAACATCATCATGCGCATGCATTTGCGGCAGAATCGGTGGGTCCGTGAGATCGCACGGCTGACCGAGCTGTTGCTGAATAGTGTGACCAAGCATCTGGCGACAAGCACAATCAGGCCGAAGTTCGCGATGCCGGAGGGCCGAAGGAAGGTTGACACTTTTGCCGAATAGCTGGCAGGTTGGTATCCGCTCGGCATGCTGCCCTCCCCGACCAGAAGCATAGGTGAAGGCCACACCTGGAGGTGCTGTGCCGCCCCAGGGTCGATCATCGCGGGCGAGCGCCCAGAAGTATCCGGTCTTGGTCTTCTTGGCCCCCGGATCGAGAACCGGTGCGCGGGTCTCATCCATGAAGAGTTTTGTGGACCTTTTCAGATCGGCCATCAGGGCATCGAAGACCGGGCGCAGCTCAAAGTCGGCACGACCTACCCAGTCTGCAAGGGTGGATCGGTCAAGATCGACACCCTGTCGGCTGTAAATCTGCGCTTGGCGATACAGGGGAAGATGATCGGCGTATTTGCTGACCAAGACATGCGCGACAGTCGCTTCGGTCGGCATACCGCCCGGGATCAACCGCGCCGGAGCGGGTGCCTGCACCACGCCATCGGTGCAGGACCGGCAGGCGTATTTCGGGCGACGGGTCACGATGACGCGGAATTGGGCGGGCACGATGTCCAGCCGCTCCGACACATCTTCCCCGATACAATGCAGGCAACCACCGCAAGTGCAGGTCAGGCTCTCGGGCTCAATCACTTCGCCGCGCTGCCAGCGGAGCCATGCCTCTTGCACCACATCCTCGGCATCATGGTGCGACCCGAGCATGCGGTAGGCCAGACGCAGCAGCTGGGGCCGCTGCACCTGAAAGATGTCTGTGCCGGGATCAGGCGGCATGTGCGGCAGCGGCTGGCAGCGTGGCCGGATGGGTGGCGCGGAAGCCGACCTGCACCCGGTTCCAGATGTCGATCGCCCCGATGGCCAGCGACAGCCATCCAACTAGACGGCCAAACTAACTCCATGGCAACGGGGTAAATAGCACGGCTTTATAGACATGCCCGAGGGCCATGCACCGAGCGACGAGCGCGGGAGCCATAGGGGGCAGCTTCATATGGGACAAGCACGCCGAGTGCGGCGTGTTCGGTTTCGATTCTGCTGGTGATAAAATCGCCTACCGAACGCCGAAAGGGGGATTGGCAGGGGGATAGAAAAACAAGAAACCCCGCAACACGTTGATGTTGCGGGGTTTTTTGAAGACATTTGGTGCCCAGGAGAGGACTCGAACCTCCACGTCTTGCAACACTGGTACCTGAAACCAGCGCGTCTACCAATTCCGCCACCAGGGCAAGTGTCGTGGGGGCGATGTAGCCAAGCCCACCGGGGGAGTCAACGGGGGCAAAACGAAAATATCGGGGGCGAGGACGAAAAATCGGGAAAATCTGTCGCGGTGAATAGGCTTGCCGCTGTGGCGCTGTCAGATTATTCAGGCTGCAACCACATTGGCGGCCAAAGGGGTTACGCATGAGCAAGCTTGTCACGATCTACGGCGGATCGGGTTTCGTTGGCCGCTACATTGCGCGCCGGATGGCAAAGCAGGGCTGGCGTGTCCGCGTTGCCTGCCGCCGCCCGAACGAGGCGTTGTTCGTCAAGCCCTACGGCACCCCCGGTCAGGTAGAGCCTGTGTTCTGCAACATCCGCGACGATGCCTCGGTGCTGGCGGCGATGTCTGGCGCAGATGCGGTGGTGAACTGCGTTGGCACCTTCGATCGCGGCGGCAAGAACAACTTCAGCGCCGTGCAGGCGGAAGGTGCGGGCCGCATCGCGCGTCTGGTAGCCGGGCAGGGCGTGGCCGCGCTGGTGCACATCTCGGCCATCGGGGCCGATGTGAACGGTGCCAGCCTTTATGCCCAATCCAAGGGCGAGGGCGAAGCCGCCATTCTTGCAGCCTACCCCACCGCGATGATCCTGCGGCCTTCGGTGATTTTCGGCAATGAAGACGGCTTTTTCAACCGCTTTGGCGCGATGGCCCGCTTGGGGCCGATCTTGCCGCTGGTCGGCGCGCAAACCAAATTCCAGCCGGTCTATGTCGATGATGTCGCTCAAGCCGCCGTTAAAGGCATCTTGGGTGAGGCGACCGGCACCTATGAACTCGGCGGCCCCGATGCCGAAACCTTCCGCACCATCATCACCAAGATGCTGGCCGTGATCCGCCGTCGCCGTCTGGTGCTGAACCTGCCGTTCCCCATCGCGCTGATCCCCGCCACCCTGCTAGATTTTGCAGCCTTCGCGACCGGCGGCATCTTCAAGAACGGCATGATCACCCGTGATCAGGTGGCATCCCTGCGCAGCGACAACGTGGTCGCACCCGGTGCGAAAACCCTGGCCGATCTGGGCATAACCGCCACCGATTACGCTTCGGTGATCCCGGAATATCTGTGGCGCTACCGCCCCTCGGGCCAATACGCGGCGATCAAGGAATCGGCCAAGAACCTCAAGAAGGTTTGATGCCTTAAAAGCGGGTGCGACGTGAGTTATCTAAGCGACGTTCTCCTTGGCGTGATCGAGGGCATCACCGAATTTCTGCCGATCTCCAGCACCGGCCATCTTTTGCTGGCCGAGCACTGGCTGGGCGCGCGGTCTGATACCTATAACATCGTCATTCAGGCCGGGGCGATTCTGGCGGTGACGCTGATCTATTGGCGTCGCATCATGGATCTGCTGCTGAACGTCCGCGTGCCGGAAAACCGCGATTACCTGATCAAACTGACGCTGGCCTTCCTGATCACCGCCGTGCTTGGCCTGATCGTCAAGAAACTGGGGTTCCAGTTACCCGACACCATCCAGCCCATCGCCTGGGCCCTCGTGATCGGCGGCGTCTGGATGCTGGTGGCCGAGCATTTCGCCGCCAAACTTCCCGACAGCAGCCGCATCACCCTGCGCGTCGCCATCGCCGTCGGTCTGGCCCAAGTGGTTGCCGGAGTATTCCCCGGCACCTCGCGCTCTGCCGCGACGATCTTCGTGGCCATGCTTTTGGGCACATCGAACCGCGCCGCCGCCACCGAATTTGCGTTCCTCGTCGGCATCCCGACAATGTATGCCGCCAGCGGCTATGAGTTGGTAAAACAGATCAACCACGGCGGCACCGAGGGCGATTGGCTGTCGCTTGGCATCGCCTTCGTGGTGTCCACCCTCACCGCCTTTGTTGCGGTGAAATGGCTGCTGACCTATATCCGCAGCCACCGATTCACCCCCTTCGCGATCTACCGCATCGCCTTTGGCGGCCTGCTGCTGGCCCTTACCGCCGCTGGCATCCTGACCTGACATCCCCGAATCGCCATAAGATTGAGCAGAAAAACGGCTGTTTTCGCGACATAGGTAACACCTACTGTCCTATATTTTCGCCAATCCGTCAGAATTGTTGACCTAACCCTGCAAAAACTGAAAGATAGGTCACTCATGCTGACTTTTATTTGATTCCGTTCCAAAGTATCAACGCGCGACAATGCAATTCCACCTAAGGGGCAGATCATGGCCGGGCAGAAAATGCTGAAATTCGTGACGTTGGGCAAAGAGATGCCCACCAAGCGCGATGCCGACACCCGCAGCCATGATTTCGATGAAATCTACCGCCAGTTCGCGGTGGAAAAAGCCGCCGAGCAGGCCTCGCGGTGCAGCCAATGCGGCGTGCCCTACTGCCAGTCGCATTGCCCACTGCACAACAACATCCCCGACTGGCTGCGCCTGACCGCCGAGGGCCGCTTGGAAGAAGCCTACGAGCTGTCCCAAGCCACCAACACCTTCCCGGAAATCTGCGGCCGCATCTGCCCGCAAGACCGCCTCTGCGAAGGCAACTGCGTCATTGAACAATCCGGCCACGGCACCGTCACCATCGGCTCGGTCGAAAAATACCTCACCGATAAAGCGTGGGAAATGGGCTGGGTCAAACCGATCACCGCCCGCACCCAGCGCCCCGAATCCGTCGGCATCATCGGCGCTGGCCCCGGTGGCCTCGCCGCCGCTGACGTGTTGCGCCGCGCCGGGGTGCAAGTCACCGTCTATGACCGCTACGACCGCGCAGGTGGGTTGCTCACCTACGGCATCCCCGGTTTCAAACTGGAAAAGCCCGTGGTCATGCAGCGCATCGAACAGCTTGAAATCGCAGGCGTTACTTTCGTTCTGAACTGCAAAGTCGGCGAAGACCTGTCCTTCGACGCCATCCGCGGCCAACACGACGCCATTCTGATCGCAACCGGAGTTTACAAAGCCCGCGACATCGAAGCCCCCGGCGTCGGTGCCAAAGGCGTCGTCCGCGCGCTCGATTACCTCACCGCCTCCAACCGCAAAAGCTTCGGCGACGATGTGCCCGAATTTGACTCGGGCGAACTCAACGCAGAAGGCAAGCGCGTCGTCGTCATCGGCGGCGGCGATACCGCGATGGATTGCGTCCGCACCGCCATCCGCCAAGGGGCGACGAGCGTGAAATGCCTCTACCGCCGCGACAAAGCCAACATGCCGGGCAGCCAGCGCGAGACCCAAAACGCCGAGGAAGAAGGCGTCGAATTCGTCTGGCTCTCCGCCCCGAAAGGCTTCACTGGCGGCACCACCGTTGATGGCGTCATGGTGCAAAAAATGCGCCTCGGCGCACCCGATTCCTCTGGCCGCCAAACCCCCGAACTGATCGAAGGTGCCGACTATATCGAGCCCGCCGACCTCGTCGTGCAAGCGCTGGGGTTCGAGCCTGAAGCGATCCAAACCCTCTGGGGCGTTCCTGACCTCGCCGTCACCCGCTGGGGCACCATCAAGGCCGATTTCCGCAGCCACGCCACCAACCTGCCCGGCGTTTACGCCGCAGGCGACATCGTGCGCGGCGCATCTCTCGTCGTCTGGGCCATCCGCGACGGCCGCGAAGCCGCCGACTCCATCCTGGCATATCTGGCGCAACCCGCCAGCGTTGCGGCAGAGTAAGCAAAGGACCACCCATGCGCCGCCGGCTTCGCCACGCTCTGACCTGCATAGCGCTCATAACGCCGGGCGCAGCTATGGCTGAAGGGTCGATACTCAGCCGCCCCTCAGAATGCAGCGCAGTCCTGACAGTTCAAAAGCATGGCTGCGAAGTGGAAACCCAACTCAGCTGTGGCACAGGCGACTCTGCATACTGGCGTTCTGAATTTTTCGACAGCGACGGCCTTTCGGGTGTATCTCACTCAGATTCTAACTACCGCCAGCTAGAAGTCCAGACTGCCGACGGTCGAGGTGGAATAGTTATTGATCAAACCAAAAGCTACGCGGATTCTCCTTTGGATATTATTGCCACTGGCGGGGGGGGGTCTCTGGAGTTCGGTACACTGATAGTCATGGGACTCAAGAAGCCGATATCCGAAGCTACCCTACTGAAATCCGAGCCGGATTTGGAGATCAGCGGTCGAAGCCTGCATCGGTTCTCAACGACAATTACTGTACAATATCCGCCGCCAGTGCCCGAGGTGAATGGGGTTGGAATGGTTTACTTCGATCAACCCACGGGTGTTATGTTCACGGGTGAGCGCCAAATGGAATGGCCTCCATCAGACGCCAAAATGCCCCACTCCCCCGCCGCGATCATCCTCCCCGGCGAACCCGGCTTTGACCAACCGCACCCCACCTACGACTGCGGCAACCTCTCGTATAACCATCTGGACAAAAAGGCCGATAAAGCATGATATCCCGCGCCCTTCTGCCCCTGCTTTTCCTCGCCTCCCCCGCCCTGGCGGGCAGCTTCACGCCGCCCGAAGGCTGCACCACCACCCTCACCGTGCAGTCGCGCGGCTGCTACGTGGCGAACTACTACACCTGCGAGAAAGACAACCCCGGCGACAAATGGCGCGCGGATTTCGATCAGGAAGGTATGTTCTACCTCTCGAAAATTGATCGCGAGACCCAGTGGATCGAAAGCTATGATCTGAACCCCACCATCAAGCAAACCCTTGATCCGAACCCGGCGGACCCTGCCAATTTCTCCAGCCTGCTGGCGACGGGCCGCGATGATTTCGACTTCGGCCTGACCAAAGACAATGGCGAGCACACCAACGTCAAAGGCTACGACAAGTTGACCGGCAAAACCGTGACCATCGACGGCGTTACGCTTCAGCAAACCGAATACGAATATGCCGAGACGGATGACGCGGGGAATGAGTTGCGCAAGTCGCACGGCCATGAATACGTCAGCGCCGAGTGGCGGAACTTCTTTTCCGGCCAGTCCGAATGGTGGGATGGCACGCAATGGCTGCCGCTGGAAGGCAGCCCGGTGCAATTCTACATGCCCGGCGAAAAAGGCTTCGCCGCCACCCAACCGATCTTTGAATGTGACGCCGTGATGTCGCAAGCCACCCCGCTTGATCGGTTGTGGCACGCCTCGGCCAACCGCCCCCTTCTCGCCAGCCCCAAGGAGTAAGCCATGACGATCTACAACGAAGACTGGGTGCGCGCCGAAGAAGCCAAACGCGCATATATGGACGCCAACAGCCTGTATAAATCCGAAGACGAACATTCGTCCTGCGGTGTGGGTCTGGTGGTCGCGGTGTCCGGCAAGCCTTCCCGCAAAGTGGTGGAAAACGGCATCAACGCGTTGAAAGCCATCTGGCACCGCGGGGCTGTCGATGCTGACGGTAAAACCGGCGACGGCGCGGGCATCCATGTGCAGATCCCGGTCAAATTCTTCTACGACCAGGTCCGCCGCACCGGGCACGAGCCTGACATCCACAAGCTGATCGCCGTCGGCCAGGTTTTCCTGCCGCGCACGGATTTCGGCGCGCAAGAACGCTGCCGCACGATTGTCGAGGCCGAAGTGCTGCGCATGGGCCATTACATCTACGGCTGGCGTCACGTCCCCGTCGATACCAGCGTCTTGGGCGACAAAGCCAACGCCACCCGGCCCGAGATCGAACAGATCCTGATCCGCAACGACAAGGGCATCGACGAAGAGCAGTTCGAGCGTGAGCTGTATATCATCCGCCGCCGCATCGAAAAAGCCGCCCTCGCGTCCCAAATCCAAGGCATGTATCTGTGCAGCCTGTCGTGCCGCAGCATCATTTACAAAGGCATGATGCTGGCCGAACAGGTCGCCACCTTCTACCCCGATCTGCAAGACGAACGCTTCGAGTCTGCCTTCGCGATCTACCACCAGCGCTATTCCACCAACACCTTCCCGCAGTGGTGGCTGGCGCAGCCCTTCCGCATGTTGGCCCACAATGGTGAGATCAACACGCTGAAAGGCAACGTCAACTGGATGAAATCCCACGAGATTCGGATGGCGTCCAACAACTTCGGCGACGCCGCCGAAGACATCAAGCCGATCATCCCGGCAGGCACTTCCGACTCTGGCGCGCTGGATGCGGTGTTCGAAGCCCTCGTGCGTTCGGGCCGCAATGCCCCCCTTGCCAAGACGATGCTGGTGCCCGAAGCGTGGTCGAAAGCCACCACCGACATGAAACCCGCTTGGGCCGATATGTATGCCTACTGCAATTCGGTGATCGAACCGTGGGATGGCCCCGCCGCCCTTGCGATGACAGATGGCCGCTGGGTCTGCGGCGGGCTTGACCGCAACGGCCTGCGCCCGATGCGCTATGTTGTCACCGGCGATGGCCTGCTGATCGCGGGGTCCGAGGCTGGCATGGTTCCGGTCGATGAAGCAACCATCCGCGAAAAGGGCGCGCTTGGGCCGGGCCAGATGATCGCCGTGGATATGGCCGAGGGCAAACTTTACCACGACGTCGCACTCAAAGATAAACTCGCCGCTGCCCAGCCCTACGCCGATTGGGTGCAGAAGATCGTCGATCTGAACACCCTGCTGCGCGACGTGCCGGAAGTGGCGATGTTTGAAGGCCCCGATCTGCGCAAACGTCAGATCGCCGCCGGTTTCACGGTCGAAGAACTCGAACAAGTCCTCGCCCCGATGGCCGAAGACGGCAAGGAAATGATCGCCTCGATGGGCGATGATACCCCTGCCGCCGTGCTGTCGTCGGTTTACCGTCCCCTCAGCCACTTCTTCCGGCAGAACTTCAGCCAAGTCACCAACCCGCCGATCGACTCGCTTCGCGAAGGCCGGGTGATGTCGCTGAAAACCCGCTTCGGCAACCTGCGCAACGTGCTGGATGAAACCAACGCCCAGTCGGAAATTCTGGTTCTGGAAAGCCCCTTCCTGGCCAATGCCGAATTTGACGTGCTGGTGAAACGCTTCGGCGATCAGGTCGCCTTCATCGACTGCACCTTCCCCGCCAACGCGGGCCCAGACGCCCTGCGTCAAGGGCTGGAGCGTATCCGGGCCGAGGCTGAAGACGCCGTGCGCTCGGGTGCGGGCCAGTTGGTGATGACTGATCAGCACCAAAGCCCCGAAAAGGTTGCGATGCCGATGATCCTTGCGACCTCGGCGGTGCATAGCTGGCTGACCCGCAAGGGCCTGCGCACCTTCTGCTCGGTCAACGTCCGCAGCGCGGAATGTATCGACCCCCACTATTTCGCCGTGCTGATCGGCTCGGGTGCCACCACCGTTAACGCTTACCTCGCGCAAGACTCCATCGCAGACCGCATCCGTCGCGGTCTGATCGAAGGCAGCCTCGTCGATGCGATGCGCCGCTATGGCAATGCCGTCGATGCGGGCCTGCTGAAAATCATGTCCAAAATGGGCATTTCGGTAATCTCGTCTTATCGCGGCGGTCTGAACTTTGAAGCCGTGGGTCTGTCCCGCGCCATGGTGGCCGAGTATTTCCCCGGTATGCAAAGCCGTATCTCCGGCATCGGTCTGCAAGGCTTGCAAATGAAGGTCGAGGAAGTCCACGCCAAAGGCTGGCTCGGTGGCGCAGACGTGTTGCCCATCGGCGGCTTCTACAAAGCGCGGCGTTCGGGCGAAAAGCACGCTTGGGAAGCGCAGACCATGCACATGCTGCAAGCCGCCTGCGACCGCGCCAGCTTTGATCTGTGGAAGCAATACTCCGCCGCAATGCGGTCAAACCCGCCAATCCACATCCGCGATCTGCTGGATATCAAAACCCTCGGCAAACCGGTTCCGATTGAGGAGGTGGAGAGCATCACCTCAATCCGCAAACGCTTTGTCACGCCGGGCATGTCGCTGGGGGCCTTGGGGCCAGAGGCTCACAAGACCCTGAACGTCGCGATGAACCGCATTGGCGCGAAATCGGATTCGGGCGAGGGCGGTGAAGACCCCGCCCACTTCCTGCCGGAAGCCAATGGCGACAACCCGTCCGCCAAGATCAAACAGGTGGCATCGGGCCGCTTCGGCGTCACCGCCGAATACCTGAACGCCTGCGAAGAGCTTGAAATCAAAGTCGCCCAAGGTGCGAAACCCGGCGAAGGCGGCCAACTGCCCGGCATGAAAGTGACCGAGCTGATCGCCCGCCTGCGCCATTCCACCAAGGGCGTGACGCTGATCAGCCCACCGCCGCACCACGACATCTATTCCATCGAAGACCTCGCGCAACTGATCTACGATCTGAAACAGATCAACCCGCGCGCCAAAGTCACGGTGAAACTGGTATCGGCAAGCGGCGTCGGCACCATCGCCGCAGGCGTCGCCAAGGCGAAAGCCGACATCATCCTGATCTCGGGCCACAATGGCGGCACCGGGGCATCCCCCGGCACCTCGATCAAATACGCAGGCCTGCCGTGGGAAATGGGTCTGACCGAAGCGCATCAGGTGTTGTCGATGAACAACCTGCGCGAACGCGTGACGCTCCGCACCGACGGCGGCCTGCGCACGGGCCGCGATGTGGTGATGGCCGCCATGCTTGGGGCCGAGGAATACGGCATCGGCACCGCCGCCCTGATCGCCATGGGCTGCATCATGGTGCGTCAGTGCCAATCCAACACCTGCCCGGTCGGCGTCTGCACCCAAGACACCGCTTTGCGCGCCAAATTCACCGGCACGGCGGACAAGGTCGTCAACCTGATCACCTTCTACGCGCAGGAAGTGCGGGAAATCCTCGCGCAAATCGGCGCGCGCAGCATGGATGAAATCATCGGCCGCGCTGACCTTCTGTCGCAGGTTTCGCGCGGTTCCGCCCATCTCGACGATCTCGACCTGAACCCGCTGTTGATCACCGTCGATGGCGCGCAGAAGATCACCTACGACCGCTCGAAACCCCGCAACCACGTCCCCGATACGCTGGACGCCGAAATCGTCAAAGACGGCGCGCGGTTCTTTGAGGACGGCGAGAAGATGCAGTTGTCCTATGCTGTCCGCAACACCCTGCGCACCATCGGCACGCGGGCTTCCAGCCATATCGTCAAGAAATTCGGCATGCGCAACACGCTGCAACCCGATCATCTGACGGTGAAACTGCACGGCTCTTGCGGTCAATCCTTGGGTGCCTTCGCGGTCAACGGCCTGAAGCTGGAAGTCCAAGGCGACGCCAACGATTACGTCGGCAAGGGCCTGTCCGGTGCAACCATCGTGGTGCGCCCGCAAATGTCGTCCCCGTTGAAGGCCGAGGATAACACCATCATCGGCAACACCGTGCTTTACGGGGCAACCGCAGGCTTCCTGTTCGCCTCGGGTCGCGCAGGGGAACGTTTTGCGGTGCGCAACTCCGGCGCATCCGTTGTCGTCGAAGGCTGCGGCTCCAACGGCTGCGAATACATGACCGGCGGCACCGCCGTGATCCTGGGCCGCATCGGCGCGAACTTTGGTGCGGGGATGACGGGGGGGATGGCCTATGTCTATGACCCCAACGCCACGGCCGAGGATTTCGTCAACGACGAAACCGTGCTCACCTGCGCCGTCGCCCACCCGCATTGGGAGTTGCAACTGCGCGGCCTGATCCAGCGCCACGCGGCGGAAACCGGTTCGCGCATTGCTGCCCGCATCCTTGCCGATTGGGCATCCGAACGCGCCAACTTCCTGCAAATCTGCCCGAAAGAGATGTTGCCGCACCTGTCGCATCCCTTGTCTGACGAAGTGCAGAAAGTCCCGGCAGAATAACAAAAGGCCCCCGCAAGGGGGCCTTTTCACATGTCAGGGAAAGCGCGCGTGCCCCGAAATCGGGCGCGACGCGCCGCCCAGCAAATCCACCACCGTGTTGCCCGCCGGTGGCGGCGCGGTGAACAACTCTTTGGTTGCCCCGCCGAAACTGGCATAGGCCTCAAAGGCCGGGAAGTTATCCAGCAGCCCCTCGAACTGCACATCCACCGTCAGGGTCGCAGATCCACCGCCCAACACCCGCACGGTAAATTGGCCGGTGTAATCAATGTCCGCCGCGCCGTTGATCAGCGGGTCGCCGGCTTGGCCCACCAGATCCATCGTGAACGTCGGCACCGCCGTGGGGCCCACGCCCACCACAATCGGCACCGTCCCGCCAAACGGCACCCGCACCGATCCCGCCGTGAAACTGCGCAGCACCGGCGTCAACGCCGACCAGCGACACCGCGACATATCGGCCGGCGCATAGCCGGTCTGCACCCCGGTCGTGATCGTCACCTGCGTCGTCCCCGAGGTTTCATGTCCGCTGCGCACCAGCGTTGCCCCGCTGGGCGTCACATCCAAAATCGCAAACGACCGCATCCGCACCGAGGCGGTGAACGCCGGATCAAAGCTGCGCTGATCGGTCAGATAGCCGGTGTTCAACGGCTTGAACGTGTTCAAAACGCGCGCCAGCCCCGGCATCGGGATCGCTGTCTTTCCGGCATGCGGGCCGGTGGTGATCGGCAGGGTATATCCCGGGACAGAACCCGGAATGAAGGCGTTCAGCCAGAAGCTTAACTGCATTATGCTCTCCCAGAGAGGGGTTGAAATGAACGGCGTGAAAATCTTGCGTCAAAATAGGGCACCGACTCGGTGCCTTCCCAACTTTATCACGCATCGCTGTTCGATCAACTTTATCGCTGGGGGCCATCCGCCCATGAAAAAAGGCCCCCAACCGGGGGCCCTTTCAATCGTGAAGCGAAACTGAACGCGAAACTTACTTCAGGCGGCTCACAACGCCGTCGGCGAACGCATTCACCATCGCGTTGTAATAGATCTTGCCGTCGGCATCCGCAGCGGTGAAGTCATAGCCCTGCGGCAGCAGCGGCTTGGCCGCGTTCACGTCCACGGTCAGGTCATAGGCATCGTCGCCCACGTGGTTCTTGTCGTCCTGCACCAGCACGTTACCGGTCAGCGTGGTCTCGCCCAGACCCAGCTTTTCCTGAAAGCCGTTTGCCAGCGAAACATCATCAATGCGGATCTTGATGACATAGGCGGCTTCGTCATCCGAAGGGGCCACTTTGGTCAGGATCGAGGCCTTCAGATCGTCTTGCAGCGTGCCCCAGTATGCAGCCGCTTGCGGGTTGCCGATGCCTGCGGTGTCAACCTTGACCTCAACCTCGCGGATGGGCTTCAGGTCTTGTGCCAGCGACGGGAAAGCGACGGCGGTTGCCATAAGGAAGGCAGCGATGGAAGTGCGAAACATGATGATCTCCATTGTTACACAGCGGCCCGGTTTCCCAAGCCCTATGCAGCAAGAACCCGCCAAACGCGTTTTCGTTCCCTGCGCCGGGACGCTAAATCTCTGACGCTACGTCACGCCCGCAACCGCGCGCCCTCGGGGTCCACAAACGCGCGCCGTGACACCACCGCTTTTACGCCGTCCACCACCACCTCGGCGCCATCCACCGCAAAGGCCGTCTCGATATGGGCCGAGGCCAGAACCGCCCCCACCGAATAGCCGTGGTCGCTGTAGGTCACATGCCCCACCCGGCGGCCACCCACCATCACCGCAGCGCCCTCTGCCGCCAGAGCCTCACCCTCCAGCCGCAAGCCAACCCATGCCGTCTGCACCCCGGCATCCCGCACCCGCAACAGCGCCTCGCGCCCGATGAAATCACCCTTGTCGAACTTGATGAACGCATCGGTGCCGACATGAAACGGTGTGATGCTTTCGTCCATGTCGATGCCATGCGCCGGATACAGCTTTTCCAGCCCCAGCGTGAACATCGCCTGCACCCCGTAAGGGCGCAATCCATAAGCCCCGCCCGCCGCGATCAGCCCGTTCCACACCCCCGCCGACTCGTCGGCAGGCACAAACAACTCAAACCCCAATTCGCCCGTAACCCCGGTGCGCGAGATCATCACCTTCGTGTCGCCAAAATGCCCCCACGTGAACTGCCACCGCTTAAGCACAGTCAAATCGGCATCCGGGATCAGCCGCTGCAACAGCGCGCGCGATTTCGGCCCCTGCACGGTCGGAAACGCAATCGCCGCCGTGATGTCGGTGACATAGGCCCTGCGCCCCTGCGCGTGCTGCATCGCCCAATCGCGGATTTTCAGCCGGTTGCGGCTGCCCGAGACGATCAGAAAATGCGCGTCTCCCAGCCGGAACACCGTCAGATCGTCCATGATCCCGCCATCCGGCGCACAGACGCTGGCATAGCGCGCCGCGCCCGTGCGCATGCTGGCGGCGTCATTGACGATCAGATAATTCACCAGCGCCTCAGCCTCTGGCCCCTTCACGTCAATCTTGCCCATGGTGGACAAATCCTGCACCCCGACATGTGCCCGCGTGTTCAGATGCTCGGCCTTCACATCACCATAATGATGCGCGTTGACAAACCCGCCCCCCACCGGCCCCATCTGCGCGCCATAGGCCGACGCAAGGGCGTAAAACGGCGTGCGGCGTAGCGGCATGGGAACTCCGGTGTTGGGATATGGCAAACCCTAAGGCAACCAACCTCACATCCGCAGCACCATGCGCGACATTTTTTGTCGGGATTAGCGGGTTTCAATCGCGCAAAGCGAAGGGCAGATCGCGGGCGGAATGCAGGACACGCAGCAAGATCACGGCGCTTTCGCTTTCAGTGTAAAGCGCCAGTTGCGGAAATCCCTTCACCGGCCATACCCGCAACTCTGACAAGTCCAGCGGTTCCGCCAGACGGGGCGAACCGCTCGCTGGAAAATCCTCGAGATGCGCCATGCAACGATCCCAGGCTGTCATGAACCCCGCCGCAACCTCGATCCCAGCCGCAACCAGATAATGATCAATGATTGCGCCCAGATCGGCCTCGGCTGCGGGGCTGACGACAACCGCCGTCATTCGGCAGCCTTCATCCCAGTCCTTGCTGCCTCAATCCGCGCCCGCAACCGTGCCGAGACTTCATCCGCAGGCTGCGGATCACCCGATTCCATGCCCTCAATCACCAAGGCCCGCAGCCGTTCGATTGCGTCTTTGCGCTCGCGGATCAGTGCGCGCATGTATTCGCTGGTCGTGGCAAAGCCGTTGATGCGAACCTGTTCGTCCACAAAAGCTTTCATGTCGTCGGGCAAAGAGATGTTCATTGTGCTCATCGGTGTAATCTATCCCGTTTGGCAAGTTTTGGCAAGATTTGCCAAATCGTATTCCCGAACCCGCCAAATCTTAACAATGTCTGAACGACTTTCAGTAACCCGTTGAAATTGAATAACCCTCCAAAAGTCCCGAGTTGGGACCACCCCAAAACCCGCGCCAAACCCTTGACCAAACCGCCCGCTTCGGGCCTAAGCTGCCACATGGTCGATACCCCGAAAAAACCACGTAAAAAGGCCGAACCCGCGCCCGAGCCAGACCTGATCGCCCCCGAAACCCGGGGCAGGCGGGTCAAGCGCTGGATTCTGCGCGGCCTTGCCGGCATCGCCGCTTTCTACGGCATCCTGATCCTGCTGTTCAGCTTCCTGCCGCCGCCGATCAACCTGTATCAGCTTTCCGAAAGCTGGCGCTTGGGCGGCATCAGCAAGGATTGGGTGAACTGGGACGAGATCGCCCCCGTGATGGGCCGCTCCGTCGTCGCCGCCGAGGATGCCAATTTCTGCCTGCATTGGGGCTTTGACATGGCCGCCATCCGCGCCGCCGCCGAGCAGGGCGGCAGTCGCGGCGCCTCGACCCTGACCCAACAGGTCGCCAAGAACGTGTTCCTCTGGCAGGGTCGCAGCTGGCTGCGCAAAGCCATCGAGGCCGGCCTGACACCGGTTGTTGAACTCGTCTGGTCCAAGCAGCGCATCCTTGAGGTTTATCTCAACGTCGCCGAATTCGACGAAGGCGTGTTCGGCGTGCAGGCCGCGGCCCAGCACTACTTTGGCGTCGATGCCCGCGATCTTTCCGCCCTGCAAGCCGCCCGCCTTGCCGCCGTTCTGCCCGACCCGAAGGGCCGCTCTGCCTCCAAACCCAGCAGCTTTGTCAAGCGCCGCACCGGGGCCATCATGTCGGGCGCCGAGACCATTCTGGCGGATGGCCGCGCGGATTGTTTTCAAGACCGCGAATAGCCGGGGATTGTGGTTGAATTCCGCGCCCCGTCGCGGCATTGAAGACCAAACCGCCATACAAAGACCAGATACCGCATGATCCGCCTGTATCACTTCCCGCTGTCGCCGTTCTGCCGCAAGGTGCGCCTGACCCTGGCCGAGAAGCGCCTTGAGGTAGAACTGATCGAAGAACGGTATTGGGAACCCTCGCCCGATTTCCTGCGCCGCAATCCGGCGGGCAAAGTCCCGGTGCTGCGGATCGAGAACAAGGTGTTGTCGGAAAGTCAGGCGATTTGCGAATATCTGGAAGAAGCCTTCCCCAGCCCGGCCCTGATGCCGCGCGACATCGACATGCGCTTTGAAGTCCGCCGCCTATGCGCGTGGTTTGATGACAAATTCCACGCCGAAGTCACCTCGAAACTGCTGTATGAGCGGGTGAACAAGAAGATCATGGCGCAGGGCTACCCGGATTCCAAAGCGGTGAAATCCGGGGCGGGGCGGATCAAGTATCATCTCGATTACCTCGGCTGGCTGCTGGATCAACGCCGCTGGCTGGCGGGCGATGTGATGACGCTGGCCGATCTGACGGCAGCGGCGCATATCTCGTGCCTCGACTACATCTCGGACGTGGACTGGAACCGCAACGCGACGGTGAAAGACTGGTATGCCAAGATCAAATCGCGCCCCAGTTTCCGCACGCTTCTGGCCGATCAGGTGCCGGGCTTCCCGCCGCCCGCGCATTACGCCGATCTGGATTTTTAGCTGAAACCGCCGGGGGTTTCACACCCCCGGACCCCCGTGGAGTATTTGCGCCAAGATGAAGGGGTTGAAACAAAGTCTTGTTGCGAAGGCATTGGAAGAGGGCTTTGCGAAAGTCGGCATCTGTGCGCCTGACGCAGCACCAGAGACAGCAGAGCGTTTGCAGGCCTTTCTGGCAGCCGATCATCACGGCCAAATGTCATGGATGGCCGAGCGCACGCATTGGCGTGGCAACGCGGCCGCCCTGTGGCCCGAGGCGCGGTCGGTGATCATGCTGGCGGAAGTCTATACGCCCGAGACCGATCCGATGGCGGTGATCGGGCAGCCTGACCGGGCGGCAGTTTCGGTTTATGCGCAGGGCAAGGATTACCATGATCTTGTCAAACGCCGCTTGAAACGGCTGGGCAGCTGGTTCGCCGCCACCGCCAAGGCCGAGATCAAAGTGTTTGTCGATACTGCCCCGGTGATGGAAAAACCGCTGGCACAGGCGGCGGGCTTGGGCTGGCAAGGCAAGCACACCAACCTGCTGGCGCGCGATCTGGGCAACTGGTTTTTTCTGGGTGCGATCTTTACCACCGCTGATTTGCCGAAAGACGCGCCCGAGGTCAGCCATTGCGGCACCTGCACCGCTTGCCTTGACGTCTGCCCCACCAATGCCTTTCCCGCGCCCTATCAGTTGGACGCGCGGCGCTGCATTTCCTATCTGACCATCGAGCACAAAGGCCCGGTCGATCCCGATCTGCGTGCGCTGATGGGCAACCGGATTTATGGCTGTGATGATTGCCTTGCCGCCTGCCCGTGGAACAAATTCGCGCAGGCGGCGCAAGACATCGGCTATCAGCCACGGGTGGGCGCGCCAGAGTTGGCCGAGTTGGTGGGGCTGGACGACGCCGCCTTCCGGGCGCGCTTTGCGGGCAGCCCGATCAAGCGGATCGGGCGTGATCGGTTTGTGCGCAACGTGCTTTATGCGATTGGCAACTCGGGCCAGGTCGGGCTTGTGCCACATGCGGCGGCCTTGATGCGCGACGCCGATCCGACGGTGGCCGAGGCGGCAGGTTGGGCGGTGGAGCGGTTGCAAGGCCAAGCCTGCGCACATTCGGGCTGAGTGGGCGTCACATTTTGGAACGCCTTGCGAGGCCCCTTTAGACCAGCTTAGCACCACATATTGTGGTTTCTGCGCCACTTCGGAAAAAGTGCGCCAAACCGCGCCGCGAAAATCTGCCGGGTTAGTAGGCGATCGTCACCACGATATTGTCAGAATACACCCCGATGTTGGGCACCTGATTGGCAAAAATCCGGCCATAGACGGTAAAAACCTGCGCCGCCCCTGCGCCCAGACCGCCGACGTTGTTGCCCAGTTGATCGCCCCACGGTTGGCTGCGGCCAGCGTCTTGAAACAGCCCATAGGTCAGCGTGCTGAGCGCGTTGCGCATCTTGCGCGCGGCAGGGTCGGACACGCCTGCGCCCTGACCCAGACCCAACGAGATCCGGTAGGGCGTGCCGTCGGTGCAGCGCACTTCGACGCTGGCGGATTTATCGACCGGGCGGGCAATCTGCGCCGGGATATTGCCGAAATCCAGCGCGGTGGTGCTGACATCGCAGCTTGAGGCGGCTTGGGCGCGCACCTGAAAGCCGCCCGCGGGTTGGTTCTGAGCCAGAATGTTGCAGGTCAGAACGCCCGTTCGCATCTGCACGCCGGCCGGGCCGCTGCCCGCATAGCTGGCGCTGTAATTGCCGGTTGGCAGTTGCACCGACTGGGCGACGATGTCGGCGTAGATCGGAACCGTGGTGCTGCCGTTGCCAAGCAGCATCAGCACCTCGACAAATATCTGTGACAGCGCGGCCCCGCCGCTGGTCTGGCGCAGTTGGTATTCCAGCAAGGCGCCGCCCGCTCCGGTCATAAAGCGGCGGGGCGGGGTGGCGCCATTGCTGGCGCTGCCGCCGCCGAAGGTCAGGCAGATGCCGACCGGGCGCACGACGGCGCTGATCGGGCCGCCGCGGCAGGTGATCTTGACGCTGCCTTCGGTCTGGTTGACCGCGCCCGCGCGCAGGCTGACCGTGCCGAAGTCGAAATCGGTGGTCTGGGCGGTGCAATCCTGGGCCGAGGCGGGTGTGGTCTGCAGCAGCAGCGCCAACAGCAGGGCAAGGGCAAGGCGGATCATTGGCAGTGCACTCCGTCAATGGTTTGCAGGCCGCCTGCGCGGGGGGCAAAGGTGAAGGTGGCGGTGCAGGTTGTGCTGTCCGATTGCACGATCAGCCGGTTGTTGCGCCGCAACCCCTGCACCAGCGTCTCGCCGCCAAAGCCGACGTAGGCCTCGTCGCTGCCGCCGTTCAGCGTGGCGACCGACCCGGCTTCCAGCGGGGTGCCGTTGGCTGTTGTCAGCACGATCACCGCGCTGTCGTCGGTGTCGCCGCGAAACTTCACCCGAACGCCCGAGCCGATGCCGGGCACCACATCCATGCCCGACGCATCCAGCGCCAGATCGGCGGGCAGGTCGTCAAGATCGACCGAGACGCGGTTGCGGTGGTTGGACTGCAGGCCGGTCACCAAAGCCTTGCCGCCGCGTCCGGTCAGCGCCACGGCGCGGTTGTGCACCGAGACCGGCACCCCCGCCGCCCCGACATCCACGATTGCAAAGCTGTCGCTCACCCGGTTTCCGAACGCCACCGCGCCGCCCGCCATGGCCACCGCGCCATCCATCTGCGCGCGCAGGCCGGTGGCACCATCGCCGGTGCGCAGTTCAAGCCCAAGCTGGCCGTAGCGGCCCAGATAATCGCCACGGCCGCTGAAGCGGATCGCGCCGCCCGCGTCGCGCTGTAGCTCGGCGGCATAGCCATAGTCGCCCTGACGATCAGACATTGCCCGCGCCACATAGATCCCGCCCAGCGCGTTGCCGCTCGGATCAACCGAGGTTGTCGCCCGCAGCGATTTGCGCTTGCCCAGCGGCATCGACACCCCCACCGCCGCGCGGGTATCGCCGTTTTGCAGATCATGCGCGCCGTAGATCGACATAGAGCCGTCCAGAAAGCCCAGATCGCGGCCATAGGATGCGGTCAGCACTTCGTCACGCGCGCTGCTGCGGGTCGAGCTGACATACCCTATGCCAAAACTGCCGTTGCCAGTCAGCGGCACCGACAGGCTGAGCGCGGTTTGCACGGTTGGCACCTGAAGCAGCGAGGCGGTGTCCTCGATTTCGGACTGGCCAAGATAATCGACGCCGGTGGCATAGGCGAGATCGGCAAACCCCTTTTGCGCCCAGCGCACCGAGCCGCTGATCTCGACCGCGCCGATCTGGGTCTGCACCGCGCCATAGGCAAAGCTGGCGGACTGGCCGGCATAGTCGCTGATCCCGCCGGCCAGACTGACCTCGGCCAGATCAAACGGCACTGTGGTCAAGCCCACACCCGCCAGCGTCAGATCAGATTTCGCCTGCACCTGCGCTTCAAGCGTGACGCGCTCGGTCAGACCGTAGCGCAGGCTGCCCGAGGCAAAGCCATCGCGGCCATAGTCGTTGCTTTCAATCCCGTAACCTTCGCGCGCCCGGCCCGCCTCGATCGAGAAATCGAGCAGGCCCTTTTTCAGCAGTTTGCGCGAGACGTAGAACGACACCGCCTTGGTGGTGCGCCGCCCGTTGGCATCGGTGACGACGATCAGTGCTTCGCCAGCCCCTGCGCGCACCGGCAAATCCTCTAGCCGGAAAGGCCCTGCATCGCGGCCAGTGCTGTAGGCGCGGTTGTTGTCGATAAACACATCAACGCTGGACGGGACTGCCGCCGCGCCGTTGAATGACAAAAGCTGCTGGGTGATCAGATCGCTGCGCAGGCCGAAATCGCGGCGCAACTGCACACCCGCCATGCGGACAGATCGCGACCATGCCAGTGACGAGCTTTGCACATCGCCCACCGCCAGCGTCAGCCGCCGCTTGGGGCTGGAAAACTGATAGGTCGTCTCCAGCCGCAGCGCCGCACGGCCCGTGCTGTCATCGACCAGATCGCGCACCACGCCAGAGCTGCGCAACACGCCAAAGGGCGCAAAGATCCAGCCGTCAAAGCTGGCCGCCGTGGTGACGATGTCCGAGGCATAGGCCTGCTTTTGCACACCAGCATCAAGGCTGTAGTTCAGCACCGCGCCATAGCTGCGCTCGGGGTCAAGCTGTTCGGCTTCGGGCATGGCGGACACCACTTCGGTGCGCATCGCGGCCACAGGCACCTGAATGTCGATCTTCTGGCCCGGCTCGTCATAGGCAAAGCGCAGGCCGGGAATGCTGTGCAAATCCACCATACCTGCGCCCAGCGATTTTGCCGCCAGCCCGATCTGCACCAATTCGGATTTCGGCGAAAACATCCGGCCACTGGCCGGGTCCAGCGCGAATTCTGCCACCAGATTGGTGGGCTTGCCGTTCAGCGAAACCTCCAGATACAGCGGCACGCGCTGGTCATCGGTCTGCGTCAGATCGGCCGAGACATTCAGGCCAGTGCCGTCTGTATCCTGCGCCTGCGCACAGGTCACGGGTGCCAAAGCCAGCACCGTCGCCACGCAAGCCAAACTGATCTTGTGCATCTGAACCCCCGTTCCCTGCAATTGGGGCGGGCCATGACAGCCCTTCCCCGGCGACCCCGAAAGATCGCGTTTGGCCTGAAGGGTCAGGATTCAAAGCAAAGCGGAACCGACTGGCGGATCTGCAATTTGACCGCCTGCGGGTCTTTGCTTTTCGCCGGCAGCCGGTCGATCAGCACGCGGTAGCACTCGGTGCCGCGCACAGCCTTGTTCGAGGTTCGCACGATGCGCAGGGTCAGTTCCTGACGGTTGCCCAATTTGGCCGCCGGAGGGCTGACCTGCACCATTTTGGTGGCCTTCAGGTCGCTGGGATCGCTGCCTTTTTTCCACGCCATCACGCGGATTTGCACCACAGCCTGACCCTTGCCTTCGGCCTTGATCGTCATGGTGGTGGCCTGCGCCGGGGCGGGCACGGTCAGCCGGGTCGGCGATACCGCCAGACTGTCCGCAAAAGCCGTCGACGGCAGCGCCAGCATCAGCGCTGCGATCACGGGGCGAAGGGAGAATATGCTCGACATGTTTTTGACCTCGGTTTGATTGTTGTTGTGATGGCAGACCGGTCCGGCGTTGCGGATCAGTAGTTCAGCGTCACGCGCACGGTGTCGGTGTAAACTCCGGCGGCGTAGCTGCCTGCGGGCACCTGGCCGTAAACCGGGAACACGTTTGGCGACACGGCATTCAACGGCCCGGTGTAAAGCGCGCCGTCGATTGCAACAGCCGAGGTGTGGGCCGCATCCGAGGTGATCACATAGGGCAGCAGGTCGTTGCTGGTGTTCTTCATATAGCGCTTGCCCATGGCCGCGTTGTCGCCGCCTTCCATCTTGACCGAAACGCTTGATTTTGCCGCGGTGCAGACCACGGCGACGGAGCCTTGCACGCTTTGGTTGGTGGCCGCACCGGCATTGACGCTGGCAAAAACCAGCCCGGTCGGGGCGGTGACGACGCAGCTGTCCAGCACGGTGGCGGTGACAGACAGATTGGTGCTGGCGACTTCGGCGGCATGCAGGGCGACGGGCGCACTGGCCACAAAGGCAACAAGGCTAAGGCACTGTAAGCGGTTCATAGGGTCGATCCTTTTTTGGCCGGGCTTAGGGCCGGGCGGGTTATTGGCGTTGGTCGTTTGCCGCGATGACTTGGTAAAAGTCGTGCGGCGGTGTGTTAACGTTTGTCCGGATTTCGTGGCACGGATGGGGCGAGGTTGGGTCGCCCAGCCGGGCTAAACGGCGACATTGCGGCGAAAGCCGTTGAGAAACCGGCCTTTGCCGCGGATTGGTCGCAATCGGACGCTGCGGCGCGGGGGCAAATGGTTAACGGCCAGCAAGGCCGGTTGTTGTAAAACGACAACTTGCAACGCAGGGTTGCAGCGATTTTGTGTGATTCGCAGCGGTGTGGGCCACCCCTGCTGCCGCACCGATCAGGCGGTGGTGTCAGGGCGCGGTCAGGGTCAGCGTGCGTTGATCCAAACCGATCGGATCGGCGGCCTTCACCCGGTCGGCAAAGGCTGCGACAGGCTCGATCCGCGGGGCAGGGGCCAATGCGGTTCGGGTTTGCAGCACGACAAGCTGCACCGGCCCAAATGCCGCCGGGTTCACCACCACCGCCTGCCGATCCGGCCCAGCCTCGGCCAGCGGAAAGGCTGCGCGCAGGCTGCCGGGATCAGCGGGCTGCTGGCGTTGCACCAGATGCAGCACCTGCCCCGAACCATCCACCAGCGCGACCGAAAGATAGCCGGCTGCGGCGGGCAGGGTCAGGTCGATCACGGGATTATCCCCCACGCCATAGCGCCCATCGGGGTTCACACCGGCCCGGTCGCCATAGCCCAGCCCGATTGCAACCTGACCTGCGGGCAGCACCGGAAGCGCATTGCGCAGGGTGCAGATCGCCGGGTTCAGCCGGTCAAGCTGAAGCTGAAGCGGGCGGCTGCCAAGCGTCGGCGCAACTGCCGCCTTCAGCGCGGCTTCGGTGGCCTCGGCGGCAATCGCGCCGCTGATATGCACCGGATCGGTGGCGGCATAGCCCGCAGCGGGCGGGTTGATCAGGTCAAGCGGGCCGCAATCCTGCGCCTGCGCCAGCAGCGCCGCCAGCGCCTGTGCCGATACAACCGCAGGCTTGGCGGCTGCGGGTTCGGGCTTTGGGGGTTCGGGGTTTGCGGGCTCGGGTTTGGGGGCCGCTTCGGCCACAGGCGCGGGATTGGGCGCGACCACCGGGGCCGCGGTAAACGCGCCAGAAAAATACGCAACGGCGCTGGTGGCCAGCATCACCGCAATGGCGGCGGGCAGCACCAGTGATGTCTTGCCAGCCGCAGCGGCAGCTACCGGTGGGGGCGCAGCGGGGGCCGTGCCGCCGAATGGGCTGCCGAATGGGCTTGCGTCTTGCGGCTGCGCGGCAAGGGCGCTGCTGATCACCGTGCGGTTCGGATCAGGCGCAGCGCTGGGCACCAGTGCCGGATTGTCCAGCGCCGCAATCACCGCCGCCATGCTTTCAGGCCGCGCTGCGGGGTCGGGCGCCAGCATCCACGCCAGCAACGGCACCAAAGCGGGGTCAACGCCGGTCAGATCCGGCACCGCCCCGCGCTTGCCGACGGCATCGACGATGGACTCTCCCATCGCCAGCACCGCACCCTTGCTGGCCGCCGCCGCCACCAGCCCCAGCGAATAGATATCCGACCGCGCATCAATCTGGCCGCCGAACGCCCCCAACTGCTCGGGTGCGACCCAGTTGAACTTGCCGGCGAACTGGCCCTGCAACAGCGTGCCCGCCCCCAAGGCCGAGGATTTGGCGATGCCGAAGTCGATCAGCTTGGCGTGCTCCACCATGCCGTCTTCCAGAATGATGTTGTCGGGCGACATATCGCGGTGGATCACCCCCGCGCGGTGGGCCTTGTCCAGCCCCGAGGCAACGCGGCGCAGCATCACCTTGACCTGATCCAGCGGCATCGGGCCAGCGGCGATACGCTCTGACATCGGGGTGCCGGACACAAACTCCATCACCAGACAAGGCCGCCCGATGCCCGGATCATTGGTAAAGACGTGATAGCGCACAATCGCTTCATGGCTAAGCCGCGACAGCGTGGTGCTTTCCTTCTGGAACAGCGCCACGATCTTGGGGTCATGCGCCAGTGCGGGCAGCACGATCTTGATCGCCACCGGCTCGCCGTTGTGGATGTTGTGGCCGCGATAAACCTCACCCATGCCGCCCGCGCTGATCAGCGTGTCGATCTCATAGGTGCCAATAATCCGCGTGCCGCCTGAGACGGTGGTGGCGCGTTCCGGAGTGTGTGGCGTCTCGCTCATCTACTTGCACCCGCCCAAAGCCCATTCCTTCAACCCGATCTTGAAGGTTTCACCCAGCGGATGCGGCTTGGCCAAATTCTCGGCGGCTTCGGGCTTGGTATAGGTTTTCGCCTGATCACAGAGGCTGGCTTCGTTCCAGGCATGGCAGTTGGCGCAGGATTTGCCCTGCCAGGCCTCATCCGGCAGGCCCTCAATCGGGGCAAACTGCGGAGTTGCCGTGGCGATCAGTTGCGCAATCGACTTGCCCTGCACATGCTCGCCAGACGGGAACGGTGTGGTAAACGTCAGCCCCGCCAAATCGCTGAGCGCGGCCGCTGGCGGCGCAAGCGCGATCAGCGCCAACGCGCTTTTCGCCTGCGTGGCGAACAGCCCCTGCGGATAGGCCGCCAGATAGGCCTGATACTCTGCCGCCGACTGCGAGGCTTTTGCCGCCAAGATCATATCGCGCTGCACCGTATAATCGACAACCGCCTCGACCGGCATCAAACCAAGCCCCCGCGCCAGCGCAAGATTTTGCGCCAGCAGGCCCTGCGCCTCGGTCAGATGCGGGCTTTGCGGGTGGTCTTTCACAAAATCTTGCAGCAAGCCGATGTCTTGCGTCTGGCGTGCGGCCTGCCATGCGGCATCGTCACCCGTCTGCGCCTGCACCGATGCAACACCCAAACCCAGCGCCAGCATCCAGCCGCATATCCACCGCATCCGCTGCATTTACGGCTGCACCAGCGCAAACTCGATGCGGCGGTTGCGAGATTTATGCTCGGGCGTGTCATTGGCGAACAGTGGCTTGTCCTCGCCATAGCCGGTGGCGGTAAAGCGGTCAGCGCCAAGGCCCTTTTTCACCAGATAGCGCACAACCGCCTTGGCGCGCTGCTGTGACAGATATTGGTTGGCGCTGGGCGAGCCATCGCCATCGGTGTGGCCCGAAACCTCGATATTCAGGCCGGGGCAGCGCCCGATGATATCAGCCACACTATCGAGCAGCGCCGAACTGTCGGGTTGCAGGCGGGCAGAGCCGGAATGGAAGTTGATATTGCCGCTGCGTGACAGAATTTCAAACCGCCCCTTGCAGGCCGCCAGATCCAGATCGCCGGTCGGCTCCAGCGCCGTCACCGCCGGGGTTTGCTGGGCGGCGGTGCCAGCCGTGGCTTCAGCAACCGGGGCCTCGGCAACCGGGGCTTCTGCGGCAGGGGCCTCCGTCGCCGGGGCAGCCGGGGCCGCGCCGCCGTTGCGCTTCAACGTCAGATCAAAGCTGATGGTGCCCGAAGGGATAATCACCACATTCGCCGCCTCTTGCAGCTTTTGCACGCCGTCCGACAGACCAAAATCATCGGTGGCAATCACCACCGGCACGGTGGACGACACCACAACCGTCGCATCATCCACCATGGTGACGGCAACGTCCGTCTCAAGCTGTTTCTGCACACCGTGCAGGTCCAGCGTATAGGTCAGATGCACGGTTTTGCGCCGCAGCGTCGGCAAATCCGCCAGATCGGCGGGGTTGATCTTGGCGGTGATCACCGCCTCGGGGAAGCGGAAGGTTTCAAACAGCAAGAACCGCATCCGCACATTGCGCAGGTCGATCTTGGTATCGACCGAGTCGAGAAACACATGCAACGACAGCGTGCCATCGGCATCCAGCGCACCCGAAAACGCGGCAAAGGTGCTGGATTCAACCTTGGTGACGTTCTTCACCGATTGAAACCGCAACTGCGAGCTTTGTGCATCAATCTGCCATCCGGGGGCAAAACTGGCGTCTTGCGCGGCCAGCGGCATCGGCGCGCACAGCATGATCAGGGCCAGCCAGACCCGCAGGCGTGTCACGAAATGAAATAGGCCAGTCATCAAAAGCTCCTGAATCGCGGGGCGCGGTCTGGCGGGTATCAAGACGGCAACAGGTAAAGAAATCCAATAGGGGCAAGCGTATCGAAAGCCCCCACACCGCGCAAGGCCGCTGGCAGCAGCGCAGGTAAGGCTCGACATTTCTGCGAGATATTTTATGCTCAAAGTAATTTCCGCACCGGAGCCTGCCATGACCGAGGTCTATATCTGCGACTATATCCGCACCCCGATTGGCCGCTTTGGTGGCAGCCTTTCATCCGTCCGCCCCGATGATCTGGCGGCGATCCCCCTGCGCGCGCTGATCGCCCGCAATCCGGGCGTCGATTGGGCGGCGGTGGATGATGTGGTGATGGGCTGCGCCAATCAGGCGGGCGAGGATAACCGCAACGTCGCCCGTATGGCCGTGCTGCTGGCAGGCCTGCCTGTTGAGGTCAGCGGCACCACGATCAACCGCCTGTGTGGGTCGGGGATGGACGCAATCCTGCTCGCCGCCCGTCAGATCAAAGCGGGTGAGGCTGATCTGATCATCGCAGGCGGCGTCGAGTCGATGTCGCGCGCGCCCTTCGTGATGCCCAAGGCGGAAACCGCGTTTTCGCGCGCGGCTGAAATCCATGACACCACCATCGGCTGGCGCTTCATCAACCCCTTGATGCAGGCGCAATACGGCACCGATTCCATGCCCGAAACCGCCGAAAACGTCGCCGAAGACTGCGGCATTTCCCGCGCCGACCAAGACGCTTTCGCTTTGCGCTCTCAGGCCCGCGCCAGCGCCGCCCAAACCAATGGCCGGCTTGGCCAAGAAATCACCCCGGTCAGCATCCCGCAACGCAAGGGCGATCCGCTGCTGATCAGCCAAGACGAACACCCCCGCGCCACCACCATCGAGGCGCTGGCCAAACTCAGCACCCCGTTCCGCAAGAATGGCTCTGTCACCGCAGGCAACGCCAGCGGCGTCAATGATGGGGCCACCGCCCTGATCATCGCCTCGGCTGATGCCGCAAAAAAGCACGGCCTCACCCCCATCGCCCGCATCTTGGGCGGGGCCACCGCAGGCGTTGCCCCCCGCGTCATGGGGCTTGGCCCGATCCCCGCCAGCCAGAAACTGATGGCCCGCCTGAACCTGACCCAAGCCGATTTCGCCGTGATCGAGTTGAACGAGGCCTTCGCCAGCCAAGGCCTCGCCACCCTGCGCGCCCTTGGCATCGCTGACGACGACCCCCGCGTGAACCCCAACGGCGGCGCCATCGCGCTGGGCCATCCGCTGGGCATGACCGGCGCGCGGATCACCGGGACGGCAGCGCTACAACTGCAACCGGGTCAGCGCGCCTTGGCCACCATGTGCATCGGCGTCGGCCAAGGCATCGCCATCGCGCTGCAAGCGGTCTGATCAGGAAAAGCGTTTCTTCCAGAACCACCGCCGCCCCTCACGCAAAGACCGATTGGACCGGCTGACCAGCATCAACAGCGACGGCGTCACGATCAGCGTCAAAATGGTCGCAAACGCCAAGCCGTAAACAATCGCCGACGACAGCGAGATCCACCACTGGGTGGATGGCGCACCAATCGTCGTCTCATGGCTCAGCAGTTCAAGGTTCAAACCAAAGGCAATCGGGAACACCCCGAAAATCGCCGTCAGCGCGGTCAGCACCACCGGACGCGCCCGCTCGCGGCAGGTTTCCAGCACGGCCTCGATCTTGTCCATTCCCTCGTCGCGCAGGCTGTCATAGGTCGCGATCAGCACGATGTTGTTGTTCACCACCACCCCAGCGAGGGCGATCACGCCGATCCCGGTCATCACCACGCCAAACGGTTGGCCCATGATCATCAGGCCCAGGAACACCCCGATGGTGGACATCAGCACCGCCGACAGCACCAGACCCACCGAGATGAACTTGTTGAACTGCGCCAACAGCACCACGAAAATCAGGAAGATCGCCGCGCCAAATGCCTTGGCCAGAAACGCACCAGCCTCGGCCTGTTCCTGATCCTCGCCCGCCATGTTCCAGCGCATCCCGGCTTTGGCATAGCCATCCTCGGCAAAGGTTTTCTCCAGCATCGCCTGCACTTCCTGCCGCACCAGATCAGGCTGCACGCCTTCCGCCGCCGCAATCCCGGCCTGCACGGTAATCGTGCGCGCGCCGCCCAACCGGGTCAGCGTGCCGGTGGTGGGCGCAGCCGAGCGCGTCACGAAGTTAGAGATCGGCACCGGGCCGTCCTCTGTTTCAATCCGCAACTGATCCAGCGCGGAGATGGTGCGCTGATCTGGCGGCAGGCGCAGCACGATATCCACCGGATCATCCGACCCCGCCGGGCGATATTCCGACAGCTTCAGCCCGGATGTCACCATCTGCACCACAGCCCCCACCGCCGCAGGCGAAGCGCCATACCGCGCAGCCTCGCCGCGATCGACCTGCAATTCCCAATCCACCCCCGGCAAGGGCAGACCGTTCGACACATCAATCACATTCGGGATCGCCTTCAGCTTGACCGCAATCGCCCGCGCCGCGTCGTTCAACCCGGCAGGATCATCTGCCGAAAGCTCGATCTGCACGGCCTTGCCTGTCGGCGGGCCAGCGGCGGGCACCGAAACCTCGATATCGACGCCCGGGATGCCCTGCATCGCCAGCCGCAGATCGGCGAGAATATCGTTGGCGGGCTTACGCTCGCGCCAATCGACGAATTCATACTGGATGGTGCCAATGCTATCGGCGGGGGCGTCACCGCCGCTTTGCCCGCTGCCGCCCACCCGCGTGTAAACCGTCTTCAACCCCGGCCAGCCCAAAATCCGCGCCTCGGCCTGCCGCACCAGCGCGTCTTTTTCGTCAATCGACAGGTTGCCGCGTGCCTTCACATACAGCAGCCCATAGTCCGGCTCGACATTCGGGAAAAACTCTACCCCGTTGCCGTATTTCCCATAGGTCACAGGCACCGCAACCAACGCGCCCACCGCCAGAAACAGCACGATAAACGGATGCCGGATCGCCTTGCCCACCACCCACATATACGCCCCATCCTTGTGGCGCGGCGGCTCGGCAAATGGCTTTGCGATGATCGCGCCCAAAGTCGGCACGAAGATCAGCGCATACAGCATACTCGCCGACAGCGTCGCAATCAGCGTGATCGGCATGTATTTCATAAACTCGCCGACAGTTCCGGGCCAGAACAGCAAGGGCGAGAACGCCGCAATCCGCGTCAGGGTCGAGGCGATCACCGGCCCCGCCATTTTATGGCTGGCCTCGGCAAAGGCATCGCGCTTGTCCATGCCCTCATTCATCCGCCGCTCGGCATATTCCACCACGATGATGGCATCATCCACCAGCATCCCCACCGCCAGAATAAGGCTGAACAGCACGACCAGATTCACCGTCAACCCGGCCATTTGCAGCCCCAGAATCCCCATCAGGAACGACGACGGAATAGCCAGACCGATCAAAATCGAAGACCGCACCGACAGCGCATACAGAATGACGATGAACACCAGCACCACCGCCGTCAGCACCGAGTTTTGCAGATCAGACAGCAGTTGCCGGATGGTGGTGGATTTATCCTGAGAAAACGACACCACCACACCCGGCGGCATCTGCTTTTGCAACTCGGCGGTCACGGCTTTCACCTTGTCCACCGTGTCAATCAGGTTGGAACCGATCCGCTTGGAAACCTCAATCGCCACCGCCGATTTGCCATCCAGCCGGGTGATCGTCTGCGGGTCTTTCAGCGCAGGGCGGATTTCAGCCAAATCGCTGACCCGCACAATCGCATTGCCCTCGGCCACCACCGGCAGGCTGGCCAAATCCTTCACCGTCTCAATCAGCGACGGCACTTTGATGGCATAGCGCCCCTCAGCCCCCTCCAACGACCCCGCCGCGATCAGCCGGTTGTTGGCGTTGAACCCCGCGATCATCGTATCGGGGCGCAACCCGTAGGATGACAGCTTGGCCGGATCAATCACGATCTCGACCACATCATCGCGCACGCCCTGCAAGGCCGCATCCAGCACGCCGGGAATTTCCTCGATCCGGTCGCGCAGCACCCGCGCCGTGGCGTTCAGCGTGCGTTCAGGCACATCGCCCGACAGCGTCACCACCAGCACCGGGAATTCCGACAGGTTAACCTCGTTGACCGTCGGCTCATCCACCTCGGACGGCAGATCGCGCCGCGCGTCGTCCACCTTGTCCTTCACATCGGATTTCGCCTTGGCAAGGTTGGCCCCGGCCTGAAACTCCAACAGCACGTTGCCGCCACCCTGAAACGCGGTTGCGGTCATTTTCTTGACGCCCTGAATAGACTTCAGCGCGGTTTCCATCGGCCGCAGCAACAGCCGTTCGGCATCCTCGGGCGAGATGCCGTCCAGCGTCATCGAGACATAGATGATCGGAATCTGAATATCCGGCTCGGCCTCTTTCGGAATCGCGTAATAGGCCAGTGCCCCCGACAGGATCAGAAACACCAGCACCGACAGCGTCAGCCGCGCGTTGCGTATGGCAAGTTCGACCAGCTTCATTTCAGGGCCTCAGCCGCTTGCGCCGGGGTCAGTTCGGAAACCGTCACCACATCGCCGTCCGACACCAGATCCTGCCCCGCCACGATCACCCGCAGGTCTTTCGGCACCCCCGTCACCACCATGCCCTGCTCACCGTCGTCAATCACCGTCACCGGGGCAAACGCCGCCTTGTCGTCAGCCCCCACCACCCGCAAGCCAATCACGCCATCCTCGTTGATGGTGATGATCGACCGCGGCACCACCACCGCAGGCACCGCCGCCGTGTAAAGCCGCACCTCTGCCGTCATCCCTGCCGGGATCGTGTGATCGGGGTTCGGCAAGGCCACCTCAACGCCAAACGTCCGCGTCTTGTCCGAGGCTTGCGCCGACACATGCCGCACCACGCCTTCCATCTCAACCCCGTCCACCAGCCGCACCTTGGCTTTTGATCCCACGGTCACAAACGCCACATCCCGCTCGCTGACCTCGGCCTTCACCACAATCGGGTCCAGCGCCAGAATGGTGGCAATCGAGGCGCCGGTCTGCACCCATTCGCCCAGTTCGACATCCACCGTATCCACCGTGCCCGCAAAAGGTGCTTTCAGCAGCAGCCTGTCTTGCGCCGCCTTGGCCTGCGAGAGCCCAGCCTCTGCCGCAGCCTTCGCCGCGCGGCGGGTGATCAGCTCCAACTCGGGCAGACTGCCCTTGTCGAACAGCGCCTGCCCCACCCGCAGCGTCTCGGTCGCCTGCTCCAGCGCCGCCTGCGCGGTATCGACACCGGCGACCACGTCCGAGCCTTCCAGTTCCACCACCAGCGCATCCGCCGCAATCGCGCCGCCCTTCACCACGCCCAGCTTTGCCACAATGCCCGAGGTCCGCGCCGCCAACACCGCCTGCTTGTCAGCCTCGGTCGCGCCCGAGATGCGGATTTCGCGCGCGTAGTCGATGAATTGCGGCATCACCGCCGCCACCGTGCGCCGCACCGCCACCGGCTCGGCTGCCGCTTGCCCCTCGTTGGCTGTGTCGTCCTTCTTCACTTCCTGACTGCCCACGGCCGAAAATTCGCCCGTCACCACCCAAGCGGCAGCGGCAACGAAAACGACCAAAGCGGTCACACGATGGGCGGTGAAAAATGACATGGTGGTAACCTTGGCTGCTTGCAAAATCCGGCGCATCGCGGGGGGCTTCGCGGTATCTGTTTCGATCACCAAGAGTTTATGTCTTTGCCCGAAAGGTCAATGCGGCGCAGCGTTTTGACGCCGCCATTTGAACGCATCAGTTCGAATCTGCCGGCCTTTCGGCCCTTGGCTCTGCCAGATCGGCCAGCGCAATCAGCATGTCTATCAGTTGCGCCGTGCGCGCCGCGCCGTAATCATGCTCTAACTGCTGATAGATCGCCGTCGAATCCGGGGCCACCACCTGCAACAGCGCCCGGCCCTGCGGCGCAATCGACAGCATCACCCGCCGCCCGTCGCTGGCGTCGCGCGCGCGGTGGATCAGCCCGCGCTCGGTCATCGCGCGGATCATCCGCGTCAGCGACGGCGCCAGAATATTCGCACGCACCGCCACTTCGGTCGCATCCAGGCGATCAACCTCGCCCAAGACCCGGATCACCCGCCACTGCTGTTCGTTGATGTCATGCGCTGCCAGCATCGGGCGAAACCGCGTCATCACCGCCTCACGCGCGCGCAGCAGCGCCATCGGCAAGGCGTGGCGGGTATCGCGTGGAAGAGGAGTGTCATCGCTCATCCCCCAACTATCGCTTTTGTGCCGATTGCTGCAAGCCACCTGTGGCGCAACGCACCTCTGGCGTCGCCGCCCTTCCATGCTATGAAACCCGCACACCCGCCCACACCGAAAGGACAGCCCATGCCCGCGCCGAAAAACCACCTGAAAGCCGCGCTGGCTGCCAAGACGCCGCAATTCGGCATCTGGCTGAACCTGGCCAGCCCCTATTCGGCGGAACTTTTGTCGGGCTGCGGTTTTGACTGGCTGCTGATTGATGGCGAACACGGGCCCAATTCGATCCCCACCATGCTGACCCAAGCGCAAACCGTGGGCCGTCGCACCAGCACCGTCGTGCGGATTCCGTTGGGCGAAACCCACTTGGTCAAGCAGGTGCTCGATCTTGGCATCCAGACCGTGATGGTCCCGATGATCGAAACCGCCGCCCATGCCGAACAGATGGTGCGCGCGATGAAATACCCGCCCGAAGGCGTGCGCGGCTTGGGGGCCGCCGTGGCCCGCGCAGCCGATTTCGGCCGTGTTAGTGACTATCTGGCGACCGCCAATGCCGAAGTCTGCCTGATCCTGCAAATCGAAAGCCGCGCCGGTTTGGCAGCCTTGCCCGAGATTCTCACACTCCCCGGCATCGACTGCATCTTCATCGGCCCCTCCGATCTCGCCGCCGATATGGGCTTTCCCGGCAATACCGCCGCGCCGCAGGTGCAGGCGGCGATTGATGATGCGATGCGCCAGATCATCGCCAGCGGCAAAGCGGCGGGGATTCTCACCTTTGATCTGGCCCTTGCCAAACACTACCGCGCGATGGGCGTGACCTTCCTCGGTGTCGGCGGCGACATTCCCCTGCTGCTGGGTGCCGCCAATGCGCTGGCCGCTGCCGCGCGGAAATAGGCTCTAACCCGCCTGATTGCGCGCCCGAAACGCCGCCAACTCAGCGGCGGTCGGGGCGTGGCCGGTGAAGATCAGCACATAATCCGGGATATTGTGCAGCCGGTATTCCAGCGACTCTTCAGTCCGCATCGAGATATAGCCCACTTGCGTCAAATACACCGTCTGTGCCCGCACGGCAGCCTCATGCGCGGGGTAAGAAAACGTCTCAAACATGGCGGTTAGAGCCTGCACCCGCGCCAAATCCGCCGCCCTTAGCACCTCGGCCAAAGCCGCATCTGTCAGCGCCCAGGTCCTGATCGCAAACTCCATCCGGCTGTCAAACAGCGCAGGCGTGATCCAGCAATCGTTGACGTTCAGCATGGCTTCCGCAATCGTCGCCGCCGGGGCTAGGGTTCGGGCAATCAGGTTGGCGGTGTTCTGGCTTTGCCAGCGCGCGATCAGGCCAGCCAAAAGCGCCTCACGATCCGCGAAATGCCAATAAAAACTGGTGCGCGACAGCCCCAGTTTGGCGGCCAAAGGCATCACCTTCACCGCCTCGACCCCGCCTTCAACCAGCAGATCATAGGCCGCGTCCAGCCACACTTCAGGCGTGCCGCGCCAACCGCGTTCGGGTGTTTGTGCAGTATCCATGCCGCCAGACTACGGCCACGCCCCCGGCTTGACAACCTCTCGACAGGAAACTTGACACATATGTCGATTCCTGCTGTTCTACGCAAAACCCCAGCCAGCGCGAGGCCCCATGTCCACCGATCCCCTGTTGCAGCCCTATCAGCTTAAGCACCTGACCCTGCGCAACCGCATCATGACCACCAGTCACGAACCGGCCTACCCCGAGGACGGGATGCCGAAGGATCGCTACCGCCTTTACCATCTTGAACGCGCCAAGGCGGGCGTGGCGTTAACCATGACCGCAGGCTCGGCAGCGGTGTCGAAAGACAGCCCCCCGGTGTTCAACAACATCCTCGCCTACAAGGATGAGGTGGTGAAATGGATGAAGCAACTGACCGATGATTGCCACGAGGCTGGGGCCGCCGTGATGATCCAGTTAACCCATTTGGGCCGCCGCACCCGCTGGGACAAGGGCGATTGGTTGCCGGTGGTGGGGGCCAGTTCCTCGCGCGAACCGTCGCACCGCGCCTTCCCGAAGGTGATCGAAGATTGGGACATTGAGCGCATTATCCAAGACTACGCCGATGCCGCCGAGCGGATGAAAGAAGCCGGTCTCGATGGCGTGGAATTCGAATGTTACGGCCATTTGATGGACCAGTTCATGTCGCCGTTCACCAACACCCTCGCTGCGCCCTATGGCGGCAGCTTGGAAAACCGCGCCCGTTTCGCGATGGATGTGCTGGCTGCCTGCCGCAAGCGCGTCGGGGAAAACTTCCTGCTGGGCGTGCGCTATACCGCGGATGAGGTCGAACAAGGCGGCATTTCCGCCGATGAAGGCGTGGCTATCGGAAAGATGTTCCGCGACTCAGGGTTGGTCGATTTTCTGAACATCATCAAAGGCCGCATCTTCACCGATGCCGCGATGACCGATGTGATCCCGATTCACGGCATGAAATCGGCCCCTCACCTCGATTTCGCAGGCCGTATGCGTGCCGAGGTTGGCCTGCCCACCTTCCACGCCGCCCGCATCCCCGATGTCGCCACCGCCCGCCATGCCATAGCCTCAGGCCAGTTGGATATGGTCGGCATGACCCGCGCCCATATGGCCGATCCGCATGTGGTGCAAAAGATCGTCGAAGGGCGCGAGGATGACATCCGCCCCTGCGTCGGCGCCACCTATTGCCTTGACCGCATTTACCAAGGTGGCATGGCGCTTTGCATCCACAACCCCTCCACCGGCCGCGAAGAAACCCAGCCGCACGCCATCAAACCCGCCGCCACCAAGCGGCAAGTCGTGGTGGTCGGCGCGGGCCCCGCAGGGCTGGAGGCTGCCCGCGTCGCGGCGACCCGTGGCCACAAAGTGACGGTGTTTGAGGCCGCCCCCCAGCCCGGTGGCCAGGTGCGCCTGACCGCGCAAACCAAACGCCGCGCCGAGATGATCGGCATCATCGACTGGCGCATGTCGCAATGCGCGGCGATGGGGGTCGAGTTCCGCTTTAACACCTGGGCCGAAGCCGATGAAATCATGGCCGAAAACCCCGATGTGGTGATCATCGCAACCGGCGGCTTGCCGGAAAAAGACGTGCTGAAATTCGGCAACGATCTGACCGTTTCGGCATGGGATATCCTGTCGGGCGATGTGAAACCCGGCAGCAACGTGCTGCTTTACGACGACGCGGGCGACCACACCGCCCTGCAAGCCGCGCAAACCCTGACCGAAGCCGGCGCGAAGGTGGAAATCATGACCCCCGACCGCAGCTTTGCGCCGGAAGTGATGGCGATGAATCTTGTGCCCTACATGCGCGCGCTTCAGGATAAAAACACCACCTTTACAGTCACTTATCGCCTGACTGGGGTGGAAAAAGACGGCAATCAGATCAAAGCCACCGTCGATTCCGATTATATGACTTTGGGCAAAACCAGCCACTACGATCAGATCGTCGTCAACCACGGCACCCAGCCTTTGGCCGACATTTACTTCGATCTGAAGCCGAAATCCGTCAACCTTGGCGCGGTGGATTACGACGCGCTGATCGCGGGCCAGCCGCAAACCTACGGTGGCGGTCCTGCGGGGTTTCAGTTGTTCCGCATCGGTGACGCGGTAGAGGCCCGCAACATCCACGCCGCGATTTATGACGCCCTTCGGTTGGTGCGCGAAATCTAGGCCGTTTCGAAAAACCGCACCATCCGCGCCGCAATCGTGGCGCGGTCTGCTGGCAGCGCCAGACTTTCCCGCGCCCGCGCCGCCACATCGGCGGGCAGCTTGGCTTCGTATTCCGCCACCAGCGCCGTCATAAAGCCATGCGTCATCTCGGGATGATATTGCGTGGTCAGCACCCGCCGCCCGATCGCAAAGCTTCCCACCGCACAATCGGCATTGCCGCCCAGCACCACAGCGCCCGCAGGCACCGCCAAAACTTGCTCTCTATGCGCCGCGTAGAGCCGTATTTGTGCCCCCTCCATCACCGTATCCACCCCGCCAAACACCCAGCCGCCGGGATTGTCCCCCACAACGCCACCCAGCGCCACCGCAATCGCCTGATGTCCAAAACACGCGCCAAACAGCGGCTCGCCGCGCGCCACAATGGCTCTGATCAGCCCAAACAGCCGCCCCACCCAGGCGTCAGTATCATGCACCGAGGCCGGGCTGCCGGTGATGATCCAGCCATCAAACCGCATCCCCTCATCCGGAAACGCGCCGTCCTTCACCGAAAAACTGCTGACCCGCCACTCCGGCCGCATCTCGTGCAACAGCGTCGCAAACTTCGCGCCATCCTTGGGATGCCCCTGCGCGAAGGCGCTTTCGTCGGTGTTCGCCACCAGCACCGCAATATGCATGATCTTTCTCTTTACATATTTATGAACATGTATAGCATATTTATAAATCAGCCCCACGGCAAGCGAGGAAATATGACGCTCTGGACGCCCACCGACGATGGCCATGCCGATCTGTCCAGCCATGACGCCTTCGCGCAGGGCGCACCGCTGAACACTTTCGCCCGCCTGCGCCGCGATGATCCGATGCATTGGACCGAATATGCGCAAGGCGAAAACTATTGGTCCGTCACCCGCCACGCCGACATTCTGGAGCTGAACCGCCAGACTGATCTGTTGTCATCCGCGCGTGGCATCCGCATCGAGGACCAATCTTATGAGGAATACCTCGCCCGCCGCACCTTTCAGGAAACCGACGGGGCCGAGCATATGGCCACCCGTATCCGCGTTGCCAAAGCCTTTTCGCGCCCGGTGATCGCGCAGTTTGAACAGGTGATCCGCGATATTTGTGTCGATATTCTTGATCACACCCTGCCGAAAGGCACCTTCGACGCCACCGCCGAAATCGCCCGCCAACTGCCGATGCGGATGCTGGGCCGCATCATGGGCACCCCCGACGCCGATCTGCCGTGGCTGGTCGCCAAGGGCGATGCGCTGATCGCCAACACCGACCCCGATTTCACCACCCATGTGCTTGACAAGATGACCACCGACGAATTTCGGATGATGCCGTTCAACTCGCCCGCCGGGGCCGAGTTGTTCGTCTATGCCAAGGATCTGATGGCCCGCAAAGCCGCCTCGGGCGACCGTTCCGGCATCCTGCCCCTGATCATGGAGCCCGCCGCCGATGGCTCTGTGATGCCCGAACACGAGTTTCGCAATTTCTTCTGCCTGCTGGTCGCCGCGGGCAACGACACCACCCGCTATTCCATCGCCGCAGGGCTGCAAGCGCTGGCGCATCAGCCCGAACTTCTGCCACTCCTGCAAACCGGCACGGTCTGGGATACCGCCCCCGATGAAATCATCCGCTGGGCCACGCCTGCGATCTACTTCCGCCGCACCGCGACCCGCGATTTTGAATACCACGGCAAGCAGATCAAAGCCGGGCAAAAGGTGGTCTATTGGTTCCTGTCGGGCAATCGCGATGAGACGGCCTTTGACAACCCGATGCGCGTCAACCTTGCCCGGCAGAACAACCGCCACATGGCGTTCGGCCAAGGCGGCCCGCATGTCTGCCTTGGCATGTGGCTGGCGCGTCTGGAAGTGCGCGTGCTGTTCGAAGAACTTGCCAAACGCATCGCCAAGATCGAACCTGCGGGTGATCACAAGTATCTGCGTTCCAACTTTGTCGGCGGTCTGAAATCATTGCCGGTGACCGTCACGCTTAACTAAGCGGCCATTAGAGCCGCATTCAGGGAGTTACCATGTCCGATCACCCCCAGCGCCTGCGCGCGATGTTCTGCGATCATCTGTCGATCATGCGCGGCAAATACCTGCCCGCCAGCAAGCTGAAAGACGACGAAAGCCGCTTCGCCCGCCCGACCTTTTCGGTGCATTACGACAAAGACCTGCTGATCGAAGCGCCGGGAACGATGTGTCTGGAAGGCCTGCCGGATATGGCTTTGCGCTGGAAAGGTGCCGAAATCCGCCAGGGGTGGGAGACGAACACCCGCGTCGTCACTGGCGATCTTTACGGTGCCGACGGCAACACCATCCCGATGTGCCCGCGCTCGGCGCTGAAACGTGCGGTGGCTGCGTGGGAGAAGCACGGCCTGACCCCGAAAGTCGGGATAGAGCTGGAAGCCTACGCCTTCACCCGCCGCGACGATGGCCAGATCGTGCCCTACGACACCCCCGGCGGCGTGGTTTACGGCACTGGCAACTTCACCGACCCCAAGCGCTTCACCGATGCAATCTGGAACAAGGCGCAAGAGATCGGCCTGCCGCTGGATCTGATCACCGCCGAATACGACACGCCGCAGTATGAATTCACCCTCACCTTCGACTCTGCCGTCGCCCATGTTGATACGGTGGTGCTGTTCCGCCAAATGGCGCGCGAGATTGCGCTGGATCACGGCATCATCCTCAGCTTCCTGCCCAAACCGATCCCCGGCAAGGGCGGCAACGGCATGCACATCAACCTGTCGTTCACCGATGCCCGCGACCACAACGCGCTGTCCAATGGCGATCACGGCGATCCGGCCAACCTGAACGATCTGGCGAAAGGCTGCATCGCCGGCTGGATGCACCACCACAAGGCGATGGCCGGCCTGATCGCCCCCAATGCGCAAAGCTACAACCGTCTGCAACCCGCCAGCCTGTCGGGCTATTGGTGCAACTGGGGCGGCGACAACCGCAACGTCACCGTCCGCGTCAGCGCCGAGGGGGGCAAGAAAGCCCGCCTCGAACACCGCATGGCCGATGCCGCGTCAAACCCCTACACCGCCGTCGCCACCGTCCTGCAAGCCGCCCTGCTCGGGTATGAAAACCACTACCCCCTGCCGCCGATAGAAACCGGCAACGGCTTTGCCACCAACGACGCCCCCCATGGCACCGCAGCCTCGCTGACCGAAGCGCTGAACGATCTGGAAGCCGACACCGCCCTCAGCAATGCCGTAGGCCCCGGCCTCGTCGAAAACCACCTCTATATGAAACGCGCCGAGGTCGAGAAAACCGCACCGCTAGATCCCGACACCCTGCGCGACTGGTATATCTGGTATCTCTGACCCCAGCCCTTTCTAACCCCAGCCGTTTCACCTGTTTTCAAATATCCCGGGGGTCCGGGGGCTGGCCCCCGGCTTCCGCAACGGAGCATCCCATGCACGCCACCTGGCACCTTCCCAACGGCAAAACCGTCACCGCCGAGGTCAAATCCGGCCTCACCCTGATGGAAGCCGCCGTCGCCCACAACATCCCCGGCGTCATCGGCGAATGCGGCGGCTCGCTCTCCTGCGCCACCTGCCATGTCGTCGTCGATCCCACATGGTCCACCCGCGCAGGCCAGCCGAGCGCCTTCGAGAACGACATGCTCGACGTCACCGACGCCGACCGCCAGCCCACCTCGCGCCTCTCCTGCCAACTCCGCATGGCCGAGGCGCTTGACGGCATCATCCTCCACGTCCCCGGCTGACCGCCCGCGCCGCTCAGCACTCTTTAACCAACCCCGGCCACCCTGCCCTGAACAGGAGGCCCCATGATCATCCACATCCCCACCGCCGAAATCCTCGACAACGCCCTGCTGCGCGACCGCGACCAACTGGACGACACAGCCCTCGAAGACCTCGCCGCCTCGATCCACCGCGACGGCCTGCGCCAACCGATTGAGGTCTGGGCGCTGTCGCAGCCCACCGAAACCCACCGCTACGGCCTGATCTCGGGCCTGCGCCGCCTCACCGCCACCCGCCTGCTGCACAGCCGCAACCGCGCCTCTTCTGAACAGGGCACGCACACCACCATCGCCGCCTTCCTGCGCACCCCCGCCTCGATCCCCGACGCCATGGCGCAGATGATCGCCGAAAACGAAATCCGTGAGAACCTCACCCCGTGGGAGCGCGGCCTCACCCTCGCCCGCGCCGTCAGCTGCGACCTGTTTCCCACCATCGACGCCGCCATCGCAGCCCTGCACCCCACCGCCACCAAGCAAAAACGCACCCGCCTGCGCACCCTCGCCCTTGTCGCAGAGGAGTTTGAGGATTGCATCGCCACCCCCGAACTGCTGTCGCAAAACCAGATAGAGCGCCTCGCCGCCTGCCTGCGCGGCGGCCTCACCCCGGTGATCCATCAGATTCTAAAGGAAAACCGCAAAGCCAGCCTGCCCACCCAATGGGCCGCCCTCGCCCCCACCCTCGCCGAAGCCCTGTCCCCCGAGTCCGACCCCACCCCCACCAACCCCGGCCGCCCACGTCGGCTGCTGACCCTGAAACAGGGCCTGACGATAAGGCGAGAAGTCTGCCGCAACGGTTGGATTTTGCGCTTCACCGGGCCAGAAGCGCGGAAGGGGGGCTTGATCGACGACGTTCTGGACGAAATCGAGCGGCTGTTTCAGCCGAGGGGGTGACGCGGGGTGGTCGTGTCAATGGTTTCGCTTGACGCGACTTGCCTGAACGATTCTAGTGAATATGTATCTCCAACGTTGTACTCACTGATGCGAGAACGAAGAAGCGATGAGCTATCCAAAAGCACCAATTTTAGAAGCTGTAGTTCAACTCAATTTCTCTCATCCTGTTGAGTTGAAGAAAATTGAGGCGTTCGGGGCGCGTGCGGCGAAGGGTAGCTGGTCACAGGTAGATCGAAACTCATTCAAGGTAACGCTGGAGGCGAACACTAAATCAGCCTCGGCGAGTGGCGAAAAAGTTGGAATAGAATTGAGGAATGAAGATTCAAGCCGCATCATCATCTTCGAAGGTGGTTATGTGCTGCTGTCAAATTTGGCTCCTTATCCGGGATGGGAAAGCTTTTCGAAATGGATTCTAGACGAACTCACCACAATTAGGAAAATGGTCGGCCCCATTGATATCGGCAGAGTGGGAACTAGATTCAACAATAGAATTGATGTTTCATATGATAGTTCAGGATTAGCTTACACTGAAAGTTTCATTTCTATCCACCCTCAACCATTTCCAGTTGGGGGTGCCGACTTCACCCAGTTTTATATAGGATTCACAAAGCAGTATGAAGATTCTGACCTAATGTACACATTGCAATGTGGCACATCTGAATCTCCAGTGCCTGGTCACGTTTCTATAAGCTTAGATATTGACGCATATATAGAGGGTTTTGGAGCCTTTAATTTGGATCGTATAAAACATAGACTAGCTGAACTGCGGAATTTAAAAAATGGAGTTTTTGAAAGTGCAATTACCGACGCCGCTAGATCTCTGTTCGGAGCAAGCTGATGATTAGTTGTGCATTCAACCATAAACCAGTTTCTTTCTCGGGCAATAGAGTCGCAGTCTATAAGACGCTCCAAAAGCTCACCCAATCGAGAAAAGGGATCGCAGGTAGGCTGTCGACTAACACAGAACAGAGCTTGACCAATATGCCTAAGCCGTCTCTCCGTGGCGTATTTGATAACTATGCAGTTGATGTCTCGAGACTTTCGATGCATTTTCCGGGTGGGTTTCCGGTGGCACTTGTACGGAAAGTCAAGCGGCTTTTAAATGAAGATCACTGGGACATTGATGATGCGCTTCCCCAGAAGGATGCGATGTTGACATTGCTTAGAGCGCTTCTTATTGCTAAATCCAATACGTTGCCAAGTGTAGGTAGCGACGGTAAGGGTTCATTGAGTGCTAGTTGGATAGTCGGAAAAAACCGGTTAACGTTGAATTGTTATAATGGAGATGAAATTTCCTTTGTGTTAGGTCGCGAGCGGCCAAATGGGGAAATTGAAAGAGCCGCGGGCATCACCAAAGTCCAGAGGCTAAACGAGATTCTCAGCGCTTATGACCCAGAGATATGGTTTAGGTAATGTCCGGGACTAAACTTGATGAACAACATCGTGTGGTTAGGCAAATAAATTACGCTCGTCAAATTCTTGATGATAACAATGCAGTAATTGGTTTCTTACATAGCGCATTCGAGTTGCGTGACGACGAGGAGTATCTTTCCGTCGCTTGGTGTGAGTATTTTGACGGAACTGCAGCATCTCAACGTGAAGAAGCTACGCGGCAACTTCGAAAAGCGCGCTCTGATAAGAAGAGCACCGCATATTGGACTTCATCAATATCAGAAATTAGAAAAGCTCTACTACAACATGGATTCCGCGCAATACATGAACCTGTTGGCGATTTTACTTCACATACTGCACTGCGGCGGTGGCCACGTGACGCGCGCCTATTAGACAAACTGGCGGCGGAAGCACTTGCGGAAGTACACATTTCCAAAGACATAGCGCCCTAACGGCAAAACCTTAACAAACCCTTACCGCCACACCCCAACCCATTGATATCAAAAAACAAAAAAAGGTCCCGAGTTGGGACCCTACCCGATCTGCCCCCGAACCGCGCCCGTCTGGCCCCGGTCCAGCAGGATATGGTCGGCCAGAACGCAGGCCATCATCGCCTCGCCCACCGGCACCGCCCGGATGCCCACGCACGGGTCGTGCCGCCCCTTCGTCACCAGATCAATCTCGGCCCCCGTCCCGTCAATCGTCGCCCGGGGGGTCAAAATCGACGAGGTCGGCTTCACCGCGAACCGCACCACCACCGGCTGCCCCGAGGATATCCCGCCCAGTATCCCCCCCGCATGGTTCGACAGAAACTCCGGCCCGCGCGCCCCCATCCTGATCTCATCCGCGTTCTCAACCCCGGTCAGGCTCGCCGTCGCGAACCCGTCGCCAATCTCAACCCCCTTCACCGCATTGATCGACATCATCGCCGATGCCAGATCCGAGTCGAGTTTCCCATACAACGGCGCCCCCAACCCCGCAGGCACCCCTGATGCCACCACCTCAATCACCGCCCCCACCGAGTTGTGGGCCAGCCGCAGCCCGTCCAGATACTCCGCCCAAACCGGCACCGCAGCGGCATCCGGGCACCAGAACGGGTTGCCCTCGATCACCGCCGCATCGAACCGCGCGCGATCAATCCCATGCACCCCCATCTGCACCATATAGCCGCGGATCACCAACTCCGGCGCCAACGAAGCCAGCACCGCCCGCGCCACCCCCCCCGCCGCCACACGGCTCGCCGTCTCCCGCGCGCTAGACCGCCCGCCGCCGCGATAATCCCGCACCCCGTATTTCTGATGGTAGGTGATATCCGCATGCCCCGGCCGAAACGCCTGCGCGATGTTGCTGTAATCCTTGCTGCGCTGGTCGGTGTTCTCGATCATCAACTGAATCGGCGTGCCCGTCGTCACCCCCTCAAACACCCCCGACAAGATCCGGACCTGATCCGCTTCCTGCCGCTGCGTGGTGAACTTGCTGGTCCCCGGTTTGCGCCGATCCAGCCAGGGCTGCAAATCCGCCTCGCTCAACTTGATCCCCGGCGGGCAGCCATCCACCGTGCAGCCAATCGCCGGCCCATGGCTTTCGCCCCAGGTGGTGACGCGAAACAGATGACCGAAGGTGTTCAGGCTCATATCAGGCTCCTCTTTGCCACCCCAATAAGCCAAGCCATGCCCCCGATAAACCCTTAAAAGTCTGATGGAGATGGCGTGCGACAAAGGGCACTGCCTTCCCACGCACATCTGCCCCTTGCGGCCCGCCCGGTTTTGCCTATGCTCACCCTCACCTCGGGGAGCCTTTATCGGCTGAGATGCGAAAGCGAACCCGTCGAACCTGAACCGGATCATACCGGCGGAGGGAAGGTGCATGGGTTCTCCATTGCCGACCATTTCCGTCGCAACTTGGAGACTGCAATGAACACCAAACTCCTCGCTGCGGGCCTCGCTGTTTTCGCCTCACAGGCCGCAGCCGATACCCCCACGCTGACCGTGCTGACCTATGACAGCTTTACTTCCGAATGGGGCCCCGGCCCTGCGATTGAGAAGGGCTTTGAGGCCACCTGCGGCTGCGATGTCAAATTCGTCACCGCAGGCGATGGTGCTGCGCTGTTGGCGCGGGTCAAGCTGGAGGGCAAAGACAGCAAGGCCGATGTTGTGGTCGGGCTGGATACCAACCTGACCGCTGACGCCACCGCCACCGGCCTGTTCGCCCCCGTGACCGCCACGCCGAACACCCTGCCGGTGCCGTTCACCGATCCGAATTTCGTGCCGTTTGACTGGGGCTATTTCGCCTTTGTCTATGACAAGACCAAGGTGGCGACACCGCCAACCTCTTTCACCGAACTCGCGGCATCTGATCTGAAAGTGGTGATCGAAGACCCGCGATCCTCGACCCCCGGTCTGGGGCTGGTGCTGTGGGTCAAGCAGGCTTATGGCGACAAGGCCCCGCAAATCTGGGGCGATTTGGCCGATAACATCATCACCGTTACCCCCGGTTGGTCGGAAGCCTACGGCATGTTCACCGAAGGCCAAGCCGATATGGTGCTGTCTTACACCACCTCGCCCGCTTATCATTTGATCGCCGAGAATGACGATACCAAGGCGGCGGCAAGCTTCACCGAGGGGCATTATATGCAGGTCGAGGTGGCGGGGAAATTGGCCTCGTCGCAGCAACCTGCGCTGGCGGATCAGTTTCTGGCCTATCTGACCGCAGATGCGGCGCAGACGGCGCTGATCACCACGAACTGGATGTATCCGGCGAAAACCCCGGCGGAAGGCTTGCCGAAAGGCTTTGAAACACTGATCCAGCCGAGCAAATCCTTGCTGATGTCGGCTGCGGATGCCGAGGCGGCCCGCGCCCCTGCGATTGCGGAATGGCAAGCCGCGCTCTCCCGCTAAGCCCAGCCCACGGGCTGAGCATTGCCATCGCCGCGCTGATTTTGGGCAGTGCGGCGATGGTGGCCGCGCGGGCGGAAAGCTTTGCTTTGGCCCCCGCGGATTGGCAGGCCGTGCGGTTCACCCTGCTGCAAGCCAGCCTGTCGGCGGCGATCTCAAGCCTGCTGGCGATCCCGGTGGCGCGGGCGCTGTTTCGTCGCCGCTTTGCCGGGCGGGGGGTGTTGATCCGCCTGATGGCCGCGCCGTTTGTGTTGCCGGTGGTGGTGGCGGTGATGGGGTTGCTGACGGTGTTTGGCCGGGGCGGGCCGGTCAATGCGGCGCTGGCGGGACTGGGGCTGCCGGAGGTCTCGATCTTTGGCCTGCATGGCATCGTGCTGGCGAACGTGTTTTTCAACATGCCGCTGGCCACAAGGATGCTGCTGCACGGCTGGCAGTCGATCCCATCCGAGCGGTTCCGCCTGGCGCAGTCGCTGGGCCTGCCGCCATCCGCGCAGTTTCGGCATCTAGAGGCCCCCATGCTGCGCGCGCAGGTGCCGGGGATTTTTGCGGTGATCCTGCTGATTTGTCTGGCGAGTTTTGCCATCGCCCTGATGCTGGGCGGCGGGCCAAAGGCCAGCACGCTGGAGCTTGCGATCTATCAATCCCTGCGGTTCGAGTTTGATCTGGGCCGCGCGGCGTTGTTGGCTGCGGTGCAGTTTACGCTATGTGCGGCGATCACGCTGGCGGCGGCGGGGCTGACCTTGCCGCAGGGCTTTGGAGCGGGGTTGGGGCGGACTATGCAGATCGCGGTCCCCACGGGGTGGCGGCGGGGTGCGGATGGGTTGGCGATTGCGCTTGCGGCGCTGTTCCTGTTCGCGCCGTTGCTGGCGGTGGTGATCAAAGGCCTGCCGGGGATGCTGGCGCTGCCGAACGGGGTTTGGCCTGCGGTTGTGCGCTCGGTTTCGGTGGCTGCCCTCTCGGCGGTGCTTGCGACCGCAGTCGCGCTGGTCTTGGCAACCGGGGCCGCGCGCAGCAAAAGCCGAAGCATTGAACTGGCGGCGATGCTGCCCCTTGCGGCAAGCGCGCTGGTGCTGGGGACCGGGCTTTTCCTGATGGTGCGGCCGTTTGTGACGCCGGAAACTGTCGCGCTGCCGATCACTGTGCTGGTCAATGCGACGCTGACCTTGCCCTATCTGTTCCGCCTGCTGCTGCCCGAAGCGCGGCAGGTGCAGACCGATTATGGCCGATTGACCGCCAGCCTTGGCCTGCCGCGCCGCACCGTGTTGCGCTTTGTCACGCTGCCACGTCTGGCGCGGCCCTTGGGCTATGGCGCGGGGTTGGCGGCGGCATTGTCGATGGGTGATCTGGGGGTGATTGCCTTGTTCGCGGGCGATGGCGGGGCCACTTTGCCGCTGTTCGTGCAGCATCTGATCGGGGCGTATCGGCTGCAACAGGCGGCGGCGGTCTCGTTGATTCTGGTGGCGGTCAGTTTCGCGCTGTTTTTAGGTTTTGACAGATTGGGAAGCCATTATGCTGACGCTTGAGACGCTGGTGTTAAGTCAGGATGACTTCCGGCTTTGCGCGGACTGGTCGGTTGGCGCGGGCGATCGGGTGGCGCTGATCGGGCCATCCGGGGCGGGGAAATCAACGCTGTTGATGGCCTTGGCGGGGTTTATTGCGCCTGTGCAGGGGCGTATCCTGTGGCAGGGCGAAGATCTTGCACAGGTCGCTCCGGGTGCGCGGCCTTTGACCATCCTGTTTCAGGATCAAAACCTGTTCCCGCATCTGACATTGGCGCAGAACCTTGGGCTGGGCCTGTCGCCGACGCTGCGGCTGACGCCCGCGCAAACGGCTCAGATTGACACGGCGTTGGGCCGTGTTGGCCTTGCCGGCATGGGCGCGCGCAAGCCGGGGCAGCTTTCGGGCGGCCAGCAGGGCAGGGCGGCGCTGGCACGCGCCTTGTTGCGCGCCCGCCCGGTGCTGCTGCTGGACGAGCCGTTTGCCGCGCTGGGCCCCGCGCTGAAGGCCGAGATGCTGGAGCTGCTGGACGAGGTCGCCACCGCCACCGGAGCGGCGGTGCTGATGGTGACACACGACCCCAATGACGCCAAACGCTTTGCCGACAAGACAGTGCTGGTGGCAGACGGGCGCGCGCTGGCACCGCAGGATACCGCCGATTTGTTCGCCAACCCGCCGCAGGCATTGCGCGACTATCTCGGGCAATAAAAAACCCCGCACTATGGCGGGGTTTTTCCGAAGATGAAGATCACAGGCTTAGTGGATTTTCTTGCCTTTGACGTCTGCCCAAAGCCGCTTGTTGGTCAAATACAGCAGCGAGGCCAGCAGGATCAGGAACAAAACCGCCTTGAAACCCGTGTCTTTGCGGGCGTTCAGCTTGGGTTCTGCCGACCACATCAGGAACGCAGCCACATCTTCGGCCATGTGCTTGACATCGTTGGGCGAACCATCGGCGAATTCCACCTGACCATCGGCCAGCGGCGGCGGCATCTTGATCCAGCCGGTCGAGAAGATCGGGTTCTCGTAGAAGGTGGTCCCGGCCTCGTCCTTGTCCGCGCCGGTATAGCCGTGCAGCAGGTTCACGATGTATTCCGGGCCACCAATGCCGTGCAGCAACTGGTTGATGCCAAGGCCGTAAGGGCCGTGGAAGCCAGCGCGCGCCTTCGCCATCAACGACAGATCGGGCGCGCCCGCATCGACGTTGGCAGGGAAGTTGTCGGTCGGCAGGCGGTCACGGTCTTCACCGGTGTCTTTGTCGGTGATGGTGAAGTTCTTGGCATAAGCGCGCACCTGATCTTCGGGCAGACGCGGGCCACCCTCATCCGACAGCGCGCGGAGCGGCACCATCTTCAACCCGTGGCACGCCGAGCAGACTTCCGTGAACACCTGAAGCCCGCGCTGAAGCTGATGCTCGTCATAGGTGCCAAACGGCCCTTCAAAGCTGAACGGCACGTCTTCGATATGGGCACCACCTTCGGCAGCCAAGCCCACGCCCGTCATCAAACCCAGTGCAGAGACAGCGCTGATTGCGATTTTGCGAAACATCTCAGTCAGTTCCTTTCTCTCACTCAGCCGGTGCGGCGTAGTGCGATTTGAAGTCTTCTTCAATCGTGGCGGGTTGCGGCAGCGGTTTTTCCAACACGCCAAGCAGCGGCATGATGATCAGGAAATACGCGAACCAGTAGGTCGAGGCGATCAGCGAGATGTAGGGGTAGATGCCTTCGGTCGGCATCGCACCCACCCACATCAGCACCACAAAGTCGATCGCCAGCAGCCAGAACCATGCCTTGAACTTCGGGCGATACTTGCCCGAGCGCACCGAGGACGTGTCCAGCCACGGCACCAGCGCCATCACCGCGATGGCCCCGAACATCGCCAGCACGCCGAAGAATTTGGCGTCGATGATGCCGAAGGTCACGAAATGCACCAGTTGCACAATCCACACGTCAGCCGTGAAGGCGCGCAGAATTGCGTAGAACGGCAGGAAATACCATTCCGGCACGATATGCGCAGGCGTCGAAAGCGGGTTGGCTTCGATGTAGTTGTCAGGGTGGCCAAGGAAGTTCGGCATGAAGGCGACGACGGCAAAGAAGATTGCCAGAACCACGGCCAGCGCGAACAGGTCTTTGATCACAAAGTAGGGCCAGAACGGCAGGGTGTCTTTCGCGGCCTCTTCCTTCGAGGTGCGGCGGACTTCAACACCCGTCGGGTTGTTGTTGCCGGTGCTGTGGAACGCCCAGATATGCAATGCCACAAGGCCTGCAATCACGAACGGCAGCAGGTAGTGCAAGCTGAAGAAGCGGTTCAGCGTGGCGTTGTCCACAGCCGGGCCGCCCAGCAGCCATTCCTGAATGGTTGGGCCAATGCCGGGGATAGCGCCGAACAGGCCGGTGATCACCGTGGCACCCCAGAACGACATCTGACCCCAGGGCAGAACGTAGCCCATGAAGCCGGTCGCCATCATCGCCAGATAGATCAGCATGCCGATGATCCACGTCACTTCACGCGGTGCTTTGTAAGACCCGTAGTAAAGGCCGCGGAAGATGTGCAGATAGACGGCAAAGAAGAACAGCGATGCGCCGTTGGCGTGGATGTAGCGCAGCATATAGCCGCCGTTCACGTCGCGCATGATGTGCTCAACCGATTTGAACGCAAAATCGACATGCGGGGTGTAGTGCATCGCCAGCACGATGCCGGTGACGATCTGCAGGCCCAGACAGAAGGCCAGCACGATGCCCCAGATCCACATCCAGTTCAGATTCTTCGGCGTCGGGATGAAAAGCGTGTCATAAGCGACGCTGACGATGGGCAGGCGCTTGTGCAGCCAGGTTTGAATGCCCGGCTTTGGTTCGTAGTGGTCGTGCGGAATTCCGGCCATGGATGTTGTCCCTTATCCCAGCTTGATCGTTGTTTCGTTTTCGAACTTCGCCACCGGAACCGGCAGGTTGCGCGGCGCCGGGCCTTTGCGAATACGGCCCGCCATATCATAGTGCGAACCGTGGCAAGGGCAAAACCAGCCGTCGAAATCGCCGGCATCGCCCAAGGGCACGCAGCCAAGGTGGGTGCAAACGCCCATCATCACCAACCACTCGCCGGCTTCATCCAGCGTGCGGTTCTTGTCTTCTGCGGTGGCGGTCGAATCAAGGTTGGCGTTTTCGGCGTTGGTATCGACCAGATCGGCCAGCGCCACGGCGCGACCCTTTTCGATGTCATCCGGGGTGCGGCGGCGGATGAACACCGGCTTGCCGCGCCATTTCACCGTGATCTGGGTGCCCGGCTCTACGCCCGAAATATCGACCATGATCGAGGCCAGGGCGCGGGTGTCGGCCGAGGGGTTCATCTGGTTGACCAGCGGCCAAACCGCTGCGCCAGTGGCGACAACGCCCGCCCCGGCGGTTGCGTAATACAGGAAATCCCTGCGGGTGCCTGCGTGATCGTCTGCGTGGGACACGAGAACTTCTCCCTTCAAAGGCCGCGAAGTGCGCGACCCATATATCAATACGGCCCCGGTTGCCCGCTGCCTTGCAGGCCGGGTTTAGCCACAGAAAGCGCGGGCGTCCAGCGGACAAAGGCGCGCAGGGGCAGCGGAAATCAGCTTTTCGCGAACTGCGACCTTGAAGCTACGCAATTCGTTCCTATCGGCGGCCCGCTTGGGCGCGTTTTGTGGCAACCAAAGCGAATTTGTCAGATTAAATCGTCACACCGCGACGGGTTTTGTCGCCAGCATGGCGGGGCGATCGGCAAACTCTGCCGCCCATGCCGCCAGCTTTGGCCGCCCATCGCGCCAGCCGCGCGCATCCAAGCGGAAATCAAGGTAATCCAGCGCGCAGCCCATCGCGATCTGCGGCATGGTCAGCGGGCCCGAGAGGTGATCCATCCAGTCGGCCTCGATTACATCCAGCGCGCGGGCGGCCTTAAGCCATTGTGCTTCAATCCATTCCGGGAATTGCTTGTCAGCGGGCCGCAGCCGCACCTCATAGACCATCGCCAGCGCAGCCTCGAGAATCCCGTCAATCGTGGCCTCCAGCGTCAGGGTTTTCCACTGTGCTGCCCCGCCCGGATACATCGCCCCGCCCGCAAGATCGTTCAGATAGCGGCAGATCACCCGGCTGTCGTAAATCACGCCATCTTCAGTTTGCAGCGCGGGGATCTTGCCCAGCGGGTTCTGATCCACCGGCAGCGTTCCGGGTGCCAAGGGCGTGCCCATCACATCGGCGATATCAATGCGATCTTGCAGGCCAAGTTCGAGAATCAGCACCATGACCTTGCGTCCAAAGGGGGTGGTGGGCGAGTGGTAAAGCCGCATGATGCCTCCGGTTTGCACAGCGATGATTCGTTTGGATGCCGCCAGTTAAGCCCTGCCGCGCCCCGCATGACAACACTTGTCAGTTGCCAACCGCGCCCAGCCCGTCGCAGGCTGCGCCAACCCGAACCGGAGCCTGCCCGTGCGCGCCCTTATCCTTGCTGCCTGCCTCGCCACGCCCGCCATGGCGGATGATGCGTTTCAATGGGTGGCCCAGCCCGGCTTTCAGGATGCAGGGGCCGCACATCAGGGCGTGGTGGCGCTGAAACAGGGCGATCTGTGGGGGCTGATGGGCCGCGATGGCGCGTGGGTGGCCGCGCCGCAGTTTCAGGCGGTGGGCGATCCCGGCAAGGGCTGGTTTGCGGTGCAGCAGGGCGGCAAATGGGGGCTGGTTGATCTGAACGGCACCGCGTTGACGGATTATGACTATCAAACCATCGGCAAGCCCGCCGACTATACGCCGCTTGAATACGAAGATGAGTGGTATGTGCTGGACCCTGCCAGCGCATTTCTGCCCGATCATTTGGCGATCGACAAACTGCTGGGCAATGATGGCAGTTGCATCACGGGCACCAAGAACGGCATCTTCACCAGCTTTTCCGGCGCAGGTTTGATGCAGGGCGGCGAGGCGTTTATCCAGACGCTGCCCGAAGTGCAAGACGCGCTGCCGCCGTCCGAGGGCATGGTCGCCGTCAAATTCCCCGGCGGTTGGGTGCACCTGAATTGCGCCGATGGCTCGATGGTGATCGGCGATGACGCGCCCTTTGCGGCGACCCGCCCCGTCAGCGATGGCATGGCTGCGGTGCAGGGCGATCAGGGCTGGGGCTATGCCACGCCCTACGGTGTCGGCATCGAAATCGGTGGCGACTATCTGGCGGCAGGCGACTTTTCCGAAGGCCTCGCCCCGGTGCAGGTGGCGGGCGGCAAGTGGGGTTATATCAATAAGCAGAACCAACTGGTGATCCCCGCCACATATGACCGCGCTTACGGCTTTGCCGATGGAATCGCGGGTGTCGTGATCGGCGACAAACGCGGCTTTATCACGCCGGATGGCACCATGGTCGCCGCGCCGCAGTTTGACGATTTCTGGCGGCACGACGGCGGGGTGATCCCGGTGCGGCAGGGCGATTTGTGGGGCGTCATCGCGCCAGATGCGACCGACCCCGCCACCCGCTTCAACCTGCCCTTGGCCGATCTGACTGCGGCACAAGCCCAAAACCCGCAGGGGTTTGATCTGGTGCCATCGAACCCGCACTACTATGTCGCACAAGACGATGTCTCGCTGCATTCCATCAGCTTTGCGCAGGATGGCACGGTGATGCTGACGGTGCTTGCCAATGGCTTTAACGCCGAACTGGCGCTGTGGGATATGCGCAGCCACCGCCTGATCCGCAAGGTCAAACAGCCCGACCTGACCCAAGCCATGCTGATCCCCGGCAGCAATCTGATCGTGGCGGGTTATGCCTCGGGCCATATCGCCGTGCTGGATGCGCTGACGGGGGCCGAGGTGTTCCGCCTGCATCCGTTCAAAGGCCCGGTGCTGGATATGGTAACCTCTCCCGACGGCAAGCTGCTGGGTGTGGCCGATGGTTCAGACGTCCGCATCTGGAACCTGACCACCGGGGCCGCGCTGGCTGCGATGGACGAGCCTGCGCAAAAACTGCGCTTCACCGCCGATTCGACACAAATCTGGGCCGCCAACCAGCAAGGCGGCCTGGCGCGCCGCGCGCTGAATGGCGAGATCATCGCGCGCGTCCCGGAAGGCCCGCTGCCGGAAAACGCCTTGCCGCTGACCTCGGCCATCACGACGATGGCGCTGGGGCCAGATGGCACATTGGTGCTGGCGGGCAGTCAGTTGGTGCAGCAGCCGGATGGCTTTTACAAACCGCAAAACTGGCTGGATGTGATCACCGAAACCGGCAGCCGCCGCATTGACCTGCCTGCCACCGTGTATCGGCTGATGACGCTCGACATCGCGCCCGATGGCAAGACGCTGGCTTATTCCAGCACGCAAGATGACCCCTATGTTGCCTATCTTGCGACCCTCAATCTTGCCGATGGCCGCTTGATTGCCGAGGTGACGCTGGATAACGCCGCCGATGCGCAGGCCAAGGGGATGCCCCGCGCGATGTCGGCACTGGACCGGATCAGCTTTGGCCCCGATGGCGGGCTGGTGCTGATCGGCTCGGAAGGCAGCGATATTCTGATGGTTGATCCGGCGACGCTGACCAAACAGGCCACCTTCGCCACGCCGCTCGTCAACGCCCAAAACGGCACCGCGCTTTTGGACGGCGATCGGTTTTTCACCACCGATGGCGCGGGCGGTGTCTGGGTGTGGAATTTGGCCGAGGCGCGGCTAGAAACGCATATCGCCATGACGGATGCGGGCTTTGGCGTGGAAGAACAGATCGAACCCGCCGGGGATCGGTTTTACCTTTATTCCGGGATGGAAGAAGGTGCGGCGGCGGCATTCGATATGAAAACGCTGGCGCAAATCCCGCTGAAACCGGATGAGATCAACGCCCTGCTGGCGGATATAGATTACGACCCCTCGCTGCCCTACTCGGACGATCTGAATGCCGAGTTTCGCGCTCTGAACGTAGACGGTCACCGCGCGGCGCTGCTGGGGGGCCGTGTCGGCGTGGTGATTGATCCGGTGGGCCTGCATCGCGCTTATGATCTGAAATCCGGCGCGCTGCTGGCCGAGTTTTTGGCGACGCCGGATGGCGAATGGCTGATGCTGACGCCCGAAGGCTTCTTCGCGGCCTCCCCCAACGGCGCGCAACTGGTTTCGGTGTCGAACGGGTTGCGGGCGTTCTCGGTGGATCAGGTCTATCAGGCGCTTTATCGCCCCGATCTGGTGGCGGCCAAGCTGGCGGGCGACCCCGATGGGCTGGTCGCCAAGGCGGCGGCAGAGTTGGATTTGGCGCGCGTGCTTGGCTCTGGCCCCGCGCCGATCACCCGCTTCAAACTGCCAGCCGCCAAATCCTCGGAACCCGACTACGAGGTTGAGATCGAATTGCAAGACGAAGGCGGCGGCATCGGCCGCATCGAATGGCGCCTGAACGGCATGACGGTCGAGGTGCAACCCACCCGCGCCCCCGTGGCGCTGGACGAAGACCTGCCCACCGCCAAAACCCGCGTCGCACTCGACCCTGGCGACAATGTCATCGAGGTGGTCGCTTACAACGCCGCGGGCCTCGTCGCCTCGCCGCCCCGGCAGATGGTGGTGACGTGGGACGGGGTGGCGAGTTCGGAACCGCCGTCGCTGTATGTGCTGGCGGTCGGGGTGAACGATTATGCCGATGGCCGCCTGCAATTGAAATACGCCGCAGCCGATGCGCAAGCCTTTGCCAATGCAATGAAAAAATCCGGCGCGGGGGTGTTCAAATCGGTGAATGTGGTGACTCTGCTGGACCGTGACGTGACCGAGGCCAAGCTGGACGCGGCCTTTACCGAGATGGGCAAACAGGCGAAATCTCAGGACGTGTTCCTGTTCTTCCTCGCCGGGCACGGCAAAACGGTCGAGGGGAAATACTACTTCATCCCGCAGGATTTCCGCTTTGACGGCGACGATCCCATCCGCACACACGGCATAGACCAAGACCGCTGGCAGGAATGGGCGGCGCGGGTCAAGGCGAAGAAATCGGTGATGATTTATGACACCTGCGAAAGCGGCAGCCTGACGGGGACACGGTCTGTCGATGCCGCGATGGCGCAATCGGCGGCGGTGGAACGGCTGACCCGCGCGATGGGGCGGACGATCCTGTCCGCCTCGACCGATGACGCCCCGGCGCTGGAGGGCTATCAGGGCCACGGCGTGATGACCTGGGCGATGCTGGATGCGATGGGGCAGGCCGATACCAACGGCAATGCGACGATCGAAGTCACCGAACTCGCCAGCTTTCTGGACGTGAAAGTGCCCGAGGTGTCCTTCGCCGCCTTTGGCCTGCGCCAAGTGCCGCAAATGTCGATCAAAGGATCAGATTTCGCCTTGGGCTCAAAGGTTTCCGTGCTGGACGCCAGCGCCGAAAGCTTCCCCGCGACGCTGACTCATGTGGTCGCAGGCGGCACCGCGGTTCTGGACGCCCCGTCGGGCACGCAGGTCCAGGTGATCGCGGCGGGGGTGTTCGCCGGGGTCTATAAGATCGAGGAAAAAGACGGCTTCGCCCGCATCGCCAAAGACGGCAAAGCCTTGGGCTGGGTGCCAGTCGCGGCGCTGACGCCGTTGCAGTAAACGGTTGCAGGCGGGGCGAAGGGGGCAGGGCTACTCCAGATCCTGCCGGATCAGCGCGGCGATGGCCTGCGCGCCGGGGTCGGCCTGCTCTGCCAGATGGTGGGCCGCACTGGCCCGCACCTCGGGCGTCTTGTTTTGGTTCAGCTTCCACGTCCCCTCGACCGCCGAAATCTGAAACCGAAACGGCAGGATCATCCGCATCATCCGGGGCATCGCGCCCTCTGACATCTTCTCGGACACCCACGGCACCTTCGGCAGGAGGCGCGCCTCGTGTTCTGCCGACAAGGCATCGACATGGCTGCGCAACGCGCCCTCGGGGAGCGCAGACAGCACCCCGCGCAGATGCACGGCGATGTAATTCCACGTCGGCACCTGATCATCGCTGCCATACCAATCGGGCGAGACATAGGCATCCGGCCCAGACACCGCGATCAACGCGGGCAACCCTGCCGTGAAGGCCCGCGCAATCGGATTAGACCGCGCCAGATGCAGTTCGGCAAAACTGCCATCCTCCGAGATCAGAAACGGCACATGCGCCGCAAGCGGCCCCTCGGCCCCGTTGACCGACAGCACCCCAAAGCCCCGCGCGCGGGCGAAGGCGAGATTGTCCTGCATCGGGGTTGCGCGAAAAGCGGGATTGGGGTGCATGGCAGGCTCCGAACGGCTTGATCGAAACGCGCTTAGGGGGCTGCGCGCGACGCGGCAACTAAATCTTTCTTATGCGGCCTCAGACGCAGTCAGGGCCACCACCGCACCCAAATGAAAAAGCCGCCAGAGATTGCTCTCGGCGGCCTATTCGGTGCTGCTGCGCGCGATCAACCCTGACGGGCCTTGTAGCGCTTTTGCGTCTTGTTGATCACATAGACGCGGCCTTTACGGCGCACGACCTGGCAATCACGATGACGCGTCTTCAGCGAGCGGAGCGAGTTTGCAACCTTCATGGCTGTCTCCCTTGTTCGCGGCGCGTCTTCGCGCCAGTTGAAAAGCGTAGCCCCCCGAAGGGAACGGTGAATGGTGGGCGGTACTGGGATCGAACCAGTGGCCACTACGATGTCAACGTAGTGCTCTACCGCTGAGCTAACCGCCCACGAACCTGACGTTCCCGCCCCCACTTTTCGCCCAAGCCGGAAGGCCCAAACAAAAGGACGCGGGCGGAACCGCGTCGGATGGCTGGGCTATAAACAGAGTCGGCAGGCTGTTCAAGGGGGTAAAGGGGGGTATCGGTAAAGGATATTTTGCAGTTATATCACAAAGTAACAGGAGCGTGGCGTGTCGCAGGTTTACCAGATCCATCGGCCAGAGAGGCAGAATACGGCCGTGGTGTTTGCCTCGCCGCACTCTGGGCGGGCCTATTCGGCGGCGTTTCTGGCGCAGACGGTGTTGACCAATGCGGCGATTCGGTCATCCGAAGATGCCTTTGTCGATCAAGTGTTTGGCGCAGCCCCCCGCCACGGTGCGCCCCTGCTGGTGGCCGATGTGCCGCGCGCCTATCTTGATCTGAACCGCGCGCCGGATGAATTTGACCCCGCCGTGATCGAAGGCATCGCCCGCGCCCCGCACAATCCGCGCATCTCGTCCGGCCTTGGGGTGATTCCCCGCGTGGTTTCGGGCGGTCGGCTGATCTATCGCGGCAAGATGCCGTTGGCCGAGGCCGAGGCGCGCATTGCCGAGGTCTGGCACCCCTACCACCGCGCCCTGCGGCAGTTACTGGAGGATACACACGCCAGTTTTGGCGAGGCGGTGCTGATCGACTGCCACTCGATGCCGCACGAGGCCATCGAAGGCCACGGTCGCCCCGGTCAGCCGAAACCCGATGTTGTGCTGGGCGATCGCTTTGGCGCGGCAGCGGGGCGGCATGTGATGGAGGCTGTCGAGGCAGCGTTTCAGCGCGCGGGCCTGCGGGTGGCGCGCAACACCCCCTTCGCCGGGGCGTTCATCGCGCAAAGCTATGGCCGCCCCTCGGCCCGCCGCCATGTGATTCAGGTGGAAATTGATCGCGGCCTTTACATGGACGAGGCTTCGATCACCCCGCACGCAGGCTTTGACGATTTTCGCGCCCTGATGGCCGAGGTGATCGCCGAGATTACCAGCATCGGTCGCGCCAGCCTGCCACTCGCGGCGGAATAACCCCCAACACCCTGCCGCCCCGGACTTGATCCGGGGCCGCATGGCGGATGACCGCAGGCCCCGGATCAAGTCCGGGGCGGCGGGGTTATTGCGGATGTGGAAGTGCTGCACATTTGGCGCCATTCGTTAAAAATGTGTTAAATTCACTACCTTAAGTAATTGATTCAAAACAACTAAAAAAGGTCCCGAGTTGGGACCACCCCATTATCGCAGCGCCCGTCCCTTGATAATCGCCGCCGCCCCAAACCGCGCCCGGATGGCATCGGTGGCCCGCTCGGCTGCCGCTCTTTTGCCTGCGTTGGGGTCCAGCAGGTCGGCAGAAAGATCAGCCTCGGCCTCGGGGGCAAGCTCGCTGATCCCCACCCCGATCAACCGATACGGCCCCTTGTCGCCCACCTGATCAAACAACGCACGGGCGGCGCGATAGATGCGGTCGCCAAGCTGGGTGGGGTCGGTCAGGCTGTGGCGGCGGCTGATCAGCTGGAAATCGCCGCGCTTCAGTTTCAGTGTCACGGTCCGCCCCGCCAGCGCCTTGGCCTTGGCCCGATCCGCCACCTGCTCGGCCAACCGCCACAGATGCCCGTCCAGCAGATCGGGGTCGGCGGTGTCCTCGTTGAAGGTGGTTTCCTTGCTGATCGACTTCAGCTTTTCATCCCGGTTGACAGGCCGCGTATCCTGCCCGCGCGCCAGATGCCACAGCCTGTCACCCATGCTGCCAAAGCGGGCGACCAGATCGGCGCGATCCCAGCGCAGCAGGTCATTGATGGTGCGGATGCCGGCCTTCTCCAACGCCGCCTGACTGGCGGTGCCCACCCCCCAGATGATCCGCACCGGCTTGGGCCGCAGGAAGGTTTCGGTCTCGGCCCGGCCAATCACCGAAAACCCGCGCGGCTTGTCGAGGTCTGACGCGATCTTGGCCAGAAACTTGTTGTGCGACAGACCGACGGAGCCCGACAGCCCCAACTCGTCCTCCATCTGTTTGACCAGCCGTGCCAGCACCACCACAGGCGGCGCGCCGTGCAGGCGGTCGGTGCCGGTCAAGTCCAGAAATGCCTCATCCAGCGACAAGGGTTCAATCGCGGGGGTCAGCACTTCCATCATCGCCCGGATGGCGCGCGAGGCCTCGACATAGACCGCCATCCGGGGCTTGACCACCACCGCCTCGGGGCAGAGTTTCAGCGCCTGAAACATCGGCATGGCCGAGCGCACACCCTTGATCCGCGCCAGATAGCAGCAGGTCGATACCACCCCGCGCGTGCCGCCCCCCACAATCACCGCCTTGTCGCGCAGTTCAGGATTGTCGCGCTTTTCGACGCTGGCATAGAAGGCGTCGCAATCCATGTGGGCGATGGAGAGGCTGTTCAACTCGGCATGGGCCAGCAGACGCGGAGAGCGGCACTTGGGGCAGCGGGCTCCGGCATCGAATTGAGTGAGACAGTCGCGGCACAGGCTGGGCATCGCGGGATTATGGCAGATCGGGCCTTGGGTTGTCCACGCGGGGCAGACGGGTGGCTTGGCGGGGGAATTTCGGTATAACAGCGCCCATGAGCAGCATGATCAATGAAACCTTGGTAGTGGGGGCAAGCGGGCGCGTGGGCCGGTTGCTGGCGCGGGCCTGGGGCTTGGGTGGCGTTGCACCGACCTTGCAGCATCGCGGCGCGGGGCTGGCCAGTGGTCTGCCGCAAATGGCGTGGCAGCCGTTGACCGAAGCCCTGCCGCCGCCAGCACAGCGATTTCAGGCGATGATCGTGCTGGCAGGCGCGGTGCGCGGCGATCTGGCGCTGAATGTGCAACTGACCGAGGCCTGCTGTGCGGCAGCGGTGCAGGCGGGGATCGGGCAGGTTCTGCTGGCGTCATCCTCGGCGGTTTATGGCGTGAATGGTGGGGCGCCCTGCCGCGAGGATACGCCGACCCATCCGGTCAACGACTATGGCCGCGCCAAGTTGGAGGCCGAGGCGGTGGCCGACCGTTGGCGCGCGCGCGGGCTGGCGATCACCGCGCTGCGGATCGGCAACGTGGCGGGGGCGGATGCTTTGCTGGGCGGGATGCAGTCCGGAACGCCCACCAGAATCGACCGCTTTGCGGATGGGGGCAGCCCGGTGCGCAGCTATATCGGCCCGGTCACGCTGGCGGACGTTTTGGCCAAACTTCTTGGGCAAGTCCTGCCACCTGTGCTGAACATCGGCGCACCAAACCCCGTTGCAATGGCTGATCTGGCGCAGGCGGCTGGTGCGGATTGGCACTATCAGCCCGCCCCGACAACGGCGTATCAGCGCATTACGCTTGATTGCGCAAAGCTGGCACAGCATTACCGTTTTTCTGAAAACCAGTCTGACGCCGCCACCATGGTGGCCGAATGGCACGCCACCCGAGGGTAAGCATGACGCCGATGAAACGCTTTTTGGATGTGCTCGCGGTGTTGGTGCTGGCGGTGCCGCTGCTGCCGCTGGGGCTGCTGACGGCGCTGGCGATCCTGATCATGGATGGCCGCCCGGTGATCTATTGGGCCGAGCGGATGAAGACCCCCACCCAAAGCTTCAAGCTGGCAAAGTTCCGCAGCATGACGGTCGCCCCCGCCGAGGCTGGCGTTTCGGGTGGTGACAAGGCCAGCCGGATCACCCGCACGGGGCGGTTTATCCGCCGCACCCGGCTGGATGAATTGCCGCAACTGTGGAATGTGCTGAAGGGTGACATCAGCTTTGTCGGCCCGCGCCCACCCCTGCGCGAATATGTCGAGCGTTTCCCCGAGATTTACGCCGAAGTGCTGAAATCACGCCCCGGCATCACCGGGCTTGCCACCATCGTCTATCATCGCCACGAGGAATTGCTGCTGGCGCGCTGCAAGACCGCCGCCGAGACCGATGCTGTCTATGCCCGCGCCTGCGTGCCGCGCAAGGCCAAGCTGGATTTGCTGTATCAAAAGCGGCGCAACCTGCGGTTTGATTTTTATCTGATGCTGAAAACAGTGTTCAAACGCCTGCCGCTTTAGGTGTCGGCAGGTTCGGTTTGGGCCGCCGGAATGTGCCTGCCAGCAGGGGTGGCGGACGTTCGTTACAAACGCGTCCCGGCCTTTTGGGGCCGGGACGCAGCCTTCAGCGCTTGGGTTCGCTTCAGGCGGGTGTGGCTGTGGCGGACACCTTGGCTTGACCGCGCGAAAACAGCCGGTTGATCAGCACGAAGAACACCGGCACGAAGATGATCGCCAGAGTCGTGCCGGTGATGGTGCCAAACAGCGTGGCGTAACCGATGGCCTCACGCGCGCCCGCGCCTGCGCCTGATGACAGCACCAGCGGCACCACCCCCAGACCGAACGCCAGCGAGGTCATCAGGATGGGGCGGAAACGCTGCCGCGCGGCTTGTGTCACCGCCTCGATGGCGGATTCGCCCAGATTGGCCATGCGTTCGCGGGCAAATTCCACGATCATGATGCCGTTCTTGCCAGTCAACCCCACCACGGTCAGCAGGCCGACCTGGAAATACACCCCGTTTGACTGCCCACCGATCCACGCGCCAATCAACGCGCCCAGCACGCCCACGGGCATCGCCAGCAGCACCACAATCGGGATCGTCCAGCTTTCATAAAGTGCCGCCAGACACAGGAACACCGCCGCCAGCGCCAGACCATAGAGCGCCATCGCGCCCGCCCCGGCTTCCTTTTCTTCCAGCGACATGCCTGTCCACTGCAAGGTGAACCCCGGCGGCAATTTGGCCGCAAGCGCCTCCATCGCGGTGATCGCATCGCCCGAGGTAAAGCCGGGGGCTGCGGTGCCATCAATGCCCATCGACGGCATCGCATTATAGCGTGTTACTTGTTGCGGGCCATAAACCCATTCCTGCGTTGCAAAGGTCGAGAAATCAACGAAATCGCCGTTCACGTTCTGCACGCGCCACAGGGACAGATCCTCGGGCGTGGATCGCGCCGCAGGTTCGCCTTGCACGAACACCCGCTTGACGCGGCCTTGGTAAAGGAAGTCGTTGACATAGGCGCTTGACCAGATCGTGTTCAGGAAGGTGCCGACATCCGCCGCCGTCACCCCCACCGCGCCCGCCTTGGCCCAGTCGATGTTCAGCCGGAACTGCGGCGCATCTTCCACACCACTTGGCCGCACGCCCGTCAGCATCGGGTCTTGCGCCGCCATCCCAAGCAGCATGTTGCGCGCCGCCAGCAATTCCTCATGGGTCTTGCCGCTGGAGGCTTGCAGATAAGCGCTGAAGCCGTTCGACGACCCCAACTCGGGCACAGCGGGCGGTGCAAAGGGCACTACCATGGCCTCATTGATGCCAAAAAACAGCGGCCCGAACGCGCGGCCAACGATGGCCTGAACCGAAGCGGCGGCGGTTGTGCGCTGCTCCCAGTCTTTCAGCTTGGTGAACAAGAGGCCCATGTTCTGCCCCTGCCCGCCAAACGAGAACCCCCGCACCGAGAACACCGCCTCGGCATTGGCGGCCTCGCCTTTCAGCCAGTAATCCTCGACCTTGCGCAGCACCTTTTCGGTTGCACCCGCTGTCGCACCCGATGGCAGTTGCACAATGGTGATAAGCGAGCCCTGATCTTCGTCGGGCAGGAAAGAGGTTGGCGTGCGCACGAACAAAGCCGCCATCCCCGCCACGATCACCGCATAAATCACCAGCATGCTGAGCGGATGTGTGGTCGAAATCCGCACGATCCCGGTATAGCCCCGCGTCAGGCGGCCAAAGTTACGCTCGAACCAGTTGGAAAACCCGCCCCCCAGTTTCGCCAGGATACCTTGGCGTTTTGCTGCATGGGCGTGCGGTTTCAGCATCGTGGCACACAAGGCAGGCGTGAAGATCAGCGCCACCAGCACCGACAGCCCCATCGCCGAGACGATGGTGACCGCGAACTGCTTATACATTTCGCCCGTGGCCCCGCCAAAGAACGCCATCGGCACGAACACCGCCGAGACCACCAGCGCGATCCCCACCAGCGCGCCCGAGATTTCGTCCATCGACTTCTCGGTCGCCTCTTTCGGCCCGATGCCTTCCTCTTGCATGATCCGTTCGACGTTTTCGACGACCACAATCGCGTCATCGACCAGCAGACCGATGGCCAGCACCATGGCCAGCATGGTCAGCGTGTTGATGGTAAAGCCAAGGCTGGCCATGATGCCAAACGTGCCCAGCAAAACCACCGGCACCGCAAGCGTCGGGATCAGCGTGGCGCGGAAATTGTGCAGGAACACCAGGATCACCAACACCACCAAGGCGATGGCTTCGATCAAGGTCTCGATCACCGCCTCGATCGACAGCAGCACGAAGGGCGTGGTGTCGTAGGGGATGACATAGCTGGTCCCCGCCGGGAAATCGCGCGACAACTCCTCGATCTTGGCTTTCACAAGGTTTGCCGTTTCCAGCGCATTGGCCCCTGACGCAAGCTGCACCGCCATCGCCGCCGCGGGTTTGCCATCGTAAAAGCCCGAGATTTCATAGGTCTCGGCCCCCAACTCGGCGCGGGCCACATCGCGCAGCAGCACAAGGCCACCGTCGGTGTCGGCGCGCAGCACGATGCGCTCAAAATCCTCGGGCGTTTTCAGCAGCGATTGCGCGGTGATGGTGGCGTTCAACTCTTGCCCCGCAGGTGCCGGCATCGCGCCAAAAGCCCCCGCCGAGATTTGCGCGTTCTGTGCGCGGATCGCGGCAATCACCGTGGCGGGCGACAGGTCGTAGTATTTCAGCTTCAACGGATCAAGCCAGATCCGCATGGCATATTCCGACCCAAACACCTGCACCTTGCCGACACCATCCAGCCGCGAGATCGGCTCGACCAGATTGGACGCCAGATAATCTGCAAGGTCGATGTCACTTTGCGCGCCACCGTCCGAGACAAGACCAACGATCATCAGAAACCCGGTCGCCGATTTCTCAACCGTCACGCCCTGCCGGGTTACGGTTTCGGGCAAGCCTGCTTCGGCCTGCGCCAGCTTGTTTTGCACCTGCACCTGCGCAATGTCAGGATCGGTGCCGATGCGGAATGTCAGCGTGATCGAGATTTGCCCGGTCGATGTGGTGGACGAGTTGATATAGCGCAGCCCGTCGAGCCCGGTCATCTCTTTCTCGACGATCTGCACGACAGTATCAGCGGCGGTTTCAGCCGACGCGCCTGGATAGCTTGCGCTGATCACAATGGAAGGTCCGGCAATCGACGGATACTGCGAAATCGGCAAACGCATCACCGACAACACGCCCACCGCCATCACGATGATCGCCAAGACCCATGCAAAAATGGGACGGTTGATAAAGAAACGCGACATGGATCAGTTCCCTTCAGCGGGTGCAGCCGCCGGAGCCGCCGCAGCGGCACCCTCGGGCGGCAGGATCACGACATCAGCGCCCGGTCCGGCCTTCTGAAAGCCAGAGGTCACGATCTGGTCGCCAGCCTTCAGCCCCGATGTCACCACCCAGTTGCTGCCCGATGCCCCCAGAATAGTCACCGGACGCACGGCAACCTTGCCGCCTTCCGCCCCACCCTCAACAATCCAGACATTCGCCCCCCCCGTGGTATCACGCATCACAGCGCTTTGCGGCACAAGGATTGCATTCTTTTCCGTGGCTTGCGGCAGCTCTACCTCTACATAAAGGCCGGGAAGCAGGTAGAAATCGGGGTTCGCAAAGCTGATCCGCAGCGTGATCATGCCGGTGGTCGGCTCTACCTGCGGCTCGGCGGCTTTCAACTGACCCTTCTGGCCATAGGTCGCACCATTGGGCAAAATCATCGTGGCTTCGGCGCTTTTCAGAAAGTCGCGTGCCGCACCTGGGCTGTTCCAGCGCAATAAATCGGTGGCCGATTGGGTGACATCGACAAACACCGGGTCCAACGCGCGGATCGTCGCCAGCGTCGCTGCCTGCTGAGCGCCCACCAAAGACCCGATATCGGCTTGCGACAACCCGATCAGCCCGGAAATCGGCGCGCGGATCGTGGTGTGATCAAGGTCGATCTCGGCGCTGGTCTGCTGCGCCTTTGCCGATTGCAGCGCCGCCGCCGCCGCATCGCGCGCAGCGATGGCCTTGTCGCGGTTGGCCTTCGATCCGGCATTGCTGGACAGCAATTCCTCGGCCCGGTTTCCATCCGACAGCGCAAGGTTATAGTTGGCCTGTGCCTGCGCTACCGCAGCTTTGGATGCGGCCACACTGGCGGCGTAAATCTCATCCTCGATTTTATACAGCGGCTGGCCTGCTTCAACCCAAGTGCCTTCCTCGAACAGGCGCTCGCGGATGATGCCGGACACCTGCGGCCTGACCTCGGCAACGGTCGAGGCCTTGATCCGCCCCGGCAGGCGACTGGTCAGGGTATATTCGCCAACCTTGGCCGCCAAAACACCCACAGCGGGCGGCGGTGGCGCTTGTTGGGCAAGCAAGGCGGCAGGTGCTACGCAAAGCGCCAGCGCAAGAAGGGATGCACGCAACGGTGCAGGGCGGATAAGGTTGTGCATGGATTGGCCTGTTCGCAGTTGAGGAGGTGTCGGGACAAGGTCGCTTTGGGTAGGTCAGCTGGCGGGCACCCGAAAAAGCGCCATCTGCTTGCGGAAAAATCGGTTGCCAAGGTCGGACAGCGAAAAACACTTGCCCGAGCGTAACCATTCGTTCAGCAAACCGTTCATCGTGGCCATCAGGATGCAGGCCATTTCTTTTGGCGCGAAATCGGATGAAAGCTTGCCCTGCTGATGGGCAAGATCAATCAGCATCGTCAGTGTCTCAAACATGTCGATGTCAACTTCGCGCGTCCATGCCATGCCTTCGGCATCGGAAAAATGCATGTTCTGGATGCTGAAAAGCCGCTGCTGGCTTTCGTCTTGTTCAAAGCTGATCAGCACTTCTTCGGCAGCTTGTTCCAGCAGACCCAGCGGATCGCTGTGCCCTTCCTCTGCCGCCTTGCGGATCAGCATTTTCTGCGGCGGCTCGCAGCGGATGTGCAGAGCGCGCAGTATGTCGAACTTGTCTTTGAAATGCCAATACACCGCACCACGGGTAACCCCCGCCCTGCGTGAGATTTTTTCCAGCGTCGCCGAGGAAACCCCCTGCTCGCAGAACATAAGCTCGGCCGCATCCAAAATCGCGGTGCGGGTGTGTTCGGCATCTTCTTTGCTTCTGCGCATACGAATCTCCGGCGGGTTTGTGCCTCTTTACAAACATTCATGGATGTATGTAAAGAGGCGTCGAAAATGATCTGACTGTGACAGCAAAGACTTTGCCGCTGCACCAGCCAGACATCGCGACACAACTTCAAGGAGTCTCCTCCCATGCCCCAGCATCCGGCTGCAATTTCAAGCAAGCAAGGCTTTTCCGCATCTGCCCCCCACCCCTCGCGCCGTATGCTGCTGCTATGGTCGGGCGCGGCGCTCAGCTTGGCAGGTTGCGCGCAGGTTGCCTACGAATCGCCCACGGCCAACATCGCCAGCGATTTTGAAGCTGGCGCGCCCGCCCGCAAAGATGCCGCAACCACTCGCAACTGGTGGCTGGCCTTCCGCGACCCCACCCTTAATCAGTTGATCGACGCAGGGATGACCCGCAATCTGGATGTGCGTCAGGCAGTTGAGGCCATCAACGAGGCCCGCGCGACTTCGGCGGGGGTGATTGCCAATGATTTCCCGCAGATTTCCGCCCAAGCCAGCGCGCAACGCGGCGATTTGCAAGGTGCGGGGGTCAGCGAAACATCTTCTGTCGCGGGCAATGTCTCGTGGGTGGCGGATGTGTTCGGGGCCAACAGCTACGCCCGCCGCTCTGCCGCAGCGCAACTGGACGCGGCCTATGCCACGGCGGATGTGGCGCGGCTGGTGATGCAAAGCGGGATTGCCAACGCCTATGTCGATCTGCGCTTTCAGCAGGCCAGCATCGCGCTGACCCGCAAATCGTTGGAAAGCCGTCGCAGCAGCCTGACCCTGACGAAAAGCCAGTTCGACGCCGGGGCGACCGACCGCTTGGCCGTGCTGCAAGCCGAGCAATTGGTGGCCGAGGGCGAGGCGCAACTGCCGGGATACGAGACTGCTTTTGATCAGGCGCTTGCACGATTGGCCACGCTGACTGCGCGCACCGTCGCTGATCTGCGCCCGATCCTGCAACGCGGGGCGGCCCAACCCCGGCCCCGGTTTTCGGCCAGCGTCGGCATTCCCGCCGATGTGATCCGCGCCCGCCCCGATCTGCGTGTGGCTGAACGCACCTATGCCGCAAGCGTATTTGCCATCGGGGTGGCGAAAGCCGCGTTTTATCCGTCAATCTCGCTGTCGGGTAACATCACCCCAACCACCGGCTCGGGCGGTCGCGATATCACCACTTGGGCTGTCGGCCCCGCGATCAACCTGCCGATCTTCACCGCCGGGGCGAATATCGCTAATCTGAACCGGGCCGAAAGCCGGGCGGTGCAGGCACGCTTGGGCTGGCAAAGTGCCGTGTTGAATGCAATTGAAGAGGTGGAAAGCAGCCTTGCCGCCTACCGCCGCGATAACCGCAATGTGGCCGCCCAGCAACGACTGGTCGATACCTCTGCCGAAGCCGTCACGCTGACCCGCACCAACTTCAGCGCTGGCGGCACGGAGTTTTCCAACGTGCTGACCGCCGAGCGCAGCTATCTTGCCGCTCAGCAAGCCCTTGCCGCTGCACTTCGGCAACAGGCGGCAAACTTTGTGTCGCTCAGCGCTGCCAGCGCGGGTGGCACTTCATAATCCAAAGCGCGCGCCAGCGCAGCCGATCTTCACCGATAGGGTCGCGTGCCCTGCGACATCGTCACCGCGGGGTCAAGCGCCGCAGCGCCCCCGGCGCGCTGTCTTCTATCACCCAAACCGCGCCATCTGGCGCCACCGCGACATCGCGGATGCGCGCACCCATGTCCCAGCGCTCGGCTTCGTCAGCCGAGTTATCAGCGCCAAGAGTAACGCGCACCAAGGCCTGCGCAGCAAGCCCGCCGATCAGCGCCGACCCCTGCCAGAATGGGAACATCGCACCGTCATAAAACGCCAGCCCGGCAGGCGCGATCACGGGTGTCCAATAGACCGCAGGAGCCGCGAAGTCGGGTCTGGTCGCGTGATCGGGGATATCCAAGCCGTTGTAATTGTTGCCGTTCGACACCACAGGCCAGCCATAATTCTGGGCTGCCTCGATCAAATTGAACTCGTCGCCACCACGCGGCCCCATTTCGTGCAGCCACAACCGGCCCTGCGCGTCGAACGCAAGCCCGTAGGGGTTGCGGTGGCCCGTCGTCCACGTCTGCGCGCGCACGCCCGGTTTGCCTGCCTCGGGATTATCGGCGGGGGTGGAGCCATCCAGCGCCAGACGCATCACCTTGCCGCGCGCCATCTCGGGGTCTTGTGCGGTTGCGGGCTCCATCCGATCACCCACTGTCAGGAACAGATGTGCCCCTTGCGGGTCGAGCGCGATGATACCGCCGGGTTGCCCACGGCCCCCGCCCGGCGTTTGCCGCCAGATCACCGCCTGATTGTCCAGCCGTGCGGCACCAGCGTCTTCGACAAGTTGCGCACGCGCAAGTGCAAGCCGCGCACCCGTGGGATCAGGTTCGACATAGCTGAAATAGATATGGCGGCTGTTCGCAAAATCAGCCGCTACAGCGATATCGAGCAAACCGTTCTGCCCAGAGGCCGCCACTTTCGGCACACCCGCCACTTGGATTCGCGCGCCGTCTTGGCCGACCAAATGCAGCGCACCGGGCTTTTCAGTCACCAACATGCGCCCGTCTGGTAGAAACGCCAAAGCCCATGGTGTATCGAACTGCGCAACCGTCTGGCTTTGAAAGGGCGGTGTATCACTGACAGCCCGCCCGCCCGCATTGATGCTTTCAGCATGTGCTTCCGACAGGCTAAAAGCCCAGAGGGCAACAAGACCGAAGGTGAGGATCAAAGTAGCGTTTGGCATCAAAATCACCTTTCGAACGGGGTCGCGGACACTGGAAACATCAGTTGACCGTCGTTCTTAGGTAGGATGCGCAGGGGAAATTGCGATAGTCGAAGCTGCGTTGTCTGCGACAAAGCTCTGACGGCGCAGCGCGTCGAGTCGCCTATTAGGCGTCTGGGCAGGCATTAGATGGTGGCACCAAACGTGCTTGGCAGAACGTTGTTGGTGGGCTTCAGCAACGCGCCGTTTTGCGCGCCCTGATCATATCCTTCGCCCCTCGACCATCCAAATGCTTGCGGGCCATGCGACGGGAAGCAATATGCCTTGCCGCATCAGGGCGGCTCCGCTGAGGCCCAGCGGGCCGGTCGCCAAGGCGCATTTTGCGCGCGATTGTGGTGGGGCGTCTTCGGGGTTCAGCAGGCGGATTACATAGTGGGCGGATGGGTCAAGCCCGGTCAGGCGCAGCGGTTTGGGCAGGATCTGACGGCTCATTTCCATCTGGGCCGAGGCCAGAAGAAATTGGCTGCCATCCTCGGCCAGTTGCATCTCGGCCAGCACGGCGGGGTCGGCGCTGTCGAGCCGCAGGGTTGCGGCCCGCATCAGCCAATCGCGGTTGGACTTCCACCAGGCGGTGACGCGGGCGAGGGTTTGCGACTCAGCCTCGGTCAGGGCGCGCAGGTCCATCTCAAAGCCAAAGTGACGGGTGGCGGCGACCCAGGCGCGCAGCGACATCGGATGCACCCGGCCCGTGGTATGGGATTTGCGCGCGCCGACATGGCTGCCGACAACGCAAGAGGGCAGGAACAGGGCGGCGTCGTGCTGGATGCGGATGCGCTCGACCGGATCAAGGCAATCGGACAGCCAGACGCGTTGGGTATGCGCCAGAATGCCTGCGTCGATGCGCCCACCGCCTGAGGCGCAGCTTTCCACCTCAACCAGCGGAAATGCGGCGCGCAGGCGGGCCAGCAGGGCGTAGATGCCGCGGGTTTGGGCTGCGTCCACCACCGGAAGCAGGCGGTTGTGATCCCATTTCAGATAGTCGATCGGGTAGGCGCGCAGCAGCGCTGACAGCACGTCAAACAGATGGTCCTGCACCGCTTGCAGGCCCAGGTTCAGCACCAATTGGTTGCGCCCGGTGGTTTGGTCGGCGGGCCCCAGCACCCAATCGGGATGGGCGCGGTAGAGGTCGCTGTTGGCGTTGATCATCTCGGGTTCGACCCAGAGGCCGAAGGTCATGTGCAGATCGTGGATATGGGCGATCAGTGGGTGCAGGCCCTGCGGCCATTTGCGCAGATCAACGGTCCAGTCGCCAAGGCTAGAGGTGTCGTTGTCGCGCAGCTTGAACCAGCCGTCATCCAGCACGAACCGCTCTGCCCCCAAGCTGGCTGCACGGGTGGCTATGTCGGAGAGGGTGGCAAGATCGTGGTCGAAATACACCGCCTCCCAGCAGTTGTAATGCACCGGGCGCGGGCGGGCCGGGTCGGGCCATGTTACAACGCGGTCGCGGGTGTCGCGTTGAAAGGTCTGGCCGATGCCGTTCAAGCCGTTGTCTGAGATTGCGGCCAGCAGTTCGGCGGATTGGAAGTGGGTGGCGGTTTGCAGTTCTGCCTCGGAGGCATTGCCGAATTGCACCTGACGCCGCCCGTCGGGCAGTTCTTCGGCGACCATGCGGTGGCCGCCTGACCATGCGTAGTGGAGGGCGCGCACGGTGCCTGCGGTGTTGGTGCAACCGGGTTCCGGGAACAGCGCGTAGGGCGGATGTTCCTGACCCGAGCGCCCGGTGCGGGCTTCGCGCAGGCGGGTGCCGATGGACCACGGCTGGCGTTGCAGTTGCAACTCGCCCAGCCATTTGCCGGCCACGTCGATCATCTCGGTGCCCAAGGCGGGGATCGGCAGCACGGGGGCGGCCAGCCAATGCAGGCGGACCGGGCGATCTGCGTGCAGGGTGGTTTGCATCGCGATGACGCCCGTGGCATGGGCGCGAAAGCTGTGGCTTAGGCGCAGGCCGTCGGCGGTGCTGTGCAGGGTCAGGGCGTTTTGGCTGGGTTCGGCTTGATCGAAGTGAAAGCGCGGGGCGATCTGGCGACCGTCTGCTTCGGCCAGTGCCATACCGGGTTGGCCCTGCCAATCGGCCCCCGGCAGCGGGCAAAGCGACAGATCGGGCAGGCGGTCGAGCATTCCGCCGGTCAGATCAGACACCTGCGATAGCGCGAGGGATGCCAGATCTTCTGAGCCGGGCAGCGGTGTGCCCCAATAGACCACCTGCGGCAAAGCGCCTTCGGTTGCCAGCACAAGGGTTTGCTGCGCGGTATCCAGACGCCACTGCGGCATGGGTTAGACCTTTTTCGGTTGGGGTATGGGCTTGGCGACGGTGATGCTGTGGGGCGGCATGTGGGGGTCGCCCAGCAGGCAATCGAAGCCATCGGGGAGGCTCCATGTCGCGGGGCCGTAGTTGGTGAAAAAGTGCAGATCACCGCGACGGCGCAGGCGGATATGGTCGGGCAGGGCCATGGTTTGCAGGCCAGCGGTGTGGCAGACCAGATCCATAACCGCGCCCAGCAGGGCCTCATCCGGCCAGCAGAGCAGATGCAGGGCTTTGCCGTGTTGGGTCAACGCGGGGCCGCCGTCGTCAAAGCGGGCCAGCACTTGCGCGGTGGTTGTCGCGTGGTCGCGCCAGCGGATGGCTTGGCCTTTGACCGCTCCGTTGACCGATTGGGCGAGGCCCGGGCGCAGAGAGGCGACTTCGATCACGCGGTTCTGTGTCAGGGCGTGCAGCGGGCCGGGGGGCAGATCGGGGGGGATGGCAAAGCTGCGGCTGCGCGAGCCTGCGCGCGGGCCGATCAGCACCACGCCCTTGGCGGCCTCCAGTGCCGCCTGTGCGGCATCGGTGACATGGATCATCGTGGGGACGATCACGGCGGCATAGCCATCCAAGGCTGCTCCGGGGCGCACCACATCGACATCAAGGCCGCGACGGCGCAAGGCCTCATACCAGCGGAAGGCGAGTTCTTCGTAGCGGAAGTCACGCCCCTGCGGCTGCACCATCGTCGCCCAATAGCTTGCGTAGTCGAACACGATGGCGACGGGGGCCTGTTGCACGGGCGGCAGCGGGCCGAGTTGGGCGATTTCCTGCGCAACTTGGCCTGCTTCAAGACCGCCGGGTGAGAGTTCGTCGAGCCCCGGCAGGTTCAGGCCAGCATGATATTGTTCCTGCGCGAAGGGGGCTTGGCGCCAGCGGAAATAGCTGACCACCTCGGCACCATGCGCCATCGCTTCCCATGTCCAGAGCCGCACCATGCCGGGCTTGGGCACCGGGTTCCACGCGGCCCAGTTCACCGGGCCGGGTTGCTGCTCCATCACCCAGAAGCGGCCCCGGCCCACGCCGCGGTAAAGGTCGTGGTGCCAGGGGGCGATGTCGGGATGCGAGGTTTCGGCCCAGCGGTTGCGCTCGGTTTCCGAGAACGGGAATTTTTCAACAAAGCCAATCGGGTAGCTGTCCCATGAGGCCAAATCAAGGTGATCGGCCACCGCGAAATGGTCGAAATCGGACACGAAGCCCATGAAGTTATGGGTGATCCAGCGGCCCGGCGACTGGGCGCGGAGGATGTCGCATTGCATCAGGTCATAGGCTGCGACCTGATCGGAATGAAAGCGCCAAAAATCCATCCGATGCGCTGGGTTGGCCTCGGTTACCGTCAGGTTCGGCAGGGCGACTTGCGCGAAATCGGCGACCTCCATCGACCAGAACACCGCGCCCCAAGCCTCGTTCAGCTGATCGCAGGATTGATAGCGGCGGCGCAGCCAGTCGCGGAAGGCGCGCAGGTCTTCCGGCCCCCAAGACAGGGTGGTGTCGTGGCAGCCATATTCATTGTCAGTCTGCCAGCCGACCAAGCCGGGATGATCGCCGTAGCGTTGCGCAAGCGCGGTGACGATGCGGGCAGATTCGCGCCACCACGTTTGCGATGACATGGTGTAATGCCGGCGCGAGCCAAAGCCGCGCACCCGGCCCTGTTCGTCATAGGGCAGAATGTCAGGGCATTCATCGACCAGCCATTTCGGCGGCGTGGCGGTGGGGGTGCCCAGCACGATCTTCAGCCCTGCGGCGTGCAGCACATCCATGGCGCGGTCGAGCCAGCCAAAGTTGAACTGATCGCGCGCGGGTTCGATCCGCGACCACGCAAATTCGCCGATGCGGACGAAAGAGATGCCAAGCGCGCGCATCCGGCGTGCATCTGTCGCCCAGCGGGCTTCGTCCCAGTGTTCCGGGTAATAACAAACTCCGAGCATCAGCGCGTCAGATCCCCGTTCAAAACAGCATTTCCGGCGGCATCGAACAGATGGCAGGCGCGGGCAGGAAAGCCGATCTGCATGGCGCCGCCGGGGCGCTGTGGGGCCAGCCCATCGGCCTTGACCGCGATTTCGCTGCCATCTGCAAGGCTGACGAAAAACAGGGTTTCAGAGCCCAGATGTTCGGCGAGTTGCACTTTGGTGGGCAACACCGCATCACCCGCACCCGTGGCGGTGGCATGCTCGGGGCGCAGGCCAAGCGTCATCTTGCCCGCAGCCGCCAGCGTGCCTGCCAGTTGCAGCAGGGTGCCGCCCGGCAGCGTCACCTCGATGCCGCCGTTGTGGGGGCGGGCTTCGACGGGAATGAAGTTCATCTTCGGGCTGCCGATAAAGCCCGCCACGAACAGGTTTTTCGGGCGGTGATACAGCTCGAGCGGGCTGCCGACCTGTTCGATGCGCCCCGCCGACAGCACGACGATTTTGTCGGCCATCGTCATGGCTTCGACCTGATCATGCGTCACATAGATCATCGTCGCACCCAAGTCCTGATGCAGCCGCGAGATTTCGCCGCGCATCTGCACCCGCAGCGATGCGTCAAGGTTCGAGAGCGGTTCGTCAAACAGGAACACTTCGGGGTTGCGCACGATGGCGCGGCCGATTGCAACGCGCTGGCGCTGCCCGCCCGAAAGCTGGCCGGGTTTGCGATCGAGCAGGGGCTCCAGTTGCAGCATTTTGGCGGCTGCCGTCGTGCGCTTGGCAATCTCGGCCTTGTCATGGCCGGTCATGCGCAAGCCAAAGCCGATGTTCTCGGCCACCGTCATATGCGGATAAAGCGCGTAAGATTGGAACACCATCGCCACGCCGCGATCTGACGGGCCGATTTTGGTCATGTCGCGGCCCCCGATGCGCAGGGCGCCTTGGGTGATGTCCTCCAGCCCCGCGATCATCCGCAGCAGGGTGGATTTGCCGCAGCCCGAGGGGCCGACAAACACGCAAAATTCGCCGTCTTTGATCTCAAGGTCGATGCCTTTGATGATGCTGATGGCACCGAAATCTTTTTTGACGTTGCTTAGGCTTACTTCGGCCATGACAGGCTCCTTTTCATCAGCCCTTGGTCGCGCCAAGGGTCAGTCCGGCAATGAAATGCCGCTGCATCAGGAAAAACATCAACACGGGGGGCAGGGCTGCGACGATGGACCCGGCAGAGACCAAGTGCCATGCGGCCACCCATTGGCCGTTCAGCGCGTAAAGGCCGGCGGTGACGGGCATGGCGTGCTGGCCTTGCACCAGAACCGTGGCCCAGAAGTAATCGTTCCACACGAAGGTGAACACCAGAACCGACAGGGCTGCGATGGCGGGGCGCATCAGGGGCAGCACGATATGGCGGAAAATCTGCCATTCGCTGACCCCTTCCACTCGCGCGCTTTCGATCAGGGCAAACGGCATCCCCTTGATGAAATTGCGCATGAACAAGGTGCAGAACCCGGTCTGGAAGGCGACGTGAAACAGCACAAGGCCCAGTGTGGAGTCATACAGCCCGGCCTTCAGCGTCAGATCGCGCACCGGCACCATCAGGATCTGGAACGGGATGAAATTGCCCGCGACAAAGGCGAAGAACACCCAAAGATTGGCGCGAAAGCCGTAAACCGCCAGCGCAAAGCCGGTCAGGCAGGACAGGCCCACCGCACCGATCACTGTGGGGATCGTCACCTTGAACGAGTTCAGGATATACCAGCCGATTGGGCTGTCGCGGAACACTGCCGCGTAGTTTTCAAAGGCGATGGACGAGGGCACGCCAAAGTAGTTGCCCGCCGCCAGATCGGATGCAGGCCGCAGCGAGGTTACCGCCACGCCGATCAGCGGAAACAGCCAGATCACCAAGGCGATGGGCAGGGCGATCTGATAGGCAAGCCGGGTTGGACCCGAGGCTTTCTGGATCGGGGTCGGAAACATCAGCGGTTCCTTTCCTGTGCGATCATCCGCACGATGAACAGCGTGATAAACACCATCATGATCAGGAACAGCACCACGGCGATGGCCGCACCATAGCCCATGCGATAGCCGTATTCGGACAGGGCCTGTTCATACATGAAATACGAAAGCACCTGGCTGGAGCCATAAGGCCCGCCTGCCGTCATGATCGAGACCAGATCGAAACTGCGCAAAGCCCCGATCACCGTCACCACCATGGCGATGAAGGTTGCAGGGGCCAGTTGCGGCAAGATCACATGGCGCAGCAGGCGCCAGCCACGGGCGTTGTCCATCCGTGCGGCCTCGATCTGTTCGGCGTTCAGGTTGTTCAGGCCGGTCAGATACAGGATCATGCAATAGGCGGTTTGCGGCCAAAGCCCGGCTGCAATGATGCCGTAGGTGACGTAACGCTCATCCGCGAGAATGGCCACTTCGCTGCCGGTCAGCCATTTGATCGCCTGCGAAAACAGGCCGAAATCGGGGGCGTAAAACCAGGTGAACATCAGGCCGACGACCACCTGACTGATCACGAAGGGGAAGAAAAACAACGACTTGTAAAGGCGGATGCCCCAGACGTTCTGGTTCAGGAACAATGCCGCAGCCAAACCCATCGGGATCGCCAGCAGATAGAGGCCAAGCCACAGCAGGTTGTTTTTCAACGCGACGTAGAAGGTGTCATCGTCCAAAAGCTCGACATAGTTGGCAAGGCCGACCCAAGTTTTCGGGCCCAGACCATCCCAATCCTGAAAGCTGATCCAGATGGACTGCACAATCGGGATCAACACATAGATCAGGAACATCAGCGCACCCGGTGCCAGAAACACATAGGGCGCAATCTTCATCTGGTTCCGTTTCCAGAACCCGGCAGGCTGGGAATTGGTGGGCATGGCGACCTCGTGAATAAAGCGGGTCGGGGCCGCCCGAAGGCGACCCCGCAGTCGGGGGAGGAGTCCGACTTATTTGTAAACCTTGGCGCGGATTTTTTCGAGCCGCTCAAGAATGCGGTCCAGATCGTCGGGCTTGACCATGAATTCCTGGAAGCCCTCCATCCCGGCCTTTGCCATCTCGGCAGGTGCGTCACGGTCGTAGAACTGCGCCAAAGCATGCGCGTTCGACAACATGGTGAAGCCTGCCTCAAGGAAGGTGTCGGTGGGTTTTGCCGCTTGGTTGTTGACCGGCAGTTGGCCCAGCGTCGCGTTCATCTTGGCTTGCGCTTCGGGTGAGGCGAGATAGGCCAAGAACGTCTTGGCGTCTGCCTTGTTCTTCGCCCCGGCGGGGATGTGGAACGTATCGGTCGGCGCGTCTTCCGACATCGGGATGCCAGCGGTGATTTCGGGGAACTGCATGAAGCCGATCTGGTCTTCGGTCAGCCCGCCGTCTTTCATCGTGGCCACCGCAAAGTTGCCCATCAGATACATCGCGGCCTTGCCTTGCACCATTTGTGGGATGGCGTCCTGCCAATCAATCGCGGCGTGGTTTTCGATGAAATAGCCCGGCTTGACCAGCTCGGCCCATTTTTCGAACACGGCTTTGACGCGCGGATCGGTGTAGGGGATCTTCCCCGCGGTCAGATCCATGTGGAATTCATAGCCGTTCACTCGCAGATCGAGGTAGTCGAACCAGCCCGCAGTCGGCCACAAAGCCTTGGTGCCGATGGCGAAAGGCGCGATGCCTGCGGCTTTCAGCTTTTCACAGGCGCCGAGCAGTTCGGCCCAGTTTTTCGGGGCGGTGATGCCGTTTTGTTCAAACAGGTCTTTGCGGTAGTAGATGCCCCACTGATAGTAGGTGTAGGGCACGCCCCACTTTTTGCCGTCAATCGTCATCGACGAGGCTGCCGATTTCAACTGATCATCCAGACCATTGGCGGCCCAGACGTCGCTTACGTCTTCAAACAGACCAGCTTTGACGAAGGGCTCCATCCGGTTGCCTGCATACCAAGCGGCCACATCCGGCGGATCGGCGGTCAGGAAGTTGCGGATCGCGGCCTTGTAGCCTTCGTGATCGAAGTTGTTCCATTTTACGGTAATGTCAGGATATTTCGCCTGAAAATCAGCGATCAACTCCTCCATCGCCTTTTTCGGCGTCGGGTCTGATTGATCCGAGTTGATGGTGATTTCGCCTGCGAAGGCGGCGGTGCCCATCAGAAATGCGCTAAGCGCCAGCCCGGTAAGGGCTTTGGTGAGTGTCATGGTTTCCTCCCTGAAACCGGAATTCGGTTTTATCCCAGAAACCTCTCCTCCTTGAGGGTATCTGGTTGCGGTTGAGTTTGGCATGAAATGCAGTAAACTCTACCGACATGCGGTCTAATACTTCCGGGATTCTAAGATGTCTTTGCAATTACAAACGCTGGTTCCGGCACATTTGCGCGACGAATCCACGCCCGCGCATCCCGAGCATGATCCGCGCCACCCGCTGGTGGTGTTTGGCGATCATCGGTTTTGCGCGGGGGAATCGTTGGATGTGCAGCGCATGGCGGGGCCGCATATGCACAGCCAGATCGAGTTGAACTTCGTGCTGGAAGGCGAGATGACCTATTGGTTTGACGGGCGCGAGTTGACGGTGGATGCCGGGCGGTTGTGCCTGTTTTGGGGGATGGTGCCGCATCAGGTGATCGCGCGCGCTGATCCGACGCGGTTTGTCTGCCTGTATGTGCCGATGTCGGTGTTTTTGGGGTTTGCCTCGCTCAGCCGGTTTCGCGATGCGGTGTTTCGAGGCGCTGTGATCGAAGCGATGCACCTAACCGCATGGGATCGCGATATTTTTCTGCGCTGGCGCGAGGAATTGCTGTCGGGGGACGCCAGCCTGACCGAAATCATCCGCAACGAATTGACCGCGCGGGTGCTGCGCGTCGAGCGCGACGGCTGGCGTGATCTGCGCGAGGAAGGCTCGGCCATCGCCAGCCTTGCCCCGCATGGTGCCGAGCGGATTGAGCATGTCGAGCGCATGCTGCGCTTTGTGGCAGAACATGCGCTGGGTGATGTGCGGGCCGAGGCGGTGGCGGCCAGCAGCGGCCTGCATCCGAATTATGCGATGTCGCTGTTCAAACGCGCGGTTGGCCAAAGCATCACCCAAGCGATCACCCGGCACCGGTTGGACACGGCGCAGTCGCTGTTGATCTCGACCGACAAGTCGATCACGGAAATAGTCTATGAATCGGGGTTTGGATCAATCTCACGGTTTTACGAGGCGTTTTCAGATCGGTTTGGCGAGCGTCCGAAGAAGTTCCGCCAACGTCTGCGCGCCAAGGCTGTGGCGAGCGCCTGAGAGGCGGGGTTACAGCAGCAGCAGTTGCGTCCAAAAGGCGGTGCCTGCCAGATTGGGATTGCCCTGCAACCGCATCGCGCGGATTTGCAGATCGCAGGCAGGCAACTCTGCGTCCAGCGCCACCAGTTGACCGGCGGCGATCCGGCTGTGTGCCAGCGATTCTGGCACCCATGCCACCCCGACCCCCGCAACCGCCATTTCCACCGCAGCCAGCGTCAGGGCGGTTTCAACCTTTGGCGCGTGGTGCATTCTGGCGTCAAGAAACGGCACGATCTTGCGCGCCATCACCCGGCCGAAAAACACATCGGGGGGGTAGGCGATGTAGGGGATGGCGCCGCTGCCTTGTGCAAGCTGCGCAAAGGCTGCGTTGAACACCGGGATCAGGCGGTCGGTGCCGATGGTGATGATTTCCAGAAAATCCGCGTTGAAATCGCTGGTTTCTTCGGGCAACTGATAGACGATGGCCACGTCGGCTTGCCGGGACAAAAGCAGCCCGGTGCATTCATCCAGATTGGCCGAGCGCAGCCGCACCTGAATGCTGTCGTGCTGGTTGGGAAGCTGTTGCAGGATCGACGGAATCCGCATCGCCGTCAGCGAATGCTGGCAAGCAATCACCACCTTGTTGCTGGTCATCCGCTCGCCGCGGCGCAGATCGACCAACAGTTGCCGCAAGCCCGCCGCCAAGGCCAGAATCTGATCGCTTTGCGCCAGAGTGGTGGCTTGCAGGCGGATCGGCTTGTGGTCGCGGTCAAACAGTTCCGCGCCGACATAGTCTTCGATCTGCCGGATGCGGCGCGAAAAGGCCGATTGTGTCAGCCGCCGCCGCTCTGCCGCGCCGCTGAACGACCCGGTTTCGGCGATTGCCAAAATGTCTTCCAACCATTCCAGCCGCATGATGCCCCATAACTTGCAAGACTTGCATAATACTTCAAAAATTTCGCATTAGCCACGCTGATAAATCTGTGTGAGGATCAAAATATACAAGTTAGACAAGGAACTGCCATGCATCTCGCCCGTTTTCCCCGCGTTCATCTGGCGCATCTTCCGACGCCTTTGGAAAAACTGGATCGCTTGTCGAAAGAGCTGGGCGGGCCGGAAATCTGGATCAAGCGCGATGACTGCACGGGTCTTTCGACGGGTGGCAACAAGACCCGCAAGCTGGAGTTTCTGATGGCCGAGGCGCAGGCGATGGGCGCGGATACGGTGATGACGCAAGGGGCTACGCAATCGAACCATGCGCGACAGACGGCGGCTTTTGCGGCCAAGTTGGGGATGGGTTGTCATATCCTGCTGGAAGACCGCACGGGGTCGAATGACGCCAATTACAACGGCAACGGCAATGTGTTGCTGGATCATCTGCATGGCGCGACCACCTCTAAACGCGCGGGCGGCAAGGACATGCAGGCCGAGATGGAAATGGTCGCCGAGCGGCTGCGTGGTGAGGGTCGCAAGGTTTATCTGATTCCGGGTGGCGGGTCGAACGCGACGGGCGCGCTGGGCTACGTCAACTGCGCGTTCGAGTTGGTGGGCCAGGCCAATGACCGCAGTCTGGTGATTGATCATCTGGTGACGGCAACGGGGTCTGCGGGCACGCAAGCCGGGCTGATCACCGGGCTGAAGGCGATCAATGCGGGTATCCCGCTGACCGGCATCGGGGTGCGCGCGCCAAAGGAAAAGCAGGAAGAAAACGTGTTCGCGCTGGCGCTGAAAACGGCGGAAAAGCTGGGGTGTCCCGGTGTCGTGGCGCGCGGTGATGTGGTGGCCGACAGCAGCTATGTTGGCGCAGGTTACGGTATACCGCGCGATGATACGCTGGAGGCGATCCGCATGTTTGCACAACTGGAAGGCATCCTGCTGGACCCGGTTTATTCTGGCAAAGGGGCTGCTGGCCTGATTGATTACTGCCGCAAGGGCAAGTTCAAGAAGGGTGAGCGGGTGGTGTTTCTGCACACTGGCGGCTCGGCTGCGCTGTTTGGCTATGACGCGGTGTTTGCCGATGGCAACAAGGCCTTGGTGGTGGCCTGATCCATGCCGCGCCCGCAGTTTTCCCGCAGCTTTACCCAGCAGCCCCCGATCCCCGAGGCGGGAATCGAGGCGGCTGTGGCGGTGATGCGATCGGGGCGGCTGCACCGCTATAATGTGGTGGGCGATCAACCCAGCGAGGTGATGGCGCTGGAACGCGACTATGCGCTGTGGCAGGGGGCAGCCTATTGTCTGGCGGTGGCCTCGGGCGGGCAAGCGATGCAAATTGCACTGCGTGCGTCGGGCGTGCTGCCGGGCGATCTGGTGCTGACCAACGGATTTACGCTGGCCCCGGTGCCGGGCGCGATTGCGGCGGTGGGCGCGCGTGCGGTTTTGGTCGAGATTACGCCCGATCTGGTGCTTGATCTGGATGATCTGGCCGGCAAAGCGCGCAATTCGGGCGCGCGCTATCTGCTGCTGTCGCATATGCGCGGGCATTTGTGCGACATGGATCGTTTGGTGCAGATGGCCGCTGATCTGAACCTGACTGTGATCGAGGATTGCGCCCATACGATGGGGGCAAGCTGGAACGGCAAACGTTCGGGCAGCTTTGGTCTGGCGGGGTGTTTCAGCACGCAGACCTATAAGCACATCAACTCGGGTGAGGGGGGCTTGCTGACCTCGGACGATGCGGCGTTCATGGCGCGGGCGACGATGCTGTCGGGGTCTTACATGCTGTATAATCGGCATGGCGCGGGGCCTGCGCCCGAGGTTTATGATGGCATCCGGCTTGAGACGCCCAACACCTCTGCCCGGATGGACAATCTGCGCGCGGCGTTGCTGCGCCCGCAGTTGCGCACTTTGCCCGACAGCATTGTGGCGTGGAATGCGCGGCATGATCTGGTGGCGAACCGCCTGGCCCGCGCGCCTGCCATCCGTCTGCCGCGCAGGCCTGCGGCGGAAAGCTATGTCGGATCGTCGATCCAGTTCTGCTTGCCGGGGATGACGCAGGCGGATGCGGCGACGTTCGTGGCGCGACTGGCCGCTGTTGGGGTTGAGGTGAAATGGTTTGGCGCAAGCCAGCCTGTAGGCTTCACCTCGGACCATCACAGTTGGCGCTATGTGGCGCAGCAGGATTTGCCCGCCACAGACGCTATTCTGGCCGGATTGTTCGACATGCGCTTGCCGCTGACCTTCAGTCTGGACGATTGCGCGCTGTTGGCCGATCATATTCTGGATGCGGTTGCGGGCCTTGGCGAACAGGTGCGGGCATGATGCGGCGTGTGGGTATCCTGGGCGGCATGGGGCCGGAAGCCACCATCCTGATCATGCAGAAGGTGCTGGCCGGAGTGACGGCGCGCGATGACGCCGATCATATCCCGCTGATTGTCGATCAAAACCCACAAGTGCCATCCCGGATCGCGCATCTGATCGAGGGCACCGGAGCCGACCCCGGCCCGGTTCTGGCCGATATGGCGCGGCGCTTGGTTGCGGGTGGGGCGCAGGCCTTGGCGATGCCGTGCAACACTGCACACCATTATGCGGGCGCAATCCGTGCGGCGGTTGGGGTGCCTTTGCTGGATATGATTGCGCTGTCGGTGGCCCATGCCGCAAGCCTTGCCCCTCGCGGTGGAGTGGTGGGCGTGCTTGCCTCGCCCGCCGTGCGCAAGGTTGGGCTGTTTGAGGCGATGCTGGCAGACCACGGCCTGAGCGCGCTTTACGCGCAGGATGAAACCGCCATGCTGGCCGCGATCCGGCAGATCAAGGCGCAAGGCCCGCAACCAGAGGCCCGCCAGACCCTGCTTGCGGCCTCCACCGAATTCCACCAGCGCGGTGCTGCGGTGCAGATGATCGCCTGCACCGAGTTTTCGCTTATTCCCGAGGCAGTTTCGCCAGAAGTGACCGCCTTTGACACGCTTGACCGCTTGGTTGCAGAGATCATCTGGTTTTCGATGCAACCTGAAGAACGACAGATCAAGGCCGCGCCATAACGGCCTGATCCAATAAAATACGAGGTAAATCCCGTGCAACCGACAACAGAGGTATCAAAATGACCAAACTGCTTAAGACGATGATGATGGGGACGGCGGCGCTGGCGCTGTCGGCGGTCTCGGCCATGGCTGAAACCATGGTGATCGCCACCTTCAGCGACCCCACCCCGATGAACGCCGTGCGCGCCACCGATGCGTTTGAAAAGGCAACCGGCTGGACGATTGAATGGCGGGTGTTCGATTCCGGCACCGATGTGATCGCGGCGATGGCCTCGGGCGATGTGAAAGTGGCCGAGTTGGGATCGTCTCCGCTCGCGATTGCGGCAAGCCAGGGCGTCGATTTGCAGATGTTCATGCTGTCTTATGCCATCGGCGAATCCGAAAGCCTGATCGCGCATAACGGGTCGGGCATTGCCTCGGTTGAAGATCTGAAGGGCAAGCGCGTTGCGGTGCCGGTGGGATCGACCGCGCATTATTCGCTGATGGGGGCGATTGCGCATGCCGGGCTGACCGAGGCGGATGTGACGATCATGTCGATGCCGCCAGATCAGATCGCAGCCGCCTGGGATCAGGGCACGATTGACGCGGCCTTCATCTGGCCGCCGGTGCAGACGCAAATCCTGCAAACGGGCACGCGGATTGTGGGCGCGAACCAGACGGCGGAATGGGGCTATCCCACCTTCAACGCGTGGGTTGTGAACAAGGAATTTGCCGCAGAACATCAGGCCGAAATGGTGGCCTTCGCCAAGACGATGGATGCCGCCAACCAAGCCTATCTCGCGGACCCCGCCGCGTGGACGGCGGATAATGCCAGCGTTAAGGCGATTGCCGATCTGACCGGTGCAGGCGCGGATCAGATCCCTGAAATCCTGAAAGGCTACACGTTTGTGCCTTTGGCCGATCAGGTCGGCGAGAAGTGGCTGGGCAATGCGGCCAAGGTGATGAAATCGACCGCAGATTTCCTGAAAGCGGCGGGCCGGATTGACACGGTGGTGGATGATTACTCGCCGTTCGTGAACACCGAAATCGCGGCAGAAGCCACGAAGTAAGTAAGTCTCGCGGCAGCCCGAGCCTAGTGTTCGGGCTGCCCCCCTTACTGCACCAGGAGCACGCCAAGTGGGATTGCATATCGAGGACGTGTCTGTCGTTTATCCAGCCGCAGACCGTCGCCCGCCGGTCGAGGCGTTAAGCCGGATAAATCTGACGATTGAGGACGAAGAATTTGTGGTGGCGCTGGGCGCTTCGGGCTGCGGTAAATCGACGTTGCTGAACCTGATCGCAGGCTTTCTGTCGCCGACATCGGGGCGGCTGGTGCTGGATGGCCGCCAAGTCGCTGGTCCCGGTGCAGATCGCGCCGTGGTGTTTCAAAAACACGCGCTGTTGCCTTGGTTGAACGTGTTGGATAACGTCGCCTTCGGCTTGCAAATTCAAGGTATTGGCAAGGTCGAGCGTGACCAGATTGCCAACAAATTTCTCGGCATGCTGGGCCTTGACGGCTTTCAGCAATCGCCGGTTTACAAGCTGTCGGGCGGTATGCAGCAGCGCGTTGGCATCGCCCGTGCGCTGACCTGCGACCCGCGTGTTTTGCTGATGGACGAACCCTTGGGGGCCTTGGACGCGCTGACCCGTGAGAAGGCGCAAGAGCTTATCCTGAACATCTGGAATGACACTCATAAATCGGTGTTCTTCATCACCCACAGCGTGGAAGAGGCGTTGTTCATGGGCACCAAATTGGTGGTGATGTCACCGCGCCCCGGTCGGATCACCCATCTGTTCGATCTGCCATTCTCGCGCCAGTTTCTTGGCGGCACGCCTGCGCGGCAGGTCAAAGCCTCGCCCGAGTTCATCAAGCTGCGCGAAGACGTGCTGAAGATCATTTTCGCCGATGAGGAGGCCGCAGCATGACCCAACCATCGCCGCAAAAAGCCGAGGGTCTGTTCGCCCGTCTGGCCCGTGCCAAGCCCACCAAACCCGGCGAGATTTACGGCGTGCCGGGGCAGGGCAACACGCTTTGGCTGTCGGCGTGTTCGATTGCGCTCTTTTTCTTTGTCTGGTGGCTCGTCACCTTCATGGGCTGGGTCAAGCCGCTGTTCGTGCCCTCGCCTGCGGCCATCCTGGCCAAGTTTGTCACGGTCTGGAACGATGGCTTCACCGGCACGCCGTTTCTGGAGCATGTCTGGATATCAACGCTGCGCGTGTTCGGGGCCTTCATTCTCGCCTGCGTGATCGGCCTTCCCTTGGGCCTTGCCATGGGGATGAGCCCGGTGATGCGCGGCCTTTTTGATCCGCCCATCGAGTTTTACCGACCGATCCCGCCGCTCGCTTACCTGCCGCTGATGATCATCTGGTTTGGCATTGGCGAGACCTCGAAAGTGCTGCTGATCTTCTTGTCGGTGTTTGCCCCGGTGGTCTTAGGCGCGCGTTCTGGCGTGAAATCAGCGGCGATAGAGCAGATACACGCAGCCTATTCCTTTGGCGCAACGCGCTGGCAGGTGATGCGGCACGTGATCATGCCCTCGGCCATGCCGGAAATCTTGACTGCCATGCGCATTGGCATCGGCTTTGGTTGGACCACTCTGGTTGCCGCTGAAATGGTCGCCTCGACCAAGGGGCTTGGCTACATGGTGCTGTCGGCCAGCCAGTTCCTGCAAACCCCCGTCGTGATCATGGGGATATTTGTGATCGCAATCATCGCCTTTGGCTTTGATCTGTTCATGCGTTTTGTCGAACGCCGCTTGGTGCCCTGGAAGGGCCGTATGTAACCGGAAAGCTGAAACTATGATTTATCTGAAGAAAGCCGCTCGGACTGCCGAGACGGATCAGGAAAGTGTGCGCGAAGTCGTCGCCAATATGCTGGCTGAGATTGCTGCTGGTGGGGAAGATACGGCACGGGCCTATGCGCGCGATCTGGACAAATGGGCGGGCGATATTGTGGTGTCGGCGGCAGACCGGGCGGCGGCAGCGGCCTTGGTTCCGGCGCAACTCAAGAAGGATATCCAGTTCGCCCATAACAACGTGCGCCGCTTTGCCGAAGCTCAGCGCGGCACGGTGACGGATTTTGCCATCGAAATCATTCCCGGATTGATGGCGGGGCAAAAGCAGATCCCGGTTTCCGCTGCGGGCTGTTATGTGCCGGGCGGGCGCTATAGCCACGTCGCCAGCGCCATCATGACGATCACCACGGCCAAAGTGGCAGGAGTTCCGCATATCGCCGCCTGCTCGCCGCCGCGCCCCGGCGTGGGGATACCGCCCGCGATCCTTTATGCGATGGATCTGTGCGGGGCGGATGTGATCTTGTCGATGGGGGGCGTGCAGGGCGTGGCCGCGATGGCCAACGGGCTGTTCGGGCTGCCCAAGGCTGATATCTTGGTGGGCCCTGGCAATCAGTATGTGGCCGAGGCCAAGCGGATTTTGTTCGGTCAGGTGGGCATTGATATGTTCGCAGGCCCGACTGACAGCATGGTGGTGGCCGATGCGACCGCAGACCCCGAAATGGTGGCGGCTGATCTGGTGGGGCAGGCCGAGCATGGCTACAACTCTCCGGTATGGCTGGTCACCTCGGATCGCGCTTTGGCCGAGCAGGTCATGGCGCTGGTGCCCAAGTTGATTGACACCTTGCCCGAAGTGAACCGCACCAGCGCGCAAGCGGCATGGCGCGATTATGCCGAAGTGATCCTGTGCGGCTCTGCCGAGGGGATGGCGCAGGTTTCCGACCAGTTCGCGCCGGAGCATCTGCATATTCAGGCCGGAAACCTCGATTGGTGGCTGCAACGCTTGCAGTCCTACGGATCGCTTTTTCTGGGCGAAGAGACAACGGTGGCCTTTGGCGACAAAACCTCGGGGCCAAACCATGTGCTGCCAACCTCGGGTGCTGCGCGCTATACCGGAGGGCTGTCGGTGCATAAGTTCATGAAAACCGTGACATGGCAGCGCGCTACGCGTGATGGTGCCCGTCCGCTGGCCGAGGCCACCGCGCGGATTTCACGGCTGGAGGGGATGGAGGGCCACGCACGTTCGGCTGATATCCGGTTGGCCAAGTTCTTTCCCAACGAAACCTTTGATCTAAGCCACGCCGATGGCCAAGCCTGATCGCATCGCCGGGGCCGGTTTGCCGCAACGGCTGGGCCCGTGGTCGCGGCGCGGCTTGGATTGGGTAGAGGCGCAACGTGCCGGGGTTATTCTGGCCACCACCATCGCGCTGGCCTCAAGCTTTCTGGCCGACCATTACGCGGCACCTGCGATGTTGTTCGCGCTGCTGATCGGCATGGCGTTCAACTTTACCAATGACGCGCCGCGCACCGCTGAGGGGATTTCGTTCTGCGCCCGCACCTTGTTACGCTGTGGCGTGGCCCTGCTGGGGTTGCGATTGACCTTTGCCGATGTCTCGCAACTGGGGGTGACGCCGATCATCGGTGTCGTGGGGCTGCTGGTATCCACGCTGATCGGCGGCGTGATTCTGGCGCGGTTGTTTGGCCGCAGCACGGCGTTCGGGCTGCTGACGGGCGGCTCTGTCGCGATCTGTGGGGCATCAGCCGCGATGGCGATTGCGGCGGTGTTGCCCAAACGCTTTCTGCAAGAAGAGGACGTTTTACTGACCGTGGTCGGCGTCACCGCGATGTCAACCTTGGCGATGATCGTCTATCCGGTGCTGTTTCGCTATCTGGGGCTTGCCGATGTGGAAATCGGCTACATGATCGGGGCGACGATCCATGATGTCGCGCAGGTGGTGGGGGCGGGCTATTCCGTCAGCGAAACCGCAGGCGACATCGCCACATTCACGAAACTACTGCGGGTTGCTTTGCTGCCGATTGTCTTGCTGGCGGTTGCGGTGATTTTCCGCAAGGAAGCCGGCGGGGCCAAGGGCTTGCCGTGGTTTGTGGTGGCGTTTATCGCACTGATGATCCTGCGCAATTTTGTGCCTCTGCCAGAGGCTTTGTTGAACTTTGTCAACGATACCTCGCGCTTCTTGCTGGTGGTTGCGATTTCGGCGCTGGGGGTGAAAACCTCGTTGCAAAAGCTGTTCGCGCCGGGATTGAAGGGGCTGCTGCTGATCGCCATGGATACGCTGTGGCTGTTGGGGCAAGCGATTGTGTTCGCGCATGTTTTTCTGATGTAAGGCAGAGGGTGGCATGGCAAAGCTGTCTTTCAGGCGCAGCGGGTCTGGGCCTGCACTGGTCTTCGTGCACGGCTATCTGGGGGCAAGCGCCGTTTGGCCGGCGCAAATCGACCAGTTCAGCGCAAGGTTTGATGTGATCTGCCCGGATTTGGCGGGGTTTGGCGCAAGCGCGCATCTGTCCGCGCTGGACAGCATCGAGGCCCATGCGCAATCGGTGCTTGATCTGCTGGACGATCTGAAGATCGACACGTTTGATCTGCTGGGCCATTCAATGGGCGGGATGATCGTGCAGGCGATGGTCAAACTTGCGCCAGAGCGGGTGCGAAGGTTGGTGCTGTATGGCACCGGGCCGCTGGGGGTGTTGCCGGGGCGGTTTGAGACGATTGCCACCTCGCGCGCGCGGCTGTTGGCTGACGGTGTGGCGGCGACGGCGCGAAGGATTGCGGCGACGTGGTTTTTGCGAGGTGAGGCGGCTGAAGGTTTTGCCTTGTGTGCAGAATTGGGTCAGCAGCCAAGCCTTGCCGCTGCCCTTGCCAGCTTGCGCGCGTGGGAAAACTGGGACGGTCGCGGCAATCTGGCCGAGATCACATGCCCGACGCTGGTGCTGTGGGGCAGCCATGACAAATCCTACGCATGGTCACAACCCGAGGCGTTGTGGCGCGGCATCCCCGGTGCCGATCTGGCGGTGGTGCCCAATGCGGCGCATAACGTGCATCTGGAAAAGCCGCTGATTTTCAATGCGGTGCTGGCCGATTTCCTGCGCTGAGGGGCGCGCAGCTGCGTGCACAATCGCCATGACATTTTCGCCCTGCTCGCATAGGTTGGCAACGCAGGCCAAAGTGGAGTGGGTGCAAGACCAGATGGCGGTTACGTTAAGGGATGTGGCAGAGCGTGCGGGGGTGTCGCGGGCGGCGGTTTCGCGCACGTTTACCGCAGGGGCTTCGGTTTCCGCCAAGACCCGCGCCAAGGTCGAGGCTGCGGCCACCGCGCTGGGCTACAGCCCGAACATGCTGGCGCGCAGCCTAACCACCCGTAAGACCCAGTTGATTGGCCTTGTGTCCAACAACTTTCACAACCCGGTGTTCCTGCAGATTTTCGATCTGTTCACCCGTGCTTTGCAAGAGCAGGGGCTGCGGCCCTTGCTGGTCAATCTGTCGGATGAAACCGACCCTGCGCGTTCGGTGCAACTGCTGCGGCAATACTCGGTTGAGGGTGTGATCGTGGCGTCTTCGCATGTGCCCAGCGGCTTTGCGCGGGCGTTTCGGGATGCGGGCCTTCCGGTTGTGCATGCGTTTGGCCGCGCTTTGGCGGTGCCAGATGTGCATGTGGTGGCGATTGATAACGTCAGTGCCGGGCGGATGGCGGCGGCGACACTGATCGCGCGCGGCTATCGGCGGTTGGGGTTTTTGGGCGGGCCAGAGGCGGCCTCGACCAGTCAGGACAGGCTTGCGGGTTTTGTGGCCGAGGCGCAGGCGCAGGGCGTTGCGGTGACGGTCAGTTTCGCAGGGTCCTACAGCTTTGATGCCGGGCGGGCCGAAATGGCCAAGCTGGTGCAAGGCGGTCTGGCCGAGGCCTATTTCTGCGGCGACGATGTGCTGTCGATCGGGGCGCTGTCGGCGTTGCGCGATGCGGGGGTTGCGGTGCCGGGCGATATTGGCATCATCGGGCTGAACGATATGGAGATGGCGGGCTGGGCCAATATCGACCTGACCACCATCCATCAGCCGTTTGAGGCCATCGTGCGATCTGCCATTGATCTGATCGTGTCAAGTTTCACCGACCCCGAGTCCGCACCCGAGGTTCGGCTTTTCCCGTGCCACATCGTCGAGCGTGGCACGCTAAGGCCCCTGGCTTAGCGCAGCAGCTTTGGCCATGCATCGACCCAGGCGCCGTCTGCCTTCGCCGAAGCCACGGCGGCATGGATTGCCGCGATGGAGCGTAGGCCATCCTCGGCCGTAGGATATAACGTCATCGCCGGATTTGGCGCGCGGTGTTCTGCGGCAGCAAACAGGCTTTCGGCCAGATCGCGGTAGATGTTGCCGAAGGCCAGCGGCATGCCCTCGGCATGGCCCACGGTAACGCGTGAGGCACAATCAGCCTCGGGCGACAGATTGCCTTCGCCGCGTTCGATCACTTGCAGGCGCTGGCCCAGCGGCATGTAGAACAGTTGGTTCGGCTGCTCTTGGCTCCAGCGCAGACCGCCGGTTTCGCCAAACACCTGCAAGGTCAAGCCGTGCTGGCGACCGATGGCGACGGACGATGTCCACAGCCGCCCCACCGTGCCGCCATCCATGCGGAAATTCACCATCGCGTCGTCTTCCAGCACGCGTTCGGGCAGGCAGGATGCAAAGTCGGACGACAGTTTTGCCACCTCTTGCCCGGCGACGAAGCTGGCCATGTGCAGCGCGTGGATGCCGCAATCGGCAAACTGCGCCGAGACACCCGCTTGCGCCGGATCATAGCGCCAACGCACGCGCGGATTGTTGGCATCGGCGGCATTGGCGTGATGGCCGTGGGCGAATTCGGCCACCACCAGACGCACGTTGCCCAGATCGCCCCGCGCCACCATCGCGCGCATGTGCCGCACAAGCGCATAGCCGGTGTAGCCGTAGTTCACCGCACAGATGCAGCCCGAGGCGCGGGCGGTCAGCACCAGATCTTCGGCTTCGGCTTCGGTCACTGTCATCGGCTTTTCGCACAGCACGTTGATGCCAGCCTGCAAAAACGCCTTGGTGATTTCGTAATGGGTCGAGTTTGGCGTGGCCACCGTGACCAGATCAACGCGGTCGGGGCGATGACGCTCGCCCTCCAGCATCGCGCGCCAGTCACCGTAGGCGCGGTCAGAGGCGACACCCAATTCTTGCGCGTAGGCGCGGCCTGCGGCTGGATCATGGTCAAGCGCGCCCGCGACAAATTTGAAATGCGCGTCAAGGCCCGCGGCCAGCCGGTGTGCCGGCCCGATCTGGCTGCCCTTGCCGCCGCCAATCATGCCCCAGTTCAGTTGCTTCATTGTCAGGCCTTTCTTAGAAACCGAGGGAGGAGAGATAGCCGCGATTTGCCCGCGCATCGTCGATAGGCGAGGTTTTCCCCGCCGGATCGCAGTCTTGCTCAACGGTGCACCAGCCGCTGAAATTGGCGTCCAGAAGGATCTGGCGGACGGCGGCAAAATCGACATCGCCCTTGCCAAGATTGCAGAAGATGCCCTGACCGCAGGCATCATAAAAGCCTGTGCGATTGGCCACCGCGCGGGCTTTGACGGCGGGGTCTATGTCTTTGAAATGCATGTAGGAAATGCGATCCATGTGGCGGCGCATGAAGGCCACCGGATCGTAACCCGCATAGGAGTGATGCCCGGTGTCAAAGCAGATTTTCAACAGGTTTTCGTCCACCTCGGCCAGCAAACGCTCTAGTTCCGGCTCAAAGTCGATGAAGCCTGCGGCATGGGCGTGGATGCCCACGGTCAGGCCGTGATCGCAGCCCAGTTGCGCCACTTTGCGAAAGCGATCAACAAAGCCTGACCATTCGGCGGGGGCCATCTGTTCGGCCTCATCAGCGCGGCCAGCGGTGGGGGCGCGGCGGGGCGAGATGCTGTCGATCAGCACCAGATGCTGCGCGCCGTGGGCCACGAGTGCCTTGCAGGTGCGCTGGGCGGCATCCAAGACCTGATCCCAGGCGGCGGCATCGTGGAACGGGCGAAACACCACGCCGCCGATCAGCGTCAGATCATTTTCGGCCAGCGCATCGGCCAAGAGGGCCGGGTCTTCCGGCATGAAGCCAATCGGGCCAAGCTCGATCCCCTTGTAGCCCGCCGCCGCACAGTCCGACAGCACCCGCCGCCAGCTTGGGTTGCGCGGATCATCCGCAAATTCCACACCCCAAGAGCAGGGCGCATTGCCAATTTTGATCATTCTGGTGTCCTGTTACAACGTCATCCATGCGCCCGATTGTGCCGAAGCATGGGCTGCGGCCACGACTCGGTTGACCTCCATCCCATCGTGGAAGGTCGGCCAAATTGCGGTGTTGGTTTCAATCGCGCGCAGGAAATCCCGCGCTTCGATGATGATTTGGTCCTGATAGCCGGTGCCATGGCCGGGGCCCTGGCAGAACGGCAGGTAGTCGGGGTGCGCGGGCCCGGTCAGGATCTTGCGAAAGCCGCGGATGTCAGCCGGATCATCGGCGCGGTAAAGCCACAGCGCGTTCTGATCTTCCTGATCAAAGCGGATCGCCCCCGTTGTGCCTGTGATTTCATAGGCGTAGCCCATCTTGCGGCCCATGGCTACGCGGCTGAACGACAGATGCCCCATCGCGCCATTGGCAAAGCGGCAGATGAATTGGCCGATGTCGTCATTCACCGCACGCCCGTCCGTGCCGGGCCGGTTGGTGTGAACGCTGGCAATATCGGCGCTGAGACGTGCAATCGGGCCGATCAGCGCAAGGGCTGCGTTGATCATATGGGGGGCCAGATCGCCCATCGTGCCATTGGCGGCCCCAAAGTTGCGCCATGTTGCGGGCGTTGTGGCATCGGCGTCAAAATCCTCGGTATGTTCGCCGCGAAACCACGTCACGGTGCCAATCTCGCCGCGCGCCACCAAGGCGCGTGCGAATTGCGAGGCGGGCGTGCGGATATAGTTGAACCCGACCATGTTGACACAGCCAGATGCCTGCGCAGCCGCCACCATCGCGCGGCTGTCGGCCAGATCAGCGCCCAGCGGTTTTTCGCAGAACACCGGCTTTTTCAGCGCGAAAGCCGCCTCGGCAATCGCGCGGTGGGTGTCTTGCGGCGAGGCGATCACCACCGCCTCTACCCGCGGATCGGCCACCAGAACCCGCCAATCCGCCGTGGCCCGCGCAAAGCCGTAGGCCGTGCGATAGCCTTCCGCCGAGGCATCGGAAGTCGCGCAGATCATTTCCAGCCGGGGGCGCAGGGCGGTGTTGAACACAGCGCCCACCGCCGACATCGCCACCGCATGCGCCTTGCCCATATAGCCGCCACCGATGATCCCTATGCCGATTTCTCGCATCGCCCACCTTTCGAAAAACCTTTTGCAACCGGTTGCAAAATTGATACCGTATCTTGTAGAACATCGTCAATGCGATTTCGACCCCAGCGCTATGAGGCAGCCGATGGCCATGACCGACAACGATCTTCCCCCTTCAGGCGGTGTCTTGCGAATGACGGTTGCGCAGGCGATCGTGACTTGGCTGGCCAACCAGTTCATCGAGATTGACGGCGCGCGCACGCGGCTTTGCGGCGGGGGCTTTGGCATTTTTGGTCACGGCAACGCGCCTTCCTTGGGCGAGGCGCTGTATGCTGCGCGTGCCAAATTGCCGCTGCATCGTGGCCAGAATGAGCAAAGCATGGGCTTTGCCGCAGCCGCCTATGCCAAAGCGCAGCTGCGCCGACGCTTCATGTTCTGCACGGCCTCTGCCGGGCCGGGCACCGCCAATCTGCTGACGGCGGCGGCGCTGGCGCATGCCAACCGCCTGCCGATGCTGCTTTTGTGCGGCGATAACTTCAACACCCGCCTGCCGGACCCCGTGCTGCAACAGTTGGAGCATTTCGGCAATCCGACGCTGGGGGTGACGGATGCGTTCAAGGCGGTCTGCCGCTATTGGGACCGCATCAGCCACCCCGCACAAATCCTGAACAGCCTGCCTGCCGTGCTGAATACCCTGCTTGACCCCGCCGATTGCGGGCCTGCGTTTCTGGCGCTGCCACAGGATTTGCAGGGCTGGGCCTATGACTTTCCTGCCGCGTTCTTTGCCCCTTGCCTGCACCGCATCCGCCGCGCAGCCCCTGATCCGTTTGAGGTGGCCGAGGCCGCAACCCTGCTTGCCGCCGCCAAACGCCCGGTGATCATCGCAGGCGGTGGCGTGCAATATGCGGGCGCTGTGGCAGAGCTGACCGCCTTTGCCACCGCGCGCGGCATCCCGGTGGTGGAAACCATCGCGGGCCGCGCCAATCTGCTGTGGGATCACCCGCTCAACATCGGCCCCTTGGGTGTAACCGGGTCAGACAGCGCCAATGCCATCGCTGCCGAGGCCGATGTGGTGCTGGCCGTCGGCACAAGGTTGCAGGATTTCACCACCGGATCGTGGACGGCCTTTGCACCTGACGCGCGCATCATCGGCCTGAATGTCGGGCGACACGATGCCTGCAAGCATCTGTCCCAGCCGTTGGTTTGCGATGCCAAGGTGGGGTTGGTTCAACTGGGCGCGGCGCTTTCGCACTACCGCGCGCCTGCCGCGTGGTTGGCCCGCGCGCAAGAGGCGCGGCAGGTCTGGAACGGCTATGTCGCCAAGAATGTGGCCCCGCGCAATGGCTTGCCCAGTTACGCCCAAGCCATCGGCGTGGTGAACGGGCTGTGCAGCGCCGAGGACCGCATCGTCACCGCAGCGGGCGGCCTGCCTGCCGAGGTGACGGCGAATTGGCGCAGCCTTGGGATTGGCACGGTGGATGTCGAGTTCGGCTTTTCCTGCATGGGCTATGAAATCGCAGGCGGCTGGGGCGCGCGCATCGCGCAAAGGGAACGGCAGCCAGCGGCGGAAACCGTCGTGTTTGTGGGTGACGGGTCATATCTGCTGATGAATTCCGACATCTATTCCTCGGTTTTGTCGGGGCATAAGCTGATTGTGGTGGTGCTGGACAATGGCGGCTTTGCGGTGATCAACAAGTTGCAAAAGAACACCGGCAACGCCAGTTTCAACACCCTGTTCGCCGATTGCCCGACGATTGCCGCCCCCTTTGCGGTTGATTTCGCCGCCCATGCCCGCGCGATGGGGGCGATCGCCGAAGAGGCCGCCACGTTGGACGATTTCGCGGCGGCGTTTGCGCGCGCACGCGCTGCTGACCGCACTTGCGTCATCACCATGAAGGTGGATGCGCACGATGGCTGGACCGATCAGGGCCACACCTGGTGGCAGGTTGGCACCGCCGAGGTCAGCGCCCGCCCCGAGATTGGCACCGCACATGCCGCCCATCAAGCCGGGCACGCGCGGCAAAGGCAGGGCCTGTGATGCGGCGGCTGTGGCAACGGATCGCGCTGAACCGCTTTGTGGTGCTGGGCCGGGTGGGGATGGATCTTTACGCTGATCCCCCCGGCACCCGGATTGAGGATGCGCAGCGCTATGTCTCGGCGGTGGGCGGCTCGGCGGGGAATATCGCGGTGGGCTTGGCGCGGCAGGGGGCGCAGGCGGCGCTGTTGTCTTGCGTGTCAGATGATGCGGTCGGGCGCTATTGTCTGGCCGAACTGGCGCGATACGGCGTCGATACTCGGCATTGCAGATCCGAAGGCAGCGGCTTGCGCAATTCCTTGGCGGTTGTCGAGACGATCCCGCAGGATGCGCAAACCGTGCTGTATCGCAATGGTGCTGCCGATTTCGCGCTGGATGTAAGCGCGGTCGCAGCAGTCGATTTTGCCAACGTTGCAGCACTTGTCGTCACCGGAACGGCGCTGGCCTGTGAACCATCGCGCGCGGCCAGCTTTGCCGCGATGGCACAGGCGCGGGCTGCTGGGGCGCTGGTGGTGTTGGACATCGACTATCGCGCCTATTCTTGGCCATCGGTCGCAGAAGCGGCGCAGGTTTGCCGTAAGGCCGCACAGGCATCCGACATTGTCATCGGCAACGATGACGAATTTGGCCTTCTGGCGGGGGACTACGCCAGAGGTGCGGCCTATGCACGGGCCTTGGTGTCTGAGAATGCGCTGTTCACCGTCTATAAACGCGGCGGTTTGGGCTGCACCACCTTCACCCCTGATTTCAGCTTTGACACCGGTATTTTCGCGGTCAATGCGCTGAAGCCGATGGGGGCCGGAGACGGCTTTATGGCGGGGCTGCTGGCGGGTCTTGCCGCAGGTCACGCGCTGGAGGCCGCCGTCAAGCGCGGTGCTGCCACCGCCGCCATCATCGTGGCGGGGATCGGCTGCGCGCCTGCCTCGCCCGATACTGCTGCTCTCGATCAATTTCTGAACCGCCCCTAACCCAAGCCAAAGGCCGATCATGCACATTGCCCCTTATGACAACAAGAATCAGGCGGTCGTCGCGGCGGGTCATCCGCTGGTGCCGCTGGTCTATTTCAACATCGTCAAACTGACGCGCGATCAGTCCTTCACCTCGACCGTGCCGGGGTATGAGACTTGCATCGTCCCGGCCACCGGCACGATTGATGTGCATGTTGCGGGCGAGGCCTTTGAAAATATCGGCCAGCGGCGCCAGAACGTCTGGGATGGCGAACCTGAGGCGGTTTATGTGCCGACCGGCGCGCAGGCGCAGATCATCTGCCGGTCAGATCAGGCCGAGGTGTTCGTGGCGGGCGCGCTTTGTGATCAGGTCTTACCCGCCTTTGCGGTGCGTGCCGCCGATATTGACCCGGTGCAATACGGATCGGATGACACCAAGACCCACCGCAAGATCAAGCACATCCTTGGCACCAAATACCATGGGCGCGTCGGCCGGCTGCTGGTGTCCGAGCTATACACAGTGGGCACAGGTGGCTGGTCAGGATTTCCCAGCCACAAGCACGACACCAACCGTCTGCCCGACGAGACCCGCCACGATGAGGCCTATAACTTCCGCTTCAACCCGCCGCATGGATCGGGGTTGCAGATGTTGCAGCGCGAGGATGGCGTGTCGGGCGACGCATATCACATCGTCGATGGATCAACCGTTCTGATCGACAAGGGCTATCATCCCTGCTGCGTGCTGCCGGGCTATCAGATGTATTACTTCACCATCCTTGCCGGAGAGACTCAGCGATCCCTGGTGCAGTATTTCCAACCCAGTCACGCCGACCAGATCGAGACAATACCCGGCATCAAAGACATGATCGCGAAGTTCAAATGACACGAGCCACCCTGCGCCAGGTGCTGACGCCATGCCTGACCGATGGCACGGCTGTGGCGGGGCTGGTGGTGTTGGGCTGGGAGGATGCGGTGGCTTATGTGCGCGCCGCCGAGGCTGAAAACCGCCCCGTTATCTTGCAGGCAGGCCCCGGTTGCCGCGCTCACACGCCGATTGTGGTGCTGGGCGCGATGTTCCGGCATCTGGCAGAAACCGCGTCAGTGCCAGTGGTGGCGCATCTGGATCATGGCGAAAATCTTGCCGTTTGCGCGCAGGCGATCGACTGCGGCTTTACCTCGGTGATGTATGACGGATCGGCCTTGCCCTTGGGCGAAAACATCGCGCGCACGGCGGAAATTGTCGCCATGGCGCATCGACACGGCGTCTCGGTCGAGGCCGAGTTGGGCTATGTCGGCTATCACGACGGCGCGCATTCGCGGGGGACCGACCCGGCCGAGGTGCGGCGGTTTGCGCAGGAAACTGGGATAGATGCCTTGGCGGTATCTGTGGGAAACAGCCATCTGATGACCAATCCAACCGCCGCTGTTGACAGGCTGCTGCTAAGCGCAATCAAGGCCGCGACGCCCGATCTGCCCCTGGTTCTGCACGGCGGATCGGGCCTTGCTCCCGACTTACGCCGCAGTCTGGCGCAACAAACCACGGTTTGTAAATTCAACATTGGCACCGAACTGCGCATGGCTTTCGCAGCCGCCCTGCGTGAAACCCTTGCCCGTGACCCAGCCCAGTTTGATCGCATACAAATCCTGCGCGCAACAATTGATCCGGTGTCGGCTGCCGCCGCTCAGGTGATCAAAAGCTTGTCGGGCCCGTTGCCGCAATCAGCACCGGCGGATTGATAGCAAACCTATCAAAATCACCGCCGCAACACCGCAACCCGGCCACGGCTTGCAAACCATAATGCCGCACTGTTCCTTGCAGCATGTTCCTGTATTGTTCACGTTTAACCAATCCAGCGAATCCCCTGCCCTTGATGCGAGACTTGCCCCTTACTGCACGCCGCCCTGCAACGCCCGCTGATGCTTTGGCGCTGGTGGGTGCGCGTGTGCACGAGGCGCAGGGACGTGGGCGGCGGACCTTTGCGCTGTTTCAAGCGGCACGGCATCCGGGGCCGGTGGTCTGGATCATGCCCGATCATGCTCCGCAGGTGCTGCTGCCGCTTGGTCTGCCAGATGGCCTGCCAACCCGATTGATCTTGCTGCGGCCCAAGGGGGAGACCGATCTTCTGTGGTCGCTGGAAGAATCCCTGCGCGCCACGCCGGCTGCGCTGGTCATCGCCGAGCCTGAGCGGCCTCTCTCCCTGACGGCAGGCCGACGTTTGCAACTCGCAGCCGAGACCGGGCAGACGACTGGGCTTGTTTTGGTGCAAGAAGGGCAGGGCAGCCCTGCCGCCGAAACCCGCTGGCTGTGTGCGCCACGGCCGGCCGACGTGATGGCAATGGACTCGACTCTGCACGACTGGTCTCTTATTAAGAACAAAAGAGGAACATCTGGAAGTTGGGTTGTGAACTGGAATGGCGCGTCGGCTGCTGTCCATATGGTTTCCGCGATTGGCGAGCGAGACCAGCCTGCGGACCCGCCCGGTTGACGGGCCGTTTGCGCTGGTCTTGCGGGCGGGCAATGCTGATCATCTGCATTGCCTGAATGCCCATGCCGAAGCGCAGGGGTTGCATCGCGGCAGCGCACTCGCTGACGCCCGCGCGATCTGTCCGGCGTTGGAAACCCGCCCTGCCGATCTGGCGCGCGAGGCTGCCGCACTGGCAGCCCTGCGGCGCTGGTCTTCGCGTTATGCGCCGATGGTGGCAACCGATGGCCCTGATGGCATCATCGCCGACATCACCGGTGTCGCACATCTTTTCGGTGGAGAAGAGGAGCTGCGCGCCGATCTGCAAGCCCGTCTGGCGCGCTCTGGCATCACTGGCATCAGCGCGATTGCAGGCAGTCGCAGTGGGGCACATGCGCTGGCCCGGCATGGCGGCGGTGTGATTGCGGACGGTAAACTGATCGAAGGTCTCGGCCCGCTGCCGATTGCCGCGCTGCGGGTGGATGCTGATACGGCCGCTGGCTTGGCTCGACTGGGCCTGAACCGCATCCGCGATCTGCTGCCCTTGCCGCGTGCGCCGCTTGCCAAACGCTTCGGGCCGGGGTTGATGCTGCGGCTGGATCAGGCGCTGGGCGCGCAGGCCGAACCCGTGGCCGCAGAACCCGAGGCTCCGCATTTCGGGGTGCGGATGACCTTGCCCGAACCGATCGGGCGGCAATCTGATGTGATGGCAGGGCTGGCCCGCCTGCTGGATCGCCTTTGTGCGACGCTGGCGCTGCATCACCGTGGCGCGCGCCGGGTGCGGCTGGAATTGCGCCGGGTAGATCGCGGATCGGTGCAGGTGGAAATCGGCCTTGCCCGTCCGATGCGCGACCCAGACCGCATCGCGGCACTGTTCCACAAGGGGGTGGACGAGATCGACTCGGGCTTTGGAATTGATGCCCTGCGCCTTTCGGCCCCGATCACCGAACCGCTGGCCCCTGAACAGATCGGCGGCGGCATCGCCATCCGGCACGAGGATGCGTTGGCTGATCTGGTCTCGCGTCTGGGCAACCGCATCGGCTTTGACCGCGTGCTGCGGATGCTGCCCGCCGATAGCAAGATCCCCGAACGCAGCTTTCTGTTGGCCCCGGTCGCTTACAGCGACCCCGCTGAGGCATTCCCGCAAAACAGCCTTCTCCGCCCGCAAATCATCTTTGCGCCCGAGCCTGTTATTGCCGCACATGCCCATTCCAGTAAACCTCCGGTGCATTTCACTTGGCGCCGGATGCGGCTGTCCACCCTGCGTGCCGTCGGACCCGAACGGATCGCTCCGGAATGGTGGTTCGACGATCCGGCTTGGCGCACGGGTCTGCGCGACTATTGGCGGATCGAAACGCGCGAAGGCCTGCGCCTCTGGCTGTTTCACACCCCGCAAGCGCAAACATGGCCCGCGCCCACAGGGGCGCAAACATGGCCCGCGCCCACCACGGCGGCGCAAACATGGTTCGCCCAAGGGGAGTTTGCCTGATGCGCCCCGATGCCGGTGAAAATACGCAAGGCCATCACGGGGCCACCGCCCCCCAGCCTTATGCAGAGCTTTGCACCACCTCGAACTTTACCTTTCTGCGCGGCGCATCGCATCCCGAGGAGTTGGTCACCCGGGCGGCGGAACTTGGCCTGACAGCCATCGCCATCACCGACCGCAATTCGGTGGCGGGCGTGGTGCGGGCCTATTCGGCGCTGAAAGAGTTGGCCCGTCTGCGCGATGATGCCCTTGCGGCACAGGCCACGGTGCAAGAAGGCCCCGAGATCCGGTCGCAAAGGGTGATGGATCACTCCAGTCGCCAGACCGTGCCGCATTTCACCGGCGAAACCGGCGCACCCACTCTACAGGGGCTTCAGCTTCCCAAACTGATCCCCGGCGCGCGGCTGGTCCTGACAGACAGCGCGGTGGATTGGCTGGCTTTGCCCACCGATCTTGCCGCATGGTCTCGCTTGACGCGCCTTTTGTCGTTGGGCAAACGCCGCGCGCCAAAAGGCGAATGTCACCTGACCCGCGCTGATGTGCAGGAGTGGGGCAAGGGCATGGTGCTTATCGCCCTGCCACCCGACCCTATGGAGACGCGAGAGGCAAATCCCGGCCCGGTCCGCGCAGATATCCAGCATCTCGCCCGCAGCTTTCCCGGCCAGTGCTTTCTGGGGGCTGCCCCCGCTTATGACGGCCGCGATCAATCCCGCCTCGACCATCTGGCCGATCTTGCGCAACGGGTGGGCATCGCCATGGTCGCGGTGGGTGATGTGTTGATGCACCGCGCTGCCCGTCGCCCGCTGGCCGATGTGCTGACTTGCCTGCGCCTTGGCCTGACCATCGACAACATCGGCCGTCACCGGCTGACCAATGGCGAACACCGGCTGAAATCCGGCACCGAACAGGCCCGGCTTTACCACCGCTATCCCGCCGCCCTGCGCCGCACGGTGGAAATCGCCGACCGTTGCGCGTTCCGGCTGGATGATCTGCGCTATCAATACCCCGATGAGGCCCGCGACGGCGAACCTGCGCAGGCGCGGCTGGAACGGCTGGCGCGCGAGGGCTTGCACTGGCGCTATCCTGCAGGCCCGCCGCCCAAGATCGTGCACCGCGTGCAAAAGGAACTGCAGCTGATCGCTGAAATCGCCTATGCCCCCTATTTCCTGACCGTGCATGACATCGTGCAATTCGCGCGCTCGAAAGGCATCCTGTGTCAGGGGCGCGGCTCGGCCGCCAATTCGGTTGTCTGCTACCTTTTGGGCATCACCGAGGTACCGCCCGAGTCGATTACCCTGATTTTTGAACGCTTCATCTCGAAAGAACGCGGAGAGCCGCCAGACATCGACGTCGATTTCGAGCATGAACGCCGCGAAGAGGTTATCCAGTGGATCTACGACCGCTACACCCGCGACCGCGCTGGTCTGACCGCAACCGTCATCCATTTCCGCAGCCGCGCCGCCATCCGCGAGGTGGGCAAGGTCATGGGCCTCAGCCAGGACGTTGTCGCGCGGCTGGCAGGCCAGATCTGGGGTTGGTCGTCGTCGGCCCCGGATGAAGATCGGCTGCGCGACGCCGGTCTTGACGCCGCCGACCGCCGCATTCGCCTGACCCTGCAATTGATCGGCGAAATCATCGGCTTTCCGCGCCACCTGTCGCAGCATGTCGGCGGTTTTGTCATCACCCAAGGCCGGCTGGACGAACTTTGTCCGATCGAGAATGCCGCGATGGATGATCGCACCATCATCGAATGGGATAAGGATGATATCGACGCGCTGGGGCTGTTGAAGGTCGATATCCTTGCCCTTGGTATGCTGACGGCTATCCGCAAAAGCTTTGATCTGATAGCCCGCCACCGCGGCCAGCGCTTGACGCTGGCCAATACCCCGCCCGAAGATCCACGGGTCTATGACATGCTTTGCCGCGCCGATGCCATCGGGGTGTTTCAGGTGGAAAGTCGGGCGCAGTTGAACTTCCTGCCCCGGATGCGCCCACGCAAATTCTACGATCTGGTGTGTGAAGTCGCCATCGTCCGGCCCGGCCCTATTCAGGGCGGCATGGTCCACCCCTTCATCAACCGCCGTCAGGGCAAAGAGGCGGTCGAAGACCTTGGCCCCGCGATGATGGAGGTGTTGGGCCGCACCTATGGCGTGCCGTTGTTTCAGGAACAGGCGATGCAGATCGCCGTCGTCGCCGCAGGCTTCACCCCATCCGAGGCGGATAGATTGCGCCGCAGCCTTGCCACCTTCAAGCGCATGGGCACCATCGGCGGCTTTCGTGACCGCTTCATCGGCGGCATGTTGGAGCGCGGCTATGACGCCAGCTTTGCCGAACGCTGTTTTGCGCAGATTGAGGGGTTCGGCTCTTACGGCTTTCCCGAAAGTCATGCCGCCAGCTTTGCCCGGCTGGTCTATATCTCGGCATGGCTGAAGTGCCACCATCAGGCGATTTTCACCTGCGCGCTTTTGAACAGCCAACCGATGGGCTTCTACGCCCCGGCGCAACTGGTCCGCGATGCCCGCGATTGCGGGGTCGAGGTCCGCCCCGTCTCGGTCAACGACTCGGATTGGGATTGCACGCTGGAATCGCGCGCCGATGGTGGGCTGGCGCTGCGGCTGGGGTTCCGCCAGATCAAAGGCATGCGCCAAGACGATGCCGAATGGATCAAGGCCACCCGCGGCAATGGCTACCCGGATGTCGAAAGCCTGTGGCGCCGTGCAGGCGTGCATCCCGTCACGCTGGAACTGCTGGCTGAGGCCGATGCCTTTGCCGCCCTTGGCTTGACCCGCCGCGATGCGCTTTGGGCCGCCAAAGCCCTGCGCGCGCCCGCGCCCTTGCCGCTGTTTGGCACCGATGGCGAAGGCGGCATGGAACCGCAGGTCGCCCTGCAACAGATGACACTGGGCGAACAGGTGATCGAGGATTACCTCTCGCTGCGCCTGTCGTTGCGTGCCCACCCGATGGAGTTGCTGCGCCCCCGCCTGCCCGAAAGCTTGCCGCATGACCGGATGCCACAGGCCAAGGGCCGCATCACCGTCACGGGCCTTGTCATCACCCGCCAGCGCCCCGGCACCGCATCAGGCGTGATCTTCCTGACGCTCGAGGATGAAACCGGCGTCTCAAATGTCGTGATCTGGAAGACGGTCTATGCCGCCTTCCGCAAGGCGGTGATTGCCGGACGGCTGGTGCGTGTCACTGGCCGGATCGAACGTGACGGACCGGTCACCCACCTCATCGCCGAACAGATCGAGGATCTGTCGCATCTGCTGGCCACCTTGGGCCGCCCTGTCATCATCGAAGCCAACGACGGCCGCGCCGATGAGGTCAAACGCCCCGCAAACGGCAGCATGAGATCATCCGCCCGCCATCCGCGCGAACAGGCGAAAAAGCTGTTCCCCAGCCGGGATTTCCACTGAACGGCCCATCCTGTGAAAAGCCTGTCTTAAACCTTCGGTTTTCTTGGCCGTGGCGGCTTCTTCGCCGGATCTTCCACGAACATCTCCCAGCGGTCGCTGAAATCCATGGTGCGGATCAGCGCACACACCTGATCCTCTGCGGCCTCTGCCTCGCCCAGCCACAGCGGCAGGTCTTCATCCTCAAGCAGCAGCGGCATCCGGTCGGTGATCTCGGAAATCAGCGCATTGGCGGGCACCGTGACCTGCACGAACTCGCGCTCAATACCGTTGCCCACATCAAACTCGTCAAAGATCACTCCGATGATCGCAGGCCGACCGTCGCTGCGCCGGATGCGCCACTGCTGAGTCCATGTCTTGCCCGCAGGGGTGTCGTCGGTGAACACCACCGGCACCTCAAGCCCTTCATTGAATGTCTTGACCCACGTCACCCCCCGCCGCCGCCGAAACCCGTCGCGGAAGGTCGGCAACTGATGCACCGTCTCACCCCGCGCATGCATGTGCTTGGGGCGCCGTCGCTCTGCCACCCGGTCAGTAAACCCCCAGACCATCGGGCTGATGATCCGCATACCCGAGGCGTCCAGATGAACCACCGGCACGCTGCGCATGGGCGTGAAGGTCAGTTCTTCATCATCATTCGGGCGCGCAGACAGCAGGGTGCTGAACCGATGCACCTCGCGCCATGTCGCCATCTGGGTAAACTTGCCGCACATGGCTTTATCCTATGTCGCGGGGTTATGGCCGTAAATGGGGTGATCGTAACACAACCGCCCGCGCCGTCGTCATCTGCGGCATCCCGGACTACCTCCGGCCTATCCGGTGACTGGTGCGCATAAGCCCAGACCGCATATCGCCAAATCCCCCCGCCGCAACGGCCGTCATGCCGCAGCGGCAACAGAGCGTGCAAACACCAGCCGATTGCCATCCGACTGGCCCGCGCGATAGCTGTAGCCGCCAAGATCAAAGCCGCGCAGGTCGTCGGGGTTTGTCAAATGGTGCTGGCAGATATAGCGCGCCATCGCCCCGCGCGCCTTCTTTGCCCAAAAACTGACGACTTTTGCATCGCCATCGCGTTCTTCCAGAAACACCGGCGTCACAACCGGCAGCTTCAGGGCCTTCAGGTCAACCGCCCCAAAATACTCGGCCGAAGCGCAGTTGATCAGCGCCTGCGCCCCCCTCTCGGCTGCCAACGCATTCAACTCCCTGGCAATCTTGTTGCCCCAAAACGCGTAAAGGTCGGCCCCCTTCGAGTTCTCCAGCTTGCTGCCCATTTCCAGCCGATAGGGCTGGATAGCATCCAAAGGCCGCAGCACTCCATAAAGGCCAGACAGAATCCGCAAATGCCCCTGCGCCCACAGCAGAGTGTCCGGCTCCATCTGGCGGGCTTCCAGCCCCGCATAGGTGTCGCCGTCAAACGTGAAGGCGGCTGGCGCACCCTGCGCATCCGCGCGAAACGCCTTGAACCGCGCCGCATTCAACTGCCCCAAGGCAGGCGAGATATCCATCAGCTTGCACAGATCCAAGGCGCTCAAGCCCCGCGCCACCTTGACCAGACGCAGAGCATCGGCGGCAAATTCCGGCACCGTTGGCGCAATGGCGGCCAGATGCGGCGTCTCATTCAAACGTTTGGCGGGGGAAATCACGGTCAGCATGGGCAGGCTCCTTCGCGGCAAGACATAGCGGGCTTTAGCCCTCGCGCAAGACCTCAAGGAAAGCGGTGCCGAACCGGTCGATCTTTTGATCGCCCATGCCCTGAATGTTGGCCAATTCGGCCAGGGTAGAGGGTCGCCGCTCGGCAATATGGCGCAGGGTGGATTGGGTGCAGGACAGGTGCTTGCCAATGCCATCCGCGCCGCGCGCAAGTTGCACCTGCACGTCGTTCAGCCGATCATAAACCGCACCCGCATCGCGCCCCGCAAGCGCCCGCCGCGCCGGGTGCATCGGCATCGCCGCCGCCCCGGTGATAATCTGCAGGAACGCAGCCCCATAGCTTTCCAGCTTTTTCGCGCCAACCCCGGTAATGCCCATCATCGCATCCAAGGTAGCGGGCCGCACCTCGGCCATCTCGATCAACGTCCGGTCGGCGAAGATCACATAGGCCGGAACCCCTGCCGCCTCTGCCAGCGCGCGCCGTTTGGCCTTCAGCGCCGACAGCAGGCTTGCGTCTTCCTCGGACACTTGCGTTTTGATCGCCACACGCGGCACCGCCTTGTCGATGGTATCGCGGCGCAGGGTGATCGACTCTTCACCGCGCAGGATCGGGCGCGCAGCATCGGTCATCCGCAAAGCGCCGAAACGATCCGCGTCGGGCCGCACCAGATCGCGCCCCATCATCTGCCGGAACACCGCTCCCCAAGCCGGTTTCGACAGATCACGCCCAACGGCAAAGGTGGGCAATTGATCATGCCCCTTTTCGCGCACCTTTGGCGTGGCATTTCCGGTCAGAATGTCAATCAGATGGCCCGCGCCAAACCACTCACCCGTGCGCAAAATCGCCGACAGCGCCTTGCGCACCGCGTCTGTTGCGTCAAACAACAGGGCCGGGCGCTGGCACAGATCACAGTTGCCGCAGGGCTCCGAGGCTTCGCCGAAATAGCCCAGCAACACCTGACGGCGGCAGGCCATCGCCTCGGCCAGCCCCAACAGCGCGTTCAGGCGGCCGTGGTCAGCGGCCTTGCGGTCATTTGGCGCGGCACCTTCATCAATCTGCGTGCGGCGCAGGCGGATATCGTCGGGGCCATACAGCGTCATCGTCTCGGCGGGTGCGCCATCGCGGCCAGCGCGGCCGATTTCCTGATAATAGCCCTCAATGGATTTCGGCAGGTCGGCATGGGCGACCCAGCGGATATCGGGCTTGTCGATACCCATGCCGAAGGCGATGGTGGCCACCACAATCAGCCCGTCTTCCTGCTGAAACCGGATTTCGACACGGCGACGGTCCTCGGCATCCATGCCGCCATGATAGAAACAGGCCGAATGCGCCTCGGCCTTCAAAGCCTGTGCCAAGGTTTCCGTCTTCGCCCGCGTCGCGCAATAGACAATGCCCGATTGCCCGCGCCGCGCCCCCGCAAAGCGCAAGATCTGATCGCGCGGGCTGTCCTTGACCGCGAAAGCCAGATGGATATTCGGGCGATCAAAGCCGCGCAGGAAGCTTTCCGGCGCTTTGCCATCGAACAGCCGGGTGACGATTTCGGCCCGGGTTTCCTCATCCGCCGTCGCGGTGAACGCCGCCAGAGGCACGTTCAAAGCGCGGCGCAATTCGCCGATGCGCAGATAGTCCGGGCGGAAATCATGGCCCCACTGGCTGACGCAATGCGCCTCATCCACCGCGATCAGCGTGCAGTTGATCCGGCGCAGCAGGGCGGTGGTGCCAGAGGCTGCCAGCCGTTCAGGCGCCATATACAAAAGCTTCAGCCGCCCATCATCTAACGCCGTGAAGACTTCCTCAGTCTCCTCCTCGGTATTGCCCGAAGTCAGCGCGCCCGCCTCTACCCCCGCTTCGCGCAAGGCCCGCACCTGATCCCGCATCAGCGCGATCAGCGGCGAGATCACCACCGTCACGCCATCACGGCACAGCGCAGGCAGTTGAAAACACAAGGATTTCCCGCCACCCGTCGGCATGATCGCCAGCGTGTTGCGCCCCGCCATCACCGCATCGACAATCTCCTCCTGCCCCGGGCGAAAGCCCGAGAAGCCGAAAATCGAATGCAAAAGGTCTTGCGGTGCGGGCATGGGCTTTCTTCGCGCCACATGGGCGCTGATGCGATCAGATCAGGAAAAGCTGAACATATTGTTATAAACCACGATGCGCAGCGCATAAATCGCCAGCAGCACGATCAGCGGCGCCAGATCCAGCCCCGGCGTGTTCGGCAAAATTGACCGAACCCGGCTATAGATCGGGTCCAGCAGGCGGTTCAGCCCATACCAGATTTGCGCCACCAGCGGCTGCCGCAGGTTCAGAACCTGAAAATTGATCAGCCAGCTCATGATGATATGCACCAGAATGATCCATTTGGCGATATCCAGCACCATCAGCAGAATCTGAAACACAGAGGTCATCGTCGGCTCCAACCACAATCTATTGTGGCAGAGGTAACGCCCCACCCCCAAAAGGGCAATGCTTTCCGCAGCGTTTTGGTTGACGATCCCCGCGACAAAAGGCACTTCACGGGGCGGAGGTGCCCGATGTATCCCTATATCCGCATGGCGAAAGAGCTTTGGAAGTTCCGCAACGCGCCGCCCTTGGGCCTGTTTGACCCCCATATCAGCACGCATCGCATCTGGCCGTGGGATCTTGACCCGTGGCGCGAGTTGAACAATGGCCGCACCCTGACGCTGTTCGATCTGGGCCGCATCCCGATGTCGGTGCGGATGGGGTTTGAGAAGGTCGCCAAGGCGAACGGCTGGGGCATCACGGTGGCAGGCAACACCACGCGCTACCGCAAGCGGGTGACGGTGTTTCAAAAGCTGACGCAAATCAGCCGGGTGGTCGGCTGGGATGATCGCTTTGGCTATATCGAGCAAAGCTTTTGGCGTGGCGATGAATGCACCAACCACATGCTGCTGCGCTATGCCTTTATCGGAAAGGCCGGGATGGTGAAACCGGGCGAGGTGATCGCAGCACTTGGCTATCCGGCCGAAAGCCCGGTGATGCCCGATTGGATCACCGCCTGGATCGCCGCCGATGCGATGCGACCCTGGCCGCCTTTGCGCCGCTGACGGCGCTTGCGCGGGCGCGGTTTTTCAGGCTTGATCACCGAAAACCGCACAAAGGGGCAGGGGCATGGCAACGCAACGGCAGCGCATCTGGGGCTGGTGGTTTTACGATTGGGCCAGCCAACCCTACAACACCTTGTTGCTGACCTTCATCTTCGGCCCATATTTCGCCGAAGTCGCCCGTGGCTACTTCATGGGGACGGGCATGGAGGAAGAAGCTGCCAAGGCCGCCGCGCAATCCTACTGGGGCTTTTGGTATGCCATTTTCTCGTTGATCATCGCGCTGATGGCCCCGGTTCTGGGGGCCGTCGCCCAAGGCACCGGGCGACGCCTGATTTGGGTCTGGGCGTTCTCGATCCTTTACATCGTCGGTGCGTGGAGCCTGTGGAACCTGACCCCCGGCGCGGATTTAAGCGGGCTGCGCGGGGCGGCGATCCTGTTCGGCATTGGCCTGATCGGCATGGAGTTTACCGCGATCTTCACCAACGCGCTGATGCCTACCCTGTCCAGCGGCGACGAGATGGGCAAAATCTCGGGCAGCGGCTTTGCCTTTGGCTATCTGGGCGGGCTGATCGCGCTGGCGATCATGCTGTCGTTTTTCGTGCTAAACGGCGATTCCGAAGTCACCCGCGCCGGGATTGACCCCACCATCTTCGGGCTGGATACCGAAGCGCGCGAGGAGACCCGCATCGTCGGCCCGCTGAGCGCCGTGTGGTATCTGCTGTTTATGATCCCCTTCGCGCTGTGGGTGAAAGAACCAAAGGGCGGCGCGGGTTCGCTGCATATTGGCGCGGCCATGGCGAGCCTGCTCGATAACCTCAAAAGCCTGCGCTTTCGCCGCAGTTTGGCTGCCTATCTGGGATCAACCCTGGCTTATAGCGATGCGCTAACCGGGATTTATGCGTTTGGCGGCGTCTATGCCTCGAATGTGCTGGGCTGGGACATCGGCAAGATCGGCGTGTTCGGCATCCTGGGCGGCGTCACCGCGATGATTGCAAGCTGGCTGGGCGGCAAACTCGACAGCCGTTTTGGCCCGAAACCTGTCATCGTCGGCGCAATCATCGTGCTGATCTTGGTCTGTCTCGTGATCGTCGGGATGGAGCGCGACAGCCTGTGGGGCATCGCGATGGACCCGTCCTCGACCACGCCCGACATCATCTTCTACATCTGCGGCGGGCTGATCGGGGCCGCTGGTGGCCCGCTGCAAGCCGCCAGCCGCACCATGGTTCTGCGCCACACCACGCCCGACCGCGCCACCGAGGCGTTCGGCCTGTTCGCGCTGTCGGGCAAAGTCACCAGCTTCATCGCCCCGGTGCTGATCACGATTGCGACAGCCGTGACCCAAAACGCGCGTTTGGGGATTTCGCCGATTGTCGCGCTGTTCATCATCGGGCTAATTCTGCTGATCTGGGTCAATCCGAAAGGCGAACAGGCATGATCCGAAAACTTATCCTTTGCGCGGCATTGCTGGCACCTTTGCCCGCAAATGCCGAGAAACTGGCGAACAAACTGTTCGGCGCGGTGGATCAACCCAGCCAGCAAGACCCGATGCCGATCGGCTCTTACGCGCGCGGTTGTGCGGCGGGGTTGATGGAACTGCCCGAATCCGGCCCGACATGGCAGGCGATGCGGCTGTCGCGGCACCGCAATTTCGGCCATCCGGTGCTGGTGCAATATCTGGAAGACCTGTCGCAGACCGCCACGCAGATCGGCTGGCGCGGGCTTTACATCGGCGATATGGGCCAGCCGCGCGGCGGCCCGATGACGAGCGGCCACGCCAGCCACCAGATTGGCCTTGATGCCGATATCTGGATGCTGCCGCCGAAATCGCTGAACCTGTCGCGCAAGGACCGCGAGAATATCAGCTCGATCCCGGTGCGTTCGGCCGATCAGAAATCGGTCACCGCCAACTGGACCCCGCGCCACGCAGCCTTGCTGCAAGCCGCCGCATCCGATCCGCGCGTGGACCGCATCTTTGTCGCCGCCGCCGTCAAGGTCGAGATGTGCAAGACCGCCAAGCGATCCGACAAGAAATGGCTGCAAAAAATCCGCCCGATTGCAGGCCATGACACGCATTTCCATGTGCGCCTGAAATGCCCCAAAGGGGCCACTTTGTGCCAAACCCAAACGCCGACGGTGTCTGAGTTGTCAAACGGCGGCGATGGCTGCGATGATACCCTCGCATGGTGGGTGTCGGATGCTTACCTCAACCCCAAGCCGGTGAAAAACCCCGGCAAGCCTGCTCCCCACAAGAAAGGCCCGCGAGAATTTACCATGGCCGATTTGCCCCGCCAATGCACAGACGTGCTTTCCTCGCCGTAACGGCGGGGCTTGTGCTGATCGCGGGCCTGGAGGGCAGCGCCAGCCCAACCCCGCCGCCCGGATTTCTGGACGCCTATCGCTGGAAAATGGACGATCCCCGCTTTGGCGGATTTTCTGGCATAGAGGTGGCCGAAAATGGTCGCGAAATCATCGTGTTGTCGGACAAGGGCGCTTATACCACCGCCCAGATCACCCGTGATGACGAAGGGCGGATTGCGTCAGTTGCCGCAAACCCTGTCAAACTTCTCCATAATCCCGACGGCAAGCCGCTGCGCCCCGGTAATTCTGACAGCGAAGGCATTGCCTTGTCTGCCGATGGCTCGGTCTATGTCTCGTTTGAAGGCCCCGCGCGGGTGCTGCATTACCCCAAACTCGACGGCGCGCCGAAATCGCTGCCCATCGCCAACGGCTTCAAGCAGCTGCAACGCAACTCCGCGCTCGAGGCTTTGGCCATCGACGCCGCAGGCGTGATCTACACGCTGCCCGAACGCTCGGGTGCCGAGGGCAAGCCCTTCCCGGTCTATCGCTTCAAGGCTGGAAAATGGGACAAAAGCCTGCAAATCCCGCGCAGCGAAAACTATCTGCCGGTGGGCGCAGACTTTGGCCCCGATGGCAAATTTTACCTGCTGGAGCGTGATTTCCGCGGCCTCGCAGGCTTTTCCAGCCGCCTGCGCCGCTTCGCTCTTGGGCGGAAGGGCTTTGATGCCGGTGAAACTCTGCTTGAAACCCCGGTCGGGCTTTACGACAACCTTGAAGGCGTCTCAATCTGGCGTGACGCAGCAGGCCATCTGACGGCGACGATGATTGCGGATGACAACTTCACCTTCTTCCTGCGCACCCAGATCGTCGAATACCAACTGCCCGATTGACATCCGACCCACCAGCGCGCTACTCCGCCGCGTCCTGCATGGGGCAAATTGAACCCAACCAAGTCTCCGCGACCTTGTAAAAAACGGAAATCGACATGAACAAACTGCTGCTTGGCGTCATCGCCATGGCCATCATCGTGATGGCCTCAAACATTCTGGTGCAATATCCGATTGGCCAATGGCTGACCTGGGGCGCCTTCACCTATCCCTTCGCCTTTCTGGTGTCTGAACTGGTCAACCGCTTTCAGGGGCCGAAGGCCGCCCGCCGTGTGGTTTACGCGGGCTTCGCGGTGGGCCTGATTTGTTCGGTCGTCGGCACCCAAATCGTCGGCGAATTTGGGCCCTTGGTGACACTGCGCGTGGCCATCGGTTCGGGAGCTGCCTTTTTAATAGGCCAGTTGCTGGACGTCACCGTGTTTGACAAACTGCGCCGCACCGCATGGTGGCGGGCACCTTTCCTCGGTTCATTCCTCGGGTCCAGTGTCGATACGGTGTTGTTCTTCACTCTGGCATTTTCCAGTGCTTTCATCTGGTTGGACCCCGCAAGTGATGTATCCTGGGCCGCAGCCCAAGTGCCGCTGTTGGGCTTTGGCCCCGAAGTGCCGCTGTGGGTTTCGCTGGGGTTGGCGGATTTCAGTGTCAAAGTTGCCGTCGATTTAATCGCCTTGATGCCATTCAGACTCGCAATCGCAAAATACACGGCGCGCGCGGTGTAAAACCTTTTGACAATGCCAAAAACTGTGTCACGCTTTCCCTATCGGCAACATTTTGAAAGGAGGTGACCCAGTGTCTAGAGTGATATTGGAGAGCGGTGTCGGGACAGTTATGGGGGGTGTTTTCTAGGGGCAGCCCTCTAGAAAACCAACCTGTGATTGGGCTTGTGATACCTAACTGGCCCATCTCCTTAGATCTCGGAAAGGGTTGCCGCATACAGGCCGGCAGCCCTTTCTCTTTTCCAGAACCCTCGCTAGTTTGGCGCAATGTTGTGGATCACCGACACCATTTCGATTGCGGATTGGGAGCTGAGCGAAAGCTTTGTGCGCGCCTCTGGTCCGGGTGGGCAAAACGTCAACAAGGTCTCGACCGCTGTCGAACTTCGGTTTGAGGCAGAGCGTTCCCCGAACCTTGCCGCAAGCGTCAAGACGCGCCTGAAAAAACTTGCCGGGCGGCGCTGGACACTGGAAGGCGCGCTGGTTCTTCAGGTCGAGGACACCCGCAGCCAGGCCCGCAACCGCGAAATCGCCCGAGAACGGCTGGCCGATCTGATCCGTGCCGCCCTTGTCGCCCCAAAACGCCGCATCGCCACCAAGCCCAGCTATGGCAGCCAGTTGCGCCGTGTCGCCGCGAAAGTGCAACGCGGCGAGGTCAAAGCCCTGCGCGGCAAACCCGGCGACGACGAATGAGCGTCAACACACTGGCTGCCGAGGCTGCAACCCATTGGAATGGCAGCGTAATCCGCCTGCTGCGCAACCGCGAGAACGCGGTGTTCGAGGTGGCCTTGCCCACAGGGCGCGCCGCCCTGCGCCTGCACCGAATGGGCTACCAAGACGATGCCGCGATCCGGTCCGAGCTTTGGTGGTGCGCCGCTTTGGCTGCAAAGGGCGTCGCCGTGCCCGCCGCTTTGCCCAGTCGTTCGGGTGATTTTCTGGTGAAACTGTCAAACGGCCGCAATGCCTCGATCATCAACTGGATGGAGGGCGAGGCGTTCGGCGAGGCAGGGCACCCCTTGCCCTGCGCCCCCGACCAGCGCCAGCCGCGCCACCATGCCCTTGGCGTGCTGCTGGCACAGGTGCACACCGCCACCGATCAACTGACTCTGCCGTCCGATTTCACCCGCCCGCGCTGGGACATTGATGGGCTGGTCGGCGAAACCCCGTTCTGGGGCCGGTTCTGGGATCATCCCGCTGCCTCGCGGACCCAAGCCGAAACCCTGCGCGCCGCCCGCGATTTTTTGCGCGCCGGCATGACTGCGCATCAACAAAACGGCGGCGATTTTGGCCCGATCCACGCCGATGTGCTGCGCGAAAACATCCTTGTGAACAAAAATTCACTTTCGCTGATCGACTTTGACGACTCCGGCTTTGGCTTCCGCTTGTATGACCTTGGCACAGCCCTCAGCCAGAACCTGCACGAGCCGGATTACCCGCAAATCCGCGATGCCTTGGTGACCGGTTACGCCCAAACCCGCCCCGCAACCGCAGCGCTGGCCGATCTGTTCACCCTTGCGCGCTGCTGCGCCTCGGTTGGTTGGGCTGCGCCAAGACTTGCCCCGGATGATCCGATCCACGCCTCGCACATCGCGCGCGCCGTGATGTGCGCGCGACGGGTGATGGCCTAAACCACCACCGCTTGCGCCACCTGATCGCCGACGCCAAACACCCTTTTGTAGCGCTCGATCTCGTCTGCGGGGCCCATCGCCTTGTTCGGATTGTCCGAAAGCTTCACCGTTGGCCGCCCGTTCGCCGCAATCGCCTTGCACACCACGCTGAACGGCGCCAGCCCATCATCTGGGGCCAAGCCACGGAAATCATTGGTCAACATCGTGCCCCAGCCGAACGAAACCTTCACCCGGCCACGGAATTGCGCCTGCAATTCGATGATCTTGTCCACGTCCAGCCCGTCCGAGAAGATCACCAGCTTTTGCCGCGGATCTTCGCCGCGTTCCTTCCACCAGGCAATCGCAATTTCGGCCCCCGCTGCCGGATCGCCGCTGTCGATGCGAATGCCCGTCCAGCTTGCCAGCCAATCCGGCGCGCGCTTCAGAAACCCCGCCGTGCCAAACGTGTCGGGCAGGATGATGCGCAGATTGCCGTCGTGTTCTTCCTGCCAGTCGGCCAGCACCTGATAGGGTGTCTGCGCCAGTTCAGCGTCCGAATTGGCAAGGGCCGCATAAACCATCGGCAATTCATGCGCGTTGGTGCCAATCGCCTCGACCTCGCGGCGCATCGCGATCAGGCAGTTCGATGTGCCGGTGAACTTGCCCTCCAGCCCTTCCTGCATCGCTTGCACCGCCCAATCCTGCCACAGAAAGGAATGCCGCCGCCTTGTGCCGAAATCGGCAATCCGCAGGCCCTCAATCTCGCGCAGCTTGGTGATCTTTTCCCACAGTTTGGTCATTGCGCGGGCGTAAAGCACCTGCAATTCAAACCGGCCCTGCTTTTGCAGCACGGCGCGGCTGCGCAGCTCCATCAGCACCGACAACGCGGGAATTTCCCACAGCATCACCTCGGGCCAGCTGCCTTCAAACGTCAATTCATATTGGCCATCGCGCTTTTCCAGATGGTAGGCAGGCAGCCGCATGCCCTCGAACCATTCCATGAAATCGGGGCGGAACATCTGGCGTTTGCCGTAAAACGTGTTGCCGCGCAGCCATGTGCTTTCCCCCCGCGTCAGGCTGAGAGAGCGGACATGATCCAATTGTTCGCGCAACTCGCCTTCATCCACCAACTCGGCCAGCCGCACTGATTTGGATCTGTTGATCAGGCTGAAGGTGACAGTCGTATCAGGTCTGTTGCGGAAAATAGACTGACACATCAATAACTTGTAGAAATCCGTGTCAATCAGCGAGCGGACGATCGGGTCGATTTTCCACTTATGGTTCCAGACGCGTGCGGCAATATCGACCATGGCTGCTCTCCCTTTGGCGACCTGTCTAAGCCATGAAGGGGGGGCGCGTCAAAACGATCCCGCGCGGCGGCGGTGCGTTCCAAAAGCGCGTAAAGCTCGGCACGAATCAAGGGTTTGGTCAAAACCGCATCCATGCCAGCTGCAATGCATAGATCGGCTTCCTCTGCGGCGGCATAGGCGGTCAGCGCCACAATCGGGCAGCGTGGCAGGCCATTTGCCGCCTCATATCGGCGGATTTCGCGCGTGGCATCCTGACCGTGCATTTCCGGCATCGACACATCCATCAACACCAGATCAGGTTGCGCGCGCATGTAACTCGCCACCGCGAGTTTGCCGTTTTCAGCCTCGGCTATCGTGGCGACGCTGCGCTCCAGCAGTTTGCGCGTCACCAGCATGTTGGTGCGATTGTCCTCGGCCACCAACAGCCGCAGGTTCGTCTGCGGCGCACGCTGCAGTTTGGGGGCGGCGACGGCGCTTTCGGGCGCCCGCGGCAAGCGCAGCACCAGCGTAAAGACAGACCCCACGCCCAGTTCAGACTCCACCTCGATATCGCCGCCCATCTGCTGTGCCAGCAGACGCGAGATGGTCAGGCCAAGCCCGGTGCCGCCAAACTGCCGCGAAATCGTGGTGTCGGCTTGCGCGAAACTGTCAAACACATGCCCGATCCGGTCGGGCGCAATGCCGATACCACTGTCGGCGATGGCAATGCGCAGTCTATCGCACGTGCCTTCTGAAGTAGCGCTGAGCGTCACTTTTACCCGCCCCGCTGCGGTGAACTTCACGGCATTTCCCAGCAGATTCAACAAGATTTGCCGCAACCTGCCAGCATCGCCCAGATACGGGTATTGCAGGTCTGGCAGCTCGGCTTGCAGCACGATCGCTTTCTTCAACGCTGTGGGCCGTAGCAAATCCAAGGCGCGCGCGACAGCTTCGTGGATCGAGAAAGGTTCGCTCACCAGATCAAACTTGCCCGCCTGCAGTTTTGAGAGATCAAGCACGTCATTGATAATGGTCAGCAGGGCACGGCTGGAATCGACGACGGTGCTGACATATTGCCTTTGCACGACATCAAGTGGGGTTTCTTCCAGCAATTCGGCCACCCCGATTACCCCATTCATCGGCGTGCGAATTTCGTGGCTCATCGTGGCCAGAAATTGCGATTTGGCGCGCGCTGCCGCCTCGGCCGCGATGCGCGCTTCGGCCAGTTCAATCGCATGCGCCTTTGCCTCGGTGATATCCCGCTCTACTGCGATGAAAAGGCTGGGTTTTCCGTCTGCTCCAAGCACGGGTGACATTGAGACATCAACCCAGATCACCCGGCCTGATTTGGTGCGGTTTTGAACCTCCAGCCGTACGGGTTTGCACTGTTCGCGGGCCTCGGACAGTGCTGTCAGGGCGTCAAAATCGGTGGCGTCGCTGTTGAGCAAATCACCGGGGTTTTGTCCGACAGCCTCATCAAAGCTATAGCCGGTCACGCGGGTAAACCCCTCGTTCACCCATTCGATACGGCCGTCGGGGGCGGTAAACACGATGGAATCGGTGGCATGCCGGGCAACCAGCGCAAGCCGTTCTGCCTTGTGAGCGGCGTCGGCGGCGGCAATTCTGGCACCGTCCAGCGCCATGCTTTCCTGCAAAAGCGCCTGTTCGAACCGCAAGCGTTCGGTTTGGCCACGCTCGACTGCGCGCACGAACAGGGTTGCGGTATAGGCCATGATCAGCACGGAAATGAACAAAAACCACGACTCGGCGCGCAGATGATAGGCGTCCGAGCGGATGTCCGACAGCAGCATGACCAAACATGTCACGCCATAGGCCGTCAGGCGCAGGCCGGTGCCAAATGGAAAATAGCGGCGCACCAACCCGGCGTTGATCGACGCCGACATCAGAAACGCCGCAGCAAAAAACTGTGCGCCTTGCAGCGGAATCAATCGCCAACAAATCATCACACAGGCGGCAATGGTCATCGCCTGCACCAGCCCCGAAACCGCCGCGCAGACCCTTGCGGCTGTGGGCACATGCGCCTGAGTATATCGCCGTGAGATTAGGTAAAGAACTGTGCAATCAATGGCTTCGCCCAGCAACGCCAATCCTGCGGCCACACCGCCCAGCCAAACCGAAGACAGCCCCGCAATGCTCAGCGCGCCGATCAGCGTCATGGTCTGGCGCATCAGAAATCCGCGCGCGCGCCCACGCGCATAGCGCAGGAACAGCCCATCCCTGCTGTTGCGAGCCATAAACTGCCCGATTTCTTGGCTGATCGCAGGGTTCATCGCAGGCGGCCTTTTGCATCTTGCCGCGCCACCCTACCGCTCAAGCGTTAACGCTACGTGAGCGTCAGGCCACCCATTGCACCCCGGCCGCGACACATTTTGCGCGGGCCTCGGCCAAGCTGCCGTTCAGATCAATCGCGCGGCAGGCATTTTCCAGCACCGTGACGGAAAACCCCAGTTTTGCCGCATCCAACGCCGAGTAGGCGACACAGAAATCCGTCGCCAACCCCACCACGGTCAGCGCGGTAATGCCCCGCGCGCGCAAATACCCCTCCAGTCCCGTGGGGGTTTTGTGGTCGTTCTCGAAAAACGCCGAATAGCTGTCGATGGCTGCCCGAAAACCTTTGCGCAAAACCAGTTGCGCCGGATCGGTCTGCAAATCCGCATGAAACTCTGCCCCGGCCGAGCCTTGCACGCAATGCACCGGCCACAGCACTTGTGGGCCATACGGCATCTCGATCAGCGAGAACGCCGCCGCCCCCGGATGATTGGCCGCGAAGGAAGAATGGTCAGCCGGATGCCAATCTTGCGTGAACACCACACAGCCAAATTCGGCCATCAACGCGTTGATCTGCGGGATGATCGCATCGCCCTCTGCCACGGCCAAATCACCGCCGGGGCAGAAATCGTTTTGCACATCAATCACGATCAGGGCTTCATGGGGCTGGCGCATCGCAGTCTCCTGTTTCGGTTGCTCTTGGGTTAAGCGCCACCACCGTATCGGTCAACCGAAAGCCGCCGGAAAGATATGGCTGTCAAACATATTGCCCTGCGGCGGCACAGCGCTTAAATCGCCCCTATGCTGACCGTCGCCGCCCTCTATCACTTCACCCGCTTCCCCGATCCCGCAGCCCTGCGCGGGCCGTTGGCCGATCTGTGCGCGCAGCACGGCGTGAAAGGCTCGCTGTTGCTGGCAAACGAAGGCATCAACGGCACGATTGCAGGGCCTGCCGAGGGCATTGCGGCGGTGCTGGCGCATCTGCGCAGCCTGCCCGGTTGTGCGGCGCTGGAGCATAAGGAAAGCTTCGCCGCCGAGATGCCGTTTGGCCGCATGAAGGTGAAACTCAAGCGCGAGATCGTCACCATGGGCCAGCCCGATGTCGATCCGGTCGCGCGCGTCGGCTCTTACGTCGCCCCGCAGGATTGGAACGCGCTGATCGCCTCCCCCGACGTGGCGCTGATCGACACCCGCAACGATTACGAGGTGGGCATCGGCACCTTCCAGGGCGCGGTTGATCCCGACATCCGCACGTTCCGCGATTTCCCCGCGTGGTGGGAGGCGCATAAGGACGAATACCGCGGCAAGCGCATTGCGATGTTCTGCACAGGCGGTATTCGGTGTGAGAAATCAACCAATTACCTGCTGGGTCAAGGCGTGAACGAGGTGTTCCACCTCAAAGGCGGCATCCTGAAATACCTCGAGGAAGTGCCCGCCGAATCCTCAATGTGGAACGGCGAGTGCTATGTGTTCGATGGCCGCGTCTCGGTCGGGCATGGCCTGATCCCCGGCGATTACGACAGTTGCCACGCCTGCCGCCGCCCGATCAGCGCGGCGGATAAACATCGCCCGGAATACGAACGCGGCGCTTGCTGCCACCATTGCGCGGGCGAATATACCGAAGCCGACCGCACCCGCTTTCGTGAGCGTCAGCGCCAGATGGATCTTGCCGAAGCGCGCGGTGAGCGGCACTTCACCGACTGACCGCCAGGCTGAACCGCCACTCATCTTGAACACTCTGACGAAGGCCATCGCCTTCGTCATGCGATGCGGGTGACGCTGAAACCGCCGGGCCTCCAAGGCCCGGCCAGCGTCCGACCCAGCCTTGGCGGGCGCTTCTCGCCCGCCGGGTCGGACGCTGACCTCAGCGGGTTTCTTGTTGACCTGACTACAGAATGAAACCGCCCACGCGGGCGGGGAAACGCAATGCTTTTCCTGTTTCCGCCCGGAGATGCCTGCACCCAAGCGCATGAATGCAGACTGACCGCTAACCATGCTCCGGAAACCGCCAGCTTTCCGCCTCGGCAGCGATTTCGCTTGCCGCCTGCATCACCTGCGCGGCCCGCGCCTCTAACCCCTGCAACGTGCCGCGCGCGGTGCTCGAGGTGATCGACACTGCGCCAATCATCCGACCCGACCGCACCCGAATAGGTGCCGCCACGCAGATAATCCCCACCTCATGTTCTTCATTATCAAAGGCATAGCCCCGCGCCCGGATCGCCGCCAACTCCTGCAGCAACGCCGCACTATCCAACGTCCGCGCCGTAAACCGGTGAAAACTCTGCCGCGACAGCGCGTCATTCAGCCCCGCTTCCGGCAGGAACGCCAGCATCGCCTTGCCCACCCCGGTGCAATAGGCTGGCCCGACCTTGCCCGCCTGCGAAAACATCTCCAGCGGGCGGGCGGCGTTGCGCTTGTCCACATACAGCACCTGCCCCTGATCCATCTGCGCCAGATGCACCGTCTCTCCGGTCGCCGCCGCCAGCGCATCCAACGCCCGCCGCGCCAGCGGCGCAAGCGAGCTTTGCGCCCACGCCCCATGCGCCAGACGCACCAGCCGCAGGCCCAGACTATAGCTGCCGTTGGCCTCGTCATAGGCCAGCATCCCCTGATGCGTCAGCGTTTGCAGCAAACGATACAGCGTCGCCTTCGGATAGCCGCCGCGCGCCAACAGATCGCTGAACCGCACCGGGGCAAGTGCTGCCACGGTTTCCAGCACATCCAGCGCCTTGCCGACGGTGCCATCTGGCGCATTGCTCTGCATGGGCCCTCGCAGGAATTGACAGCGCTTAGGGTAGGCAGCATAGTTATCACTATGCAAGACTTAGTTTCAAATAATGGAACCTACATGACGCCTGATTGGATCGCCGTCGATTGGGGCACCTCAAACCTGCGGGCTTGGGCGATGGGCGCGCAGGGCGTGCTGGCCACCGCTGGCTCGGAGGAGGGGATGGGCAAACTGACCCCCTCGCAGTTCGAAGCCGCGCTGCTGCGGGTGATTTCGCCGTGGTTGGGCGAGGCTGCGACTCCGGTGATCGCCTGCGGCATGGTCGGTGCGCGGCAGGGTTGGGTTGAAGCGCCCTATCGCGCCGTGCCCTGCACCCCCGTCGCCCCCGGCGATCTGATGGCCGTCACCACCACCGATCCGCGCCTTCAGGTGATGATCGCGCCGGGCCTGCGGCAGGACAAACCCGCCGACGTGATGCGCGGCGAAGAAACCCAGATCGCAGGGGCCTTGGCGTTGCTGACCAACTTTGACGGCGTGTTTTGCCTGCCCGGAACCCATTCGAAATGGGCGCATGTATCGGCGGGCGAGGTGGTGTCGTTTCAAACCTTCATGACCGGCGAGTTGTTCGCCCTGCTGTCACAGCAATCCGTCCTGCGTCACGGTATGGCGGGCGATGGCGACGATGACGCAGCCTTCCAGCAAGGTTTTGCCGATGCGCTAGAGCGGCCCGAAAAGGTTTCCGCACGTTTGTTCACATTGCGCGCCGAAGGTTTGCTGAACGGCATGTCGCCCGCCGCTGCCCGGTCTCGTTTGTCTGGCCTGCTGATCGGATTGGAACTCGCCGCCGCCAAACCCTATTGGCTGGGCCAGCGCATCGCCCTCATCGGCGCGCCATCCCTGTCCGCCCGCTACGCCGCCGCCCTTGCCAGCCAAGGGGCCACCGCTGAAACCCTCGATGCCACCGCCTGCACCCTTGCAGGCCTCGCCGCCGCGCGCGGCGTTTTGCAGAAAGCCAAGCCATGACCCGCCCCCTGATCGCCATCCTGCGCGGCATCACACCCCCCGAAGCCGTCCCGGTAGCCGAGGCGCTGATCGCCGCAGGTATCACCCGGATCGAGGTGCCGCTGAACTCTCCCGACCCGTTCGCATCCATCGCCGCAATGGCTAAGGCCTTCTCATCGCAGGCAGAAATCGGCGCGGGCACGGTGTTGACAGTGCAGGATGTGGCGCAGGTTGCCGCAGCGGGCGGCCGTCTGATCGTCTCGCCCAATTGCAACCCCGATGTGATCCGCGCCAGCAAAGCCGCAGGCATGGCAAGCTGGCCCGGCGTGATGACCCCCACCGAATGTTTCACCGCCCTCGCCGCAGGGGCTGACGGACTCAAGATCTTCCCGGCCAGCCTGATCGGCCCCGAAGGCCTGAAAGCCATCCGCGCTGTGCTGCCGAAAACCTGCGCAGTCTATGCCGTGGGCGGGGCTGGCGCGTCGAACTTTGGCGAGTGGATCAAGGCGGGCGCCAGCGGCTTTGGCATCGGCACCGCCCTTTACACGCCCGGATTGTCGATCGCCGAAGTCGCCGCAAAAGCCCGTGTGATCGTCACCGCATATGACGAGGCCAGCGCATGATTTTCGATTCCCGCCTGTGCGATCTGGGGGAAGGCCCTCTCTGGCATCCCATTCGTGAACAAATGTTCTGGTTTGATATCAACAACCAGAAACTGCTGTCACAAGACCGCGACGGCCCCCGCGAATGGCGCTTCCCCGAGATTGTCTCGGCCGCAGGTTGGGTCAGCGAAGACGTGCTGCTGATCGCCGGAGAGCGCGATCTTTTCCTGTTCGATCTGGAAACGGAAGAGGTCGAAACCCTCTGCCTGCTGGAACAAGACAAGCCGAAAAACCGCCCCAATGATGGCCGCGCCGATCCGCAGGGCGGGTTCTGGATCGGCACCATGGCCAAGGATGAAGCAGCAGGCGCAGGCGCTATCTATCGCTTCTATCGCGGCGAATTGCGCAAGCTTTACAGTGACATCTCCATTCCCAACGCCATCTGCTTCCCGCCCAGCGGAGCCTTTGCGCATTTCACCGATACCGTGACGCAAAAGGTGATGAAGGTCAGCCTGGATGCCGATGGCTGGCCCAACGCAGCGCCGGAAGTCTTCCTCGATCTGACCGCCGAAGGCCTCTACCCCGACGGCGCGGTGATTGATGCAGCTGGCGTGATGTGGCTGGCGCAATGGGGCGCGTCCCGCGTTGCCGCCTATGATGCCGATGGCAAATTCCTGCGCGCCATTACCGTCGATGCGCCGCAAACCACCTGCCCAGCCTTTGCCGGCCCCAGCCTAAGCGCGATGATCGTGACCTCGGCCCGCAAGAATCTGGGGGCCGAAGCCCTGCAAACCGCCCCGCTTTCCGGTGCGACTTTCGTGGTGGAAGGCGTCGCCAAAGGGCAACGTGAACATCAGGTCATATTGGGCTGAAGTCACCCAAACCACGCCGCCCCGGACTTGATCCGGGGCCTCGAACCGTGACCGGAGGCCCCGGATCAAGTCCGGGGCGGCGTGGAGGATGAACTTAGGCCCGCACCGAAACCGCACCATCCACTGGCAAGAACGCAAACGCGTTCGGCCCCAATGTCAGCCGCGTGCCGTCAAGGCTGACATTCTGCGACGGTCCTTCAAACGCTGTAACACCCTCAACTGCCACCGAAACCTCGGCAGGCGACAGATTGAACACGCACAAAACCGCATCGCCGCGGGTGAACGCCAAAATCGGCTCGGGCACACGGAAGAACACCGTCGCCCCTGCCTTCAACGCATCCGACCCGCGCCGATAGGCCAGCATCGCCCGATAGGTTTCCAGCACCGACCCCGGCACACCCACCTGAGACGCCACATTCCGCGCCAGTTGCGGCGCTTTCACCGGCAGCCACGGCTTGCCCGTGGTAAACCCGCCATTCGGCGACGCGTCCCACACCATCGGCGTCCGCGTGTTATCCCGCCCCACCGGTTCCGGCCAAAAGTTGATCCCCTGCGGATCGGTCAATTCCTCGAACACCAGTTCGGTATCGGTCTGGCCAATCTCCTCGCCCTCCCACAGGCAGATCGAGCCCTGAAACGACAGCAACAACGCCCCCGCCTGCCGCGCCAAAGTGTCCTGCGACACGCCATGCTTGGCCCAGCGCGAGGCCTGCCGCACCACGTCGTGGTTGGAAAACGCCCACATAGGCCAGCCATTCGGCGCGCCGGTGAAGAACTCCTCGATCTTGCTACGGAAAAACGCTGCCGAGTAATCGTAGCCCATCATCTCGAACGAATAGCATTGATGCAACCGGCCGGGCGCGGTGTATTCCCCCATCATCCGAATGGCGTGATGCGCCTCGCCCATCTCGCCCACCGTGGCGCGGTCGGTGTATGCGTCCATCACCCGGCGAATACGCTCCATCCAGCCCAGATTTTCCGGCTGACCCTTTGAGAACAAATGATATTGCATCTCATAGGGGTTGCCGTCGGGCTTCGACTTCACCCTGAAATCGGCGGCGTCATTGCGAAACAGCGCGTCCTTGTAGAAGTAGTTCACCGTATCGAACCGGAAGCCATCAACCCCCCGATCCAGCCAGAACCGCAGTACGCTCTCCATGTAATCCACCACCGCCGGATTGCGGTAATTGAAATCGGGCTGCTGCGGCAAAAACGAGTGCATGTAATACTGCTTGCGCCGCGCATCCCAGGTGAACGCAGGCCCGCCGAACACCGACAGCCAGTTGCATGGCGGCGTGCCATCCGGGCGCGGGTCCACCCAGATATACCAATCCGATTTGTCATTATCGCGGCTTTTGCGGCTTTCCCCAAAGAACGGATGCTTGTCGGATGAATGGTTCAGCACCTGATCAATGATCACCTTCAGGCCCAGATCATGCGCCCGCGCCACCAGCGCATCGAAATCGGCCAAGGTGCCAAACACCGGGTCAACGTCGGTATAATCGGCCACGTCATAGCCCATATCCAGCATGGGCGAGGTGAAGAACGGCGACAGCCACACCGCATCGCAGCCCAGATCCGCGATATGATCCAGCCGCCGGGTGATGCCCTTCAGATCGCCAATCCCGTCGCCGTTGTCATCCTGAAACGACCGCGGATAGACCTGATATGTCACCGACCCGCGCCACCATTCCGTCATGCTCCGCCTCCGATTATCCGCGTTTCCTTGAGCCTAAACCGCTTTGAACGCCCGGCACAATCCGCGCCGCCGTTGTGTCCGCACAATTCTGCCGTTGACGCCGCCACGCTGTCGGCTAACCGTGACGCCAAGCAGGAGCCGCATGATGATCCAGACCTCCCCCAAAGCCAGCATCTTCACCCCGGTCCTGATCTCAGGCTGCGTGATCCTGATGCTGGGCTTCGCCATCCGCGCCAGCTTCGGCGTGTTCCAGATTCCGATTGCTGCCGAGTTCAACTGGCCACGCGCCGAGTTTTCCATGGCCATCGCCATTCAGAACTTGGCTTGGGGCGTCGGCCAGCCGATCTTTGGCGCGATTGCTGAACGGTTTGGCGACCGGCGCGCCATTATCGCAGGCGCGATCCTTTATGCTTTGGGGCTGGTGCTTTCCAGCTTCGCCGTCACCCCCGGCCAGATGCAACTGCTGGAAATCCTTGTCGGTTTCGGCATCGCAGGCACGGGTTTCGGCGTGATCCTTGCCATCGTCGGCCGTGCCGCCAAGCCGGAAAACCGGTCGCTTGCCTTGGGCATCGCCACCGCTGCGGGGTCGGCGGGCCAAGTGTTTGGCGCACCCGCCGCGCAAATCATGCTGCAATACTATCACTGGCAAACCGTGTTCATCATCTTCGCCGTGGTGATCCTGTGCGCCCTGTTCGCGCTGCCCTTCCTGCGCTCGCCCAGCATGGCGACCAAGGCAGAACTCGATGAATCCCTCGGCACCGTGCTGAAACGCGCCTTCAAAGACCCGTCGTTTACCATGATCTTCGTCGGGTTCTTTTCCTGCGGCTATCAGTTGGGCTTCATCACCGCCCACTTCCCCGCCTTCATCACCGAGAAATGTGGCGCCATCGACCCCACGGGCCTGCTGGCAGATATCGGCGTCACCACCACCTCGATCCTCGGGGCCATCGCGATTTCGGTGATCGGGCTTGCCAACATCGTCGGCAGCATCCTGTCGGGCTGGCTGGGCAAACGCTACACCAAGAAATACCTGCTGTCGGGCATCTATGTCGCCCGCACCGTGGCCTCGGCCCTGTTCATCATGCTGCCGATCACGCCCGCCTCTGTGCTGATCTTCTCGCTGGTGATGGGAAGCCTGTGGCTTGCCACCGTGCCGCTGACCAGCGGATTGGTCGCCCACATCTATGGCCTGCGCTACATGGGCACACTGTATGGAGTGGTGTTCTTCTCGCACCAACTCGGCAGCTTCCTGGGTGTCTGGCTGGGCGGCAAGTTTTACGACATGACCGGCGGCTATGACACTGTCTGGTGGATCGGCGTCGGCGTCGGCGCATTTTCGGCGTTGGTGCATCTGCCGATCCGCGAGAAACCCCTGCTCGCGCAACCCGCCTGAACCGATAGGAACCCCATGCGCGTCGGTATCGCGGCCCTGATGGTGGCCTATGTCCTCAGCCAGTTCTACCGCGCCTTTCTGGCGGTGCTGTCGCCCGTGCTGAAGGCCGAGATCGGTGCCACCGCCGAGAATCTCGCCTCGGCCTCGGGGCTGTGGTTTTTGGCCTTCGCGCTGATGCAAATTCCGGTCGGCGCGGCGCTGGACCGCATCGGCCCCCGCATCACCGCCTCGGTCCTGCTGTCGGTCGGCGGCTTGGGCGCTGCGGTGTTCGCGATGGCAAGCGGCCCCGCCGCGATCAACCTCGCCATGGTGCTGATCGGCATCGGCTGCGCGCCGGTGCTGATGGCCTCCTACTACATCTTCGCCCGCAGCCTTGCGCCCGCCGTGTTCGGCACCCTTGCGGGCGTGATCATCGGGGTGGGCTCGCTCGGCAACCTCGCCGCGTCGCTGCCACTGTCACTGGCGGTCGAGGTGATCGGCTGGCGCGGCGCGATGTGGGCGCTGTGCGCGGTCACGCTCCTGACTGCCGCCGCCGTCTGGCTGCTGGTCCGCGACCCCGCCCGCGTGATCCACACCTCGAAAGGCTCGCTGCTGGATTTGTTGAGGATGCCCGCGCTTTGGCCGATCCTATTGATGATGGCCGCCTGCTACGCCCCCGCCGCTGGCCTGCGCGGCCTGTGGATCGGCCCCTACATGACCGATGTGTTCCAGGCCGACGCCGCCCGCATCGGCCAGGCGACCCTGATCATGGGCCTTGCGATGGTGGCGGGCAACTTCGCCTACGGCCCGCTTGACCGTATCCTCGGCAGCCGCAAATGGCTGGTGTTTGGCGGCAATGCCCTCGCCGTCGCTTGCCTGCTTGGCCTTTACACCCACCCCGACACCCCCGGCCCGCTGCCCATCGCCTTGCTGGCGGGCGTCGGCTTTTTCGGCGCCTCCTTCCCGATGGTGATGGCGCATGGCCGCGCCTTCCTGCCGCCGCATCTGGTCGGGCGCGGCGTCACGCTGATCAACCTGTTCGGCATCGGGGCCGCGGGCATCATGCAAATCCTGACCGGCCGTTTGCACCACGCGCTGACCCCCACCACCCTCAGCAGCGCCCCGCCCAGCACGCCCTATGCTGCGCTTTTCGCCTTTTACGCCGCGCTGACCACCGCCGGATTGCTGGTATATCTGCTGTCCAAAGACCGCACCGACTGACCCCCCTTCGTTTTGCGCTTTCCCCGCGCCGCCCCATGCGCTAACAGGCCACGTCTTTGACGGTCAAAGACTGAACTTAGGAGACCCCGATGGGCTATAAAGTCGTCGTCGCGGGTGCCACGGGTAACGTGGGCCGCGAAATGCTGAACATCCTCGCCGAGCGCGAGTTCCCGGTTGACGAGATTGCCGCACTGGCATCGCGTAAATCGCTGGGCACTGAAATCAGCTTTGGCGACAAGACCGTTAAGACTAAGGATCTTGAGACTTTCGACTTCACCGGCTGGGACATCGCTTTGTTCGCCGTGGGTTCGGATGCCACCAAAATCTACGCCCCGAAAGCTGCGGCTGCGGGTTGCGTGGTGATCGACAACTCGTCGCTTTATCGCTACGACCCCGCCGTGCCGCTGATCGTGCCGGAAGTGAACGCCGACGCGATTGCGGGCTACACCAACAAAATGATCATTGCCAACCCGAACTGCTCGACCGCACAGATGGTTGTGGCGCTGAAACCCCTGCACGACCGCGCCCGCATCAAGCGCGTGGTGGTCAGCACCTATCAGTCGGTTTCGGGCGCTGGCAAAGAAGGCATTGACGAGCTTTGGGATCAGACCAAGGGCCTCTACGTTCCCGGCCAAGAAGTTGCACCGAAGAAATTCACCAAGCAGATCGCCTTCAACGTGATCCCGCATATCGACGTGTTCCTCGACGATGGCTCGACCAAAGAAGAATGGAAGATGGTCGCGGAAACCAAGAAAATCCTCGACAAGAACATCAAAGTCACAGCCACCTGCGTGCGGGTGCCGGTGTTCGTTGGCCATTCGGAATCGATCAATATCGAGTTTGAAGACTTCCTTGATGAACACGAGGCGCGCGATATCCTGCGCGAATCCCCCGGCATCATGGTGATCGACAAGCGCGAGAACGGCGGCTACATCACCCCGATCGAATGTGTCGGCGATTACGCCACCTATATCAGCCGCATCCGTCAGGACAGCACGATTGATAACGGCATCAACCTGTGGTGCGTCTCGGATAACCTGCGCAAAGGGGCGGCTTTGAATGCGGTTCAGATCGCGGAACTGCTGGGCAGCCGGCATCTGAAAAAAGGCTGATCCGGCCAGAGTTTGAGTTGGAAAAGCCCTGCCATCTGGCGGGGCTTTTTTGTGGTCCCAACTCGGGACCATTGTTTTTATTGGCAAATCACGGAAACTTTTCGTTAAGGTTAACGATGGTTGAACGATTTCAAGCCGCAACGCCTGCTTTCAGCCCGTCATAAACGGCTTCCTCGGCGGTGCGTGGCGCAAGGCAATCGCCGATTTGCGTCACCGCAATCCCCAAAGCCTCCAACTCGGCGGCCAACCCATCCACCGGGATATGTCCAAGGCTTAGAACCAGCGTATCGACGCCTGCAATTTCCATCGCCTCACCGCTCGGGGTGTGTTGCAAATAGACCGTATCCTCGGCGGTGCCGAACAGCCGGGCATAGGGCCGCACGGCGATCTGCAAACGGTGCAGGTCGGCGGCCATCGTGTCGCGCACATACAGCGGCAGGCTTTCCCCCGGATGCAACCCGTTCACCGCCAAAGTCACCGTCGCGCCATCGCGCACCGCCATCTCGGCAATCCCCGGTCCGATCCAGTCGCAGCGCCAATCCGCAACCACCACCTTTGCCCCCAGTTTCACCTCGCGCCGCAGCACCTGCCATGCGGTGACAATCTGCATCTGCCCATCGGTCGGCAAATCCGGCACATGCGGCCGCGCGCCGGTGGCAAGGATCACCGCATCCGGCGCCTCGGCCTGCACCAAAGCCGCCGTCACCGTCACCCCCCGCCGCACCTGCACCTGCGCGCGCTCCATCTCGCGCGAAAGGTTGGTGACAATTCCGCCAAACTCGGCCCGCTTCGGCAGCAGTTGCGCCAGCAACGCCTGCCCGCCCAACTGGCTTGCGGCCTCATACAGCGTCACCTCATGCCCGCGCTTCGCCGCCGTAATCGCCGCCTTCATCCCAGCCGGACCACCGCCCACCACCATGACCTTCTTGCGCTTTGGGGCAGGGGGCAGGCTACCAAAGGTCAACTCGCGCCCCGTTTCAGGATGCTGAATGCACGAAATCGGCAACCCGCGATGAAAATGCCCGATGCAGGCCTGATTGCAGGCAATGCAGGCGCGAATATCCTCCACCGCGCCCGCTGCGGCCTTGGCGGGCATCGCGGGGTCGCAAATCAGCGCCCGCGTCATGCCGCACATATCGGCATGGCCCGCCGCCAGAATGGCCTCAGCCTCCTGCGGCTGATTGATCCGCCCTGCCACAAAAACCGGGATTTTCAACGCCTTGCGGAACGCCCCCGCATCCTTGGCAAAATACCCCGCCGCAAACGCCATCGGAGCCGCAATATGCACCGCACCGCCCAGACTGGCCGACGTGCCAGTGGTGACATTCACAAAATCCAACCCCGATTCCAGCGCCTTGCAAGCCGCCAAAGCCTCGGGAATCGTCAACCCTTCCTCATCCCGCTCACCCGCCGAAATCCGCAACCCGATGATGAAATCGTCGTCCGTCACCGCACGCACAGCCTCCAGAACACGGGTCAGAAAATGCAGCCGCTTTGCATCATTGCCGCCAAAATCATCGTTCCGCAGGTTGACCCGCGGATTCAGAAACTGCGCCGGCAGATACCCGTGCGAGGCCACAACCTCGACCCCATCAAACCCCGCCTGATGCAAGCGGCGCGCAGCCGAGGCATAGCCCGCAATGATATCCTCGATCATCGCCACCGAAAGCGCGCGCGGCATCACATGAAACCGCTCATTCGGCACAGCCGAGGGCGCATAGGCCACCGCCAGCAACCCATCCGGGCTTTCCATGATCTCGCGCCCCGGATGGAACAACTGGCTGAGGATCACCGCCCCTTCCGCATGAACCGCCTTGGCCAATTCCGTATAGCCCGGAATACACGCATCGGTCGTCGCCATCAGCAGATGCGAGGTATAACGCGCCGTCTCATGCACCCCCGCCACCTGCGTGATGATCAGCCCCACCCCGCCCTTAGCCCGCGCCCGATGATAGGCGATCAGCGCCGGATTTACCGTGCCATCGGTGGGCATGGTGGTGTCGTGCCCCGTAGAGAGGATGCGGTTTTTGACGTGCGTGCGGCGCAAAGTCAGCGGGGTGAACAGGTGCGGAAACATGGGATGCGGCCTATGGGTTGCTGGCCTTAGATAGCAGTTCAGTAAAAAAACGGAAGATATTTTTACTATGGGCAAAATTTGTTGCGCATATTTTGCAGGCGCGGCATGGTCTGCTGATGACTGACACGCATGATACCGCTGGCTTTTTGGGTGAACGGATGCGCGGGCTGCGCAAGCGGCGTGGCCTGACCTTGGCGCAACTGGCTGAAGCGGCGGGGTTGTCGATTGGCTATATCAGCCAGTTGGAGCGTAACCTGGCCTCGCCCTCTATCCCGGCATTGGTAAGCATCGCCAAGGGCTTGGGCGTGACGGTTCAGTGGTTTTTCGCAGGCGACGCGCCGGTGCCAGAGGACGAGCGCGGCTATGTGATCCGGCGCGATAACCGCCTTAGCCTGCGCTATGCGGGCGGGATCGTTGACGAATTGCTGACGCCCAAGCTAAGCTTGCAGGTCGAGATGATCTACACCCGGATGCCTGCGGGCAGCGAAAGCGCGCAATCTTACAGCCACGAGGGTGATGAGGTGGGCTTTGTGCTGCAAGGCCAGTTGGAGATGTGGATCGGCGCGCGGCATTTTCTGCTGCACGCCGGGGATACCTGCAGCTATGCCTCGTCCGAGCCGCATCGCTATCGCAATCCGGGGCCGGGCGAGGCGATTGTGTTGTGGGCGATCAGCCCGCCAAGTTTTTAGCGGTATCTTCCAGCGCTGTCAGAAAGGCTGTGAACAACTGCCGCATGGCGGGGTGTTTGTAGGGGAACACCTCTGCCGGGTCCATGTCGTGCACGATCATCGCCACATCCACTTCGAACACCAGAAGGCGGCCATCGGGCATCTCGGCGCAGTCGATGCCGAAGTAATCAAGGCCGATGCGGTCATACAGACTGGCGAAGGCCTGCACATGGCGGTGGGCGAAGTCGTGGTGGAAATCGGCCATCCATGCGGCCTCGGCCGCGCGGCGGGTGGCGTGGTTGGCCATATCGGCGTTCAGATAATGCACCATCCAATGCGGGGAAAGCGCCATATGGCTGGGGTAGGGCTTGCCCTTGATCAGCACGATGCGCTGTTTGGCGTAAAGGCCGTTGCTGCCGCGATAGTCGATGAAGGGCGCGGCATAGGCTTGGGTGGCGGCGTGGTTGCGCAGCCATGCAGCCAGATCGGCGCTGCTGGCGATCAGCGCCATGCCGATCCCTGCGTGGGTGCCGATGGGGCGCAGGATGTAAGGGGCGGCAACCGGGGCCGTCATCAGCGCGGCCACCAGATCTGCGCGCGGCAGGGTTTGGGTGGCGGGCACGCACAGTCCGGGTGCGTCGGCCAGACGCTGCGCCACCGCTTCGCGCGACAGCGCGGCGATGATCTGCGGCGCGTTGTTGCAGATCGGGGTGGCGAAGCCTTGCAACAGGCGGTGCATATGATCGAGCAGCGCCGCCGTTGCCGGAGATTCGCCGATGGCCATGAAGGCCACATCATGCGCGGGCAGGTTGGCAAGGCTTTGGGTTTCACAATCCACGAAATGCAGGATCAGCACCGCATCCGAGCCGTGCAGCAGGAAATCCAGCGGCGTGTTGGCCATGAAATCGCCCGCCGTCACAAAGGCCAGAATCCGCAGGCCCAAGCCAGAGCCGTGGCTGATCACATAGCTTTTCTGCATCGCAAGGGCGTGGCGCTGCATCAGCGCGCCTTCCGCGGCCAGATCGCCGCCTTGCAGCATCAGCAGGGTGGCAAGATCCATCAGCGCGCCGACATCAACCGCCGGGGCCTGCACGCGGGCGACAAGATCACGGCTAAGGCCGGAAAGATCGGCACCCGCATAGGCCTGCCGGACGATTGCGCCATAGCCGATACAGGGCTGGGCAGCGACAGGCCACGGGGTGGGGGCAACAAGGATTTCAGGGGCAGAAAGCTGCATCAACACTCCTTCATACGCGCCGTTCTGGCGTGGCATCAGGACTAAAGCCGATGTCTGAACAAAGCGTTTCCGAAGCTTGGCCCTGCGTGTATCGCGGCCTTACCAAGCCACCAAAAGCCAGCAAAAATCTGTCCCCGCGGGGACAGACTTGTGGTTTTGTGCAGGAATTTCGGCCATCTTCCACAATATGTTGTGGAAAAACGCAAAATCTGTAAAATCCGCCCTACTCAGAGTTAACCGCCGTTAACCCTTCATCCCGATGGATTCGGCCAGATCGGTGGCCTCTTCGCAATCGCCGCACAGGCCCTGCAACTTCTTCAGGTTGGCCATTGCGGCATCGGTCTGACCCAGTTCCAGATACATCTCGCCCTGATACTCGAGCGCGCCCAGATGGCCGGGGTTGATCTTGAGCGCCGCTGTATAAGAGGTCGCCGCCACATCCATATTGCCCAGCTTGCGGTTGGCGAAACCGCGCAGATTCCACGCATCGGCGTTCTGCGGCTCTTCCGCGGTGATCTTGTCCAGCAAAGGCAAGGCTGAGGCGTAATCTTCGGCGTCAATCTTGGCCTTGGCCTCGGCATAGGTGGGGGCGGATTCGGTCTCGCTGCTGTCGTCCGAGCTGCCCGCCGCCATGGCGGGGTCAAGCGCCATCGACAACAGACCAAACAGGCCGATCAGAACGTAGGCAAAGATATGGGGCATGTTGGCTTCTCCCTCTGGTCAGCAGAAGGCTAACCGATTCGTCAAATTTGCCGCATCAAGCCTGCGTGAGATGGCAAAATTATGCCAAACCTTCAGAAATCAGCACTTGGCGGATGGAATTTGCGGTTTTCTCGACGATTTCGGTCAGCTCATCATCGGTCGCATTATAGGGCGGGGCGAGGATGACGATATCGCCGTTTGTGCCATCAACATTGCCACTGACCGGGTAGCAGATCAGGCCGTTGTGCATCGCTGCCGCGCGGATTTTCAGCGCCAGTTGTCGTTGGGCGTCGAAGGGCTGTTTGGTGTCGCGGTCGGCCACCAGTTCGGCGCAGATGAAATGGCCGCGCCCGCGAATGTCGCTGATGGCGTCCAGATCGTGCATCGCCTCGGCCAGCCAGCTTTTCAGGCGGGCCTCGTTGGCGGTGACGCGTGCCAGCAAACCTTCGCGCGCGATGATGTTTTGCACCGCAACCCCGGCGGCACAGGCGGCGGTGTGGCCGGTAAAGGTGTGGCCGGTGCCGAAAGCGCCGTCGCGGGCGCGGATGGCCTCCCACACGGCGGTAGTGCAGATCGCAGCCCCAAGCGGCATGTAGCCGCCCGCAAGGCCCTTGGCGACCGACATGATGTCAGGCTCTACCCCGTCACGCTCCAGCGCGCGCCACGGCCCGGTGCGGCCTGCGCCACACATCACCTCGTCGGCGATCATCAAGACGCCGTATTTGCTGCAAATCTCGCGCACGCGGCGGGCGTAGTTTTCGGGGGCGGGGACACAGCCGCCTGCGGCCCCCACCACGGGTTCAAAGATGAAGGCGGCGATGGTCTCGGGCCCGTGGTTCAGGATGGCGGCTTCGAGTTCGGCGGCGCAAGCCTCGCCGGCGGTTTCGGGGGTGGCCCCGGCGATGGGGCGGTAGGCATTGGCGGGCGAGAGTTTGATCGAGGGGATGAACGCGCCCTCATAGGCCGCCGTGCGCTCGGCAAAGCCGGAAACCCCCAGCGCACCGAGGGTGTTGCCGTGCCACGAACGCTCGCGGCTGATAAAGCGGCGGCGCGATTTCTGGCCGATGGCGGTTTGGTATTGCAGCGCGATTTTCAGGCAGCTTTCGACGGCTTCTGATCCGCCGGTGACATAGACCATCTCGCGCAGGGTGCCGCCGGTGTGGCCGCGGATGATCTCGGTCAACTGCTCAAGCGCGTCGGTGCTGAAGTTATAGCGGTAGCCGTGGGCGATCTGGCCCAGTTGGGCGGTGATGGCGGCGTTCACCTCGGGATGGGCGTGGCCAAGGCAATAGACGGCGGGGCCGCCCGAGCCGTCGATATACTGCTTGTCGGTCGTGTCCCACAGGTAGCTGCCGCGCCCGTGGGTGACTTTCGGCAGGGCGGCGGTGGCGGTCAGGGCATCTTTGCGGGACATGGCGGTCTTTCGGTTGGGGCGGGCCTTTCAGTTTGGGCGAGCATGGCAGGGCGCAGAATGGCCGACAAGGGGGGCGATGGGGGGGGCGATTGGGCTTGCCTGACCGGGGGCTGCGGCCCTAACCTTGGCGCATAATAGGGAGGTTTTTCATGCGGTATTTCATCGGACTGGCTTGGGTTTTGGGCATGGCGGCGGGGCCTGTGTTGGCCGATCAGATCGTGGTCGGCAGCCATATCACGGCGGTCACGGTCTATCCCCAAGGCGCGCAGGTCACGCGTGAGGTGGATTTTGCCGCCCCCGCAGGCGCGACCGAAGTGTTGATCACCGACCTGCCCGCCGACACGCAGGCCGAGTTGATCCGCCTGAACGCGACGGGGGTGGTGCTGGGCGCGTTTTCCTTGCGCACTGATCGGTTGCCGCCGCGCGACGATTCCACAGACCCGGATGTGGTCGCAGCCAAGGCCGCGGTTGAGGCTGCCGAGGCGGGCGTGCGAAGCGCCCAAGCCGGGGTCGATGCGATCACCGCCAAGGTCGAAGCCGCCGAGGCGCAGGCGGATTTTCTGCGCCGGGTGAAGCCGGAGGGCGATGCGGTGACGGTAGATGGCGTGAAGGCCTTGGCCGCGATGGTGGGGGCCGAGGTGCTGGCCGCGCGGCAGGCGGCTTTGGCGGCAAGTGCCGATCTGCCCGCGGCGCAGAAGGCGGTTGAGGATGCGCAGAAGGTTCTGGCCGATGCGCAGGCCACGCGAGACGCGCTGTCGCAGGGCGCTGCGGATTACACCGGGCTGTCGGTGGCGGTAACCGCAGATGCAGCGGGGCCTGCGCATCTGGTGGTGACGCATTTCATCGCCGATGCCAGTTGGCAGCCGGTCTATGACATGATGCTGACGCGGCACGATCCCAAGCTGACCATCGCGCGGGGGGCTTTGGTCAGCCAGTATTCTGGCGAGGATTGGCAGGGGGTGGACCTGACCCTGTCCACCGCACAGCCCTCGGCGCAGGCAGAACCGTCGCAGGTGTGGCCGCAGTTGCGGCGCGTGGTGGACCCGGAACCTGTGTCGCAGCCACTGGCCAAGGGTGCCGCGTCGGCGGCAGGTGAGATGGACGCGATGGCCGAGCCGGTGATGGAAGCAGAGGTGGTCGCCGCTCCGATGATTCAGGGCGATGTGGTGGTTTATCACTACCCCGCCAAGGTGGATGTGGCAGGCGGGGTGGAGAACCTGCGGCTGGCTTTGGATGAGATCACTCTGACGCCCACGATCACGGCCCAAGCGGTGCCGCGTTCTGATCAGACCGCCTTCGTGATGGCGAAGTTCACCAATGACAGCGGCGAGATTTTACTGCCCGGTCAGGCCTTCCTGCTGCGCGAGGGGGTGTTGGTGGGCGCGACCTCGATCGACGCGGTGGCACCGGGGGCCGAGGATGAGATTGCCTTTGGCGCGATAGAAGGCTTGCGGTTGAAGCGGGACATGCCGCTGCGGGCCGAGGGGGATCGGGGCATCCTGTCCACCTCGACCCAGATCGAGGAGAAAGCGGTGTTGCAGGTGGAGAACCTGACGGGCGAAAGCTGGCCGGTGCGGCTGCTGGATCAGGTGCCTTACTCGGAGCAGGAGGAGTTGGAGATCAGCTACACCGCCGATCCGGCCCCGACTGTGGTCGATGTGGACGGCGCGCGTGGGGTGTTGGCTTGGGAGTTTGAACTGGCTCCGGGGGAGAAGAAATCGGTGCAGTTGGACCATGTGATGCGCTGGCCCGAGGGCAAAGAGTTGCAATAAGCAGTCCCAACGCGGGACCATTTTTAAGGCGTTCAAAAACAAGGGGTTGAGGCTTGGCGTTAACCCCTTGTTCATGTGTGCGCCGGGATCAGAACAACTTTTCTGCCCGCGCTTTCAGATCATCCTGTGCCACGCGGTAGGGGCCGGGGCCAAAGCTGGCGCGGGCGGCCCCCAGACGCGCGGCGGTGGGCAGCGCGGTCAGGCTGCCCAGCATCATCACGTTGACGGGCAGGGTTGAGGCTTGGCAGATCTGCGCGATCAGCGCCGCGTCGCTAAGGCCGGGGATGAAGAACCCATCGGCCCCGGCCTGTGCATAGGCGGTCTGGCGGGCCAGCGCTTCGGCCACAAGGGCGGCTTGGTTGGTCTGGGTTTTCAGGAACAGATCGGTGCGCGCGTTGATGAACAGCGGCACGCCTGCGGCATCAGCGGCGGCGCGGATGGCCTTGATGCGCTGCACTTGGTGGGCAATGGGATGCAGGCCGGTGCCGCCGACGATCTGATCTTCAAAGTTGATGCCAATGCCGCCAGCCGCGATGACGCGCGTGATGTTGGCGGCAAGAGCGGCGGGGTCTGTCGCATAGCCGCCTTCAAAATCGACGCTGACCGGCAGGTCGGTGCTGGCGGTGATGCGGGCGATGATCTGAAGCGCGAAATCGAGCGGAATGGCCTCGCCATCCGCATAGCCTTGGGCCGCCGCGACCGACAAACTGCCGGTCGCCAGCGCCTGCGCGCCGGCACTGGCCACGGTTTTGGCGCTGCCCGCATCCCAGATGTTATACAGCACCAACGGATTGCCGGGGATGTGCAAGGCTTTGAAGCGGCGGGCTTTGTCGGCTTGGGACATTTGCGGGTTCCGTTTGTGGGGGTGTTTGGCGTGACGATAACGCCTCGCCTTGGTGGCAAGCAAGCGGGGGACTCTTCATCGGTTGCCGCATCGGAGACGGCCTATGGGTGGCGCATGTGGACTACCGACGGGATTTTCCTTTGCCCGGTGGTTTTCTATTCACAAACGACTGATAGTCCGCAGCGCCCCAACGCACGCCGCCCCAACGCCTCAGGCACAGCCCCCCGCCCGGAATCAAGGCGCTTTAGCGCCGCCGGGCAGCGCCGTGCCTTGGCCCCTTGAGGGCACGTTGCCACGGTTGCCAGCAGAACTTCCGGCGAAGATGTCGGAAAATGACGCGCCTGTAACAAGCCTTTAGGCGCCGTGCCTGAACCCAGCAATCCTCGCCGCCCCGGACTTGATCCGGGGCCTCATGGCGGATGAAACGAGGCCCCGGATCAAGTCCGGGGCGGCGGGGCATGTGATGTGGAGCGCTCGCCCACCCGGCGGTCTGGCGTTGCCCTGTGTTGTGCTTAATTGGATGTGGTGCGCAGCGTCTCGCGGCTCCAGCCGTCTTGAAATTCCACCCGGTCGCAATCGGTGAAGGCGGCCCAGCGGGCGAGTTCGGACTCTAGTTTGGCAATCCGGCCTGTGCCCAGTTTCACCCCGGCTTCGGGCCAGAACGCCTTGACGCGCAGGGTGCGGTCCTCGCGGAAGGCTTTGCAGTCGATGCGGCCAATCAGGCGATCAGCTTCCAGCACCGGAAAGACGTAATAGCCGTATTGGCGTTTCGGTTCGGGCACGAAAACCTCAATCCGGTAGTAAAACCCGAACAGGAATTCGGCGCGGTCGCGGTCGCGCAGGGCGGGGTCGAACGGCGACAGGATGCGCAGGCGGGTGGTCGGCTCGGGCGCGCAAGCGGCTTGGGCCAGCACGTCGGGGCGGCCATAGGCGCGGCGGCGGGTGCCTTGCGCGCCCTCGACTTCGATCTCGATGATCTCATCCCGGGCAAGGGCGGCTTTCACCCAAGCCCGAACCTCAGCCGGTTCCAGCGCGTGCCAATAGGCGCGCAGTTCGGTGGCATTGGCAAAGCCAAGGTTATCGAGCGCCGATGTGCAGGCCCAATCTGTCATCTGCGCCAGATCATAAACCGTGCTGCGGTGCGGGTCGGGGATCACGCGTTCGGTCAGATCGTAGATCTTCTGAAAGCCGTCACGGCCCGAAATCGACAATGCACCGGTGCGCCACAGCCATTCCAGCGCGGTTTTTGACGGGTGCCATTCCCACCAGCCGCCCTTGCTGCGCACCTCGTCCTGACCGACATCCGAGGTGGTGACGGGGCCATGATCGGCGATGCGGCGAAGGATGGTGTCAAGCTGCGACTCATCGCCATTGGGAAACCAGCGGTGGCGGTTCTTGCTCATCCGTTCGGCGCTGCGGGCAAAGCGGTGCTGCCAGTGGCCGTGCAGATGCACCGGCAGGATCGAGGCGTCATGCGTCCAGTGTTCGAACAAGGCGCGGTCGGACTCTAGCAGGGATTTCAGCGCCGCGGGCTTGTAGGATTGGCGGCGCGAGAACAGGATCATGTGATGCGCCCGCGCGACGGTGTTGATGCTGTCCACCTGCACAAAGCCGATGCGGTGGATCAGATCGGCCAAGGCTTGGCCATGGGCCGCACCTGTGGGTGCCTCGGCCAAAGCGTGACGGTGCAGGAACAGGCGGCGCGCGGCGGGATTGGTCAGAAGGGGCAGCATGTCGCAAGGGGTAGCAGGGTTGATGGATAGGTCAACAGCGACGTTTTCTGGCACCGCAGCGGCAAGGCGTAACAAAGTGACATATTGGCGGGGAAATCGTGACTAAAACGGTCGATTTTGCTGGTTGATCGCAAGGCCGGAAGGCCCCAGTTTAAGCTATATCCCCAAGGAGTTCTGGATGACGCATGACACGCCGCTGATCGCGATTATTGCCATAGGTCTGTCGATGGCCTTTGTGTTTGGCCTTGTGGCGCATCGGTTTCGCTTGCCGTTGATTGCGGGCTATCTGATGGCGGGGGTGATCATCGGGCCGTTCACGCCGGGATTTGTCGCCGATCAGGAGCTGGCGAATGAGCTGGCAGAGATCGGGGTGATCTTGCTGATGTTCGGGGTGGGCTTGCATTTCTCGCTGAAGGATTTGCTGGCGGTGAAGGCGGCGGCTATTCCGGGTGCGTTGGGGCAGATCGCGGTGGCGACGGCTGCGGGGATGGGCTTGGCCTGGGCCTTGGGCTGGGGGCTTGGCGCGGGGGTGATCTTTGGGCTGTCGCTGTCGGTGGCCTCAACCGTGGTGCTGCTGCGGGCGCTGCAATCGCGCGGGATTTTGAAGGATGAGACCGGCAAGCTGGCGGTCGGTTGGCTGATCGTTGAAGATCTGGTGATGGTGGTGGTGCTGGTGTTGATCCCGCCGCTGGCTGGGCTGATGGGCGGCGTCACGGTTCCGGTCGAGGGTGAGGCGGCGGCGGTGGCCAGTTGGGGTTTTGGCCCGCTGGGTGCGACGCTGCTTTTGACCGGGGTGAAGGTTGCGGGCTTTATCGGGCTGATGCTGGTGGTGGGCGCGCGGGTGATCCCGATGGTTCTGCATTATTCGATGCACACCGGACAGCGCGAGTTGTTCCGGCTGGCGGTGCTGGCGATTGCTTTGGGCGTGGCTTACGGCTCGGCGGTGTTCTTTGGCGTCAGCTTTGCGCTGGGGGCGTTCTTTGCGGGGATGGTGATGGCGTCGTCCACCCTGTCCAATCAGGCGATGAAAGACACGCTGCCCTTGCGCGATGCGTTTGCGGTGCTGTTTTTCGTCTCGGTGGGGATGCTGTTCAACCCGTCGGTGATCTGGACGCAGCCGTTGGCGCTGATTGGCACGGTGGTGATCGTGCTGGGGATCAAATCGGTGGCGGCCTACGGTCTGATGCGCTGGTTTGGCCATGACCGATCCGCCGGGTTCGTGCTGGCGGCCTCGCTGGCGCAGGTGGGTGAGTTTTCGTTCATCCTTGTCGGCATGGGGGTGAAGCTGGAGATCGTTCCGGTGGGCGCGCGTGATCTGGTGGTGGCGGCGGCGCTGGTGTCTATTCTGGTCAACCCGCTGTTGTTCCATCTGGCGGATCGCTATGCCGCGAAACCGACACCCGAGGCGGTTTAGGCGACGGGAACGCGGCTTGTCCGACTCTGCGCGCGGGTCTAGGCTTTGGCTTCAGGCCCCGGAGGAGGGTCGGTTCAGGGAGAAATTTCATGGCATCTGTTTCCATTCATCCATCGGTTGATGGCGGCGTGAAACCGGGCAAGGCCGGGTTTGCGGGCGGCACATTGACCTGTCATTGCAAGACCAATCCGGTGGTGGTCGAGATCGGCTCGGATTGTTTGCACAACCATGTCTGCGGCTGCACCAAATGCTGGAAGCCGGCGGGGGCTGCGTTTTCGATGGTGTCGGTGGTGACTTCGGACAACGTCAAGGTGACGCAGAACGCCGATAAGCTGGCGGTGGTGGATGGCGCGGCACTTATCCAGCGCCATGCCTGCACGGGCTGCGGCGTGCATATGCACGGGCCGGTGACGCGGGCGAACCATCCGTTCACCGGGCTGTCGTTCATCCATACCGAGTTGTCGGGGACCGAGGGCTTTGCCGCGCCGACCTTCGCGGCCTTTGTGTCGTCGGTGATCGAGGGCGGCACCGATCCGGCCAAGATGGACGGCATCCGCGGGCGGCTGAACGAGTTGGGCCTGCCGCCCTATGACGCGCTGTCGCCGGGGTTGATGGATTACATCGCGACATTTACCGCCAAGGCGAATGGGGTGTTGAAGTAACAATGTCAGAGGGCTGTGCACGTCCGCCGGGTGGGCGAGCACCGCTGGTTCTAGGCGCTTTATGGCTCAGCATACTCCCCAGATGTTCTGCTGGGTCGGCTGCAAAAGCGCCCGCCCGAGGGGGCGGACGGGCGCTGCCCGGCGGCGCTAAAGCGCCTTGATTCCGGGCGGTGGGTGCGCTTGCGACTTCAGACAGCCTTCGCCTTCTTCATCGTCAGCCTGCGCACCACCACATAGAACGACGGCACCATGAAAATGCCCAGCACGGTGGCCGACAACATGCCGCCGAGCACGCCGATGCCGATGGCGTTTTGCGCGCCAGCCCCCGCTCCGGTGGCAATCGCCAACGGCAGCACCCCCAGAATGAACGCAAGCGAGGTCATCAGAATGGGGCGCAACCTTGTGCGCGCGGCCTCTAGCGCCGCCTGCACGGGGGTGCGGCCTTGGGTCTCCAGCTCGCGGGCGAATTCGATGATCAGGATGGCGTTTTTCGCGGCCAGACCGATGGTCGTCAGCAAGCCGACCTTGAAATACACGTCATTCGACTGGCCAAACAGCCAAGCCGCAATCAGCGCGCCCAAAATCCCCACCGGCACCGCCAGCATCACCGAAAACGGGATCGCCCAGCTTTCATACAAAGCCGCCAGACACAAAAACACCACCAGCGCCGACAGCGCGTAAAGGTAGGGCGCTTGGTTGCCCGACTGGCGTTCCTGATAGGACAAATCCGTCCACGCCACGCCGTAACCGCCGGGCATCGCGGCCACCAGTTGCTCCATCGTGTCCATCGCCTCACCCGAGGAAACACCATCCGCCTGCGCGCCGTTGATCTGCACCGCAGGCAGCGCGTCGATCCGGGCCAGGCTGGGCGCAACCGGGGCCCATTCGGTTTTGGAAAACGCCGAGAACGGCACCATCTCGCCATCGGCGTTGCGGGCAAACCACGCCAGCACATCCTCGGGCTGCATCCGCGCCCCGGCGATGCCCTGCACGATCACCGGGCGGAGGGCTGTGCCAAGCTGGAAGTCGTTCACCTCATCGCCCGCGAACACCGTCGAGAGCATGGCGTTCACTTCCGTAAGCGACACCCCCAAGGCTGCGGCCTTTTCCTGATCAATCACCAGCTTCAGCGCGGCTTCATCCTCAGAAGCACCGCTGCGCAGGTTGATCACCCGGCCACTGGCCTGCGCCTGTTTGATCAGATCGGCGGCAGCGGCGAACAGCGCATCGTTGCCCGCGCCGGATTGATCGACCAGATACATCGAGAACCCGGCCGAGTTGCCAAGCCCCTGAATGGCGGGCGGCTGGTTGAACTGCACCGTGCCCGCGCGCAAGCCTTTGAACTTGGCATTGGCGCGCGCGGCCACCGCCTTGGCCGACAGATCGGCGCTGCCGCGTTCGTCAAAGCTGCGCAGTTTCACAAACACCATCGCCTGATTTTGCCCGGTGCCGCTAAATCCGAAGCCCATGGCAACAAAGGTGGATTCCACCGCCGCCTTTTCGTCGGTGTTCAGATATTCCTCGACCTGCCGCACCACATCCAGCGTGGCTGCGGTGGTTGATCCTTGCGACAGCGAAATCCGCGTCATCAGCACGCCCTGATCTTCCGACGGCAGGAAAGAGCCGTTGATGCGGCCATAGATCGCGGCCACCCCGCCGCCGACAAGCCCCAGCACCAGCACCATCGCAAACGGCCATTTCAGAATACCCGCCAGCGTGCCCGCATAGCCGCGTGTGGCAGCCCCAAAGCCGGTGTTAAACCACCGACCGGGGGCGGAAAGCCAGCCCGTGCCATGGGCGTTGTGCGGCTTCAGGATGCTGGCGCACATCGCGGGCGTCAGGATCAGCGCCACCGCTGCCGACAGCAGCATCGCCGAGATGATCGTCACCGAAAACTGCCGGTAAATCACCCCGGTTGACCCCGAGGTAAACGCCATCGGCAAGAACACCGCCGACAGCACCAGCGCGATGCCGATCAGCGCGCCGGTGATCTGGGTCATGCTTTTCTCGGTCGCCTCCACCGGGGGCAGGCCTTCCTCGGCGATCACGCGCTCGACGTTTTCCACCACCACGATGGCATCATCGACCAGCAGGCCAATCGCCAGCACCATGGCAAACATCGTCAGCGTGTTGATCGAATAGCCCAACACCCCCAGCACCGCAAATGTGCCCAGCAGCACCACCGGCACCGCAATGATCGGGATCAGCGTGGCGCGCCAGTTTTGCAGGAACACCAAGATGACAAGGAACACCAGCGCGATGGCTTCCAGCAGGGTGTGTTCCACCTTTTCAATCGACAACTCGACGAAAGGCGAGGTGTCGTAGGCATATTCCACCTCAACCCCCTCGGGCAGGGCGGCTTCCAGACCGCTCAGCGTGGCGCGCACGGCCGCAGCCGTGTCCACCGCATTGGCACCGCTGGCGAGGTTCACCCCAAAGCCCGACGCGTTAGAGCCGTTAAACCGCGAATCGCCGCCGTAGGTTTCCTTGCCGATCTCTACCGTCGCCACATCGCCCAAGCGCACGGTATTGCCGGCGGCGGTGGTGGTCAGGCGGATCTGTTCGAACTGCTCGACCGTGGTCAACTGGCTTTGCGCGGTGATGGTGGCGGTGAATTGCTGGCCGCGCGTCACCGGCTGCGCGCCAAGCGAGCCGATTGAAACCGTGGTGTTCTGCGCCTTCACCGCGTTCACCACATCGGCGGGGGTCATCGAAAACTCGGCCAGCTTCATCGGGTCCAGCCAGATCCGCATCGCATAGCCCGAGCCGAAAGAGTTGATCGACCCCACGCCATCGGTGCGCAACACCGCGCCCTCGACGGTGGAGGACATGATATCGCCCAGTTGCACCGTGCTGTAGGTGCCGTCTTTTGACACCAGCGACCCCACCAGCAGGATCGACGACGACGACCGGCTGACGTTCACGCCCGAATCCTGCACCGCATCGGGCAGGCGGCGGCTGACCTGATCAACCTTGGCCTGCACATTGGTCTGCGCATCGTCGGGATCGACGCTATCGTCAAAGGTCAGCGTCAGGGATGCCCGCCCGGTGGAAGACGAGCCTACGGTGTAAAGCAAGCCTTCAAGCCCGGTCAGACCGTCTTCAATGGTTTCCGTGACCGAGGTTTGCACGGCCTCGGCGGTAGCGCCCGGATAGCTGGCGGAAACCCGGATCGTGGTGGGGGCAATGTCGGGGTATTGCGAGACCGGCAGTTGCAGCAGCGAATAGGCCCCGGCCAGCATCACCACAATCGCCAGCACCCAGGCAAACACCGGGCGGTGAATGAAAAAACGCGCCATGGCTCAGTTATTCCCCGTTGCGGCGGGCTTGGCCGCATCAGGTTTGGGCGTATCGGGTTTGGCCGCATCAGGTTTGGCCGTATCGGGGGCGGCAGCATCGGGATTTGCCGCGTCATGCACCACACCATCGGCGTCAATCGTCACCGGAACCGGCTTGATCTCGGCCCCGTCGCGCAGGTTGGTCAGGCCATCGACGATCACCAGATCGCCATCCTCTATCCCGCCGGTGACGATCCAGGCGTTGTCCTGGCTGCCCGAACTGGTCAGCGCCACCTTTTTCGCCACGCCATCCTTGGCGACAAACACCGTCAGCGTGCCGTCCGAGGTGCGCCCGGTGGCGCGCTGCGGCACCAGTTTGGCGCTGGTGCTGCCCAGCGTCAGCTTCACCCGCAAAAATTGCCCCGGCAGGATCAGCCGCTTCGGGTTGTCGAACTGCACCCGCAGATCAAAGGTGCCGGTGGTGGCCGACACCACATTGCCCAGCACCACCACGGTGCCTTGGCCGTCGTAGGTGGTGCCATCTTCCAGCACCAAGGCCACATCCACCTTGGTGCCCAGCTTGAGACTGCCATCGTCAATCTGCGCGCGCACCCGCAGCATCCCGGCGCTGGAGTCACTCACATCAATGTAGATCGGATCAAGCCGCGTCACGGTCGCCAAAGCATCGGCCTGATTGGCCGTGACCAAGGCCCCAACCGACACATTGGCAATGCCCGCAATGCCCGAAATCGGGCTGCGCACGATGGTGCGGTCCAGATCAAGCTGCGCCACATCGACGGCGGCCTGGGCTGCGGCATAGCTGGCCACCGTGGCTGCGGCATTGGCTTCGGCGGTTTGCAGATCGGCCTTGCTGACGGCGCTGCCTTGCAGGGTCTTGTAGCGGTCAACCGTGGCCTGTGCGGTATCGCGCGCCACCTCTGCCCCCGCCAGCGCCGCCTTGGCCGAGGCGAAAGCCGCGACATAGGTGGTGTCTTCGATCTTGAACATCGGGTCGCCGGGGTTCAGCGTATCACCCGCCGCATACATGATCTCTTCGACCACGCCGCTAACGCGCGCCCTGATTTCGCCCGTCTCATAGGCCACCGCACGGCCCGGCAAGGTGCGCACATAGGGCACATCCACGGTTTTCACGGTGATGGTGCCAACACTCACCGGCCCCTGCGCAGGCCCCCCCGGCCCAGTTTGCGCGGCTGCATCGACGCTGAAAAAAGCGCACAAAAACAGCGAAATCAGGCCAAAGCGGCGAAGGTCAAGGCGCGGGCGATAAGCGGGCGAAGACTGAAACATATAAGGTCCGTTTATTGATTATTCTGCAAGCAATGCGCGGGCGGGCTTAGCAACAGGCCACCCGGCGCGTTTCGGCGGCCAGACACATTTGCGCTGAAGATAAAGCTTTTACGCCGGGCGAAAAGGTTTCCGTCGCGAATAACGCGGATTGAGGCGTTTGGCGGCTTCGTTTGCGTTCACGACTTGGTGTGCTGGCCTGCGATGCAAAAGGCCGGGCGCTGGGCCCGGCCTTTGATCTGGCTTTCGTGACGGTTACCGCGCGAGGATCGCCTCGACAATCCGGTCGGCGGCTTCCTCTGCCGAAAGATCGGTGGTGTTCACCACGATTTCGGCGGCATCCGGGGCCTCATACGGGCTGTCGATGCCGGTGAAGTTTTTCAACTGGCCAGCGCGGGCTTTCTTATACAGCCCCTTCACATCGCGGCTTTCGGCGACCGCCAAGGGGGTATCGACGTAAACCTCGATAAACTCACCCGCCGCCATCAGATCGCGCACCATGCGGCGTTCCGACCGGAACGGCGAGATGAAGGCGGTCAGCACGATCAGGCCCGCATCGGTCATCAGCCGCGCCACTTCGCCGACGCGGCGGATGTTTTCCACCCGGTCGGCATCGGTAAAGCCCAGATCGCGGTTCAGCCCATGGCGGACGTTATCGCCATCCAGCAGGAAAGTGTGCTTGCCCATCGCGTGCAGCTTCTTTTCCACCAGATTGGCGATGGTCGATTTGCCCGACCCGGATAGCCCGGTGAACCACACCACAGCGGCCTTTTGCAGCTTTTGCGTGGCATGGGCGTCACGGTCGATATCGACGGCCTGCCAGTGGATGTTCTGGCTGCGGCGCAGCGCGAAATGGATCATCCCGGCGGCGACCGTGGCGTTGGTCATCCGGTCGATCAGGATGAAACCGCCCAGATCGGGGTTGGTCGCATAAGCCTCAAACGGGATCGCGCGGTCAATCGACAGGTTGCACACGCCGATCGCGTTCAGCGCCAAGGTGCGCGAGGCGAGGTGTTCCAGCGTGTTGATGTTCACCTCATACTTCGGCTCTGTCACCGTGGCGGTCACGGTCTGGGTGCCGATCTTCAAAAGATACGGGCGGCCCGGCAGCATGGCGGCTTCGTCCATCCAGACGAGGGTGGCTTCAAACTGATCCGCCACTTCGCAAGGCGCATCCGCCTTCACGATCACATCCCCGCGCGAGCAATCGACCTCGTCATTAAACGTGATCGTCACCGATTGGCCGGCAATCGCCTGATCCAGATCGCCGTCATAGGTGACGATGGATTTCACCGTGGTGGTCTTGCCCGAAGGCAGCACGCGGATCGCATCGCCGGGCTTCACCACGCCCGCGCCGATCTGGCCCGCAAAGCCGCGGAAATCAAGGTTCGGGCGGTTGACCCACTGCACCGCCATGCGGAACGGCACATCCAGCATCCGCGCGTCGTTGACGGGCGCGGTTTCCAGATGCTCCATCAGCGTCTGGCCGGTGTACCACGGCATCTGGGTGGAGCGGGTGATCATATTCTCACCCTTCAGCCCGGAAATCGGGATCGGCAAGAAAGCCTCCATCCCGATCTGCTTGGCGAAGTGGCTGTAATCCTTGACGATCTCGTAAAAGCGTTCCTGGCTATAGCCGACCAGATCCATCTTGTTGACCGCCAGCACGACGTTCTTGATGCCCAGCAGTTTCACCAGATAGCTATGCCGCCGCGTCTGGGTCAGCACACCTTGGCGGGCGTCGATCAGGATCACCGCAAGGTCGGCGGTGGACGCACCTGTGACCATGTTGCGGGTGTATTGCTCATGCCCCGGCGTGTCTGCGACGATGAACTTGCGCTTGTCGGTGGCGAAGAAACGGTAGGCCACGTCAATCGTGATGCCCTGCTCGCGCTCGGCGGCCAAGCCATCGACCAGCAGCGCGAAATCAATGTCCTGCCCTTGGGTGCCCGAGGTTTTGCTGTCATGCTCCAGCGAGGCCAACTGATCTTCGAAAATCATCTTGCTGTCATAGAGCAGCCGCCCGATCAGCGTCGATTTGCCGTCATCGACCGAACCGCAGGTGATGAACCGCAGCATCGTCTTGTGCTGGTGCTTCAAAAGATAAGCGTCGATGTCGTCGGCGATCAGTTGGTCGGTGACGTAGATGGGGTCAATAGCGGCGGTCATTTAGAAATACCCCTCTTGTTTCTTCTTCTCCATCGAGGCGGCCTGATCGTGGTCAATCGCGCGGCCCTGACGCTCGGACGTGGTGGCAAGCAGCATTTCCTGAATGACTTCCGGCAGGGTCTTGGCCTCGGATTCCACCGCGCCCGACAACGGGTAGCAGCCCAAAGTGCGGAACCGCACCGATTTCATCATCGGCACCTCGCCGGGGTTCAGGCGGAAACGGTCGTCATCCACCATCAGCAACATGCCGCCCCGTTCGACCACCGGGCGCTTCTCGCTGAAATACAGCGGCACAATCTCGATGCCCTCAAGATGGATGTATTGCCAGATGTCCAACTCGGTCCAGTTCGAAATCGGGAAGGCGCGGATGCTTTCGCCCTTGGATTTGCGGGTGTTATACAGCTTCCACAACTCGGGCCGCTGGTTTTTCGGGTCCCAGCGGTGGTTGGCCGAGCGGAACGAGAACATGCGCTCTTTCGCGCGCGACTTTTCCTCATCCCGGCGCGCGCCGCCAAAGGCCACGTCAAAGTTATACTTGGTCAGCGCCTGTTTCAGACCCTCGGTTTTCCACATGTCGGTGTGCAACGATCCGTGGTCGAACGGGTTGATCCCCTTCTCCAGCGCCTCGGGGTTTTGGTAAACGATCAACTCCATCCCGGCGTCTTTGGCGGCTTTCGCGCGCAACTCATACATGGCGCGGAATTTCCATGTGGTATCGACATGCAGCAGCGGGAATGGCGGCGGTGCCGGGTAGAACGCCTTTTTCGCCAGATGCAGCATGGTGGCCGAGTCTTTGCCGACCGAATACAGCATCACCGGGTTTTCGGCATTGGCCACCACTTCGCGCATGATGTGAATGCTTTCGGCCTCAAGCCGTTGCAAATGCGTCAGCGTGCTGGCGCTCAGGCCCTTGGCGTTGGGGGTGCTGGTGGTCATTGCGGGCATCCTTCAAGCTTTGTTGGCGCTATGTGGCAATTTTCGACGCTCCGCGCTAGCGGGGCACAAGCGAATTTGGCTTAAAATACAAGAAATTTTGCCCGGAATACGGCGTGTTGATGCCGTCCGGGCATTTTTGGGGGCGATGGCGGTAAATTTGGTTCCAGTAATCCGGGCAAAGCGGGGAAGACCTTCTTATCTGTCGCGCCAGAGCCAAGGGAAGTTTGGTCTCTGGCGCGCAAGTATTCAGGCCAAATGCTTGGCGAAATGCGCCGAGCTGCGTTCCTGCGCAAGCTTGGCCGAAGCCGCGTCATACGATCCGCGCGCGTCGCAGTTAAAGCCGTGGTCGGCGTCATAGATGTAGATCGGCAATTCGGGGCGGGCGGCTGCGAATTCGCGCACTTTGTCCACCGGGATATGGCCGTCTTTGGCACCGAAATGCAGGATAACCGGGCATTTCGGCTGCAAATCGGTCATCGCCAAGATGTTGCCGCCATAGTAACCCACCGCCGCCGAAACCCCCGGCAGTTCTGCCGCCGCCGTCCACGCCAGCGTGCCGCCCCAGCAAAAGCCGACCACGCCCACCTTGCCCGCCTTTGCCGCAAATTTGACGGCGGCTTCGATGTCGAGCAGAGCAGGCCCGCTTGCCACCTTGCCAATCATCGCATAGGCGCGCGGCATGTCTTCGGGCTGATAGCCCGATTGAAACCCCGGCTCTGCCCGGTCAAACAGCGCAGGCGCGACCGCCAGATAGCCCTCCGCCGCATAGCGATCTGCCACGCTGCGGATATGCGGGTTCACGCCGAAAATCTCTTGCACCACCACGATGCCGCCCTTGGGCACACCCGCAGGCCGCGCCACATAGGCATCACAGACAAAGCCATCGCTGGCCGTCAACCGAATATCTTCACCCATAAGTTCAGGCCCTTCCGTACAACCGCTTCGCCTCTCGAAACGACATAAGCTTTTGTAGTTTTTCATCCCACAAATGCAACTTTACGGACTGGAAACTTTCCCAAATCGTCAAACGCTGGGCCTCTGCCAGGTCGGCGTTGTCGCGCAACACCTCGGGCAGGCGGTAGAAGGGGATGCGGCTGTAGAGGTGATGCACATGGTGGATGCCGATATTGGCGGTCAGCCAGCGCAGGGGTTGCGGCAGAACGTAGTGTGACGAACCTTCCAGCGCCGCCTCGTGCAACTGCCAGTCTTCGGTTTTCGACCAATGGGTTTCTTCAAACTGGTGCTGCACATAGAACAGCCACACCCCAATCGTCGCCGCAATCACCGAGGTCGGCAGATAGATCAGCAACAACGGCATCCAGCCGCCCAGCCAGATCATCAGCGCAATCGAGATGAAAATCACCGCATTGGTGCCCATGGCGGATGTCCAATACTTCCACCCCTTGTCCATCAGCCCGAACGGCAGGCGGTTTTGCAGGATGAACAGATAGCTTGGCCCCAACACGAACAAAACCAACGGGTTGCGATACATCCGGTAAAGAAACCGCCCCATGGGGCTGCGGGCGCGGTATTCGTCCACCGTCAGGGTCAGCACATCGCCGATGCCGCGCTGATCCAGATTGCCATGGTGCGAGTGGTGGATGGAATGCGTGCGCTTCCACACGTCATAGGGCGTCAGCGTCAGCACACCCAGACAGCGGCCGACCCAATCTTGCGCCGTGCGGCTGGTGAAATACGAGGCATGGCCGCAATCATGCTGGATCACGAAGATCCGCACCAGAAACACCCCGTTGAGCATGGCAAGCGCGAAGGCCAGCCAATAGCTGATATCCAGCGACACCCAAGCGAGCCCCCACAGCATCACGAACGGCACCAGCGTGGCCACCAACTCAAACACCGAACGGAAGGTCGAAGGCTCGCGATATTTCGCCAGCACCAACACCCATTCCTTGGCGGAGCGCTCAACCGCCTGCGCGGTAGTCTCGGTCTGTGTCATTCAAAGCGCCCTTACGCTCGCCCGGTCAGCCACCGGAGGGCCGCAGCGCCTGTTTGGCGCCTTGTGTTGATTGGGTCGCGCGATGATGCACGACCATATTTGCCGTTTCGTTAACGCGGCCACCATGACGCGGGCGCGCGGCGCTGTGAAGCGGAAACTTCAGTTTTGGTTCCATTGTGTTGACACAATACAGTGTCTGCGACGTTTTCACTCAGCCGCGGCGGCGTTCGGGCTGGCCTTCAGCGCCGATTTGCGCTGCTTTTCGGTGGCCGATTTCAACTGCCCACAGGCCGCCATGATATCCTCGCCGCGCGGAGTGCGGATCGGCGTCGCAAAACCGGCGTTATACAGGATGTCGGCAAAGGCGTGAATCCGGTTGCCGGACGAGCGTTTGTAAGGCGCCCCCGGCCATTCGTTGAACGGGATCAGATTGACCTTGGCCGGGATGCCGCGCAGCAACTCGATCAGGCGATACGCGTCTTCCTTGCTGTCGTTCACGTGATCCAGCATCACATATTCAAAGGTGATACGCTCGGAATTGGTCAGGTTCGGGTATTCGCGCAGGGCTTCCAGCAGCGTCGCGATGTTCCATTTCTTGTTGATCGGCACCAGCACGTCGCGGACCTCATCCGTCGTTGCATGGAAGCTAACGGCCAGCAGACAGCCGATTTCCTGCGCCGTGCGGGCGATTTCCGGCACCACACCGCTGGTCGACAGGGTGATGCGGCGACGACCCAAGGCGATGCCCTCGCCGTCCATCACAACCTTCATCCCATCGCGCACATTGTCGAAGTTATACAAAGGCTCGCCCATGCCCATCAGCACGATATTGCTGACCAGCCGCGTTTCCACGCGTGGCGCGCCGGGCACCGGCCATTCGCCCAGATCATCGCGCGCAAGCATCACTTGCCCCACGATTTCCGCCGCCGTCAGGTTGCGCACCAGCTTTTGCGTGCCGGTGTGGCAGAAGGTGCAGGTCAGCGTGCAGCCGACTTGGGACGAGATGCAAAGCGTGCCACGGTCGGTTTCGGGGATATAAACCACCTCAACCTCGTGCCCGCCGGCGATGCGGACCAGATATTTGCGGGTGCCATCGGTCGAGACTTGTTTGGTGACGATCTCTGGCACTTCCAGCACGAAATTTTCGGCGAGCAGCGCGCGGTAATCCTTGGCCAGATTGGTCATGCGGTCAAAATCGCGCACGCCCCAATGATAGACCCATTGCCAGACCTGCCCGACCCGCATCTTGGCGGCCTTTTCCGGCGTGCCCGCCGCAATCAACGCATCGCGCATCTGATCGCGCGTCATGCCCACAAGATTGGGCTTGCCGCCCTCGGGGATTTTGCGCGGAATGGTCAGCACGTCTTGGGTGATCGGGGCGTGTTGGGTCGGGGCAGTCATGGCAGCGTCCTTGGGCTGGGAAGCGACTGATATAGGGGATTTGCGGGCAAAACAAAACCACCATATCAGCCGCGCCGCTTTAGGCCGAAAGCTGCGGCTCTAGCGCCAGAATCTGCTGCACAGCATGGGCGGCCTCGGCACCCTTTTTGACGAAATGCGCCGTGTAATAGGCGATCAGGCTATCGACCGGCTGGAAGTTATGCGGCGTCAGCGAGACCGAAAACACCGGCACGCCGGTTTCCAGGCCCACATTCATCAGCCCCGTCACCACGGCCCCGGCCACGAAATCATGCCGGTAAATCCCGCCATCCACCACCAAAGCCGCCGCGACAATCGCATCATAGCGTCCGGTCTTGGCCAGCTTTTTCGCCACCAGCGGCATCTCAAACGCGCCGGGCACCTCGAAGGCGTCAATCGTGGCACCGGGCAGCAGGGTTTTCGCCTCGGCCACAAAGCCGTTATGCGCCTGATCGACGATGTCTGCGTGCCAGCGGGCTTTGATAAAGGCGATGCGGGCGGGGGTCTGGGCTTGGGTCATGCGCTGCGATTCCATGCAAAAGTTTTGCCCATTGCATACCTTTGGCACAGCACAGGGGCAATGGATGCATATTCTGAATTATCCTCCGGCCACAGATGAAATGGCACGGTTTTCATGCCATTTCCGACCTGCTTGCGCGAAGTCTGGAGGGTATCGACAGTCTCCTTCGAAACTCTGGCGAAGGCCATCGCCTTCGCCACGCGGTGCGGATGCCGCTGAAACCGCCGGGCCTGAATGGCCTCATGTGGTTTCCCGTTGAGCCGACTTCAGGGGTAAACCCCGCCCGGTCTGACGATCCGCAAGCGCGTGAATGTCGATCAGCCCCAACGTCAGCGGTTGCTGTCGATCCAGCGCGCCAGCAACTGGCGGTCGCGGAAACATTCATCCGGCACCGCACGGCGCTTGTAGCGCGCGATCTTCTCGGCAAAGGCCACCTGTTTCGAGCTGGGCCGCCCATCGCTTTCCATCGGGCGCAGTTTGGCCTGCGCGTCAATCCACGTGCTGAGGCTGCGGCGATCCAACTGCACATCCCACGGCAGCACGACCCCATTGCGCTGCGCCAACGAGCGGGCGTAAGACAACTGCCGCTCTGTCGCAGCGATGGCAAATGTAGTGGCTTCCATAACATCACCTCGTCTTGGTTCTGGACTTTGAATATAGAACAGAACAGGAACAAATTCAACCACAGCCACCAAATCTTTGCCAAGGCCGCAAATGCAAACAACCGAGGCGATGCCCCGGTTGCGAAAATCTTGAGATATTGGGTCAGCTAAACCCGGCGCGCGTCAGATTACTGGGCGCACTGTTTGGCGGCTTCGTCCATCGCGGCGGTAAAGCCGCGCAGGCTGAAGCTGTCTTTGGTCTGGGTGCCCTTGGCCGACCGCGCGGTCAGCACCGCCGTGGTGCCCTTTTTCAGCGCCGCCAGAATCGTCGCATCGTCGTCAGAAGTTCCCGGCCACGCCCATTCGCCATCTGCAAACAGATCAAACGAGGTGCCATCAACATCCAGCTTTACCGTGGACCCCGGCGCAAACGGATAGCCGCCCGAGAACGAGGTTTCACCCTTGGCGCCGGGCCGGAAGGTGACGAACAGCAAAATATCGCCGCGCCGCACCGAAACCGGCTTGCCGTCCTTGGTGTTGACGGTTTCCTTCGGGCTTGACACACCCCAACATTCGGTCGGGTTCTTGTCGGCAAACACGCTCCAATCCGTCATGGTGGCGACGCGGTTTGTCGACTCTTGCGCCACAGCGCCCGTCGCAAAGCCCATCACGGAAATCATCGCAACGCCTGCCGCGCGCGTCATCCAGCTTGTCATGTTCTACAGCCTCCAAGCCGTTTTGCCTCTGCCCGCCGGTGTGGCCGCTTCAGGTGCGGTTTTTCGATGGCGCGCAAGAATTTCACTCGATATGCCTTCATAACCGAAAAATGACGCTTCGTAAAAGCCCTGCCGGGGCCAAACGGGCAGAAAATCGCGCATATGTGAGGGGGATGGCATGGCAGCGGCAGAAATGGTGGAGCTGTGGCGGGGCGGATTGCTGGAAAGCACGCATCGCGGCCACGCGGTGATCTGCGATGAGGCAGGCCAGATCGTGCAGGCCTGGGGTGATGCGGACCGGGTGATCTTTCCGCGTTCGTCGTGCAAGATGCTGCAAGCCTTGCCGCTTTTGGAATCCGGTGCGGCCGATGCGGCGGGGCTGAGCGATGCCCATATCGCATTGTCTTGCGCCAGCCATCAGGGGGCGGCGCTGCATGTGGGCATGGCCAACCGCTGGCTGGCCGATCTGGGTCTGGGCGAGGCCGACCTGCGGTGTGGATCGCATGAACCCTACGATCGCACCGAGCGCGACCGGCTGATCTTGGGCCATGAAGCGCACTGTCAGTTGCACAACAACTGTTCCGGCAAACACTCGGGGTTCTTGACCACCACGCAGCATCTGAAGGCCGGGCCGGAATACGTCGAGCTGGATCATCCGCTGCAAAAGGCGATCAAGGCCGCGACCGAGGAAGTCACCGGTGAGACCAGCGCCGGTTACGGCATCGACGGCTGCTCGGCGCCGAATTTCGCGATGTCGGTGGCGGGGCTTGCGCGCGGCATGGCGGCGTTTGCTGCGTCCAAGGACACGGGTTCGGTGCGCGACCGCGCGATGCACCGGTTGACCCGTTCGATGGCCGCCCACCCCGAACTGGTTGCGGGCGAGGGCCGGGCCTGCACCGAGTTGATGCGCGCGATGGGGGGCCGGGTGGCGATCAAGACCGGGGCCGAGGCGGTGTTCATCGCCATCATCCCCGAGAAAAAGCTGGGCGTGGCGCTGAAGATCGAGGATGGCAATTCCCGCGCCTCGGAAGCGGCTTTGGTGGCGATACTGGCGCAGTTGGGGGTGCTGGATGCCGCCCACCCGATGGCTCAGAAACGCCTGCCCGCGCCGGAGGTGAACTGCCGCGGCCTGACGGTGGGCGAATTGCGGCTGGCTCGCGGGTTTTTGTAAGCCTGCGCGACCAAGCGTGCCTGCGATATGGAAAAGGCCTCTACCTTGCGGCAGAGGCCTTTGTTGCGACAGCGCCGGTGAAGCAAGCTGGGCGGGGGCAAAGACCTGCTCCACCGGTTTCGTTGCACTGTAGCCCGTTCTGTATGACGCCCGAACGCGGCGGCATTGCGCAGGGCGCGGGGCCATTTGCGGGCATTGTGGCGGCAAAATCGGGGCACGAGTCCCCAAGCCGGAAGGGCATTTGCACGCATGGGTTGTATGCGGTGATTTCCGGGGCTTGATTTGCCGCAGGCCTTGGGTAAACTTTGCCCATGACGGTGCAAACGCCGACCCCTTTCCCCCCGCCCGAACCCCTGCCGGATCAGGTTACTTTTGATCGCCACGAGCTTGGCGCGATCTTGCGGCTGTATGGTCAGATGGTGGCGGCGGGCGAATGGCGCGACTATGGCCTGTCGTTCCTGCGCGAGGCGGCGGTGTTTTCAGTGTTCCGCCGCACCGCCGAATTTCCGCTGTATCGCATCGAAAAGCGCCCCAAGCTGCGGGCGCGGCAGGGCATGTATGCGGTGGTCGGGATGGACGGTTTCATCCTGCGCCGGGGTCACGATCTGGCACAGGTGCTGCGCGTGCTGGAGCAGAAACTGATCCGCCCGGTGGAGTGAGCGTGTCAGCCGGCACCGCGCCGCCCCGGACTTGATCCGGGGCCTCGTGGTGAGACCGGAGGCCCCGGATCAAGTCCGGGGCGGCGGGGGGTGTGGGGGTGGCGTTGTGCTTGGTGAAGCAAGAGTTGATCGTGTGACGTGAACATGTTGCGCCGGCGGGGGGTCTTGCCCGATTTGTCACGCGACAAATCGGGCCGCGCCTGCCTGCCCCTTGGCAGGCGCGTTGCCGCGCCCGCCCAGTCAGGCGCGCCCCGATTTTGACAGCGACGGTTTGTGGCACGACCCCTCTTGCTCAACGGCCTTTGGCCTTATGAGCAACAAACCGAAAAACGCTGCCCCGCAGCGTTTTCTCTCGGTTTGGGGTCTGTAAGACGCCGTGCGCTACACCCTGCGCCGATGGCTGACAGCCTGGCCCTCTGCCGCCAGCACCCGCGCGATGCAGGCCGCGATCCCTTCATAGGCCACCGACATCGTGTGCCCGTTGGCATGGATCAGCCGCGACTCATCCACCACCAGCGCCACATGGCCCTTCCAGAACACCAGATCGCCGCGTTGAAGGCTGTCGCCGTCGGCAACCTCATGCCCCAAGCTTTGCTGCAGATCGGAATCGCCCGCCGCCTTGATGCCGCAAGCCAGCAGCGCGCCCTGCGCCAGACCCGAGCAATCAATCCCTGCCCGCGAATTGCCGCCCCACAGATAGGGCACGCCCAGAAAGCCCTCGGCCACCGCAATCGGGTCGTGGTGATACTGGCCCAGCGGCAGCAGATGCGGCGTCGGGATAAAGCCTTGCGTGGTTTCAGTGAATTTCGCCCCCTGCGCGATCACCGCCACCTGCGCCCCCATGCTGAGGGCGGCAATCTCGCGCGCCTGCACGCGGGGTTCGGGGTAAAGATGCGTGCCGGGGGTGGCGACCCAATGCGTGGGCTTCGGGCCTTCGCCCAAGGCCTGCTCGGGCAGCCAGCCGCAATAGCCGTCTTTTGACGCAAAGCCAAAGGCATAGCCGTCCTGGTGATCAATCACGGTAAAGCCGTCGCCCAGCAAAAGCTGGCGATCCCGCGCCCCACCGGGTGCGCGCAACAGATCCACCAAAGGCATCGCCACACGGCGCTTTTCGCCCTCGGTATAATGCGGGGCTTCGACCAGCCCTTTCAGCGAGACATGGGCCGCGCGCGCCGTGGCGGGTGTGGTGCGGCGATCCATCCTACAGCCCCAACATCGCCGGAAGCCCCGCCAGAATAGCCCGCGCACCTTGCCCCACGCCGCCCTTTGGCCGCGCAGGCGCATCGGCGGGGGTATGGCCGTAGATGTCAAAATGCATGTAGCGCGGATGATCGGCAAAGCGGCGCAGGAACAGGGCCGCCGTCACCGATCCAGCAAAACCCCAGCCGGGGGCGTTATCCAGATCGGCAATGCTAGGCTCGATAATCGGCTCATAGGGGGTGTGAAATGGCAGCCGCCAGACCGGATCAAACGTCGCCCGCGCCCCATCCTCGAGCGCCTGCGCCATCACCGCATCATCGGTGTAATACGGTGCCAGATCTGGCCCCAGCGCGGTGCGCGCCGCCCCCGTCAGCGTCGCCATCGAGATCAACACGTCGGTCGGAGTCTCGGTTGCCAGCGCCAAAGCATCGCCCAACACCAGCCGGCCCTCGGCATCGGTATCGTTGACCTCAACCGTCAGCCCCTTGCGAGAGGTCAGAATATCCTTTGGCTTCAAGGCATTGCCTGCAATCACATTCTCAACCGCCGCCACGATCACCCGCAGACGCACGGGCAGGCCCAGCTGCATGATCATCTGCGCCAGCCCCATCACCGTGGCCGCCCCGCCCATATCCTTTTTCATCAGCAGCATACCGGCGGTTTTGATGTTCAACCCGCCCGTGTCAAAACACACCCCCTTGCCGACCAGCGTCAGGCTTGGCCCCACCGACCCCCAATGCATCTCGAGCAACCGCGGTTCGCGCGGCGAGGCGCGACCGACCGCATGGATCATCGGGAAGTTCTGCTCCAGCAGTGCCGCGCCTTTCACCACCTTGGCCCGCGCGCCAAACCGCCCCGCCAAGCCCACAAAGGCAGCCTCTAATTCATCCGGCCCCATATCCTGCGCAGGCGTGTTGATCAGATCGCGGATCAGATACTCTCCCGCCGCCATCGCCAGCAGGCGCGCACCATCACAGCCCTCGGGCAGCACCAGCGCCGCGTCAGATGCAGCCATCTTGCGGTAACGGTCAAAGCGATACTGCGACAGCAGCCAGCCCAAGGCCACCTCATCCCGCTCGCCTTGCGTCAGAGCGCCCACCAGATGCCACGCGCCGGCAGGCAATCCCGCCGCCTTGGCCAAACCAAACCGGCCGCGCGCCCGCGTCGCCGCCGTGCCAAAGCCGATCACCGCCGCCGCCACGCCATCGCCACCGGGGATCAGCCGCAGATCGCCCAAACCCGCCGCAAATCCGCAAGCCGCAAGCCAAGCCCGCACCGCTTCCGGCTGACCGGCCAGAAAATCGGCCAAACCATCCACCGCAACCACATACAGCGGCCGCGATACGGCGTCAGCCTCAGCAAAAGCGGGAACCATCGGCGCATCCTTCCATCAGTTGCGCCAAGCCTACCGCTTCCATCCGCCGCCGCAACCCCTACGCCCATCCGCTAGAACGTGGTCTGATCCAACTGCTCCAGCAGCGCCTTGTCTGACGCCAGCGAGCGTTCGGCAATCCGCAGCAACCGCGCCCAGACGGCGGCAAAGGCGGTGCTGTCCGCGCCGTCAAGGCACGCCCGCAGATCGCCCGACACCACGCCCAAAGACACCATGCCAAGGTTTTCGGCCATCCGCTGCAACCGGCGCAACTGCCGCGTCAGATCGCCCAACTCGTGCGCGCGCACCTGCGTCGCCAGCCCCGCCATCGTCAGCGCCAATTCGCCCAAGGCCCGCGTCACCACCTGTTCCGCGCCCGAGGTGCCCAAATTCCGATAGATCGTTGCGATCGGTTCGGCATCCTGCCGCACCCGCTCCTTTGGCCGCAAAGCCACCACATTATGCATCACACCCTCCGAAACACCCAAGGCCATCCTGCGCCAGCGTGCTGAAGAAATCGTTGCCGCGCGCAAAAGAAACCTCTCGAATTTTCTGCAATTGCATCATAACTACGGGGGCGACCCAAAGCCGAGAAGGATCACCATGAGCCACATTCGCGCGCTGCCAAGCTATCTGGTGCAACGGTTTCATGGCTGGAAAGCCACCACCTACAACGACAACAAGGCGTGGTATCGCAGGCTTGCCGCCAACGGCCAGCACCCGCGCGCGATGGTGATTTCGTGCTGCGACAGCCGGGTGCATGTGACCTCGATCTTTGGCGCGGACGAGGGTGAGTTTTTCATCCACCGCAATATCGCAGGCCTTGTGCCGCCGCATAACCCCGATGGCGAGTATCACGGCACCTCGGCCACGGTCGAATATGCGGTGCAGTCGCTGGGGGTCGCGCATATCGTGGTGCTGGGCCATTCCAACTGCGGCGGGGTGAAGGGCTGCCTTGACATGTGCTCGGGCCATGCGCCTGAACTGCTTGAGAAAACCAGCTTTGTCGGCCGCTGGATGGACATTCTGCGCCCCGGCTATCAGCGGATTTCCGGCTTGGCCCCCGAGTTGCAACAACCGGCGCTGGAGCGTGAGGCGGTGCTGGTTTCACTGGAAAACCTGATGACCTTCCCCTTCATCAAAGCCGCCGTCGAGGACGACCGCCTGACCCTGCACGGGCTTTGGACAGATACGGGTGAGGGCGGGCTGGAGCAGTTTGACCCGGCCAAGGGCGGGTTTGTGCCGGTTTGAGGGGGACGGCATCATCACCTGTCCCCACGGCCACATAATCGAAACTTAGCCCGAGGGTAGCAAATTTTCGGGATTTAGCCTGTGCCACGCTTCCCTGAACTTGGGTTGATCATATTGGTTTGGTTGCAGCCAATATGATTGCACCCCAGTTTTGCTTTTCGCCGGATCGCTGTGAAAGCAAAGACCTTTCACTTCCTCTAGTTTTAGGATGAAGCATACCGGATCATCCTTTTTGGCATTTATCGTTACAATCCACCATTCAGAACGCAAATTATTCAGGTCAGAGCCAAGTCCGACCGGACCGCGTTTGGAAACACCTTTGCTTTGCACCCCAAACTTTATTGATTCGTCACTATTCACACAGAAAAGGTCGCTGCCCTTTGCGTTTCTCGCCGTGGTCATGACGTTCCAACCTTTGCGTGAAAGCTGCCAAGCTGCATAGTGCAGCGCTGCATTTCCGGTCGCCTGCGCAGATTTTACATCCATGTCGTCCCCATCTCGAATTTTTAGTCAACGGCTCACACTCAAGGAAGAGTTGATGGCTTGCCAGCCATTTCTTGATTGAATCAGGGTGCGATGTGTCTCTCGGCGCACTACGAATTTCCATCCTCCCAAGCAAAGCCCCCGCCCGGAATCAAGGCGCTTTAGCGCCGCCGGGCAGCGCCTGACCGCCCCCTCGGGCGGGCGCTTCTGCGCTGTCTCGCTTAGAATAACTGGGGAGTATGCTGAGACATAAAGTGCCTAGAACTGCTGTGGCTCGCCCACCCGGCGGTCTGGCGCTGCCCTGTGGTGCGCGGTTTGAAGCGTGCATTTGGTATGTGAGACGCGCGCGGGATCAGGAGGGAAATCCCCTAGAGTGTTAACAAAACCTTAAATCACCCACCTCAACCCGCTGATATAACACAACAAAAAAAGGTCCCGAGTTGGGACCCTTCCGATTTCCCTATTCCAGCGCCCAGCCATCCATCGCCGCGATGGCCTCCTCCGCCGTCTCGACAAACTGGAACAGCTTCAGATCGGCCGCCGAGATCACGCCCGCTTCGGCCAGCATATCCCAGTCAATCAACCGCTCCCAAAAGCTGCGGCCAAACAGCAGGAACGGGATCGGTTTCATCCGGCCGGTCTGGATCAGGGTCAGGCTTTCAAACATCTCATCCAGCGTGCCAAACCCGCCCGGAAACACACAAATCGCCCGCGCCCGCATCAGGAAGTGCATCTTCCGGATCGCGAAATAGTGGAAGTTGAAGGACAACTCGGGCGTCACATACTGGTTCGGCGCCTGCTCGTGCGGCAGCACGATGTTCAGGCCAATCGACTGCCCGCCCGCATCGTCGGCCCCGCGGTTGCCCGCCTCCATCACCCCCGGCCCACCACCGGTGCAGATCACGTATTCATGGCCGTAAGATTGCAGGCTCCGCTCTGTCACCAGACGGGCAAAGCTGCGGGCCTCGGTGTAGTATTTGGTGAGGTCGGCCAGCATCGGGGTTTTCGCGGCGGCTTTGTTTGCCGGATCAGGTATCCGCGCGCCGCCGAACAAGACGACGGTGGATTTGATGCCCAACTCGTCCATCATCAACTGGGGTTTCAGCAGTTCCAGTTGCAGCCGCACGGGCCGCAGATCTTCGCGCATCAGGAAGGTTTGGTCGGCGAAGGCCAGTTTGTAGGCCGGAGAGCGGGTCTGCGGGGTGTCGGGCAGGCGTTTGGTTGCGGCCACGTCCTGAACGGAATCGCGGAACGGGTGAGGGCGGGCTTCGTCGGACATCGGGCGGCCTTGGTTGGGGCGGGTCAGACTAGGGGTAGCGGGTTTTGCGGGGGGGTGGAAGGGTGGCCGTCAGTCGGCCAATGTGCGGTAGCCGCCGTTCCAGTAGATCAACGCGCCCGCGCCGGGGGTGGTGCGGATGGCCTCGACGCGGCCGATCAGGATGGAATGGGTGCCGCGATCAATCATCTCTTCGATGGTGCAGTCGAAGGCGGCGGGGGCGCCTTTCAGCAGGCGGACCCCGGTGAAGGCGGTTTCCCATTCGGCCCCGTCATAGCGGGCGGGGCCCTTGGTGCCGCTGAAGCCCGAGAATCGCTCGGCCACGCCCTGATGGGCGGCACCAAGGCTGGACCAGCCAAAGCTGCCGGTTTCTTTCAGCACCGGCCAGCTGGAGGACGCCCGGTTGACGCAGGCCAGCACCAGCGGCGGTTCGGCAGACAGCGAGACGGCAGAGGTGACGATCAGGCCGGTGGCGGCGTCGCCTTGCCCGGTGGTGATCAGGCTACAGTTGCCAACAAAGGCGCGCATGGCGTCGCGGAAGTGCTTGGGGGTAGGTTCGGACATCAGGCACTTTCGGTTTGGGCGGCACCGCCGGGACGATGCCGCGAGGGATCAGTGCAGCCGTCAGCGGATGCCCGCCTCTTGCAGTTTTGGCAGCACGTTGTCGCGGAAATAGGGGAATTCCTTGACATAATCCACAAAGGAAAGCGTCGTGCCCGCAAATCCGGTGGCGTGCAGTTTCAGGATGCCTTCGGCCACATCATCGGGCGTGCCGACAAGCGGGAAGCCGCCGTGGCCCATGGCGAACAGGTGCTTGATCTGGGCCAGAAGATCATGCGGGAAGCTTTGGGCGTGGGCGAATTGCAGGTTGACCAGATTGTCCACCGCTGCGGTGTCGGTGTTGGCGACGGCGGTGTGGTGCAGGAACGCCTCGGCCTCGTCCCGCGAGGGGCGGCAGATGACGTGAGAGAAAGTCAGCACGTCAATCTTGCGGCCTTTGGCTTTGGCTTGCGCTTTCAGGTCGGCGATTTCGGTGACGGAGCGGGAGAGGTCAATCGCCGGGGTGAACAGGAAATCGGCGTTGTCGGTGGCAAAGTTGCGGCCTTGGGGTGAGCCTGCGGCGTTGATGATCGGGACAGAACCACGCATCGGGGCGGGGTCGCCTTTGATCTGCTTGGCTTTGAAATATGTGCCGTTCCAGTCGAAATGCTCTTTCGAGGCCCAGAGCTTGCGCACCAGATCGAACCATTCCTGCGCATAGGCGTAGCGGGTTTCATGATCATCGGGCAGGGTCAGGCCAAGGGCTTCGTATTCGGGCTTGTTCCAGCCTGCGACGATGTTCAGCCCTGCGCGGCCATGGCCGATCTGGTCGATGGTGGCGATCTGTTTGGCTGTCACGGCGGGGTGGTTGGCGACGGTGTGGATGGTGGCGAACACCGCGATGTTTTTGGTGGCGGCCAGCAGGCCAGCGGCCCAAGTCATGGTTTCCAGCACGTTGCCGTGGAAATCGGTTTCGCCGCCGTAGCCGATCCAGCGGGCAATGGGCAGCATGAAGTCGATGCCCGCGTCATCCAGCATTTTGGCGAGGGTTAGGTTGTTGTCCCAGGAATTGTCCCAACGCTCGGCGATTTTGGTGGGGGTCATGCCGGAGGAACAGTTGGAGGAAAACGTGCCCAAGCGAAAGCGGTCGCCCGAGAGCATCGGGTTGGTGGTCATTGTGGGACTCCCTGTCAGGATTTATGTTATATTTTATGATTGAAAGTCTATCGTATAATCACATTGCGTCAATGGGTTTGCGGGCTAAGGATGCGGGCAGGCAAGGGGCTGGAGTGATGGCGGAAAAAAAGGTTCAAACTCAAAATGATACCGGTGCACAGGCGCTGGATTACCGCTGGCATCTGGCGGAGACGGCGGTTGAGGTTGAGGTGACCGAGTTGGAATTCGCGCTGATGCGGGCGTTTGAGGGATTCGGGCGCTGGCAGTCGGAATGCTTGGCGGGGGTGTGCGAAATGCCGGCCTCGGGGCCGGAAAACGCGCTGTTGCATATCATCCGGATGCATGACCGCCCGAAAAGCATCAAGGAACTGGCGCGGCTGGCGAACCGGGATGATGTGCCGAACATCCAGTATTCGCTGCGCAAGCTGATCGGGGCGGGGCTGGTGGTGCGTAAGGGCGCGGGGCGGTCGGGGGTGAGTTACGAGGTGACGGACGAGGGGCGGCGGGTGACGGATGATTACGGCGCGTTGCGGCGGCGGTTGCTGTTGGCGGAGTTGGGGAATTTGCCGGGGTTTTCAACAAGGCTGGCAGAGGCCGCGCGGGTGTTGAACGTGCTGACAGGGATTTATGAGGAAGTGGCACGGGTGGCGGCGACGCATCGGCGGGCCTGAGCGGCCTTTGTAAAACTGTCATATCTTCGTTGTGATTGTTTCATCCGGGCAGGGCAGGACTGGGTCTGATTTTATCTGACCAAGGATGCCCCCGATGCGTTTTCCGATCTCTGGCCTGACCTCTGCTTTGGCGATTTGCGCGGCTTTGCCTGCGCTGGCTGACCAAAATTTCAACCGCATTGCCAGCTTTGCCACACCGTTGAACATGGCGGCGGGCGAAGATTTGGCGCGGGCGAGCAGCGCTGAGATCATCTCGGCCTCGGAAGATGGCATGATGCTGGTTTATACCGACAGCCCGTTGGGGGTGATCGGATTGATCGACATTACCGACCCAAGCGCGCCGAAGCCTTTGGGCAATATCGAGATGGGCGGCGAGCCGACAACGGCGAAGATCATCGGCGGGACGGCGTTTGCGGCGGTGAATACGTCGAAGGATTATGTGAATACCTCGGGCAAGCTGGTGAGCGTTGATCTGGCGAGCAAGAAGGTTGTGGCCGAGTGTGAACTGGGCGGGCAGCCGGATTCAGTGGCGGCGGCGAAGGATGGATCATTCTTGGCGATTGCGATTGAGAATGAGCGGGACGAGGATGTGAACGACGGTGAGATCCCGCAGATGCCTGCGGGCTATGTGGTGAAGCTGCCGTTGAAAGATGGCGTGGTCGATTGCGCCGGGTTGCAGAAGATCGACGTGACCGGGCTGGCTTCTGTTGGCGGCGATGACCCGGAGCCGGAGTTTGTCGATATCAACGCGGCGGGTGAGATCGTTCTGACCATGCAGGAAAACAACGAGATTGTGCTGATCGGTGCGGATGGCAAGGTTTCGGGGCATTTCAGCGCCGGGGCGGTGGATCTGGACGGCATTGATACCAAGAAAAACGGCAAGCTGGATTTCACGGGCAAGCGCGAGGGTGCGTTGCGCGAGCCGGATGGGGTGAAGTGGGTCGATGCCGATCACTTCGCGGTGGCGAATGAGGGCGATTACAAGGGTGGGTCGCGCAGCTGGACGATTTTCAACCGCGATGGCTCGGTTGTCTATGAAAGCGGTGCCAGCTTGGAGCGGGCGATTGCCGAGATCGGGCATTACCCGGAGCATCGCAGCAAGACCAAGGGGGTTGAGCTGGAATCGGTGGAGATTGCCAGCTTTGGCGATAAGCCGATGGCGTTTGTGGCCTCGGAACGGGCTTCGGTGATCGGGGTGTATGATCTGACCGATCCGAAAGCGCCGGTGCTGAAGCAACTGCTGCCGTCGGGGATTTCGCCGGAGGGGATGGTGGCCATTCCGCAGCGCAACTTGCTGGTGACGGCGAATGAGGTTGATCTGCGCGAGGATGGCGGCGCGCCTGCGCATGTGATGATTTACCAACTGGCGGAGGGGCCTGCGGCCTATCCGATGATCACCTCGGCCGGGTCTGATCCGTTGATCGGTTGGGGGGCTTTGTCGGGTCTGGCGGCTGATCCGAAGGACGCGGGCAAGCTTTATGCGGTGTCGGATAGCGTTTATAGCGCGGCCCCTATGATCTTTACGATTGATGCCACGCAGACCCCGGCAAAGATCACCGGTGCGATGGTGGTGACGCGCGGCGGTGATGCGGCGCAGAAGCTGGATCTGGAAGGCATTGCGGCGGATGGCGAGGGCGGGTTCTGGCTGGCCTCGGAAGGGCGCAGCGACAAGCTGGTGCCGCATGCGGTTTACCATGTCGATGCCGAGGGCGCGATTGATCAGGAGATTGCTTTGCCCGAGGAATTGCTGGCGCAGGAAACGCGCTATGGCTTTGAGGGCATTGCGCTGGTCGGCGATACCTTGTGGATGGCGGTGCAGCGCGAATGGAAGGACGATCCGAAAGGCATGGTCAAGCTGCTGGCCTATAACACCAAGGAAGAAACCTGGGGTGCGGTGCATTATCCGCTGGATGCCGCTGCGGAAGGCACTTGGATGGGGGTGTCGGAAATCACCGTGAAGGGCGATTGGGCTTATATTGTTGAGCGGGACAATCAGATCGCGGGCAAGGCTGCGGTGAAGAAGCTGTACCGCGTGGCGGTCAGCCAGTTGGCCCCTGCCGCGCTGGGCGAAAAGCTGCCCGTGGTCAGCAAGGAATTGGTGCGGGATTTCATCCCCGATCTGGCGGCACTGAACGGCTATATTGTCGATAAGGTCGAAGGCTTTGCGATTGATGCGGCGGGCAAGGGTTGGGTGGTGACGGATAACGACGGCGTCGATGACAGCTCGGGTGAGACGTTGTTCTGGTCGATTGGTGACGTGAAATAAGCGACGGATGCGCTGCCTGCGCCGCCCGCCCTGTGATTTGGGGCGGGCGGCGTTTGGCTTTTTGGGCCGTCGCTTGCGGTGGGTGTGATGCCGCCCATGCCGATTGCATGGAAGGGCTGGCATCGGTATAGGGCTGCAAAGCTTTGAGGAGATTGCCATGAGCTATGCCGCGTTGGAGACTGCAATTGAAGCTGCCTGGGAGGCGCGGGATAGCATCTCGACTTCGACCAAAGGCGAGACGCGGGATGCGATTGAAGCGACGTTGAGCGCGTTGGACAGCGGCGCGTTGCGGGTGGCGGAAAAGCGCGAAACTGGCGATTGGCATGTCAATCAATGGGCGAAGAAGGCGGTGCTTTTGTCGTTCCGTCTGACCGATATGTATGAGATTTCCGGGTCGAACGGTGGGTCGAACTGGTGGGACAAGGTGCCGTCGAAGTTTCAGGGCTGGACCGAGGCCGATTGGCGCAAGGCGGGGTTCCGGGCGGTTCCGGGCAGCATCGTGCGGCGCTCGGCCTATATCGCCAAGGGCGTGGTGCTGATGCCGAGTTTCGTGAACATCGGCGCTTATGTTGATGAGGGCGCGATGGTGGACGGCTGGGCCACGGTGGGTTCCTGCGCGCAGATCGGCAAGAATGTGCATTTGTCGGGCGGCGTTGGCATTGGCGGCGTGTTGGAGCCGATGCAGGCGGGGCCGACGATCATCGAGGACAACTGCTTTATCGGCGCGCGATCCGAGGTGGTTGAGGGCTGTATTGTGCGCGAGGGGTCAGTGCTGGGCATGGGCGTGTTTATCGGGCAATCCACCAAGATCGTGGACCGGGAAACTGGCGCTGTGATGTATGGCGAGGTGCCTGCGGGTTCGGTCGTAGTGGCGGGGTCGATGCCCAGCAAGAACGGGATTAACCTTTATTGCGCGGTGATCGTGAAGAAGGTCGATGCCAAGACGCGTAGCAAGACCAGCATCAACGAATTGCTGCGGGATTGATCGGATGTCAGAGGGCAGCAAGCAGCAGGTTTATACGCTAACGGTCGAAGTCGGGCGCAAGCCGGGGGATGGTCTGCCGGACAAGGCGACCGGGGCGGCGTTGCTGATCTATGCCAGTGGCGTGGATGAGGCCGAGGCGGTGCGCGAAACCGTGGCGATTTTGAAGCAGGCCGATCTGGCGCCGTTGGATGTGTCGGGCTACGGCACGCTGGAGGAACGTCTGGCTGCGGGCGATGAGATTGACGCCGAGGAGCGCGAACTGATGGCGCGGGCTTTGGCGGAAAACTCGGTTGTCGTGGCGCAGATGACGCCGTTTTTTGACTAGGCAATCGCGCTGCGGCAGAGGGCGCGCTGCGGCGATGGTTCACTTTGCGCCAGCAACAAGGCGCGCGCCATATTGTCGTCGCATTCTGGGTGTTGCATAAAATTCGTCCCTTTTTTCAGGCAGGTCGCCATGCCGTATCGTATTCGTTTGACACATGCGTTGCGGTCATCGCCCGAACAGCGCCGGGAACAACCGCATGGCGCGTCGGTAAGCATGAGGGCCTGCACGGATCAGGTTGAAGTGCGCTCTGCCAAAGGGTTGGTGCTGTTCTATCGGCCGCGGCGGGTTGCGCTGAAACTTTAGCGGCGTGGTGCAGCTTCAGGCGGCGCGGCGCGGACTGCGGCCGAGCAGCATCATTAGGGTCAGCACTTCGTAGGTTTGCAGGCAACGCAGCGGCAGGTCGCAGGCGGGGTCGTGGCCGATGGCCAGAAGGCTGCCGTTTGCCTCGATCAATGCCGGTCTGCCGAGATCAAGCGCCACCGATCCCGCAATGGCGCGGCGCTGGTCGGACAGGGCTGTGCGGCCATCCACCAAAGCCCCTGCAGGCATAAGGACGGCGTCGGTGCCGAACAGATACTCGACCTCGGGGCCGGAAATCGCCAGCAGTTGATCGGCTGAAACCAGAAGATCCTGGGTTTGGGCATAGAACGGCGCGCGCAAAAGCACCGGGGCAAAGCTGCCGCGCGCGGGCAGGGCAAGGCGGTGGGCCGCACGCAGGGGCAGCGGGCCGTGGTCTTCGGTCAGCAGCATGTCGCCGGGTTTGAGATGACCTGCCAGAACCGGGCCAAGGCTGGTTTCCACCGGGGTCCGCAGGCCGATCCACGGTGCGGCACCGGGCGGGGCGGCGCCTTCGGTGATGCCAAACCACAGCACCGGGCCAGCGGGGCGCGGGCGGGTGCACAGGGCTTGCAGATCATGCAGGGGCAGGGGAAGCGGGTTCTGGCCGCTGGCCGACAGGCTGACAAGAGGGTCGCTGCCCAAAAGTTCAAACGTCAGCCGCCAATGCCGCGCAGGGGCGTCAAAGTGGAACGACAGCCGCGCTGTGCCTTTGCCTTGGGGCAAGGGGGCGGGCAGAACATGGCGGGCGACGTCTTTGCCTTGGCGGTGCAGGATGACGATGCCGGTGTCGGGATCGTGAAAAATCGCGAAAGTGCGGGGCCAGCCGGTGTTGGATTGGTGATCCAGCAGCAGGCCCGCGTTTTGCAGCGGCAGCGCCAGTTCCATCACGAACAGGCCTTGGTGCAGCAAGGCGTCGGGTGATGCGGGCGTCAGCAGACCGCGATCAGACAGAGCGACCCAGCCTTGGTGGAAACCGTCTGTCATGCGGGCACGCCCCAGTTGCCCGCAAGGCGTGCGGGAGGGCGCGAGTGGGCCGTGGTGCGTTGGTTGCCCGCTGTCATCTAAGCCTCGGTTGCCATTGCGCGGTTTAGTTGGGCACGTTGGCCCTGGCGCATGGTATTGACACCACGCTAAGGCAGGTTGCGGGCCAGCCGCCACCGCATTTTGTGGTTGAGCGCATGGGCCGCGCGGATGGTGGCGTGCGGGACACAGATTTGGCGGCGTTGCATTGGTCTGGGCAAGGCGATATCCCGAAGGCGCATGTTTTATCTGCGAAAAGGGGCATCACCATGGCTGCGCATTCTCCTGTTGATCCGGTGGCGTTGACCGCCGATCTGATCCGCTGTGCCTCGGTAACACCGGATGAGGGGGGGGCGTTGGTGTTGTTGGAGGGCGTGCTGGCGGATGCGGGATTTGCGTGCACGCGGGTGGATCGCGGTGGCATCAGCAACCTCTATGCGCGCTGGGGCGTGGTGGGGGCGAATAAGTCGTTCGGGTTCAATGGCCATACCGATGTGGTGCCGGTGGGGGATCTGGCGGCTTGGACGCAAGACCCGTTCGGCGCGGCGGTGGTCGATGGCTGGATGTATGGGCGTGGAGCGACCGACATGAAATCGGGCGTCGCGGCGTTTGCGGCGGCGGCGGTGGATTTTGTGCGGGAAACCCCGCCGGATGGTGCGGTGATTTTGGCGATTACCGGCGATGAGGAGGCCGACGCGCTGGACGGCACGGTGGCCTTGCTCGATTGGATGGCGCAGAATGGCGAGCGGATGACGCATTGTCTGGTGGGCGAGCCCACTTGCCCGAATGAGATGGGCGAGATGATGAAGATCGGGCGGCGCGGGTCGATGACGTGCTACTTTGCGGCGACGGGGGTGCAGGGTCATTCCGCCTATCCACACCGCGCGAAGAACCCGATGAGCGCGTTGGTGGCGCTGATGGCGCGGCTGGAGGCGGCACCTTTGGACGCGGGCACCGATCATTTCGATGCCTCGACGCTGGCGATTACAACCATCGACTGCGGCAACAAGGCGACGAATGTGATCCCGGCGAAAGGGACAGCTACGGTGAACATCCGGTTCAACGATGCGCATTCGGGTGCATCTTTGACGGCATGGTTGCGGGGCCATGCCGACGCGGTGCAGGCCGCGACGGGTGTGGAGATTTCGATGCGGGTGACGGTGTCGGGCGAAAGTTTCCTGACGCCACCGGGCGAGTTTTCGGCTTTGGTGGCGCGTGCGGTGCAGGCGGAAACCGGGCGGGTGCCGGAATATTCGACCTCGGGCGGGACTTCGGACGCGCGGTTTGTCAAGGATCACTGCCCGGTGGTGGAGTTCGGGCTGGTTGGCCGCACCATGCATCAGGTCGATGAGCGGGTGGAGGTGGCGCAGATCCATGCGCTGAAGGCGATTTATGCGCGCGTGCTGCGGGACTATTTCGCGTGACTTTGGTGGTTGAAGAAACGCGCGACATCGCTTTGTGTCGGCAGTTGCGGCGGGTGGTGTTCATCGAAGAACAGGGCGTGTCTGAAGCCGATGAGGTCGATGATCTGGATGAGGTTGCGCTGCATTTGCTGGCCCTGCGCGATGGCGAAGCGGTGGGCTCGGCGCGGCTGCTGGTGCAGGGCGATGTGGGTAAGATTGGGCGGGTTTGTGTGTTGGCAGAAGCGCGGGGCGCGGGGATTGGTGCGGCTTTGATCCGCGCGGCAGTGCTGCGGTTGCGGGCGATCGAAGGTGTGGCCAAGGCCAAGCTTGGCGCGCAGGTGCATGCGCTTGGGTTTTATCAGGGTTTGGGGTTTGAGGCCTATGGCCCGGTTTATGACGACGCCGGGATCGCGCATCGCGATATGGTGCTGGGGTTTTGAACGCCGCCGCGCTGACCTCCATGAGGCCCCGGATCACGTCCGGGGCGGCGTGGTGTTGGGGGTAGGGGCGCGCTGATACTGCGGGCTTTCGCTGCCGTATCAGCGCTATGACCCGCCGCAGAGGTCGGCGGGCGCATTTGGGCCTTATATTCCTGCTTTTCGACCGAATTGCGGCGGGGTTATTTGCCTGCGCCTGCGGTCTCTGAGCCGTTGCGGGTCAGGTAGTAGGCGAGCAGGATCGGCAGGAAGGTGGCGGCAAACACCACCATGGCGACGACGTTGGTGACCGGGCGTTGGCGCGGGCGGATCAGTTCCTCCAGCATCCAGATCGGCAGGGTGGCTTGCTGGCCTGCGGTGAAGGTGGTGACGATGACTTCGTCGAACGACAGCGCGAAGGCCAGCATGCCTCCGGCGAGGAGGGCGGTGCCGAGGTTGGGCAGCAGGATGTGGCGGAAGGTTTGGAACGCGTTGGCGCCGAGGTCGGCTGAGGCCTCTAGGATACCGCCCGACAAGCGGCGGAAACGGGCGACGGCGTTGTTATAGACGATGACGATGCAGAAGGTGGCATGGCCGAGGATGATGGTCAGGGTGGAAAACGGGATGTCCATCAAGCCGAAGGCAGAGCGCAGCGACATGCCGGTGATCACGCCGGGTAGGGCGATGGGCAGGATGATCAGCAGCGAGATTTGCTCGCGCCCAAAGAAGCGGGCTTGTGCCATGGCGGCGGAAATCAGGGTGCCGAGGATCATGGCCAGCAGGGTGGCGGCGACGGCGACTTGCAGCGAGAGGGTGAGGGCTTGCCAGATATCCGGGCGTTCCCATGCGGCGGCGAACCATTTCAGGGTCAGTCCGGGGGGCGGGAAGGCGTAGGTGCGCTCCTCGGTGGTGAAGGCGTAAAGGAAGATCAAGAGGATCGGCAGGTGCAGGAACAACAGGCCGCCGATGGCGGTGATTTTCAGCGACAGGGGGCTGCTGTCAGAGGGCATCGAAAGCTCCGGCGCGTTTGGCGAGGCTGAGGTAGATCAGCATGATGACGATGGGGATGACGGCGAAGGCGGCGGCGAGGGGCGTATTTCCGGCGGTGCCTTGCAGTTGATACACCGCCATGCCGATGAAATTGGCCGAATTGCCGACGATCTGCGGGATGATGTAATCGCCCATGGTCAGCGAGAAGGTGAAGATGGAGCCTGCGATGATGCCCGGCAGCGCGAGGGGGACGATCACGGTGCGGAAGGTTTGGGCACGGGTGGCGCCGAGGTCTTGCGAGGCCTCCAACATCGAGGTCGGCACACGCTCTAGCGCGGCCTGCATCGGCAGGATCATGTAGGGCAGCCAGACATAGGTGAACACCAGAAACATCCCGATGTAGCTGGTGGAAAGGGAATTGCCACCGATGCCGGGCAGCGCAAGGGCGGCGTCGAGCAGGAAGTTAGTGTGGGTTTGGGTGGCGGCCCAGGTCAGGATGCCCTCTTTCGCGAGGATCAGTTTCCAGGCGTAAACTTTCACAAGGTAGGACGACCACAAGGGCAGCATGATGCCAAGGTAGAACACGGCTTTCCAGCGTCCACGGGCGTATCGGGCGGCATAGTAGGCGATGGGGAAGGCGAGGATCACCGAGCCGATGGTGACGGCGGCGGACATCAGCAGGGTGCGCAGGATGATGTCGTAGTTTTGCGGGCGGAGGAGTTCTCCGTAGGTTTTCAGGGTGAATTCACGGACAACCATGCCGGAGAATTCGTCGATCGAGTAGAAAGATTGCAGCAGAAGGGCGGCGAGAGAGCCCAGGTAGATCACGCCAAGCCAGAGCAACGGGGGGGTGATCAGCAGCGCGAGCAGCAGTTTGGGTTTGCGCCAAAACAGGGTGGTCAGGCGGTCGGCTGCGGATTTGGCGGGGAGGATGGCAGTCATGGCGCGGGCCTTGGGGCGCGGTGCGTGAGATTCCCTTCCGATAACCGACGATGGTAGGCGGCTTGGTCGGGGTCGGAGCCTCCGGCGGGGATATTTAGAAAACAGATGAAATTGCGGCGCATCAGGCTTCGTCCATGATGTGCAAGGCGCCGGGGGCGAAGCTGAGCCGGGCTTCGCTGCCGGGTTCTGGCAGTTGGGTGCCGCTGGGCAGGATGGCGGCGATGTCTTGGCCTTGGGTGGTGATCGCTACGCGGTGGCCGGAGCCGAGATAGCGCAGCGAGGTGACGGTGCCTTGCAGCGGGCCTGCGGGGTCGAGGTGCAGGGATTCGGGGCGCAAGGAGGACCATTTAGCGGGGCCGCCGAGGCTTTGGGTCAGGGCGGGGGGCAGGACGTTGGAGGAGCCTACGAAATCGGCGACGAAGCGGGTTTTGGGTTGGGCGTAAACCTGCGCCGGGGTGCCGATCTGGGCGATTTTGCCGTCGTTGAATACGGCGAGGCTGTCGGCCATCGAGAGGGCTTCGTGCTGGTCGTGGGTGACGAAGACGAAGGTGATGCCAAGGCGTTGTTGCAGGGATTTCAACTCGTCCTGCATGGCCTCGCGGAGTTTGAGGTCGAGGGCACCGAGGGGTTCATCCAGCAGCAGGACTTTGGGTTCGTTGACCAAAGCGCGGGCGAGGGCGACGCGTTGGCGTTGGCCTCCCGAAAGCTGGCCGGGTTTGCGGCTGCCGTAGGCGTCGAGGTGGACGAGGGCCAGCATTTCCTCGGCCTTCGCATAGCGCTGGGCGCGGCCCATGCCCTTGACCATCAGGCCGTAGGCGACGTTATCGCGGACGTTCATGTGCGGGAACAGCGCGTAGTCTTGGAACACGGTGTTGACGTTGCGCAGGTGCGGCGGGGTGTTCGAGACGTTTTCACCGAAGATGCAAATCTCGCCCGCTGTGGGGGATTCAAAGCCTGAGATCAGCCGCAGGCAGGTGGTTTTGCCAGAGCCGGATGGGCCAAGCATGGCAAAGAACGCGCCCTCGGCGATGGTCAGATCGACGCCATCGACGGCTTTCACCGGGGCAGAGGCGGGGCCGAAGTGGCGGGAAACGCTGCGGAATTCTACGGCTGCGGGCATGTAAGGGGGCCTTTATCCGCCAAGGCGGGAGGGGTTGGCAGGGGCGTTGGCCCCTGCCGGAATGTAGGGTGTGTGATTTCAGGCACCGCTGGTTTAGCGGCCGCCGATGACGCCGATGTAGTCGGACACCCAGCGATAATAGGGCACGCAAGCGCCTTCACCTTGGGCGCAGTTGGCGACGGGTGTGGTCCAGAATTTGATCTTGTCGAAATCATCCAGACCGTTGGCGGTGCAGCCTTCTGCCGTTTGCATCCCCGATTTGTCGGTGCAAGCCGCAGGCACCACCGGGTTGCCACCGAACCAGACCGACAGGTCGGATTGTAGGTTGGAGTTCAGCGTATGCTCCATCCATTTATAGGCGCAATTCGGGTTGGCGGCATCGGCTGCCAGCATGGTGGTGTCGGCCCAGCCAGTGGCACCTTCTTCCGGGATGGTGGAGGCGATGGGGAGTTTTTCCGATTGCAGCAGGCCGACCTGGAACGGCCACGAGCCAGAGGCCACAACGCCTTCGTTCTTGAAGTCATCCATCTGGATATAGGCGTCGTGCCAGTAGCGGCTGACCAAGGTGCGCTGGGTGCGCAGCAGATCAAGGGCGGCTTTGTATTGATCTTCGTTCAGCTCATACGGCGAGGTGATTTTCAGTTCCGGCTTGTGGAACATCAGATATTGCGCGGCATCGGCGATATGGATCGGGCCGTCATAGGCCTGCACGCGGCCTTCGTTGGATTTGCCATCGGGCAGGTCCATTTTCTCGAACACCACGTTCCACGACTTGGGCGCCTCCTTGAACACATCGGTGTTATACATCAACACGTTCGGCCCCCACAGATAGGGGGTGCCGTAATGGACGCCATCGACGGTAAACCATTTGGCGTCTTGCAGGCGGGGGTCGATTTTCGACCAGCTTGGGATCAGCGCGGGGTTGATCGCCTGCACGCGTTTGCCCGCGATCAGGCGAAGCGAGGCGTCGCCCGAAGCTGTCACCAGATCGAATCCGCCTTCGTTCATCAGGGCCACCATCTCATCCGAGGTGTTGGCGGTCTTGACGTTGACCTTGCAGCCCGAGTCGGCCTCAAACTTGGTGACCCAGTCGTAGGCCTTGTCCGTCTCACCCCGTTCGATATAGCCGGGCCAGGCGACGATGTTGACTTGGCCTTCGCCGGGACCAACTTCGGTCATCTCGGCAAAGGCGGGGGTGATGGCCGTGGCGAGGCTGGCCAGAAGCGCGGCAGCGGTGGCCGCTTTGTGGGTTTTGGTCATCGAAAGCTCCCTGTGATTGAGCGCAAGCCGGGTTCCCGGTCATGCCATCAGGGTAGCGGGGCGGCGGTGTTTCGCAACACAAAATCGCGGGGCGGCGGTAGATTTTTGATCAAACAATAGCCCGCGCCGCCACAGCGCAAGCCTAGCCCTTGGCCATTTCGGTGGCGAGTGCGGCGTGGTGTTGCGCGACAAGTGCCTGATATGCCGCCAGTTTTTCGGCGGTGAAGTGGTGTTCTTCGGCCAGAAGGTTGACGGTGCCCAGCACCGCGCCGCCTTCCACCAGCGGAATGTTGATGCACGACCCTAAGCCCAGCGAGGTGATCAGCGCATGATCGAAAAAGTATTTCGCGAATTCGGGCGTGGTGTTGGCGACGAAGGTTTGCTGACCGGTGATGCAGTAGTCATACCAGCCGTCGCGGGTCAGCGGTTTGGTGCCAGAGACCGGGTATTCAACCGGATGCGAGGTATAGGCGCGGCGGGCCACATCCAGCTTCAGGTCTTGCACAGTGATGGTGAACAGGCGGGTGCCAAGTGCGGCGCAGGCGTGGTGCAGGGTGTCATAGACTGAGGTCATCTGGGATATCCTTAAGGTTCAGTCCGGCATGTGGCCAGACAGCAGGGCGATCATGTCGGACCGTGTGATCAGCCCGACGAGGCGGGGGCCGTCCAGCACCGGGATAGCCTGTTGGTTGCCATCTGCGAGCATGGCTATCAGCGCGGCCAAGGGTGTTTGCGCGGTGGCGGTCTGCGGGTCGGGATCGGTCAGCAGGGCGGCGGTCAGGGTGGGATCGGCCACGCCGACGAGGGCGGATTGCGACACAAGGCCGCCAAAGCTGCCGTCAGGGTTGCGCACCGGCAGGGTCTTGAAACGGTGGGCGCGAAAGCTTGCGGCAAGGTCGGGCAGGGGTGTGTCGGGGGCAACCTGAACAAGGTCACGCGACATCATCTGCGCGGCGGTGGTCGGGCCAAGATGGCTGGCGTTGGCCTCGGTCTCGGCCGCTTCGATCAGGCGGGCGAGGTCTTCAACGCCAAGATTGCTGCCCAAGCGCAGGCGGGTCAGCGTGGCGGCGAGCACTTGATCCGAAGGGATGAACCGGCGGTCAGGGGCCGGGTCTTTGGTGCCGTGTGGCGTGGGATCGGGGGCTATGCGGAACGGATAGCGCCGACCGGTGGCGGTGTTCCACGCGATCCCGAGGACGACAAGGGCAATGCTGCCGCTGGCCACCGGCAAGAACAAATACTGCAGGCCGGGCAAATGGTTGGCCTGCGCTGAAAGGGCAGTGGCAAGCGCCACGGCGCCGCCGGGCGGATGCATCGCGCGCAGCGACGCCATGGCCACCATCGCCAGCAGCACCGCAAGGGCGGCGGTAGGCAAAACAGCAAGGCCCGTGTGCAGCACCAGAATGGACGCAAGACCCGAGATGGTGTTGCCGACAACAACGGCCCAAGGTTGCGCCATCGGGCTGTTGGGCACCGCACTGATCAGAAAGGCCGAAGCCCCGAACGGCGCGATCAGCGCGGGATGGATCATCGCGTTGCCGTCTGGATGCAGCAGCCACAGCACGAAGGCGGTCAGCACAAGGCAGAGTGCGGCACCAATCGCAGCGCGCAGCGCCTCGGCGGGGCTGGGCGCGGGCATCGAGGGGCCAAAGCCATGCAGGATGCGCTTTATCGTCGGGCTCAGGTCGGCCATGTGGCACTTGCGATCAGGGTCAGTTCCGGTTCGGGCTGTGGCAAAGCGGGGGTAGCGGCCTGCCAGAAAAACAGCCTGACATGCGCGGGGGATTTTGGATCGTCAGGCTCGGCCAAGATCTGATAGTGCATGTGGAAGCCTTCGAGGAGCAGGCCTTCGGCGTAGAACGGGATTTCCTCGGCCTCGAGCAGAGCATCTGTGCCCGACTGCGGCTCCCAGTCTGCCCCATCGGCCCAAATCACCTCGGCCTCGACCTCGGGGTGTTTGAGGGCGAGTTTGGTGAGGGGGGAGAGGTAGGTTTCAATCGGGGTGGGGGATTTGGGCATGGCGGCCTGCTTTGTTTGATTGGGTTGAAGCAGGTGGGGCGGGTGCGGTCAAGGTGGTGCTTTTGGCGGGCGTTGACTGGGGGTTTCACACCCCCAGACCCCCGTGGGATATTTTTGAACAGATGAAAGCAAATTTTAGATAAATTGTAGGGAGTTAGCCTTGGCTTGTCGTGGTCAAGCAGTTGGACTGGGGTGGGGATTTCCGCACTTGGCGTCGTGGCTTCGCGGTGATTTGGTTGCGGGATGATGGATGAAGAAAAGCTGACTATGCCTTTGCTGAGCGCATTGCCGCCACCGATGCCTTGGCGACAGGTGCGGCGGGTGGCGTGGCCGCTGGCTGTGCTGATCTGGGGGTTGGCGGTGTTTTGGCGTGCGCCGATGTTGGTAGACCAGCCGAGGATGGTTTTTGTCGTCTCGCCGCTGACGGCGGTGCCGTTTGCGCTAGTGCTGGCTTACGGAGTGGCGGTGATTGCGGTGCTGTTTTGCGGGAACAGGCATCGGTTGCGGCGGGTGATCGGTGCGCTGGGGCTGGAGTTGGGGACGCCTTTGGCTTTGGTCGACTGGGTGCCGGTTGTTTTGGGCGGGGTTTTGGGAATGACCCGCGTCGCTGGCGGGCCGGAGGGTGTGTAGTGGGACCTGTTATATAAGCAGATCGGTGGAGCGTAGGAGCTTTGCATTATCCGATTGCTGCGATGATATTCTTGGGCACGCGGTCGTGCTGGCTGCGATTTGGGCTGTTTGGTCTGATGTTTTGGGCGGGGTGTGCGGCACAGGTGATGTTTGGCGGGGCTCACACTTTAGACAGTAGCGGTTGCCTGATGCGCCTTGAGGCCCCGGATCAAGTCCGGGGCGGCTTGGGAATTCGGGTGGGCTAGCGCTTCATCATTGCCAGTCGGATCAATGCGCGTTCCATCACCGCCATAGCTGGCGCGCGCGAGGTGGAACGCAGGGTGAGGTCGGTTTCCAAGAGCAGGCTGAGCGCGTCTTCCAGCCGCAACATCCCCCAGGTAGAGGCTTGGCGCTGCATGGCGTCACGGCGGGGGCCGAAGATGCGGGCTTTCATGATGCCGGACGAGATGCCTCCGGGGTCTGAGGCCGCCACATGCAGGCTGCGGAAGTGACGCAGGGCGCCGATGCAGATGGTGACGGGCAGGATGCCTTGGCCCTCAAGCCGGCGCAGCAGCGGGCCGATCAGGTTGGCGTCGTGGTCGGCGGCGGCGGCGATCAGATCATCGACCTCGGCCTCGATCGTGGCGGGGGCGAGGGCGTGGATTTCTTCGGGGGTCAGTGGGGTAGGGTCATTGAATTTGTAGAGGGCGATCTTTTCCAGGGTTTGGCGGAAATCGCCGGGGTCGAGCGCGCGGGCGAGGGTGGCGAGGTCGGCCATGGCCTGCGGCGCGAAGTTTTTCAGGCCCGCCTTGGCGAGTTCGGCTTCGATTTCTTCGCGTGTCGGTGGGTCGTCGTAAAGCCCTATGCTGACGGCGTTCAGGTGCTTTTCGAACAGGGTTTTCAGGGTGGATTTGCCGGTCAGGTTGCCTGCGGTGACGACGATCTGCGCATCGCCCGCGCGCCAGTCTTGCAGGGTGGCGGCAATGCTGGCGGTCAGGCCATCGGTGGCGTCTTCCAAGAACGCCACGCGGGGGCCGGGGAAGAAGCCTGCCTCGCGGGTGGCATCGGTCAGCAGGCTGGGGGATTTGCGCAAGTCGCCCGCTTGGATGCGGGTCAGGCGCATTTCAGCCTCGCCTTGCGGGCCGATCAGGGCGGCGATGGCCTCTTGCCGTTTCAGGGCCACGCGCATGGTGTCGGCACCGAAAATCAACAGCCCTGCGCGGTTGGGGTCGGGTTTGGCGCAGTATTGGCTGGCGGCAAGTCCGGCGAGTTTCATTGGTTCCAGGTGCCAGAGGTCGCCAGCAGTCTTGCGGTGATCTGGTCGGCGAGGATGCGCATCAGGCGGCGGGCGGCGTCTTCTTGCGCGGCGAGGCCTGCGACGGTCGATCCGGTGGCGGAGTAGGAGGTGAAGCTGTGGACTTGGCCGCCGGTGACGCGGGCGTTGGTGGCGCGGTTGGTCAGCGCCCAGTCGATCGTGCCGTTCAGGTTATAGCGGGTGATGGCGTTATCGGGGGTGATGCCGACGCCGACCGCGGTGGTTTTGATGGTGTAGGTGAGGTCAAAGCGGGAGGCGTTAGGGCGGCCGAGGCGTTCTTCGAGGCGCTCGACAAGGTCGAAGCCGTTTTTATCGCTGGGGTCGGCGACGCGGATGCTGGATTGGATGGTTTGCGCAGGGCCTGAGGGGCCATATGCGGGCGTGAAGCCGCAGGCCGCAAGGGCCAGCGGCGTCAGCAGGAACAGGCGGCGGCTAAACGACGACATTGATGATGCGCCCCGGCACAACGATGATCTTCTTCACAGGTGCGCCTGCGAGGAACTTCACCACAGCTTCATCCGCCAGCGCGATCTTTTCAACCTCGGATGCAGGCATATCCTTGGGCACGCTGATTTCCGCGCGGCGTTTGCCGTTGATCTGGATGGGCAGAGTGACGGTATCGTCGATGAGCAGCGCCGGGTCGGCTTTCGGCCACGGGGCGGTGGCGCAGAGGCCTTGGCCGCCCTGATAGGTCCAGATCGATTCGGCGATGTGGGGGGTCATCGGGCACATGAGTTGCGCGAGGGTGCGGATGGCTTGTTTCATCGCGGGCGTCGAGCCGTTGGCTTTCGCGAGGGTGTTGGTCAGGCCGTAAAGCGCCGCGATGGCCTTGTTGAAGGCGAAGGTTTCGATCGCGCGGGTGATTTCATCTACGGCTTTGGAGGTAGCTTTTGCAATCTCGACATCGCCTTCGCCTGCGTGATCTGCGGGCATGTCGCCGATGCGCGAACACAGGGCCCAAACGCGCGACAGGTGTTTGAAGGTGGCTTCGGCACCCGAGGCTGTCCATTCCACATCGCGCTCGGGCGGGGAGTCGGACATCACGAACCAGCGGGCGGTGTCGGCGCCGAAAGCCTCGATGATGTTCATCGGATCGACGACGTTTTTCTTCGATTTCGACATTTTGGCGGAGGGGATGACCTCGACCAACGAGCCTTCGTCGTTCAGCGCCTGCATCCATGCGTTAAGGTCGGGGATCATATCGGGATCGGGCGGGGCGACATCGCCCAATACGGTTACGCGGCGATCTCCGACGCTGAATGTCGTCACGTCTTCGGGCAGGTGATAGATCGGGCGACCTGCGGCATCGGTGGTTTTGTAGATTTCATGCGTCACCATGCCTTGGGTGAACAAAGCATTGAACGGCTCGATTGCTTTCGCGGGCAGATGGCCGGTGGCGTGCATCGCACGGGCGAAGAAGCGGGAATAGAGCAGGTGGAGAATCGCGTGTTCGATGCCGCCGATGTATTGATCGACGTTCATCCAGTAATCGGCATCTTCGGCGATGGTGGGGGTGGTTGCATGCGGGGCGGTGAAGCGGGCGTAATACCAGCTGCTATCGACGAAGGTGTCCATCGTGTCGGTTTCGCGCCGCGCGTCTGCGCCACATTGCGGGCAGGTGCAATTGCGCCAAGTCGGATGACGATCCAGCGGGTTGCCGGGGATGTCGAAGGTCACATCATCGGGGAGTTTGACGGGCAGGTTTTCTTTCTTCTCGGCCACCACGCCGCAGGCGGCGCAATGGATCACCGGAATCGGGCAGCCCCAATAGCGTTGGCGGCTGATGCCCCAATCGCGCAGGCGGTAGTTGGTGACGCCGCGACCGATGCCACGCGCTTCGCATTCCGCGATGGCGGCGGCTATGGCGTCTTCGCCGGTTTGCAGATCATTGCCGGCAAAGCCGCGGATGTACTGCACACGCTCGGATTTCATCGGGACGTAGGGTTCAGCCAGCGCCACTTCTTCCGCGCCTTCGGGGACGAAAACCGCTGGGATCGGCAGGCCGTATTTGGTGGCGAATTCAAAATCGCGCTGGTCATGCGCGGGGCAACCGAAGATCGCGCCAGTGCCGTAATCCATCAGGATGAAGTTGGCGATATAGACCGGCAGTTCCACCGAGTTATCAAACGGATGCAGCACACGGATGCCGGTATCCATGCCGATTTTCTCGGCGGTTTCCATCGCTTCGGCTGTGGTGCCGCCCTTGCGACATTCGGCAGTAAAGGCGGCAACGGCGCTATCGTGACGCTCCAGATGTTTCGCCAGCGGGTGATCGGGGCTGATCGCGGCGAAGGATGCGCCCAGCAGGGTATCCGGGCGGGTGGTGTAAACCTCAATCCGGTCAAAGCCTTCGGGTGCGCCCGTGGTGGTGAAGGCGAATTGCAGGCCGCGCGACTGACCAATCCAGTTGGCTTGCATCAGGCGGACCTTTTCGGGCCAGTCTTTCAACCCGTCCAAAGCGCTCAGCAGTTCCGCCGAATAATCGCTGATTTTGAAGAACCATTGCGTCAGCTCGCGCCGCTCCACCTGCGCGTTTGAGCGCCAGCCTTTGCCGTCGATCACCTGTTCATTCGCCAGCACGGTCATATCGACCGGGTCCCAGTTTACCACGGCATTCTTGCGATACACCAAGCCCTTGGCCATCATGTCGATGAACATCGCCTGCTGCTGGCCGTAATATTCCGGGTCGCAGGTGGCGAATTCGCGGCTCCAGTCAATCGACAGGCCAAGCGGCTTCATCTGCGCGCGCATGTCGGCAATGTTGCCGTACGTCCAGGTTTTCGGATGGCCGCCACGCTCCATCGCGGCGTTTTCGGCGGGCATCCCGAAGGCGTCCCAGCCCATCGGATGCAGCACGGAAAACCCCTGCGCCGCCTTGTAGCGCGCCACCACATCGCCCATCGTATAGTTGCGCACATGGCCCATATGGATGCGCCCCGACGGATAGGGGAACATCTCGAGCACGTAATACTTCGGCTTGGCGGGATCGCGACGGGCCTTGAATGTCTCGGCCGCATCCCAGGCCGCCTGCCATTTCGCTTCGATGGTCTTGGGTTCGTAACGCGACATATCAGGCCCCTTGGTCAGCTCCATGGCGCGAATACACCGCCATGGGGGGCAAGGTCCAGTAGTGGCTTACAGTTTGGCGGTTACAAGCCGCTGTCTTGAATGCGCAACTGACGCGCGCGGGTCAGGATAGCATCTTCCACCGCGCGGACGGTTTCGGGCGAGACGGCGCTGCCGCCGCTTCCCTGCATTGCCACCTTCAGGCTGCGGGCATCCAAGGCCGGGTCTTGCACATAGATCGTCGCACGCACCGCGCGGCCGCCACCCGGAGGCGTGCCATAGCCGGTCACGATCACGCCAGTGAACGGGTCCACCGATTCGATGGGCAGGAAGTTCAGGATATCGAGGCTGGCCTTCCAGATATACTTGTTCACCTCAACCGTGGTGTTGGGGTTGTCCGATTTGCGGAACAGCGCGCCGATGCCGGTTTGGTTGCTTCTGGCCGCTTCGCGGTTTTCGCGCGACAGTTCTGCCTGCACTTTGGGGTCATATGAACCGCCGCCCAACTTACCGCAGGCGGCAGTGCCGGTCAAAAGCGCAGCCATCAGGCCAAAATTCAGCGCCTTACCCACGAAACGATGCAACATCATCCGGTTTCCCCATGCCAACCTGTCGCTGTTTATACTGACAGCTTCGGGCGTGCCAAGGCTTTTCCAAACAAATGGGGTTTGATGCGAGATGTTATGCATAAAGGGAAATGCGCGCGGCGGAGCGTGGCAAGACTGTGGCAAGCCTGCATCACAGAAGCCGCGATTGCCCGGGTTGGTGCGCGGACCGTTGCAATCAGGGCCGTGGAGGAGGAAAACAGCGGCATACCTGCTTCAGGCTTGCTTGAGTATGGTCGCGTCTTTGAGAAAACGAGGAAACACGATGAAAAAAATTCTTCTCTCCACCACCATGCTGGCCCTGTTCGCTGGCGCCGCTTCCGCAGAAGTGACCCTCAGCGGTTCGGGCCGTTTCGGTCTGGTATACAGCGACGCCGTTAATGACGGTGAATCCAAAACGGCACTCGCATATCGTCTGCGGATCAACGTCAACGCAAAGTTCGAAGCTGACAACGGCGTCACCTACGGTGGTCGTATCCGCTTCCAAGACGACAACAACGGCGAAGCTTATTTCTCGCCCGCCATGCTGTACGTTGAAGCTTCGGGCGTGCGTGTCGAAGTCGGTAACGCCAACACCGCAATCGACTCTGTCGCTCTGATGTACAACCCGGAAATCGGCTTCACCGAATCGTCCTATGGCGATCCGCAAGGCGACTTCTTCTCGTTCAGCAGCGGCGGTTACTCTGACACGCGCGTTGGCATCTACGCAGCTTACTCGTATGCTGGCGTGAACCTGAAGGCGTCGTATGTTCAGGCTGATCAGTTCGACTCGACCGATGATGCGAACGAAACCTCGATCGCTGCTGACTACACTTTCGGTCAGTTCACCATCGCAGCAGCTTACGCTGACAAAGGCGCTGGCATCGCAGACAACTATGTCACCTTCGTTGGTGCGGCATACAAAATCAATGATGTTGCAAACGTCGGCCTGAACTACAACGACAACGGTATTGCGACCTTCGACAACGATAACGATCCGCTGACTGCTGAGGTTGCTATCGGCAAAACGATCACTCTGTACGGCAACTACACCATTAACGGCATCACTCTTGGTGGCTATGTTTCCGACTCGGACGTTGATGGGAATGATACCGCCTATGGTCTTGGCGCTGCCTACGACCTCGGCGGTGCAACCTTGGCTGGCGCTGTACATTCGGGCTTCGGCGGCGAGACCTTCGCTGACCTCGGCGTGCGTATGTCGTTCTGATCTTAACCGATCAAACGCTTCGGAAAGAGCGGGCCTTGTGCCCGCTCTTTTCTTTTTTTCCGGGCGGTGATCAAGTGCCGCAAAACAGCGGTCAAACGCGTGGAGGCACCATGGCATTGCAAGCAATTCTGGAACGCATAAGAGCCGCTGAGGCACAGGCAAGCCGAGCGACAGGTTCGGTGCAACTGATCGCCGTCAGCAAGGTGCAGCCCGATGCGCGGGTGCGTGACGTGCTGGAGGCAGGCCATCGGCTGTTTGGCGAAAATTACGTGCAGGAAGCTCAAGGAAAATGGCCGGGGTTCCGGGCGGAATTCGATGCGGTGCAGGTCCATATGATTGGCCCGTTGCAAACCAACAAGGCCAAGCTGGCGGTCGAGTTGTTTGACGCCATTCACACGCTGGACCGTCTCTCATTGGCCGAAAAACTGGCGAAACTGGCGCAGGCGCGCGGGGCCTGTCCGCAGGTGTTCGTGCAGGTGAACACCGGTGCCGAGCCGCAAAAGGCGGGCGTCTTGCCAGAGGCGCTGGACAGTTTCATCGCAGACTGTCGCAAGATGGACCTAAGCCTTGCGGGCCTGATGTGTATCCCGCCCGAAGGCAAGGATGCAGGCCCCCATTTCAAGGCGTTGGCCGCGATGGCTGCGCGCAATGGCTTGACCGGATTGTCGATGGGCATGAGCGGTGATTTTGAAGCCGCCATCGCTGCCGGGGCGACGCATGTGCGGGTCGGCAGCGCGATTTTCGGTGACCGCGCTTACGCTTAGGTCAGCCAGACCCGCGCATAGGGCGGCAGCGCCAGATAGTCGCCGTGCAGCGTCACGATCTGATCCGATAGCGCATCGTGCCAATGCGTGATGCCCTGCGCTTGCAACCAGCCGCCCGAAACGTGCTGCCAATGGTGCGAGAAGTTGAACAGGCACAGAATCGGTCCTGTCGGCGCACCGCGTTGCACGGCGAACAGGGTGGCGTTGCCGGTCTCGACAATACGGATCGGATTGGCCCCATGCAGGCCGGGGGTGGCGCGACGTCGGGCCAGAATGGCTTGCGTGCCAAGAAAGCATTGCGAAGCGGCCGAGTTGCCGGAATGCCGCGCGGCCGCGAGCGTCCAATCCATCCGGGGGCGGTGCAGCCAGCGGCTGTCATGGGCGTGGGCGGGATCGTCGTGGTAGCTGTGATCGTTCAGAAGGCCAAGTTCATCGCCCATATAAATCAACGGGATGCCGCCAAAAGCCGCAATCAGGGCGTGGCCCATCAGGATGCGCTGCACCGCCATGTCGCGGTCATGGTCGTCGGCCGCCTCAAGCCCCGCGAGGGAGGCAAAGCTGCCGGAAATCCGTTTGTCGCCCGTGGCTTCGTTGACCTGAAACGGTGCACCTTGGGCGAAACTGCCGGGAAAGCTGCCCTCGTAGAACTCTGATAGAAAGCGGCGATGCGCTGCGCCATTCAGGCCAAGGGCTTCGGCGTCTTCATCGGTGATCGCCCAGCCGATGTCGTCGTGGCAGCGGATGTAGGTGGCATAGGTTGCATTGGTAAGACGGTCCGGGAAGTGGCTGGCCAGCACATGGGACATCAGGCGGGTGTCTCGGGTGGCAAGCGCGCTCCAGAATTGAACCATGAGGGAGTTGTGATAGGCGAGGTTGCCTTCGCGCCCATCATGTTTGCCGCGGCCGAAATAGGGAAGCATTTCTTGTGGGGAAACAATGGCTTCCTCCAGATGGATGACGGCAGGGGCGGCGATGCGGCAGCAGGCACGCAAGGCTTGCAGCAGCATATGCACCTCGGGCTCGGACTGGCAGCGGGTGCCCATGCGTTTCCACATGAAGGCCACCGCATCCAGGCGGAGGACATCAACGCCAGTGTTGGCAAGGTGCAGCATGATCTTGGTGATCTCTAGGAAAACCTGCGGGTTAGACCAGTTGAGATCCCATTGGTGTTCGTTGAAGGTGGTCCAGACCCATTTGCCGAAATCGGGGTAGTGGGTGAAATTGCCGGGGGCATTGTCGGGGAAAACCTCGACCAAGGTTTTGCTATAGGATTGCGGAAGGTCGGGGGTGTCGAACATCCAATACAGGTCTTGCGCGGCTTTGTCGCCAGAGGCTGCGGCCTGTGCCCAAGCATGTTCCTTGGCGGTGTGGTTCAGCACAAGGTCGATGCACAGCGAGATGCCGCGCTTGCGCAACTCGGTTGAAACCGCTTTGAAATCGTCCAAAGTGCCGTAATCGGGGTTGATGCTGCGGTAGTCCATCACCGAATAACCGCCATCGGAATCGCCGGGGCGGGGGTTCAGGCAGGGCATGAAATGGACATAAGTGATGCCGAGGTCTTCAAGGTAATCGAGATGTTCAAGCACGCCGCGCAGGGTGCCCGCAAAGCGGTCGATATAGAAGACATACCCCGCCATATCGGCACGCTGGAACCAATCTGGTTCCAGATCACGCTTTAGGTCCAGTAACTTAAGGTCGGAAGGGCGTTCGCGCCAGCCTTCCAAAAGTGCGGCTTTCAGATCAGTGCAGAATTGGCTGTAGCCGGGGTGCTGGCCGTAAAGCTTGTCCAGCATGGGCCACAGATCAGGAGCAGAGCGGGCCATGCGCAGGGCGAAAATCTGATCATCCGGTTTCGCAGCTTTGGCCATCGTATCCCCCCGATTTGCGGCAGAATATGAAATCCGAACCGCTTTGGGAAGTGTTAGCGCACGACCAGCCGCGACTCGTGGCGCAGGCGATTGGCGATCCAGAGCAGGCTTTGGCGCGCAAGGCCAATGCAGCCCGCGGTGGGATGGCTGGGGCTGCGCCATGTGTGTATGAAGATGGCCGACCCGCGACCAGGTCTTGGCTCTACCCAATTCCAGTCGGTGATCAGGATCAGGTCATACTGCGGATCAGCGCGGGTCAGGCGTTCGTGGCTGTAAGGGTAAGGCGCGCGCACCATCTGGTTGTAGTCGATGTCGTTGGGATCGTCGGACCACAGGTCATTCGGTCGGATCGGCAAGGCCCAATCCGGCAGTGCTGTGCGCGCGATGCGGTCGGGACGGTAGAGCATCCCGACGATGCGGTGCGTGCCAGTTGGGGTCCCGCCGTCGCCCTCGCGCTTTTCCGACGTGATGCCGCCGCGCCCGACGGTGCAGGGGAAGCGGCGGTTCTGAAACAACAGGCCCGTAGGCGTCAGGATCAGGTCGGAGGATTTCATAGCAGATGCCCCGATTTGGCGGCTTTGGTGGCAAGATAGCCTTGATTTTGCGCGGTCTGTCCGACTTTCAGCGGGACGCGCTCGGTCACGGTCAATCCGCAGGCTTGCAACATGGCCAGCTTTTTGGGGTTGTTGGTGAGCAGACGAACCTGCGAAAAACCCATGGATTGCAGGATTTCGGCGCCAATGCGAAAGTCGCGTTCATCATCTTCAAAGCCAAGGCGGTGGTTGGCCTCGACCGTGTCAAAGCCTTGATCTTGCAAGGAATAGGCGCGCATTTTGTTTGCCAGACCGATGCCGCGTCCTTCTTGGTTCAGATAGAGCAGAATGCCCGCGCCTTCATGCCCCATCTGCGCCAGCGCGGCATGCAGTTGCGGGCCGCAATCACATTTCAACGAGCCCAGAACGTCGCCCGTAAAGCAGGCGGAGTGCAGGCGGGCCAGCACGGGGCGGTCGCGGTCGGGGCGGCCGATTTCGATGGCGTAATGCTCGGCGCTGCCATCGTCGGGGCGGAAAATGTGTAGGCGACCCGCTTGGGCGGCGGCCATCGGCAGGCGGGCGGAGATTACCGGGGCCAAAGGCGCGAGTCGCTCTAAGTCGGCGCAATCGGTGTTAGCCAATAGGGTAAGGTTGTTGCGGGCGGCGAGGCTGAGGGCGTCGGTTACCGGCACCAGCAACATCGCGGGCAGCAGTTGCGCGGATTTCGCCAGCGCAATCGCGGTGCGGTGCAGGGTGGCCGGGCCGTCGCGCAGCGCCACCAGCGGGCCTTTCATCGGCACGTTCAGATCGTCGGCAGGGTCTGCGACTGCGCGCAGCCAGCGCAGATCGGCGTCGCTTGGCACCCGCAGGCGGGCAAGATCGCTGTCGTAGGGAATGGCCTTCAAAGTCTCGGCCCGCCGCGCTGTCAGCGCGAGTTCGGGCGTGCCTTCGGCGCGCAGGGCGGCGAGGCGCGCTTCGGTCAGTTCCTCGACGGCGGCGCAAAGCATGGCTTGGCCGTCGCCCGTCAACACGACTGGAAGTCCCAGCCGCAGGTCAGCGCGGGCGCGGGCGAGAATTTCGGGGGTGGAGGGGCGCAGGCTCATGCAGGCTACATAGGCGAAAGTGTAGCGGATTGAAACATTTCCCACGCCCACGACACGACCGCGTGAGACGAATGTAGCAAATCTTGTCGGAACCGTGAGGCGGGCGCATGTGTTTGCGCAAGAGCAAACGGCTCGGCTGATGGAGGCCCACATGGCAACGTTACGCAAGATTCTGCTGGTCGATGATGATGATGATCTGCGCGAGGCGCTGAGCGAACAGTTGGTGATGACCGAAGACTTTGACGTGTTCGAAGGCCGCACGGGCGCTGAGGGCATGGAGAAGGTCAAAGCCGGGCTGTTCGATCTGGTGATCTTGGACGTGGGATTGCCGGATACCGATGGGCGCGAACTTTGCCGCCGGATGCGCAAGGCTGGCGTGAAATGCCCGATCATGATGCTGACGGGGCATGACACGGATAGCGACACTATTCTGGGCCTTGATTCGGGGGCCAATGATTATGTGACCAAACCGTTCAAGTTTCCGGTGCTGTTGGCCCGTATCCGCGCGCAGTTGCGCACGCATGAACAATCGGAAGATGCGGTGTTCCAGATGGGGCCCTATACCTTCAAACCGGCACAGAAAATGCTGGTTGATGCCAAGGACAAGAAGGTGCGGTTGACTGAAAAGGAAACCAACATCCTGAAATATCTTTACCGTGCGCAACAAGGTGTGGTGGCGCGCGATGTGCTGCTGCACGAGGTCTGGGGCTATAATGCCGGTGTGACCACCCACACGCTTGAGACGCATATCTACCGTTTGCGGCAGAAGATCGAGTCTGATCCAAGCAATGCGCGGCTGCTGGTGACGGAAAACGGTGGCTACAAGCTGGTCGCCTAAAGCCGAAGATTGGGTGCGAATGGTAAGGTTTTCGTCACTTACCGGTCTTATTGTTGCCTGATTGAATGCTTATCTATCGGATCAGGCCAAACGGCGTCCTCCCCGCCCGGCGGCCAAAAGTTCCCCTTGCTGTGTCGGGGTTATGACACAGCACCTCCCTGTTGGACCTGGCCGGGCCTTGTGCCCGGCCCTTTTTTATCTGAGATGCAATCGGAGTGTCGCATAAAGTGTCAATGCGCCGCCGATGGCTGCTGCCGCCCAGTAGGGCAGCAAGACGGCCTCTGCGCTGCCCCAAGCGTCGGCCCCTGACCCGGCCCAAGAGATCAGCCAGCCGAAGGTAAACGCGCCAAAGGCGGCGGGGCCGGTGCCGATGAAGCGGAAGGCGGAATTCACCCGACCCAGCAGGGGTGCAGGGATGTGGCGCTGGCGGTAGCTGACTTGGGCGATGTTCCACAGCATCCCCGAAAAGCCGTCCAGCACCATGAACACCGCCACCAGCCACAGCGGCGCGTTCAGCGCGAGGATGAGCGCCGTGACGGTGAATCCGGCCATGCCCAGCAAGATGGCTGTGCGCGGTGTGATGTGGCGCAGCAGGCGCGGGCCTGCCAGCGTGGCCGCAAGGCCGCCGATCGCCGCCAGCGTCAGAAACAGCCCGAAGCCTACCGCATCCAAGCCCAGCACGCGCTGGCCATACAGTATCAACACCGCCGCAAAGCCGTAGCCGATGAAGTTGAAGCCACCAAGAATGAAAGCGAGGCGGCGCAGCGGAACATCGCGCCACAGCCAAAGCATCCCCTCGCGCAGCGCCGCGCGGAGGGGCAGATGCGGCGCGGTCTGCACCCGCCGGGGCAGGCGGATATTGCCGATCAGCAGGATGGCGGCCAGCAGCATTGCCGCCTGAATGGCGAAGGGGAGTGCAATCGAAATGCCGATCAGCAAGCCCGCCAGCGGTGGAGCAATGAACTCGCTGGTCAGCTTCTCCGCGCTCCACATCGCGCCATTGGCCTGTTCAAGCTGAAGTTTATCGACCACGGACGGCGTGAACGTCTGAGCGGTGTTGTCGCGCAGCACTTCGGCGCTGCCAAGAACGAACGACAGGGCGGCCATCACCAGCACCGGGATCGTGCCCGGATGGGCTGTAAGTGCGAGGGCAAGCAGCGCAAGGGTGATCGCCACGCGCAGACAGTCGGCGCCAACGATCAGGCGGCGATGTTCGATGCGGTCGGTGATAACCCCTGCCGGCAAAGCAAACAAAAACCAAGGCAGATTGCGGGCGGTGGCGACAAGGCCGATCAGCATCGGATCATGCGTCAAAAGCGTGGCCAGCCATGCCACGGCTACGGCGATCAGCCCATCCCCCATGTTGGTGGCAGCGGCTGAGGCAAACATCAGCCGGAAGTTGCGATTTTGCCAGAGCGGGGTTTCGGTCATGGCGGCAATCTGGCGAAGCGGTGGGAAAGGGTCAAGGTTCGGGTTTGGCGCTGATAAGCCGACAGAAAGAATCAGATTTACTATTCCGACGAAATCCGTCAGTTAATAGGCCAAGGCCCAACCTTGTCGGCAGGGCGCAGGTTGCAGCATGCAGTCGCGAAAGGCGGTCGGAAAGTCATGAGCTACTCTTGGTTCAAATCGTCAGAAACCACAGAAGCCAGCCCCGTGCGCGGGGCGGCTGCGGTTGGGATGCTTGCGGATATGCCGCCGCTGGAGCGTGGTGTGGTGCAGCTGCTGCGGCAGTGGTGCGACGGTGAAGCCGGACGCATTGCCATAGCCGAGGATTTCACCGCGATCTTTGGTGCCGAACGCGCCGCGCACGAGGTGAATGCCTTGGCGCATCTGATCACGCTGATGGTGCAGATGGGACGCAGGCCGATGATGCGCCACCACACGCAATGTGCTTGCCTTGGCGGCGATGAAAGTGCGTTCGCGCAGATGGTTGCGGCAGCCGCTGCGGGCGACCGCGACGATGCGATGGCCTTTGCGCTGACCATGCTGCCGCCCGACGTTGCCTATGAAGCCGTGCAGGTTGCCGGGCATGTCGGTCGCACGGCTCTTACACTCATTCACAGGCTTTCAGCCACGGGCGCGTTTGTCGCCGCTTCAGCCATCCGTCACTAGGAAAGACCCCTTATGCGCCCATTATTCCTTGGTTTGCTTGCAACCTCTGCCCTGACTGCGGTGGTCTCACCTGCGCTTGCCGCTGATCCGGCTGCGGTGACCAAAACCTATGCCGATATTGCGGCTGCGGGGTATGAAGATAGCCTGACCACCGCGAAGACTTTGCAGGCGGCAGTGGATGCGCTGATTGCGGCACCCTCTGAAGACAGCCTCAAGGCTGCGCGGGCTGCGTGGATCGCTTCCCGGCCGGCATATATGCAGACCGAGGCTTTCCGCTTTGGCAATGCGGCTGTGGATGACTGGGAAGGCAAGGTCAACGCCTGGCCGCTAGACGAGGGCCTGATCGACTACGTGGATGCGTCCTATGGCAAGTCGGAAGAAAACGATCTGGCGACGCTGAATGTGATTGCGAACCCGAAGTTCAAGATCTCGGGCGTCGAGGTGGACGCAACCAAGATCACACCAGAGTTGATCTCGGGCACGCTGCAAGAGGCGGGCGGGATCGAGGCGAATGTGGCCTCGGGTTATCACGCGGTGGAATTCTTGTTGTGGGGGCAGGACCTGAACGGCACTGGGCCGGGGGCGGGAAATCGGCCGTTTACCGACTATGTGCAGGGTGACGGTTGCACGGGCGGCCATTGTGATCGCCGTGCGGACTATCTGAAGGCTGCAACCGATCTGCTTGTCACCGATCTTGAGGATATGGCGGGGCAATGGGCCAATGGTGGCGCTGCCCGCGCGACGGTTGAAGCTGATCCGAAAGCGGCACTGTCGGCAGTTCTGACCGGGATGGGCAGCTTGTCTTACGGTGAAGTTGCAGGCCAGCGGATGCGTCTGGGCCTGATGCTGAATGATCCCGAGGAAGAGCACGACTGCTTTTCGGATAACACGGCGGCCAGCCATTTTTATGACGGCGTCGGCATCCAGAACGTCTATCTGGGCACTTACACCCGCGTTGACGGCAGCGTTGTCTCGGGGCCTTCGATCTCGGAATTGGTCGCGGCGGCGGACCCGGCGGTGGACACCCAGTTAAAGGCGGAACTTGCGGCGACGGTGACGGCGCTGGGCGCGATTAAGTCGGCGTCGGATGGTGGCATGGCTTATGACCAGATGCTGGCGGCTGGCAATAAAGAGGGCGAGGCCTTGGTGATGGGCGGCGTCAATGCACTGGTGACGCAGACAGCTTCGATCGAGCGCGCGATCACCACTCTGGGGCTGACTGGCACCAGCATTGAGGGGTCTGAAAGCCTTGATAATCCCGATGCCGTGTTCCAGTAACGCTTGTGTTAGCGGGCTGTTTCGAGCGTGAGCCAGAATTGACAAAGCCCGCTAAAACCCACTCTGACTAGGCAGGTGGCGCAGGGAAACCATCCCACAGCGTTACCAACTGATATAGGGAAGACCCGGATGCTACGCGTCCTACTGATACTGCCGTTGCTTGCCTGCCCCGCCCTTGCGCAAGAGAGTGTGGGGCAGGGCCTAAGCGTGATCCCACGCACCAAGGCCGAGATGGCGCGCATTGCAGGCGTGCTGGCGCCCCCCACCGATTTCAGCAAACCCGAGAAGTTTGAGGCCAAATCTGGTGGTGCCGCTACGGTGCGCGCACGGCCCACGGCGGACGCGTTCTCGCAGTATTCAGGCAATATGCCGTTTGATCGGCAAATGAATTTCAACCTTGGCAATGCGCTTTTCACCAAGACCTGGGTGCCCTCGCCCGCCTCGACTTTGGCGTCAGACGGGCTGGGGCCGTTGTTCAACGCGCGCGGCTGCCAGGATTGCCACCTCAAAGACGGGCGCGGGCATGTGCCGCAGGGGCCACAGGAAAGCGCCGTGTCGATGTTTTTACGGCTGTCTGTGCCGGGGGGGAGCAACCCCGCCGAGATCAAGGACTGGCTGGCGACGCAAGACGAGCCGACCTATGGCGGGCAATTTCAGGATTTCGCCGCATCAGGGATGCCCGCCGAGGGCCGCATGGTGATCAACTATTCCGAGGTTCCGGTAATTCTGGCCGATGGCACAGTGGTTTCGCTGCGCGCGCCCGCGTATTCGGTTGCTGAACTCGCCTATGGCCCGATGGCGGCGAATGTGATGCTGTCGCCGCGTGTCGCGCCGCAGATGATCGGGCTGGGGCTGCTTGAGGCGATTCCCGAGGCCGATATTCTCGCGCATGTTGATGAAGATGACTCTGACGGTGATGGGATTTCAGGTCGCGCCAGCTTTGTGCCTGCGGGGCCTGACGGGCATCCTGCGTTAGGTCGGTTTGGCTTCAAGGCCGGAAAAGCCACGATCCGCGATCAATCCGCCGGGGCGTTTCAGGGCGATATGGGGCTTTCCACCGCCCTGCATACTGACCCGTGGGGCGATTGCACCGCTGCGCAAGCCGCGTGCCGGGTGGCGATCAGCGGGCAAGAGCCGGGTGTGCGCGACGGGTTGGAGGTGGATCACCAAAGCCTCGATCTTGTGACGTTTTACGCCCGCAATCTGGGTGTGCCAGAGCGCCGCAATATCGACGCCCCCAAGGTTCTGCGCGGCAAGGAGGTATTCTACGACATCGGCTGCACGTCCTGCCATACGCCGAAATATGTCACCGATCGCTTGAACGGTCAGCCCGAGCAAAGCTTTCAGTTGATCTGGCCCTACACCGACATGTTGCTGCACGACATGGGGCCGGGCTTGGCCGACAACCGCCCCGAGGGGCGCGCGTCTGGGTCGGAATGGAAGACACCTCCGCTGTGGGGCATTGGGTTGACGCAGCAAGTGTCGGGCCACACTGAATTTCTGCATGACGGGCGGGCGCGCAATTTGCTCGAGGCTGTGCTGTGGCATGGTGGTGAGGCGCAAGCCAGCCGCGATGCCGTGGTGGCTTTGCCAAAAGATGACCGCGACGCTATCCTCGCATTTCTGGAAAGTTTGTAACCATGCTGCTGCGCGCCACGTTGCTGTCGTTCTGCCTTGCCACCCCGGCACTGGCCGACTTCGAACAGACCTTGTCTGATCACATCCTGCCCGGCTATGCGACTTTCGCGGCCAGCACGCAGGCTTTGGCAGATGCTGCCGCCAAGGATTGCAAGGCGGATGACCTGAAACCCGCCTTCAACGCCGCCTATGACGCGTGGCTGGGCGTGCAGCATCTGCGGTTTGGGCCCGCCGAGGCCGACGGGTTGTCGGTGGCGATTGGGTTCTGGCCTGACCCCAAGGGTTCTGGTGCCAAGGCACAGCGGGCGTTGCTGCTGGGCGATCCCGCGCAGCTTTCGCCAGAACACTTTCCCGATCAGTCTGTGGCCGCACGTGGGCTGACGGGGTTGGAGCGGTTGCTGTATCCGGCAGAGCCTTTGCCTGCCGACCCTTGCGCGCTGATACAGGCGACGACGCTGGATCTGGCCAGAATGGCAAAGATCATCAACGACAACTGGGTCAACACCTACTCTAAAACCATGCTTACGGCCGGAGATCTGGGCAATACCACATTTCAAACTCGGCCCGAGGTGCGCCAGACCCTGTTCACGCAAGTGGTGGCCGCGTTGGAGTTTGACAAGGACACCCGGCTTGCCCGCCCGCTTGGCACATTTGATCAACCGCGCCCCGAGCGCGCCGAGGCTGTTGCGTCAGGCCGTAGCCAGCGCAATGTTTTGCTGTCGCTGCAGGCGCTAAGGGCGATGGTGGTTACGCTGACACCCGATGCGCCACTGACATTGGCGGGGTTTGATCGGGCGATCAAACTGGCGGAATCGTTGGACGATCCGTCTTTTGTTGGGGTCGCTACCCCGCAGGGCCATCTGAAAGTAGAGATTTTGCAGCAGGCTATCAGTGCGGTGACGGATACGGTCGTGTCCGAGCTTGGGCCCGAACTGGACGTGGGCGTTGGCTTTAACGCGGCGGATGGAGATTGATATGGCAACGCGGCGGGCGTTTCTGGCAGGCTTGGCTGCGGCAAGCCTGCCGCGCGTGTCCTGGGCAGAGGTTGGTTCTCCGGCCTGCCTGGCGGCTGGCAAGCGGGGCGAAGAATTTGTGCTGCATGGCCTGAGCGATCAGGGGGAAAGCCTGTTCGAAATTGGCCTGCCCGCACGGGGGCATGCAGCGGCGGCGCATCCGGCGCAGGCTTTGGCGGTGGCCTTTGCGCGTCGCCCCGGCACATTTGCCTTGGTGCTGGATTGTCTGACTGGGTCAGTTCGGTATCGGCTGACGCCACCCGAGGGCCGTCAGTTCAATGGCCACGGCGCGTTTTCGGCAGATGGCGCGCTGCTGATGACCTCGGAAGTGGTGGCCGAAGGCTCGGCCGGGCGGATCGGAGTGTGGGAAACGGCGGGGTTTACCCGTATCGACGAGTGGGAAAGCGGCGGCATCGGCCCGCATGACATACGGCGGCTGGCTGATGGCCGTCTGGTGGTGGCCAATGGCGGGATTCAGACCGACCCCGGTGATCGCACCAAGCTGAACATTGATACGATGCGACCAAACCTGACCCTGCTTTCACCCGACGGTGCGTTACTGGATCAGGTTGAGCTTGCGGCAGAATTGCAGCAAAATTCGATCCGCCATCTGGCTTTGCATGGCGACGGTGTCGCCTTTGCGATGCAATGGGAAGGCGACGCGGCAGAGCCTGTGCCGCAGCTTGGCCTTTGGGTGCCGGGCAGTGCTCCGCAACTTTGCCCTCCGCCTGATGCACAAGGTTTTGCGATGAAGGGCTATGCCGGGTCGATTGCGGTTAACCGCGCCGGTGATCTGATCGTGCTGACGTCGGCCCCGGCTGGGGTGGTGATGCTGTTTGATGGGGCGGGCAAATGGCTGTTCACCCACCCGCGCGCCGATGTCTCGGGTGCTGCAGCGGTGGGCGATGGGTTGCGGCTGACCGATGGGCAGGGTGGTGTCTGGGCTTATGGCCGCGGCGGTTTGGCATCGTTGGCCCGTAACGCAACCGCTTGGGACAATCACCTGATCGCGCTCGGCTGATCACTTTCCGACAAACTCAAACGAAAACCGTGCGGTTGTGCCAGCGGGTGGTGCGGGGAACGGCGCAGAGCGTTGGATATGGTCCACAGCCGCTGCGTCGAGATCGGGCGAACCCGAGCTTTTCACGATTTTGACCAGCGACAACCCACCGTTGGCAGAAATGGCAAAGCCGACCACGGCCCGGCCCTTGCCCGTGCTAGCGCGCTTTTGGGTGGCCTTGATCTTTTTCATCACCGCCTTCTGATAGGCGGCTGGTGACGGGCCCCTAGCCGCAGGCTTTGCCGCTTTGGCGACCGCCGTAGCGCCGCCTGAATTGGGGGCCGCCGCACTCGCTTCGGCTTTTTTCTTGGGGGCCTGTTCCTTGGCCCTTTTGGCGCTCTTATCGGCCTGCTTCGGCTTTGCCTTGGCTTTTTTGTCGGCAGGCGCGGCGGTTTCTTTCGGCTTTGGTGCCGAAGCGGGGGGCGTGGCCTTGGCAGGCTTAGCTTCGGCGGTCGGAGGCGCGAGAGGAGGTGGAGCGTCAGGTGTCGGCATCACATCTGCCGTTTGTTCGGGCGTGCTTTGCTTGGGTGCTGTGCGCTTTGCCGCTGATTGTGGTGTTGGCAGATCGGGCGGCGTATCGGCCGCGGGCGCTTGCGGGGTTGTCTGACTGGGCGCTTCTGCATTGGCGATCGGGGATGGGTCAGAGATAGCCGAGACGCTTTCAGCGACAGCCGGAGCCGGGGGCAGCGTCAGGAAGATCGGTTGATCGAATGCCGGTGGCGGAGCCGCGGTAAGGGCCACGGCGCTGGCGGCGCTCAGCACAACGGCGGTTGTCGCTGCCGAGAGCGCCCAACTGCGCCAACTGCGTTGTGGTTGTGCCGATGCCGCGATGGGGCAGGACACCGGGCATTTGTGGAACTGTTGTGTCATGGAGAGACCTGTGCATTGTCCGTGCTTTGCAGGCCGACAAGCGCAACGTTGAGATAGCCCGCGCTGCGCAACTGATCCAGCACGCTCATCAGATCGCCGTAAGGCACCACACGGTCGGCACGCAGAAACACCGGCACGTTGCGCTTGCCCTTGGTCTGGGCATCAAGCGCCGCTTGCAGGTCGCTGCGCGTCAGCGGCTGGTTGCCCAAGGTCAGCGTCAGATCGGGCGCAAGGCTGAGCCAAACCGGATCTTCCGGTCGCGGCGCAGCTTCGGCGGAGGATGGCGGCAGGTTCAGCGGCACATCCACGGTGGAAAGCGGGGCCGCCACCATGAACACGATCAGCAACACTAGCATCACATCAATAAACGGTGTGACATTGATTTCAGCCATTGCGCCATCGTCGTCGTCATCGCGTTGGGTGCTTGAAGTGATGGCCATGATACCTCACACAGTTTTGGCAAGCCGCGCGGCGCTACGGCGGTCAAGATCACGGCTCAGCAGGCGTTCGATCTGGGCGGCGGCATCGGCAAGGCCACGACGGAAGGCGGCGATGCGCCTTAGCAGGGCGTTGTAGATCAGCACGGCAGGGATAGCCGCCAGCAGGCCGATGGCGGTGGCAAACAGCGCCTCGGCAATGCCCGGCGCCACGACCGCCAGACTGGTAGTCTTGGTTTCCGCAATCGCCAGAAACGCATTCATGATACCGAACACAGTGCCGAACAGGCCCACAAACGGCGCTGTCGCCCCGATAGAGGCAAGCAGCCCTGACCCTGTGCGCAGCCGCGCCAGTGCCGACGCCTCGATCCTGTCGATAGCAAGGCGGGTGCGTTGCTGTGCGGCATGGCCATAGGCAGGCTCGGCCGGAAAATCGACCAATGCCTGAAGCTCTTCATGCGCGACGCGCACCATCTGGGTCGCCGGGTCACGCTGCGCCGCCATCGCGCGCAGCGCAGTTGTCAGATCGCTGGCCTCTGACAGCTTTTGCGCGCTGCGGCGCAGGGAGCGGAAGGCCACGGTCAGTTCGGCAATTTTCTGCACCATGATCGTCAAGGCCACGAAGGCCGCCAGCGCGAGCACCAACATCACCGCCTGCACGACCCAATGCGCCGACAGGACAATGCTGAGCAGGTCGGTGCTGGCATGGGGCAGGCCCGCGCTTGTCGCAATGTCCTGTGCTGCGGCTGGATGGGCCATCAGACCCATCCCGATGGCAACGGCGCTGCGGCTGCGCATCACCAACTCACCGATTTGGCGACTGACAGTTTGTAGTTGCGGCCGACGCCGTTATCGAGCGCAAGGTTGTTCTTGAATTTCGCGTCAAACATGTTCTCGACCGCAAAATTTACCGCCAACCCCTCCAACGCACCGTCCTGCGGCGACCATGTCACGAACAGATCATGGGTCTGGTAGGAATCGCCGCTGGTGGTGGCCGACGACGTTGTGATGTTGTCGAAGAAATAGCCCGTCCAGCCGATGGTTAGGTTTTGTGCGGGCAGCTTTGCGCCAAGCGTCAGCGCGATATTTTCGGCAGGGGTGTCGGGCAGGGTGGTTGAGGTTGCGCCAACGGCTGGGTTTTTGTTCTTAGTGCGCACTTTGCTCCATGACACGGTGCTGAACCAGAATTCTGCATCATAGCTGGCTTCCAGTTCCGCCCCCCACAACTCGGCCGCGGCGATGTTGGAATAGTATGGAACGGCTGGCCCACCGGCCACGCGCGGGGTGGTGGCGATCATGTTTTCCACGTCATTGTGAAACCCGGTCAGCTTCAGTTGCAGGCTGTCGCCATCCGAAAGCAGGTCTTCGCGTTTGACGGTAAAGCCAAGTTCGATTGAATCTGCTTCTTCTTTTTTCAGATTTGTGCTGGTCAGACGCGCGGGCAAAGTGCCTGCAGCTTCGGTCGCATAACGCTCGTCCAGCGTTGGCATCCGTTCGGTATGGGCAAGCGAGCCAAAGACCGAGAATGTGTCGTTGATCTTATACATCACCGCCAGCTTGGGCGAAATTGCGGTGTCGTCGGTGTCAAGGCCGCCGGCAATATCGCCCGCGCTGAACTGGCCCATGTCAATGCGGATGCCGGGGATAAGCGTCAGGCGTTCGCTGTAAGCGAATTCGCCCTGAGCATAGATGCCCACCTTCGTATCGGTGCCCTGCGGATGAAAAGCATAGGGCCCGATGCTGGAATGCGCCGAACGCTCTTGCCGTGAAAGCTGAACCCCGGTGATCACCCGATTGTCCCAACCGCTGCCGCCGAAAGTTGCAGTGTTTTCGACCTTCAGCGTGGTGGTGGCATAGCCGAAGTCGCCCTCGCACAGCACTTGGCTTGATCCAGAGCGGCAGCCCGCACCCAGCGAGAAGTTCGTCTTGTCCACAGTGGTGTTGGTGTAGGACAGTTGCACCGACAGATCGAGCAACGGATTGTTCGCAAAGCTTTTGTTCCATTTCAGCGATACGGTGTCATCCACCGAATGAATGTCGGCGGTGCCAAAGAACGCCGCCGCAGCGCCGCCGGTTTGCGCCAGCAGGGTGTCATCCAGATCAGTATCGGTCCGCGACAGAGCAAGGGTCAGGCTTTGGTCTTCATCCTCGCCCAGTGTCCATTTGCCCTTCAACAGGCCCGAAACACTTTCATGCGCGGTGCCCGCCAAAACGTTGCCGCCACCGTCTTTCACCTCGCCACCTGACGAATAGTTCAGCGCGCCAAGGTATTCAGCGTTGCCCTGCACGGTGGCAAAGGTTACGCCCAGTTTCTTGGTGTCGCCGTTGCTGTTATACCCGGTTTTGAAGCGCAGGGTGGTGGTGTTGCCCTCGGGGATGAAGTCGCTGGCATCCTTGGTGGTAAAGGCAATCGCCCCGCCAATCGCGCCCGCCCCGTAAAGCGTGGAAGAGGCCGGGCCGCGCAGCACTTCAACCCGCTTGAACAGTTCGAAATCGCCGAAGAACGAACCGAGGCGGTATTGCTCGAAGAACTTCGGCGCGCCATCGACGCTGACGGCAATGCGGGCTTCCGATGCCGTTTGTTCAGTGTTGCCAATGCCCCGGATGTTGAACGCCTGTCCCAGCGGGCGGGCTGAAGATCCGGTGGCCTGCGCGCCGGGGATGCCTTTCAGCACATCACCAGCCGTGTTGGGTTGGGCGCGGTCGAGGTCGCCTTGCTCGCGGGCGGTGACGGCTTGCGGCGTGTCGATGGCGACTTTCGCCGTGCCTGTGCCAAAGATGATGCGGCCAAGCATCTGAAACACGCTATCGCCTGTATCCTGCGCGGCGGCTTGCGACGCGATCAGGGCAATCGCAAAAGTGGAAAGCAGAAGTTGACCGCGCAGGGCGGTAGGGCGGCGGGGCAGCATTGGCGTTCCTTTTCAAGGTCTGCGAATGGCTGGCCTTGCCGGTATCGTGCAAGCTGGCGGGCAGAGATATATTCTGACTTGATCTGTCAGAAATAAGCTCATAGAAATACCAAGTATAACTGTCAAGTATATCTGTACAGATATGTCTTGCCCCTTGCGCTCCAGCCACGGCCCTTTCGCCAGCCAGATCCGCGCCCCCACAAAACTTAGGATTCTGGCATGGCCCCTTCCCACACCCCCGAACAGATTCGCGCCCTGTGCGCCGCAAATCCCAAATCCCGCGCCCGCGATTTTGCCGCCGCGCAGGGAATCACCGAGGCCGATCTTGTCGCAGCCTACGTCGGCCACGGTGCCACCATGATCGATGCCACCCCGGATGCGCTGTTCCCGCTTATTGCCAAGTTGGGCGACGTGATGGCTCTGACCCGCAACGAAAGCTGCGTCCACGAACGCCGTGGGGTCTATAACGGCTATCATTCTGGCCCCCATGCCGCGATGGTGCTTGGGTCCGAGATTGATATGCGGATGTTCCCCAGCCACTGGATATTCGGCTATGCCGTTGTAGAGGCAGCCGAAGATGGCCCGAAGCGCAGCCTTCAGGTGTTCGACGCGGCTGGAGATGCGGTGCATAAAGTGCATCTGAAGCCGGAATCCGACATAGCCGCATTCGATGCCTTGGTCGCAGCCCTGCGCTTGCCTCAGCAGCCCGATCATCTGACCCTGCGCCCCCGCACGCCCGTGGAAGGGCCCAAAGGTGATCCCGCCCGTGTGGATGATCTGCGCTCCGAATGGCAGGCGATGACCGATACGCATCAGTTTCTGAAACTGACGCGGCGGCTGAAGTTCAACCGTCTGGGCGCAAACCGCATGGTCGGCGCCCCCTATGCGGCCCCCGTCGCCCGCGATGCGATCACCCAGGTGCTTCACGCCGCCGCCGATCAGAAAATTCCGCTTATGATCTTTGTCGGCAATGCGGGCTGCATCCAGATTCACGGAGGACTCATCGAGAAAGTCGTGCCTATGGGCCCGTGGATCAACGTGATGGACCCGCGCTTTAACCTGCACCTGCGCGCTGACCACATCGCCGAATGCTGGCGTGTGACCAAGCCGACCCAGCGTGGCGACGCGATCTCGGTTGAGGCGTTTGATGCCGACGGCGGGTTGATCTTGCAGATCTTTGGCTATCGCAAGGATGCGCCGCCAGACACATGGGATGCCTTGGTCGCGGCGCTTCCTGTGTTGGCAGCGGAGATGGCATGATGCAGAAATTTCTTTCTTTGCCGCTGGCACTGGCGCTTCTGATCAGTCCTGCAGTTGCCGAACAGGCGCAGCGGGTCGTGACACTCGGTGGCTCGGTCACGGAAATCGCTGTGGCCTTGGGCGCGCAAGACCGGCTGGTGGCGCGCGACTCGACATCCACCTATCCTGCCGAGATCACCGCATTGCCTGATGTCGGCTATATCCGTGCACTGTCGCCCGAGGGTGTTTTGTCGGTGTCGCCCGATCTTATCTTGGCCGAGGCCGATGCTGGCCCCCCCGCTGCGGTTGATGTGCTGACGGCCGCTGGTGTGCCTTTCACACGCATGCCCGGCGATCCGACGCCTGCCGGAGTGGCCGCCAAGATAAACGCGGTCGCCGCTGCTTTGGACCTGCCCAGCGAAGGTGCGGCTTTGGCGGCCAAGGTGCAAACAGGCCTGACCGAGGCCCAAGCCCGTGCCGCCGCGGTCACGGACAAGAAGCGCGTGCTGTTTGTGCTGTCGCTGCAAGGCGGGCGCGTTATGGCGGGTGGCGAGGGGTCTTCCGCCGAAGGCATCATCGCGCTCGCAGGCGGGATCAACGCGGCGACGGGCTTTCAGGGTTACAAGCAGATGACCGACGAATCTGTGCTGGCGGCTGCTCCCGATCTTATCCTGATGATGGACCGCGAAGGTGATCTTGCCATCGGCAACGCCGATGTTATGGCGCATCCAACCCTGTCTCAAACCCCCGCCGCGCAAGCGGGAAACATTCTGCGGATGGATGGTCTGTTGCTGTTGGGTTTTGGCCCGCGCACGCCTCAAGCCGCCAAGGCGCTTTATGACGCGCTCTATGCGAAGGCCAGCTAAGATGGCGACATTCGCCATTGGGCGCAGCCGCAGCACGGTGGGCGCGCGCGAAGTCCGCGCGGTGCTGATGCTGCGCGCCCTGATCGTGCTGCTGCTGCTGGTCTCGGTCGTGTCCTTGGGCACCGGGTCGGCAGGGTTGAACCTTGCCGATTTGTTTCATGCGGCCCTGAGCGTGGAACTCTCGCCCCGCGATCACGTGATATTCTGGAACATCCGCCTGCCGCGTCTGGCGATGGGCCTGCTGATCGGCGCTGCATTGGCGGTGTCGGGCGCGCTGATGCAGGGCTTGTTCCGCAACCCTCTGGCCGATCCCGGCATCGTGGGGGTCGGTGCGGGCGCAGGGCTTGGGGCGGTGCTGGCGATTGTGCTGGGTGGTTTGCTGCCAGCGGGGCTTGCCATGCAGTTTGGCGGCCAACTGGTGCCTGTTGCGGCCTTCCTTGGCGGATGGGGGGCCACGTTGCTGCTTTACCGGCTGGCCACGCGCGGGGGGCATACTTCGGTTGCCAACATGCTGCTGGCGGGTATCGCCTTGGGGGCCTTGGCTGGGGCTGTGACGGGAATTATGGTTTATCTTGCTGATGACAAGCAACTGCGCGACCTGACGTTCTGGAGCATGGGGTCGTTGGCAGGCGCAGGCTGGGGCAAGCTTGCCACGGCTTTGCCGCTGATCCTGCCGGTGCTGCTGTTCTCGCCGTTGATGGCGCGCGGATTGAACGGCTTGGCTCTGGGCGAGGCTCAGGCCGCCCACCTTGGTATCGAAGTTGAGCGGCTGAAACAATTGATCATTCTGGCTGTGGCTGCGGCAACCGGGGCTGCGGTCGCGGTGGCGGGCGGCATCGGCTTTATCGGCATCGTCGTGCCGCATCTGTTGCGCATCGCGACCGGGCCGAACCATCGCTACCTGTTGCCCAACGCGGCGCTGCTGGGCGCTAGCCTGCTGGTCGGGGCTGATATGATTGCCCGCACCATTGTGGCCCCTGCAGAATTGCCGATCGGTATTGTGACCGCCGTGCTGGGTGCGCCTGTGTTCCTGTGGATTTTGATGCGGCGTCAGGGCCTTGTGGGGATTTAACCGATGCTTCAGCTTGAAAACGTCAGTATCATGATGGGCCGTCATATGGTCCTGCGCGATGTCAGCCTGCGGGCGCGTCCCGGCACGCTGACGGCGATTGTCGGCCCGAACGGATCAGGCAAAACCACCTTGCTGCGTGCGATCACGGGCGAGGTTGCCTATACGGGTAAAGTCACGTTGAACGGCGTTGACGTGGCGCGCGCGAAGGCTTGGCAACTGGCCGCCATCCGCGCTGTGATGGCGCAGGAAACCCAACTGGCGTTTCCTTTCACGGTGCTCGAGGTGGTCGGTCTGGGCCTGAGCATGGGCGAGAACGCAGGTTCGGCTGACCTGCCACAGCGTGCTTTGGCCGAGGTGGATTTGCTGCATCATGCCGCGCGCAATTATCAGGATCTGTCTGGTGGCGAGCGGCAACGCGTCCAACTCGCGCGTGCGTTGGTGCAAGTGTGGAACCCGGTTACGACGGCTGGCGCGCGCTGGCTGTTTCTGGACGAGCCGGTGGCCAGCCTTGATCTGGGTCATCAGTTGCAGGTGATGCGCTTGGCCCGCCGCTTTGTTGACGCGGGAGGTGGCGTGGTCGCCGTGATGCACGATCTGAACCTGTCCGCGATGTTCTGCGACCAGTTGGCGCTGCTGGCGGGTGGAGGTTTAGTCGCCGCAGGCCCGCCCGAGTCGGTTCTGACCGATGGGCTGCTGTCCTCTGCCTACGATTGCCAGATACGCACCAACCGGCTGCCAAATACGGGGCCGTGGTTGCTGCCGCAGGCGGTGGCATGTTGAAGCGTGGTTGCAAACCTGCCGCAGCGCACAGTGTTCGAAAACATAAGTAACAGATTCGGGATTTACATTCCTGACTAATTTGATAGGAAATAAGGGTCACCATGCCACCCGCCAAAAGGGAAGCCGGTCTTTCAAAGCCAATTCTGGCAACAGCGGAGCATACCATGTATGAAACTCAAATCCTCTCAGCCCTGAACCCCGCGCCCGAGTTGGTGCCCTCCGACCGCACCCCGCGCTACGATGCCCGCAATCTGACGGCTGGGGCAGGCACCGCCTATATCGAGTTGGATGGCCAGATTTACACCTTGCGCATTACCAAGTCGGCCAAGTTGATCCTGACGAAATAGTCCTGCTGATGTGGCACGCCGTGCCGCGTTGTGTGGTTTGACAATCTTGGGTTGTGGCGAAAAAGTCATGCCTTGGCTTATTTGCAGCCGCCGCCGGCAAAACTGCGCATACTGTGGTATATGTATGACATTACCTCCCTGTTGGACCTCACGCCCGGCCCCATTGGCTGGGCGCCTTTTTGTGGAGTGTCGGGCGATCTGGCCCCCTTGAGAACCGCAACGCGGCGGCATAGGCTTTTTGCTCTGGATCAGGAGCAGCCGATGACGTTTACCCTTGCCACTTGGAATATCAATTCGGTGCGGCTGCGCGAAGGTTTGGTCGCGCGCCTGATGGCGGAAGAATCTCCGGATATCCTGTGCCTGCAAGAGTGCAAAAGCCCGGTCGAGATGATCCCGGTCGAGCAATTCCGCGCCTTGGGTTACCGCTATATGGTGGCGCGGGGGCAGAAGGGTTACAACGGGGTGGCGATCATCTCGAAGCTGCCGCTGGAAGATGTGGGCGGACGTGATTTTGTGGCTATGGGCCATGCCCGGCATGTGGCCGCGCGGCTGGAAAATGGCGTGGTGATCCACAACTGCTATATTCCGGCGGGGGGCGACATTCCGGATCGGGCGGTGAATGTGAAGTTTGGCCAGAAGCTGGATTTCCTGACTGAGATGCGCGACTGGTTCCATGGTGAGAAGCCCAGCAAATCCATCCTTGTCGGCGATCTGAACATCGCCCCGCGTGAGGATGATGTCTGGAACCACAAGGCGCTGCTGAAAATCGTTAGCCACACGCCGATCGAGGTTGAACACTTTGGTGCTGTGATGGACGCGGGGGCTTGGGTGGATGTCACCCGCGCTGATATTCCGACCGGCAATCTCTATAGCTGGTGGAGCTACCGTTCCCCCGACTGGGATGGCGCGGATAAGGGGCGGCGGTTGGATCATATTTGGGCGACGCCGGATATTGCCGGGGCAGCACATGGCAGCCGGATTTTACGGGCCGTGCGCGGGTGGGAGCAACCCTCAGATCACGCTCCGGTGTTCGCGACGTTTGATCTGTAAGGCGATTTCCGCGCGGAAATCGTGCCGGAATTCGTGCGAATTCCGCTTTAGCGGCCACGGCTCCAGCCCTGTCCTTGCTTCATCCGCACTGCCAGTGAAACGGCGGCATAGGTTGCGAACCCCATCGGGTCACGCAGAGCCAGCGCCAGCAGCTGGGCATTGCCGAGGCGGGTTTTCGCCTCGCGCGCCAGAAGGCCCGGGTAAAGCCTGTCAATCTCGGCCACGCCGGCATCTTGACGGCGACGCACGCGCGTTAGCGCGGCAAAGCCTTCGATCATTGGCCATTGGTAGGTGGCAGGCACCTGTACCCGCTCGTGCGGTTCAAATTGCAAGCGCACGAAGGTATCGTCGGAGATGATGCTGGGGAAATCGCCCCAGCGCGCGCGGCCCGCGGCGTTCACCGCGAACAGGCCGTAGCCGGGGGCGTTGCTTTGCGCGAAGGGCAGGCGCTGCCAGAAGCGGGCATAGGCGCGCGTGACCCAGCTTTGCGCGCGGGGAATTTGTGCGGTTCCGGTGGCGTATCGCGGTGCGTCGGCCGTAAGCGCTGCGATCAGTTGCACCATCAGCGGTCGCGTCACCACCACATCGGCATCCAGATAGGCCCGCAACGTGCCACGCGCTGCGTGATCGCCGATGTTCAGCGCGTTGGGCTTGCCCCCCTCCGGCACGTCGATCACCGTCAGTGCCCAGCCTGCCGCCGTGGCCTGAGCCGCAAAGCCCTGCGCGACCGCTGCCGTTTCATCTCGGCAACCGTTGGCGACCACGATACATTCGGCATCCAGCGCGCCTGACGCAAACAGCGCTGTCAGGCACGCGCCAATATACCCAGCCTCGTTGCTGGCGGGGATGATGACACTCAGGCGCGGCGTCAGCACGTGATGCAGCCTTTCGCCAAGGCATCCCAACGCGGATTGTTGTCGCCTAAGTGCCGCAACGCGCCCCAAGAGCCCCATTTGACCGGGTGATAGACATCGACAAAGGCATTGAACGGCTGGTCACTGATCAACTGCCAGCCTGCCAGCAGTTCGGCGTAAAGCGCGCCCATTTCAGGGGTGAAGTTGAAATGGGTGAAGAAGGCGGTAAGTTCTTCATCATCCACCGCCGCGCCATAGCCAACCACATGGCTGCCGCCTTCATACATCATCAGTTTCAGCCCACGGTCGGCGGCGACGGCGGCGTGATAGGGCAGGGTTTCGGCCAGCACTTGCGTCAGGCTGTTGGCGGGATTTCCGGTGATCGAGCCGTCGCGCAAATCCTGGCCTGCCAGTTTGTCGGCCAGATCATAGCGGTGTTGGGCGAAAAAGCTGTCGGCGTCAGCGCCTTTCAGCCCAGCCTCGGTCGCCGCCTTGCGTGCGGCATCTGCCGATTGCTTCAACCAGCCTTTCACGGTGGTATATTTCTTATCGCCACCCAGTTCGGCGCTGAAATAGCCGGTGATGGCGTAGGCATCAAAGCTGGCAACCGGCGGCGGCAACCCTTCGGCCACCACTAAGGGCGCATCCAGAATTTGCTCCTCCAGCCCCAGCCAGCCGGTTTGCACCGAGACGATGCGGGTCAGCCGGGTGGGGGCATCCTTGAACACATCCGACCAGATCGCCATGACTTGCGCCGCACGCAGGCCGTAGAATTGCACCCATGTCTTGTCCTGGCCCCAGCGGGCAATGCCCTGCTCCTCGGCCCAGCGGGCTTGGGCGAATTGCCAGTTCCAGACCTCGTTCGAGTATTCGACCTGCGCGTGCAGCGCGGGGTCTAACTGATCATGTGCAATTTGCGCGTAGGTGCGGATCAGATCATCCGAGGCAAGGTGGGGCAGGGTGAACCACGCATCCGCCTTCAACTCATTCGCCAAGGCCACCATCACTTCGGCGGGCACGCCGTTGCGGGCGTAGGTGTAATCGTCTGGCATGGGGCGGTCTTTGGGGTCGGCGAGGGTGGAGTCGTTGGTCATCATCCAATCCATGAAGCGGATGCCTTTGACGCCTCTGATCCGCGCCAGCCAATCGGGGTTGAAGATGGCTCCATCGGCCAGCATCTGCGCCCGAGAGGCCCGCACGACAACGATGTCATGGATCGGGTCGGTGGCGTCGAGGGCAAGCAAGCTGACCGACACCATGCCGCCGCCCGGGGTGTAATCGAACACCACGCGGCCGGGGGCTTCTTCCACCACCTGCGCGCGGCCTTCCAGTTTCAGCGTGCCTTTGCCTTGGTAGGTCAGCAAGTAACGCCCGGCGACGCCTGCGGCATCTTCGGGCAATTCGGTCAGGATCAGGGCTGAGATTTTCGCAAGTTCGGGCGAGATTTTTGTGGGCCAGCCGTTTGGCCCCAAGGCCCCGGCCTTTGCCAGATCAGCCTCGGTCCAGCCGCCGAACTGGTCGGGTAAGTGGCCAATCCAAGGCCGCGCGGTTTTCATCACGTTCAGGAACGGCTGCTGCACCGACCAGTCATTGACGCCTGCAAGGCCAAGCGCAAGGTGGGTGTTGGTGATCGGTTTGAAGGCGGGGAAGGGCGGGTCTTGGGCTGCGGGAAGTGCCGAGAGCGCGGGGTCTGTGGCGGGGGCGGCGGTGGGCGCGGGCGTGATTTTGGCGGCAATCTCGCCCGGAACATAGGTTTGCAAAGCCTCCCAGGCGATGCGTTGGAAGGTTTCGGCTTGCTCTTGGGTGATCACCGCATCGCGCGAGGTCCAGGCGCGGGTGACTTTGGCGGGCACACCTTCGGGGCTTTTGCCCATGATGGCTGCGGCTTGCACCATGGCCACGAAATACAGCCCCTTGCCGGAAAGGTGGATGTCATCGCTGAACATCTGTTTGATGTCTGTGACGCCCGGCACCTCACCCGCTTTGATCTTGTCGGCCAGCAAGCCCATCGCTTGGCCGACCGGAAGCAGTTTCACCTCATGCCCCACCTTGGCCGAGGCATCGGCGGCGACGCCTTCCCACAACGGCAGATCAAGCGCCAAGCGTTCGCGCCACGGGATGCCAGCGTCGGGGTCGTCTTTGGTGATGTTGCCGGGGCCAGAGTTCAGACTGGGCCAGGTTTCATAGACATAAAGCCGGGTATGCGGGTTGGCTTCCAGCGCCAGACCCGAAAACTTGGCCACATAGCCTGCTGTGTCATTGTATTGGATTTGACCTTTCAGGGGCTGGGCCTCGGTCATGATCAGCACGTCGGTGGGGCGTTCTTTCAGCCGGGCTTTCGCATCGACGCCCTCGGCATTGGCGGAGTTGTCCCAGTTGTAGGCCAGCGACGAGCCGTTGATGATCTGGGCCTCGACCACGGCGGGGTCTTTCATCTGCTTGAGCGTGGCATCCAGCACGGTGGGCAAAGTGGGGCCGACCAGCGAATGGCCGATGAACAGCACGTCGGTCAGAAGGGAAAACAGGGACATGGCACGCCTCTTTGCACAACTTGGCTGCGACGATAGCCGGAATGTCGCCGCCTTGCCACGTTCCCTACGTCGCAGTTTGGGCGAAATTCGGGCGCGGGGCCTCGCGCCCCCTGTTTCTTGGCCTGCGATCTGGTATTCAGCCGCCAAACGGCAACAGCGCAGGGGATTGGCATGACGCATCTGTGGGTCCGGGCAGAGCAGCGCCCGAATGAAGAACGCGTCGGCCTGACGCCGGAGGGGGCTGCGGCGCTGATCAAGGCTGGCATCCGGGTGACGGTTGAGCAAAGCTCGGTCCGCGCGATTGGTATTGAGGGCTACCGCGCGGCTGGGTGCGAGATTGCGGCGGAAAATCTGTGGCCGCAGGCGCCCGCCGATGCGATCATCTTCGGGTTGAAGGAGTTGCCAGAGGACGGCACGCCGCTGACCCATCGCCATATCATGTTCGGCCACGCCTATAAGGACCAGCCCGCGGGGCAGGTCTTGCTGAAACGCTTCAAGGCGGGCGGCGGCACGCTGTATGATCTGGAATATCTGGTGAATGAGTCCGGTCGCCGGGTGGCGGCGTTTGGGTATTGGGCAGGCTATGCAGGGGCTGCGGTTTCGTTGAAATGCTGGGCCGCACAGCAGCGCGGCGGTATTGCGGGACCGGTGGCGAAATATCCCGGCAAGGCGGCTTTGCTGGCTGATCTTGCCCATGAAATCAAGGGCATGACCCCGCCGCGCGCCATCGTTATCGGGGCGAATGGCCGGGTTGGCACCGGCGCATCCGACCTTTGTGCGGCGATGGGGGTGGCGGTGACGAAATGGGACATGGCCGAAACCGCCAGCGGCGGGCCGTTCCCAGAGGTGTTGCAGCATGAGATTTTTCTGAACTGCATTCTCGCCAGCCCCGGTTGCCCGGTGTTCGTGCCCGCCAGTGCCAAAGACGACACCGCGCGCAAGCTGACGGTGATCGGCGATATCGCCTGCGATCCGACCTCGGATTTCTCGCCGATCAAGGTGTATGACCGGGTGACCGAATGGGACGCGCCCGCGCTCCGGGTGGCGGAAAACCCGGTGCTGGATGTGACGGCGATTGATAACCTGCCGTCCTTGCTGCCGGTGGAAAGCAGCGAAGATTATGCAGCCCAACTGTTGCCATCGCTGGCGACGTTGGGCGATCTGAATTCTGGCGTTTGGGGGCGTGCGGCGGCGGAATATGCCCGCCACACTGCCGGCCTGTAAGGGGAGAGAGAACATGACTATTCATTGGTGCGGCACCGGCCTTTCGTCGGCCCCCGGTCTGCGGCGGCTGATTGAAAACGGCCACAAGGTTGTGGTGTGGAACCGCACGGTGGAAAAGGCACAGGAAGCCGTGGGCGATCTGGGCGCGGATATTCGCGCCTATAGCCTTGAAGCTTTGGCGGCGGCCTTGCAGCCGGGCGACATTGCGATTTCGATGCTGCCCGCCGATCAGCATGTGGCCATCGCCAAGACCTGCCTTGAGAAGGGCGCGCATTTCGTGTCGTCTTCCTACATCGCGCCGGAAATGAAGGCGCTGGATGGCGCGTTCCGCGAGGCCGGGCTGGTGTCGGTGAACGAGGTCGGTCTGGACCCCGGCATTGATCATCTGATGGCGCATGATCTGGTGGCGCGCTATCGGGCCTCCAAAGCTTATCATATTGATAACGTTTTGTCTTTCACCAGCTATTGCGGTGGTGTGCCGAAGATCCCGAACCCGTTCCGCTACAAGTTTTCGTGGGCGCCGCTGGGGGTGTTGAAGGCGTTGCGCTCACCCTCGCGGTCGTTGCGGAATTTTTCCGAGTTGCGGGTCAATCGGCCTTGGGATGCCATCACCCGCTATGACGCGCCGCTGCCGGTGCCGGAGAGTTTCGAGGTGTATCCGAACCGCGACAGCTATCCGTTCATGGAAGATTACCGCTTTGACCCTGACTGGAAGGTCAAGGATTTCGTGCGCGGCACCATTCGGTTGAACGGTTGGCAAGAGGCCTGGACCCCGGTGTTCCGCGAGATTGAAACGCTGGAAGGCCCGAGCGGCGATGCGCGTTTGGCGGAAATGGCGGCGCAGTTTGTGGCGGAAAACTCTTATGCGCCCGGAGAGCCGGACCGGGTGATTCTGTTCGTGTCGCTGAAGGCCGAACGTGATGGCCGCCCGGTGTTCCACGAGACCTGGGCGATGGATGCCTGGGGCGATGCGCGTGGATCGGCGATGGCGCGGCTGGTGTCAACGCCTGTCAGTTTCGCGGTGGAATCGGTGATGAAGCGCGAGATTGCGGTGGGTGTGCATGGCGCGCCGCATGATCCAAAACTGCTGGACAGCTGGCTGGGGCAGGTGCGCGGCCTTGCGCAGTATATGGAACGCGTGCAGCACTGACCTGAAACCGGGTGCCGCCTTGGCCCCCATCGAGGGGGCACGCGGCGGCTTTGGCGCGGGATGCAAGGCCGGGTGTGATGCCCGGCCTTTGGCTTGTGGGTAGGGTGGAACGCTCCGCGGGGAGTATTTTTGCCAAGATGAAGCCGGGCGCGGTGCTGCGGGGTGACACTTTGCAGCCTTGCGGGTATGGTGAGGGCCAATGATCCGCGTCAAGCGGGCTGGCAGGTTACAGGAACACGATGACACGCAACCCCGGCAGGGCAGGCCTTGGCAATCGGCTGGCGATGTGGCGCGCGCGGCGTGCTGCTGCTGCGACCGGGTTTGTCTCGCAGCCAGAGCCGCGCTCGGTCGGGCTTTATGCGCGCGGGCGGCAGTTGGTGGCGGGGAATTTCCAGTTTGCCGGGCAGTTGGTAGAGGCTCCGGGTCGGTCGATTTGGGATGTGGCGCTGGATGATCCGGGCGCGCCGGTTGAGGTGCAGGGGTTCTTGTGGCTGGATGATCTGGCGGCGTTGGGTGACTTTGCGGCCCGCAGCCGTGCGCAGGACTGGACCTGGGACTGGATCGCGCGGTTTGGCGCAGGGCAGGGGCCGGGGTGGAGCCCCGATCTGACCGGGCGGCGGTTGATCCGCTGGATCAACCATGCGCTGCTGTTGTTGCAGGGGCGCGGTGGCGCGCAGTCGGAGGTATATTATACCAGCCTGTCGGCGCAGGTGGTGTTTTTGTCGCGGCGTTGGCAGCAAGCAGCCAGCGGTTTGCCACGGTTTGAGGCGCTGACCGGGTTGATCTATGCGGGCCTTGCGTTGACGGGCATGGAGGCGCGGGTTCGGCCTGCGGTTGCGGCGTTGGCGCTGGAATGTGAGCGCGAGATTGACGCCATGGGGGGTATTCCGACGCGCAACCCCGAGGAACTGCTGGAGGTTTTCACGCTGCTGACCTGGGCCGAGCAGGCGCTTTCAGAGGCAGGCCTTACGCCGCCGCCGGCGCTGGTGGCGGCGCTGGAGCGGATTGCGCCCAGCCTGCGCGCGCTGCGGCATGCCGATGGGGGGCTTGCGCGGTTTCACGGTGGTGGGCGTGGTGTCGAGGGACGGCTGGATCTGGCGCTGGCGGCCGCGGGGGTGAAGCCGGGATCAAGCGTGGGGCTGGGGCTGGCGATGGGCTTTGCGCGGTTGGCGGAAGCCCGCACAACGGTGATCGTCGATGCCGCCCGCCCGCCCGGTGGGGCTGCGGGGGGGTGGGCGCATGCCTCGACCGGGGCGTTTGAGCTGACATCGGGGCGGCGGCCGGTGATCGTGAACTGCGGCTCGGGTGCGCCGTTTGGCACCGAATGGCGGCAGGCGGGGCGGGCGACGGCTTCGCATTCCACGCTGGCGGTGGAGGGGTATTCTTCCAGCCGGTTAAAGCCAGGGCCACTGTTGGGGTTTGGGCAGCAGGTGCTGGCGGACCGCGCGCAGGTCACATCGCTGCGGCAGGGGCAGTTGCCGGATGGGCTGCATCTTTACATGGCGCATTCGGGCTGGTCGGCCACCCACGGGCTGACCCATGCGCGCGAGTTGTTGCTGACCAAGGACGGTCGTAAGCTGGCGGGGATGGATGCGCTTATCGCGCGCAGCAAGGCCGAGCGGGCTCGGTTTGAGCGTTGGATGAACGAGGCGCAGTTGCAAGGGGCGGCGTTCAGCGTGCGATTCCATCTGCACCCGGATGTCGATGCGGCGCTGGATATGGGCGGCTCTGCCGTCTCACTCGCCTTGAAAAGCGGCGAAATATGGGTGTTCCGCCATGATGGCGCCGCTACGCTGACGCTGGAGCCTTCGGTTTTTCTGGAAAAAGGTCGCTTGAGGCCGCGTTCAACGCGGCAGATCGTCCTTTCCGCGCGCGCGATGGAGCTTGAGACGCAGATCGGCTGGACCTTGGCGAAAGCACAGGATACTCCGCTGGCCATCCGGGATCTGGACCGCGATGAGATGCCGGTGCCGATCTGAGCAAAAGGGGCTGACATGACCAATCTTGTTCCCATCGGCCGCGCGCTGATTTCCGTATCCGACAAGTCCGGCCTTTTGGACCTTGCCCGCGCGCTGGCGGCACAGGGGGTGGAGTTGATTTCCACTGGCGGAACCTCTGGCATGTTGCGCACGGCGGGGCTGACGGTGCGCGATGTGTCTGATGTGACTGGTTTTCCCGAGATGATGGATGGCCGCGTCAAGACCTTGCACCCCAATGTGCATGGGGCTTTGTTGGCGCTGCGCGATGATGACGAGCATCTGCTGGCTATGGCGGCGCATGGGATCGAACCGATTGATCTGCTGATCGTCAACCTTTACCCGTTTGAAGAAACCGTGGCCAAGGGTGCTGATCACGACACTTGCATCGAAAATATCGACATTGGCGGGCCTGCGATGATTCGCGCGGCGTCCAAGAACCACCGCTTTGTCACCGTTGTTACCGATCCCGCCGACTATGCCGGGTTGATTGACCAGATGAAGGCGCATGACGGGGCCACGTCTCTGGCTTTCCGGCAAAAGTTGGCGCTGGCGGCGTATGCGCGGACGGCGGCCTATGACACGGCGGTATCGGGGTGGCTTTCGGGGCAGTTGGGGCAACCCTTTACCCGGTCGAAATCCTTTGGCGGGGTGCTGGCGCAGGGGCTGCGCTATGGCGAAAACCCGCATCAGGCGGCGGCGTTCTATACCGATGGCAGTAAGCGCGAGGGTGTGGCGACGGCGAAGCAGTGGCAGGGCAAGGAGTTGTCCTACAACAACATCAACGACACCGATGCGGCGTTTGAACTGGTGGCCGAGTTTGCGGGTGCGGGGCCTGCCTGTGCGATCATCAAACACGCCAACCCTTGCGGTGTAGGCAAGGCGGCAACGTTGAAAGAGGCGTATCTGCGCGCCTATGCCTGCGATCAGACCAGTGCCTTTGGCGGAATTGTCGCGCTGAACCAGCCACTTGATGCCGAGACCGCCGAAGAAATCGTGAAGATTTTCACCGAGGTGGTGATCGCGCCGGGGGCGAGCGATGAAGCGAAAGCGATCTTTGCCGCCAAGAAAAATCTGCGTCTGCTGACCACCAAGGGCCTGCCCGATCCGGCTGAGAAATCGCTTGCGTTCAAACAGGTGGCGGGGGGCTTTCTGGTGCAAGACCGCGACGTGGACAGCATCACCGCCGCCGATCTGAAAGTGGTGACAAAACGCGCGCCGACCGAGGCGGAACTTGCCGATCTGCTGTTTGCGTGGAAAGTTGCCAAGCATGTGAAATCGAACGCCATCGTTTACGTCAAGGATGGCGCAACCGTGGGCGTGGGGGCAGGGCAGATGAGCCGGATTGATTCGACCCGCATTGCCGCGCGTAAGGCGGGCGATATGGCGGATGTGCTAAGCCTGCCCCAAAGCCCGACCATCGGGTCGGTCGTGGCGTCGGATGCGTTCTTCCCGTTTGCCGATGGTCTGCTGGCTGCGGCAGAGGCGGGGGCCACGGCGATCATCCAACCCGGTGGCTCGATGCGCGATGATGAGGTGATTGCTGCCGCCGATGCTGCGGGTCTGGCGATGGTGTTCACCGATCAGCGGCATTTCCGGCACTGACATGCGCACGCTTTCCATCACGGCGATTATCGTCTTTCTGCTGGATCAGCTAAGTAAACTGGGCGTGATCCGCCTGCTGTCGATCCGCGAACGTGGCGAGATCGAAGTGCTGGACCCGCTGCTGAATTTCCGCTGGGCCGAGAATCGCGGCGTGAATTTCGGGCTGTTTGCCAACAGCGCCGAATTCATGCGCTGGGTGCTGATTGCCGTGGCGGTTGCGATATCGGCATGGGTCTTGGTGTGGCTGCGGCGCGAGCAGGCCGGCCGCTGGTCAATGATCGCGGGTGGGCTGCTGATCGGCGGCGCTTTGGGCAATGTGGTGGACCGGATTGCCTACGGCTATGTCGCAGATTTCCTCACCATGTCGTGCTGTGGCTATGAAAACCCCTATTCGTTCAACATCGCCGACATCGCAATCTTTGCCGGAGCCATCGGTTTGGTGCTGTTCAGCGGCAAATCGGGCAAGCCCAAGCCGCGCAAGGCCCGAAAGACCCCGTGACGCGGGCGGGATCATAGGCTAAGACGACGTTGGTAAGGCTTGGTGGAGGCGGCAATATGCGATCAGCACGGGTGGTTTTCGCAATCGCGGGCGCGGCGTTGTTGGCGCTGACGGCTTGCAGCGAAAAAACGCCAGAGTTGATGAACCTGCGTTCGGACAGCAATGGCCCGGACGAATTCGCCATTCTGCCGCCGAAAGCCTTGGAACTGCCAACCTCTTTGGCCAAACTTCCGGCGCCCACTCCGGGCGGGGCGAACCTGACCGATCAGAACCCGCAAGGCGATGCGATTGCCGCACTTGGTGGGGCTGCTCCGTCAAACAGCGGTATCAGTGACGCGGGTCTTTACAATTACGCCACCCGTCAGGGCGTAACGCCCGGCATTCGTCAGACCTTGGCCGCAGAAGATCTGGATTTCCGCAAAAAGCACAACGGTCGCCCGTTGGAGCGGTTGTTCAACATGAACGTCTATTACAAGGCCTATGCGCGCATGTCGCTGGATCAGCACGCCGAACTCGCCCGTTGGCGGGCCGCAGGCGCACGCACCCCCTCTGCTCCGCCGCGCAAAAAGGGCGAGTGATCACAACAGCGTTGCCCCGGCTTTCGCAGGTGCGGCATTGCGGTTAGCGTGCACGCTGTAATCCACGGAGGACCGCGATGTTTCGCACGTTTGGCCGCAGTATTGGCCGCAGTCTGTTTGGCCTTCTCGCCCTGTCTTTGCCCGCAAGTGCTGATACAGTCAGCAGTTTCACGCTCGACAACGGCCTGCAAGTTGTGGTGATCGAAGATCACCGTGCTCCGGTTGTCACGCAGATGGTCTGGTACAAGATCGGGCGCGCCGATGAGGTGGCAGGCCATTCCGGTATCGCGCATTTCTTTGAACATCTGATGTTCAAGGGCACTGAAAAAGTGCCGTCGGGAGAGTTTTCTGCGACGGTCGAAAAGCAGGGCGGCACCGACAACGCCTTTACGACACAGGACTATACCGCCTATTTCCAACGGGTTGCGGCAGATCGGCTAGAGCTGATGATGCAGATGGAATCCGACCGCATGGTCAATCTGAACATGTCCGAAGAGGATGTGACGACCGAGCGTCAGGTCATTCTGGAAGAACGCGGCCAGCGCACCGATAGCGATCCGGGCAGTTTGTTGCAGGAACAGATGTCGGCGGCGCAGTATCTCAACCACCCCTACGGCATCCCGGTGATCGGTTGGCGCGCGGAAATCGCCGGCCTGACGCGCGACGATGCGATCAACTTTTACCGCGCCTACTATGCGCCCAACAACGCGATCCTGATCGTTGCGGGTGATGTGAAGCCCGACGACGTGCTGGCCTTGGCAAAGAAATACTATGGCCCGCTGCCGCCTTCCGACAAGATCAAGCCGCGCGCCCGCCCGCAAGAGCCGCCGCAACTGGCCGAACGCCGCCTTGTGCTGGCCGATGAACGCGTGGCCCAACCTTACGTCGCGCGCAGCTACATGGCACCCGAGCGCAACCCCGGCGATCAGAAACAGGCGGCGGCTTTGGCGGTGTTGGCCGACCTTTTGGGCGGCTCGGGCACGACCTCGGTGCTGACCAAGGCCTTGCAGTTTGACAGCCAGACGGCGGTGTATTCCTCGGCCTATTATGACGGGGTTTCGGTTGATCCGCAGACCTTTGGCCTTGTCGTGGTGCCTGCCGAGGGCGTGTCTTTGGCCGATGCCGAGGCGGCGATGGACAAGGCGATTTCGAAATTCATGCAAGACGGCGTGAACCCGCAGGACTTCGCCCGCATCAAAACGCAAATCCGCGCGGGGCAAATCTATGCCCGCGACAGCGCAGGCGGTTTGGCGCGCACCTATGGCGAGGCGCTGGCGGTCGGGCTTTCGGTGCAGGATGTGCAGGACTGGCCCGACGTGCTGCAAGCCGTCACCCCCGAAGACGTGATGGCCGCCGCAAAGCTGGTGTTTAACCGCGATCAGGCCGTCACCGGATGGCTGACCACGAAGGAGGCCGCGCAATGAACCTTCGCAACCTTTGGCGCGCCGCTGCGGTGGCCTTCGCCTTTGCAACCCCGCTGCATGCAGATATCAACATTCAGCCCGTCACCTCTCCGGGCGGGATCAAGGCTTGGCTGGTCGAAGATCACGGCATCCCGTTCACCGCGCTGGAAATCCGCTTCAAGGGCGGCACCTCGCTGGACGCAGCCGGCAAGCGCGGCGCGGTCAATCTGATGACGGCGCTGATCGAAGAAGGCGCGGGCGATCTCGATAGCCAAGGCTTTGCCGCCGCGCGGGATGGCCTTGCTGCCAGCTTTCAGTTCAGCAGCGATCAGGATGGCGTGTCAGTTTCAAGCCATTTCCTGACCGAAAACCGCGACCAGGCGCTTGCACTGTTGCACGATGCGCTGACCAAACCGCGTTTTGATCAGGTGGCCGTGGACCGCGTGCGCGAACAGGTGTTGTCGGGCCTGCGATCGGATGCCAAAGACCCCGGCGCAATTGCCGCAAATCTGGAGCGTGCGCGCAGTTTCGGGGATCATCCCTATGGCTCGGACGGCTCTGGCACGGTGGAATCGGTCACCGCCTTGACCCGCGATGACATTGTGCAGGCGTTCAAGGATGCCATCGCGCGCGACCGGATCACCGTGGCCGCTGCGGGCGATATTTCTGCCGCTGAACTGGGCGTGGTGCTGGATAAACTGTTGGGCGATCTGCCTGCGACGGGTGCGGCGCAACCCGGCCCCGCGACGCTTCAAACCAAGGGCGGCATCACCGTGCAGCCCTTCCCCGGCCCGCAATCTATGATCATTTTCGGCCAAGGCGGGATGAAATTTTCCGACCCCGATTATTTCGCCGCCAGCCTCTTGAACGAAATTCTGGGCGGTGGCCGCTTCAGCGCCCGCCTGATGACCGAAGTGCGCGAAAAGCGCGGGCTGACCTACGGCGTCAGCACGGGCATTGCCGCCTATGATCATGCCGAAGTGCTTGTCGGCCAGTTTCAGGCCAGCAACGAAAAGGTGGCCGAGGCGATCAAGGTGATCCGCGACGAATGGGCGAAAATCGCCAAGGATGGCGTCACGGCAGAGGAATTGGCCAATGCCAAAACCTATATGACCGGGGCCTATCCGCTGCGGTTTGACGGCAACGACACCATCGCCTCGATCCTTGTTGGGATGCAGGATCTTGGCCTGCCGCCGGATTATCCGAAAACCCGCAACGCCCGTGTCGATGCGGTGACGCTCGAAGATGTCAAACGCGTGGCCTCCCGCCTGATCAAGCCCGATGATCTGCATTTCACCGTGGTAGGGACGCCGACAGGAGTTGCGAACGAATAGCGAATCTGTGGAGGTTTCTGCCGCAGGATGCTAGAACTGGGGGCATGACGCTGCATGCCCCCAACATACGCCCCATTATCCGGCCCCTGGACGAGGCCGCCATCAACCGCATCGCGGCGGGTGAGGTGGTGGAACGCCCGGCTTCTGCGGTGAAAGAGTTGGTCGAGAACGCCTTGGATGCCGGGGCCAAGCGCATCGGCGTGGAATATTCCGCAGGCGGCAAGGTGCTGATCCGTGTCACCGATGATGGCTGCGGCATGACGCCCGACGATCTGCCACTGGCCGTGGCCCGCCATGCGACATCGAAAATCGACGGCTCTGATCTGCTGAACATCCGCTCGTTTGGTTTTCGAGGTGAGGCGTTGGCCTCGCTTGGTTCGGTAGGGCGGCTGACGCTCACCTCGCGTGCCGAGGGGCATGACGGGGCCAGCCTGACCATCGCGGGCGGTCGGATGGCCGCGGTGCGGCCCGCGGCGGCGGTGCGCGGCACGGTGATTGAACTTCGCGATCTGTTCTTCGCCACCCCGGCGCGGCTGAAATTCCTGCGCACGGATCGTAGCGAATCGCAGGCGATTGCCGAGGTGATCAAGCGGCTGGCGATGGCCGAGCCGCAGGTGGGCTTTACCCTGACCGAGGTCAGCGACGATGCCCCCCGCGTGATCTTCCGCGCCGATCCGCAATCGGGCGATTTCTTTGACGCGCTGCACAGCCGGTTGGCGCATATCCTTGGCCGCGATTTCATCGACAACGCGCTGAAAATCGACGTGGATCGTGATGGCTTGCGGCTGACGGGTTACGTCGCGCTGCCGACCTATTCGCGGGGATCGTCGGTGCAGCAATTCGTCTGCGTCAATGGCCGCCCGGTGCTGGACCGCAACCTGCTGGGGGCGCTGCGGGTGGCGTATTACGATTTCCTCAGCCGCGACCGTCACCCAGCGGCGGTGCTGAACCTGATCTGCGACCCCGAGCGGGTGGACGTGAACGTGCATCCGGCGAAATCCGAGGTGCGCTTTCGCGAACCCGAAGCCGCGCGCAGCCTGATCATCACCGGGTTGCGCACGGCCTTAAGCGCGGCAGGCCACCGCGCCAGCACCACGGTGGCTGATGCGACCCTCGCCGCGATGCGCCCCGAGGCCCCGCGCGTCTATCAGATGAACCGACCTAGCCAAGCCAGCCTTGGCCGCGCTTATGCCTATCAAGCGCCGCAGGGTTTTGCCGAAGGTTTTGCGCCGCCAATCTTCGCCGAAGCGCCCTCGGCCCGCATCGACCCTGTGCTGCCTGACCCTACCGATACCCCGCTGGGGGCGGCGCGGGCGCAGGTGCATGAGAATTACATCATCGCCCAAACCGCCACCGGCATGGTGATCGTTGATCAGCACGCCGCACATGAGCGGTTGGTGTATGAACGCCTGAAGCGACAGATGGCCGAGACGGGTATCAAGGCGCAGGCGTTGTTGATCCCCGAAATTGTCGAGCTTTCGCCCAGCGATGCCAGCCGCCTGCTGGAGGCTGCCGCTGATCTGGCGACACTGGGGCTGGTGATCGAACCTTTTGGCGGCCATGCGATTGCGGTGCGCGAAACCCCGGCGATTTTGGGCAATACCTCGGCTGCGGCGCTGCTGCGCGATGTGCTGGATGAGTTGGCCGATCTGGGCCAATCCCAAAGCCTGCAAACCAAGATGGAGGCGATCCTGTCCCGGATGGCCTGCCACGGCTCGATCCGGTCAGGTCGGCAGATGCGGCCCGAGGAGATGAACGCCTTGCTGCGCGAGATGGAGGCCACGCCCCATTCCGGCCAGTGCAATCATGGGCGGCCGACCTATGTCGAGTTGAAACTCCACGATATCGAAAGGCTTTTCGGGCGCAGATGATCACTTTATTCGGCCAAACCTATGCGTGGAACGCGCCCGAAGTCTTGCTGATCGGCGGGGCAGTTTTGCTGCTGGTCGGCCTGCTGATCCTGATTTTGCGCGCGGCGGGGCGGTCGGCGACGATGGCAGCACCTTTGATGCGCGAAATGGGCTGGCTGGGCAGCCGCGTGCAGGCGTTGGGCGAAGGGCAAGAGCGGCTGGCGGGTGGGTTGCATCATGTGTCCGAGGCGCAGACCAACAGTCAGGCGGCGATGCTGCAACTGATGGAAAAGCGTCTTGCGGAAGTGCAGCGCGCGATGGGCGAAAGTCTGGCGGGCACCGCGACGCGGACGGCGCATAGTTTGGGCGAGTTGCAGCAACGTCTGCTGACCATCGACAAAGCGCAGGCCAATATCGAAAAGCTGTCGGGCAATGTGCTGAACCTGCAGGACATTCTGGCCAACAAACAGGCGCGCGGGGCGTTTGGCGAGATTCAGTTGAACGACATCGTGCAAAAGGCGCTGCCCTCGGACGCCTATACGATGCAGGCGACGCTTTCGAACGGCAAGCGCGCCGATTGCCTGATCCACCTGCCCAATCCGCCCGGACCCATCGTGATTGACGCGAAATTCCCGCTGGAGGCTTATGAGGCTTTGCGCCGGGCCGACAATCCGCGTGCTGTGGTTGAAGCGCAGGCGGCATTGCGCGCGGCGGTGCGTGTGCATATCAAGGCGATCTCGGAAAAGTATATCCTTGATGGCGAAACCGCCGACGGGGCGCTGATGTTTCTGCCCTCCGAGGCCGTCTATGCCGAACTGCACGCCAACTTTCCCGAAGTGGTGCGCGATGGCTTTACCGCGCGGGTCTGGATCGTGTCGCCCACCACTTGCATGGCGACGTTGAACACCATGCGCGCAGTGCTGAAGGATGCGCGGATGCGTGAGCAGGCCGGTGCGATCCGCACCACCCTGCGGCAGTTGCACCGCGATGTAGAGATTGTGGTGGAGCGGGTGGACAAGCTTTCCACGCATTTCCACCAAGCCCGCGCCGATCTGGACGGTATCACCACCGCAGCCGAACGTGCGGGCAAACGCGCCGCCCGCTTGGACAACTTTGATTTTGAGGAGTTGGAGCGCACCGAGCCAACGCCGATTCTGGCCGCCCCCACCCCGCCAACCCGAGCCGCCGAATGATCCGCCATCTGACCGCTGCCGACTACAAGACGATGCCTTGGGCCAATGGCAAAGGTGTGACGGTTGAGATGCTGAAGGTCGAGGACAACGGCCAGCTTGTTTGGCGGTTGTCGCGCGCGTCTGTGGTGGAGAATGGCGATTTTTCGATCTTTCCGGGTATCGAGCGCAATCTGACGGTGATCACCGGCCCCGGCTTTGATCTGGTGGGCGCGGGCCTGCACCTGCACGCCCGCCCGCTGCTGCCTGTGGCATTTGCGGGCGATACCCCGATCCGGGCCGAGGGCGTCAGCGCCGCCAGCGATGATTTCAATGTGATGACTGCCCGCAACCTGCGGCGGCCAGAGGTGGCGGTGATCACGGGATCGGCGCGGTTGCGCGGCGGTGATATGCTGGCGGTCTATGCACTTGCGGCCAGCATGGCGGATGGCATCGCCTTGCAGGCCAATGATCTGTTCCTCAGCGATCAACCCTGCACTTTAAGCGGCCAGATGATTGCGGTCAGACTGTATCGGTAAGGTGCCGGTTTAACCCGCCAAACGCGGGTTAAATCCGGAACAGCGGCTGCAACAGCCGGGGGATCAGAGCGTTGAACCGCAAGGGTGCATCCGTTGCGGCCAAGCAAATGCAGGCCCCATCAGACGAGGCCACTGGCGTATGTTCCAATTCTTCGGTAGCGACCTCGACATCGCCGGGGCCAAAACGGTCTGTTGCATCACAAAATGCGCCCTGCAGAACCAGCGTCAATTCGGTGCCACGGTGGCCGTGATCGGGCACAGCCTGGCCTGCAGGGATATACAAAAGCCGCGCCGTTGCCCCCTTGCTGGTTGGCAAGATTGCCTGCCGAACGCCCATCCCCAGACTGCGCCACTTTACGTCGGCCAAACTGCCGCCGATGTAATCCAGCAAGGGCGCAGGAAGATCAGTGTGTTTTGGCTTGGGCATTGCCAGCGCAGGTTCTGGCGCGCCCAACCGCGCCATTGCAGCCTCTAGCGCGCCATCGGATAGGGCCGCCGATTCGGCTGCCAACACCGCGCCGCCGACAGCTTCGAAGGTGGCCAATTGCGCCCGGCAGGTGTCGCACATGGAGACATGGGTTGCCACGACCAGCGAAAACGCTTCAGGAAGATTTCCCGCTGCATAGGCGATCAACATGGGGTCGGAAAGGTGGTGACGGATGCTCATTTCATTGCCTCAACTCATGCTTTGGCGCAAGCGGTCCAGCGCCAGTCGTATCCGGGATTTGATCGTGCCCAAGGGCAGACCGGTCTCGGCCGCGATTTCGGAATGGGATAAATCCCCATAGAACGCGCGCTGAATTAGCACGCGCTGTTTATCGGGCAGGTCTGCCATCGCAGCCACCAGCCGGGCGGTTTCCTGCCCCGCCTCATAGATGTCGGCCTGATCGGGTTCGCTGTCGGGGCCCCAATCCAACGCCTCGGGCTCGGGCCGGCGGGCTTTTCGGGCGACGTCGATGCGGCGGTTGCGGGCGATGGTGAACACCCAAGTCGCAACACTTGCCCTCGCCGGATCAAACAGTGCCGCCTTGTTCCACAACACCGTCATCACGTCTTGCGCGCAATCTTCGGCCAAAGCGGCGTCGGTGCCCGATTTCATCAGGAAACCCTTCACCCGCGGAGCGAAATGCTGGAACAACGCGGCGAAGGCAGCCTTGTCCTGACGATCCCGCACGGCAAGCATAAGCGCCGTAAAATCGGTTTCCGTCACAGTCTCGATCACGTTCTTGTCCATTCCACGCCGTATCACCCGCTTGGGCGGGGATATAGGGCCATTGATGGCCGCGTGAAGGGCAAGGTCAAGCAACATGAAACTTTTACGCAGGCCCTGCGTAACTGGATCACTAGAAATCTTGATCCATCGCAGTCGTTTGCGCGTATCATAGGCACAGAACAATAAAGGGTGACTTATGCCGTTTGAAACCTTCGGGCAGGTGCCACGTCGCATTGCAATCATCGGCGGAGGGATTTCGGGCATGGCAGCGGCGCAGCAACTGGCGGCAGACCATGCCGTGGTGCTGTTTGAGGCCGAGGCGCGTCTGGGTGGGCACGCGCGCACCGTGGTGGCGGGCAAGCGGGGCGATCAGCCGGTGGATACCGGGTTCATCGTGTTCAACAAGGTGAACTACCCGCACCTGCTGGCGATGTTTGAGAGCTTGGGCGTGCCGATTGCACCCAGCAACATGAGCTTTGGTGCCAGCATCGACGGCGGGCGGCTGCAATATGCCTTGCGCGATCTGGACAGTTTGTTTGCGCAGCGCGGCAATCTGGTCAGCCCGGCGTTTTTGCGGATGTGCCGGGATATCACCTATTTCAACAAACATGCCGAGGCTGTGGCCGCCGACCCCGACATGACGATCGGCGGCTTGCTGGACGCGCTGCGCACCGGGCCGTATTTCCGCGATTACTACATTCTGCCGCTGTCGGGGGCGATCTGGTCCACCCCGCCGCAAGGCATCATGGCGTTTCCGGCGCAGGCGTTGATCCGATTTTTCCAGAACCATGCCTTGATGCAGGTCTCAAACCAGCACCAGTGGTTTACCGTGCAGGGTGGCTCGGTTCAGTATGTCAGCCGGTTGACGGCTGATTTGCAGCGCCACGGGGTAGAGTTGCGGCTGGCCACCCCGATTGCCGGGATCAAGCGCCTGCCCGATGGCGTGCTGGTGCGCGCGCAGGGGGCTGAGTGGGAGTTGTTTGACGATGTTATTCTCGCCACCCATTCCGACGATGCCCTGCGGCTGCTGTCTGATCCCACGGCGGCGGAAACTTCGGCGCTGTCGGCGATCCGCTATCAGCCGAACGATGCGATCCTGCATGCCGATGCCAATGTGATGCCGCGTTTGCGCAAGTGCTGGTCGTCGTGGGTCTATACCGAGCCTAAGGGGGCGCGGCCTGACCGGATTGATCTGACCTATTGGATGAACTCGCTTCAGCCGATCCCGCAGGATGATCCGATGTTCGTGACGCTGAATGCCAATCAACCGATCCGGCAGGAATTGATCTATGATCAGGTGACGTTCCGGCATCCGGTCTATGATGGTCCGGCATTGCGGGCGCAAAAGGACATTCAGGCGATGAACGGGCAGCATAACACCTGGTTCTGTGGGGCGTGGATGCGCAATGGTTTCCACGAGGATGGCTTTGCCAGTGCGGTGGATGTGGTGCAGGCGATGCGCGCACAACCCAGTGCCGAGCAGGCGCGCGCCGGATGATCAGCGCCGATCCGACACAGGTTGATCACATCGCTGGCACCACCTTTCACGGGCGGCGCGGCGGGGTGGCCAATCGGTTCAGCTATGGCGTCGATTATGTGCTGCTGAACCCCGAACATGCGCGCGGGCCTTGGCTGTTTTCGCGCAATCGCGGCAATCTGACCTCGGTGCAGGACAGTGACCACGGCGGCCCCCCCAAGGCCGGGCGGGGGGTGGCTTGGGTGCGGCAGGTGCTGGCCGAGGCCGGATTGCCCGAGGCGACCGAGATCTTGCTGTTGGCGCAACCGCGCGTGCTGGGGCATGTGTTCAACCCGGTATCATTCTGGCTGTGCAGCGATGCGACCGGGTTGCGGGTGGTGATAGCCGAGGTTTCAAATACCTTCGGGCAGCGCCATTGCTATCTGTGCCACCGCGACGATCTGGTCGCGATGACCCGCGACGATACCGTCACGGCACGGAAAATCTTCCATGTCTCGCCGTTTCAGCCGGTGGAGGGCAGCTATCAGTTTCGCTTTGATATCGCGCCCAACCGCATCGGCATCTGGATTGACTACAGCGCGGGCGAGAATGGCTTGATTGCCACCCTGACCGGGCCGCGTGTGGCGCTGAGCAACCGGGCGATCCTTGCGACTTTTGTGCGCCGCCCGTTTGGATCGCGGCGGGTGCTGACGTTGATCCATTGGCAGGCGCTGAAGCTGTGGTGGAAAGGCGCGCGCTATCGCAGCCCGCCGGTGCCGCCGGGCGATGAAATCTCACGCTAGGGGGCAAGGATGAGCTTTGCAGGAAAACGCTATTGGCTGGTCGGGGCAAGCGAGGGGCTGGGGCTGGCGCTGGCGCGGCTGTTGGCGGCTGAGGGGGCAAAGGTGATCTTGTCGGCGCGCGATCCGGCACGGCTGGCCGAGGCTTGCGGACAGGTGCCGCGGGCCACGGCGGTTGTGGTGGATGTGGCGGATGTGGCATCGGTTCAGGCGGCGGCGGCAGAGGTTGGCGCGGTGGATGGGGTGGTGTTTGTGGCCGGGGTCTATTGGCCGATGACGGCACAGGGCGTGGATGCCGCGCAGCTAGAGGCGATGTGCAACGTCAATTTCACCGGCCTTGCGCGGGTGGTGGGCGCGGTGCTGCCGGGGATGGTGGCACGCGGCACGGGGCATCTGGTGATCACGGGGTCGCTGTCGGGGTTCCGGGGCTTGCCGGGGGCGCTGGGCTATGCGGCCAGCAAGGCGGGGGTGATGGCACTGGCGGAAAGCCTTTATGCCGATCTGCGCGGCACAGGCGTGCGGGTGCAACTGGGCAATCCGGGGTTTATCCGCACAAGGCTGACCGCGAAGAACGATTTCTCGATGCCGTTCCTGATGGAGCCGGAACAAGCGGCGGCAGAGATGCTGGCTCTGATGAAATCCACACGGCTCAAGCGCAGTTTCCCGATGGTGTTTTCCTGGGTGTTCCGGGGCAGCCAGTTTCTGCCCGATTGGCTGTATTACCGGCTGTTTGCGGGGAAATAGTTGGTCGCTGCGCCACGCCGCCCCGGACTTGATCCGGGGCCTCGTGGTGTAACCGGAGGCCCCGGATCAAGTCCGGGGCGGCGGGGTTCTTGAGGCCTTAGTTTCTGATCAGGCTGGCCATGAAGAAACCGTCCATCCCGCCAAGATCCGGCCAATAGTCGGGGCGCAGGCGCAGGCCGCCTTCTGCGGTGATCCATGCGGGGTCGATGCCGGCCAGGTCGGGGCGCTGCACTTTCAGGGTCGCATGACGGGCAAGCGCGGCGGTCAGTTGCGCCTCGCCTTCATCGGGCAGCAGCGAGCAGGTGCAGAACACCAAGCGCCCCCCCGGTTTCAGGAACATCAGCGCGCGGTCGATCAGGGCGGCTTGCAGGGTGGTCAGCTCTGCCAATTCCGAGCCGTCTTTCAGGAACGGGAGTTCGGGGTGGCGGCGGATGGTGCCGGTGGCCGAGCAGGGGGCGTCAAGCAGGACGGCGTCGAACAGATGCTCGGGTTGCCAGTGCAAAGCGTCGGCCACCACGATCTTGGCTTGCAGCCGGGTGCGGGCAAGGTTTTCGCGCAGTTTTTCCAGCCGGGGGGCGGAAATATCCAGCGCGGTGACATGCGCGCCGGTGGCTGCCAGTTGCAGGGTTTTGCCGCCGGGGGCTGCGCAGAGGTCGAGCACTCTCTCGCCGGGTTGGGCTGCCAGCAGCGGGGCGGCCAAGGCGGCGGCGGCGTCTTGCACCCACCAATCGCCCGAGGCGTAGCCGGGCAGCGTTGAGACTTGGCCGGGTTCATTCAGCCGGATCGAGCCTGTGGGCAGGATGGTGCCTTCGGGCAAGGTTTGGCCGCGTGGGGTGATGTCCAAGGGCGGGGCCTTGGCTTGGGCGGTCTCGATGGCGGTGACGACCTCTCGGCCGTAGGCGTGCACAAGCGGTTGGCGCAGCCAGCGTGGCATCCGTTGCGCGGGGCCGGACAGCGGCGCGCCTTCGGGGATTTTGCGCAGAACCGCGTTGATCAGCCCCGCCATATGGGTGGTTTTCTGGCCTTTGCGCGCCAGTTCAACGGCGGCGTTCACCACACCATGCGCGGCGGTGCCTTCGTGCAACTCGGTCACGGCCAGCCGCAGAATGTTCATCACCGCCAAGGGCGGGGCTTTGCGCAGATGGGGTTCCAGCAGACGGTCGATGGGTTCCAGCAGGCGGATGACGTGCAAGGCCAGGCGCTGGGCGCGGGCGCGGTCTTGCGGACCCACGCTTTTCAGCGCGCCGTTCTTGTTGGCCAGCACCACGGCCATGGTCTGGCCTTCCTCCATGATCGCCGACAGGATCGCCAAAGTGGCAGCCCGTGCGCTTAGACCTGCGTTTGCCTCTGCCATGTGCTTACCTTCATGTGCTGACCCTTGAGATTGCGTCGATTGGCCGTATATCAAGTGCGATGAAGCCGCAAGGAAACCGCGATGAGCACATCTGATCTTCCCGAAGCAGCAAAGCGCGCCTTGGCCGAGGCCGAAGAGCGCCGCCGTCTGGCCGATCTGGTTGACCGCCCGGTGGAATTGGGCGGGCGCAAGGGGCCAGAGCCGGTGCGTTATGGCGATTGGGAGAAGAAGGGCCTTGCGATCGACTTTTGAGCTCGCAGCAACCCGGCGCGGAGGGGTCTGATTTTGTCCCCGCGGGGACAAATCTCTGTGGGTTGTGGTTTGCGGTTTTAGCGCCACATCATCTAGATATTCGACACTACCGAAGGTCAAACGCCGCAGATTCTCCGGCGCCTTTGTCGGTGGTAAAGCGCAGTTTTTCGCGCCCCTTTGCCTCGACCAGTTGGCAGTTGTAGGGGATCGGCGTGCCGCTCCAATCCAGCTTGCGGCAGAAGTAGCCGTCCTGCCATGTCCAATCGCCGGTGATTTGCCAGCCGAGGGCTGAACCGCTGATCTTGCCCTTGGGGCTGATGGTCAGGTTGAGGTTGTAAAGGCCGATGCGCAGTTCGTGTTGCGTGATGATATCAACAAAGGTGCTGCGGTCGGTGATTGGCTGATAGGTTTCAGCCAAAGCCGGTGCGGTCAAAAGCAGGAAAGCGACGAGGCTGCGCATGGGGGCACCATCTGAGGTTATGGGGCGCATACGCTGGGGAAGGCGATTTGGATCAGATTGGCCGTGCTGATGCGACGGATTGGGGGCCAGCCCCCAAACCCCCGGGATATTTGAGAACAGGCGAAAGCAAATTTTAGATAAATTTTAGCGGCTTAGATGCCCAGAACATCCATCATGTCGTAGCGGCCCGGCTTTTGTGATTGGCCCCAGAGGGCCGCCTTCAGCGCGCCGCGCACGAAGATGCTGCGGTCGGTGGCGAGGTGGCGCAGGATGATGCGCTCGCCATCGGCGGCGAACAGCACGTCATGTTCGCCGACGATATCGCCACCGCGAATGGCGGAAAAGCCGATGTCGCCCCGATTACGCGCGCCGGTGATGCCGTCGCGGCCGGATTGTTTGGCGGTGGCAAGGTCGATACCACGGCCTGCGGCGGCAGCCTCGCCCAGCATCAGGGCGGTGCCGGAGGGGGCATCGACCTTGTTGCGGTGGTGGGATTCGATGATTTCGATATCCCAATCGGCGTCGAGCGCTGCGGCGACTTTTTGCGTCAGGCGGGTCAGCAGGTTGACGCCAAGGCTCATGTTGCCAGCCTGAATGATCACGGCGTGGTGGGCGGCGAGATCGAGCTTGCGGTGGTGTGCGGGTTCCAGCCCGGTGGTGCCTACGACGTGGACGGCGCGGGCCTGGGCGGCGAGGGCGGCGAACTCGACGGTTGCGGCGGGGGCGGTGAAGTCGATCACGGCTTGCGAGAGCGCGAAGGCTTCTAGCGGGTCATCTGTGACTGTGACGCCAAGGGCTGCGCCGCCCATGCAGGTGCCGATGTCTTGGCCGATCCACGCGTGGCCGGTGCGTTCGATGCAGCCGACAAGGCGCGCGCCCGCGTGGGCGGTGATGCCGCGCACCAGCATTTGACCCATGCGGCCTGATGCGCCGGTGACGGTGATGCCGGGAAGTTGGGTCATGGTGGGCCTTTCAATTTTGGCCGGGTTTAGCGGTTTTGCCGGGGCCATGAAAGCCCGCCGTTGCGGGCGGGGCTGGATTGGCGTAAACGGCGGCATGGCAAACACACGTTCTTACTCGGCCAAGGGGCCTTCGCAGCGTCAACTTCGGGTTGGCGAATTGATCCGGCGCACGCTGTCAGAGATTTTGGCACGCGGCGAGGTGCATGATCCGGTGCTGAACGACATGTCGATCACGGTGGGCGAGGTTTCGGTCTCGGTCGATCTGAAGGTGGCGACGGTTTACGTGATGCCGCTGATGGGCGGGGCCACGGTAGAGCAGGCGATTGCGGCGCTGGCCAAGAACGCGTGGGAATTGCGCAAGCGGGTGTCGGCGGAAATGACCCTGCGCCATTCGCCCGAATTGCGGTTTCGCCCCGATGATACGTTTGATCGGCTGGAGGAGGCGCGCAAGCTGTTCGCTGATCCTCGGGTGCAGGCGGATATCGCCAAACCGGCGGATGATACGCCCGAAGTGCAGGAATAATCGTGCTGCGGCTGGCATTTATGCTGGCTGTCTGGGGCGCGGCTGCGGCGGCGAATTGCCGGGACATGGCGTTCGAGGGGGCGTCTTACACGGTGTGCGAGGTGGCCGCGGGGCAGGATTTGCGGCTCTTTCATTCCGGGCCGGATGGCGCTTTGGGCAGCTTTGCGGCGGTGGACAAGTTGCTGGAGCCGCAGGGCCAGCGGTTGGATTTTGCAATGAATGCCGGGATGTATCACCGCGATCTGGCGCCGGTGGGGCTGTTTGTCGAGGACGGCGTGCAGGCCACGCCTTTGGTGACGCGGGCGGGTCCGGGGAATTTCGGGCTGGTGCCGAACGGGGTGTTCTGCGTTGGCGACACCCTGCGGGTGATTGAGACTTTGGCGTTTGAGGCGGAAAAGCCTGCCTGCCGCTATGCGACGCAATCGGGGCCGATGCTGGTGATTGGCGGCAAACTGCACCCGAAATTTCTGCCCGATTCGGATTCGTTGAATATCCGTAACGGGGTGGGGGTTTCGGCGGATGGCCTTCGGGCGGTGTTTGCGATTTCCAATCAGCAGGTCAATTTCTATGCCTTTGCGCGGCTGTTCCGCGATGGGCTGGGGCTGCCGGATGCGCTGTATTTCGACGGATCAATCTCGCGGCTTTATGCGCCCGAGTTGGATCGGCATGACGGCGGGTTTCCGATGGGGCCGATGGTGGGGCTGGTGGTTCCGCGTTGACCTGAGTGCCGCCGGGGGCTATCGGGCGGTTCGCAACAGGAGAGCATCATGGCGCGCGGCAAAAAGGGTAGGGCGGTTTCGGGCTGGCTGGTGGTGGACAAGCCTGCCGGGATCACCTCGACTGCCGTGGTGAACAAGGTGAAATGGGCGATGGATGCGCAGAAGGCGGGCCATGCGGGCACGCTGGACCCGGCAGCGACCGGCGTGCTGGCGATTGCGCTGGGCGAGGCCACCAAAACCGTGCCCTACATTACGGATGCGTTGAAATGCTATCGCTTCATGGTCAATCTGGGGGCGGCGACGACCACGGATGATGCCGAAGGCGCGGTGATCTCCGAGTCGGCGCTGCGGCCTTCGGATGCGCAGATTGAAGCGGCGCTGGCGGCGTTTCGCGGCGATATTCAACAGGTGCCGCCGCAGTTTTCCGCCGTGAAGGTGGATGGCGCGCGCGCCTATGATCTGGCCCGCGAAGGCGAGGCGATGGATCTGGCGGCGCGGCCTTTGTGGGTGGAGCGGCTGGAGGTGATTTCGCGGCCCTCGGCGGATCAGGTGGAATTGGAGATGGTTTGCGGCAAGGGCGGTTATGTCCGCTCGATCGCGCGCGATCTGGGGGAAGCTTTGGGCTGTCTGGGCCATGTGGCCTGGCTGCGGCGGGAATGGTCGGGGCCGTTTACGGCGGCCGAGGGGATTTCGCTGGAGCAGATTGACGCGCTGGCGAAGACGGCAGAGTTGGACGCGTTTTTGAAGCCGTTGGAACTGGGGCTGGCTGATTTGCCGGAACTGCCCTGCACGCCGGAAGGGGCGGTGCGGTTGAAAAATGGCAATCCGGGGATGGTTCTGGCGTCGAGTGTGGGCTACGGCGACGAGGCTTGGGCCAGTTATCAAGGCCGCGCGGTGGCGGTGGGGATATACAAATCGGGCGAATTGCACCCAAGCCGGGTGTTTAACTGAAACCAGTTGCCGCCTTGGGGGCCATCGAGGCCCCGCGCGGCGGCGCTGCCGGGGCTGTGTTCGGGAGCGTTACGCTAATTGGCTGTGCGCTGCGGTTGTTTCGGCAAAGGCACATGGGACGGTGTTGCGCTATTTAAGTCCTGCTCGGGGTTGGGATGCTTTGGGGCGCGAGGGAAGGGGCGGGCGATGATCACGCGGCGGTTTCTGAAGGGCGATGCCGAAAGCGTGGCGGTGTATTCGCCGTGTGAGGCGTATCGCTATGCGTTGACGCGGGTGTGGCAGCCGCAGGGACGCAAGGCGTTGTTTGTGATGCTGAATCCGTCAACCGCGACCGAGGTGCAGAACGATCCAACGGTGGAACGCTGCGAGCGTCGGGCGCGCGCTTTGGGGTTTGGTGCGTTTCGGGTCGCGAACATCTTTGCCTATCGCGCCACCGATCCGAAGGTGATGCGGGCGCAGGGTGATCCGGTGGGGCCGGGCAATGATGCGGCGATTGCCGAGGGGGCGGCCTGGGCCGATCAGGTTATTTGCGGTTGGGGCAGCCATGGCGCGCATCTGGAGCGTGGCGCGGCGGTGACGGCTTTGCTGCGCGCAACCGGGCTGCCACTGTATCATCTTGGGCTGACGCAGGCGGGAGCGCCCAAGCATCCGCTGTACATTGGCTATCAGGTGCAGCCGATGTTGTGGGTTTAAGCCGCCTGTAGGGTGATGCTGCTCAGGTCAAGCCCGGCCACGGATTGCAAGCTGGCCAACGGCACGCCGTCCAGCAGCAGCGTGGTGCCGGAGTCGGTGGTTTCGACGGTCAAATGCGGATCGGGGTGCAGAGCGGGGTCATACATCACAACCAGAGAATCTTCGTGCGGGTTGAAATCGGTGATCTGGGCCACCGGATCGCCCGCGCCGATGTCGAGCAGGTGGAAATCGTCTTCGCCCTCACCGCCGTTCCCGTAATCGCCCGCGCCAAGCATCAGCACGTCATGGCCTGCGCCACCGTTCAGGAAATCAAGGGTGTGGTCGGGATCATCTTCGGTTTGGCCCCAGATCGTGTCGTTGCCATCGCCGCCGTCGAGCGTGTCGCTGCCCGCGCCGCCCCTCAGTTGGTCATCGCCCAAGCCACCGTCAAGCGCATCGTCGCCCGCGCCGCCTGACAGGCTGTCATTGCCCTCGCCGCCGATCAGACTGTCAGCGCCCGCGCCGCCGGACAGGCTGTCGTCGCCTTCGCAGCCTTGCAGCGTGTCGTCACCGCTGCCGCCATCGAGGCTGTCATTGCCAGCCTCACCATGCAGCAGATCGGTTCCCGCACCACCCGAAAGGCTGTCATCGCCCGCACCGCCGTTCAGCGCATCATTGCCATCGCCGCCGTCGAGCTGGTCGTTGCCGGCGTAGCCCGTGATCGCATCGTCGCCGCCGTGGCCGCTGATGTGATCGGCACCACCATCGCCGCCGAGCATGTTGGCCAGATCATCGCCGTTCAGCCACAGGTCTTCGGCGGGTGCCACGATCACATCGTTCGATGAAATCACACCGTCTTGTTCGGTATCGCCGCTGCTGTCGGTTTCCTGAGTGTCGCTGGCGGTGCTGCCATCGCGCGATGAAAGCATGTGAAATATGTTGTTTTCTTCGCCGCCGGTGTCGTGCGCGTCGTCTGCCTGATCGTCCGTTTCATCGTTGCCATCATTTGCGGCGGTCAATGTATCAACCATCACGCCCGCGAACACAGCGCCAAGCAGACCGAGCAGACCAAGCATGATGAAAACCTCCGACAACTGGGAACAGGTGGCGTTAACCTTTTGTTAACCATATGTCCTGTTAACCTTTTGGTCAGGCAGGATAATTCTGGATTAAGGTATCACAGAATCGTGGGCTGTTCAAAAGCTGATTGTGATGTGGCGCTGGTAATTTGGCCGATGGTAAATGAAAGCTGCAATTCGGCCCGTTCGGCGAATCGGCTTTTCTTTGCGCCAAAATCCCCCTATACGCGCGCATCCGTCAGTGATGGCGGTGTCATTGGCCTTGCTGGACGACATCCCGGCCTGCGCCGCAACCCTCTTAACAGGAGATTCCGATGTCGATCACCGTTGAAGAAAAAGCCCGCTTGATCAAAGAATACGCGACCAAAGAGAACGACACCGGCTCGCCGGAAGTTCAGGTTGCCATTCTGTCGTCGCGCATCGCGACCCTGACCGAGCACTTCAAGACCCACAAGAAAGACAACCACTCGCGCCGCGGTCTGCTGATGCAGGTTGCCCAGCGTCGTAAGCTGTTGGACTATCTGAAGGCCAAAGACGAAGCCCGCTACGCTTCGCTGATCGCACGCCTCGGCCTGCGTCGCTAAGCCTTACGGCATTTGTCGGAGCGCCCGTGGTGAAAGCTGCGGGCGTTTTGCTTTTGGGGGTTGAGACGCCGATGCCTTACCCGCATCATGCCTCTGTTCGATAATTGGTTGTGGAATAGAAATTGCCAAGGTGAATGAAATGAAATCGCAATCTGGTGTGACCAAGAATCGGAGCGAAGTGACTCCTGTAAAGGGTGGCTGGATCAAACGCGACGCGAATACGGGGCGCTTTATGGAAGTTCAGAGCGAACGCGGCGTGGTGAAGGCGAGCGCAAGGTCTGAAGCTGCTGCGAAAGAGGCTTCATCGAAGCGGCACGACGCTTTGAAACGTCTTGCCGATCGGTGAATGCATTATCGCCTAACCCTTGCTGATGCCCTTACTGCGCACGATGAAGCGCTCGTTTTCGGTGGGCGAGCTGGAATCAGCAGCCTTCATCTTATTGAGTCAGCCTTGGCGCGACCCTATTCTGGCTATCACAAGCCCATTGCCCGCAAAGCAGCCGCAGTTTTACACAGCATGGTCGGCAATCACGGATTTGTGGACGGGAATAAACGAACCGCGTGGCTATTGGTCGAAATCCTTGTTGATCGAAGCGGTTACATGCTTGACATTCCAGACGACGAACGGATTGACGATTTTGTGGTTGCCGTTGCTGATGGGCAATATGATTTTCAGCAAATTTCCGATTGGTTTGTGGCACGCATCCGCAGACCCTGAGGCATCCCCTTCCCAAACCCGCCCTTTTCCTGTAAACGCGCGCAATCTGCGATATGAGGCCTGCCCCCGGCCGCATGCATCAGGATAGGGGGCGGCGGCAATGGGGCCGCGATTCAAAAGGAAGACACGGGCAAGGGGTCTGTGGCTGCTTCCATACAGGGAACGATAGATGTTCAACGTGACTAAAAAATCCATCCAGTGGGGCGAAGAAACGCTGACGCTGGAATCGGGCAAGGTTGCCCGTCAGGCTGACGGCTCGGTCATCGCCACTTTGGGCGAAACCAGCGTCATGGCCAACGTGACTTATGCGCGCGCGCCGAAACCGGGGCAGGATTTCTTCCCGCTGACCGTGCATTATCAAGAGAAATACTACGCCGCTGGGAAAATTCCGGGCGGCTTTTTCAAACGCGAAGCGCGGCCGTCTGAGAAAGAGACGCTGACCTCGCGTCTGATCGACCGTCCGTGCCGCCCGCTGTTTGTTGAAGGCTTCAAGAACGAAGTTCTGGTGATGGCAACCGTGCTGTCGCACGATCTGACCAATGACCCGGATATCGTCGCGATGATCGCCGTTTCGGCGGCGCTGACGATTTCTGGCGTGCCGTTCATGGGCCCGATTGGTGCGGCCCGCGTTGGTTTCACCGGTGGCAACTACACGCTGAACCCGAGCGTGGATGACATGCATCAGCTGCGCAACAACCCCGATCAGCGTTTGGATCTGGTTATTGCTGGCACCAAAGACGCCGTGATGATGGTGGAATCGGAAGCTTACGAGCTGACCGAAGAAGAAATGCTGGGTGCTGTGAAATTCGGCCATGCAGCGATGCAGCCGGTGATCGACCTGATCATTGATTTTGCAGAAGATTGCGCCAAAGAGCCGTTCGACTTCCATGCGCCGGATTATTCGGAACTGTATGGTCGTGTGAAAGCGGCTGGCGAGACCCAGATGCGCGCGGCTTTCGCAATCCGCGACAAGCAAGAGCGCACGACGGCGATCTCGGATGCGGTTTCGGCGATCAAGGGTGCTTTGTCGGATGAGGACAAGGCCGATCTGAACCTCGGCTCGGCTGTGAAGAAACTGGAAGCCTCGATCCTGCGCGGCGACATCATCAACGGCGGCGCGCGGATTGACGGGCGCAACAACACGACCGTGCGTCCGATCGTGTCGGAAACCGGTATCCTGCCGCGCACCCATGGTTCGGCTTTGTTCACCCGTGGCGAAACCCAGGGTCTGGTTGTAACCACTTTGGGCACCGGCGAAGATGAGCAGATCATCGACGCGCTGCACGGCAATTCGCGTTCGAACTTCCTGCTGCACTACAACTTCCCGCCCTATTCGGTGGGCGAAGTGGGCCGCGTAGGCTCTCCGGGGCGTCGTGAGATTGGCCACGGCAAGCTGGCTTGGCGCGCGTTGCAGGCGGTTCTGCCTGCTTCGACCGATTTCCCCTACACCATCCGTTTGGTGTCCGAGATCACCGAGAGCAACGGCTCGTCGTCGATGGCTTCGGTTTGCGGTGGCTCGCTTTCGATGATGGATGCGGGCGTTCCGCTGAAATCGCCGGTTGCTGGTGTGGCGATGGGTCTGATCCTGGAAGATGATGGCCGCTTTGCGGTTCTGACCGATATTCTGGGCGACGAAGATCACCTTGGCGACATGGATTTCAAGGTTGCAGGCACCGCCAACGGCATCACCACGATGCAGATGGACATCAAGGTTGCGGGCATCACCCCGGAAATCATGGCGCAGGCTTTGTCGCAAGCCAAGGATGGCCGTTTGCACATCTTGGGTGAGATGAACAAGGCGCTGTCGGCTCCGCAAGGGTTCTCGGAATACGCTCCGAAAATCGAAACCTTGCAGATCCCGACCGACAAGATCCGTGAAGTGATCGGTTCGGGCGGCAAGGTGATCCGTGAGATCGTCGAGCTGTCGGGCGCGAAAGTGGACATCAACGACGAAGGCATCATCAAGATCGCGTCGTCGTCGGCTGAGAACATCAAGAAGGCCTATGACATGATCTGGTCGATCGTGGCAGAGCCGGAAGAGGGCCATATCTACACCGGTAAGGTCGTCAAACTGGTCGATTTCGGCGCGTTTGTGAACTTCTTCGGCAAGCGCGATGGTCTGGTGCATGTGTCTCAGATCGCCAACAAGCGCCTGAACCACCCGAACGAAATCCTGAAAGAAGGCCAAGAGGTTAAGGTTAAACTTCTGGGCTTTGACGATCGCGGCAAGGTCCGTTTGGGCATGAAGATGGTCGATCAGGAAACCGGTCTGGAAATTTCTGAGACCAAGGACGAAGCCGCAGAGGCTTAAGCTTTTGTGACAAAACGTGACGGGCGAGGCATGGCCTTGCCCGTCATTTGTTTATGTAAGGTCGCCGATAGCATTGGGCTGCTGTCAGGAAAGGTGCCCTGGGCGCGCAGTGTTTTGCGAGTGGAGTATCAAGCATGGCCAACAATCGCGGTTTCGAAATGCCGGGCGATCCGGGGGCGGTGAAGAAAGCCGCGCTGACCCTGTTTCAGAATGTGTTTCCGCAGCAGTTCAGCGACCATTACCTCAGCCACTTTCACAAGCTTTATCATGGGGTTGTTCCCGCAGGCTCCAAGATTGCGATCTATCTGATCTTTCCGAAAACCGGGGTCTTGCCGACGCATCTGCACTCGCTGCGCTACATGATCGCGAACGGCTATGCGCCCTTGGTGGTGGCCAATCTGCCTTTGCAGCCACAGGATGTTGCGCTGCTGCAAGAGCATGCCTGGCAGGTGATGGAGCGTCCGAACTTTGGCTATGATTTCGGCGGCTACCGTGCCGCCATTCTTCAAATCAAAAGTCTGTTGCCGCAGTTGGAACGGCTTGCCCTGCTGAACGATTCTGCGTGGTTTCCACTGGCAGGAAAGATGAACTGGCTGGCCGAGGCTGAAGCGTTGGGCAAGGATTTCGTTGGTGCGATGGAGTCGGGTTTTGTTCAGAACCGGGGGAAAGTTGACAATTACGAGGTCCGTAAATGGTCCCCGGATCGCATGCGCAAGAATTTCCATTACGGCTCATATGCGCTTTCCATCGGACAAGGCTTGCTCGGCAGCAGAGATTTCCTACGCTGGTGGAAGGGTTTGCGTATCTCGCAGGGCCGACATCGCACCATCCGCCGCGGTGAAATCGGCCTTTCACAGTGGGTTATCGCCCATGGCTTTAGCCATGGGGCGACCGCAGATGCAACGGATCTGGACACGGTATTTGCGGCAATGGATCTGCCAGCGCTGCGGCACGTTTTTAACAACTTTGCTTATTTCGACGCGCCAAATGTGGTTCGGGTGCTTCACGAACTCGAGCGTTCTCCGGGGTTGGAAAACCTTTCACGAGAGCAATTGCAGCAGTTCATGTATCTCGCCATCGGCAAGGGTGGCGCTGCGATGACAGCACCACGTTTTCTGATCGAACAAAAGAACCACACCTTCCTGAAGAAAAAGATGTTTCGGCCAAACGTTCGTGAAACCGCTGCTTTGGTCGCCCTGATTGATGATCTGGGCGACCCTATGGGCCCACACATGCTGACCGAGCGCGGTCTTACTTCGGCTGTTTCGCAAACCGCAGATATGGCAGTTTGATGTCCAGCGCACCGAATTTCTCGGTCGCCTGATCGTTGTTCAGGCTGAGCGCCACGATCACATCCTGTCCCGGCTGCCAGTTGGCGGGGGTCGCAATCGGCACGCCGTCGGTGGCCTGCACGGCGTCGAGTGCGCGCAGAATCTCGGCAAAGTTGCGGCCAACGCTCATCGGATAAGTCATTGACAGGCGGACTTTTTTATCCGGCCCGATGATATAGACCGTTCGCACGGTGGCGGTGTTGGCGGGGGTGCGGCCCTCGGCTGGCAGGTAGTAATCGGCGGGCAGCATGTCGAAGGCTTTGGCGACGGTCAGGCTGGTGTCGTCGATGATCGGGAAAACTGCGGGCGCACCGCCGAAAGCCTCGATATCGCGCTTCCATTTGCCGTGATCGGCCACCGAGTCAACCGACACGCCGATAACCTTGGTGTTGCGCTTTTTCCACTCGGGGGCAAGTTGCGCCACCGCGCCAAATTCGGTGGTGCAGACAGGCGTGAAATCACGCGGATGGCTGAAGATGATGGCATAGCCACCCGCCAGCCAATCATGGAAATGGATGGTGCCAGCAGTGGATTCGGCGGTGAAATCGGGCGCGATGTCGTTGATGCGGATGGACATGTTTTCTCCTGCGACTGTCAGATGCGCTTGATGTAAGCGATTTGGAACGGAATTTCACCATCTCGCGTTCATCTTGGGTCAGAAGGGACGGAAATTCCACGATATCGCCGCAGATCGGAATAGAGCGGTCGCGGCGGCCCTGCATTTCGCGACATTTCCTGTCGGGCAAATGGTTGTATGGTGGCGGGTGGGCTGCCATATTATGATCAAATCCTTGGAGGCTAGCATGATCATCAAGCGCGATTTCTACATCAACGGCGCATGGGTGCCCCCCGTCACCCCGCGTGATTTTGAGGTGATTGACCCTTCAACCGAAGAACCCTGCGCGGTGATTTCGCTAGGGTCTGAAGCCGACACCAATGCTGCGGTTGCCGCGGCAAAGGCGGCATTCCCGGCTTGGGCTGCGACCGATCCTGTCGTGCGCCGCGATGTCGTGGTGAAAATCCTGCAGCAGTATGAACTGCGGCTTGAAGAATTGGCCCATGCCATCGCCATCGAAATGGGCGCGCCGATCGACATGGCGCGCAGCAGTCAAGCGCCCTGCCTGCCATGGCATGCGACCAATTTCCTAACCGCGTTTGACGCGCTGGAATGGGTCCGCCCGCTGGGGCCGCACGCGCCCAACGACCGTATCGCGCTGGAAGCGATTGGTGTGGTTGGCCTGATTACGCCGTGGAACTGGCCGATGAACCAGATTGCATTGAAGGCCATTCCGGCGATTCTGGCTGGTTGCACCTGCGTGCTGAAGCCTTCCGAGGAAAGCCCGCTGAACGCGATTTTGTTTGCCGAATTCTGCCACGATGCAGGCCTGCCGCCGGGCGTGTTCAACCTGGTGAACGGCGATGGTCAGGGCGTGGGCGCAGTGCTGTCTTCGCATCCGGATGTCGAGATGATCTCGTTTACCGGATCAACCCGCGCCGGTCGGGCGATTTCGGCCGCCGCCGCGCAAACGCTGAAGCGCGTGACGCTGGAACTGGGCGGCAAGGGCGCAAATGTGATTTTCGCCGATGCCGACGACAAGGCGGTTGAACGCGGCGTCCGGCATATGATGAACAACTCTGGCCAAAGCTGCAACGCGCCCAGCCGGATGCTGGTAGAGCGCCCGATCTACGACCGGGCGGTTGAGATTGCGGCGCAGGTTGCCGATTCCATCAAGGTCGGATCGGCGCATGACACCGGCAAGCACATCGGCCCCGTGGTGAACAAGCGCCAGTGGGAGCAGATTCAGGGCTACATCCAGAAGGGCATCGACGAAGGCGCGCGTCTGGTCGCCGGTGGCCCGGGCCTGCCCGAGGGCTTCAACCGGGGCTTTTACGTCAAGCCCACGGTGTTCGCCGACGTGGTGCCGGGCATGACGATTGAAAAGGAAGAGATTTTTGGGCCTGTGCTGTCGATCATTCCTTTCGATACCGAAGAAGATGCGGTGCGCATCGCCAATGATACGCCCTATGGCTTAACGAATTATGTCCAATCGCAGGACGGTGCGCGGCGCAATCGCATGGCGCGGCGCTTGCGCTCTGGCATGGTGGAAATGAACGGCAAGTCGCGTGGCGCAGGCTCGCCCTTTGGCGGGGTGAAAGCTTCGGGCCGCGCGCGCGAGGGCGGTCATTGGGGGCTTGAGGAGTTTCTGGAGGTTAAAGCGATATCGGGTTGGGATTCTGAACCGGCCTAAGCGCATGATCGACAAAACGCCGCCCCGACCGGGCGGCGTTTTGCATTTCTGATGCTGCGCTAAAACTTGACACATGTGTCGATTCGCGCTTTTCTGCATCCAGCCACAGCAGGAGCCAGCATGACCGCGCATCCCCGCCTTCTTTCGCCGTTGCAGTTGCGCGGCCAGACCCTGCGCAATCGCATCGTGTTTGGTGCCCACACCAACAACATGGCGGAACAGGGGCTTCCCGGTGCCCGGATGGAAGGCTACTTGCTGGAGCGCGCCTTGGGCGGGGCCGGGATGATCGTGACAGAGCCTGTGCCAGCGCACCGCACCGGCGTTTTGACGCGCGGCAACATGTTGCCCGAATCCGACGATATCATCCCGCATTTTCAACGTATTACCGAAAAGGTCAAAGATGCGGGCGCGGTGATCTGCCAGCAGATTTACCACGTGGGCGCGCACGGCGATTCTGACCTGAGCTTTGCGCCACACTGGTCGCCCTCGGGCGGCCCGTCCTATCATGACAGCGACGGCTCGCACAAAATGACCGAGGCCGAGATTGAGGAATTGCTGGCGGCGCATCTTGCGGCGGCGGTGCGGGCGCAGAAATCGGGCTTTCACGGCGTGGAGGTCTGGGCGGCCTACCATTCGCTGCTGGATCAATTCTGGACGCCTTGGTCAAACCAGCGCGACGACAAATGGGGCGGCAGTCTGGAAAACCGCACACGCTTTTCGCGCAACTTGGTGGAAAACATCCGCCGCGCCTGTGGGGAGGATTTCATCATCGGTATGGCCGTCAGCTATTCTACCGCCTATTCTGCGACGCTCTCGGCGGAAAATATGTGTGAAATCATTAGCCTGCATGACGCGACTGGGCATGTGGATTACGTGACGGTTGGTGCCGGCAGCTATCTGGAGTTTGACGCGATCATCCCGCCGTTCACCCATGGTGAAAAGCTGACCACGCCACTGACGGTGCAGCTTAAAGCCTTGGCAAAGAACATCAAAATCACATCAGAGGCTGGGGTCCGGACACCGGAAAACGCCGAGTCGATCCTGTCGGCAGGCGAGGCTGATCTGGTGTCGATCGTGCGCGGGCAAATCGCCGATCCGCATCTCGCGCGCAAGACCACGGAGGGGCGCGTCGAAGATATTCGCGGCTGTATTTCGTGCAACCAGATGTGTTGGGGGCGCCGCAGCCGGGACTACTGGATTTCCTGCCTGATCAACCCTTCGGTGGGCCGCGAATGGGAGTGGGGCGGCGACCGGTTCCAGATGGCGGCACAGACCAAATCCGTTCTTGTCGTCGGTGCTGGCCCCGCCGGCCTAGAGACCGCCCGCGCCGCGGCCGAGCGGGGTTACCGGGTTGAAATCGTTGAGGCTTTACCCGTTATCGGCGGGCAATTCCGACTTGCGGGCATGCAGCCGCGCCGGGCGCAGATTCTTGATCTGATGGCGTGGTATGAGCGCCAGTTTGAGAAACTGGGCGTTACCTTGCGCCTGAATACCTATCTGGACGCGGACGAGATTGCGGCGCATCCGGCCGACACTGTGATTCTGGCGACCGGGTCTTTGCCAGATGAAAAAGCCTTTCAACGCTGGCTGCCGCATCTGGAAAGCCTGCCGGGGCTAGAGTTGGGCGCGGTATGGTCGCCCGAAGCTGTCATGCGGCGCGAGGCACGGCTGGGCGATGCGGTGATTGTTTACGATGAAGGCTCGAACTGGCGCGGCGTTGGCACCGCTTGGGCTTTGGCGGAGGCAGGCAAGCAGGTGACTGTCGTGACCCCCGAAGCCTTTGTCGGCAAGGAAATCGCCCGCACGGCTGCAGATGGCGCGGCGCGGCGACGCATGGCGAAGTTGGGCGTCGTTTTCAAGACTGAATCCTGTATCGCGCGCTGGCACGGCAATGGCGCGTCGATCTTGAACATGTTGACGGGCACTCAAGAGGTTATCCCAGCCTCTGCACTGGTTATGGCCACGACAAATCGGGCGTTTGACCCGTTTCCCGAACATATCCCCGGCAAGCGGACGCACCGGATCGGCGATTGCGTTGCCCCACGGCTTGCCGCCTATGCGTTTCACGAGGGGCGCAAACTGGCGCTGTCGCTTTAACCCACCCGTGCGAAGCTATGCGGGGATGACAGTGCCCAAGCGTCGCGGAAACGTGGCGAGGACGATGGGTCTGCCAGCAGTTGTCCGGGTTTCAGTTGTTCATACTGTTCGGCAAACGAGATAACCTTGTCGGAAGATGCGCGCCTTTGAAAGTGGTGAGGGCGCAGATCTTGCGGATGGGCCAAGCCGGCGGCAGCCACCAGTTCTGCCAAAGCATGCAGGGTGTTGTGGTGGAAGTTTGCCACCCGCTCTGCCTTGTCGGGCACCACAATCGCGCGCTGCCGCGCCGGGTCTTGCGATGTGACGCCGGTTGGGCACAGCCCGGTATGGCACGACTGTGCCTGAATGCAGCCCACGGCAAACATGAACCCGCGCGCGGCGTTGCACCAATCCGCACCCAAGGCCATGACCTTGGCCATGTCGAACGCCGAGGTGATCTTGCCAGACGCGCCGATCTTGATTTTCTCGCGCAATCCGATGCCGATCAACGCATTGTGTGCAAACGACAATCCATCTCGCAGCGGCATGCCGACATGATCCATGAACTCTAACGGGGCGGCGCCTGTGCCGCCTTCCTTGCCGTCGATCACGATGAAATCTGGCGTGATGCCGGTTTCCAGAATCGCCTTGCAGATCGCCATGAATTCCCACGGATGACCGATGCACAGCTTGAACCCCGCAGGTTTACCCCCCGAGAGGTCGCGCATCTTGGCGACAAACTCCAACAGGCCCGCAGGTGTGGAAAAGGCGGAATGGCTGGCGGGCGAGACGCAATCCTGCCCCATCGGCACACCGCGGATCTGCGAGATTTCCTGGGTGACTTTGGCGGCAGGCAACACGCCGCCGTGGCCGGGCTTTGCGCCCTGGGACAGTTTCAGTTCAACCATCTTGATCTGCGGGTCAGCCGACGCCTCGGCAAACAGGGTAGCATCAAACCCCCCCGCCAGATTGCGCGCGCCGAAATAGCCAGAACCCAACTCCCACACCAGATCGCCACCGAATTCGCGATGATAGGGTGAAACGCCACCCTCGCCTGTGTCGTGGAAAAAGCCGCCCGCAAGCGCGCCTTTGTTCAGAGACCGGATCGCGTTGGCAGACAAAGCGCCATAACTCATCGCGGAAATGTTCAGCAAAGACGCCGAATAGGCGCGCGGGCCAAGCCCAATATCGACCCGCATCGCATCTATCGGCGCGGCAGGTTGCGGGGCTATCGAGTGGTGGAGCCATTCGTATTGTTCTTGATAAACATCATACATTGTGCCGAACGGCCGCTTATCAAGCTCGCGCTTGGCACGCTGATAGACGATCGCACGCTTGTCGCGCGGAAAAGGTGCGCCGTCTTTCTCACCCTCGAAGAAGTATTGCCGCAATTCGGGGCGGATATCCTCCAGAATGAAGCGCATGTGCGCGACGATGGGATAGTTGCGCAAGATTGCGTGCCGGGTTTGCAGAAGGTCATGCACCCCCAAAGCCAACAGGCCCAGCATGACGATGCACAGCAATTCCAGCACATCGGCATAGGCCAGCCACCGCTGGCTGAGGGCTGCGAAAACAACGGCCAGCACGACGCACAGGGTCATCGCCGAATATCGAGGCTCGAACGGGTAGCGCAGAAATTGCATGATGATCCTTTGGGCAGCGCCACAGCAGCCATATAACAGTGCATTCATTTCGGCGAAGTTAACGCCGGAATGTCACAATGTCTTGTCACATTAAAACGGCAGCGGCGCGCTGAAGCTGACCCATGCGTTACTTGCGGGATGGTGCAGCGAAAGGGTCTCCGCGTGCAGCATTAAGCGCGGGTATTCTCGTGCCTTTCCAGTGGCATAGATCGGATCTCCGAGTATGGGGCAGCCCTGCGCCAGCATGTGAACGCGCAGTTGATGACTGCGCCCGGTAAGCGGCGAAAGCCGCACGCGGGTGGTCTGCGCGGTGCGGCTGATCACTTGCCAGTCGGTTTGCGCGGGCCGGCCTTGGGCGTGATCGACCATCTGGCGCGGGCGGTTGGGCCAATCAGCGCACAGCGGCAGGTCTATATGGCCCTGATCGGGCGTTAACTGACCGTAAACTTCGGCAATGTAGGTTTTCTTGGCGCGCCGCTTTTCAAATTCCTGTCCCAGAAAGCCTTGTGCTTGTTTGGTGCGGGCAAAAATCATCACGCCAGAGGTGTCACAATCCAGACGATGCACCAGCAAACTATCCCAATGCGCCGCTTGCAGGCGTGAGGTCAGGCAATCCTCGCGCCCCGCAAGCTTACCCGGCACCGAGAGCAAACCTGCCGGTTTGTTCACCACGATGATCTGCGCATCCTGATACAGGATATCCAGCGGCACGTCTGGCGGGTTGTAGATAAAGTCCGGGATCATACGATGCTGTGGCCCGCCGCTTTCAGGCTGGCCGCAAGGTGGCGGATATGCGCGGGGCCAACCTCGCAACAGCCGCCGACGATGGTGGCGCCCAGGGCCACCCACTCCATCACGAAGGCGGTGTATTTTTCGGGCGAAAGGTCATGGCGGTGGGTGTAGTCAGGTGCTGCGACAGCATCGGGCAGCGGCAAGCTGGAGATTTCGCTGAATCCGTTGGCATAGGCGCCAAAGGGCAGGCCCATGGTGGAAAGCTCGCGCAGGGCGGCCAGCATCGCCTCGGGCATCGAGCAGTTCGCCAGCACGGCGGCAGTGGGATGCTCAGCGATCAGATCGCGCAGTCCGGCAATCGGTTCGCCCGAGCGCAGACGGCTGCCGTCACGGTCATGCACCGACACCGACAGCCAGACCGGCAAGCCAGCGGCTTGCGCGCCTTGCAACGCGCCGCGGGCCAGATCCAGCGAGGACATGGTTTCCAGCAGGATCACATCGACATGCGGCGCCATAATCCGCGCCTTTTCGGCGTAAAGCGGGGCCGAAACCGCAACGGGCGGGGTCAGATCGGGTCGATAGGATTCGCCCAGCGGCCCCATCGAGCCTGCGATAATCCCGCGACCGGCTTGGGCTTTGGCCTCATGCGCCTCCATCAGCGCGCGCAGATGCAGGGCGTGGTAAAGGTTGTCTAGGCCTACGCCCTCCAGCCGATCGTGCAGGATGTTGTAGGTGTTGGTGGTGGCGACCGACGCCCCCGCCGCGAAGTAATCGTCATGGATGGCCTTTACCAAACCGGGATGGTCGATCATCACCCGGGTGGCCCAAAGTGGGGTGGGCGTGTCGCCCGAACGCGCGACAAGTTCTTGACCCATGCCGCCATCCAGAAGGGTAATCTGCATCTTTCACTCCGCGATCAACCGGGCCGCCAGACCCGCAAAAAGTAGCGCTGCGACCTTGTTCAAAAGCCCCATCCGTGCGCCAATAGCATGGCCCGCGCGCCCTGCCAAATAGCCATATCCCACCGTGATCAGCGTGCCGGTGATGCCAAAGATCGTGCCAAGCAGCAGGATTTGCGGCCAAACCGGGCCAAGGGTGGGGTTCACGAATTGCGGCAGGAAGGCCAGCATGAACAGGATCGGCTTGGGGTTCAGCATGTTGGTCAAAGCGCCCTTGCGCAGCGCTGCCCATCCGCTGCTCTGGCCATTGCCGGGCGTGAACGTGCCGCTGTCGCGCCAGGATTTCCACGCGATATAAAGCAGATAGGCCGCACCCGCATATTTGATCGCCGACAGCGCGGCAGGGTTGGCGGCGATCAGGGCAGACAGGCCAAGTGCGGAAAGCGCCACGTGCCAAAGCGCGCCCAAGCCGACACCAAGCCCCGCCATCACGCCCGCACGCGGCCCGCCTTGGATGCCCGAAGCGGTGGCGAAAAACACATCCTGCCCCGGCGTCAGGTTCACCAACAGACCACCACCGATGAAGGCCAGCAGGTTATGCAGGCCGATGCCGTAAACGATGTCCAACATGACCTCTCCGGGCTAAGGGTTTGTAATGTCGTAGTAATCGCCCTTATCGTCGCGGTGCCAATGCTCTGCGATGTGCAGGCCCGTCGCGCCGTCCAAAGCGCCAGCGGCGATGCTGATGCGGCCTTCGCCCCGCGGTTCCCAGAACAGGCTGGACCCACAGGTGCCGCAAAACCCGCGCCGCGCCTGGGTCGAGGATCGAAACCAGCGCAGGCCCGCATCTTCGGTCAGCCGAAAACGGTCAAGCGGCACCGAAGTGGCGGCCCAGAAATGCCCCGAGGTTTTGCGGCATTGCGTGCAATGGCAGGCAAAAACATCACGCAGCGGTGCGTCGGCCTCAAACCGCACCTGACCGCACAGACAGCCGCCCTTCATCGCGCGTCCTTGAATACTTCGGCCAGAAGCGGCACCAGCCAATCTTCATCGGCCTTGGTGAAGGCGGCGGGGGTGTCGCTGTCGATATCCAGCACGCCCAAAAGCTGACCCGCGCCGTTCCACACCGGCAGAACTAGTTCTGATTTTGTCGAGCTGGCGCAGGCGATATGGCCGGGGAAAGCATCGACATCCGGCACATTCTGCACCTGACCCGTGCGCGCGCAGGCCCCACAAACGCCGCGCGAAAACGGGATGACAAGGCAGCCGTGACCGCCCTGATAGGGGCCGATTTTCAACAGGTTAGGCTCTGTCACCCGGTAGAACCCGGTCCAATCAGCAAAGGGATGCGCGTGGTGCAACTCGCAAGCCACGGTGGCCATCAGCGCCACGGTGTCGGTTTCGCCATGGGTCAGGGCGCGGATGGAATCGACAACATTCTGCATCTTAATACCCCAACGCACAGCCGTCTTTGCGCGGATCTGACGCGCCGATCAGGATGCCGCTGTCGTCGATCAGGATGCTTTGCGCGCCGCCGATCGGGTCGGGCGACAGCGACACCTGATGCCCCATCGCGGCCAGTTCGGCGCGCACTTGCGGGCTGTAACCGCTTTCCACCAACATGCCCTCGGCCCCCGAGAAACAGCGCGGCGCGTCGATGGCGGCTTGCGACTCCAGCCCGTAATCCACCATGTTGGTGACAAAACGCGCGTGGCCGCAGGGCTGATACGCCCCGCCCATCACGCCAAACGGCAGGATCACCTTGCCATTTTTGCGCAACATGCCCGGAATGATCGTGTGCATCGGGCGCTTGCCGCCGCCGGCCTCGTTCGGATGGCCCGCTTTAAGGCTGAAGCCCGCGCCACGATTCTGGAAGTTGATGCCGAATTTCTGCGAGGCGATCCCCGCGCCAAAGCCCCAGAAAATCGAGTAAATCAGCGACACCGCCATGCGGTCACGGTCCACCACGGTGATGTAGATCGTGTCTTTGTGCACCGCTTCGGTCAGCGGCGCGGCACTTGCCATCGCGCGTTTGGGGTCGATCAGCGCGGCAAGGCGGGCGGCGGTCTCAGCCGACAGCATGTGATCGAGCCGCGGGGCGGCTTCGGCGATGAAGCGGTCGCGGGCGTCATAGGCCAGTTTTGCGGCTTCTGCCTCGATGTGGGCGCGCTGGGTGCCGAACGGGTCCATCGCGGCCAGATCGAAATGCTTCAGGATGTTCAGCATCAAAATCGCGGTGGCACCCTGGCCGTTTGGCGGATGCTCGACCAGATCAACGCCTTTGTAATCGCCTGCGACCGGATCGGTGTAAGTGCAGGCTGTGGCTGCAAAATCTTCCAGTGTGTGCGATCCGCCCATAGCGCGCAGCGAGGCTACCATATCTTCGGCAACTTCGCCTTCGTAGAACCCGGCGCGCCCTTCGCGGGCGACGCGGCGCAGCACTTCGGCCTGCCCGGGGGCGCGGAAGGTTTGGCCCACTTTCGGAATCTGGCCATCCAGCAGGTAAAACTTGCGCGCATCCCCGCTGAGTTCGGGGCCATCGGCCGCCCAGTCAAACGCCACGCGCGGGGCGACGGGCACGCCTTCATCGGCGTAGCGAATGGCGGGGGCAAGAACGCGGTCCAGCCCCAGCTTGCCCCAATCGGCGGACAGGCGACAAAACGCATCCATCGCGCCCGGCACCGTGACAGGATCGACGCCACGCAGCGGCACGGCGGCAAGGCCACGGTCGCGCATGGCTTGTGCCGAAAAGGCCTTCGGCGCACGACCAGAGCCGTTCAAGGCCGCAATGCGCTCTTCGCCTGCCGGTTTGATCAGTGCAAAGCAATCTCCGCCGATCCCGGTCATCTGTGGTTCGCAAATGCCCAAAAGCACCGCACCCGCAATGGCCGCATCCACCGCATTGCCGCCTGCTTCAAGAACCTCAACCGCGACTTTGGCCGCCAAGGGATGTGACGTCGCGCAAATGCCGTTGCTGGCGTAGATTGCTGAACGGCCAGGGGCCTGAAAGTCGCGCATGAAAAAATCCTCCTGTTGGCCGCAGCCTATGGAGTTGTCAGCGGAGTTCCAAGAGACAGATGAACCTCGGCGCCACGAACTGGGCGGGGGCATTATCCGCAGCGCCGAGGGAAGCTTTATGCAGCTACCACCTTAATATCAGCATTGCGGGCGGCTGTTTTAGGGGGAAATTTCGGCAATTAGGTGGCAGTTCTGACGAAGTTAACTCAATCTGTGCTCATGCAGGGGATTGTTGCGTGTCTAACCGGAAACTGAGCATATTGCGCCCATCCTCGCGGTGATAGCTCAGGTCCTTCGAGAGGCTGCGAATCAAGTGCCAGCCAAAGCCGCCTTCCGGCAGATCCTCAAGTTTGCCGAGCGGGGCCAGAACCCCTGACGGCAACTGCCCGCCAGGCATGGGCAGCCCCGTATCGGAAATGCGGCACACCAACTCATTATGGCGCAGTTGCAGCGAGATTTCGATTTCCCCGTCATGGTGGGCATAGGCGTGTTCGACGATGTTGTTCAACGCCTCTGACAGCACGATTTCGGCTGTGCCGCGCCCGTCTTCCGGCAAACTGCGCAGCAAAAGCGTGTCGAGCAAGGCGCGCAGGCCATCGCGCACCGCCGTTTGCCGCCCCGGTATCGTCAGCCAGATGCTGGAGGAGAGGTCGCCCGCTTGGACATCCATGGACTTACCCCACCTGCCGCAACCCGTCGGGAAGGTGATCGTGGATGGTGAAAATGCTGTCCATACGGGTAAGGCGAAACACCTTTTGCACCGTGGCGGTCAGGCCGGAAAGCTCAAGCTTGCGATCTGGCCCCAGCGCTTTCATCACCGCCACCACCGCGCCCAAGCCAGAACTGTCCAGAAATGCCACCCGCGACATATCCAGAACGACCCGCGGCGAGGGTGTTTGGGTCAATTCCCGCATCCGATCCTTGAACTGAATCGCTCCTGCGGCGTCGATTCTGTCGCCCAAGGCGCTGACCACAATCATCTCGCCACGTTGTTCTGCCACAAGCTCCATCTGCCTGGCCCCTTTTGTTGAATAACTGGGGTCAGGTTAGGCGCAAGAAGTTACCGAGTGGTAAGCGCCACCACCGGGCAGCGGAATTAATTCAGCTGAAATTGCAGCGGATAGCGGCCATTCTCGAAATCACCGAACAGGTCGGGCAGATCGGGATGGGTGATAGGCTCACCCGTTTCATCGGGCACAAGGTTTTGCTCGGAAACATAGGCCACGTAGTAGCTTTGATCGTTCTCGGCCAGCAGATGGTAAAACGGCTGATTGCGCGAAGGGCGGGCATCTTCCGGGATGGCGTGATACCATTCCTCGGTGTTGGAAAACATCGCATCCACATCGAACACAACGCCACGAAACGGATGCTTGCGATGGCGAAGCACCTGACCGATGTGATATTTGGCCGCCGTCTTCAACATCGTGCGTTTGCTCCCCATACAAGGTTAGTAATCCGTTGCGCAGGCGCTGTCCATTCCACAGGCGCGCGTGGGGGGAAACAGTCTGTGTTGGCCTGGCATCCAGTTGAGCGGCGCCTTGCCCATCCGAAAACCCGCCGAAAACCTAGGTTTGCACAGGATTGTCATGTGAAAGCGCAGACATGCCCATTTCATCCGTTGGATTTTTCTCGTATCCTGACGCCAAAATAAGAACGCGAGGGGCAAATGAGCAGACTTCTCCGCGCGTCGATCCTGTTGTTGGCCCTTGCATCTTGCGGGGGTGGAAACTCGACGGCGCCGAAAAACATGGATGACGCCTGCGCGATTGTGCGGCAGCGTCCGGCTTATTTCAGCGCGATGCGGGCGACCGAGCGGAAATGGGGCGTGCCGGTGCATGTGCAGATGGCGGCGATCTATCAGGAATCGAAGTTTATCGGCAATGCCCGCACCCCGCACCAATACGCGCTTGGGGTGATCCCGATGGGGCGGCAATCCTCGGCCTATGGCTACAGTCAGGCGCTGGATGGCACTTGGGAGGAATACCAAAACGAGCAGCGCCGCCGCGGGGCCAAGCGTGACCGGATCAGCGATGCCACCGATTTCATGGGCTGGTATATGAGCCAGAGCAGCGAGCGTCTGGGCATTTCCCTGGGTGATGCCGAGGCGCAGTATCTGGCCTATCACGAGGGCCGGACGGGCTACGCCAACAAGTCGTATCTGGAAAAGCCGTGGCTCGTGGATGTCGCCGCCGCGATCGGGCGGCGGTCAGAGATGTATGCGGGCCAGTTGGCCTATTGCCGCTGATCAGCGGCCACCGCCGCGGCGTTCGATCTCGTCGGTGATGTTGAACAGGTTGGCGCTGTAATTGCCGCCTGCTTTCAGATCGCCAAGGATCACCGTGGTCTGCTGACCCAGATCGTCGGTGATCACCCATTGCCGCAGCGTGGTCGGTTTGGCGGTGAACACCAGCGCGATCTGGCCGTATTCGGGGTGCTGCGGGTCTTGGGCCACCACCTGCGTGGTGTTCTTTTCCTCGGTATGCGACACCACGGTCTTGGCGCTGCCAAGGTTGACGTTGGCGGCGAGGATGAGGTTCAGCGGGGTGCGCTTCAGCGGGTATTGCTCGGGCGCCTGATTGGACTTGGCATCGAAAATCGCCACGTTGCCGCTGGAGGCCAGCACCAGCGATTTGTCGGGCGGGGCGTATTCAAACCGCACCCGACCGGGGCGCTTGATGATCAGCTTGCCGGTGGCGATCGAGCCGTCGGCGTTCACTTGGGTGAACTCGGTCTCAACGGTGCCGAGGCTGTTGAGATAGGCCGACAGATCGTTCAGCGGGATTTTATCCGCCCAAGCAGGGGCGGCCAGAGCGATCAGGGCGAGCGGGGCGAGGAGGCGGCGAAGCGTTTTCATCCCCCCTATATAGGCCAGCGCGCGCCGGGCTGCACCCCCCTTACATTCACTTGGCGGAGAGGTGCCGAGAGAGGTTTGTGCGTGGTCCCAACTCGGGACCATTGTTTTATAAGGCAAACATTGTGGCGAACGCTGGTATGGTTAATGATCGTAAACCTGCGATTGGCATCAGCGTCGAAGCCTCCGGCGGGAGTATTTGGGCCAATGTGAAGGCCTTTGCATTTCATCTTGGCAAAAATACTCCCCGCGGAGCGTTCCGCAGTTTCAACCCACGCAGCCCTTTCCCCTTGCGGCCACAGCGGTTACAATGCGGCCAATCCAAAGCCCCCGATCTTATTTCAGGACGCGCCATGCCGATCAAAGCCCCGGAAACGCAAGTTGTCACCCACTGGAAAATCGCCTGCGATGGCGGCGAGGGTGCTTTGGGGCATCCGCGCGTGTGGCTGACCATCCCCGAGGATACCGGCTTTGTCGAATGTGGCTATTGCGACAAGCGGTTTGAGATTGACCGCGCCCATGCGCATGACGATCACTAAGGCCTGAGGCTTTGCGCGCCCGGATTTTGCTGCGGGCGATCACCGCTGTCATCTGTCTGCCGCTGGTGTATTTCGGCGCCGGGTTTGTCGGGGCTGCGATCCCCGGCAGGCACGCGGATTTGCCCGGTGGCACCGATGTGTTGATCGGCCTTGCGCGGGCCCCCATCCATTATGACTTTCTGTTGCCGATGTCGCCCGAGGTGCGGGCGCAGTTTGGCTTTGCCGAGGCTGCGGGCGTGCCTGTTTCTGCGCCGCAGGCCGAGTGGTTGCTGGTGGGCTGGGGGTCGCAAGCGTTCTACACCACGGCGGGCAGCTATGCCGATATGCAGCCGGGCGCGGTTTTCACCGCGATCACCGGCGATCGGGCGGTGCTGCATCTGGATGTGGCGGGGGATGCCTCGGGCGTTGATGGCATCCGGTATCTGACCCTGTCCGAGCCGCAATATGCCGCCTTGCTGGCGCGGTTGGCGGCGGATTTTCAGCGCGACCAGACCGGGGCGGCGCTGCCGCTGGCGGCGCATTTCAACGATCACGATGCGTTCTTTGAGGCGAAGGGGCGGTTCAACATCTTCCATCCGTGCAATGTCTGGCTGGGCGAGGTGTTGCGCGATGCAGGCGTGCCGTTCGGGCTGTGGACGCCGACACCGCAGGCGGTGGAGATGGCTTTGCGCTGGCATGTGGGGTGAGGCCCGCTGAGGCGTGAGGACGAGCCGAGAGAAAACTCTGCGGGGCAGAGTTTTTCGGCGAATTGCGCATAAGGCTGAAGGCCGTTGCGCAAGGGGTGTGGGGCAGCGTTCTGCGATATGGAAATCTGCCCGCGCCTGACTGGCTGGCGCGGTATCGCGCCTGCCGGGGGCAGGCAGGCGCGGGCAGATTTGTCGCGGGACAAATCTGCCATACGGCAAACGTGGGTCACTTCCTCAGGTGGGCAGGTTGTATGTGGGATGTGCTGCCGTCTAGGCTGGATCGCCTCGCCGCTTCGTGGCAATACTGACCGCTGACAGCAGTAAAGGGGCACCACGATCATGGCATTCGGCAAGGGACATCACCTGCATCTGATCGACGGCTCGGCCTTCATCTTCCGCGCTTATCATGCCCTGCCGCCGCTGACGCGCAAGTCTGACGGGATGCCCGTGGGGGCCGTGGCAGGCTTTTGCAACCTGCTGTGGAGCGAGTTGACCGCCACCCGCAAGGAAACCTCGCCCACCCATCTGGCGGTGATTTTCGACGCAGGCTCGATCACCTTCCGCAATGCGATCTATGATCAATACAAGGCCAACCGCCCGGAATTGCCCGAGGATTTGCGCCCGCAGTTCATCTATACCCGCAAGGCCACGACCGCCTTTAACGTCGCCTGTATCGAGCAGGACGGCTATGAGGCAGACGATATCATCGCCACCTTCGCGCGGCGCGCGCGGGAAGCCGGGGGGACGGTGACGATCATCTCATCTGACAAGGATCTGATGCAGTTGATCGGTGATGGCGTGGATATGCTGGACCCGATGAAGAACAAGCGGCTTGGGCTGGACGAGGTGTTTGAGAAATTCGGCGTCACCCCCAACCGCGTGGTCGATGTGCAGGCGCTGGCCGGGGATTCGGTCGATAACGTGCCGGGCGCGCCGGGCATTGGCATCAAGACGGCGGCGCTGCTTATTCAGGAATATGGCGATCTTGAAACCCTGCTTGCGCGCGCGGGCGAGATCAAGCAGCCCAAGCGGCGCGAGGCTTTGGTGGACAACGCCGATCTGATCCGCATCTCGAAACGCTTGGTGCAACTGGACGATGATATGCCGCTGGATGTCAGCCTCGATGCGCTGGAGGTGAAGCCGGTTGAGGCCGAAGCGGCGATGGCATTCCTGCACGAGATGGAGTTCACCACGCTGACCCGTCGGGTGGCCGAACGCTTGAAAGTGGCGGCCCCGGTGGCAGCGGCGGTTAGCGTGGCCGAGGTGGATGATGCGCCGCAGCCCGCGCAACTGCCGTTTGATGTGTCGGCCTATGAGAAAATCGACAGCATGGCCGCGTTGCAGGCATGGATCGCGCGGATCACCGAAGTGGGACATGTGGCGGTCGATACCGAGACCACCAGCCTGAACGAGATGCTGGCGGAACTGGTGGGGATTTCGCTGTGCGTCGATGCCGGACGCGCCGCCTATATTCCGCTGGGCCACAAGCAGGGCGGCGGCGATCTGTTCGGCTCTAGCGATCTGGTGGCGGGGCAGTTGCCGCTGGATGCGGTGCTGGCGGCGTTAAAGCCGGTGCTTCAGGATGATGCGATCCTGAAAATCGGCCAGAACATGAAATATGACTGGAAGATTTTCGCCCGCTACGGCGTTGAAATTGCACCGTTTGACGACACGATGCTGATGTCTTCGGCGATGCAGGCGGGGCTGAACGGGCATGGCATGGATGCTTTGGCGGAAAAATACCTTGGCCATACCTGCATCCCGATCAAAAGCGTGCTGGGGTCGGGCAAGGCGCAGATCACCTTTGATCGGGTGGGGATTGATGATGCGGTGAAATATGCCGCCGAGGATGCCGATGTGACGCTGCGGCTGTGGCAGATGTTCAAGCCGCAACTGCACCGGGCGCGGGTGACCACGGTCTATGAAACGCTGGAGCGCCCCTTGGTGCCGGTGCTGGCGCGGATGGAGATGGCGGGCGTGCAGGTGGACCGCGATACGCTGTCCCGCATGTCGAATGCGTTTGCGCAAAAGATGGCGGGGCTGGAGGCCGAGATTCAAGAGGTGGCCGGGGTGCCGTTCAACGTAGGCTCTCCCAAGCAGTTGGGCGAGATCCTGTTCGACAAGCTGCAATTGCCGGGCGGCGAGAAGGGCAAGACGGGGGCCTATGCCACTGGCGCGGATGTGCTGGAGGATCTGGCGACCGAGCATAAACTGCCGGGGCTGGTGCTGGATTGGCGGCAGTTGTCCAAGCTGAAATCCACCTACACCGATGCGTTGCAGGACCATATCAACCCCGACACGGGCCGGGTGCACACCAGCTATTCGATCACCGGGGCGGTGACCGGGCGCTTGGCCTCGACCGACCCGAATTTGCAGAACATCCCGATCCGGTCTGAAGAGGGGCGGCGCATCCGTGAGGCGTTTGTGGCGCCAAAGGGCAAGGTGCTGGTCTCGTTGGATTATAGCCAGATCGAGTTGCGGATTCTGGCGCATGTGGCGGAGATTCCGTCGCTGCAACAGGCGTTCAAGGATGGCATTGATATTCATGCGCTGACGGCATCCGAGATGTTCAGCGTGCCGCTGGATCAGATGACCAGCGACATTCGCAGGCGTGCCAAGGCGATCAACTTTGGCGTGATCTACGGCATTTCCGGCTTTGGTCTGGCGCGCAACCTGCGCATCCCGCGCGCCGAAGCGCAGGGGTTCATTGACCGGTATTTTGAGCGGTTTCCGGGCATCAAGGAATACATGTCGGCGACCGTGGCTTTTGCGCAAAAGAACGGCTTTGTGCAGACCCTGTTTGGCCGCAAGATCCACACACCCGAGATCAACGCCAAGGGGCCGGGCGCGGGCTTTGCCAAGCGCGCGGCGATCAACGCGCCCATTCAGGGGACGGCGGCGGATGTGATCCGGCGCGCGATGATCCGGATGCCTGCGGCGATTGAGGGCTTGCCCGCGAAGATGCTGTTGCAGGTGCATGACGAATTGCTGTTCGAGGTGGATGAGGGGGCTTCGGAGGCGCTGATCAAGGTGGCCAAGGATGTGATGGAAGGGGCCGCGCACCCCGCCGTGCATCTGAAGGTGCCGTTGACGGTGGAGGCGGGCGTGGGTGCAACCTGGGCTGCGGCGCATTAGCGTCAAGGCTGGGGGTTTCCCAACCCCCAGGCCCCCCTTTGGCTGTTGGCAGGCGGTGTGTTGATCACGCCCCGGGGGCTAGCCCCCGGACCCCCAGGATATTTGAGCAGAGAGGATGACAGGGGTGATCCGGGATTGGGCAGAGTTGAAGGCTTTTGCTTTGGCGCTTGCGTTGCCAGAGATTACCCATGCGACGCCTTGGGGGCATGAGGCGTTGAAGGCCTTTGGCAAGATGTGGTGTTATTGGTCGTATTATGAGGATGCGGCGGTGTTCAAAGCCTTGCCCGATGAGCGCGAGATGTTGATGGCGGCGGACCCTGAGACGTTCTTTCTGCATCCGCATTATGCGCCGCATCATCTGGTTCTGGTGCGGGGTGGGCGGATTGACCCGGCTTGGGCGCGGGCGCGGCTGATCCAGCAGTGGCGGGATGCCGCACCAAAGCGGTTCTTGCGCGACTGGGATGCGCGCTGATGCCGCTGGCCTTTGCGACCCCTGCCGAGTGGCATGACTGGTTGGCGCAAAACCACGCGACGGCGACGGAAGTTTGGGTTTTGTATCACAAGAAGGGCTTTGGCGTGGCCTCGATCGACTGGCAACAGGCGGTGGTCGAGGCGTTGGTTTGGGGCTGGATTGATGGCATGCGCAAGACGCAATCCGAGGCGCAATGGATACAGCGGTTTACCCCGCGCAAGGCTGGCTCGGCTTGGAGCCAGATCAACCGCGCCCATGCTGATCGGTTGATGGCTGCCGGGCGGATGCAGGCACCGGGCTTGGCGGCGGTAGAGGTGGCGCGGGCGAATGGGCGCTGGGAGGCCACCTATTCGGGCGGCAAGGGCGCTGATCTGCCGCCGGATTTTCTGGCGGCTGTGGCGGCGGGGTCTGACGCTTTGCGCGCGGGCTTTGCGGCGCTGGATGCCAAGGGGCGCTATGCGATCTATTACCGTTTGACCACCGCCAAGCGGGCAGAGACGCGGGCCAAGCGGATGGCCGCGTTTCTGGCGCGGCTGGCCGAAGGTAAGCCGCCGATTTAGCATTAGCCACGCCGCCCCGGACTTGATCCGGGGCCTCATGGGTTGGGATGAGGCCCCGGATCAAGTCCGGGGCGGCGCGGAATCAGGCTCGATCAATGCGCAACTGATAGCAGTTGTTGCGGGCGGATCGGATGTGGACATAGGCGACGCGCGGATCGTTCAGGCGGGCTGCCGCCTCGGCTGGGATCGTCGCGGTGGGGACGACCGCGCCTGTGCCATAGACGATGCGGTTTTCGGGGGAATAGCCGCGGATGATATAATCGGGCGAGGCGAGGATTGCGGGGATTTGGGTGCCGCCACCGGCCTTACACGCATCGGCGCAAAGGAAAATCGGGCCGAGTTCGGCATAGGGCTGTGGGCTTGGGAACGGGCGGTGGGCGAGGATCAGCATGGCCGCACCTTGCGGGATCATTTGCAGGCAATGGCGGCAGGGGTTGCCGGGGCCATCCGAGAGGTGACGCTCGGGCAGTTGGCCGTTGGCGTCGGGGCCGCCGGATTGGTAAGCGCGGGCGATTGCGGTCGGGATTGGGGTGAAACGGATCATGGGGGCCTCTGGGTTGGAGTTGGCCCAGATAGCGCTGCGATCAGGATTCAGGCGACCCGAAACCTGCGGTTAATGGTTTGGCCCTATCCTGAAGCAGACGCCATCCCGAAAGCGGGTGGATCGGATCATCTTGATGAGACAGAACGCCAAACCGCCTTAACGCTGGATCAGCGGGCCCATCACCTTGCCGCCAAGGATATGCAGGTGGTAATGCGGCACCTCTTGCATGCCATGCGCGCCTGCATTTGTGATGGCGCGGTAGCCTTGACCGGGGGCGACGCCGACAATCTCGCAGACCTTCGCACAAGCGCGGTGGAAATCGACGATTTCCGCGGCCGATGCCTTGGCCGCGAAGTGATCAAACGTCGCGTAGGGGCCCTTCGGGATCACCAGCACATGCACCGGGGCATGTGGGGCGATGTCGTGGAAGGCGAGGGTATGCTCGGTTTCCAGCACGGTTTTGTTGGGGATTTCACCGCGCAGGATGCGGGCGAAAACGTTCTGCGTGTCGTAAGCATAGGGCATGGGTCAATCCACAAACAGATATTCGGTGGCGGCGATTTCGCGGGCCTTCTCGGGGCTTATGTCAAGAAACTCGGCCAAGGGCACGGTGTTTTCGTCGATGCTGGCGCTTTGGCGCACGCGCAAAAGGTTGGGGAAGCCGGCGTCGCGGATACGGTCGCCCTCAAACTTCACGTCATAGCGGATGGTGGGCAGCAGGCGTTCGATGGTGTCTTTCGGGGTGGAATCGCTGGCAAGGCCGACGCGGATGGCATGGCCGATCAGGTATTCATCGGTGAAGTCGCACTCAATCTCCAGCAGGCGGACCTTGGCCTTGTCGTTGTAGAAATCCTGCATCAGATCGACGTTCGACGGGTCGATGCAGACCACAAGCTGATCGGTCTGCCAATAGTCGAACAGCACCCGCATCAGCGCGCGGCGGTGGCGGGTGCGCTTTTCCAGCGTGGATTGGATGCCGCCCAGATCGGGCAGCGGAGTGGAGGCCTCATTGAACAGATAGTCCAGCGCGGGCAGGTTGGTGACCTGGCGCACCCGTTCGACCAGGCGTTTGGCGACATGCCATTTCTTGCAGGTGACCATCATCAGCGTGCGGTGGCGGCCAAGCGAGCTTTCGGTTTCCCAGAAGCGCGGCGCGAAACGGCGGCCAACGCGGCCGCGGCCTGAGATGAATTTGAACAGCGAGCGCCCCTCGTTCGAAATCGCAAAGCGCACGCCACGGGCGGCGTAAAGCTTGCCCAGACGCTCTTTGAGGTCTTTTGCATCGGGGCTGATCTTGCGCGCGAACAGGTAATCCTGACTGATCAGCAAATCGTAGTTGTCGTTGTAGAACGTCACCGGCATGCCGTAATCGGTGAACATCAGGAAGGTCAGCGTGCGGGTGCGGAGTTCGTGTTCCGGGATCAGATGGCGGACGATGGTTTGAAAGAATGTCTCGTCGGGAATCCAGGTGGTGCGGAAAAACCGCATCACGTCGCGGCGCTTCTTGGTGAAATCCAGCACAGATTCAACGGTGCGGCGGCGCAGGCACCACCATTGGCTGCCGATCTGCATGGCGATGTCGGCGGGCACCTTGCGGGTCAGACCCAGTTTGTCCTGCCACTTCATCGAAGCATAGAACAGCTTTTTATGGGTGCGCTCATTGAAGTAGTGCCGGTAGATCAGACGCTCTTCCTTGATGCCGGTCTTGATCCAATCCGAGTTGAAATAGTCGAAACTTTCGATGTAATCGACTTCCTCGCGGTCCAGGAATTTGTGGGCGAATTCGGCGGATTTGATCGGCATGCAGTCGCCCGACAGCATGTAGAAATGCGTGGCGCGCGGGAAGGATTCCACCGCGGCCTCAACCGCCATCAGGGTGGCTTCCACCAAAGACCATTCGCCCCAACCGCATTTGGCGCGGCGCTTGGTGAAGGTAACATTGGGGTTGGTGGCAAGCACCGAGCGGATTTTTTCGAAATCCGAAGGCTTGGCGCGGCCATCGAAGTGAATGGCGACATAATCCCCCACCGCTGTCAGGCGCTGGGCCTGAGCGATGATCCCCTCGGGATCTTTGTGGCAGAGCAGGATGTAGGCGATTTTGGCCATTTGGTGAACATTAAACCCTTGAACGCATCATTGTTTCCCTAAATACCTTGAAGACACGTTGAAAAGACAGAGTTTGTTTGCTTTTTTGTGCTGGATTGAGTTTGTGCCACTTTGGTGCAGACGATGGGGAGTGTGCGGATGGGTTTTCCCGGAACTTGGATGACGGAGTCGGAGTCGGTGGTGTATCGGGTGGTGCCGAAATGCGCCTGCTCGACCATCGGGCAGATCATGTTTTACTCGGATCATGGCAAGTTCTTTGATGGCGACATTCATGATGCGACGGGCGGCATGCACAAATGGGCGATTGAGGCGAGCCAGCCGCTGATTGAGCGCAACGTCAAGACGCATAAGTCTTACGCATTCACCTGCGTGCGCAACCCCTACACGCGGATTCTGTCGTCATTTTTCGATAAGATTTGCGGCATTCAGCGCAACGGCAAGCGCTATCGCGGCAATCTGGTGCCGCTGTTGGTGCAGAAATACGGCGTGCAGGTTGGCGGCGATGACGGCAAGGCCGAATTCGACCAGATCGAAAGTTTCCGCCGTTTTCTGCTGTTTGCGCGCGATACCATCCGCTTCAAAAAACCGATGGAGCCTGACATCCATTGGTCGGCCATGGCGGGGCATGTCTCGACCTATATCGTCAACGGCGGGCGCTATGACAAGATTTTCTTCACCGAGAAATTCGATGAGGGCATGGGCGCGGTTCTGAAGAAAATCAAGGTAAAGCATAAGGTTGATCTGAAGAAGATCCCGAAGTTTAACGAGAGCGAAGGCCACGGGCCAAAGCGGCTGCATCCGGTTGAGGATTACTTTGACGATCTGTCGCGGCATCTGATCTGGGAAATTTACAAGCGCGATTTCCAGCTGTTCAAGTATGATTTCGACAATCCGGGCAACAAGATGCCGCTGGGCGAAGTTGATCTGGACGAGGTGCACGCCAAGCTGGGCGATTGAGGCTGGCCAAGGCTGGGGGTTTCACACCCCCAGACCCCCGTGGAGTATTTATGCCAAGATGAAAAATTAGAGATAAGTTTTAGGGAAACTGTCTGAACTTACTCCGGTATTTTCATCACGATCTTGCCGATATGGCCCGAGGATTCCATCCGCCAATGTGCGGCGGGGGCTTCGGTCAGGGGATATTCGCTGTCGATCACCGCGCGGAATTTGCCCTTCGCGATCAGCGGCCAGATGTGGGTTTCGACGGCTTGCGCAATGGCGGCCTTGGCGGCATCGGATTGCGGGCGCAGGGTGGAGCCGGTGATGGTCAGGCGGCGCATCATCATCTCGGCAAAGTTCAGCTCGACCTTCGGGCCTTGCAGGAAAGCGATCTGCACAAGGCGGCCATCATCGGCCAGCGCGCGGACATTGCGCGGCAGGTAGGGGCCGCCGACCATATCCAGGATCAGATCGAAGCCGCCGAGTTTCTTGGCCTCTTCGACAAAATCGGCGGTTTTGTACTTAAAGCAGGCCTCGGCCCCCAAAGCCTCGACCGCGCGGCATTTGTCGTCGCTGCCGGCGGTGGCGAAGACGCGCGCGCCCAAGGCGTTGGCGATCTGCACCGCCGTTGTGCCGATGCCGGACGACCCGCCATGCACCAAAAACCGCTCGCCCGCCTTGAGTTTGCCGCGCATCACCATGTTTGACCAGACGGTGAAGCAGGTTTCCGGCAGGCAGGCGGCCTCGCGCAAAGTTAACCCCGTCGGGATCGGCAAAGCGTGGGACTCAAGGCAGGCGGCGTATTCGGCATAGCCGCCGCCGGGCAGCAGGGCGCAAACCTTGTCGCCGATCTGCCAGCGGGTGACACCCGGCCCCATCGCGACCACGGTGCCCGCCCCTTCCAGCCCCGGCAGCGGCGAGGCAGAGGCGGGCGGCGCGTAAGAGCCTGCGCGTTGCAGCGCATCGGGGCGGTTCACGCCGGTGTAGGCCAGATGAATGATGATCTGGCCATGACCCGGCACCGGCACCGGCACCGAGACCGGCTTCAGCACATCCGGGCCACCGGGGGCCGAAATTTCCATCGCCAGCATCGAGGAGGCAAGTGTCATGGGTCGGGCCTTTCAGAGTTTGGTTTGGCCGGGCAGATCGGCTCGGGCGGCCGGGGCGGTGATGCGTGCCAGCAGTTTGGCTGGCCCGGCAAAGATTGCCTTCGCCACGGGATTGCTGGCCAGTGCGGCCTTGGTCTTTTCAAACTGCATCACATTGGCAAGGCGGCGGTCAAGGAAGGCCCAGGTGTCGGCGTTGTCTTCCGACTGGTCACCCAGCCAGAACAGCACGGTGGCGCTATAGACCGCCGCGAGGGTGGCTCGTTTGGAATACCAGTTGATGTCGGTCGAGGTATCGCCAAGCGTTGTCCAGATCGCATCGGCGGTGGACCAGATCAGCTTGGCACCTTCGGCGGCGTGATGCGGCAGGCTGAACAGCGTGGTGCCGCGCCGCACCAGTTCCTTGTCGGCCCCGGTCAGCCGCAGTTTCACCGCCAGCGCGACGCGGTCGGTATAGCGCAGGATTGTCAGATCGCGGGCGGCCAGCGCCTCGGCCATCGCGCGGTCACCTTGTTGGTGATAGGCCACGGCAAGGTCGATGCCGCCGCGCGGGAACAAAGCACGGGTCAGCGCCGGGGCGACACCCGAATCAGCCTGCGCGGCCAGCAGCGTGGTCTCTGACCAGCCGTCAAACGCGGCATGGGGCAGGGCGGCTTGCAGAATAAGGCTTTTGGCGGCATCCATGCTGTTTTCCTGATCCATTGCGGTCCCCTTTCCTTGCTATGCTAGACAAAGCCACACCACTTTGCTATGCGCGCCAAGCCTGCACATTCAGTGCAACTTTAACCTAGGAAGGTGGTGACAACCACATGCAGGTCAGCGTCCGCGACAATAACGTTGAGCAAGCCCTTCGGGCCCTCAAGAAAAAGCTCCAGCGCGAAGGCGTGTTCCGCGAAATGAAACTCAAACAGCATTTCGAGAAACCCTCCGTCAAGAAAGCTCGCGAATCCGCCGAAGCCGTGCGCCGTGCGCGCAAGCTCGCGCGGAAGAAGCTTCAGCGCGAAGGCGGGATGTAATTTTCGGGTTTCCGAAGATTGCCAAACGTTAGCGACACTGGAGGAGCGATCCTCACCCCGATTGACCCCCGACCGCCAAGGCCGGGGGTTTTTCTTTGCGATTGTTTTTGTGGCAAGGCGCCCAAAACGCGCGCAGATGGGTGCGATGATGGCCTTTGCGCGCGCCAGAGCAGCAATCTGGCAACCGAAAGCGGGCGGCGGCGTTTAGCTGGAAACGATCACAGCGAAAGGGCTGTCTATGCTTATGCGGTTTGGCTACGACATTACGGTTTCATGCGGGCAAGACACGCCGATGATTTGCATGATGTCGGTGCGCGACGAACTGCGCGAGAACCTGCGGCTGCAATCGGCGATGGGGACGCAGCCCGAGGTGCCCACCACGCTTTATCGTGATCTGTTTGGCAACACCTGTCGTCGGATGGTTGCGCCCGCAGGACCGTTCAGCTTGCACAGCGATTGCACGATTGAGGTCACCGGTCTGCCCGATCCGGTGATGCCGTGGCTGCAGCCGACGCCGATTGCCGATCTGCCCGATGATGTGCTGATCTACCTGCTGGGCAGCCGCTATTGCGAGACCGACCGGCTGAGCCAGATCGCTTGGGATATGTTCGGCCATATTGCCCCCGGCTGGGCGCAGGTGCAGGCGATTTGCGATTATGTCCACAACCACATCCGCTTCAACTACCAGAACGCCCGCTTCACCCGCACGGCCTATGAGGCGTGGCAAGAACAGACCGGGGTGTGCCGCGATTTCGCACATCTGGCGGTGGCGCTGTGCCGCTGCATGAACCTTCCGACGCGGTATGTGAACGGCTATATCCCCGACATTGGCGTGCCGATCACCGGGCCGATGGATTTTTGTGCGTGGATGCAGGTGTATCTGGATGGCGCTTGGCGCACGTTTGATCCGCGCAACAACATGCCGCGCATTGGCCGGGTAGAGGTGGCTTATGGGCGCGATGCGGCGGACGTGCCGTTGATCCACTCCTTCGGCCCGCATCTGTTGCAGAAATTTATTGTCTGGGCGGATGAGATCAAATCCTAACGCGTTGTAGTTGTTGGGCTTGCGGCACTGACGGCTATCTTTGACAAGATCGGTCAGCCATGGCTATGGTCAGGACGCGTTCTCGCGTCATAGCCAGAACATGACGTTGCGGCCCGGGATGCATGGCTTTATCCCTTTGTCTTTCAACGCTTACCTGAACCAGTCGGCATCATAAAAGCGGTCGGCCAAGGGCCAGTCCGCCGGAGGCAGGCTGCCCAGAAGCGCTGCCGCACGCGTTTAGTCACCGACCCGCTGCCCGGCAGGCGATGCCTTCATCGCCGAAAGGGGGGCCTGCCGTTATGAAGAACCGGATCGGGCGGCCATGGGAATTGGTGACGGCATGCAGCTTGGTGTTCATGCCGCCCATGGTGCGGCCGATCAGGCGGCCCCTTTGGTCGTATGGCCCCCTTTTTCGACCGCAGGCTGGTCGCCGTGCGGTGCGCCTTCAGGTAGGTCGCGTCGATCATCCCCGTCTTCGGAACGGCTGCTTGGGCTGCCAGACCATCCATCATTCGAGCGAAGACACCTTTGTCGCTCCATTGCTTCCAACGGTTGTAGAGGGTCTTCGGCGGACCATGTTCCCTCGGCGCATCGCGCCACCGCAACCCATTGCGATTGATGAACATTATCCTGCTCAGCACAGGTCTGTCATCAAAGCGCGGCTTACCTTGGCTGTTGGCAAAGACGGGCTGTAAACGGGCCATCTGCGCGTCGGTCTGCCAGAAAATTTGCTCATGATCCAGTCTCCTTGCGAAGCTTGCATCAAGCCGCGTCGGCAAGATCAATGGGTCCTGACCCTAAACCGCCAATGCGGTGGTTTTGACCACGGTGCGCAGGGCGAAGCTGGATTGCATCTGCCGCACACCCGGCAGGCGGGACAGGTGTTGGCGGTGGATGCGGGCGAAATCCTCGGTATCCTCGGCCATGATCTTGATCAGGTAATCGGCGGTGCCCGCCATCAGGTGACATTCCAGAATATCAGGCACGCGCGCGACCTCACGCTCGAAGGCGTCGAGCAGGTCTTCGGCTTGGGATTGCAGGGTGATCTCGACAAACACCGTCGTCGGTTTGCCCATGCGGCGGGTGTTCAGCAGGGCGACATAGCCGTCGATATAGCCCGCCTCCTCGAGCAGTTGCACGCGGCGGTGGCAGGCCGAGGGCGACAGGTTCACCCGCTCTGACAGATCGGCGTTGGTGATGCGGCCATCCTTTTGCAGCACGCCCAGGATGCGGCGGTCGGTGGCGTCAAGATCGGCGGGCATGGTGGAAATCTTTCTGAAGGGCGCATTTCTTCGCAGAATCTATCAAGGATGGGCGGCGGTGTCATCAAAGTTTCAAAGCAATTGCAACGGTTCGGGTTCAAGCTGAGGCATAGTCAGAATTTGCGATCAGGGAGAGAGCGCATGAAGATCGGATGTCCGAAAGAGATCAAACCGCAGGAATTTCGTGTCGGCATGACCCCCAACGCCGCGCGTGAGGCTGTGCTGGCGGGGCATGCGGTGATGATCGAAACCGGTGCAGGCAATGGCGCGGGCTTTACCGATGCCGATTACATCGCGGCGGGGGCTGCGATTGTCGGCACCGCAGCCGAGGTGTTTGCCGGGGCCGATATGGTGGTGAAGGTGAAAGAGCCGCAGCCGGTGGAGCGCGCGATGCTGCGCGCGGGGCAGGTGTTGTTCACCTATCTGCATCTGGCACCCGACCCGGATCAGACGCGGGATTTGCTGGCCTCGGGTGCGACCTGCATCGCTTATGAGACGGTGACGGATGATCGCGGTGGCTTGCCGCTGCTGGCGCCGATGTCGGAAGTGGCGGGGCGGTTGGCACCGCAGGTCGGCGCATGGACGCTGCAAAAGGCCAATGGCGGGCGCGGCGTGCTGATGGGCGGCGTGCCGGGTGTGTTGCCCGCGAAGGTTTTGGTGATCGGCGGTGGCGTGGTGGGCACCCATGCCGGCAAGATCGCCGCCGGGATGGGCGCGGATGTGACGGTGCTGGACCGCTCGGTCAACCGGCTGCGCTATCTGGATGACGTGTTCGGCGGGCAGTTCAAATGCGGTTATGCCGATGCGGCGACGACGATTGAACTTGCGCGGCAGGCTGATCTGATCATCGGCGCGGTGCTTATTCCGGGGGCGGCTGCGCCGAAATTGATCAGCCGCGCGCAACTGGCCGAGTTGAAGCCGGGGGCGGCGCTGGTCGATGTGGCGATTGACCAGGGTGGGTGTTTTGAGACCTCTCGCGCGACCACCCATCAGGACCCGATCTATGAGGTGGACGGCATCATGCACTATTGCGTGGCCAACATGCCGGGCGCGGTGGCGCGGACCTCGACGCAAGCTTTGGGCAATGCCACGTTGCCGTTCATGATGGCTTTGGCCAACAAGGGCTGGAAGCGGGCTTGCGCCGAGGACAAGCACTTGCTGGCGGGGCTGAATATTCACGCGGGCAAGTTGACCTATGCGGCGGTGGGCGATGCGTTGGGGCTGCCCAGCATCACCGGGGCGGAAGCGCTGACGATCTGAAGCGTTCAACCCGAACAGGGGTGCGTTTGCGGCGGGCATCGAGCCCGCCGCAAACGCGCTGCCGGGGGCGGCTTGGCCGGCCATCATACAAAAAGGCCCCCGTTGGTGCGGGGGCCTTTTGCGTTCGGCTGCGCTGATTACTTTTTGACAGCGATCAGGATTTCTTTCAGCACGTCCAACTCGGTCGGGCCAGCCGGGGCCGGGGTTTCGACCTTTTTCGGCATCAGTTTGTTCATCGCCTTGACCAGAAGGAACACCACGAAGGCGATGATCAGGAAGTTGATCAGCGCGGTGATGAAAGCACCGTAAGCAAACACCGCGGCGCCGGCGTCTTTGGCGGCTTGCAGCGAGGCCGGGTTGGTGCCGGACAGGTCAATGAACATGTCCGAGAAATTGACCCCATTCAGGATCAACCCGATGAGGGGCGTGATCAGATCGCCCACAAGGCTGGTGACGATGGCGGTGAATGCGGCGCCGATGATGATACCGACCGCGAGGTCCATCACATTGCCCCGCATGATGAAGGCTTTGAATTCGTTGATCATCCCAATGTTCCCTATCTTGATCCGCCGTTTTGGCGTGATTTGAGTGTTGCGACTGGCGCATAGCGCGGGGACTATGGCACAGGTTTTTCGCTCAAGTCAGGGGGAATTTTTCACGCAAAGTGAACAATTCCGCCCAAACAAGGGGGTTTGGACAGTAATTGCTGCGGATTTATGCGCCGTAGGGCACCCAGATGGTTTTCACCTCGGTCGCGGCACGCAGGAAGGCGTGGCTGTCTGTTTGGGTGATCCAGTCGCGCGATTGGCCGTGGTTGACCCAAGTGCGTTTGATGTTTCCGGCGGATTCTTTCTCGATCAGCGCGGAGAGCGGTGTTGATGAAAAGCTCCAGACGGCATCGACATCCAGATGCCCGGCCAGAGTTTTGGCAAGTTCGCCGTGGCCGCCGGTGACGATGTTGACCACGCCTGCGGGAAGATCGGATGTCTCGAGCACCTGATAAAAGTCGGTCGCGGCCAGTGGGAACGGTTCGGACGGGATCAGCACGCAGGTGTTGCCCATCGCAATCGCCGGGGCCATCACCGAGATCAGGCCCAAGAGCGGCGCGTCATCAGCGCAAAGCGCGCCAATCACGCCGCAAGGCTCGTTCATCGCCAAGGCGACACCGCGCAGCGGCACCGATTTCACCGCGCCATCGAACTTGTCGGCCCAAGCCGCGTAGGTGAACAGCCGCGCGATGGCGGCGTCCACCTCGGCCTCGCCTGATTTTCCGGTCAGATCGCGCAGGCGGTTTGCAAATTCGGCAGCGCGGGCCGAGAGGTTTTCGGCGATATAATACAGGATCTGCGCGCGGGTGTGGGCGGTGGTTTTCGCCCAAGCCTTGGCCGCATGGGCGGCCTCAACCGCGTTGCGGATGTCTTTGCGGTTGCCAAGCCCGGCATGGCCCAGCAGCTTGCCCTTGGGCGACCAGATGGGCAGCGAATAGCCGCCATCGGGGCGGGCCTGTTTGCCCGCGATGAACAGCTTTGCGGTGCGGTCGATGCTGGAGGCTTCGATGACGGCGGGCGGTGCAAACGCCTTGATCGGTGAAATCGGTTTGCTGGCTTGGGCGGGTTTGAGATAGGCCATCAGCCCTTCCCATCCGCCTTCGCGGCCAAATCCGCTTTCGCGCACGCCGCCAAAGCCTGCGGCGGCATCGAACAGGTTGGTGGCATTGACCCAGACCACACCGGCCTTGATCTGTGGCGCTACATCCAGCGCGAGGTTGATGTTCTCGCTCCAGATCGTGGCCGCCAGACCGTAGCGGGTGTTGTTGGCGAGCTCAATCGCTTCGGCGGGGGTGCGGAAGGTCATTGCAACCAGAACCGGGCCGAAGATTTCTTCCTGCATCAAGGTCGAGGCCGCTGACAGCCCGGTGATCAGCGTGGGCGGGTAATAGCAGCCCTCGGGCACGGCACAGGCGGCGTGATAGGTCTCGCCGTCTGTGTTGCTTTCGATCAGGCCGCGAATGGTCGCCAGTTGAATGGGGTCAACAATCGCGCCGACGTCGATGCATTTGTCGAGCGGATCGCCCATCCGCAGGCCATCCATCCGGCGCTTCAGCTTGTCGTAAAACCGCTCGGCAATGCCTTCTTGCACCAGAAGGCGTGAACCGGCGCAGCAGACCTGGCCTTGGTTGAACCAGATCGCATCGACAAGGCCTTCGATGGCAGAGTCGATATCGGCGTCTTCAAACACGATATAGGGAGATTTTCCGCCCAACTCTAAAGTCAGCGCCTTGCCCGAGCCTGCGGTGGCCTCGCGGATCTTGCGGCCCACGGCGGTTGAACCGGTGAAGGCGATCTTGTTAACGTCGATGTGGTTGACCAGTGCAGCCCCCGTGTCACCATCGCCGGTGACGATGTTCAGAACACCTTTTGGCAGGCCAGCCTCGCAGCTGATCTCGGCAAAGAGCAGGGCGGTCAGGGGGGTGTATTCGGCCGGTTTCAGCACCACGGTGTTGCCTGCCGCCAGCGCTGGCGCGACCTTCCATGCCAGCATCAGCAGAGGGAAATTCCACGGGATGATGGCTCCGCAAACGCCAAGCGCGGTTTGGCCGGGCACTTCATCGTCGATCAGTTGCGCGAGACCCGCGTGATAGTAGAAGTGGCGCGCCACCAGCGGAATGTCGATGTCGCGCGACTCGCGGATCGGCTTGCCGTTGTCCATGCTTTCCAGCACCGCGAACAGGCGGGCGTGTTTCTGCACAAGGCGTGCAAGCGCGTAGAGGTATTTGGCCCGGGCATGACCCGGCAGCTTGGCCCATTTGCCCTGCGCACGCCGCGCCGCCTTGACGGCAGCATCCACATCGGCGGCGGTGCCTTGGGTGACAAGCGCGAGGGGTTTTGCGGTGGCGGGGTTGCGCGTCTCAAACGTCTCGCCCGGTTTGGTAAACGCGCCGTCGATCCAGTGGCCGAAGGATTTGTGTTTGGAAAGCCATGCCTGCACCTCGGCATTGCTTTCGGGGGCGGGGCCGTAAGCCATGCTGTCAAAGATCTCGCGGACGGAAGGGGTGGTCATGGCTTTGTCCTTTTGGCGGAAGCGTCGGGGGCTGATGTGCGCCTTCGGCGAGAGTATTTTTACCAAGATGAAATCGGCAGGGTCAGCCCATCGCGTGACGGTTGGCAGCAGAGTAGTGGCCGGTGAGGTGGTGTTCGAGTTGGCGTTCGATATCGCCCAAGAGCGACGAGGCGCCAAAGCGGAACAGGTCGGGTTGCAGCCACGGGTGGCCGAGTTCGTCTTTCATCAACGCCATATACAGCAGCGCGTCTTTGGCCTTGGAAATCCCGCCTGCGGGTTTGTAGCCGACCTTGATGCCGGTGCGATCCTGGTAATCGCGTATGGCGCGGATCATGGTGAGCGTCACGGGCAGGGTGGCGTTGACGCCCTCTTTCCCGGTTGAGGTTTTGATGAAATCGGCCCCCGCCATCATGCAGACGAGGCTGGCGCGCGCGACATTGCGCAGGGTGGCGAGTTCTCCGGTGGCGAGGATGGCTTTGACATGCGCATCACCACATTCGGCCCGCATCTCGCGCATTTCATCATAAAGCGCCTGCCAGTTGCCGGTCAGCACGTGGCGGCGCGAGATCACGATGTCGATTTCGCGCGCGCCCGCCCGCACAGACTCGGCGATTTCCGCGATGCGCAGGCGGTAGGGCGACAGGCCTGCCGGAAAGCCGGTGGAGACTGCGGCGACGGGGATGTTGCTGCCCTCCAGCGCGCGCACGGCGGTGGGGACCATCTCGTGATAGACGCAAACTGCGCCGGTCGTCAGGCCCGGCAGCCCCAGCTTTTCGAGCATCCACGGGGCGACCGGTTGGCGGGCCTTGGCGCAGAGGCGTTTGACCCGGCCCTCGGTGTCATCGCCCGACAGCGTGGTCAGATCAATCAGGCTGACGGCCTTCAGCAGCCACGCCGCCTGAAAATCTTTTTTAACCGAGCGTCTGCCGCCAATCGTGCCTGCCCGGCGCTCGATGGCCGAGGTGTTGGCCTGCACCCGTGCCACCCAATCCAGATCCAGCGCCATGCCGGGGTTGCGGGTATGGGTCAGCGTTGGCAGTTGCGTCGCTTCGGCGGTCAGGGATTGCATCTGGGCCTCACCTAAAGGGGTGGCCTCAGACTGCGCGGACTGCGGCAGACTGGCAAGGGGTGTAGGCGGGATTTGACCGACCAACCGTCAGGGTTTGACCGGCCGCTCTCCGGCCCAAGGTGCCCCAGTGCCGGTGGGCGGCACCGTGGGGCGGTCCAGATGCCGGTGCGCCTTGGCCAGCATCAGGCCTGATAGCGGTGCGGTCAGAAACAGGAACGCCGCCACCAGCACGCCCTGCCAATTCGCCACGCCCGTCGCCATATAGGTGGCAAGTGCTGCCGCGATCAGGCTGGCCCCGACGCCCACCGTGGTGGCCTTGGTCGGGGCATGCAGCCGCTGCATCGCGCCGCGCAGCTTCAGCAGGCCAAAGCTGCCGATCAGCCCGAAACAGCCGCCAATCACCAGCAGGGCCGAGATCAGGATTTCCACGCCAAGGCTCATTCGATGATCCCCCCGCGCAACAGGAACTTGCAGAAGGCCACGGTCGAGACAAACCCGGTCATCGCCAGCAACAGTGCTGCGTCAAAGCTGACCGCCGACTGGGCCTTTGCGCCATAGAGCACGATCAGCGCGATGATGTTGATCACCATCGTATCGACCGTCAAAATGCGGTCGGGCATGGTGGGCGCGGTGGCGAGCCGCCACAGGTTCAGGATCAGCGCCAGCGCAAAGCAGGCAATCGCGAAGGTCAGCGCATAGGTCAGCATCAGCGGAATATCCTTTGCAAGCGGGCTTCATAGCGCGATTTGATCTCATCCCGCGTGGCATCCGGGTCTGGCGCGTGCAGGGCGTGGATCAACAGCGCCTTGTTATCGGCGGAGAATTCGGCCGTCAGCGTGCCGGGGGTCAGGGTGATGGTGCCTGCCAGCAAGGCGATGGCCTCGGGGCAGGGCAGATCGACGGGCACGGTGATCCACGCCGACTGGATGCGGTCGGCGGGCATGAACAGGATGATGCGGGCCACCTGAATGTTGGCGATGATCACGTCCCAGAGCACAAGCGCTACATAGCTGACCAGCCGCAGCGGATGGCGGATTTGCGGGCGGCCCGGCCAATAGGCTTGGGTGGCGAGTGGGATCAGCGTGGCGAGGATTGCCGCCATCAGCAGGCTGTTAAGGGCCACGCCGCCCGCCAACAGCAGCCACGCCAGAAATAGCGCGGCGGACAGCATCGGGTGGGGAAAGATGCGTTTCATTCGGCAACCCCCAAGCGATTGGCGGCGATGTAGGCCTCTGGCGCGTCCAGCGCCGCCGCCGTTTGGCCGAGCCAGCCGGTGATCGGCCCTGCAGCCAGCGTCAGGGCGACCAAGGCCGCCAGACACAGCAGAACGCCTGCCTTGCTTTGCGCCGGGGCCTCGGTGTTGGGCGCTTTCCAGAACAGATCAGAGCCTTGCCGCGCAAGCCCGATCATCGTCAGCAGGGAGGCCAGCAGAATGAACGTCCACGCCAGCGGATCGGATCGCAGCGCATCCAGCACCAACAGTTTGCCGACAAAGCCCGACAGCGGCGGCATCCCGGCCATGGCGATGGCGGCGGCCATGTAAAGCGCCGCCGTCAGCCCATCGCGGCGGGTGCGGGCCAGATCGGCGATCAGGAACAGCGCCGCCGTCGCAAGGGTGGAATGGATCAGATAGTAAAGCGTCGCCGAGACAGCCTCGGGCGTAAATGCCGATACCGCCAGCAGCAGCGTGCCCATCGAGCCTATCGCGGCAAAGGCAATCTGCCGCGGCAGCGCGCCTGCGGCCAAAGTGCCAATCGCGCCCACCGCGATCGTGGCCAGTGCGGCGGGATACAGCAGGCCCGCCAGCAACCCGCCAAGCGCGGGCAGATCGCCCGGAAACACCAGCGTGCCAAAGCGGATCAGCGCATAGGCCCCCACCTTTGTCATCACCGCAAACAGCGCCGCCACCGGGCCCGGGGCATTGGCATAGGTGCCGGGCAGCCAGAACTGCAGAGGCACCAGCGCCGCCTTGATCGCAAACACCAGCATCAGCAGCACAGCGGCCACGCGGATCAGCCCGGTATCATCCGCCCCGACCAGCGGCAGTTTCTGCGCCAGATCGGCCATGTTCAGGGTGCCCATGGTGCTGTAAATCGTCGCCAGAGCGAACAGAAACAGGGTGGAGCCGAGCAGGTTGAACGCCACATATTGCACGCCCGCGCGGATGCGTGCCTGCCCGCCGCCATGCACCATCAAGCCGTAAGAGGCGATCAGCAGCACCTCGAAGAACACGAACAGGTTAAAGGCGTCTGCGGTCAGGAAGGCGCCGTTCAGCCCCATCAGTTGAAACAGAAACAGCGCGTGAAAGTGGCGGCCCTGTGCGTCCCATCCGGTCGCAATGCTGTGGATCAGCACGATCAGCGCAAGGCTGGCCGTCAGCAGCAGCATCAGCGCCGACAGGCCATCCAGCGTCAGGGCGATGCCGAAGGGTGCGGGCCAGTTGCCAAGGAAATAGCTTTGGGTCGGCGCTTGGATCAGAGTGATCGCCAGCGCCAGCAAAGCCAGCGTGCCAAAGCCCGAGATGGCGCGTTGCACGGCCAGCGCATTGCGGGCGAACAGGATGATGAAGCCAGCCAAGGCGGCGGGCAGGATCACGGGCAAGATCAGCAACTGGCTCATGGCTGATCCTCGGCGTGCTGATCTTCGGTGTCGATGCGGTCATGCCCTGCGGTCAGGTAAGCCCCCAGCGCCATGATCACCAGCACCGCCGTCATGCCAAAGGAAATCACGATGGCCGTCAGCACCAGCGCTTGCGGCAGCGGGTCGGTGTAGGGACCATCGGCAATGATCGGGGCGGCGTCCAGCCGGATACGGCCCGAGATGAAGATGAAAAGGTTCACCGCATAAGACAGCAGCGACAGCCCCAGAATCACTGGAAACGTGCGCGCCCGCAGCATCAGGTAGATGCCGCAAGCGGTCAGCGTGCCGATGGCTATGGCGATCAAAACCTCCATCAGCGGCCCTCCTGCGGTTTTGCCAACCGGGCCAGCGCATCCAGCGCCAGCATCACCGCTCCCAACACGCACAGGAACACGCCCAGATCGAACAGCGCGGCGGTGGCGAGTTCGAAATCCTTTAGCGGCGGAAGATGCCCATGGGTGAAGTTTGAGGTCAGGAACGGCCGCCCCGCCAGAAATGATCCGATCCCGGTCGCGCTCGCCACCAACACACCCGCGCCGATCATCGCGTGATAGGGGATGCGGCGGCGCGCTGCGGCCCAATCCTGACCGCTGGCGATATATTGCAGCACAAGGCCAATGGCGAAGACCAGGCCCGCCACAAAGCCGCCGCCCGGCTCATTATGGCCGCGCAGGAACAGATAGACCCCGACCAGCATCGCCATCGGCAGGATCAGCCGCGTGGCCGTTTGCAGCATCACGGGGTGCGCGTCGCCTTCATCGCCCGCTGCATGATCGGGCTGCACCGCCCAGCGCGTGCCAAGCAGGCTTTCGGTCAGCGCAAAGATCAGCAGCGCTGCAATGCCCAGCACGATGATCTCGCCGTAAGTGTCATAGCCGCGGAAATCGACGATGATGGTGTTGACCGCATTGTGCCCGCCCGCCCCCGGCAGCGATTGCGCCAGATGAAACGCCGAGATCGGAGGAAACATCGCCTCCCGCGTCATCAGTGTATAGGCCAGCGCCGCCACGCCTGTGCCGACCGCCACCGCCAACCCGCCATCGCGCAGCTTGCGGAAACCGGCGGTCTTGCGCGGTGTGGTCTTGGGTAGAAAGTTCAGCGCCAGCAGCATCAGGGCAATCGTCACCACCTCGACCGTGATCTGCGTCAGCGCAAGGTCGGGCGCAGACAGATAGGCAAAGCTGGCCGACAAGATCAGCCCGACGATCCCGGTCAGCAGCAGCGCGAGCAACCTTTTGCGGTGCAAGGCTGTGGCCGCCAGCGCCGCCGTCATCAGCAACCCAAACGCCACCACCGGGGCAAAGCTGATCTGCGTCAGCGCACGTGTGCCGGGCAGCGTTGGCGCCGACAGATAGGCGTAAAGCCCCAGCGCGAGGAAACTGCAGAGCCCCACGGCAAAGCCGCGCGACAGGCTGCCGTTGTGCAGGCCTTGGGTCAGCGCCGTCGCCGTTTTTGTCAGCCAGCCCATGCCTGCATCAAACATCGCCTTGGCATCGGGCTTGTGTGCCCCATCCCAAGCTGCGCGCAATGCAGGATAAAGCCCCAGCACCACCAACGCGCCACCAACCGCCGCCAGCGACATCCACAGCGCCGGAGGCTGCAACCCATGCCACAGCGCGATATGCGCATGCACCGCTTCGCCCGTGGTCGCACTCGCCGCTGCATCCACCAGCCACCCCGCCATTGCCATCGGCGCCAGTCCAATCGCCACCACCAGCGCCGCCAAAATCGCGGGCGGCAGCCACAGCCCCGCACCGGGATCATGCGGTGCATGGGCATAGGCGGGCGCTTGGCCAAGGAACGTATAAACCAGAAACCGCAGCGCATAGGCCACCGACAACAGCGCCGCGAACGTCGCCAGCACGGGGATCACCCATGGCGCGGTATGTGCGGCTTCCTCCAGCATCATCTCTTTCGAGAGGAACCCGTTCAGCGGCGGAATCCCCGCCATCGACAACGTCGCAATACTCGCCAGCGCAAAGCTGATCGGCATCGCCCGCCGCAAGCCCCCCAACGCCCGGATATCGCGGGTGTGGGTGGCATGATCGACAATCCCCGCCAGCATGAACAGCGCCGCCTTGAACGTCGCATGACACAGGATGTGAAACACCGCCGCCGTCGCCGCCGCCTTGGTGCCCAAGCCCAAAAGGAACGTGATCAGCCCCAGATGGCTGACGGTGGAATAGGCGAGGATCGCCTTCAGATCATCCTTGAACAGCGCCACGCCCGCCGCAAAGCTCATGGTGATCAGCCCGGCGCTGGTGACAATCCAGAACCACTCCGGCGTGCCCGCCAGCACCGGCCACAGCCGCGCCAACAGGAACAGACCCGCTTTCACCATTGTTGCCGAATGCAGATAGGCCGAAACCGGGGTGGGTGCTGCCATCGCATGCGGCAACCAGTAATGAAACGGAAACTGCGCCGATTTGGTGAACGCCCCCAGCAAGATCAGCAGGAGCGCGGGCACATACAGCGGGCTGGCCTGAATGGCGGCCCGCTCGCCCAAGATCGTCGAAAGATCATAGCCGCCCGCCACATGCCCCAGCATCAAAAGCCCCGCGATCATCGCAAGGCCCCCTGCGCCCGTCGTCGCCAGCGCCATCCGCGCGCCTTGCCGGGCTTTCGGCAGATGGCTCCAGAACCCGATCAAAAGGAACGACGACAGCGAGGTCATCTCCCAAAAAACCAGCAAAAGCAGGATGTTGTCCGACAGCACAATGCCCAGCATCGCACCTTGGAACAGCATGAGGTAGGTTAGAAACCGCGCATAAGGCTCGGATGTATCCAGATAGAACCGCGCGTAAATCTGGATCAGCAAGCCGATGCCAAGGATCAACAGCGCAAACAACAGCGCCAAACCATCCAGCCGGAAATTGGCGTTCAGGCCCAGCGTGGGCAGCCAGTTGATCTGGGTGGTGATGGTCTGCCCCGCCATGATGGCTGGCACATGCTGCAAGATCAGCAGCAATGCGGCAGCGCTAAACAGGGCAACGGTTGCGGTCGCAATACCGCGGCCAAAGCGTTGAGTCAGGGCAGGGGTCAGCGCGCCAAGAAAGGGCAAAGCAGCTATCAAGGCAAGCGACATCGGGTTGCCTTTCCGGCATTGGGGCAACAGCCCAGTCTGGCGGATGAGCCAAAGGCAACCGCTTATCGTGCTCAAAGATAAGGACTTTGGCGCGCTGATCAAGGTTTAAGGTGGCTTGCGCCCGTCCTGCATGGCGCAATAGCCTTAGGCCAGACCCACATTCCCCCAAGTCAATCTGGCGAAGGCCATCGCCTTCGCCACGCGGTGCCAATGCCGCAAAAACCGCCGGGCCTCCATGGCCCGGCCAGCGCCCGCCCCGCCCTCGGCGGGCGCTTCTCGCCCGCCGGGTCGGGCGCTGGCCTCATCAGGGTCCGCGCTGACCTGACTTCAGAGGCAACCCACCCACACGGGCGGGGAAACGCAATGCGTTTCCTGTTTCCGCCCGGACCTGGGGCAGACCCAAGCGCGTGAATTTCGATTGGCCTTAGCCCCCCTCTCCACGCCGCCCCGGACTTGATCCGGGGCCACATGGTGTGACGCAGAGGCCCCGGATCAAGTCCGGGGCGGCGCGGTGTAAGGGGGCAAATGGCAGCGCAAACGGCGAGTCACCACCATATGTTGTGGTTTTCTGCCTAAAAGAGCCATGTCACACACACGTCATTCTCCGCGGGGAAACACGTTTCCTGCCGTGTGCGCTTGGCCTAACCCTGCCGCCCCGCCGCGTTCTGGTCGATCAGATAGCGCTGCGACAGCGGGATCGCCGCGGCCCCCAAGGCACGCGCCTGTGCGCCAAGGCTGCCCTCGCGGATCACCGGCGGGTCGATGCCGTCAAGGTCGAGCGCGTGCAGGGCGGCATGGGTGCGGCGGGTGATTTCGGCGCGGATTTCGGCTGGCATCCAGCCGTCGATCATCACGGCCTCAATCTCCAGCAGCGACGCCGCCCCCAGCGTGGCCCATGCCAGACCATGCGCCGCCTGATCCATCCAATCCGACAAGATCTGCGGCGAGACGTGCCAATGTTCGTGCTGTTCAAACAGATGGTCGGATGGCTCTCCGGCGGCCTCCATCGCAGCGGCGAGGGTGGACATCGAGGCCGCTGAGATCAGCCGATCCATCTTGCCATCGCGTCCCGGCACCGGCAACGGGCCGACACCTGCGGCATTGCCTGACCGGCCCAGAAACAACTGACCGTTCAACACCAGCCCGCCACCGACGAAGTAGCCGAAGTAGAAATACAGAAAATCCTTGGGCCGCTCACCAGTGCCAAACACCAGTTCTGCCCCGCAGGCCGAGGTGGCGTCGTTCTGCACATAAACCGGCAGGCCGGTGACGCTTGCCAGTTCGGCCTGAATGTCCACATGCCGCCAGGCTTCCATATCGGCCTTCGGTGCGCCGATCAGTTGCACCCATGACCACAACTGAAACGGCATCGCCACGCCCATGCCGCTGATCCGCGCGCGCTCGGCGGTGTTCAGGCCGGCGATCACCTCGGGCAGGCTGGCGGAGACGAAGCTGATCACCGTATTGGGTGCCGGGTAGCGGTAAATCTGGCGTTTGGTCGCCCGCACGCGGCCCATGAAATCCACCAGAGTCAGATCCACCGAGCGCCGCCCGATCTTCAGCCCCAGAAAGAACGCGCCCTCGGGGTTCAGGAACATCGGCACCGAGGGCTGACCGATCCGGCCCCGCACAGGTTCACCGCGCAGCAGCAGCCCGTCTTGTTCCAGCGCGCGCATGATCACCGAAACCGTCTGCGCCGAAAGCCCGGTAATCCGCGCAATGTCGGATTTCGCCAGCCCCCCCTGCTGGCGCACCAGCGACAGCACCAACCGCTCGTTATGGTCGCGCATCCCGGATTGGTTCGATCCGCGCAGACCAAGGTCGTCGCCGGGCCGTTCCGAGAGAATGTCAGCGCCCGAGGGCATGGGTGAACCTATTGAACAGCGGCGGCAGGCAAAGCAGCCTTGCGCAGGATGACGTTGGCGAAAAGCTCGGATTCGGACGTCGCAACAATGGCATAAGCGGCCTTGATGCGGGGGTAAAGCTGATCACCATCAAGGGGTGTCATGGTAAACTTTTGCCCGCAAGTGTGGCACAGATCATCCACCCCCTGATGGATCACGCCGCGTTGCGTGGCATCATTGTGCAGGCTGGCGCGAAAACCGGCCTCAACCGGCAGCACATGCAGAATGGCGCGCAGCATCGGCATCAGCAAAATCCCATCCGCACGGATCAGCCGACGGGCATGTTCGGTGGCCGGATAATTGCCATCGACAATCGCAATTTCGTCGCCATGACCCATCGCACGCAGGGTGTGCAGCAGATCCGGCCCCAGCAAGGGCGAAATTCCGATCAGCATGTCAAACGGCCTCCCACGGCGATTCCGCAGGCTGATTTCACCCGCATCCAAGGCAGAGACTGCGGCCAGATCGGGGTGGTGTCAATAATAAATCACTCTGATTTATTTATCTTGACGCAAGGGAGGGAATCAGGCCATGTAGCGGCATCGCCGGGCAGGAGCGCTGTGGCGAAAGACTTTCGACAGGGGAATAAACCCCGAAATCCTTGGGAGGACGACCAATGAAATTCACCACCAAAGCCCTGCTGGGCGCGGCTGCGATTGCGCTGATGGCTGGCTCGGCATCGGCAGCTGATCTGGCTTGCCTGATCACCAAGAACAACACCAACCCCTTCTTCGTGATGATGAAAAAGGGCGCCGAGAAAGCCGCTGCCGATGCAGGCATGGATTTCCAGGCTTACGCTGGTGAAAAAGACGGCGACGCGGCCCCGCAGATCACCGCGATTGAAAACTGCGTTGCTGCAGGCGCCAAAGGTATCCTGATCACGCCGTCGAACGACTCGGTCGGGCCGGCTTTGAAAGAAGCCCGCGCTGCTGGCATTCTGGTGATCGCACTCGACACGCCGCTGGCTGATGCCGAAGCGCAGGACATGACCTTCGCGACCGACAACTTCCAGGCTGGCTTGCTGATCGGTCAATGGGCTGCTGCCACGATGGGCGACAAGGCCGGGACCGCCAAGATCGCGATGCTCGACATCAACAAAGACAACATCTCGGTTGACGTGCAGCGCGACACCGGCTTCCTGAAGGGCTTTGGCATCGAAGTGCCGGATCTGACCGTGATGGGTTCGGAAACCGATCCGCGCGTGATCGGCCATGAATCGTCGGACGCAAACCCCGAAGGCGGTCTGCGCGCGATGGAAACCCTGCTGGCGAAAGACCCGGATATCAACGTGGTTTACACCATCAACGAACCGGCGGCTGAAGGCGCGTTCCAAGCCCTGAAAAACGCAGGCAAAGAAGGCCAAGCGATCATCGTTTCGGTTGACGGCGGCTGCCCCGGCGTGGCTTCGGTCAAATCGGGCGTCATCGGTGCGACCTCGCAGCAATACCCGCTGCTGATGGCATCGAAAGGCGTCGAAGCTATCGTCGCCTTCGCCAAGGACGGCACCAAGCCGACCGCCTCCGAAGGCCTGACCTTCTTCAACACCGGTGTGAACCTTGTCACCGACAAACCGGCTGCTGGTGTCGAGTCGATCGACAGCACCAAAGGCACCGAGCTTTGCTGGGGCTAAGAACAGGGTGCTAAAACCCTTGTCGCTTGATCAAGCGGCTTGATTAACAGAAGGGCGGCTTTACAGTCGCCCTTCTTCTTAAGCGAAACCCGTCGCCATGGGATTCGAGGATCATCACCGGAGGGGAAGCCGAAGCGATGAGCACAGATGAAGCACCAACCAAAACCATTTCCGATTATGAAGCCACGCTGACCAAGGCTGATACGGCGGTCGCGGCCTTCGAGCGGGACGATAAGTCTTTCATACCGATGTTGCGGGGCTATCTGCGCAACTACCCCACCATGATCCCGGCGCTTGTGCTGCTGGTCTCGGTGATCTGTTTCAGCGTTATCGCGCCGCGCTTTCTGGGCATCGGGGCTTTGTCCACCGTGTTGAAGCAGGTGACGGTGACGGGGTTTGTCGCCCTTGCGCAAACGCTGGTGATCCTGACGGCGGGCATTGATCTGTCGGTCGGCGCGATCCTTGTGGTCTGCTCGCTGATCATGGGCAATCTTGCGGTGATTTCGGGCCTGCCGGTGGCGCTGGCCATCCTGATCGGCCTGTTCTTTGGCGGGCTGATGGGCTTTATCAACGGTGTGCTGGTGGCCAAGGTCAAACTGCCGCCGTTCATTGTGACGCTGGGCACGCTGTCGATCTTCAACGCGCTGAAGCTGTGGTATTCGCAGTCGGAATCCATCCGCAACGTGGATATCGAAAAGACCGCGCCGACGCTTTTGTGGTTCGGCAAGGGTTTCAACATGGGCGGCGCGTCGATATCGTATGGCGGTATCACCCTGATCTTGCTGGCCGCCGTGCTGTGGTATGTGTTGAACCACACCGCCTGGGGCCGTCACGTTCACGCGATTGGCGATGATCCGGATGCGGCGATGCTGTCGGGCATCAAGGTCAGCAGCACGTTGATTTCGGTCTATGCGGTGGCGGGTCTGATCTGTGGCTTTGCAGCCTGGATCGCGATTGGCCGGGTGGGGTCTGTCTCGCCCATCGCGTTTGACACGGTGAACCTTGGGTCCATCACCGCTGTGGTGATCGGGGGAACCTCGTTGTTCGGTGGGCGCGGCTCGATCATCGGCTCGGTGCTGGGGGCGTTCATTGTGGGCGTGTTCAACACCGGCCTGTCGCTGGCGGGCGTGGATGACTACTGGCAGATGTTCGCGGCAGGTTGCCTTGTGATCATCGCCGTTGCTTTGGATCAATGGCTGCGGAGGGCTTCGCAATGACGACTGGAACTCCTATCCTGCGCGCACGCGGGCTGATGAAGCGCTATGGCACGGTTGTGGCAATGAACGGTGCCGACTTTGATCTGAACGCGGGCGAGATCGTGGCGGTGATCGGCGACAACGGTGCGGGCAAATCGACGCTGATCAAGGCGCTGTCGGGGGCCGTGACCCCCGACCACGGCACCATCGAGCTTGATGGCCGCGTGGTGAACTTCCGCGGGCCGGAAGATGCGCGCGGCGAGGGCATCGAGACGGTGTATCAGAACCTTGCGATGTCGCCGGCCTTGTCGATTGCCGACAACATGTTTCTGGGCCGCGAATGGCGCAAACCCGGCTTCATGGGATCGGTGCTGCGCCAGATGGATCGCCCCCGGATGGAGAAATTCGCCCGCGACAAGCTGTCGGAACTGGGGCTGATGACCATTCAGAACATCCATCAGGCGGTGGAGACTCTGTCGGGTGGTCAGCGTCAGGGCGTGGCGGTGGCGCGTGCGGCGGCGTTTGGCTCCAAGGTCGTGATCCTGGACGAGCCGACTGCTGCCTTGGGCGTCAAGGAAAGCCGCCGGGTGCTGGAGTTGATCCGCGATGTGCGCGCGCGCGGCATCCCGATCATCCTGATCAGCCACAACATGCCGCATGTGTTTGAAGTGGCCGACCGCATCCACATCCACCGTCTGGGCCGCCGTCTGTGCGAGATCAGCCCGAAGGACTATTCGATGTCGGACGCTGTTGCGTTCATGACCGGGGCGAAACTGCCGGAAGGCGTGACGGAGCAGGCATGACTCCGTCCGATCTTGCGGATCTGATCCGCGCAAAAGCTCAAGGGCAGGGGCGGTTTCTGACCGCCCTTGCTGGCCCTCCGGGCGCGGGGAAATCCACCTTGGCGGCCGAATTGGTGGCTGCGTTGGGGCAGGGTGCCAAAGCCGTGCCGATGGACGGCTTTCACTACGACGACGCCGTGCTGATCGCGCGCGGGGCCCGCAATCGCAAAGGCGCGCCCGATACCTTTGATGCGCACGGCTTTTTCCACCTGCTGCGGCGGTTGCGGGTTGAAGACGAGGTGGCGATCCCGCTGTTTGACCGCGATCTGGAGATTTCGCGGGCGGGGGCGGATATCGTCACCGTCGCGGACCGTTTGCTGGTGGTGGAAGGCAACTACCTGTTGCTGAACGAAGCCCCTTGGCCCCAAGCCGCCCCCTTGTTCGACCTGACCGTCTGGATCGACGTGCCCGAGGATGAACTCGACCGCCGCCTGCAAGCCCGTTGGGCGCATTACGGCAAAACCTCCGCCGAAGCGCGGGCCTGGATCGACAGCAACGATATGCCGAACATTCGCCGGGTGACGCAGAACAGCCGGAAGGCGGATGTGAATATTCGCTGGAATTGACAGCGCGCGGCGTTGTTGGCGGGTGCCATTGCACCTGCCACGCGGCAAATTCGGGCCACCCCCCGGAGGCCCAAAGCCTCCGGGCAGCGCCCGACCCGCCCTCGGCGGGCGCTTCTCGCCCACCGGGTCGGGCGCTGCCCTCTGACATTGTTGCTTGAAGCGGTTTACCCAACCCGTTCCCACTTGACCGGGGCCGATCCTCCACCGGAGGATCGACTATTCCCGGCCAGACTGGATGCTTGGCAATCGCAAGGGCCTCACCCCTGTGGCGTCATCGCCTTGCGGCCTTTGGCGCGTTCCAACCCCAACCGCCGCTCGCGCCAGATGATCAGGATTCCGGCGGTAATCACCAGCCCCGCGCCCATCAGCATTGTCCGGGTCGGCACCTCGTCAAACGCGAAATAGCCGATCAGCAGCGCAAACAGCATTGACGCATAGTCGAACGGGGCCACCAGCGATGCATCGGCCTCGCGGTAACTCGACGTCAGCAAGATCTGCCCCACCCCGCCCAACAGCCCGCACGACACCAGCAGCACGATCTCCAGCGGGGTCGGCACCACCCAGCCGAACGGGATCGTCAGCAACGCCAGCGACGACGACGACAGCGAGAAGTAAAACACGATCGCCGCCGTCTTTTCATTATGCACCAACTTGCGCACAAACACCTGCGCCAGCGCCGCGCAAAACGCCCCGCACAGCACCAGCATCGCGCCAAACGCCTCACGCGTGGAAGCCGCATCCCCCGACACGATGGTCAGCCGGGGCGACAAAACCACCATCACCCCCGTCAGCCCCAGTGCAACCGAGGCGATGCGGAACAGCCGCACATCCTCGCCCAGAAACATCGCCGCAAACACCACCACCAACAGCGGCGAGGCATAGCCAATCGCCGTCACCTCGGGCAGCGGCAGATAGGCAAGACCGGCAAACCCCAGTCCCATCGCCAAGGTGCCCATCAACCCGCGCCAGAAATGGCCAAACAGATTGTGCGCGCGAAACCCCGTCGCCAACTCGCCCCGCATCGCCAACCACGCCACGATCACCGGCATGGCAAAGAACGACCGGAAAAACACCGTCTGCCCCGGCGGCACATGCTGCGCGGTCACCTTGATCAGCGACGACATCACGATGAACACCACGACCGAGCCCAGCTTCAAAGCGATCCCGCGCAGCGGGCGGGCGGGGGGATGCGGGGTATCGGGCATGGCAACCTCAGGTGGTTTTCGGCAAATCCGCACTGGACGAAGCCTCTGCCATAAGCTTCCCTATCCAAAAGGAGATTACCATGCCGAAAGCACCGCTCTCAGCGCGAATTGATCAGGGGCGCGGGATCACACCCGCCGACATCGTGCTGAAGGGCGGGCGGGTGTTTGACCTGATCAGCGGCGCGTTGGTCGCCTCGGACGTGGCAATCTGCGGCGATACCATTGTGGGGGTGTTCGGCGCATATGCGGGCCGCACCGAGATTGACGTGACGGGCAAAGTGCTGGTGCCGGGGTTTATCGACACCCATCTGCATATCGAGTCCAGCCTTGTGACGCCCTTCGAGTTTGACCGCTGCGTGTCCCCGCATGGTGTGACGACGGCCATCTGCGACCCGCACGAAATCGCCAATGTTTGTGGTTTGACAGGGATCAACTACTTTCTTGAGGCCTCATCCCGCACCCTGATGGATATTCGTGTCAACCTGTCCTCCTGCGTGCCCTCGACCCACATGGAAACCACCGGCGCGCGGCTGGAGGCCGCCGATCTGGTGCCGCTGATGCATCATCCCCGGGTGATCGGGCTGGCAGAATTCATGAACTACCCCGGCGTTTTGTTCAAAGACCCCGGCTGCATGGCCAAGCTAGAGGCGTTCCAAGGCCGCCACATCGACGGCCACGCGCCCCTGCTGAAGGGCAATGACCTGAACGGTTATATCGCTGCGGGGATACGGACGGAGCACGAGGCGACCTCGTATGACGAAGGCTTGGAAAAGCTCCGCAAGGGGATGCGGGTGCTGATCCGCGAAGGCTCGGTTTCCAAAGATCTGCACGCTTTGGTGGGCCTGTTGACCGAGCGCCACGCGCCATATCTGTGTTTCTGCACCGATGACCGCAACCCGCTGGATATCGGCGAGCATGGCCATCTCGATTACCTGATCCGCACCGCGATCAGCCTTGGTGCCCCACCTTTGGCGGTTTACCGCGCCGCCAGCCTGTCGGCGGCCGAGGCGTTCGGGCTGAAAGATCGCGGCCTGATCGCACCCGGCAAACGCGCCGATATCGCGGTGATCGACAGCCTGGAAAGCTGTCAGGTCGCGCGGGTGTTTACGGCTGGGGTCGAGATTACCGATGCCGCCTTTGCAGCGCGGGCAGAAATTGCCCCGGTCGCCCGCCATTCCGTGAAAGCCCCAAAGATTGAGCCGCACCACTTCCGCACTGGTGGCAACCGGGTGGAAACCCCGGTGATCGGCATCCTGCCGGGAAAGATCATCACCGAACATCTGACCTATCAGATCGCCCCCGAAGACGGCGACAAGCGCCCCGACATCGCCCGCGATCTGGTGAAAATCGCGGTGATCGAGCGGCACGGGGTCAACGGCAACCGGGCGACCGGGTTTGTGAAGGGCTTCGGCTTGCGGCGCGGCGCGATAGGATCAACCGTCTGCCATGACCACCACAACATCGCGGTGGTGGGGGCGGATTACGATGATATGGCGCTGGCCGTGCAACGGCTGGGGGAGATTGAGGGCGGCTTTGTCGTGGTGGAAAATGGCCGGGTGCTGGCCGAACTCGCGCTGCCCGTCGCGGGGCTTATGAGCCTGAAAAGCTTTGAGGAGGTGCGCGCAGATCTGGTCGCCTTGCGGGCGGCAGCGGCATCCTTGGGGGTGACGCTGGAAGAGCCGTTCCTGCAACTCGCCTTCCTGTGCCTGCCAGTGATCCCGCATCTGAAAATCACCGACCATGGCATGGTCGATGTGGACCGGTTTGAGGTGATGCCCTGAGCGGTCCCAACTCGGGACCTTTTATTATCGTGCAAATACAAAAGCTTGGGGTGGTCGATTTAAGGAATTTTTAACGTTTGGGCTGATGGACGCCCCGGCGCCAGCCGCGGACCCCGGGATATTTGAGCCAATGTGAAAGCACAGATCATGCACAAGCCTGCGTTTTCACATTGGCATAAATACTCCCGCCGGAGGCATCCGACATCCGCCACACAAGCCCACGGCGGAGATGATTGCGTGCAGATCCGATCGCCATCGCGGCCAAGACCCGCAGGGGCGAGGCCGCCGGGGCGGGACGCAAATTTTAATCTTGTTTGTGCGCCGCCGCCGCCCCCTCCACGCCGCCCCGGACGTGATCCGGGGCCTCTGCCGTGGCGCAAAGGGTGGCGGTGGGCATTGCTTTCCTTGACGGGGCTGCGCGATAGTCTGGCGAAATGGAGGACCCTGCATGGCCAATACATCGCAAAGCTTGTTTGAACGCGGCATGCGCGTGCTGGTCGAGGGGGTGTCCTCGGCCTCGCGCGGGCCTGCGACCTTTGGCGGGGCGCCGCGGTATATGAGCCATGGTGCTGGCGCGCGGCTGTATGATGTCGATGGGCGGGAGTATATTGACTGGATGATGGCGTTTGGTGCGTTGCCGCTTGGCCATGCGCATCCGGCGATTGTCGAGGTGGTCAGCCGCGAAATCATGCGCGGCAGTCACTTTGCCACCGCGCTGGAGGTTGAGGTCGAGGTGGCCGAAATCCTTGTGGGGATGTTGCCGCATGTCGATAAGGTGCGTTTTGCCAACACCGGGACCGAGGCCTGCATGGCCGCCTTCCGCCTTGCGCGTGGTCATACCGGACGGCGCAAGATCATCAAGTTTGAGGGGCATTATCATGGCTGGGCGGATAACATTCTGCTCAACACCAACCCGATGCCCCTGGCCGCCTTGGGCCATCCGAATGACCCGATCCGGATTTGTGACTCATCGGGCATTCCACCCGAAGCGCAGGCCGATACCATCGTCTGCCGCTGGAATGATGTGGAAGCGTTAGAGCGGGTGATGGCTCTGCACGGGGCTCAGGCGGCCTGCGTTGTCACTGAAGGGGTGATGTCGAACATGGGGGTGATCCCGCCCGCGCCGGGGTATCTGCTGCGGATGCAGGAACTCTGCCAGCAATACGGCGCGCTGTTTTATCTGGATGAGACGGTGACGGGTTTCCGCTTGGCGGCGGGTGGCTGTGCCGAGTTGTATGGCCTGACGCCGGATATTGTCACCTATGGCAAGGCGCTGGGGGGCGGGTTGCCGATGGCGATGATTGGCGGGCGGGCCGAGATCATGGCGGGCCTCGAATGGGGCAAGGTTTTGCATTTCGGCACCCATAACGCTGGGCGCTTGGCGCTGCATGTGACCAAGGTGATGTTGCAGACCATGCTGGCCGATGATCAGGCCGGGTTCCGGCGCATCAAGATTTTGGGCACGACGATGGCGGATGAGGTGCGCCGGGTCGCCAAACATTCGAACCGGCACAAGATCGTGGTGCAGGGGGTGAATTCGATGTTCCAGATCTTCTTCACCGATCTGGACGCGGTGACGGATTACCGCGACTTCTGCGGCCATGTTGACCGCGCCAAGTTCCGCGATTTCGCGCTGCGGCTGATGGACAAGGGGGTGTATATGAACCCCTCGGCCACTTTGCACTCGTTGTCGTCGCTGGTGCATACCGAGGCCGATATTGCCGCGACGGGCGTGGCAATCGCGCAGGTGCTGGAGGAGATGCCGTGAAGATCGGCATTCTTGGCGTCGGCCATCTGGCGCAGTATCTGGTGCAGGGGGCGCATGGGGTCGAGTTTGTTCTTAGCCCCGGTTCGGGCGGCAAGGCGGAACGGCTGGCGGCGCGGTTTGGGTGTGTGGTTGCCAGAAGCAATCAGGCGGTGGTGGATCAGTGCGCGCTGGTGCTGGTGTGCCTGCCTGCGGCGACGGGGCCTTCGGTGCTGGCCGGTTTGCAGTTTCGCGACGGACAATCGGTATGTTCGGCGATGGCGGGGGCCGCGTGGGGGGCTTTGGCCGCAGCGGTGGCCCCGGCGCGGGCGTTTTGCACGATGATGCCGGGGTTCGCCAATGCGTTCTCGGTTGGGCCGTCGCTGCTGTTTCCCGATGATGCCGATTGGGCGGCGTTTCTGGCGCGGCTTGGCCCGGTGCATCGGTTCGACGATGCCCAAAGTTATGAGACGGCGGCGGTGTTTGGCGCGATGTCGGGGGCGTCGTTTTACCTGCTGCGGCAGTTGATGCGCTGGTATGTGGCGCAGGGGCTGGAGGAGGGCGTGGCGCGTGTGCTGGTGGCCGAGACGTTTCGCGGCAATGCCGAGGTTTTCTTGCAATCGGATGCCGGGCTGGATGCGATTGCCGATGGCGTGACGACCAAGGGCGGCATCACGGCGCAGCTGGTGGCGGTGCTGGAAGACAAGGGCGCGCTGGCGGCTTGGGATGCGGGAATGGATGCGGTGCTGGCGCGTATGGTGCCGGGGCGTTGAAAGCATCTCCGTCGCCGCCCCGGACTTGATCCGGGGCCTCAGTTCACAGCATGAGGCCCCGGATCAAGTCCGGGGCGGCGGGGTATTGGGGGGTCAGCGCAGCACCAGCCCGCCCTCGCGTTGCAGAAACGCCACCACGGCTTCGATCCCCTTGCCGTGCCGAAGTTGTGCCAGCACATAGGGCCGCTGGGCGCGGGCGGTTTTGGTGTCGGATTCAAGCAGGGTCAGGTCAACGCCGACGTAAGGCGCAAGGTCGGTTTTGTTGACGACCAGCAGGTCAGAGCGCGTGACGCCCGGCCCGCGCTTGCGCGGGATGTCTTGGCCTGCGGCGGTGTCGATGACGTAGATGGTGATGTCGGCAAGTTCGGGGCTGAAGGTGGCGGCAAGGTTGTCGCCGCCGGATTCGATCAGGATCAGGTCAAGATCGGGGAAGTTCGCCCGCAGATCGGCGACGGCAGCAAGGTTGATGCTGGCATCTTCGCGGATCGCGGTATGCGGGCAGCCGCCGGTCTCCACCCCCCGGATGCGGGCGGCGGGCAGCACTTGCGCGCGGGTCAGATAGTCGGCGTCCTCGCGGGTGTAGATGTCATTGGTGATCGCCGCCATCGAGCAGCGGTTGGCCAAGGCGCGGCAGAGATGTTCGGTCAGCGTGGTCTTGCCCGCACCGACGGGGCCGCCGATGCCGACGCGCAGGGGGCCGTTTGGGTTCGTCATTTGCGGAAAATCCTTAGCGTTAACAGTCATGTGCGGAATATCCGCACGGGTAACGTTTCATGGCGCATCGCGGCGATATCGGCGCGGATGGCGCTGGAATGGAGGGCTGAGAGCGGCGCTTCAGCGTATTCGGCGGCCAAAGCGGTGATGCGGGGGGCAAGGCGGGCCAGCACTTTTTGGCCATCGGTCTGGCCAAGGGGGACGAAACGCACTGCGGCAGAGGTCAGTTGCGCGGCCAGCCCTTGCAGCCAGAGGGTGAGGACTTCGGCGGTGGGCACGTTCAGGCTCGCGGTCGCAGCCCCTACGGCGATGGGGTAGGGGCGGGGGGGATGATCGACCCCGGTGATAGCGCTGATCGCAAGGGCGAAGGCGCGGCCTTGTTCTTGCAACTCCGTTACCCGCTCGGCGCTGGTGGCGAGGGCGAGGATCAGGGCCGTCAGCCCCGCCAGATCGGCTTGCGGCTGGCGGGCATGGGCGAGGATAATCGCGTCAATTCGGCCAGAGCCATGCCGCAGGATGGCGGCGATCCATGCCTCTAGGTCGGACGCCGTGCGGATGTCGCCATCGGTGATCGCCACCTCTAGCCCCTGCGAATAGGCGAAAGCGCCGATCGGGAAGGCTGGCGAGAGCCATTGCACAAGCCGCAGGCGGTCGGTCGGGTCAACCATGCCCACCCCCAAAGTTCAGCGCGAAATGGCCAGCGGGGCCATGATCATGCCCCATGGTGCGGCCGTGGCCGTAAGCGCCGCCTTCGGGGCGGAAGGGGGCGATGTGCAGGGTCAGGGTCGCGCCAAGGCCCTTCAACATCGCCTCAATCACCGGATCGCGGCGGATCACCAGATGACCCTCGGCCACCTGACAGGGGGTGTGGCGGTTGCCGATATGCCATGCGAGGCGCGGCAGATGCCCCTCGACCCGCACCACGGGTTCTTCGGCAGCGACCACCGCGACCTTGCGGCCATCATCCAGCAGAAACGCATCGCCGTCTTCGACCGAGATCGTCTCGGCCAGATCGACCATGAAGCTGGCCCCGCTTTCGCAGGTCAGCCGTTTTCGGCGCAGGAAGCGTTCGTCATAGGACAGCACCACCCGATCCATCGCGCCAGCGGCGGCGTTTCGCAGCAAAGATCGGGCGGGGAGCATGGCTTATCCTTTCGGGGTAAGTGAGGTCAGACCAAGGTTGCGGCTGGCGCTGCCCTTGCGGTCAACCACTTGGGTTTCCAGACCAAAACCCAGATCGGGGAAGTAAATCCAGCGCCGGGTCAGGTCTGTGGTCTGGTTCTTGAATACCGCCTCAACCGGCATGGCGCGGTAGGTGCAGCCGGAAATCTTCACAGCCGCTTCGGCCATGAAACGGTAGTTGACGGCATAGCTGGTGCGGTCACGCTGCGAGATTGCGACGGGGCCAAGTTTGAAACGCACCGCCTGCGCGCCCCGTTCTGTCACCGTGGTATCCCATGTTGTGCCGGGCGCAGGCATCGGTGGTTGGCTGGCGAAACGGTAGCTGTAAGTGCCGCCCGGCCCGCCTTCGGCCTGATAGGTGTCGGTGGGCACGGATACCCATTCGGCATCGTAAATCCCCAGCCAGGATTGGCGCTTGTCTTGCCACGCGGTGCCAGAATTTACTGCGTAATCAATGGCAAAGCGCTTGCCTTCAGTGCGGATAAGGCCCGCGCGGCCATCCTCGCGCGTGAAGGTCACGCCATTCGCCAAAGACGCCTTGGTGACGCAATCGGCAAGTGCCGGGGCGGCCAGAGCAAGGGTGGCGGTCAGCAGCAGGGCGATCAGGGCGCGCATCATTTCACCGCCTTCAGCGCCGTCAGGCCCAACTCGCGGCTGGCATCGCCCTTGCGGTCGATCACGCGGGTTTCCAAGCCAAAGCCGAGGTCGGGGAAGTAGATGAAGCGGCGGGTCAGGTCGGTTTGCTTGTTGGTAAACGTCGCCTCAACCGGCTGGATTATATAGCTGCACCCCGACAGTTTCGCGGTTTTGGGCGCCATGTAGCTGTAGGTGACTTTGTAGCTGGTGCGGGTGATCACCGGGCCGGATTGCAGGCCAGCCTCTAGGCTTTTGCGTTCGGATACGGTGGTGGACCATGTGGTGCCGGCCTTGGGGAGCGGGGGTTTGCCGGCGAATTTGAAGGTGAAATCACCGCCCGGACCGCCGCCGACGTAGTTTTCATTGGTGGGCGTTGATTGCCATTCGGCGTCGTAAATCCCCAGCCGCGACAGGCGCTTGTCGCGCCATATGCCGTTGGAATTGCTGGCATAGTCGATTTCAAACCTCTTGCCCGCCGCGCGGATGATGCCGGTGTGGCCATCCTCGCGCTTGAAGGTCACTCCTTTGGCGAGGCTTTCAGGGGTGACACAATCGGCATGGGCGGGCGGGGCCAGAGCAAGGCAGAGGGCGAGGGGAATGCGCAGTTTCATAGGGGGAACCTTTGCGTTGAGCAGGCCCTATGATAAATCTGCGGTGGAAAATCGCCCATGACAAAAACCGTTAAAACAGGAAATAGCGCTGCGCCAGCGGCAGTTCGGTGGCGGGTTCGCAGGTGAGGAGTTCGCCGTCGGCGCGCACTTCGTAGGTTTCCGGGTTGACGGTGATTTCGGGGCGGGCGTTGTTCAGGATCATGTCAGCCTTGCCGATGGTGCGGGTGTTTTTCACCGCGAGCACGGTTTTGCCCAAGCCGAGTTTGCCGCCGACATCATCGGCGAGGGCGGCTTGGCTGACGAAAGTGGCGGTGCTGGCCTGCATCGCGCGGCCCAAAGCGCCGAACATCGGGCGGGAATACATCGGCTGCACCGGGATCGAGCCGTTGGGGTCGCCCATCTGCGCCACCGCGATCATGCCACCCATCAGCACCATTTCCGGCTTGGCCCCGAAAAACGCCGGGTTCCACAGCACGAGGTCGGCGCGTTTGCCTTCCGCGATGCTGCCGATATGGGATGAGACCCCATGCGCAATCGCCGGGTTGATGGTGTATTTCGCGACATAGCGGCGGGCGCGCAGGTTGTCGTTTTGCCCGGTCTCATCGGGCAGGCGGCCGCGTTGCAGCTTCATCTTATGGGCGGTTTGCCAGGTGCGGATGATCACCTCGCCAATCCGGCCCATCGCCTGACTGTCGGATGACAGGATCGACAGCGCGCCCATGTCATGCAGGATATCTTCCGCCGCAATCGTCTCGCGCCGGATGCGGGATTCGGCGAAGGCGACATCCTCGGGGATGGATTTATCGAGGTGATGGCAGACCATCAGCATATCCAGATGCTCCTCCACCGTGTTGCGGGTGTAGGGCATCGTCGGGTTGGTCGAGGACGGGATGATGTTGGCGTGGCCCACCACCCGCAGGATATCCGGGGCATGACCGCCGCCCGCGCCCTCGGTATGAAAGGCGTGGATGGTGCGGCCCTTGATCGCGGCCAAGGTGTTCTCGACAAAGCCGGATTCGTTCAGGGTGTCGGTGTGGATCATCACCTGTACGTCCATATCGTCGGCCACCGACAGGCAGCAGTCGATGGCGGCGGGGGTGGTGCCCCAGTCTTCGTGCAGTTTCAGCGCCGATGCGCCCGCCTTGACCATCTCGACCAGACCAGCGGGTTGCGACGCATTGCCCTTGCCGGAAATCCCGAAGTTCATCGGGATGGAATCCAGCGCCATCAGCATCCGCCCGATATGCCACGGGCCGGGGGTGCAGGTGGTCGCCAAAGTGCCATGCGCGGGGCCGGTGCCGCCGCCGAACAGGGTGGTGACGCCGGAGTGCAAAGCATCCTCGGCCTGCTGCGGGCAGATGAAATGGATATGCGCGTCCATGCCGCCGGGGGTCAGGATGCGGCCCTCTCCGGCGATGACTTCGGTGGAGGGGCCGATGATGATATCGACGCCTGATTGCGTATCGGGGTTGCCTGCCTTGCCGATCTTGTGGATCAGGCCATCGCGCAGGCCCACGTCGGCCTTGTAGATGCCGGAGTGATCAAGGATCAGCGCATTGGTGATCACGGTATCCACCGCGCCGCCCGCCCGAGGGATCTGGCTTTGCCCCATGCCATCGCGGATCACCTTGCCGCCGCCGAATTTGACCTCCTCGCCGTAGGTGGTCAGATCGCGTTCGACCTCGATGATCAGATCGGTGTCCCCCAGCCGCAGGCGATCTCCGGTGGTCGGCCCATACATGGCGGCATAATCGGCGCGGGCGATGCGTGTGGCCATTTACAGATCCCCCATCACGGCAGCGTTAAAGCCGAACACCCGGCGCAGGCCGCCGTAGGGGGTTAGCCGCACCTCGCGGCTTTGGCCCGGTTCAAAGCGGACGGCGGTGCCTGCGGCGATATCCAGACGCATCCCACGCGCGGCGGTGCGGTCGAAACTCAGGCCGGGGTTGGTTTCGGCGAAGTGATAGTGGCTGCCCACTTGCACCGGGCGATCGCCGGTGTTGGCGACCATCAGGGTGATGCTGGGCTGGCCTGCGTTCAACTCTATCGTGCCTTCGGCGGGGAAGATTTCTCCCGGTATGATTTTGGGCGGGGTCATCGCGGCCCCCTTACGCGAAGGCGAGCGCAAGGCCCGCCACCGCTGTCACACCACCCAAAGCGCGGGCGAGTTTGCTGTTCAGGGTCAGGCCCAAGGCCAAGCCTGCGCCGTGCAGCAGCGCCGTTGCGGTCAGCATGGCCGCGCCAAAGGCCAGCCCGTTGCCGACCATCTCGGCCCCATGCGCCGCCCCATGCGCCAGACCAAACAGGCCGACCAGCGGCAGGGCGATCGCCAAAGGCGCGCGCAGGGCCAGCGCCACGACAGCGCCGAACAGGATCACCGAGGCGATAATCGCAGGCTCCACCGCCGCCGCAGCGGCCCCCAGCCCCAAATTCATTGCAAAGGCACCGCCGAGGGCCATCATGCCAAGGAAGCCCGCAGGCAGCGCCCACCGCGCCCGGCCGCCCAAGATCGCTGCCCACAGACCGACGCCGACCATCGCCAGCAGGTGATCGGTTCCGGTGAAGGGGTGAAGGAACCCGGCCTGAAACCCGAACCCATGCCCCGGATGCGCAAGGGCCGCTGAGGGGATCAACAGAAGCGGCAATGTCGAAAGGATACGTTTCATATCAGCCACTTAGCGAATGGGGTGGTGGACGGTGACAAGCTTTGTCCCGTCGGGAAAGGTTGCCTCGACCTGCACCGAATGGATCATCGAGGGGATGCCATCCATGCATTGATCGGCAGTGATCACATGCGCGCCTGCCTGCATCAGATCGGCCACGGTGCGGCCATCGCGCGCGCCTTCAACCACGAAATCGGTGATCAGCGCCACGGCTTCGGGGTGGTTCAGCTTGACGCCACGCGCCAGACGGCCCCTAGCGACCATGGCGGCGACCGAGATCAGCAGTTTCTCACGCTCTCGCGGGGTCAGGTTCATCGCAGCCTCCTACATCTGCCAGACGCGGGGCAGCGGGCCAGCCCGCAAAGCCGCCAGCGCCAGCGCCATTTGTTGTTTGAGCGGCCAGCCATCGCGGGCCGTGATCCGGGCAATACATTTGCCATCCCAGCCCGAGGCGGCGGAGTGGCAGCCCGCATGGGTCAGCACGGCGCGCAGGCGGGCCACGGCGTCTTCCGCGCCTTGGGCCATCAGTGCGATCACCGCAAAACCGCGCGCCTGCCCCAGCAGGGCGGCAGAGGCATCGGCCAGCACGCTGGCATCAATGCGCAGCGTGCTGGCCCAAACCGGAACGCCGCCGCGCCGCACCATGCGCGCATCGGTCAGCCTTGCATCGGTCAGGGTTTCGCCCATCGCATGACGCCCCAGAACCACGGTTTCAGACAAAAGGCAGCTTGCGCCGGGTGCCAGATCAACCTGGGTATCGCGCGCCAAGTGGCTGGATTGAAACAGGATAGTCTCTTGCGGCAGCCAATCCAGATGTGCGCCTGCACCCACGCTGGCCTGCACCTTTGCCCGCGCGGGCGCACCCCGGCTGGCATAGACCCGCTCGGCCGTTTGCGTGGTGGCGGTGACGCGGCAGTCTGCGCCCAACTCCAGCCGATAGGACAGGTTATCGCCATCGGTCAGCCCGCCCGAGGTGTTCAGAAACACCACCTCTGGCACGCCTGAAACGCGCGGCAGCATCGCCTTGGCCGAGCCTTGCTGCGCCAGATCAGCCAGCCGCGCACGGCCATCCAGACAGCGAAAGCTGGCAAAAGCAGCACCTTGGCTGCGCTGCATCGGGGTGGCGGGGGTGGCCAGCATCACGGGACTCCTTGCCCGCGACTACAGCACCACGCGGCGAGGGCGAAAATGTGCAGCCGAAGAATGGCGCGGAAATCGGCACAGCGGCGCGGGTTGCCGCCTGAAATAGCGGCGAAGCGCACAAATTATATGCGGAACGCTAAAGGCGTGGAGCTGGATCGACATTCACAGCCTTCGTGGCCGTCTGCGCCGGGCGGAGACGGGAAACGCATTGCGTTTCCCCGCGCGCGTGAGCGGTTTGCCCCTGTAGTCGGTTCAGCAATCACACAGGAAGGCCAGCGTCCGACCCGGCGGGCGAGAAGCGCCCGCCGAGGGCGGGTCGGGCGCTGGCCGGGCCTTGGAGGCCCGGCAGTTTCAGCGGCATCTGCATCGCATGGCGAAGGCGATGGCCTTCGCCAAATTGCTACCGCGGCGGGGCGGTGGTATCGCGCAGCACCAAGCGCAGCGGCAAGTCCGGCAGGGTGATTTCTTCCCCTGCCATCCGCGCCACCAGTTGTGCCACCGCCTGCACCCCGATCTCGCGCAGGGGTTGGGCGATGGTGGTGAGGGCGGGCAAGACATAACGCGATTCCGGCAGGTCATCGAAACCGATCACCGAGATATCGCCCGGCACCCGCAGTCCTGCGCCAATCGCCGCATGAACGGCACCGATGGCGGCGATATCCGTGGTGCCGATCAGCGCGGTGGGGGGATTTGCGGCGGTTAAGATCGACGCCGCCAGCGCGCGACAGGCGTCGAAATCATGCGCGGGGCCCAGCACCACCTGCGCGCCGAAACCTGCCTCGGCCAAGCGTTGCACGGCGCCTTGCACGCGGGCCTGCACTGGCGGGCTGTGCTGTGGCGCGCCGATCACCGCAAAGCTGCGGTGGCCAAGGCCCAGCAGATGCTCGGCCATCATCCGCCCGCCCAAAAGGTGGTCTGCGGCCACCCGCTTTACCGACAATCCCGGCAGGGCGCGGTCAATCGCCACAATCGGCACGCCCGCATCGACCAGCCGCTGATACTGCGCGCTGTCCTCCAGCACGCTGGCCGCCAGCACGCCATCGACCTGCTGCGACAACAGCATCGAGATATATTGCGCCTCTTGATCGGAACTTTCATCGGTGCAGCAGATCAGCGCCTGCAAGCCACGCCGGAACAATTCGCGCTCGATCACATGCGCCAGAATGCCGAAGAACGGCACGTCGAGCGCGGGTAACACCACGCCCACCATCCGGCTGTTGCCGCTGCGCATCCGCCGCGCGCTGGCGCTGGGGGTATAGGCCAGATCGGCAATCGCCTGTTCAACCCGGAACCGCGTTTCGGCACTGACGTAACCGCTGTTGTTGATCACCCGCGACACGGTGGTGACCGAGGCACCGGCCTGTTTGGCAATGTCGCGAATACTGGTCATACGCCGCGTGTGGTCCCGGTGGCCAAGATGTCATTCCGTGCTAGTCCGATATCCGGCTTGTGTCAAAGCCATCGCCGCCGTATCGCTTGGGCCACCCGCCACGCTGCCAGACCGGAGCTTGAAGCCGATGCCGACCCTCTCGCGCCTTTCTGCCGCTTTTGCCATCGTTTTGACGCTGGCCAGTTGTCAGGTTGGGGGTGGGATGACCTCATCCCGCGCGGCACCGGTGTTGGGGGGCGCGTTGCAGATCGGCGTGCCTGCGGGCTATTGCATTGACGGCAAGGCCAGCCGGGAAAGCCGTGACAGTGCAGTGTTCCTGATGGGGCGCTGTTCGGATGCGATGAAGGCTACCCCGGCGCTGATCACGGTATCCATCGGCCAAGGTGGCTCGGCCGGGGTGATGACGGCGGGCGGCCCGGCGCTGGCGGCGTTCTTTGCATCGAATCAGGGGCTGGCCATGCTGTCACGCTCGGGCCGGGCGGGCGATGTGAAGATCATCGCGGCTTTGGGGTCGGGCGATGCCTTTCTGCTGCATCTGCAAGACCGCAATGTCGGCGAATACTGGCGCGCGGTGATCGGTGTGAAGGGCCGCCTTGTCACCGTGTCGGCCACCGGCACCGATGATATCCGGCTTGATCCTGCCGAGGGCCGCAAGATTGTCGAACAGACGCTGGACGCGCTGCGGGCCGCCAACAAACCTGCCGCCTGATCACCCCGGCCCGACGCCCCGTGCGCCATTCAAGACAGTTCTTCGCAAATCGCGGTGCTTTGGGGTGGAGTATTAAGAATTTTGCAGCGATAACCGCATAGTTTCCATATATTCAACAATGCACCCTCAGGGGAAAATGCGGAAAGGTTCGATGGCAGGGGTAATGTCAGGCGGGGGGCGAATATCAGGCGGGGGGCGAATGTCAGGGTTGGTCGATCGGCTGTTGAACAAGCGCGCGCTGCGCCGCTGGGGTGAGGCTGCCGATGCGGCCCCCGCCACCGATCTGGATGGCCTGCGGTCTTTACGCGCCCGTGCCCGCGCGCTGCGCCGCAATCTTGACCGTGTGATACACGAAGCCGACCACCGGCTTGCCTTGCCGGTGATCGGATCAAACATCATCCGCAAACCGCTTGGCACCGATTGGGCGTGGCGGCCCGAGTTGTGGAAGGGCTCGATCCCGGTGCCGGGGTTTGCATCTGTTCCCAGCAAGGCCCCGGTCTATGACGGTGCCACGATTTTTCACGATTGCCGCCGATCAGAGCTGACCGTTCGCCAGATCCGCAACACGCGTGAGGCCGATATCGCCCCGTTTGGCTTTCGGATGGACGTGTTCCGCTTTGACGGATCGTTCCTGTCGTTGGTGGTCGATCTGCCCGAAGACGCCGCGCGTGGGCTGAAGCAGAACCACATCATCCGTATGGATGTGATCGTCGAGATGGAAAAGCCGCTGGAAATCTTCGCGCGGCTGAACATCAAGCATGGGCCGAACATCGAACAGATCGTGCGCGAGTTGCCGCTGAATGAAGAAGAGGTGATGGTGGAATTCGACCTTGCCTATTCAAAGATCAACGAAAAGCGGGTGGAAAAGCTGTGGGTTGATCTGATCTTCGAAGGCCCGGAAATGAACCAGATTATCCTGCGCGATGTGACCTTCTCGCGCCGCCCCCGTGCTGAACTTTAAGCCGTGCCGAACTATGTCCTGTGCCGAACTATGACCCGCGCCGAACTCCGAGGTTTTGATGTCTGACACCATTCTTACCAAAACCCGCATCCGCGCCGGCGTCTGGGAAGGCGTGCTGACCGGGGTTTCCGGCGCGCCTGCGCTGGATGTGCTGCATCTGGAACAGCCGGTTGCGGGCGTTACCGTCTCGCCGATTGCCGAACGTGCGGGCGAATATGCGGTGCAGGTGCCGATCCCTGCCGAATTGCTGAGTGAAGGCGTGCAGACCTTCCTGATCCGCAATCGCGGCACCGGGCAGACGCTGGCGCATTTCACCGTCATCACCGGCGTCGCGATGGAAGACGACGTGCGCGCCGAGATTGACCTTCTGCGTGCCGAGTTGGACATGCTGAAACGCGCCTTCCGCCGCCATTGCCTTGAAACCACCATGTAAGCGCTGCGCTGCCCCCATCGCCCCGCCGCCCCGGACTTGATCCGGGGCCTCGTGGTCACGCAAACCGCGCCCGGTCATCCGCCAACTTGTCCCATGGGAGCGGCCATCGCCGCTGCCACGCGCCCACGTCTCAGCCTCTGTGGCCGTGGCCCAAAGGCCGCGGTCAACGCCCGCCCCCCGCAGGGCGGGTGTTCCACCCGCCGGGGCGGGCGCTGACCTACCCGGTCTTGTGTGATGGGCGGTCCAACCCCAATGTGCCCACGCAGGCGGGGCCGAGGCAATGCCGCGCCTTGTCCCGCCCGAAGCAATCGGCGCAACTGGATGTCTGCTCTAACGATCTGATTTCAGGTTATAACACCCCTCCAACCAACCCCACGTGACGCCGCGTTTCCGGTGACAAGCCCGCTATTTCCCGCCATCCTGCCGCAAACCCGGAGGACACGATGCCCTATCCCCACCTGCTCGCCCCGCTTGATCTGGGCCATGTCACGCTGAAAAACCGGGTGCTGATGGGGTCGATGCACACGGGGCTAGAGGAGACCGGCGACTGGAACCGCGTGGCCGAATTCTACGCCACCCGCGCGCGTGGCGGGGTTGGCCTGATGGTCACGGGCGGCATGGCCCCGAACGCCGAAGGCGGCGTGTTTCCCGGTGCCGCGGGCCTGTTCACCCCCGCCGATATCGCCAACCACCGCATCGTCACCGACCGCGTCCATGCCGCAGGCGGGCGGATCGCCATGCAAATCCTGCACGCGGGTCGCTATGCCTATTCCAAGGATTGCGTCTCAGCCTCGGCGGTCAAATCGCCGATCTCGCCGTTTCCGCCGCGCGAATTGGATGAGGCTGGCATCGAAAAGCAGATCAGCGACATCGTCACCGCCGCCGCCCGCGCGCGTGAAGCGGGCTATGACGGGGTCGAGGTGATGGGGTCGGAAGGCTATTTCCTCAATCAGTTTCTGGTCGCCCACACCAACCACCGCACCGATCGCTGGGGCGGCAGTTTTGAGAACCGGATGCGCTTGCCTGTCGAAGTGGTCCGCCGGGTGCGCGCGGCGGTGGGCGCCGATTTTATCCTGATCTACCGCATCAGCCTGATCGACCTGATCCCCAACGGCCAAACCTGGGATGAGGTCACAACCCTCGCCCGCGCGATCCAGTCCGCCGGGGCCAGCATCCTGAACACCGGCATCGGCTGGCACGAGGCCCGCGTGCCCACCATCGCCACCTCGGTGCCGCGCGCGGCGTTTGCGCATCTGACCGCCCGTCTGCGCCCCGAGGTTTCGATCCCGGTGATCACCTCAAACCGGATCAACACGCCGGATGTGGCCGAGGCTTTGCTGGCCGAAGGTGCTGCTGACATGGTCTCGATGGCGCGGCCGTTTCTGGCCGACCCGGATTTCGTCGCCAAAGCCGAGGCGGGGCAAGCGGGCCGCATCGCGCCGTGCATCGCCTGCAATCAGGCCTGTCTGGACCACACCTTTTCCGGCAAGCTGACCTCGTGTCTGGTCAACCCACGCGCCTGCCATGAAACGGTGCTGCGGTATGAGCCGACGCCCGCGCCTAAATCCGTGGCTGTTGTGGGCGCGGGGCCAGCGGGGCTGATGGCGGCTTTGGTCGCCGCAAAGCGCGGCCATCGGGTGACGTTGTTTGACAAATCGGGCAGCCTTGGCGGGCAGTTGAACCTTGCGCGGTTGGTGCCGGGGAAGGAAGAATTCAACGGGCTGGTGGAGTGGTTTGCCAGCGAAGTTGCGGCATCGGCGATTGAGGTCCGGTTGGGTGTGACGGCGGGCGTGGACGATTTGCGCGGCTTTGACGAGGTGATCATCGCCACTGGTGTCAGCCCGCGCGATCCGGGTATTCCGGGGCAAGACCGCGCGTTGTCTTATATCGACGTGCTGCGCGGCGCGCCGGTGGGGCCGCGCGTGGCGGTGATCGGGGCGGGTGGAATCGGTTTTGATGTGGCCGAGTTTCTGGTGGCGGGCGGCCATTCGGTGACCGAACATCCGGCTGAGTGGCGGCGTGAATGGGGCGTGGGCGATCCCGCCACCACGCCGGGGGGCCTTGCCGAACCTGCACCGGATGCGCCCGCACGTGAGGTTTGGCTGCTGCAACGCAAGGCCGAGAAACCGGGCAGGGGTTTGGGCAAAACGACAGGATGGATTCACCGCGCCGCGTTGCAGATGAAGGGCGTGAAGATGTGGGGCGGCGTCAGCTATCTGGCGATCACGGCGGACGGCTTGCGGATTGCGCGCGACGGTGTGGAGGATGTGCTGGCGGTTGATAGCGTGGTTTTGTGTGCGGGTCAGGTGCCCGAGCGCGGCTTGGCTGACCGTCTGGCAGAGGCCGGGATCGCCGCGCATATCATCGGCGGCGCGGATGTGGCGGCAGAGTTGGACGCCAAGCGCGCCATTGATCAGGGTGCGCGCTTGGCGGCGGGGTTGTAGTTACGACTTACCCGCCAGCAAAGCATCCATCGCGTCTTTTACCGCGCCCATCGGCTTGGCGTTCGACCCCCAACCTTTGACAAACTGGCCATCCGGCCCGATCAGCACCTTGTTGAAATTCCAGCCCGGAACAAAGCCTTGGCTGTCTTTCACCCATGCATAGAACGGGTCCACCTGACCCTTTGCGACATGGGCGATGGTGGTCATCGGCAGGGTCAGGCTGTAGTTCAACTCGCAGAATTCCTTGACCTCGGCATCCGAGGCGAGTTCTTGGTTGAAGTCATCGGAGGGCACCGCCAGCACCACGGCCTTGTCGCCGTAATGGTCCGAAAGCGCCTGCAAATCGGTGTATTGCGGGGTGTAGCCGCACATCGAGGCGGTGTTGACCACCAACACCGGCTTGCCGCGCCACTGGGCGGTGTCATAGCTGCCGCCGTCGATGGAGGTGAAGGTAAAGCTGGGTGCTGCGTCGGCGGCTTGGGCCATCGGGATTGCTCCGGGTTGCGACAGGAAGAGGGCTGCGGCCAAAGCGGTGAAAATGGCAGGCGTGTGGTGCGGGTTCATGCGGGCCTCCGGTGCGATTCAGAGGGGATACGTCGCGGGGCGGGGAATGGATCAGTTATAGGCACGGGATGAAGCTTGGGCGGGAATAGCCGATCCTCCAGTGGAGGATTGGCCCCGACCATGTTGGGCGCTTGATGTGGATCGCTACCGCCGAGATGGCAGAGGACAGCGCCTGACCTGGCGGGCGAGAAGCGCCTGCCATGGGCAGGGCAGGCGCTGTCCGGTGGCTTTGGCCACCGGAGGTTTGCAGCAGGCGGCGCGCGGTGACAGGTGCGATGGCACCTGTCATGGCAACAGCACATGAGTGCCCGCCTTATCCCCGGATCGTGTCGCCTTTTTGCAGCGTCGGGAACAACTCGATCACCTCGCCACCGATGGTGCCAGAGGCGTGTTTGCCGGCGATGATCTCGGCGGCAACGCGGCCAATTTCCAACCGGCAGGCGTCCATTGTCGCCAGTTTGCGCGGCAAACCGTCCAGCAATTCGACGCCGTTAAAGCCCGCCAGACCGATCTGCCCCGGCACATCAAGGCCTTTGTGCAGGCAATACAAAAGCCCACCCGCACCGATCATGTCATTGGAGTAATACAGGAAATCGACCTGCGGGCTGCGGGTTAGCACGGCCTCGGTCATCTCGCGCCCCTTCAGCAGGGCCGAGCCGCCCGAGTAAAACTCGCGGTCCACCAACGATAGGCCCGCCTTCGCCAACGCTTCCTCAAACCCCTCCAGCCGTTTGCGCGCGCGGTGGTCGTGCGGCATCATCGTGCCAAGAAAGGCGATGTTGCGATAGCCCGCGGCGATGATCGCCTCGGCCATCTGACGGCCCGCGCGGCGGTGCGAGATACCAACCGCGCTGTCAACCGGATGGCCGTCGATATCCATGATCTCGACAATCGGAATCCCGGCCTGCGCCAGCATGGCTTGGGCGGCTTCGGTATGTTCCAACCCCGCGATGATCACGCCCGAGGGCCGCCACGACAGCATCTCATACAGCACCGATTCCTCGCGGTCGGGCGAGTAATTCGTAACACCCACAACGGGTTGCAGGCCGGTGTCTTCCAGTGTGTCGGAAATGCCGGTCATCACCTCGGGGAACACCATGTTCGACAAGGAAGGGATGATCACCGCCACCAGATTGACCCGCTGGCTGGCCAGGGCCCCGGCGATCTTGTTGGGCACATAGCCCAACCGGCGCGCGGCTTCCAACACCCGCTCACGGGTGCTGTCAGACACATCGCCGCGATGGCGCAGCACCCGGCTGACCGTCATTTCGCTGACGCCCGACGCTTCGGACACATCGCGAAGGGTCAGGGTGCGGCGTGGTTCGGTGATCGGCGGTTTGCTCAAGGGACTAACCTGCAATGGGGTTTCATTCTTGTTATCGCCTATTGCGCATATGTCCAAGCCCTCGTGCGGCGATCACCGCCAAAGCTGGCTGTGATCGCCCGAAGATATGGCTTGTTTCGAGGTTGGCCTTCGGCTATGTTAGCGGTAACAGCATACGTGCTGGCGATATTCGGCGTGTCCTGCAAGCTCTCAATCCGGACGCGACGAACCCGAGGGGGAGTGGTGGGCCAAAAGTCACTCCCCCTTAATTTTCCGGTTGAATACCTGCCCGATCACCCTGCCAAGCCTGTTGCATCTGGCCCGGTTTTTTCGCATGTAAGAGCGTGTGACTCCGTAGCTCAGCCGGATAGAGCGGCGGTTTCCTAAACCGTAGGCCGCGTGTTCGAATCACGCCGGGGTCACCACATTGGACAGGCAGCACGGCGGGGCAATGACGGAGCTACGGGCAAAGGCGCGACTGAGAGAGCTTTACTCTGGCCGTTCCGTGGTTGCTGTCCGGTTTCGCTATACGTTGCTGGCCTTCGATCTGACCACGATCATTTTCCTGATTGCGTCGTCATTTTTTGATTACGGCCGTTTTATCATGCTGGTGGACGCGCTGTTTGGCGTGATCATTTTGGCAGACCTTGCAGCGCGGCTGTGGATCAGCAAGCACCCGCTGCGCGAGATGCTGCGCCTTTTCAATGTGATAGATGTGCTGGTGGTGATTTCGCTGATCTTGCCGTTGACGGGCGAGGGCATGGCGTTTCTGCGGGTGGTTCGGATGCTGCGGCTGTTGCAGTCGCATCAGATCCTGAAGCAGTTGCGCCGGGATTTCCAGTTTTTCCGGGACCGCGAGGTGACGATCAAAGCCGCCCTCAATCTGGTTTGTTTTATCTTTTTCACCACGGCCTTGGTGTTTGAACAGCAGCGCGGCATAAACCCTGACATCCGCAACTATGTCGATGCCGCCTATTTCACCATCGCGGCGCTGACCACGACCGGTTTTGGCGACGTGACGCTGGTGGGGCAGGCCGGCAAGCTGATCTCGATTGCCATTATGATCTTTGGGGTGTCGCTGTTCTTGCGGTTGGTGCAAGTGGTGCTGCGCCCGACCAAGGTCGAATATGCGTGCACCCATTGCGGCTTGATGCGCCACGACCGCGATGCTGTGCATTGCAAGGCCTGTGGCAATCTGCTTGCGATACCGGATGAAGGCATCGACTGACTGCGGCGTTTGCGTCACGCGAAGGCTGCCACGCAAGCGCGACACGGCAGCCTTGAAGTATTATGCGTCCAGATGTTCGACGTTCAGCGCGTTGGCCTGGATAAACTCGCGCCGGGGTTCCACGACATCGCCCATCAGCTTGGTGAAAATGTCGTCTGCCTCGGCCAGATCTTCCACCTTCACTTGCAGCAGGGTGCGCGCTTCGGGGTCGAGCGTGGTTTCCCACAGCTGTTCGGGGTTCATCTCGCCCAAGCCTTTGTAGCGTTGCAGGGTCAGGCCTTTTTCACCCTCGGCCAGCACCGATTTCAGCAGGTCAATCGGGCCATGCACCAGTTGCTCGCGGTCTTTGCGGGTCAGTTTGGCGGGGTCGCGATAGACATCGCGGGTCTCGCGTGAGATTGCAGCCAAGCGCCGCGCCTCGCCCGATCGCAGGACGGCACCGTCGAGTGTGCGCAGTTCTTCCACGCCGCGCAGCACGCGGGACAGGCGGATGCCGTGATCTTGGGTGATGCGGCCCGTCCAGCCCTTTTCATACTCGGCAGCGATCAGGTTCAGCCGTTCGGCCACGGTGTTGGCCACCGCTTGCAGGTCAGTGTCGGCCTGACCCTGATCGAAGGCCCCGGCCAAAGCCGCCTGCTCCAGAATCCCGCGCGGATAGTTGGTGGGGAAGCTGTCCAGCGCACGTCGGAACGCGCGCGCGCCGTCGATCACCCGGCGCAAATCGGCCCCTGCCAGTTCCTCGCCATGCGGCAGCACCAGCACGGCACCTTCAAGCCCCATGTCGATCAGGTAATCTTCCAGCGCGGCTTGGTCCTTGATGTAAACCTCTGACTTGCCGCGCGCGACCTTATACAAGGGCGGCTGCGCGATATAGAGATGCCCCGCTTCGATCAGTTGCGGCATCTGCCGGAAGAAGAACGTCAGGATCAGCGTGCGGATATGCGCGCCATCCACATCGGCGTCGGTCATAATGATGATCTTGTGATAGCGCAGCTTGGCGAGGTTGAATTCATCACGGCCAATCCCGGTGCCCATCGCGGTGATCAGCGTGCCGATTTCTTGGCTTGCCAGCATCCGGTCAAACCGGGCGCGTTCGACGTTCAGGATCTTGCCCTTCAGTGGCAGCACCGCCTGATTAGACCGCGACCGCCCCTGTTTGGCAGACCCGCCTGCCGAGTCACCCTCGACCAGGAACAGTTCGGCCTTTGAGGCGTCTTTTTCCTGACAATCCGCCAGTTTGCCGGGCAGGTTCGACACATCCAGCGCGGTCTTGCGGCGGGTGAGTTCGCGCGCCTTGCGCGCGGCCTCGCGGGCCATCGCGGCCTCGATGATCTTGCCGACGATGATCTTGGCGTTCTGCGGGTTTTCTTCAAACCATTCGGCCAGCTTTTCGTTGACCATATTCTCGACCGCCGGACGCACTTCCGACGACACCAGCTTGTCTTTCGTCTGGCTGGAGAATTTCGGATCGGGCACTTTCACCGACAACACGCAGGTCAGACCTTCGCGCGCATCGTCGCCGGTGAAGTCGATTTTCTCACGCTTGGCGATGCCCGACGATTGCGCATAGGCGTTGATGGTGCGGGTCAGCGCGCCCCGGAAGCCCGCCAAATGCGTGCCGCCATCGCGCTGCGGGATGTTGTTGGTGAAGGGCAGCACCATTTCGTTGTAGCTGTCATTCCACCACATCGCGACTTCCACCACGATGCCGTTACGCTCGCCAATCATATAGATCGGCTCTGCCATGATCGAGGTTTTGGAGCGGTCGATGTATTTGACGAATTCCTTCACGCCGCCTTCATAGAACAGTTCTGTGTGCAGGGCTTCGGCGGGGCGCTCATCCTCGATGATGATGCGGACGCCCGAGTTCAGAAACGCCAGTTCGCGCAGACGGTGTTCCAGCGTTTTGAAGCTGTATTCCAGATTGGAAAACGTCCCTTCGGGGATGTTGGTTTTGGCGGATGCCAGAAAGCGCACTTCGGTGCCGCGCATGCCGGGGGCGGGGCCCACCTCATACACATGCACCACGCATTCGCCATGCTCGAACCGGGCGCGATATTCGGTATCGTTGCGCCAAACGGTCAGTTCCAGCCATTCCGACAGCGCGTTGACCACCGAAACGCCAACGCCGTGCAAGCCGCCCGACACTTTGTAGGCATTGCCGGAATCATCGGTGTTGTTGAATTTGCCGCCCGCGTGCAGCTGGGTCATGATGACCTCGGCCGCCGAGACGCCCTCTTCCTTGTGCATATCGACCGGGATGCCGCGACCGTTATCGCGCACCGAAACCGAACTGTCGGCGTGGATTTTCACCGTCACCGCCGTGGCATGTCCGGCCAAGGCCTCATCAATGCCGTTATCGACGACTTCATAGACCATATGGTGCAGGCCCGAGCCATCGTCGGTGTCGCCGATATACATGCCGGGACGCTTGCGAACAGCCTCTAACCCTTTGAGAACTTTGATAGAATCTGCGCCATAGGATTCAGGCTTCTTGGGCTCTTCGGCCATGTGGTTTTCACCCCTTGAATTACCTGCACAATATAGCGGTTCAGGGGGGGGATGTCACGCCTTGGGCCCAAGATTTAGCGGTTTGACGCCGCAATCACGATGCCCACGCCGATCAGCAAAATCCCCGAGATCAGGTTCAGTTTGCGGATGCTTTCGGGGCTGGAGAGCAGCTTGCGCGCCCGGTCCAGAAACAGCGCAAGGCCGATGTTGCCCAGCATCGGGACGGTGGCCGAAACCAGCAGGATCGCCGCGATGTCGGGGGCCTTGACGCGCGACAGATCAAAGAACCCCGGCAGCACGCCCATGTAGAACAGGATGGCTTTGGGGTTGCCGATCACCGCCGCCACACCCACCGCAAAGCCCGCCCACATGCCCGGTTTGGTCATGCGGCCATCGGTGGTGGGGGCCACGGCGGGCTTGCGGATCAGCAGGATACCCATGACCACGAACACCACAGCCGCCACCCAGCGCAGCGCGTGCAGGAAATCGGCATAGACCGAGACGATCCACGTCAGCCCGAAAATCGCGGCCATCGGCCAGATCAGATCGCCCAACGCCACGCCAATCGCCAGCGGCCAGGCGCTTGCAAACCCGCCCGACAAAGCCCGCGCCGTCAGCGCCACCCAGACCGGGCCGGGGATCACCCAAAGCAAGGCCATGCCGCCCGCGTAAAGCATCAATTCGTAAAATGTCACGGTCATGCTTGTCCCCCCGCGCCCGTGCTTAAAAGAGCGGGCCGAGCATGTCCAGCGGGGCACTGGCGGGCCAGATCTGATCGCCCAGCGGCAGCACCATCAGGGTTTGCGCCGGTTCGGTGACGATGGCGGTGGTGTGGGTGTTGGTCATCGCAACAAAGGTCAGGATGTTGCTGTGCGGCGCAAAGCCGTGGCCTGCATAAAGCGGCGCGGTGCCGAACAGGGTCAGGAACCGGGCCGGGCTGGTGCGACAATGCCGGATCGCGGTTTGCAGCAGGCGACTGGCGATGCCTTGGCCGCGATGGTCGGGGTGGGTGCAGACCTCGGCCAGACCGGCGGTGTCAACCATGTCGGGGCCAAGGCGGACGGCGCGCAGCAGGATGGCGATATGGGCGGTGATCTGGCCGTCGTCGCGGTGGATCACCCGCAGGTGCGGGCGTTGCAAATGATAGCTGCGGGTGTCGAAATCATCGCCAAAACAGCGGGTGATCAGGGTGTTGATCTGCGCTTCGTCCTGCTGTGTCAGCGCCCATTCGGGGATGATTTCGATCATGGGCTGACCTGTGAGATGCCATCGGTTTCGGTGATTGTGAAGCTTTGCGCCCGCGACCCAAGGCTGTCGAACAAGGCGGCTTCGGTGCCGGTCATCAAGGCTTGCGCGCCCAATGCGCAAAGTTCGTCATACAGGGCGGCGCGGCGGGTGGTATCCAGATGGGCGGCCACCTCATCCAGCAGCAGGATCGGCGCGGCCCCCAGATCGGCCGCCAGCGCGCGGGCGTTGGCAAGGATCAGGCTGATCAGCAGCGCCTTTTGCTCTCCGGTCGAGCATTGCTCGGCGGGGGCGGCTTTGGCGGCGTAGATCGCAGACATATCGGCGCGGTGCGGGCCGATCAGCGTGCGGCCAGCGGCCATATCGCGGCGGCGGTTGTCGGACAGCGCTGCGGAAAGGTCAGCGGCATCCTCGCCGATCAAGGTCAGATCAGCGCGGGGGAAAGCGGTTTCGGCACCCGCTTGGGCGGCCCGCAGGCGGGTCAGGGCGGCTTGACGGTTGGCGGTGATCTGCGCGCCAGCGACGGCCATCTGGCTTTCCAAAGCGCCATACCAATGCGTGTCGCTGATCTGGTCTTTCAGCAGGCGATTGCGGTCGCGCATGGCTTTTTCATAGGCCAGAACGGCCTCGGCATGGTCGGGGGCGAAAGACAAAGTCATACGGTCAAGAAAGCGGCGGCGGCCCTCGGCGGCCTCGATCCACAAACGGTCCATCGCAGGCACCAGCCACAAAACGCGGGCGATGCGGCCCAAGGCGGACTGCGTCGCGGCCTTGTCGTCGATGCGGACAGAGCGGGTATCGCCACCCTCGGCCCAGGTTTCAACCTGATGCGCAGCCCCAAAACCACGCAGATCGGCGGTGATCTTCCAGCCGAGGCTTTCGGGCTTGCGCGCAATCTCATCGGCTGCCGCACGCCGCAGCCCCCGACCGGGCGACAGCAGCGATACGGCTTCCAGGATGTTGGTCTTGCCCGCACCATTCGGCCCAACAATCGCCACCGGACGACCATCAAACACCAGTCGCGCCGCCTTGTGGCTGCGGAAATGCGAAAGCGTCAGCGCGGTAATAGCCAGACCACTCACGCTCTAACCCTTCATCTTGGCAAAAATACTCTGGGGGCATACGGATTTGAAACAAATCCGTTAGGGGGGCTAGCCCCCAGTTTAACCCGTCCCTAAACCCGCATCGGCATGACGACGTAAACCGCCGACATGTCATTGCCTTCGCGCATCAGGGTCGGATCACCCGAGGAGTTGAACAGGAACACGGCGTTTTCGCGGTCCACCTGGCTGGCGATTTCCAGCAGGTATTTGGCGTTAAAGCCAATCTCGAGCCGTTCATCGCCATAAGCCACGGCGAGTTCTTCCTCGGCGGCACCGGAATCGGGGGCGTTGACCGACAGGATCAGGCGGTCTTCATCCAACGACAGCTTCACCGCGCGCGAGCGTTCCGACGACACGGTCGCCACGCGGTCCACCGCTTTGGCAAATTCGGTGGCATCGACTTCCAGACGGCGGGTGTTGCCGGTCGGGATGACGCGGGTGTAGTCGGGGAAGGTGCCGTCGATAACCTTTGAGGTCAGGGTGATCAGCGGCGTGGCAAAGCGCACTTTGGTTTCTGACACCGACACCGCAATGATCGCGGAATCGTCATCGAGCAGTTTCTTCAATTCATTCACGGTCTTGCGCGGCACGATCACGCCGGGCATGCCCTGCGCGCCTTCCGGCAGTGGCGCGTCGATGCGGGCAAGGCGGTGGCCGTCGGTCGCCACACAGCGCAGCACCGCGCCCACGTCCCCGGTCGAGACGTGCATATAGACGCCGTTCAGGTAATAGCGGGTTTCCTCGGTCGAAATCGCAAACTTCGCTTTGTCAAACAGGCGGCGCAGCACCGGGGCGGGGGCTGCGAAGTTTGACGAATACTCGGAGGTTGCCATCACCGGGAAATCTTCGCGCGGCAGGGTGGCAAGGCTGAAGGTCGATTTGCCTGCGGCGATGGTCAGACGACCCGAAGCGGCGTCTTCGGTCAGGGCGACCAGCGCGCCATCGGGCAACTTGCGGATGATTTCATGCAGCATCACGGCGGAAACCGTGGTCGCGCCTGCGCGTTCCACCATGGCAGGCGCGCGATCGACCACTTCGATATCCAGATCGGTGGCGCGGAAGGACACGGTGTTGCCTTCGGCCTCGATCAGCACGTTGGCCAGGATCGGAATGGTGTTGCGGCGTTCCACCACCGATTGCGCCTGTGCCAGCGCCTTAAGCAGAGTTGCGCGTTCGATGCTGATCTTCATGTCGTTCCCCTTGGCGGCACCCCCGGTCGGGGACGTCGAAACTATCCGGTTTTGGCCGGTTCACAAGCATTTTCGGGACTTTGAGGACGATTCCGGGGCAGGTCAAGCCCGCCCGGCGCGCCTTAAGCCTGCAACTGACGCCGCAACAGTTGCAGATCGTCGGAAAGCTGCGAATCGGTGGTCATCAGTTCCTCGATCTTGCGCACGCCATGCATGATCGTTGTGTGATCGCGCCCGCCAAAGCGGCGGCCGATTTCCGGCAGGCTGCGCGAGGTCAGTTGCTTGGCGAAATACATCGCCACCTGACGCGGACGCGCGATGTTGCGCAGGCGTTTCGGGCCGATCATATCGGACAGGCGGATGTTGTAATGCTCCGCCACCTTGCGCTGGATTTCTTCGATGGTCAGCTTGCGATCCGACGCGCGCAGGATGTCGGCAAGGCAATCTTGCGCCAGTTCCAGTGTGATTTCGCGGCCCACGAGGCTGGCGAAAGCGAACAGGCGGGTCAAAGCGCCTTCCAGCACGCGGACATTGGTGGTGATGCGGTGGGCAAGGAATTCCAGAACGCCGGTGGAAATCGCAAGGCCCTTGTATTGCTGGCGGTAGAATTCGGCCTTTTGTTGCAGGATGCCCAAGCGGAGTTCGTAGTCGGTCGGGTGCAGATCGACGACAAGGCCCGATTGCAGGCGGGATTTGATGCGGTCTTCCAGATCCTTGATCTCGCCCGGCGCGCGGTCGGCGGAAATCACGATCTGTTTGTTCTGATCAATCAAGGCGTTGAAGGTGTGGAAGAATTCTTCCTGCGTGGAATCCTTGCCAGCGATGAATTGCACATCATCCACCATCAGCACGTCAACCGAGCGGAACAGTTCCTTGAAATCCATGATCTGCTTGTCGCGCAGGGCTTGCACGAAACGATACATGAATTGCTCGGCGGACAGATACAGCACGCGCAGATGCGGCTGGCGCGACTGAAGTTCATGGGCAATCGCGTGCATCAGGTGGGTTTTGCCCAAACCGACGCCGCCGTAAAGGAACAGCGGGTTGAAGGTGACTGGGCCACCTTCGGCGACACGACGTGCGGCAGCATGGGCCAATTCGTTGGGCTTGCCGACGACAAAGCTGTCGAAGGTAAAGCGGGCGTCCAGGGTCGCCCCCGGCAATTCTTCATCGTTGCGGGCGCGGGCCGGTTTGGCGGCGGTGGGGCGGCTGGGTTTTTCTGACGCGGGAGCAGCGGCAGGCGCGTTCAGCGGCACGAAGAACTCGGCGCGGCCAGCGGCGTGGCCCTCGGCGTTCAAGAGACCAAGGATATGGTCGGAATAGTTGCGCGACACCCAATCGCCAAAAAACGTGGTCGGCACTTCGAAACGCGCGACACCATCGCGCAGACCAGCCCAACGCAGGGGTTCAATCCAGCTGGTAAAATTGTTCTTGCCGATCCGCTTCGCCAGCGTCTCGCATACCTTGCCCCAGGCCTCGTGCGTCATTCTCTTGTCTTCCCCAAGCGCCTTTCGCACATGCGATGGCGCTTTCTATTTGTCCCACGTTCCCACGCGGTTCAGCACGACTGTTTCCATGGCGTGAACACTCAGAGCCTGCGGGGAATTTACCCACACAGGCACGAGTGTCCCAAGCCAGTGGCCGGGACAAACAAGATCATCCGACGCCGGATTCTCCGGTTTCGGTGGCCTTTGATGCTATTGGCCGAACTTCCGGCGCAAGCAGTCTAACATTCTGTCGGCAAAGGATAATTTCAGGTTGTTTTACGCTTGGCTTGGCAGCTGCGCCCCTGAATTTTCTGCTTTGTCGGCGTCATGTCCCCCAGTCGAAGTGAATCGCATGGCCAAGTTAGCAAGCCGTCACGGGGCGCTGCAACCGATCTTGTTGCTTGACAGGAGTTTGCATTAGCGAATCCCCCGGACCGTGCAATTCGGCAACGCTGCAAGCGGAACGCTGTAAAAATCGCGGTGCGGAAGTGGGCAAATGCTTGCGTTTTCGGAAGTCACAAGAGTGGGCCTGACCGATTCTACAGCGCGTTCGTGACCGCACTTCTGTGCGGAAATGCGATAGGGCGCGGCCTTTCGGCGCGCGCCCTGTCATGTCGTCAAATCCGTAAGGCCTGCGCCCGATCCGCTTAAGCAGCCGGGGTTGCCAACGCGTTCACACGCGATGCCAGACGCGAGATTTTGCGCGACACGGTGTTCTTGTGCATGACGCCTTTGGAAACGCCGCGTGCCAGTTCCGGCTGCGCGTTCTTCAAAGCCAGTGCAGCGGCTTCTTGGTTGCCGGAAGCCAAAGCCTCTTCCACCTTGCGCAGGAAGGTGCGGATGCGCGAGCGGCGGGCTTTGTTGATGTCTTGACGGGCTTCGGCTTGGCGAGCGCGTTTTTTGGACTGGGCAGTGTTTGCCATCGGTGTGGTATCCTTGGGGTCAACTAAATTTTGTCGCGCAAAAACCCCAAGGCCCCCTCAAATATAAGGGGATGATTCTGCCTAGAAGCGGGCTCACACGCATGTAACGCAGGCCTATAGGGTAACTGGAGCCGAAAGGGAACAGTAAATCTGCCGCAGTGCCGTGAGACGTTGACCCTGCCTGTGGCGCGCGTGATGATGGTATCAACCGGAAACTATGGACCATTGCAATGGATATGTCTCGCCCGCCTGCCCATCTGTCTGAAACGGCGCTGGCAATGATTGCAAGCCCGGACCTGTTCAGCAATCTGCGCCGCACGCGGATCACCCGCGCCGTCTATGAGGGCACGCCGATTTTCTTCACCGTGGCCGACCGCAAAGACCGCATACAGGCCCGTCATGCCAAGGGAAGGTTTTACGAACCCGAGGAGTTGAAGCTGATCGCACAGCATTTTCCGCGCGGGGGTGTGTTTTGCGATGCTGGCGCGAATATAGGCAACCATTCGATCTATGCGCTGAAGCTGCTTGGCGCTTCGGCCAGTATTCCGTTCGAGCCCAATCCGGCGGCTTATGAGTTGTTCTTGTCGAACATGATCCTGAACGGCTGCCTTGATCGGGTAAACCTTGCGACGCTGGGCTATGGGTTGTCAGACAGCAGCGATGCGCCCTCGATGAACCTTGAGGCCCGCGAGAAAAATCTGGGCGCCACGCGATTGGTGGCCGCCGAGGACGGGCAGATCACCATGGCCTCGGGCGATGCGCTGTTGAACGGCGCGCGGGTGGATTTTCTGAAGGTGGATGTCGAGGGGATGGAACTGGAAGTGCTGCGCGGCTTTGAGCAAACCATCGCCGCCTCGCGTCCGCCGATTTTTCTCGAGGTTGATCACAAGAACAGTGACGCCCTTTTGGCATGGGCGCGCGCGCGGGATTATGGCGTGCTGGTGGAGGGGCGGTCGTTCAAGATGAACCGCAATGTGCTTCTGGGGCCGGTGAGATAGCGCGAAGCAAACATGGCCGCTGCGCGTCTGCGCGGCGGCCATGTTTGTTGATCGCAAGGATCAGGCGTTTTCCTGCGCCATCAGCGTCTCGGTCGAGGCGAAGAACATCGCCTGACTGACCGCAGAGCGGACTTGTTCTTCGGTGTAGGGTTTGTTGATCAGGAAGGCCGGTTCAGGGCGTTTGCCGGTCAACAGACGTTCGGGGAAGGCGGTGATGAAAATCACCGGGATCTGATCGAAGCCACCCAGAATATCGTTCACCGCATCAATGCCTGACGAGCTGTCCGCAAGGTGGATGTCGGCAAGAATCAGATCGGGCATTTCCGCCTTGGCCAACGCCACGGCTTCTTTGCGGGTGCGCGCAACGCCGGTGATCTGGTGGCCCATGCCTTCGACGATGCCGATGATGTCCATGGCGATGATCGCCTCATCCTCGATGATCATCACGCGGCCACTGACGGTGTCTGTCATCTCGCGCAGCGCGAGCGTGATCAGGCCTTGGGATTCTTCAGTGTCGATCTGCATGATCGCCGCGATCTGTTCAAGCGTGAAGCCTTCGATGAAGTGCAAAAGCAACGCTTCGCGGCTGTTGGGCGTCAGATCGGCCATATGGGCTTGGGCGGCTGCGGAAAGACGGTTGTCCGCTTGGCCCAACGGTGCGCCAGAACTTGCCCACACCATATGGAAGACATTGAAAAGCGCAACTTTTGCATCATCTGCTTCCCCAACAAGCGCAGGTTCGGCCAACACGGTTTCCAAGGCAGCGACAGCATATTGGTCGCCGCTGGTCTGATTGCCCGTCAACGCGCGCGCGTAGCGGCGCAGACTGGGCAAATGCATGGCAACCAGATCGGAAAGGTTTGCCTTTGCTTCGTTGCTCATTATTTTACTCCCACTTCGATTTTCTTGGGAACCAAACGCACGGGTCTGCGTTTGGTTCCCTGAGTAGAACGGGATTTTGTAAAATGCGCAATCATGGTTCGAGGCCGGAGCAGGACGGTCAATCAGACCAGATCAAGGCTCAGATCGAGGAAAACTTGAAGCGGGTGTACCAATCGGCGTTAGTCGAGGAAGTGCCTGACCGCTTCAAATTGCTTTTGGAGCAGTTGAAAAATAAGGATGCCGAGAAGAACGAGGCACCAAAATGAGCTCGGTCTCGGCGGCTGATGCAGATCCGCGCGACCAACTGGTCGAGCATCTGCGCCCGTTGCGCGCTTTTGCAATCAGCCTGACGCGCAATGTGGCCGCGGCGGATGATCTGGTTCAGGACACCATCCTGAAGGCCTGGGCCAGCATCGACAAGTTTCAGCGCGGCAGCAACTTGCAGGCCTGGCTGTTCACGATCTTGCGCAACACCTATTATTCAAGCCTGCGCAAATCCCGGCGCGAGGTTTCTGACCCGGATGGTGCCCATGCGGCGGGCCTGAGCGTCAAGCCCGATCACGATGGGCGGATGGCGTTCACCGATTTCTTGCGCGCGTTTGATACCTTGTCAGATGAGCATCGCGAAGTGCTGATCCTTGTCGGGGCCTCGGGGTTTTCGACGGAAGAAGCGGCAGAAATGATGGGCGTTGCGCCGGGCACGGTGAAAAGCCGGGCATCGCGCGCACGCAAGCGCTTGGCGCATCTGTTGGGTCTGGCAGAAGGCGAGGGCATGTTTTCGGGCATAGATGCCATCACCGACGCCGTTATAGGACGGGGTGCGGCCGCCACCGGATGACAACACGCACAAATCCCTTGCCGCAGCAAACAGCGCGCCCGCCGTTTCACAACCGGCTGGGCGCGCGTTTGGCTTTAATGGTCGCAGTCGCAATGTTGCCGCTGGGGATGCTGGGGCTTGTGCAATCGCGCGCCGCCAATGACGAGGCAAGCCAGCGCGCCAATCTTGCGATCATGGATGAAACCCTGCGTGCGGCGACGCCGCAGATCAGGCTTATTCTTGCTGCGCAGGTGATGGCTTCGACCCTGGCGAAGACGGTATCGGTCACCGGCGTTTCCGAAGACAAATTGAGTTGTCAGCAACTGATGGCGCAAGTTGCGGCGGAAGAACCTGCCTTGTCTTTGGTGTCTTATGTGCCGCTGTCGGGCAAAATGGTCTGTTCTTCGGTGGGGCGCGAGTTTGATCTTTCGCAAACTGCTGGCTTCAAGAAGGTGTTCAATCTTCTTGGGCCAGCCTTCACGGTCAGTGCAAAAGGCCCGGTTTCCGGCGTTTCGGTGCTGACAGTGACGCATCCGGTCTATGATGGCACCGGCGTGCGGATCGGCTTTATCGCGCTGTCGATGCCGCACAAGTCGTTAAGCGATTTCGCGGCGAAACAGAATGCTGCCGAAGCCACGCAGCCCTTGGCGCTGTTGACCTTTGATGCCGAGGGCGAGGTGCTGACCTCGTCCGTAGGCCTCGATAAAGCCCCGCAAAGCCTGCCGGTGGATACCACGCTTAAAAGTCTGGCAGAGGGCAATGCGCGCACCTTCGTGGCCGATTCCGTTGCGGGCGAGCGGCGGATATTCTCGGTTTTGCCGATGGCGGATGGGCTGTTCCTGCTCGGATCGTGGGAGCGCCCCAGTGGTATCACCGTTTTGGGCCAAGACATTGGGCCGTATGTGGTGCCTTCGCTGATGTGGGTGGCCGCCATGCTGGTGGCGATTCTGGGCGCGGAAAGTCTGGTGGCGCGCCATATGCGCCGCGTCGTGGGCGCAATGACTGCCTTTGCGGGCGGCGATCGCAAGCGGGTGACGCTGGATCTGGCGAAAAGCCCGGCCGAGATCAAGGAATTGGGCCGCGCGTTCAGCGTGATGACCGAGACAATCCTGCGCGACGAGGCCGAGTTGGAAAACATGCTGCGGCAGAAGGAAATCCTGCTGCGCGAGGTGCATCACCGCACCGGCAACAGTTTGCAACTGATCGCGTCGATCATGCGGATTCATATCCGGCAGGAAAAATCCGTCACCGTGCGGATGATTCTGGAAGGCCTGCATGATCGGGTGATGGCGCTGGCGACGGTGCATATGGGGCTGTATGAGACCGCCGGGCAAAAAGACGTCAAGATGGATGTGCTGTTTTCCGGCGTGATCCGGCAGATCAGCGGGCTTGGCAAGAAAACCTCCAACAAGCCGCATATCGCCACCGATTTTCAGCCGATCCAACTGATCCCGGATCAGGCGGTGCCGCTGGCGCTGCTGCTGACCGAATTGCTGGCCGGAATGCCGCAGTCTGAGACGCAGGCGGGGCAGGTGGAGGTGTCGTTGCTGTTGCTCGATGGTGGTCAGCGGGCGCGGCTGCACATCAAGGGGCCGGCAAGTCTTGGCACCGCTGCGTCGGATCAACCCACGCCCACCGCGATCGGCACGCAGTTGGTGCGGGGGTTTGCGCAACAGATCGGCGGGGCGGTGACGGTTGCAAACACCACCGAGGTCGTGGATGTGACGGTCGATTTCCCCATCCGCGAGGCATTTGATACCTGAAACAGCGTGGGATGCCGGTTGCCCACGGGTCGCTGCACCTGATGCCTTGGCCACAAAAGCAGGCCCCGCTGTCTTGCGACAGCGGGGCCTTTTCGAGCCGGTTGAGCGACGGTCTGCGCTACGAGGAGTTACGCATACCGCGGCTTCCGGCCAGAATGTCCATCGCCTCATGTGCGCGGCGACGCTCGTGCGCCAACAGGCGCCGGGTTTCTTCAAGCAGGCGATCACGCTCTTGCGCCATGTTCCGCTCTTGCGAAGGTTGGCGCATCCAAGCTGCCGCTACCGCAGCGCCCAAGGCCAAAGCGGCGCTGGTGACGGCAACGGGATGGTCATTGACAACCTTTGCGGTCGAGGTGCGCAGCGACAGTTGCGCCTCATACGCCGCTTCACGTGCGGCCAGGATGCGATCTTGGGCGGCGCTGGAAAGCTGATCCAAACCGCGGCGCATGGCCTTGCGAACGTCTTGCGCCAGTTCTGCAAGCACGGCACCGCGCTGCTTGGCGTATTCCAGACCATCAAGCGTCAGCGATTCCAGCTTGTGCAGGCTGGCATTGGCCTGTGCACGCAAAGCCTCGGCTTCTTCCATCCAATCGAAATCATCGTCTTCGATGGGCTGAACCGGGCCGCCTTCATCCTCCCAGCGCGCTTTGGCTTCATAGACAGTGCCGCTCAGCCCTGTTGGCTCGGCAGTTTCGGCGCGGCGGCGCAACATATACCACGCAAGACCTGCGCCAAGCACCGATACCACCGCCGGATTGGCGCGGGCAACCTTGCCCAAGGTTTGGGCATGGCCCAGCAGATCAGTGCCGACACCGGGAAGCGTGAAACGATCCCCCAGGGCGGACAGCGAGGCTTTCAGGGCGGCGCGATCTTGCTGCATCCGCTCTTTGATCTGATCGGGTTGAATCTTATCCATTCGCATCGGACTCTCCTGTGCGTTGCGCCTATTCGGCGGGGACACTGGGTTTGAAGCTGTTCAAACCCTTGCCCACTTTTTGAAATGATTGCGCGGGTTGCGCCGGACGGCGCTCAAGCAGCGACAGGCCCCAGCTTAGGCAGCCATAGGCGCCCAGCAGCAGAACTGCGCCGACGGTCAGCCCAGCGGTTCCCGCTGTCAGCCCGAACGCGACCAAAGCCGCCACGCTGGCCCCGGCCAGAAGGTTCAGCGCAATCACGCCAAACACCGCTGCCAGAACAAACTGCAACGCAGAGCGCCGCATGGCCCGCATATTCTGCCGCACTTCCGTTTTGGCTACGGCGACCTCGCCGCGCACCAACCGCTCCATCCCGGCCAGCACGTCGCTGGCCAGAACGAAGCTGCCACGTGGCAGAGGCGCGGTCATCCGCGGCGGTCGCGATTGCGGGTTTTCGACTGCAGCAGTTGTGCAAAGACGAAACCCAGTGCAGCAGCACCCACGGCAACGGTGCCGGGGTTGCGGCGGGCATAGGCTTTGGTGCTGGACACCAGATCACTGATCGAGCCTGCGCGCAGGTGATCGGCCACGTCCGACACGCCGCCAGCCACAGCTTCAACCATACGGCCCGACGCGGCACGGGTGCCATCTGCGGCATCATGCAGCGCCTTGGCCAGACGGTCGCTGCCATCTGCCAGTTTCGACTTTGCCGAGCGGAAGCCCGACTGCGCGGCATTGCTCAGATCATCCAGACGGTCTTCTGCTGCGGCGGCAGTCTCGGCGGCCTGTGCGCGCAGTTTGCGCGATGCGGTCTGGCCGATGTCCTTCGCGTCATCCAGAACGTCGGCTGCATTGTCGCGCGCCTTGCGGCTTAGCTGAGACACTTTGTCAGCAGCGGTATCGACAGCCTGATCAGCCGCGTCTTTGGCGTTTGCAACGGAGTCTTTCAAGGAATTCGCGTTCATCTTCTGTCCTTTGTCACATAGCGCAGCCATGCGTCTGGAGAAGCCCCAGACGGGCAGGCGGCAGATCACATTTGAAACCTTGGCGGCAGGGCGGGCCATGCCACCGCGATACGAAGGGCTCAGATCTTGGGCGCGCGGCCCCAGGCTGTGCCGTCCTTGGCATCACTGGTTTGGTAACGTCGCTTGTGTTGGATTGGTTCCCAGCAAAAGCCGCCGCCGAACAGATTTCGCGCTGCCCGCCTTGGCAACAAAACGCGTGCGGGGGCGTTTTGGCAGAACGTCGCCAGATGACCCGGAAATATCGCCCAAGAAATAACACCGCCCAAGACATCGCCGGGGAACCAACAACCAACATGCGTGTTGGTTCAGCATCACCGCACCGGCAGCCATCGCAACGCTGTCCCACCCTATAGGAGATTGATCATGTTGAGCTGGGCTTTGACCTTTCTTGTTATCGCGCTGATCGCCGCCGCTTTGGGCTTTGGCGGCATCGCTGGCACCTCTGCAGGGATCGCACAGATTCTGTTCTTCATCTTCCTTGCGCTGTTCGTCATCTCGATGATTGCGCGGCTGATGAACGGGCGCTCGCGCCCCTGAGATGCCTTTCTGACCTCCCACGCCTTCTGCCCGGAAGGACAACTCAAGACCGCAGGTTCGCCCTGCGGTCTTTTTTTGCGCCATATTTCAGACTGTTTCAGCGTTGTGTGGCGGTGTGACAGTTCTCTGCCAGTGCTTAATCTGCAAATAAATGCGAAGATCAGATAGGATATTTCAAAACCGCAGAAACTCATTCATGTATGCGAAAACGCAATGTGAAGCGGATTTAGATGCAAGGTAGGCGCTCTATGAATGGGATCGAAGCCCAATCGCAGGTGTGGGTAAGCCCGTCCGAGACGCCGCAGGGTATCCTTGGGCATGTCACGGCGATGACGCTGGCCAAACGCAGCGTGGCCTATGAGATTGGTTTTGCCGTCTGCGCTTTTGGTCTGGCGCTTTACATCCGGTTTCTGTGTGATCCGATTTTGCCTCCGGGCTTTCCGTTCCTGACGTTTTTCCCGGCGGTGCTTTTGACATCGGCCTTCGCTTCGGTGCGCGCTGGGGTCGTGGTGGCGGTGGCCAGTGGGTTGGCCTCGCGCTATTATTTTATCGCACCCGTGGGCGCGCTGTCGCTAAGCGGGGCGTCGGCGGTGGCGATCGGCTTTTACACATTGGTTGTGCTGACCGAGATTCTGCTGATCACGGCGATCAAGCAAACGCTGTTGCGCCTGCGGGCCTCGCAGCAGCGCAGCGCCGATCTGGCGACCTCGCGAGAGCTTATGTTTTCGGAATTGCAGCACCGCGTGTCGAACAACTTGGGCACCGTGGCAGCGCTGTTGCGGCTGCAGGCGGGCCAGACCAAGGATGCAGAAGCCAAGCAAGTGCTTTCCATGGCGCAGGTGCGTATTGCCACAATCTCGCGGCTGCAACGCAGGCTGCATTCGCCCAATATCCAATCGGTCGCGGTCGCTGACTTCATTCAGGATATGGCGGCGGATACCATTGATGCGGCGGGGGCGGGCAGCAATGTCTCGCTTCAGTTCAAACTGGTGCCCGTGCAGGTGGCGCACGAAAAGGCGATCCCGCTGGGCCTGATTGTCAGCGAGTTGCTGATGAATGCGGTCGAGCACAGTGCAGGGCGGGATACAGAATCGGTGGTGATCAGCATTTCGCTGTCGCAAGAGCCGCGCCAAGGCGGCGGGCATCTGGTGACGCTGGATGTGCATGATTCTGGCAAAGGCGTGCCGGAAGGCTTTGATATCGAGACATCGAAAAGCCTTGGCATCAGCATCGCCCGGCAATTTGCCACCCAGTTGTCGGGAAAACTCAGCCTGTTCAACGGCCCCGGTGGTGGCGCGAATGCGCGGCTGCAATTTGAAAATTAAGGCAGTTTTGAAGGTTAACGCCTTGATATGGTGTTTCCATGCCATCAACGATGCGCGTTAATACCCCGGATAGAACGCAAGCGCGCCCCGATCCTGCCTGATTTGGGATCAATAAGGGTTCATCTGCCCACTCTGCTCGCTTGGGGAAAACAATGGACCGACTAACCGAAATGGAAGCCTTTGCCACGGTCGTGGACCAAGGCGGCTTCACCGACGCTGCGAAGAAGATGGGGATTTCGAAATCTGCCGTTTCGAAACACGTCTCTGCGCTAGAGGCCCGCTTAGGCGCGCGGCTTTTGAACCGAACCACCCGCCGGGTCTCGCCCACCGAGATTGGGCTGGCCTACTACGACCGCGCCCGCCGCGTTCTCAACGATGCCGGAGAGGCCGACGCCTTGGTGACATCGATGCAATCGGCACCTTCGGGCCTGCTGCGGATTTCTGTCGCCACGGATTTTGGCGTCAACCTTCTGTCGCCGATCCTTGGGGATTTCCTGCTGGAATATCCTGATATCACCGTCAACATGGTGCTGAACAACCGCTACGTCGAGCTGATCAGCGAGGGCTTCGATATGGCGATCCGGGTGGGAGAGCTTGAAGACAGCTCGCTGCGCGCCCGCAAGCTGACCGATACCACCAAGCGGATGATTGGCAGCCCGTCGTATTTCCAGAAATACGGCCGCCCCATGAAGATCGACGATCTGAACGACCACAAGTTGCTGCACTATTCCAACCAGGCCAACGGCAACGTCTGGAAAGTCATCGCACCCTCGGGTGAAAAGCGGCAAGTGCGCACGGCGGGCTGGCTGACGGTGAACGATGGCCAAAGCCTTCTGAACGCAGCGATTTCCGGCCTTGGCATCGCCTACCTGCCCAGCTTCCTTTATGCGGATGCGATGAAATCGGGTCAGGTCGAAGAAGCCATTCCGGGCCTGCCGGTGGAAACTTTGGGCATCTACGCGGTCTATCCGCCGGGGCGCTTTACCCAGCCGAAAGTGCGCGCCTTCATCGACTTTCTGGCGCGGCGTTATCTGGACAAAGGCCCCGATCTTTGGTGACACCAAAGCCATTCCCAAGCGCCAACACAGTTTTGTAAACGGTGCATGTGTTACTGCAGGGTCGAGGTCAGCACGACCTCGACCCTGCGATTTTGCTGCTGACCTTCGGGCGTCTGGTTGCTGGCGCGCGGCGCAAGGGGTCCCACCCCATTGGCACTGACCTGCCCCGAGCCGACACCATATTGCGCGATCAGGCTTTGCCGCACGCTTTCGGCGCGCTTCTTCGACAGCGCGATGTTGCTGGCCATGCCACCCGACGCATCGGTGTGCCCCACCAGCGTTACGGCCTTGTCGGGATTGGCCTGCAACCACTGTGCCAGCGCGGCAAGTGACGGATAGCTGCCCTCGCTCAGCGCCGCAGAGCCCGAGCCGAACACCAGATCCTCCAGCACCAGTGACGCCCCAAGGTCCAGCGTTTTGCCAATATCGGTGTCGGCCTTGGGCGCATCTGGCGCGACCGTGGGCTTCAGCGAGAAATTCCCAGTCTGGGCTGGTGTGACGGCCGGAGTCGGAGCGTTGGCCGCTGACGCACCGCCAATCTGCGTCAGCTGCACATAGGCGTTTTCGGGCGATTTACTGACCATCAGCCCCAGATATTCGCGCCCATCCGGCCCCGCACGCTGCGCCGCCATATACCGGAAATCGCCCAGATCGACGTGCATGTCAGGCTCGGCCAGAACATCGCTGCCATAGCGAAAGTCATAGCCACCGCAGGCTTGCGTTTCACATTCGAACATCACCGTGAACCCCGCCGCCGTGATCTGCGCCCGCAGCGCGTTTGTCACCTCAAGCGTCGAGGCATCGGGCAGGTCGATCCGCCATGCGGTTTGGTGCAGATTGCCTTCGGTCAGTTCTGATGCGATCTGGCCATTCTGAAACGGCCCGATGGGCAAGCGGAACGAGGCCAGCGCCTCGCTGCGTTGCATGGTGGCGACGGCGGCTGCGGGAAATTGCAGGGTCAACTGCGGTGCCGCGTGCAGCACGCCCGCAGAAAGGCCGGCGCACAGACAAAGCGCCACATGCAAGGGGCTGGTTTTCATGGTTCTGGCCTCTGCCGGGCTCATTTCTGTCGATAGTGATACTGTCCCACAACCGACATGCCCAAGGAAGCATAAAGCCTGCGCGCCGGATCATTGGCGACCGTTACCACCAAAGACAGCGTGTCTGCCCCATTTTGTTGCGCCCACAATGCCGCCGCCCGCAAGATATTGTGCGCGGAACCCTGCCGACGTTGGCCGGGCGTCACCTCCAGCGCGTGCAGCATGGCGATGTTTTCGTGGATCGCCACGAACGCCGTCCCCGCCGCCCGATCCTGCGCACGGCCCAGAATGACGGTTTTCGGCCCGCGCACCCGCTCCATCACAGCCAAACGCGCGGGGCCAATCCCGCCTTCTGCCCACAGATCGGCAGCAATCGCCATCGGCGGCCAGTGCGGAAAGGTGGTCATAGGCTCGGGCGGTTGCGCCATGCTGGCAATCGGTGCCGCATAGGCCACCACCGGATCAACGATGCGATAGCCCCGCGCCATCAGCGCCTGATCCAGCGCACCGTCGCCGTCGCGGATCAGGAACAGCGCGGCTTGATCCAGACGGGCCATCGCGGCCTCGGCCTGCGGAATATCGGCATCCTGCCACGCAGCCTCGGCGGTCGTCGCCGACACGCGCTTGCCACCGCCCTGACCATCGCGAATGGTCCACGGCCCCAGCGCCTTGGTTGCGGCTGGCCCCCAAGTGGCCTCCATCACGGCCAAAAGCTGCTCAGGCGTCACCAAGCAACTCCGTCAACTGCACCATCGCCGCACTCACCTGCGCCGCATCGGTGCCCCTGATCACCAGATTGGTGCCATAAGCGCCGTTTTGCGTGAACGGATACGACCCCATCGACAGATCGGGAAACGCCGCCGCCAAAGCACCAAACTGCGCCGCAATCTCGCCCTCGCCCCGCAACACCCGCAGATTCTGGCTCAGCAGCGGCGGCCCCCCCGTCAGCTTTGGCAGCACCGAGGCCAGCATCGCCTCGAAGATGTTGGGCACGCCCGCCATGACATGCACGTTGCCAAGGCTGAACCCCGGCGCGATGGAAACCGGGTTCTCGATCAGCACCGCGCCATCGGGGATGCGCGCCATCCGCTGGCGTGCCTCGTTGAACGGCAGGTTCTGACGCTGGTAATGCGCGCTCAGCAACGCCACCGCATCATCCCGCAGGCCAATATGCACGCCAAAGGCCGCCGCAATCGCATCGGCGGTGATATCGTCATGGGTCGGCCCAATGCCGCCCGATGTGAACAGATGGTCATATTTGCCCCGCAACGCATTCACCGCAGCGACGATCTCGGCGTGATCATCGGCCACCACACGCGCCTCGGCCAAGGTGATGCCGTGCTTGGTCAGCGCGCCCGCAACATAATGCAGGTTGGAATCGCGGGTGCGACCTGACAAAATCTCGTCACCGATCACCAGCATCGCGGCAGTAGGGTTAGGCATGGAACGCTCCTTTTTCTTGCGGGCAGCATAGGGCAATTTGGGCGCAACAGGCCAGAGCGCACTGCACCTCTGGCAAACCGCTGCTGCATCGCTTATTTAGGCCGAAACCGGAGGATGACCCGTGGAAGAAATCCGTGGCCGCGTGACCAAGAATGGCATTCGCATCTATGAAGATGCGGATTTCGCAGGCATGCGCGCGGCGGGCCGATGTGCGGCGGAAATTCTGGATATGGTGGCCGATCTGGTCAAGCCGGGGGTGACGACCGCTTCCATCGACGATTTCATCCGCGAAGAAATCGAGCGGCGCGGCGTGGTTTCGGCCACCATCGGCTACAAGGGCTATCAGCATGCCTCGTGCATCAGCGTCAACCACGTGGTTTGCCACGGGATTCCGGGTGCCAAGCTGTTGGCGGATGGCGATATTCTGAACGTCGATGTGACGGTGATTGTCGATGGCTGGTTTGGCGACACCAGCCGGATGTATGTGGCGGGAAACGTGCCGCGCAAGGCCGAACGGCTGATCGAGATCACGCACGAGTCGCTGATGCGCGGCATCTCGGCAGTAAAGCCCGGCAACACCTTTGGCGACATCGGCTATGCCATTCAGGCCTATGTCGAGGCGAACCGCATGTCGGTGGTGCGCGATTTCTGCGGGCATGGGCTGGGGTTGGTGTTTCACGCCCCGCCGAACGTGCTGCACTATGGCCGCCCCGGCACGGGTGCCGTGCTGGAAGAAGGCATGATCTTTACGATTGAGCCGATGGTGAACCTCGGTCGCCCCGAAACCAAGGTGCTGGCGGATGATTGGACGGCGGTAACCCGCGACAAATCACTCTCGGCGCAGTTTGAACATTCGGTCGGCGTGACGGCAACCGGGTGTGAGATTTTCACCCTGTCGCCCGCAGGCAAGTTTCACCCGACCTGGGGCTGATCGGCGGGCTAAAGACCCAACAACCCCGGTAAGTCCTTCATATCGCTGAACAGAATGGCCCCCTCGGCAGCAAGCGCCGCACCACCATGGGGCGCATAGCCATAGCAGCGCATCCCGGCATTGGCCGCCGCCCGCGCACCCGTGGCGCTGTCTTCAATCACCACGCAATCTGCCGGGGCCGTCTGCATTGCGCGCGCGGCCAGCAGATAAACATCCGGCGCGGGCTTGGGTTTGCCAATGCTTTGCCCCGAGAACAGCCCCTTGAAACGCTGGGTCAAGCCATGCTGCCCCAAGGTGATCTGCATCTTTTCCGCCGACCCGTTTGAGCCCATCGCAAACGGAATCCCCGCCGCGTCCAACGCATCCAGCACCGCCAGAACCCCCGGCACCAGCGGCGTGCCCAGCCGCAGGTCTGCATAAAGCCGGGCGTAGAAATCATCGCACCAATCGGCGGGCAGGCTGGCCCCCATCCCGTTGGCCTTGTCGCGCAGACCGTCCAGCGTCATGCCCAGAAAAATCTGCGGCAGATCGGCGGCAGGCAGCGGCAGGCCAAAGCGCGTCAGATCACGCGACAGCATGTCAAACAGCGCAGGCTCGCTATCCACGACAACACCGTCGCAGTCGAAAATCACAGCTTTCGGGGTCATGCAGGGGCTTTCAGAATGGTGACAAGCGTATCGCCATATTTGCGTTGATCCATCTGCGCGAACCCAGAAGGAGGGATGGGAGGAAGGCTTTCCTCCCATATAACAAGGGCTTCCGGCGCAAGCCAGGGTGTCAAAGCTGCCAGCGCCACCTCGCCCATCGCCTTGCCATAGGGCGGGTCAAGGAAAACCACGTCAAACGCAGCGCCGGGGTTCAGACCTGGCTTGCAAGCATCGCGGCGCAGGATGTCGCAGCGTTCCTCGGCCCGCATCAGCGCGATGTTGCGCTTCAGCAGCGCCAAGGCCGCGGTGCCGTTTTCGATGAAACGCGCCGAAGCGGCCCCCCGCGACAAAGCCTCCAGCCCCAGCGCGCCTGTGCCCGCGAACACATCCAGCACCCGCGCGCCTTGCAACGGATTACCATATCCGCCGTTGATCAGCAGGTTAAAGATCGACTCGCGCACACGGTCAGACGTGGGGCGCAGATGCGCCTTGGCATCGCCCGCCCCAACGTCAGCCAGATGCAGCCCGCGTGCCGATCCGCCGATGATCCTCATGCTTTCAGCAGCGATTTCATCTCGGTGGCAGGGTCGGCCAACGCGGCCTTTGACGGCGATTTCCCTCTTTCAATCAACCGCTTGCCCACCATGTAGGCGCGCGGATCGTTCATTGCATCGACCGCCAACAAGCTATCGCCCTGGAAATACCAGAAGCTGACGCTGTCGCCATCCGGGCCACGGGTGACGATGTTGTCATAGCCGACATTCAGCCCGGCAATCTGCAACTTGCAGTCGTATTGATCCGACCAGAACCACGGCTGCGCTTCATACACCACGCCCGCGCCAAGGATATTCTCGGCCACGGTTTCCGCCTGATGGATCGCATTTCCCACCGATTCCAACCGCCACCGCCCGCCCTTGTGCGGGAAACTGGCGCAATCGCCCGCAGCCCAGATATGCGGATCGGTGGTGCGCCCGTATTCATCGGTCTTGATGCCGTTCTCAATCGCCAGCCCCGCCGCTTCGGCCAATCCGGTGCCCGGCAAAATCCCCACGCCCGCGATGATGAAATCGGCGGGCAGTTCGGTGCCATCGCTCAACCGCACGCCACAGACGCGGCCCTCGCCCAAAATCTGCTCCAACCCCGTCGATTCAAGGATTTTCACCCCATGCGCCGTGTGCAACGCCCGGAAGTAATCGCTGGTCTCAGGTGCCGCGACCCGTTGCAGGATGCGCGGTGCCATCTCGATCACCGTCACATCCAGCCCAAGTTTCGCGCCCACCGCCGCCGCTTCCAGCCCGATATAGCCGCCGCCGATCACCACCAGCCGCCGCCCCGGCGCGAATTCCGGCTTCATCGCATCCACATCCGCCAGACTGCGCACGGTATAAATCCCGCCCAGATCACCGCCGATCTTGCCGGGCAAACGGCGCGGATAAGACCCCGTGGTCAGCACCAGTTCGTCATAGGAAATCACATCGTTGCCGATCATCACCTTGCGGGTCACCGGCTCGATAGCCGAGACTTTTTCGCCCAATTTCAAGGTGATGCCATGCTCGGCGTAAAAATCCGGGCCGCGCAGCCACAGCCGCTCTTCCTCCATCTCGCCCATCAGATAGGCTTTGGACAACGGCGGGCGCTGATAGGGCGGGGCCGCTTCGTCGCCGATCAGCGTGATGCTGCCCGCATGGCCCAACGCGCGCAGTTTGGCGACCAAGGCCGCCCCGGCCTGTCCTGCCCCGATGACAACGATATCCATGCTGCGCGCTCCCTCTGGTCGAATGTTCGCGCGGACCCTATATCCCGCAGGACAGGTAACGCAACGCGAGAGGGATAGATTATGACGATTTCTGTTGGGGCCAAACTGCCCGACGCATCTTTGCAAGTTATGGGCGGAAACGGGCCGGAAGCGGTGTCGCTGGCGTCGAAACTGGCCGGGCGCAATGTGGTGATCTTCGGGCTTCCCGGCGCTTACACCGGCACCTGCACCACGGCGCATGTGCCCAGCTTTATCCGCACCAAGGAAAAGCTGGCCGCGAAAGGCGTGGATGAGGTGATCTGCCTTTCGGTCAACGATGCGTTCGTGATGAAGGCTTGGGGCGATTCGACCGGGGCCAGCGCTGCGGGCATCACCATGGCGGGCGATGTGGACGCGGGTTTCACCAAAGCCATCGGCATGGAGTTTTCGGTGCCCGCGATTGGCTTCTTTGACCGCTCCAAGCGCTACGCTTTGTATGCGGTGGACGGCGTCGTGAAGGTGCTGCACGCGGAAGAAAACGCCGGTCAGTGCGACATTTCCGGCGGCGAGGCGATGCTGGAAGCGATCTGATCTGATTTGTGACTCTGCGTTCACATCAATAAGAACGCAGAGTCACATTCGCTAGGCAATCCGATTGGCACGCGATTCGCACAGGCAGGAAATCGGCTCGGAATGGTTGTGGATCACCTCGGCCCCGCCCGCGATTTTGTCCATTTGCTTTGCCAGCGTGATGTCCAAAGCCGACAAGCCCTTGCAATCATGTGTCACCAGCGTGACATCGACGATGTTGAATTTGTTCGACCATTCCGGGTGATGGTTCAACTTTTCCGCCACCAGCGCAGCGCGGGTCATAAAGCCCCAGGCTTCGGAAAAGTTCTTGAATTTCCACACCTTGCGGATGGCATCGCGATCTGGCATCGCGCCCCACCCGGTTTCCCCCAACGCATGCAGCGCGGCGCGGTCTTCGGTGCTCAGCAGTTCAGCCATTGGCTTTCCTTTCAATCGACGCTCAATCTTCTGACGCCACCCGTCGGAATGGCCCGTAGGCCGTCAAGACTTCGATTTCCTCATCCACGGCACGACGCTCTTCAATAAGATAGCGCGCCACGGCATCACGGAAAGCCGGATCGGCGATGTAGTGCAGCGAATGCACCGGCATCGGCAGATAGCCGCGCGCCAGTTTGTGTTCCCCCTGCGCCCCGGCTTCCACCCGTGAAAGCCCCTGCGCGATGGCCCAGTCAATCGCCTGATAATAGCACAGCTCGAAATGCAGGCAGGGGTGATCTTCGACACAGCCCCAATAGCGGCCGTAAAGCGTGTCGCGCCCGATGAAGTTCAGCGCCCCCGCGACAGGCGTCTCGCCGTTGAACGCCAGCACCAGCAAGACATCCTCGCGCATCGTGGCCTGAATCTCATCGAAAAACGCCCGCGTCAGGTAGGGCGTGCCCCATTTGCGGCTGCCAGTGTCTTGATAGAAAATCCAGAACGCGTCCCAATGCGCGGGCTCGATCTGATCGCCCGTCAGCGCGCGGATGGTCAGCCCCGATGCCCGCGCGGTTTCGCGTTCCTTGCGGATCATCTTGCGCTTGCGGCTGGACAGGTCGGCAAGGAAATCATCAAAACCCGCATAGCCGCGATTTTCCCAATGAAATTGCTGGGTGATACGGTGCAAAAGCCCGTGCTGGCCTGCCAAGGCTTCGGCCTCCTCTGCGGTGCAGAAGGTGATGTGCAGCGATGACAGCTTGTTCTGCTCGGTCACGCCAATCGCGGCTTCCAGCAAGGTTTCTCGCAGCGCCCGATCGCCCAAAAAACGCGGCCCGGTTGCGGGGGTAAAGGGCACGGCGGCTTGCAGCTTCGGATAATACCGCCCACCCGCCCGCTCAAACGCCTGCGCCCAGCCGTGATCGAAGATGTATTCGCCTTGGCTGTGCGATTTCACGTAAAGCGGCAGGGCGGCAACCGGGGCCTGATCGCGCAGGATCAGCGGGCGCGGCTGCCAGCCGGTGCCTTTGCCGGTGGACTGCGAACGATCCAGTGCGGACAAAAACCGGTGTGTGGTGAAGGGGTCAATCGGGCGACCGGGTTCTGGGCTGGCAAGGGCATCCCACTCTGCCGCCGTCAACTCTGCCATGCCGTTGAGAAGCTCTGCCTGCATCATCCGCCTGTATTTCTACGCCAAGGCTGGGGGCCGTGTGGCCCCCAGACCCCGATGAGTTCTGCCATGGTCAGCAGATGGGGTGGGGCCAGATTTCGTCAAGCGCCCCGTGCTGCGGCGTAGCCTTCGAAGGTGATATTCTGTGCCACCTTGCGCGCTTCTGCCTCGGCAAGTGCGCTTCGGATCGTCCAGCACAGCACCGCAGCACCTTGTGATTTCAACGCGGCCACACGCGGGCGGGCAAGATCGGCGGCCTCGTGGCTGACAAAGCTGGACAGGGTGCGGTCGTAATCGGGGATCGTGCGCAGATGGGCGCAGGTTTCGGCGGCAAGCGGGGCCCAGTCGTCGGGATCGTAGGCCGAGGTCGTGAGGCCGCGCGGGATATGCGGTGCCAGCCGGGCCATGTGGGCGATGGAATGCGGGTTGAACGACATCACCGCGACCGGGCCTTTGTAGGCAGCGAGCTGTGTGGCGGTTGCGGCTTCCAGCCGGCCATCGGTGTCAGACATCGTGTCGGTCTGGTCTTTGATCTCGATCAGCAGCGGGGTGCGGCCTGCAACAAGGCTCAGAATTTCCGCCAGCGTCGGGATGGTTTCAGCACTGTCGCGCAGGGTGATCTGCGCCAGTTCAGCCGCGGTGTGATCTTTCACAAGGCCGGTTGCAGGCGTCAGCCGATCCAGCGCCTCGTCATGGAACACCATCGCGGCGCCGTCGCTGGACAGTTGCAGGTCAATCTCGATCCCGTAGCCCGCCGCGATGGCGGCCGTGATGGCCGCCCGCGAATTCTCGGGGCGGCCTTGCGCGCGGTCATGGTAGGCGCGGTGGGCGAGGGGGGTGCGGAGAAACCCGGCGGGCAGGGGGATGCGCATCAGTTGATCTCGAAGATGCCTTCGATTTCCACGGCGACCCCGAACGGCAGCGAGGCGGCGGAAACGGCAGAGCGGGCGTGGCGGCCTGCGTCGCCCAGCACCGCCACCATGAAATCGGACGCGCCGTTGATGACCTTGGGTTGGTCGGTGAAATCGGGCGTGGAGTTCACGAAGCCCACCAGTTTCACCGCCCGCACCACGCGGGAAAGATCGCCGCCGCAGGCTTTCTTCAACTGCGCCAGCAGGGAAATCGCGCAGGCTTTCGCGGCCTCGGCCCCCGCCTCAACGCTCATATCTGCGCCCAGCTTGCCCTTGATCTGGCCCGCTGCGGTCTGGCTGATCTGGCCCGAGATATGCACCAGATGGCCCGTCTGCACGAAGGGCACATAATTGGCGGCAGGCGCAGGGGCGTCGGGCAGGGTGACGCCAAGTTCGGCGAGGCGGGCTTCGATGCTGGTCATTTTCGGGCTCCTCAATAGGTTTGGCGGCAGGCTATCCGGCGGCGACGATGGGGGCAAGGCTCGGCTGGTCCCAACTCGGGACCTTTTTATATCGTTATAAATCAATAAGTTGACATGGTCATTTTAATGAATTTTTAACGAATTGAGCAATCTGACGCGACCGGGCGGGCCAAAGTTGACACGTCGGGCCGCTTTCAGCCCTGGCTTAGGGCCTGCGCGCCCATGCAGGTGACAGCGTTGTAAACGCGGGCGAGGCCAGCACCGAGCGCATTGCGTCAGTGGTGGCGCGTTGGGCTTCGGAATAAAACACCATATCCGCATAGACATCGGCAAACCGCTCTTGCGCGCCACGGGTGATGCCAGTGTGCGCGCGGGCGGCGATATTGGCAAAGCCCGCCGGGTCGTTGGCCTGAATCCAGTTGAAGGCGGCGTAAGACCAATCCACCAGATGGCCCAACTCGTGCAGCAAGGTGTAGTGCAGCCCACCCGCCTGACAGTTGATCGGGCGGTGCACCGGCGAAAAGCTGTCAATGTCGATCACGATCAGAAAGCGCCGCTCGCCGGGTTCCAGCGCTTGCCAACCGCGGGCGACCGAACTTGTAGAGCCGCCCGCATAGGGCCGCATTTCACCAGTGGGGTGGCGATGTTCATCCAGAACCGGGGCGTCACGATCACGAAACGACAGGTATTGCAGGCTGCGCAGATGCTCGGGTGGCACTTGGTTCAACGTGCGCGCGATGCGGTCGGTCTGGTCGGTGGTCAGGGCAAGGCCGCGGGTTTGAATCTGGCGGCCACCGGCACAAATCGGCATAACGGGTATCCTCGCTGAAAAGTCGATGCTTAAATATGAGCATTCTAATCAGCGCGGCGCATTTTGCAAAATGAAACCTGCAGACGCCCAAAGCGATGCTGCGGGCGTCTTCAAGGTTTGGCGCGGGGAGGGTCCGGGGGGGGCTTGGCCCTCCCCGGCTTTGGTCAGCCCTCGCGGAAGGCCAGTTTGAAGTAATCGGTGAACGGCTTTAACAGATAGCTCATCGGCGAGCGTGATCCGGTTTCGATAAACGCCTCAACCGGCATACCGGGCAGCACGGTTTGCCCGTTCAGCTTGGCCAACTCGCCATCGTCCAGCAAAATTTCGGCGCGGAAAAAGCTGGCTTGCGTGCGCTGATCGACCAAGGCATCGGCCGAGATCGTGGCCACATGGCCGAAAATCTCGGGCGTGGTGCGGGCCGAAAACGCCGGGAAGGCCAGCCGCACCTTTTGGCCGACATGCACTTCGTCGATGTGGATCGGCTGAATTTGCACCGTGATCACCAAGGGGCGGTCTTGCGGGATGATGTAAAGCACAGGCTCTGCCGCGCGCAGAACCGAGCGCGGCGAGGTCACTTGCAGGCCCAGCACCAGCCCTGCCACCGGCGCGCGGATGTCCAGCCGTGCGATGCGTTCCACCAGCGCGCGGCGGCGCTCGGCCAATTCCAGCACTTGCGGCCCCAAGTCACGCAGTTGGGTGTTGGCCTCTTCGCGGCGCACGGCGGCCAGACGCAGCACCTCCAGATCAATCTCGGTGCCGCGCCCCTCGGCCTGCGCCTTCGAGGCAATCAATTCGCCCATGCTGCCGTTCAGTGAGGCCTTGTTGCGTTCCAATTCCAGCACGCGGCTGGATTGGGCAAGGCCCTTGTTCAGCAGGGTCTGCTGGGCGGTCAGTTCTTGTTCAATCAGCGCAAGCTGTTGTTTCAAAGCATCAATCTGCGCGTTGATGCCTTCGATCTGCGAGGCGATCTGGCCTGCGCGTTTGCCAAGCTGATCACTTTGCCGCGCAAGGCTTTCATTGCGCGCGAAGAAAAGTTTGCGTTGGCCTTCGATCTGTTCGGCAACATCGGGGCGGGTTTTCGCCATCTCGGCAAGTTCACCGCCAAACACCGGCGCGGCCTTGTCGTCCCGTTCGGCTTCCATCCGGGCGCGGCGGGCAAGCATTTCAAACAACTGGCCTTCCACAATCGCCAGTTCCGATTGTAGCAGGCTGCCATCAAGCCGGATCAGCAGATCGCCCGCCTTCACCGCCTGCGCCTCTTTCACCGCGATTTCGGCGACAACGCCGCCGTCGGGGTGGTTGACGATCTGTTTGTTCTTTTCAACCTCAAGCTGGCCATTGGCGACGATGGCCCCGTCGATTTCGGTGGTCAGCGACCAGCCGCCAAAGCCGAACACCAGCAGGGCCACGGTGACAAGCCCGATGATCACCGGGCGGCGGGCGGACCATGCCGGGGCAAGGGCCGAGGGCGGGTTGGCCGATGCCATCGCCAGCGCGACGTTCGCGGCGGCAGCGACGGCGGTTGGTTTTACCGGGGCGGGGGTTTGGCTCATGATACGCCTCCGGGGGCTGTCGCGGTGGTGATTTGGCTGTGGTTTTTCACCATCTCGCGCAGCACGGCATCGCGGGGGCCAAAGGCGCGGCGCATGCCGTCTTCCAGCACCAGCAGCAGTTCGCATTCCTGAATGGCGGCGGGGCGGTGGGCCATGATCAGCACAGCACCGCCCGCCTCTTTGGTGGTGCGGATGGCGGTGTTCAGCGCGATGGTGCCGTCGTTGTCGAGGTTAGAGTTCGGCTCGTCCAGCACCAGAATCACCGGGTTGTTATACAGCGCGCGGGCAAGGCCGATGCGCTGGATCTGCCCGCCCGACAGGCGGCCACCGATCTGGGAAATGCGGGTGTCGTAGCCTTCGGGCAGTTTGATGATCATGTCATGCGCTGCGGCCCGTTTGGCGGCATCGACGATCTTGGCGGCATCGGCGTGGTCTTGCAGACGGGCGATGTTCTCGGCAATCGTGCCGTCAAACAGCGTGATGCGCTGCGGCAGATAGCCGATGTAGCTGCCCAGAATGTCGGGGTCGTATTGATCCAGCGTCGCGCCATCCAGCCGCACCTTGCCGCCTGCCGGTTTCCAGACATTGATCAGCGCGCGGGCAAGGGTGGATTTACCTGCCCCCGATGGCCCGATCACGCCCAAGGCCTGCCCCGGCTCCAGCCGGAAGTTGATCGCGCGCAGCACCGCTTGTTGCTCGCCCGGCGGGATCACCGTCAGGTTCTGCGCCTCTAGCACGGCTTTGGGGTGCGGCAGGGCGGTGCGGGTGGGTTCTTCCGGCATCCGGCTTAGCAGATCAGACAGGCGGCGGTTGGCTTCCTGCGCGCGGGTGATCACCGCCCATTGGCCGATCACCTGCTCAATCGGCGACAAAGCGCGGCCCATCAGGATGGAACCCGCGATCATCGCACCCGAGGAAAGTTCGCCCTTCAGCACCAGCCAGGCACCCATGCCCAGCATCGCCGATTGCAAAAACACCCGGAAAGTCTTGCTGATGCCGCCAAAGCTGCCCGCCAGATCGCCCGCTTTGATGCTGGCCGCCAGCGCCGCCCCGCGTGCCTTTTGCCAGCGGTCAAATGCGGCCGAGGTCATGCCAAGCGCCTGCACGGTTTCGGACTCGCCCTTGATCAGATCGGACATCCGCTCTGCCCCAAGGGTCAGGTTGTTGGTGCGGGTCAGCGGTGCAAGGGTCAGGCGTTGGTTCAGGATGGTGACGATCACCAGAATGATGCCACCAACCAGCGACAGCGCGAACAGGTAGGGGTGGAAGATGTAGATCGCGATGAAGAACAGCGGCATGAACGGCAGATCGAACAGCGCCAGCAACACCGGCGAGGCCCAAAGCCGCTGGATCGCCTCCAGATCGCGCTGGGCGGCGATGGCGGTGGGCTCGTTCGGCTGCAAGGTCAGGCGGCGCATCGCGGCGGAGAACACCCGGCGGTCTAGCCGATCCTGCATCTTGGCACCGATGCGGGCCATCACCCGCGCGCGGACGTTGTCGAGGATGCCAAGGGCCAAAAACAGGAACGTCACCAGCACCGACAGCGCCACCAGCGTCGCCTCGGACCGGCTGCCCAGCACCCTGTCATAGACCTGCAACATATACAGCGAGCCGGTCAGTTGCAGCGCATTCGCGAAGACCGAAAACAGCGCAACCGCCCACAACAGGCCGCTTTGATCGGCCCGCGCCGCGCGAAGCTCTGCTTCCCCGCGACGGTTATCCATTTGGCTCATCGCCATCTCCGTTTCTGCCCGTGGCCTTTATTGGCCGCAGCCCATTTTTATGGCCAGAGGATCGGCGGAAATCATCCAGCGTCACCCTCTGGCCACGTTTGGCCGTTGTCTTAAATCGCCGCGCCGCTTATCCCTTGTCTTTCACCGACAAAATCTATGTGTGACGCGTAAACCTCGGCGGGAATGTAGAAGTATGGCGCAAGTGATTCCATCTCTTTCTGAAACAATCAGCCGATTTAGCGCTGGTTGTGTTGGGATTGCATTAACGCTCGCCATCGCAGGCTGCGCCAAGGCGCCGGTCTCGGATAGCGTCAACGATCCGGGCGAAGGGTTTAACCGCAAGGTCTTTGCCTTCAACGTCGCGGTGGACAAGGCGGTTTTGCAGCCGGCATCGGGCGTGGCGGGCACTGGGCGTGGGCCGATCATGACCGGCGTGCACAATTTCGCCGCCAACCTCGACACCCCCGGCGACATCGTCAACAACGTGCTGCAAGGCCGGTTGATGAAGGCGGCAGCCAACACGCTGCGCTTTGGCGTCAACACCACGGCGGGGATCGGCGGGTTGTTTGACCCTTCAACCGCGCTTGGCCTGCCCGCGCAGGAAACCGACTTCGGCGAGACGCTGTATGTCTGGGGCGTGGGCGAGGGCAATTATCAGATGTTGCCGCTCATCGGCCCCTCGACCGAGCGTGACACCGCAGGCCTGATCGTCGATTACGCGATCAACCCGCTGCGTTTTGCACTGAAATCGCCGGAAAGTGATTATGTGACCGGCGCGAAGGTGATTGATAAGATTGGATCACGCGCCCGCCATAGTGATACGGTGGATTCGATCCTATATGACAGCGCAGACCCCTATGCGCAGGCCCGCCTGCTCTATCTGCAAAATCGACACTACACGCTGGGCGAGGCCCCATCGGATGCAAACTTTGAGGACCCCTATGCACAATAACCATTCCATGATGTCGCGTCGCCGCTTTGCAGCGGGTTTTGCGCTGGGTTCGGTTGCACTGGCGCTGCCGCTGCCATCGCTGGCGCTGACGGTGGACGATGCCAAGGACATGATCGGCAAGGCCGTGGGCGAGATCAACACCACCATCGCCAGCGGCAAAAGCCAAACCGCGATGTATGGCGATTTTGAGCGGATTTTCAGCCGCTACGCTGACGTGCCGACGATTGCGCGTTCGGCTTTGGGGGTGGCGGCCAAGAAGGCCAGCGCAGCGCAGATGGCCAGCTTCACCAAGGCGTTTCAGGGCTATATCAGCCGCAAATATGGCGCGCGGTTCCGCGAGTTTATCGGCGGGTCGATCGAAGTCACTGATGCGCGCCCGATCAAAAGCTATTACGAGGTGATCTCGGTCGCGCATCTGAAGGGGCAGGCTCCGTTCGATCTGCGCTGGCATGTGTCGGATAAATCGGGGCGCAACCTGTTCTTCAACATCATCATTGAAGGCGTGAACATGCTGGCCTCCGAACGCACCGAGGTTGGTGCGATGCTGGACAAACGCGGCGGCGATATCGACAAGCTGATCGCGGATTTGAAGACGGCGTGAGGGTGGTGCGTGCGAGCACGCACCCTACAGCCAAGCCATACGCCATAACATAGCCAAGCAAACCCCCTAAGCCCGGAATCAAGGCGCTTTAGCGCCGCCGGGCAGCGCCCGACCGCACCCTCGGGCGGGCGCTATTGCCATGTCTCGCCTAGAACAACTGTGGGATTTCCTGAACCATAAAGTGCCTAGAACTGCTGTGGCGCGCCCACCCGGCGGTCAGGCGCTGCCCTGTGTTTGCGCGCACAAACGAGCCCCCACGCACCCCGCCGCCCCGGACTTGATCCGGGGCCTCATGGCCGATGAAGCGAGGCCCCGGATCAAGTCCGGGGCGGCGGGGAATGCGGAGGTCAATCGCAGCGCAAATCCGCAAAATGCGCTTTGCATCACAACATATTGTGGGTATCCCACCAAAACTTACCAAACCTACAAATCTGTCCCCGCGGGGACAGATTTTCAGCCCCGCCGACCATGCGCGCAGGGCCTGAAAAACCGCCTCAATTCCCGCTTTTCAGGATGTCTTTCAGCAAGGCCTCTACCTGATCATCGCTGGGGTTCATCAGCGGCACCGAAGGCTCGGACGGCGCTTGCTGATAGCTTGGGTCTTCCGCATAGGGGTCAACCGGCTGGCTAGAGGCATTTGCGGCATTCGGTGGCGCGCGGTATTCCGGCACGATCAGCGGCAGTTCGGTGACAGGCACGCCGTCTTCCACCCGCGTCATCACCTCGTGCCATATCTCGGCAGGCAGACCACCCCCGGTGACGCCTTTCAGCGGGGTGTTGTCGTCATAGCCGATCCAGACTCCGGTGACGTAATCGGCGGTAAAGCCGATGAACCAGGCATCGCGCGCCGCACTGGTGGTGCCGGTCTTGCCCGCTGCGGGGCGGCCATCCAGCCGCGCGCGGGTGCCGGTGCCGCTGTCCACCACTTTTTCCATCATGAAGGTCAGCAGTTTGGCGGCGTTTTCGGAAATAACCCGCTCGCCAATGCCGCCGCCTGCGCCCATCAGGCTTTCTTCCTCGCCCTTGAGTTTGAGTTCAACGAGGCCGTAAGGCGTCACCGACGAGCCGCCGTTCAGGATGCCCGCATAGGCCCCGGTCATCTCGATCAGCGTCGATTCCGACGCCCCCAGCGCCAGCGCAGGGCCTGCGGCAAGGTCTGACTGGATGCCGAAACCCTTGGCAATCGCCGCCACCGCATCGCGGCCAACGGCTTCGGAAACCTTCACGGCCGGGATGTTGCGGCTTTCCTCGAGGGCTTGCGTCAGGGTGATCAGGCCCTTGAATTTGTGATCGTAGTTGTCAGGCGTCCACTTGCCCGATCCGGGGATGTTCAGGGTCAGCGGCACGTCTTCGACATAATCCGAAGGCGACCAGCCCAGATCAAGCGCTGCGGCATAGACGAAGGGTTTGAACGACGATCCGGTCTGGCGCAGGGCTTGGGTGGCGCGGTTGAACGCCCCCGCACTTTCGGTTTTGCGCCCCCCCACCATGGCGCGCACGGCGCCGTCCGCACTCATCACCACAATCGCGGCCTGGGCCTTGGAGCCTTTGGCGACCTTGTTGTCGAACACCCAAGCCAGGGCGTCCTCGGCATCCTTTTGCAGTTTCTGATCCAGCGTGGTGCGCATCACCACGTCTTCGGTGGTGGTCGAGGTCAGGAAATCCGGCGCGGTTTCCATCACCCAATCGGCGAAGAAGCCGCCCGATTTCGTCTGCGCCGCATCGGAAAGCTGCGCCGGATGCGCGTGGGCGTCGGCGGCTTCGGCAGGCGTCAGATAGCCCTGCTCGGCCATCAGGTCGATGATCACATCCGCCCGGTCTTGCGCGCGTTTCAGGCTGTTGGTGGGGGCGTATTTCGACGGCGCTTTCAGAAGGCCCGCCAGCATCGCCGCCTGCGCCGGGGTCAGATCATTGGCTGATGTTCCGAAATAGCGCTGGGCGGCGGCCTCAAAACCGCGCGCACCGGCACCCAGATAGGCGCGGTTGAAGTAGATCGTGAGGATTTCTTCCTTGGTGTATTTGGCTTCCATCGCGATGGCATAGGGGATTTCCTTCAGCTTGCGCTTCACCCCGCCCGAGCGGCAGTCGGCCTCGTAATCGGCCTCGGATTTCCATTGTTTGGGGTCATAGGGCACGCCCAGACACAGCAGTTTCGCCACCTGTTGCGTGATGGTCGAACCACCGTTGCCCTCCAGCGGGCCACGGCCTGCGGCAAGGTTGATGCTGATTGCGCTGGCGATGCCGCGGGGCGAGACGCCGAAGTGCTGGTAGAAGCGCTTGTCTTCTGTCGCGATGACGGCGTGCAGCAGGTAGGGCGAGACGGTGTCGGCGGTGATCTGGCCGCCAAACGTTTCACCCCGCCAGGCAAACACGGTGTCGTTGCGGTCAAGCAGGGTGACAGAGCCTTTGGCGCGGCCATCCAGCAACGCCTCGACAGGCGGAAGTTGCTGGTAGAAGTAGAACACGATGCCCGCCAGCACCATGCCGCCCACCGCCGCGATGCGCCAGAACGTGCCCCAGATGATCCGCCAGATCGCCCGCACAAACCGCGTCAGGATGTTGCCAGAGCGCGGCGCAGGCGTCTTGCGCGGGGCAGGCTTCTTCGGCGGCGGGGTGCCGCGCCCGCCGGTGGTGGCGGCCTTTTGCGAGATGTATCGGCGGTCTGCCACCAGCGATTTTCCGCCTTTGCCCGTAGTCGCCATGCCTGTTTGTGCCCTTTTAAGCGGTTTTCAACACTCTACCCGGTTCGGTCGGGAATGCGAAGCCGGGCCATCTCCGATTCGCGGTTCCTTGCCGCTTAAATTTGCGCCGTGTGGCGGTGCTACAGATTAAATTTTGTGCAATACCCCCGCGCGCCCATTTTTTACGCCGCCGAAAACTTGTGCTGCACCTGCGAAGGCCGCCTGATCATTTGCGAGGGCCGTCAAGGGCCTTGGGAAACAAAGGGGTGCATCGTGAAAATGATCATAGCCGCCATCAAGCCCTACAAGCTGGACGAGGTGCGCGAGGCGCTGACCGCGATCGGCGTGCAAGGGATGATGGTGACGGAAATCAAGGGCTTCGGCATGCAGTCGGGCCATACTGAAATTTACCGTGGTGCAGAATATGCGGTGAATTTCGTGCCGAAGATGCGGCTTGAAATCGTCGTGTCGGATGCTTTGGCCGATACGGTCGTTGAAGCGATCACCAAGACAGCGCGCACCGGCAAAATCGGTGACGGCAAGATTTTTGTGTTGAACGTGGAGAGCGCCCTGCGGGTGCGCACCGGCGACGTCGATGACGATGCGCTGTGAGAGGGGACAGAACATGCTGAAAAAACTAGGACTTACGGCGGCGGCGATCATGGCGGCCCTGCCCGCTTTGGCGCAGACCGCAACGGATGCCACCGCGCCGGTGGTAGAGGCCGTGGCCGAGGCTGCGGCCCCGGTGATGGACAAGGGCGATGTGTCGTGGATGATGACCTCGACCGCGCTGGTGCTGTTCATGACGATCCCGGGCCTTGCGCTGTTTTACGGCGGTTTGGTGCGCAGCAAGAACATGCTGTCGATCCTGATGCAGACCACGCTGATCGCCTGCATGGTGATGGTGATCTGGGCGCTGTATGGCTATTCGGTGACTTTTGGCGGCGGCACCTCGCCCTACTGGGGCGGGTTTGGCAAGGTGTTCTTGTCGGGTGTGACGGCGGACAGCATGTCGGCCACGTTCTCGGCGGGCTATGTGATCCCGGAATATCTGTTCATCGCCTTCCAGATGACCTTTGCCGCGATCACCCCCGGCCTGATCATCGGTGCCTTTGCCGAGCGGGTGAAGTTCACCGCTGTGCTGGCGTTCTGCGCGCTTTGGGTGACGTTCGTTTACTTCCCGGTGGCGCATATGGTCTGGGACGTGTCAGGCCTGATCTTTGTGATGGGCGCGATTGACTTTGCAGGCGGCACAGTTGTGCACATCAATGCCGGTATCGCAGCACTGGTCGGTTGCCTTGTGATCGGCAAGCGGGTTGGCTACGGCAAGGAAAACATGGCACCGCATTCGATGGTGATGACCATGATCGGCGCGTCGATGCTGTGGTTCGGCTGGTTTGGCTTCAACGTCGGCTCCAATCTGGAAGCCAACGGCGGCGCTACCCTGGCGATGATCAACACCTTCCTTGCCACCGCTGCGGCAACCTTGGCTTGGTCGGTGCTGGAAGGCATCCAGCGCGGCAAAGCGTCGATGCTGGGGGCTGCTTCGGGTATGGTGGCCGGCTTGGTCGCGATCACTCCGGCTTGCGGCACGGTGGGCCCGATGGGCGCGATTGCCTTGGGCATCATCGCGGTGCTGGGCTGCTATTTCTTCGTGACTGTCGTGAAAAACAAAATGAAGTATGACGACAGCCTTGATGTGTTCGGTATTCACGGCGTGGGCGGCATCATCGGTGCGGTGCTGACCGGCGTGTTCTCGGCTGGCAGCCTTGGCGGTGTGAAGGGTGACGACTATTCGATCGCGGCACAGACCTGGATTCAGATTGAGGCTGTGGCGATCACCTTGGTGTGGTCGGGCGTGATCTCGTTCATCATCTACAAGCTGGTGGATATGACCATCGGCCTGCGGGTTGACGCGGATACCGAGCGTCAGGGGCTGGATCTGGCCTCGCACGGCGAAGCGGCTTATCACGGCTGATCTGAGGGTTTACAGGCAAGCAAACCACAAAGGCCCGCAGGTTTCTGCGGGCCTTTGGCATCGCGCCTACGCGGCGAGGCTGATCACGGCGGTGCCGGCGACGGCGAGTGCGGCACCTGTCCACGCCCACAGGCCGGGGGCGCGGCGGTTGGTGGCCCAGATCATCGGCAGGATCAGGATCGGCGTCATGGATGACAGGGTGGTGACGATGCCGACCTCTCCGTGTGAAAGTGCGGCCATCAGCAAAGACATGCCCAGAAACATCCCCAGCAGCGCCGATAGGGCCACATCGCTCATCGCCCGTGGCCCCGGAAGGCGGGCGGCGCGGGCGAAGGGGAAGGCCATCAGCGCGATGTAGAACACCATGCCAAGGCCAGAGCGGATCGCCATGGCGGTGAAGGGATCAACGCCGCTGGCCATCGCGGGGCGGGCGAACAGGCTGCCTCCGGCCTGACCGATGGCGGTGATCAGGCCAAGGGCGATGCCCAGCAGCGGCACGCGGCGGGGTGGGGCGTCGGCGGTGGCTTCGGGCATGGCGACGGCAAACAGGATGCCTGCGACGATCAGGGCAATGCCAAGGCCTTGGGTGGCGTTGATCGTCTCGCCCAGAAACAGATAGCCGAGCAAAAGGGCGAAGGGCGAGGCCAGTGCGAAAAACATCGCGGTGACGCGGGGGCCGGTGACGTAGATGGTGGCGAAAAAGGTGGTGGAGGCCAGCATGATGCCAGACACCGACGAGGCACTGAGCAGGCCGAATTGCATCAGTGTCAGCCCGCGCCAGCCGCCGATGGCAAGTGATGCGGCGGCGGTCAGCGCAAAGGCGATGCCCATTTGCCAGCGCGCCAGTTGAAACAGGCCCATGCGGGTGCTGACGCTGCTGATCAGCATCGACGACAGGGCAAAGCTGCTCGCCGCTGCCAGCGACAGGGCAATGGCGAGCATGTTTCTAGCCGAGCGATGCGATGGCAGCGGCGAGGATCGGCACGGTTTTGGCGTTCAGGCCGGCGATGTTGATGCGTGAATCGCCCACCATGTAGATGCCATGTTTCTCGCGCAGGGTGTTGACCTGTGTTTCGGTCAGGCCCAAGCGGCTGAACATGCCGCGATGGCTGGCCACGAAATCAAAGCGATCCGAGTTGGTGGCGCGGCGCAACTCATCTGCAAGCGATTGGCGCAGGGTCAGCATGTTGAGGCGGACTTCCTCCAGCTCTGCCTGCCAATCGGCGCGCAGGGCGTCGTCTTCGAGGATCATCGTCACCAGCCGCGCGCCGTGATCGGGCGGGAAGCTGTAGTTCTGCCGGTTGAGGAAGGCGAGGTTGCCTTGGGTGACAGCGCGGCGGGTGGCGTCGCCAAGGGCGATCAGGATGCCAGTGCGCTCGCGGTAGATGCCGAAGTTTTTGCTGCACGATGCGGCGATCAGCACCTCGGGGAAGGTCTGCGCGATCATGCGGGTGGCGGCGGCGTCAGCCTCAAGCCCGTCGCCGAAGCCTTGGTAGGCGAGATCGACGAAGGGGATGGCGCCACGGGCCAGCAGAAGGTTGGCAACCTCGACCCATTGCGGGGCCGACAAGTTCGCGCCTGTTGGGTTGTGGCAACAGCCGTGCAGCAGCACCGCATCGCCCGCTTTTACCGCGCCAAGGTCTTCGATCAGGCCAGCGAAGTCGATGCCACGGGTTTCGGCGTCGAAATAGCGATACTCGGCCATCGGCATGCCAAGGTATTTGATGATCGAGGGATGGTTCGGCCAAGTCGGATTGGACAGCCAGACGGTCGCGGTGGGCGAGGCGAGCTTGATCAACTCCAGCGCCTGCCGGATCGCCCCCGTGCCGCCGGGCGTGGCGACCGATGCCGCGCGGTCGGCGTAGCCATCGCCAAGGATCATCCTGACCATGGCGGCGTTATAGGCGGGCTCGCCCGCAAGGCCGGTGTAGGTCTTGGTGGTCTCGGCCTCCCACAGCTTTTTCTCGGCGGCTTTCACCGCGCGCATCACTGGGGTCAGGCCGGTGGCGTCTTTGTAAACGCCAACGCCAAGGTCGATCTTACCATCGCGGGGATCGTCCTTATACATCTGGATCAGTTGCAGGATTTTGTCCTGCGGCTGCGGGTTCAGGGCTTCCAACATCTCAATTATCCTTTTTCGACCGCGAGGTCGTCATACATGCCCCATTCGGCCCAAGAGCCGTCATAAAGCGCATGGTTGCGGTGGCCGATGCGTTCCAGCGCAAGGCTGAGGATCGCGGCAGTCACACCCGATCCGCAAGAGGTGATCGCGGGTTTCGACAGGTTCACGCCTGCGGCTTCAAACACGGCGCGCAGGGCGTCGGGCGATTTCATCGTGCCATCGGGGTTCAACAGCGTGGTGTAGGGCACGTTCTTCGCGCCGGGAATATGGCCAGAACGCAGGCCGGGGCGCGGCTCGGCCACTTCGCCACGGAAGCGGGGCGCACCACGGGCGTCGATGATTTCGGCCTCGCCCAGTTTGGCGGCATGGGCGACTTGGGTGACATCTTTCACCAGATGGTTCTGGCGGCTGACGGTCATATGGCGGTCGCGCACGATGGGGGGCATGTCTTCAATCTCGCGGCCTTCGGCGCGCCATTTTGGCAGGCCACCGTCCAGCACGGCCACGTCGGTTTTGCCCATCAACCGGAAGGTCCACCAGACACGCGCGGCAGAGAACAGGCCAGAGCCATCGTAAATCACCACCTGATGGCCGTCACCGATGCCCATGGCGCGCAGGCGCGAGATGAATTTCTCGGGCGGCGGGGCCATATGCGGCAGGGCCGAGCGGTGGTCGGTGATCTCATCAATGTCAAAAAACCGCGCGCCGGGGATATGGGCGGCGGCGTATTCGGCCTTCGCATCGCGGCCCGCGTCGGGCAGATACCAGCTGGCGTCGATCAGCCGCAGATCGGGGTCGGCGCGGTGCGCGGCCAACCAAGCGGTGCTGACGAGGGTTTTCGGATCATCGGCGGGGGATGGGGTCATCTGGGGCCTCGGGGCTGCGAAATCGGCGGGGATGCCGTTGCAGTTAAACCGATGGGCGCTGTCAGACAAGGGATCGCGGGCGCGGCAAGGCGCGCCCGCGCAAGAATATTAGCTTTTCGCCATCGCGTTCTTCACAGCGCCGATGATTGCCATCAGCACACCGCCACCCACGCCACCCGAGGCCAGCGAGGCGATGATCGACCCGATGTCGGTGCCGCCCGTGCTCGCCGCCGCAGCACCCGCACCGCCCAGAATCCCCAGAATCTGGCCGCCCAGACCGCCGCCGAGAATCCCGGCAATCGAGTTGCCCAAAGTGCCGAGGTTGAGGTTTTTCAGAACCGCACCCGCCGCATTGCCGCCCAGTGCGCCTGCGACAAGCTGGATGATCAAATTCATGTCCATGATACTTTTCCTTACCCTTACCGATGCCCGCCGTTTTGGCGTGACATTCCACAGGCTTTTCAGAACCCGAAAACAACCTGTCGCATAGGGGGAAATATCGCAGAGGTTCAGCCACGCGTTACAGCTTGGCCTTCATGCCTTCTTTCATGATGCGGGATTTTTGACGATCCCAGTCGCGCTTGGCGGAAGTTCCGCGCTTGTCGGCCAGCTTCTTGCCCTTGGCGACGCCCAGCTTCAGCTTCACCATGCCGCGCTCGTTGAAATACATTTTCAACGGCACGATGGTCATGCCTTCGCGGCCCACGGCGTTCCACAGCCGCGACAATTCTTTCTTGTTTACCAACAGCTTGCGGCGGCGGCGTTCGTCGTGCGGGAACATCACCGCTTGCAGATAGGGCGCGATATAGCCGTTGATCAGCCACAACTCGCCGCCCTCCACACTCGCATAGCTTTCCGCGATGTTGGAGCCGCCCTTGCGCAGCGATTTCACCTCGGAGCCGTGCAGCATGATGCCTGCCTCCAGATCCCATTCGATGGCGAAATCGAAGCGGGCGCGGCGGTTTTCGGCGATCAGTTTCGAGTTGGGGTCTGATTTTTCTACCATAATACGCCCGAAATAGGGGTTCGGTGGCGCAGAGTCCAGCATTCGGGCGGCGAAGTTTCGGCGGCGTGGTGGCGCGGTTGCGGTTTTCACCACCACGCAGGCGCATCAGGCGGCAAGGCGTTTGGCGCGGCGGGCCAGCAGAGCGCGGGCCTGTGCCAGATCAAGGCGGGGAAAGAAGCTGTCTTCGGGAAAGCGGTTCGCGCCATCAAGCAGGCCGGGGCAATGCAGCAAAACTCCGGTGTTGGCGTAGATCACTTCTTCCTCGGCGAACAGCGGGGTGACGATTTCCAGCGTGGTTTGCGGGCGATGCGGTTGCGCCGGTGCGCGCAGCAACGCCAGGGCCGGGACCAGGGCAAACGGCGCGCCATCGGTTTCGGTATCATCCAACGTGTCGATCAGCAGGTGCTGGCCCGGCAGCAGGATCAGGTCCGAGCAGGCGTCATAGTGGCCGCCGGGCAGGGTCAGCAGGCTGGTTTCTTGCAGCGGCGAAAGGCTGCGACGATCCAGCCGAAGGATGCGCGCGAGGCCGCCATCCAAAGTTTGGACACAATCTCCGGCCTGCAACGCCTCAATCGGCTGCCAACCGGTGGCGGTTTCCACCAAAGTGCCGGCAACCAGCCCGGTGGTAAGCGGGGAAAGCAACGTCTCGACCGCCGAGAACTGGATGGCGCTGCGCGAAATATCCTGCATGAACATGGTGTTGGCCCTTTGCGTTAAGATGTGTGGCGGGGGTGTCTGATTGCGGCCCAATAAGCACCCGAATTTCGCCATTTTTTCGACACGCGTGCGGCGCGGGTTTGGCATTGTTTTGCCAGCGGAAACAGTTTTCGGGAACGGCGGCCTTGGCCTGCCGTTTCAGCGACGGATTAGGGCTTTGTTAAGCAACAATCGGCGGGCAATCTTAGGTGATTCGCCGGTTTTGGCTGAGGATGATCACGCCGCACGCGACGATGATCGCGGCCCCGGTCAGGGTGGCGGCATCGGGGCGCTCGCCAAACACGGTGATCCCCAGCACCATCGCAAACAGCAGGCGGGTGTAGCGGAAGGGCGTGACAACCGCGATTTCGCCTGCGCGCATCGCTGTTGTCAGCGCGGCATAGGCACTGATGCCAAAGGCGGCGGCACCGGCGATCAGCGCGCAGGTGTGCAGGCTGGGAAGCGCGGCCTTGCCGGTGACGGCGGTGATGATCACGCCCGACAGGGTCAGCATGATAAAGCCCGTGACGCCAAGCTGCGCGTTTGACAGCGCCGGGGGCGCGGCCCGGGTGGCAAGATCGCGGCCAGCAAAGCCAAGCATGGCAATCAGCGCCAGCAGCGACAGCGCCGAAAAGCCGTCAAGGCCGGGGCGCAGGATGATCATCACGCCGACAAAGCCCAGCAGGATCAGCAACCAGCGCTTCACTCCAACGGTTTCGCCAAACAACACCGCCGCGCCAAGCACCACCACCAAGGGTGTGGCTTGCAGGATCGCCGAGGCGACAGAAATCGGCGTCAGCGCGATGGCAAGCGCATAGAACAGCCGCCCGGTAATCTCAAACCCCGAGCGCAAAGCCATGGTGCGGGTGAACATCGCAGCCGGGATCGGGGCGTCGCCGGTGCGCAGGGCAAGGGCTGAAAACACCGCAATGCCAATCAGACCCATGATCAGAATCGCCTCACCCACCGGGATCGACTGGCTGGCGGCTTTGAGAAACGCATCCTCGACCGCGAACCCGGCCATCGAAGCGGTCATGTAAAGGCTGCCGCGCATGTTGGGGGTCATTGGGCGGCCTTTCCATTCATCCGTTCTTAAATATCCCCGCCGGAGGCTTCTCACGCTGATCGCAGGAGCCTCCGGCGGGAATATTTTTACCAGTCTGAAAGCCAGTCGGCGCTCAGATCAGGCCCGCGTGCTGCATCGCGGCCTTGATGCGGGTTTTCGTCGGATCGGTCAGTGTCAGCAAGGGCAGGCGGACTTCTTCGGCGCACAGGCCCAGCAGCGACAGGCCGTATTTGGCCCCGGCAAGACCCGGCTCCAGAAAGATCGCCTCGTGCAGGGGCATCAGTTTGTCTTGATATGCCAGCGCCTTGGCATAGTCACCCGCCAGCGTCGCCGCTTGGAATTCGGCGCAGAGGCGGGGTGCGACGTTCGCGGTCACGCTGATGCAGCCAACCCCGCCATGGGCGTTGAAGCCCAAAGCGGTGGCGTCTTCGCCCGACAGCTGGATGAAATCGGCACCGCAGGTGGCGCGCTGTTGGCTGACACGCTCGATCTTGCCGGTGGCATCCTTGACGCCGATAATGCGCGGCAGTTTGGCCAGTGTGCCCATGGTGTCTGGCGTCATATCCACCACCGAGCGGCCGGGGATGTTGTAAATCACGATCGGCAGCGCGCAGCAGTCGTGCAGCGTCGAGAAATGCGCGACGAGACCCGCTTGGGTGGGACGGTTATAGTAGGGCGTCACCACAAGCGCCGCATCGGCACCGACTTTTTCGGCAAAGCGGATCAGCGAGATGCCTTCGACCGTGTTGTTCGACCCGGCCCCTGCGATCACCGGCACGCGGCCTGCGGCGGTTTCCACCACCACTTCGATGACTTTTTGATGCTCTTCATGGGAAAGCGTCGGGCTTTCGCCAGTGGTGCCAACCGGAACCAGCCCGGTGGAGCCTTCGGCGATGTGCCACTCGACCAGTTTCTTCAACGTCACCAGATCGAGTTCACCGTTCTTGAACGGCGTAACCAGTGCGGGAATGGACCCTTTGATCATGGTGCGCGTCTCCTATGTGGGGCGATTGGAATCGCCGTGTGTAAGCGCTGCCTACCTAACGGGGCTTCGGCGTTTTGCCAAGTATGGGCAATCTACGGTTTCAGGCGGGGAATTGCCGGGCTCACGGGGTTTTGGGTTGTGGGAAGCAGGAGGTTCCGGCAGACTTTGGGCATGAGCAGAATAAGCAAGATCGCAAAAGCGGTCACACTCGGCATTTTACTGGCGATGTCTCCTATGGCGCGGGCGGATGAGTCTGCGTCGCTGTCGGCTGCGTTGAAGGCGGCAGCGCGGCAGGATTGGCCTGCGGCGCTGACGGCGGCGCAGGGCGCGGGTGCGGTGGGGGGCGATGTGATCTTGTGGCAATGGCTGCGGGATGGTCAGGGCAAGTTGGGCGATTACGAGGGCTTCCTCGCCCGCAGGCCGGATTGGCCCGGATTGGCCTTGTTGCGCGAAAAGGGCGAGGTCGCGGCGGCGCGTTCGACCGATCCTGCGCGGGTGGTGGCGTATTTCGGCAAGGCGGAGCCGAAGACCGGGGCCGGGGCGGTGGCTTTGGTGCGGGCTTTGCTCGCTTTGGGGCGGTCAAGCGATGCCGAGGCGGTGGCGTTTCAGGCTTGGGTCGATCTGAAGTTTGAGGCCGCTGACGAGGCGGCGATGCTGGATCTGATGGGCCCGGCGCTGGCGGTGGCGCATGAGGTGCGGCTGGACCGCATCCTGTGGCAAGGCGGGCGCAAGGCCGAGGCCGAGCGGATGATCCCGCGGGTGTCGAAAAGCTGGCAGGCGCTGGCGCGGGCACGGCTGGCGTTGCGCGACGACAGCCCCTTGGCGGTGGCCTTGGTCGATGCGGTGCCGAAGGATGTGTTGGGCGATCCGGGGCTGGCGTTTGCGCGGTTTGATTACCGGATGCGGGCGGATCGCTATGACGATGCCGCGACGTTGATACTGGAGCGCAGCAAGACGGCGGCGGGGCTTGGCGATCCGGATGCCTGGGGCAAGCGGCGGGCCGATCTGGCGCGGGTGTTGCTGCGGCAGGGCGAGCCGAAGCTGGCGCTGCGGGTGGCGGCGAACCATCAGATGACCAAGGGCAATGACTATGTCGATCTGGAGTTTCTGGCGGGCTTCATCGCGCTGCGCAAACTGGGCGAGCCGGATGTGGCGATCAAGCATTTCAAGCACTTGAAGGAAGCGGTGGCGACTCCGATCTCGGTTGCGCGGGCGGAATACTGGATGGGCCGGGCGCTGGAGGCCAAGGGTGACAAAGCGGGCGCGGATGCCGCCTATGCGCGGGCGGCGCGCAATCAGACGGCGTATTACGGGATGCTGGCGTCGGAAAAGATCGGGTTGCCGCTGGACCCGGCCTTGGTGAATGTGGGCGAACCTACGCCGGGGTGGCGGACGTCGGGGTTTGCGGGGTCTTCGGTTTTGGCGGCGGGGATGGCTTTGGCCGAGGCGGGCGACCGGACTTTGGCGAAGCGGTTCTTCCTGCAAGTGGCGGAGGGATTGGACGCCACGGGGTTGGAACAACTGGCCGATCTCGCGCTGCGGATGGATGAGCCGCATATCGCGCTGCTGGTGGCCAAGCAGGCGGCAGAGCGCGGCGTGATCCTGCCGCGCGCCTATTATCCGGTGCCTGCGATGGTGCCGGATGGCTTGGCGGTCAGTCGCGCGCTGGCCCTGTCGATTTCGCGGCGCGAGAGCGAGTTTGACCCTGCGGCGCAAAGCAAGGTCGGCGCGCGCGGCTTGATGCAGGTGATGCCAGCCACCGCCGAGCATGTGGCGAAGGGCTTGGGCGAGGCGGCGTCGTCGGCCAGCCGGCTGATCACCGATCCACCCTATAACGTGCGGATGGGGTCGGTCTATCTCAGCCATATGATTGAGAAATTCGGGCCGTCGGTGGCGCTGATCGCTTCGGGCTACAACGCCGGGCCGGGGCGGCCGGGCAAGTGGATCACTCAGTTCGGCGATCCGCGCAAGGATAGCGTCGATGTGGTGGATTGGGTCGAGATGATCCCGTTTTCCGAAACCCGCACCTATGTGATGCGGGTGGCCGAGGGGGTGGTGATCTACCGCGCCAAGCTGAAAGGCGTGGCGGGGCCGGTGCGGATTTCGGCGGAATTGACGGGACGTTAGCACCAGCCACCAAGCCGCCCCGGACTTGATCCGGGGCCTCTGCGCATCCCATGAGGCCCCGGATCAAGTCCGGGGCGGCGGGGAGATACCGCAATGAAGGTGTCAGACCTGCGGCGGCTCTTGCTGTTTTACCCGTTGCCGCCAGAGGGTGAACAGGCCGGCGGCGACGACGACGCAGGCTCCGATGGCGACGTTGGGGCGCAGGGTTTCACCGAACAGGAACACCCCCAGCAAGGCGATGAACATCAGTTGCAGATAGGCGAAGGGTTGCACGGCAGAGGCTTCGGCCACGGCATAGGCTTTGATCAGCAGCCAATGCCCCATGATCGCGGTGCAGCACAAAGCGCCCATCCAGAGCCAATCTGTGGGCAGCATCACTTGCCAATGCCAGAGGCCAATCGGGGTCATCGCGGCGGCGCCGACAACGCCCGTCCAGAAGAACGATACCGAGGCCGGGTCTTTGCGGGCGACAAAGCGGGTGAGCAGGCCGTAAAGAGCGAACATGAAGGCGCTGATGAACGGGATCAGCGCCCAAGGTGAGAACACGGCAAAGCCCGGCTCCAGAATGATCAGCACGCCCGCAAAGCCGATGGCGATGGCGGTCCAGCGCCGCCAGCCGACTTTTTCGCCCAGCACCGGGCCAGACAGGGCGGCCACCAGCAAGGGATAGCAGGCGAAAACCGCGTGGCTTTGGATCAGACCCAGATTGATGAAGGCCAGCACCATGGCGCAGACCTCGGCCACTAGGATCACGCCTCGGGTGATCTGCTGGGCGGGGAAGCTTGTGCGGGTGGCGGCCCGGATGCCGCCGGGGCTGCGGGCGGCGAGGGCGACCACGAAGGCGGCGAACACCCAGAACCGGATCATCACCACCATATAGACGTTGTAGGTGCCGCCCAAGTGCCGCGAGATGCCGTCTTGCAACGCGAACACCACGGTGCTGGCAACCATCAGCCAGATGCCGAGTTTCAGATTTTGTTCGGTTTTCATCGGGATACCTTGGGGGCCGCACGGGTTTGCAACAGCGAATAGATGCCTGCGGCGATGATCAGGGCCGCGCCAATCAGCACGGGAAGCGCGAGGTGTTCGTCGAAAAAGGTGATGCCCAGCAGGGCGATGAACACGAAATGCAGATAGGCGAAGGGTTGCACGGCAGAGGCCTCGGCCACTTCGTAGGTCTTTTGCAGCAGCCAGTTCGACAGGATCGAGATCACGGCATAGGTGGCGAAGATCGGGGCATCTGCGGTTTGGATCGGTTGCCATTGCGGCAGGCCAAGGGCGGTCATCATGATCGCGCCCAGAAAGGCGGGCCAGAAAAAGCTGGGGAAAAACGCCTCCTCCCGCGCGGTCAGGCGGGTCAGCACGCTGTAGGCGGCGAAGAACAGCGCGGTGATCAGCGGCAGCAGGGCCGCCCAAGAGAACACGCCTTGGCCGGGGCGCAGGATGATCAGCACGCCGATCAGGCCAACGCCGACGGTGGCCCAGCGTTGCCATGTCAGTTTCTCGCCAAGGATCGGGCCGGAAAGCGCGACGACGATCAGCGGGCAGACGGCGAAGACCGCATGGGCGTTGATCAGGCCGATCAGCGTATAGGCATAGACCATGACGCAAATCTCCACCACCAGCAGCGTGGCGCGCAGGGCTTGCGCCGCGGGTCGGCGCGAGCGCAGGGCGGCGCGCAGGCCTTCGGGGCGGCGCAGCGCAAGCGTGATCACGAAGGCCGCGAACACCCAATAGCGGATCATCACCACCATCAGCGTGTTGTATTGGCCCGCCAGCAGGCGTGACAGCGCGTCTTGCACCGCAAAGGCCGCGATGGCGGCGATCATCAGCAGGATGCCTTTGCGGTTGTTCATCGAAGGATTCCTGCGGACATGTGGCGTTTTTTGCCGTGGCCGGGGCGGCGTTCGACGGCGAAGCCTGCGTCTTGCAGGGCGCGGCGGACGTGGCCTGCGGCGGTGTAGGTGGCGAAGGTGCCGTTTGTAGCGGTGTGGCGGGCGACTTCGGCCAGAATTTCGGGCGACCAGAGTTCGGGGTTTTTCGCAGGGGAAAAGCCGTCGAGGAACCATGCGTCGGCTTTATGGGGCCATGCGGCGAGGGTGTCGCGGGCGTCGCCGAGGATGATTTCGACCTGGATCGGGCCGAGTTGGAATTGGGTTTCGCCTGTCGCCCATGCGGTCAGGAACGGTTCGGCCACGGCGCGGGCTTCGGGGAAGTGATCGAGGGCGCGGGCGATGTCGGGGGCGGGCAGCGGGAAGGCTTCAAAGCTGGTGAAGCGGGTGGGGGTTTTGGTGATCAGCGACAGGGCAAGCAGGTTCAATCCGGTGCCAAAGCCCAGTTCTGCGACGTGAAAGCCGGGGGTCAGGCGGGCGGGCAGGTCGTTGCCAGCCAGAAAGACGTGGCGGGTCTCGGACAGGCCGTCGTTTTTCGAGAAATACGGGTCGTCGAAGCGGGTCGAGACGGGGATTGCGCCGTCTTGCCACGTCAGGGCTGATTGTGAGGGAGTGGTCATTGTCATATGCCCTTGGTCGGGCGGACCATGGGCAAGGCGGGGCGGAATGGCAAGGGTTGATCTGACGGTGCGGGGCGCGGGGATTTTCGGGCTGTCGGTGGCGTGGGAGGCCGCGCGGCGCGGGGCGCGGGTGCGGGTGATCGAGGCTGTGGGCGTGGCTGCCGGGTCTTCGGGCGGGGTGGTGGGGGCGCTCAGCCCGCATGTGCCGGAAAACTGGAACGAGAAGAAGGCGTTTCAGTTGGACAGTTTGCTGATGGCGGCAGGCTGGTGGGCGGCGGTCGAGGCCGCGTCGGGGCTGGCTTCGGGCTATGGGCGGCTGGGGCGGTTGCAGCCTTTGGCGGACACGGCGGCGGTGGAACTGGCGCGGGCGCGGGGGGCAGAGGCGGAGGGGCTGTGGCGGGGCGCGGCGGCTTGGCGGGTGGTGCGGGCGACGGGGGCTGTGTGGGAGCCGGTGAGTGCCTCGGGCTGGCTCGTCGCGGATGATCTGAGCGCGCGGCTGCATCCTCGGTTGGCTTGCGCGGCGCTGGTTGGGGCGATCAGGGCGGCGGGGGGTGAAGTTATTGTCGGCGCGGCAGAGGAGGCCGGGCCGGTCGTCTGGGCTACGGGGGCGGCGGGGCTTGCGGCGCTGGGCGCGGATATGGGGCGCGATATGGGCGGGGCCGAGAAGGGGCAGGCGATCTTGCTGCGCCATGCCGCGCCTGATCTGCCGCAGCTTTTGGTTGGCGGGCTGCATGTGGTGCCGCATGTCGATGGAACGGTCGCGGTGGGGTCCACGTCTGAGCGGGAGTATCAGGGTCTGGGCGTCGATCACCGGGCCGATGATCTGCTCGCGCGGGCGGTGGCGGCGTTGCCGGTGCTGGCGGGGGCCGAGGTGGTGGAGCGCTGGGCGGGGCTGCGGCCCAGATCGAAATCGCGCGCGCCGGTGCTGGGGGCTTGGCCGGGGCGGGACGGGCATTTTGTCGCCAATGGCGGCTTCAAGATCGGGTTCGGGATGGCCCCCAAGGTGGCCGAGGTGATGGTCGATCTGGTGCTGGAGGGGCGCGATGCGATCCCCGAGGGGTTTCGGGTTTAGGGCGGTCCCGCGTTGGGACCTGATTTTCGTTGTTTGAAAACAGGGGGTTGGATTCTGCGGTTAACTTCTTGTTCAGGTTTGGCGCAGCGCTTGGGCACCTGTGCGGGTTGAGACCATGAGGCCCCGGATCAGGTCCGGGGCGGCGCGGGTTGTGGGCGCGCGCCGAACGGCTGGCGTTGCGGCTGTTGCTGTTGGGGAAGCCTTCGGCGGGGATATTTGGGCCAGTGTGACATTGCAGGAGACTGCGCTTTTGGTCATCCTCTCTGCTTAAATATCCCCGCCGGAGGCATTCTCGGTTTCAAGCAGAGTTCAGGCGAGCAGGCGCGCGCCTTGCATCCCGTGAATGGGGGCGGTGACGATTTGGCCTTCGGGTTGATCGGCCTGAAACGCAACTTCGGTGAATTGCTCGGTGCGGCCCATGCGGGGGGATTCGGTCAGGATACGGTGGGTTTGGCCGATCTGGGCGCTTAGATGGCGCGCCAATGCCTGATCGCCTGCGGCGCGGAGGCGGGCGGCGCGGGCTTTGATCTCGGGGCCGTGCAGTTGCGGCATTCGGGCGGCGGGGGTGCCTTTGCGTGGGCTGAACGGGAAGACGTGCAGGAACGTGAGGTTGCAGTCTTCCACCAGTTTCAGGGAATTGGCGAACATATCTTCGGTTTCGGTCGGGAAGCCTGCGATGATGTCGGCCCCGAAAATCATGTCGGGGCGGAGTTTTTTGGCGTCTTCACAGAAGCGGATGGCGTCGTCGCGCAGATGGCGGCGTTTCATGCGTTTCAGGATCATGTCGTCGCCTGCTTGCAGGGACAGGTGCAGGTGCGGCATCAGGCGCGGCTCGGTGGCGATGGCACCCATCAGGGCGTCGTCAGCCTCGATGCTGTCGATGGAGCTGATCCGCAGGCGGGGCAGGTCTGGCACAAGGCGCAGGATACGCATCACCAGATCGCCGAGGCGCGGGGTGGCGGGGAGGTCGGCCCCCCATGAGGTGAGATCAACGCCGGTGAGGACGACTTCGTTAAAGCCTTTGTCCACCAGCCGTTTGATCTGTTCGACCACGACTCCGGCGGGGACAGAGCGGGAATTGCCGCGACCGTAGGGGATGATGCAGAAGGTGCAGCGATGGTCGCAGCCGTTTTGCACTTGGACATAGGCGCGGTGGCGACCGAAGCCGTCAATCAGGTGGCCTGCGGTTTCGCGGACCGACATGATGTCATCGACCTGCACCTTTTCGGTGACGCCGATCAGGTCAGGGGCTTTCAGGTTGGCCCATGTCGCCGCCTGCATTTTCTCGGTGTTGCCGATGACGCGGGTGACTTCGGCCATGGCGGCGAAGGTTTCAGGCTCGGTTTGCGCCGCACAGCCGGTGACGATGATTTGTGCTGTGGGGTTCTCGCGGGCGAGTTTGCGGATTTCCTGTTTGGCTTTGCGCACGGCCTCGGCGGTGACGGCGCAGGTGTTGACCACCACGGCACCCGATACGCCTGCGGCGGCGGCGAGTTCTTTCATCGCCTCGGTCTCGTAGGCGTTCAGGCGGCAGCCGAGGGTGGCGAAGATCGGAGCGTTCATAGTGCGGCCAGAAATGCGGGGGTCAGGGTGCCGCTGAACACATGTGCGGTGGGGCCGGTGAGCCATACGCCATCGTCGCGCCAATCGACGTGCAGGGTGCCGCCGTCAACCTCTACTGTAACGCTGCGGCCGGTCAGGCCGCGCAGGTGGGCGGCGACGACGGTGGCGCAGGTGCCGGAGCCGCAGGCGAGGGTGATGCCTGCGCCACGCTCCCACACCCGCATGCGCAGGTGGTCGGGGGCGATCAGATGGGCAAATTCGACATTGGTGCGCTGGGGGAACAGATCGTAGTGTTCGGTGCCGGGGCCTTCGACGGTCAGATCAACGGCCTCGGCGTCTTTGACGAAGAACACGCAATGCGGGTTGCCCATGCCCACGGCGGCGGGGTTGCCGGGAAGCGGCAGGTTCAGGGTATCGACAGCATGCGAAAGCGGGATGTCCGACCATTCCAGTTGCGGTTGGCCCATGTTGACGCAAACCCGGCCATCGGGAAGGCGGTTGGCGTGCAGGGTGCCGCGCGTTGTGGTCAGGCTGAGCGCGTCGCGGCCCAGTTGCTGCATCATGTAATCGGACACGCAGCGGGTGGCGTTGCCGCAGGCCCCGGCGCGGCTGCCGTCAGAGTTCCAGAAATCCAGCGCGAAATCGGCGGTTTGCGAATCGATGATTTCGGCAAGCTGGTCAAACCCGGTTCCGCGGTGGCGGTCGCCCAAAGCCTGCGCCAGTTTGGCGGTGACGATGGCATCGCGCCCGCGTGAGTCGATGATGACAAAGTCGTTTCCGGCTCCGTGCATCTTCATAAAGGCAATCTGGCTTGGCGCTTTGCGGTTTTCCATGCGCCGCATATACGCCGCGTTGCAGCTTTTTGCCAGAGGCAGACGTTTTGCCCCTTGACCCCCCGCGCCCCTCACCCTAATCAGCGCCTCAGTTGTGGGCCGGTAGCTCAGTTGGTAGAGCAGCTGACTTTTAATCAGCGGGTCATGGGTTCGAGTCCCGTCCGGCTCACCACCATCACTCAAGGGCCTGACCGGCAACGGTCGGGCCCTTTGTGTTTGGTGGGTTGGTGGTGGCTGCCCAAAGTCTGATGCAGCGATTGTGGCATGGCGCGCGGTGCTTGGGATCATGCACACTCGCCCTGATGCGGGTTGGTTTCCTGCCTGATTTCCGGGCGGTTGGCGTGCTGATCTGCGGTGACTTGGGGCGGCGTCTTTGGCGTGTTCAGACTGGTCGCAAATGATCTATCGCGACTCGGCCGCCCGTGTTTTAATCCTGGCGTAAGGTGCCATCTGCAAGGGTGGAGAATTGGGAAGCCGGGGCAAAGCCGGCGCTGCCCCCGCAACGGTGATGAAGCGTAAGGCGCGATTGGAGGCCACTGGGGCGCAAGCCTTGGGAAGGTGTCGCGCTGCGGGCGAAAGCCCCGGTTTCACAGCCCGGAAACCAGCCTTGCCGCGAAAGACCAGCCCAGCCGGACCCTTCCGGTTTGCCAACACAACTGTCCGCGCGGGAGGCGGGGACCTACGAGGTGCCAGATGCTTAAGTCAGCCGAAATCCATTCCGAACTGCTTGCCCGCCGCAAGGATTATGCCCTGAGCCATGCGCTTTATTGCGATGACGGGGTTTATGCCGCCGATCTGGAGCAGATCTGGTATCGCGAGTGGTTGTTTGCCACCCCCGCAGCGGCGTTGCCGAAGGCGGGCGCGTTTGTCACCATGCAGGTGGGGGCTTATCCGGTGGTGATCACCCGCGGCAACGATGGGATGGTGCGGGCGTTTCACAACGTTTGCCGCCACCGCGGCCAGCGGCTGTGCGCCAAGGAAACCGGGTCTGCCCCGAAACTCGTCTGCCCGTATCACCAGTGGACCTACGATCTGGACGGCAAGCTGCAATATGCCCGCGACATGCAGGAAGGCTTCAACCCCGCCGAGCATGGCCTGAAGAAGGTGCATTGCGTCGATCTGGGCGGGATGGTGTTTATCTGCGTCGCCCAAGTGCCGCCGCCGATTGCGGAATTGGCCAAGACGGCGATGACCTATCTTGCGCCCTCGGGGTTGAAGGATGCCAAGGTGGCGTTTTCCTCGACCATCGTGGAAAACGGCAACTGGAAGCTGGTGATCGAGAACAACCGCGAGTGCTATCATTGTGGCGGCGCGCATCCGTCGTTGTGCCGGACGTTCTCGGACAACCCGAAGATCGGAGCGATGAACGGGCCGACCGAGGCCAGCGACGAGATCCTTGCGCATTGGGCGCGGTGTGAGGCGGCGGGGCTGCCGTCGCGCTTTACCCATGACAAGGCGATGCAATGGCGTTTGGCGCGGGTGCCGCTTTTGAACAATGCCGAAAGCTACACGATGGACACCAAGGCCGCGGTGGCCAAGCGTATGGGCACGATGCCGTTCAATGATGCGGGCAGCTTGCTGTTCTATCACTATCCGAACACTTGGAATCACTTCCTGGGCGATCATGCGATCACGTTCCGGGTGCTGCCGATCTCGGCCACTGAAACGCAGGTGACGACGACCTGGCTGGTGCACAAGGATGCGGTTGAGGGCGTGGATTACGAATTGCCGCGTCTGACGGACGTGTGGATGCACACCAACGACGAAGATCGTCAGGTGGTAGAGGAAAACCAGAAGGGCATCCTTTCGCCTGCATACGAGCCCGGCCCCTATTCGACGATTCAGGAAGAAGGCGTCATTCAGTTCATCGACTGGTATTGCGGCGTGATGACCGAGCGGATGGCGCCCAAGCCTGCGTTGGCGGCGGAGTAGATCATGGCGAATACCCGCGCAAACTGGACGGCCCAGCCATGGAACGACAGCCAGATGCTGGAATGTTCGATGGTGGTGCCGGAAAATGACGACACCGCGACCTTTGCATTCCGCGCGCCGGATGGGGCGTGGTTTGACTATCAGCCGGGGCAGTTCATCACCTTGGACTTGCCGGTTGATCCGAAAAAAGGCCCCGCCGGCAATGTGCAACGGACTTATACGCTGTCGTCGTCGCCGTCGCGGCCTTTGTCGATCACCATCACGGTGAAGGCGCAAAGCACCAGCATTGGCACGCGCTGGATGTTGGACAACTTGCGTCCGGGGATGCAGATCAAGGCCTATGGGCCTTCGGGGATTTTCAGCTTTCACCGCCATCCGTCGCCGAAATACCTGATGATCTCGGCCGGGTCGGGGATCACGCCGATGATGTCGATGACGACATGGGCGTGGGATTCGGGGCAGATGCCAGACATCGTGTTTGTGCATGCCGCGCGGCGGCCATCTGAAATCATCTTCCGCGAGCGGTTGGAGCAGTTTGCCAACCGTGTGCCGGGGTTGCAGTTGCGCTTTACGGTCGAAGAGGCCGATCCGTTCCGGGCGTGGCCGGGTTATAAGGGGCGGCTAAGCCAGATCATGCTGGGCCTGATGGCCCCGGATTATCTGGAGCGTGAGGTGTTCTGCTGTGGCCCCGAGCCGTTCATGCAGGCGGTGCGCGAGATGCTGCAAAGCCTTGGCTTTGACATGGCGCGCTATCATCAGGAAAGCTTTGGCTTGGCCGTGGGCACCGAAGCCGATGCGCCGGTGCTGGACGATGTGACGCCCGGCGAAGGGGTGGAGGCCGAGATCAGCTTTGTGGACAGCGGTGTTGTTGCCGCCTGTGGTGAAACCGATACCGTGTTGGCGGTGGCCAAGCGGTCGGGGCTGAATATTCCGTCGGGTTGCACCTTTGGTTTGTGCGGGACGTGCAAGGTCAAGAAGGTGTCGGGCGAGGTGCATATGGTGCACAACGGCGGGATTTCGGATGATGACATCGCCGAGGGCTATATCCTGGCCTGCTGCTCGCATCCGATGGGCAAGGTGGCGGTGGCGGTTTAAGGCGGGTCAAACACCTGCCTATGGTCGCCACGCCGCCCCGGACTTGATCCGGGGCCTCTGCTTACACCACGAGGCCCCGGATCAAGTCCGGGGCAGCTTGGGAATGATGGGGCAACACGCTGCGGCTATTCCTTGGCCTTGCCGCCAAAAATTGCGCCCAAGATGGCCGAAAACACCGCTGGGGCCAGCAGGTCGATGGGGCTGGTGCGCTGCAATTCGGCCATCAGGGCTTGGGCCGCAGGCGATTGCAGCGGGCTTGCGGTGCGCGCGCGACTGCGGGCCAGCAGCAGGAACACCAATGCCAGCACCAAGCCGATGCCCCCGATCAACAGCGCGGCACCGATTGGCCCCAGCAGATGCGCAAGCCAGATCGCCAGTGCGGCGGCAAAGCCGGTCAGCGCGATGATGGCGCAGATAAGTGCGGCGGCAAACAGCACCGAGGCTTGCGCCATCCGGCGCATTGCATGGGCGCAGGACAGCCGGACGGCAAGGCTGATCAGGGCCAGCATCAGCGACGCCCCCACAACAGACCCACCAGCAGGCCCACGCCCCCGGCGATCGCCAGCGCCTGCCACGGGTTGCGGCGGGCCTGATCGGTCAGGTCGGCAAATTTGGCCTCGGCGGTTTCACCGATGTCGGCCAAGCGTGCAGCCCCGCCCATGCGCAGCGCCTCGGCATAGGCCGACAGGCTGGCGCGCAGGGTCTCGGCGCTGGTGTGGCGCAACTCTCCAAGCGTTGTTGCGATATGCGCGATGTCATCTCGCAGGGCCACAATCTGCGCTTCGAGCAGGGCAAGATCTTGATCGGGTTCGGATTTTGACATGGCTTCCTCTTACGCTGTGGTCTTGCTGCGGCGACGGGGAACGACGCGCGGAGTGGGTTTGCTGATGTCCGGCACGGGCTTGGGCGCTGCGCGTTGCCAAGCGGCATCAATCGCGGCTTCCAGACTGGTGACGGCGAAATCGGCCCCGATCTCTTCGGCCTCACGCAGTTTGGCAGGCGATACCACGTGCAGATGCCGCAGACCCGAGGCGCTGTCGGCCAGATCGGCAGGCATTTGCAGGATCACAACACCGACGCGCAAGTGCGGCGCTGCGCGTTTGATGCGGCGGATGTGCAGCATCGAGGCGCGGGCGGGCCGGGGATCAAGATAGCACAGCAGCAGGCAATCGGCGTTGTCGGTATCCAAGGCAGACAACCGCGATGGCGCAAGATCAAGATGCGATGAAAACGCGGCCGCAGCGCCTTCGGCTTGCAGCACCTGCGCCATCACGGCGGCTGAGACATCATCCAGCGCCGAACGCCCGCCCACCACGCGCAGCCGCAGGCCAAGGCCGGGCAGCGGGGTGTCGGTGACGGCATCGCGCTCGGCCTCCATCTCGGCTTGCAGATCGGCCACCACTTCCAGCGCGACAGTGGCCAGACGCGCCTGTTGCTCGGCGGTGAGCACGCCGCGCTCGCTGTCGTCTTGGGCCAACAGCAGCGCCGGGATCATCGCGGTCTGGTGGTAATCGACCACGTCCACCTCCTCCAGCGCTTCGGTCGCGCCGAAGGTGGCCTCCATCGCATCGCCCGCCAGCATCCGCTGGTAAAGTTTGGCATGCGGGGCCAGCACAGGCTCGTCGCCAAACAGGATGTCAAACAGCGCAAACTGCGGGATGTGGCGACCCAGGACCACAAGGCAGACGGTCAGCGGGGTGGACAGGATCAGGCCAAGTGGCCCCCACAGGAAGGTCCAGAAAATCGCGGCCACGATGATCGCAAGCGGGCTGACCCCGGTGCGCGAGCCATAAAGCCACGGCTCGATCACGTTCGAGGTGATCAGTTCAACCGATGCAAACAGCGCGCCGGTCCACAGCACCGCAGACCAGTCGGGCGAGACGGCGAAGGCCAGAAACAGCGGGAAGGCGGCGGCGAGGACCGAACCGATATAGGGCACAAAGCGCAGGATCAGCGTCAGCATCCCCCAAAGTGCGGCGTTGGGCACGCCGATGAAGTAAAGGCCAACGCCAATCGGCACAGCGTAGATGGTGTTCACCAGCAGTTGCACCAGCAGGTAGTTGGCAACGCGGCCCCCGGCTTCCTCCAGCACTTGGGTGGTGCGATGAAGATCGTTGGTGCCGACAAGGCGGATGAAGCGGTCACGCAGGTCTTCACGCTCGAGCAGCATGAACACCACCACCACGATCACAAGGCCGACTGTGGCAATCGGGCTGATCAGCGGCAGGACAAGGTTTTCCAGAAATGCCAGGGCGTTGGAGGATTGAATAACCTCGACCGGCATCGGCTTTTCGACATCGGCGGGCAGGGCGGCACCGATCTCGGTATTGATCGCGCTGATCATGTCGGACAGGCGCGAGGCAAGGCCATGCTCGCCCCCGGTTGATTTCAGGCTTTCAACCTTGTGGATGATGTTGGCCTGAAAGATCGGCAGGTTCTGCGCCAGTTGCGCCAGTTGGCTGGCGACCACAAAGGAAAAGATCGCGATCAGGGTGAAGGCGAGTGCCACGACGATCAGCACGCTCCACAGCAGCGGCAGGCCACGGCGGCGCAGCACGGTGACAAGCGGCGACAGCGCGAAGGTGATCAGCATGGCGATGGCGAGGGGGACAAACACGTCTTGCGCCACGAACAGCACGGCGGCCACGGCGACGACGGTGGCCAGTTGCGGCATGGTGATGCGCGACGCGCCGCCGGGTTGCGCATTGGGGGTGAAAGAAGCCTCAGACATTTACGCCCCTGTGCAACAAAATGACCCACCCGGATATGGTGCGGGGGGTAGGCGTGATGTCAAGCCCGTTACCAGAACGCATGGGCGCGCTCTCGGTTCCGTGAGGTTGGGGGTTTAGGTGTCAGGTTCAGGTTTCAGGTTTCAGGTTCAGACCGAGACTTCGGCGCGCAAATCCTCGCGGGTGAAATCTGACCGCGCCCCGGATTTGGCGACAGCGCCCCGGCGCAGGACGTAGAAGTGGTCGGCGAGATTATAGGCGAAGTCGAAATACTGCTCGACAAGGATGATCGCCATGTCGCCTTTGCCCTTCAGGTATTCGATGACGCGGCCGATTTGCTGGATGATGTTGGGCTGGATGCCCTCGGTCGGCTCATCCAGCAGCAAGACTTTCGGGCGCATGATCATGGCGCGGGCGATGGCGAGTTGTTGTTGCTGGCCGCCGGAAAGGTCGCCTCCCCTGCGGGCGGTCATGTCGCGAAGGACGGGGAACAGGTCGTAGATTTCCTGCGGGATTTTGTGATCGGGTTTGGGCAGCAGGGCGAAGGCGGTTTCGAGGTTTTCCTTGACGGTGAGCAGGGGAAAGATCATCCGGCCTTGCGGCACGACGGCAAGGCCGCGCTGGGCCATTTCCTGCGGGCGGAGTTTGCCTAAGGTTTCGCCGTTAAGTTCGACAGTGCCCGCCGAGCGCATATGGGTGCCTGCGAGGGCCTTCAGGAAGCTGGTTTTGCCGACGCCATTGGTGCCCATGATGCAGGTGACTTCGCCTGCTTTGGCGGTGAAATCAATGCCGTGCAGGATTTGGCTGCCGCCGTAGTGCAGGGTGAGGCCAGTGGTTTTGATCATCATCCGCGCCCTAAATAAACGTCGATCACGTCTTGGTTTTTCGTCACATGGTCGAGGCTGCCTTCGGCCAGAACCGAACCTTCGTGCAGCACCGTCACGCGGCAATTTAGGCGGCGGACGAATTCCATGTCGTGTTCGACCACCACCACCGCGCGGGTTTTGGCGATATCGACCAGCAGTTCGGTGGTCTTTTCACGCTCGGCCAAAGTCATGCCAGCGGCGGGTTCATCGACCAGCAGCAGGCGAGGTTCTTGCGCCAAGAGCATGGCGATTTCCAGCCATTGCTTTTGGCCGTGGCTGAGTTCGCCTGCCTTGCGCGGCAGGTGATCTGACAGGCCGACTTGCTGTGCTAAGGCTTCGATGCGGGTGTGGTCGGCGGGTTTGCTGCGCCATGCCAGCACGCGCCACGGGCTGCGGGCGGCTTTCAGGGCGAGGGTGAGGTTTTCGGTGACTGTTTGATCTTCGAACACCGTGGGGCGTTGGAATTTGCGGCCGACACCTGCGCGGGCGATTTTTGCCTCGGAAAGTTTCAGCAGCGAGGTGGATTTTTCGCCGAAGGTGACGGTGCCCGCGTTGGGTTTGGTCTTGCCGGTGACGATATCCATGAAGGTGGATTTGCCAGCGCCGTTGGGGCCGATGATGGCGCGCAACTCGGCGGGGCCGATCGAGAAGGTCAGGTTGTTGATGGCGCGGAAGCCATCAAAGCTGACGGTGACGCCGGAGACTTCGAGAAGTTGGCTCATTCGATGGCTTCCTTCTCTTGCAGCGAGCCTTGGTCGGGGCCGAGGGGGGCGCCTTTGCGGTCGGGGGTGTGGAGGCCAGTGAAGTGGTCGAACAAGCCGCCGATGCCTTTGGGGGCGAACAGGGTGACGCAGACGAAGGCGGCGCCGAGCAGAACTTGCCACCAATCGACCCAATTGATGGTGGCAAAGCCCAGCGGGATCGAGGGCGCGCGGCCTCCGGTGAACCAGCTGGACAGAAGGGACACGACGGCGGCCCCGATGACTGCGCCGTAAAGGCGGCCACGGCCCCCGATGGCGACCCAGACGGCGAGGTAGATTGAGGCGATGGGGGCAAGTTCGGCGGGGTTGATGATGCCGGCTTGCGGGTAATAGAGCGCACCTGCCAAGGCGACGATGACCGCCGTTAGGGTGAAGACGAACAGCTTGTAGCCTTCGACCGAATAGCCGAGGAAGCGCACGCGGGCTTCATCGTCGCGGATGGCGCGGATCACCGAGCCGAACTTTCCCGAGACGATCCAGGATAGGGTGAGGTAGGCGAGGGCGAGGGCTGCGGCAGAGGCCCAGAAGAACCACAGGCTGATACTGTCTTGGCTGACGGCATCGAGGCCGGGCAGGTTTTGCAGGCCGGAAAGGCCGTTGTTGCCGCGCAGACCGCTGTCGTTCTGGAACAGGTAGAGGGCGAGGGCGAGGGTCATCGCTTGGGTGAGGATCGAGAGGTAAACGCCGGTGACGCGGCTGCGGAAGGCGAGCCAGCCGAAGATCAGCGCGAGGAGGCCGGGGAGGGCTACGACCAGGGCCAGTTGCAGCGGCAGGCTGTGGGCGAAGCTCCAGATTGCTGGCAGATCGGAGGCACCTACGACGCCGAAGATTTGGGAGGCGATGCCTTGCTGGATTTCTTCCGGCGTGGCGGGGAGGCCGGAATTGGCCAGTGAGGTGATGACGATTTCCTCGGTGCGGGCATACATCAGCCACATGCCGATCATGTAGCCGCCCAAGGCGAAGAACGCCATGTGGCCGAGCGACAGGATGCCCGCGTAGCCCCAGATCAGGTCCATCGCGAGGGCGGCGAGGCAGAGGCACAGGGTTTTGCCGAGGGTTTTCACGAAAGAGGTGGAGATCAGGCCGTAGTGCGCGGCGAGGGTGACTGCGATGGTGAATAGGGCGAGGCAGATCAGGAAGATCAGCAGCGACGGGGTGCGGAGGATGAAACTGCGGGTCATTTGGATGCCTTTGCGCAGCGGGGGCCAGCCCCCGCACCCCCGGGATATTTATGAACGGATGAAATGCGGGAGGGAGTCATGGTCAATCTCCTGCGGCGCGGCCCTTGAGGGCGATGATGCCTCGGGGGCGGAATTGGATGAACAGGATGATGAACAGGATCATGTAGGTTTGGGCGGCGAGGGTGTTCGAGGGGTTGAGGAACTCGATCATCTTTTGCAGCCCGCCGATCATGGTGGCCCCGGCGAGTGCGCCCCAGATGTTGCCGACGCCGCCGACCACCACGGTCATGAAGGATTGCACGATGTAGTCGGTGCCAAGCTCGGACGTGACTTTGGCGAACAGGCCGATGGCGACGCCTGCGATGCCTGCGATGCCGGAACCGAGGCCAAAGGTCAGCATGTTGATGCGATCGGGGTTGATGCCCATGCTGGCGGCCATGGTGGGGTTTTGGGTGACGGCGCGGACTTCGAGGCCCAAACGGGTGCGTTTCATCAGCCAGAGGAAGAAGGTGAGGAACAGCAGGGCCAGCACGAAGATGGCGATGCGGATGTAGCTGATCGAGACCACGTCGTTGAGGGTGAGCGCGCCATCCAGCCATGCGGGCGAGGTCAGCGGGCGGGCCTGGGTGCCGAATACGTTTTTCAGAATTTGTTGCAGCGCGATGGAGATGCCAAAGGTGGCCAGCAGGGTTTCCAGCGGGCGTTTGTAGAGGTGGCGGATGATCAGACGCTCCATCGCCACACCTGCGGCGAAGGTGACGGCGAAGGCGAGGGGGAGGGCGATCAGGATTGAGGCGGTGTAGTTCGGCACGTAAAGTTGCACGACGTATCCGGTGTAGGCGCCCATGGTGATGAACTCGCCGTGGGCCATGTTGATCACGCCCATCACGCCGAAGGTGATCGCAAGGCCGATGGCGGCGAGGAAGTAGATGGACGCAAGCGACAGGCCGTCGAGGGCAAGGTCGGCGGCCTGCATGGCGGCGACTTTGTGGCCGATGGATTTTAGGGCGGCGCTTGCGGCGGTTGTCACGGCGGGGTCGGGTTCGGTGTAGATGTCGTAGAAATGATGGGCTTTGAGGGCGGCTGTGGCCTCGTCATCGGTGGCGGCTTGCGGGACGGTGCCTGCGGCTTCCAGCGCGGTATAGGCGCGGTCGCGGGCGGCTTGGGTGTTCAGGTCTGCAAAGGAGACGCCGCCGACTTCGCCGTTTTGCAGGTTGGCGATCAGGGCGGTGCGCTGGGCTTCAACTGTCAGGCGGGCGGGGGCGAGGTTGGCAGATACCATCAGGTCATAGGCTTCGGTCTCGGTCAGGTCGCGGCCGGGTTTTAGCTCACGGGCGATGTTGGCGGTGGGCGGTGTGGCTGAGGCCAGTTTTGTTGTTGCCAGAAGCGGGTTTAGCGCGCCGCGCAGGTCTAGGCCGAGGTCTGCGCCGAAGCTGTTGATGGCTGCGATGCGGGCGGCGGAGTCGGGGTCGAAGCGCAGGGTGAGCAGGCGTTCCAGCCGTTGTTTCTGGGTTTTGAGGGTGGCGTCGGGCTCATTCGTGATGGCGGCGCGGAGGGGGGCCAAGGCCTCGGGTTTTGGGTCTTTGGCGATGGATTCCAAGGCTGCGGCGCGTTTCAGCGTATCCGGGTCTGACAGGGTGAACTGCACCAAAGCGGTGGCGATCATGCCGCGCACGCCGGCGTTGGGTTTGAGTTCTGTGATGTCGGATTTGGCGGCTTGGCCTGCGGGCGCGCCTGCCAGATCGGTTAACGCATATCCGTCGGCGTTAGCGGTGATCAGGAAAAACTGGCCGTCAGCTTTGCGGATGCCGAGGCCTTTGTTCGCCCAAGCCTCCAGCACGGCGGCGGCGGTCGGATCGCCGCTGGCACCCAAGGCGTCAATCACCGGGGCGATGGTCTGGCGCGAGGCCTTTTGCACCAAAGCGGCATTGGCGGTGAGGATTTCGGCGGCGGTTTCGGCGCGCAAGGGGGCGGCACAGATCAGTGCCAGAAGGCAGGCCAGCAGGAAACGCATGGGCAATCCGTCTATGGGTAAGCAGGGCTTGGTGTCAGCAGGGGCGCTGGGGGAGGAGGGGAGGGGCCTGTTGGCCCCTCCGCAGGGTTCAGTAGTTGGACTTCAGCTGCACGCAGGTTTTGGTCTCTTTGTTATACATGCCGCATTTCAGGTCTTTCCAATCGGCTTCCAGCACCGCCGACTCGGGCAGGAAATCGGTCCAGGCGTCGCCCGGAACCGGCTCGGTCTGGCTGATGATGTCGAACTGGCCATCGGCGCGGATCTCGCCGATCAGCACGGGTTTGGTCAGGTGGTGGTTCGGCAGCATCTCGGCAGTCGTCCCGGTCAGATTGGGGAATTTCTGGCCGATCATTGCATCCGATACCGCATCCACATCGGTGGTGCCTGCTGCCGTCACCGCGTTCACCCACATGTTGAAGCCGATATAGTGGGCTTCCATCGGGTCATTGGTTGGGCGTTTGTCATCTTTGATGTAGGCGTGCCATTGCTCGATAAACGCCTTATTCTCCGGGGTATCGGCGGACATGAAGTAGTTCCACGCGGCAAGGTGGCCGACGAGGTTCGAGGTATCCAGACCCGCCAGTTCTTCTTCACCGACCGAAAACGCGCAGACCGGGAGTTTATCGGCGGTGACACCCGCGGCGGCGAGTTCTTTGTAAAAGCCGATGTTGGCGTCGCCGTTGATGGTGGAAATCACGCCGACCTTTTTGCCGTCCGCCCCCAAGGCCACCACGTCACCGACGATTTTCGACCAATCGGAGTGGCCGAACGGGGTGTAGTTGACGAAAATATCCTCTTTGGCGATGCCTTTCGAGATCAGGTAAGCCTCAAGAATGTTATTGGTGGTGCGGGGATAGACGTAGTCGGTGCCGAGCAGCGCGAATTTCTTCACGCCGAGTTCTTCAAGGTAGTAATCCACCGCCGGGATCGCTTGCTGGTTTGGTGCAGCGCCGGTGTAGAACACGTTTTTCGACGATTCCTCGCCTTCGTATTGCACCGGGTAGAACAGCAGGCCGTTCAATTCCTCAATCACCGGCAACACGGATTTGCGCGACACCGAAGTCCAGCAGCCGAACATCACATCGACTTTCGACACCGTCAGCAACTCGCGCGCCTTTTCGGCGAACAGCGGCCAATCCGAGGCGGGGTCAACAACGACGGCTTCCAGCTGTTTGCCCAGCAGGCCGCCCTTGGCGTTTTGCGCCTCGATCAGCATCAGCATGGTGTCTTTCAGCGTGGTCTCCGAGATGGCCATCGTGCCCGACAGCGAGTGCAGAACGCCGATCTTGATGGTTTCACCGGCAGCGAAGGCCACGCGCGGCAGCGCCATTGCGGCGATGCCCGAGGCCAAAAGCGAGCGTCTGGTCAGTTTCATGGTGTTTCCCCTGTTGGGCCCGCTCTGGCGCTTCCATTCGGGGGAAGAACGTCCATAGTGAGAGGGCAGCTTTTGTTGCAAACGTGCGGTGGCGAGGCCGTCCAAACCTATCGCTGCCGCACACCCTTCGCCTGGGGCAGGCCCAAGCAGATGCAGCAAAGGCCGGGGTGGTGTTTGCGGCAACGGTCTTGCGGGCGATGCCGGTGGCAAATGCGGAACAGCCGGCGGATTTGCCCGATTTGTAAGCGTTGCGCGATGCTGCGGTGCAGAATTTGAGCAGAGCATGTGGGAATCGCCACACAAGCCCGACGCAGAACGGTGGGAAACCGACATAACGCGTCGCAGGGTGGGGTGGACGGCGGCGGGGCGGTGCCTATGCTGCGGTGACGCAGGCAGGGCAACACAGGGCAGGGGCAAGTGATGACGGTTCAGGGGCATACCACGGCAGAATTCGCGCCGCTGCGCGCGGCGTTCGCGGATTGCTTTGCGCTGGGGCAGCATGGCGGCTCGGTTGCTGTGGTGCATCGGGGCAAGCTTGTGGCCGAGTTGTGGGGCGGTTTTGCCGATGCGGCGGGCCAGCGCGCGTGGCAGCAGGATACGCTGGTGAACGTGTGGTCTTGCACCAAGGGCATCGCGGCGGTGACGATGGCTGTGTTGGTCGATCGTGGCTTGGTCGATTACGATCAGCCGATGGCGCGCTATTGGCCGGAATTTGCGGCGGGCGGCAAGGGCGATCTGACGGTGGGCGAGTGCCTGTCGCATCAGTGCGGGCTGGACGGGCTGTCGGTGCCGATGGATCTGGCGGGGCTTTATGCGGGTGCGCCCTACGCGCAGGCGCTGGCGGCGATGGCGCCGTTGTGGCCGCCGCGCAGCCAGTCGGTGTATCATGCGATTTCGTTGGGGGTTTTGGTGGCCGAACCGCTGCGGCGGGTGACGGGGCAAGGCTTTGGCGCGTTTCTGCGCGCGCAGATCGCGGGCCCGATGGGGGCAGATTTACACGTCGGCCTGCCCGAGGCCGAGGAGGGGCGCTTGGCCGAGGTCATCGCCGGGCCGGGGATCATGGACGGCATCGAACAAGTGCTGGCGTCGGCCCATCCGCACGCATGGCGCAACCCCGCGATTGGCCCGACAGAACCGAACAGCCGCGCGTGGCGTGCGGCTGAAATTCCGGGCGCGAATGGCCACGGAACGGCCAAGGCGATGGCGCTGATTTACGGCGATGTGGTGTCAGACGCGTCAAAACTGTGGTCGCGCCGCGCGCTGGCCGAGGCGACCAAGCCGCGCTTTCTCGGGCTGGATGGCGCGTTGGGCGGCGAGGCGGCCTATGGCGCGGGGTTTGGTCTGATGCAGCAAGGGGCTGCACCCGGCAGCTTTGGGCATGGCGGCTGGGGCGGCAGCTTTGGCTTTGCCGACCCTGCGGCGCAGTTTGGCATCGGCTACACCACCAATCACATGATGGGCTTTGGCGATGACATCGACCCGCGTCGCAAGCGGCTTGTCGAATGCGTTTACGCCGTGCTTGATGGGCTGAAGTAGGAGGACACCATGCAAAAGCCCCGCGCCCGCGCGCTTGGTCTGCCGTTTCCGGGCACGCCCGGCCCGTTGAACGCGATCACCGATGTGGCGGGGGTGACGGTGGGGTTTACCACGCTGACCGATCCGGCGCTGCGGATGCGCACGGGGGTCACGGCGATCCGGCCGCGCGATGATAAAGGCGTGCCCGTGCCGGTTTGGGCCGGGCATTATGCGCTGAATGGCAATGGCGAGATGACGGGCACGCATTGGATCGACGATGCGGGCTATATGATTGGCCCGGTCTGCATCACCAACACCCATGGCGTGGGGGCGGTGCATCATGGCGCAACGCAGTGGATGATCGCGCATTACGACGCGTTCTTCCAGAAAGATCACGGCTGGGCGATGCCGGTGGTGGCCGAGACTTACGACGGTATTCTGAACGATATCAACGCGCTGCATGTCACCCCCGATCATGCGGTGGCGGCACTTTCGGCGGCAAAGGCCGGGCCGGTTGCCGAAGGCTCGGTCGGGGGCGGCAATGGCATGATTGCCTATCAGTTCAAGGCAGGAACGGGGACCGCGTCGCGCGTGTTCGAAATCGGCGGGCAGGGCTACACGATGGGGTGCCTTGTGCAGGCCAATCACGGGCGCAGGCCGGATTTTCAGGTGCTGGGCAAACCGGTGGGCCAGATCATGCCGGACGGCGTGTTTGATCGGGGTATGCCGGATAAGGAAATGGGCTCGATCATCGTGGTGCTGATCACCGATGCGCCTTTGTCGGGGCTATCGCTGCGCCAAGTGGCCAAGCGCGCGGCTTTGGGGATCGGGCGTGGCGGCACGCCGGGGGGGAATTCCTCGGGCGATATTTTTCTGGCGCTGTCGGTTGCCAATCCGGGGCCGATGCCGCAGCGGGCGGGGGCGGTGCTGACCAAAACCGAGATCAATGGCGAGATGATTGACCCTTTGTATCTGGCGGCGGTGCAGGCGGTCGAGGAAGCGGTGGTCAATGCCATCGTGGCGGGCGAGGATGTGGCAACGGTGAAGCCTGCGGGGCAGATCGTGCCGGGGATCGACACCAACGCGTTGGCCGCGTTGTTCTGATGTTTGATCTGGTGATCTTTGATTGCGACGGGGTGCTGATCGACAGTGAAATCATCTCGGCGCAGATGCTGATTGATGCCTTGGCCGAGCGCGGCGTGCAGATTGATCTGGCCTATGTGGCGCAGCATTTTCTGGGGCGCAGCTATCCGACAGTGATGAACACCATCCGCGCCGAGTTCAATCTGACCCTGCCGCCGGATTTTGAGGAACAGTATCGCGCCCGCCTGCTGGAGCGGTTTGAGCGTGATCTGCAGGTGATGCCGGGTGTGACCGAGGTGATTGCGCAGATGGGGGTGCCGTATTGCATCGCCACATCCTCGAGCCCGATGCGGGCGGCGCGGTCTTTGAACATGGTGGGGCTGGGGCATCTGGCGGGGCCTGCGCTGTTCACCTCGACCCTTGTGGCACGCGGCAAGCCTGCGCCGGATCTGTTCCTTTATGCCGCACGGCAGATGGGGGTGGCACCTGCGCGCTGTCTGGTGATCGAGGACAGCCTGACGGGCATCAGGGCGGGGTTGGCCGCGGGCATGGTGGTGTGGCGGTTTACCGGGGGCAGTCATCTGAAAGACCGCACCTTGGACGAGCCGGAAGATGCCCGCCCGCACTTGAGGTTTGCATCCTTTGCCGACTTCTACGACATTGCGCCAGAACTGAAGGGGCGCAGATGAGCCGGACCGATCCCGAACCCACGCTGAATGATGAAGCCGCCCGCGCGGGGTGGCTGTATTACGTTGGCGGTTTGACTCAGGATCAGATTGCGACAGAGTTGGGCGTTTCGCGCCAGCGCGCGCAACGTCTGGTCAGCCGGGCGATGGCCGAGGGGTTGATCCATGTGCGGCTGAACCATCCCATCGGGGCCTGTCTGGATATGGAGGCCGAGTTGACGCGCCGCTTTGGCCTGCTGCGCTGCCGGGTGGCCCCCAGTCTGGGGCCGGGCGCGGATGGGGTGCGGGCGATTGGGCCTGCGGCGGCGGCGGAGCTGGAGCGGTTCTTGCGGATGTCCGAGCCTTCGGTGATCGCTTTGGGCACGGGGCGGGCGATGCGTGGCATGGTCGATGCGATGACGCCGATGGACGCAGACCAGCATCGTCTGGTGTCGTTGATCGGCAATATCGCCCCCGATGGCTCGGCGTCGTTCTTTGACGTGGTGATGCGGATCGCGGATAAAGTGCGCGCACCGCACTATCCGATGCCGGTGCCGGTGATCAGCCCGACGCCGCAGGAAAACGCGGCGTTTCATGCGCTGGGTCCGGTGAAAAAGGTCGTCGATCTGGCGCGGGCGGCGGATGTGGTTTTTGTCGGTGTCGGCCAGATGAGCAACGACGCGCCGCTGCTGAAGGACGGGTTTGTCACGCGGGGCGAGTTGGACGAGATGCAGGCCGCGGGGGCGGTGGGCGAAGTTGCCGGATGGGTGTTCGACTCACGCGGCATTTACCTCGATGTCGGGACAAATACACGCACAGGTGGAGTGCGGGTGGCGCCTGGGTTGGATCGTCCCTCGATCGGAATTGCTGCGGGTGCATCAAAGGTGCCTGCCATCGCGGGGGCGTTGAAATCCCGTATTATCAACGGCTTGGTGACGGATGAGCCAACCGCGCGGGCGTTGTTAAACCGCCTATAATCTTTGCAGATGCGGCGGAAAATGGGGCTTGACGGATCACACCTTTTTGTGAGCATTTACTCAGCAAGCGATGAATTGCTCAATCGCTGATCTGGGAGGATACCAATGAACATGACGCTTCGCGCGCTGCTTGGCGCGACGGCTCTGCTTACCCTTGCGGGTCTTGCATCGGCCGAAACCACGATCACTGTCGCAACCGTGAACAACGGCGACATGGTCCGTATGCAAGGGCTGATGGACGATTTCTACGCCAAGAACCCCGACATCAAAGTCGAGTGGGTGACGCTGGAAGAAAACGTTCTGCGCCAGAACGTGACCACCGATATCGCAACCGGCGGTGGCCAATATGACGTGATGACCATCGGCACCTATGAGGTTCCGATCTGGGGCAAGCAGGGTTGGCTCGCCAGCCTGAACGATCTGCCCGCAGACTATGACGCTGCCGACATTCTGCCCGCAATCGCTGGCGGTCTGACGGTGGACGGCAACCTGCTGGCAGCACCGTTCTACGGCGAGTCGTCGATGGTGATGTATCGCAAAGACCTGATGGAAGCTGCTGGCCTGACCATGCCGGATGCGCCGACCTGGGCTGACATCGAAGCTGCGGCCAAGGCGATGACCAACCGTGACGCCGAAATCAACGGCATCTGCCTGCGCGGCAAAGCCGGTTGGGGCGAGAACATGGCGTTCCTGACCGCGATGTCGAACTCGTTCGGGGCGCGTTGGTTTGATGAAAACTGGGTTGCCCAGTTCGATCAGCCAGAGTGGAAAGCCACGCTTGATTTCTACCTGAATCTGATGACCAACTACGGTCCCGCAGGTGCCTCGAACAACGGCTTCAACGAAAACCTGACGCTGTTCCAACAAGGCAAGTGCGGCATGTGGATCGACGCCACTGTGGCGGCTTCGTTCGTGACCGGCAAAGACAGCACCGTGGCTGACAAGGTTGGCTTTGCGTTGGCCCCCGACAACGGTCTGGGCAAGCGCGGCAACTGGCTGTGGGCATGGTCTTTGGCGATCCCGAAATCATCGCAAAAGCAAGAGGCTGCCAAGGCGTTCATCAACTGGGCGACCAACAAAGACTATCTGGCTTTGGTTGCGTCGAAAGAAGGCTGGGCCAACGTTCCTCCGGGCACGCGCACCTCGCTTTACGCAAACCCGGAATACGCCAAGGTGCCGTTCGCCAAGATGACCTTGGACAGCATCAACTCGGCTGACCCGACCAAACCGACCGTCAAGCCGGTGCCGTATGTGGGCGTGCAGTTCGTCGCTATCCCGGAATTTGCGGGCATGGCAACCAGCGTGGGCGAGTTGTTCTCGGCAGCTTTGGCTGGCCAGAAGACCGCAGACGAGGCTTTGGCCGAGGCACAAACCCTTGTTGCCGACGAGATGACCTCGGCTGGCTACACCAAGTAACGCCCGATGGGTGTCACCGAAGGCCGATACCTCCTCTATCGGCCTTCACACCTTCCCCGCAATCTCCCAAGGTGCGGGGAAGGCCTTCAGCCTGGCTGACCCACTCCCCCCCCCCCATTCACACTCCCGGTCATTGCTTCGGAGAACTCTCATGGCGACGCAATCTTCCCGCGCCACGGCACGCCTTATGGTCGCGCCCTCGGTTATCCTGCTGTTCATCTGGATGATTGTGCCGCTGGCAATGACCATCTGGTTTTCGGTCCGCATCTATCGCCTGCTGTCGCCCGAGCGTTCTGGCTGGGCCGGGGTGCGCAATTACACCTGGTTTTTCAATTCGCCCGACTTCTGGATGGCGATCAACAACACCTTGCTGCTTGTCGGCGGCGTGCTGGCGATCACCATCATTCTGGGCGTGTTGATTGCCTTGCTGATTGATCAGCCGGTCTGGGGCCAGGGCCCGTTGCGGATTTTGGTGATCTCGCCCTTCTTCATCATGCCGCCGGTTGCCGCGATGATCTGGAAAAACCTGTTCATGCATCCGCAGAACGGCCTGTTTGCTGCGGTGTCACGCGCGTTTGGAACCGAGCCGATCCTGTTTTTGCAAAACTATCCAATGTCGTCGATTGTGTTCATCACCGCATGGGAGTGGCTGCCCTTTGCCACGCTGATCTTGCTGACCGCGCTGCAATCCCTGTCATCGGAACAGCTTGAAGCGGCCGAGATGGATGGCGCCTCTGCGCTCAGCCGGTTCCGCTATATCACCCTGCCGCACATGACCCGCGCGATCACTGTCGTCATTCTGATCCAGACCATCTTTTTGCTGGGCATCTTTGGTGAGATTTTCACCACCACCCAAGGCGGCCCCGGATCGGCCTCTACGACGCTGCCCTACATGATCTACAAGCAAGCGTTGATCGCCAAGGATATCGGCCGCGCGGCTGCGGGTGGGATCATTGCCGTCATTCTTGCCAATATTGTCGCCTTCTTCCTCATGCGCAGCATGGGCAAGCACCTAGACGCTTAACAGACGGAGATCACCCTTATGGCCCGCTCAGTCTCTACCCGCCGCAAGCTGTTTTTCACGGTTGCCGCCTGGTCTGTTGCCCTGCTTATCTTCTTTCCGGTGCTGTGGACGATCCTGACCAGCTTCAAGACCGAAGCAAGCGCTGTGGCCTCGCCGCCGGAATTGCTGGGCGCGGATTGGACATTGCAGAATTACAGCGATGTCTGGGCGCGTTCGGATTATCCGCGCTTCTTTATGAACTCGGTGATCATCTCGATTGGCTCGACGCTGCTGGGCCTTCTGATCGCCATTCCGGCGGCGTGGTCGATGGCGTTCGTGCCGGGCAACAAGACCAAAGACCTGCTGATGTGGATGCTATCGACCAAGATGATGCCCGCGGCGGCGGTGCTGATCCCGATGTATCTGATCTTTCAGAAAACCGGGCTGTTTGACACCCGCACGGGGCTGGTTCTGGCGCTGATGCTGATGAACCTGCCGGTGATCATCTGGATGCTTTACACCTACTTCAAGGAAATCCCCGGTGAAATCCTTGAAGCCGCGCGGATGGACGGTGCCAGCCTGAAAAACGAGGTGCTGTATATCCTGACGCCGATGGCCATTCCGGGCATCGCCTCGACGATGCTGCTGAACATCATTCTGGCATGGAACGAGGCGTTCTGGACGATCACGCTGACCACGGTGAACGCTGCCCCCTTGTCGGCCTTTATCGCCAGCTTTTCGGCACCGCAGGGGCTGTTCTACGCCAAGCTTTCGGCGGCTTCCACAATGGCCATCGCGCCAATTCTGATCATGGGCTGGTTTGGCCAGAAACAACTCGTCCGCGGTTTGACCTTCGGCGCGGTGAAGTGAGGATATCATGGGTAAGATCGTTCTAAAACAAGTCCGCAAATCCTTCGGCGATGTGCATGTCATCCCTTCCGTCGATCTGACGATTGAAAACGGCGAGTTTGTGGTGTTCGTCGGCCCCTCGGGCTGCGGAAAATCCACCTTGCTGCGGCTGATTGCCGGGCTCGAGGATACCACTTCGGGTGTCATCGAGATCGACGGCAAGGATGCGACGGCGCTGCCCCCGGCCAAGCGTGGCTTGGCGATGGTGTTCCAGTCTTATGCTTTGTATCCGCATATGACGGTGCGCAAGAACATCATGTTCCCGCTGAAAATGGCGGGGATGGATATTGAAGCGGCCACCAAAAAGGCCGATGCGGCGGCCAAGGTGTTGAACCTGACCAGCTATATGGAGCGCAAACCCGGCCAGCTTTCGGGTGGTCAGCGTCAGCGGGTGGCGATTGGCCGCGCGATTGTGCGCGAACCTGCGGCGTTCTTGTTTGACGAGCCTTTGTCGAACCTGGACGCGGCGTTGCGTGGCAACATGCGGCTTGAGATCACCGAACTGCACCAGAACCTGAAAACCACGATGATCTACGTGACGCATGATCAGGTCGAAGCGATGACCATGGCTGACAAGATCGTGGTGCTGCAGGCGGGCAATATCGAACAGGTCGGCTCGCCTTTGGAATTGTATAACCACCCGGCCAATGCCTTTGTGGCGGGCTTCATCGGCTCGCCCCGGATGAACCTGCTGGAGGGTGCGGATGCGCAGGCGGTGGGGGCCAAGACGATTGGCGTGCGGCCCGAGCATCTGGATATCTCGACCACGGCGGGCCAATGGAAGGGCACAGTCGCTGTGGCCGAACTGCTGGGGTCGGACACGTTCCTGCATGTCAATGTCGAAGGCCACGGCACGATGACGGTGCGCGGTGGCGGTGATGTCAATTTGCGCCACGGCGACACGGTCTATCTGACGCCGCAGGCGGGCAAGGTGCATCGCTTTGGTGCTGACGGAAAGACAATGGCATGAGACTTGCTGGCAAAACCGCGCTGATCACAGGTTCCGCCCGTGGCATCGGGCTGGAATTTGCCCGCGCCTATATCGCCGAAGGGGCGACGGTCGCCTTGGCCGATATCAACGCCGAGGCGGTTGCGAAGGCTGCCGCCTTGCTGGGGCCGAAAGCGATTGGCGTGCAGATGGATGTGACCTCGCAAGCCTCGATCGACGCGGGGTTTTCGGCGGCGATTGCTCAGATGGGGGCCTTGGATATTCTGGTCAACAACGCCGCCTTGTTCACCGCCGCGCCGATTGCCGAGATCACCCGCGCCGATTATGAACGTTTGTTCGCTGTGAATGTGTCTGGCACGCTGTTTTGTATGCAGGCTGCGGCCAAGCATATGATCGCGCGCGGAAAAGGCGGCAAAATCATCAACATGGCGTCACAGGCGGGGCGTCGGGGCGAAGGTTTGGTCGCGGTTTACTGTGCCACCAAGGCGGCGGTGATCAGCCTGACGCAAAGCGCAGGGCTTGGCTTGATCGAACACAAGATCAACGTCAACGCCATCGCCCCCGGTGTGGTGGATGGCGAGCATTGGGACGGTGTCGATGCGTTCTTTGCCAAATATGAGAACAAGCAACCGGGGCAGAAAAAGCGCGAAGTGGGCGCCGCGGTGCCGTTTGGCCGCATGGGAACCGCTGCCGATCTGACAGGGATGGCGGTTTTCCTTGCCACGCCCGAGGCCGAATACATCGTCGCGCAATGCTTCGGCGTTGACGGCGGCAACTGGATGGCATGAACATGAACGCATCTTCACAAATCGCAAGCCTGCCCGCCTACGACCGCAGCAAGCTGACGCCCGGTATCGTGCACATCGGTCTGGGCAACTTTCACCGCGCGCATATGGCGGTGTATCTGGATGATCTGTTCGCCATGGGTCTGGCGCATGACTGGGCGATCCTTGGCGCAGGTGTGCGCGAGGGCGACGCGCGGATGCGCGATGCGCTGATGGCGCAGGATTGTCTGTCGTCGATCATCGAACTTGACCCGAAAGGCAAATCTGCCCGCCGCGTTGGTGCGATGATCGGCTTTATCGAGGTGCAGCCGGACAACGCCGCCCTTATCGCCGCGATGGCCAAACCCGAAATCCGCATTGTCAGCCTGACTGTCACCGAAGGCGGCTATTTCATTGACCCGGCGACGGGCCAGTTTGACCCCACCGCACCGGAAATCGCCGCCGATGCCGCCAATCCGCACCGCACCGCTTTCGGGGCCATCATCGCTGCCCTCAAGGCCCGCCGCGCTGCTGGCATCCAGCCCTTCACCGTGATGTCGTGTGACAACCTGCCCGGCAACGGCCATGTCACAGAAGCCGCCGTGGTGGGGCTTGCCCGCCTGTCCGACCCTGCCTTGGCCGACTGGATCAAGGCCAACGTCGCCTTCCCGAACGGCATGGTGGACCGCATCACCCCCGCCACAGGCCCGCGCGAACGCAGCATGGCGGCGGCGTTTGGTCTGGCCGACGATCCGGTGCCTGTCACTTGCGAGCCGTTCCGGCAATGGGTGCTCGAGGATAACTTCCCCGCTGGCCGCCCGCCGCTGGAAAAGGTTGGCGTGACGCTTTCCAATGACGTGCACGCCTACGAGGCGATGAAAATTCGCATCCTGAACGGCGGCCACGCCACCATCGCCTATCCCGGCGGCCTGCTGGATATTGAATTTGTGCATGAGGCGATGGCGCATCCGCTGATCCTGGGCTTCCTCAACAAACTGGAAACCACCGAGATCATCCCGACCGTTGCCCCGGTTCCGAACACCAATCTGACCGATTACTACGCCAAGATCGTCGAGCGGTTCTCAAACCCCGAGGTGGCCGATACCGAGCGTCGGCTGTGCCTCGATGGATCAAACCGCCAGCCGAAATTCATCGTGCCGCCTTTGCGTGATCGGTTGGCGGCGGGGCAATCCTGCGACGGTCTGGCCTTGGTGTCGGCCCTGTGGTGCCGCTACTGCGCCGGGGTTTCTGACAACGGCACCGCGATTGCGCCGAATGATCCGAACTGGGACAGCTTGCAGACCATCGCCAAGGCCGCGCAGTCCAACCCGCAGGCTTGGCTGGATCAGCGCACGATTTACGGTGATCTGGCCGACAATCCGGTGTTTCAAACCGCCTTTGCCACCCAACTCGCCCGCGTGCGCGATCACGGGTGCGAGGCGGCGTTGCGCGCTTACATCGGCTGATCCTCACCGAACAGCCGATGTGCAGCCGCGCAGACTTCCCCACATGCGCGGCTGCGCTTATCTCTGGCTTAACAGATGGGCGTGCTGGATGATCCAGCACCGTCCAAGGAGACAGAGATGACGATTGAACTGGGCCTGGATACCTTTGGCGATGTGACCATCGACGCCAATGGTGCGCAAAAACCGATGGATCAGGTGATCCGCGATGTGGTCGAAGAAGCTGTCGTGGCCGATCAGGCCGGGGTGCATTTCATCGGTCTGGGCGAGCATCACCGCCCCGATTTCGCGATTTCCGCGCCCGAGGTGATCTTGGCGGCCATCGCGGGCCGCACCAGCAAGATCCATCTGGGCACGGCGGTGACAGTGCTGTCGTCGGATGATCCGATCCGGGTGTTTCAACGCTTTTCCACGCTGAATGCTATCTCGAATGGGCGGGCCGAGGTGATCCTTGGCCGTGGCAGCTTTACCGAAAGCTATCCGCTGTTTGGCTATGCGATGGATGACTACGAGCTGTTGTTCGAGGAAAAGCTGGATATCTTCGCCAAACTGGTCCGAGAGCCCAGCCTGACCTGGAGCGGTGAGACCCGCACCGCGTTGAAAAACCAGATCGTCTATCCGCCGGTGGGGCCTAAGGGGCTGACGACTTGGGTCGGCGTAGGTGGCAGCCCTGAATCGGTGGTGCGGGTGGTGCGGCAGGATTTGCAGTTGATGCTGGCGATCATCGGTGGTGATCCGCGGCGGTTCCTGCCCTATATCGACCTTTACCACCGCGCGGTGGACCAGTTGGGCAAAACCGTGCGCCCGATTGGCATCCACTCACCGGGGTTCGTGGCCGAGACGGATGAAGCGGCACAAGAGGCGATGTGGCCGCACTATCAAACCATGTTCGGGCGTTTGGGCCGCGAACGGGGCTGGCCGCCCACAACCAAAGAGCGGTTTCTGGATGAGGTGCACCATGGATCGCTTTATGTAGGCTCGCCGGAAACCGTGGCGAAAAAGATCGCGGCGGCGGTGCGGGATTTGAAGATCCAGCGGTTCGACATGAAATACGCCACTGGGCCGCAACCGCATGATCAGTTGCTGACCTGTATCCAGCTTTACGGCGAGAAGGTGATTCCGATGGTGCATGATCTGTTGGCCAGCTAGGCGCGCCCCTGACGGATTTCTAAGCAAAAGCTGCGGCGGGGTGACCTGCCGCAGCTTTTGTCATGCGGTTATCCGGTTTTCCGGGCCGCTTGCCATGACAATGCCAAGATTGTTGCGCAAGATTGCACAACCCTAAGCCGTATCGCCCCCTTGGCGCGGAGACCCCATGCTTGACGTATCCCCAGACCGCCTGACCCTCGAGCCCATCGAAATCGCCTCACGCGATGAGATCGCGGCATTGCAGCTTTGCCGCCTGAAATGGTCGCTGGCCCACGCCTACCACAACGTGCCACATGTCAATGCGGCCTTCAAAGCGGCGGGCGTGCATCCGGATGATTTGCGCAGCCTTGAGGATATCTCGCGGTTTCCGTTCACCACCAAGGCCGATTTGCGGGCGAATTATCCCTACGGCATGTTCGCAGTGCCGCGCGAAAAGGTGGTGCGGCTGCATGCCTCGTCTGGCACCACGGGCAAGGCGACTGTGGTGGGTTACACGGCCAAGGATATCGACACCTGGGCGCATCTGATGGCGCGCAGTTTGCGGGCTTGCGGGACGCGGCCGGGGGATGTGGTGCATCTGTCCTACGGCTATGGGCTGTTCACCGGCGGTTTGGGATTCCACTATGGTGCCGAGAAGATGGGCTGCACGGTGGTGCCGGTTTCGGGCGGGATGACGCATCGGCAGGTCAATCTGATCGAGGATTTCGGGGCGACCACGATTGGCTCTACCCCGTCGTATATGCTGTCGATCCTTGATGAATACCGCGCGCAGGGCCGCGATCCGCGCCAAAGCCCGCTGCGGGTGGGGGTGTTTGGCGGCGAGCCTTGGACAACCGCGATGCGAGCCGAGATCGAGGCGGCCTTCGATATGCACGCGCTGGATTGCTACGGCCTTTCGGAAGTGATCGGGCCGGGGGTGGCGATTGAATGTGTGGAAACCAAGGATGGTCTGACACTGTGGGAGGATCACTTTCTGGCCGAGATCATCGACCCCGAGACCGGCGCGGTGCTGCCGGACGGGGAATATGGCGAGTTGGTGCTGACCTCGCTGACCAAAGAGGCGCTGCCGATCATCCGCTACCGCACCCGCGATCTGACCCGGCTGTTGCCCGGCACGGCGCGCTCGATGCGGCGGCTAGAGCGGATGCGGGGGCGCAGCGATGACATGATTATCCTGCGCGGGGTCAACGTGTTTCCCAGCCAGATCGAGGAGCAGGTTCTGGCGCATCCGGGCCTTGCGCCGCATTTCCAGATCGAGTTGCGCCGCGATGGCCGGCTGGATTCGATGCGGGTGCTGGTCGAGGCGGTGGCTGCGATGGAGGCGGGCGAACTGGCGCGCTTGGGCACCGGGCTTCACAAGCGGATCAGGCAGGTTTGGGGGATCAATGTCGAGGTCTTGGTGGGCCTTCCGGGTTCGGTGCCGCGCAGCGAGGGCAAGGCGGTGCGGATCTTGGATCATAGGCCTAAAATCTAGCGGGCTTGGGGATGGCCCCAACTCGGGACCAAATTTTTCTTATTTAGAACAGCATGTTAGGGTGTCCATTTTAAGGGTTTCTTAACACATAGGCGGTTTTATGGATTTGCGTATGCGGGCGGGTGGCACTCGTCTTCGCTGCGCAATGTGCAAGAGGTGTCGGATGTTTGTGCCGTTTTTGCTCTGTCTCGGCTCGGCCATTGGGTTGGCGGCAGCCTTGTATCTGCCGGATTTGGCTGATCTGGCCATGCTGTTTGGGCCGATGCTGCTGGCCGCGGCTTGGCTGCTGCTGCGCGCAGTTCGCGGACAATCGACGGATCGCCGTCTGCGCGCGGAACAGGCGATCAAGGGCCAGATTGACACCCACAGCGGCCCACCCCGGCGCGGTTTGTTCACCCGCAAACAGGCCCCGCCGCAATATGTCGTCGTTGATGGATCAAACGTGATGCATTGGAAGGATAACCTGCCGCAGATCGAGGTGGTGCGCGCCGTGGTGGATAAACTGGTTGCCGCAGGCTTTGCCCCCGGCGTGGTGTTTGATGCCAATGCGGGGTATAAATTGATGGGCAAATACCGCCACGATCACGCCTTGGGCAAACTGCTGGGCCTGCCGCGCGACCGGGTGATGGTGGTGGACAAAGGCACGCCCGCCGACCCGGTGATCCTGGCCTCGGCCCGTGCCTTGGGCGCGCGGATTGTCAGCAATGATCGCTTTCGCGACTGGAAAGAAACCCACCCCGAAGTCGCCCTGCCGGGCCATGTGATCGCGGGCGGCGTTCGTGATGGGCAGGTTTGGCTGGATATGGCGTGAGGTGGTGGGCATACATAGCGCATTTAATTGGCAACATCTTCGGATACGGGACCGAAAACACTCTATCCGGGGGCAATGATCACGAAAAGCAACGACGGTGTTGGGATACAGCGCGTTCTTCGGATGGATTGGTCGTAGTGCGCTTCGAAGGAGTGAGTCTGTGGGTAAGTCGGGCATCTCAAAGGGGACATATGGCGCAGTTTTCGCTAAAAATGGCGAGTTTCTATTCTGCAATGGCGTGCGCAAAGTTCGTAAAGCGCGACTGCTTGCCGGCACAGATGGTGCACCGCGCATGGTTGAGGCTTGGGCGAAGCCGATTATACATTCGAGCATGTTGACGCTGAGTGCTGACGAAAAGGTATTAATAGTCTCAAACACTGCTGGTGTGCATCATGGTATGAAGGTCGAAACCGGTGAGGTTCAATGGCGCAGTGCAGCCATCGGTGAGGGCGATACCGGGATCATCCTGCCAGATCAAAGCTTTTTGTTCGCAAGTTGGGACGGTGCACTGCAACGGATCGACCCAAGAGATGGCAAAGCTGTTGTCACGGCGCCTCGCCCTGATCACCAAATCCGACAACTGCAGTATTCACCTGCTTTGGGATGCGTTTTCTACAGGCGGATAATTCCTGCTGATGGCATACGGAGCAGACCTAGCCAATCGCTGTGGAGGTTAGACGTTGAAACTCTGGAAGGCACCGAGGCCTTGCCACTGTCGTTTGACGCCAACATTGCAGTTGACCCCTCGGGGAAATTCGCCGTGTCAATGACTGGCTTGGCAGCGGAGGCGCAACCGTCTGAGATTGGTCGCCTTGATGATGCTCGGAGTGAGAAAGTTGCTCGATTTGACGTTTGTTTGTATGATCTTTCCACTTGGAAAGTTATGCGGCGACGCCAGTTCCTAGTTGCCAAACTCGTTGTTAAAAAACTGCGATGGTCCCCCGACAGTGGGATGATTTGTTTTGCAAGTTCGAAGGGCTTTGGATTCTTGCGCTGTTGCGATCTTGAGCCCTTTGCTTTTGTTCCATCTAGATTTTCCAGCGATGTCTCGTTTTCTGCGGATGCCAACTTAATATTTTTGTCGGATTGGGAACGCTCAACATTGCTGAGCGTCGTAGATTTGGATGGCCACCCTTTTTCGGCGGCATAGCACCTCTGCCGTCGCAGCGATTGCATTTCCGGCCCCCCCGGACTATCTGACGATAGACCGATGTTACCGCAGGACAGGCGATGAACTGGATTTCAAACTACGTCCGCCCGAAGATCAACTCGCTGTTTTCGCGCCGCGAGGTGCCCGAGAATCTTTGGACGAAATGCCCGGAATGCGGGACGATGCTGTTTCACCGCGAACTCGCGGCGAATCTGAATGTTTGCACCTCGTGCGATCACCATATGGCGATCAGCCCGCGCGATCGCTTCACCGGGCTGTTCGATGTCGGCGTGTTTGTCGAGGTGAAGGTGCCGGAGCCGGTGGTCGATCCGCTGCATTTCCGCGACCAGAAGAAATACCCCGATCGCTTGAAAGCCGCGCAGAAATCGACGGGCGAGCGTGAGGCGATGCTGGTGGCTGAAGGCGAGGTTGGCCGCACGCCGATCATCGCGGTGGCGCAGGATTTCAGTTTCATGGCGGGGTCCATGGGCATGTATGTCGGCAACGCGATCATCGCGGCGGCGCAGCGGGCGGTGGCGACGAAGCGGCCGCTGGTGCTGTTTTCGGCAGCAGGCGGCGCGCGGATGCAGGAGGGGATTTTGTCTCTGATGCAGATGCCGCGCACGACCGTTGCGGTGCAGATGCTGAAAGAGGCGGGCTTGCCCTATGTGGTGGTGCTGACGCATCCGACGACGGGCGGGGTGACGGCGTCTTACGCGATGCTGGGCGATGTGCAGATTGCCGAGCCGAACGCGCTGATCTGTTTTGCCGGGCCGCGCGTGATCGAGCAGACCATTCGTGAAAAGCTGCCGGAGGGGTTTCAGCGCGCCGAATATCTGCTCGACCACGGCATGTTGGACCGGGTGACGCATCGCAAGGCTTTGCGCGAGGAATTGGTGACGATTTTGCGGATGCTGATGAACCAATCGCCTGCGGTGAAGGGTGATTTGCCGCCTCCGGGTGAAATCCTTGAGGTGGCCGAGGCAAAAGCGTGAGTTCTGACGCCGTTCTAGAGCGGATGATGACGCTGCATCCCAAGGTGATCGACCTTGTGATGGACCGGGTGGAGCGGTTGCTGGCAGCGCTTGGCAACCCCGAACGCCGTATTCCGCCGGTGATCCATATTGCCGGGACCAATGGCAAGGGCAGCACGCAGGCGATGATCCGCGCGGGGCTGGAGGCGGGGGGTAGCCTTGTGCATGCCTATACCTCGCCGCATCTGGCGCGGTTTCACGAGCGGATACGGCTGGCGGGCGCGTTGATTTCGGAAGATGCGCTGACGGCCCTGCTGGATGAGTGCGTGCAGGCCAATGGCCCCGATGAGATCACGTTTTTCGAGATCACCACCTGTGCGGCATTTCTGGCGTTTTCGCGTGTGCAGGCCGATTATACCTTGCTTGAGGTCGGCCTTGGCGGGCGGCTGGATGCGACGAATGTGGTGGAAAAGCCGCTGTTGACGGTGATCACGCCGGTTTCCATCGACCATCAGCAATATCTGGGCGAGACTTTGGCCGAGATTGCGGGCGAAAAGGCCGGGATCTTGAAGCGCGGCGTGCCCTGTGTGATTGGTCCGCAGGAAGACGCGGGCATGGCGGTGATCGAGGCGCGGGCGGCGCGGTTGGGCTGCCCGGTGCTGGCGTTTGGGCAGCAGTGGAGTGCGTGGGAAGAACGTGGGCGGCTGATTTATCAGGATGAAAACGGGCTGCTGGACCTGCCGCTGCCGAACCTGCCGGGGCCGTTTCAGATTCAGAACGCCGGGGCGGCGATTGCGGCGCTGCGGGCGTTGGGCAAGGATCAGGCGGCCTGCGAGGCGGCGGTGACCAACGCCTATTGGCCCGCGCGGATGCAGCGTCTGCGGGTGGGGCCCTTGGTCGAAAGCGCGCCGGGGATAGAGTTGTGGCTGGACGGTGGGCACAATCCGGCGGGGGGCGTTGCGGTGGCGGCGACCCTGGCGCGGATGCCTGCGCGTGAGACGCATCTGATTTGCGGCATGCTGAACACCAAGGATGTGCGCGGCTATATGGAACCGCTGGCGGGCTGCGTGACGCGGCTGCATGCGGTGTCGATCCCCGGCGAGAAGAACACGCTGCCCGCCGAAGTGACGCGCGATGCGGCGCTGAGTGTGGGCATGGATGCGGTTGTGGCAGGCTCGGTGGCCGAGGCTTTGGCCGCGATTGCCGCCGTGGCACCCCATGCGCGGGTGCTGATCTGCGGATCTTTGTATCTGGCGGGCGGGGTTTTGCGCGAGAACGGCTAGGATTTGACGCCGTAGCGCGCCATGAACATCGACACGGCCCCGTCAATCACGCGGGCGGTGTCGGCTGCGGTGCAGCAGGGGCTTGGCGTGAAGATCATCCGATCCTGGATATCGACCTTGCACAGTTGCGCGAATTGCGCGGCGGCGAAGGGGATGTCGTCGATCACCAACTCACCGCGTTCGGTGGCGCAGCGCAGGATTTCCGCGAGGCGGTCTTGCACCAGCTTTGGGCCGGATTGGTAGAATTGCTGCGCCACGGCGGGGAAATTCTCGGATTCCGCCACCGCGATGCGGAAGATGCGCTGGCCGAAATCTGACAGCATGAAAGCGGTGATTTTCTCGGCGGCCAGCCGCAACACCTGGGCCACGGGGGCGTTGGGGTCGATGTGGGATTCGGCATCATCGGCCTGACGGCGACATTCGGTGCTGGCGATTTCCAGAAAAAGCAGGCGTTTGTCGGGGAAATAGGCGTAAAGCGTGGCTTTCGACACCCCCGCCTCACGCGCGATGTCATCGACAGAGGCGCGTTCAAAGCCGTCACGCATAAAGACAACGCGCGCGCCTTCCAGCACTTGATCGAACTTGCGACCCTTAACGATCAGTTGTGGCTTGGCACCCATGCTGTCCCCCTTGCCGCAATCTATAGCGGCGAGGGGGCGGCGGGCAAGCGGTTGGATCATTTGCCGGGTTCGACAGCGTTTTGCGTCGAAACGTTGGTGGTGGTCGGCGGGAAGGTCAGGTCGGGCAGATTGAAGCTGATCGAGAAGGCCGAGGCTTGGGTGGCGGCGGCGAGGGTCAACAGCAGGGCGGTGGCGAAGGGTTTCATAGCGGGCTCCTATATCTGAACTCATCGGTTCAAAAGTGAAAGTGAACCGATTCGTTCAGTTTGGCAAGCAGAAAATGAACCGATCAGTTCAGATTGCATTTTGGGGCTTGGCCTTTGGGTTGCGATCAGAGTATTTAGAATCATTCCAAACTAAGGTGTGACCGATATGGGGTTCAACATTTCCAGCCGCAAACGCTTTGCCGATCTGACCGAACAAGAGGTCTTGGCGCTGGCGATTTCGTCGGAGGAAGACGATGCGCGGATTTACCGGACCTTTGCGCAAGGATTGCGGGCCGAGTATCCGGCCTCGGCCAGCGTGTTTGACGGGATGGCGGCGGAAGAAGATCGCCATCGGCAGCGGTTGATTGACCTGCATGTCAGCCGGTTTGGCGATGTGATCCCGCTGCTGCGGCGCGAGCATGTGGCGGGGTTTTATGCGCGCCGCCCGGTTTGGCTGACGGAAAATCTGGGGCTGGAGCGTATCCGCGACGAGGCCCGCGCGATGGAGCATGGCGCTGCCGAGTTTTATGTGCGGGCGGCGGCGCGGACTCAGGATGCGGCGACGCGGAAGCTGTTGGGCGATCTTGCGGCGGCGGAGGCTGGGCACGAGCGGCACGCCGAGGGGCTGGAGGCCGATCTGCTGGGGCCGGAGGTGCGCGACGGCGAGGACAAGGCGGCGCGGCGGCAGTTTATTCTGACCTGGGTGCAGCCGGGGTTGGCGGGGTTGATGGATGGGTCGGTGTCCACGCTTGCGCCGATCTTTGCGACGGCCTTTGCGACTCAGAACACCTGGACGACGTTTCTGGTGGGGTTGGCGGCGAGTGTGGGGGCGGGGATCTCGATGGGGTTCACCGAGGCCGCGCATGATGATGGCGTGCTGTCGGGGCGGGGCTCGCCGTTCAAGCGGGGGCTGGCATCGGGGGTGATGACGGCGGTGGGCGGGCTTGGCCATGCGCTGCCCTATCTGATCCCGGATTTCTGGACCGCGACCACGATTGCGATGGTGGTGGTGTTTGTGGAATTGTGGACGATTGCCTGGATTCAGAACAAATTCATGGAGACGCCGTTCCTGAGGGCGGCCTTGCAGGTGGTGCTGGGCGGGGCTTTGGTGTTTGCGGCGGGGGTGCTGATTGGCGGCGGCTGACGGGTGGTCCCGCGTTGGGACCATCTGAAAATACCGTTGAATCAATGCGTTGGTTTTTCGCGTTAAGAGTTTGTTCACAGGTGGCCGCAAAGGCTTGTGTTGGGCGGGGTGGCGTGAAACTCTGGCGCTATGCTGGCGATCTTGCTGAAAACTCTGCCGTTCTTTGCGGTGATTGGCCTTGGCTATGGCGCGGGGCGGGCGCGGTTTTTCAGCCCCGAGGCCACGGCGTATCTGACGAAATTCGTGTTCTACTTTGCGCTGTCGGCGATGCTGTTTGGCTTTGCCGCCAATCTGGACCTGAGCGCGGTGTTTTCATGGGCGTTTGTCTGGGCGTATTTTCTGGCATCAAGCCTTGTGTGGGTGATCGTGGCCGGCGTGGCGCTGATGCGCGGCGTGAAGCCCGAAGTTGCGGTGTTTGAGGCGCATACCGGGATCATCGGCAACGTGGGTTTCCTTGGCATCCCGATGCTGACGCTGCTGCTGGGCCGCGCCGCGGTGGGGCCGGTTTTGCTGGTGCTGGCGGTGGATCTGGTGGTGTTTTCCAGCCTGCTGACGCTGCTGGTGGTGGGCTTGCGCGAAGGCCGGATGTCTTGGGGCATCTTTCGGGTGCTGGGGCTGGGGTTGCTAAAAAACCCGATGATCGTCTCTGTGGTGCTGGGGATGGCCTGGGGGGCGACCGGATGGGCGCTGCCGGTGCCGGTGAATGAATTCATGACCATGCTGGGGGCGGCGGCCACACCCTGCGCGCTGTTTGCGATTGGGGCAAGCCTTGCCGGGCGCAGTGCGGAACGGCTGGAGGTTGCGGCTTGGCTGAGTTTTGCCAAACTGGTGCTGCATCCGGCGGCGGTGGCGCTGGCGGCACTGGTGATTTTTCCGGTGGAGCGCTATGCGGCGGGGGTGATGGTGGCTGCGGCGTCGTTGCCTGTGGCGGGGAATGTGTTCATTCTGGCGCAGCATTTCGGGGTGGCGCCGCAGCGGGTTTCCACGGCGATTCTGCTCTCGACCGCCGCTTCGGTGCTGAGTGTGACGGCGGTGATTGCGTTGGTGACGGGTTAATTTCAGGGCAGGCTAAAGGGGCAAGACGATGAAAACCATTTCCGAAAACCGGGCGTTTGGCGGCGTGCAGGGGGTTTACAGCCACGCATCAGAGGCCACTGGCACCGACATGACCTTTGGGCTGTTCCTGCCCGCCGAAGCCGAAGAAGGGCTGGTGCCGGTGCTGTGGTATCTGTCGGGGCTGACCTGCACGCATGAAAACGCGATGGTGAAGGCGGGGGCGCAACGCTGGGCGGCCGAGGTGGGAATTGCGCTGGTGTTCCCCGATACCAGCCCGCGTGGCGAGGATGTGCCGAATGACGCGGCTTACGATCTGGGGCAGGGCGCGGGGTTTTATGTCAACGCGACGCAAAGCCCGTGGGATAAGAATTTCGGCATGTGGGATTACGTGACCGATGAGTTGCCGGGCGAGTTGTTCAAGGCGTTTCCGATTGCGGAAGCCGCGCAGTCGATCAGCGGGCATTCGATGGGCGGGCATGGCGCGCTGACGATTGCGATGAGCTTTCCGGGGCGGTTCCGGTCGGTTTCGGCCTTTGCGCCGATCTGCAATCCGACGGCCAGCGACTGGGGGCGCAAGCAGTTCAGCGCCTATCTGGGGCCGGATGAGGCGAGTTGGGCCGCGTATGATGCGACGCTGTTGATGAAAAAGCGCGGCTTTGATGGGCCGATTTTGATTGACCAAGGCACCAGCGATCAGTTTCTTGATTTGCTGAAGCCCGAGGCTTTGGCGGCGGCGATGGCCGAGCGGCGGCAGGGCGGCAGTTTTCGGATGCAGAAGGGCTATGACCACAGCTATTTCTTCGTGAGCACGTTTATGGAAGAACATGTGGCGTTTCATGCGGGGGCACTGAATGCGTAGATTGGGCGGATTGAAGGCGGCGGTTTTGATGGCGCTGATTGCCTCTCCGCTGTTTGCGGGCGAGGCGGAAGATCAGGTCTTGGCGGCGGTGAACAAGGCGCGGGCGGGGGCGGGCTGTGCGGCGCTGACGGTGAATGCCAAGCTGGTGAAGGCGGCGAAGGGCCACGCCAAAGCGATGGCAGAGCAGAATTTCTTCAGCCACTCCAGCAAGAACGGCGCGAAATTTTCCAGCCGGATCAAGGCGCAAGGCTATAGCTATAGCAAGGTGGCCGAGAATATCGGGGCGGGGCAATCCTCGGCTGCGGGGATCATGGAAAGCTGGATGGGCAGTGCCGGGCACCGCAAGAACATCCTGGACTGCGCCTTGCGTGAGACCGGGATCGCGGTGGTGTATCAACCCGACGATCAGCCTTTGAAGGGGCAGAAATACGCGATGAAATACTATTGGGTCGAGGTTTTTGCGGCTCCATGAGTGGTTTGAGTGGCGGGCGGATTTTCATTGATGCCGATGCCTGCCCGGTGAAGGCCGAGGCGGAGCGCGTGGCGACACGGCATCAGATGCGGATGATACTGGTTTCCAACGGTGGCATCCGGCCCTCGGCTAACCCGTTGGTGGAAAGCGTGTTCGTGGCGGCGGGCCCGGATGAGGCCGACAAGTGGATCGCCGAGGCTTGCGGTGCGGGCGATGTGGTGGTGACCGGGGATATTCCGCTGGCCGCGAAATGCGTGGCGGCGGGGGCGAAGGTGGTCAAGCACAATGGCGAGGAGTTGACCGGGGCGAATATCGGCAATGTGCTGGCGACGCGGGATCTGATGCAGGATTTGCGTTCTGCGGACCCGTTCCGGCAGGGTGGCGGGCGGCCGTTTTCCAAGGCGGACCGGAGCAGGTTTCTGGAAGTTTTAGAGCGGGTTGTGCGGCAAGCGAAGCGGTGATGTCGGCTTCGGGCTAGACTTGCGGGCTTGGGCGCGGTGAGTTGCGGTATGTCTGACATTTCCAAAAAATCCAACTCTGGTATTTTCTTTGCCCTTGGCGGCGGGGTTATGCTGTCGATGAATGATCTGGCGATCAAGGCACTGTCGGGGTCCGGCTATGCCTTGCATCAGGTGATCTTGCTGCGGGCGTTTATCGGCATTGGCATCGTGCTGGCGGTGATCTGGGCCTCGGGCGGCGGGTTCCGGCAGTTGCTGACGCGCAGGCCGCTGGATCATCTGTTTCGGGTCAGCATCGTGATGTGTTCCAACATCACCTATTTCGTCGGGCTGTCGCTGATGCCGCTGGCCGATGCGGTGGCGACGGCGTTTGTGGCGCCGTTGTTTGTCACCCTGATGTCGGCGGTGATTTTGGGTGAGCAGGTCGGGCCACGGCGCTGGGCGGCGGTGGCGGTGGGGATGCTGGGCGTGGTGGTGATGACGCGGCCGGGGGCGGGGGTTATTCAGCCGGCGGCGATTTTGGTGCTGATTTCGGCGTTCTGCTATGCGTCCAGCCATATGATGACCCGGCGGATGCGCGGCACTGAAAGCGCTATGACGTTGAATTTCTTCGTGCAGGTCGGGTTTATCATCGTCAGCCTGAGTTTCGGACTGATCGCGGGCGATGGCCATCTGGCGCAGGCCCCGGGCAGCACTTGGGAGTTTCTGTTCCGGCCTTGGCATATGCCCCCGGTGGCCGACTGGTGGGCATTTGTGGCCACGGGTGTCGCGATGGGGGTGGGCGGGTTGATGATGTCGCAGGCCTACCGCACCACCGAGGCCGCGCTGATCGCGCCGTTTGAGTATATCGGGATGCCGATGGCGATTTTCTGGGGGGCTGTTGTGTTTGGCACCTTCCCCGATCACACCGCCTGGGTGGGGATTGCGCTGATCTGCGGCGCGGGGCTTTATACCTTGTGGCGCGAGACGGTGCGCAAGAAGAAGGATCTGGATGTTGCAGCCCCAAGCGGTGATATTTGACATCGGCAATGTGCTGACACGCTGGCAGCCCGAGGCGTTTTATGATCGGGTGATTGGCGAAGACCGCCGCCGTGCTTTGTTCGAGGCGGTTGACCTGCACGGCATGAATGACCGGGTCGATGAAGGCGCGTTGTTTCGGGAAACGATCTATGAGTGGGCCGAGCGCCACCCCGAATGGGCTGCGGAAATCCGGATGTGGTATGACCGCTGGATCGAACTCGCCAGCCCCCGGATTGAGGGCAGCATTGCGTTGCAGCGGGCTTTGCGCGCCAAGGGGGTTCCGGTGTTTGCGCTGACCAATTTCGGGCGCTATTCGTTTGAAGAAGCCTTGCCGAAGATGGATTTCTTGCAGGATTTTGACCGCCGCTATGTCTCGGGCGTGATGGGGGTGATCAAGCCTGATCCGCTGATTTATCAGATGGTTGAGGATGATTGCGGTATAGCACCTGACAGGCTGTTGTTCACCGATGACCGCGCCGATAACATCACGGCGGCGGCGCGCCGGGGCTGGCGGACGCATCAGTTTGAAAGCTGGCAGGGCTGGGCCGGGCGCTTGGTTGCCGAAGGGTTGTTAAGCAAAGAAGAGGCGGGGCTATGAGCATCGAAATCGTGGGGCCAGAGGCCGAGGCGCTGCTGTCTTGGGCGGGTCTGTGTGAGGCGCTGGAGGCCGGGCATCGCCTGCCGCGCGCCGAAATCAACGATCTGTTGCTCTATCGTGGCAGCGATACCTTGCTGGACCGTGCGGCGTGGATTGATGGCCTTGGCAGTCTGGTGAAGGTGGCGACGGTGGTTCCGGGCAATGCCGCGCGGGGTTTGCCCAGCATTAACGGCGCGGTCAATCTGTTCAACGATGTGACCGGGCAGCTAGAGGCTTTGGTGGATTTTCATCTGGTGACCAAATGGAAAACCGCTGGTGACAGCTTGCTTTCGGCCAGTAAGCTGGCGCGCAAGGACAGCCGCAAAATCCTGCTGGTGGGGGCGGGGACGGTGGCGAAGTCGATGATTTCGGCCTATGCCGCGCTGTTTCCTGACGCGCGGTTCAGCATCTGGAACCGCTCGCCCGCTGCGGCAGAGGCGATGGCTGCGGCAGACGCGCGGGTGACGGCGGTCAGCGATCTGGCGGCGGCGGTGCGGGCGGCGGATATCATCTGCACGGCGACGATGAGCAAAACTCCGGTGTTGCAGGGCGCGTGGCTGCAACCCGGCCAGCACATCGACCTGATCGGCGCCTACACGCCGGGGATGCGCGAGGCCGACGACGCCGTGATGCGGCGGGCGTCGGTTTTCGTCGATAGCCGCGCGACCACGGTGCATCACATCGGCGAGATCATCGACCCGATCGCCAGCGGCGCGCTGCGCGAGGCGGACATCAAGGCCGATTTCTACGACATGTCGCAGGGTGCCTATCGGCGGAGTTCCGACGATGAAATCACCGTGGCGAAGAATGGCGGCGGCGCGCATCTGGATCTGATGACGGCGGCCTATATTCTGGCGATGTGGCGGGGGCGCTAAAGACGGGCACCCTGCGCGAGGGTGTGTCTGGATTGAAAATATCGGGAAATTTTGGTCGGAGCGAGAGGATTCGAACCTCCGACCCCCTGCTCCCGAAGCAGGTGCGCTACCAGACTGCGCTACGCTCCGACCGTGGCGCGGGGTTAAACCGTTGCGCGCGGGTTTGCAAGAGGGGGACGCAGATTTATGCCCGGTTTTGGCTACGCATCGCCGTCGGTGCCGGACAGGCCTTCGGTCTTGTTGCGCAGACGGCGGCGGTCGAACAGGCGCAGCCAGAGGCCGATGCGGGGGATGGCGCCGAAATCAAAGCGCGAGCGGGTTTCCAGCACGGGGCGGTTGATCGAGACTTCGGGCTTGTCTTCGCGCAGCACGATATAGACCCCGGCGGCGATGATCACGGCGGTGCCGATGGCTGTCCAGAAATCGACCTGTTCGTTGAAAATCAGGAAGCCGTAGATGATTGCCCAGATGATCTGGCTGTATTGCATGGGGGCTACGATGATCGCGGGGGCGCGGCGGTAGGCGGCGATGGTCAGCATCCCGGCAAACAGGCTAAGCAAGGCCATCGCGCCCATCATGCCCATATGTTCAATCGGAACAGGCACATAGACGAAGGGGAGTGCGAGCGCCATCACCACAAAGTTCGCAACCATCGGATAAAGCATGAGGACGACCGAGCGTTCGTCATGGCCGATCTTGCGCACGATCACCGAGGTCATCGCCCCCAACAGGGCGGCGGCGAGGGCGGACAGGTGGCCAAGGCTTAGCGGTTCTTGCCCCGGCCGCAGTACGATCATCACGCCGGCAAGACCTACGACGATGGCAAGGCCACGGTGCAGGCCGACCTTTTCGCCCAGGATCGGGATCGCCAGCAGGGTGATCAGGATCGGCATCGCGAAGAAGATCGCGTAGCATTGGGCCAGCGGCAGCACGGAAAACGCGTAGAATCCGGTGATGCCGTTGACCACCGCGGAAGCGGTGCGCAGGGCGGTCCAGTAGGGGTGCTTGGGGATCAGGTTGCCGTCGGTGCGGTCGCTCATCAGCAGGATGGTGATCAGCGGGAAGGTCAGCAGGCCCGAGAAAAAGATCAACTGAAACGCGCTGTAATGCGCGCCCAAGAATTTCACCAGCACGTCATGGGTGGCGTAAATCCCGAACGCAGCCAGCGCCAAGAGCGCCCCGCGCAGGTTCGATTGAGCAACAGGCATGACGGATATCCGGGAGGAGGGCGATGCGCCTAGCTGTCGGGCCTTGGGGGGTAAAGTTCAAGGGGGAAGCCGCATTTCTGCGGGATTTCTCGCGGCTTTTCGGCTTGGATCGCAGGGGGTCAACTTGGTGGCGGCTCGTCTTCGGCTTGGGCGTGCGGCAAAGGTTCTGGCGGCACCGCAGCGGGCTTGCTGCCGAACCATGATTTGAGTTTGCCCAGCACCGCGCCGCCAACCAGCAGCACCAGCACGAAACCTTTCTTCAGGAACGCAAGCAGCACCACCAAAAGCCCGGTTTTCGCAGCAACCTGACCCGCGATCAGCCCGCCGATGCCAACGGCGGCCACGGTATCTACGCCGGGCACGAAATCGGAATAGCGGTTGCCTTCGGTAAAGTTCACCATTTTCAGCACTTCGGGGGCTGCGGCCTCGACGGCGGGCAATTGGTCTATTCCGGCGATGAAACTGAGCACCAGCACACCACGACGGCCCAGAACGCGGATGTCGTAATTCAGCGTCTCGCCTTCGCTGCCCGAAAATTGCAGCCGCTTGGCCCAATACAGCTTGCGGGTGGCTTTGTCATAATGCGGTGTGGCGGCCCAGCCTTTGATTTCGACCGTGGGATAGCCTGCTTTGGTGCGCTCGGCATTGCCGTCTTGCGCATCTTTTTGCATCGTGGCCAGCATCTCGTCGTAGTTATAGCTGTCGGCATCCTCGTCCGAGACATAGCCCATCGGATCAGAGGTCAGCGTCACCGCCCAGTCGCCATCAAACGGCGTGGTGCCTTTCGGCAGGATCAGGCCAAGGATGGTGTCATCGGGTGGGTTGCCCCACAAGGTTTCCAGCACATAGCGCGCATCCTTGGCGTTCAGCATGTAGAACGCATCCGGCAAAGCGATTTCGGCGGTGCCATCGCTGAGTTTGATGGTGCCGTGCTGCAACTCTAGCGCGCCGGTGGCGGCCTGATACTGGGTGTCGATCTGGCTATAGACATCGGGGAAGGCGGTTTTGAAATTCTCTGCCGCCGCAGGCAGGGCCAGCAAAGCCGAAACCGCCGCCGCAAGAGCGGCTCGCAAAACAAATGTCACATCAAATCTCCTTGGCGAAAAATACTCGCCAAGGGTAGAATTTTATCGGCCACTTTTGCAATCGTTGTTTGCTTACAGGCTGGCTTCCATCGCGGCGATGATCGCATCGCCCATCTGGGTGGTGGACACCGGAGTGCCGCCTTCGGGGCCCATCAGATCGGCGGTGCGCACGCCGTCGGCCAGCACTTTCTCGACGGCTTTTTCGACGCGGGTGGCCTCGGCCCCCATGTCGAAGGAATAGCGCAGCGCCATCGCGAAGGACAGGATGCAGGCGATCGGGTTGGCTTTGCCCATGCCGGTGATGTCGGGGGCCGAGCCGTGGACGGGCTCATAAAGCGCCTTCGGGCGACCGTTGGCTTGCGGCAAACCCAGAGACGCCGAGGGCAACATGCCCAAAGACCCGGTCAGCATCGCGGCCATGTCGGACAGAACGTCGCCGAACAGGTTGTCGGTGACGATCACGTCAAACTGCTTCGGCCAGCGACACAGCTGCATGGCACCATTGTCGGCATACATATGGGTCAGCGCCACATCCGGATATTCCTTGTCGTGGATTTCCTGCACCACATCGCGCCACAGGATGCCGGATTCCATCACATTGGCCTTCTCCATCGAGCAGACCTTGTTGCCACGCTTGCGGGCCAACTCGAACGCCGAGCGCGCAACGCGGGCGATCTCCGATTCGGTATAGCGCTGGGTGTTGATGCCGACGCGCTCATTGCCCTCCATGAAGATACCGCGCGGCTCGCCGAAATAGACGCCCGAGGTCAGCTCGCGCACGATGACGATATCAAGGCCCGCGACCACATCGCGCTTCAGCGACGAGAAATCGGCAAGCGCATCAAAGCACTGGGCGGGGCGCAGGTTGGAGAACAGGTCCATCTCTTTGCGCAGACGCAGCAGGCCACGCTCGGGCTTCACGCTGAAATCGAGTTTGTCGTATTTCGGGCCGCCAACTGCCCCCAGCAGCACGGCATCGACTTCCTGCGCGCGGGCCATGGTTTCATCGGTCAACGGCGTGCCGTGGGCGTCGTAGGAACAGCCGCCGACCAAGCCTTCGGAGACGTCAAAGGTCACGATGCCTTTGGTGTCGAACCAAGCGATCAGCTTTTTCACTTCGTCCATCACTTCAGGACCGATGCCGTCGCCGGCGAGGATAAGCAGGGAGGGATTTGCCATCGTAGGCTCCACGTTTGAAAGGTTGGCGATGGCCTAGCGGGTGGGGGGGGCAGGGTCAAGGTTTAGCGCCCGGAAATGGGCGGCAAGCGCATCAAACACCCGGCGGATGCGGGGGGTGTGGCGCAAAGCCTCGGGGGCGGTCAGCCAGATCGGCAGGGGGTGCAGCGGCAGGAAGGGCGCGGCGCGGGTGACGGTTGGGTCGGCATCACCGATCACCGTCTGCATCCCGCCGAGGCCGAGACCCGCGCGCACCAGCGCCCAATAGACGATCTGGTCATCGCAGCGGGTCGGGAAATCTTCGCGCCGTGCCGCAATGCCCTGCGCGGCCATCATCCGCAGCATCAGGTCTGATCTGTCAAAGCCGACAAAATCATGGGCAAGAATGGTTTCCGGGGTGATCGGATCGGGGCGGCGGGCAAGGTAGCTGTGGGCGGCGTAAATCGCCATCGGGATATCGCACAGATGCGCGGTGATCAGATCGGGCTGCGTCGGGCGATACATCCGCAGCGCGATATCAGCCTCGCGGAACAACAGGTTATCCGAGGCATCGGTGGGAGAAAGTTCGATCTCGATGCCGGGTTCCTCGTGGCGCAGTTGGGCGAGAATCGGCGGCAGCAGGTAGTTTGAGACGATGCGGCTGGCGGTGATGCGGACCGGGCCGCGCAGGCTGGCGTCGCGGCCAGCGACCGCCAGCGCCAGCTTGGCCGCCGCGTCGCGCATGCTGCGGGCGTGCGGGATCAGGGCGGCGGCCTCGGCGGTTGGGGCCAGACCGCGCGGTTGGCGGGTGAACAGGGGCAGGCCAAGGGCCAGTTCCAAATCGGCAATATGGCGGCCAAGCGTGGGTTGGCTGAGGCCCAACTGGCGGGCGGCTGCGGACAGCGAGCCGGTCTCGGCCACGGCAAGGAAAGAGCGGGTCAGGGTCCAGTCGAGATTATCCATGCAGATATGAATAGCACATCTGCGATTGGTGCCAATGTTATGAACGGATCGCGGCGGCTAATTTCACCGCACAACAACAGGAGATTGATCATGGCGGTGGTTTTGGTGGCAGGTGCGTCGGGGCTGTTTGGCGCGCATGCGGCAGGTGCGTTTGCGGCGGCGGGATGGGAGGTGCGGCGGTATCAGCGCGGCACCGATATGGCGCAGGCGGCGCAGGGGGCGGATGTGATCGTGAATGCGATGAACCCGCCGATGTATCACGATTGGCCGCGTCTGGTGCCCGCGATCACCGCGCAGGCGATTGCGGCGGCGCGGGCCAGCGGGGCCACGTTGATCGTGCCGGCAAGCGTGTATAATTACGGCAGCCAGCCACGGCCCTGGGGGCCATCCACGCCGCAAAAACCCAATACCCGCAAGGGGTTGGTGCGGGTGCAGATGGAGGCGGACTATCGCGCCAGCGGCGTGCCGGTGATCTTGCTGCGCGGCGGTGATTTCATGGATGCAGAGGGGAAATCGCAAGGTATGGGGATGGCGCTGCGCGGTCTTGCCAAGGGCAAGATCATGGCTTTGGGCGGCGTCGATGTGCCGCGCGCCTATGCCTATCTGCCGGATATGGCGCGGGCGGCGGTGGCTTTGGCCGCGGTGCGGCACAGCTTGCCGCGTTTTGCCGATGTTCCGTTTGCTGGGCTGACCTTCAGCGTGCAGCAGTTGGCGGCGGCGTTTCAGGCCCAGACCGGGCAAAGCTATCGGATAACCCGGTTTGCATGGTGGGTGATGCGGCTTGCATCGCCGTTCTGGGAGTTGGCGCGCGAGATGTCGGAAATGCGCTATCTGTATGATTTGCCGCATCACCTTGACGGGGCGACGCTGCGGGCGGTGTTGCCCGATTTCCAGACTACGGGGCTGGCCGAGGTGGCTGCGGCGCAGTTGCGCTGGGCGGGGTTAGCGCCGCAGATCGACCCAAAGCGGGCGATGGCGTGAGGCGGCGGTGACGGCGGCTGCGGTTGGGTCGTCGTCCGGCGGCCAGACCACGCCCGACGCCTGCACATGCAGATCGCGTGAGGGCAAGATAACCTCGACCCGCAGGCCGCCGATCTTGGGGTATAAGGCGGTGTCGTATGCCGGATCGCCTGACTGGCCCGGATCGTGGCGGTTGGATTGCGCGCGCGGCGCCGGGTCTTGCAGGGCGGTGTGGTGCAAAAGTGCGGTGATCGCGTCTTTGCGGCCCGCGCCATCGGCGGGGTCGAGGTTGCTTTGGCCCAGTATGACAAAGGGCGGCTCGGGCGGTTTGAACGGCAGATCCCCCGCCAGCAGATGCAGCCAGAACGCCGATTCGTCGTGGTTGCGCCGACCGTTGCGGTCTTCGGCACCATCAAAGATCGGCGGGCTGGCGTAATAGGCCAGCAGGCGCAAAGATTTCCCATCGGGCAGGGTGATCGGCACCTCATAAGCGCCGGTGGTGGACAGCGGCTGACCGGGGGGCGTGTCGGGCGGCATCAGGGTGCCTGGCAGATCAGCCCACAGGAAGCCACTGAAATCACGGATGTTTTCGGTATCAATCGGCAGGCGAGACAGCACCGCCATACCGCCTTCGCCCGCCCAGCGACCATAGGCCATGGCATCACGCGGCTCGCCCAGAATGCCGTTGCCATCCAGATCAATGCCGGTTTGAACCCCGGTGTTGGGGCGCAGAGGCAGCCGGTAGGGATAGGGCGCACCCGCCGTGGCAAGGCGCGCTTCCAGCGCTGCAAGGGTTTCGCCGCGCAGATCATAGTCGATTCCGGTCAGCAGCAGCACATCGGCATCAAGACCCGCAATCACCTGCACCGCCGCAAGCTGCGCCGGATTGTCGCCGCGCTGCAAGGCTTGCAGCGCAAGGCCGGGGCCCTTGGCCCAAAGGTCGATGTTATAAACGGCCACCCGCAGGTCGGCGCAAGCGGGCCAGGCCAGCAGCCAGATCAGGCATGAGCATAGTGCTTGCCATCGCCGCCAAGCATATTGGCGGCGCGGGTTTCGATGATCATGTCGGCGATGCGACCCATCGCAATGCCGCGCATGAACAGGCTGGCGGGAAGAAAGGCCCATGCCGTCATCGTCCAGATCAGGGTTTGTGGTGCTGTCAGAGTCAAAGGCTCAAACCCGGTTGACGCAATCTTCACCACGGCTGGGATCAAGAATGGCAGCAAAAACCCTAACGCAATGTTAATGCGCGCATCGCGCGTCAGGCGCGTGACCACATCTGCCCCGGCGGTGGGGTCGAATGTGGGCAGGTTGACCCAGACGTTGAAGGCCCGCCCGCGCGACGGCCAGCGACCGGCTTTCAGGATCACCACGAAAACTGACAGCGAAATCAATGAGATCAGGTAAGCCATACCCGCGGCGGTGCGCACGGCGGCGATCTGCTCGGCTGTGGCATCATTGGCGACCATCAACGTGGCCAGCCGCACCGGGCTGTAGGGGAAATCCATCGAAATGCCGATCAGGGTGCCAACGGCATCGAAGAAATCGGTCAGCGTGGTGGGCACGACGCGGCCCCGCGCGATCATCGAAAGCGAGACGACGGTGGCCAGCAGCATAAGAAAGCGCACGCGGTTGAACGGGGCGGCGTCGCGGAATTCGACAAGGCTGGGGTAGGTTGCGTTGTATTCGACAAAGGTCAAAAGGCCGATGAACAGCGCCACAAGCGCCACCATCTGTTTGGCATCTGCTGTCACATCGACCAGCAGCACGGAGGGCGTGGCGACCAGCACCATCACCAAAACCATGCGCACGATCGCGCCTGTAAGCCGCGAAACCACTGCCCTGCCACCCTTCAATCGGTCTTGACCGGTGCTTTGCCGCGCCAAGGTTCCGAAGATATCCCGCACTTTAAGGCGGGTTGCCTCAATATTGCCCAATTCTTGCCATCTTTCCCGCTATCCGGCAACCGTTGGGTTAATGATCGGTAAGCTGTGTGGCAATTCCGTGGTGAATGTGTTGCAGGATTGAATCAAACTGGCGGTAACAAAAAGGCCACCCCGCAGGGTGGCCCTAGATGTTGTGGTTTGGGTTCTGTTAGGCCCAAGGATGCAGCGCGGCGTTCTTTTTCTCAAAAGAATCAATGGCCGTCGCTTTTTCCAAAGTCAGGCCGATATCATCGAGCCCGTTGATCAGGCAGTGCTTGCGGTGGCCGTCAACCTCGAACGCGAAGACCTGACCGTCGGAGGTGGTGACGGTTTGGGCGATCAGATCAACGGTTTGCCGGGCGTTGGCGCCCTTTTTGGCGTCGGCCATCAGCACATCGACCACTTCTTGCGGCATCACGATCGGCAAGATGCCGTTTTTGAAGCAGTTGTTATAGAAGATGTCGGCGAAAGAGGTGCTGATCACGCAACGGATGCCGAAATCGAGCAGCGCCCAAGGCGCATGTTCGCGCGAGGAACCACAGCCGAAGTTGTCGCCCGCCACGATGATTTCCGCCTTGCGATAGGCGGGCTGGTTCAGCACGAAATCCGCGATTTCCGAGCCGTCGAGATTATAGCGCATCTCGTCGAACAGATTCACGCCAAGGCCCGAGCGCTTGATGGTCTTCAGGAACTGCTTGGGGATGATCATATCGGTGTCGATATTGACCAAAGGCATGGGCGCTGCAATACCGGTGAGGGTGGTGAATTTATCCATGATTACAGCTCCTTAAACCGTCTCTGCCATCAGATCGCGCACATCGGTAAGATGGCCGGTGATTGCGGCTGCGGCGGCCATGCCGGGCGACAGCAGGTGCGTTCGCCCACCGCGACCTTGGCGGCCCTCAAAATTGCGGTTGGAGGTTGCTGCACAACGCTCGCCCGGGGCCAGTTGGTCGGGGTTCATGGCAAGGCACATCGAGCAGCCTGCCAAGCGCCACTCAAAGCCTGCGTCGATGAAGATCTGCGCCAGACCTTCTTCTTCCGCCTGCGCGCGCACAAGGCCAGAGCCGGGGACGACCATCGCGCGGATGCCATCTTTCTTTTTCTTGCCCTTCAGGATCGCGGCGGCGGCGCGCAAGTCTTCAATCCGGCCATTGGTGCAAGAGCCGATGAACACGGTGTCGATCTTGATTTCCGACAGCTTTTGGCCGGGAACAAGGCCCATATAGTCCAGCGCGCGCTGCACGGCTTCAACCTTGCCGCCGGTGAAGTCGGAAGGCGAGGGCACGACTGCGGTGATCGGCAACACGTCTTCGGGGCTGGTGCCCCAGGTGACGAGCGGCGCGATGTCTTCGCCCTTGATCGTCACAACCTTGTCGAAATGCGCGCCTTCATCGGTGTAAAGCGTCTTCCAATAGGCAACGGCGGCCTCCCATGCAGCACCTTTCGGCGCATGCGGGCGGCCCATGCAATAGGCGAAGGTTTTCTCATCGGGGGCGATCAGGCCAGCGCGGGCACCGCCCTCAATCGCCATGTTGCAGACCGTCATGCGGCCTTCCATCGACAATTCCCGAATAGCTTGGCCACAATATTCAATGACATAGCCGGTGCCGCCGCCGGTGCCGGTCTCGCCAATCACCGCCATGGTGATGTCTTTGGCGGTCACACCGGGGCGCAGAGAGCCGGTGATTTCGACCTTGAAGTTCTTCGCCTTGCGCTGGATCAGCGTTTGGGTGGCCAGCACATGCTCCACTTCCGAGGTGCCGATGCCATGCGCAAGGCTGCCGAACGCGCCATGGGTGGCGGTGTGGCTGTCGCCGCAGACCACGGTCATGCCGGGCAGGGTCCAGCCCTGTTCGGGGCCGACGATGTGGACAATGCCTTGGCGCACGTCTGACACGGGGTAGTAGTGGATGCCGAAATCTTTGGCGTTCTGATCCAGTGCCTGCACCTGAATGCGGCTGTCTTCGGTCATCGTCGCGGCATTGGCGCGGTCCAGCGTCGTTGGCACGTTATGGTCCGGCACGGCGATGGTTTTCTCTGGCGCGCGGACCTTGCGGTTCGACATGCGCAGGCCTTCAAAGGCTTGCGGGCTGGTCACTTCATGCACCAGATGGCGGTCGATATACAAAAGGCAGGTGCCGTCATCGGCTTGGTGGACGACGTGATCGTCCCAGATTTTGTCATAAAGCGTGCGAGCGGTCATGGCTGGCTCATCCTCGGGGTTTGGAAAGGGGATTGGCGTGAGGCGGGGCGTGAAAGCCCTGAAAACCGATCAGACGTGCGCAAGAATGGCGCGGGTGGCCCCGTAAAACCGCCACGGCAGGCGGTCATGGTCGGCGATGTCAAAAAACCGGATCATGCGGGGGATATACGCCTTTGCCGCTTTGCAAGCAAGGGTCGAGGCTGTCGATGTTTGGCGGAGTTTGGCGGATCTGGCCGGGGTCGAGCGGCGATCTCGGGCATCCGGGGGCGGGTTCGCCCCCGATGCGGATTTAGGCTTTGGTCGCTTAGAAGCTGGCGAACCGTCCGGCTTGAATTTCGCGCTCGCGGCATTCCAGATCATAGAGACTGACAGCGCCGTTGAGGTATTCAAGTTCTGCCTCGTGGCGGGTTTTGCGACGCGGCAGCAGTTTAAGGAACTTGGTCATGGTGTTTACTCCGTTGTTCCCTCCCTGCCGGTAATATGCTGCGTTGCAGCGTTGATGTGTAGGTATGCGATAAGTATTGCCGCCATGTCTCTGGTGCATGGCTATGTGCACGGTTTTTGCTCAGGACTGCTGCACAGAAGGCAAGCGGTGCCCTTGCGCTGCGGCGGGTTGCAGGATATGCGCCCGCTTTCGCCCGCCGTTGAGATTGTTGCCCCGCAATGATAGGCTGGCGCCAGCCCTGTGCCGGGGCCGCATCGGCGCGCTAATTGGAGGACGTTGTCCTGTCGCATTCTGATCCTGCCACCGGCCTGCCGGTTGGCCCGCGCACCACCCGCGCTTCTGAAGATTACACCGCCGAAGATCTGCTGGCGTCGGTGCTGGCCTCGGTCGATGACGATAAAGCTGAAGACATCGTGCAGATTGATCTGCGCGGCCGCTCGGATGTGGCTGACTTTATGGTGATCTGCTCGGGGCGTTCTTCACGGCAAGTCGGCTCGATTTCCGAAAAGCTGGCGGATCGCTTGAAAGAGCAGTTCCATTTGTCGGCCAAGATGGAAGGCAAAGAGACCGGCGATTGGGTGCTGATTGATGCGGGCGACGTGATCGTCCATGTCTTCCGCCCGGAAGTGCGCGAGTTCTATGATCTTGAAAAGATGTGGCTTCCGGGAAGCGCGCATCGCGGGGCGTAAGGTTTGCGGCTGCATGTCTGTGCGGTGGGGCGGCTCAGGGCTGGGCCCGAGCGCGATCTTGTGGATGATTACTATACGCGGCTGGATCGCACCGGGCGGGCGTTAAGCCTTGGCCCGGTGGCAGAGCTTGAGGTTGAGGATAAGAAAAACCTTGGCATGGCGGCAGAGGCGGTTTTGCTGGAGCGGGCTATTCCTGCGGGCGCGCTGATTGCGACGCTGGACGAGCGCGGGCGGGTTTTGTCGTCACCGGAGTTCGCCGAAATGCTGGCAGGCTGGCGCGATGGCGGGCGGCAGGATGTGGCCTTTGTGATCGGCGGCGCGGACGGGATTGACCCCGGTTTGCGCGCGAAGGCGGGGTTTAGCCTTAGCTTTGGGCGGATGGTCTGGCCGCATATGCTGGTGCGGGTGATGCTGGCCGAACAGTTGTATCGGGCAGCGACGATTCTGGGCGGCGGGCCGTATCACCGGGCGTAGCCGAATTTCGTGACGAAATTCGTGCACGATTTTTTCTAAAAAAATCGGCGTGCGTGGGGCAGGCGTTGCTCTGACAGAATCAGGGCGTTAGAAGCATCTGACGCATTGGAAAGGTCGCCTCATGTCCCGCAAACCCGTTGTTCTGTGCATTCTGGATGGCTGGGGGATCAATGCTGATCCGACATCGAGCGCGCCGGCGCAGGCCAATGTGCCGAATTTCAACCGGATTTGGGCGACATGTCCGCACTCGACCCTGATCACCTATGGGCCGGATGTGGGCTTGCCGACCGGGCAGATGGGCAATTCGGAAGTTGGCCACACCAATATCGGCGCGGGGCGCGTGGTGGCGATGGATCTGGGTGCGATTGATCTGGCGGTGGAGGATGGCAGTTTTGCGACCAATCCGGCGCTGCTCGACTTTGCGGCCAAGCTGAAGGCGAGTGGCGGCACGGCGCATCTGATCGGGATGGTGTCGGATGGCGGGGTGCATGGCCATATCACCCATGTGATTGCGGCGTGCCGGGTGATTACGGCGATGGGTATTCCGGTGGCGCTGCATGCGATCACCGATGGGCGGGATGTGTCGCCTTCGTCGGCTTCCGAGTTTATCGACATGCTGATGGTGCAACTGCCCGCAGGCGCGAAGGTTGCCACCGTGATCGGGCGCTATTGGGCGATGGACCGGGATAATCGGTGGGAGCGGGTGCAGCGCGCCTATGATGCGATGGTGATGGCCAATGGCGAGCGCGCCGAGACGCCCGCGCAGGCCGTGGCGCAATCTTATGCCAAGGGTGAGATGGATGAATTCATCGCCCCGACGGTGATCGACGGCTATGAAGGCGCGATTGATGGCGACGGGGTGTTTTGCCTGAATTTCCGCTCGGATCGTTCGCGTGAGATTTTGGGCGCGCTGGCGGCCCCCGGTTTTGCGGGCTTTGCGACGGGGGATCGGCCAGAATGGGCGGCGATGCTGGGGATGGTGGAGTATTCCACTGACCACAATGAATATATGTCCACCGCCTACCCGAAGCGCAGCATTTCCAACACCTTGGGCGAGTGGGTGGCCAAGCAGGGTCTGACGCAGTTTCGCCTCGCCGAGACTGAGAAATATCCGCATGTCACCTTCTTTCTGAATGGCGGGCGCGAGGTGCCGTTTGACGGCGAAGACCGCGCGATGCCGAAATCGCCGAAAGTGGCGACTTATGATTTGCAGCCGGAGATGTCCTCGGTTGAGGTCGCGGATAACCTCGTGATGGCGATTGAGAAGGGCTATGATCTGATCGTGGTGAACTTTGCCAACCCCGATATGGTGGGCCATACCGGCAGTCTGACGGCAGCGATCAAGGCATGTGAGGCGGTGGATATTGGGCTGGGCCGGGCTTTGGCGGCGCTGGAAGCCAAGGGTGGGGCGATGATTGTCACCGCCGATCATGGCAACTGCGAGATGATGATTGATCCGGTGACGGGCGGGCCGCACACCTCGCATACGGTCAATCCGGTGCCGGTGGTGCTGGTCGGTGGGCCTGCGGGGGCGGTGTTGCGCGACGGGGGCCGGTTGGGCGATCTGGCGCCGACGGTGCTGGCGCTGATGGGGCTGCCGCAGCCGCCCGAGATGACCGGGCGCGATTTGATGCAGACCGGGATTTAACGCGGTATGATCCGCAAAGCTGCCTTTGTCTTGCTGCTGACCGCCAGCACCGCGTGGGGCGGCGTGGCGGAAGATGCGGCACAGGCGAGCGCGCAGTTGCAGCAGGCGGTTGGTGCGCTGCAAGCCGCCGAAGGGGCCAAGGATCGGGTGGCGGCACTGACCCAGACGATCAAGGCCTATGAGGAAGGCTTGGCGGCGCTGCGCGAGGCGTTGCGGCAGGCAGAGTTGCGCGAGGCGGCGCTGACGTTGCAGTTTCAGACCAAGCGCGACCGGATTGCGCAGCTTTTGGGGGTTCTATCCCGCATTGATGCCGAGCCGGGGCCGCTGATGCTGCTGCATCCGACTGGGCCTTTGGGCACGGTGCGATCTGGCATGATGCTGGCCGATGTGACGCCTGCGTTGCAGGCCGAGGTGAATGGGCTGAAGGGCCAGTTGCAGGAATTGTCCGACTTGCGGCGGTTGCAGGCGGCGGCGGGGCAGACTTTGTCGCAAGGGTTGGCGGCGGCGCAGGTGGCGCGCTCTGATCTAAGTCAGGCGATATCGGACCGCACCAAGTTGCCGAAACGCTTTACCGAAGACCCCGAAGTGCTGAAGGGCTTGTTGGAATCCGCCGACACGCTGGAGGCGTTTGCCGCAGGGCTGGCACTGGATGATACGGGCAACGCCAGTTTCGCCGATCAGCAGGGCAAGCTGGAATTGCCTGCGCTGGGCACCTTGCTGCTTAAACCCAACGAAACCGATGTGCGCGGCGTGACCCGCCCCGGCATGACTTTCGCCACACGTCCCGGCGCTTTGGTGACAAGCCCCTGGGCTGCAACCATCCGTTACCGCGGGCCGTTGCTGGACTACGGAAACGTGATGATCATTGAGCCCGGTGGCGGCTATCTTTTGGTTCTGGGCGGGCTGGATCAGGTGTATGGCGAGGTGGGCGAAGTGATTGCCAAGGGCGCTGCACTGGGCCTGATGGGCGGGGCAGCGGCGCGAACGGGCGATCTTTTGAGCGGGGCACAAGAAGGCAGTGGCGGAGCCGAGACGGAAACGCTTTACATAGAGTTGAGGCAAGGCGCGAAACCAGTGGACCCAATGGCGTGGTTCGCGGCGACCGCCAAAGCAGAGGAATAGGACGAGCCGATGAAGAAGATGATTATCGCAGCACTGTGCGGCTCGATTGCAGGCGGCGTGGTGACGACGCAAGTGGCCGGGCCGCTGATCGCGCAGGATGCCACCAAGAACGCAAGCGTCTATGAACAGCTTGATCTGTTCGGCGATGTGTTTGAACGTATCCGCGCGCAATATGTCGAGGATGTGGACAGCCAGAAGCTGGTTGAGGCGGCGATCAACGGCATGCTGACCTCGCTTGACCCGCATTCCAGCTATATGGACGCCAAGGCGTTTGCGGATATGAACACCCAGACCCGTGGCGAGTTTGGCGGGCTTGGCATCGAAGTGACGATGGAGGACGGCTATATCAAGGTCGTCTCGCCGATGGATGGCACACCTGCCGACAAGGCCGGGATCAAACCGGGCGATTTCATCACCACGGTGGATGGCGAGAACGTGCAGGGCCTGACGCTGGACGAGGCCGTGGACAAGATGCGCGGGCCGATCGGCTCGGAAATCGTGATTACCGTCGTGCGCGAAGGCGTCAAAGAGCCGTTCGATGTCTCGATTGTGCGCGACACCATCAAGGTGGCGGCGGTGAAATCGCGGCTGGTGGGCAATATCGGTGTGATGCGGGTGTCGTCGTTCAACGATCAGACCTATCCGGGCATTCAGGAAGGCATCAAGAAACTGGCCGAGGAAGCGGGCGGGTCGGACAAGCTGAAAGGCTATGTGATTGACCTGCGCAACAACCCCGGTGGTTTGCTGAAACAGGCGATCCTGACCTCGGACGCGTTCCTGAACGAGGGTGAAATCGTCTCGACCCGTGGGCGCAATGCGGAAGACAGCTCTCGCGAGAACGCGACGCCGGGCGATCTGGCGGATGGCAAGCCGATTGTGGTGCTGATCAACGGCGGTTCGGCCTCGGCTTCCGAAATCGTGGCGGGTGCGTTGCAGGATCACCGCCGCGCGATTGTGGTGGGGACGAAAAGCTTTGGCAAAGGCTCGGTGCAGACGCTGATCCCGCTGAAGGGCGAGGGGGCGATGCGCCTGACCACGGCGCGGTATTACACGCCGTCGGGACGTTCTATCCAATCGCTGGGCGTGATGCCGGATATCGTCGTCAATCAGCCCATCGTTGACCCGGCCGCAGAGGGCACCGAGGCCAAGGCGGCAGAGGATCAGGCCAAACAGCGCACCGAAGCATCCTTGCGGGGTGCGATCAGCAACGACTCGATGACCGACGACGAGAAAAAGCAGCTTGAAGAAGAGCGTGCGCGCACCGAAGAAGCCGCGAAACTGCGCGATGAAGATTATCAACTGGCCTATGCGGTGGATATTCTGCGCGGTCTGAACGCGGTTGCGCCGAAACAGTAACCTGTGGTTGCCGCGCCAGTTGTTCTGGCGCGGCATTTTTATGCCCGAGGCCCCATGACCCTAGACCCCGAAAGCCTGCCGTATCGTCCTTGCGTGGGGGTGATGTTGATCAATGCGCAGGGCCGGATCTTTGCCGGGCAGCGGTTGGATAATCCAGTGCCGGCTTGGCAGATGCCGCAGGGCGGGATTGACGCGGGCGAAAAGCCACGCGCGGCGGCGCTGCGCGAGTTGTGGGAAGAAACCGGCGTCACCGCTGATCTGGTGGAGTTTATCGCCAAGACCGACGATTGGGTGACCTATGATTTGCCGCCCGATCTGCTGGGCCGCGTCTGGGGCGGCAAGTATCGCGGCCAGCGGCAAAAGTGGTTCCTGTTCCGGTTTCTGGGCGATGATGCACAGGTGAATATCGCAAGCGAGCACCCCGAGTTTTCGAAATGGTGCTGGATCGGGGCGGATGACATGGTCGCCGCCATCGTGCCGTTCAAGCGCAAGGTCTATGAGGAAGTGGTGCAGGCGTTTCGCCCCTATCTGGCCTGAACCGCTTTGCGACAGGGGATTAGCGTCGGCTGCGCACAGCGGGGTTTGCCGGGGGCATGCGCTGCCCGTTTGCGCAATATGTTGGGGATAAGCGCCAAAGCTGCGCCATATACGGCGGGTCTGCGTTGACTCGGTGGCCACTCGCTTGCGACAGTCGGCGACCGAAGGAATCAGGACCACCCCTTTGCGTTTTACCAAGCTGCGCCTGAATGGCTTCAAAAGCTTTGTGGACCCGACCGATCTGGTCATCCACGACGGGCTGACCGGTGTGGTCGGGCCGAACGGCTGCGGCAAATCCAATCTGCTGGAAGCAATGCGCTGGGTGATGGGGGAAAACCGCCCCTCGGCCATGCGCGGCGGCGGGATGGAGGATGTGATTTTCAACGGTGCGGCCAGCCGGGGCGCGCGGCATTTTGCCGAAGTGGCGCTGGTGATGGACAACACCGACAGGTTGGCGCCGTCGGGTTTCAACGATGCCGACACGATTGAAATCACCCGGCGGATCACCCGGGATGCCGGGTCTGCCTATAAGCTGAACACCAAGGATGTGCGCGCGCGCGATGTGCAGATGCTGTTTGCCGATGCCTCGACCGGATCGCACAGCCCTGCGCTGGTGCGGCAGGGGCAGATTTCGGAACTGATCAACGCCAAGCCGAAAGCGCGGCGGCGGATACTTGAGGAAGCGGCGGGGATTTCCGGGCTTTATGCGCGCCGGCATGAGGCCGAGTTGAAGCTGACGGGGGCCGAGGCCAATCTGCTGCGGGTCGATGATGTGCTGGAAAGCCTTGCGCAGCAGCTTTCGACACTGACGCGGCAGGCCAAGCAGGCGGCGCGTTACCGCGAGATCGGTGAAGAGTTGCGCCGCGCCGAGGGCCAGTTGCTGTATCGTCGCTGGCGCGAGGCCGACCTTGCCCGCGCCGAGGCCGATGGCCTTTTGCGCCAACGGCTGACCCAAGCCGCGCAGGCCGAAGCCGCAGCACGTCTGGCCGCCAAACAGCGCGAGGCGGCAGAGGATGCGCTGCCCGCCCTGCGCGAGGAGGAGGCGATTGCCGCCGCGATCTTGCAACGGTTGATGGTGCAGCGCGACCAGTTGGGCGACCAAGAGGCGCGCGCGCGGGCGATGATCGAAACTCTGCGCGGGCGGATTGTGGAGCTTGACCGCGATGCCGAACGTGAGGCCAGCCTGAACCGTGACGCAGGCGAGGTGATCGGGCGGCTGGATTGGGAGATCGAGCAGCTTTTGCGCGCGCATGAGGGGCATGAGGATCGGTTGACCGAAGCCGGTGACGTGGCGCGCGAGGCCTCGGCTGTGCTGACTGACCGCGAGGGTGTGTTGTCACAGGCGACCGAGGATGCAGCACGGCTTTCGGCGCGGCACCAATCGGTGCAGCGGATGTTGGCCGATACCAAAACCGCCGTGCAAAAGGCTGAAACCGAGGCGGCGCGCGCCAGCGATGCGGTGGTGGCGGCAGAGACTGCGTTGGCGATTGCAAGCGATGCGTTCGATGCAGCCGAGGAAGCGCAGGTTGTAGCAGCCGAGACCGCCGAAGTCGCGGAAGAGGCTTTGCTGGCCGCCGAAGACGCGCGCGCCGAAGTGCAGGGCCGCGAAGCCGAGGCGCGGGCGGCACGGTCTGAAGCCGAGGGCGAGGCCAGTGCCTTGCGGGCGGAAGTGGCGGCGCTGACTCGACTTGTGCAGCGCGAGGCGCAGTCGGGGCATCAGTTGCTTGATCTGTTGGTGGTGCAGCCGGGGCTGGAAAAGGCCATCGGTGCCGCGCTGGCCGATGATCTGCGTGCGCCGGAAGTTGCGGGCGACAAACGCTCGGGATGGGTGGCGCTGCCGGATTATCCGCAACCGCAAAGCCTGCCTGTGGGGGCCGTGGCGCTGGCGACCCACGTGCAGGCCCCGGTGGTGCTGGCGCGGCGGCTGGCGCAGATTGGCCTTGTTGCGCGCGAGGACGGCCCCCGGCTGCAAGCCGATCTGCAACCGGGGCAGCGGCTGGTCTCGCGCGAGGGCGATCTGTGGCGCTGGGATGGGTTTCGCGCCGGGGCCGAGGATGCGCCCTCGGCGGCGGCGCTGCGGTTGCAGCAGTTGAACCGGCTGACGGCGCTGAAGCGCGATCTGGAGGAGGTCGCCGCGCGCGCCGAAGGGGCAGCGCAGGCGCATGCGATGTTGCAGGCCCGGCTGGCCGAATTGGCGCAGGCCGACCAACGCGCCCGCGATGCGCGGCGGGCGGCGGATGCGCGGGTGGCCGAAGCGGGGCGGATGGCGGCGCGGGCCGAGGCCGATAAATCCATCGCGGGCGGCAAGCTGGAGGCCGCGCGGCTGGCGGTTGGGCGCTATGACAGCGAGGCGATCGAGGCGCGCGAACGGCTAGAGGCCGCTTTGGCTGCCGACGAGGATCTGCCCGATCTGGAGGCGGCGCGCGAAGGTGTCGAGGCGGCCAAGCTTGCGGTAGAGGCCGCGCGGATCACCATGATGGCGCGCAGATCGGCGCATGACGAATTGCGCCGCGAAGGCGAGGCGCGGGTGCGGCGGCGTCAGGAAGCGGTCAAGGAAGTGTCGGGCTGGAAGCATCGGCTTGACACCGCCGCCAAGCGCATCGCCGAATTGGCCGAGCGCCGCGCCGAGACGCAGGAGGAGTTGTCCGAAGCCTCTGCCGCGCCCGAGGAAATCGCCATCAAGCGCGAGGAACTGGGCGACGCGATCTCTGATGCCGAGGCGCGGCGCACCGTGGCGGCGGATGCGCTGGCGACGGCCGAAGCGGTGTTGCGCAGCGCCCGCGATACCGAACGCGAGGGCGAACGCCTGGCGGGTGAGGCGCGCGAGGCCCGCGCGCGTGCCGAAGCCCGCTCGGAAGCCGCGCGCGAAAGCGTGATCCTGGCCGCCGAGCGTATCGCCGAAGAACAGGGGGCAACCCCCGATCAGTTGCTGAGCACGTTGAAGGTCGATCCCGACAAGATGCCCGACGCCGAAGTGCTGGATACCGATGTGCAGCGCCTGAAGCGGCAGCGCGAGGCTTTGGGCGCTGTGAACCTGCGTGCCGAGGAGGATGCCAAGACGGTTTCCGATGAATATGACGCTTTGGCACAGGAAAAGATTGATCTGGAAGAAGCGATCAAGAAGCTGCGCACCGGCATTGCGGGCCTGAACCGCGAAGGGCGTGAGCGTTTGCTGACCGCGTTTGAGCAGGTGAACGCTAATTTCGCCACCCTGTTCACCCATCTGTTCAACGGCGGCGAGGCGCGTCTGGTGTTGGTGGAATCGGATGATCCGCTGGAAGCGGGGCTTGAGATCATGTGCCAGCCGCCCGGCAAGAAGCTGGCAACACTGAGCCTGTTGTCTGGCGGCGAGCAGACTCTGACGGCGCTGGCGCTGATTTTCGGGGTTTTCCTTGCCAATCCGGCCCCCATTTGCGTGCTGGATGAGGTTGATGCGCCGCTGGACGATGCCAACGTCACCCGGTTCTGCGACCTGCTGGATGAGATGACCCGGCGCACGGAAACGCGGTTCCTGATCATCACCCACCACGCGGTGACGATGGCGCGGATGGACCGGTTGTTCGGGGTGACCATGGCAGAGCAGGGCGTCAGCCAGTTGGTCTCGGTTGACCTCAAGCGGGCCGAGGCCTTGGTGGCGTGATGGAAGATCACCTGCGGGCGGCTGGATTCATCGGTGTAGAGCGGGTGGACGGGGTGATTTTTGCACGCAGCGACGCGGCTTTGCCCGAATTTACCGCAACGCCGACCGATGCCGGCTGGCAGTTGGCACAATGCTGGCCTTTGCGGGCAACGCCCGCGCAGATCGCAGAGTGGAACGCGCGCCATCCGGGCGTGCCGATGGATATCTGGCAGGGCGAAACCCGGATCACGCAGCCTGCAACGCCCGAAACGCTCGCCGCTTGGGGCGACCTGACGCGCGCGATGGTGGCGCAATGCGTGGCGTGGCGGCGCGCCAGCCGGCAGCGCGACGAGGGCATGTAGGCGAAGGCCGCGTTGCGAATCGGCCAAGCGGTTGTTGCGAGGCGCTTGGGCAGGGTTTCACGCTCTGGTTGTGGGCGTATGTTGGCTCATGCGTATGATGTCATGCTTGGCCCGATAATTGCGACATTTCCGCCACGTGATCCCGGCATTTCGGTATGCCGTTCTAACTCTGTCATAAAATTAAGCACTTCGCAGGCACACTTATCCGCAGGTAAGGAGGCGATGATGCTGGAGTTTCTGCCACAGGATATTCGCGATGGTCTGGATGCCGCCCGCAAACGCGAAGGCGCGCGCAAATCGCGGATGCGCGTGCAGGTGGGCGAGGCGGTTTTTCCAGTGATCCGCTGCTGGCACGACGGGTTCGCGCTGGACGCTGCCCTGACCCCGCATCTGCGCGGATTGGTCGATGTTTACGACGGCTCGCGGCACATTTTTCAGTGCCTGATTGTTGCCTCGCTGGTCGAAAACGGTGATTTGGTGTGCGATTTCAAACGCATGACGCTGGTGTCTGATCATGCAGCACTGGATTACGCGCGCGACGAGAATGCCCCCGTCGCGCTGTTGTCCAAGGCGTAAGGTTGGGCTGCGGCGCTGACGCCGCACGCCTTTATTGCAGATCGGCAAAGGCCGCTTGCAGCCGCTGGACCGCTTCAACCACCACGGCGCGTGGCGTGGCGAGATTGAAGCGCAGGAACGACTCGCCTCCGGCACCAAAAGGTGTGCCATAATTTGTGGCGATCTTGGCCTGCTTTTCCACACGCTTGATGAATTCAGCCTGTGTCATGCCGGTATCAGTAAAATCGACCCAAGCCAGATAAGTGGCTTCCAGCGGCATAGAGCGCAGGCCGGGGATCTGGCCGATGCCATCGTTGAAAATCTGCGCATTGCCCGCGAGATAGGCGCATAGCGCGTCCACCCATGCAGCACCTTCGGGCGAGTAGGCGGCCGTCGCCATGAACATCCCGAACGAATTCGGCGAGATGCCCATTGCGTTCATCCGCGCGGCAAAGCGTGCGCGCAGCTTGGGATCGGCGATGATGACATTGCCCGAATGCGCGCCCGCGATGTTGAAGGTCTTGGTGGTTGCGGTCATCATGACCAGACGTTCACTTATCCCTGGCAGCGTTGCCATCACAGTGTGCTTCTGGCCGGGCATCACAAGATCGTGGTGAATTTCATCAGACACCAGCAATAGGTTGTGGCGCACGCAGAAGTCGGCCACGCCCTGCAACTCCTCCACCGTCCAAACCCGCCCGCCCGGATTGTGCGGAGAGCACAGGATCAGCATGGTTTCCTTGCCGGTCATCTGGGCATCCCAGGCGGCGAAATCCATTTCGTAACGTTCGTTCACATTGGCCAGCTTGCATTCCACCACTTGCCGCCCGGCACCTTTGATCACCCGCGCAAAGGCGTGATAGATGGGCGTGAACAGCACGACGCCGTCGCCCGGTTGCGTGAAAGCATCGACACACATCGCGGTGCCGTTCACGAGGCCATGCGTGGTAAAAATCTGATCGCGTTCGACGCTCCAGCCATGGCGCGTCTGCATCCACCAGCGAATGGCATCCAAATAGGCCGCGTCATCGCCGTAATAACCATAGACGCCATGCGCCAACATCCCCTCAAGCGCGTTTTGCACGCAGGTGGGTGGGCGGAAATCCATATCGGCCACCCACATGGCAATGCCGTCACGGGCGGGCACGCCGTAGATGGCCTCCATCGAATCCCATTTGACAGAATGGGTTCCAAAGCGATTGATTGGCGTGTCGAAGGTCATGTTGATCCTGTGTCGGTTTGGTATTTCGTTCTAGATATGACATACAAATAGGTATGTCTTCCTTTAATGTGGTTTTAATTCGGACTATCCGTCCATCTATGATGAATATGATGGAAAATAGTTCTGTTCCGATATTCATGGGCGCAAATTCACGGAATCCCCACCGCCCTCTTGCACGATTTGCCCCCGCGCCGTAAATCCCAAACATGATCCGCGATATCCTGATCCATCCCGATCCACGTCTGAAAAAGCCCTGCGAGCCGATCGCAGCGGTGAGCGCCGAGATTTCTGCGTTGGCGGCGGACATGTTGGAAACCATGTATGACGCCCCCGGCATCGGGCTTGCTGCGCCGCAGATTGGCGTGATGAAGCGCATGATCGTGATGGATTGCATCAAGGACGGCCCGCCAGAACCGATGGCGCTGCTGAACCCCGAGGTGTTGTGGTCATCCGAGGATCTGGGCAGCTATGAGGAAGGCTGCCTGTCGATCCCCGACCAATATGCCGAGGTGAAGCGGCCAAGCTCGGTCAAGGTGGGCTGGATGGATCTGGACGGCGCGCCGCAAGAGCGGCTGTTCACCGGCCTGTGGGCGACCTGCGTGCAGCATGAGATTGACCATCTGAACGGCAAGCTGTTCATTGATTATCTTGGCCCGTTGAAGCGGCAGATGATCACCCGCAAGATGGAAAAGCTGAAACGGGAACGTGCGCGGTCGGGCGCTGACAGCTGATGGCGGTGCTGCCGATCCTGCGCTGGCCCGATGCGCGGTTGACCACTGTCTGTGCACAGGTGTCCGGTGATGTCGCGGGCCTTGCGGCGGATATGCTGGAAACCATGTATGCCGCCCCGGGCAGGGGCTTGGCGGCGCCACAGGTGGGGGTGTTGCTGCGCATGTTTGTGATGGATTGCACCTGGAAAGAAGGCATCTACGCGCCACAGGTGTTGATCAATCCTGAGCTGGTCTGGGCCTCGGATGAGACTGCCAAAGGGCCCGAGGGTTGCTTGTCTTTGCCGGGCATGACCAGTGACGTGGCCCGCCCTGTCGCGGTGCGGATGCGGTGGGTTGGTCTTGATGGCGACCAACATGAAGAAATGTTCACAAATTTTGCCGCCATCTGCGCGCAGCACGAATTGGATCATCTGAACGGTGTGTTGACGCTGGATCATCTTGATCCGGCCGCGCGCGCCCAAGCCGAAAGCGCCCTTGCATGACCGTCAGAGCCTGTTTGCCCTACCCGCATCCATGTCTGCGCACGCCTGCGCACACTGTCACTGAGATCACCGATGAGACGCGGGCGATCTGGGTTGACATGGTCGATACGATGGATGCGATGCCGGGGTATGGGCTGGCGGCGGTGCAGATTGGTATCGCGCAAAGTCTGGCGGTGGTGGATTGTTCTGAACAGCGCGGCCAAGCCATTCTGATGGCCAATCCGCAGATTTTGCACGCCTCTGGCCAGTTCCGCGAGCATGAAGAGGCCTCGCCCAACCTGCCCGGCGTCTATGCCACGATCCGGCGGCCTCGGGCCGTAACAGTGCGGTTTTTGAACGCGCAAAATCAGATCGAGGAGCGCGATTTCGTCAATCTGTGGGCCACGTCGGTGCAGCATCAGATTGACCATCTGGCGGGCAAGATGTTTTTTGATCACCTCTCGGCGGTGAAGCGCAAGATGTTGATTGCGCGGGCAGAAAAGCTTCGGAAGCGGTTATGAAAATCATTTTCATGGGCACGCCGGATTTCTCGGTTCCGATCCTGCAGCAACTGGCGCAACAGCACGAGATCGTGGCCGTCTATTGCCAGCCGCCCCGACCTGCGGGGCGCGGAAAAGCGGATCGCCCCACCCCGGTTCAGCACTGTGCCGAAGCCTTGGGCTTGCCAGTTTATCATCCGGTTTCGCTGCGCACGCCCGCGGCGCAGCAGGCGTTTTTTGATCTGAGGGCGGACCTTGCCGTGGTCGTGGCCTATGGGTTGATCCTGCCGCAAGCGGTGTTGGATCATCCGCGGTTGGGCTGTCTGAACATCCATGCCTCGCTGTTGCCGCGCTGGCGGGGGGCGGCGCCGATTCACCGCGCGATCATGGCGGGCGATGCCGAAACCGGGGTTTGCATCATGCAGATGGAGGCGGGCCTGGACACCGGCCCGGTGCTGTCGCGGGCGCAGACGGCGATTGGGGCCGAGGACACCACGGCAGACCTGCATGACCGTCTGGCAGCGATGGGCGCGCAACTGATCAGCGAGACGATTGCCGGGTTGCCGCTGCCTGCGGTTCCGCAATCCGAACAGGGGGTCACATATGCCACCAAGATCGACAAGACCGAGGCGCGGGTGGATTGGTCGCAGCCCGCTGCGGTGGTGGATCGCCTGATACGGGGGCTTTCGCCGTTTCCGGGGGCTTGGTGCGAGATCAATGGCGAGCGGGTGAAACTGCTGCGCTCGCGGATCGCCGCAGGTGCGGGGAAGCCGGGGCAGGTGCTGGATGGTTTGCGTATCGCCTGTGGCGCGGGCGCGGTGGAAATCACGCTGGCGCAGCGCGAGGGCAAGCGGCCGATGTCGGCTGCCGACGTTCTGAACGGCCTGAAGCTGCCCGAGGTTTTGTCTTAAGGCGGTGTGTGGGCGGGCTTCAGTAGCCCTTCACCACCTCGACACTGGTCTGCTTCACCGCTGCCAACTGGGTGGCGATGGCCGAGGCAAACATCCGTGCATCGGTCAGCAGCGAGGCGAAATCATACCCTTGGGCGAACACGCGCCGGATCATCTCGGGCGAGCCTGTGTGAATGCCCGCAAAGCGCCCTGCGGCTTTGGTGCGGGCGGCGATTTCACCAATCGCGTCAAGCACTTCGGGGGCGGTCGGCTCGAGCGTGGGTTGGTATCCCATGGACAGCCCAAGGTCAGACGGCCCGACATAGACGCCGTCGATGCCCTCAACCGCAAGGATCGCATCAAGATTGCCAAGCGCCTCGCGGGTTTCAATCATCGCAAAGACCGATATCGCGGTGTTGGCGTGTTGGGCATAGGTTGCGCCGTGCAACAGATTGGCGCGGGTGGGGCCAAAAGACCGCGCGCCCAGCGGCGCATAGCGGGTGGCTTGCACCAAGCGTTGTGCATCTTCAACCGTGTTGACCATCGGGCAGATCAGCCCGGCAAAGCCCGCATCCAGCGTTTTGGCGATGATCCCCGGCTCGTTCCACGGCACGCGGACCATCACCGGGGCGGGAAGGCCCTGCATCACTTGCAGCATGGTGAGGGCGGTTTGATAGTCGATCAGGCCGTGTTGCAGATCAACGGTCATCAGATCAAAGCCCTGCCGCGCCATGATCTCGGCGGTGATCGGCGACGGGATCGCACACCAGCCGTTGACGGCTTTGGCTTGGTTGGCGAAAAGCTGATGCAGCGGGGTCATTGGGTTCCTAACACGGTTGATCAAGCCAGTTCAGCAACGCGGCTTGGGTGGCCTGCGGGTTTTCGAGTGGCGGTATATGACCCGCATCGGCGATGATTGTCAGCCGCGATTGTGGCATCAGGCTGTGCATTTGATCATGCCGGTCGCGCGGGCAAAGCGCGTCCTGCGCGCCCATCAGCACCAAGGCCGGGCCTTTGAACACGGCGAGGGTGGCGGTCTGGTCGGGGCGGTCATGCAACGCGCGCGATTGGCGGGCGAAGGTCTTGCCCCCCAGATCCAGCGCCATGTCGAGGCAGAGTGCGGCGAGGTCTGGGCGCGGCGTGGCGAAGTAGCCCGGGATGATACTGCGCATCAGCCCCGCCAGATCGCCAGCCAGTGCACGGGCGATTTGTGGGGCGCGCAGGGCTTGCACCGCGGGCACTTCGGCGCGCGGGTTGGTGTCGAGCAGGGCAAGACGGCGGACGCGCTGAGGGGCTTGGCGCAGCACCTCCATCGCGACGATGCCGCCCATCGACAGGCCCGCCAGATCAAAGCTTTCGGGGGCCTGTTGCAGGATAGCGGCGGCAAGAGCGCCCACGCTATCGGCCCCGGTGATGTCGGCGTGCAGCGCAGGGGGCAACCCAGACAGGTCGCCCCACATCCGCGCGTCACACATCATGCCGGGGATCAGCAGCAGCATGGCCTACAGCAAACGCCCGGTCGCGCCCGCCTGATCCTCGGTGCTGATCACCCGGTAAAGCGAGGCTTCTCCTGTCATCGCGGGCGTCAGGCTGTGTTCAAGGCCGGGCGGAATGGCTGCGGTATCGCCGGGGTTCAGCGCCGTGGTGCCGCCGGCCCAAGCCATGCGCCAGTGGCCACGCATCGGCATCAAAATCTCATGCTGATCAAGGCTGTAGGGGGTATCGGGGATCGAGTTGCGCGACAGGAATTCCACCTCAAACCCCGGACGGTCACGCAGTTTGCCTGCCGCGCCGATCACCTTGGCGGGCTGACGATCGGACAAAGCCATCAGATCCCAATAGCGCGCGACGCAGTTCGGGATCACCTCGGCGGTGGTGGGTTCGGGGAAGGCTTTCAGCTCCTCATCATTCAGCAGCGGCATCGGCGGGATGCCTTCGGGCAGGGTCTGGCCCTTTTTGCTGTCATAAAGCTTGCCGTTTTTGCCCAGGATCAGGCCGTAATCCTTGGCATCGGTGATCACCTGCGGTGCCCAAACCACACCGCCGCCCGCGTCATCACCGCCAAGGATCGCCATGATCATCCCATAGTCGGTGCCGACATTTTCAAAGGCGCGGAAGATACCGGTGGGGATGTTGAAGATATCGCCCTCTTCGGCAATGAACTCTCCGGCCGTGCCGTAGCGGCCCCAGAAAAACCGCCAACGGCCCTTTAGCACGAAGAACACTTCGGCGGTGCGATGGGTGTGCAGGCTGTTGCGGCAACCGGGGGGCTGGCCTGCCGCGCCGATGTTAAAGCCGGGGGTTTCGCGGATATGCACGTGCTGATCCGGGCTTTCCGACACGCCACCGCCGATGATGGTGAAGTTTTCCTTGCGGTTCGAGCCGGGGGTATGCGCGTCGATAAACGCGGTCTTGCAGGGGCGCAGATCGCCATAGCGGACGATGCGGGCTTCCATTTCTTGCGGAGTCATAGGGCACCTTTGCGGTTAATCGGCGGTCCAGCCGCCATCAATAAGAAGAGAGGTTCCGGTGATCAGGCTGGCAGCATCCGAGGCAAGGAAGGCGACGGCCCCCATGATGTCGGTGACTTCGCCGACGCGGCCCAGTTTGATCTTGCTGGCAATCCAAGCCGCCCGTTCGGGATTGGCGAAGGTGGCGGCGGTCAGGGCGGTGCGGATAAAGGTGGGGGCGATGGTGTTGACGCGGATGCCGTGCGGGCCCCATTCGATGGCCATGCTTTTCGTCATGCCTTCAACCGCGTGCTTGGTGGCGGCATAAACCGCGCGGTCGATGCCGCCGACATGCGCCATCTGGCTGGTGATGTTGATCAGGCTGCCGGGCTTACCTTCGGCAATCAGCCGGGCGGCGACGGCGCGGGTCAGGAAATAGGCCGCGCGCAGGTTCAGGTTGGTGGCGAAATCGAAATCCTCGGGCGTGGTTTCAATCGCGGGGCTGTGGCGCGCGCCACCTGCCGAGTTCACCAGAATGTCGAACGCGGGCAGGGCTGCCAGTGCGGCTTCGGTCGCGGTGGGGTCGGTGATATCCAAGGGCAGGGCATGGGCGGCAAAGCCCTCGGCCCGCAGGTCCTCAACCAAATTAGCCAGTTCGGGCGCGCGGCGGGCGCACAGGGTTACATGCGCGCCCTGTTCGGCCAAAGCCACCGCGCAGGCCAGCCCGATGCCAGAAGACGCCCCCGCAATCAGCGCGCGGCGACCGTCCAGCCGGAACGAAGGCGTGCGCGGCAGGCTCATTCCGCCGCCGCCCCGTAAGGCACGTTCTGCCCGCCGTAGCGGCGCACGCGGATGTTGCATTGCTCGGCATGGCCGACAAAGCCTTCCAACATGCACAGCCGTGAGCCGTAAGCGCCGATTTCAGCCGCTGCGGCGTCGGTTGTGATGCGCTGATAGCTGTGGGTTTTCAGGAACTTGCCAACCCAAAGCCCACCCGTGTAGCGGCCAGCTTTCTTGGTCGGCAGGGTGTGGTTGGTGCCGATCACCTTGTCGCCATTGGCGACATTGGTGCGCGGGCCAAGAAACAAAGCGCCATAGCTGTGCATGTTCTGCAGGAACCAATCGTCACGGTCGGTCATCACCTGCACATGTTCCGATGCGATGTCATTGGCGACCGCCAGCATCTCATCATAGCTGTCGCAGACGATCACCTCGCCGTAATCGGCCCAACTGACCGAGGCCGTCGCGGCGGTCGGCAGGATTTGCAGCAAGCGGTTGATTTCCACCAGCGTCGCCTCGGCCAGTTTGCGACTGTTGGTCAGCAAGACGGCAGGCGAGTTATAGCCGTGCTCTGCCTGCCCCAACAGGTCGGTCGCGCACAACTCGGCGTCCACCGTATCATCGGCGATCACCATGGTCTCTGTCGGGCCTGCAAACAGATCAATGCCGACGCGGCCATAAAGCTGCCGCTTGGCCTCGGCCACAAAGGCGTTGCCGGGGCCGACGAGCATATCCACCGGCGTGATGGTTTCGGTGCCAATCGCCATCGCACCCACCGCCTGCATCCCGCCCAAGACGTAGATTTCATGCGCGCCGCCCAAGGCCATCGCCGCCACAATCGCCGGATGCGGCGCGCCATTCACCGGCGGGGCGGAGGCCACAATGCGCGGCACGCCCGCCACAGAAGCCGTCAGCACCGACATATGGGCCGATGCCACCATGGGAAACTTGCCGCCCGGCACATAGCAGCCGACCGACTGCACCGGGATATTGCGATGGCCAAGGAAGACGCCGGGCAGAGTCTCAACCTCGATATCCGTCATGCTGGCGCGTTGGGCTTCGGCAAAGCGGCGGATTTGGGCCTGCGCAAAACGGATGTCTTCCATATCGCGCGCGGCGACCTTTTGCATCGCGGCTTCGATCTCGGACGGGGTCAACCGGAAGCTGGGCGGATCGTAGCGGTCAAATTTCACCGACAGATCGCGGATGGCAGCATCGCCGCGCGCCTCGATATCGGCCAGCACAGATTCGACCGTGGCGCTGGTTTTCGCATCGTCGGCGGCGCGTTCGGTTTCGGGCTTGCCACGTTTGAGCCAGGTTACAGCCATTTCATCCTCGGCAGTGAATACGTTTGCAATATTGATAAACCCAGCTGGTGCGGGATGGCAAGGTGCTTGTGATGGAATCGATGAATTATTTGGCAAAACGTCGCCTGCAACTGTCTGTTCAAATGTAAAACCCGTTTGATTGTGCGGGTTTGCGGTTGAATCAGGTAGTGGGCCAAAAGATGCCGTTGCAATCGTATGCAGATTGTTTAGATTATCGGCAAAGCAAAGGCCCTTGCTGGCCTGAAAGGAGCAAACATGTCGAACCTGTCCGAAGCCTATCCTGCCGCCAAAATCTCGTGGGTGAAGTCGCCTACGCGCAACGCGGAAAGTGACAACAAGCCTGTGGCCGAGTTGGTCGCCAAGGTTCTGGCCGATGTGAAAGCCCGTGGCGATGCCGCGGTGCGGGAGTATTCGGCGCAGTTCGACAAATCGGACCTGCAGGTGTTTGAGGTAAGCCTGGCGCAGCGCGAGGCCGCAGTTGCGGCGCTTGATCCGCAGACTCGCCGCGATACCGAATTCGCCATCGCCAACGTCCGCCGTTTTGCCGAGGCGCAGTTGGCGACGATTCTGCCGCTGGATATTGAGCCGCTGCCGGGTGTGTTCATGGGGCATCGGGTGATCCCGATTGATCGGGTGGGCTGCTATGTGCCGGGGGGGCGGTTTCCGCTGCTCTCGGCGCCGATCATGACCATCGTTCCGGCCAAGGTTGCGGGCGTGCCCGAGGTGATCGCGTGCCTGCCGCCGAACGCGCATGAGGCGATGGTGGCGGGGTGCCATCTGTCGGGCGCGGATCGGATTTTCCGCATTGGCGGCGCGCAGGCGATTGCGGCGATGGCGTTTGGCACCGAGACCGTGCCGGGGGTGATGAAGATCATGGGGCCGGGCAATGCCTTTGTGAACGAGGCCAAGCGGCAGGTGTTTGGCCCGGTGGGGATTGATCAGTTGGCGGGGCCGTCCGAGATCTACATTCTGGCGGATGAAACCGGCGATGCCGAGATGATCGCGACCGACCTGTTGGCGCAGGCGGAACATGACGTGCGCACCCGCGTCGGCCTGATCACCACCCACCGCCCGCTGGCCGAGGCTGTGGTGACCGAGGTGGAACGCCAGATGAAAACGCTGTCCACCGCGCATGTGGCGGAACCGGCTTGGCGCGACTATGGCGAGATTGCGGTGTGTGAGGATGAAGAGGCGATGATCGCCTATTCGGATTTCATCGCGGCGGAACACCTTCAGGTGCATACGGCGGATGCGCATGGCTTTGCCAAAAAGCTGCGCAACTATGGGTCTTTGTTCATCGGGGAATTGGCCAGCGTGGTCTATTCCGACAAATGCTCGGGCACCAACCACACGCTGCCGACGATGGCGGCGGGGCGCTATACCGGCGGGTTGTGGGTGGGGGCCTATGTCAAGATCGCCACGCATCAATGGCTGGAGCCGCATGGGGTCGATCAGGTCGCACCGCCCGCGGCACGGCAGGCGGCAAGCGAAGGGCTTGAGGGCCATCGCCGGGCGGCCCAACTGCGTCTGGATCGGATGCAGCGGGGGTAATTTCTGTCCCCGCGGGGACAGACTTGTGCTTTTACTCAAGATTATGCGTCAAAAACCACAATATGTTGTGGTTTTTGACGTTTTTTTCAATTTAGGCGTTTCTATCTTTTGACAACGCCGGGGGGACGTCACGTCCCCCCGGACCCCCCTGCGGGATCGTCTGGAACTGCCGGAGTTAGAAGCTTGGGCGCTGACAGGAATGGTCGGTGGACTGTTCAAACGCGTGGGCTGTGGCGCAGATCAGGTCTTCGCAGCCGATGCGGCCCACCAGTTGCATCCCCAGCGGCAGGCCTGCGTCAAAGCCGATTGGCACCGAAATGGCAGGTTGACCGGTGAGGTTGAAGGCGATGGTGCGCATCGGTGTCCACACCGCTTTTTCGCCGTCAAAGGCGGAAAACGGCAGCGCGGGGGTGAGGGTGGTGGCGGTCAGGATCAGATCAAAGCCGTCCATCGCCGCGAGCATTGCGGCGGTCAGGCTGGTTTGGGCAAGGCGGGCTTGCGCCAGATCATCGGCGTCAATCGCGGCACCGAAGGCCAGACATTGCAGCACGGGGCGGCCATAAAGCGCGGCCTTGTCGCGGATCAGATCGCGGTGTTCGGCCAAAGCCTCGGCATGCAGGATCACCGAGGCGGCGGCCTCGTAGGGCGCGTAGTCGGGGAGGGGGATTGGGGTGATGCTTGCGCCCAGCATGGAAAGCTGTGCGGCGGCATCGTCCATCGCGTGGATCAGGGCGGGGGCGGCTTGCGGATCAGCGGCAAACCAATCGCGGGCGTAACCGATGCGCAGGCCGCGCGCGCCTTGGGTTAGCTTGCCGCTGGCGGGTCGCCATGCGGAAGGGTTGGCGGTGATCGCATCCAGCATCAGCGCCGCATCGGCGACCGAGGCGGCAATCGGGCCGGTGTGATCGAGCGCGGGTGACAGCGGGAAGGCCCCTGCGCGGGCGACACGTTCGTAGCTGGGTTTCAGCCCGACACAGCCGCAATAGGCCGAAGGGCTGCGGATCGAGCCACCCGTATCGGTGCCAAGTGCCATCCGCACGAGGCCCCCTGCCACCGCCGAGGCGGAACCGGACGACGACCCCCCAGTGATATGGGCGCGGTTCCACGGATTGCGGGCGGGTGGGTCGGGCAGGGTCAGATCGGGGCCGACCATGGCGAATTCGTAGGTGGCCACCTTGCCCAGCACCACCGCACCTTGGGCGCGGAGCAGGGCGACGGCGGGGGCATCGGTATCGGCAATCCGCCCTGCCAGCACGGCGGAACCGCTGGTGGCGGGCAGGCTTGCGACGTCGATCAAGTCTTTGACCAGAAATGGTATTCCGCACAGTGGCCCGCCTTGACCTGCCGCCAGTAGGGCATCGGCGCGGTCGGCTTCGGTCAAGGCCTGTGGGTTCAGATGGGTGACGGCGTGCAGATGCGGATTGCGCAATGCGCAGCGGGTCAGCGCAGCCTCGGTCAAAGCGCGGGCGGTGAGGGTGCCTGCACGTAGGGCGGCTGCGGCGTCTTGCAGGGGCAGGTCGAGGGGCTCAATCATGGCTGGGTTGTTAACCATTTCTCAACGCGGGCGATCTCGGCCCGCAGGTGCTGCGCCCCGGCCCATGCGGCGGCGAAGGCCTTGTCGTCCAGCGTCAGGCCCAAGGCGGCCAGACGGGCGCGGAAGGCGGCTTCGGTCATCGTGCGATCCCGATGCGGCGGGTGGAGCTGCGGATCACCAATTCGCCCGGCAATACCACGCGGGACACTTTCGGCTGATCGGCGGCGATCCATGCCATCAGCATATCGACGGTTTCCTGCACCATCTGATCGACGCGCTGGCGATACGTGGTGAGGTTATAGGCGGGCCATGCGGCGGGGGGCACATCGTCGAAGCCTACGACCGAGACATCTTCGGGCACGCGCAGGCCAAGTTCAAACCGCAGCACATCCATCACCGCGAAGGCCATGTGATCATTGGCGACGAACACCGCATCGGGGCGGCGCTGGGTGGCAAACAGGGTGCGCGCGGCCATTTGTGCGGTGCGGTAATCGAAATTGCCATCGGCGCGGGCGAACAGGTCTTGCCCGGCCTCGGCCAGACCTGCGCGGAAGCCTGCCTCGCGGTCGGCCTGGGTCGAGGCGCCGGCAAAGCCCGCGATATAAGCGATGCGGCTGTGGCCGGTGGCGCAGAGGTAATCGGCCAAGGCCTTGCCGCCCGCGAAATTGTCGGAGGTGACAGAGGAGAGGTTCTTATCCTCATGCGCGCGGTTGAACAGCACCACCGGGATGCCGGTTTCCTGACAGCGGGCGGCCAGATCGGAGGACATCGAGACTGAGGCCATCACGATGCCATCCACCTGATAATCCAGAATTTCGCGGATCACCTGATCGACATTGACGCTGGTTTGTGGGGCCAGAAAAATCAGCACATGGTAGCCGACTTTTTGCAGTTCGGTGGAGAGGCGTTCCACCATCTCGGGGTAGAAGTAGTTCTCCAGATAGGCCACGACCAAGCCGATGATGCGGCTTTTGCCGGATTTGAGCGAGCGCGCCAGCACATTGGGGCGGTAGCCGAGTTGCAGAGCGGCTGCCCGCACCTTTTCGGCGGTTTTCTGGCTGACGGATGAGCCGGGCGTGAACACCCGGCTGACCGCCGATTGGCTGACGCCCGCAAGGGCTGCCACCTCAAGCGATGTCACTTTTTCATTGGCCACCAGAACACTCCCCCTGCTTTGGCGCAGTTTGCGTCAAAGGGGCTTGCGGGGGCAAGCCTGTCATCCTGCGATCCGTGCGCCGGTGGTGGCGTCAAACAGATGCACGACCGAGAGCGGCACGCGGATTTGCAAGGGGCTGCCGATTTCGATGCGGAAATCCTTGGGCGCGCGGACGGATACCAGCGCCGGGCCGATGCGGACGGATACCAGCGTGGCATCGCCCAAGAGTTCCATCGCATAGACCGGGGCGGAGATATTGCCGCCTTCGGTCACGACGGTGGCATCCTCGGCGCGGAAGCCGAGGGTGGCGGGGCCGTTTCCGGCAACACCTGCGACCAGCATGTTGTCGGCGGTGAAGGTGCCGCCCGCGATCTGACCGGAGATCAGGTTCATCGCAGGCGATCCGATGAAGCTGGCGACAAAGGTGTTGGCGGGGCGGTCGTAGATTTCGGTGGGGGTGCCGACTTGCTGGACTTCGCCCTTGTTCATCACCACCACGCGATCGGCGAGGGTCATTGCTTCGATCTGATCGTGGGTGACGTAGATCGTCGTAGTTTTCAGGGTGTGGTGCAGGTTCTTGATCTGCGCACGGGTGGAGACGCGCAGTTTGGCATCAAGGTTGGACAGGGGTTCATCCATCAGGAACGCATTCGGTTCACGCACAATCGCGCGGGCAAGCGCGACGCGTTGGCGTTGGCCACCCGACAGGGCAGCAGGGCGCCGGTCCAGCAGGGGGCCGAGTTCCACCATTTCCGCCGCGCGCATCACCCGCATATCATGCTCGGCTTTCGGCACGTTGCGCACCCGCAGCGGGAAGCGGATGTTTTCATAGACCGTCAGGTTCGGGTAAAGCCCATAGCTTTGGAACACCATCGAGATGTCGCGGTCTTTCGGCTCCATCCCGTTGACCATGCGGTCGCCGATCCAGATTTCGCCGCTGGTCGCCTCCTCTAGCCCCGCGATCATCCGCATGGTCGTGGTCTTGCCGCAGCCCGACGGCCCCAGCAGCACCAGAAATTCGGCGTCGGCGATCTCAAGACTGAAGTTATCGACGCCGACGTAAGAGCCCCAGCGTTTGCAGACGTTCACAAGGCGAATTTGCGCCATGATTTACCCTTTCACAGCGCCTGCGGTCAGGCCCGAGACGATTTGACGTTGGAAGAACAGCACCAGCACGAACAAAGGCACGGTGGCAGAGACCACGGCGGCCACGGCATACATCACGTTGCCTTCGTTCTGGATCGACCCGAGGAAGCTGGCGATCTTCGGGATCATGGTTTGGTTGTCTTGGCTGAGTAGCATCGAAGTCACAGCGAAGTCGTTATAAGCCAGCAGGAAGCTGAACAGGCCCGTGGTAACCACCCCCGGCCACATCACCGGCATGATCACCATGCGGAAGGCCTGAAACCGGGTGCAGCCATCGACCAGCGCGCTTTCATCGAGATCCTTGGGGATCGACAGGAAAAAGCTGTGCAGCATCCACAGCGTAAACGGTTGGTTGATCGCTACCAGCACGATGATCGTGGTGGGCAGCACACCCCAGATGTTCAGCTGAAAGAACGGCAACAGATAGCCCGAAACCAGCGTGATATGCGGCATGGCGCGGAACACCAATGCCGCGATCAGCACCCAGAAGGCATAGCGTTGACCAGAACGCGCAAGGGCATAGCCGCCCAAGGTGCCGACAAACAGCGAGATGCAGGTGACGCAGATGGTGACGATCAGCGTGTTGATCACCGGCTTCCAGAATTCATTCTTGATCCACGCGCCTTCATAGCCTGCCAGCGTGAAGCTGCCGCCGGTTTGGGCTTGGGTGCGGGTGCCTTCGATGGCGAACCACCAGCTTTCGCGGGAAAAGAAGTCAGCCTCGACCTTGAAGCTACCCCAGACTGTCCAAGCGAAGGGGAACAGGGCGGCGATCAGCCAGACTGCCAGAAATCCGGTTGTCAGGCCGCGCAGGGCCAATGGGCGGCGATCCACCATGTTACACCACCTTCCGGTTGAAATCGCGCCATGTGCGCAGCAAGACCGGGGCCAACAGGATCAGCACGCCGATAATCGTCATCACCGAAGTCGCCCCGGCGGAACCGAACTGTGCCGAATCCTGACTGACGAGATCGTTGTAAACCAGCCATGAAAGTGAGGTTGCATTGGCTTCGGCCGAGAAACCGACGATGGGTTCAAACACCCGGAAATTGTCCATCAACTGCACCAGCGCGACGAAGGTCGCGAGCGGCATCAGATGCGGGATGATCACGAAACGCACCGCTTGCCAGCGGGTTGCGCCATCCATCTTGGCGCTTTCCAGCGTATCCTGCGGCACGCTCTGCAGGCCGGCATAGAACACCACGAAGGAAAACGGCCCGTTGGTCCACACACCATACAGCAGCAAAACCGCCCATGTCAGCGCCGGGGACGCCCGCAGCGACAGGGTGGGGTCGCCGGTCAGATGCTGCAAGCCCGCGCCCAAGATGCCCGCCGGATTGAACATCCACGACAGGATCAACGAGCCGACCAAGGGGGTGATGATCATCGGCAGCAACGACACGAAAATCGTCGGGCCGCGCAGCAGTTTCGGGATCGTGTTGACTGCCAGCGCCACCGCAAAGCCCAAGGCCATCGCCAGCGGCGTGACGAAAAAGCAATAGGCCAGCGTGAAGGCCAAGGCGCGGTAGAACGGCAGGTTCATCAGGCGCGCGCCGATGTCGCGGGGGCCGTTGTTATCGCTGAAAATCGCACTCACCTCGGCCACCGCCAGATGGTTGCGGTTCAGATAGTTGGAAAAGCCTGCGAATTTGCCCATGGGGGCCTCTGCGCGCAGTTTCGCCATCGCCTCGGTATCGACCTTGGTTTCGGCTTCGCAGCCAAACGGGCCGCAGTTTTCAACCGTTGTCAGAATGGCGTCATGCTCGACAAAGAACGACTGCGCCACCACCGAAAAGATCGGCAAGGTGATGAACAACACCATCGCCAGCAGGGACGGAAAGATGAAGGCGAAAAACGTGCGATGCGGCATGGTGGCTCCGGTCAAAAGGAACAGGCTGCAAGGCGGGGGAGACCACCTTGCAGCCTTGGGGGCGGTTACTTCAGAAAGCCGCCTTCTTTCGCCGCAGTATCATAGGCCGATTTCACATCTGCCAGTGCTTGATCGGCGTCTTCCTTGCCAGCGATGAAGTCGGCCAGTTCGGTTTGCAGCGCGGTGTGCAGCAGGCCCATGTAGGGCTGCATCGGATAGGGCTTGGCCCCGCCCTTGGCATTGCCGATCACGCCCACGGCAGTCGGGCCGGGCTCATACCCTGCGACCAGCCAGGTTGCCACGCCGGGATGCGCTGCGACGGTTTCCGGGCTGATGCCTTTGACCATCGCTTGAAACGAGGCCGCTGCGTCTTCATCCGAGATGTTGGCGGCGATGGTGAAGCCATCCCACCACAAAGCTGCTGCCGGAATGGTGCCGCCGTTGATGGTGGGGGCGGCGGCAAAAGCCGTGCCTGCGGCGACTTCGGCGCTGGCGGTTGCCGGATCAATCGCCGCGGCGGCCAATGATCCCCACTGGTTCATCATGGCGACCTTGCCGGCATCCCAAACCTTGTTCAACTCGGTCGCGTCATAGGTCAGATAGTCGGGGTTCATAAAGGCTGTCATCGCGCGCATGGTTTCCAGCACCTTGCGGCCGTTGTCGTTGTCGATCGCGAGTTCCGCCGAGCCATCGGCAAAGAAGGCGGCCCCAGTGCCGAGATACATGTTCACAAACTCGGCAGCCAGATCCCATCCGGGTTTGTCAGCGGCGGCCAGCGGGTATTCCATCAGGCCCTTGTCTTTGATCGCCTGTGCTGCGGCCAGCACTTCTTCATAGCTGGTCGGCACGGCGACACCGGCCTTTTCCAGAATGTCCTTGCGATAGAACAGGTGTTGGCCGTTGCCCATGAAGGCAATCGCCATCACCTTGCCGTCGATCTTGATCAACTGGTTCGGTTGCAGGCTGGCGCCGTATTTGGCGACAAGATCATCCAGCGGGCGGATCAGGCCATCGTTCATCAACGGCACGATCGAGTTGTTGGCCACAACGGCGACGGTGTATTCGGCGGGATTGGCCGAAAGCGCGGGGACCTGGATGTTCTTATGCTCGGCGGTGGCGTTTGCGGTGACGGTCAGGGTTGCGGTGGCACAGCTTGCGGCCACGTCGTTGACGATGCGCAGCGCCTCGAAGTCATTGGACAGGATGCGGACCGAGCCTGCGCCCGTGATGCCGCAATCGGCCCAAGCCGCACCACCTGCCAGCAAGGCTGCCACACTTACCGCGCCAGCCATCAGCGCCTTGGTCATTCTGATTTTCATATCGCACCCCTCTGTTGGCGATTTCATCTCTGCGGCTGGTCGTGCCAGCCCGGAAGCCATCTGCGCGGAAAGCTAAACATTTATTGCATACGTTTGCAAACATAATATCGTGAGTCAGAAAAAATGCCTTGTGCGGTGCAAATGCAAACGGCCCGCCTGATCGGGCGGGCCGTCTGAGTCTGTGTCGGGGCTTGGCTTAGACTGCCAGCATCGCGGCCTTGCGATCCGCCATCTGCGCCAGTTTCACCTGCACAAGGGCTGAGGCTTCGTCATAGACCCGCCATTCATCAACGATCTTGCCGTTCTTGTAGTGGAAATGCGTGATCCCCATCATCTGCACCCGCTTGCCGGTCGGAGCACCCAGATGGTTGAGGATGCCGTAACCCAGATGGTGCCCTTCCATGATCCAGCGCACGGCAACCTTTTCGCCGCCTTCCTCGCATGGCGTGGTGCAGATGTGCTGCGGCGTGAAGGCCGCATCCGGCAGCGAGCCGATCAGACCAAGCGTTTGATGAATGATCGAGGCCACGCCATACAATTCCGCCATCAGCGGGCCGTGATATTGCGCGGTAGGGGCGTAAAGATCGGCAATCTGGCCCAGCATCTTGCGGTTATACACGTCGTGTAGCCAGCGCAGAGTATGCCGTTCGATCTCGTTCGAGGCGATGGACAGATCGGCTTCGGCTTCGGGTGGATACTGCCCGATCATATGGCGATTTTCGCCAATATCCAATGAAACCATGCCCTTATCAAAGGCAGCACTGGCAATGCGCTCGGCATAGGCCTGCACGTCCAGCCCAAGCTGTTGCAGGATAGCGGTGGTGTCGGCGACAACCCATTCGCGGTAAATCTTGTTCTCATAGATCATGCAGTCGGCGATGGTGCGCGAGGTGAACGTCCGGCCTGTCGGATAGCCCAAGTGGCCGTTCTGCGTGTGCCGCCCGGTGCCAGTGACCAGATGCGAGGTGTAAAACCCTGAATTTTCATCACCTTTCCAGACCACCTGCGTGGCCATGCCGCGCCGTTCGGGGAAGGAAACCAGCCGCTGGATGGTGTCGCGCACCACTTCCTCGCGGGTGTAAAGCGTGCCGGTGGTGCCATAGAGCACGCAGTTGTGGGTGTAGTGGCTGTAGATCAGGCCGATGTCACGCTCATCCCAGATCTTGTGGGTGCAGCGCACGATGTAATCGACAATATCGGTGTAAATCGGGTCAAACCCCCGCATCGCTTGGGTGCGCTTGCCGTTGGCGGGGGCCAGATCGGGGTAGTCGTGCCGCTCGACCTGCAACACCTTCTCGGACCGTGCTGCCGCGACTTCGGCTTTCGATGCCACGCTGTCTATCTTGTCTGCCATGCCCATGTTCGCCTTTTGCGCTGTTTCGCCCGCGCGTTCCCATGCGCTGCCGGCCAAGTTTATCTGATGCGCTATAAAATGAACCGCAAAGCATACGTATGCAACATAAATCTGACCGAGCGTGGGAATTGATGCCGAAAGCGGCGCGATTGGGGTGCTTTGCGGTGTTGCGGTATGCGCATCAAAGCCCTCCACCGGGCTGCGCGTAATACATTTACATATTCGAATGTTATGATATGTAGGCCGGATCAACGAAGGCCATTTGCATGAAGATTACCTCAACCTTTGCCCTGATCCTAAGCTTGTTTGTGCAGGCCGCGCATGGCGAAAGTCTGGTGCTTGCGCCCGTCGCTGTGACGGATTGGAAGGCGGTTTATGGCCGCATCGAGTCGCGGGATCGTTTGCCAGCGCGGGCGCGAATCGGTGGCACGGTGGTTGCGTTAGAGGTGGCCGAAGGTGATCTGGTAACTGCCGGGCAACGCATCGCTTTGATTATCGACGAAAAACTGGCCTTCCAGCTATCAGCACTGGAATCGCAAAAAACCGCACTGGCCGCCCAGCTTGCAAATGCGCAGGCCGAGGTGAAGCGTGGCGAAGACCTGCTGCGGCAGGGGGTGACAACGGCGCAACGGCTTGACGCCTTGCGCACGCAGGCCGAGGTGCTGGCCGGCCAACTGGCGGCGCTGGATGCCGAGATGAACGTCACGCGGCAGAATCAGAGTGACGGCGCGGTGCTTGCCGCTGCGTCGGGGCGGGTGCTTGATGTTCCGGTTACGAAGAATGCCGTGATCATGCCCGGGGAAACGGTTGCAACGCTTGCCGTGGGCGGCAGTTTCCTGCGGTTGTCGGTGCCCGAGCGGCTGGCTGCGGCGCTGCACGCAGGCGATGCTATCCAGATTGAAAATGGCGATGGCCTGGGCGAGGGGCGTCTTGCCCGCGTCTATCCGCTGATCGAGAACGGCCGCGTCGTCGCCGATGTCGCCGTGGAAGGTCTTTCAGACCGCTTTGTCGATGCGCGCGTGCTTGTGCGGCTTGCGGTGGGCAGCCATCAGGCTTTGGTGGTGCCGAAAAGCGCATTGATCACACGCAGCGGGATTGATTTTGTCGCGGTTGAAACGCCTGACGGCACGGTGATGCGCAGCGTGGTGCCCGGTGTCGGGTTCGTGACGGATGGCGTCGCGGTGGTCGAGATTTTGTCGGGTCTGGTGGCGGGCGACCGCATTGTGATCGGCTCTGCCGCCGGGGCGCAGCCATGACTGCACCCGTCAAGGCGGCGCTTGGGATTGCCGGGCGGCTGACCCAGGCCTTCATCGCATCATCTTTGACGCCGCTGTTGATCCTTGCAGCACTCGCAGCCGGATTGGTGGCGCTTGGCGCTTTACCGCGCGAGGAGGAGCCGCAGATTTCGGTGCCGATGGTTGATATCCACATCGCAGCGCCCGGATTGCGGGCCGAGGATGCGGTCAAGCTGGTGACAGAGCCGTTAGAGGTGATCGTCAAGGGTATCGCCGGGGTAGAGCATGTCTATTCGCAAACGCAGGACGATGGCGCGCTGGTGATGGTGCGCTTTGCGGTGGGCACGCGGTCTGAAGATGCGGTGCTGCGTGTGCATGACAAGGTGCAGGCCAATCTTGACCGGATTCCGGTGGGCATCCCCGAGCCCTTGATCGTTGGGCGGGGCATTGATGACGTGGCCATTCTGGCGGTGACGCTGTCGGGCAAGCCCGGCGCGGATGTGGGTGCCAATGAGCTGACGCGGATTGCCCGGGCGTTGCAGGCCGAGGTTTCCAAAACCGATGACGTTGGCCTGACCTATCTTGTGGGCGAAGCGCAGGACGCCATCCGCATTGCGCCAGACCCCGACAGGCTGACGCTGTATGGCGTCACGCTGCAACAACTGACGCAAAAGGTCACGCAGGCCAATCGCACCCTGACAGCCGGCAAGCTGCGCGATGGTGGCGCGCAGGTCGATCTGGTTGCCGGTGAAACTTTGGTTGCGCCCGCGCAGATCGCGAACCTGCTTATCACCACGCGCGACGAGCGGCCGGTTTATGTGTCGGATGTGGCGGATGTGTCCTACGTGCCGGACACCGGCGATGCCATCGTCGCAAACCTGACCCGCACGGATGCGGGCATTGCGCGCAGCCCGGCGGTGACATTGGCGATTGCCAAACGTGCCGGGGCCAATGCGGTGGTGGTGGCCGAAGCAGCGCTGGCCCGGGTGATGGCGCAACAGGGGCGGATCATTCCTGATGAGGTCACGGTAACAGTCACGCGCGATTACGGCGAGACGGCCAACGACAAAGCCAACGAACTGCTGTTCCATCTTGGCCTTGCCACCGCCTCTATCATTGTTCTTGTGCTGCTGGCGATTGGTTGGCGGGAAGGCATCGTGGTGGCGATTGTCATTCCGGTGACGATTCTGCTGACGCTGTTTGCAAGCTGGATCATGGGATACACGCTGAACCGTGTCAGCCTGTTTGCGCTGATCTTCTCGATTGGCATTCTGGTCGATGATGCCATCGTGGTGATCGAGAACATCGCGCGGCATTGGGGCATGGGGGATACCCGGCCCCGCGCGCAGGCGGCTGTCGATGCCGTGGCCGAGGTTGGCAATCCGACGATTGTGGCGACGCTGACGGTGGTGGCGGCACTGGTGCCGATGCTGTTTGTCAGCGGATTGATGGGCCCCTACATGTCGCCCATCCCCGCCAATGCCTCGGCGGCGATGATCCTGTCGTTCTTTGTCGCGGTGATCATCACGCCTTGGCTGATGGTCAAGATCGCGGGCAGGGCGCAGATCAGCCACACGGCGCATGTTGGCATCATGGAGCGCGCCTATGCGGCGCTGGCGCGGCCCGTGCTGGCGACCAAGCGGCGTTCGGCGCTGTTCCTTTTGATTTCGGCGGGGCTTTCCTTTGGGTCGCTGGGGCTGCTTTACACGCAGGATGTCACGGTCAAGCTTTTGCCGTTTGACAACAAATCAGAGCTGTCTGTGATGATCGACCTGCCGGAAGGTGCTGCCACCGAAGCCACCGACCGGGTGGCGCAGGACATTGGCGAAGCGGTGCTGGCTTTGCCCGAAGTCACCTCGGTGCAAACCCATGCCGCCACCGCATCGCCCGCCAATTTCAACGGCCTTGTGCGCCACACCTATCTGCGCGCAAGCCCGCAGATGGGCGAGGTTGCGGTCAACCTGCTGCCAAAGGGCGCGCGCGACCGCACCAGCCACCAGATCGCGCTGGCCATCCGGGCGCTGATCGCCAAGCTTGCCTTGCCCGAGGGCACCTCGGTTAAGGTGGTAGAGCCACCGCCGGGGCCGCCGGTGATGGCGACGCTGCTGGCCGAAATCTATGGCCCCGATGCCGCAACCCGCAGGGCCACGGCGTTGCAGGTGGAAACCGCCTTTCGCGCCGTGCCGTTCATCGTCGATGTGGACAACAGCTATGGCACGCAGGCGCGGCGGTTGCGGGCGACGATTTCAACCGATGCTCTCGACTATTTCGGCGTGCAGGAACAAGACGTGTTCGACACCATCGCCGCGCTGAACGGCGGGCAGGTGGTGGGCTATTCGCATCGCGGCGAGGGCCGCTACCCGCTGCCCTTGATCATCCAGCGCCCGAAATCCGACCGCGTGATGGACGAGCGTTTCCTGACCACGCCGATCCCGGCCAACACCTTGCCCGGTGCGCGCGATGTGGTGGAACTTGGGGATGTGGTGACAGTGCAGGCCGAGGCCGCGTCTTTCCCGATCTTTCGCCACAACGGACGCGCCGCCGAAATGGTGACAGCAGAGCTTGCGGGTGATTTTGAGGCGCCGCTGTATGGCATGCTGGCCGTGGACCGCGCGCTGGCCGCAATCCCCGGTGCGCCCGAGATTGCGCTGCACGGCCAACCCACCGACGAAAGCCGCCCGGTGCTGCTGTGGGATGGCGAGTGGGAGGTCACTTGGGTGACGTTCCGCGATATGGGTGCGGCGTTTGGGGTGGCCCTGCTGGGGATCTACATTCTGGTGGTGGCGCAGTTCGGCTCGTTCCGCCTGCCTCTGGTCATTCTGACACCGATTCCGCTGACCTTTCTGGGCATCATGTTCGGGCACTGGTTGTTCAATGCGCCGTTTTCGGCCACCTCGATGATCGGGTTTATCGCGCTGGCCGGGATCATTGTGCGCAACTCGATCCTGCTGGTCGATTTCATCCGTGGCGAGGGGGTTGTCAGCATCGACAGTCTGATCCGCGCCGGGACCATCCGTTTCAAACCAATCTTTCTGACGGCCGTTGCCGCGATGATTGGCGCGGCTGTCATTCTTGCTGACCCGATCTTTCAGGGTCTGGCGATCTCACTTCTGTTCGGGCTGCTGACCTCTACCCTGCTGACGGTTCTGGTCATCCCCGCGATTTATCGGGTGTTCAAAACCTGAGCAACTATCAAGGGAGGATGAAAAATGGCACATGTCGTTGTATTGGGTGCGGGGCTGGGCGGGGCCATGATGGCCTACGAGTTGCGCGCGCAGTTGCGCCCGGAAGATACCGTCACGGTCGTCACGAAGGATGCGCAGTATCATTTCGTGCCGTCGAACCCGTGGGTGGCCGTCGGCTGGCGCGGGCGCGCGGAAATCACCGTTGATCTGGCACCGGTGATGGCGAAAAAGCAAATTGCCTTCATTCCGGTTGCAGCCGAGCGGCTATACCCCGACGAAAAGCGCATTTCCCTGATCAACGGTGAAAGCGTCAACTATGATTATCTGGTGATCGCCACCGGGCCGGAACTGGCCTTTGACGAGATCGAAGGCTTTGGCCCCGAGGGCTTTACCCAATCTATCTGCCATGTCGATCACGCCGAAAAGGCGGCCAAGGTGGTGGAAGCGTTGATCGCAAACCCCGGCCCTGTGATCATCGGTGCTGTGCAGGGGGCAAGCTGTTTCGGGCCGGCCTACGAGTATCTGTTCATTCTGGAAACCGCCCTGCGCCGCGCCAAGGTGCGTGACCGCGTGCCGATGACCTTTGTCACCTCAGAGCCGTATATCGGGCATCTTGGTCTTGATGGCGTGGGCGATACCAAGGGGCTGCTCGAATCCGAGATGCGGGCCAAGCATATCAAATGGTTGACTTCGACGCGGGTCAAGAAGGTCGAAGACGGGCAAATGCTGGTCGAGGAAGTCGGCGAAGATGGTGTGGCCAAGCCAGAACGCAAGCTGCCGTTCGCGTTTTCGATGCTGTTGCCAGCTTTCCGCGGCATCAAGCCGGTGGCGGGTATCGAGGGTTTAAGCAACCCGCGCGGCTTTACGCTGGTGGACAAACATCAGCAGAACGCGAAATATCCCGAGATTTTCGCAGTCGGGGTCTGTGTGGCAATCCCTCCGATGGGGCCGACTCCGGTGCCTGTCGGGGTGCCGAAAACCGGGTTCATGATTGAATCGATGGTGACGGCAACCGCGCATAACATCGGCAATCTGGTGCGTGGCCGTGCGCCCGATCAGGTGGGGACATGGAACGCCGTTTGCCTTGCCGATTTCGGGGATGGGGGCATCGCCTTTGTGGCCCAGCCGCAAATTCCGCCGCGCAACGTCAACTGGTCGTCCAGCGGCAAGTGGGTGCACATGGCCAAGATCGGATTTGAGAAATACTTCATCCGCAAGCTGCGCAAGGGCGTTTCAGAGCCGTTTTATGAAACTCTGGCCCTCAAGGCTTTGGGCATCGACAAGCTGAAAGCGACCAATAAGGGCTGACCCACACCGGAAGGGCGCTGTGCCCTTTCGTTTGACTTACACGGAGAATGACGATGACGATTGACCGTTCGGTGTTGATGTTTGCGGGGATGATGGTGCTGCTGTCGGTTGCGCTGACCTATTGGGTGTCGCAGGGGTTCTTGTGGCTGACCGTGTTTATCGGGATCAACCTGATCCAGTCCTCGATCACCGGATTTTGCCCCGCCGCAAAGCTGTTCCGTGCGATGGGGATGAAGTCGGGCTGCGCGTTCCGGTAAGATCGCGCAGAGCGGGGCCTGCGTCAGACGCTCATCGTGGCGGCGACGGCGCGGGTCCAGCGGGCGTATTTGGCGTCGCGGGTGGTGGTGCTCATCTGTGGCAGGAACTGGCGTTGCAGCGCCCATGATTTCTGGAACTCGGCTGGCGCGGGGCAGATCCCGGCTTTCAGGCCGGCAAGGTAAGCGGCCCCCAAAGCGGTGGTTTCGGTGATCACCGGGCGATCAACCGGCGCGCCCAGAATGTCGGACAGAAACTGCATCGCCCAGTCGGACGCGGTCATACCGCCATCCACCCGCAACACGCCCTCGGCGGCCACGCCCCAATCGGCGCGCATGGCTTCCAACAGGTCGCGCGTCTGATAGCCGACGCTTTCCAACGCGGCTTTGGCCAACTCGGCCGGGCCAGAGTTGCGGTTCAGCCCATAGATCGCGCCCCGGCAATCGGGCCGCCAATAGGGCGCGCCAAGGCCGGTGAAGGCGGGCACAAGGATCACGTCTTGCGCGGGGTCGGCGGCATCGGCGAGGGGTTGGGTTTCCTTCGCATCGCGGATGATCTTGAGGCCGTCGCGCAGCCACTGGACGACCGCACCCGCGATGAAGATCGAGCCTTCCAGCGCATAGGTCGGCTTGCCGTCCAACTGATAGGCGATGGTGGTCAGCAGGCGGTTCTTTGACGGCACCATCTTGTCGCCGGTGTTCAAGAGGGCAAAGCAGCCGGTGCCGTAGGTGGATTTCATCATGCCGGGCTGGAAGCAGGCTTGGCCGACGGTCGCGGCCTGCTGATCGCCTGCCACACCAAGGATCGGGATCTCGTGGCCGAACAGATCGGCGCGGGTCAGGCCGAAATCGGCAGAGCTGTCGCGGACCTCGGGCAGCAGTTGCATCGGAATGTCGAGAAGGGCGCAGATGTCGGCGTCCCAGTGGCCGTCGGCGATGTTATACAGCAGGGTGCGGGCGGCGTTGGTGGCGTCGGTGGCGTGGGTGCGCCCGCCGGTGAGGTTCCAGATCAGGTAGGTATCGACGGTGCCGAAGGCGAGCTCTCCGGCAGCGGCGCGGGCGCGGGCGTTGGGGATGGTATCCAGCAGCCATTTCAGTTTGGTGCCGGAAAAGTAGGGGTCGAGCAGCAGGCCGGTCCGGGCGGTGATCATCGCCTCGTGGCCTGCGTCTTTCAGGGCGGTGCAGGTGTCGGCGGTGCGGCGGTCTTGCCAGACGATGGCGCGGTGCAGGGGTTGGCCGGTGGCGCGGTCCCACAGCAGGGTAGTCTCGCGCTGGTTGGTGATGCCGATCGCTGCGATGTCGCGGGCGGGGAGGCCGGATTTCTCGATGGCGGCGCGGGTGGTGGCGGCGACTGTGGCCCAAAGGTCTGCCGGGTCATGTTCGACCCAGCCGGGTTGGGGGTAGTGCTGGGGAAATTCCTGTTGGGCGGAGGAGACCACTTTCAGGGCCGCATCAAACAGGATCGCGCGGGACGAGGTGGTGCCTTGGTCGATGGCGAGGATGTGGGTCATGTGGCCTCCGGGGTGGTGCGGTCCCAACTCGGGACCTTTTTTTGTTGTGTTATATCAGGGGGTTGGGGTGGTGGTTTTAACGAATTTTTAACGTTTGAGCGTTTTAGAGCCGAGGTGAAGCGCGATCCAAGCAGGCTTGGCGCTGAAGCAAATGGCGCGACCCTTGTCTTGGCAGATTTGGCCGCAGACAAATCTGGCCGCGCCTGCCTGCCCTGAGGCAGGCGCGTTGCCGCGCCAGCCCAGTCAGGCGCGGCCAGATTATTGGCCTTCGGTTTGTGGCACAACACCCCTTGCTCAAACGGCGTTCCGCCGTTTGAGCAACGAACCGGAAAACGCTCCACTGGAGCGTTTTCTTTCGGTTCGAAGGCCATTGCCCACCCACCATAGAAAAAGGGCGAGGCTTGCACCTCGCCCCCTTCATTGTCCGCTCAGATCACTTCTGCCACGACTTGATCAGCTCGTCATAGGCGATGGTCTCGCCCTGCGGCTTTTCGTTGTCGAGTTTCGCGACCGGCGAGCCGGGTTCATCCAGCCAGATCTGCGGGTCTTTCTCTTCGTTCAGCTTCGGGCCGATGTCGCCCTGAACGCCGGCTTTCTCAAGCCGACCCAGCACTTTTTCCTGCTCGGCGCAGAGGCTGTCCAACGCTTCCTGCGGGGTTTTCTCACCCGACATCGCGTCGCCGATGTTCTGCCACCACAACTGCGCCATTTTCGGATAATCCGGGATGTTGGTGCCGGTGGGCGACCATGCAACCCGTGCGGGCGAGCGGTAGAATTCGATCAGGCCGCCAAGTTTCGGGGCGCGATCGGTGAAGTGCTGGCTGTCGATGGTCGATTGACGCGCAAAGGTCAGGCCAACATCCGACTTTTTCATATCGACGGTTTTCGAGGTGACGAACTGGGCGTAAAGCCAAGCTGCCTGTGCGTGATCGAGCGGCGTCGATTTCATCAACGTCCACGAGCCCACGTCCTGATAGCCAACCTTGGTGCCTTCCGACCAGTAAGCGCCGTGCGGGGAAGGCGCCATGCGCCATTTCGGCGTGCCGTCGTCGTTCATCACCGGCAGACCGGGCTTCACCATGTCGGCGGTGAAAGCGGTGTACCAGAACATCTGCTGGGCGATCTGGCCTTGCGCCGGAACCGGGCCTGCTTCGCCGAACACCATGCCTGCGGCTTCTGGCGGCGAGTATTTCTTCAGCCAGTCGATGGCCTTGGTCACAGCATAAACAGCGGCTGCGTCGTTGGTGGCACCACCACGCGCAACGCAAGAGCCGACAGGACGCGAGTTTTCATCGACGCGCACGCCCCATTCGTCAACCGGCAAGCCGTTCGGTTCGCCCTTGTCGCCCATACCGGCCATCGACATCCACGCGTCGGTGTAGCGCCAGCCAAGCGACGGGTCTTTCTTGCCGTAGTCCATGTTGCCATAGACCTTGTCCGGCCCGCCGGCATAGGTCATGTCGCGGCCAGTGAAGAATTCTGCGATGTCTTCATAGGCCGACCAGTTGATCGGAACGCCCAGATCATAGCCGTATTTGGCTTTGAAATCGTCTTTGGTTTTCTGATCGTTGAACCAGTCGTAGCGGAACCAGTAAAGGTTGGCGAACTGCTGGTCGGGCAGTTGATAAAGCTGGCCATCGGGGGCGGTGGTGAACTTGGTGCCGATGAAGTCAGCCAGATCGAGACCGGGGTTGGTCACGTCTTTGCCTTCGCCTGCCATGAATTCGGTCAGGCTGCGGGCTTGTTTATAGCGCCAGTGGGTGCCGATCAGATCGCTGTCGTTGATATAGGCGTCATAGATGTTTTCGCCCGACTGCATTTGGGTTTGCAGCTTTTCAACCACGTCACCTTCGCCGATCAGATCGTGGGTGACTTTGATGCCGGTGAGGGCGGTGAAGGCCGGGGCCAGCACTTTGGATTCGTATTCGTGGGTGGTCAGGGTTTCCGAGGCAACCTTGATCTCCATGCCGGCATAGGGCTTGGCAGCGGTTTCAAACCATTGCAGTTCGGCTTCCTGATCGGCGCGCGAAAGCACCGACATATCGCCGATTTCCTTATCAAGGAACGCCTTTCCGGCTTCCATGTCGGCAAGCGCCGGCATGCCATAGGCCATCAGCGCAAGCGCCATGGCGGTGGATGTTGTGCGCAGTCTCATTCGATTCCTCCCAGAATGTTGAGCGTCGTTTGGTTGCCCGGCAAAGCCTCGCCGGGGTGGTTTGCTGCCGTCACACCCAGCGGAACACCGCAAAGGCATAGACGAGGCAGAGGATCAGCGCCCAAGTCAGCGGTGCGCCGAAGAAGAACAGCCAGGCCAGATTGATGAAGGCCGAGCCGAGTAGGGTGATGAACAACCGGTCGCCGCGCGTGGTTTCAATGGTGAGGATGCCGCGGCGGGGTGTTTCGGGATAGCGGATCGCCAGCAGGGTGAAGGTGATCAGCAAGGCTGCGATACAGTAGAAGAACAGGGCAACCGGGAAGGTCCAGGCCATCCAACCGCCGGGGATCATCGGGTCAAACCATTGAAAGCCTTCGTCATTGCGCGGGGTGGCCCAGATCAGGAAGCCAAGGAAGGCTGCCATGACGGCGGCGGTGGCGGCGAAGATGGAGTTCCAGCGTGAGGTGGTCATCTTCTATCCTTTCTTGGCGTAATTGGCATGTTTATCTTTGGCATCTAGGAAGCGGACACCTTTAATAAGATTGCCGTCACGCACCAATTCCTTGAATTCTTTGCCAATATCGCCGCTCTTGATGCTGTCCCAGTCAGGGCCGAGCAGCGACGGGAGGGTGAACTTTTCGCCAGGAGCCAGCCTGTCGATCTTGGACTGGATCAAGTTGATCGTCGGAGTTTGCAGCATGTTCAAACCCTCCCGAGGGCGAAGCCCTTGGCGATGTAGTTGCGCACGAAGTAGATCACCAAGGCTCCGGGGATGATGGTGAGGACACCTGCGGCGGCGAGGACGCCCCAATCCATGCCCGATGCAGACACGGTGCGGGTCATGGTGGCGGCGATGGATTTGGCATCCACAGCCGTCAGGGTGCGGGAGAGCAGCAGTTCGACCCACGAGAACATGAAGCAGAAGAACGCAGCCACGCCGATGCCGGATGCGACCAGCGGCATGAAGATGCGGATGAAGAAGCGCGGGAAGGAATAGCCGTCGATATAGGCGGTCTCGTCGATTTCTTTCGGCACACCGCGCATGAAGCCTTCCAAGATCCACACCGCGAGGGGGACGTTGAACAGACAGTGGGCGAGGGCGACAGCGATGTGGGTGTCGAACAGGCCAATGCTTGAGTAAAGCTGGAAGAACGGCAGCGCGAACACGGCGGGCGGCGACATGCGGTTGGTCAGCAGCCAGAAGAACAGGTGTTTGTCGCCCATAAAGCTGTAGCGCGAGAACGCATATGCGGCGGGGAGGGCGACGGTGATCGAGATCACGGTGTTCATCACCACGTAGATCATCGAATTGACGTAGCCCATATACCACGACGGATCGGTCAGGATGGTGATGTAATTGGCGAAGGTCAGGGTCTGCGGGTAGATCGAGAAGGTCGAGGTGATCTCGGTGTTGGTCTTCAGGCTCATGTTGACCAGCCAGTAGATCGGGATCAGCAGGAACAAGAGATACAGCGTCATGGTGATGACTGAGGCGCGGTTTTTCATTATTTCGTCTCCTGCGCGTCAAGCGTCGTCATCACGGTGTAGAACACCCAACTGACCAGCAGGATCACAAGGAAATACATGATCGAGAAGGCGGCGGCGGGGCCGAGGTCGAACTGGCCGACGGCCATTTTCACAAGGTCGATGGACAGGAAGGTGGTGGAGTTGCCGGGGCCGCCGCCAGTCAGCACGAAGGGCTCGGTGTAGATCATGAAGCTGTCCATGAACCGGAGCAGGACCGCGATCAGCAGCACGCCGGACATTTTCGGCAACTCAATATAGCGGAACACGCTCCAACGGCTGGCTTGGTCGATCTTGGCGGCCTGGTAGTAAGCTTGCGGGATGGACTGCAGGCCCGCGTAGCAGAGCAGCGCCACCAGCGAGGTCCAGTGCCAGACATCCATCACGACAATGGTGATCCAGGCATCCAGCGCGTCGTTGGTGTAGTTGTAGTCGATGCCGATGGCGGCAAGGCTGTGGCCCAGCAGACCGATGTCGATGCGGCAGAAGATTTGCCAGATGGTGCCGACCACGTTGAACGGGATCAGCAGCGGCAGGGCCATCAGCACCAAGCAGAAGCTGGCCCAGAAGCCTTTTTTCGGCATGTTCAGGGCGACGAAAATCCCCAACGGCACCTCGATGGCAAGGATGATGGCCGAGAACAGGACTTGGCGGCCAAGCGCGGCGTGCATCCTGTCGGAAGCGATCATTTCTTCAAACCAGCCTAGGCCGTTCCAGAAGAAATCATTCGAGCCAAAGGTGTCGTTCACCGAATAGTTCACCACCGTCATCAGCGGGATCACGGCGGAAAATGCCACCAGGATCAGCACCGGCAGGATCAGGAACCACGCCTTGTTGTTCTGGGTCTTGTCCATCAGACGGCCCCTCCTTGCACGCGCCAGTCGTCGGCATAGACGTTGATCCGTTCGGGTGCGAAGCGGACTAGGGTTTGGTCAGCCCCGATGGCAGCACCTTCGGGGGCGATGACGTTGAAGGCATTGCCGCCAACTTCGCCCCGGATGATGCGGTGACGGCCCACGTCCTCGATGCGGCGGATGGTGATGGGCAGGCCCTCGGTGGCGGACAATTCGCAATATTCGGGGCGGATGCCGATTTGGGTGCGGCCGCTGATCGGGGCGTAGGCGGCACCCAAGGGCACCTGCGCGCCAAGCACTTGCGCGGTGTTGCCGGTGACATTGGCATCGAGCAGGTTCATACCGGGCGAGCCGATGAAATAGCCGACGAAGGTATGCGCGGGAGTCTCGAACAATTCCTCGGGCGTGCCCATTTGCACGACGCGGCCATCATACATCACCACGACCTTGTCGGCGAAGGTCAGGGCCTCGGTCTGGTCGTGGGTCACATAGATCATCGTGTGGCCGAAATCGCGGTGCAGTTGTTTCAGTTGCGTGCGCAACTCCCACTTCATATGCGGGTCGATCACGGTGAGGGGTTCGTCAAACAGGATGGCGTTGACGTCTTCGCGCACCATGCCACGGCCCAGACTGATCTTTTGCTTGGCATCGGCGGTCAGGCCGCGCGCCTTGCGGTCAAGGGTGGCTTCCATCCCGATGGTTTGCGCGATGGCTTGCACGCGGGCCTTGATATAGGCGGGGTCCATGCCGCGATTGCGCAAGGGGAAGGCAAGGTTTTCGCGCACGGTCATGGTGTCGTAAACCACGGGAAACTGGAACACCTGCGCGATGTTACGCTCGGCTGTGGCGGCGTCGGTCACGTCGCGGTCGCCAAACAGCACGCGGCCTTGGCTGGGGCGCAGAAGGCCAGAGATGATGTTGAGAAGCGTGGTCTTGCCACAGCCGGACGAGCCGAGCAGGGCATAAGCGCCGCCATCCTGCCAGACGTGATCCATCTGTTTCAGCGCGAAATCGGCATCGCTGGTGGGCGTGGCGCTGTAGCTGTGCGCAAGGTTTTTCAGGGTAATTTGCGCCATTATGCAGCCACCGCGTAAGAGGCAGCCTGCGCCAAGCGCCCGTCGCCATCAAAGACATAGATATGGGCGGGGTCGAGCCAAAGGCTGACGGGATCGCCCGCGTTCAGGGATTGCACGCCATGCACCAGTGCGACCCAGCGGTCGGCCCCGTGTTGCAGGTGCAGGAAGGATTCTGATCCGGTGATCTCGGAAGCGATGGTGGTGCAGGGCAACTCGATCGCATCGGCGCTGGGCTTGTGCAAAGCCAGATGGTTGGGGCGGAAGCCTGCGGTATAGCTGCCGTCGGGCAGGTTGGCGAAGGCGGGGGCGTTCAGGCTAAGGGCTGCGCCGCGTTTGGTGAAGGGCAGGAAGTTCATCGGCGGATCGCTGAAAACGCGCGCCGTGGTGGCATCAACCGGGTTGCGATAGACCTGCGGCGTGGGGCCGAATTGCGTCACACGGCCTTGCCAAAGGGTTGCGGTATTACCGCCCAGCAGCAAAGCCTCTTCCGGTTCGGTGGTGGCATAGACGAAGATCGCGCCGGATTCCTCGAAGATGCGCGGGATTTCGGCGCGCAGTTCCTCGCGCAGTTTGTAGTCGAGGTTGGCGAGCGGCTCATCCAGCAGCACAAGGCCCGCGTCTTTCACCAAAGCGCGGGCAAGGGCGCAGCGTTGTTGCTGGCCGCCGGACAGTTCCAGCGGTTTGCGTTGCAGCATGGGGGTCAGTTTCAGCATCTCGGCCACATCGCGCACGGCGCGGTCAATCTCGGCGGATGATTTGCCGATCAGGCGCAGGGGGCTTGCGATGTTGTCATACACGCTCATGCCCGGATAGTTGATGAATTGCTGGTAGACCATCGCGACCTTGCGGTCTTGCACGCGCATGCCGGTGACATCGCGGCCCTGCCACAGGATGCGGCCGGTGGTGGGTTGATCAAGCCCCGCCATCAGGCGCATCAGGCTGGTTTTGCCGGAAAGGGTGGGGCCCAAAAGCACGTTCATCGTGCCTTTTTCCAGCGTCAGGCTGGTGGGCTGGATATAGGTCTGCCCCTTCACCACACGCGAGACGGATTGCAGTTCAATCGACATGCCGTTCCCTTATTCCGCCGCCGGGCTGATCGCCCGCGGGGTTACTGTAGCAGCCATGTAGGCCGAAAGTTGAGAGATTTGTTCCGCGTTCATCCGCAGGCCGAGTTTGGTGCGACGCCAGATGATGTCATTGGCCTCGTGGGCGAATTCGTGGGTGATCAGCCAGCGCACTTCGGCCTCGGTCAGGGTCGCGCCGAAGTCTTGGCCAAGGTCTGACGCGGTTTTGGCCGGGCCAAGCAGGGTGGCGGCCTCGGACCCATAGGCGCGGATCAGGCGGGCGGCCCAGTAGGGGGTGAGGAAGGGGTAGGATTTCGCCAGATCGGTGGTCAGTTTCGCCACATCGGTATGCGGGAAATCGCCACCCGGAAGCGGGGCGCGGGCGGTCCATGCCGGTTTGGCATGGGCGAAGAACGGGGTGAGTTTGGCAAGCGCGCTTTCCGCAAGGCGGCGGTGGGTGGTGATCTTGCCGCCGAACACGTTCAGCAAGGGCGCGCCGTTTTGGTCCAGCGACAGCACATAATCGCGGGTGGCGGCGGTGGCCGAGGTGGCGCCATCGTTATACAGCGGGCGGACGCCGGAATAGGTCCAGACCACATCATCGACCGTCACGGGTTTGGCGAAATACTGGCTGGCGAAATTCAGCAGGTAATCGCGTTCTTCATCGGTGCAGACGGCTTGGCCGGGGGCGGATTGGTGATCTTTGTCGGTGGTGCCGATCAGGGTGAAATCTTGCTCATACGGAATGGCGAAGATGATGCGGCCATCGGTGCCCTGGAAAAAATAGCAGCGGTCGTGATCATACAGCTTGCGGGTGACGATATGGCTGCCGCGCACCAGCCGCACGCCTTCGGACGAGTTGATGCGGGCGACGTTGCGGATCACATCCTCGACCCACGGCCCACCAGCGTTTACTAGGGCGCGGGCGGTGTGGGTGGTTTGTCCATCCGCGCCTTCGGTGGTGATTTGCCACAGATCGCCGGTGCGGGTGGCGCTGAGCACACGGGTGCGGGTGTGGATGGCCGCGCCGCGCTGGGCGGCATCGCGGGCGTTCAGGGATACCAGCTTGGCATCCTCGATCCAGCAATCGGAGTATTCGTAGGCGTGGGCAAAGCGCGGTTGCAGCGGTTTGCCTGCGGCATCGGTTTTCAGATCAAGCGTGCGGGTGGCGCGCAGGATTTTGCGACCCCCCAGCGTGTCATAAATGAACAGACCCAGCCGGATCAGCCAAGCCGGGCGGCGGCCGCGCATCCACGGCATCAGGCGGGCCATCAGCTTGCCGGTGGGAGTTTCGCCTTCAAACCGCATGTCGGGGTGGTAGGGCAAAACGAAGCGCATCGGCCATGAGATGTGGGGCATCGCGACCAGCAGGGTTTCGCGTTCCTCCAAAGCCTCGCGCACCAGACGGAACTCAAAATACTCCAGATAGCGCAGACCGCCGTGAAACAGCTTGGTGCTGGCCGAGGAGGTTGCCTGCGCCAGATCGGCCTGTTCGCACAAAGTCACGGTCAAGCCGCGACCAACGGCGTCGCGCGCTATGCCGCAGCCGTTGATGCCGCCGCCGATGATGAAAAGATCGACCGTTTCGGGCCGGGCATTCTGAGTCACGCTAAGTCTCCTCCCTAGCAGGATCAAACCTGCGTGAACTGCGACAATCGGTCAACCCATTATTTTCGTTTTTTTGCGAAACTGAAAAAAGCGAACATTTTGCCGGGAATGGTGGCGCTAACTGCGTTGATTTTGCTGATACATTCTAAAATGCGCACAAATTCGCGCTGCGCTGCGGCGATGAACATGCGCGCATTGCAGCATGTTTTCTGGCTTGATCGTGCGCGAAACATCCCTGAAACATGCCGCTTATCGCAGCGTCACCCCGGCGAAAGGACAGCGCCTTGGCCTTGAGTTTTCGGCAGACCGAAATCGTCGAAATTGCCCGCGCGGACGGCCGCGTGGTGGTCGAGGATTTGGCGCAGCGCTTTGATGTGACCTTGCAGACCATCCGCCGCGATCTGACAGAGCTTGCGGATTCAGGCCTGCTGGACCGGGTGCATGGCGGGGCGGTGTTGCGCACCGGGGTCAGCAATCTGGGCTATGACGAGCGGCGCACGATGAACGAGGCTGCGAAGGCCGCGATTGCGCGGGCTTGTGCGGCGGCGATCCCGGACAACTGCTCGATCATCATCAACCTTGGCACCACGACCGAGGCCGTGGCGCGCGCGCTTTTGCACCACAGCAACATCACCGTGATCACAAATAACATGAATGTCGCCAACATATTGGTGGCCAATCCGGGCTGCGAGATCATGGTGGCGGGCGGCGCGTTCCGCCGCTCGGACGGCGGGTTGGTGGGCGAATTGACCACGCAATTCTTTGAGCAGTTCAAGGTCGATTACGCGATCATCGGGGCCTCGGCCTTGGACGGCGACGGCGATTTGCTGGATTTTGATCTGGCCGAAGTGCGGGTGTCGAAGGCGATCATCCGGCAGGCGCGGCGGGTGTTTCTGGTCTGCGATCATTCGAAACTGGGGCGCTCGGCCCCGGCGCGCTTGGCGTCTTTGGCGGAAATCACCGAGATGTTCACCGACAAACCGCTGCCCGATGATCTGGCGCAGCGGTGCAGCGATTGGGGCATAAAGATCAACGTTGGTTGAGCGGCGGCGTGCCCAGATCCGCGTGGCCGCAGGCTGGGCCTTGCTTCACGTGCTGCGCGCGCAGATTGCGGCAATTTAACGTGGTTGACGCGGCGGCAATTTCAGCTTCAGGGCTAGGATGTCGCGCAATATGGCGGTAGCTAAGACAATCTCTAAGGGATTTGCTTGTGCGAGCCGATAAACCTCTGGTTGCAGTTCTTGCGAATGTGCTGAACTGTTGTAAGCGTGGGTCGGCCTTGCCGATGGCGACCGCGCTGGATCAGTTGTGCGATGCCCTGGGGCTGGAGGGCGTGACGGTCTATCGCCGCGACAGCCATGCGCGCGCGGTCTTGTGTCATCATGCGGCGCGGTTAAGCACGGCGCAGCACGCTTTGGTGGCGCAAGCTGTGACGCGGTTGATGCAGACGCGCTGGGCGGGTGCTGCGGTGGACCCTGCCCCTGTGGTGGTGCAAGACGTGGTGGTGGTGCCTGCGATTGACGCGGGGCATTGCGTGGGGGCCATCGGCTATTGGCTTGCGCAGGGGGGCGCGCAGCCTGATCTGCGCGCATTGACTGATGTGCTGCATGGCCTTGTCGGGCCACAGACTGCGGGCGCGGACGGCGGTGATCCGGCGGCGGCGCAGAATGCGCGGGTGACTGCGCTGGCCGCAGCCGCTGAAACGGCGCATATGCGGCTGAACAATGCGATTCAGGCCTTGCCGGATGCTGTGGTGATTTTTGACGCCGAACAGTGCCTGCTTGCGGCGAACGCGGCCTATCTGAAAATGTTTCCCGAAATCGCGGAAATTGCCGTGCCCGGTGTGCAGTTGGCCGATTTGCTGCGGGCGGGGCTGCGCAAGCAGACGTTCTTCGCGGCCGCGAGCGAAGCCCAGCAGGATGCGTGGTTGCAGGCGCGGTTGTTGCAGTATCGCCAGCCTTACTCGGAGGATGAAGTGCGTCTGCCCGATGGTCGCTGGATGCGCCGGGTCAGCACCCGCACCACCGATGGCGGCCTGATTGCCATGGGTTTTGACATCACCGCGCGGCGCAATCAGCTTGCGGCCCTTGATGCCGCGAACGCGGTTCTCACCCGGGTTCTGGCCGATCGCGACCGGGCCGAGCAACATCTGAGCGGCATCATCGAAGGTGCCGCCGTTGGCATCTGGGATCTGGATCTTGTCAGCCGCAAGATTGCTGTCGGTGGGCGTTGGGGCGAAATCATCGGGCTTGAGACGGCCAAGCTGGCCAATCTGGTCGAGGATGATTTTCTGGCGCTGCTGCATCCTGATGACCGGGCGACGACCCTGTGGGACCCGGACTACCGCCATGTCTTGCCCGGCGCGCTTGCCACCAGCGAGTTTCGGATGCGCCATGCCGAAGGGCATTGGGTGTGGATCATGTCGCGGTATCGCATTTCCGAGCGCGCGGCGGATGGTGCCGTGTTGCGGGTGTCGGGCGTGCATCTGGACATCAGCGCGCAAAAGCAACTGGAGCAGGATGCGTTTGCCGCGCGGGCGTTCTTGCAGGATGTGATGGACGCCAGTGGATGCGCGATTGTCGTGCTGAACGCGGCGCATCAGATTTCCTATGTCAATCAGGAAGCGCAGGCGTTGCTGCGGCTGTTCTGCGAGACCGACGCCAGCGGCAAGCCCGACCTTACACGGCTGCGGTTGCAGCATCCGGATGGAAGCGCGCTTGCCCCCGAAGACTCGCCGTTCAATCGGGCTTTGCGCGCGGTGCAGCCTTTGCACGATGTGCCCTATGCCTTTGTGCGCGCGGATGGCGCGCGGGGGGTGCTGGCGTTCAACATGGCGCTGCTGGATATGGGCGATGCGCATTTCGGGGTGGTTCGGTTCACCGACGTGACCGAAAACCTTGCGGCCACGCAGCGGCTGCAAGAGGCTTTGCTGCGTGCCGAAGAGATGAGTCAGGCGAAATCGACGTTTCTGGCCAACATGAGCCACGAAATCCGCACGCCCCTGAACGGGGTGCTGGGGATGGCCGAGGTGTTGGCAGATACGGTGGTGGAACCCGTGCAGCGCCAGATGGTTGATACCATACGCAAATCGGGCGAGACCTTGCTGACGGTGCTGAACGGTATTCTGGATATGTCGAAGATCGAAGCCGGGAAAATGGTGCTGGAGCTTGCGCCCTTCGTGCCGCTGGATCTGATCCGGCAGGCAGAATCGATCTTTACCATCGCGGCGGAAGAAAAGGGGCTGGCGTTTGAGGTGCTGGCGACGGCGGGGTGTGACAAGCCGCGGTTGGGCGATGCGCATCGGTTGATGCAGGTGCTGAACAATCTGCTGAGCAACGCCTGCAAGTTCACCGAACGCGGCGGCGTGACGCTGAAAGTCTCGTGCCGCAGCGGCAAGCCGTTGCAGATCGAGGTGTCGGACACCGGTATCGGCATGGGCACGGCGCAGCTTTCGCGGGTGTTCGAAAGCTTTGAGCAGGCGGATGGCAGCATGACGCGCAGGTTTGGCGGCACCGGGCTGGGGCTGTCGATCGTGCGCGAACTGGTGACGCTGATGGGCGGCACGATCACGGTGGAAAGCACGCCGCAGGTGGGTTCGATGTTCCGCATCGTGGTGCCCTTGGCCGAGGTGGACACCGCGCCCGCGTTGCCTGCAAAGCCGCAGGCCAGTGATCTGCGCGAGGATGCCTTGGCGGGGGTGCGGTTGCTGTGCGCCGACGACAATGCCACCAACCGACTGGTGCTGTCCGAGATGTTGGCGCGCACCGGTGCCGAGGTGACGCAGGTCGAGAACGGCCAAGAGGCGATCGCGGCCTGGCGGGCGGGTCTTGATGGCGGCGCGCCGTTTGATTTGTTGTTGCTGGACATCACCATGCCCGTGCTGGATGGCATGAGCGCCCTGGCCGAAATTCGCGCCATCGAATCAGCGCGCACAGTGCCCGAAGTTCTGGCCGTTGCGATCACCGCGCATGCGATGCCGTCGCAGATTGCCGATTATCTGGTGGGCGGCTTTGACAGCCATCTGGCGAAACCGTTTCGCAGACTTGACCTTTTGCACACGCTGCATACTCTTTTACGACTGTAAAGAAACGCAATACAACCTGAGATTGCACGGCCCGCGCCGTGCCTGTCAAATAGGCCAATCCTGCCCTAAATCGCCATTTTCTTGGCCCATTTTTGCTGGTTCTGGTCTATATAGAGGAGGAAGTTTGTTGCTCCGGGTGATGGGTTCTTGCTTATGAATGACGCTGTAACGCAGGCCAAGTTCCAAGTGTTGTTGGCCGAAGATGATGTGGTCAATCAAAGCATCGTGCAGGCCTTCCTGCATGGTGCCAATCTGGAATTGACGATTGCCTCTGACGGCCGGCAGGCGTTGGAGGCGGCTTTGACGCATCAGTATGATCTGATGATCGTGGATCAGAACATGCCGTTCATCACCGGTGATCGGGTGATCCGCCACCTGCGCGCGGGGCGGTCGATGAACGCAAGCACCCCGGTTATTCGCTTTACCGCGAACGCCGACCACCCACCGTTTGACCTGAGCACGGCTGGCTCTGTGCTGGAAGTGACCTTGCCCAAACCGCTTAGCCGGCACGATCTGCGCACGACGGTGGATGCATTGTTGCGTCGCAACCCTGAGGAGAGCGGGGTTTAGCGCAACATTCGCTTGACAGGAGCCGGGCATCGTGTGGACCTGTGCCCAAACAGCGAATGAAAAGGCTGAACGTGAACAGCGCAGACAAGGCAGGATCGGGCAGCAAGACGGGTGATCACCCCGCCAAGCCCGATGCGGACGATCCCTTCGATTGGCACAGCGCCTTGATGCTGCTGGATCAGGGCGTGGTGATCTATGACGCCGAAGACAAATTCGTCTATTGTAATCAGTGCTATCGCGACTTCTACCCCCTGATCGCCCCGGTGCTTGTGCGCGGCACCTCGTTTGCGGAGATCCTGCATTTCGCCTTGGACAATGGCCAGTTGGTAGAGGCTGAAACCAGCGAGGATGAGTGGGTTGTCAACCGTGTTGCAAAGCGCCGGATGAACCCGCACGGCTGGAAGCGCGTGTTGCTGGATGGCCGTGTTGTCTGGGTGGTTGAGCGGATTTTGCCAGACGGCGGGCTGATGGAAATCCACTCTGACATCTCAAAGCAGGCGATCACCGAGCAGAAGCTGATCAATCTGATCGCGGGGGCGCAAATCTGCACCTGGGAGTGGAATGTCGTTACCCAAGAGCATCGGGTTAATGAATATTGGGCGCAGCTTTTGGGCTACCGGCTGGAGGAATTGCATCCAGTTACCTTTGAGACATGGCGCACGCGGGTGCACCCCGAAGATCTTGCGGCGACCGAGGCGCTGTTCAACCGGCTGTTTGAAGACCCTCGCGCGGTTTACAAGGCCGAATACCGGCTGCGCCACAAGGCGGGGCATTACATCTGGGTGCTCGACACCGGACGGGCGCTGCGCTGGGGCATAGACGGCGCGCCCGAGCTGATCACCGGGGTGCAAGTGGACATCAGCGAACAGCGCGCCCGCGAAGACGCGCTGACCGAGGTGAAGGCCGCGTTGGAACGCTCGATCCTTGAGCGGAACAAGGTCGAAAAGCGGCTGATCGACATTGCCACCGTCTCGGACGGCTGGCTGTGGGAGATGGACGCAGACCGCCGGTTCATCTTTGTGCTGGATGGCGATTATTTTGACGATGGCGGCATCCCGAAAGAGGGGCTGATCGGCAAAACCCAAGAGGAATGGTTGCAGACCCACCCCGATATGCTGCCGGGCATTGACTGGGACATCATGTTGTCGGCGCTGAACGCAAACCAGCCGTTCCGGGATTTTGTCTATCGTGCGCCGCAATCAAGCGATGGTATCGTGCGCTGGCGGCGGATGAGCGGCGCGCCGGTGTTTGACGACGACGGCACGTTTGCGGGCTTTCGGGGCGTGGGGTCGGATGTCACGCAACTCTATGTCGCCAAGGCCGATGCCGAGGAGGCCAGCCGCGCCAAGTCGAAGTTTCTCGCGAACATGAGCCACGAAATCCGCACGCCGTTGAACGGGGTTCTGGGCATGGCGGAGTTGCTGGAGACGACGCTGGAGCAGCCCGACCAGAAGCGGATGATCGGCATCATCCGTCGCTCGGGCGAGGCTTTGTTGAATATTCTCAACGACATCCTGGATATGTCAAAGATTGAGGCCGGCAAGATCGAGTTTGAAGAGCTGCCGTTCAGCCCGATGGAGTTGGCCAAGCGGATCGAAGACCAATACGAATTGCGCGCCGATGAAAAGGGCCTGGATTTCGAAGTTCTGATCGGCTCGGGGGCCGAATTGCTGCGGGTGGGCGACCCCTACCGTGTGCAGCAGGTGCTGCACAATCTGCTGAGCAATGCGATCAAATTCACCGACAAGGGCGCGGTGACGGTCAAGATCAGCGGCAAGGCCAGCGCGCCGTTGCAGATCGAAGTGCGCGACAGCGGCATCGGCATGACGCCCGAGCAAATCGCCCGCCTGCACGAGGAATTCAGTCAGGCCGACAGCTCGGTGACGCGGCGGTTTGGCGGCACGGGGTTGGGCATGGCGATCACCAAATCGCTGGTGGAACGCATGGGCGGCACGATTTCCGTGACCTCTATCGAGGGGCGCGGCACGACGATTGTGGTCGCATTGCCGTTGCCGCTGAGCACGGTGGCGCTGGACAAGGTCGCCAAGCCCGCCGCCGAGGTGGTTGAACTGACCGGGCTGCGCTTGCTTGCGGCGGATGACAATCTGACCAACTGCGCCGTGCTTGAGATGATGCTGACCCGGCTTGGGGCCGAGGTGGTGATCGTCCACGACGGCGCGCAGGCGGTGCGGGCCTGGGGGCCGGGGCGGTTTGACGCGATCTTGCTGGACATTGCCATGCCGGTGATGGACGGGCCGACCGCTTTGCACGAAATCCGCGCGCTGGAAATCCAGCACCGCGCCAAGCCGGTTCCGATCATTGCGGTCACGGCGAATGTGATGGCGCATCAGGTAGCAGACTACATCGCGGCAGGGTTTGACAGCTGCGTCGGCAAGCCGATCAGCGCGATTGATCTGTCGCTGGCGATCCGAAGTCTGGTGGGCGCTGCCTAGTCGTCCAGCAGCGATTCCATCTCGAGCAGAAGCGACTCGAGCATCGGGTCGATCACCAGTTGAAAATAGGCAACATCGGCGCATTTCGCAGGGTTTTCGGTGATGGCGCGATCCAGAACGCCAGCCAGTTGCCCGGTTCTGAAAAAGCCAAGCGTCGCCCCTACGCCCGAGATCTTGTGGGCAATGCCTGCGATCTTGGCCAGTTCGTCTTGCGGGTTTTCACCGTGCTGGACAAGTTTGCGGTAAGCCTCAAGCGCCATGATACGCTCGACGATCAGGCCGCGAAACATCGCGCGCGCCGGTTCCAGCACCGCTGTCATCTCTTGCGCTCCACCGCCAAATCCCCCGTTGTAAAACTGCACACCGCTCATGCTGCGCTCCACCATGATTTGTGTTTGGCCTCGGGGCGGGCTTGGGCGAGGGTCATCGCGTGGTCAAGGATGTTGGTGGGGTTGAACACCCCAAAGAAAGACGCGCGCGCCAGCCCGCCGACCTTGACCTGCGGCAACGGCAGGCGGTCTGCGGTGTAGAAGCTGGCGAAATCCTCGATACCCGATTGTATCATCGCCTCGAGTTCCGGCAGTTCGGTGGACAGGCGAGACGACAGAACGGCGACGAAATTGCCCGACCCTGCATAGGCGATCATCACCTGTTCGGCCTTCACCGCGTCACTGATCGCCGAGGCAACATCGCCCATCGTGTTCACAAAGCAGGTCGGCGCGGATTTCTTGAAATAGACATGGGCATTGCGCACTGAAATGCCAAAGGCGGCGGTGTGATACATCCGCTTGTTGCCCAGCATCAGCAGGTAGTTTTCCAGCGCCAGATACTCGATGCCACGCTCAAAGCCGGGAATCGGGAACGGGGTTTCGAAATCAACCTTGATGGTGATCGCGTCGCTGCGCTGCTCGGCTTTCTTTTCCAGCGCGGCGGTCAGGCGGCGTTCCTGCAGCAAACGCTCGATCATCAGGACGCGGGCCTTCAACTCCATCGGGTCAAGCGGTTTGGTCACATAGTCGGTCGCCCCCGCCGCAAACGCATCATCAATAAACCGCTTGCCGGTCATCGACGAGATCATCACGATGGGCGTGCGCCGGTGGCTGGGCAGGTTGCGCACATGCGCGCAAAGTTGCACGCCGCTCATGCCGGGCATCTGGATATCCAGCAGCAGGCAATCGAACGATTCGGCCGAAAGTTTAACCAGCGCCGCCTCGCCCGAGTTTGCGATGGTCACATCGGTTTGGCCCAGTGCTGCGAGCATCGGAAGCAATACACCCAGAAAGATCGGATCGTCATCTACCGCCAAGATTTTCATTGTTGCCCCCTTACCTGCAAGCCCTGTGAGTGCGGGGCCGTTGTGGCGCGCTTTCACAAAAGCTACGGGGAAAGTTCGATTCAAATTGTGTCAAATATCGGGCGAATGGGGACGGATTGTCTCTGATCGGTAAAAAAGTTCGCGGTAAGGTTGTGCGCGGTGCCTTTGCCGCGCGGGTTTGCGGCGCGCAACTGATCGCTGCATCATTTTCGCGCCAATCAACCGCAGGCTTTATTCCGATTCGCCCCCGGCATGGCAATGTTGCGGCATCGAAGGATCGCTGCAGGCTTGACACAGGCTGCTTTACTACTTAACGTGTTAACAACAATGCGGAGCGGAACGTGCCACATCTGACCATCGAATATTCGGGAAATCTGGACGGGCGGTCGGATATGGCGGGCCTGTGCCGCAGTCTGCACGCGGCGATGCTGGACAGCGGTTTGTTCGAGTTGGGCGCGATCCGGGTGCGCGCTGTGCGCTGTGAAGATTACGCCGTGGCAGATTTGCTGGCGGAAAACGCCTTTGCCGATCTGCGCCTGCGCATCGGTGCGGGGCGCTCTGTGGCCGACAAAACCCGCGCGGGTGAGATGATCTTTGCTGCCGCCACCGCGCATTTCGCACCGCTGTTTGAAACGCCGCATTTCGCACTGACGCTGGATATTTCGGAACCCGATCCCGCGCTTAGCTGGAAGAAAAACGCCATCCATCCGCGCCTGCGCGGCACTTAAGGGGCTGATATGTCTGATCTGAACACCAATCTTGCCAAGGCGGAAGGCTATCTGGCGCGGTTTCGCCGCGACGGCGTGTTGAACCATATCGCGGGCAAAGCGGTGCCTGCGTTAGATGGCGGCACGTTTGAAATCATTTCTCCGGTCGATCTGAAGCCTTTGGCGCAGGTGGCGCGGGGGAAGGCGGCGGATGTGGCGCAGGCGGCGGCGGCGGCGAAGGCGGCGTTTCCGGCGTGGCGGGCGATGGAGGGGGCTGCGCGCCGCGCGCTGTTGCACCGCATCGCCGACGCGATAGAAGCGCGGGCCGAAGAGATCGCCTTTGTCGAGGCGATGGATACCGGGCAGTCGATCCGCTTCATGGCGAAAGCCGCGCTGCGCGGGGCCGAGAATTTCCGCTATTTCGCCGATCTGGCACCGCAAGCGCGTGATGGGCAAACGCTGCACGCCAAGGGGCAGGTCAACATGACCACGCGCACGCCGATTGGTCCGGTGGGGATCATCACGCCGTGGAACACGCCGTTCATGCTTTCAACCTGGAAGATTGCGCCGGCCTTGGCGGCAGGCTGCACCGTGGTGCATAAGCCGGCCGAGTTTTCGCCACTATCGGCGCGGTTGCTGGTGGAGATTGCCGAAAGCGCGGGCCTGCCTGCCGGGGTTTGGAATCTGGTGAATGGTCTGGGCGAGGATGCGGGCCGCGCGCTGACCGAGCATCCCGACATCAAGGCGATTGGCTTTGTCGGCGAAACCCGCACCGGCAGCATGATCATGAAGCAGGGCGCGGATACGCTGAAGCGGGTGCATTTCGAGTTGGGCGGCAAGAACCCGGTGATCGTGTTCGCCGACGCCGATCTGGAGCGTGCCGCCGATGCGGCGGTGTTCATGATCTATTCGCTGAACGGCGAGCGGTGTACCTCGTCCAGCCGCCTGCTGGTGGAGGCTTCGATATACGACACTTTCACCGCACTGGTGGCCGAGAAGGCCAAGCGGATTGTGGTCGGCCATCCGCTTGACCCGGCCACGGTCGTCGGCCCGCTGATCCATCCGGTGCATGAAGCCAAGGTGTTGGAGTATATCGAGATCGGCCGTGCGGAAGGCGCTGTGGTGGCCGCAGGCGGTGCGAAATTCGCCGGGCCGGGGGGTGGCTGTTACGTCAGCCCGACGCTGTTTGTCGGCGCGCATAACCAGATGCGGATCGCGCAGGAGGAAATCTTTGGCCCGGTGCTGACGGCCATTCCGTTTCAGGACGAGGCCGAGGCTTTGGCGATTGCCAATGACGTGCAATACGGGCTGACCGGGTATCTGTGGACCGCCGATGTCACCCGCGCCTTCCGGTTTACCGAAGCACTTGAGGCCGGGATGATCTGGGTGAACTCGGAAAACATCCGCCATCTGCCTGCGCCTTTTGGCGGCGTGAAGAATTCGGGCATCGGGCGCGATGGCGCGCAATGGTCGTTCGATTTCTACATGGAAACCAAGAACATCGCTTTTGCGACGGCCGCTCACGCCATACCGAAACTTGGCGGTTGAGCTATAATCATTGCTTCAGGGAGGAAGCCCATGCCCGTTCCCAGCCCCGTGCTGTATCCGGCGTTCAACGTCATCCGGCTAAGTCACGTTGAACTGGCCGTCAAAGATCTGGCCGCAAGCCGCAAGTTTTATGTTGATCTGTTGGGTTTGCAGGTCAGCCACGAGGATGCAGATGCGATCTATCTGCGGGCACTGGAGGAACGCGGCCATCATTGCGTGATCCTGCGCAAGGCGGATGCGGCTTGCGTCAATGTGCTTGGCTTCAAGGTGTTCGCCGAGGCTGATCTGGACGCCGCTTACGCGTTCTTTGCGGGCCAAGGTCTGCCGGTGGCTTGGGTAGAGCGCCCGTTTATGGGCCGCACCTTGCGCACCGCCGATCCGCATGGCATCCCGCTGGAGTTTTACGCCAAGATGGATCGCCTGGCCCCGATTCATCAGAAATATGCGCTGTATCATGGCGTCAAACCGCTGCGGATTGATCACTTCAACTGCTTTTCGCCCGATGTCGATGCCTCGGTCGCGTTCTACAACTCCTTCGGTTTCCGGGTGACGGAATACACCGAGGATGCGGACAGCAAAAAGCTGTGGGCGGCGTGGATGCACCGCAAGGGTGGCGTGCATGACATGGCGTTCACCAATGGCCGTGGCCCGCGCCTGCATCATCTGGCGTTCTGGGTGCCGACGCCGCTGAACATCATCGACCTTTTGGATTTGATGGCCACCACCGGCTATGTCGCCAATATCGAGCGTGGGCCGGGGCGGCATGGCATTTCCAACGCGTTTTTCCTGTACATCCTTGACCCAGACGGCCACCGGACCGAGATTTATTGCTCGGATTATCAAACGGTTGACCCCGATCTGGAGCCGATCCATTGGGATCTGAAAGACCCGCAGCGCCAGACTTTGTGGGGGGCGGCTGCCCCTAAAAGCTGGTTCGAAAACGGCTCGGCCTTTGCCAATGTCGGCATCCGCGATGCGGTGCTGACAGCGCAGCCGATCATTGCGCCATAGGGGGGCAGGGATGAAATTTGCCAGCTTTACGCATCAGGGCCGCGCCGCTTGGGGGGCTGTCACCGACGGCGGGGTGATTGATCTTTCCGCCCGACATGGCGCGCGTTGGCCCAGCCTGCGCGCGGTGATTGAGCAGGGGGCCTTGCCGCAGATCGGCGATCTGGCGGCGGGGCAGGTTGCGGATTTTGCGGTGGCGGATATTGCCTATAGTATCCCGATCACCCAGCCTGAAAAGATCCTCTGCGTCGGGGTCAACTTCCCCGACCGCAATGCCGAGTATAAGGACGGGCAGGAAAACCCGCCCTATATGTCATTGTTCCCCCGCTTTGCGCGCAGCTTTACCGGGCATGGCCAGCCGCTGATCCGCCCGCCGGAAAGTGTGCAACTGGATTATGAGGGCGAGGTGACGATTGTGATCGGCAAAGGCGGGCGGCGGATTGCCGAAGCCGCCGCGCTGGCCCACATCGCGGCGCTGACCCTGTGCAATGAAGGCACCATCCGCGATTGGGTGCGCCATGCCAAGTTCAACGTCACGCAAGGCAAGAATTGGGATCGCTCGGGTGCCATCGGGCCGTGGATCGTGCCGTTCACCGATGAGTCGCAACTGGCTGATATTGCACTGGAAACGCGGGTGAATGGTGAAGTGCGCCAGCGGGATCGCACCAGTCGGATGATGTTCGGCTTTGCCCAAATCATCGCCTATATCTCAACCTTCACCACGCTTGTGCCGGGCGATGTGATTGTCTGCGGCACGCCCACGGGGGCGGGCGCGCGGTTTGATCCGCCGATCTGGCTGAAACCCGGCGATGTGGTTGAGGTTATGGCCGAAGGCATCGGCACGCTGACCAATACCATCGCCGATGAGGTGCTATGATGCTGACCGCTGCCGAGATCGCCGCCGCTGCCGCCCGTCTGGTGCAGGCCGAGAAAACCCGGGTGCAATGCGGGCTGTTGTCGATTGCGCATCCTGAAATGACGATGGACGACGCCTATGCGGTGCAGGCGGCATTTGTGGCGCAGCGTCATGCCGAGGGGCGCCGCACCATCGGTTGGAAGATCGGGCTGACCTCGAAAGCGATGCAATACGCGCTGAACATCACCACGCCGGACAGCGGCGTGTTGCTGGATGATATGGCGTTTGAGGATGGCGCGACGATCCCGGCGGATCGCTTCATCCAGCCAAGGATTGAGGCGGAACTGGCCTTCATCCTGAAAGCCCCGCTGCAGGGGCCGGGGGTGACGGTTGCGGATGTGCTGAACGCCACCGATTACATCACCCCCGCGCTGGAAATCCTCGACACCCGCATCCTGCGCGTTGATCCGGCATCGGGCAAAACCCGCACCATCGTTGACACGATTTCCGACAATGCCGCCAATGCGGGCATCGTGACCGGGGGCCGTGCGATGCGCCCCGACGCCTTCGATCCGCGCTGGGCCGGGGCCATCGTGATGCGCAACGCCGAGGTTGAGGAAACCGGGCTTGGCGCGGGGGTGCTGAACCAACCCGCGCGCGGCGTGGCGTGGCTTGCCAACCGGCTGGGGCAATATGGCCAGCGGATTGAGGCCGGGCAGATCGTGCTGTCAGGCTCGTTCATCCGCCCGGTTGAGGCGCGGCACGGCGATACCATTCTGGCCGATTTTGGCCCCTTGGGCACGGTTGGCTGCTTCTTCGCCTGACCCCACAAAGCGCGAACGCCCCGGACCAAGCCGGGGCGTTGCAGGTGGTTTTCACAAAGGTCAGAGCAGGAAATCGCCCAAGCCGAGGTTCACGTTGCCGGTCAGTTGCACGATCAGATCAGGGTTGCCGTCGGCATCCATGTTGACCGCGATCTGGGTGATCGCATCGGCCCCGGCGCCGAAATGCTCGACGTGGATGGTGCCTGCGGCGTTGCCGCCCAGCACAAGGCTGAAGGCCTGATCCCCAGCCGTTGCGGCATCGGCGTCCAGCCCGCTGAAGTCGAACCGGTCGATCCCCACCTCAAAGTCGGTGATCAGATCCGCGCCGCCCAACTGGTTGAGCGAGTCGGTGCTGGCGCGGAACACGAACACATCCGCACCGCTGCCCCCGGTCAGCACATCCGCCCCGGCATCGCCTACCAGCACGTCGTTACCGGTGCCGCCGTTCAGCACATCAGCCCCCGCACCACCTTCAACACGGTCATTGTCAAAGCTGCCGTCAAGCCTGTCGTTGCCGTCGCCACCCGTCAGCGTGTCATTGCCCAGAAAGCCGGTCATCACATCGTTGCCGCTGTCGCCCGCCATCACGTCATTACCCGTGCCGCCGTTCATCACATCGTCGCCTGCATCGCCGTGCATCTGGTCATTGCCCGAGCCGCCATCCATCCGGTCATTGCCCGAGCCGCCGCTCATCACATCATCGCCTGCATCGCCGCTCACCGTATCGGTGCCGCTGCCACCCGAAACCACATCATTGCCCGCGCCGCCAAACACTTGGTCCGAGTCAAAGCCGCCATCGACGCTGTCGTTGCCGTCTCCGCCAAACACGCTGTCATTGCCAAAGCCGCCAAGCACGGTGTCGCTTCCCGCCATACCCTCCAGCCGGTTGGCCGAGGAATTGCCGGTGATGGTGTCGATGTTGCTGGTGCCGATCACATTCTCGAACCCCGAGAAGGTGGTGGTGCCAAAAGTGCCCGACACAAGGTTGATCTGGTTATTGCCGCCGATCAACTGAACCGGCGTGGACATGTTGGTGAAATCCAGCGTGTCGGTGCCGCTGTCGCCAAACAGCGTGTCGCCTGTGCTGGCCATCACGGTATCGTTGCCCAGCCCGCCATGCACCAGATCGCTGCCCGCGCCGCCATCCAGCCGGTCGTCACCGTCGCCGCCGTCAAGGCTGTCGTTGTCGAGGCCCCCGGTCAGCACATCATTGCCGCTGCCACCGGTGATGCTGTCGTTGCCGATGTCGCCATTCAGGATGTCATGGTCGGTGCCGCCATCCATCCGGTCATTGCCGCTGCCGCCGTTCAGCAGATCACGACCCGAGCCGCCAAACATCTGGTCATGGCCCGAACCCCCGGTCAGTTGGTCATTCTCGGCACCGCCATCCAGGTAGTCATTGTCGTTGCCGCCATCCAGCGCGTCACGGCCATTGCCGCCATACAGGCTGTCATTGCCGATGCCGCCGAAGATCGCGTCATTGCCGTTCAGGCCTTGCAGCTTGTTGGCCAGGCTGTTGCCCACCAGGCGGTCGCTGAAGCCCGACCCGTTGACGTTTTCGATGCTGATCAAGCGGTCGCCTTGCGCAAAGCCGCCGATCTGCGTCGTGCGGTTCAGATCGACATCCACCGCCGCGGTGGAGTTTTGGTAGGTGGCGGTGTCGGTATCAGCGCCGCCGTTCAGCGTGTCGTTGCCCAAACCGCCAAACAGCGTGTCGTTGCCATCATCGCCGTTCAGGTTGTCATTGCCCGACACGCCCAACACGGCCTCGTCGTGCAGCACGTCATTGCCTTCGCCGCCCGACAGGGTGTCGTCGCCGACGTAGGAAAACAGAGTGTCGTTGCCGGTCAGTCCGGAAATCACATCGTTCAAGACGCCCAAGGTGCCGTCGGTGACTTCTGCATCATTGCCAAGGGTGCCGGATTTGCCAAAAAGGGATGCCATTTCAATCTCCATCATGTCTGTTGCAGGCGGCGTGATTGCCGTCGTAGGGATTGAATGCCACGGCGCGGTGCGGGCGGCTGTTCCCTGCGGAACAGGGGATTTGTGCGCTGGCCCTTGCGCGGAATCGCAGGGCAGGTGAGGCTTGCCAAAATTTACCGAGCAAAATTTCGGAGCCCGGATGAGCGCTGCACCGCCCCCACGCGAAAAACCCAGCTTCTGGCGGTCTTTCCCGCTTTTCGAGGATCTGCCCGATGCGGTGCTGGCAGATGTGGCGGCTGTGGCGACCTTGCAGCGCTGGGCGGCGGGAAGCGTGATCTTTCAGCGTGGTGATGCGGGCGAGTGGCTGGTGGCGCTGAAATCGGGCCGGGTGCGGTTGTCGCTGATCACCCAAGGCGGGCGCGAATTGACGCTGCGCCATGCCGAACCGGGCGATACCTTGGGCGAATTGGCGCTGTTTGATCAAGACCCGCGCTCGGCAGATGCGACGGCGGTGCTGGAGACTGCGGGCTATGTGTTGGCCCGCCGCGACTATGAGGCGCTGGCGCGCGCGCATCCAGCGCTGACGATGGGGGTGGCGCGCTACCTCAGCCGCCGCCTGCGCGAGACGACCGAGCAGTTGGAATCCATCGCGCTATACCCGCTGGAGGCCCGCGCGGCGCGGTTTCTGCTGTTCACCTTGCGGCAGTTGAACGGCCACGATCTGCCGCCCCGCGCCACGCTGCGGCTAGAGATCAGCCAGACCGAACTCGCCACCGTGCTGGGCGCAAGCCGCCCCAAGGTCAACCGCGCGCTGCTGGCCTTGGCGGATGCGGGCGCGTTGATCAAAGGCGGCGATGGCTGGGATTGCGACATCCCCGCCCTGCAAGCCTTGGCCGAACCCGATGCGGATTGAGCGCGCCGCCTTGCGTGCAGGCTTTGCCGCCCTGTTGGCTGCGGGCGCTGTGGGGCTGGCGGTGCCCGATCGCGCGCACAATCTGCGCGAGGCCGCGCTGGATGCGGGGCTGGCGTGGGTTGCCGCAGCCCCGTCAGGTCAGGTGCAGGTGATCGAGATTGCCGCTGATGACCTTGCGCAACTGGGCCGCTGGCCATGGCCGCGCTCGCGGCTTGCCGGGGTGATTGACCAGATTGCGGCGCAAAACCCGGCTGTGCTGGGGGTTGATCTGGTGCTGTCCGGCCCCGATCCGGCAGGCCCCGTGGCCTTGGCCGATCTGCCGGGGGCTGCGGCCTTGCCCGATGGTGACGCCGCCCTGCAAGCCGCGCTGTCGCGGGTGCCAACCGTGCTGGCCGCAGCCCTGTCGGATCAGCCCGGCCCGGTGCCAGCACTTGCCCCCTTGCTGTCGGCTGGCCCGCCCGTGCCGGTGCAGCCGTGGTTCGCGCCGGGGCTAGAGACCGCGCGCCTGACCGCCAAGGGCCTTGGCGTCAGCGCTCTGCGTGGCGAGGCGCAGGGCAGAGTGCGCCGGGTGCCGCTGCTGGTGCTGGCAGATCAGACCGCCCCCGGTTTTGCCGCCGAAGTGGTGCGGCTGGCGCAGGGGGCCAGCACCCTGCGGATCGGGCAGGGGCGGTTGATGCTGGGCGATATCGCGCTGCCGCTGGGGCCGGACGCCGATCTGCGCATCCGCCCGAGCGATCCTGCGCGGTGGCGCGACCGGACGCTCAATCTGGCGGAAGCCCTGTCCCAAGACCACGATTTTTCCCCAAAAATCGTTTTGCTTGGTCTCAGCGCGCCGCAGGCGGCTTCCCTGCGCCCGACGGCGCTGACCCCGCTTGCGCCCTCGGTGCAGATACAGGCGGATGCGATTGAAACCATGCTGTCGCACCGCCTGCTGCTGCGCCCCACCTGGGCCGGTTGGGCCGAGATTGCAGCCGCACTGGCAATGGCCACGCTGGCGCTTTGGATGGCGGCGACCGGCTCTGCCACCACGGCGCTGAGCGCTACACTGGCGCTGCCGCTGATCTGGGCGGTGGCTGCCACCGCCCTATGGCTGCGCGCCGGGATTGCGCTTGATCCGGTCAACCCGGCGCTGTTGGCGCTGGTCACGGGCGTCAGCGCCACCGCCGCCGCTATGCTCGCCGCCCGTCGCCACGCCCAAGCCATGCGGCGGCGGTTCGAGCGCCACCTTTCCCCCGCTGTCGTCGCGCATATCGCCGCCCAGCCGGGGCTGTCGCGCCTGCCCGGTGAAGCGCGCGAGATCACCGCGCTGTTTACCGACATCGCCGGCTTTTCGCCCTATGCCGACGCACTTGCCCCCACCGATCTGATCGCCATTCTTGACCGCTATTTCGGGGGGCTGACCCAGATCGTCCACGCCCATGGTGGGATGGTCGAAAAATTCGTCGGTGACGCCGCGCATGTGCTGTTCAACGCGCCCTTCGATCTGCCAGATCACCGGGCCCATGCGGTGCAAACGGGGCTGGCGCTGCAAGCCTATGGCATCAAATTTGCAGCCGAGCCGCAGAACCAGGGCCTTGGCATCACCCGTGTCGGGATGGAATGCGGCGTGCTGGTCGTGGGCGATGTGGGGGCGGGCGAAAAGCTGGATTACACCGCCCATGGCCGCGCGATGAACATCGCAGCCCGGCTGGAGCAGGCAGGCAAGGGCCTTGGCGTCACGCTGCTGGCCGGGCCTGCGCTGCACGCCGCGCTGCCGGGGTTGCCGTGGCAAAGCATGGGCGAAATCGAGTTGCGCGGCTTGGGGGCGGTCGCGGCATATACTCTGCCGCCCGCTGTCTAGGCTAGATCGACATGCACGCTCCAGCGTCCGCCAGCCTCGGGCGGAGACAGGAAACGCATTGCGTTTCCCCGCCCGCGTGTGCGGCCTGCCCCCTGTAGTCAGTGCCACGAGAAACCCGTTAAGGCCAGTGCCCGACCCGGCGGGCGAGAAGCGCCCGCCATGGGCTGGGTCGGGCGCTGGCCGGGCCATTCAGGCCCGGCGGTTTCGGCGGCACTTGCACCGCATGGCGAAGGCGATGGCCTTCCCCAGATCACAAAATCGCGCAAGTCGATCCGCCTTAAGCCCCAACCAAAGCCATAGCCGCGTCGATCCGCGGTTGCTTCCAGCGCGCAGGCTCGGATGGGGGCTGGCCGGGGGCTGCGATATCGCTGCCGAAACCCGGCAGAAGCGCAACCTCTGCCCCGCCGCCCGACAAGCGCACCTCGCCGCGTTCGACGAACACGCCGAACTTGCCCTTGCTGGGGCCCGCGAAAAACCGGGTGCCGCGCACGGCGATCAGCCCGAAGGCGGTGCTCAGTTGCACCGGAGTTTTCGGCGCGCCTTCATCGCGGTCAAACAGCAGCGCACCGTCGCCCAGCACCAACTCGCCGCCCGCCTCGGCGGTGTATTGGTCAATCGTCAGCGTGGTCTGCGGCCCCATCAGAATGCGCGTGGTGCCCGCCAGCATCATCGCCAACCGAGACTCTGGCCCGGTGCCCACCTCATCGCCCAGAAACACCGCCGCCTGCGCCACCAGATCGCGCGCAGGTGCCCCCGCGGCCCAAGCCTTTCCTTCGGTTTTCTCGACCACGCCCACATCGCTGCCCGCCCAAACCGGCAAAGGCAGCATCGCCGCACAGACCGCCAGCATCACCTCGCGGCGGCGCAGATGGATTGGGGGCAAGTTGATGGGGGCCAAGATGATTGAGGGGGGCATCGCAAATACCTTATGCAAAGAACACACGCACTTTAGCCGGTTTTTGCCGTTCAAGCCAGCGTTTCGGCTCGCGCGGATGCTATGCGCGCCCATGCCAGATCGGCAAATTCGGGCTTTGCAGGCTCCAGCAGGTTCTGGGACAAAAACCAGTAAAGGTATTTCTCATAGTCAAACTCCGCCTGCGACGGGCGGGCGGTGTGCAACACCTGCACCAACAGCGATGGGCGCTTGGCGACCACAGTGGCATGGTGATAGTCGCAGACCGCGCAAGTGATCACTGGCTTTTTCTGCATCAAAGCCTCAAACCCCGCAGCCGAGTTCTGCGTCACCACCATCTCCGAGGCCTGCGCCAGATCGTGCACGGAAGCCTCGGAGATCACCAGATTGGCCGTCTTGCGCGCGAAGGCCTGAACCATGGCCGTGGTTTCCGCCCGCTGCATCGGGTGCAGTTTCACATAAACCCGCGTACCATCGGCTGCGCGGGCGACGAGCTTCAGCATCTTGGCGCTGTCGATGTAATGCACGGGGCTTGCGAAATGCTCGATGTCTTGCAGAAACACCGTGGCAAAGGCGGCAGGCAGCGCGGTGCGCGCAGCTTGCGGAAACTTTGACACATTCTGCCGCAGGTTCCAGCCCGCCACGCCGTTAAAGAAAAACCGCGCCGCCTTGGCGTCGATCTGATCGGGATTGAAGCCGCGACGGATCAGCGACGAGGCCATGTTCACCCCGACCGGGTCAAGATACCAGAAGCCGCGCAGATAACCGGGATGGGCGTGCAAGATACCGGGGCCAATCGGCGCGCGCGGCCCGATCAGGATGTGCACATGCGCCCTGTCGTGCAACAACTGTGCTGACTCTGGGCTGCCACTGGCGATCAACTGCGTCGCCATGCCTTCGGACCGTGCCCTGACGCCCAGTTTCTCAAAGAAATCAAACCGCCCCGCCGCCACGTCCTGATACCAGCTTTCTCCGGCGTGAACGATCAGGCTGGCGGGCAGATGTGCAGCGAAGCTGTTAGGCAAAGAGGGGAAATGGGGCATCTGGCACTCGCAAACGGTGCGGGCAGCCTACCGGGCTTGGCCATGGCAAACCAGAGGCGTATTGACGCTTTGCGGCTGCCACGCGGGCGGCTATGTTGCAGCGATGATGCGCGCTTTTTGCCTGATGTTCGGCCTGTGTCTTGCCACCCCAGCGGTGGCGGAGTTTGCCGTCTGCAATCAAAGTTTCGATGTGGTGAATGTCGCCATCGGCCAGGATGTTGCGGGCGAATTTCAGACTGAAGGCTGGTGGACGATCGGGCCAAACCAATGCGCCAATGTGATCAAGGAAGAACTCGCCAGCCGCTACATCTATCTTTATGCGCAGGATGTGTTCGGCCAGCCGATTTTGAACGGCACGACGCAGATGTGCATCTCGCCGCGCAAGTTTTCGATCCGGGGCATTTCCGAATGCTGGTCACGCGGTGATATCTCGGCGGGGTTTATCGAGGTGGACACGCTGAAAACCCAGCGTTGGACGTTGTTTCTGGCGGCGACGCAGTAAGGGGGCTCGCCCCCTCGGCTTCGCCCGCGCCCCGAGGGTATTTGGGCGCGGAGGATGACAGTTTTAGACAAGTTTTAGGGGTTTTCAGCCGCTAGCCAGTTGGGTTGCGCTGCGCTAGTCTGGCGGGATTGTTGGCAGAATTTCAGCGCGTTTCCGGCAAGGTTGGCATGGATATCGACCCCCGTTTCAAAGCCGCCCGCGCGCGTTCGGCGCAGCGGCGCAGCAATGCCGTGGCGGTGCGTGTGGTGCTGTGGCTGGGCGCGGTGGTGGCGCTGTGCGGGGTGGCGGCGGCGCTGTATCTGGGCGGCGTGGTCACGGTGGGCACGCCCGATGCCCCGGTGGATGTGGCCGATGACACGCCGCCTGCGGCCTATGTCTCGGCCTTTGTCGATCTGGCGGGCGATCCGATGGTGCTGCGGTTTGATACCGGGGCGGCGCTGAAAACCCGCAAACTGCTGCGCCCCATCGACATTCCGGCAGAGCGCGCGGGGGATGAGTTGTCGCTCCTTAGCGATGATCTGATCACCGGAGAGGAAAAGCTGATCACCACGCTGCCCTCCAGCCGCGAGGATTTCGCGTATTTTCAGGCGCAGCGCGCGGCCCCCATCGCTTTGCCCAAGCCGCAGGCTCCGTCCGAACAGCCCGCCGAAACCGTGGTGGTGGCCGATGGCGATGCCAGTTGGGGCGAGAATATGGATGGCACCACGGCGCCCGAAACCTACGTAAAAACCCGGATCGAAAACACCACCAGCGTCAATTTCATCCTGCCGGAGGGCCAGCGCAAGCCGCCCTATCAGGACACGTTTCTGCGGCTGAAAGACACCACCGACCTCGCCACCCTGATGACCGAGAACGGCATGGATGCGCTTGCCGCCAAGCGGTTTGCCGAAGCTGCGGCGGTGTTGGTGCCGGAATTTGCCAGCCTTGGGCCGGGGAAAATCCTGGCGATGCGGGCGGCGAACCATTCTGGGGTGATGGTGCCAGTGCAGGCGTCGCTTTACACCAAAACTGACTACTTCGGCTCGGTGGCGCTGAATGATGCGGGCAACGTCGTGACCTCTGCCGATCCGTGGGTCGAGGAGGATCTGTTCAGCTTTGCGGGCGATCAGGTGGCGACAGGGGTGGACACCAGCCGCAAATACCGGATGCTGGATGCGTTCTATTCGGCGGCGATCCGCAACGGTGTGCCCTCGGCTGTGGTGGCCGAAACCATCGTGATGATGAGCCAAGCCTTTGATATGGATAGCTTCGCCGCCCCCGGTGACAAGATGACCCTGCTTTATTCCCGCGATGCGGGCACGGGCGGCTCTGGCCCCGGACAGGTGCTCTATGCCGCGATCAAGGGCGAGGGCAAGGTGCTGGAATGTCATGTCTTCAAGCCTGCCGGCAAAGAGGATTACACCTGCTTTGGCCCCGGCACCAGTGGCGGCGGCGGCGCGGCAGGGGGCGGGGTTTCCTTGCGGGCGGGGTTTGTGACGCCCGCCAAGGGTGTGCTGACCTCGCGTTTTGGCCCCCGGATGCACCCTATTCTAAAGGTGTTGAAGCTGCACAAGGGCACCGACTGGGCCGCCCCGGTGGGAACGCCCGTGGTCGCGGCGTTTGGCGGCACCATTCTGGCGGCGGGCGACGGCGGCACCTATGGCAACCTCATAAAGATCAGCCATCCCGGCAATCTGGAAACCCGCTACGCGCATCTTTCCGCCTTTGCCGATGGCATCAAGGCGGGCATGGCGGTGACGGCGGGGCAGTTGATCGGCTATATCGGCACCACGGGGCAATCCACCGGCCCGCATCTGCATTTCGAGCTGTATGAGAACGGCGTCGCGGTCGATCCGCTGGTGGGCGGTGCGGCGGTGGTGGCCGATGGCGGCGGCTCGGCGGTTGAGGTGTTGGTGGATCAGATCATCCGGGTGGAATCGGGCGGCAAGGCCGATGCGGCCAATCCTTTGTCCAGCGCTGTCGGTCTGGGGCAGTTTATCGAAAGCACATGGCTGCGGATGATGCAGCAATACCGCCCCGATCTGGCCAGCACGATGGACCGCGCCAGCCTCTTGGCCCTGCGCACCGATCCCACCATCAGCCGCGATATGGTGACAGCCCTTGCGCGCGAGGGCGAAAGCTATCTGCGCGCGCGCGGCCATGACATCACGGCGGGGCGGCTTTACCTGTGCCATTTCCTTGGGGCTGAAGGCGCCAACATGGTGCTGAACGCGCAGGATGATCAACTGGTGGCTGATGTGATGGGCGGCGGCGTGGTCAAGGCCAACCCGTTTCTGGCCGGGCGCACCATTGCCTATGTCAAGGAATGGGCCGAGTTGAAGATGGGCCGCAAGGGCGGTTCCAGCCTGCCCGCCGTTGCCGCCACCCCCCCCGAAGTGCTGGCCTATCAGAAGATCATCGCGGGGATTTTGGGCACGCCAATCTGAGGGGGCGCACGGGTCAGGGTTGCTTTGTGCGTTGCAGCGCGCTGCCAGCCGCCGTTTTTGAAGGATGGCTTCATCTTGGCAAAAATACTCCCGCCGGAGGCTTCTGCGGCAAGCACCTGATGCCTCCGGCGGGAGTATTTAAGCCAAGATGAAGCGACAAGGCTTAGGCGAAGTCGTAACCGATAGCGCCGTCTTTCATCACGATTTCCACCGTCTTGATCGGCGTCTGCGACACCATCCGCGACAAAACCTCGCGCGAGAGGTCGGGCAGAATGGTGTTGGTGATTATGTTATCGACCATGCGGCCACCCGAATCCGGGTCTTTGCACTGATCGACGAGATAGGCCATCACCTCGGGCGAGACGGTCATCACAGCGCCGTGGTTTTCCTTCATCCGCCGCACGATGGCTTTCAGCTTCAGCTTCACGATGCCCGACAGAACCTCTGCCGACAGTGGGAAATACGGGATCGTCACGATGCGGCCCAGCAGCGCGGGCGGGAACACGCGGGTCAGGTAGGGCTTCATCGCCTCGGTCAGATCCTCGACCGCGGGCTTGGTTTCGCCCTTCTCGGCCATATCCATGATCACTTCGGTGCCGACGTTGCTGGTGAGCAAAATCAGCGTATTCTTGAAGTTGATCGGGCGGCCCGAGCCATCCTCCATGATGCCCTTGTCGAACACTTGGAAGAACAACTCGTGCACATCGGAATGCGCCTTTTCGATCTCATCCAGCAGCACCACCGAGTGGGGCTTGCGCCGCACCGCTTCGGTCAGACGGCCGCCCTCGCCATAGCCGACATAGCCGGGAGGCGCGCCTTTCAGCAGGCTGACGGTATGGGCCTCTTGGAATTCCGACATGTTGATGGTGATGATGTTTTGCTCGCCACCATAGACCGCCTCCGCCAAGGCTAGCGCGGTTTCAGTCTTGCCCACCCCAGAAGGTCCGCAGAGCATGAACACGCCAATCGGCTTGTTCGGGTTCGACAGCTTGGCGCTGGATGTTTCAATCCGCTTGGCGATCATCTCCAGCCCGTGATCCTGCCCGATCACGCGTTCTTTCAGCCGATCCCCCAGCGTCAGGATCATCTGCAACTCATCCGACACCATGCGGCCCGCCGGAATCCCCGTCCAATCCGAGATGATCGAGGCCACCGATTGCGCATCGACATGGGCATAGACCATGCGGTCGTCGGGCTTGGTTTCCTCCAGCCCCGTCATCTTGCCCGCGAGTTCGCCGCGCAGGGTGGCGGTATCGGCACCTTCCTCGGTCAGCGAGGCGCGCAGGGCGAGAATTTCATCCACCTTGGCCTTCTCGCCGGTATACATCGCCTCGGTCACGGCCAGTTCCGCCTCTGCCGCCGCCTGTTCGGTCTGTGCCTCAGCAATGCGTTCTTCGTTCACCTCGCCCAGATCGCGCTGCGCTTCCTTGGCGGCGATTTCCGAGGCCAAAGCCTGAATCTTCACCCGCAAATCCTGCACCTTGGCGGGCGTGGTCGATTGGCTGATCGCCACCCGCGCGCAGGCGGTATCCAGTAGCGACACCGCCTTGTCGGGCAGTTGCCGCGACGGGATATAGCGGGCGGACAGGTTCACCGCCGCCACCACAGCCTCATCCGAGATCCGCACGCCGTGGTGCTTTTCCATCGGGGCGAGGATGCCGCGCAGCATATAGCAGGCGCGGTCGGTGGAAGGCTCGTCAATGGTGATCGGCTGGAAGCGCCGGGTCATCGCCGGGTCTTTCTCGAAGTATTTCGCATACTCCATCCACGTCGTCGCCCCCACCGTGCGCAACGTGCCGCGCGCCAGCGCTGGTTTCAGAAGGTTCGCCGCATCGCCCGTCCCAGCAGCACCCCCTGCGCCCATCAGGGTGTGAATCTCGTCGATGAACAGGATGATTGGCACCGGCGAGCCCTGCACCTCGTCAATCACCGAGCGCAGGCGCTGCTCAAACTCGCCCTTCATGCTGGCCCCGGCCTGCATCAGCCCCAGATCGAGCATGAAAAGCTTGTTGCCCTGCAATTTCGGCGGCACATCGCCCGCAGCCAAGCGCTGCGCAAACCCCTCAACAACGGCGGTTTTGCCCACCCCAGCCTCACCCGTCAGGATCGGGTTGTTCTGCCGACGCCGCAGCAGAATGTCGATGATCTGGCGAATTTCCTCATCGCGGCCAACGATGGGGTCCATCTTGCCCGATGCCGCCACGGCGGTCATATCCACCGCAAAACGGTCGAGCGCGGTGGTGCCCGTCGCGCCCCCCGCCGCCGCAGCCCCGGCTTGGGCGCGGCCAATCCCGGTGCCGTCCATCGGGCGCATGTCTTCTTCGTCGCTGTCCTTCCACGCCCCCCGCGCCTCATTCACCAAAGTATCCGGGTTGATCTCGCCGAACACTTTCGACATCTGCACCAGCTTGGCGCGCGCCTCTTTATCCTTCAACGCCGCCACCAGTATATGCCCGGTGCGGATCTGCGCCTCGCCAAACAACAGCGTGGCATAGCGCCAACCGTGATCCATCACCGTCGTCATCGATTCCGAAACCGAGGGCATTTCGGTGGCGCTTTTGCGGAAACTGTCGATCACCGCCGCCAGATCACGCTCCAGCTTGGCGCGGTCGAGTTTGAAGTGGTTCAGCGTCGCCGAGATGTCAGATTTCGGGTTCTGCACGATGTGGAACAGCCAATGCGACAGTTCCACATTGCGGTTACCCTCATTCTTGGCGTGGCGCAAAGATTGCAAAAACGCATCATACCCCACCCGGTTCAGCTTTCCGGCGACGGTCTCAAGGCTAATATCGGCCATGGTGTTTCCCTTCAAATCAGTTTTCAAATGTCAAAGCGCAGTCAGGCAGAGCGGCGGTCCGAGGCGAAAACCGCGTCGGACCTGTAGGTTCCCGGTGGGGCTGCGGGCGGCGCGATCCACCCCGTCCACCCCAAAGCGCCGCCCTTGCCCAAGGCCACGCCCTTGATCTGATCGGCGGGCAGCGACGGCGCGATTTCCACTTCCGTCTCATGCCCCAGATAGCTGAACAGCAGTTCCGTCAGGCGTTGAAAGCTGGAGCCGCCCGGCAGAAAGCTTTGATATTGCGGCAGGCTTTCGGTTTTCACCGCCACCCGGATTTTCTCATTCACCGATTGCACGCGGCTGCCCAGCCGACAATCGCGGCCAAGCCCGGAATTTGCTGCCCCCAGACGGGTTAAGTCTGACGGTTCAAACCCCAGCCAGACCGGCACATTTTCCTCAATCTCGACACTGACGCCGCACAGGCTTTCCAGAATCTGCCGCAGCCGCACCGGGCTTTTCACCCGCGCCATCGCGATGCCGACGAGGGGTAGCCGCGCCATATCGGGCACCGTGCCGCGGCCCTGCAAAGCGGGCGAGGCCAACCCCACGGACGCCCCGACATAGCCCTGAAACCGATCATCGCCGGGGTGGTCGTATTGCGTGATGCCGCGCGCATCCGACCACGCCCGGAAGAACAACTGCTGAAAGCGGTTGGTGAACAGATCGGCAAGGCGCACAAACGCCTCGTCCTTGAACATATACCACTGCTGCACTTCCGCCGTGGTGTTCATCGGCAGCGCACCCTGCGGGCCGAAATAGCCCAGAAAGTTCGACCGCACCCGCAGCTTGCCCTCGGCGTTTTCGGTCACTTGGCTGACGTTGCGATCCGGGAAGGCCTGAAACGGCTCCTGCCCCAGCCGCACGATTTCCTCGCGCAGATTGCCGTTGCGCCCGATCCGAGGCCGCTCTGGTTGACCACGCTCCACCTCACGCATCAGCGCCAGAAAGCCAAAGCTGGCGGGATCGGCTTTCAGATCATCGCGGCGCGCGCTCATAGCAGTGGTCCCTGCCCGGTGCGCGGCGGGAAAGTCTTGATCATGCCGCGCTGATCGCTGGTCAGCACCAGTTGGGTAAAGCTGTTGACGCTGGCATATTCGGCAAAAAACCGATCCAGCACCGCGCCCAGCAGATACACGCCCGAGCCTTCAAACGCCCGCTCATCAAACCGCAAGGTCACTTGCGTGCCGCGCGCCGCGTGATAGCCGCCGGCGCGCTGAATGGTGCGGGTGACGGGGCGGCTGGACACCGATTTCAGGCCCTGCAACTGCCGCTCGGTCACTTGCGAGGACACATCGGTGAACAGGGTCAGCAGTTCGCGCAACGCCGCAGCCTCATCCCGGCTGCCGCGATTATCAAGGCCCAGAAAATTCAGCGACAGGAAAGAGATCAATCGCCAATGCACCGGGCCAGCCTTGGCGCGATGGGGGGCGGATTGATCCAGTTCTAGCATCGATTCGCGCGGCGTCGTCGGCCCCGCGATGCAGCGCAGCGGCACGGCGGTGTCGTCGTTCAGCCGGAAATCGGCACCACCTTGGGCGATCGGCAGGTATTGCGGCAGGTGGCGGTTGGAACACAGCAGTTTGATCTGCAACCGCTTCACCCGCTCGGCGCTATCCAGATGCCCCGGCTCGTAGATCGAGATGAAACTTTCGGTGCCGGTATAACCCTGCACTTGGCCAAAGCGTTTTTCCTTGGCGGTCAGACGGCGCGGGCGCTGCTTGGCGGTGTAATACAACGCCTCGCGCGGGGCCATAACATCGGCGGGCAGACCATAAAGCGGATGCACCGGGATCTTGGTTTTCACCCCGGCATAATAGGCGAACACCTCGGTAATCCGATGCACTTCGTAGTGCGAGGCGGGGCTGCTGTCAGCGCTGACAAGGTAGTCGTGCCGCAATGTGTCCAATTTCACCTGCGCGCAGTTTTCTTCAAACAGGTTGATCGCGGGGGCGGCGAAAAGGCGGAAATTCTCGGCCGTAATCCGCGCGGGCAGGCTGGGGCGCACCGCGTTCATCTCGATCATCAGATCAAAACTGGCGGCGGGGATGCGCGGCAAAACTTTGCGCAGACCTTGCAGGCGAAAGCCCAGAAACTTTTGCGGAAACAGGAAAAACTCGCGCAGCAGGGTAAAGCCACGGAACACCCGGGTGTCTTCGGGGAAGATCGCTTCGGCCTCGTCAAAGCCGATCTGCTCCAGCCAACCCGGTTCCAGCCGCAAGAAAACCGGATCGCCGCGCGCATCCAGATAGCGGATGGTGGCGCGGGTGGTGTTGGTGAACAGATGTTCATAGACCGAGATTTGCTCGCCCAGATCGCCGGTCAGATAGACGGGCAGGGTGTCGGCTTGAATCGCGGCCACCGGTTTGCCGGGCTTATCCTTTTGCGCGGCAGAGGCGGGGCGCAGGAACGACAGGATCAACCCGCCCGCCGTGTCCGGCCCCACATCCAGCCCCAAGGCCTGAAACGCCGTCGGCCCGGTGACAAACCGCGCCGTGGTCAGCCGCAGCGGCCACAGCGTCAGCGGCGCGGACAGCCGAAAGCGGCAGGAAATCCGCTGGTCACGATCCACATAGCGCGCATCCAGATAGCTGCCGGGGGCAAAATTCTTGCCCTTTTCCAGCTCATCCTCGGCATAGTTCGGATCAGCCTGCGCGAGGATCGCCGAGGGCGTCGGGGCCATGAAATTCGGCAACAACTGATCCAGCAATTCGCCGGTAAACGTCTCAAACTCGGTATCCAGTTTCAACTGCACGCGGGCGGCCATGAAGGCCGCACCTTCCAGCAGCCCTGCGACAGCCGGGTCGAGGTTGTCTTGCGTCAGGCCGCCCAGTCGTTCGGCAATGCCCGGAAAATCCTCGGCAAATTCCTTGGCACCCTCATACAGCAGCGCCAGTTCGCGGTTATACGCCTCAAGGAAAGCCCGGTTCATCCGCGCACCACAAGGTTCGACAGCGCGACTTTGCCTGCCCCAGTGTCGATCTCGGCGACAAACTCCAGCGGCACATCGACGGGGCGCGCGGCCATCTCGGCGGTGATGTCAAACGCGATGCGCTGTGCGCTGTCGGCCTCGGGGCGGCGCATTTTGACCGTCAGGGTTTCGGCAATCAACCGCGGCTCATGCGCCAGCAACGCGTCACGCAGATCGCGGGCAACTTGGCTGTGGCGGTGATCATCCACCGTCAGGCGCGACATATCGGGGATACCGTAGTTCAAAATCGACTTCTTCACAAAATCAAGGCCGCTCAGGGGGATAGAGGCCTCCAGATGCACCGTGGCCATCAGGTTGCCCAGATCAATCGCCAGATGGTCGCGCAGGGTGGCTTGCCCCGCACCTTCGCGGCGTTCGATGCTGCGGGCCGACAGCACACGGCCATCGCCATCCGTCAGCGTATCATCGCGCGCAGAAGCATCCCGCTGGCGTGCGGCTTGGCGGAACACGTTCATCAAAGAGACTTGGAAAATGCCGTCACGCTCTGCCATAGGCCGACTTTCTGAGGATCTCGTCGCCTGAGAGCGGTGCGGGTCAAGCGCTGATCAAAGGGGAAGGCCGGGCAAGCGCACTTGCCCGGCCTTTATGCTCAAGATCCTTTGTTGGTGGCGAGGTCGTATTTCTTCTCGACCTTCGCACCTTGGCCACCAGCAGCCGTTTGCTGCCAGTAGGTCAGGGTCAATTCGCGGAAGTTGAACGAGAACTGCTCGTTGATCAACGCGCCTTGGCCGCCGCCCGAACCGGTCTGATACGACGACACCAGCACGTCTTTCATCGCGAACTGGAAGTAAACCATCGCCTTGTCGCCGGTGGCTTTGCGCACGAACAGCGTCGCGTCGGGGATGTGCTTGCCGGTGGCGCAAGCGATCATCAATTCGGGCGAAGCTTTACAGATCAGCTTGGTGAAATGCATGTCCTGCACCATCGAGCGACCCGCGCCGCCGCCTGCGCCCGAACCGGCGCTGAACGTGCCTTGCTGGGTGACGCCCCAGCCATAGCTGTCGATGTTCAAATGATCTTTGAACTGATCGTCGGTGGATTCACCGTTGATGTTTCCGCCAACCTTCAGAAAAATGTCTGTTCCGGCCATCTGTACTCTCCTTTGAATGAAACTTTAGCTGCCTTGGGCGGTGTCGTGAGTGTGACGCCCAAAACCGCGACTTATTTGCCGGAAGGCAGCTTGGAGACCAGGCTCATCCCGATATCCATGCCTTCCAACTGGTAGTGCGGACGAAGGAAGAATTTGCCGACGTAGTAGCCGGGGTTTTCTTCGTCTGCGATCACTTCGACCTTGGCCGCAGCCAAGGGCATCAACGCCTTTTCCCGCTCGGACGCGGTGCCAGGATTGCCGTGAACATACTGGTTGATCCAGTTTTGCAGCTCTTTTTCCAGCTGCGCCTGCTCACGGTTTGAACCGACCATGTCCCGCACCATGCATTTCAGATAATGGCTGAAACGCGAGATCGCGAAGATATAGGGGATGCGCGAAGACAGATTGTCCGAGGCCGTGGCCTCTTCGTTCTGGTATTTCTTCGGTCGGTACAACGATTGCGCGCCCAAGAATGCGGCGCGGTCGGTGTTCTTGCGGTGGATCAACGGCATGATCCCCGATTTGGAAAGCTCGCCTTCGCGGCGGTCGCTGATGGCAAATTCGGTCGGGCACTTCATATCGGTAGAGCCATCACCGGTATCGAAATTATGCACCGGCAGCGCGGTGATCTCACCGCCCGAGGTGACGCCACGGATTTGCACCGTCCAGCCATATTCCTTATGCGCGCGGTTGATGTTGACGGCCATCGCATGGGCCGCGTTCATCCAGGCGTATTGCTTGCCCTCGTGCCCGTCGGTGGTTTCTTCGAAGTTGAACTCCTCCACCGGCTCGCCATTTTGACCGTAAGGCGCACGGGCCAGCACCCGCGGCATCGCCAGCGCGATATAGCGCGAGTTTTCCGAATCGCGCAGCGAGTTCCAGCCGGCATAATCGGGGGTGTCGAACACCGTGGACAGATCGCGCGGATTGCCCAACTCGTTCCAGCTGTCCATCCCCATCAGGGTCGGCGCGGGCGAGGTGATGAACGGCGCATGAGCGGCGGCGGCAATCTTGCCCAGATCGCGCAGCAGACGCACGTCAGACGATGAGTGGTCAAACGCAAAGTCACCCACCAGCGCGCCGAACGGCTGGCCACCCAACTGGCCAAATTCAGCCTCGTAAATCTTCTTGAACAGCGGGCTTTGGTCCCACTTGGCGCCCGGATAGCCGCGCAATTCCTTGTCCAGCTCGGTTTTCGAGATGTTCATCACTTGCAGCTTCAGCGTCGCATCCGATTCGGTGTTGTTCACCGTATAGGCAAGGCCGCGCCACGCGCTTTCCAGCTTTTGGTATTCGGCGTTGTGGATGATCTCATTGACCTGCTGCGATAGCTTTTCGTCGATTTTCGCCAGCATCTTGTCGATGGTGTCGAGGATGTCGTCGGTGATCACCGTCTCATCGGCCAAAGCCTCACGCACCAGGGTGCCGACGGCGTTTTCCACTTCGCGCGCGGCGACATCGCTGCGTGGCTTGAAGTTTTGCTTCAGGATCGCCGAGAATTCGTCCAACTCGTGAAGGGCGCCACCAGCCCCGCCGTCTTGTTGCAGTTCAGTTGCCATGTCGATGTCCTAAAAATGTCTTGCGGGAACGCGGCTTGCAACGGCACGCGACAGGTTATTCTTCGCCTTCCGGCTTGGCAGCGGCGCGGCGTTCATTCAGGGCGGCCATCAAGGCGGGATCGGCCAGCAGTTGCTTCAACTGGTCCTGCGCGCCCGATTTGCCGTTCATATACCGCGCAAGGTTCGCAAGTTGCTGACGCGCTTCCAGCAGGCTGTTCAGCGCAGGCACTTGCCGCGCGATTTCACCGGGGGACAGGTCCGCCATTTTCTTGAAATTCAGATTGACCGACAGCTTGCCGCCCTGTTCAGGGTCCAGCTTGTTATCGACGTTGATCGCCAGCCCCGGCGAGACGCTTTCCATGTAATCGTCCAGCGTATCCGACGACACCGAGGTAAATTCGCGGTCGGCGACGGGGGGCTTTTCAACTTTGCTGGCGTTGCCGGAAAGATCCGACATGATGCCCATCACGAAGGGCAGTTCGACCTGTTTGTTCACTTCAATCGGATCGGCGTAGGAAATCTGCACGCGCGGAGGACGATTGCGTTTGATAAAGCCTGTGGCTGAATCGGAAGGTGCCATAACAATTCTCCTGTTCTAAATACGAAAAGAAAAGCCGCACAGAGGCTACAAGTCAACAGATTTCAACGCGGCACCCAAAACGGGCAACTGGTCAAATGAAACGGGGTAGGTCAGACAAAATCAGTTCTGCGGAATCAACTCGCGCACAAGCGCGTGGAAGTCTTTAGACAGCATATTTCGGGCTTTGAACAGTAAAATTGGAATCGGACTTGCCGGTTCGCGCATCCGGTAGAAATCTTCGATCTGCTTCAGGATCTGTCCGGCATGATCGCGGCTGACAACCTCTGGCGGCGGCGGGTCGTCGTCGCGCGGGGTCGAGAAATCTTCGCTGGTGATATTGGCCTGCCCCGACAGATCGCGCATCCGCGACATCGAGATTTCAAAGCCGGTTTCGGTGCCAAAGTTGATCTTGGCGTAACCAGCGGAATTCTCAAGCAAAGCGTCGATGGCTTCCACCAGGGGCCGCCCGATCAGCAGCCGCGATTGCGTCACCAGCACCAACGCCAGCGACGCCGGTTCGGTGGTGGCAAAGTAGCGTTCCACCGCCCCCAGAAGCTGATAGGCGGCGCGGTGGTTGGGCACGTCTGCGGTGCCGGTCTGCACGGTGATCGTGGTCGCAGCACCCCCTGCCGCGGCTGCGGGCGCATCGCCTTCGTCACCTTCTGTGGCCACAGCCGCAGGCTCGGTCAGATCGCCGCGCGCCGATGTCACCATCGCCAGAATATCGGCAAGCTTGTCGTCCAGCCTGTCCAGCTTGGGCGTGAAGCTTTTCGGTGCCGATTGGCACAGCTGTATCATCGTCTTGATCGCCGCGCGCAGGCCGGTCAGTTGCGCATAAAGCCCATCAACCGCCTTTGCATTTTCCGCCGACCCCAGCGCGCCGGTGATGTTGCCGACATCGCCCGGCTGCTCGCCCTCGCGCAGCGGGATCTTTCCCGAGGCGGTGCCATAGCCGCGATAGATGATGTCGCCCACGCGCTTGTCTGTCAGCAGAATCGCATAGTCGAGCGGTGCGGCGATCGTCGCCAGTGCGTTCAATTCCTCGATCGCGTTTTGCCGGTCCACCGCATCCACCGGAACGACATCGCCGGGATAGGTCTCAAGCAGGGCGGCAAAACCCATCACCGCATCGGCAAAGCCCTTGAAGCGCCCGGAAAGAATTTGAAACTTGGCCTCAATCCCCAGCAAGCGCAAATCGCGGCTTCGCTTCAGCAGGGCATCTATCTGGGCGGATTCGGTCTTTTGATCGACGGATTTCGGATCAAACAGCGTGCCGCGCACCATGTTGAAATAGCTGGTGGGCAGCCGATCTTCGACGTTGAAGTAGTAATCGCAATAGTCAGGATCATCGAGCGCAAGCAGATCTTCACCGCAAGGCGCGTCGGGGGATATCGGCTTGATCAGATCATCCAGCCGCATCGGGCAAGCTTACTTGCGTTTTGCAGCAACCCGCACGGGCTGTGGTTTCGGCAGCGCAGCAATCAGGCCAGCGCCCACGATGCCTGTGCCAAGAAGGAGGGTGATCAATGCGGCAGTCATTGTCGATCCTTTGCAAAACTTATGTGAAGGCTAGCGCCGCGTTGCGGCATGGTCAACCGCCGTTTTTCGGGGTGGCAGATTTCACCGCTTCGTCGTAGGCGTCGGAAAAATAGGCCAAAAACACGTCTAACATGCCGTTTTCATAGGGATGTGTCTTGGCATCCCAGCGCTCGACAAACAATTCCCACGCCCGCGCCTTCTTGGATGACATGATTCCCCCGGTCGAGCGTTCTTCAATCGACTCAGGGGAAAGGTCTTCCAGCAGGCGGGCAAGTGCTGGCTGCATCGCGGCATAGACGGCCGTCTGATGGCGCTTCACGTCGTCAAAGCCTTGGCTGAACGCGGCCACAGCCCCCAGATAGCTTTCGGTTTTCTGCGCAAACATCGTGGTCAGCGCCTCGGTGGCGTTGGGCTTGAATTTCAGGGGCGAGTTGTTGATCCCGCCGATCATCGTCCGGCTAGAGCTTTTGACGAATTGCTTCGCCGCCGCCCGCGCGCCCAACAGCGCCATCAACTGCTCGGTGGCGATGCGCAGGGATTTGCCAATGTCTTCGCCCAGTTGCGTCACATCCATTTTCGACAGGCTGCCGGCAGGCAGGCCCGCACCCTTGCAGATCGCATCCAGCAACGGCAGCGCCTCGGCAGGGGCCGCGACCGGCGGCTGCGCGGGCTTCAGCGGGAACGGTTCGGACGCGGGCGGGGCAGATGGCGGCGGGGCAGGTGGGGGGGCAGGCGGCGGGGGGGCAGGCGGCGGGGGTTCGGTGACGGCCTGCGGCAGCGGAACGGGATGGGGCGCATCCAGCGGCGGGGTCGTGGGCACGAACGAGGCCGGGCGCAGGTTTTCGATGAAGCTGTCGCCAAACTGCCCAGCCAGCGCCTGCGAGGGGCGGGTTGGCTGCGGCAGCGGCGTATTGGAAAACTGCGGCATCGGCGCGGGGCTGGGCACCAGGCTCCACGGATCGGACACGGGCGCTGTGGCCATGGGTGCGATGACCTGCGCGGCAGGGTCCACCACCAGCACGCGGATGATATACTGCCCGACCTGCAACCGCTCGTTATGGGTCAGTGCCAAGGGCGACGACACCCGCATCGACGCGCCATAAATGAAGGTGCCGTTGGTGGAAATATCGTTCAGCCAGAACTGGCCATCGCGGAACGTCACCTCGAAATGCCGGCTCGAGATATGGCGGTTCGGGTCGGGCAGCGTCCAATCCATCGCCGAATCGCGGCCCACCTCGAACCCACGCGCCATCGCCGAAAACTCCAGCGGGCCGCCGTCGGGCAGGCTGTCCAAATTCTCGATGCGCAGGGTCAGTTTCATTCAGGGGAATTTCCAACAGGGGCAAGACGTAAGATAGGGCGCTCAGGCGGTTTTTGCCAGCACCTCGGCCATGCCGACGTAATGATCCAGCATCCGCCGCCGCATGTCTTGCGGCACCCGCGCCAGCGCCGTCAGCACACCTGCGTTCAGCGCCCGCCCGATCGCAAACATCGGCACCAGCGCGGGCGGCAAACCTTCGGGCGACATCGAGCCAGACGCCCAGCCCACCGCCATCGCAAGCCACGCGCCCGGCCCACGCACCGCCGCCTGCGCGCCCGCATTCAGCGCGTGGTAGCGGTTGGCTTCGGTCGGCTCGGCCACCCAAGCCTCGCACAAAGCCAACATCGCGCGGTCTTGCTCGGTCAACAATTCGGGGGCCGCCTTCAGACATTCATGCCCCCACCACACCGCCGGGCGCGGCTGCAAGGCGAAGGCCATCAGCGAGATCGCCTCCTCGGGGGTTTCGCCCAAGCGCAATCGCCGGGCAAAGTCGAACACATGCTCGCCCTCGCCCGGTCGCGCGGTGATGTCATCGGCCATTTCCGGCATCGTGCCAAACAACTGGCGCGCCAGTTGCAAGCGCAGACCCGATGCGGCGGCAATGGTGGCGGGGGGAGTGGTGTCGGTTGCGCTGCCCATCAGTTGCCCATCAATTGATCGTCACCAGAACGCCCTTGATCACCATCATCGGCCCCCCGTCATGCGTGGCCATCACGCCCGCCTTGGTTTTCAACTCGGCAGTCGCCTCGACTTCCACCGTCAGGGCTTTGATCTTGATCGAGGTCTGATCAATCGTGATGCTGGAACCGCCCACCTTCAACTCGATCTTTTCTTGCGATTCAATCGACAGACTGCCCTTGACCTTGTGGGTTTCCTTGCCGCTGACCGAAGTGGATTTGTCGCCGCCCACCGAGGACGAAGAACTGCCGCCCACGCTTTCGCTTTTGCTGGCGTCGATCTTCAGGGTCTGCTTGCCGTGGGTGGTGGATTTGTCGTCATGCATCACCACCCGCGTCATGTCCTTTTGCGCGCGGATGTAGATTTCTTCCTGGCCCTCGGTGTCATAAAAGAAAAGCTGATTGTTGCGCACGGTCTTGAAGCCGCTGGTCAGCCGGTTGTCCGGCATCGCGGGGCGGTTCTTTTCGTTCCACACACAGCCGGTCACCAGCGGGCGATCCGGGTCGCCATCCAGAAACTCGACGATCACTTCCATGCCGGAATGCGGCACGAATATGGTGCCCCATTCATCCTGCGCCCAGATCTGCGACACCCGGCAATACATCGACACATCGTCGGGCGCCCAGAAGAACTTGACCTTGATGCGGCCAAATTCGTCGATATTGCCATCCGCGCCTTCCACCACCACCGCCGTCTGCGGCCCCACCACACGCGGCGGGCGGCTCACGCGCTGTGGCGCAATCGGATTGGCGCTGCGGGTCAGCACATAAGCGCCCTGATAGGCGGTTTCCACCGACATGCCCCCGCCCGAGCGGAACGTGCCGTTCGAGACGAAATGTTGTGCCGCAAGCACCGCGTATTCATCCAACTGCCCGGCGTCAGAATGGGCCGACAGCGCAAATTTCATGCCCGCGCCAAGGCTGGCCGCGTTGCCATTGGCGCGCACCGTGGCGTCGCCCATGCGGTAGGCATCCAGCCGCCGCTGCGCAATCGGATTGCCCTCGGCCGTTGTCAGGTAAACCCCGGGATAGCCGAAACTTTCCATATTCGCGCCGACAAAGCCGCGCAGGTTTTCGCGGGTGACTTCCATCTGCGCCCCCACGGTTTTGAAGTTGTAATCGCTCAACCGCACCGAGCCTGTCGTCAGTTGCCGCTGCGGTGCCCATGCGTCAAAATGCTCGGCCGTGGCATCCCCCCGGCTGCCAAGCGGGCTGAACGCTCGTGGCGAGGCCGGTGCATCGCTGAACGCATCCGCACCAGTGGTCAGCACCAGCGAATGCCGGGTCTGCTCCATCTGGAAGTGATAGTTGATCCCGAACCGCTCCATCAGCCGGCACAGAAAATCCATGTCGGATTCGTTGTATTGAACGACATATTCCATCTCGGGAAAGTTGCCGACGGTCAGGTCGATAAACCCTGCCACTTCAGAATTTCCGTATTCGTCAATGATTTGCCGCATCACATCCACCACGTTCAATTCGTGGAAAATCCGGTAGTTGATCCGGCGCGACAACTGCCAGAACCACGGGCGCAGCTCGAACTCATAGACGTGGTGATCGCCTTCGGGGCCCAGATAGCGGATCGCATCCACCATCTGATGGAAGTCGCGCACATCGCCCAAGGGGGTGACGATTTCAATCGCCACCGCCTCGCCCAGCAGCGGCTCGATTTCGGAAATGGCTTTGGCAGTCAAGGCCTTGACGCGAAACTGACTGATGGCGTTGACAGCTTCGCTGCCGGAAAATTCAATAAGCACCAGGTCGTTCGCCGGTAATGGCGTGAACATCCGACCGACGCGATTGTCTTGTGAAAAGGTGGCTGGCATCTGGATATCGCTTTCAAAAAAACAGACTAAAACCGGCAGGATGGGGAAAATAACCCCGGATACCTGCTACGCTACATCAAGCGGCGACAATCTGGCAAGAAAAGCTGCGCAAAGAACGCGCGTTCAGTTTTCAAGCCGGAAGTAGGCAAGGCCCAGCGTTGGTGTCACATCGGCCTTTTCCAATTGTTTTTCCAAAAATGGCATCAGCGATTGCGCCGTAACCCCAGCTGGCACTTTATCCAGCGCAGGCAATGGCTTGTCGGTCACCAGTGCCACCAGAATCTGCGGGGCAGGCGGCGCGTTTGGCTCTAGCGTCAGGTTAAATTCAAAGCTGGCGGTGCCACCTGCGTCGATCGTCGTCCAAGGTTGCAGGTTGGTGGCCCCGCCGCCTTCTGAAAACAAAAACAGCGCAAAGCTGCGGCCGTTCAGCCCCTCGACCTTGCCGCTGACGTTGGCGCCACTTTTCACCACCTCGGACGGCGTTTGCATCACCACCGCCAGTGGATCAGGCGTGGGGGCCGGATAGCGGCTGGCAAATTCGATCAGCGGGCATTGCGCAGCGTTGATCTGATGGGTGGCAAGATCGGGTTTGGTCTGGGTGGCCGCGTGCCAATCCGCCACAAAGCCCGCCAAAGCCGCAGGGTCCGCCGTATAGCCCTCCAGCCCAAAGCCCGTGGCCTTGGCATCCTTGAGGGTCACCAAAGCACAGAGCGGCGGCTTGACGCCTGCCAGATAGGCCAGTTGAGCGGCCACCGGGTCGGCCTTGGCTGCGGCTTCTTCTTCGGCCTTTTTCGCCGCAGCCTCATCTGCCAGCTTCTGCGCCGCCGCCGCTTCTTCTGCGGCCTTTTGGGCTGCTGCTTCTTCCGCCGCTTTCTGCGCTGCGGCCTCATCCGCTGCCTTTTGCGCAGCCGCCGCGTCGGCGGCTTTCTTGGCGGCGGCCTCGTCTGCCAGCCGTTTCGCCTCGGCGGCTTGTTTCGCGGCGGCGTCTTCGGCGGCTTTCTTGGCGGCGGCTTCCTCGGCTGCCTTCTGCGCCGCGGCCGCTTCTGCCGCCTTTTGCGCGGCTGCATCCGCTTCGGCCTTTTGCGCCGCTGCGGCGTCCTCGGCTGCTTTCTGTGCTGCCGCCTGCTCTGCCGCCAGTTTTGCCGCCGCTTCCTCGGCTGCTTTCTGCGCCGCAGCCTGTTCTGCTGCCTTCTGGGCTGCCGCATCGGCCTCGGCCTGCTTGGCGGCATCCTCTGCTGCCTTGGCATCGGCTGCGGCCTTTGCCGCTGCGGCGTCCTCGGCCGCTTTGGCGGCAGCCGCATCTTCCGCCGCTTTGGCTTCCGCTGCGGCTTGTGCCTGTGCTGCCGCCTTGTCGGCGGCGGCCTGTGCTTCTGCGGCGGCTTTCACCCGCGCATCGGCATCGGCCTGAGACTCGCCCGCCGCAGGCACCGCCTTGCCGTCAAATACCCCGCCGAAATATGCGCCCGCAGCACCCCCGCCCAAAGCGAGCAAGGCCACCACTGCGATCACGCCGCTTTTGCTGTTTTTCACCACCACCGGATCGACATGCGGCGGAGCCACGGCGACCACGCCCGGTGCACCGAAGGGGCTGATATCTTCGGCTTCGGGCGGCGCGGTCGCTTGCGATATCACCGTCGCCCCAGCGGGCGGCGCGGCTTGTGCCGCCACGGGTGCGACAGACACCGGCGCCACCGAAACCGGCGCTTGCGACACCGCTTGCGGCGGTGGAATGGGCAATGACCCGCCGATCACCGTGCGGTTCGGGTCTGGCGCTTTCGGCGCAGGCGCTGCTATCTGCGGCACCAGATCGGGGTTGTCCACCGCCGCGATCACCTGCGCCATGCTGGCGGGCCGCGCTGCCGGGTCGGGCTGCAACATCCAACTGAGCAGCGGCACCAGCCCTGCATCCACCCCGGTCAGATCCGGCACACCAGAGCGCTTGCCAACCGCATCGACAATCGACGCCCCCATCGGCAGCACTTCGCCCTTGCTGGCCGCCGCCGTCACCAAGGCCAGCGAGTAGATGTCCGACCGCCCATCCACCGCGCCACCAAACGCGCCCAACTGCTCGGGTGACACCCAGTTGAACTTGCCCGCGAATTGCCCCTGAAGCAGCGTCCCCGCCCCCAAAGCGGTGCTTTTCGCGATGCCAAAGTCGATCAGCTTGGCATGTTCAACCTGACCTTCCTCCAGAATAACGTTGTCCGGCGACAGATCGCGGTGCACCACCCCCGCCCGATGCGCCTTGTCCAACCCCGAGGCCACCCGCCGCAGCATCACCCGCACATCCGCCAAAGGCATCGGCCCCTGCTCGATGCGGTCCGACATCGCGGTGCCCGACACGAACTCCATCACCATGCAGGGCCGCCCGATGGTCGGATCAACCGTGAACACGTGATAGCGCACAATCGCTTCGTGGCTTAGCCGCGACAGCGTAGTGCTTTCCTTCTGAAACAGCGCCACGATCTTGGGGTCATGCGCCAAACTCGGCAGCACGATCTTGATCGCCACGGGTTCGTCGTTGTGGATGTTGCGGCCGCGGTAAACTTCGCCCATCCCGCCCGAGTTGATCAACTGCTCGATGGCATAGGTGCCCATGATCAGCGTGCCAGACGACACCGTGGTCGCGTGGTTGGGGCCCTTGTCCGGGCCGCTGGTTGGCGCTTCGGTCATTGCCAGCCCCCCATCGCCGCGGGTGTGGCCCTGACCTTGACGACCAGCACCGTCACATTGTCTTTTGCGCCGCGCTGCAAGGTCAGTTGCACAAGCGCATCGCAGGCGGCTTGCGGCGCAAACCGCACCAAAGCCTCGGCCATTTCGTGATCTTCCACATGCTCGGTCAAACCATCCGAGCACAACAAAAACACATCGCCATCGGCCAACCCACCCGACCTCTCGTCCGTCTGCGGTGTGGCATGCACCCCGATCGCCCGCGTGATCACGTTGCGGCGCGGCCAGGTCTGCGCCTGTTCGGCGGTGATGGCACCCGTGCGCAACAGCTCGTTCACTTCGGTATGATCCATCGTCACTTGGGTATATTGCCCCGCGCGCAGCAGATAAATCCGGCTGTCGCCCGACCAAACACAGGCGAAATGCTGATCAAACGCCAGCAGCGCCACCAATGTCGCCCCAACCGTCGCGCCGTTCAACTGCGCCGATTGATCCTGAATAGCCTGATGCGCGCGCAGCAAACGGTCCATGAAGCGGGCTTGCAAATCGGGGGCAGATACCGGACGCCCCAGCGAGCCCACACTGTCAACAATCGTCCGGCTGGCAAAATCGCCCGCGTGATGCCCGCCCATGCCATCGGCCACCACCCAGACGCCCGCTTCGGGCAGGGTCAGAAAGCTATCCTCGTTGTGATCGCGCACGCGGCCGGTATCGGTGGCCGCACCCGTCTCGAATTGAAATGGAGCCTCGATCATCGACCCACCCGCTTGAAATAACCTATGCCCCGCTGCTGAAAATCCGGGGGCTGAAAACATCTTCGCAGCTTAGGCGGAAATCTATCCATCTGCCTAGCCCCAACTGAGTCACGCATTTTCGGCGTAGCCGCGCAAAAACCACGCCAGCACATGCCCCGATGGCAAGCCCTCGCCCGCCCACACCTGAGAATGGCCAAAGTCATCGCCCGCCACCCACCAATAGCTGCGATTGTGGCAGGCCCGGTGATGGTCGGTAAGGGCAATATCCTCTAGCAGAGCCTTGGCATCCGCACCTGGACGTGCCGCCCAAAACTCGGGCGGGCCTGCGGGCAGGGCGACAGGGCAGGCGATCGAAAAACCGTTCAACTCGGCCGTCTCGCCGGCCAGCATTTCCACCAGCTTGGCCTCGACCGCGCCGTGCCAATCCTGTGCGGGGTCAATCACCGGGCAGGGCGGGCAATCTGGCCCGAACCCCGCGATCAGCAGCGGATAGCGCCGACCAACCTTGTCGGCACTCGGGCCCAGAACGCCTGCGCAGGCCTCTCCCCAAACACTCGGCCCCAGCCAGAACCGCAAGGGCCGCGCCGCCGCCCAAACGCTTTCCCAAGCCGCATCAAGGCCATGCCGCGCCTCGGCCAAGGCACTATCCAGCCACCCCTCCAGCCCTGCCTGCACGGGCAAGCCGCCGCCGATGAAATCGCCCTTCGACGGATGCTTGCCATAAAGGGCGATCATTTACAGACCCGTCGGGCAGCGGAATTCACGCAATTCCGCCATGTTGAACGGATTGACCAGCGCATTCACCCGGATTTCATAGGTGATGTTGCGCCCGCCAATCACGTAATCCACCTGCATCACATCGCCGATCTGGCGCGGGTTGCCGTCGCGGATAAACTGCAAGAACGCCCATGGCCCCTGATACATGATCTGGCTTTCGCGGTTGTTCATCTCGGGCAGCAGTTGCACCGAGGTGTTGCCCGCCCCTCCCGGCCACGTCACCGTCACCGGCGTATTCCCCGCCTTGCGCATCTGGATCGGCTGATCGTCGATCACCAGGATCGACTGTTTGATGCGGTCGTGCGCGGTGATCTGGTTCACCGTCACGTCCAGCTTGACGGTCGGCGACCGGCCCGGAAAGAACGCATCCCGAATGGCTGCGGCTTTCTGAAACTGCCGCAGGCTTTGCAAGGATAGCTTCTTCGCCAGCGGGCTATCCTCGCGCCATGTCCAATCGCCCGCGCCCATATTGGCATGGATCGCCAGATTGGCGTTGAAGAACCGGTCCAGCACACCGTCAGGGGCAAACAGTTGCGCAAACTCTGACAAAGGCACCTGCCGCGCCGGGCTTTTGCTGAACGGATAGCGCCCGTCCACAATCCCCTCGCACACCGCCGTCACTTGCGAGGTCAGATCCGCATTGATCTGCGCCACCGCAGTTGAGGCCGCATCGCCCTCAAAGCTATCCACCGCCTCATCTACCATGCGCGACAATTCCGGCGGCAAACGGCTGGCCGCCGTTTTCAACTGCCCGATCAGCGCGGGTATCTGCGCTTTGGCTTCGGGCTGATTGAACCCTGCCGCAGTCGCAAGGCCAATCTGAATGGCATTGAGCGAGTTCAGCAGCGCATCAATCGGCCTGGCCCCCGGCGCACCCTCCAGCAGCGCATGATATTCGGCAAACTGCGCCTCGATATCCGCCCCCGGCACGGTGGGGGCATTCCCCGCAGCCGGTCCCGCCCGCAGTTGCGACTTGCCCGCCGCAAGCGCGATATCGAGACCGATCCGCTGCAATCCGCTGGTCCGGCTGGCGATCATATTCGTCACATCGCTGCCCGCCTGACCAATCGCCTCCGTCACCGCCCCCGCATCCGCCGAGGCCTGATCCGCCACACCTTCGGGCACCAACGGCTGGGTCAGCTTGGTTTCCGCCGAAATCCCCTCCACCAGCTTCAGAATAGGCGAGGTGGTGGGCGAGGCCGCAGCCGACAGCGCCAGATAGGCAGGCTTGTCCGCCGCCATCGGGGCCAGTTTGATGTTCGACAAAACCGCATCCCAGGCCGCCAGATAATCCTCGCGGTAGCGCGCCAAAAGCTGAGGCCCCAGCCGCGACAACTGCTCATCCACCTTCGCCGCTTCGGCCTGCTTGCCCATCACCCACTGCTCGGTTTCCAGCTTGTGCGCCACCGCCGCCAACTGATCGAGGAAGAAGTCGTTGAACCCGGCATAGGTGTAAAGGGCGGGCACCGTCAGCGTGCCAAGGTCCGATCCATCGACGGTTTCAAACACCAGCCGCGCATCGGGTGCGGTGCGTTCCACCACGTTGAAATCCGGCAACCCCGACATCGGCGCAGTCGCCACGATCAGCGAATAGGCCTGATCCGCCACCGACATCCGCGCCAAGATCACCTCGGCCTTCGCCACCAGATCGGCGTTCAATTCGACCGTCGGGGCGGTCGTATCATCCAACTCCAGCATGGCAGCGAGGTGCTTGTTCAGCATATCCCGCGCCGGTTCTTCGTTGATGCCGGGGAACATCACCTGCTCCCAATCATCGTGGAACCACGTCTTCACCAGATCATCCTGCGGCGCGGGGGCAGCACCCCCCAGCAGCTTATACACCTTCAACGTCTCATAAATCGGGATCGGTTCATTCGCCAAAACGAACTGCTGCAACTGCCCTTCCACCCGCAGCACCAGCCGAGGGCGAAGCAACCGCTCCAACCCCTGCGCATAGGCATCCCGCGCCGCCTGCCGGATCGCGCCCTGCTGCGACAGCCCAAAGCCGCGCGTCCAGTCGCCTTCCGGCTCCTCAGGCGACTCATACCCCGAAGGCATCGTGCGCAGCAGCTTCAACTCGTTGCTCACGCGCAGAAAATCGGTGTCCTTCACCTCAATCGCCTGCAAATCCTCGGTCGCCGCCAGCTCGTAATCCGCCATCGCCGCCTGCGCCGATGCCACCAGAGTCCGGTTGTTGAGGTAACTATACCCCCAAGCCGCCAAGATCCCGGCCGAGGCCAAAAGCATCGCCGCCGTCAGCCCCATCCGCAGCACGGAAGACCGCCGCACCGCGTTGCGATCATAGGAAACCCAGCCCTGTTCGCCAAAAATCACCTTGGTCAAAAGATCATGCAGGAAGAAACTTTTGCCCTTGCCCGAAAGCTGCGCCTGCACGCCCAGACTGCGGCTCATCGCGCCCAGAACCTGATCAATCGGCGTGCCTTCCTGCGTGCCGGATGTGAAATAGAACCCGCGCAGAATGGCGCTGGTTTTATAGCGCGTAGGCTCAAACACCTGCCGCAGGAAAGACTCCACCTCGTCCTTCAGCATCGCCATCTGTCCCGGCAGCCCGAAAATCGCGATGCGGTTCACGCCGTCGGGTTCTTCCGACAGACGGTCAATCACCTCATCCGACAACCGCGCCACCAGCGCGTCAAACTCACCGCCCACGCGATCAAACGTCTGCTCTTTGCGGTTTTCGGTCTGGAACGTCGCGCCCCACACCTTTTTCCGCCGCCCCGCCGCGAAACTGCTGAAATACTCGCGGAACCCGGCGATCAGATCGGCCTTGGTGAACATCACATAAACCGGGAAATCGACCTTCAGCGTCTCGTGAATTTCGCCCAACCGCGCCCGGATGGTTTCCGCATGCGCCGCAATCTTATCCGGCCCCGCGTTCATCAGATCGGCCACCGAGATCGCCAGAATAACCCCGTTGATCGGTTGCTTGGGTCGGTTTTTCTTCAGCAAATTCAGGAAGCTGACCCACGAGGCTTTATCCTCGCCCGCATCGCTGTCCTGCGTGGTATAGCGCCCCGCCGTGTCGATCATCACCGCGTCTTCGGCAAACCACCAATCACAGTAACGCGTGCCGCCAAAGCCCTGCAACCCGCCCTGCTGGCCCGACAGCGGAAACTTGATCTCGCTGTTCACCAGCGCGGTGGTCTTGCCCGATCCCGGCGGCCCGATGATCACATACCAAGGCATGTCGTATAGATAAGTCTTTGAATTGCCGGACTTCTTCAGCGTGTTCAGCGCCGCCGTCATCCGGCTGGCCAACTCGCGCCCGTCTCCTGCAGGCACATCAACGACAATCGCCTTTTCCAGTGCCGCAGACCCCTTGCGCCGCCGCAAAAACGCGATCAGCCCCCAGACCAGCAGCACCAAAGCCAGCAAGCCGATGATCAGCGCCCGCACCCATTCCGGGTCAAACGGATGCGCCTCGCCAAAACCGATCAGCGGCCCTGCAAACCAGACCACGGCGGAAAACGCCAGAAAGCCGATCAGAACCAGTGCGAGTTTAAGCCACTTCATTGCAAAGTCTCTTCCCGCTTGATCATGATTTCCACCCGACGGTTGGCGCTGCGCCCGTCATCGGTGGTATTGTCGCCAATCGGCTCGGCTTCGCCCTTGCCTTCCACCTCAAAGCGGCTGGCGTCGGTCATGCCCACCTCCAACACTTTCTTCACCGCTTCGGCGCGCGCCTGCGACAGATCATGGTTGTTCTTGAACCGCCCGCGCCCCGACATCGGCACGTTATCGGTATAGCCCCAGACATAAACCGGCCCCGGTTCCTTATCCAAAGCCGCCGTGATCCGTGCGCCTAGATCGTTGAATTCCTTCTTGGTTTCCGCTTTTCCACTGGCAAACAGTGCCGCATTGCTGACGCGGATAAAGATGAAATCGCCCTTGATATCGACCTTCACCAAGCCGCTATCAATGTCGTCCTTCAGCTTTTGCTGCAAGCGGTCCAACTGGCTGCTTTGCGTCACCGGAACCACCTCAAGCGGCGTGAACGCCACCGCGCGCACCAGCGAAATCTTCGAACTCGGAGTCAGCGACAACAGCCGCTGCGACACAACCGAGCCCTCCTGCGCGATCAGCGTCGAAAGCCCAAAATACGCCCCCATCAGCACCGCGCCCAGCACCGACCCGATCACCCACAGCGGCGTGCCGCCAAACCGCCGCCGCCCACCCACCATCACCGGCTGCCAGCGCGGCGAGATATCGTCGTCGGGCCGGTTCTGCACCCGGCGCAAGCTGTCGTAGATCATCCCCCGCACCCGCGCGAGTTCAACCGCGCCATTCGGGGCGCTGCGATACTGCCCCTCAAACCCAAGGCTCAGGCAGGTCATCGCCAGTTCCAGCAGTTGGAAATTCTGCGCCGGGGCCTGCAACGCCTTTTCAACCTCTTGAAAGAACCCCACGCCACTGGTGCGCCTGTTGAAAAACCGCGCCACCATCGAATATTGAATCCACAAATGCCGATCCGTGCCGGGGATATTTTGCACGATATCATCCGCCGTCCCACACAGCAGATACTTCGCCACCTGCGTCTGATGCGCGTCCACGCCGCCTTTCAGGCAGTTCTCCTCAAACCCTTCAATCTCGCGGGTGACGTATTCCATCAACGGAACCGCCTCCATCTCAACCATCTGAGTCCGCAGCCGCCCGAACAAAATCAACAGATTGGCCGCCGCCGCCAGCATCGGGCTTTTCGGCCCGCCCGCGCCAAGCCCCTTGGCGACCAATGCCCGGCGCAGATCAATCTTCGGCCCGGTGTTGGCGTAATTGGTGGGCTGCGCGGTCGAGGCATCCGGGAAAAACTGATCCGGCTGCGCAAACGCTCCCGCCACGGGCCGAGGGACAGGCGCCTGCCCAAACGGTTGGCCGCCAAAGCCCGGAGAATTCACCCCCGGATGCGTCGAACTTGTCGGTATCGGCGCAAACCCACCCTGACCGCCCGGCGCAGGCGCAGGCGCGGGCACGCCCCAGGCATCGGCTTCCCCGGAAAACCCCGGCGAACTTGCAGGCGGCATCCCGCCCTGCGGCCCAAACCCGCCCGGCCCAAACGCCCCGCCTGCCCCCGGCAGCGCCCCGCCAATCACCGTCCGCTCATTCGGGGTCGCCTGCCGCTTGCCCCCCGGCATCGGATTGACACCCCCCGGCAACGGCGAGGGCATCCCCAGCCCCCCGATGACGGTCTTATCCTTGTTGCCGTCATCCTTGTTGGTCATACCTTGGTCTCCACGATGGCCCACAACTCCATCTTCAGATCAGGCCAATCGCCTGCAAAGTGCATCCCGATCGCCGGAGCGGTGGAAAACTCGCGCCACAGCGGCGAATTCTTTTCCAGAATGAAATACACGTTGCGCGACACCGCCCTGATCTGCCTTGGCGGCGTCGGGATATGGATCAACTCGATCCCCGGCAGGTTGTTGTTCACAATCTCTGACATCCGGGTGTTCGGCCCCACCTTGCACAACAGCGGAAACTGCTGCTGCACCAGCGTCAACGCCCGCGAGGACTCCACCTCGACCACAAACGTCGCATCGCGGAACAAATTCCGGTCCGGCACCTGCGCGAGGTAAGAATTTTGCCGCACCTGCACCAGATCCAACCGCGTCGCCCGACCCACATCGCGGCTGAGCAAGCGTTGAATATCCCGCACCACAGGCTCCACCGAGCCCTTCAGATCGGCATGATCATACGCGTCATAAGGCGGCGCCAACCGCTTGTCCTGATCAAACGTCCACAACTCGCCAGAAAACCGCAGCAACTCCTCATACAGCCGCTCTGGATGCACATAGCGGCTCTGCCGCAAATGCCGCAAAACGTTGATCTGCCGGTTCAGACACAGCAACATGAAGTAATCCGTCGCCTGCAAGCCCCCCGCCGCCGACGGGTCCGCCGCATAGCGCGCAAGGCTTTCCAGTTTGGTTTCCACCCAGCCGATCACCCGATCCAGCCAACCCAACGCCACGCCATGCGCCGAAATCGTCAGCAGGGGCGGCGGAAACGCGTCATCCAAAATCACCACATTGTCGCGCACTTCCACGATCCGCGCGATCTTGATGCACTGGTAGCCGGGCTTCGCCGTCGCCCGAATGTCCAACTCCAACCGGGGCGAGGCGACCTCAATCTGCTGCTCCAACCGCAACGCACTGGCGCTATCCGCCACGGTTTCCGCCCCCAAAACATAGCGAGAGCCTGCATCCGCCTCCATCGCCACTTCGCGCCCGTTCATCACCTGATCGGGCAGCGTCAGCCAAACCCCCATGCCATCCGAACCGCCAGGCACCTCAACGGCCCGCGGCAAGGGCGAAATCCCCGGCGCTTCAAACGGCGTGCCATCGGGGAAAATCCCCGCAACGCTCGCCAACTCGATCCGCCCCTGCTGCAAGCGGTCGCGATTGACCCGCATCTCCTCGATGCCCCACGGATAGGGCGAGACATGCCGCACCCGCGCCTCGATCAGCTTTTCGACGTAGCGGTCACTTTGCTGCAAGTGGTGCGGCTGCAAAAACAGCCCTTCCTTCCACGCAACCTTGCTATACCAAGACATGCCAACCTCAATTCATCAAACATCAAGCCGGACGGGCTTTTGGCCCACAATAGCGCTTCTAAATCTGCCACCTAGAAAAAACATGGGCGGCCTAAGGGAAAAACTTGCACCCAGATTGCAGCAGCCCCCGCGCCGGATCAAGCCTTTGATTGCCATATCCGCGATCACGTTTCATCAGCCCGCCTATTCTGGCACGACTTCCCCCGGCCCGCACCCGCTGGTAAACAGCGGTATGCGAATGTCCCTGACCGAGATCTACAGCGCCGAAGTCGCCGCAGGCCGCCTGCGCGCCGACCCCGCCCAACTGGCGCTGCTGCCGGGGCTGGACTCCCTGCGCCAGTGGCTAGAGGCAAACGCCACCCGCAAGGTCGGCCTGTTTGCGGGCCTGTTCGCCAAGCCCGTGGTGCCGCCCAAGGGGCTTTACCTGTGGGGCGGCGTCGGGCGCGGCAAGTCGATGTTGATGGATTTGTTTTTCGCCAATCTCGAGATCACCCAGAAACGCCGGGTGCATTTCCACGCCTTCATGCAGGAAATCCACCACGCCATGCACGAGGCCCGCAAGAGCGGCGTCGATGATGCGATTGCCCCGGTGGCCGAGGCGATTTCCCGCGACATCCGCCTGCTGGCGTTTGACGAAATGCAGATCAGCGACATCACCGATGCGATGATCGTGGGTCGGCTGTTCGAAAAGCTGCTGGCGGCGGGGGTGGTGATCGTCACCACCTCAAACCGCCCGCCCGAGGATTTGTATAAAGACGGTCTTAGCCGTGCCCTGTTCCTGCCATTCATCGCCATGCTGCGCGAACGGCTGGAGGTGCTGGAAATCGCCTCACCCAACGATTACCGCCAGCATAGGCTGACCGGCGCGCAGGTGTATTTCCAACCCGCAGGCAAAGCCAAAGACGCTATCAACGCGATCTGGCGCGATCTGACCGGCGGCGCTGCGGGCGAACCCCTGCGCCTGCCCGTCAACGGCCGCGAGACAGTTTTGCCGCGCTTCGCCAACGGCATCGGCCGCGCCAGTTTTTGGGAGCTTTGCGCCAAACCCCTTGGCCCCGCCGACTTTCTGGCGATTGCCAGCGCCGTGCGGGTGCTGATCCTGGAAGACATCCCGCAGCTTTCCGCCAGCAACTACAACGAGGCCAAACGCTTCGTCACCCTGATTGATGCGCTGTATGAGGCGAAAACCAAACTGATCTGCTCGGCGGCAGATGAGCCCGAGCGCCTGTATATCGAAGGTTCTGGCAGTTTTGAGTTCGAGCGCACCGCAAGTCGGCTGCGCGAGATGCAAGCCGCCGATTGGGGACAATGATCAGCCGCTTGCGCGCTGGGCTGGCCAAAGCCGGGGGTTTCACACCCCCGGACCCCCGTGGAGTATTTTCGCCAAGATGAAGGCAAATTTTACTAAAATTGTTATCCTCTGTGCTCAAGTATCCCACTGGGGTGCGGAGAAGTTTGCTGCGAAGTAGCGAAGAAACTTCGTAGCGGGTGGGGTGTGAAACCGCCAGCTCAACCTCGATGACGCGCGAAAGGTTAAAATTCCCTTAAATCGACCATGTCAACGTATTGATAAAAAACAATAAAATTTGGTCCCGAGTTGGGACCATCACCCAAACGCCTGCCACAGCAGCCGCAAGGCCATCCCCGTCGAGGTCACCACAAGCAAGGGTTTGATCAGCCGCGCTCCGATCCGCATCGCCAGCTTTGCCCCCAAAGCCGCCCCCGCCACCTGACCCACAGCCATCGCAAGGCCAACCCCCCACCACATCGACCCGCTCCAGACAAACACCGAAAGCGAGCCGAGGTTCGAGGCAAAGTTCAGCATTTTCGTGTGGGCCGTCGCTTTCAAAACTCCGAACCCCGCCAGCATCACAAAGGCCAGCATTAAAAAGCTGCCCGTGCCCGGCCCGAAGAACCCATCATAAGCCGTGATCAGCGGCACCGCCGTGAAGGTGAACACCGCAGGCTTGATCCGCTCTACCCGGTCGGCATCGGTCAGCCCCGGTTTGAAGGCAAAGAACAGGGCCACCGCGACCAGAATAACCGGCATGATCACCCGGAGAACCTCGGCAGGCATCAGATGCGCCACCAGCGCCCCCAACGCCCCGCCCGCCGCCGAAACCGCCGCCATGCCAAGCTGTTCCGCAGGCTTCACATGCCCCGCCCGCGCATAGGCCAGCGCCGCCGTGCCCGCACCGAAACTGCCCTGAAGTTTGTTGGTGGCCAAAGCCTCGATCGGCGACGCGCCCGCAAGCAGCAGGGCAGGGACCGAGATCAACCCGCCCCCGCCCGCAATCGCATCGACAAAACCCGCCACAAAAGCCGCGCAGGCCAGCAGCAGCGCGAGATGGGTGGCAATTTCAAACATCGGTCACGTCGAACCGTTTGGAAACCCGGCCAACGCGGCGGCCATCTTTCAACTGATAGTCAGGCTCGCTGGCATAGTCGAGGAACCCACGTCGGCTATAATAGCCCAACCCCGCCGCGTTATCGCCCCGGATCGTCGCGTTGATCGCCGTGATCCCCTGCGCCCGCGCCACCGCCAACGTCGCCGCAAACAGCGCAGCCCCCGCACCCGTGCGCTGCCGGTCGGGGTTCACATAGCTGCCGATGTCGCCCCAACCTTGGGGCAACGCCGCGTTCCGACCCATCGACTGAAAGCCGATCAACCCGCTGGCATCCTCGGCCAGATGACAGCAGATCACCCCCGGCCCGCTGATGTAGTGGCTGTCCACATAGGCCGCGTCATGCTCCACCTCATGCGCGGTGGTGCCACCGATGCGGATGATCCGGTTTTGCAAATCGGACATCGCGGCAGCATCTTGCGGCGTGGCGTGGCGGACGATCACTGCACGAACTCCTCTCGGGTGTAGCCCTGCATATACAAAAGTGCGGTCAGATCACCATGGTTCACCCGCAAATCGCATTGCGCCGCAACCGCGGGCTTGGCATGCAGCGCCACTCCGGCGCCTGCCAGACCCAGCATGCCCAGATCATTCGCGCCGTCGCCCACTGCCATCGCCTCGGCCACCGAGATCCCCAGCCGTGCCGAGATTTCCTCCAGCGCCGAGACCTTCGCCGCCCGCCCCAAAATCGGATTAGCGACCTTGCCGGTCAGCACGCCATCCGCGACCAGCAGCGTATTGGCGCGGTTTTCATCAAACCCCAGCCGTTCAGCAATTGCCCCGGTAAACGCCGTGAACCCACCCGAGACCAGCGCCGCATAGGCCCCGTTCGCCTTCATCGTCGCCAGCAACACCGGCCCCCCCGGCATCAGGGTGATCCGGTCGCGGATCACACCTGCGATCACCGTCTCGGGCAGACCCGCGAGCAACCCCACCCGCTCGCGCAGCGCATCCTCAAAGTCCAATTCGCCATTCATCGCCCGCGCGGTGATGCCCGCCACATGCGCGCCGACGCCCGCCTCATCGGCCAATTCGTCGATACATTCCTGCTGGATCATCGTGCTGTCCATATCGGCGATCAGCAGCTTTTTCCGCCGCCCCACCGCCGCCTGCAACACCAGATCAATGCCGATGCCCTGCAAGCCCTGCCAGACATCCCAGCGGTTCGCGGGCATCGCCTCAACGGCAAACTCCGCCGCCACGCCAGGCTCCAGCCAGATCGCATCACCACCGCCCCAGGCATTGCGCAGCGACTCGACCGTCACGCGGTCAAGCACGGGGCGGTCGGGGTTGGTCAGCAGGGTGGCTATGAACATGATGTTTCCGATAGTGGAGTTTTGTGTCGGTTTTTGCAGATGATGCGCCGCAATAGCGCGCTTTTCCGGCTTGCGCCACCCCGGCGCGGCCAATATGGCTGGCGGCGGGACACCCTTCCCCAACGAAGGGCTTATATCTGCGAGGATACCATGGCTGATCTACCCGCCCCGGCGACGCGTCCGGCAAACCCGCGTTTTTCTTCTGGCCCTTGTGCCAAAATCCCCGGCTATACCCTTGATATGCTTGATGATGCGCCCTTGGGCCGCTCTCACCGTGCAAGCGTTGGCAAGGCCAAGCTGAAACAGGCGATTGACCTGACCCGTGAGATTCTGAACGTTCCCGCCGATTATCGCATTGGCATCGTCCCCGGTTCTGACACGGGTGCTGTCGAGATGGCAATGTGGTCGCTGCTGGGTGCGCGCCCGGTTGAGATGCTGGCGTGGGAAAGCTTTGGCGAAGGCTGGGTGACCGACGTGGTCAAGCAGTTGAAGCTGGATGCGAAAGTGAAAATCGCGCCTTACGGTCAGATCGTTGATCTGGCGACCGTCGATTTCAATTCCGACGTGGTGTTTACCTGGAACGGCACCACCTCGGGTTGCCGCCTGCCCAATGCCGATGCGATCCCGGCGGATCGTCAGGGGCTGACGATTTGCGATGCGACCTCGGCGGCGTTCGCGATGGATCTGGATTGGGCCAAGCTGGATGTAACCACCTTCAGCTGGCAGAAAGTGCTGGGCGGCGAGGGCGCGCATGGCATGATCATCCTGTCGCCCCGCTCGGTGGAACGGCTGGAAAGCTACACCCCGGCTTGGCCCTTGCCGAAGATTTTCCGCATGACCAGCAAAGGCAAGGTCATCGAGGGGATTTTCGTCGGCGAGACGATCAACACGCCGTCGATGCTGGCGGTGGAAGACTACCTTGTGTCGCTGAAATGGGCGCAATCGGTGGGTGGGCTTGCCGGGCTGGTTGGCCGCGCCAAAGCCAACGCCCAAGTGGTTTGGGATTTCTGCGCGGCCAATCCGTGGCTGCAAAATCTGGCGGAAACCCCGGAGATTGCCTCGACCACCTCTGTTTGCCTGAAGTTCAACGATCCGCGCATCAAGGATGGCGAGGCGTTCGCCAAGGCCGTCGCCAAGCGGCTGGAACAAGCCAAAGTGGCCTATGACATTGGCGCTTATCGTGACGCGCCCGCAGGCCTGCGGATCTGGTGCGGCAGCACGGTGGAAACCGCCGATGTCGCCGCGCTGATGCCGTGGATCGCACATGCCTTTCATGCGGAAATCGCCGCTCAGGCTTGAAATCGCGGTGGGCGTCAGGCCCACCCATCCCCTCATTTCATATGGAGTCCATCATGGCCCCCCGCGTTCTCGTATCCGACGAACTCTCTGAAACCGCCGTGCAAATCTTCCGCGACCGTGGGGTTGAGGTGGATTACATGCCAAAACTTGGCAAAGACAAAGACGCGCTTGCCGCGATCATCGACCAATATGATGGCCTAGCCATCCGCTCCGCCACCAAAGCCACTGAGAAACTGCTCAGCGTCGCCACCAAACTGAAGGTGATCGGCCGCGCAGGCATCGGCGTCGATAACGTCGACATTCCGGCGGCGTCGAAAAAAGGCGTGATCGTGATGAACACGCCGTTCGGCAACTCGATCACCACCGCCGAACACGCCATAGCAATGATGTTCGCCGTGGCGCGGCAATTGCCCGAAGCCAACGCCAGCACCCAAGCTGGCAAGTGGGAGAAATCTCGCTTCATGGGTGTGGAATTGTTCAACAAAACCTTGGGCGTGATTGGTGCGGGCAACATCGGCGGCATCGTCTGCAACCGCGCCGTGGGCCTGCATATGAAGGTCGTGGCGTTCGACCCCTTCCTGTCGGATGAGCGCGCCAAGCAGTTGGGCGTCACCAAGGTTGAATTGGATGAACTGCTGGCCCGCGCCGATTTCATCACCCTGCATGTGCCTCTGACCGACAAGACCCGCAACATTTTGTCGGCGGAAAACCTCGCGAAAACCAAGAAAGGCGTGCGTATCATCAACTGCGCCCGTGGTGGTCTGGTCGATGAAGTCGCCTTGGCCGCAGCCCTGAAATCCGGCCATGTCGCAGGGGCCGCCCTGGACGTGTTCGAGGTGGAACCCGCCACCGAAAGCCCGCTTTTCAACCTGCCCAACGTCGTCTGCACCCCGCATTTGGGTGCATCCACGACCGAGGCGCAGGAAAACGTCGCGCTGCAAGTGGCTGAACAGATGTCAGATTACCTGCTGACCGGCGCGGTTTCCAACGCGCTGAACATGCCCAACGTCACCGCCGAAGAAGCTGCCGTGATGGGGCCGTGGATCAAACTCGCGTCGCATTTGGGTGCTTTCATCGGCCAGATGACGGATGAGCCGATCAAGGCGATCAATATCCTTTACGATGGCACCGTCGCGGGGATGAACCTTGCCGCACTGAACTCGGCAGTGATCGCGGGTGTTTTGAAAACCCAGAACCCCGATGTGAACCTTGTCTCGGCCCCGATTGTCGCGAAAGACAAGGGCATCCAAATCTCGACCACGCGCCAAGACAAAACCGGCACCTTCGACGCCTATATCAAGGTGACGATGGTGACGGAAAAACGCGAACGCTCTGTCGCAGGCACCTGCTTCAGCGATGGCAAACCGCGCTTCATCCAGATCAAAGGCATCAACATTGATGCCGAAATCGGCGCGCATATGCTTTACACCACCAACGAAGACGTGCCGGGCATCATCGGCCTGCTGGGCATGACGATGTCGAAAAACAACGTCAACATCGCCAACTTTACCCTTGGCCGCGAAGGTGTCGGCAAACAGGCGATCGCGATCCTCTATCTCGATCAGGCAATTGATCCGAAAGTGCTGGAAACGTTGGAATCCACCGGCATGTTCCAGCAGGTGAAGGCGCTGCAGTTCGAGGTGGCATAAGCCGCCTTGCCATTTCATCTGTTCATAAATATCCCACAGGGGGTCCGGGGGGCGTGAAGCCCCCCGGCCTTTTCTGCATGAGGCACGCATGAGAACCTATGCCATCGGCGATATCCACGGCCATATCGAACTGCTTCGCGAAGTCCACGCATGGATCGACGCCGATCAGGCCAAACATGGGGCAGCGCCGGTTGTGCATGTCGGCGATCTGGTGGACCGCGGCCCCGATTGTCGCGGCGTGGTCGAATATCTGCGCGCAGGCATCGCTGCGGGCAAGGACTGGGTCGTGCTGAAAGGCAATCATGACCGGATGTTCACAAACTATATCGCTGACTTTGATTACCACGATCCTTGCCTGCGCACCGACCTGTCCTACCTGCACCCAAAGATCGGCGGCGCAGCCACATTGGCTTCCTACGGCGTGAAAAATGCCGCCGACCGTCCATTGGCGGCGGTGCATGCTGAAGCAGTTGCTGCTGTGCCGCAATCACATCTCGACTTTCTGAACGCGCGTCCCAGTTACTTCCAGCGCGGCGAGGTGATCTATGTCCACGCAGGCATCCGCCCCGGCGTGATCATCGGCAGCCAGACCGAGGATGATCTGGTCTGGATTCGCAAAGGCTGGCTTGAAGACACCTCGGATCATGGGGCGCTGATCGTTCATGGCCACACCGCGCTCGACCTGCCCACGCATTACGGCAACCGGGTCAATATCGACTCGAGCGCTGCTTATGGGGGCCCGCTGAGCGCCGTGGTCCTTGAAGGCCGTGAAGTTTTCCGACTGCTCGGGCCATGGCGCGAACCTCTGTTGCCTGCTAAAGATTAACTACCTTCTCGTGCCAAAGTCAGAGCCTGCGCCAATACCCCTGCATCGCCGATGTGATTGGCCAAGACCAATACCAACCGCGCGTTCAATGCGTGGCTTTCAGCTTCGCTCAAGCCGCGATGCGCGGCCAGCAGATCGGCGTAAAATCCATCGGCATCAACAATATTCGCGTGTGATTTCAATATCATACTAGCCCGCTCCAGCTTTGCGCCAAGGCTTCCTCGATGTCGCGTGATGTGGCTGACAACCACCGCGCAGCCACCACTTGATCGGGCCGGATCAGATAGACCGCCTGCGGCTGATCCCCCAGATAGCGGCGTCGCAAAGTGTCATTCAGTTTTGGCTTCAGCGTCAGCAAATTGGTGTGCGGCGCGTCACATCCCAAAGCCAGAACCATGAAATCACGCCCCAAGGCTTCGGTCATCCAGCCGCCGTCCAATGGGGCATCTGGAGCAACGGCTCCGGGTCGCGCGGCTGTCGGCAGCGCCGCATCGGGAGCCTGCAACGGATAGACGCAAGGGCGCGACAGACGACCAGAATTCACCATCGGGCGGGCGAAATCAGCATGGGCGGCCAGATGCAAAACGGCGTCACGGAACAGGCGCTCCACGCCGGATTCGGGAGACATGAAGCGGGTCGAACGGCTGGAGTTGAGCAAATTTTCATCGGCACCGAAGCAACGTTCCCGATCGTAGCCCTGCAGAATGGCCGCTTCAGCCGCGCCATTCACCACCGCAGCCAAGCGCCATCCCAGCGCATCCACGTCGCCCAAACCGCCATTGCCGCCACGCGCGCCAAATGGCGAGACGATATGCGCACTATCGCCCACAAACAGGATGCGATTGTGAACAAAGCTTCGTAAACGTCGGCACTGGAAGGTGTAGATGCTGACCCAATCCAGTTTGAAATCGCTATGGCCAACAACTTTCTCGATGCGCGGGATGACATTTTCGGGGCGCTTTTCAACTTCGGGGTCGGTATCCCAGCCAAGCTGAAGGTCGATGCGGTAAATGTTGTCGGGCTGTTTGTGCAACAAAGCCGACTGGCCGCCATGAAAGTTGGGCTCGAACCAGAACCAACGCTCGCTTGCGAAATCGGACTGCATTTCGATGTCGGCGATTAGAAATCGCTCTTCAAACAACTCACCCTCAAACTCCAGCCGCATCATCTCGCGGATCGGGCTGCGCGCACCGTCGCAGGCAATCACCCAATCGGCCTCTAACTGATAGCTGCCGTCAGGGGTTTCAACGGTGAGCGTTGCGAAGTCGCTGTGTTGCTCAATTGCCGTCACCCGGTTTTTCCAGCGCAGATCAACGCCAAGTTCCTGCGCGCGCTGCACCAGAAATTCTTCGACAAAGTATTGCTGCAGGTTCACGAAAGCAGGCATCTTGTGGCCGTCTTCGGGCAACAGATCAAAGCAGAACACTTCCCTGTCTCGGTGAAAAGTGCGGCCCACTTTCCAAGTGACGCCTTTTGTGACGCAGCGTTCAGCTATGCCAAGACGATCCAGGATTTCCAGAGAGCGTTTGCTCCAGCAAATCGCGCGCGACCCTACCGAGACCACATTATTGTCGTCCAGCACCGTGGCGTGCACACCGTGGTTGGCCAGTTCAACCGCCATCGCCAACCCGATCGGGCCCGCGCCGACAATGATCACCTTGTGGCGCGCCTCTGGCGATGAAAGGCCGAGTGGGGCAACATAATCAAAGGGTTGATAGGCATAGCTCATTGCATCATCCCTGCAGCGCCGCCCACATTTCACGGTCTCGCTCGGCAGTCCAGACGCGCGGGTTTTCGATGCCGCGTGCTTCGTCATATGCACGGACAACGTTGAAAGGCAGGCAATGCTCGTAGATCGCAAAATTACCGAACTTAGCGTCACATTCGGCACGCACCGCGTTCCAAGCCTCTTTCAAGCTGCCGCCGCGTGCGGCCACCTTTGCCGCCGGACGATAGGTGCTTTGCACGAAATCGGCCGTCGATGCGATGGCTTTGCTAACCATGTCGCGGCCAACCAGCGCATCGCCGCGCCCGGGCGCAATCGCCACCGGATCAAACGCTGCGATGTTCGCCAAAGTGTCGGTCCAATCGGCGAAATGGCCATCGCCGCAGTAACATGCGGAGTGATACTCCACGATATCGCCGGTGAACATCACTTCGGAATCCGGAACCCAAACCACGGCGTCACCTGCGGTATGTGCGCGCCCCAGATGCATGATGTCCACCCGGCGATTGCCAAGATACACCGTCATCTGATCGCTGAACGTGGTGGTGGGCAGCGTCAGGCCGGGGATCTCTTCGTGTCCATGAAACAGGCGGGGAAAGCGGCCAAATTCGCTGTCCCAATCTTCTTGCCCACGCTCCATCACCATGCCGCGCGCGGCATCAGACATGATGATTTCCCTTGCGCCGTAAGCACTTGCGCCAAGCACCCGCACAGCGTGATAATGCGTCAGCACCAGATGGCTGATCGGCTTGTCGGTGACCGTGCGGATACATTCGACCACTTTGCGCGCAAGTCGCGGCGTGGCTTGGGCTTCGATCACCATCACCGAATTGTCGCCGATGATCACGCCCGAATTCGGGTCGCCCTCGGCGGTGAATGCGTAGATGCCATCGCCGATTTCGACGAAAGAGGTGCGCTTTTCTGTCAGATCCGCCTGCGATGCGAACGCCTTGCTCATTCAGTTTTTCCTTGCATAAGGGTCTGCGAGGGCGGGGATGACCTTGCCCGAACACGCACCAAACCCGATCCGATATCCGTTGCCCAAGGCCGCTCCGCGCAGCGTCAGGGTGTCGTTGTCCTCGATGAAACTGCGGCTGCCACCGGCAATCGCAAACGGCTCTTTGCCGCCCCAGGACAACTCCAGCAGGCTGCCCCGGCTTTCTTTGGCAGCACCCGAGATTGTGCCCGACCCCAGCAAATCACCGATGTTCATCGCACAGCCCGAGGTTGTGTGGTGTGCCAGTTGCTGCGCTGCCGAGTAATACATTTCCGCGTAGTTGGTGCGGCTGATCACGGTTTCCGAACCATCGTTCGGTTTCAATCCAACCTCAAGCGCCACATTGTAAAGCATCGGTTCCGGTTCTACCAAATGCGGCAAAAGTGGCGCTTCGCGCGGTGGGGTCGCGATGCGGAACGGCTGCAGAGCCGCTTTCATCACGATCCATCCGCCAATGCTGGTGGCCGTCGCCTTCGCCTGAAACGGGCCGAGGGGTTGATACTCCCATGCCTGAATATCTCTGGCAGACCAATCATTTAGCAACACATAGCCAAAGATCATTGCATCAGCTTCGGCGACCGTCACCGGTTGGCCGTGAGTGGAGGCTTGCCCCACAACCGCGCCGAGTTCCAGCTCGATATCGAAGCGCCGGGATGGCGCAAAGATAGGGTGATCAAACTCGGGGCCCTTCAACTGGCCCCATGGGCGGCGGATTTCGGTGCCCGAAACCACCACGGACGAGGCGCGGCCGTTATAGCCGATCGGCATATGGAGCCAGTTTGGGGGCAACGCGTTTTCTGCGCCGCGAAACATGGTGCCGACATTGGTGGCGTGATGCCGACCGGCATAGAAATCGGTGTATTCGGCCACAACAAACGGCAGATGCAGGGTTACTTTGTCGCGCGGCACCAGGTGATCTTCGATGATCCAGCGCTTGCTGGCCCCTTCCGCCAGCATCGCGGTGATCTGGCTGCGATACTCTGCCCAGACGGTTGGGCCAGCCTCCATGAATTCGTTCCAGAACGGCACATCAAACAGCGGGTGGTCGGCCAATGTCAGCAGGCCTTCGGCCTCTAACGCGCCAAGATCCAGCACAAAATCGCCAATCGCCACACCGCAGCGGGCTGGCTCATCACCGACCGAGAACACCCCGCACGGCAGGTTATTCAAGGGAAAGTCGGTCGTCGCGGAATTGGCACTTTCGACCCATGATTTCTGCAGTTTCATCGCGCATCCTCCAAAAGCCCGAGGGAGGCGCAAGCCTGTGGCGCTGTCAATGCGAGCTGTGAGGTATTGGGGATCATTTCAGCCCCGGCGTGCCGTCGAACTTCTTCACCAAACTCTCCCAGCAATCAATGTAGTCGTCCTGAAGTGGCGCCTCTTTCGCGGCGAAGGCGGTCAAATGCTGGGGAAAGCGGGTTTCAAACATGAAGGACATGGTTTCATCCAGCTTTTCCGCCTTCAGCACAGCGTTTGATGCCCCCTCAAACGCCTGCTTGTCGGGGCCATGTGGCAACATCATGTTGTGCAGGCTCATGCCGCCGGGCACAAATCCTTTGGGCTTTGCATCGTAAATGCCATAAATGTTGCCCATCAGTTCCGACATGATGTTCTTGTGATACCACGGCGGGCGGAAGGTGTTTTCGGCCACCATCCAACGCTCGCGGAACAGCACGAAGTCGATGTTCGCGGTGCCTTCCACGCCGGAGGGTGCGGTCAGAACCGTAAAAATCGACGGGTCCGGATGATCGAACAAGATCGCGCCAACCGGGCAATAGGTGCGCAGATCATATTTCACCGGCGCGTAATTGCCGTGCCACGCCACCACATCAAGCGGGCTGTGGCCGATACGGGTGCGGTGGAACTGCCCGCACCATTTCACCACCACCGAGGACGGCACCTCGCGGTCTTCAAATGCCGCGACAGGAGTTTTGAAGTCGCGTGGATTGGCCATGCAATTGGCACCGATCGGGCCGCGCCCCGGCAATGTGAACTTTTGTCCGTAATTCTCGCAGACAAAGCCACGCGCCGGGCCTTCCAACACTTCAACCCGATAAACCAGCCCACGCGGCATCACCGCGATTTCCTGCGGCTCTAGGTCAATGATGCCGAGTTCGGTGCAGAACCGCAGGCGGCCCTGTTGCGGCACGATCAGCAACTCACTGTCGGCGCTGAAGAAATACTCATCCTGCATGGATTGCGTGACCAGATAGATATGGCTTGCCATGCCGACTTGGGTATTTACATCGCCCGCCGTCGTCATCGTGCGCATCCCGGTGATCCAGGTCAGCGCGGCATCGCTGTGCGGCACCGGGTCCCAGCGGTATTGGCCCAGCGAGATCACATCCGGGTCGATATGCGGCGCTGACTTCCAGTAGGGAATATCAATCTTTTCAAAGCGATGCGTGTGCTTCACCGAAGGTCGGATGCGATAGCACCATGTCCGTTCGTTCTGGTGGCTGGGCGCGGTAAAGGCCGTGCCGGAAAGCTGTTCGCCATAAAGCCCGTAGTTGCATTTCTGTGGTGAATTCATGCCCTGCGGCAGGGCACCGGGCAGCGCCTCGGTCTCAAAATCATTGCCGAAGCCGGGCATGTAGTGGGCGTGGGTGCCAAGGGTTGTGGCGGCGCGGTGCAGGCCAGAGGGCAGGCTTTGCGTATTCATGTCAGCCTCGTGCAGCAGGATTCGGGGCAGCGTTAAACGTATGTCTGGAAAATATCGTTGCAAGTGCAACGATGTCAACATGATTGTCACAGCCGCAGCCGAACAGCGTCAGAATTTGGGGTGTTAGCGGTTCATCGCCCGCAGGCTGGCCAATGCGGCCAAACCAAGCAAGCCGGTGACGCAGGCCGTCACCCAAAAAAAGCCATGCGGCCCCATCGCGCCCAGAAACGGCGACATCATCAGCGGCGCACAGACGCCGCCGACCAGACCTGAGGCAATGATCGTGGGGGCAACCTTGGGGTTGTCGCCCATCTTGCGCGTGGCGGTGACATATTCGGTCGGAAAGAACATACCCGCAAAAAAGCCCAAAGCGACAAACCCTGCGCCCGGCGACCAAAGCCCCGCGATCAGTGCCGAGGCACAGGCCCCGAGCAGCGCCAAAGTGAACAGCGTGAACGCCGGAAGCCAGGTGGCCACCACCATCAGGCAAAGGCGCGCGGCCAGAAAAGCCAGGAAAAACGCCGACAGCAGTTGCGCCGCCGCGGTTTCCGACAGCCCCGCCTTGATCAGCGCCGTGGGGCCAAGCCCGGTCAGGCAGGCCTCGACACTGATCGCAACGGCGCCGAACACCAGCATCGGGATGTGCAACCTGAAGGGCAGGGTGGATGTGGTTGCGGCCACGTTTGCCGTGCGGCCCGCAGGCCCTGCGCAGGCGGTGATCGCCACCCCGATCACCGCGCAGATCGCAAAACTCAGCACCGGATCATTGCCAAGCGCCACAAACACCAGCGGCGCGCCAATCGCGCCGATGCCGAAGGTTGCGTTCAGCAGGCTAAGCATCGCAGGCCCGCGCGCGCCAAACGCCCGCAACATGCGCGGGTTGAAAACCACCGTGGCGCAGCCATAGCCCGCGCCAAACAGCACAGCACCCAGCAGGGTAAGCGCCCAGCTCAAGCCCACCGCCATCAGCGCCACGCCAAGCGTCATCAGGGCAACCACCCATTGCGGCGTGGCACGCGGCCCTACCGCAAACATCGCTGCCACACCGATGGAACAGCCGATCCAATGCGCCGAGATCAACAGCCCAGCGGTGCCGATCTGGATATCAAAGCTGCGCGCGAACACCGGCAGGGCAGGGCCATAAAGTGCCGTCCCGGCGCCCATCAGGATGAAGCTGGCAATGCTGATCGTCAGCAACGCAAGGTTAGACTTGATCAGGTCGCGCACATCACTCTCCGGGTTGCAGCACCCGGTGTCCCTTGCGGCCACCGCACTGTCAACTGCCCCCGCTTGCGAATTCTGCGGCCAACGGGCAGGCTTGCATAAAAACGAGGGCCACAGATGACGCGTTTCGATCTTTCCGCTTTCTTGCCTTACCAGTTGGCGGTCGCCGCCAGCCGCGTCTCGAAAGGGTTCTCCGAGCTTTACCGGGCAGAATTTGGCCTGACGATCCCCGAGTGGCGCGTGCTGGCGCATCTTGCGCAGTCCGATCAGGTTTCGGTGCGCGAAATTCATGCCAAGGTTGATATGGACAAGTCCAAGGTCAGCCGCGCTGCCGCCCGGCTTGAGGCGCAGGGGTTGATCGAGAAGCGCGAAAACCTCGAAGATCGCCGCCTGCTGGATATGCGGCTGACCGCCAAGGGCCGCGATCTGATCGCCCGGATCGTGCCGATTGCCGATGCGTATCAGGCACAGGTGCTGGCCCAGATTGGCACGGATGCCGCCCTGTTTCGCACCGTATTGCTGCGACTGTTGGAGGAAAAATGATCAGGCTTTACGATTACTGGCGCTCGTCTGCGGCGTATCGTGTGCGCATGGCGCTGAACCTGTTGAACCTGCCCTACGATCGCCACCCGGTTGATCTGGTGAAGGGCGAGCAGCGCGGGGCCGACAACGTCGCGCGCAACCCGCAAGGCCTTGTGCCCACGCTGGAAATCGACGGTCTGCGGCTGACACAATCCTTGGCGATCATCGAATATCTTGACGAAACCTGTGGCGGCTTGCTGCCCAAAGACCCAAAGCCGCGGGCGCAGGTGCGCGCACTTTCCTACGCCATCGCAATGGAAATCGCCCCGATCTGCAATCTGTCGGTGCGCGATCATGTGGGCACGATGGGCGCAATGACCAGCGAGGCGTGGACGCGCCACTACATCACCAAAGGATTGACCGCGTTCGAGGCGATGTTGACGGGCGCGGGGCGCTACTGCCACGGCGATCAGGTGACGATGGCTGACCTGTGCTTGGTGCCGCAAATTTACAACGCAGAACGTGTGGGCGTTGACGTGACGTCGTTGCCCAAAACCATGCAGATTGTGGCTAACTTGCGCGAAATCCCCGCGATCGCCGCCGCCCACCCGGATCGCGTCAAACCCTGAGGCCAGCCCATGTCCGATATTTACATTCTCTCGACCGCCCGCACCGCCATCGGCGGCTTTGGCGGGGCGCTGTCGGCAATGCCGCCGATTGACATTGCCACCCATGCCGCAAAGGCCGCGATTGAGCGGGCTGGCATTGAGCCGGCGCAGGTTGGCACTGTGGTTTTCGGCCATGTCATCAACACCGAGCCGCGCGACATGTATCTTGCGCGGGTGGCGGCGATGCAGGCGGGCGTGCCGGAAACCACCCCGGCGATGAACGTCAACCGCCTGTGTGGATCGGGCGCGCAGGCCATCGTCTCGGCGATGCAGATGCTGATGCTGGGCGACGCCGAAATCGCCTTGGCGGGCGGGGCAGAGTGTATGAGCCGCGCGCCCTATGCCGTGCAATCGGCGCGTTTTGGCCAGAAGATGGGCGATACCAAGCTCATCGACATGATGACTGGCGCGCTGACCTGCCCGTTTGGCACCGGGCATATGGGCATCACCGCCGAGAATGTCGCCGCCCAATATGGCATCACCCGCGCGGATCAGGACGCCTTCGCACTTCTGTCGCAAAACCGCGCCGCGCAAGCGATTGCCGAGGGGCGCTTTGCATCGCAGATCACCCCGGTTGAGCTTTCGGGCCGCAAGGGCCACACCATCTTTGCGCAGGATGAACATCCGAAAGCCACGACACTTGCGGCCCTCGCTGGCCTGCGCCCAGCCTTTGCCAAGGATGGTACGGTGACGGCCGGCAATGCCTCGGGCATCAACGATGGTGCGGCGGCGGTGATCCTGTCACGCGGCAATCCGGGCAACGCCAAGGCGCGCATCATGGGCTATGCGGTGGCCGGAGTTGATCCGAAAGTGATGGGTCTGGGGCCGATCCCGGCGGTGCAGGCGCTCTGCGCCAAACTTGGGGTGACGCCTGACAGCTTCGATGTCGTCGAATCAAACGAGGCGTTCGCGGCGCAGGCGCTTGCCGTCAGTCGGGCCTTGGGCCTTGACCCGGCAAAGGTGAACCCCAACGGCGGCGCGATTGCCTTGGGCCATCCGGTCGGGGCCACCGGCGCAATTCTTGTCGCCAAGGCATTGGCCGAGTTAGAGCGTGCAGGCGGCAAGACAGCCCTTGTCACCATGTGTATCGGTGGCGGGCAGGGCATCGCGCTGGCGCTGGAAAGGGTCTGATCCGGCTTAGCGCAGCCGCACCTTCGCGCGCGCAGATCGCCCCATCGCGTCGATCACCGACAGCGTGATAAACCCGCGCCCAAGGCTGTTCAGCATCGTCTCGCGCCCACCCAACGAGATCGCCACAGGCACGCCATTGGCCAGCCAAGTGTAGGGCGCCTTGCCGCCCGATACCCGCACGAGCAGGCCTTCGGGCAGCATTTCTACCTCTGCCCCATCGGGCGGGAAGGCCACGCTGGGCGCATCCTTGTCGGGCTGGAACGCCGCGTTGCGGTTGCGGAAGCGCTGCAACGGTTGCGGCAACTCGGCATTCGACACCAGCAGCGTCGCGGGCGGCGGATCGGGCTGCGGATCAAGGTTGCGCTTCAGCCGTGCGAAGGCCTGAAACAGGATCGGTGCCGCCAGATCAGCCCCAAACGCCCCCGGAACCGGGGTGCCATCCGGCCTGCCCATCCACACGCCAATCACATGCCTGCCGTCAAAGCCGATGGCCCAGGCATCGCGGTGGCCATAGCTGGTGCCGGTTTTGTAGGCCAACCGGTTTTCCGGCGCGCCCGGTGGTGGCGCAAGGCCCGCCAGAATATCCCCCACCTGCCAGGCCGATGAGGCAGACAATACCCGTTGCCCCTCGGGCCGGTCACCAGTGATGCGGTGCGTCAACGGCAATGCCACGCCGCCGCGTGCGATGGCGGCGTAAAGCTGCACCATGTCCTCAAGGCTGACACCAATGCCGCCCAAAGCAATAGCAAGCCCCGCCTGCCCCCCCGGCAAATGATAGCGCACGCCTGCTTTATCCAGTGCCGCCAACAGCTTGGCAGGCCCCAGCGCATCGGTCAGCGCCACGACGGGGATGTTCAACGATTCCTGCAATGCCTCGCGGATACGGATGGTGCCGCGAAACTGGCGGTCAAAATTCTGCGGACGATAGCCGTTGAAATCGGTGGGTTTGTCGTCGATCAGCGTCTCGGGATGTGCCAGACCATCGTCAAACGCCAGCCCGTAGATCAGCGGTTTCAGCGTCGATCCGGGGCTGCGGATCGCCCGTGTCATATCGACAAACCCCGCCCGCCGATCTGCCTGAAACGCGGCCGAGCCGACCGAGGCCAGCACCTCGCCCGAGGCATGATCCGCCACCACAATCGCCACCTGCAACCGGTCGCCCCGGCTGGCCACCACATCCGCCGCCAAGCGTTCAAGCTTGGTTTGCAGCGTCTTGTCCAGCGTCAACTGATGCCGCTGTTGCCCCGGTTCCTCGGCAATGATGCGGTCCGACATATGCGGCGCCAGCGCGGGGAAGGGGCGGCGCATCCGCGGCACAACTTCGGTGCGCGCAGCAGCCATCTGCTCGGCGTCGATCAGTCCATCCCGCAGCGCCCGCGCCAGCACGCGATCCCGCGCATCCGTTGCGCGCGCGACGGACCGATCCGGCCTGCGCGTCTCGGGGCTTTGCGGGATCGCCACCAGCAAGGCCGCCTCGGCTGGTGTCAGCCGCAACGGCTCTTTGCCGAAATACGAAAGCGTTGCCGCCCGGATGCCCTCCAGATTGCCGCCATAGGGGGCCAGATGCAGATACAGCGCCAGAATTTGCGCCTTCGACAGCCGCCGCTCCAGCGCCAAGGCCACCCGCATCTGCCGCAGCTTGCCGTCGATCTGCCCGGTGGTGCCTTCCTCCAGCAGTCGCGCCACCTGCATCGTCAGGGTCGAGCCACCCGACACCACATGCCCGTTCCAAACCGCCTGCAAAGCCGCCCGCGCCAGCGCCTGTGGATCAACCCCGCCGTGCTGATAAAACCGCTTGTCCTCATAAGCCAGCAGCGCGGCCACATAGCCTGCGTCCACATCCGACAGCGCCACCGCCAGTCGCCAACGCCCATCCGCCACCGTATAGGCGCGCAACAACGCGCCGTCCCGGTCCAACACCTCTACGGACGTTTCCACCTGCAACGGCGGCAAAACCGTCGCATCGACCCACTGATCAAAACGGTCATGTGAAAAGGCGGCAAGCCCAAGGCCCGCCGCCAGCACAAACAGAAACCGCGCGCCCATCACTCGGAAATGGTGATGGTGCCCGCATCGGTCCGGCCCGTCAGGTCAGGCCGATACATGTCCTCGACCGAGGCCGCAGGCTGGTGGAACGTCCCCGGAGAGATCGCGCGCACCACATAGGCCAGCCGGAACGTCGCGTTATCATAGCGGTCAATCGCGGTCAGGAAACGGTCCTGCCGGAATTCGCTATGCGCCACTTCGGTTTCCAGGTTCAACGCCGACAGTGCCTCGGTTCCCGAGGACATCAGGTTGGGGTTGTCGATCTCAAACCCGGCAGGCAGCGGATCGGCCACCATCAACCGCGCCTCGCCCCGCCCGAACGGGGTGATTTCCAGCACGGTGATCAAACGGCTTCCCACCTTCAGCCCGTCCAGCGTCGTCGGCTGTCCGTCCATCGTGTAGTAGGTGCGGGTGATCGCATAGCCGCTGCCGCCTGCCGGTTCCGGCTCGGACGGCACGCCATAGGTGGTCACGGTCAGCGTGGTGTCGCTGTCGCTTTCGTTCTTCACCACCACCGGCGCGGTATTCGCCGCATCCAGCACCTTGACCAGCGGCCCGGAAGCCGGTGCGCCGTCGATCAGGATGCCATCCGCGCCCTTGCGGTCAATCAGCGCATTGGCCGCCAGCAGCGCCCAAGTGGCTTCCTGCGTCGAAAGCGCCGAGGTCGTGGCGATGCGCGAGGTCAGCGCCTCTTGATCCACCGCTTTCGAGCCTGCCTCTGCCGCCAAGGCCAGCACCGCCGCCGCATCGCGGTAGTTGGTGCCGTAATCCGCGCGGAAGATCTGCTCTTTCTCCGGCCCTTTCAGCGCTTCCAATGCCCCCCCGGCACGGCGGAACATCGCATCGGCGCGCGGTTGGTCGCCATAACTTGCCAGCGCCGCCCCCAGTTGCGCCATCGCGGCAGGCGTGCTGAACGCATCGCCCTTCACATCGGCGTAATAGCGCAGATCGCCAATCGCCGCCGCGCCTTCACGCGCCAGCACCATCAGCGCATAGGCCAAAGCCTCGCCTCCACTGTCGAAATCGGCCTGATAGTTGACCTGATTGCGCAGATTGTCCAAGGCGCTGCGGAAGGCCTGATCCGGCACCGCATAACCGCGCGCTTTAGCCCGGCTGAGGAAGTCGGTCACAAACGCGTCCAGCCAGAAATCGCCGCCATTCTCAACCGGCCCCCACAGCCCGAAAGAGCCATTAGAGGATTGATTGGTCAGCACTTCTTCCACCGCTTGTTCAACCCGCAGCTTGATGTTGTCCGACCCCGGCAGATCCATCGCAACCGCGACTTGGTCGAAATACAAAAGCGGCAAGGCTTTCGAGGTGATCTGCTCGGTGCAGCCATAGGGATAGGCATCCAACGCCGCCAGAACCCCCGGCGCATTCAGCCGCGCAATCGGGCCCACGGCCATCGTTGCCTTGCCCGAGCCCGCAATCAGCCCCGCGAAGGCGTTGGAATCGAAGGTAAATTCCTGCCCCTTCTTCAGATCAAGCCGCGATACCCGCACCACTTCCGGATCGTTGATCTGCACCGGAACCGTCAGGGTTTTCTTCAAAACCTTGCCGTCCGGCGTGGTCAACGCGACCTCAATCTTCTGATTTCCAATCGCATCCGCGGTCACTGGAATGGCAAAGGTGGCCTTGGCCTTGTCGGCCAGATCAAAGCCCGACGGCACGTCGCCCAGTTTCAACCCTGCCGAGGATACATCCAGTGACATCCGGCCCGAAGGCCCGGTGGCATGCACGATCTCCAACAACAGCCGCGACTGATCGCCCGGCTGCATGAAGCGCGGCAAAGAAGCGGTGACCACCACCGGATCGCGCACCAGCACATCCGCGCTGGCTTGGCCGACACCCTTCTTCGACCATGCCACCGCCATCACCTTCACCGTGCCGTTGAACGACGGCAGGGTGAACGAGGTGCGCGCATAGCCATCCGCCCCCACCTGCACCGGGCCTGCGAAATAGGCCACCAACTCTTCTGTCGGAGGCGGCGCTTGCAACCGCGCCTGCGCCCCCGCGTCGCCACCCGAACGGACCGAGCCTTCGGCGCCGTTCATCCCGTCAATCAAGCGCCCATAGATGTCGCGGATGCCAACGCCCAGCTTGCGCTGGCCAAAGTAGTGGTCTTGCGGGTTTGGCGGCTGGAACCCGGTCAGGTTCAAGATGCCCTGATCCACCGCCGCGATGGTGACATAAGCGGTGTCGCCCGCCGCCACGCCATCGACCTTCACCGCCACATCCAGCGGCCCACGCGGGGCAGCTTCCGGCGCGGTTTCCACCTTTGCCGTCAGCGCCCGCGCGCCGGGGTCGATGGTGGCATGGGTCAGCCCCAGTGCCCGCGCCGGATTGCGGCCAGCGGCCACGTCCATCGGGCGCAACACCGAAGCCGTCACATAGACGCCCGCACCCCATTCATCGGTAACGCTCAGCGGGATTACATTCTCGCCTTCCTTCACCTCAACCGCCTGCATCGACACCAGACGGTTCGACAGCACGGTGATCAAAGCCGTGCCAGCGGCACGCGGCACGATGCGCAGATTGGCGGTATCGCCGGATTTATACTTCGGCTTGTCCAGCGACAACTCCAGCGTATCGGGCGAATCGGTGGCATCGGCGGGCGCATACCAACCCGCATAGAAGTTGGTCGAGGTCGCCGCAGGCGCGCCATCGGTGCGTTCCACCAACACCTCATACTCGCCCCACTGCACCGGGGCCGAGATTTTGGTGGGCTCGGCCCCCAGATCGGCCGTGCCCTCGGAAACCTTGGTGCGCGTTGTCACAGGCTCCCAGTTCCACGAGCTATTGCTTTGATACCACTGATAATTCACCTCAATACGCGTGACGGTCCACTTTACCTTCATCGCGGCGGGCTTGGTGTCAGCGCCAATCCCGATCAGGCTGAACGCAGCATCCGCGCCTTCCGGCACCACATCGGTGAACATCGGCTTCACCCCGATCAGGTCAGACGACGGCGCCAGCAGCTTGCTGATCTTGCGCTCCACCGGGCGACCCGAGCCTTCGGCCACACGCACCGTCGCGCGCATTTCCAGCGGGCGTCCGGGGTCTTCCACTTCGGGCAGGGCCAGATCGACCACCGCCTTGCCATCGGCATCGGTGCGGGTATCGCCAAACGAGGTCAGTTGCGCGTCAAACGGCGCGTCGTAGCGGCCAAACACATAGCCCGGCCAAGCCTCAAGTTCTTTGGCGGCACGCAGCAAAACCTCGCCCTCAATCGCAAGGTCCGCGCCGGGTGCTCCGAACAGATACTTCGCGTCCACACTCACCTGCGGCACATCGCCCAGACGGATCGGTTGATCGGGCAACGACAGCGTAAAGTCGATGCGCTCGGGCAGGAAATCTTCCACCAGAACGGTTTGGCTGGTCAGTGCGGCAGCCTCCAGATCGGCGTAAACCTCCAAAGTCCAGACCCCGCGCGGGGCAGAACCACCCACCGGCAGCGCAAACACATGGCCGCCAGCCCCGGCATCCGCCATCTGCGCGCGGCTGTATTCCACACCATCCGGGCGCTTCAGGATAGCTGTCAGCGGCAGGTTTTCAATCGCCGCCGTCTCGGCATCGCGCGCCAATGCGGTGGCATAAATCGTCTCACCCGCGCGATACGCCCCGCGATCGGTGGTCAGGAACACATCCACCGGGGGGGCGGCCTCGCGCCCCGCCACGCCACGATCCGACAGATCAAACTCGGGGTCAGTCAGCGACAGAAACGCCAGATCGGTATCATCCCGCGCCACGATCATCGCCGGTGCAAGCCCGCCCGTGCCCAACGCCAATGCCGCATCAAACTTGGCATAACCCTGCGCATCGGTCTTGGCGCTGCCCAGCACCTCGTTGGTGTTCGACAAAAGATCAACCGTCACGCCAACCACCGCCGCCGCCGTGCCAAGGCTGCGCACAAACACATGCAGCCCATCCACACCCGACATCGTGGTCAGCCCCAGATCCGACACCACAAACCACTGCCACCCCGCCGGCACCACATAGGGATCAACCCCCGGCACCGCCGCGCGCAACGCATAAACACCCGGAGGCTGACCCTTCAGCGCCTCATCCAGCGGCAGGCGCGTGGTGATATCGACGTTCACCTCTTGCTTGACGCTGCCTTCACCTTTCCAGATTTCCGAACCAATCTGGCTGCTGAAATCATACTCCTGATAATCCGCCATCGGCGTGCCAAAATAGCCATTCTGCAACGACCGCAACAGGTTACGATCCGTCACGCGATAGAGCGACAGCTCCAGCTTTTCGGTGTTCACAGTCTCCACCGGGATCGAGGCCGCACCCGTGCGCGGCAGAACGTAACCCCGGCCCGGAAACCGCACGCCGGGATTGCGGTCACGCACATAGGCCGTCACGCTGATCGACTTTGCCAGCGTCTGCCCATCCGCCGCAGGCAAGCCTTCGCGGAAGGTGATGGTGTTGCGCGAGCCAAACGTCACGCCCTCAACGCAAAGCTGTTGCCAGCCGTCTGTCGTCACCGTCAAACCGGCATCGGCCAACTGGACATAGCTTGCGTAATCCACCCCCGATTTCGCCAGATTTTCCGAGAAATTCACGCAAATGCGCGGCCGCGCCGTATCGGTCTGCACCACGTTATCAACGATGCGGAAACCATATTTACCAATCGCGTCATCCAGCAGCGCCGCAGTATCGTCGCGTGGCTGCAAGGCCTGCGCCAACCGCAAAGCCTGCACCGTATCCCGCCCGCGGTCCGTGGCTTCCAACGCCGTGCCCATGGTCAGCAGAATCGAATGCTGCTGCGCCTTGTTGTCGGCGCGCAAATAGGCGTTGACCGAAGCGTAATAGGCGCGGTCGAGATAACTGCGATCCCCCGCCTTCTGCCCCGCCGCCAGCAACAACCGCGCATATTCTGCCCAGCCATCGGCCGAATCGGTCAGGTTCAAAGCGGCACCCGCGTAATTGCTGGCCAGCACGTAATCGCCGTTCGCTTCGGCATCGGCGGCAGCGCCCAGATGATCTTCGGCAGAATATCCGTTGGTGGTGTGGGTGTTAGCCAGTTGCTCGGCCTGCTGGGTGATGCTGCCCAACTCCCAATCCTGCACAAAATTCAGCTCAGTTCGGCGGGCTTTGGCAACATCCTGTGCACCGCTGGCCGCTTGCAGCACTTCGCCCGAATAGGCCCCGTCAAACGGCGTCGCTTCGCCCACCTTTGATTTCGGAAAACACGAGCCATTGCGCGTGTTGAAGGTGAACGCCTTGCACAGCTTGTTGGTCAGGCAGGCGCGCTGGCAGGCCTCTAGCGTGGTGTCGAAGATCGAGGCGATATCGCCGCCCGGCATGTCGGTGTTTTCGCTGAGCACAAGGCGCTTGGCGGGAATCAGCTCTTGCGCCGCAACCGGCATCGCAGAAGCCATAAAAACCGTTGTAACAGCGCCCATAAGGGCACGACCGAGCCAAACGCGCATCGCCAAAATCCTCCTGAAAACAGTGTGTGGACTGTCGCATGGGGGCCGCAGACTTGGCAAGCGATGTGAAGCGCACAACGAAACTTGTCATCTTAATCCATCATTCATTTTGTTGCGCCAGATTGCCGAAGACCCCCCAAGACACTGGGGCACAGAATGTGACGGATCGGGCATGGATTTCGCAGAACGTTTGGCAAAGGAAAGGCGCGCGCGACTGGCGGCAGAGCGTCTGCTTGAACAGAAAAGCCGAGAGTTGTTTGCTGCCAATGCCAAGCTTGGCCTGCACGCCCGCGCCCTGTCCGATCAGATTGTCGAACAACGTCAGGTGGTGAAATCCGCCCTGACCGAGGCCGAGCAGTTGAAGGGCCAGCAATCGCGCTTCGTCGAAGATCTTGACCGCGCCCATACCCAGGCCGTGATGGCAGAGCGCCGACTTTGGGACAGTATCAACACCATTCAGGATGGCTTTGCGGTGTTTGACGCCAGCCAGCACCTGATCGCCGCCAATGCCGCCTACCTTGCCGCCTTCAATGACCCCGAAATCGTGCCGGGTCTGCCCTACGCCGACCTTTTGTGCATCATCTCAGAGGCGGGCTTGGTCGAGCTTGGCGATCTGACGCCCGACGTCTGGGTCGCCGATATGCTCGCCCGATGGGAGGCCGAGGTGATCGAACCGATCACCGTGCAGTTCAAGTCCGGCGCGTGGGTGCGCATGGTCGATCAGCGCGCCCGTGATGGCGATATGGTGACGCTCGCCATTGATATCACAGAACAAATGCGGATTTGGGCGGCGATCGAAGCCATTCCCGATGGCTTTGTGCTTTATGACAGAGAGGAACGTCTTTTGACCTGCAATCAACGCTACCGCGACATCTATGCCGTCTCGGCCCCGGCCATTGTTCCGGGCGCGAAGTTCGAGGATATCCTGCGCTATGGGCTGGCGCATGGGCAACATGTGGGGGCAAAGGGGCAAGAGGACGCATGGCTTGCCGAGAGGCTGGCGCAGCACCGCAATCCGGGTGGCCCGGTAGAGCAACAGCTTGCCGATGGCCGCTGGATCAGGGCGCAAGATCATCTTACACCCGATGGCGGGCGCGTCGGTTTGCGCGTGGACATCACCCACCTGAAAGCTCAGCAAGAGGCGCTAGAGGCTGCGCGCATCGCCGCCGAAGCCGCCAGCCGCGCCAAATCGGCCTTCCTTGCCAACATGAGCCATGAAATCCGCACCCCGATGAACGGCGTTGTCGGCATGGCAGAACTGCTGTGCGATACCAGCTTGTCCGAAGAACAGCGGCTGTTTGCCGAAACCATCCGCTCCTCGGGTGAGGCGTTGTTGGTGATCATCAACGATATTCTCGACTTCTCGAAGATCGAGGCCGAACGCCTGACCCTGCACCCCGAACCCTTTGACATGGAACGCACAATCCATGAAATCGCGATGCTGTTGCAGCCGCGCGCGCGTGAAAAGGGGCTTGATCTGATGATCGACTTCGACATGTTCCTGCCCACGCGCTACATCGGCGATCCGGGGCGGTTGCGGCAGATTCTGACCAATCTGATCGGCAATGCGGTGAAATTCACCGAAAAGGGCCATGTGCTGATCCGCGTCGTCGGGCTGGAGGGCGAGGCGGGCCGTCAGGATCTGCACATCACGGTTGAAGATACCGGCATCGGCATCGCTCCGGAAAATCTGGCCCACATTTTTGGCGAATTCAATCAGGTGGAAAGCCAGTCTAACCGCAAGTTTGAAGGCACCGGGCTTGGCCTTGCCATCACCAAACGCCTGGTCGAACGCATGCAGGGTGAGGTCTGGGTTGACAGCGATCTGGGCAAGGGCGCCTGCTTTGGCTTCCGCGTGCCGCTGCCAATCGCCGAAGACGCCGAGGAATTGCGCCTGCCCATCGCCGTCAAGCGGGTGTTGGTGGTGGATGATCAATTCATCAACCGCACCATTCTGGAGCGTCAACTTGTGCCCTGCGGCATCACCGTTACCCTGTGCCGCTCTGGGGCCGATGCCTTGGCCGCGCTTGATAAGGCTGACTTTGATGCGATCATCACCGATCACGAAATGCCAGACATGGATGGACTGACCCTCGCCACCCGCATCCGTGCAATGGGGATCGAGACCCCGATTCTTCTGCTGTCCTCCAGCCCTGCCAACGCGCGCGAGGGCGAAGGCGCGCAGTATCTCGCCGCCACTTTGCAAAAGCCGATCCTGCGCGCCGATCTCTATCGTCGCCTGCAATCCCTCGTGGCCCCCGTGGTGGAAACAGCCGCGGTCGCAGCCCCGCCGCCGGAAACCGAGCGTCGCCAGATGCGGGTGCTGACCGCCGAAGACAACCGCACCAACCAACTGGTGTTTCAAAAGATGGTCCGCGACATCGACATCGAACTTGTCTTTGCCAACAACGGTGTCGAGGCGGTGGCGATGTTCCAAAGCTTCAAGCCGGATTTGATTTTCATGGACATCTCCATGCCCGAGATGGACGGCCGCGATGCCGCCCGCGCCATCCGCGCGCTTGAGGCTGGCAAGACCCATGTGCCGATTGTGGCGCTTACGGCCCATGCGATGGATGGCGATGCCGCCGAGATTCTGGCCGCCGGTATCGACCGCTACATGACCAAACCGCTGCGCAAGGGGGCAATTACCGAAACGCTGGCGCAGTATTGTCCGGCTATCGCCCGCCCGATCAGCCTTGCAGAACAGGCTGCATGAACTGTCCACAGCATGGGCTTGTCTGACCGCAGCCTACTTCAGACAAGCCGCTTGATCGCGTCGCCCAACCGAAACCCCTTGCCGCCGCCCGCGCCCCACAGCATGCGTCCCTGCCAGGCGGCAAAGATCAGCGCGGCGGTGTCTTTCGCCTTGGCGCTTACCTCAAGGCGTGCGGCGATGGCCTGCTCGACCTTGCCGCGCCAGTCCTTTGCCTGCTCCAGCAGTGCCGGGTCACGCAAACTCAGCGTCAGCAGCGCGCCTGCATCAACCGGGCCGGTCAGCATCTTCAAAAGCCCCGGCACGCCTTTGTTCAGCGCAGCATCGGTAGAAGCGGCTTCGACCAACGCATCAAGATCGTGCCAAGCCTGCGAGATTGCAGCCGAAATCATCGCGTTGCAGCTGGAAAACCGTTGCACCAATGTCGTGGGGGCAAGCCCTGTTGCGGTGGAAACCGCCGAAAAGGTCACAGACTTTTCGCCACTTTGCAGCAGCAAAGCCAGAACCTGCTGAAAGACGTCCCGATCCGAGATCAGCTTTGTGCGTGCCATGTGCTCAATATGACCGCTTGATCAATAATTGCAAGTGATAGGTGAACGGCTATTCATCATCGTCGGAATCTTCCCCAGCCTTGTCGATGCGCTTGACGCCTGCCTGCCGCTTTAGCATCTTGCGGCTTATCGCGGTCAAGCCGGTTTCCTTCAGCACTTTCAGTTGCCGATAGTGCACCGTGAAGATTTCCCTATCCTCGGGCAACGAGTCTCCACGTAGTTTGCCGCCCAAGATAAAGTGCTGCTCCTCTGGCAAGATGTTCCACTTCAACCCCGATTTCTGTATCGCCAGCGGCAGGGATATCTGGTCAAGATACGGGCGTTTTCCCGGCACATCGGGATGCGCGTCGATCGTTTGCGCCACATCCATCCACACCTGAGGAAAGCTGCGACCATCCGGGCTGCGGTGTTTTTCGGGAAAGCTGAACAAACCTGAACTGAAGTAAGGTATGCGCCGACGCTCACCGGATTGCCGCATCAGTTTTATGCGTTCTTCGGGAATTTCCATGCCGCAAACGTCATAGATCAGCGTCCAATCATCGCTTTTCCCCCAGTTCATCGACGCCGCCGGCGTCAGGGAAACCGCGTTCTCGGCGATGATGTTTTCAACGCGATTTGGACGCAAGCACAGGATATCGCTATCGAAAAACGCCGAGAATTCCGTATCGCGCGGCTCTAGCGTGGCCAGAATCTTGTTGCCGTGGGGATAGGCGGGCGAGAACCGCCCCGCCACCGCGAACGGGCGCACCTCGCATCCCATCCGGCGCAGCACTTCTGTCACATTTGGCGAGACCTGATCCAGTTTGCTATCAGGGCAATAGCCAACCAAGGCCACCTGATCGCCAAATTGTTCACGCAGCGACGCGGCGAGAAAGCAGGCCATGACCTCGTAGTCAGGTGGCTCAACAATAAAAAACACGGTCAGTTTCGGAGGCATAAACCTGCTCTGTCAGGGAAGTTGCGACGGATGTCGAAGACTAATCTGCATCCGCGCGCAAAGTCACGCGCTCGCCGCATGTTTTACGACAAATTCTCCCTTATTTGTTGCCAAAACGGAAACAGTTGTCTGCTAAGACACAGTTCGGCGTCGATTTTTGCGCTGGCCTTGCTGGGGGAATCCAGCTTGACCTATGATTGCAGCAAAACGAACGCGGCTTTTGCAGGGCTGGGTGAAATTGACAGGGCAGGGCGTGACAGCAAACAAGGATATGAAGCCAGCGCAGGCCGCGCGCCCACACGGCGCGGCGGATCGGTGGGGGACGATCGATTTTCCACTGAAACGACATGCCAGCCCGCATGGCCAAGTCACCGCCGTTTCTATGATGAAAGACGAAGGCGCCTATGTCATCGAATGGGTCGCGCATCATCTGGCGGTCGGCTTTACAGATCTGGTTGTCTATACGAACGATTGTTCGGATGGCACCGATGACATGTTGATCCGGCTGGAAGAACTGGGCCTGTGTCACCACCGCCGCAATGTCATCCCCGAGGGGATCAGGCCGCAACCTTCAGCCTTGAACTACGCGCAGGAAGAACCTGTCGTGCAGCAATCCGACTGGGTGATGGTGTTCGATGCCGACGAATTTCTATCGATCCGCTACGGCGATGGCACGCTTGACAGCCTGCTTGACGCCACGACTGCGCAAGGCGCGAATGGTATTGTGATCACCTGGCGCATCTTCGGGTCTGGTGGCGTGGTGGATTGGTCGCGCGCGCCGGTGACGGAACAATATCTATGGGCTGCGCCGCAGGAATGGAACAAGGGATGGGGGGTGAAGACCCTTTTCACCTTCAGCGCCGACAAGTGGAAACTGGGCATTCATCGCCCAAAAATGAAGACGAAATGGCATGAAACCGACTTTCCCGATCAGGTGAAATGGCTGAACGGTTCGGGCCGTGAGATGGAGGACTACTTCAAGTTTCGCGGCTGGCGCTCCATCACCCGAACCGTTGGCTACGATTGGGTGCAGCTTAACCACTATGCCGTGAAGTCGGTTGACAGCTATGCCATCCGCAAGATGCGCGGCAATGTGAACAATAAGGCGGATAAGTATAATTCCGACTATTGGTCGCTGCAAGATCGCAACGAAGTCCGCGATGATACCATGTTGCGCTACACCGATCAGCGCAATCAGATCATCGCGCAGCTGCTGCAAGATCCGGTTCTGCATCGCCTGCATCACGCCGCGATTGCCCGCGCCGAAGCCCGCTTGGCCGAGTTGCGTCAGACCGAGGCCTATCATCACCTTGTGGCCGATCTTGCCAAGGCTTCCACTGTGCCAATAACCCAGATCGTCGCAAAGCCGCCGCAAGCCCGCGACAAGGAAAAGATCGCGGCCTTGATGTCGGATGTGGAAAAGCGGCGCGGGGCAAAGGCCAAATCCGAACGTCAGGCGGTTCCGAAAGAGCCTGTCGAAGCCGTGCCGATGGGGTCGTATCAATCGGGCGAGATTAACCTTTTGCAGGATGTCACGGCCGAGGTTTACCCCAATCACAGCATGAAACTGCCGCTCGATGCCCGGATTTTCACCGATGCGGCGCGGGCGCTGATCAAGTCTGGCAAGTTCGAACGCGGCCTTGCGCGCCGGATGCCGCAGGTGCTGGCCGAACAGGCCAAGGTGTTGGAAATTGGCTCTGCCGTTGGCTTTCTTGCCGGGCACTGCGCCAATATCCGACCCGACCTGCGCTTTTATCTGCATGAACAAAATCCCGCGTTGCGGCAGATGATGGGGGTGGTCTGTGCGCTGAGCCATCGTGCCTTTAACGACAGATTTTTTGTTCTGGATCAAAGCCTTGGCGATGACGCGGCCGCCGCAATCCAAGCCATGATTGCTGATCTGCAGCCCGACGCGTTGCTGTTGGCAGACCCTTTGCTTGGCCCCGAAACCCTGCAGCGCCTGCTCTCAGCACCGCTTGCGCCTGCGCCTGCCCAAATCTTTCTCTATGGCCGCCTGCTTGAGCAGCACCACGCCGCGCTGCCCGAGGTAGAGGCGTTACTGGCAACGCTGGGCTACGTGCCCGATTTCGGATTTGACGCCAATATCGCGCGCGGTTTCCGTCTGGAACGCGCGCCCGACCCTGACCACCACAGTTAACCATTTCCGATGCTGGACAGCCTGACAGCGGTGCGGCATTGTCAAGCAAAACGAAACAAACGAGGCAGTAACCATGTCCACCCCCGTTCGCAGACCCGTCGCCTCGCTTTGGATTGGCGAGAGGTTGCATTATCTGAACCAGCTTTGCCTGCTTAGCCATGTTGCACATGGCCATCCGACCACGCTTTATTGCACTGACAAGGTGACGAATGTGCCCGATGGCATCATCGTCAAACCCGCCACAGACATCATGGCGATTGACATGGACATCGTGCGGCAGACCTCGGAAAGCTTTCTCTCAAACGTATTCCGCTACAAGATGATCGAGAAAACCGATGCGATCTGGATTGATTGCGATGCCTTCTGCCACAAGCCCTTCCCCGACGAGATGCAAAATATCTATGCAGGCCATGGCTTTAGGGGCGCGCTGAACTGTGGCGTGGTCTATATCCCGCCACAGGGCGCGTTGATCAAGCAACTGCTGGACTATTATGAAAATCTGCCCGACGCGCCGGCTTGGTTCAACAAGCAGCAGCGCAAGCGGATCGAAAAGCAAGACACCAGCCTGCCGCAAGCCGTGCGGATTTATAACGCCGAGCGCACGGCTTTTGGCCCGCAGGCCTTCACCTATTTCGCGCAGCAGACCGGCGATTTTGAAAAGGCGCTGACCTCGGATTACCTCTATCCGGTGCCGTTCCAGTTGAACGATGTGTTCTACGACCCGTACGGCCGGGTTGAGGGGCATTTCACCGACAACACGCTGTCGGTGCATCTTTATACCAATGGCACCAAGCCCTATTGGCGGAAAAATCCGCCGCTGCCGAATTCCTATGCCGCAAGAATGTGCGCGCAGATTGGCGTCGATGCATCCAAGGCGCTGGAGGAATGAACGACGCTGACGAGGCCGAACCGCAGGACAAAAAGGCCAAAAAAGACAAGGCCGCCAAGCCCTTACCCTCGACCCCCGATGAGGTGGAGGCGCTGATCCGCCGCCAGAAGCGCAACCAGCGCAAGGCTTGGGCGGAGGGTTACATGACGGCGATCACCGCGATGTTGCGCCCCGGCGATCTGGTGATGGATTGCGGGGCGAACATGGGCGTGGTCACCGCCGTGTTGGCGGCAACCGGGGCGGATGTGCTGGCGTATGAGCCTGATCCCTATGCGTTTTCTGTTCTTGAACAAAAGTTCGCAAACACGCCGAATGTCACGCTGATCAATGCCGCCGTCGGGGTGGGGGCGGGCAGTATCCGGCTGATGCGGGCGGATAACTTTGGCGACAATCCCGATGGCGCTTCGGTCAAAAGCACCATCCTTGACGGCGGACGCCGGATTGACGCTGAAAACGCGGTCGAGGTGACACTCCTCGATTTTCCGACATTGGTGCGAGAGCACGTCGCGGCGCGCGGAGAGATCGCTTTCATCAAGATGGATATTGAGGGGGCAGAGCTTGCTATCCTTGAAACCCTCGATCGTGAAGATTTGTTCACAAATATCCGCGCCATGGTTGCCGAGACGCATGAGCGCAAATTCAAAGACCTGCGCGAACGCTACAAAGCCCTGCGTGAAACCGTGGCTGCCAAGTATCCGACGGGCAAGGTCAATCTCGATTGGATATGAGCAAGCCGAGTTTCGTAATGATTTCAGCGCACTAACCACATGACAGCACAGTGGCAGGATTTCGTGGCGCGCCAGGAAGTGCTGATTGCGCTGCGGTTTTCCTATTTCGGCACCTCGGGTTGGAAAAGCGATTTCTCAAAGGATCAGGCGTTGTTGTTTGATCAGGATCGGCTGATCATGCGTCTGGGCCTGCTGCAAAGCCTGCCGTTGCCGTCGCTTGGCGCACAAACCGATCAGAATTTTCACCTGATGATCCTGTCCAGCTATGCCATGCCGCGGTGGGCGCAGCGCAGTCTGGCCGATGTCTGCGCCGAGGCTTTGCCCAAGGGGCGCTACACCATTCTGCCCCGCCGCGCCGGGATCGCGCATCGCCATCTGGCGCAGTTCATCACCGCGCGCTACCCGGATGACGCGCCGGTGCTGCAGACGGTCTTGGATGATGACGACGGCTTTTCCACCGATCTGATCGCCAGGATGCGGGCCGAGATGGCACAATTGCCGCCCCTCAATAGCTCCGACGATCTGCGCTTTGTCTCGTTCAGCCGAGGCTATGGTCTTGATTTGTCATCGAAAGATGCCGAAACCTACGGGCTTTACCACCACCGCTATCCGTTCATCAACCTTGGTCTGGCGATGGCGGGCACGCGTGACGGCCGCAATATCCTGCAAATCCGCCACCGCAAAACCCCGCTCGAATATCCGCACCGCTTGGTCGGGGGGCAGCCGATGTTCGTGCGTTCGGTGCACGAGGCGAACGATTCCCGCGTTGAGGTCAGCGCGAAATGGCGCGCGGTGCCCGATTGGCGGCAGGACGCCGATGTGCGCGCCCGCTTTCCCTATCTGCCGCAGCTATAGCTTTGCTGGCTTGAACGGGGCCATCCCGGCGCGCGCCAACTCGTCCGCGCGCTCATTTTCCGCGTGACCCGCGTGGCCTTTGATCCAGCGCCAGACCACCTTGTGCTTGGCCTGTGCCGCGTCAAGCCGTTGCCACAGATCAACATTTTTCACCGGATCTTTTCCGGACGTTTTCCAGCCGTTACGCTTCCAGCCGTGAATCCACTCGGTTACGCCGTTTTTCACATAGGCGCTGTCGGTCACGATGGTCAACTCGGACGCCCGAGTCAAAGCCTCCAGCGCGGAAATCGCGGCCAGCAGTTCCATCCGGTTGTTGGTGGTATGCGCCTCGCCGCCCGACAGCGTGCGCTCTTTCACCACCGCGCCACCCTCGCGCGCCAGCATCAGCACCCCCCAGCCACCGGGGCCGGGGTTGCCCGAACAGGCACCATCGGTATAGGCAAAAAGCTCTGGCATAGGGGGTCCGTTCAGATCAAGGCGGCTTTACGCATAAAGCCCCACGGCCAGACATGCCAGCACCCCGGCGGACAAAATCAACCGCAAACGCATCCACCAAGCCGGTGCCAGACCGCTGCGCCAGAACTGCCAGTCAAGGCCCAGCAGCCCCACAAACCCCACCATCAGCGCCAGCAGCCCCGATTGCGCATCGCCCATCGTGGTGAAAAACGCCCAAAGTGCGGGCAGCACCGAAAGTCCATAGCCCACAGCGGCCTGCGTGCCTTCGGCTTTTGTGCTGAACCCCCACAGCACGCCCGACATGAACGCCAGAATGATGATGCCATAATGCAGCATCAGCCGTTGCTCAAACCCCGCCAGAACCGCTGGCTGTCCGGTTAGCGCCGAAATGGCCGCGCCCACAAACGGGATCAGCCCGGCCAAACCCAGCCACAAAGCCGCGCGCGGAACAGCCGTCATACCGCCTCACGCAAAATCCGCGGCACCTTGAATTCGATGTTTTCCTGTGCGGTTTCAACCAGTTCCACCCGCGTATCAAACCGCGCGCGGAAGGCGTCGATCACCTCGTTTACCAGCACTTCGGGTGCCGAAGCCCCCGCCGTTACGCCCACCGCCGTCACCCCCTCCAGCGCGCGCCAGTCAATCTCGGACGCCCGCTGCACCAGCTGCGCATAGCCACAACCCGCCGAGCGGCCAACCTCTACCAGCCTGCGCGAGTTCGACGAATTCGGCGCACCAATCACCAGCAGCGCGTCGATCTTGCCCGCAATCGCCTTCACCGCCGTCTGCCGGTTGGTGGTGGCATAGCAAATGTCTTCCTTGTGCGGGCCAACGATTGCCGGAAACCGCGCCTGCAACGCGGCCACAATCCCCGCCGTGTCATCGACCGACAAAGTGGTCTGGGTGATATAGGCCAAGCGGCCCGGATCACGCACCACCAGCCCCGCCACATCCTCGGCGGTTTCCACCAGCAGGACCTCGCCTTCAGGCAATTGTCCCATGGTGCCAATGGTTTCGGGGTGGCCCTGATGGCCGATCATCACCATCTGCAAGCCCGCCTCGGAATGGCGCTGCGCCTCGTTATGCACTTTCGTGACCAAGGGGCAGGTGGCATCCACCGCGATCATCGCCCGCGCCTCTGCCGCCGCTGGCACCGATTTCGGCACGCCGTGGGCCGAGAATATCACCGGGCGGTCCACCGGGCAGTCGTCCAATTCTTCAACAAAAACCGCACCCTGCGCGCGCAGGGCATCGACGACGAATTTGTTATGCACGATCTCGTGGCGCACATAGACCGGCGCGCCCCATTTTTGCAGCGCGAGTTCAACGATCTTGATGGCGCGGTCCACGCCCGCACAAAATCCGCGCGGGGCGGCCAGATAAAGCGTCAAGGGCGGCAGGGCAGGGGGCGGCAGGGTCATGGCGGCTCTCATGTTTCGCACAAGACCTAAGGCCAAGGGCGGGTTTCGTCTAGTCTTGGGCGTCAAAGTAATAGGGGCCAGCGGCCAATTCACGCAGATGCTGGGCCATCGCGCTGGCATCGCTGAACACCCGGACAGGCACCACAATCGCGGTGCCGAAGTTCAGCACAAACAGATGCGTCGGCGTTTGCACCACCTGTCCGATCAATTCGGGCGACAGATACGCGCAATCCAGCGACAGAATATCGGTGCCTGCGACGCAATCCACCCATTCCTCAAACTCCGCCTGCACCGGCCTGGGCACCATCCGCCGCGCCCGCCCATGTTGCCACAGGTTCAGTCCGGCCAAAACCAGCGCCCATTGCACCGCCATCACGCCGCCAAACACCGCCCAGTTGCGCCACGTCCCCGCATCCCCGGCCACCGCATCCGGGAGCAGCCCGAACACCGCACCGCCCGCGACAAACCACGCCCCCAGCGCCCATTTCGCCCAACCCGGCCATTCCCGCCGCAAGCGCAAATAGGCCAGCGCATCGTCGGCGCTCAGCGTATAGGTCCACCGCTCCAGCAGACCGCCATCGAAATCGCGGCTTGGGCGCAAAGCGAAAGCCGAGGCAGTTTCCCGCCCCGGCTTTTCATGCAGATCAGAAGTCTGGGGAACTTCCGTCACTTACTGTGCATCTACCGCCATTTCGTCGCGCTCAAGCCGGGGCTCGCGCGGCGGGCGACCGATCACGTCGCGCAATTCGTCCAACTCGATGAAGTTGTCGGCCTGACGGCGCAATTCGTCGGCAATCATCGGCGGTTGGCTGCGGATGGTCGAGACCACCGAAACCCGAACGCCCTGACGCTGCAAGCTTTCCACCAGCGGGCGGAAGTCGCCATCGCCCGAAAAGATCACCACATGATCGACTCGCGGCGCCAACTCCATCGCATCCACCGTCAACTCGATATCCATGTTGCCCTTGACCTTACGGCGGCCCTGGCTGTCGGTGTATTCCTTGGCCGGTTTGGTGACCATGGTGAAGCCGTTGTAGTTCAGCCAATCGACCAGCGGGCGGATCGGCGAGTATTCGTCGTTTTCCAACAGCGCGGTGTAATAGAACGCCCGAAGCAACTTGCCCCGACGCATGAACTCTTGACGCAGCAACTTATAGTCGATGTCAAACCCCAGTGCCTTTGCGGCCGCGTAAAGGTTCGATCCATCAATGAACAGCGCAAGCCGTTCGTCCTTGTAAAACATCGTTATCCCCTCGAAAAATCTGTTCGCCAGCCGCGCTTTCGTGAGTGGTCCACATAATGTAGATAAGGCGGCAGCGGTGATTGTGAATAGCAGGGTCGCGCGCCGACGGGCAAGCCAATCTGTTGTGAGGATACCAACAACCATGCCAACACAAAAGCACGCTCTGGTTGCATTTGGCGCAAACCTGAATTTCGGCGAGATGTCGCCAAAATCAACGATTCTTGCCGCTATAGCGGAACTTGGCCGGGTCGGCCTGCCCGTCCACAAGCTGAGCAACCTGTATCAAACGCCATGTTTTCCCGCCGGGGCCGGGCCCGACTACGTGAACGCGGCGGCGGTGGTTACGTTGCGTCATTTTGATACGGCTGCCGACATATTAACTTGTTTGCATACGGTCGAGGCGAAATTCGGGCGCGAGCGGGTGCAGCGCTGGGGGATGCGCAGTCTTGATATCGACCTGTTGGCGCTGGGCGAATCAGTGCTTCCTGATGCCGAAACCTATCTTCTGTGGAAAAATCTTCCCCCCGACGATCAGCGCCGCCTTGCCCCCGATCAGTTAATCCTGCCGCATCCGCGTCTGGCCGAGCGCGCCTTCGTGCTGGTGCCGCTGGCCGATGTGGCCCCCGATTGGCGCCATCCGCTCAGCGGTCTGACGGTGGCGCAGATGCTGGCCGCACTTCCCGCCCGCGAGCGCGCCGAAGTGGTGGCGCTGCCGCAAGACTGATCTGGGCATGGCTTTGATTATCCACTTGTCAAGCGCCAACATCGCGCCTAGATAGACCACTTCAAAGCCCCTCCCCTACTGGAGTCTTTCATGGCCCGCGTGACGGTTGAAGATTGCGTCGATAAAGTTCCGAACCGGTTCGAACTTGTCCTGCTTGCGGCCCATCGGGCGCGCGAAATCCAGTCCGGCTCTGCCGCGACGGTGGATCGTGACAACGACAAGAACCCGGTGGTGGCCCTGCGCGAAATCGCCGAGGAAACCCAACTGGCAGACAGCTTGCGCGAACGCATGATCGAAGGTCACCAGACCCAGATCGAAGTGGACGAGCCGGAAGAAGATCAGATGGCTTTGCTGATGTCTGGCGAAATTGATCGCCCGATGCAGGACGATATGTCGGAAGAAAAGCTGCTGCGCGCGCTGATGGAAGCCCAGGGCGAGCTTTAAGCCTGTATTTGGCCTTGTGGGGCGGTGATGATCGACGTTGAAGACCTCATCGCCCTGGTTAAAAACTACAATCCGCGCTGCAATTCCGAACTGATCCGCCGGGCTTATGCCTATGGCGCGGCGATGCACGAAGGCCAGATGCGCAAATCGGGTGAGCCGTATTTCACCCACCCCGTCGCCGTCGCAGCCATCCTGACCGAACAGCAACTCGATGATGCCACCATCATCACGGCACTGCTGCACGACACCATCGAAGACACCAAATCCACCTATGCCGAGGTCGCCAAACTGTTTGGCGAGGAAGTGGCGGAACTGGTCGATGGCGTCACCAAGCTGACCAACCTGCAACTCTCCAACACCGAATCGCAGCAGGCGGAAAACTTCCGCAAGCTGTTCATGGCGATGTCGAAAGACCTGCGGGTGATCCTGGTCAAGCTGGCTGACCGTCTGCACAACATGCGCACCATCAAGTCGATGAAGCCGGAAAAGCAGGCGCAAAAGGCCCGCGAGACCATGGAAATCTATGCACCGCTTGCCGGTCGCATGGGTATGCAGTGGATGCGCGAGGAACTTGAAGACCTGTCGTTCCGCGTGCTGAACCCCGAAGCCCGCAATTCCATCATCCGCCGCTTTCTGACCCTGCAACGCGAATCCGGCGACGTGGTGCATCAGATCACCGCCGACATCCGCACCGTGCTGGAAAAGGTGCAGATCGACGCCGATGTGTATGGTCGCGCCAAAAAACCCTACTCCATCTGGCGCAAAATGCAGGAAAAAGACCTCGCGTTTTCGCGTCTGTCCGACATCTACGGCTTCCGCGTCATCTGCGCCTCGGTCGCCGATTGCTACCGCATCTTGGGCGTGATCCACCAACGCTGGCGCGCGGTGCCGGGCCGTTTCAAAGACTACCTCAGTCAGCCGAAATCCAACGGTTACCGCTCAATCCACACCACGGTGTCTGGCCGCGATGGCAAGCGGGTCGAGGTGCAGATACGCACGCGCGAGATGCACGAGGTCGCCGAAGCGGGCGTGGCCGCGCACTGGTCTTACCGCGAAGGCGTGCGCGCCAAGAACCCCTTCGCCGTCGATCCCGCCAAATGGATCGCCTCGATGACCGAGCGTCTGGACGAGGGCGACCACGACGAATTCCTCGAAAACGTCAAATTGGAAATGTATTCCGATCAGGTGTTCTGCTTCACCCCCAAGGGCGATGTGGTGCAACTGCCGCGCGGGGCGACGCCCTTGGACTACGCCTATTCGATCCACACCCGCATCGGCAATTCCTGCGTCTCGGCCAAGATCGACGGCATCCGCGTGCCGCTGTGGACGCGGCTGAAGAACGGCCAATCGGTTGAGATTATCACCGCCGAAGGCCAGCGCCCGCAGGCCAGTTGGATCGACATTGTCACCACCGGCCGCGCCAAGGCGGCGATTCGCAAATCGCTGCGCGAAGAAGATCGCGGGCGTTTCGTGCGTCTGGGCCAAGAACTCGCCCGCGCGGCCTTTGAACATGTTGGCAAAAAGGCCACAGACAAGGCCCTGCGCACCGCCGCCAAAATGCTGGGGATGCCGGATGAAGTTGAACTTCTCGCCGCCCTTGGTGCTGCCGAACTGACCGCCCGCAAGGTTGTCGAAACCCTTTATCCCGAACTGATCCAGCACGGCCCGGATGAGGTCGAATCCGCCCGCGCCGTGATCGGTATGCCCGATGATCAGACCTTCCGCCGCGCCCCCTGCTGCCAGCCCTTGCCGGGCGAACGCATCGTCGGCATCACCTATCGCGGCCAAGGTGTGTTGATCCACGCCATCGATTGCCCCGCGCTCGAGGAGTTTGAAGAACAACCCAACCGCTGGGTTGATCTGCAATGGCACGCGGGCCGCCACGCCCCCGTCAACACCGTTGCGCTGGATGTTGCCATATCCAACGACGCGGGCGTTTTGGGCCGGGTCTGCACCTTGATTGGCGAGCAGAAAGCCAACATATCCGATCTGCGGTTCACAGAACGTAAACCGGATTTTTACAGACTTATCATTGACGTGGACTTGCGCGACGTTGAACACTTGCACATGGTGATGACGGCACTCGAGGCCGAAACCGATGTCGCACAAGTGTCGCGGCATCGTGATATGACACGCAAGCCCTGACGGATTATCCGCAGGGCAGCACGCCTTCTGGGCAGAAAGGAAGCGGGGCCGCTTTATGGTATTCAAACGACGGCAACCGCTGGGATGGCTCGCATGGATGCGCGAGATGATCTACCCGAAAGGGGGCTTCAAACGCGCCACACGCTACGTCATCCACCGGATGAGCCGCCTGCCCGACGATCCCCACCGCATCGCGCGCGGCGTGTTCGCGGGCTTCCTTGTGGGCTTCCTGCCGCTGCCGGGTCTGCAATTCGTCGCCGCTTGGGCCGCCGCGCGTATCGTGCGCGGCAATCTGCTGGCGGCTTTGCTGGGCACCTTCAACACCAATCCCGTCACCACGCCGTTCTTCGCGGTGTTTGCGATGTCCTTTGGCCATTGGATCATGGGCGTGCCCGGAAAACTTAGCTTTGATGCGATCATAGACGCCTTCAGCGTGGCCGGTGCCAACATGTGGCGCAATTTCGTCGCCCTGTTCACCCCGGCGCAGATGCATTGGGGCGGGCTGATCCGCTTCTGGCATGAAATCTATGTGCCCTATTTCATTGGCGCTTTGCTGCCCGGTCTGGTGATTTCGGCCATCGCTTATTACGTCACCATCCCCTTGGTGCAGACCTATCAAAAGGCCCGCGCCGCCAAGGCCGATGATCGGCGCGAGCGCAGGCATCGCCTGAAAGTCGCTGTCGCCGATGCCAAAAACCGCCTGCTGCACCGCACCGACAAAGACGGCGAAAGCCGCCCCGCCGGGGATGACAGCAGCGCAGGTGCAAACTAAAGTTTGCGCGCTATAATCTGATCAAACGGGTAAAGGACAACGGCGATGGCACATCTCGCGCGGCAACGGCTTGGCATCAACATTGATCACGTCGCAACCGTGCGCAACGCCCGTGGCTCGGCCTGGCCCGATCCATTGCGCGCCGCCCTGATCGCCGAAGCCGCCGGGGCCGATGGCATCACCGCCCACCTGCGCGAAGACCGCCGCCACATCCGCGACAGCGATATGGAGGCGATTGCCGCCGGCATCGGCATCCCCCTGAACTTTGAATGCGCCGCCACCGATGAGATGGCCGCGATCATTCTGCGCCTGAAACCCCATGCCGTCTGCCTCGTGCCGGAAAACCGGGCCGAGCGCACCACCGAAGGCGGCCTTGATGTCGCCATCGACGCCAACCGCCTGACCCATTTCATCACCCCGCTGCGCGAAGCGGGCTGCCGCGTGTCGATGTTCGTCGGCCACGACCCCCGCCAGCTAGAGGCCTGCGCCCGCATCGGTGCCGCCGTGGTCGAACTTCACACCGGCCACTACTCCGACCTGCACGCCGAAGGCCGTCTGGCCGAGGCCGAGGCCGAACTCGACGCCCTGCGCAAAGGTGCCGCCTTCGCCCATAGCCTTGGGCTAGAGGTTCACGCCGGCCACGGCCTGACCTACGACAACGTCACCCCCATCGCCGCCATCCCCGAAATCGCCGAGTTGAACATCGGCCATTTCCTGATCGGCGAAGCGATCTATCGCGGCCTCGGCCCCGCCATCGAGGAAATGCGCCGCCTGATGGATCTGGCGCGCGAAAGCGCCGCGTGATGCAAAGCGATCCGCTATTGGAAATCCAACACGCTGAACATGACGCAGAAATTTCGGAGACTCCGCCACCGCCAAAATCTAAACTCCGCCGCACTCTGGCGCTGATCGGGCAATCCTTCGCCGCTTGTGTTGTTCTTCTGGTCGCCATCATCGCCGTTCCGTTCAAACTGGCCATGCGCCTCAGCAAGCCACTTCTTGCTGTCATTGCCGTTATATTCTTTGTGCTTTCGGTCTCCCTTCCAATCGCAACCACGCTGTCGTCTGGCATATTTTATTTTGCTAGTTCTATAGCGGGATTGATCACGACTGTGCCTGATCTGCTCAAACGCAAGACGGTAACAACTGAAACGAAACTGGCCGAGAAAGAGGCAGCCCTTGTCGCCGAACGCGCAGCGCGCCAACAAGCCACCAAAGCCGCACAAAAGATCGAGACCAAACTTGTCGCCAGTGAAACGGCGCTTGTGGCAGAGCGAAGTGCACGCAAAGTAGCAGAGAACGGAACTTTGAAAGTTGCGGCAGAACTGGATGCCGCGACGACGCGCGCGGCCATAGCGCAGGTTAAATCGATTGGATTGGCGAAAAAGCTGGCCGCTTCAGAAGCCGAGTTGTTCGCAAAGGCAGAGGCTCGTTTGCTCTATCGTGGTGAGAAAACACTTATCAACGAAATTGTTGCCGATACAGCCAAAAGGATTAACACCCGCATGGCTGCTATGATGAAGTCAGATATTGGCGGCATGGTCGGGCAGGCAATCCCATACATTGGAACGGCGGCCATTGTTGGCGTTACCGCTTATGATCTGAACGCCTCCTGTGAAATGATGAAGGACCTTCATGCGATGGATGTGGCCTTCAACCCGGAGCATGCGATTGACAGTCGCGAAGTCTGCGGGATGAGGGTTCCCACCGTCGAAGAGGTTGCGGATGCTGCTTGGAAATCAGCCACAGAAACGGGACATGCCGCATATGATTGGACAACAGGATTCTTCCGGTAATGTGTTGGTCTGATGCAAATACCTCGGCAGCTTGCGTGGTTTTATTCCCCGATTGTGCGACATGATCCTCGGCATCGGCTCTGACCTCTGCAATATCGAGCGGATCGAGGCGACGCTTGCCCGCCACGGCGACCGTTTCAAAGCCCGCGTCTTTACCGAGCGCGAGCAGAAAAAGGCCGAATCCCGCCCCCGCGCCATTGCCGCCACCTATGCCAAACGCTGGGCCGCGAAAGAGGCGTGCTCCAAGGCCCTTGGCACCGGCCTGCGCATGGGCATTTCGTGGAAAGACATGGCGGTGTCGAACCTGCGCACTGGCCAGCCCGTGATGCACCTCACCGGCTGGGCGGCCGAGCGTCTTGCGCAGATGACCCCGTCCGACCATCACGCCATCATTCACGTGACTTTGACCGATGATCACCCTTGGGCGCAGGCTTATGTCGTGATCGAAGCCCGCCCCGGCCCTGCGCCAACTTGACTCGGCAGCGCCCGGCGCGCATGTAGCGGCAAATCTCAAGGAAGACGAACACCATGGCGAAATCTGAAGGCGGCATTGTCGAGACGGTGAAAACCGTGGTCTATGCCCTGCTGATCGCAGGCGCATTCCGCACCCTGTTCTTCCAACCGTTCTGGATTCCGTCGGAATCGATGAAAGACACGCTGCTGGTCGGCGATTTCGTTTTCGTCAACAAGATGGCCTATGGCTATTCGAAATACTCCTGCCCCTTCGCCCTCTGCCCGATCTCGGGCCGCATCTTCGCCTCTGATCCCCAGCGCGGCGACGTGGTGGTGTTCCGCCATCCCGTCAACGGTTCCGATTTCGTCAAGCGCCTGATTGGCCTTCCGGGCGACAAGATTCAGATGAAAGACGGCGTGCTCTACATCAACGGTGCCGTGGTGCCGCAAGTGCCCGATGGCACGTTTGAGGAAGTGATGGAGCCGCAAGGCCCGATGAAATCCCGCCCGCGGTGTTCGAACGGCGCGGTCGGTGATGGCGCGATCTGCCAGAAAGAACGCTTCCGCGAGACCCTGCCGAATGGCGTGGTGCATGACGTGATGAACATCGAAAACGACGGCTACGCCGACAACACCGATGTGTTCACCGTGCCCGAGGGCGAGTATTTCTTCATGGGCGACAACCGCGACAACAGCCAGGACAGCCGCTTTTCGCAAGCCGTGGGCGGCGTCGGCTTCGTGCCCGCCGAAAACCTGATCGGCCGCGCCGACCGGGTGATCTTCTCCTCGGCTGGTGCGTCGATGCTCTACTTCTGGACCTGGCGCGCCGACCGCTTCTTCAAGGCGGTGGAGTGAGGCTCGCCGCCGATCTCAAGGCCTTCGAGGCGCGCATCGGGCACCCGTTTCGCACGCCCGAACTTCTGTTGCGCGCCGTCACCCATGCCTCGATTTCCTCGACCACCCGGCCTGACAACCAGCGTCTTGAATTCCTTGGTGATCGGGTCTTGGGCCTTGTGATGGCCGAGGCGCTTCTGGGCGCCGACATGGCCGCCTCCGAAGGCCAACTCGCCCCCCGTTTCAACGCCCTTGTGCGCAAGGAAACCTGCGCCGAAGTGGCCCGCGAAGTGGGCTTGGGCGATGTGCTGAAACTGGGCCGCTCGGAAATGCTGTCAGGTGGCCGCCGGAAAGAGGCGCTTTTGGGTGATGCGATGGAAGCGGTGATTGCCGCCGTCTATCAGGACGGCGGTTTTGACGCCGCCCGCGCGCTGATCCTGCGGCTTTGGGGCGCGCGCATTGGTGCTGTCGAGCAAGACGCGCGCGATCCGAAAACCTCACTGCAAGAATGGGCGCAAGCCCGCGCCATGCCGCCGCCGATTTACACCGAACAGGGCCGCGAAGGCCCAGACCACCAGCCGATCTTCACCGTTGAAGTAAAGCTGGAAAGTGGCGAGGCCTGTTCCGCCCGCGCCGGATCGAAACGTGTGGCCGAACAAGCCGCAGCCCGCGCCCTTCTGGCCCGGATGGAGAATTCTGATGACTGAAGACAGCAAACTCACCGGCCGGATGCCCGATGCCCCCGGCACCCGCGCGGGCTTTGTGGCGCTGATTGGTGAGCCGAATGCTGGCAAATCCACCCTGCTGAACCGCATGGTGGGGGCCAAGGTTTCCATCGTCACGCACAAAGTGCAGACCACCCGCACCCGCATCCGCGGTGTCGCGATGGAGGGCGTGGCGCAGATCGTCTTCGTTGATACCCCCGGCCTGTTCCGCCCCCGCCGCCGACTGGATCGCGCCATGGTCAAAGCCGCCTGGGGTGGTGCTGCCGATGCCGATCTGATCGTGCTGCTGATCGAGGCCAACCGTGGCCTGACCGAAGGCGTGCAGACCATCATCGACCGCATGAAAGATCAGATCCCGCAGGGCCAACCAGTGGCTTTGGCGATCAACAAGATCGACAAGGTCAAGGCCGAGGTGTTGCTGGCGCTGACCGAGAAGATGAACGAGGCGTTTGCGTTCGCCAAAACCTTCATGATCTCGGCAGAAAAAGGCTACGGCGTCAAAGATTTGCGCGAATGGCTGGCCGAACAGTTGCCCGATGGCCCGTGGTTCTACCCCGAGGATCAGATCGCCGATCTGCCGATGCGGATGATCGCCGCCGAGATGACCCGCGAAAAGCTGACCCTGCGGCTGCACGAAGAACTGCCCTATCAGTTGACGGTTGAGACCGAGAAATGGGAAGACAAACCCGACGGCAGCACCCGCATCGACCAGATCATTTACGTGTCCCGCGATGGCCACAAAGGCATCGTGCTGGGCAACAAGGGCGAGACGATCAAGTCGATCGGCCAGGCCTCGCGCGCGGATATTTCCGAATTCCTTGGCCGCACCGTGCATCTGTTCCTACAGGTGAAAGTGCGCGAAAACTGGCAGGACGAGCCAGAGCGGTATTCGGAAATGGGTCTGGATTTCAAAGACGGCGAGGCCTGAGGCGCAGCGGAATTCGATACGAATTCCGTGCACGAAATTTGGGTCAAATTTCGGCTGGTTCTGCGCCGTGGGCTTGGGTGGGGACGTCGAAGCCTCCGGCGGGGATATTTGGGCAGAGAGGATGACCATGGTCGCGCGCCTTACCTCGGACATCTGGGTTTCGGCTTATCTGACGCGGCTGCGGCTGGCGGATATCCCGGCCTATGTCACCGCCAAGGGCGATGCGACGGCTGGCGCGGTGGTGGTGAAGGTGGCTTTGCTGAACGGTCAGGCCCGCGCCTATCAGCGCAGCTTTGATCTTTTGGCCGATGCCCGCATTTGGGTGGTGCTGGCCGAGGGGCCAGAGGCCGAGGTGGATGCCCTGATCACCCGTCAGCGCAGCCGCGACCCCGATCTGTGGGTGATCGAGTTGGAAGACCGTCAGGGTCGCACGCTGTTAGACCAGCCCGGCTTGGCCGAGTGAATGATCCGCGCCAGTGCCGCCACAGTGAGGCTCAGCAGCAGCACCGCCACCACCAGCGCGCCGATGTTGCGCGCCACATGCGCCCAGCCCAGGCTGTCAACATTCAGAAAGCTGTAGGGCCAGAACCCGGTCAAGCTGCCCCGGACCAGCGCGTAGCCTGTGTATAGCGCGAGCCAGATCAGCCAGTAGGGCACATCAGTCCAGCGCACGGCTTTGGGTGCAAACACCAGCCACCACAGCGCAAAGCCTGCGGGCATCACCGTGTGCAGGCCCAGATCGGCCCACCAGCCCAAGCCCTCGGTCGGGAATTGGTTCGCCAGCAGCGCGTGATACAAAATCCCCACCGTGCCAATCGCTACCATCAGGGCACCTGCGCGTCGCGCGCTGATCTGCCAGCCCTTGGTGATCGCCAGCAGATGCACCACCAGCGCGGCATTGGTCAGGATGGTGAAATATCCAACCATCGCCCAGATCCGGTCCACCGCCAAGGCGACCCCGGTCAGCGCATCAAACTGCGCACGCAACGCGGCGAGGCCCACAATCGCAAGACCAAAGGCGGTCGCGCGGGCAAGAATCGGAATGGCAAACATGCCCGCAATCTGCCGCAACGCCGCGCGATAGCAAGCCTTGCTCTGCCGTGACGCTGCGTCGATACTGCGGGCATGGAATGGCGCGATCAGGGGGCGGTGATTTCGGTGCGCCCGCAGGGCGAGACATCGGCGATCATCGAGGTGTTCACGCAGGCGCATGGGCGTCATGCGGGCGTGGTGCGTGGGGGGGCCTCGCGCAAGATGGCGGCCATGTTGCAGCCGGGCAGTCAGGTGGATGTCGTCTGGCGGGCGCGGCTTTCGGAACAAATCGGCAACTTCAAGGTGGAACCCTTGCGCAGCCGCGCGGGCGTGCTGGACAACCGTCTGAACCTTGCTGGCCTGAACGCCATCTGCGCCATGCTGCACACAGCCTTGCCGGATCGCGAACCGCACCCGGCGCTCTATGCCCGCTCGATTGCCTTGCTGGATGCCTTGCAAACCCCCGGCTGGCCGCCGGATTATCTGCGGTGGGAGATGATCCTGCTGGAGGAACTCGGCTTCGCGCTTGATCTGACCCAATGCGCGATCAGCGGCAGCCGTGAAGACCTTGCCTATGTCAGCCCCAAGACAGGCCGCGCGGTGAACCGCGATGCGGCGGGGGAATGGGCGGGGCGGTTGCTGCCGCTGCCTGCGGTCTTGCTGGGGCAGGGGCCCGCCAGCCCTGTCGAGATCGCGCAAGGCCTTGCCGTCACAGGCCATTTTCTGAACCGCGCGCTGGAACCCACGCTGAACGGCAAGCCCTTGCCCGAGGCACGTGCCCGATTGCTGGGCATTTTGGCGAAGAACGGCGCAGACCAAGAATAGTCGCGGACAGCCCAACTGCCGTCGCGCATGGCACAGACCCCAACGCCCAAGCCAAGCCAAATGGCATCATGGCCCTGCGGTATCAGTCCTTGGAGTTGAAACACTCCGCCAGCCCGAAACTTCAGCATTTCGCCCTGCTTGCGGGGCTAGAGGCTGCGGTGCGCGGCACGCTGATTTCCACCATTCCGATTGCGGTCTATGACGCGTTCGGCTCGGCGCAGAACCTGTCCACGGTTTACCTGACAGCGGGCATCATCACCCTGTTCTGGGGCCTGATGGTGCCGCGGCTGACGCAAATCTGGCCGCGCCGCTGGGTCTATTCGGCGGGCTGCGTATTCTATTTGATCGCAATGGTGTTGTTTGTGATGGGCACGCAATGGTCGGTGCAACTGGGCATCCTGATCATGTCGATGGCCACCGTGACCTGCTTTGTCTGCTTCAACGCCTATGTGCTGGATTATGTGCCGCGCGCCGATCTGGGCCGCACGCAAAGCCTGCAAATGGTCTATGCCGCAGCGCCTTGGGCGATTGGCCCGATGAGCGGGGTTTACATGCGGGCACTCTGGGCGCCCTTGCCGTTCATCGTGGCGGCGGTGTTTGCGGTGATCCTGTTCGGCGTGTTCTGGTATCTGCGCCTGGGGTCGGGCAAGCAGATCACCCGCGCCAAAGGCCCTGCCGTCAATCCGCTGGCCTATCTGGGCCGCTTCTTCCGCCAACCAAGGCTGATCGCGGGCTGGCTGTTCGCGGTGATCCGCTCCTGTGGGTGGTGGGTTTATGTGGTCTATGTGCCGGTGTTCTGTATTGAATCCGGCTTGGGCGACAAACTTGGCGGCTTCATGCTGTCGGTCTCCAATGCCACGCTGCTCTTGTCGCCGTTCATGGCTGGATGGGTGCGCAAACGCTCGGTCCGCATCGCGCTGCGGCTGGCACTGGCCTACTGCGCGATCCTGTTCTGCGCCGCCACAATCGCGGCCCCGGTGCCATGGATCACCATCGCCTGCCTGTTCCTCGGCTCGTTCGGCCTTGTGATGCTGGATGTCGCGGGGGGCCTGCCGTTCATGATGTCAGTCAAGCCGTCCGAGCGCGCCGAGATGGCCGCCGTCTATTCCAGCTTCCGCGATGTGTCAGGGATAGCCACCCCCGGCATGGCGTGGCTGGTGCTGTGGGTCGCCCCCCTGAACTTCATCTTTGCGGCCTCGGGTCTGGCGTTTGCGGCGGCCTTTGTGATTGCCGGAGGGTTGCATCCGCGCTTGGGAATCTTGCGCCCGTCGCGTGGCAGGCCATAGCTGAACAGAACATGTTGTGGAAAATGGCGAAATTGGTGGCAATTTCCACAAGCCAATCCCCGCGGGGAAGCAAATTTTGCACCATCGGACCGCATCTACAGGCGCGCGCCTGCCTTCGGGCGGAAACAGGAAACGCATTGCGTTTCCCCGTCCGCGTGTGCGGTTTCCCCTGTAAACCTTGCCACGATAAACCCCATGAGGCCAGCGCCCGACCCGGCGGGCGAGAAGCGCCCGCCGAGGGCGGGGCGGGCGCTGGCCGGGCCTTAGAAGCCCGGCAGTTCTCCCGACATCTGCACCGCATGGCAAAGGCAATGGCCTTTGCCACCTGGCCCAAGGTAGATATTGACCCACCCTAATCCAGCAGCCGCCGTGCAATCACCTGCGCCTGAATCTCGGCAGCCCCCTCAAAAATATTCAAAATCCGCGCATCGCACAGGATGCGGGAAATCTGATACTCCAAAGCAAAGCCGTTGCCGCCGTGGATCTGCAACGCATTATCCGCCGCAGCCCAAGCCACCCGCGCCCCCAGCAATTTGGCCATCCCCGCCTCCAGATCGCAGCGCTTGCCGTGATCCTTCTGCCAGGCGCTGAAATAGGTCAACTGCCGCGTGATCATCACCTCAACGGCCATCATCGCAAGCTTCCCCGCCACCCGCGGAAACGCGATCAGCGGTTTGCCGAACTGCCGCCGGTCCGTAGCATACTGCATCCCCACTTCCAAAGCGTTCTGCGCCACCCCAACCGCCCGCGCCGCCGTCTGGATGCGCGCACTCTCGAACGTCTGCATCAACTGCTTGAAGCCTTGCCCCGGCACGCCGCCCAACAAATTCTCGGCCTTCACCTGAAAGCCGTCAAACGCCAGCTCGTATTCCTTCATGCCGCGATAGCCCAAAACCTCAATCTCGCCCCCGGTCATCCCCGGCGTCGGAAACGGCGCGGCATCCGTCCCCGGCACCTTCTCGGCCAGAAACATCGACAAGCCCTTGTAATCGCTCGTCTCCGGGTCGGTCCGCGCCAGCAGCGTCATCACATGCGTCCGCGCGGCATGGGTGATCCAGGTCTTGTTCCCCGTGATCTCCCAGCCGCTTTCCCCCTCAACCGCCCGCGTGCGCAAAGACCCCAGATCGCTGCCGGTATTCGGCTCGGTAAACACCGCGGTCGGCAAAATCTCCCCCGATGCCAGCTTCGGCAACCACTGCGCCTTCTGCGCATCCGTGCCACCGCACAGGATCAACTCGGCGGCAATTTCGCTGCGAGTCCCCAAAGACCCGACCCCAATATACCCGCGCGACAACTCCTCAGACACCACCACCATCGAGGCCTTGGACAAGCCAAACCCGCCAAACTCCTCGGGGATCGTCAGCCCAAACACCCCCATTTCGGCCAAAGCCGTGATGATCTCCATCGGGATCAATTCATCGCGCAAATGCCAGCCATGCGCAAAAGGTGCCACCTTTTCATCGGCAAAGCGGCGGAACTGGTCGCGGATCATCTCCAACTCGTCATCCAGACCGCTGGCGCCAAAGGTCGCGCGCCCCTGATTGTCCTGCATCAGCGCCACCAGCCGCATCCGCGCCGCAGACGTGTTGCCCTCGGCCATAAGCAGGCTTGCCGCAGCCCCCGCAGAGGCCTCAATCCCCAGATCGCCCAGCCGCGCCATCTCGCCCTGCGACATCGGAATGCCGCCATAAATCTGGGCCAGATACTCGCCAAAGCCGATCTGCAGGATCAGCCCCTCCATCTCGCCAAACTTGCCGTCATCCGAAAGCCGCCCCGCCCAGGCCCGCAACTGCCGCAAGGCCTGCGCGTAGGTCGCCAGCCACGACAGGCTATGCGCGGCAAACTGATGGTCTTCCATAGCACTGGCCGAGACCTTACCGCCCACCGAAACCCGCCCGCGCAACGCCTCGCGCCCGCGCGCAAACAGCGCCTCAACCTCGGGCAAGGCCTCGGAGGTCAACCGCAAAAGGTCGGTCATCACGCCAGAGTTCTGATCCAAAGCCATCGCGCCCTCACCCTATGCTGCATCTGCAAATGCCTAATCCCTTCGCATCCGCAGCGCAACAATAATTCACACAGATGCGACGATAAGACCGAAAGTGTCGCATAGAATTTTCGAGATGCACCCCGCTTCGGCCTGCCCTAGACATGGACACGCAAGGGAGGGTGCAGATGGAATACCTTATGGCTGGCCTGACGCCGCAAGCCTTCGCGGCAGCCCTCGCCATCACCGCCTTCGCAGGCTTCGTCAAAGGTGCCGTCGGCTTTGCCATGCCGATGATCATGATTTCGGCCTTCTCCAGCTTTTTGCCACCCGAAACCGCCCTCGCGGGCCTGATCCTGCCGACGCTGATCTCCAACCTGACCCAAGCCTTCCGCCACGGCCTGACCCCGGCATGGCAAACCGCCATCACCTACCGCCGCCTGCTGATCGCCACCGTGATCTTCATCGTCATCTCGGCGCAATTCGTCCGCGTCATCCCGCAAGACCTGTTCCTGCTGATGCTGGGCCTGCCGATCACCGTGTTTGCGGCCCTGCAACTGGCAGGCGTAGGTTTGGCGCTGCGCTTGGAACACCGCAACCGGGCCGAGTGGATTCTGGGGGCAATTGGCGGGCTGTACGGCGGCGTCTCGGGCGTCTGGGGCCCGCCGCTGCTGGTTTATTTGCTGTCCATCAAGGCCGACAAGCTGGAAACCGTCCGCGTGCAGGGCGTGGTGTTCCTGATCGGTGCCGCCGTGCTGCTGGCGGCGCATCTGCACTCTGGCGTGATGACCCCCAGCCGCACCGCGTTTTCCGCCGCCCTCGTGCTGCCCGCGATGATCGGCCAAAGTCTTGGCGTCGCGATTCAAGACCGCCTCGATCAATCAAAATTCCGCCGCTGGACACAGATTTTGCTGGTGCTCACCGGACTAAATCTGATGCGTCGCGCGATAGGCCTTTAATACCTAAACTTTATCTAAAATTTGCTTTCATCTGTTCATAAATATCCCACGGGGGTCTGGGGGTGTGAAACCCCCAGCCTTACCGCTGCAAGCCAAAGATTAACATTTCGTAAAGTCGCGCCCGTAAGCCATTGAAATCAAAAGGCGCAAAATGGTCCCGAGTTGGGACCACCCCATTTCAGCCAATCGCAGCCGCTTTCACATCGGCGTCGATGAACGGCACATACTGGGCAAAATTATCGGCAAACATGCCCACTAACTTCTTCGCCTGCGCATCATAAGCCGCCTTGTCGCCCCAAGTCGCGCGCGGGTCCAGCAGGGTCGCATCCACCCCCGGCACCGATACGGGGACCTCAAAGCCAAAGTTCGGATCACGTCGGAACGCGCCCGCCGAAAGCGAGCCATCCAGCGCCGCCGTCAACAGCGCCCGCGTCGCCTTGATCGGCATCCGCTTGCCCTGGCCAAACTTGCCCCCCGTCCAGCCGGTGTTCACCAGCCAGCAAGACGCCCCAAACTGCGCGATCTTCGCCTGCAACAGCTTGCCATACACCTCGGGCCGCCGCGGCATGAAGGGGGCCCCGAAGCAGGTCGAGAATGTCGGCGTCGGCTCGACAATCCCGCGCTCGGTTCCCGGCGTTTTTGAGGTGAACCCCGACAGAAAGTGATACATCGCCTGCGCCGGCGTCAGCCGCGCAATCGGCGGCAGCACCCCATAGGCATCGCAGGTCAGCATGATCACATTCTTCGGATGCCCACCCATCCCGGTATCCGACGCGTTCGAGATATACTCCAGCGGATAGGCGCAGCGCATGTTTTCGGTCAGGCTGCTGTCGGTGAAATCCAACTCCAGCGTTTCCGGATCAAACACCATATTCTCGACCACCGTGCCAAAGCGCGAGGTGGTGCCGTAAATCTCTGGCTCGGCCTCTGCCGACAGGTTGATCGTCTTGGCATAGCAGCCGCCCTCAAAGTTGAAGGTGCCGCGATCCGACCAGCCGTGTTCATCATCGCCAATCAAGATGCGTGACGGGTCCGCCGACAGCGTCGTTTTGCCAGTGCCTGACAGCCCGAAGAACACCGCCGAATCCACCGGATTGCCAATCGCATGGTTGGCCGAGCAATGCATCGGCATCACACCCTTTTCCGGCAGCAGATAGTTCAGCAGCGTGAAAACCGCTTTCTTGTTCTCGCCCGCATAGGCCGTGCCGCCAATCAGGATCATCTTGCGCTCAAAGTTCAGCGCGATCACGGTCGAGGTGCGGCAGCCATGCCGCGCCGGATCAGCCTCAAACGACGGGCAGTTGATCACCGTCCATTCCGGCACGAAGCTGTCCAACTCGGCCCGCGCGGGGCGGCGCAGCATGTGGCGGATGAACAGGCCATGCCAGGCCAGTTCCGTCACCATCCGCACGTCCAGCCGGTAAACCGGATCAGCGCCGCCGAACAGATCCTGCACGAAATACTCGCGCCCCTGCATATGCGCCAGCATATCGGCATAAAGCCGGTCAAACGCATCTGGTGCCATGGCGGCGTTGTTTTCCCACCAGATTGTATCTTCGACCCCGGCGGTGCGGACCACGAATTTATCCTTGGGCGAGCGCCCGGTAAACTGCCCGGTGGTGCACAAGAACGCCCCGCCCTTGCCCAACTTTCCCTCACCGCGTCCGACGGCAGCTTCGACCAGCGCAGGCTCGATATAGTTATAATAGACGCGCCCCAGCCCGCTGATGCCCTGATCTTCCAACCTTTGCGATGGGTTCACGCGTCCGTTCGTCATCCTGCAAGCTCCCGTTCCCGCCGATCTGGGGCGGTATAATTTCCATCCCGACATGCCCCAAATCCGGACATTTCCGCGAAAACCCGTGATCCGGGCCGCGTAACTTTGCTATAACATGCCGATTTTGCAGGGAATAGGACGCGCCGCGACAGTTAGCGCAACCAATTTCGGGTTAGCGCAACCAAAATGGAGCAGATAGGAAAACTGCGGCAAATTAGTCATTCATTTGGAAATTTAGCGCCTGATGGAGTCTCAGGCGATGGGTGATTCGCAGTTAGCAGTTGCTAAGCGGGCAAGGAAAACGGAAGATGTGTCAAAAATCAGGCAAGCATTTCAGGCAAGCCGAGCAGTATAGGGAAGCCCAAACATGGCAAGGATCGCCCTTGTAGATGACGACAGGAATATCCTGACGTCTGTGTCGATGACTCTTGAGGCTGAAGGTTTTGAAGTAGAGACGTTCAATGACGGTCAGTCCGCCTTGGATGCCTTCAACCGCCGCATGCCCGATATGGCCGTGCTCGACATCAAGATGCCCCGGATGGATGGCATGGATCTGTTGCAGCGCCTGCGGCAGAAATCGGCCATGCCGGTGATCTTCCTGACCTCGAAAGATGATGAGATTGACGAGGTGCTCGGCCTGCGGATGGGCGCTGACGATTACGTCAAAAAGCCGTTCAGCCAGCGGCTTCTGGTCGAACGCATCCGCGCGCTGCTGCGCCGCAATGATGCGATTGTCACCGGCGAAGTTGCCGTGACCGAAGAAACCAAGATCATGGAGCGTGGGCATCTGCGGATGGACCCGCTGCGCCATTCTGTGGCTTGGAAGGGCCGCGATGTCTCGCTGACGGTGACTGAATTCATGCTGCTGCAAGCGCTGGCACAGCGCCCCGGTTTCGTGAAAAGCCGCGATCAGTTGATGGATGTGGCCTACGACGATCAGGTCTATGTCGATGACCGCACAATTGACAGCCATATCAAGCGCTTGCGCAAGAAAATGCGCTCGGTTGACGATGATTTCGCGGCGATTGAAACGCTGTATGGCATTGGTTACCGCTACAACGAAGAGTGACCGCCAGGCCATGACAGCGGCGCAAAACATATCCATGAAAGATGCAACCCCGGCGAAAAAACCGGGGGAGCTGCTTTTGGGCGAAGACTGGGTCTCGCCCGAGGTTGTGGCCGACAGCGCCTTGTCCGAGGGGCGGGGACGGCGCGGCATTGTATCGCTGAACCGCTCGCCCTTGGCGCGCAAAATCATTGTGTTCAACATCATGGCGCTGGTGATTCTGGTCGCCGGGGTGCTGTTCATGAACCCGTTCCGCGACAGTCTGGTGTTGCAGCGCGAGAAAGCCTTGGTGACCGAGGCGCAGTTGATTTCCAACGTGGTCGAAACCGTGGCGGCCAATACCAACGGCGCACTGCCGACCAAACTTTCGGATCTGGCGATTGCACCGGGGGTTGAGGTTTTTGTGTTTGATCCCAAAGGCGTGCTGGTGTCGCACGACACCGGGCAAGCGCGCCCCGGCGATGCGTTGCGCGATGATCGCAAGACCATCATCACCGATTTTCTGAACGGCATCTGGGAGGCTGTTTCGGGCCTTCTCAGCATGGGCAACAATGCACCCGCCGCCGCCAACGCCGAGGCTGTGGCGCGCGATCTCTATGCGCGGGCGCTGACGGGCGAGGTTGCGGTGAACACCGGGCGCGGGCCTGATGGCGGCGCGCAGTTTTCGGTGGCAAGCCCGGTGCAATACGGCGGCGCTGCGATCGGCGTCATCGTTCTGACCTCGGCTGAAGGCGAGATTGACCGTCTGGTGCGCTACGAGCGCGAGCAAATCCTGCAGATGTTCGTTATCGCCTTGCTGGTCTCGATCGGTCTGTCGCTGGTGCTGGCCTCGACCATCGCCAATCCGCTGTCAGATCTGGCGGCTGCGGCAGAACTGGGCCGGGACCGCGACGCGCGCAAAATGTCACCGGGCCGCGTGCGTATTCCCGATCTGGCGGCACGCCCGGATGAAATCGGCCGCCTGTCGGTGGCGATGCGTGGCATGGTGGCCGCGCTTTACGACCGGATCGACGCGAATGAGCAGTTCGCCGCCGATGTCGCGCATGAGATCAAGAACCCCCTCGCATCCCTGCGCTCTGCCGTGGGGTCGATGCGGATGGTGAAAAAAGAAGAACACCGCGAGAAGCTTTTGAACGTCATCGAACATGACGTGCGGCGGCTGGATCGGTTGGTTTCCGATATCTCCAACGCCTCTCGGCTTGACAGCGAGTTGGTCAAGGAAGAGGAAGAAGAGTTCAACCTTATCAAGACCCTCGCCAACCTCACCGAATATCTTGGCGATCAGGCGCGCGAGAAGAACGTTGAATTCATCACCGATTTCCCGACCGAACCAATCAAGATCCATGGGCTTGAGGGTCGCTTGGCGCAGGTGTTTGTCAATCTGATTACCAACGCTGTGTCGTTTTGTGACGATGGCGATGCGGTGCGGGTCTGGGCGCGCAGGCGTGAAAACCGTGTGTTGATCGTGGTGGAAGACACCGGGCCGGGCATTCCCGAACAGGCGCTGACCAAGGTGTTCAAACGCTTTTACTCGGATCGCCCGCCAACGCATTTCGGCAATAATTCCGGCCTCGGCTTGTCGATCTCGAAGCAGATCGTTGAGGCGCATGGCGGCGTGATCTGGGCCGAGAACATCCGCCCCACCAATGCCGACCCTACCTCTGATCCGCTGGGCGCGCGGTTCGTGGTTGGTCTGCCGGTGTGAGCAGCCTGCTGTTGCACGCCAGTTGCGTGGCGATGAATGGGCAAGCGGTGCTGATCCTTGGTGCTGCAGGTGCGGGCAAATCTGCGCTGGCGCTGCAACTGATCGCCTATGGCGCAGATCTGGTGGCCGACGATCAAACCCAGATCACCGCGCAGGATCAACAGCTTATTGCCACCTGCCCCCCTGCGCTTTCCGGCATGATCGAGGCGCGGGGCCTTGGCCTGCTGCATACGCCCGCCTGCGCAAGGGCCACGCTGCGGCTGGTCGTCGATCTGGACCAAACCGAAACCGAGCGTCTGCCGCCACACCGGATCACAACTTTGCTGGGCGTGTCGCTTCCCCTTGTTCTTGGCGCGCAAACCCCCCATTTTCCAGCTTCTGTCTTGTGCTATCTGAAAGGGGCAAGGCTGGAATGAGGCTGACGTGACGCGTGTAACCGAACCGGGGCAACCCGAACCTGGACCAGAGCATCAACTGGTTCTGATCACCGGCCCCTCGGGTGCGGGCCGGTCAACGGCTATTCATGCGCTGGAAGATCTGGGGTTTGAGGTGATCGACAACCTTCCCCTCAGCCTCGTGCCGCGGCTGATCGATGGCCCCAGCCTTGGCCGCCCGATTGCCCTTGGCCTTGATGTGCGCAACCGCGATTTCAACACCACCGCGCTGATCGAGTTGATCGACACACTGACCCGCGATCCGCGCATTGGGCTGGAACTGATCTATCTCGATTGCGACCCTTCCGAGTTGATCCGGCGCTATTCGCAAACCCGCCGCCGCCATCCGTTGGCCCCGATGGAAACCCCCACCGAGGGCATCGCGCGCGAGATTGATCTGCTGGCCCCGGTGCGGGTGCGCGCCGATCATCTGATCGACACCACCGAGATGTCGCCGCATGATCTTAAGGCCGAGATCGGCAAATGGTTTGATCGTGACGCAACGGCACATATGGCGGTTTCGGTGCAGTCGTTCAGCTATAAGCGCGGGCTGCCGCGTGGGTTGGATATGGTGTTTGACTGCCGTTTTCTGACGAATCCCTACTGGCAGGCCGATCTGCGCGACAAGGATGGCCGCGATTCTGCCGTGGCCGCCCATATTGAAACCGACCCGCGCTTCGCTGATTTCTTCCAAAGGTTGCAGGGTCTTGTCTTGATGCTACTTCCAGCCCATCTTGCAGAGGGTAAGGCGCATCTGTCGATCGGCTTCGGCTGCACCGGGGGGCAACATCGCTCTGTTGCAGTTGCAGAAAAACTGGGCAAGGTGCTTGCAGAAGCGGGCTGGCCGGTGTCAAAACGACATCGTGAATTGGAACGCAGGGCAGCGACAACGCCTGCTCTAGGGTCGAGGTAAGACACGCGTGATCGGTATCGTGATCGTGGCACATGGCGGCTTGGCGCGGGAATATCTTTCCGCAGTCGAACACGTGGTAGGTCCGCAGACCTCCATGCGGGCGATTGCGATTGAGGATGATCACGACCGCGTTGCCAAACAGCGCGAGATTTGTGACGCCGCTGATGCGGTGGATCAGGGGCAGGGCGTGGTGATGGTGACCGATATGTTCGGAGGCTCGCCATCGAATCTGTCGCTGATGGCCTGCGCGGCATCTGAGCGGCGGATTATCTACGGCGCCAATCTGCCGATGTTGATCAAACTGGCAAAATCGCGTGAACTTCCCGTGACCGAAGCCGTGGCTGCGGCGCTGGAAGCCGGGCGCAAATATATCAATTCGCTGGATCTGGGCGGGGGGGCCTGAACACATGGCCGCGCAAACGCTGCAAATCATCAACGAAAAGGGCCTGCATGCCCGCGCTTCGGCCAAATTCGTCGAGGTGGTCGAAGAGTTTGACGCAACGGCACAGGTCAGCAAAGACGGCATGACAGTGTCGGGTGACAGCATCATGGGGCTTTTGATGTTGGCAGCCTCTCGCGGAACCTCTATTGAGGTCTCTACCAGTGGTCCTGCGGCTGCGGCGCTTGCCACGGCGCTGGCGGATTTGGTGGCCAACCGCTTCGGAGAAGAGTTCTGAGGCGCGCGACGGGGAAGGCTTGGGCTTCGTGACAGATACGCCACAGACAGAGACCGTCATCGCGGCCGCGCTGCCCAGCGGTAAGCGCGAGTATGACATGCGACGGCTGTCCTATGCCGGCACGTTTACCAACCCGTTCAAGGCCGGAACGATTCGCGCGATTGAATGGCTGACGGCGAAAATCACGCTGCTGCGCCTGATCCGCGATTTTGAACGCTCGGGCGCGCCGTTTGGCTCACCGTTCTGGCCCAAAGCGATCCGGCAAATGGGCATCCGCATTGACACGCCGCCCGAGGAAATTGCGCTGATCCCGCCGACGGGGGCGCTGGTGGTGGTGGCAAACCATCCGCATGGTCTGGTCGATGGCATGATCATGGCCGAAATGGTCAACCGGGTGCGCTCTGATTTCAAGATTCTGACCCGCAGCCTGCTGACCGGCATTCCCGAAGTGGCCGAATTCATGATTCCGGTGCCGTTCCCGCACGAGGATAACGCCCGCGAACTGGGTTTGCAGATGCGGACAGAGACCATGGCGCATCTGAAGGCGGGCGGCGCGATCATCGTGTTTCCGGCTGGCAAGGTCGCGATGTCGGAAGGCTTTTTTGGCCCGGCGATAGAGGCTGAGTGGAACGTGTTCACCCACAAGATGATCCAGCGTTCGGGAGCGACGATTCTGCCGATGCACTTCACCGGGCAGAACTCGCGCGCGTTTCTGATCGCCAACAAGCTCTCGGACACGCTGCGGCAGGGCCTGCTGCTGTATGAGATCAAGCGCGCCCTGTTCAAACCGCAGCGCCCGTTCATTGGTGCGCCGATCCCCGCGACCGAGTTGGACAAATGGGAAGGCAACCCGCGCGGCTTCCTTGCATGGCTGCGCGAGCATACGCTGGGTCTCGGCAAGAAGGCCTGACGCGCAGCAAGGTTAACGCGCGGTGAACACCGCGGATTAACCTGTTGATTTCAGGTCATTATAAAAAGGTCCCAACGCGGGACCATCACCGCGTGGGCACAGGCACCTCACCCCGGTAATCATAGAACCCCCGCTGGGTTTTCCGCCCCAGCCACCCCGCCTCGACATATTTCGACAGCAGCGGGCAGGGCCGATATTTGGTATCCCCCAAGCCATCATGCAGCACGTTCATGATCGCGAGGCAGGTATCAAGGCCAATAAAATCCGCCAACTCCAGCGGCCCCATCGGGTGGTTGGCCCCCAGCTTCAAACTCTCATCAATCGACTTCACCGAGCCCACGCCCTCATACAGCGTATAGACCGCCTCATTTATCATCGGCATCAGGATGCGGTTCACGATGAAGGCCGGGAAATCCTCGGCACTCGCCGCCGTCTTGCCCAGCTTCCCCACCACAGCCAGCAAAGTATCGTAGGTCTCTTTATCGGTCGCGATGCCCCGGATCAGTTCCACCAGTTGCATCACCGGCACCGGATTCATAAAGTGGAAGCCCATGAACTTTTCCGGGCGGTCGGTGCGGCTGGCCAGCCGGGTGATCGAGATCGACGAGGTGTTCGAGGTCAGGATCGTCTGCGGCGCCAGATGCGGCAGCAGCCCGTCAAAGATCGCGTTCTTGATGGCTTCCTTCTCGGTCGCAGCTTCAATCACCAAATCCAGCGGCCCCAGATCGGCCAGCACTTCCGTGGTCTTGATCCGCGCCAAGGCCGCGGCCTTGTCTTCGGCTGCAAGCTTGCCGCGCGAAACCTGCCGCTCCATATTCTTGTCGATGGTCGAGATTGCCTTCGCCAGCATCTCGGGATTCACGTCGTTCAGCAGCACATCATACCCGGCCATGGCGAACACATGCGCAATCCCGTTGCCCATCTGCCCCGCGCCCACGATGCCCACCGACCGGATTTCCATGCCAAAGCCCCCTAAACTGCTCGCGGCACAATACGCAGCCTAACCGGGCGGGTGCAACCCTGTGGCGGTTAAGAACAATTCTTCAAAAATGCTGGCGTTAGCGATTTGGAAAGGCGATTCGGGCAGAGTTGGCCTTGGGTGTTAAGGCGAATGGGTGGGCTATGGCGTATGTGTTTCCCGGCGAGGGGTCGCTGGATTATTTTCCGTGCCGTTATGGCGACTCGCGGGTTTTGTTCCGTGGGCCGCGACGGGATATCGAACGGGCCTATGTCGCGGTGCTGGGGGGCACAGAGACTTATGGCAAATTCGTCCCCGTGCCATTTCCCGATCTGATAGAGCGGGAGTTGGGGCTGCCAGTTGCCAATCTGGGCTGCATGAACGCAGGGCCGGATGTGTTTTTGAACGAGGTTTCGGTCACACGGGTTGCCGCACAGGCGACGGTGACGGTGGTGCAGATTCTGGGGGCGCAAAACCTGTCAAACCGATACTACGCCGTGCATCCGCGCCGCAATGATCGCTTCTTGGGGGCGACACCGCTGCTGCGCGCGATCTATCCGCGCGTCGATTTTACCGAGTTTAACTTTACGCGTCACATGCTGATGGCGCTGCAAGCGGCTTCGGCAGACAAGTTTGAGGTTCTTGCCGAGGAACTTCGGGCGGCATGGGTCACGCGGATGAAGCTGCTGCTGTCGCGCCTTGGTCGTCGGGTGATTCTGCTCTGGGTGTCAGACCAACCGCCGCCGCCGCCCACCCGCCGCGGCAATCTGGAGCATCAGCCACTGTTGGTGGACAGCGAAATGGTCACCGCCATACGCGGGCCCGTGGCAGAATATGTCGAGGCTGTGATCAGCCACGCCGCTCTGTCGCAGGGCGTGGAGGGGATGGCATTTGCCCCTATGCAAGCGCCGGCTGCCGCCGCACTGCCCGGTCCTGTGGCGCATCAAGAGGTGGCCGATCTGCTGTTGCCCGCCATTCATCGACTGATGTGAAAAAGGGCGCCGTAAGGCGCCCTTTTCTGTGCGATGCACGCGCAGTTACAGCTTTTCGATCAGTTCCGGCACAACGGTGAACAGATCGCCCACCAGACCATAATCGGCCACCTGGAAGATTGGCGCCTCTTCATCCTTGTTGATCGCGACGATGACTTTGCTGTCCTTCATCCCGGCAAGGTGCTGAATTGCGCCGGAAATCCCGACGGCCACATAAAGCTGCGGTGCCACGACCTTGCCGGTCTGACCCACTTGCCAATCGTTCGGCGCGTAGCCCGAATCGACCGCCGCGCGCGAAGCGCCTACGGCCGCGCCCAGTTTGTCGGCCAGATTTTCGATCAGATCAAAGCTTTCCTTGCTGCCGACACCACGGCCACCCGAAACCACGATGCCAGCGCTGGTCAGCTCAGGGCGGTCAGAGGTTGCGGTCTTGTCTTCGACCCAAGCCGAAAGCCCGGCCTCGCCCGGCCCGCCGATTTTCTCAACCGCAGCCGAACCGTTCGCCTCAACCGCCGTGAAGGTGGCGGTGCGGACGGTGAACACCTTTTTCGCATCCGCCGATTTCACGGTCTGCACCGCGTTGCCAGCGTAGATCGGGCGCTCGAACGTGTCGGCATCGACAACAGCGGTCGCATCCGAGATCACCATCACGTCGAGCAATGCCGCCACGCGCGGCAGCACGTTCTTGTTGAACGCGGTCGCGGCACCACAGATGTGGCTGTAGCTGCCCGCCAAGCCAACCACCAAAGCGGCGGTGGATTCTGCCATGCCATGGCAATAGGCGTGGTCATCGGCGAACAAGACTTTGGAAACGCCCGACAATTTAGCAGCCTCGGCCGCAGCGGCATCACCGCCCGTGCCGGCCACCAGCACATGCACTTCGCCAAGCGAAGCCACCGCGGCCAGGGTTTTTGCAACGGCGTCGGTCGCCAAAGCGCCTTCGTTTACATCCGCAATCAGCAGAACGGCCATCAGATCACCCCCGCTTCGTCTTTGAGTTTCGCGATCAGCTCGTCAACCGAGCCCACTTTGACGCCAGCCTTGCGGCCTGCGGGTTCAACGGTTTTCAAGATGCTCAGGCGCGGGGCCACATCGACGCCGAAATCAGCGGGCGTCTTGATCGCCAAAGGCTTGGCCTTGGCTTTCATGATATTCGGCAGGCTTGCATAGCGCGGCTCGTTCAAGCGCAGATCGACCGAAACGATGGTCGGCATTTTCACCGAAATCGTCTGCAAACCGCCGTCCACCTCACGGGTGACCACGGCTTTGTCGCCCTCAATCGCCAGTTCCGACACGAAGGTGGCTTGGCTCCAGCCCAGCAGGGCCGACAGCATCTGGCCGGTGGCATTCATATCGTTATCAATGGCTTGCTTGCCGCACAGCACGATGCCGGGGGCTTCTTCGCGCACAACTGCGGCCAGCAGCTTGGCGACCGAAAGCGGCTCGATATCGGTGTGCACGTTGTCGGTGGCCTCGATGAGGATCGCACGATCTGCACCCATCGCCAAAGCGGTGCGCAGGGTTTCCTGGCTTTGCTTCACGCCGATAGAGACCACGACAACCTCGGTTGCCACGCCCTTTTCCTTCAGCCGGATCGCTTCTTCCACCGCGATCTCGTCAAACGGGTTCATCGACATCTTCACATTGGCCAGATCAACCCCGGAACCGTCCGCTTTCACGCGCACCTTCACGTTGTAGTCGATCACACGTTTGACAGGCACAAGAACCTTCATCGCGTATATCTCCGTTCAATGGCCCGAAGGCCGCCCAAGCTCTCGCAGCCGTCATATCGCGTTGAAGGCTGCGGCAACAGACCAAAACCGACAGAAATTTGCGGCGCTACGTCGCGTCTAACGCGTCAGCCCCGGCACCCACAGCACATCGTCGTGCCCGTCGTTGTTGGCGATCCGGCCCGCCACAAAGAACCAATCCGACAGCCGGTTCAGGTATTTCACCGCTTCGGGGTTCACCACCTCGGACGCGGCCAGTTCCACCACCAGGCGTTCGGCGCGACGGCACACCGTCCGGCACAGATGCAAATGCGCAGCCAGGGCAGAGCCTCCGGGCAGGATAAAGCTGCGCAGCGGTGTCAGACGGGCGTTCATCGCATCAATTTCCGTCTCAAGCCGCGCCACTTGCCCTGCGATCATCCGCAGGCGCGGGTAGGGGGCGGTGGCATCATTCTCGATATCGGGGGTGCACAGATCAGCGCCCAGATCGAACAGATCGTTGGAAATCCGTTGCAGGCAGGCATCCATCTCGCCGCTGGCGTGCTGCCGGGCCAGCCCCACCGTGGCGTTGGTTTCATCCACCGTGCCATAGGCGCTGACGCGGGCAGAGTTTTTCGCCACCCGAGCGCCATTGCCCAGGGCCGTTTCGCCCGCGTCACCGGTTTTGGTGTAGATCTTCGACAGAACGACCATCAGTTGCCACCCTTGCTGCGATAATAGGCATAGCCCACGATGATGATCACCGCCGCGGCTTGGGCGATAATTCTGTATCGCATCAAACGGTTAGAGTGTTTGCGGTTGAACTCGCCGCCTTTGGCAAAGCTGCCGATGCCGACCATGAGAATGATCAGCACTAAAAAGCAGGCAAGCACACCAATGATGAAAATGGGGTCGCTGAACATGCGGTTTCCTTTCGCGTTGGCTCTGATTTAGGCGCTTGATGCAAAAAAGCGAACCGGAAAACGAAAGGCTAGCCTTTCGAGATCATCCAATCCAGCGCCCATGTCGGCAGAATGCGCCGCGCAAGGCCCATCAGATGCGTGGGCATGGTGACATAATACCGCGGTTTGGGGCGCGGCGATTCCAGCGCGTGGATCAGCTTTTCGGTGACGGCCGAGGCTGGCAACTCCCACCGATCCTTCGGGCCAGCCTCGTAAAGCCGCCCGCGCAAGGCGGCATATTCTGCCGAACGCGCCGAGTTTTGCCAATCAATCCAGCGTTCAAAATGCGGGATAGCCTTTTCGCGGATCGCGGTGCCGATCGGCCCCGGCTCGATCAAGATCACCTTGATGCCGGTATCCGCCATCTCGATGCGCAGCACATCCGTCAGCCCCTCCATGGCGAATTTGGTCGCCACATAGGCGCCGCGCCATTTCAGTGCCACCAGTCCAAGCACCGAAGAACAATTGATAATCCGCCCGCCGCCCTGCGCGCGCATCAGCGGGATCACCCGACGCGTCAGGTCGTGATAGCCAAACAGATTGGTCTCAAAAATCGCCCGCAGCGCACCACGTGGCAGGTCTTCGACAGCGCCGGGGCAGGCGAAGGCGCCGTTGTTGTAAAGCGCGTCCAGCTTGCCGCCAGTGCGCGCCACCACCTCGGCCACAGCGGCTTCCACGCTTGCCTCATCGGCGTAGTCCAGAACGAAACTTTCAAGCCCCTCCGCGCGCAGGCGCTCGCAGTCGGGTTCTTGCCGGCAGGTGGCAAACACCCGCCAGCCCCGCGCCTTCAGGCCGCGCGCGGCATCAAGTCCGATGCCCGACGAGCATCCGGTGATCAAAATTGTGCGTTCCATGCCTGCTGCCCTTTTTGGGTTTTCCCCTTGGTAAGGGCTGCGGCATGTTTCGACAATCTCTCAGTTGCAGATCGTCAGTTGGCGACGCTCACTCCGTAAGCAGGCGGCTGGCGATATAGCCCTCAACCCCGTCACCCTCTACCCGGATCAGCGACCAGCCGTCGGCACCTTCGCCCTGCACCACGACCAGCACAGTTTCGCCGCGCGCCAGACGCCCCACCACGTCAAAATCCTGACCTGGGCCAGAGCGGACATTGGCAGATTTTGTGTTCACCACCATCACCACGCCCGGGATCGATTCCGGTGTCGCTTCGGGTTGCGGTGCGTTGGGGGTCGCTTCCACGGCGGGGACCGCTGCCATCAGCGGCGCATCGGGCACAAAGGCCGCTTCTGTCAGGTTGGCAACCACGGGTGCGGCAGGGGTCGCGGCCACTTCCGGCGCAACCTGATCCGGCACAACCTGAATTGCCTTGCGCACGACGATCGGCGCGGCTTTCGGCTGTTCCATCAAGCCAAATCGTTGCTGCCCATGGTTGGCACCGCCGAAAATCATGGCGGCATAAAGACCGGCACACAGGAAAAAGGTCAGTTTAAACATCACACAGCCACCCCACTGAAGCGCTGCTCACATAGCATGATATTACGCGTTGTAGAGTGGAAAAAACAGCGATTCTTCCCCCCATTCTGCGCGATGTCAGCGCGGCGCGTGCTTTTTCCCGCTGGACCAGATCGCGGCCCGGCACTACACCACATCCATGTCCGATCCCGATGATGACCCCAAGATAGAGTCTGTCACCCTTGCCGAGCCTTTGGCCCGCGCGATTGGCGAGCGCTATTTGACTTATGCTTTGTCCACCATCATGCACCGGGCCTTGCCCGATGCGCGCGATGGTCTCAAACCGGTTCATCGCCGTATCCTTTACGCTATGCGAGAGCTAAAGCTTTCGGCGACCTCGGCGTTCCGCAAATCTGCAAAAATATCCGGCGATGTGATGGGCAACTATCACCCGCATGGCGATTCTGCGATTTACGATGCGATGGCGCGGCTGGCGCAGGATTTCAACGTCCGCTATCCGCTGGTGGATGGCCAAGGCAACTTTGGCAACATCGACGGCGATAACCCCGCAGCCAGCCGTTACACCGAAGCCCGTCTGACCGCGATTGCCGAGACGTTGATGGACGGTCTGACCGAAAACGCGGTCGATTTCCGCCCCAACTACGACGGCACGCTGGAAGAACCGGTGGTGATGCCCGCCGCTTTCCCGAACCTGCTGGCCAATGGCTCTAGCGGTATCGCGGTTGGCATGGCCACCAACATCCCGCCGCACAACCTTGATGAGTTGATTCTGGGCTGCCATGCGATGATGGCGGACCCTGCGATCAGCGATGAGGCCTTGGTCGAGATCATCCCCGGCCCCGATTTCCCCACCGGCGGCGTGATGATCGAACCGCGCGCCACCATGGTTGAGGCTTACCGGACAGGGCGCGGCAGTTTCCGCACCCGTGCGAAATGGCATGTCGAAGATCTGGGCCGTGGCACTTGGCAGATCATCATCACCGAGATTCCGTATCAGGTGCAGAAATCCAAGCTGATCGAAAAGCTGGCCGAACTGATCCAGACCAAACGCGTGCCCTTGCTGGCCGACGTGCGCGACGAATCCGCCGACGACATCCGCATCGTGCTGGAACCCCGCTCGCGCACGGTCGAGGCCGATATGCTGATGGCGGCGTTGTTCAAAACCTCGGACCTTGAGGCGCGCTTCAGTCTGAACATGAACGTGCTGATCGACGGGCGGCAGCCGAAGGTGTGCAGCCTCAAGGAAGTGTTGCGCGCCTTCCTTGATCACCGCCGCGACGTGTTGCAACGCCGCAGCCAGCACCGGATGGAGAAGATCGACCACCGGCTTGAGGTGCTGGAAGGCTTCATCATCACCTTCCTCAACCTTGATCGCGTCATCGACATCATCCGCTACGACGATGATCCCAAAGCGGCCTTGATGGCCGAACACTGGGGCAAGCCGCACAAGCGTGCGATGTCCGAAAAAGACTATGTGCCGCCTGCGAAGGGTGACGGCGAGTTGACCGAGGTTCAGGCCGAAGCCATCCTGAACATGCGCCTGCGGTCTTTGCGGCGGCTGGAAGAGATGGAACTGATCGCCGAGCGGGACGCCCTGATGGCCGAACGCGCGGGGCTGGTCGATCTGCTCGACAGCGACCGGCTGCAATGGAAGCAGATCGGCGTCGAGTTGGATGACATCCGCAAGCGCTTTGGCAAAGACACGGCCATTGGCAAGCGCCGCACCGCCTTCGCCGAGGCAGGCGAGGCCGAGGAAGTCAGCTTTGAGGCGATGATCGAACGCGAGCCGATCACCGTGGTCTGCTCGCAAATGGGCTGGATCAGGGCGCTGAAGGGCCATGTGGATCTGGCGACGGAACAGAAGTTCAAGGACGGTGACGCGGCGCGCTTTGCCTTCCATGCCGAAACCACCGACAAAATCTTGCTGGTCGGCGCGAACGGGCGTTTCTATACGCTGATCGGCGTCAATCTTCCCGGTGGGCGCGGCATGGGTGAACCCGTGCGCCTGATGGTCGATCTGCCGAATGACTCCGAGATCGTCGATCTGCAAATCTTCCGCCCCGGTGAAAAGCTGCTGGTGGCCTCGAGTGCCGGGGATGGCTTTATCGTCGCCTCGGATGAGGTTTTGGCGCAGACACGTGCTGGCAAGCAGGTGCTGACGCTGGGCGCAGGCGTGAAAACCGCCATCTGCCGCAAGGTGCAGGGCGATCATGTCGCGGTGGTGGGTGACAACCGCAAGGTGCTGGTGTTCCCGCTGGCCGAACTGCCCGAGATGTCCAAGGGCAAAGGCGTGCGCTTGCAGAAATACAAGGACGGCGGGATGTCGGATGCCACCACATTTGTGCTGGCGGCTGGCCTTGCCTGGAAAGACCCGGCGGGCCGCACCCGGACCGAAACCGATCTTGCCGAATGGATCGGCGCGCGCGCGTCTGCCGGGCGGATGGCCCCGCGTGGCTTCCCGCGCGACAACCGGTTCAACTGAACGGCCTTTTTGCCGACGTAACGCTGGGGCAGGGGGGGCAGGGGGGGGGGGGGGGGGGGGGGGGGGGGCGGGGGG
>NKIU01000001.1:0-486221 GCA_002256245.1 Pseudorhodobacter sp. PARRP1 | reverse complement strand
CCCCCCCCGCCCCCCCCCTTCCGCCCTTGAACCAAAGCCGCGCAACCGTTACCTTGCGCGGCGGTGCAGCAATCAGGAATCCCCAAGCATGGCGCAGCGTCTTCATCTGGTGTTTGGCGGCGAACTCGTCAGCCCGCAAAAGAACGTGTTCAAGGATGTCAGCCAGATTCATATCGTTGGCATGTATCCCGATTATGCCAGCGCCTTCGGTGCCTGGAAGGCCGAAGCGCAGCGCACCGTCGATAACGCCCATATGCGCTATTTCATCGCCCATATTCACCGCTTGCGCGAAGAAGGCACCCCCGGCTCGCTGACCGAGGAGATGGGCGCGTAAGCGACCGTTCTGCATGGCACTTTCACTAGGCCGCACGCTTTACAACCTGACCGGACCTCGCACTTCCGGCATTGCGTCAGCGCGGCCTGTTCGGCCCCCCGGCGATTTGATCTGGCTTCACGCCGCCGAATTGGGCTGCGCGCGCGGCTTGCGGCAACTTGCGTTGCGGCTGGTCGAGGAACTGGGCGTAACCGTCCTGTTGACCTGCCCCGAGCCGGTGCCGCTGACCGCCGACATGGTTCATCAACTGCCCCCCATCGACACGCCCGCCGAGGCGCGCGCGTTTTTGGCGTATTGGGCGCCCGCCATGGCAATCATCGCCGAGGGTGAGGTGCGGCCCGCCTTGATGTTCGAGGCTGCCGAGCGTCACCTTCCGGTGATTATGGTCGATGCCCGCGCGCCCTATCTGATGAAGGGGCGCGAGGGTTGGTATCCGCGCTTGATGCGGCAATCCTTGCAAACTGTGCAGCAGGTGTTGGCGGTCGATGAGGCTGCCGCGCGGGCGTTCCGGCGGGCAGGTGCGCCCGAGGTTGCGGTGTCGGGCCGGATGGAAGAGCCATCGGCGGCGCTTAGCTACCACGAGCCAGAACGCGCGATGCTGGCCGCGCTGATGGCGACGCGCCCGGTTTGGTTGGCGGTGGATGTGCCTGCGGCGGAAGAGGCTGCGGTGATCGCCGCCCATCGCTCGGCCTTGCGGCTGGCGCACCGCTTGCTTCTGATTGTGGTGCTGCAAGACCCCGCGCGGGCCGCAGACTTGGCGGCGGCGATGGAAGCGGCCGAAGGTTGGACAGTGGCGCAGCGCGGCCTTGATCAGGAACCCGATGCCGAAACCGAGGTTTACATCGCGGATTCGGCGGTGGAATACGGGCTGTGGTATCGGCTGGCTCCGGTCAGCTATCTGGGAGGGTCATTGCTGGGTGACGGCTGCGCGCGCAACCCGATGGAGCCTGCGGCCCTGGGGTCGGCGATTATCTACGGCCCAAGGCCGGGCGGCTACGGCAGCGTTTTTGGTCGTTTGGGTGCTGCGCAGGCGGCGCGTGCGGTCGGGTCGGCAGGCGATCTGGGTGATGCGCTCAGCGATCTTCTTGCTCCCGACCGCGCGGCGCGGTTGGCGCAGGCGGCGTGGACCCTCGCCTCGGACGGGGTCGAGGTGACCGACCGCGTGGTGGATTTCGCGCGCCGCGTGCTGGATGGGGAAAGCTGATGCGAGAACCGGGCTTTTGGCGCAATCCTGCCACTCGACCGGGCCTATGGGCGCGGTTGCTGGCCCCCTTGGGCTGGGTTTACGCCGCCGCCACCGCGCGGCGCTTGCGGCGGGTGGGCTACAAAGCTTCGGTTCCGGTGATTTGTGTGGGCAATATCAACGCGGGCGGCACCGGCAAGACCCCGACCACGATGGCGCTGATCGAGCGGCTGATCGCGCGCGGGCGGCGTGTGGCGGTGGTCAGCCGGGGGCATGGCGGCAGTCTCGCAGGGCCGGTGCGGGTGGCGTCAGGGCACCGGGCGTATCAGGTGGGGGATGAGCCGCTGCTGCTGGCCGCGTTTTGCGATGTCTGGGTCGCCAAGGATCGCGCGGCGGGGGTGCGGGCGGCGGAAGCTGCGGGGGCCGAGGTTATCCTGCTTGATGACGGCTTTCAGAACCCTTCGGTGGCGAAGGATTTGTCGATCGTGGTGGTGGATGCGGTGGTGGGCTTCGGCAATGGCCGCTGTATCCCTGCGGGGCCGCTGCGCGAGCCTGCGGCGGCGGGGTTGAAACGCGCCGATTTTGTGCTGGCGATTGGCGACGGCTTTGCTGTGGAAGGCGTGCCCATGCTGCAGGGGCGGCTTGAGGTGTTGCGGATGGGGATGGATTGGGCGGGCGAGCGGGTGCTGGCCTTTGCGGGCATCGGGCGGCCCGAGAAGTTCTTTGCCACCCTGCGCGATCAGGGCGCGGTGGTGGTGCGGGGCGAGGCGCTTGACGATCATCAGCCGCTGTCTGAGGCGTTGCTGACCCGGCTGGAAATTGAGGCCTTTGCCAAGGGCGCGCAATTGGTGACGACCGAAAAAGATGCCGTCCGCCTGCCCGATGCGTTTCGGTCGCGGGTGTTGACGCTGCCTGTCCGGCTGCGGATCAAGGATTGGGCCCCGCTGGACGCAGGCTTTGATCGGTTGGGAATTTGAGTGGTCCCAACTCGGGACCAAAATGGACATAATGAAATCAATGGGTTAAATGGGTGTCCTTCAGGTTTTGTTAACCTTTGCCCCCCATAACCCGCCACACAAAGGACAGATCATGTCGAACATCGAGTCACTTTTCGTCACCCGCCTTTACCGCGCCGCTTTGGCCGAGCAAGGCAAGCCGATTGATCTGGCCGAGATGGAAAACTCGTGCCTCGCCATCGCCGAGGATGATGAGGCCGGGCAGGATTGGTGCGAAAAGCACGGCTATGCGGGCTATACCAGCTATGCCTCGCTCGACGATCTGCCGTGGCGGTTTCCGATTTTCAAGGCACTGGTCAAGAGCTTAGACAAACATGTCGAAGGCTTCGCCAAGGACCTGCAATTCGATCTGGGTGAGAAAAAGCTGAAACTCGACAGCCTGTGGATCAACATTCTGCCGCAGGGCGGGATGCACAGCTCGCACATCCATCCGCATAGCGTGATCTCGGGGACGTGCTATGTGACGATGCCGAAGGGCACCTCGGCGATCAAGTTTGAAGACCCTCGGCTGCCGATGATGATGGCCGCCCCGCCGCGCAAAGCGAAGGTGCGGGATGAGTTGCGGACGTTTATCTACCGCGCGCCAGAGGCGGGCGAGGTGTTGATGTGGGAAAGCTGGCTGCGCCACGAAGTGCCGATGAATATGGCGGAGGAGGATCGGATCAGCGTGAGTTTTAATTATGCTTGGGGGTGAGGGGGAGGTGCGTGTAATCACGCACCCTTCGGATTGAATAGCATTTGTGGACAATGGCGACCGGGGGAAGTGACGATGACGGCGGCAAAAGTTGTTTCTGTTTCAACCCGGCTGGGATGGGTTATCGAGTTCAATTTGGGCAACGCCTTTGTGTATGGAGTTGTAGTGGAGGAGGATGATGAGGACGGAGATCACATTGTCATGTATAGTCCTTTGTTCGAAAGCGCGGTTGGTGATGTAGGCTTGCTCAGTAAATTGCCTATTCGGTGCAAGTTTAAGTTTTTCGCAAAGTTTGCAAAATCAAAACGCCAGAGCGACATTCTTCGGGTGATTGGAACTATGGATGTCGCGAACCGTCCGATGTCTGACGGCAAGTTCCGAATTTCGCTCGGCCATCGCCTCTCTACCGGTGAATTGATGCGAGGAAAATGGCATATACTTAACGGCAGAGATCGAGTCGTTGTTCCCGTAGCAACAGAAGCTATTGGCTGCCTGTCTGATGCAGATTTGCCGAATCTCGAATACATAAAGGACTACTACGAGCGCGATCTTTATCCTTGGAGTGCAGTCCTGACGGCTTTGGGCCAAACGGAGTTTGATCCAAGTGACTTCGAAGCGAAAATGAGAGCCAAGCTTGTAGGCTAGTCACACACTACATTCTGCAATCAGTCCCGCAATAATACGCAGAACTGCAACCTCTCAAGCAAACCACCCAGCCCGGAATCAAGGCGCGAATGCGCCGCCGGGCAGCGCCCGACCGCCCCCTCGGGCGGGCGCTTTTGCGGCGCCTCGCTTAGAACTTCTGGGGAGTTGGCTGAGGGATAAAGGGCCTAGAACCACTGTTGCAGCGCCAGCCCGGCGGTCAGGCGTTGCCCTTTGTGGTGAGTGGGTGAGCAGAAAGTGGTGCGTGAAATCACGCACCCTACGGGTTGTGCTGCCCGAGTTTGGGGGCGGGGCGGTCTAGGGAGAGGTCGGCGGCGGAGAAGGTCATCGGGGAGCGGACTCCGGGCAGGCCTTCGGGGGCGATTTGCAGGTTTCGCGCGATGACTTGCGGGTCGGCGAAGACTTCATCAAGGGAGTTGATCGGGCCTGCGGGGACGCCTTCGGACTCGCAGGCGGTGAGGAGGGCGGCTTTGGTCCAGGTTTTGGTGGCTTCGGTGATGCGGGCGGTCATGGCCTCGCGGTTGGCGATGCGGTCGGCGTTGGTGGCGAAATCTGCGGCGGTTGCCATATCCCCCAGCCCCAAAATCGTGCAGAGGCGGCGGTATTGCGCGTCGTTTCCGGTGGCGAGGATGATCCAGCCGTCGGCGCAATCGAACACGGCGTAGGGGGCGAGGTTGGGGTGGGCGTTGCCCATCATGCCGGGTGGGGTGCCGGAGACGAGGTAGTTCATCGACTGGTTCGCCATGATCGAGGTGGCAACATCCAGCAGTGACATGTCGATATGCTGGCCCTCCCCGGTGCGGCCGCGTTGCAAGAGGGCTGCGAGGATGGCGGTGGCGGCATAGACTCCGGTGAAGATATCGGTGACGGCGACGCCGACTTTTTGCGGCTGACCGCCGGGCTCGCCTGTGACAGACATCAGGCCGGCCATGCCTTGGATGATGAAATCATAGCCGGCGCGGTGGGCGTAGGGGCCGGTTTGACCAAAGCCCGTGACCGAGCAATAGACCAGACGCGGGTTGATTTTGGCTAGCGAGGCATAGTCGAGGCCGTATTTCGCAAGCCCGCCGACCTTGAAGTTTTCGATCAGCACATCCGCGTCGGCGATCAGGCGGCGGACGGTTTCCTGCCCCTCAGCCGTGCGGAAATCGCAGGTGATTGAACGTTTGCCGCGGTTGGTCGCGTAGAAATAAGCGGCGGATTTATCGCCATCGCGTTCAATGAACGGAGGCCCCCAGCGGCGGGTGTCATCGCCCTCAGGCGCTTCAACCTTGATCACATCGGCGCCAAGATCGGCGAGGGTCTGGCCAGCCCAGGGGCCAGCCAGAATCCGCGCCAGTTCCACGACTTTGACGCCCGCGAGTGGAGTCATTTACTTGGCCAGTTCCGCGTCGATCACCGCTTTCAACTGGTCATACGGCATGTTGGTGTGCTTGGTGCCGTTGATGATGAAGGTGGGCGTGCCTTCGACCTTGTCGGCGGCCATGTTGGTTTCAAAATGCTTGACCAGCGCCTCGGCCATCGGGGCGTCTTTCATGCAGGCGTCGAGGGTTTTGTCATCCATACCAGCGGTGCGGCCGATTTTCTTCAGGTTTTCAACGACCGCGTTCGGATCATCCGAGGCCGCCCATTCCTTTTGCTGATCATAGATCATGTCGGTGATGCCCATGTAGCGCATCTCGCCACCGCAGCGCGCCATCATCGCGGCCCACAACCCGTAGCGGTCGAAATAAACCTCGTGATACTCCAACCGGACCTTGCCGGTGTCGATGTAGTCGGCCTTCAGTTGCGGATAAACCTCAGCGTGGAAATCGGCGCAATGCGGGCAGGTGAACGACAGGTATTCGACGATCTTCACCTTGGCATCCATCTGGCCGATGCCATAATCGGGGATCGTCGCCGGGTCGATCGCAGCCGGAGCGGTGGTGGTGGCCGGGGCCTCGGTGGTGGTTTGCGCGAAGGCGTGGCTCAGGCCAAGGCCCAGAATCAAGGCCAGAGCGGCGGTGGTTGCGCGGGTTTTAGCCATCAGGTCAGCCTTCCTTGGATTTGCGGCGATTTAGGATGTTTTGCGCCAAGGTTTCAAGTGCTTGGCGCAGATCGTCGTTCTTGATCGGTGCCGCCGTGCGCGCGGCTTCGGCCAGAATGGCCGGGTCAAGCGCGGACGGGGCTTTGGGTTTGTGGGCGAAACTGGCCTGACCTTCGGCAAAACCGGTTGCGGCGGTCTGGGTGATCAGGATGCGCGAAATCGCGGCATAGCCATAGACGGCGTTGACCCGCTCGCGCAGGCGTTCCTTCTGCATCTCGACCATCGGCGCATTGGGCCCCGTGGTCAGCAGCGTCAGCGACGCCCCCATGCCTTCGCGACCGTAACCGACCTTCACCGGGCGGGTGACTGGGGCCATGTCCTCGCCCGCAATCTCGGGCCAATGCGTCAGCAGTCGGGCGATGGCAAAGCCACGCGACTCGCCCACTTTGCGGATTTGATCCTTCAGCAGCCCCGATGTGGCTTCAAAACCGCGCATTCGCGGTCTGGCAGAGGGAAGTGGGCTGGTCGTGCGGGCCATCTGGTCCTATCCGTGGTTCGGGCTATTCTAACGGCATGGGTGCGGCTTCGCCAAGGGGCGCGGGCGGTGAGGGGATAAAGATTGCGTGACGCAGAGGTGAGCCAGCGGCTGCTTGCATGGTATGACGCATCCGCGCGGGTGATGCCATGGCGCGTGCCGCCTGCCGCGAAAGCTGCGGGCGTGCGGGCCGATCCATATCGGGTCTGGATGTCGGAAGTGATGTTGCAGCAAACCACCGTGGCGGCGGTAACGGCCTATTTTCAACGCTTTACCGCGCGCTGGCCGAGCGTGGCCGATCTGGCCGCAGCCCCCGATGCCGAGGTGATGGCCGAATGGGCGGGTCTTGGCTATTACGCCCGCGCCCGCAACCTGTTGGCCTGCGCGCGGGCGGTGGTGGGCGATCATGGCGGAGTTTTCCCGGATACGGCGGCGGGGATGCGCGCCTTGCCGGGGGTGGGGCCCTATACGGCGGCGGCGGTGGCGGCGATTTGCCACGACGAGCCTGCGGTGGTGGTTGATGGCAATGTCGAGCGTGTGATGGCGCGGCTGTTTGCGCTGGAAACCCCGCTGCCCACCGCCAAGCCCGAACTGGTGCGGCTGGCCGGATTGGTGACACCCGATCAGCGCCCCGGCGACTATGCGCAAGCGGTGATGGATCTGGGCGCGACGATCTGCACGCCGCGCAAACCTGCCTGTGGCATCTGCCCGCTGCTGGGGCTATGCGCGGCGCAACGCCTTGGCATTGCTGCGGAATTGCCGCGCAAACTGGCAAAGGCGGAAAAGCCCGTGCGGCAGGGCGTGGCTTGGGTGGCACGGCGCGGCGATCAGGTCTTGCTGGAGCGTCGGGCCGAGCGTGGCCTTTTGGGCGGTATGCTCGGCTTTCCCAGTGACGGCTGGGATGGCAGCAGCCTTGGCGCGCCGTTTCAGGCTGACTGGCGCGATCTGGGCGCGGTTAAACATACGTTCACACATTTCCACCTAGTCTTGCAGGTGATGCTGGCCTCAACCGCAGCCAACCCGCAGCGAGGTGAATTCATGCCCCTGAACCCGGATGACCTGCCGACCCTGATGCGCAAGGCCTATGACCTTGCGTTTCCTGACAAAACGTCGCGTTGAGCGTGGTGGAATTTGCGCTAGACTGCCCGCAAAAGAGGGCCGTCATGTCAATCATTCCCGCCGCCGAAGTGCAACGCTTGCAGAACGCTTTGCCGTTCTGGCTGTCATTGCTGATGATCCCGGTCGCGGTTGCCGGCACGCTGATCGGCGGGTGGAGCGTTTTGGCGCTGCCGCTTTACGCTTGGGGGATGTTTTCGCTGCTGGATGCGGTCGCCGGGCGCAATGAGGATAACGCCGATCTGGAAACGCCGGAAGCTGGGCTGAAATACTACCGTCTGGTCACGCTGATCTGGTTTCCGGCGCAGTTTAGCTTGCTGTGCTGGATGCTGTGGTATGTGCCGCAGGCGGCCTATCTGGGCACGGCGGAAAAGATCGGGCTGTTTTTCGGCATGGGCGTGGTGTCGGGCACCATCGGCATCAACTACGCGCACGAATTGATGCACCAGAAACCGGTGTGGGAGCGTTGGCTGGGCGATCTGCTGTTGGCATCGGTGCTTTACAGCCATTTCCGGTCTGAACATCTGCGGGTGCATCACCTTTATGTCGGCACCGCGCGCGATCCGGTGACGGCGCGGTATAACGAAGGGTTCCATCGGTTTTTCCCGCGCGTTCTGGTGGAATGTCACCGTTCGGCATGGAAGGCCGAAGCCGCGATGTTGGCGCGCAAGGGTTTGAGGCCATTGGATAAATCCAGCCCCTATTGGCGCTATTGGGGCTTGCAGGGTGCGATGCTGCTGCTGGCTTTGGCCTTGGGTGGCTGGGTCGGGTTGGGGCTGTTTTTGTGGCAGGCGTGGGTTGCTGTCTGGCAGTTGGAACTGGTGAATTACATTGAACATTACGGCCTGACCCGCCGCCATCTGGGCGAGGGGCGCTATGAACACGTGCTGCCGCGCCACAGTTGGAACGCCTCGCACCGGGCGTCAAACTGGCTGCTGATCAATTTGCAGCGCCATTCCGATCATCACTACAAACCCGACCGGCGCTTTCCGTTGCTGCAAACCTACAGTGCCGAGGATGCGCCGCAACTGCCTTACGGGTATCCGGTGATGACCATGGCCGCGATGGTGCCGCCCGTCTGGAAGCGTTTGATGAACCGGCGCGTCAAGGCATGGCGGGCGCAGTATTACCCCGACATCACCGATTGGCACGGCTATAACAAGGGGCTGAACCCTGTGCCAAAGGGTGCTCCGGCTTAGGGGGTGCTTGCACGACAAGACCGGGTTTGACGGCGAAAACCACAACATCTTGTGGAAATCGGCATAAACTATGGCAAATTGCACAAGTCTGTCCCCGCGGGGACAAATTTTTAGCGCGTCAATGGCTGGCGACGGGCCGGTTTAATCGCCATGACCCCAGTGGCGCAACGCCAGATGCAGGGGCGCCAGAAACCCATCCTCAGCATAGCCATTCTTGGGCCGCGCGGGCAACGAGCATCCCACCTGCGTCGCGCGCCGCAAAAGGGCGGGCAACGATTTTGGCGGGCGGATGGCATACAGAAACCCCTCGATCCGGGTGCAGCCCATGGTTTCAAACCTTGTGGTGAAATCGGTATAGGGCGCGATCAACAGGGTGCCGGGGAGGGCTTGTGCAATCAGCCGGGCCTCCATCTGCTGCAACGCGTCGCCATACATCGGCTTATAGACATAAAGCACATCGTAGTCGCCATAGCGGTCAAACATCAGCGCATCAGCCTGAAAAATCCGCGCATTCGGCCAGCCACCGCGCTGCATCATCGCTTGGCCGATGGCGGCGTGGCCTGCTTCATACTCCAGACCGTCAGCCTGCGCGAACATCTCGGCCGCCTGAAACACCTTCAGGCCAATGCCGCAGCCGACATCCAGAAACGCCGGGCTGTGCTTGTCCATCGCCAGACACATCCGCCGGGCAGCCATGGCGTAGCGCAGAAAATCGGTGCTGGGGTAGGGCAGATCGCCGTGATGGCCGGGGGTGTCGTGATAGAGGTTGGGCGTGTGCGGGCTGAGATGCGCGTGCATGCGGTCCCAGGTGCGCGCATGCAGCGCCAAGGTTTGCGCGGTTGCGCTGTGCGCGGGCGGCGGGGGCGCAAACAGCGGCACGCGATTTCGCAAGGCGGCGTGAAGCCGGGCGACGGCAGCGGGGTACAGCCGCAAATGGCGCAGAATGGCGTCAAAAAACTGCCGCGCGGGGTCGTGCATCGGCAGGGCGCGCAATGCAGGGCTGTGCAGATGAAAGCTGTGCGCGCGTTGCAGGGCATGGCGATGCGGCTCGGCATCGCGCAGAAGGGCTGCGATGCGGGCGCGGCTTTTTGGCGTGAAGGGCGGCACAAAAGCCGCAGCGATATCCGCAAAAATCGCCGCAAGGGCGGTTTGCTCGGCTTGGCAACTGCGGATCAGGCTGGGCAGATCGGGCTGCATGGCGGGCCAATGGATTGTGGTTCAATCCGGCCAGCCTAGCGCAGGTTCGCCATTCCGCCTAACGCAAAAAACCCCAGCACGACACGCGTGCTGGGGCAGTGGTGTCACGGGCGGAACCATGACACAGGCGTTCGAATGCTGGTGTGTGGCTTAGTGCGGGCGGCCTTGGTCGGCCTCCATCTCGGCGCGGATTTGCTGGCGCAGGATGTCGATCGGGATCATCTTGCCGTCGCGCTTGAAGTGCCAATAGGTCCAGCCATTGCACGACGGCGCACCTTCATAGGCCGCACCAACCTGATGGATCGAGCCTTTAACCTCGTGCCCAACAAGCGTGCCATCGGCGCGGACTTTGGCGCTGAAACGCGAGCCCACGGAATAAAGTTCTTCACCCGGGCGCAACATGCCGCGCTCCACCACTTGCCCGAACGGCACGCGCGGTTCGGCGCGTTTGCTGCCGGTGATTTCAAGCGCCGAAGCGTCGAAACGGCGCACACGGCTGATACGGGCGGCGGCAGCGTTGCGGTAGGCTTCTTCGCGCTCGATCCCGATGAAGTCGCGGCCCAGCATCTTGGCGACAGCGCCGGTGGTGCCGGTGCCAAAGAACGGGTCCAGCACGACATCGCCGGGGTTGGTGGTGGCGATCAGCACGCGGTGCAGCAGCGATTCGGGCTTTTGCGTCGGGTGGGCTTTGTCGCCGTTTTCGTCCTTCAGCCTTTCATGCCCGGTGCAGATCGGCAGCACCCAATCCGAGCGCATCTGCACGCCGTCGTTGAGTTCTTTCAGGGCTTCGTAGTTGAAGGTGTATTTGCTGTCTTCATCGCGCGAGGCCCAGATCAGGGTTTCATGCGCGTTGGTCAGGCGTTTGCCGCGGAAGTTTGGCATCGGGTTGGATTTGCGCCAGACCACGTCGTTCAGCATCCAATAGCCTTGATCTTGCAGGGCCGAGCCGACGCGGAAAATGTTGTGATAGCTGCCGATCACCCAGATCGCGCCGTTCGGTTTCAGCAGGCGTTTTGCCGCCGCCAACCACTCACGGGTGAATTTGTCATAGGCGGCGAAGCTGGAAAACTGATCCCAATGGTCATCGACCGCATCGACCTTTGAGTTGTCGGGCCGGTGCAGATCGCCCTTGAGCTGCAAATTGTAGGGAGGGTCCGCGAAGATCAGGTCAATCGAGCCTGCCGGAAGCGCGTTCATCCGCTCGATACAGTCGCCATCAAGGATCTGGTTCAGCGGAAGGCTATGCGCCACCGCCGGTTTGCTTTTCGTCGCCATGTTCTGCCTCTGCCCTCGGTGTTATTCACCGTTTGTTGATGCAGAGAATGAGTCATTGTGGATAACTCGTCAAATTCTTTATTGAATCAAGGGGTTACAGATTTATCTTGATACAACATATTGTGGACAGGTTTGAACGAACGTCTATGCGCAGGCGTGACCCCAAGATTTAGGAGTGCTGACTGATGCAACTTTGTCGGGTATCCGGCGTTCGCCTCCCAGCCGTAGCCGGGGTATTGTTGCGCCAAATCCACCATGATGCGATCGCGCGCCACTTTGGCGATGATCGAGGCGGCGGCGATGCTGAGTGATTTGGCATCGCCCTTGACGATGGCCTGCGCGCGGCCCTTCAGATTGGCAGGGATCAGGTTGCCGTCGATCAGGATATGGTCGGGGGCAATGGCGAGGCCCGCCACCGCGCGCTCCATCGCCAGGTGACTGGCGCGCAGGATGTTCAGCGTGTCGATTTCCTCGACGCTCGCATGGGCGATGCAGCACTGGGCCGAAGCGAGGATGGCATCGTAAAGCGCGTCACGGCGGGCGGCGGTCAGGGCTTTGGAATCGGCCAGACCGGGGGGGATGTTCGCGGGGTCCAAGATAACGGCGGCGGCGGTGACGGGGCCTGCAAGCGGGCCACGGCCCACCTCATCCACTCCGGCGATATGGGCATGACCCAAAGCGCGGGCGGCGGATTCGTAGTCAAAACTGGCGGTGAATTTTTCCATGCATTTCGCGTAGCGTGAAAATGGGCGCGAAAAAAGGGGGGCGGCGCTGCTCAAACCGCCGCCCCCAAGGAACGGGCCGCTAAGGGATCGGGGTGCGGCCCGGATTTCGGTGGCTATCGGCCCAAACGGAAGCCCGCGTCGCGCAGGCATTGCGCCGAGTAAACCCGGTCAGCCTCGCCATAAATCCGCACGTCGCGGGCGCAGTTGGGCAGGCGGTAGTCAAAGCCTTCGCGGCGCAGGCATTTTTGCGAATACATCGTCACCGCATCGCCGGAATTGCTGTCGATGCTGATGGCGCAGACCGAGGGCACGCGCGGCTCATAGACCGGTTCGGGCTGCGGTTTCGGTTTGTGGCGGTCTTTGTTGTCGTCAATCGACTTGGCAATCAGCCCGATCACCAAGGCACCCGCGAGTATCTTGGCCAGATCGTTGTTGTGCTTCTCGGCGTGCGAGGGCATCGCCGTGGCGGCCAGCAGCGAAATCGCCATCAGCAGGATGACGAACATGTTCGCCTGACGTTTCATGGTGAACATGGGGGTCTGCCGGGTATCCCGCAGCGCGTGGATGGTTTCTGCAAGGGTCTCGGATGCGTAAGGTGTGTTGGACATTTTGACCTCCTTCTGCTGGGCTGTGTGGGGCGGGCCTCTGAGGTGAAGCCGATGGCCAAGCTTGGGTGTTCTACGTCTGGCCAAGCAATATCCGTCGGTTGTTATGCGATAGCAGCGCCCTAAACCGGGTTGGATATTGAATAGCCCGGCCAATATGCCCAATGTGCAGGTAACGATTTGGGGAGTGCACTGGATGCGCCTGATACTTGCAATAATCCTTGCCCTTGGCGTGGCGCTTCCGGCCAGTGCCGAGTGTTACGCCGACTACAAGGCCAAGCAGGACAGCCCGCTGCGGCTGCATTACGGCGTGGCGCAGATTTCGGATGGCGCTTGCGGCAACAAGGGGGCGGCGAAAGGCGAACTTGCGCCGAGATTGGCCGCGGATGGATGGACTTTACTGACCGTATTGTCCACGTTCGGCCCCGAAGGTTTGGGTGAAAGGAAAGCCAGTGCAGGAGAGTACTTCCTCCGCTACTGATGTGCTGAAGGCGGGCAACCGGGTGGTTGCGGGCGGGATCGCGGCGATTGTCGTGATCTTGCTGGGCGCTGCGGTGTTTCTGTTTCTGAACCTGCCCGATGCCAATGCGTTCAACGCGCGGGTGGAGCGGTTGTTTGTGGAGAATAACAACCTCAACACCGGGGCCGAGATCAAATTGCTGGAGATTTTGGCGCAGTCGGGAACTTCGTTTTCGGAAGTGCTGACCAGTTATCGTTCGGTGATCTTCGTGCTGCTGGTGTTTGCCACGGCATTGATGGTGGCGGCGCTGGTGTTTCTGGTGACGATCATCGCGCTGAACCGGCGGATTTCGGCGATCCAGCGATCGGGGATTCAGGTCAGCACTTTGGTGATCAGCCGCGAGGCGCGGGCGGTTTACATCAACGATATGGAATTTGCGCTGACCGAGGCGGCGATTGAGACGCTGAGCGTGCTGGCCGAGGCGCGGATGGATGATGACGTGCTGACCGGCGCGCAGATTGAGGGCGTGATTTCGGGCCGCAACGCCGCTGATTGTGACGAGGCGGCGGGGGCCACGCGGGTCAAGCGGTTGCGCGATGCGTTGGGCAATCAGATGGTGTCCGAGTTGCTGGTCAAAACCATCGCGCGGCGCGGTTATATGCTGGCGGTCGGCAAGGATACGATCAAGATGATCTGATCCGGGGTGGTGCGTGCAAGCACACACCCTACGCACTATACATCCCGCGCGATTCGCTGTATGCGACGTCCTTCGGCCCGAGGATTCCGGGGCAGGCGGCAGGGAGGCTGGCTTGCGATGGGGAAATGAGGTGCCGTTTTTATGGGACTTCACGGGCATGGCTTCGGGCCATCCCCCATCAGGAAAAGACATGATTGATCAAATGATTGCCGCGCCTTTGGCTGCGGCTTTGACGGCCAAGGGCTATGAAAAGCTGACGGCTGTGCAAGAAGCCATGCTGCAAGATGACGCGCAAAGCCGCGATTTGCTGGTGTCGGCGCAGACCGGCTCGGGCAAGACCGTGGCGTTTGGCATTGCGATGGCTGACCAGATTCTGGGCGGCATGGACAAGCTTTTGTATGCCGATGTGCCGCTGGCGTTGGTGATTGCACCGACCCGCGAACTGGCATTGCAAGTGGCGCGCGAGTTGGAATGGCTTTACGCCTCGGCGGGCGCGCAGATCGCGACCTGCGTTGGCGGTATGGATTACCGCAGCGAAAAACGCGCGCTGGATCGCGGCGCGCATATCGTTGTCGGCACGCCGGGCCGCCTGCGCGACCACATCGACCGCAAATCGCTCGATCTGTCGGGCCTGCGCGCCGCTGTGCTGGACGAGGCGGATGAGATGCTTGACCTCGGTTTCCGCGAGGATCTGGAGTATATTCTGGCGGCAGCGCCGGAAGACCGCCGCACGCTGATGTTCTCGGCCACCGTGCCGAAAGAAATCGCCAAACTGGCGGAAGATTTCCAGAACAATGCCCTGCGCATCGCCGCCCAAGGCGAGGCCAAGCAGCACGTTGACATCGAATACCGCGCGCTTTCGGTGGCGGTGCGCGACCGTGAACATGCGATCTTCAACGCCCTGCGCTTCTACGAGGCCAAGACCGCCATCGTGTTCTGCAAAACCCGCGTCAACGTCAATCATCTGATGGCGCGGATGGGCAACCGTGGTTTCAAAGTGGTGGCGCTGTCGGGCGAACTCAGCCAGCAGGAACGCACCAACGCGCTGACCGCGCTGCGCAATGGCCGCGCGAATGTGTGTATTGCGACAGACGTGGCGGCACGCGGCATCGACCTTCCGGGGTTGGAACTGGTGATCCACGCGGACCTTCCGTCCAACTCGGAAACCCTGCTGCACCGCTCTGGTCGCACCGGGCGGGCGGGCTCGAAAGGCGTGTCGGCGCTGATCGTGGCACCTTCCGAGTTCAAGAAAGCCCAGCGTTTGCTGCAAGGCGCCAAGGTTGTGGCCGAATGGGGTTCGGCCCCGTCGGCTGATGAAATTCAGGCCAAAGACGATCTGCGTTTGTTCGAAAACCCCGTGCTGGCACAGGATCTGAGCGACGAGATGGACACCGCGCTGGCACTGATCCAACGCTTTGGCCCCGAACAGATTGCCGCGGCGTTTGTGCGCGGCTGGCGTTCGGGCCGCTCGGCCCCCGAGGTGCTGTCCGATCAGGTCGGCCCGCCGCGCGATGCGCAACCCCCGCGTGAGCGTTCGGAATTTGGCGCTTCGGTCTGGTTCAGCCTGTCGGTTGGCCGCTCGGGCCGGGCAGAAGCGCGTTGGCTGTTGCCGAAGATTTGCGATGCAGGCTCGATCACCAAGGACGGCATCGGTGCGATCCGCGTGCAGGACGATGTGACCTATGTGCAGATCGCTGAAAATCTGGCGGGCAAGTTCGGCCAATCGCTTGAGCTGGAAAATGGCGTTGTGATGGCGCGGATGGCGGGCGAGCCTTCGATGGATCGCCCCGAACGCGCGCCCCGTGCGCCCGCGCGTGACCGTGCAGAGCGCCCGGCGCGGGCCGAGCGTGCCGAGAAACCGGCTTACGAAAAGCGTGAAAAGGCCGCATATGTGCCCAAGCCCTCGCGTTTGGTCGAGGAAGCGGCGGCAGACGGCTACGATCCGATCAAGGGGTCCGAGGCTCCGCCCGCCGAGGCTCCGCGCCCGCGTGCGCCCAAGCCCTATGCCAAGCGCGATGACGACGCCAAGCCCTATGCGGCCAAGCCCTATGCCGCGCGCGAAGCCAAGCCTTACGCCCCGCGCGCCGAGGGTGCCAAGCCCTATGCCAAGCGTGACGACGGTGATCGCAAGCCCTACGCCCCGCGCACCGAAGGTGCCAAGCCCTATGCGCCGCGTGGCGAGAAGCCCGCTTATGCACCGCGCGCCGATGGGGATCGCAAGCCCTACGCCCCGCGCGGTGAGAACGCCAAACCCTTCGCCAAGCGTGAAGATGGCGATCGCAAGCCCTATGCGCCGCGTGCAGAAGGTGCAAAGCCCTATGCGCCGCGTGGCGACAAACCTGCTTACGCGCCGAAATCCGCAGGGTTCAAATCGCACGGTGCGGGCGATGGCAAGCCGGGCAAAGCCTTCGGGTCCAAATCGCACAGTGCAGAGGGCAAGTCGTTCGGCAAGCCCGCTTTCGCCAAGGCCGCGGCTCCGAAAACCGATGCCAAGGATACGTCCAAGCGCTTCGTGCCGCCGAAGAAAAAGTAATCTGAACCAGCGTTCACATTAATACGCATAAACGTTCACATAAGGCCGCCTTCGGGCGGCCTTATGTGTTTGTCAGCGCCATCAGGTCGTCATGCAGCAAGGGTGCGCAGGCGAATGTGCCAGGCGATTGCGCGCCTGCGGCGTTGAAATCCAACCCCATGCCGTAGCGGTCGCTGACCGTCGCCCCGGCGCGCGCGGCGATCAGGCTGCCCGCGGCGATGTCCCATTCCCAGGCGTCCATGAAGGTGATCATGCCATCAAAACTGCCGTCTGCGACCAGACACAGCCGGTAAGCCAGCGACGCGCGAAAGCTGCGCTGAAACTGCGGCAGGCCGTTCGGCCAATGCGCGGGATCAAGCGCGTGCTTTGATGTCAGGATATTCGGTTCATCGGCCAGCGATTTCCGGCTGCACCGGATCGGCTGCCCGTCGCAGAGGGCGGGGCCAAATTCGGTGGCGGTGTAAAGCTTGTCGAGTGCGGGAAGATAGACCACGGCGGCGGTGATGCGGCCCTGATGCGCCACGGCAAGAGAGTGCGAAAAATGCCGCTCGCCCGCGATAAAGGCGCGGGTGCCGTCGATGGGGTCAATTATGAACTGGTATTCGGTATTCAGCCGCGCCTTGTCATCCGGGGTTTCTTCGGACAGCCAGCCATAGTCGGGACGGGCGCTGCGCAGGATGCTTTGGATCTTGTCGTTGCAGGCCAGATCGGCCTCGGTCACCGGGCTGGTATCGGCCTTGTCCCAGGCTTTGGGCGCATTTTTCCAATAGCGCAGGGCGATGTCGCCTGCGGCACGGGCAGCTTTGGTCAGCAGGCCAAGATCACGCTCTGGCACGTTTACGCTCCGGCAAGGATCATGCCTTCGACCAGCAGGCTGGGCACGCGGGTGGACAGATGCACGCGGGCGTCGTTGGCGGGGATGATGCGTTTGAGCATGTCGCGCAAGTTGCCCGCGATGGTGCATTCGTTGACGGGGAACAGGATTTCGCCGTTCTCGACCCAGAAGCCGGATGCGCCGCGTGAATAATCGCCGGTGGTGGGGTTGATGGTGGAGCCGATCATCGAGGTGATCAAAAGGCCAGTGCCCATGTCGCGGATCAGATCGGCGCGGGTGGCGGTTCCTTGGGTCAGGTCAAGGTTGGAACTGGAAGGGGTGGGCGGGGCCGAGGTGCCCCGCGCGGCGTTTCCGGTGGATTGCATCCCCAATTGGCGGGCGGTGGCGAGGTCTAATGTCCAGCCCATCAGGATGCCGTTCTCAATAACCATGCGGCGGTTTGACGGCAGGCCTTCGCCGTCAAACGGGCGTGATCCGCCGATGCGGGGGCGCAGCGGGTCTTCGATCAACGACAGGTGGGCGGGCAGGACTTGGGTGCCTAAGCCACCCAGCAACCAAGACGATCCGCGCGCGATGGCGGCGCCGTTGATGGCGCTGGTCAGGTGGCCGATCAGGGACGAAGCGACGCGTTCGTCGAAGATCACCGGATAGGTGCCGGTTTTTGGTTTGGTGGCCCCGGCGCGGGCGAGGGCGCGCTCGGACGCAAGCGTTCCGATGCTGGTGGCCGAGGGCATGTCGGCGGCGAAGATGCGGCCTTCGCCTGCGTAATCCCGTTCCATCGCCGTGCCGGAACCGGTGAAGGCGACGGCAGAGACGGAGTGCGACGAGCGTTCATAGCCGCCGGCGAAACCGTTGCTGGCGGCGAGGTGGACTTGGCGGCGACCGTAACCTGCCGAGGCTTCGACCTGGGTGATGCCGGGGGCGGCCATGGCGGCGGCTTCGGCTTCGCGGGCGAGGGATTCGAGGTGCGCGGCAGAGGGTTCGGGCGCGTCTTCCACCAGTTCCAGCGCGGCGAGATCCCAGTTTCGCGCGATTTGATCGGGGGAGGCGAGGCCTGCATAGGGGTCATTCGGGGCCTCGCGCGCCATCGCGACGGCGCGTTCGGCGAGGCGCGACAAAGTTGCGGGAGAGGTGTCGGAGGCGGAGACGCAGGCTTGGCGGCCGCCGATCAGCACGCGCAGGCCGATTTCGGTGGCTTCCGACCGCTCGGCTTGCTCCAATGCGCCCGCGCGGATGTCGATGGATTGAGAGGTGCCGGACAGGGCCATCGCATCGGCGGCTTCTGCCCCGGCCTGCTTGGCGGCGTGCAACAGGGCTTCGGTCAGCGCGGAAAGACGGGACATGCGGCATCCTTAAGGGATTTGACTTCGTTGCGGCTCAAAGTCATGCTTTCCGCGCGGAGTTCAAGACGTAAGGGCATATTTAGCCCATCAAGTTTTTTTCAAGAAGGATTTTGCCATGCCGTGGACGGTGGTGGTGGACCCGCAGGGTCAGCGCTGGGGTGTCAATAAAGAGGGCGTTTATCTGCTGCTGCGCGCGGCGTTGCGGGCGGAAAAGGTGAAGGCGCGGTCGCAGATCACATCGGTGGACAACGGGTTTCTGATGCCGACGACGTTTTTGTTCGAGACCGATTGGAACGGGCTGCGGGCGGATGTCGATCAGGAAACCAACACGTTTTATCTCGACGCGGCCGAGCGGTTGTCGCGCGACCCTGCGTCGATGCGGGCCAATCTGCTGGGGATGCTTGCGCGTGGGCGCAGCGATTTCAATGCGGTAGAGGCGATGCGGCGCAGGGCGACGCGGCAATCGAGCGAGAGCATTTCTAACAATATCTCGGGATGGGAGACCGCGCTTTCGGTGGCGCAGTTCACCCGCGATACCTCGGCCACGATCTTGGTGGTGGGGGCGGGGTTGCTTTCGGGTGGGGCGGCGTTTGGCGTGCTGGGGGCGGGGTCGGTGCTGCGGGGGACGGCGACCTATCAGGATACCGGCAATGTGGGGGCGGCGGTGATCAACGGGTCGGGGACGTTCATCGTGGGGATGGTGGGGATTGCGGGGGGCAACCCGGCGCTGGCGCGGTCCGAGCAGATACAGTTGATGTTTGTGGGGTCGGGTCTGCAAGGGACGGTGCAGGGGGCGCAATCGCTGGTCGAGGGCAAGACCCCGACGCAGGCGTTGCAGCAGGCGGCGGTGTCGGCGGGGTTCAACTTGCTGGGATCTGCCGTGGGTGGGCGGATTGAGAACATGAGTTTCAGCACGCGGTTGGTGGTGGGCGGGGTGATCGACACCACCGGAAATGCGCTGACGGCGGCGGTGGTGCCTAGCCCGGCCCCACAGGCGATTGCGCGGCCTGCGGTGACGGGAAATCTGGACTATGCCGGCATCCCGTTCGATCCGGCGGCGGATGAGCTGTATCTGTCGCAGACTTGCCTGCGGCGGCTGTGATTTGGGGTGGTCCCAACTCGGGACCAAAAAATGTTGTTTTATATCAGTATGTTGATCTGGTCTATTTAAGGTTTTGTTAACGTTTGCAGCCTTTGCATGGGGATGCGGCAGTTGGCAGCCAAGTGCAGGGCGTCCACAGGAAATGCGCCGCCCCGGAATTGATCCGGGGCCTCATGGCCGCAGCAGAGGCCCCGGATCAAGTCCGGGGCGGCGGGGAATATGGGGTTCGCGTAAGCGTTGGAGATCTGCCAGATTTGGCCGCAGACAAATCTGGCCGCGCCTGCCTGCCCTGAGGCAGGCGCGTTTGCGCGCCAGCCCAGCCAAGCGCGGCCAGATGACAAAGCGGTCGATTCCGCCCCGGACAGAAACGCTGCAGTTTTATCCGGGGCGACCTTCGAGAAGAACCCAAAGCGGTCATACGATCTTGAATTTTTCAACGTTTTCCGCCGCGCGTCCTGCGCGCAATGCACAAATTCGGGGGCTCAGTCTGTCGATGCTTGGGGGATTTCGTCGAGGCTTGACCACACTGGAATGTTCCTCTCGCGTGCAATGCGGACATCGTTGTCAGCGCCTGACGACTCCCCCGGCAGCCTGAGGACACCATCGCACTTGGCGAGCAACCGATGGGCAGTTGGGTGCATGATCTGGTCATATGCAGCACTCCCCGGCATCCCGCCGCCTGCACCCCTGAGGATTGGGAGCGCCGCCCATTCACCTATCATGGGGACATGACCTTTACTGAAGATTGGCAGCGCCGCAGCTTCCAAACGGGTGAGATTGGCAGCCATTTTCTCCGGGGCATCTCCGGTGCCCGAACGATAGGGCCCGGCTATCAGTATCATCATGCTTTTCGTCATCGCAGTCTCCTTATTGCTTCGCGTCGATTCGTGCAGTATCGTGCATAAATGTGCAATAATAGGCAAGAGACTATGCTGACCACATCTCGAAAAGCTGCGCTTCTAGAACGTCTTTCCAGGACTGGGCAATTGGCCGTTACGCCCTTGGCGTCGGAGTTTGGCGTATCGGAAGACACGCTGCGCCGCGACCTGCGAGACTTGGCCTCCGAAGGCAAGCTTGTCCGCGTTCACGGTGGCGCCGTTCCAGCATCACCCACCCATCAACCTCTTGCCGCGCGACGCAACCTGCACGGGGAAGAGAAGGCCCTGCTGGCGCGGGCGGGCGCTCGTCTGATCGAAGATGGTCACATAGTGATCGTTGATGGCGGCACGACCCATGTCGAACTGGCAGCATCTTTACCGCATGATCGCCGCTGCACCGTCGTTACCCATAGCCCTGCCGTGGCGGCAAGTTTCGAGTTTCACGACAGGATCGAGGTTGTGCTTGTGGGCGGGCGGCTGTTTCGTCATTCGATGATCGCAATAGGTCCTGAGACAGCCGATGCATTCGGACGGATCAGGGCCGATATCTGTCTGCTGGGCGTGACAGGCCTGCACCCCGAACTTGGGCTGACGACAGGAGACAGCAATGAGGCGAGTCTGAAACGAATTATTATGAACGCGGCGGCAGATACAATCGTGTTGGCCACATCCGACAAGATCGGCCGCGCCAGTCCTTGGGGAATAGCAACGCTGGCGGAACTTTCCACGCTGATTACTGTAGGCGAGCGTCCAGCATGGCTGCCGACAGAAACAAACCACATTGGACTTCAGAAACGGTAGGGCCACCTGTGACGCAGAGGCGAAAGCTCATGTCGCCATCGTTGCCGATCAGCAAGACAAAAACCTATGGCCATATCATGTCGGCCAATAACGGTGGTTTGTGGCAGCGCGCCTCTTGCTCAACGCCTAGCGGTTCAAAGCAAAAAGGCCGCTCGGGTGAGCGGCCTTTCTGATGTTGTCAGGCTGATGCCTTACTGCAACTTCTGGCCGTTGGCGTAAAAGCCCTTGTCCTTGAATTCCAGCGTCGAGGTCATCTCATCCTTATCCGTCGCGGAATTGGCGAACATCGAGACCATCATCTTGAAGCCCATCGCCTGATCTTGCGGCAGAAGGCCCATCGCCACCAGTTTATCGAGCAGCGTGTTGCCGCCCGTCAGCTTGAGATCCATCTTGCCGGTCGGCAGCGGCACGCCGGGGAAGGTGGTTTTGTCGGTGTTATCAAAGGTGAAGGCACCCGCACCGGTCAGCTCGGCCCCTGCGATCGAGGCTTTCAGCTCGGTCACGTCCAGCGCGTTCAGATCACCGGGAGGGGCGTCACCGATGGCTGCCATCGCGGCCTCGTCGAACAGATCGGTGGTCATGGTGACTTTGCCCCTGGTGTCGATGACAACCGTGGCCGGATCGTGCGGCAGATTGCCCGCCGGGTCGAACATGCCCCAGACCTCATCCGAGACGGTGAAGCCGACAAGCTTGGTCAGGAAGGCGAAATCGGCAGGCTCGGCGGATTTGCCAACCGGCATCAGCATGTTGAACGCGGCCTCTTGATAGCCGAGTTTCAGTTCCGGGAAGGGAATGTCGGCGCTGGCAATCGTCAGGTTCAACGCCTTGCCGCCCGCGCCGAATTGCAGATGCGTGGCATCCATCGCCACCGACATATCGCCACCTTCCGAGGTGCCGGTGATCTTGGTGGGCTTGCCGTCTTCGGTAACACCCAGATCAAAACTCATCGCGCCATGGCTGAAATTGCCGTTGAGCGCAAAGCCGCCTTGCAGCGCCTTGGCCAGATCGGCCATCTCGGCGGCACCAAGGAAGTTGCCGTTCGAGTTGCCTGCCAGATCGGCAATGGTCGCGGTGAAGGTGACATCGGATTTCTTGGCTTCGTCCTTGCCCGCGCCGGTCAGCTTCAGGCTTTTGGCGGCGAAATCAGAGGTGATCTTCTTGGCCTCGCCCTCGCCTTCGACCAGATATTTGCCGGAGAGATCGCTGAGCGCGACTTCAAAGCTGCCTTGGGCTTCGGCGGCGGTATCGCCGGGCTCGAACTTGGCGGTGACGCTGGGGCCTTCGAATTCGTAGCTGAGCGCGTCGGCGGTGCCGCTGGCGGTGACGACCATTTCAGGCTGGGTCAGGGTGATCTTCAGATCGGTCGGCACGGCGCCGTCGATGTCTTTGGCCGCCGGGGCTTTCAGCGACATTTCGGTGGTCTCGGAAGGGCTTACGTCAACCGTGCCGTCGCCGTTGTCGGTGAAATCAATCTGCTCGATCGCGCTGGAGAACGAGGTGCCGTCTTTTTCGTAGGTGATGGTCACGCCCTCGACAACCAAAGTGTCGCCGTCACGTTCGGCACTGGTCGCGGTGACGGTCTGACCGGCAGAGGCGCTCATGTCTTGCCAGTTTTGCCAGACCTCTTCGGGGGTGACATCGGCGAATGCGCCGGTTCCGGCCAAAATCGCTATTGCTGCGGTGCTGCCCGCAAGTTTCCAGTGTTTCATTGTGAAGCCTCTTTGGTGGAAATGTTGCGCATAAGCATCCGTCCAAGTGCAGGCAGGGTCAAGGCTTTCCGTCTGCGGCGGTTTTGGCTAAACGGAATTGTCATCTGGACGTGAGGGAGGCTGTGATGCAGGGCAAGGTTGTGGTGATCACCGGGGCAAGCCGGGGCATTGGGGCTGCGGCGGCGCGGGAGTTTGCGCAAGCGGGGGCGCAGGTGGCGTTGTTGGCGCGGTCTGCGGCGGATATTGCGGCGCTTGCGGCTGAAATTGGCCCGCAGGCGATGGCTGTGCGCTGCGATGTGGCGGATGGCGCGGATGTGGCCGCGGCGCTGGCGGCGGTGGTGGCGCGGTTCGGGCGGCTGGATGTGCTGATCAACAACGCGGGCGTGATCGAGCCGATTGCGCGGTTGGCGGAGGCCGGGGTCGAGGCGTTCTCGGCGGCGATTGATATCAACCTCAAGGGCGTTTTCCACGGCATGCGGGCGGCGCTGCCGATCATGCGGGCGCAAGGCGCGGGCACGATCATCACGGTGTCGTCGGGGGCTGCGGTGAACCCGATGGAGGGTTGGGGCGGCTATTGTGCCAGCAAGGCGGGGGCGTTGATGCTGACGCGTGTGGCGCATCTGGAGGAGGCAGCCCACGGCATCCGGGTGCTGGGGATGTCGCCGGGGACGGTGGCCACGGAAATGCAGGTGAAGATCAAGGCAAGCGGCGTCAATCCGGTCAGCCAGTTGGATTTTGCGGTGCATATCCCGGCGGATTGGCCGGCGAAGTGCCTCGTGTGGATGTGCGGGGCCGGGGCGGATGATTATCTGGGCCGCGATGTGTCGCTGCGCGATGAGACGGTGCGGCGCGCGGTGGGGTTGATCGCGTGATCGGCGTTGCGCGTGCGGGTGGCTTGCTGGTGCTGACCTTGCAGCGTGCCGACAAGGCCAATGCTTTGACCCGCGCGATGCTGGTGGATTTGCTGGCGGCGCTCGAGGATACGCCGCAGGTGTTGATCCTGACCGGAGAGGGCCGGGTGTTCTCGGCCGGGGCGGATCTGGACGAGGCGCGCGCGGGGCTTGCGACCGATCCGATCTGGGATCAGCTTTCCAACCGGATCGCGGCGCTGCCGGGGCTGACGATTGCGGCGCTGAATGGCACGCTGGCGGGTGGGGCGATGGGGATGGCGCTGGCCTGTGATCTGCGGCTGGCGGTGCCGGGGGCGGGGTTTTTCTATCCGGTGATGCGGCTGGGCTATCTGCCGCAGCCCGCCGACCCCGGGCGACTGGTGGCGCTGGTGGGGCCTGCGCGGGCGAAGATGCTGCTGATGGCGGGCGCGAAGATCGGCGCCGAGGAGGCGCTGGCTTGGGGTCTGATCGACCGCATCGTCGCGGGGGATGAGCTGATGGCAGCGGCGCGCAGCTTGGCCGCCGATGTGCTGGCCGCAAAGCCCGGCCATGCGGGCGCGATCAAGCGGCTGATCGGGTAGCGGAATTCGCGCGAATTCCGGCACGATTTCCGCGCGGAAATCGGTTGGCGTGCCGGGCATCGGCGGGCTTGTTTTGCGCAGCTTTCTTTGACACTGAAGAAGGCGTGAAGCGGGGGCCTTGGTATGGAACAGCAATCGGAATTTGTCACACGCGTGATGGGCTGGCTGCATCAGGGCAGCTCGGTTGCGCAGGGCTGGCTGCTGTCGCCTGCGGCATGGTCGCAGTTTGCTTTGCTCGGGCTTGCGGTGTTTGGCGCGGTTTATGCCTCGCGCCGGATTGCCCCCTTGGCGCGGCGGATGCTGGACCCCGGCGACAAAGACACGCTGATTGCCACCGTTTTGCGCTTTGTGCTGCGGTTCTTGCCGCTGCTGATGCCGCTGCTGGCTTACGGCTTTACGGCGGCGGGCGAGGAGGTGACGCGGTCGATCTTTGGTTCGGGTGATGTGATTGCTTTCGGCAAACGGGTGTTCTTCTTCCTTGCCGCGCGGTTGTTCGTGCAAAAGGTGCTGCGCGATCCGTTCCTGAAACTGCTGGGCAAATATGTGCTGGTGCCGGTGGCGGCCCTTTATGCGGTGGGGCTGCTGGACGATATCTCGCAGCGCCTGGAAGAAACCATCATCGCGCTGGGCAATATCCGGTTTTCGGTGATGGCGCTGATCCGGGGCCTGATCGCGGGTGGTTTGTTGTTCTGGCTGGGGTCGTGGTCGAACCGTCAATCGGCTGACTACATCAAGAAACAGGAAGAGCTGCGCCCCGCCACCCGCGAATTGGCGGTGAAGGCAACCGAGGTGGCGATCTTTGGCGCGTCGTTTCTGCTGCTGATGAGCATCATGGGCATTGATCTGACCGCCGTTGCCGTGTTGGGCGGTGCCTTGGGTGTCGGGATCGGCCTTGGCCTGCAACAGATTGCCGCGAATTTTGTCAGCGGCATCATCCTGTTGATCGAAGGCCAGACCACGGTGGGCGATTATGTTGAACTCGACGGCGGCGAGAAGGGCACCATCGTCAAGATGACCGCCCGCGCCTGTGTGCTTGAGACGTTCGACGGCAAATGGATCGTGGTGCCGAATGAGCATTTTGTCACCACGCGGGTGGTGAACTACTCGGATCAGGGCAGCGCCAACCGCTATGAGGCGATGTTTTCGGTGGGCTATGACACCGATATCAACCGGGTGCCTGCCGTGATCGAGGCTGCGGTGCAGGCGTTGCCGTTCGTGTTGGCGCAGCCCGATGGGCCTGATTGCGAATTGCGCGGCTTTGGCGAAAGCAGCATTGATTTCGCGGTGGAATATTGGGTGAACGGCATTGACGACGGCAAGAACAAATACGGCTCAGCGGTGTTGTTCGCGATCTGGAACGCGCTGAAAGCTGCTGGAATCGAGATGCCCTACCCGCACCGGGTGGTGGAAATCAAGGGCGCTGTGCCCAAAGGAATGATCTGATGGATGCTTTGGTAATTGGTGCTGGCCCTGCGGGCTTGATGGCGGCAGAGGAGTTGGCGCGCGCCGGGCATAAGGTGGTGGTGTGCGATGCCAAATCCAGCCCGGCGCGCAAGTTTCTGATGGCGGGCAAGTCGGGGTTGAACCTGACCAAGGACGAGGACCGCGCGTCGTTCATCGCCACCTATCGCAACGAATGGCTGCGCCCGATGCTGGCCGAATTTGGCCCGCGCGAGATGATCATCTGGGCGCGCGCCTTGGGGCAAGAGGTGTTTACCGGCTCCACCGGGCGGGTATTTCCGCGCAGCATGAAGGCCTCGCCGTTGCTGCGGGCATGGTTGAAGCGGCTGGAGGGCGCGGGGGTGGAACTGCGCAGTCGCTGGCGCTGGGTGGGGTTTGACGGTGATGGGCTGGCGTTTGAGACGGCTGCGGGGCGCGAGATTTTGCGTCCGAAGGTGACGGTGCTGGCCTTGGGCGGCGCAAGCTGGGCGCGGTTGGGGTCGGACGGGGCTTGGGTGCCGTGGCTGGCCGAAAAGGGCGTGCAGATGGCACCGTGGCAGCCTGCGAATATGGGGTTTGCGGTGGATTGGACGCCGCATATGGCCAAGCATTTCGGCACGGCGATCAAGGGCGCGGCGCTGCTGGTCGGCGACGCGCGCGAGCGGGGGGAGTTTGTAATCTCGGCCCGCGGGATTGAGGGCGGTGGGGTTTATACCGTCAGCCGTGCGCTGCGTGAGGGGGCGGCGTTGCGCGTCGATCTGATGGCCGATGTGTCGGGCGATGAGATTGCCGCACGGCTTGGCCGGATGAAGGCGGGGGAAACCCTCGCCAACCGTTTGCGCAAGCTGGGGTTGTCGGCTGCGGCGGTGGCTTTGGTGATGGAGTTTGGCCGGGGCCTTGATACCGTTGCCGCCGTCAAATCGCTGCCCTTCAAACTGGCAGGCCCGCGCCCGTTGGATGAGGCGATCTCGGTCGCAGGCGGCGTCATGCAATCGGCGGTCACCGAGGGGCTGGAACTGAAGGCCATCCCCGGCGTGTTCGTCTGTGGCGAGATGCTGGATTGGGAGGCCCCGACCGGCGGCTATCTGCTGACGGGTGTGGCCGCAACCGGGCGCTGGGCGGGCAAAGCCGCAGCACTCAAATAGCCTTGGATTTCATCCGTTCCTAAATATCCCGGGGTCCGGGGCTGGCCCCGGCGACTGGCCAAGGGCTGCGAAGCATGGCCTTTATCGCCATGTCGTGCTAGATCAGGCGCATGAACACCTTGCCCACAAAAGACCAGATCCGCCAATGGATCACCGAGAACCCCGGCCTGACCGGAAAGCGCGACCTTGCCAAAGCCTTTGGCATCAAAGGCGACGCCAGGATTGATCTGAAGCGGATGCTGAAGGAACTTGAGGCCGAGGGCGGCATCGAGAAAAAGGCGCGCAGCTACCGCGAGCCGGGGGCATTGCCGCCGGTGTCGGTGCTGTTGGTGTTGCCACCCGACAGCAACGGCGATCTGTTTGCGCAACCGCTTGAGGCGGATGCGGGCGACACCCCGCCGCGTATTCTGATCATGCCGCAGAAGGGCGATGTGGCCTTGGCGGGGGGCATGAAGATCCTCGCGCGCCTCACGCCGGTGGGTGGGCAGGATTACGGCTATCAGGCGCGGTTGATCCGGGCTTTGGGGTCGAACCCGCTGAAACTGCTGGGGGTTTTTCGCTCGGGTGCCGAGGGCGGGCGGATTTTGCCGGTCGATAAGGGGGCCGACAAGGAATGGAAGGTGGCGCGCGATCACACGCTTGACGCCCGCGATGGTGAGTTGGTTGAGGCCGAGCAGGTGGGGCCAAAGCGGCTTGGCCTGCCGCAAGCGCGGATCACCGCGCGGCTGGGCGACCCGAATGGCCCGCGTGCAGTCAGCCTGATTGCCATCCACCAGCACGGCATCCCCGATCAATTCCCCGATGCGGTGATTGCCGAAGCCGATGCGGCGCAGCCCGCGCCGTTGGGCAAACGCGAAGACCTGCGCGGCCTGCCCCTGCTGACCATCGACCCGATTGATGCCCGCGACCGCGATGATGCGGTTTATGCCGAGGCTGACCCTGATCCGAAAAACCCCGGTGGTTTCTTCATCTGGGTCGCCATCGCCGATGTCGCCTATTACGTCCGCCCCAATTCCGCGCTGGACCGCGAGGCGCGCAAGCGTGGCAACTCGACCTATTTTCCCGATCGCGTGGTGCCGATGCTGCCGGATGTGCTGTCGGGCGATTTGTGCAGCTTGCACGAACATGTCGATCGCGCCTGCATGGCGGTGCAGATGCGGATTGACGCGCATGGGCAGAAACTGAGCCACCGCTTCACCCGTGGCCTGATGCGCTCGCAAGGCAGCTTGCATTACGGGCAGGTGCAGGATGCGATTGACGGGCGGCCCGATGCCGTCACCGAACCGCTGCTGCCGGTGCTGACCACGCTTTACGCGGCCTACGATGCCTTGAAAAAGGCCCGCGCGCTGCGGCAACCGCTGGATCTGGAACTGCCCGAGCGCAAGATCGAACTTTCGGACGAAGGCAAGGTGATCTCGGTGGCCTTCAAGGCCCGGTTTGATGCCCATAAGCTGATCGAGGAATGTATGATCCTCGCCAATGTCTCGGCGGCGGAAGAATTGGTGGGGCTGAAGCGTCCCTTGCTGTTCCGGGTGCATGAAGAACCCTCGCCGGATAAGTTGGAGGCTTTGCGTGAGGTGGCCGAGGCTTCGGGCTTTACGCTTGCCAAGGGGCAGGTGCTGAAAGCCGCGCATCTCAACCGCCTGTTGGCGCAGGCGCAGGACACCGATTTTGACGAGTTGATGAACATCTCGACCCTGCGCTCGATGACGCAGGCCTATTACAACGCGGTGAATTTCGGCCATTTCGGCCTCGCCTTGCGCAACTACGCGCATTTCACCTCGCCGATCCGGCGGTATTCCGACCTGATCGTGCATCGCGCGCTGATCTCGGGGCATGGTTGGGGCGACGACGGGCTGTCGGCTTGGGATGTGGAAAATCTGGATGAGACCGCGAAGCTGATTTCCGACACCGAGCGGCGCTCGATGGTGGCCGAGCGGGATACCAATGACCGCTATCTGGCGGCCTTCCTGTCGGAACGGGTGGGCAATGAATTTGCGGGCAGGATTTCGGGCGTGCAGCGTTTTGGGCTGTTCGTGAAGCTGGACGAAACCGGGGCGGATGGGCTGGTGCCGATCCGCGCGGTTGGGCGCGAGTATTTCCATTATGATCAGGATCGGCAGGTTTTGATCGGCAGCGATACCGGGATTGAAATTGGCATCGGGCTGCGCGTGCTGGTGCGGCTGGCCGAGGCCACGCCGATGACCGGCGGCATCACGCTCGATCTGTTAAACATCGAAGGCGCGACGCTGCCGACGGGGCGCGCCAAGCCCGGGCGCTATCAGCCGAAAAAGCCGGGCAAGTTCGCCGCCAAAGACTCTGCGACCAAGCGCAAGGTCGTGCACAAGCGGCGCTGAGCATGTGGGCGGCAATGCGTTGGCTGTGGTTGGGATTTGCGCTGTGGGCCGCACCCGTGTGGGCGCAGGAGGATGTGGTCGAGTTGAATGCGGGGGCGGGTGACGTGATCGAAGATGGCTCGGAAGCCGGGTTGCAGCAGTGGGTTGCGGGCTTTCGTGATCGGGCGCTGGCGGCGGGGATTTCATCGGCGACCTTTGATGCCGTGATGCCGGGGGTGCATTTTCTGCCAGCGGTGATCGAGCGTGACCGCAAGCAGGATGAGTTTACCCGCACGATCTGGGATTATCTTGATCGCGCGGTGTCAGACGATCGCATTGCGGCGGGACAAAAGGCATTGCGCGCGCATGGGCCGCTGCTTGATCAGATTGAGGCGCGCTACGGTGTGGACAAGCATGTGGTGCTGGCGATCTGGGGGCTGGAAAGCGCCTATGGCGCGGTGCGCGGCGACATTGAGACCCCCAGTGCGCTGGCGACCCTGGCCTATGACACGCGCCGGGGGGCGTTTTTTGAGGCCGAGTTGATCGCCGCGCTGCAGATCCTGCAATCGGGCGCGGTGAAGCCTGCGGCCATGGTCGGAAGCTGGGCCGGCGCGATGGGGCATACGCAGTTCATGCCGTCGTCTTATCTGAAGCTGGCGGTAACGAATGCGGGCACCGGCAAGCCGGATATCTGGGGCGATGATCCCGGCGATGCCTTGGCCTCGACCGCCGCTTATCTGGCCAATGCGGGTTGGAAGAAAGGCGGGCGTTGGGGCGACGAGGTGCGGCTGCCTGCGGGGTTTGACTATGACCTTGCCGGCGATCGCACGCAAAAGCCGCTGAGCACCTGGGCCGCGCTGGGCGTGACGATGCCGGATGGGGCGGCGCTGGGCTCCGGCTGGGGCGCGTTGCTGTTGCCAGCGGGGGCAAGGGGGCCTGCGTTTCTGGTCTATGACAATTTCGCGGCGATTGAGGCTTATAACAAGGCCGATGCTTATGTGATTGCGGTGGGCCACCTGGCGGACCGCATCGCGGGCGGGGATGGGTTCAAGGCCGCATGGCCGCGCGATCTGCGGGCGCTGACGCTGGACGAGCGCCGCGCGCTGCAAAGCCTGCTGCTGCGCGAGGGTGTCTATGCGGGCACGCCGGATGGCAAGGTTGGCCCGCTGACCATCGCGGCGGTAAAGGCGTTTCAACGCGCGCGGGGCATGGTCCCCGATGGCTACCCCAGCCTTGAGATTCTGCAGGCCCTGCGCTGAGGCAATCGGGGTGCCGCCTCGGGGGGCATCGAGCCCCCTCTCGGCGGCGCTGCCGCGGCAGGGTGCCCACGGGAGCATCGGGCGGATATGTGGAAGCCTCCGGCGGGGATATTTAAGAACAGGTGAATGGATGCGGCTATCGGCTTTCACCTGTTCTTAAATATCCCCCGCGGAGCGATCCGGCGGTGCCGCAGCCCTGTGGGTTGAAAGCGGGCGGCACGCTGCCGCCACTTACGAATTTCGTCTTTCTTTGAAATTCGTCTTATTCGCCGCGCGGGAAGCGTTTGTTTTCTTCCAGCACGTTCAGATCCATGTGGTTGCGCATGTAACGCTCTGATGCCGCACGCAGGGGTTGGTGATCCCAAGGGTAATACGCGCCGTTGCGCAGGGCTTCATAGACCACCCAGCGGCGGGCTTGGGATTGGCGCACTTCGGCGTCGTAGGCGGGGATGTCCCAGCGGTCTTGCGTCATGGTCTGGAAATGCGCGAGGACTTCGGCGGCGCGGGGGTCGGCGGCGAGGTTGTGGTTTTCCTCGGGGTCTGACGCCAGATCGAAAAGTTGATCGGGGTCGGCGGGGCAGTGGATGTATTTCCACGCGCCCATGCGCAGCGCGACCATGGGGGTGATGGTGCCTTCGGCGGCGTATTCCATCGCCACCGGGCTGGTGCGCGGGGTGCCGGTGGCGAGGGGGAGCAGGCTTTCGCCGTCGGTCCATGGCATGACCTCGTCCATCGAGATGCCTGCCAGATCGCAGAGGGTTGGTGTCAGGTCGATGGTCGATACCGCCGTGTCGATGCGTTTGGGCTCAAGGCCGGGGGCGGAGATCATCAGGGGGACGCGGGCGGCGCCTTCGAAGAAGTTCATCTTGAACCACAGGCCTTTGCGGCCCAGCATCTCGCCATGATCCGAGACGAAGATCACGATGGCTTCCTGGCGGGTGGCCTCGAGCGCCTCGAATATCTCGCCGATTTTGGCATCGACGTAGGAGATGTTGGCGAAATAGCCTTGGCGGGCGCGGCGGATATGCTCGGACGTTACTTCCAGCCCGCGCCAGTCGCAGGCGTCCATCAGGCGTTGTGAGTGGGGGTCCATTGCCTCATAGGCGAGGGGGGCTGGAGGTTCCAGTTCGGGCGCGTCGTTGTAGAGATCCCAGTATTTGCGCCGCGCCACGAAGGGGTCGTGCGGATGGGTGAAGCTGGCGGTCAGGCACCATGGGCGGGGGTCCAGCCCGCGCGAGAGGTCATAGATTTTCTGCACGGCTTGATGGCAGACGTCGTCGTCATATTCCAGTTGGTTGGTGATCTCGGCCACGCCTGCGCCCGTCACCGAGCCGAGGTTGTGATACCACCAGTCGATACGCTCGCCGGGTTTGCGGTAGTCGGGCGTCCAGCCGAAATCGGCGGGGTAGATGTCGGTGGTCAGGCGGTCTTCAAAGCCGTGCATCTGGTCGGGGCCGACGAAATGCATCTTGCCCGACAGGCAAGTGTAATAGCCCGCGCGGCGCAGATGGTGGGCGTAGGTGGGGATGTCGGAGGCGAATTCGGCGGCGTTGTCATAGACGCGGGTGCGGCGGGGCAAAGCGCCCGACATGAACGCGGCACGTGCGGGCGCGCAGAGCGGTGAGGCGGTGTAGGCATTGGCAAAGCGCACCGAATGATCGGCCAAGCGGCGCAGGTTCGGGGCGTGCAGGAAGGCTGCGGGGCCATCGTCGAACAGGGTTCCGGTCAGCTGATCCACCATGACAATCAGGATATTCGGGCGGGTGGTCATGGTGCATCCTTTGCGGTTTGATCTGCGCAAAAGTGGTGCCGCGCTTGGGTTTGCGTTGCAAGGGGGGATTTTGCGGGAATGTGACGTTACGTCGCAAACAGGGTGCGAAGCGCCGCAAAAGAGGCGGATTTCAGAGGCTTGGCGTCGCCTGATGGGAGCAGAATAAGCCAGGGGCCTGGACCATGAAAATCGTCACCGAATTTCCCTTCTCGATCACCGAGCAGGAGGACATGGGCATTGTGCTTTCGGATGGCTGCCGGTTGTCGGCGCGGGTGTGGCGCGCGGAAGGTGCAGGGCCGGTGCCTGCGGTGCTGGAATACATTCCCTATCGTAAGCGCGATGGCACCTTGCCGCGCGATGAGATGATGCACGCCTATGTGGCGGGGCACGGCTATGCCTGCGTGCGCGTCGATATGCGCGGCAATGGCGACAGCGAAGGCTTGATGCGCGATGAATACACCATTCAGGAGCTCGCCGACGCGTGTGAGGTGATCGAGTGGCTGGCGGCGCAGGAGTGGTGCAACGGCTCGGTCGGGATGATGGGCAAAAGCTGGGGCGGGTTTAACTGCCTGCAGACGGCTTTCCTGCAGCCTCCGGCGCTGAAGGCGGTGGTGTCGGTGTGTTCAACCACCGACCGCTTTGCTGACGACATTCACTACAAAGGCGGCTGTTTGCTGGGCGAGAATTTTGGCTGGGGGGCGGTGATGCTGTCTTATTCCAGCAGGCCAGCGGACCCGGTTCTCCGCCCCGACTGGCGGGCGGATTGGCTGAAGCGGCTGGAGAACGAGCCATGGCTCGCGCCGCGCTGGGCAGAGATGCAGGAAAAGAACGACTATTGGAAGCATGGCTCGGTGTCCGAGGATTACGCCCGCATGACGGTGCCGGTGTTAAGCTGGGGCGGCTGGGCGGATAATTACATGAACACCGTGGCGCATCTGGTCGAGAATGTGCCCGCACCCGTGCAGGGCATTGTTGGGCCTTGGGTGCATCAATATCCGCATACGGCCGTGCCGGGGCCTGCGATTGGGTTCTTGCAAGTTGCGCTGCGCTGGTGGGATCGCTGGTTGAAGGGGATTGAAAACGGGGCCGAGGATGATCCGGCTTACCGCGCCTATATGATCCATTCCGAGGCCCCGGACGCCTCGGCCAAGCACCGCAAGGGGCATTGGGTGGCCGAACGCACCTGGCCCAGCCCGCGCGTGACGCGTCACGTGTTGGCGCTGGGGGAGAGGTCTGGGGAGGGCCAGCCCTCCCCAGTCCCCACCACCCGCGCTTTGGGTGCCAAGGTTGCGCTACAAGCGCCGGTCACGATCAACACGCCGCAGCATTTGGGGATGCATACGGGCGAGTTCTTCCCGATGGGGTTGAACGCCGAAATGCCGGGGGATCAGGCGAGCGATGATGCCATCTCGGTGTGTTTTGACGGCGCGGTTCTGGCCGAGCCGCTGGATTTGCTGGGTGCTGCGCGATTGCGCTTGACGCTGTCCAGCGATCAGCCGTTGGCGTTTGTGGTGGCGCGGTTGTGTGATGTGGCGCCGGATGGGTCATCGGTGCGCATCGCGCATGGCATGTTGAACCTGTGCCATCGCGGTGGCATGGAAGACCCTGCGCCGATGCCTTTGGGGCAGGCGGTGGATGTGGCGTTCAACATTGACCAGACGGCATATCGGCTGGCGGCGGGGCATCGCTTGCGTCTCGCCCTGTCCACAACCTATTGGCCGTTCCTGTGGCCTTCGCCCGCGCCTGCCACGTTGACGGTGACGGCGGGCAGCCTTGATCTGCCGGTGCATCAGGGCAGCGGGCCGGAATGGACCCCGCCTGAAGCGCAGGGTGCGACGCCTTGGGCGCACAGGGTTTTGCGGGCGGGCAAGACCACGCGCAAGATTGAAACCGACTTGATCGGTGGCACCACGGCGCTGGTGATCAGCGATGATCTGGGCGATGTCGAGAACCTTGTGCACGGGCTTTGCACCGGGGAATCCATGACCGAATTGTGGGAAATCAACCCCGATGATCCCTTGTCGGCGCGCGCTGTGCACACATGGGAGCAGCGGCTGTCGCGCGGCGATTGGTCTGTGAAAACAAACGCTTGGGCCGAGATGACCGCGACGGCAACGCATCTGCATCTGAAGGCCAGCCTGACCGCCTACGAGGGGGACACGAAAGTGTTCGAGCGGCATTTTGACGACAAGGTTGCGCGCCGGTTCGTTTGAGGCAAAGCTGGCAAGAATCGTTGCCAGAACGGAAATTCGCGGGTTACTGATTGGGTAATCAACAAAAAACGGCCTCAAAAATCCGGGGCATTCAGGGAGAAAACGATGTCGAATGAATTGAACTATCTGCTTGCGCGCGCGGCCAAAGGCCTGATGAGCCGCCGCGAATTCGTTGGTCGCGCGGGCGCTTTGGGCGTCTCGGCGGCGCTGGCCTCGACCTTGCTGGCCTCGGCTGCGCGGGCGGAGGAGCCGAAAAAGGGCGGTCTTTTGCGCGCAGGCATGCAGGGCGGCGAGAGCACCAACTCGCTTGATCCGGCGCTGGCGGCATCTGAAGTGCCGTTCGCGGTGAACATGATCTGGGGCGAGATGCTGGTCGATGTGAACGCCAAGGGCGAGATCGACTACCGCATTGCCGAGGAAGTGTCCTCTAGCCCCGATGCGATGGAGTGGAAGTTCAAGATCCGCAAGGGCGTGGAATATCACGACGGCAAGACGGTGACCGCCGATGACGTGGTCGCCACGCTGAAGCGTCACACCGATGAGAAATCGCAGTCGGGCGCTTTGGGCATCGTGAAAGACATCGTGGATATGAAGGCCGAGGGTGACATGGTCACGCTGAAGCTTGCGTCTGGCAATGCCGACTTGCCGTTCCTGATGGCGGATTATCACCTGATCATCCAACCCGGCGGCGGCATTGATAACCCGACCGCAGGCATCGGCGCTGGCCCCTACAAGATCGTCGCCAACGAGCCGGGCGTGCGCCACACCTTCACCAAACACGCCAACTATTTCGACAGCACAATGGGCCATGCCGATGATGTCGAAATCATCGTGATCAACGACAACACCGCCCGCACCTCGGCGTTGCAGGCGGGCCAGATCCACATGATGAACCGGGTCGATCCGAAGATTGTCGAGCTGCTGAAAGGCGCTCCGGGCATTTCGATTCAGGCTGTGGCTGGGCGTGGTCACTACGTCTTTATCATGCATTGCGACAAGGCACCGTTTGATAACAACGACTTGCGGATGGCGATGAAGCTGTCGATCAACCGTCAGGAAATGGTCGATAAGATCTTGGGCGGCCTCGGCTCGCGCGGCAACGACTTCCCGATCAACGCGGCTTATCCTTTGTTTGACGACACCATCCCGCAGCGCGAATATGATGCGGCGGCGGCGGCGGAGGCTTACAAGAAGTCGGGCCATGATGGCTCGCCGATCATCCTGCAAGTGGCAGCGGGCGCTTTCCCCGGTGCGATTGAAGCGGCGCAACTGTTCCAGCAATCGGCCAATGCCGCCGGTATCCCGCTGGAAATCAAGCGCGAGCCCGATGACGGTTATTGGAGCAACGTCTGGAACGTCGCACCCTTCTGCGCATCCTATTGGGGCGGTCGCCCGGTGCAGGATCAGATGTATTCCACCGCCTATCTGTCCACGGCTGACTGGAACGACACCAAGTTCAAAGACCCGAAGTTCGACGAGATTCTGATCGCCGCCCGGGCCGAGTTGGACCAGACCAAGCGCAAGGAAGAATATTCCACGCTGGCAAACATGCTGCGCGACAACGGCGGTCTGATCTGCCCGATGTTCAACGATTTCGTCGAAGCCAAGCGCGAGGAAGTTGGCGGCTGGCAGGCTGATCCGAATGGCGAGTTGATGAATGGCCGCGCACTTGCCAAGTGCTGGCTGAACGCCTGATCGCGGTATGCATCCGGTTGTGAAACTCGTGACCCAGCGGCTGGCGCTGGGTCTGTTGCTCATGTTGGCGGTGTCGGCGCTGATCTTTTTCGGCGTCGAGGCTTTGCCGGGCGATACGGCGCAAGCCATGCTGGGCCAATCGGCAACGCCCGAGGCGCTCGCGAACCTGCGCGAGAAAATGGGGCTGAACGAGCCGGTGATCTGGCGCTATGGCCACTGGCTTTACGGGTTCATGACCGGAGATATGGGGGTGGCGCTGACCAATGGCGAGGATATCGCCACCTCTATCGGCAGCCGTCTGGGCAATACGCTGTTTCTGGCGTTCTGGGCGGCACTGATTTCTGTGCCTTTGGCGATTTTGCTGGGGTTGTTGGCTGCACGCTACAACGGGCGCTGGCCGGATCGGTTGATTTCGGGCGTGACGCTGGCGACGATCAGCCTGCCGGAATTTGTGGCGGGCTATCTGGTGCTGTATTTTCTGGCTGTAAAGCTGCAATGGTTCCCCGCCATGTCGATGGTATTCCCCGGCATGGGGGTGTTTGAACGGCTGCAAGCGGTCATTCTGCCGGTGATCGTTTTGGTGATGGTGGTGCTGGCGCATATGATGCGGATGACGCGGGCGGCCATTCTGAACGTGATGCAATCGGCCTATATTGAAACCGCGGAATTGAAGGGCCTGTCACCGCTGACGGTGATCTGGCGGCACGCGTTCCCGAACGCGATTGCGCCCGTGGTCAACGTGGTGATGCTGAACCTTGCCTATCTGGTGGTGGGCGTGGTCGTGGTTGAGGTGGTGTTCGTCTATCCCGGCATGGGGCAATATCTGGTTGATCACGTCACCAAGCGCGATCTGCCGGTGGTGCAGGCCTGCGGGATGATCTTTGCCGCCGTCTATATCGGGCTGAACATTCTGGCCGATGTGGTGTCTATTCTTGCCAACCCCAGACTGAGGCATCCGAAATGAGGCGTATTCCCCTTTCCGCGCTGATCGGTCTGATCCTGACCGGGGGCTTCTTTTTCATAGCCATCTTTGCGCATCTTATTGCGCCCTATAAAATGGATGAGCTGGTCGGCGGCGTCTGGGACCCGATCTCATCCGCGCATTGGCTGGGCACAGATTCGATTGGCCGCGATCTGCTGACGCGGATGATCTACGGCGCGCAGGTGACAATTTTCATCGCGACGGCTTCGACGATCCTGTCGTTTGTCACCGGCTCGGTGCTGGGCTTTCTGGCGGCGACGGCGGGCGGTTGGGTCGATCAGGCGCTGTCGCGCTTTGTCGATCTGCTGATGGCAATCCCGACGCTGATCCTGTCGCTGGTGATCCTGACGGCGGTGGATGTGACCACGATCAACCTGATCCTCGTGATGGGGTTCCTTGATGCGACGCGGGTGTTCCGCCTGTCGCGCGCGGTGGCCGTCGATATCACGGTGATGGATTATGTCGAGGCCGCACGTCTGCGCGGCGAGGGGCGCGGCTGGATCATTTTCTCGGAAATCCTGCCGAACGCGCTTTCGCCACTGGTGGCCGAACTGGGCCTGCGGTTCATCTTTGCCGTGCTGTTCATCTCGACCCTGTCCTTCCTTGGCCTTGGCGTGCAGCCGCCCTTGGCGGATTGGGGCGGCTTGGTGAAGGAAAACTCGGCGGGGCTGGTTTACGGCATTCCGGCCGCCTTGGCCCCGGCGATTGCGATTGCGGCGCTGGCGATCTCGGTGAACTTGGTGGCGGATTGGGTGCTGTCGCGCACCACCAGCCTGAAAGGCGGTCGCGGTGCTTGATCTTGTGAAAACCAACCTGCTGGAAATCAAGAACCTGCGGATAGAGGCCACGTCTTATCCGCCGGGCGAGGCGCCGCGCAAAGTCGTGCTGGTCGATGACGTCTCGGTAGCGGTGCAGCAAGGCCGCGTGCTGGGTCTGATCGGCGAATCCGGTGCGGGCAAATCCACCATCGGGCTGTCGGCGATGGCCTTTGCGCGCGGTGGCGCGCGGCTGGCTGGCGGTCAGATTATGCTCAATGGCCGCGATATCCGCGAGGCTGGCGCGGGCGATCTGCGGTCGTTGCGGGGCCGTGAAGTCACCTATGTCGCGCAATCCGCCGCCGCCGCCTTCAACCCGGCAAAACGGCTGATGGAGCAGGTGATTGAGACCAGCCTGCACCACAAACTGATGACCCGCGCCGAGGCAGAGGCCCGCGCGGTCGATCTGTTCCGCAAACTGGGCCTGCCCAACCCGGAAACCTTTGGCACCCGCTATCCGCACCAAGTCTCGGGCGGGCAGTTGCAGCGCGCGATGACGGCGATGGCTTTGTGCCCCAAGCCCGACCTCGTGGTGTTTGACGAGCCGACCACCGCGCTGGATGTGACCACGCAAATCGACGTGCTGGTGGCGATCAAGGCGGCAATTCGCGATACCGGGGTGGCGGCTTTGTATATCACCCACGATCTGGCCGTGGTCGCACAGGTGGCGGACGATATCCTAGTGCTGCGCGGCGGCAAGAAGGTGGAATACGGCACAACCGATCAGATCATCAACGCCCCGCAGCAGGCCTACACGCAGGCGCTGGTGTCGGTGCGCTCGATTGACCACGCCGAGAAAGACGATAGCGCCCCGGTGCTTTCGGTCGCCAATGTCACCGCGCGGTATAAGGGCACCAATTTTGACGTGCTGAAGAACGTCACGGTTGATCTGTCGGCAGGGCAAACCTTGGCGGTGGTGGGCGAAAGCGGCTCGGGCAAGTCCACCCTCGCGCGGGTGATCACCGGGCTGTTGCCTGCCGCTCAAGGCCGCATCACCTTCGCGGGCCGCACCTTGTCGGCTGACCTTGCCAGCCGCACGAAAGATGATCTGCGCGAATTGCAGATGATCTACCAGATGGCCGACACCGCGATGAACCCGCGCCAGACCGTCGGCACCATCATTGGCCGCCCGTTGGAGTTTTACTTCGGCCTGAAAGGCGACGCCAAACGCAAACGCATCCAGGAACTGCTGGAAGAAATCGAGATGGGCGCGGGCTTTATCGACCGTTATCCGGCAGAATTGTCAGGTGGACAAAAGCAACGCGTCTGCATCGCCCGCGCGCTGGCCGCGAAGCCCAAGCTGATCATCTGTGACGAGGTGACAAGCGCGCTTGATCCCTTGGTCGCCGATGGCATCCTGAAACTGCTGCTGGCGCTGCAACAACGCGAAGGCGTAGCCTATCTGTTCATCACCCACGACCTTGCGACGGTCAAAGCCATCGCCGATAAAATCGCGGTGATGTATCGCGGCCAGGTCGTCCGCTACGGCAGCAAAACCGATGTGCTGACGCCGCCATACGATGACTACACCGACCTTCTGCTGTCCTCGGTGCCCGAGATGAAACTCGGCTGGCTGGAAAGCGTCCTCGCCGCGCGCAAAATGGAAAGCGGCGGCAACTAGGCCGCTGCCGTGCAATTTCACCTGTTCTTAAATATCCCCGCCGGAGGCTCCTTCGGCCGGACACGGAGACTGCGATGCGTAAACTTTTGCTGATCATCCTCGACGGCGTGCCCTATCGCAACTGGCGCCGCCTGTTCGGCAACCTTGAAGGCTTCGTCGCCCAAGGCGAAGCCCGGGTGTGGCGGATGCGCGCGACGCTGCCCTCAACCTCGGCTTCCTGCTATGCCTCGATCCACACCGGGGTTCCGCCGCAACAGCACCGGGTCTGGGGCAATGAGGCGGTGTATCGGCTGGAGCAACCGGACATCTTCTCGGAACTTAGCAAGTCAGGCCGCAAGACCGGGGCTGTCACCCACAGCTTCTGGTCCGAACTGTTCAACCGCAGCCCGTTCGATCTGGTGCGCGACATTGAATATGATGAACCCGCAGGCCCGATCACCCATGGCCGTTTTCACACCATGACCGGATACGGCAACATCAACCAGATGACGCCCTCGGACGTCGATCTGTTTGCCACACTGACGCGGCTGGCCGAGGTGAAGGAGATTGACTACGGCATCCTGCACACCTGCACGCTCGACAGCATGGGGCATCGGTTCTTCCACGATTGCGAGGAAATGGACCATGCCTGCTATGTGATGGATGCGATGTTGGCGCCGTTTCTGCACCGCTGGCGCGCGGCGGGGTATGAGGTGATCGTGACAGCAGACCACGGCCAAGACGAACGCGGCCACCACGGCGGCACCGGAGAGTTGCAGCAGGATTTCGCATTTTACTACTTTGGCGACAGCGAAATGCCCGGCCCGGATGTGGTGCTGGACCAGTTGGCGCTGGCCCCGTCGATCCTGACGCGGATGGGCGTGGCGGTTCCGCCCAGCATGAAAGCGAAACCGTTTTTTCAGGCGTAACCGATTTTCGCGCGAAAATCGTGCACGGAATTCGCGCGAATTCCGCCCTTAGCTGGCGTAGCTCGCACCGTCTTCATCCAGCAACGCCTTGACTTCGCGCAGATGGGCGTCGGCATAGCCGGGGTAGGCATCCCATTCGCCAGCAGTTTTCTCGGCCACGGCATCCGACAGAATGCGCAGGGGCTTGCCGGTTTGCAGGGCGCGAATATAGGTCTCGGCGGCGCGTTCAAAATAGGTCAGCCGGTTGAACGCATCGGCGACCGATTGGCCGATGATCAGCACGCCATGGTTGCCCATGATCATCGTGGTGATCTTTGGGTCGGCCAAAAGCTGCACGCAGCGCGCGGCTTCTTCCTCAAACGCCATGCCGCCATAGTCGGCATCCACCACCTGCCGCCCGAAGAACATCGCCGAGTTCTGGTCGATGGGGGGCAGATAGCTGTCCGCCAAGCTGGCCAAAACCGTCGCGTGGATCGAATGGACATGCATCACGCAGCGCGCATGCGGCAGGGCGCGGTGGATGGAGCCGTGCAGGCCCCAAGCGGTTGGGTCGGGCGCATCGGGGCGGTTCATCGTGGTGGGATCGTTGGCGTCGATCTCCAGCAGGCTTGACGCGGTGATGCGGCCAAAGTGGCGCATGTTGGGGTTCATCAGGAACTTGCTGCCATCCGCGTTCACCGCAAGGCTGAAGTGGTTCGACACCGCCTCGTGCAGGTTCAGCTTGACGCTCCACCGGAACGCCGCCGCCAGATCGACGCGTTCGGCCCAATGGGTGATGTTGGCATGTGCGTTCATTTTTGCTCTCCATAAGGCCAGGTGCCGTGCGCCAAGGCGCTGATCGCATTGCAGATTTCGGTGAAAGAGGCGGCGGCGCGTGGCACGCTGGCGCGGGCGCGCAGGTAGCCATGCACCATCCCCGGCGCGGTGAAGGCCATCGCCCGCCCGCCCGCGGCGCGGATCGCGCGCGCATAGGCGTGCGCATCATCGGCCAGCGGATCACATTCGGCGGCGATGGCGACGGTGGGCGGCAGGCCCGAAAAGTCGCTGTCCTGCAAGGGGGCGACGGTGGCATCGCCGCGCACTTCTATGCCGCCGTGTCGGATGCCCGCGTAAAATTCCACATCCGCCAGCGTCAGCATCGGCGCGAAGGCATGGGTCTGGTAGCTGCCCTTGCTGCGATCACCACCCAGGCCCGGATAGATCAGCACCTGCCCCAAAATCCGCGCATCACCGCGCAGCGCATGGCTGACGGCCGCCGCAAGGTTGCCGCCCGCCGAATCACCCACCAGCACCACCGGGCCATCCACCGCCTGCACCACGGCGCGGGCATCGTCGAAGGCTGCGGGGTGCAGATGCTCGGGCGACAGGCGGTAATCAACCGCCACCACCTGCAACCCGGTCGCCGCGCGAATGTCGGCGCAAACGTCGTCATGGCTGTGCAAACCGCCCACCACATAGCCGCCGCCGTGCAGAAAGATCACGGTCGGCGCGACTTCCGAAGACTTGGGGGCCGGATAGATCCGGCACGAAACCCCTGAAATCATGCGATCTTCCGACACAACCCCCGGCGGATAGCCGCGCTGAAAATGCGCGCACATCGCATCATAAATCCGGCGCTGATCGGCAATGCCCATGCTGGCGGTGTCGGGCGGATAGCAGGCGTCGGTGTCGCGGATAAAGCCCCAGGTCGCGGCGTCGATAAGGCTTTGGTAATCTGGCGCTGGCATGATGAACAAATCCCGGTGGTTCAACCGCGATCATGGCGGGCAAAGCCCGGGGGTTCAACGCCCAATCACCGCCACAATTCAGCAAAGAATGTCGCATTGCCTACCCAATTCCGCCGCAACACTCGTTCAAGGTTAACTCAGATAAATCATCGACCGCTGCCATGTTGAGGGGAACAATCGTGCAAATCATCCGGTCACTAGAGCAACACAGCGCCTCGCCTGTCGGGCTTGGTATTCGCGTCATGCTGGTCAGCCAAGGCGCAGAGGGTGGGCCATTGCCGCATCGGTTGGCGGGCCTTGGTGGCAAGGTTGAGATGGCGGATGATCTTTTCGTCGGGCTTGAAGCGGTCATCGAAGACCCCGCAGGCTATGGTCTGTGCGTGATCGACTGTGATGGTTTTGGCGGATTGGCGGCAGGTCGCCGGGCACATGCGTTGCTGGCGGATGTGGCGCGGCGGGTCCCGATCATTTTGCTGTCGAAGGACTGTGCGGCGCAAGAGTTTCCTGAAGATCGTGGTGAGGCTGTGGTGCTGCGCGCGCCGACCTCGGGCATTTCGCTGCGGGTTGGGTTTGAACACGCCTTGCGCGACCGGCTTGCGATGCGTTTGATGTAATTTGGGCGCCTGATGTGATTTGGCGATCAGGCGGCATCTGATCGACAGCCGCGATCAGATTGCGCCGGGCGAAGACCGCTATCTAGCGATGAAAAGGGGCGCATCATGGATGCGCCCCTTTCAAATTCATCCAGCCGTTTGGCTGACCGGTTCAGGCCAATGCCAGGTTGGTTGCCGATTCGCGGCCATCGCGGCCTGCTTCGATATCGAACGTCACCGGCTGACCATCTTTCAGCGAGCGCAGACCAGCGCGCTCCAGCGCCGAGATGTGCACGAACACGTCCTTCTTGCCGCCTTCCGGGGCGATAAAGCCAAAACCTTTGGTCTCATTGAACCATTTCACGGTGCCCTTAGCCATCGTGATGTCTCCTTTAGTGGTGCCGCCCGCGAGATTGCGGCGGCTTGGCGCAGTCAGCCTTTGTCGAATGCTGTGGCCGAAATCGGAGACAGAGATCGCAGAGAGTCAACGTCGCACTCTTTGATATGGGCGATTCTGGCCACAGATCAAGAAAAAATTACGGACTAGGCGTGTTCCGTCCGCCGCACCTCGGTGGCTGCGCGGCGCGGCCACATCGCATAGCCCAGCACGACGACGGCGACAACGCAGGCGACCCCGCTCCACAACCCCAGGGCGGTCATCCAGCTGACATTCAACGCCACAAGACTAAACAGCGCCGAGAGAAATCCCAGCATTCCGCCTGCAATCATTGAAACAACGGCCATGACACTCTCCGTGATTGGACATGTGCAGTTACATGTCGGAATACGGCGAGAATGCGGCGAAAGCGCGGAATGGTTGTGAAAGCCGGCTAAAGTCGTTCAGAACTGGCGGCGTGCGCGCAGGGCTGCACCAATCGTGCCGTCGTCCAGATAGTTCAACTCGCCGCCAATCGGCACGCCCTGCGCCAGCGAGGTGATCCGCACCCCCAGCCCGGCCAAGGCATCGGCGATGTAATGCGCGGTGGTCTGGCCATCGACGGTGGCGTTCAGCGCAAGGATAACCTCGGTCGCATCGCGGGCGCGGTCCACCAGCCGCGGGATGCCCAATTCATCGGGGCCAATCGCATCCAGCGCCGAAAGCGTGCCGCCCAGCACGTGATAGCGGCCATGAAACACCCCGCCACGCTCCATCGCCCACAGGTCCGAGACATCCTCGACCACGCAAATCTCGCCAGTCGCGCGGGCATCGTCACTGCAAATCGGGCAAACCTCGGCGGTGCCGATATTGCCGCAGATCACGCAATCCTTCGCCGTCAGCGCCACCGTCGCCATCGCCTGCGCCAGCGGAGCCATCAGCGGCCCGCGCTTTTTCAACAGCGCCAACACCGCACGCCGCGCCGACCGGGGGCCCAGCCCCGGCAGACGCGCCATCAGTTCGATCAACACCTCGATGTCGCGCGATTGCTCCATGCAGCGTGCGCTCAGATCGGCAGCTTGAAATCCGCAGGCAACCCAAGTGCTTGCGTCATTTTCTGCATCTCGACCATGTTGCGGGCCTGACCCTTGTTCTGCGCATCCTTGATCGCGGCAAGGATCAGATCCTCGACGACCTCTTTTTCCGAGGCCACCAGAATAGACGGATCAATATCCAGCCCCGTCACCTCGCCCTTGCAGGTTGCGCGCGCCTTCACCAGACCTGCGCCCGCCTCACCGATCACCAAGGTGCGCGCCATTTCCTCTTGCAGTTCGGCCATCTTGCCCTGCATTTCCTGCGCGGCTTTCATCATCTTGGCCATGTCGCCAATGCCGCCCAAACCTTTCAGCATCTTGTCTCCTCAGTCATCTTCAAAGGGGTCAAATTCGTCGTCCACTTCCGGCAAGGCCTCGATGGCCGCACTGGCCGCCATCGCCTCGGCGGTTCTGATTTCGGTGATCTTGGCACCGGGAAACGCCAGCATCACCGCCTGCACCAGCGGGTTTCCCATCGCCTCGGCACGCGCGGCTTCGGCTGCGGCATCGCGTTCTTCGGCCAGCGTCGCCGCGCCGCCGGAGTTCACCACCGACACGCCCCAACGCGCGCCGGTCCAGCCTTGCAACCGCTGGCTCAACCGCGCGGCAAGATCAGATTTCGCACCCGGAGCCGGTTCAAACTCGATCCGGCCCGTTGCGTATTTCACAAGCCGCACGCCTTCCTCGACCTCCATCAGCAGGCGCATGTCGCGTTTTTCGCGGATCAGTTCCACCACCTGCGCGAAGCTTGCATAGACCACCAACTGGCTTTCGGCCACAGCAACGGCTTGGCCGCCCTGCATGGTTGGCCCGCGCGCAGGCGCGCTTGGCGCCATCCGCAGGGCGCCATGCACCATGCCGCCGCCCCCGCCCCCGCCCGCGGGCGCACCACCGGTCGGGCGCGGCGGCGCGGTTTGCGACATCAGCTTTTTCACCAGCGTTTCTGGGTCGGGGAGGTCGGCCACATGGGTCAGCCGGATCACCGCCATTTCGGCCGCCATCATCGCGTTGGGGGCCAGCGCCACTTCCTCCAGCGCCTTGAGCAACATCTGCCACATCCGCGACAGCACCCGCATCGGCAGAAGGGCTGCCATCGCAAGGCCGCGCTCGCGTTCTTCCTGCGGCGTGGTCGGGTCATCGGCGGCTTCGGGGGTGATCTTGATCACCGAAATCCAGTGGGTGATCTCGGCCAGATCGCGCAGCACCGCCATCGGGTCGGCACCATCGGCATATTGGCCCGACAGTTCCGCCAAGGCCCCGGCAGCCTCGCCCTTCATGATCATATCGAACAGATCAAGCACGCGGCCCCGGTCGGCAAGGCCCAGCATGGTGCGGACCATGTCGGCAGTCGTCTCGCCCGAACCATTGGAAATCGCCTGATCCAGCAGGCTGGTGGCATCGCGGGCCGAGCCTTCTGCCGCCCGCGCGATCAGCGCCAAAGCGCCGTCGGTGATCTGTGCGCCCTCGGCTGTCGCAATCTTGCGCATCAGGGCCATCTGCACTTCCGGCTCGATCCGCTTCAGATCAAAGCGTTGGCAGCGCGACAGAACCGTCACCGGCACCTTGCGGATTTCGGTGGTGGCGAAGATGAATTTCACATGCGTCGGGGGTTCCTCCAACGTTTTCAGCAGCGCGTTGAAGGCGGCGTTCGACAGCATGTGCACTTCGTCGATGATGTAGATCTTGTAGCGCGCCGAGGCCGCGCGGTAGTGCACGGAATCAATCACTTCGCGCATGTCGTTCACACCGGTGCGGCTGGCGGCGTCCATCTCCATCACGTCAACATGGCGGCCTTCGGCGATGGCAATGCAGGGCTCGCAGACGCCGCAAGGCTCGGTGGTGGGCTGGCCCTGACCATCGGGGCCCACACAGTTCAGCCCCTTGGCCACGATCCGCGCCGTGGTGGTTTTGCCGGTGCCCCTGATCCCCGTCAGCATGAAGGCATGCGCAATCCGGTCCGCCGCGAAGGCGTTTTTCAGCGTGCGCACCATCGCCTCTTGCCCGACCAGATCGGCAAAAGTTGCGGGGCGGTATTTGCGGGCCAGAACCTGATAGGTTTGCGGCGGGATTTCGGTCATCATGCCTCAGCGGATTCGGGTTCCCGTAACCTAAGGCGCGCCGGGCGAAACGTAAACCAAAGAGGAACAGATGCGGCTGACAATCGCAGATCTGACCTTGCGGCAGGGGGTGCTGGGCATCAGCCCATGCCCCGGACGCGCCGGGTTTTACCAAGCCGATCTGCTGGCGATCCGCTACTGGCAGCCCGCCTTGGTGGTAACGCTGATCACACCCGAGGAGCTGGCGCGCATGGCGGCACCGCTGGCGGATGATCTGGCCGAAGCGGGCATCGCGTGGCTGCATTTGCCGACCGCCGATTACGACACGCCGGGGCAGGGCTGGGATGACATCTCGGCCCGCGCGCATCGACATCTGGCGCAGGGCGGCAAGGTGTTGCTGCATTGCATGGGTGGCTGCGGGCGATCGGGCAGCGCCGCATTGCGCCTGATGGTCGAAGCGGGCGAGGCGCCCGAGCCTGCCCTGATCCGCCTGCGCCAAGTGCGGCCTTGCGCGGTGGAAACCCAAGCGCAACTTCTGTGGGCCAGCCAAGCCGCTGCCACCTGACCGAGATCGGTCTTCATCTTGGCCTAAATACTCCACGGGGGTCCGGGGGTGTGAAACCCCCGGCCTATCCGCCAAATCGCCGCTTGGCGGCTGATTTCTTGGTGAACTTCCCCGCCGCCCGCACTTTTGACACCTGCATGGCGGATGAATTGGCGGCCTCTTCCGCGCCCAGCTTGCGCCAGCTTTCCAAGCGCCGCGCATCGACGGTGCCCGCTGCAATCGCGGCTTGCACGGCGCAGCCCGGCTCGACGGTGTGTTTGCAATCGCGAAAGCGGCACCCTGCGGCCAGATCAATCAGATCGGAAAACAGCACGTCGATGCCGTCGGCCACATCGGTCAGTTGCAACTCGCGCACGCCGGGTGTGTCGATCAGCCAACCGCCCGCTGGCAGCGCCAGAAGGTAGCGCGAGGTGGTGGTGTGGCGGCCCTTGGCGTCGTCCTCGCGCACAGCGCCGGTTTCCAGCGCGCCGCCCGTCAGGCTGTTGGCAAGGGTGGATTTGCCGACCCCCGATGATCCCAGCAGCACCACCGTCTGGCCCGCACGGCACCATGGGTCCAGCACGCCCAGATCGCCGGATTTGGCGTTCAGCGCCACCACCGCCATGCCCGCCGACAGGCCTTGCGCGCGGGCGATGTAGGGGGCGGCTTCGGCCATATCGGCCTTGGTCAGCACCAGAACCGGGGTGATCCCGGCGGAATGGGCCAGCACCAGATAACGCTCCAGCCGCGCCTCGTTGAAATCGGCATTGCAGGAGGTGACGACGAACATGGTATCGACATTGGCCGCGATCAGTTGTGCCACCGTGCCGGTGCCTGCCGCACGACGTTGCAGCAGGCTGATGCGCTCCAGCACCCGGCCCACGCGCGGGCCATCGGCCAGCACCCAATCGCCCACCGCCATGTTTGCCACGGAAAGGCTGGGCGGGCACAGCAGTTCCACCGCGCCCGTGGCGGTCAGTGCCTGCACGCGCGCGCGGTGCAGCGAGGTCAGCCGCGCGGGCACAAGGCCTGCATCTTCCTCGGTGATCTGATCAGAGAAATGGTCAGACCAGCCCAGATCGGGCAGCGTGAAATCAGGCAATCGGCATCCTTTTTCGGCCCCAAGCGGGCAGCTCCAGCTTACGCCCCTGCGGGCGGTGCAGCAAGCGGGGGCTTGCGCCTTGGCGGATGAACCCCCACCCTGCGGCGAAAACCGGAGTCGCCCATGTCTGCCAAAGCCGCCGCCCGCATCGCCGTCCTTACCGTGTCTGACCGCGCGTCGAAGGGCGAATATGAAGATCGTGGCGGCCCTGCGGCTGAAGAATGGTTGCGCAGGGTGCTCACCTCTCCGGTGGAAATCCTGCGCCGGATCACGCCGGATGGCCGGGCCGAGGTGGCGGGCGCGTTGTGCGATCTGGCGGACAACTGGCAGGCTGATCTGATTTTGGCGACGGGGGGCACCGGGCCATCCCCGCGCGATCTGACGCCCGAAGCGATGGCGGATGTGATCAAGATGGAATTGCCGGGGTTTGGCGAGGCGATGCGGGTGGCCAATGGCCGCGTCGTGGCCACCGCGATCCTGTCGCGCCAATCGGCGGGGGTGCGCGGCAAGACGCTGATCATCACCTTGCCCGGCAGCCCGAATGCCATCGCCACCAGCCTTGAGGCGGTGTTTGCCGCCGTGCCCTACTGCCTTGATCTGATCGGCGCAGGCTGGATCGAGACCGACCCCGCAATCATAAAAACCCACCGCCCAAAGGCGTAAAGCGCCGCGTTGTCCCCGCGGGGACAGTTGCGCATTGGGCGCCTTTGCAATGGCTGAAAATTTGTCCCCGCGGGGACAGATTTACAGATTTAGGAAAATTTGCGCATAGGCCCACAACATGTTGTGTCTGCGCGCGGTTTTACGCCCCGACACCCTGTTGCGGCAGCAGTTGCACGGCGTTGATCTGCCAGCCGTCCTTGGTTTCGACCATCATGTAATCAAGCAGATAGGTGCGCCCGCCCAGATCGGTGATCATCACGCGTTGCCAGAGATTGCCCGCCACTGTGCGCAACTCGAGCATCCGCACATCGCCATGCCGCCAGACCATCGGATAGAGCTTTTCCACCATTTCGGCGAATTTGTCTTCGGTGCCGAAAATGCCCTTGATGTTGGGCGAGGCAAAGCTCCACGCTTTCGGCACGTCTTGCGCGTTGAACGCGTCAAGCTGTTGCTGGATGGTCTGTTGAATGGGCGCTTCTTGGGCCACAGCGGGAAGGGCCAACGCTGCAAAAACCGCTACAGAAAGGTAAAGTCGCATCGCAACCCCTTTTGACACCGTCCCCAGTGTCAAAGGTAAAGCAAGGCGGGCTTTCGTCAAATGAAAACCCCCGGCGCGCCGTATTCAGCGCACCGGGGGTGGGTAAATTTTCAGCAGATCACGCGACGAGATCGCCGTTCAGGGCGCGGTCGAGCAGGGCGATGGTTTCTTCAACGCCGTAAAGCGCGATAAAGCCGCCAAAGCGCGGGCCGTCGGATGCGCCCAGCAAAACCTCATACAAAGCCTTGAACCAGTCGCGCAAAGGCTCGAACGCGTGATCCTTGCCGACCGCGAACACCATGCTTTGCAGGGCTTCGTCGTCCAGACCGCCCTCCCACGCCACCAGACGCGCGCGCAGGTCGAGCATGGCGGCGCGTTCCTGATCCGATGGCAGGCGGAAGGTGCGGGTGGGGGCAATCCGGTCGTCGAAATAGCGCAGCGCGTAACCCGCCGCTGCATCCAGATCGGGGTTGGCCTCGGGCGAGGCATCGGGCGCATAGCGCTTGATAAAGCCCCACAGACCCTTGGCGTCCTTGGCCCCCGAAACGCTGGCAAGGTTCAAAAGCATCGAGAACGGCACCACCATTTTCGACGCAGGCGGGTTGCCCTTGTGGATATGCCAGACCGGATTATTCACTTGCTGATCAATGTCTTGCGTGGGGTAAGCACGCAACTGCTGGTGATATTCATCCATCGCGCGCGGGATCACATCAAAATGCATCCGTTTCGCGGTTTTGGGCTTTTGATACATGAAATACGACAGGCTTTCGGTCGAGGCATATGACAGCCATTCGTCAATCGTCAGGCCGTTGCCCTTGGATTTGGAAATCTTCTGGCCTTGGTCGTCGAGGAACAGCTCGTAAGACATATGGTTTGGCTTCTTCCCGCCCAACACCTCGCAAATGCCGTCATAGATCGGGGTGTTGGTGGAGTGATCCTTGCCATACATCTCAAAATCGACATCCAGCGCTGCCCAGCGGGCGCCGAAATCGGGCTTCCATTGCAGCTTCACATTGCCGCCGGTGACCGGAAGCGTCCATTCGCGGCCCGTCTCGTCGTCGAAGGTGATGGTGTGGTTGACGGCATCGACATGCTTCATCGGCACATACAGCACGCGGCCGGTTTCGGGGTGGATCGGCAGGAAGCAGGAATAGGTCTGCTGGCGTTCATCGCGCAAAGACGCCAGCATGATCTTCATGATCGCGTCATAGCGTTCGGTGGCCAGCTTCAGTGTGTCGTCAAAGCGGCCCGATTTGTAGAATTCGGTGGCGCTGATGAATTCATATTCAAAGCCGAAGGTATCCAGGAAGCGGCGCAGCATGGCGTTGTTATGCGCGCCAAAGCTGGGGTATTCGCCGTAAGGATCGGGCACCGAGGTGAGCGGTTTTTGCATATGCTCGCGCAGCATATCCTGCTGCGGCACGTTTTCCGGCACCTTGCGCATGCCGTCCACATCATCCGAAAAACAGATCAGCCGGGTGGGGATATCGGAAATCGCCTCGAACGCGCGGCGTATCATGGTGGTGCGGGCGACCTCGCCGAAAGTGCCGATATGCGGCAGGCCTGACGGGCCATAGCCGGTTTCAAACAGCACATAGCCCTTTTCGGGGGCCTTTTTTTCATAGCGTTTCAGCAGCGCGCGGGCCTCTTCAAAGGGCCAAGCTTTCGATTTCATCCCAGCATCGCGCAAAGCGGACATCGCGGCAGTCTCCATCTGCGCCAACCCCATGTTGTCGCAATCCCCTGTCCTCTATTGCCGCCACGCGCTCAGGTCAATATTCTGCACCGCAACAACAGGAGACCAGACGTGCCCGATACCCCCCCCTCGCTGTCGCCCCAGGATGCGTTGCTGGCCGTGATGATCGCGGTTTCGGCGGCGGATGAGCAGATGCGCACGCCCGAACTGGTGGCGATCCAGCGCACGGTGAACCACATGCCGGTGTTTGCAGGCTATGACGCCGACCGGATGCGGGTGGTGGCGCAGACGGTGTTTGATCTGTTCGAAGAAGAAGACGGGCTTGATGCACTGTTCGGCCTGATCCGCGATGCTTTGCCCGAACGGTTGAGTGAGACCGCGTATGCGCTGGCCTGCGATGTGGCGACCGCCGACGGCAATCTGCGCGAGGTGGAGTTGCGGATGCTGGAGGAGGTGCGCGAGGAGTTGAACATCGACCGTCTGCACGCCGCCGCCATCGAATGGGGCGCGCGGGTGCGCCATATGCGGCCCTGATCTGGGCGGGCGGTTGCCGCCCCATCCTTGCCGTTACGTCATCGGCTTATCACTTCCAAATTCGCACGCGCGGTGCGTTGAAGCCCTGCATCGCTGATTGACCGATGCCCCCGTGTTGACCAAACTCAACCGCAAGGGAGGGCCATCATGTTGAATTTATCACGCTTTATCGACCGCGGGAATGAAGTCATCGGCAAGACAGTCGGCTGGTTCATTCTGGCGGCCATTCTGCTCAGCGCCGGCAATGCGGTGGTGCGCAAGCTGTTCAACACCTCGTCCAACGCGCTGCTAGAGGCGCAATGGTATCTATATGGCGCGGCGTTCCTGTTGGCGGCGGCTTACACGTTGAAGCAGAACGAACATATCCGCATCGACATTGTCTATGGCGCGCTGTCACGGCGCAAACAGCATTGGATTGATCTGCTGGGGCATGTGTTTTTCCTGATGCCGTTTGCCATTCTGATGGATGTGTATTTCGTCAGTTATGTGCTGCAATCCTACCGCTCGGGCGAGGTTTCCAACAACGCGGGCGGGCTGGTGCTGTGGCCTGCCAAGGCGTTGCTGCTGGTGGGCATGGTGCTTTTGACGCTGCAAGGCATCTCTGAAATCATCAAGAAAATCGCGGTGATGCGGGGGGTGATCCCCGACCCGACGCCGTTTGTGTCAGCGCACGAGGCGGCAGCGCAAGAGGGCGCGGAGCTGGCCGAAAAGCTGGCCGCGTTGCAGGCCGAAGCCGAAAGGGAGGCCCGCAAATGATGGAGCTTATCGCGCAGAACATGGCACCGATCATGTTCGTCTCGTTGGTGGTGTTTCTGCTGGCGGGCTATCCGGTGGCGTTTTCGCTGGCCGCCAATGGCTTGTTGTTCTTCGTGTTCGGGGTGTTTCTGGCCCCCCTGTCGGAAGGCACCATCACGCTGGACTGGCCTTTGCTTTACGCCTTGCCCGAACGGTTCTGGGGGGTGATGCAGAATGAGACGCTGCTGGCGATCCCGTTCTTTACCTTCATGGGCATCGTGCTGGAACGCTCCGGCATGGCCGAGGATTTGCTGGAAACCATCGGGCAGTTGTTTGGCCCGGTGCGCGGTGGGCTTGCCTATGCGGTGATCATCGTCGGCGCGCTTTTGGCGGCGACGACGGGCGTGGTTGCGGCCTCGGTGATCGCCATGGGGTTGATTTCGCTGCCGATTATGCTGCGCTATGGCTATGACCGCCGCCTTGCCAGCGGGGTGATTGCAGCATCGGGCACGCTGGCGCAGATCATTCCGCCTTCGTTGGTGCTGATCATTCTGGCGGATCAGTTGGGCCGCTCGGTCGGCGATATGTATAAGGGCGCGATGGTGCCGGGGCTGGTTTTGACCGGGCTTTACATGTCTTACATCTTTCTGGTCACGCTGTTTCGCCCCAGTTGGGCCCCGGCGCTGCCGAAAGAGGCGCGGACTTTGGGCAATGGCGTTACCTCGCTTTTGGTGTCGCTGCTGGTCGCGGGCGGGGCGGGCTATCTGATCATCACAGCCCTGCTGCCGGTATATGGCGAGGGCGCGGATATCATCGGCGCTGCGGTTGCGATCATCGGCATCTATGTGGCGGCGCTGCTGGACCGGGCGTTGAACATCAACCTGATGTCGCGCCTGTGTTCGCAGGTGATCATCGTGCTGATCCCGCCCTTGGCGCTGATTTTTCTGGTGCTGGGCACGATCTATCTGGGCATCGCCACCCCGACCGAGGGCGGGGCGATGGGGGCTGTCGGCTCGCTGATCCTGGCCGGGGTCAAGGGGCGGCTGAACATGGGGGTGATCCAGCAGGCGCTGGCCTCGACCACGCGGCTGTCGTCGTTCGTGATGTTCATTCTGCTAGGCGCGCGGGTGTTCTCGCTGACCTTTTACGGCGTGCAGGGGCATATCTGGGTGGAACACCTGCTGACGGCGATGCCGGGCGGGCAGTTGGGCTTCCTGATCGGGGTGTCTATTCTGGTGTTCCTGCTGGCGTTTTTCCTCGATTTCTTTGAGTTGGCCTTCATCCTTGTGCCGCTTTTGGCCCCGGTGGCGGATAAGATGGGCATTGATCTGATCTGGTTCGGGGTGATTTTGGGGGTGAACATGCAGACCTCGTTCATGCATCCGCCGTTCGGGTTCTCGCTGTTCTATCTGCGGTCGGTGGCGCCAAAATCGCCCTATACCGACAAGGTGACAGGCCTGACGATGGCTCCGGTGAAAACCAGCCAGATTTACTGGGGCGCGGTGCCGTTTGTAGTGATTCAGGTGGTGATGATCGGTCTGGTGATCGCTTTCCCGCAGATGGTGATGCACTACAAGGGCGCGGTGGTGGATACATCGCATGTCACCTTTACCGCGCCGAACTCGGGCCTTGGTGGCTTGGGGGGATTGGGCGGTTTGGATGGCGGGTTGGGGGGCGGCTTGGGCGGCTTGGGCAGCCCTGCCACCCCGGCGGCACCTGCTTCGCCTGCACCTTTGGGCGGCAATGACCTGCTGTCGCAACCGCCCAGCTTTGGCACGACAAAACCCGCGCCCTGACCTTGGGGACAGCGCACCAAAAAGCCCCCGCCGATCGCTCGGCGGGGGCTTTCGTTTCGGCGCAGCTTACAGTTTGCCGTCGCGCTGCTGGATCATCATGAAGGTGTCGTAGTTGTATTCCGCAACTTGCGTCCACTGATAATAGTCGTTGCGGAAGCCCTTGATCGAGTCCCAGATTTTCTTGAAGGGGGCGTTGGTGGCCTCCATCTCGGCATAAACCTCATTCGCGGCGGTGAACGAGGCTTGCAGGATTTCCGGGCTGAACGGGCGCAGTTGCACGCCATTGCCAACCAAGGATTTGATCGCGGTGGGGTTTTTGTAGTCATACTTCTGCAACATGTCGGCATCGGCTGCACGGCAAGCGGTGCGCAGCAGCGACTGATAGGTCGGCGTCAGCGATTCATACTGCGCCTTGTTGAAGAAGAAGTGGACGGTCGGGCCACCCTCCCACCAGCCGGGGTAGTAGTAGAACGGGGCGACCTTGTAGAAGCCCAGCTTTTCGTCGTCATAGGGGCCGACCCATTCGGCGGCGTCAATCGTGCCCTTCTCCAGTGCGGGATAGATATCGCCGCCCGGGATTTGCTGCGGCACCACGCCCAGCTTGGTCAGCACCTTGCCCGCAAAGCCGCCGACGCGGAATTTCAGGCCCTGAAGGTCGGCCAGCGTGTTGATTTCCTTGCGGAACCAACCGCCCATCTGCACCCCGGTGTTGCCGCCCGGCAGGCCGAAAATCCCCTTGGTGGCGAGGAATTCGTTATAGAGATCAATGCCGCCGCCATGATAGTGCCAGGCGTTGATGCCACGCGCCGACAGCGAGAACGGCACCGCAGCAGCCAGTGCAAAGGTCGGGTCTTGGCCGAAGTTGTAGTAGCCCACGGTGTGGCAGGCCTCAACCGTCCCCGCACTCACCGCATCTGCCGCAGGCGCGCCACCGGGCACCAACTCGCCTGCCGCAAACACTTGAATCTGGAAGTTGCCGTCGGTAGCTTCGGACAGCATTTTCGACAGCGCCTCGGCCCCGCCATAGATGGTGTCCAGCGATTTCGGGAAAGACGAGGTCATCCGCCACGTCACTTTCGGGCTGGTCTGCGCAATCATCGGCGAGGCCAGCATCGCGGCCCCCGCAGCGCCTACCCCCCCAATCGAAGCCTTGGTCAGAAATGAACGACGATCCATGCAATCCTCCTGTTGATGCAGTAGCCATAGGTGCGCGGGCTCCTCAACCGGCGCGGTGACGGTATCAGACTACACGCTAGGATCGTTCTGTCTATGCAGTTGCGCGCAGTGTGGCCGATGATCCTGCGCAGAAATCCTGCTGCGTTATCCGCAGGATGCGCGGTGACGTAGCGGCAAGTATCGCGGCGCGGCAGGCTTGCCCGAAACAGCGGCAACGGCCCGTTTCTTGGGCATGGCCCCGGTTACAGATAGGCCTTGCCCCAGCGGTTCAGCAATTGCGCCTGCAACCGGTGGGCGCGCTTGACCCAGGCCTTGTCGCCTTCGGGTGATTCCCGGTTCCACACCGGCACGGCGGCGCGGCGCGGCAGATCGGCGGCAAAGATCGCAAAGGCCAGCGCCCGCCCGTCCGGGGCATCGACATAGCCCGACAGGTTTGAGACGAAATTCATCGTGCCGCTTTTCGCAGCCACCCGCGCCACGCTGCCTGCCTTGGCCGCTTTGGCCGCTGGCTGGCCATCTGCGCTGGGCAGATCGGCGGTTTTCAGCAGGCCATGCAGCAGCGACAACCGCTTGTCGGCGCGGGTGGCGATCATCACCTTGACCATCTCGGCAGGGCTGATCCGGGTCTTGGGACCAAGGCCGGAATGATCGCCAAACACCGCCTGCACGCCAAACCGCCGCCGCGCCCAACTGGTCATCACCGCAGCCGAGCCCTCCAGACTGCCCGCGCCTGATGCGGTCAGCCCCACAGCCTCGGCGGTCAGATTGGTCGAGAATTTCAACATCTTGCGCAGCACGTCTGGCAAAGCCTCGGACTCGTGGCGCACGATTTCAGTCGCGGCAGGCAGGGTATAAACCACCTCGGCCGCGGGCAGTTTGATGCCCTGCGCGGCGCATAGGGTCTGAAACACCTCGGCCACGTAAGTGGCGGCATGGCGCACCGGCAACCAACGCGAGCCTTCGCGCCCCAAAGCGCCGCGCGCCACCGTCCAGCGATCCTGCGCGTCTCCGGGCTGGTAGGCGAACACCGGCACATCGCGGTCAACGATTTGCACCCGCGCCATGGCAACGGGCGGCACAAACCGCGCGCCCTCGGCGTTCATCGACAGGTTGTAGCCGTCATTCACCGCTTTCCAGACGAAATTCACCCGGTTGAAGTTCAGCATCAGCCCCGAAATCGCCGGGTTATAGCCGACGAAATCCGGCTGATCACTGGCGATCTCGGCCCGTTCCGGCAAAGCGCCTGCATAGGCTATAAATTTCCCCGTCACCTCGCGCAGGCCACTGGCCGCCAAAGCCGCCACCAGATCGCCCATCTTGTCGGTGTCAAAGGTCGGATCGCCGCCGCCCGCCAAGATCAGATCGCCGTCCAGCCGCCCGTTCGTGACCGCCCCCGTCCGCATCACCCGCGTGACAAAGCGGTGATCCACCCCCAGCTTTTCCAGCGCAAACGCCGTCGTCACGGCTTTGGTCACACTGGCAGGCGGCATTTCCTGCGCCGCGCCCGATGCCTCAAGCACCCGCCCCGAAGCCAGATTAACCACGCAATAGCCCACCGTCCCGGTCAGCTTGGCCGCCGCCACCAGATCCGAGGCGTCCGCAGGCTTGCCGCCGTTGCCCTTCACCACCCGCGCGCGGGGGCGCAGCGACACGCTGGGGGCTTCGGCCCAGACCGGCAGGGCAGCACCCGCCAGCAGACCGCCCAACACAAACCTGCGCGACAGCTTCATTGCGATTCCTTTGGTCATCCTCTTTGCACAAATATCCTCGGGGGAGGCTGCGATGCAATCGCGGCCGTGGGGGCAGACAGCCCCCTGGCACCACCGATCACAGCAAATTCACCGCTTCCATTCGCCCCGCGCCCGGATCGCACTTGATGACGCGCCATTCATCGGCATGTTCACGAAACACCAGACCGGAGCCTTGTGGCCGCGCAAATTCTCGCCCCGGTCGATCTGATTGACCCGAAACGCCCGCGCCGCCACCGATGTGCGCGCCGCCACCCCAGACCCCGGTCGCGCCAAAACCCCCACCGGCACGCTGCGCAAGATATCGCGCCAGCGGTTCCAGCGGTGAAACTGCACCAGATTATCCGCCCCCATCAGCCAGACGAAATGCACGCCCGGATAGATCGCCCGCAAGCGGCGCAAGGTGTCCACCGTGGCCCGCGTGCCCAAACGCGCCTCCAGATCGGTGATCTTCACCTGCGGATCGGGCATCACCGCGCGCGCCCGCGCCAAGCGCTCCGCCATCGGTGCGGGTTGCCGTGCCTTCAAAGGATTGCCGGGGCTGACCAGCCACCAGACCTGATCCAGCCCCATCCGCTTCAGCGCCTCACGCGTGATATGGGCGTGGCCTTCATGCGCAGGATCGAACGACCCGCCCAGAAGACCGATGACCATGCCTTTGGTCGCTATGGGAAATCCTGCTTTCATGTCGCGCATCTTGACCCGATCCGGTGCTGCTTTACAATCACCGACAGCAAGGCCGGGTCAAGACGCCGGGCATCCCGGCTGGGCGGGGCTTCCCCGCCCATCTTTCGCACGTTGTGACATTCGACGCATGGCCTTGCCTGAACATCATTCAGATCCGGCCATGCAGGACAGGTGAGGTTGACCCGGCCCTTGCGCCCGCCATTCCCAGACCGCGCCGCACTGGCCCCGCTGGCCGCCAGCCTTGCCCAGCAAGACTGGACCGAGGCGGCGCTGGTTCTGCACCTGCGCCAGCGCCTGCCCGGCGACCAACCCGCCCGCGCGGCACGGCTGGCGCGCAGCCTGTTGCAAAGCTTTCCCGCCCGCAGCGCGCCGGATGCGGCACAAATCCTGCGCCATCTGCAGCAGTCGCCGCAAGGCAGGGCGGTGCTGGCCCATGCCCGCCGCTATCAGCTGCTGCCCGCGCACAGCCTGACGCCGCCTGCGCATCGCCCGATCCCGCCGTTGCACCACCTTGCCCTGCCGCCGCTTGCGACCGAGGCCGAACTGGCCGACTGGCTGGCGATCACCCCCGATCAACTGACGCGCTTTGCCGATCTGCGCGGGTTGTCCGCCCGCACCGACAGCCCTTGGGCGCCGCATTACCACCACCACCTGATCGCCAAATCCAACGGCCAGTTGCGCCTGATTGAAGAGCCCAAACCCTTCCTGAAACGCCTGCAACGCCGCATCCTTGCTGGCCTGCTGAACCATATCCCGCCGCACCCCGCCGCCTATGGCTTTGTGCCGGGGCGCAACTGCATCCAGGCCGCCGCCCGCCACGCGGGCGAGCAGATCGTGCTCTGCTTTGATCTGGCACAGTTTTTCCCTTCGATCACCGATCGCCGCATCTATGCGCTGTTCCGCGCCTTGGGGTATCCGGCACATTGCGCGCGCAGCCTTGCGGGACTGACCACCGCCCTCACCCCTGCACATGTGCTGCATACCGCCAACCTTGCCGCCCGCGACCAGCTTTCCAACCGCCACTTGCCGCAAGGCGCACCCACATCGCCCGCGCTTGCCAACCTCAGCGCGCTGCAACTGGACCGCCGCCTTGCAGGCCTCGCACACAGCTTAGGCGCCAGCTACACACGCTACGCCGATGATCTGACCTTTTCGGGCGACGCGCGTATTGCCCCGATCTTGCAGCGCGCGGTGCCGCAAATCGTGGCTGAACAGGGCTTCCGCCTGAACCCCGCGAAAACCCGCGCCCAACCCGCCCACCACCGCCAGACCGTGACCGGCATCACCGTCAACGAAACGCTGAACCCTGCCCGCGGTTCCTACGACCTGCTGAAAGCCACCATCCACCACCTGTCGCGCCCCACCGATCCGCGCCGCCACGACCGGGCCTTTCTTGCCAATCTGCACGGCCGCATCGCGTGGGTCGCGCAAATCAACCCCGCCAAAGGCGCGAAACTGCACGACCGCCTGCACGCCGCGCTGTTGACGCCGCAAGATAGCTGATTTAAGTCAGCTATCAGCAGTCCACGACAATTTTCCTAAAATTGTCATCCTCTCTGCTCAAATATCCCACGGGGGTCTGGGGGTGTGAAACCCCCAGCCTTTGTGCCGCAAACCAAGGCCAACCATGCTTGATCACATCGCCCGCCTGCGCCGCTTTAACCGCGCCGTCACCCGAGAGGTCGGCGCGCTCGATCATTCCTACCTTGGCCGCGGTCGCCCGCTGGGGGCCGCGCGGGTGCTGCAACTGATCACGCCGCAAGGCACCGATATTGCCGAAATCCGCGCCAGACTGGCGCTGGATTCCGGCCTGCTCAGCCGCCTGCTGCGCAGCCTTGAGGCTGAATCTTTGATCCAACTTGTCAGCGACCCCGCCGACCGCCGCCGCCGCACCGCACATCTGACGGGGGCCGGAGAGGCCGAGATGCGCGCCTATAACGCCATCGGTTACGCCCGCGCCGCCGAAACCCTCGCCCGTGCCAAGGGCCGCGAACAGGCGCTGATCGACGCGATGGACCTGATCGCCACCACCCTGCTGCAAGATCAGATTGCGATCCGCGACGCGGGCCCAAGCGACCCCGCCAGCCTCGCCTGCCTGCAATCCTACTACGATCTGCTGGCCGAAAAAATCACCGGCATCACCCCCGATATGCTGGCCCTGCCGCTGTCTGATCCCGAAAAATACCGCGCCCCCCACGGCGCTTTTCTGGTCGCGTGGAGCGATGATCTCCCCGTCGGCACCGTCTCGCTGCGCCCGTTGGATGGCACCACCGCCGAGGTCAAACGCCTGTGGGTCCACACGTCGGCCCGTGGCCAGGGCCTCGCCCGCCGCCTGATGCACGCCATCGAGACCCGCGCCCGCAGCCTTGGCTACACCGCGCTGAAACTCGACACCAACGCCGCCCTGACCGAAGCTATAGCGCTGTATCACCGCGACGGCTGGCACGACATCCCGGCCTACACCCAATTCCCCGCGACGCACTGGCTGGGCAAAACCCTATAATCGCCGCCCCACGTTGCCCTTGCCCCCAACAATCGCTACATAGCGCAGCAACAGCGCAAGCGATCTTGTCAGGAGCATCCCAATGGCCTCGTATCAATATGTCTATCACATGGAAGGCGTCTCCAAGACCTATCCGGGTGGCAAGAAATGCTTTGAGAATATCCACCTGAACTTTTTGCCCGGCGTGAAAATCGGTGTGGTTGGCGTCAACGGCTCGGGTAAATCGACGCTGTTGAAGATCATGGCCGGCATGGACACCGATTTTAAGGGCGAGGCTTGGGCCGCCAAGGGCGCCAAGGTGGGCTATCTGGCGCAGGAACCCTATCTGGACCCGTCGCTCGATGTGAAGGGCAACGTCATGCTGGGCGTGGCAAAGCAAACCGCCATTCTGGAACGCTATAACGAACTGGCGATGAACTACTCGGACGAGACCGCCGACGAGATGGCCGCCCTGCAAGACCAGATCGACGCTGGCAACCTGTGGGAGCTGGAGGCTTCGGTTGGCGTCGCGATGGACGCTTTGCGCTGCCCGCCCGATGATGCCGATGTGGAATCGCTGTCAGGTGGTGAACGCCGCCGCGTGGCTTTGTGCAAACTGCTGCTTGAAGCCCCCGACATGCTGCTGCTTGACGAGCCGACCAACCACCTTGACGCCGAATCCATCGCCTGGCTGCAAAAACACCTGATCGCCTACAAGGGCACCATCCTGATCGTCACCCACGACCGTTATTTCCTGGATGACATCACCTCGTGGATTCTCGAACTCGACCGTGGCCGCGGCATCCCCTACGAGGGCAACTATTCGGCTTGGCTGGATCAGAAGGCCAAGCGGATGCAACAAGAGGCGCGCGAGGATAAATCCAAGCAAAAGGCGCTGGAAAAAGAACTCGAATGGATCCGTTCGGGTGCCAAGGCCCGCCAATCCAAGGGCAAGGCGCGTCTGGCACGCTATAACGAGATGGCTGGCCAAACCGTGCTGGAACGCGCATCGACGGCGCAGATCATCATTCCGAACGGCGAGCGTCTGGGCAGCAAGGTGATCGAAGTCACCGGGCTGAAGAAAGCCATGGGCGACAAGCTGTTGATCGAGGATCTGAACTTCACCATCCCGCCGGGTGCCATCGTGGGGGTGATCGGCCCGAACGGTGCCGGTAAATCGACGTTGTTCCGTATGCTTTCCGGGCAGGAACAGCCGGATGAGGGCAGCATCGTGCTGGGCAACACCGTGCAGCTTTCCTATGTGGACCAGTCGCGCGACGCTTTGGACCCGAACAAGAACGTCTGGGAAGAAATCTCTGGCGGCTCGGAAGTGATCCAGTTGGGCGATATGACGATGAACAGCCGCGTCTATACCGGCGCGTTCAACTTCAAGGGCACCGACCAGCAGAAGAAAGTCGGCCTGTTGTCGGGGGGTGAGCGGAACCGGGTTCACATGGCGAAACTGCTGCGCTCGGGCGGCAACGTGCTGCTGCTCGACGAGCCCACCAACGACCTTGACGTGGAAACCCTGCAAGCCCTTGAATCCGCGATCGAAGATTTCGCTGGCTGCGCGATCATCATCAGCCACGACCGCTTCTTCCTCGACCGCCTTTGCACCCATATGCTGGCGTTTGAAGGCGATGCACATGTCGAATGGTTCGAGGGCAACTTCCAAGCCTATGAAGAAGACAAAGTGCGCCGTTTGGGGCCGGATGCATTGGAGCCGAAACGGGCGAAGTATAAGCGGTTCAGCCGGTAAGCTTACAATCATCCACACATAAAAATGCCGGGGATTTCCCCGGCTTTTTTATGGCTGTGACAGCCCGGAACTACACTCGCCCGGTCAGCAACAACACCACCAGAATAATCACCAACAGCCCGATCACCCCAACGCCGCCGTGGCCGTAGCCATAGCCGTAGCCGCCAAAACGGCCGCTGAAGCCACCCAGCAAAAAGATCACCAACAGGATCAGCAGAATGGTTCCAAGCGACATAGGGTTCATCCGATATGAAAGGGCAGGGGCAGGTTGGCCTGCGGGACCAACCTGTTTGGTCAGGGTTTACTTGCCCTTGACCACTTCGCGCACTTTATCCTTGGCCGAGCCGACTGCGTTCTGCACGCGGCCTTCCACCTGATCTGCCTTGCCTTCGGTTTCCATCTTGGCATCGCCCAGCACCGAGCCGATGGCCTCTTTGGCCTTGCCCTTGATGACTTTGGCCGAGCCTGCGATCCGATCTTTATCCATGATAATCTCCTGAAGGTTGAGGTGGCGGTTTGTCTTAAGTGACGGTTTGTCTTAAGTGACCGGGGCAAAGGCGGATGATCCAAACCCCTGCCGCGCTGTCACATGCCATTACAACGCAGCGCCTTTCGGATGGTTCCGCGCCGCGATCCAACCATTGCGCCCCAACCACCCCGTGCTGGCGTCAAATCAAGTCTGATCAAGTTTTTGCGCGCAAGGTTGGAACCAAAGCGCCGATCAACAGTTTTCCTCGCAAGTTCGAAACAGCCATAAAGGAGAGCGTTATGAAAGGCATCGTCGCCTACTTCCTCGGAATTCCGATTGTCGTCATCATTCTGCTGTATGTGACCGGCATTTTCTGACGCCTTCCACAATTACTAAACATGCCAAAACGGCGCGGGATCATCCCGCGCCGTTTTGCGTTCAAACTTGCGTTTTATGCGGGCGGCAGCGGGCGGGGTTTACCTGCGTCGTCAATGGCCACAAAGGTGAACAGACCATGGGTGACCTTTTCGCGCTGCTCTTGGCGGTTGCGCAGCACCCAGGCCTCGATCTGCAAACCCATCGACGTGCGGCCTTCGCGCGCGATGCTTACGTAGATACACAGCACGTCGCCCACCTTGACCGGGCGGATGAATTGCATCGCGTCAATCGCCACCGTGGCCACGCGGCCATGTGCGCGCGCCGACGCGACGATGCCCGCCGCCATGTCCATCTGGCTGAGAACCCAACCGCCGAAAATGTCGCCGTTGTTGTTCACATCGCGCGGCATCGTCAGCGTGCGCAGGGTCAAGGCACCACTGGGCTGTTCCGGATCTGGCGGTTGTGGCATGGGGTGTCCTGCGTTGCGGGTGAAGGATTAAGAAACTGTGAATGCGACAGGGTCAACCCATTGTTTTCAAACGTTTCCAAAAGGTCCCGCGTGGGAGTTCAGTTCAGCATCCCGCCATCGGAATCATCCCCGGTTTCTTCCAGCAAACGATCCAGATCGGGCACGATCACGTGTCGTTTGCCCTCCAGCACGATCACGCCTTCGCGTTTCAGGCTCGACATTTGCCGGCTTACGGTTTCCAGCGTCAGCCCCAGATAATCGGCCATCTCCTCACGTGTCAGCGGCAGATCAAAACGCACCCCGCCCGTATTGGCGGCCCGGAGCGACGCATTGCGCCGCGCGATGATCGCCAGCAGCGAGGCGATCTTCTCGCGCGCGGTCTTGCGGCCCAAAAGCAGCATCCATTCGCGCGCGGCGTCCAATTCATCCAGCGTCATCTCCAGCAAACGCTGCGCGATATGGGGGGTAGAGGCCATCAGATCTTCAAACGGCTTCTTGCGAAAGCAGCACATCACCAGATCGGTGGTGGCGGTCACATCATAAGCCGCCGTCGCGCGCCCCGGACGGCCGACGAAATCTGACGGCAGCAACAAGCCCACCATCTGCCGCCGCCCATCCTCCATCGTCTGGGTCAATGTCGCGATGCCTGTCACCACCGATGCCACAAATTCCATCCGGTCGCCCGACCAGATCACCGGCTGCCCAGCCTCAAAGCTGCGGTAATATTTGATCGCCTCAAGCTGTTGCAACTCATCGGCCTCGCAGCGGGCACAAACGGCGCGGTGGCGGATCGGGCAGCTGCCGCATTTGAGGTCAGCGAGTTTCGGGTCAAGATGCGACATGTCCAGCCTTTCGATGGGAGGGTTGATCTGGGTCAAGGCATCCACCCACGCACGCTGACAGGTTACGCGCATGACACTCCATTCGCAACTGATGCACCTCGGTCTTTTTGACGCGCGCGTGCCCCGCTACACCAGCTATCCGACCGCGCCGCAGTTCAGCGGGGCAGTGGGGCCTGCCGATTTCACGCGCTGGATCACCGCTATCCCGGCGGGCACCGAGGTTTCGCTGTATATCCACGTGCCATTTTGCCGCCGCCTGTGTTGGTTCTGCGCTTGCCGCACGCAGGGCACCGTCTCGGATGATCCGGTGCGGGCCTATGCCCGTGTGCTGAAAGCCGAAATTGAGCTTCTGCGCGAGCGTTTGCCCCCCGGCATCCGCTTGGCCAAGCTGCATTGGGGCGGGGGCACACCCACGATGCTTGCCCCTGAACTGATCCGCGATCTGGCGGCGCAGATTTTCGATGTGGCCCCGATGGCCGAGGGTGGCACGTTCTCGGTCGAGATTGACCCGATGGAGATTGACGCCCCAAGGCTGGATGCGCTGGTGGCGGCGGGGATGAACCGCGCCTCGATCGGGGTGCAGGATTTTGACCCGGAAATTCAAACCGCGATTGGCCGCGAACAGCCGTATGAGACGACCCTCGCCGTGGCGCAGATGATCCGCGCGCGGGGTGTGGCCAGCCTGAACGCCGACATTCTTTACGGTCTGCCGCATCAGACCCCGGCGCGCATTGCCGATTCGGTGCAAAAGTTGCTGGCGTTGTCGCCTGACCGCGTGGCGCTTTACGGCTACGCCCATGTGCCGTGGATGAGCCGCCGCCAGCAGATGATCCCGTCAGACGCGATGCCCACACCCGAGGAACGGCTGGATCTGTTCGAGGTCGCGCGGCAGATGTTTGTGGCGGATGGCTACGCCGAAATCGGCATCGACCATTTCGCCAAGCCCACCGACAGCATGGCGCAGGCGGCCAAGGCGGGCAGGCTGCGGCGGAATTTTCAGGGCTATACTGATGATACCTCGCCGATTCTGATCGGGCTGGGGGCGTCGTCGATCTCGCGCTTTCCGCAGGGCTATGCGCAAAACGCGCCCGCCACAGCGGCCCATACCAAGGCGATCCGGGCGGGGCAGTTTTCGACCGAGCGCGGCCATGCCTTTGCCGGAGAGGACGGCTTGCGCGGGCGGCTGATCGAGGCGTTGATGTGCGATTTCCACATCAACCGGGCCGAGATTTTGCGCGATTTTGCGGTCACGCCCGAACAGTTGGATGCGTTGCTGACAAGTGCCGCCGCTGCGTTCCCGCAGATGCTGGTGCTGGATGCCGCGGGGCTTTCGATTCCCGAAACCAGCCGCCCGCTGACCCGGATGGTGGCGCGGATGTTTGACGCCTACGACCACGCCCGCGCGAAACATTCGGCGGCGGTATAGCGATCTACGCCGCCCCGGACTTGATCCGGGGCCTCTGCGTATAAGGTGAGGCTCCGGATCAAGTCCGGAGCGGCGGCGGCGCTGCGTCCGCTTGGGGTGCAAAGCCTTCGACGAATTGCACCATACGCGGCAGGCAGTTGGCGCGCAGATCATAGCGTTCCAACGCCACTTTGCGCGCCGCTGCCCGCATCGCGGTAAAGCGTTCCGGGTGTGCCAGCGCTTCAATCATCGCCGCCGACCACCCCGGCACGTCGAAGAAATCGACCAAAGTGCCGGTCTTGCCATGCTCCAAAGCCTCCATCACCGGTTTGGTGGCCGAGCCGATGATATGGCAGCCCGCCGCCATCGCCTCGATCATCGACCATGACAAAACGAACGGATAGGTGAGGTAAGCATGGGCGCGGCTGACCTTCATCAGCGCCACGAAATCGGGGTAGGGCACCTTGCCCATGAAATGCACGCGGCTTAGGTCCAGACGGTCGCGCACTTCCGACAGGAAGCGTTTTTTCCAGCCCTTTTCGCCCTTGGGGGCCGCGCCATAAGACACTTCATCGCCGCCCACGATCACCACCTGCGCGCTGGGTCGCGCCGCCATCACCGCAGGCAGCGCGCGCATGAAGGTGTGATAGCCGCGGTAAGGTTCCAGATTGCGGTTCACGAAGGTCAAAACCTCATCCCCCGGTGTGACCACGCGGCCATTCGGCAAGCTGAAGCGCGCCTGAGGGTCTGGGGCCATGCCGCTGGTATCCACGCCGTCGTGGATCACCGTGATCATCCGGCGCAGCGGGTCGGGGTAGGTCGAGGCCTGCCATTCGGTCGGCGACAGGCCCGCATCGGCATGGGCCAAGGCCTGGCCCAGATAGGTGGCGCGGCCCTGGGCGATCATCACCTGATCGAAATTCGGCTCGCTAAATTCGCGGTCAAAGCCGACATCCGCGCCGCGCCCGCGATAGTAGAACTCGGCATAGACGATCAGCTTGGCTTCGGGCCAGACTTCTTTCAGGAAAAGCGTCTCACCCCAGCCGGAATGGCCGAAGATCGCATCCGGCACATAGCCCTTGGCGCGCATCGCTTGGGCTGCGCGGGCCACAGTCACGCCCCGGTCGCTCATCGTGGTGTAGTTGCGGCCCAGACGGGTGGCGGCGGGGTCCACGGCCTCGGGCTTGTGGGTGTATTTGGCCAGCGGAATCGGTGAGGCGCGGGTGTTGCTGGCATCGGTCAGCGCCATGCAATCATGCCCGCGCGCGGCCAGTTCGGGGGCCAGATGCAGGAATTGGCCGGGGAAATTCTGATGCACGAACAGGATTTTCATGGCCGCAGGTTATCTCCGAAAGCTGCCGCCATCAACGCGCGGGTGTAGTCGGTTTGCGGATTGGCGAACAGATCGGCACCCGTGCCCGCCTCGACCACATCGCCATTTTTCATCACCATCACCTTATGCGCAAGCGCGCGGATCACCCGCAGATCATGGCTGATGAAGATATAGGCAAGCCCCCATTTGCGCTGCAAATCGCGCAAAAGGTCAACGATCTGCACCTGCACGGTCATATCCAAGGCGCTGGTGGGTTCGTCCAGCAGCACCAGTTTCGGACGCAGGATCATCGCGCGGGCGATGGCGATGCGCTGCTTCTGGCCGCCGGAAAACTCGTGCGGGTAGCGGGCAGAGGTGGCCGGATCAAGACCAACCTCGGCCATGATCTCGGCGACCATCTCGGCGCGGTTGCGGCCCGGCTCTAGCCCATGCACGCCCAAGCCTTCCGCGATGATTTCGGCCACGGTCATGCGCGGTGACAGGCTGCCGTAGGGGTCTTGGAACACGATCTGCATGTCGCGGCGACGGTCGCGCATCGCCTTGGGCGCAAGGTTCTGAATGTCGCGGCTCAGCACCGCAATCCGCCCGGTGCTGTCGATCAGCCGCAACATTGCCAGCGCCAGCGTGGTCTTGCCCGAGCCGGATTCGCCCACAATACCAAGGGTTTCGCCCGCGCGCACCGTCAGGCTTGCGTCGTTCACCGCTTTGACATGGCCGACGACCTTGCGCAGAAAGCCGGCGTGGATGGGAAACCACACCCGCAGATGTTGGGTCTCGGCCACCACGGGCGCGTCGGCGGGCACCGGATCGGGGCGGCCCTGCGGCTCTGCCGCCAGCAGTTTTTGCGTATAGGGATGCGCAGGGTTGGCGAAGATGTCCGCCGTTGGCCCCTGTTCGACAATCTCACCGCCCTGCATCACGCAAACCCGGTCGGCGATGCGGCGCACGATGCCAAGATCGTGGGTGATGAACAAAAGGGAAAGGCCTTCGGTCTTTTTCAGATCAGCCAGAAGTGCGAGAATCTGCGCCTGAATCGTTACGTCCAAGGCCGTGGTAGGCTCATCCGCCACCAGAAGTTCCGGCCCATTCGCCAGCGCCATCGCGATCATCACGCGCTGCCTTTGCCCGCCCGACAACTGGTGTGGATAGGCGGAGAGGCGGCTTTCCGCGTCGCGGATGCCGACCTTATCGAGCAACTCCAGACTGCGCGCGCGGGCGGCAGCGCCATTAAGCCCTTGGTGCAGCGACAGACTTTCCGCCAACTGCCGCTCAATCGTGTGCAGCGGGTTCAGGCTGGTCATCGGTTCCTGAAAGATGAAACTGATGTCATTGCCGCGCACCGCCCGCAACTGGGCCTGACTTGCGCCGATCATTTCCTGGCCCAGATACCTGACCGAGCCTGTCACCTTGGCGCTATCGGGCAGCAGCCCCACGGTGGACAAAGCGGTGACCGACTTGCCCGAACCGCTCTCGCCCACCAACGCCACGGTTTCGCCCTTGCCGACGGTGAAACTGACCCCGCGCACAGCCGAGACATCCCGGCCATCCTGACGGAAACCGATGTTCAGCCCCGCAACCTCCAACACCGGATTCATTGAAAGGTCTTTCTGGGGTCAAACGCATCGCGCACGCCTTCAAAGATGAAGACCAGCAGCGACAGCATGATGGCAAAGGTGAAAAACGCGGTGAAGGCCAGCGAGGGCATCTGCAAATTCTGCTGCGCTTGCCGGGAAAGCTGTCCCAAACTCGGCAACGAGGCAGGCAACCCAAACCCCAGATAATCCAGCGCCGCCAATGAGCCGATGGCGCCCGAGACAACAAACGGCAGCATGGTCAGCGTCGCCACCATCGCATTCGGCAACACGTGCCGCACGATGATCGTGAAGTCGGACACGCCCAAGGCCTTGGCGGCCCTCACATATTCGAAATTCCGCGCCCGCAGGAATTCGGCCCGCACGATGCCGATCAGCCGTGTCCAGCCAAAGGCGATCATCAGCAGGATCAGCACCCAGAAACTGCGCTGCCAGACCGAAAACACGATGATGATCACGTAAAGATCCGGCGTGCCGCCCCAAATCTCCAGCACGCGCTGAAAGATCAGATCGACCTTGCCGCCGAAATAGCCCTGCACCGCGCCTGCCGCGATGCCCAGAACCGAGGTGAGAACCGTCACGATCAGCGCAAACGCCACCGACAGCCGGAAGCCATAGATCACCCGCGCCAGCACATCGCGGCTGGTGTCATCGGTGCCCAGCCAGTGCTGCGCATCGGGGGCAGATGGGGCGGCCTTACCGCCCAAGTCATTGATCGTATTGTAGGAATAGGGGATCAACGGCCAGACGATGCGGCCCTTTTCAAAGCCTTCGGCTTGATAGGTGCCCGCATCCACCGCCGCCATGATATCCTCGGGCGTATCAAAGCAATCGACCACGCCGCCGGTGACGATCAGGCACTGCACCTCGGGCGCTTTGTAATTCGCCTCGGTTTTGAAATCGCCGCCAAAGTCTGTCTCGGTGTAGAACTTGAGAAACGGCATCCGCCATTCGCCGCGATATTGCACCAGCAGCGGGCGATCATTCGCCAGCACTTCGGCAAACAGCGAAAGCCCGAACAGCGCTGCGAAGATCAGCAAAGACCAATAGGCACGCCTGTTCGATTTGAAATTCCGCCAGCGGCGCTGGTTCAAAGGGGACAAAGCCATCAGCCCCTCCGCTCAAAATCAATGCGGGGATCGACCCAGACATACATCAGATCCGACAGGATGCCGACCACCAGCCCCATCAGGCCAAAGGCGAACAGCGTGCCAAAGATCACCGGATAATCGCGTTCCACCGCTGACTTAAACCCAAGCTGGCCCAGACCGTCCAAGCTGAAAATATTCTCGATGATCAGACTGCCGCCGAAAAACACCCCGATGAACAAGGCCGGAAAGCCAGCAATCACGATCAGCATGGCGTTGCGGAACACGTGGCCATAAAGCACCCGCCGTTCCGACAATCCCTTGGCGCGGGCGGTCATCACGTATTGCTTTTTGATCTCATCCAGAAAGCTGTTCTTGGTCAGCAGGGTCAGCGTCGCAAACGACGAAATCGTGCTGGCGATCACCGGAAGGGTGATGTGCCACAGGTAATCTCCGACCTTGCCCAGCAGCGACAACTGATCGAAATTGTCCGAGGTGAGGCCGCGCAGCGGGAAAATCTTCCAATACGACCCACCGGCGAACAACACCAACAGCATCACCGCCACCAACAGTCCGGGGATCGCATAGGCGGCGATGATCACGCCGCTTGTCCAACTGTCAAAGCGCGAGCCATCGCTGACGGCTTTGCGGATGCCCAAGGGGATCGAGATCAGGTAGGCGAGCAGGGTGGACCACAGCCCCAAAGTGATCGACACCGGCAGCTTTTCGGCCACCAGACCCATCACGCTTTCGGAACGGAAATAGCTTTGGCCGAAATCAAAGCGGATGAATTTCCCCATCATGATGAAAAATCGCTCGTAGGCCGGGATCATTTCCTTCTGGCAGTCTTTGGCCTGTTGCAGCAGCGTGCCCTCATAGCCTGCGGGGCAGATGAAGCGGGCAAAGCCGAATTCAACCTCCAGCTTGGCGCGGAACTCGGGCGGAAGCCCCCGCGCGCCGACGTAACCCTTGCCGCCTTCGGCATCGGTGCCCGCATCTGCGCCCGCCGCACCGCTGACAGCCCCGATGGAATCGCCCGAGCCTTGCATCCGCGCCTCAATCTGGTCGAACGGACCGCCGGGGACGAATTGCGTCAGCGCAAAGTTGACCACCATGATGCCGAGCAGCGTCGGGATCACCAAAATCAGCCGCCGAAGGATATAGGCCAGCATCTATTTCAACACGCCCGCGGCTTTCAGCTTGTCGGCCTTGCCTTGGTCATACCACCAGAACGACAGCTCTCCCAAGGCATAGGGCGGCAGGGTGGCGGGGTGGTCGTATTGGTCGTAGTAGGCGACGAAATACTGGTCGTTGAACCAGCCCGGAATCCAGAACCGTTGCGCCCGCAGCACCCGGTCGAGGGCGCTGACCACGGTGTCCAACTCCTCACGGGTTTTCGCGCCCTCGACCATATCCAGCAGCTTATCCACCGCCGGATTGGCAAAGCCCGCCCGGTTGCGGGTGGAATTGTCTTTGGTGACAGAGGCATAGGCCTGCTTCAACTCGCCGCCCGGCTCGTATCCGCCGTTCACCGCATTGCCCGAAATCACGTCGAAATCGAAATTCGGCGGATCGGTGCGCTGGCTCATCTGCGCGGGGTCGATCATGTTGAGCGATGCGTCGATGCCGAGCGCGCGCAGGTTTTCGACATAGGGGCTGATCACGCGCTCAAAGCTGGGGGTGTCTTCGAGGAAATCAACTTTCAGCGTTTCACCCTTGGCATTGCGGCGGATGCCGTCTGCGCCCACTTCCCAACCGGCTTCGTCCAGCAGTTTCGAGGCTTTGCGCAGATTGCCCCGGTCCATCCCCTTTTCCGAGGTGGACACTGAGCCCATCACCGCATCGTCGGTCAAAATCGACGCATCCAGCAGGCCCTCATCCACCAATGGCTTCAAAAGTGCTACTTCAGCCGCACTTGGCGCACCCTTGGCGGCCATCTGGGTGTTTTCCCAGATCGAATTGATCCGGCTGTAAAGGCCATAGAACAGCGTCTGGTTCGACCATTCAAAGTTGAACATCAACCCGATCGCCTCGCGCACGCGCGGGTCCTGGAATTTCTCGCGCCGCAGGTTCAACAGAAACCCCTGACCCGAGGCGATATTTCCGTTCGGCAATTCGGTCTTGATCACCGAGCCGTTGCTGAGGTTGCTGAACTGATAGCCCGTCGCCCATTGCTTGGAGGAATTCTCTTGCCGGAAGGTGTAGATCCCGGTCTTGAACGCCTCAAACGCCGCCGTATCGTCGCCGAAATATTCATAGCGGATGCGGTCGAAATTGTTCTGCCCGATGCTCAGCGGGTGGTTCGCGCCCCAATAATCCGGGTTGCGTTTGTAGATGATCTGCTGGCCGGGTTTCAGGCTGTCCAGCACATAGGGGCTGGTGCCAAGGAAAGGCTTCAACGTGCTGTCTTCCAGATCGCGCTTGTTGCCCTCGTAATCCGCCTTCGACATGATGGTCAGGCTGCCAGCAATCGCGGGCATATCGCGGAACGGCGTGCCGGGGGTGAAGACGAACTTGACCGTGTAGTCGTCCAACGCCTCAACCGACTGGAATTTCTGGTTAAAGACGGAGCGGTATTCCGCAATGCCCTTGTCGCGGAACATCTCGTAGCTGAACACCACATCAGCCGCCGTCATCGGGCTGCCGTCCGAGAATTTCACATCATGCCGCAGGTGGAAAATCACCCAAGAGCGATCTTCAGGATACTCCATCGTCTCGCACATCAGACAATAGGCCGCACCGATTTCATCGGTGGGGCTGACGAGGATGCTTTCGTAAAAGATCGACGAGGCCACCGCCGCAACCCCCTTCACCGAATAGGGGTTCACGCTGTCAAACGTGCCCGGTGCCCATTCGGAAATCTCGCCACCTTTCGGCGCATCGGGGTTCACATAATCCAGATGTTTGAAATCGGCGGGGTATTTCAGCGTGCCAAAGGTGGAAATCCCGTGCGCGACGATGATCTTGGCATCCTGCGCCCAAGCGGTGCCTGCCCCAAACGCCAGCACTGCCACCAAGCCCGCTCTGATCTGCCGCATTCCCAACCCCTTGCCATCCGCCGCTATGCTGCGGCCTGTTGCTGCATATGCTAAATCGGAACCCGCGCGCGCCACAAGGCGCGAATGTGTGATCAAAGCTGCCAGCCGCCTCGCAGCCGCGTGAAATTGAAAAGGCCGCCCAAAAGAGCGGCCATCCCATGCGCATTTCGCAAAACTTACTTGGTGGTTGCCAGATAGGCGATCACATCGGCGCGGTCTTTGATGTTCGGCAGACCGGCAAAGCCCATCTTGGTGCCGGCAACATCCGCCTTCGGGTTCAGCAGGAACACTTCCAGCAGTTCCGGCGTCCACGGATCGTGGATCGAGGCCATGCCGTCGGAATAGGCAAAATCGGCAACCGAGCCGCGCGGACGGCCAACAACGCCGTTCAGATGCGGGCCGGTGCCGTTGCTGCCATCCACCTTGTGGCAGGCACCGCATTTCTTGAACACCTTCTCGCCGGCTGCCGGATCGGCTGCGGCATAAACGACATCCCAGGCCGGACCTTCGTCGGCAGCGGCAGCATCTGTGGGGGCGGCATCATCGACCGGAATCGCATAGGCCTGCGCCACTTCTTCACCACCATGGCTTTCCGCGCCGCCGTGATAAATGCTCTCGCCTGCCCAGGAAATGAACATATACACAAGAAGCGAGCCGCAGACCGCGCCGGTCACCTTGGTCAAAGTCATCGTGTCGAACATGTCGGGCCTTCCTTCGGGACGTGTTTGGGTGGGCTGCAAAGCCGGAACCTGATTTGGGGTTATCTACCCGCTTCCCCCGCCTTCTTTCAAGGTGTAGTAGCGCGACCAATAGCCTCAATGCGGGGCTTTTTACGGCGGAGTGGTCGAAATGTCAGGTCGTATCGCGTTTCAGGGCGAATTGGGGGCGTATTCTCATCAGGCATGCCAGCAGGCGCGCCCGGATATGGAGGCGTTTCCCTGCACCACCTTTGAAGACGTGGTCGAACTGACTCGGTCAGGCGAGGTCGAGTTGGGCATGCTGGCGGTGGAAAACTCGACCTACGGTCGCGTGGCCGATGTGCATTCCTTGTTGCCGCGCGCAGGCTTGCACATTGTCGATGAGGCCTTCGTGCGGGTGCATGTGAACCTTTTGGGCGTGCGCGGCGCGAAACTGGCGGATGTGCGCGAGGCGCATGGCCATGTGGTGATCTTGCCGCAATGCGCAGGGTTTCTCAAAGCCCATGGCATCAAGGGCCGTGTCAGTTCCGACAATGCCCGTGCCGCGCGTGAAGTGGTGGAATGGGGCGATGTTTCAAAGGCCGCGCTGGCGTCAGAGCTTGCGGCGTCGATCTACGGGCTGGATGTGCTGGCCCCGCATATCGAGGATAACGCCAATAACACCACGCGCTTTCTGGTGATGAGCCGCACGCCCGACCATGCGCGCCGGGCCGATCAGATGATCACCACCTTCACCTTCCGCGTGCGCAACATTCCGGCGGCTTTGTATAAGGCGATGGGCGGCTTTGCCACCAATGGCATCAACATGACCAAGCTGGAAAGCTATATGGTCGGCGGGTCTTTCACCGCGACCGAGTTTTATGCCGATATCGAAGGCCACCCCGAAGACGCGCCTGTAAAGCGCGCGTTGGAAGAATTGCGCTATTTCTCGACGCAGGTGGATATTCTCGGGGTCTATCCGGCAGACCGGCGCAGGGATTAACGCCCGCCTCCGCGCCAGCCAAGCAAGCCATCCAAGCCCGGAATCAAGGGCGAAGCCCGCCGGGCAGCGCCTGACCGCCCCCTCGGGCGGGCGCTATTGCCGTCTCTCGCCTAGAAATTCTGGGGGATTTGCTGAGGCATAAAGCGCCTAGAACCACTGTGGCTCGCCCACCCGGCGGTCAAGCGCTGCCCTATGCCTCCGATATGCCTGTTGCTGAAATAGCAGGTAGCGCGGGGTCCCCCGCCTTCGCCAGCCTGCACCGTGCTTAATACTTCTTCACCGCCCGATAGCGCGCCTCGATCTCGCCTGCCAGTTGTGCTGCACGTTGGTCAAATTTGCGGTCAATCCGCGCTCGCGCAAGCCGCAACGATTGCAGGAACAGCCGCGCCGTCAGGCTGCGCGGCGACACGTCCAGCACCACATGCATCCGGGTGCGCTTGACGCCCAATTCCATCAAATCCATCGACACGACGCCTTCAATGGCCTGCGAAATCCCGGCAAAGCGCAACAGCTGCGGGCTGTCGATCTGCGTCAACTCCAACTCCATGGTGCGCGGCTTGCTGCGATAGGAAAACCGTGTGCTCCAGCGCATTCCGGCAGCCGTTGTGCGCAGTTTGTCCAGCCGCGCAACCTCTGCCCCGCGCCGCATCGCTGCGCGCTCCCAAGTCTCGAAATCCGACATGATCCGAAACACATCGGCAACCGGCGCTTCGATATCCTGCTTTGTCGCAAACCGCATCGACACTCCCCCAGCCTTGCTTGTTCTTGTTATTGTCTGCCAACAGCCACGGCGAAATTGTTAACGCGATAGGAATAGCGATCAATCCAGCCGTTCTGCAAGGAAATTAGCCATCAGAAACTGCGCAATAGCGCCTTTTCGCCCCGGTTTGATCTTGGGGTGTTGCCCTGCCATCACCGCAACCAACTCCTCGCGCGTGACCCATAGCGCATCTTCCAACTCGGCAGGGTCCAGCGTGATGGCGTCCGAGGTGGCTTCCGCAATGCAGCCAAACATCAGCGAGGCCGGAAACGGCCAAGGCTGCGACGCCAGATAGCGCACCGCCCCCGTGGTGATGCCGGTCTCCTCGAACACCTCGCGCCGCACCGCCGCCTCCAGCGTCTCGCCGGGCTCCACAAATCCTGCCAGCAAAGAATACATCCCCTCGGGCCACGGGGCGGAGCGGCCCAGAAGCAGCTTGTTGCCGCGCACCACCAGCATGATCACCACCGGATCGGTGCGCGGAAAATGCTGCGCGCCACAGGCCGGACAACTGCGCTGCCAGCCCGCGTTGATCATCTGCGATGCCGCGCCGCAGGTCGCACAAAACCCATGCGTGCTGTGCCATTGCAGCACCGCCTTGGCAGTTGCCGCCAACTCTGCCGCGCGCGGGGTCAGTTGCGCCATCACGCCGCGCAAGTCCTCGAACGCGTGATCCTCGGGCAGGGCAGGGTGGTGCTGGCGGTTGGTATCGAGAAACCCCGCAGGCGCGCCCGCCTCAACCGCCTCGGGCTGCCAGCGCGAGATATCGGCGGCAAAGCGCGGCACACCGTCATCCAGCCCCAGAAACACCGGCGCAGACCCCGCAAGCACCACATGGTCTGCCGCAAGCCAACCCAAAGCATCCTGCCCCGCGACCAGCGGCTTGCCACGCCACAGCGCCAGCACCTGCCCCTGCGCCAGCAACTCTGCCATCCGCGCGCCATCGCTGCGCAGCATCGCCGCCCGATCCAGACCCGACCCGCCAAATGTCACCGTTTCCGCCAGCCGCATTGCCACACCCCTGCTTTGCGCCGTTCATCGCATGGAACCCCGCCCAGAGCAATTCTTCGCCCCCGCCCGAAAAATCCTGCAATCGCAATCAAATTTGCAACTGGAAGCTGAAACTTTTCACGCAGCGTCAAATTTTGCCTTCCTTTCGGCAATTTAGAATGAGACGCTAAACCAGTGGGAGAAAAACTTGACACAGATCAGACCTCCGGCTGCGTCGAGAAATGGGAATTACGGTGCCATACAGATTTGTAAGCGCGCGCGGTTCAGATGCGAATGCCTTTGGCGGATCAGTTATTGATCTGCGGATTCTGGCTACGTCGGATCTGCACGCCAACCTGCTGGCCTGGGATTACCACACCAGCCGGCCCTGTCCGCAGCGTGGCTTGGCCCGTGTTGCCGCCCTGATCCACAAAGCGCGTTTCGAGAGCCCGCAAAACCTGCTGTTTGACAATGGCGACTTCCTGCATGGCACCGTGCTGGGTGATTTCATCGCCGAATCCACCCCCACCCTGCGCTCGGGCCGCCCGCTGCACACCCATCCGATGATCGCCGCGATGAACGCGCTGGATTATGACGCCGTGGCGCTGGGCAATCACGAATTCGGCCATGGTCTGGGCTTTCTGCGCCGCTCGCTGGCGGCCACCCGCTTTCCCATCGTCTGTTCGAACCTCTATTTCAAGCCGACGCGAGGCGCGCCATTGGCGGCATCCTATTTGCTGCTTCACCGCGATCTGCGCGACCGCCACGGCAAACTGCACCGCATCAAGATTGGCGTCTTGGGCTTTATCCCGCCGCAAACCACGATCTGGGAAAAGCGCTATCTGAAAAGCCGCGCCTCGGTCGATGACATCACCGCCTCGGCCCGCCATCTGGTGCCCGAATTGCGCGCCCGCGGCGCCGATCTGATCGTGGCCCTCTCGCATTCCGGCATCAGCGCCACGGGGGACGAGCCGGGGGCCGAGAACGCAAGCTCTGCACTGGCCGAAATCGACGGCATTGATGTGATCATCGCCGGCCACACCCATCTGACCTTCCCCACCGCCAGCCAGCAAAATCTGGCCGGAAAGCCTGCTGTGATGCCGGGGTTCTTCGGCTCGCATCTGGGGGTGATCGACCTGACGCTGCGCACCGGCAGCAAAGGCTGGCGCATTGCCAGCTTTGATGCCGAAGTGCGCCCGATCTCGCAGCGCAACCCCGAAACCGGCGACGTGATGGCGCTGGTGGCCGACAATCCGGCCATCGTTGAAATTGCCCAACCCGCGCATCAGGCGCTGCTGGCGCGCACCGATGTGATCGTCGGCCACAGCCCGATCGCGCTGCACAGCCATTTCGCGCTGCTGACGCAAAGCCCGCCCTTGGCGCTGGTCGCGGCGGCACAGGCTGACCATCTGCAACGCGTGCTGGCCGACGCCGCCGACAAACGGCTGGCCGATCTGCCGCTGCTGTCTGCCGTGGCCCCGTTCAAGGCCGGAGGGCGCGGCGGGCCTGAAAACTTCACCGATATCCCCGCAGGCCCGCTTATGGCCCGCCATGTCAGCGATCTTTACATCCATCCCAACAGCGTGGCCTGCCTGCGCGTCAGCGGACAGGATCTGGCCGATTGGCTGGAACGCTCGGTCAGCCTTTATCGCCAGATCGCCCCCGGCAGCACCGATGTCGCGCTGATCAACGAAGATTTCCCCAGCTTTAACTTCGATACCATCCACGGCCTCAGCTACCAGATCGACCTTTCGACACCGCCGCGTTTCAACACCTTCGGCCGCGTGATTGCGCCCGAGGCACGCCGCATCCGCGATCTGCGCTACAAGGGCCAGCCGGTGCACCCCGAGCAGATGTTTGCGCTGGCCACCAACAGCTACCGCGCGGCAGGCGGGGCGGGGTTTCCCGGCACGGGCGGGGCGCAGGTGGTCTATGACGGCACCGAAAACAACCGCGAGATTTTGGCGGCCTATCTGCGTCGCGGCGGGCAGCCCAGCCAAACCAGCATGGATTGGCATTTTCTGCCGATGCCCGGCAGCACGGTGACCGTCGATCTCAGCAACAATGCCGCCCATCATCTGGCCGAAGTGCCGCATCTGCGCCTTGAACCGCTTGGCATGCAGCCCACCGGCTTTCGTCGCTTTCGCCTGCATCTGTGATCCGCTATGAGGGCGGCGGCCCGCAAGGGTGCAGAACCGGGGTTTGCGATGTTTGACGCGATTTTCTTCGATCTAGACGGCACGCTGATTGATACCGAAAGCCTTGCCATGGCCTCGGGTCTGGCAGCGTTTGCCGCCCTTGGCCATCCGGTGACCGAGGATTTTCTGCATCAGCTTGTCGGCGTCGATATGCCCACCGGCGGCAAGATCATCCGCGCCGCTCTGCCGGGGCTGGATCACGATGCCCTGCAACCGTTGTGGCAATCGGGGTTCGTGGCCGCGATGGAGAAGAACGGGCTGAACCTGAAATCGGGCGCCTTAGACATTTTGCAAGCCCGCTTGTTGCCGATGGCGCTGGTGACATCCTCGGGCCGCCGCGAGGCGCATCACAAGCTGGCGGTGGCGGGCATCGCCGATATGTTCGATCTGATCATCACCGTCGATGATGTGACCGCCCCGAAACCCGATCCGGCGCCCTATCTGCTGGCCGCCGAAAAGCTTGGCGTGGCACCCGCGCGCTGCCTTGTGTTCGAAGACAGCGAAACCGGGGCCGAAGCCGCGCATCGCGCCGGATGTTTTGTGGTGCAAGTGCCCGATGTGGTGCCCAGCAAGGGCCGCTGGGCGCATCATCTGGCCGACAATCTGCTTGCAGGGGCCCGTCAGGCGGGCTTGCTGATCTAGGCGCGGCAAATCCGGTAAAACTTGTCTAAAATTGTCATCCTCTCTGCCCAAATATCCCCGCCGGAGGCTTCCGCGACCCGCCCCGGGCACAGGCCTTTGCCATCTGGCGCTGAACTTGCCAAATCTTAAAATCCGGTAAACGCTTGCGGCTAAGGCTTTGAATTACCCGCAATCTTCCGTGGTCCCCATGCGGGACCAGCCCAAGAAAAAGCGGCACATCCGTGGGATGCGCCGCTTTTTTTCATGCCCTCCGGCTCAGTTCGTCATCAGATAATAGCTGTTGCGCGAGCTGCCGTTGTTCTGCACCGTGACATAGAAATAGCCGTTCCAGCTCGGCACAAAGTCGCAATAAATCTTGTCCGACCAGCTGACATCATAACAGATCGTGTTGCCGGACTCGTCGGTCACCAGCACGTCAAGGTTCGAATCGCCGTCGCCCACCACCGCCAGTTCGGCATAGCTGTCGCCATAGAACGGCACTTCCCAGGTGTCGGTCTGCCCGCCCGGCAGCCGCGACAGCGTGGACGACGCGCCGCCCACCCGGCCCCGGCCCGCCTCGACCATCGCATCCTCGACCAGCCCAGCCAGCACCTCGTCCTCGCCCGCCAGTTCCTTGGCCGAAGCCATCATCGTCGCCGCATCCACCGGCAGATCCTTGCCTTCGGCATCGCCTGCAACTTCGGTGCCCTTGGTTTCTTTCTTGCGCTCGACATCCTTCACCTCGACCGACCCGGCCAACTTGGCCGCCGTCAGCACCGTCAGCGCGTCCTTGTTGGTCATGCCCAACGTGTAAAGATCCTGCGCCATCGCCAAGGTCGCCACCGCACCCTTGGTGCCCACCGCCGAGGATTTCACATTCGGCCCCTTCGCCGCCATCGTGGCCGCAGGCGCTTCGGCTGCGGGGGCATCGGTCGCGGTTTGTGCAAAGCTGGGCAGGGTCAGCGCCACCAATGCGGTGGTGGCAAGGGCAGGGAAAATCGCTTTCAATGTCATCTGCTGTCCAATCCGTTGGGGCCCTGTAGGGGCGGTATCAGGTGAATTTGGCAGGAAGCCCCCGGTTTGGGAAGTGGGTTCCGCGTGACAAATCACGTCATATCGGTCGCGGCTGACCTTTCGCGCCCCCCCGCTTCACGCTAGCTTGCCCGCAACAACAGGAGCCCCCGATGCGCGCGATTTTGGACCGACTGCTCAGCTTTGATACCGTCAGCTCCAAGCCGAACAGCGCCCTTATGGCCTATGTGCAAGAGATGCTGGCCAAGGCGGGTATCGCTGCCACGCTGATCCCTGATCCGTCGGGCGGCAAGGCGAACCTCTATGCCACCGTCGGGCAGGAGGGGGTGGCGGGGGTGATGCTGTCGGGGCATACCGATGTTGTCCCGGTAGAAGGGCAGGCCTGGACCGTGCCGCCGTTTGGGCTGACCGAGCGGGACGCCCGCTACTACGGCCGGGGTGCGGCCGACATGAAGGGGTTCGCCGCCTGCGCGATCGAGGCGGTTCTGGCGGCCAGCAAACGCCCGCTGAAAGTGCCGCTGCATCTGGCTTTGTCCTACGATGAGGAAATCGGCTGCATGGGCGTGCGCAGTTTGATCGAGATGCTGGAGGCAGCCCCCATCCGCCCGCGGATGTGTATTGTGGGGGAGCCTACCGCGATGCAGGTCGCGACCGGGCACAAGGGCAAGATTGCCTTGCGGGCGACGTGTGTGGGCCGGGAAGGGCATTCGGCGCTGGCGCCGCTCGCGTTGAATGCGCTGCATCTGGCGGCGGATTTTGTTGGGGTGGTGCGGGGTCTGCAGGCGCGGGTGGCGGCGACGGGGTTGCGGGATGGCGACTATGATGTGCCCTATTCGACGCTGCATGTCGGCAAGCTGAATGGTGGGGTGCAGGTGAATATCGTGCCCAATTCTGCCGTGATCGACTTTGAAATCCGCAGTCTGGCCGGAGAGGACACCGACGCCTTGATTGCCGATCTGCGGGCGGGGGCGGAGGCTATCGTGGCGCCGCTGCGGGCAGAGTTTCCCGAGGCGGAGATCAGGATTGAGCGGCTGTGGGATTACCCCGGCCTTGGCACGCCATCGGACGCGGGGGTGGTGAATTTCGTGAAATCGCTGACCGGGGCGAACGGGACGATCAAGGTGGCTTTCGGAACCGAGGGCGGGCTGTTTGATGCCCGCCTTGGCATCCCGACGGTGATCTGCGGGCCGGGGTCGATGGCGCAGGGGCACAAGCCGGATGAGTTTGTATCCATCGAGCAGATTGAGCGCTGCCGGGCGATGCTGGCGGCGCTGGTGGAGCGCTGTGAGGTGGGGTTTTAGCGGCGGTCCCAACTCGGGACCTTTTTTAGTGGTTGTAAATCAGTGGGTTAGGGTGTGTGATTTAAGACATTTTTAACCTTTGAGCCGATTGAGGACTGGACCCGCGCCGAAAGAAAACTCTGCGGGGCAGAGTTTTCCGGTGCGTTGCTCATAAGGCTGAAGGCCGTTGAGCAAGGGGTTTGATGCAGTAAACCTGCGCGCTCCAATCTTGCCGCGCCTGGCTGGGCGGGCGCGGAAACGCGCCTGCCGAGGGCAGGCAGGCGCGGCAAGATTTGTCTGCGGCCAAATCTTGCAAGGCAAATGCTGCGCCACGTCCGATCTGGCATGTAAGTGTTGCACGGTTAGGGGAATTGCTCGTCGGCCTTTTCGGCCCGCCCGAACAACCCCGCCAAGGCGCGGCTGGTGGTGGCGCTGGTGCCTTGCTTTGCACGCCACGAGGCCCCGGATCAAGTCCGGGGCGGCGGGGTTAGGGGGGGTGATCGTCGGCCTTTCCGCCCGCCCGAACAGACCTGCCATGGCGCGGCGGGTGGTGCGCTGGTGCCTCGCGTCATTCGCCATCAGGCCCCGGATCAAGTCCGGGGCGGCGGGGTTAGGGGAGTTGCTCGTCGGCCTTTTCCGCCCGCCCGAACAACCCCGCCAAGGCGCGGCTGGTGGTGGCGCTGGTGCCCGGTCGCGGCAGGGCCACGAAGGGCATCGGGCGCGAAAGCTCCATCGCGGCGAGGCCGACGCGGGCGGTCAGGGCACCGTTCACCACGCCTTCGCCAAAGCGGCGGGAAATCTTGGCCAGCAAGCCACCCGAGGCGACCGAGCCTACCAGATCATCGGCCAAGGCAATCGCGCCCGCGCCCAGCAGGGCCGAGAACACACGGCGCATCAGGCGAAAGCTGCCCAGGCTGCCCGACCGCCCGCCGTAAATCTGCGACAGACGCCGGATCAGCTTGAGGTTGGAATACAGCGCCGTCGCCACATCGGCCAAGGCCAAGGGCACAAAGGCGGTGACGGTGGCGACTTGACGCGCGGCGGCCTCAACCTCGGCCAGTGCGGCGCGGTCCAGCGGGGCCAAAAGTTCAACCTCGGCCAGTGACAGCATGGCGTCGGCGTCAAACACCTCGGGTCCACGCTCGGCCAGACGGGCGCGGCCCCATGCGGTATCGGCGCGGTCGGCGTAAAGGCTGGTCAGGCTTGCCACCACGGCGCGGGCGGCTTTCAGATCGCCCGCCATCCGCGCCTCGGCCGCGTTCACGCGCAACCGATCCAGCCGCGCCATGCGCGAAAACGCCAACACCTCGCGCGCCGAGACCACCAGCACCACCAACAGCGCCAGCATCAGCAGAACGAAGGCCACCCAGCCCAAGACAGAGTTTTCACTGAACAAGCCGATCACGAAGTTCCATGCCGACACCGACAGGATCAGCGTGAACAGACTGCCAAACACCCAAAGCGCAAAGCGGGTGAAGCCCGAGCCGCGGCGGTTGGCCAGCACGGCGGCGGTGTTCAGCGCGCGGGCGGCACCAGCATCTGCCCCGTGCTCTGGCAGCGCATCTGCCAGACCGGGGTCGGCTGCGTCACCGTCATATTCCTGCATCAAGGGGCCATGCAGGCGGGGCGGGTCTTCAAGGCTCACAAGCGGTCTCCGATCAGGAATTCGGCGGCGCGGTCCAGCCGGATATGTGGCGGGCCTTCGCCGGGGCGCAGGGTGGTGCGGGCAGGGGCAAACTCCATCAGGGCGTAGTCGGCATCGAGCCACTTTTCCGCGCCTTCGCGGGCGGGCGACAGCAAGCGGGTGGGATCGGTGGGCAACTGACCCGGATACATCACCGCCTGCTTGCCGTTCGACAGCAAGCGCCCGCGCACGGCATAAAGGCTAACCCCTTCGCGCAGAACGGTTTCTTCCACGGTCGAGCGCAGGCTTGCCATCGAGATCGCCGCCGTCTGCGCGCCTGCGAAATCGGCGCGGCTGACGGCCTCGCGCAGCATGGCGCGCATGATGCCGGTAAGGGCCGGGTGCTGGGTGTGGTGCAGATGATCGGCCTTGGTGGCGGCGAACAGGATTTTCTCCACCCGTTTGCCGCCCAGGATGCCGGTCAGCCAGCCGTTGCGACCGGGGCGGAAGGCATCCAGCACGTCGGCCATGGTGCGGCGCAGGTCTTCCACGGCTTGCGGGCCTTGATGCAGGGCAGAAAGCACATCGACGAGGACGATCTGGCGATCAATCTTGGCGAAATGCTCGCGGAAGAACGGCTGGATGACGCGGGATTTGTAAGCGTCGTAGCGGCGCTGCATCTCGCGCCACAGGCTGCCGCGCGGGGTTTGTGCGGGTGCGGGCAGGGGGGCGAAGGTAAGGACCGGGGAGCCTGCAAGGTCTCCCGGCAACAGAAAGCGGCCCGGCGTGCAATCGGACCAACCCGCGGCGCGGGCGGCTTTCAGGTAATCGGTGAAGGCGGCGGAAAGCGCCTGCGCGCGGGTTTCGTCAAGGCGCAGGCTGCCATCCTCGGCGCGGGCATGGGCCATGAAACCCGCAGCTTGGCTGCGTTTGGCGATGCGATGCAGGGTTTCCTCCGACCATTCGGCGTAGGATTTATCCAGCAGGGCAAGGTCCAAAAGCCACTCACCGGGGTAATCGACGATATCGACATGCAGGGTGCGCGGGCCCGACAGGCTGTTGATGAAACCGCCGGGACGGGTGCGGAACGACAGGCGGAGTTCGGACACCGCACGGGTGGATTGCGGCCAGCGCGGATCATCGCCGGTCATCGCGGCCAGGTGATCCTCGAAGGCAAAGCGGGGCAGGGTGTCGTCGGGCTGCGGTTGCAGATAGACCGCCTCGATGCGGCCCTGCGATTGGGCGGACAGTTGCGGCATCCGCGCGCGGTCAAGCAGGTTGGCGACAAGGCTGGTGATGAACACGGTCTTGCCCGCGCGGCTCAGGCCGGTGACGCCGATGCGCAACACGGGTTCGTATCCGGTCAGCGCCGAGGCTGCGGCCTCGATCTGGCGGGCGATGCCATTGGTCAGGCTGGAAAACACGCGGCATCATCCTTCTGTTCAGTGTGAACATAGGGGGTGGGGGCTGGTTTTGGAAGGCATGGACACGCAAGCGCCCGCGCGGTAACTGAACGGCCATGCCCAGATATGCCATGCTCATCGACTACGACGGAGGCCCGTTCAACGGCTGGCAGCGCCAGGCGGGCGGGCAGTTGACGGTGCAGGGCGCGATTGAAGCGGCGCTGGCGCGGCTAGAGCCGGGGCCGCATACGATTGCCGCCGCGGGGCGGACGGATTCCGGGGTGCATGCGACGGGGCAGGTGGCGCATTGCGATCTGGCCAAGGAATGGGACTGCTTTCGGTTGGCATCCGCGCTGAACGCGCATCTGCGGCCCCATCCGGTGTCGGTGCTGGCAGTGGTGCGGGTGGACGACGATTTTCACGCGCGGTTTTCGGCGCGCGAGCGGCGCTATCTGTTCCGGCTGATTGCCCGCCGCGCGCCCGCGACGCATGATCGCGGCAAGGTCTGGCGCGTGCATTCCCCGCTGGATCTGGACGCGATGCGGGCGGGGGCGGCGCATCTGATCGGCAAGCATGATTTCACCACCTTCCGCTCGACCTACTGCCAAGCCGCCAGCCCGGTGAAATCGCTGGATGAGGTGTCCATCGTGGCGCTGCCTTATCCGGCCGGTGTGGAATACCGCTTCACCCTGCGCGCGCGAAGTTTCCTGCACAACCAGGTCCGCTCGATCGTCGGCACGCTGGAGCGGGTGGGGGCTGGGGCCTGGGCGCCGGATCAGGTGAAAGCGGCGCTGCAAGCCGCCGACCGCGCCGCCTGCGGGCCGGTCTCGCCGCCCGACGGGCTGTATATGACCGGAGTTGGCTATCCGGTTGATCCTTTCGCGGGCCTGTAAGCCATTTTTCTGCGAAAAATCAGGGGGCTGTCTGCCCCCTGCGCCCTTCGGGCTACCCCCGAGGATATTTGCGCAGAGAGGATGAGCGCGAAGGTCAAGCACCCCGACAGCAGAACGTATCTTGCCACGGGGTGCCATCCCCTCTGGCGGTCATCGGCGTCCCCGCCTGTCCCGCTGTTTGACACTGAAAGATTCGGGTTAAAACCAAGTTAACGCTTCTGGTCATCCTCTCTGCTTAAATATCCCGGGGGTCCGGGGGCTGGCCCCCGGCTTGGCCGATGCAGCGCGCAGCGGCTGCTGGATCATCTCGCTTCTGTCGCCTAACATTGCGTAAACCATAGGAGCGCGCATGTCCCTTTCTGATCTGCTTTTGCTGCAACTGTCTGATCCGTTCCGCATCGGGCTGTTGATCGCGTTGTTCATCACCATGCTGCGCACGCGCGCGGCGTCGGGGACGGTGATCCCCTTGGCCATCGGAGCGGTGTTTGTGGCGGTGCTGCTGCCGCTGACCGCGCAGGCCGGGCTGGCTGTGCCTTTGGCTGCGGCGATTGGCGCAGGGATCGTGGCCAATGTGATCTGGCTTGCGATCATTCTGGGCGCTTGGACGCTGTATCTGCGCCTTCGGGCCTGACCACCCATCAACGCAAAAGGGCCGCAGGTTTCCCTGCGGCCCTTTGCATGTTCACACCGTCACCGCTCAGCGGTTGTTGGCATCCGAGAAGATGTCTTTCTTGTGCGTGCCGTTCGGCACCAGCAGCGTGCCGATCACCACTGTCGCAAGGGCGACAACGATCGCATACCACAGACCCGAATAGATATTGCCGGTCTGGGCCGAGATCGCCAGTGCGGTTGCGGGCAGCAAGCCACCGAACCAGCCGTTGCCGATGTGGTAGGGCAGCGACATCCCCGAGTAGCGGATACGGGTCGGGAACAACTCGACCAGCATGGCCGCAATCGGGCCGTAAACCATCGTCACCAGAATGATCAGATAGGTCAGGATCGCCACGACGCTCAGGTTCTGCGCCGAGAAGATGTCAAAGAAGCCACCGACCTTTGCCACCGTGGTATTGTCGGCTGCGACCAGCGGATAGCCTGCCGCCGTCAGCGCATCGTTGATCGACTTTTCGAACCCGGCTTTCACGCCATTGGCTGCGTCCAGTGCCGCTTGCGCTGCATCGGTTGCGGCCTGATCGGTGCCGGCTTTGGCGGTTTCAAGCGCCGCTTTGGCATCCGCAATCGCCTTGCCGTTGACGCTGCCATCATAGGCAGGGATCACGGTTTCGCCGATTTTCACCGAGGCAATCGTGCCAGCCGGGGCCTCGACGGTGGTCGAGTTGACCGAGCCTTTCAGCAGCAACGCCTTGGCGATGTCACAGGATTTGGTGAACTTGGCGGTGCCGACTGGGTTGAACTGGAACGAGCAATCCGCCGGGTTTGCCGTGACCACAACCGGGGTGTCTTGTGCGGCGTGCAGCGCCGGGTTGGCGACTTTGGTCAGCGCGTTGAACACCGGGAAGTAGGTGATCGCGGCAATCAGGCAGCCTGCCAGAATGATCGGCTTGCGGCCGATTTTGTCAGACAGCGCGCCGAAGAACAAAAAGCCCCCGGTGCCCAGGATCAGCGACCAAGCCACAAAGACGTTGGCCGAATAGCTGTCCACCTTGACGACGTTTTGCAGGAAGAACAGCGCGTAGAACTGGCCGGAATACCAGACCACGGCTTGCCCGGCAGTCAGACCGAACAGCGCGATCAGGGCGATCTTGGCGTTTTTCCACTGGCCGAAGGCTTCGCGCAGCGGGGCTTTCGAGGCCGCACCCTCTTCCTTCATCTTCTTGAAGGCCGGGCTTTCGTGCATGGTCAGGCGGATATACAGCGACACCGCCAGAAGTGCCAGCGAGCCGATGAACGGCAGGCGCCAGCCCCAGGCTTTCCACGGCTCGAGCATGACTTGCACGCCTTTGGCATCGAGCAGCGGTGCGCCATCAAGGCCAACTTGCGGCACGGTCGGGTAGTTGCCGTTGACGTAGCCGGTCAGCAGCAGGATCACCACCAAGGACAACAGCAGACCAAGGGTCGCCGTGGTCTGGATGAACGAGGTGTAATAGCCGCGACGGTTTTGTGGCGCGTGTTCAGCCACATAGACCGCAGCGCCACCGTATTCACCCCCCAAGGCCAAGCCTTGCAGCATGCGCAGGCCGATCAGGATGATCGGGGCGGCGATGCCCCAGCTTTGATAGCCGGGCAGGATGCCGACGAGGAAGGTTGACAGACCCATGATCAGGATCGTCATCAGGAAGGTGTATTTCCGCCCGATCAAGTCTCCGAGGCTGCCGAACACCAGCGCGCCGAACGGGCGCACGATGAAGCCTGCGGCAAAGGCCAGCAGCGCGAAGATGTTGCGGGTGGCTTCGGGGAACGGCGTGAAGAACTGCGCGCCGATGATCGCGGCGAGCGAACCGTAGAGGTAGAAGTCATACCATTCAAAGATGGTGCCGGCGGACGAGGCCAAGATGACCTTGCGTTCCTCCGCCGTCATTGGACGTGAGCGCACGCTCGCGTCGGGTGCTAGTGCCATGTTAGGCCTCCCTGTTATGCGGCGATGGTCTCGCCGGTTCCCTATCCTTGTCCAGCGCCGGGCAAGCCTATTGCGATCCCCGGCAAGCGGGGTTCAGCCAACGGCTGTCTGGTCTGGTCGTGTAACCCCCGCCGTCGCTCCTCCGGCGGCGGGGTATGCTGTCAGGCCGTGATGCCTGCGACGATCTGGGCAAGGCTTTCGCGGATCTCGGCGATGGGGCCCATCGCGTTGATGCGTTCCAGCACGCCCTTGTCGTCGTAATAGGCAATCAGCGGCGCCGTTTGGGCGTGATAGGCGGCCAGCCTGTCGCGCACCGTTTCGGCGTTGTCATCGGGGCGGCGTTTGAAGGTGGTGCCGCCGCATTTGTCGCAAGTGCCCGCATGGGTGGGGCGCTTGAACGTGTCGTGATAGCCTTCGCCGCAGGTGCAGGTGTAGCGGCCTGCCACGCGTTCGATCATCGCGTCATCGTCAACCTCAAGGCTGATCGCGGCGGTGATCTTTTGGCCCGATTGCGCCAGCAGGGTATCGAGTGCGGCGGCTTGGCCTGCGGTGCGCGGAAAGCCATCCAGAATGATGCCCTTTGCCACGTCTGCCTGCGCCATCCGATCCTTCAGGATCGCGAGCACGATATCGTCCGAGACAAGGCCACCCGCTGCCATCACCGCCTTGGCGGCCAACCCCGCAGGCGTGCCCGCCGCCACCGCTGCGCGCAAAAGGTCGCCGGTGGAAAGCTGGATCAGACCGAAGTCTTCCTCGAGCATCCGGGCTTGGGTGCCTTTGCCCGCGCCGGGGGGACCAAGCAGGATCAGGACAGGTGCCATGCCTCAGCCCTTGTTCATGCGGTTGGCGATCAGATCATCCACCACCGACGGATCGGCGAGGGTGCTGGTATCGCCCAAAGCGCCGAAATCATTCTCGGCGATCTTGCGCAGGATGCGGCGCATGATCTTGCCCGAGCGGGTTTTTGGCAGGCCGGGGGCCCATTGGATCAGATCGGGCTTGGCGATCGGGCCGATTTCGGTGCGCACCCAAGCCTCAAGTTCCTTGCGCAGGGCGTCGCTGGGTTCTTCGCCCTTCATCAGCGTCACATAGGCGTAGATGCCTTGACCCTTTATGTCATGCGGGTAGCCGACCACGGCGCTTTCCGCCACTTTCGGGTGGGCGACGAGCGCGCTTTCGACCTCTGCGGTGCCCATGCGGTGACCCGAGACGTTGATCACATCATCCACGCGGCCGGTGATCCAGTAATAGCCATCGGCATCGCGCTTGCAGCCGTCGCCGGTGAAGTAATAGCCGGGGTATTGGCTGAAATAGGCTTCCTCGAACCGGGCATGATCGCCCCACAGCGTGCGCATCTGGCCCGGCCAACTGTCGGCGATGCACAGCACACCATCGGTTTCCACCGCGTCCTGCACCTTGGCGGTGGCGGGGTCGAGCACGATGGGGGTGATGCCGAAGAACGGCAGGGTGGCCGAGCCGGGTTTCTGCGCAATCGCCCCCGGCAGCGGCGTGATCAGATGGCCGCCGGTTTCGGTCTGCCAGAACGTATCGACGATGGGGCAGCGGCCCTTGCCGACATGCTGGTTATACCAATTCCAAGCCTCGGGGTTGATCGGCTCGCCCACCGAACCCAGCAGCTTCAGGCTGGAAAGGTCATGCTTGGCGGGCCATTCCGGCCCCATGCCCATCAGCGAGCGGATCGCGGTGGGGGCGGTGTAGAATTGCGACACCTTGTGCTTGGCGCACACCTCCCAGAAGCGGCCTGCATCGGGGAAGGTTGGCACACCTTCGAACATCACCGTGGTCGCGCCATTCGCCAGCGGGCCGTAGATGATATAGCTGTGGCCCGTCACCCAGCCGACATCGGCGGTGCACCAGAACACATCGCCGTCGTGGTAATCGAAGGTGATCTGCTGCGTCATCGCGGCATAGACCAGATAGCCGCCCGAGGTATGCACAACCCCCTTCGGCTTGCCGGTCGAGCCGGAGGTGTAAAGGATGAACAGCGGGTCTTCCGCGCCCATTTCGACATAGGGGCAATAGGGTTTGGCGGTGGCCATCTCGGCCTTCACGTCGATATCGCGGCCATCGACCCACGAGGTCTGATCGCCGGTGTGCTTGACCACCAGACATTTCACATGGTCGTTGCAATGCAACAGGGCGGCGTCGGTGTTGTTCTTCAGCCCGGTCTTCTTGCCGCCACGCGGCGCGAAATCGGCGGTGATCACCACCTTGGCGTCCGAGTCATTGATGCGGTTGGCCAAGGCATCGGGCGAGAAGCCCGCGAACACGATGGAATGGATTGCCCCGATCCGCGCGCAGGCCAGCATGGCATAGGCGGCTTCGGGGATCATCGGCAGATAGATCACCACGCGGTCACCACGCGAAACACCATGCGATTTCAGCACATTCGCCATGCGCGAGGTGTTTTCCAGCAGTTGGGCATAGGTGATGTGCTGGGCGGGGGTTTTCGGATCATCGGGTTCCCAGATGATCGCGGTCTGGTTGGCGCGGGTGACCATGTGGCGGTCGATGCAGTTGGCCGAGACGTTCAGCGTGCCGTCTTCAAACCATTTGATCGAGACTTCGCCGCGCTTGAAGCTGGTGTCTTTCACGCGGGTGAAATCCTTGATCCAGTCGATGCGCTGACCTTCCTTGGCCCAGAACGCCACCGGATCTGCGACCGAGGCCGCATACATCGTCTGATACTGCGCGGCGTTCACATGCGCATGGGCTACAAATTCATCCGAAGCCGCATATTTCTGCGCAGCAGCGTGGTCAGACATAACTCTCTCCCCAGTTCCCAGTCAGGTCTTGCGACCCGCCCCAACGGCCTGCCGGATAGGGCAGGGCTCCCCCGTTTGTAGCGTGATCATAGCGCAGTTGTAAAATAATTGGTAACTCTTTTTATTCATGCAGTTTTTCTGTAAATAAATTGACAAGCAAGGTGGTGAATTTTGTCAATTATTGGAAAATTGGCAATGAAATGACGGAGCGTCACGCGGGGGCGGGTTGCGGGCACAGCCGGGTGGGGGTGGCGGGGGTGGAACGCGCGGCGGTTGTGGCCGGTGTTGGTGCTGCGCGCGGCTGTGGCGCAATGCCCGGTTCACAAAAGGGTGATTCGCATGATAGCGCAAGCGGGTCTCCCGGCAGCCGATCTGCGATGCAGATCACGCCACCGCAGCCCCGCGCTTTGGTTTCAAAGGCCCGATATGACCACAAAACGCCCCGATCCTGTTTCCCGCGATCCTGTTGCCCCCGCCACTGTTTCCCGCGATCCTGTTGCCACAGCCGATGCCGAGGCGCGCGCCTTGGCGCGCGGTTTGATGCAGGCGCATCATGCCGCGCTGGCCTATGTTGATGCCGAAAGCCAAACACCGGGGATCAGCCGCATCGCCTTTGGGCTGGATGCGGACGGCGTGCCGATGGCGCTTGTCTCAGGTTTGGCGCCGCACACGGCGGCGTTGCGGGCAAATCCGGCCTGCGCGGTGATGCTGGGAGAGCCGGGCGAAAAGGGCGATCCGTTGACGCATCCGCGCCTGATGATCCGGGCAATGGCTGCGTTTGTGGCGGGCGATGATCCGCAGCGCCCGGGCTTGCGGGCGCATTGGCTAAAGGGCCACCCGAAGGCGACCCTTTACATCGACCTGCCTGATTTTGCCTTCGTGCGCCTGCTGCCGCAATCGGCGTTGCTGAACGGCGGCTTTGGCAAGGCGTTTCGGTTTACTGCGGAAGATTTGCGTTAGACTTCCTGGCGCTTTCGCAACGCAGGTCATCTTGCCCGATTTGGCCCGCGCCAAATCGGGCCGCGCCTGCCTGCCCCCGGCAGGCGCGTTTGCACGCGCCAGCCCAGTCAGGCGCGCCCCGATTTCCCCATCGCTGGATTGCTGCACAACGCCCCTTGCTCAACGGCTTTCAGCCTTATGAGCAACGCAGCGGCAAACTCTGCCCCGCAGAGTTTGCTTTCGCTGCGAAGTCTCGGCTTACACCGGGTTATCGACCCGCAGCGTCACCTGCACGCGGCCCTTCACCGGGGTGGGCCATTTCAGGTTGGCAAACTGCCCGCCAGCGCCCTGTTCCACCTGCGTGTAGGGCGCTACGAACTGCGCGGCCCCGGCGCCGTTCGTGATCGCACCTTCTGCCACCACTGCCGTCACATTGCGCGCGCGGCCCCCGAACGGCAGCAGGTTGTTGCTGTTCACCGCCCAGGTGTCCGAGACCGTGTTCTGGATATGCTCGATCAACATCGGGCTGACCGCGCGCTGCACCACGCCGTTGAAGGTGTTCTGCTCGAAATTCACGTTGCGGAACGAGTTGAACGACAGCGTCGCATAGCTGGTGTCAATCGATTCCACCCGGTCAATATCCTCGCCGCGCGCCGAGAACACGTTGCTGGTCACCGTCAGCCCCGAGATGAAATGCCCCGGCCCGCGCGGTGTCACCACGATCCACGAAAACCACGGCGCTGTGTGCTGGCAGATGAAGATGTTGCCGGTGATGGTCAGCCCGCCAAACGAATATTCGCTGCCAAAGGTCGGGGTAGAATCGTGTTCGTTCGACAACTCGATGAAGTAGTTATCGACGTAGTTGCCGGTGAAGAACGTCTTCGAGTTCGGCAAGGTCAGCACCACACCCGCGCGGCGGATGCCGTTCAGCAGCACATCGTCGCCGCCGAAAAAGTGGTTGCCCAGAAAGATCGCGCCCGAGCCTGCCACGACGCCAAAGTTGCCAAAGCGCGAGGCCCGGTTGTTGCGGATCTTGATGTCATTGGCGTTGGCGTTGAACACCATCGACACCCGGTTCTGCGCAGGCTGCCCCTGATCGGCGGCAAAGAACTGGCAGCGGTCGATGTGCAGATCCTGACAGCCCTCGCCGGTTGAGGTGATCGCGCGATCCTTCACCAGCCCGAACATGCATTCCGAGACCTCAAAGATCGCGCCGGTCGTGGCCAGAGAGATGCCACTGGCGATGCCGCCGCAGCTGAACTCCACCTCTTTGATCTGAAACCGCGTCAGCTCGGTAAAGCCCGAGAAATCCAGCATGTAGGCGTAGCGATCAAAGGTAAAGGTGCGCGTGCCCGCTGCCGCCCACAGCGGACGGCTCAGGTTGATCGTGCTGGTGGCGACGTTCTTTGAGGTCACATAAACTTCGCGCCCCACACCGGTGCCGCTGATCCGCGCACCCACCGGAACCGCCGCGATGTTGGCGACGCCGGTCAGCACCAGCGGATTGCTCACCGTATAGGTCGCCACGGCTGTCATGGTCTGGGTGTTCCACGCGGTGCCGGCCACCGCCACCAGATTGCCATTCACCAGCGCGCGACGGGTGGTAAAGCTGGTCAAACCGCACAGCGCCGCGACGTTGATCGGTGCGGTCAACTCGACCCGCCGCCCGTTCAGATCAAGCGTGACGTGGTCGGTGAAGTAAAACAGCGCCTGCAATGCCTTCTTGAAGCCTGCCAATTCGCTGCCAAACGCCGCCGCATAGGTATCAAGGTTGTAGTTGCGCGTGCAGGCCAGCCGCTGGCTGTCGGGCATCACGATCGTGCCCTCAAACTGCACCGGGTTTTCAAAGGTCAGATGGCTGCCGATGAAGTAAACCCCCGGCGAGACCACCACCGTCTTGCCCGCCGCCGCCGTGTCTGCGGCATCAAACGCTGCGCGGTCATCGGTCACACCGTCGCCCACGGCACCGTAATCGCGCACATCGACCCAATCGAACATCTCGGAGTGAAACACATCCGTCACGTCCTCGATGGTGATGTCGTCAATCCGCACGACCCCGCCGGTGGGCCCGGTCAGATCCAGCCCGAAGTGGCCAAAGGCGGGTGCCGTGCCCCACACCATATCGACGCCCGGCCGATTGCCCGAGCCGATGATCGCGCTGACCGTCACAACCGTGCCATAGCTTGTCAGCGCCACATCCGGCCCTTGCTGATCGGCGGTTGTGACATTGCTGCCCGAGCCTGACCCCGCCCAGCCCGCAATCCGCACCACTGGCAAGGCCCCGCTGACCGCCTTGACGCGCGCCGTGACCCGCAGATACAGCCCCGGCTGGCAGGGGATCGACTGAAAGCAGCGCAACTTTTGCACCGCACTGGTTTTCTGCAACTCCATACAGCCCGCGAAATCCTGATCGGCGGGCACATAGGCCGCATTGGGCTGCCCCAGATATGATCCCTGACCACTCAGGCCATCCTCGCGCGACCACAGCGCCAAACCTGCCGAGAATGGCGGCGGCATCAGCACCAGCCCTTGGGTAATTGCCTTGTTCATCGCGTCACCTCGCCTCGATTTGCCCGCATTGACCAGCCACTGCGGCGCGCGCAGGGCGTAGGGTCGCAGTGCTACAGAAACCGGGTTAATGCCGGGCAAGTGCAGCGCGCGCTGCTGTTGCGGCGCTTGCCGCAGAAATGGCGCATAATTGCGCAGGCGTCGGCGGGCGTTTGCCCAAAAATCAGACTTCCGACGAATCTTGATCTGCGTTATGCTGTCTTTGGTAGAATAATTGTGCTAACGCAGCATTTATCGTAGGTAAGTTTCACTCATGGTCGGCCACAGACCAGCGCCTTTGTATTTCTAAGGAACCCCAGATGAACCCCTATGTCTATCGACTGTTGTCGATGAACCGTAGCAAAAAGCGGGTTCTTCAGGTTGCGGTCGATCTGCTGCTGCTGCCGTCGATGTTCGTGCTGGCGATGTGGCTTAAGCTGGACAGTTTCGCTTTTCTTGACAACCCGCACGTTTGGCTGGTGCTGATCCCGGTGTTGCCGGTCACGATCTTTTCGTTTGTGCGGCTTGGGTTTTACCGGGCCGTGCTGCGCTATATTGCCGGGCGCGCGTTGATCACCATTTTGCTGGGCGCGATGATTTCGGCCGTCACCATGACACTTGTGGTGCAGATGGCCAATCTGCCGGTGCCGCGCGCTGTGCCGCTGATCTACATGCTGCTGACCTTCCTGTGCGTCGGGGGCGTGCGCTTTGGTTTCCGCGAGTTGGTGAATTATGCGCAGAACCGCCGCAAGGAGCGCGTGGCGATTTATGGTGCGGGGGCTGCGGGGCGGCAATTGCTGCAAGTGTTGCACCAGCGCAGCGATTACGTGCCTGTCGCCTTCATCGACGACTCGCCGCAGGCGCAGGGCACGCATGTGGGCGGTCTTATGGTCTATGCCCCCGCGCAGATCGACCGGTTGATCCGCAACAACGGCGTCAATGTCGTGTTGCTGGCCATTCCGTCGGCCAGCAAGGCGCGGCGCAATGAAATCCTGAAGTCATTGGAAGTGCAGCCGCTTCTGATCCAAACCGTGCCGGGTCTGGACGATATCATGACCGGCAAGGCCAGCATTGATCAGATCAACGATATCAGCATCGAAGACCTGCTGGGACGCGACCCGGTGCCGCCGCAGCGCGAATTGCTGGGGGCCAATATCACCGGCAAAGTGGTGATGGTGACGGGCGCGGGGGGGTCTATCGGCTCGGAATTGTGCCGCCAGATCCTGCGGCTGAAGCCTGCGCGGCTGGTGCTGTATGAAATCTCGGAACTGGCGCTTTACACGATCGAGCAGGAACTGACGATCATGCAGGGGGCGATGCGCGCGCAAGTGGCGCTGTCGCCGGTGTTGGGCTGTATCAAATCGGCGCGGCTGGTTGACCGCACCTTGCGGCATTTCGGGGTCGAGACGGTTTATCACGCCGCCGCCTACAAGCATGTGCCGCTGGTCGAGCACAACATCGTCGAGGGCGTGCGCAACATCGTGTTTGGCACCGCAACCTTGGCGGAAGCGTCGATTGCGGCTGGGGTGAAGTCGTTCATCCTGATCTCATCAGATAAATCGGTGCGCCCGACCAACATGATGGGGGCCTCGAAACGCTTGGCGGAACTGGTCTGCCAATCGCTGGCCGATGCGCCGCGCAACACGGGCACGACGATTTCCATGGTGCGATTTGGCAATGTGCTTGGCTCGTCCGGTTCGGTGATCCCGTTGTTTCGCCGCCAGATAGAGGCGGGGGGCCCGATCACCGTCACGCATCCCGAGATCACCCGGTTTTTCATGACCATCCCCGAGGCCGCGCAGTTGGTTATTCAGGCCGGTGCGATGGCGCAGGGCGGTGAAGTGTTTGTGCTCGACATGGGCGATCCGGTGTTGATCACCGAGTTGGCCGCGAAAATGGCGCGTTTGCATGGGCTTAAGCCGGTGATTTTCACTGACCCGGTGGCCGAAAAACCCGGCAAGGGCGAGATCGGCATCACCTTCACCAAGCTGCGCCCCGGCGAAAAGCTGCATGAAGAATTGCTGATCGGCAACGACCCCAAAGCCACCAGCCATCCGCGCATCATGTCGGCAACCGAACGTCGCCAACCGCTCGAGGAATTGACGGCGGCGCTGGCGCAACTGGCGCAGGCCTGCGATCGCAACGATGTCGAACGCATCCGCCGGATCATGATCGAACAGCAAACCGCCTACCAGCCGACCAGCGAAATCTTTGATCAGTTCTGGACAGAAGATGACGGGCTGGATCTGCCTGCCGAAAAATCAGCCCCCGACCAGCGCCGCCTGATGCTGGTGCATGGCTGAACCCGCTTGGCAAAAATCCGCTGCAACGGCTTGGGCGTTGCTACCACAGCGGCGGGTTTTTAGCGCAAGGTTGGTGGCGCGGCGTCAGATTTTCGCTTATCAATAGCCAGAAGGCGCCTTGGTATCGGGCGCAAATGGTAGGGTCTGTCAGCATGAAGCATTCGAAATCTCTGGCATTTTGCGCGCTTTGGGGCGCTGTCGCCCTGCCTGCGCAAGCCGAGATGCGGCCCAGCTTTGCCTTTTCCGGGGTGACCGGCCTGATCGACATGCCCTCGGGTGAGGCCCAAAGCGACGGCACCCTGTCGGTGGTGAAATCGCAGTTTGGCCCGATTGGCCGCACCACGCTGTCGTTCCAGATCACGCCGCGTCTGTCGGGCAGCTTTCGCTATACGTCGGTGAAAGACTGGTTTGATCCGCCGGAAGACGGCATCACCACCTATGCCGACCGCAGTTTCGATCTGCGCTATCAACTGACCACCGAAGGCCGCTACGTGCCCGCAATCACCGTGGGCTTGCAGGATATCATCGGCACCGGGATTCTGTCTGGTGAATATCTGGCCGCCACCAAGACCTTTGGCGACAAGGTAAAACTTACCGCTGGCCTTGGCTGGGGCCGCTATGGCAGTTATGGCAGCATTGGTGCGCCGTTTGGCGACCGCCCGGCGGTGGATTTCGGCAAGGGCGGCAATCTGCGCACCGGCCAGTGGTTTCGCGGCGATGTGGCCCCCTTCGCGGGTGTTGAATGGCAAGTGAACCAGAAATGGTCGGTGAAAGCCGAGTATTCCTCGGACGCCTATGTCGAGGAGGCGGAAAACCGCGCCACCTTTGAGCGCAACAGTCCGTTCAACTTTGGCGTCGAATATGCGCCGAAAGACAACTTTCGTGTGGGCCTCTATTCGCTCTACGGCTCCAAGGTCGGCTTTTCGGTGCAGATCGCGGTTGATCCAAAACAACGGCCGCGTGGCGGCACTCTGGGGCCTGGCCCGCTGCCGGTGACCGCGCGCGCCGCCGCCAAAAGCTGGGGGCCGGATTGGGTCAACGACCGTGGCAGCCAAGCCGCCATGCGTGATCAGACCCAGGCCATTCTTGCGCGCGACGGCATCACCATCGAAAGCATGGCGATCAACGCAAGCCGCGTGCATCTGCGCATCCGCAACACCCGGCTGGACAACGCGCCGCAGGCCATCGGCCGCACGGCGCGTGCGTTGGCAGCCGTGATGCCGTCATCGGTGGCGACATTTGAAATCGTGGCGATGGCGCAGGGCGTGCCGTTGTCAAACGTGGTGATCCGCCGCGCCGATCTTGAGGCGCTGGAGTTTGCGCCGGGTGGCGACATTGCGATGCAGCAGCGCGCGCAGGTGTTGCCCGCTGGCTTCGCGCTGCCCGAAGGGGCCATGCGCAGCGCGGGGCTATATCCGCGCTTCAAGTGGAACCTTGGGCCCTATGTGGCCACCAGCCTGTTTGATCCGGGCAAACCGTTGCAGGCCAATGTCGGTGTGCGGCTGACCGCGCGCTATGACATCGCCCCCGGTTGGGTGCTTTCAACCTCGGTTGCCAAGCCGATCTATCAGGGGATCGAGCGTTCGACCTTCGCGTCGAACAGCAAACTGCCGCATGTGCGCAGCGATTCGAACCTATATACGCTGGAAGGCGACCCTGCGCTCGAACGGCTGACGCTTGCGTGGTATGCCAAACCCTCGCCCGAACTCTACACCCGGATCACCGTGGGGTACCTGGAGCGGATGTTCGGCGGCGTCTCGGGAGAGGTGCTGTGGCAGCAACCCGACAAGCCTTACGCCATCGGGGCCGAGATCAACTATGTCAAACAACGCGACTTTGATCAGTTGCTTGGCTTTCAAGATTACAGCGTCGTGACGGGCCATATCTCGGGCTATTACAGCTTTGGCGGCGGGTATCACGCACAACTGGATGTTGGCCGCTATCTGGCGGGCGACTATGGTGCCACGCTGGCATTGGACCGCGAATTTGCCAATGGTATCAAGGTGGGCGCGTTCGCCACGCTGACGGATGTGCCGTTTGATACCTTTGGTGAAGGCTCTTTCGACAAGGGCATCCGCATCTCGCTGCCGATGGCGTTTTTCACCGGGGGGCAGGTGCAGAAAACCTCGAAAATCACCCTGCGGCCGCTGTTGCGCGACGGTGGCGCGCGGCTGGACGTCGAAGGCCGGCTTTACGACACCGTGCGGCCGTATCAGCAAACCGACCTCGACGCCGCATGGGGGCGGTTCTGGAGATGAATGTGCCGCGCAGTCTTGTTACTTTGGCCGCAGTTCTGGCGCTTGCCGGTTGCAACGCGGCGACGATGAAGGCACTGGCCAGCCGTGTGATTGGCCCTGCCGGTGCGCCTGTGGTCAAACCCGCAGCGGGCGCGCCGCAAATCTGGCTCACGTTGTTCTCGCGCGGGGTCAAGTTTCCGATGACACAGATCAGCCAGCGCGATGGGGTCACCATCTACGCGGCCAAAGACGGAGTGCAGGTGTTCTTGCGCAATGGCATGTTGATCGGCACGCGCGGTCTGGGCCGTGATTTGATGTCAGCGGATGCGCCCACCCCGGCTGGCCTGCGCGCCGGCGCAGCGCATCAGCGCAGCTATTATGATATGGACGGCACTGACACGACGATTCGGCACGTCTTTACCTGCACGGTTGAGCGAGATTCCGCTGCAAATAATGCCGTTGCCGAGGCTTGCACGTCCGATATCGGCACGATTCGTAACCAGTACTGGTTTGATTCTGCTGGTTCTGTGGTCAAATCAAAGCAGTGGGTGTCGCAGGGTGTCGGATATGCCGCGGTTGAGCGAAAAGATGGCTGATTTTACTTGCGTTAGACTTTTCTTTTAGACCCCTTCACTATACATTGATCGGGAGAACCCATCCAACCGGAGTATTTCCAATGAAAAAGATCACTTCTTTCGCGCTCGTTTCCTCGCTCGTCATGGCGTCTTCTGCAGCTTTCGCTGGCGGCATGACGGACCCTGTTGTTGAGCCCGCACCCGTTGTTGTGACCGAAGACAGCTCGTCCTCGGCTGTTCCGCTGTGGGCCATCATCGGTGGCGTTGTGGTTGTTGGTGCAGTTCTTTCGAACGACAGCAGCTCGAGCTCGAACACCAACGATACTCCGCGCTAACTGTCTCTGCCCTTTACGGGTGGCTGATGAAGTATCGAACGCCCAAGCATCTTGCTTGGGCGTTTTAGTTTTCTGCGACGGGCACAATCGCGTCTGATGCTGGACGCAAAATGTTAACAAAAAGTAATGGGCACAAGTTAAGCTATTGTTCTTGAATAAAACTTCTGCGGTCCCCGTTTGGGACCGGCCCTAAAACCCCTTGCCGCGCGCCGAAATCGGCCACACGGCCTCGACCAGCCCACCCCGGATACCCACATACCAATCGTGCAGATTGCACGTCGGGTCGCAATGCCCCGGCACCAGCCGCAGCTTGTCGTTGATCTTCAGAATGCCCGCCGGATCGCTGATTTCGCCATGCTCGTCCGAGCATTTCAGATATTGCACACCCGTCACGCCCCAGACCACCGGCAACCCCGAGTCCATCGCCACCGCCTTCAACCCGGCATCACAAACCGCCCAATCGGGGCGCACGTGGCTCATCACGCCGGTCAGCACGAACAGCGCGTTTTCCCAGACCTGATCCAGCCGCCGCCCATCCTGATCGAGCACGCGGCCATAATCGACATCCATGAAGGCGTAAGAGCCGCATTGCAGTTCATTGTAAACGCCCGAGCCTGCCTCCAGCCGCCAACTTCCGGTGCCCGCCCCCGCCACGATATCGCAAGCCAGCCCCAGCCCTTGCAGCGCGGCCACCGCGGCGCGCACGAGGTCCACCGCCGCGTCCATTGCGGCCTTGCGGTCGGCAAACAGCGTCAGATGCTGCATCGCGCCGTGATAGGCCTGAATGCCGGAAAACCGCAGCCCCTCTGCCGTGCTGATGGCCTGCGCCAAGGCTACAACCGCCGCAGTCCCGTTCACGCCACAACGCCCGGCGCCCACGTCCATCTCGACCAGACACTCCAGCACCACGCCATGCCGCCGCGCCGCCGCCGCCAAATCGGCCACATTCTGCGCGTTATCGACACAGACGATCACCCGCGCGCCGCGCAATCCCAACCGCGCCAGCCGGTCAATCTTGGCAAGGTCGGTGACTTGGTTTGACACCAGCACATCCATCACGCCGCCGCGCACGAAGGCCTCGGCTTCGGACACCTTCTGGCAGCACACCCCGCAGGCCCCACCCATCCGCATCTGCAACAGTGCCACATCCACCGATTTGTGCATCTTGCCATGCACCCGGTGCCGCACCCCCATCGCCCGCGCGGCGTCTCCCATTGCGCGGATGTTGCGTTCCAGCGCGTCAAGATCCAGCACCAGACAGGGCGTTTGCACCTGCTCGGCGGTCATTCCCGGCAGGGCAGGGATGTCGTATCCCACTTCCAGACCCTTGAAATCCATCGCAGCCTCCGCATCGTTCCGCGCCAGAGTTGCGCAATTGCGCGCAGTTGACCACAGCTTGCGAAAACTTCTTTCATTCCTGCAATCCGTGTTATGCTGCACCTGCACAATGGTTGCGCGTCATCGCGGCGCGGCGGTGCCATGGAGTTGCCGATGCCCAACCCGACCCGCCTGCGTGGCCGCCCGAAATCCATCATCGACAAGACCGAGCAGAACACCGTGCAGGCGCTGGACCGCGCGTTGGGTTTGCTGAAACTGCTGGCGCAAAGCGCGGGTTTGACGCTGTCTGAACTGGCAGAGCAAAGCGGCCTGCCCATCGCCACGGTATTTCGCGCGCTGGTGACGCTGCAACATCACGGCATGGTCGAGGTGGAAGACCCCGGGCAACTCTGGCACATTGGCCCCGGCACTTTTCGCGCCGGGTCCGCGTTTCTGCGGCGCACCAAGATCACCGAACGCGCCCGCACGCCGATGGAGGCGTTGCGCGACGCCACCGGGGAAACCGTCAGCCTTGCCATCGAGGCCCGGGCCGAGGTGTTGTTCCTTGCCCAAGTCGAAAGCCCCGCCGATCTGCGCGCGTTCTTTCCGCCCGGCAGCACGGGATTGATGCACCTGTGCGCCCCCGGCAAGGCGCTGCTGGCGTGGTATCCCGCGGAAAAACTTGCGCAAATCCTGCAAGCCAAGGGCATGCCCCGCGCCACCAGCCTGACGCTTTCCAGCCCCGAAAGCCTGCAGCGCGATCTGGAGCGCAGCCGCGAGCGCGGTTTTGCCATTGACGATCAAGAGCGCGCCGATGGCATGCGCGGCGTCGCCGCCCCGATTTTCAACGCCTTTGCCGAGCCGGTTGCCGCCATTGCCATCGCAGGGCCAACGTTCCGTCTGGGGTTGTCAGATGCCACCCGGTTTGGCGCGCTGGTGCGTGCTGCGGCAGATCAGATCACCTACTCTACCGGCGGCACACGCCCCTAAGCGTTGCGCTTTAATTATTTGATCAAAACCCTATTGCACGCCTTGATCGGCACCCGATCCCGTGATCTGACTTTGCCCATGCGTTCGGCGCAAATTTCAGGGCGCGAACGTCAGAAAGGGCAAGCCCATGAACCTGTTCATCAATGGCTTTGGTCGCATTGGCCGCTCGGTGCTGCGTGCAGCACTCAAGGGTGCTGTGCCGGGGGCAAAGATCGTTGGCATCAACGATATCGCCGCAGCCGAGATGTGCGCCTATCTGTTTGAATTCGACTCGATTTTTGGGCCGTGGCCGGGGCAGGTGCGGCTGGATGGCACAGCCCTGATGATCGACGGTCTGTCGATCCCGCTTTACCGCACACCCGATATCTCCAGCCTTGCGCTGAAGGGGGTCGATGTGGTGCTGGAATGCACCGGCCGCGCCGATGCCCGCGAGATGGCCACGCGCGGGTTGCGTGCAGGGGCGCGCAAGGTGCTGATCTCGGGGCCTTCGAAGGCCGCCGATCTGACGGTGGTGTTGGGGGCGAACGACGCAGAGCTTGCGGGGCAGCAGATCGTGTCGAATGCGTCCTGCACCACCAACGCGCTGGCACCATTGGCGCGGTTGATCCATGAGACCTGGGGCGTTGTCACAGGCTCGATGACCACGATTCATTGCTATACCGGCAGCCAGCCCACGGTCGATGCGCCGGCGGCCGATTTCGCGCGATCACGTGCGGCGGCGCTGTCGATGGTGCCCACGACGACCTCGGCGCAGCGGTTACTAGATCAGGTGTTGCCGCAGATTGCGGGGCGGATCGAAGGCTCGGCGGTGCGGGTGCCGACGGCTTCGGTTTCGGCGGTTGATCTGGCGGTGATGACCGAACGCGCGACCACGGTGGCCGAGGTCAACGCGGTGCTGGCGGCGGCGGGCGGGGTGATCGGCGCGACCAGCAAGGCGCTGGTGTCCACCGATCTGCGCGCGCGGGCCGAGAGTATCGTGATGGCGCTGCCGGAAACGCGTGTGACGCGCGGCGGGATGCTGCGGGTGTTCGGCTGGTATGACAACGAATGGGGCTTTTCCAACCGGATGCTGGACGTGGCTGCTCGGATGGCGCGCCCGTGAAAGGCTTTTTCACAGCGGGGCCGACGGACGACGGCGATGCGGTGACGGGGCATTATTACGAGGTCGCAAGCCCCGATCCCGCCCGCGCGCAGGTCTGGATTTATCCCGCCGCGCTGTCTTACGCCCCCGGCGAGGTGCTGGTGCTGCACGCCATGTCAAGCGCGCCCGAGGCCACGCTGACCATCACCCGCGACGGCGCGCACCCTGAGGTGATGCTGAAAACCCGGCTTGCCACCCGCTTTGCGCCGACGCCGTTTGCGGCTTCGGAAAGCGGCTGCGATTGGCCCGAGGTGCTGCGACTTGCGATCCCTGACGATTGGCAAAGCGGCGTCTATCGGCTGAAGGTGGCCATCCCCGGCCATGCTTCCGAGGGCATGTTCGTGCTGCGGGCACAAAGCCCACAGGCGAAAATCCTGATGCTGCTGACCACGGGCACGTGGTGTGCCTATAATGATTGGGGCGGGTCGAACCATTATCAGGGGCTGACCGGCCCGGCGCAGGGTGATTTCGCCGCCCATGTCAGCCTGTTGCGGCCTTGGGCCACCGGCTTTGTCGCCTGGCCCGATGGCGCGCCACGTATCCCGCATGCCTCGGCCCTGCTGACCAAACCGCGCTATCCGCATATGGATTATGCCCGCGCGCGGGGGATATCCAAGAAATACGCCTCCTCGGGTTGGGCGGCGTTTGAGCGGCCGTTTGCGCTGTGGTGCGAAGGGCAGGGCATCGCGCTGGATTATGCCACGCAGCACGATCTGCACCGCAACCGGGGCGCACTCGACGGGTATGACCGGGTGTTGATCGTGGGGCATGACGAATACTGGACATGGCAGATGCGCGACCATCTGGAAGGCTGGCTCGACCGGGGCGGGCAGCTTGCGCGGTTTGCGGGCAACTTCTTCTGGCAGACCCGGCTTTCGGATGACCTTGCCACGCAGACCTGCTTCAAAACCACGGCCGAGGTCGCCGACCCGCTGGCGCATACCGACCGGATCACCAGCTATTGGGATCATCCCGCGATTGGCCGCCCCGCCGCAGCCACCATGGGCCTGACGGGGGCCGCTGGCGTCTATGCCGGGTGGAGCCGCTGTGCGGCACATGGCTCGGGTGGTTTTGCAATCTACCGCCCGGCGCATTGGGCGTTGCGCGGCACGGGGTTGGGCTATGGCGATGTGCTTGGGGCCGCCGCGAAGATCTTCGCCTACGAGGTCGATGGCATCGACTACACCATGCACCACGGTCTGCCGTTTGCCGCCAAGGATGTGGGCCTGCAAGGCGATCTGACCATCGTCGGCCTGTCGCCTGCCACCGCGCTGTCGCATCACACCGGCCCGCATGACCGTGACCGCTTCATCGGCGCGGGCGATGCCGAGGATCTGGCGCTGCGGATTTATGGCGGGATCACGCCCGAAGCCGTTGCCCGCGCGGCGCAGGGCAACGGCTGTATGGCCGAATATCGCCGGGGAAAGGGGGCCGTGTTCAACGCGGCCTCGTGCGAATGGGTGGCCGGGTTGATCGAGCGCGAACGCGCGGTCGAACACGTCACCCGCAACATCCTGCTGGGGGATTGGGCATGATCTATCTCTGCCGTCACGGTCAGACCGAGTTCAACGCGATAGGCCGCCGTCAGGGCCAAGTGGACAGCAACCTCACGGACCTCGGCCAAGCGCAGGCGCGCGCGATGGGGCGGCGTCTGGCGTCACTCAACTTGCCCGATCTGCGTATCTTCGCCAGCCCCTTGGGGCGCGCGCATCACTCGGCCCGGTTGATCGCAGCCGAGCTTGGCGATGTGCCGATCAGCCTTGATCCGCGCCTGATGGAGATCGGCATGGGCAGTTGGGATGGCAAATCCGATGCCGAGATTGACAGCGCACACCCCGGCCTGCGCGCCGGTCTGCCACCCGAGGCTTGGTGGTTTCACTCGCCGGATGGCGAGACCTACGCGATCTTCGCCGCCCGCCTTGCCGCCGCAATGCGCGAGATCCAGACCGATCCGACCCCGGTGAAGATCATCGTCGCGCATGCCGTCGTCAGCCGGGTGATCCGCGCGCAATGGGCGGGCCTGTGCGAGGCTGAAAGCTACATGTTGCCGGTGCCGCAAGACGCGTTCTATGCCTTGGGCCCGCAGCAAAGCATCACCGAAATCCGGGCCTGAACCGCCGCTTTGGTCATCCTCTCTGTCTAAATATCCCCGCCGGAGGCTTCGCGGCTGACCGCAAGAGCCTCTGGCGGGGATATTTAAGCCAGTATGAAACAGCCCGCTACCAAGCCTGCAAAACCGCCTGCAAGTTATCGCCGAGTTGCGGGCAAAGATAGCCGCCCTCTTGCACGATCACGGTGGGCAGGCCCATCGCCTGCACCGCGCGCCCGATGGCCGCAAAGCCCGGCGTTGTCACGGCCAGCCCGGCAAAAGGGTCGCCTTCAAACGCATCCAACCCCAGCGCCAGCACCAGCGTATCCGCCCCCCAGCCCTGCACCTTTTCGATGCCCTGCGCCAAAGCCGCCAGAAACCCCGCATCGCCGGTGCCGCGCGGCAGCGGCAGGTTCAGGTTTGCCCCCGCGCCCGCGCCTGCGCCAAACTCGCCCTCATAGCCCCAGAAGAACGGATAAAACCGCTCGGGGTGGGCGTGCAGCGACACCGTCAGCACATCGCCGCGCGCATAGAACATGCCCTGCGTGCCGTTGCCGTGGTGCAAATCCACGTCCAAAATCGCCACTTTGCGCCCGGCATCTGTCAAGCGTTGCGCGGCAATGCCGGAATTGTTCAAATAGCAGAACCCGCCCGCAATTTCGGCAAAGGCATGGTGCCCCGGCGGGCGGCACAGCGCATAGGCAGCGACCGCACCGCCCAACACCAGATCGGCGGCATGGATCGCGCTTTGGGCGCTGGCATAGGCCGCGCCCCAGGTCTCGGCCGAGATCGGGCAGGAGGTATCGGTCATGTGAAACCCCGCTTGCCCCACCGCCGACAGGGGATAGCCATCGCTTCGGCTGGCCGGATGCACATTCGGAATCACTTCTGCCGATGCGCCCTCAATCCGGGTCCAGCGTTGATAAATCTCTTGCAGGAAGGTGACATAACGCTGCGGATGCACCGCAAGGATCGGGCCAAGCCCCGCATCGGGGGCCTGCACCACCGCGTCGCCCATCCGCCGCACCGCCCCCAGCAGGGCATCCACGCGGGCGGGTTGTTCGGGGCAGCGTTTGGCGGCACCTGACGACAGGAAAAACTGTGGATCATGCGCGCGTTGGGCGTCGTCAAAGACTGTGATCATGGTTGCATCAGGGCGGTCAGGCCCTCTCCCTCAAGGATGTATGGGTCAGAGGCATCGCGCAACGCAAAGCCCAGGGTTTCGTAAAATCCGATCGCCCGCAGATTGCTGCGCTTGACCATCAGCGCCATGAACTGCGGCTGCCAGTCTTGCGCATGGGCGCGTGCTGCGGCCAGTAAACCGCGCCCCAGCCCTTTGCCGCGTGCGGCATGGCTTAGGTAGATGTCCTGCACGAAGACGCCCATAGCCCCCCGCCAACTGGAATATTCCGGCAAGAACAGACAAAACCCCAACGCAACGCCATGTTCTTCCACCAGCACCACGCGAAAGCGCGGCGTGGGGCCAAAGCCATGCTGTTGCAGCGCCACCACCCCGCCACCAATCGTGCTGCCCTCGGCCTCGGCCATTTCGGACAGCATGGCATGGATCAGGCCGGCGTCTGCCGCCTCGGCCAAACGATAGCTGATCAAAATGCCACCTCGGCCATGCCTTTCAGCCCCAACATCGCGCGCGCCTCATCCGGCGTGGCCACGCTGCGGCCCAAAGCCTCGACAATGCCGCGGATCTGGCGCACCTGCTGCGCGTTCGACTGCGCCAGCACACCCTTGGCGATGTAAAGATTATCCTCTAACCCCACCCGCACATGCCCGCCCATTGCCGCCGCCATCGTGGCCATCGGTATCTGATTGCGCCCCGCCGCCAACACTGAAAACTGATAGCTGTCGCCGAACAAACGATCCGCCGTGCGCTTCATCAGCATCAGCATGTCGGGGTCTGCCGCCATCCCGCCCAGCACGCCGAACACAAACTGGATGAACAACGGCGCCTGCACCGCGCCGCGATCCACGAAATGCTTCAGCATATACAGATGGCTGACGTCGTAGCACTCAAATTCAAACCGCGCGCCGCGCTGCGTGCCCATCTCGTGCAAAACAAAGGCAATATCGCGGGGGGTGTTCTTGAACACCAGATCGTCCGAGCCTTCCAGAAACGGCTTTTCCCAATCGTGTTTCCAGTCGGTGATCCGCGCCGCCATCGGATACAAAGCGAAATTCATCGTGCCCATGTTCAGGCTGCACATCTCGGGGCAAAACTGCATGGGGGCGGCAAGGCGCTGGGCAAGGCTCATCACCGCCGAGCCGCCGGTGGTCATGTTGACGACGCCCGCGCACCCCGCCTTGATCTGGCCCAGAAACCCCGCCCAGTGCACCGGATCACTCGACGGGCGGCCATTTTCCGGCGCGCGGGCGTGCAGGTGCAAAATCGCCGCGCCCGCTTCGGCGGCTTCAATCGCCGAGGTTGCAATTTGTGTCCCGGTGATCGGCAGATGGTCTGACATGGATGGTGTGTGGATCGAGCCGGTGATCGCACAGGAAATGATGATCTTTGACATGGTGGCCTCCCAGCAGGGCCACCCTGCCACGAAGCCGCAGTCTTTGCCAAGGCGGGGTCGCGGCGGGTATTTCCGCCGCGACCTGTTGCTTAGCTGAACGCGCGCTTCATGGCTGGCACGTTTTGCAGCACGATGAAATCCACCAGCAACACCGCCAGCAGCGTCAGCCCCAACATCGGGAAAGCCACGCCCAAAACCAGCGCAATCAGCGCCACACCGCGCAGCGGCACGCCCGCAGGTTTCGGCGGTGCCGCCAGACGCAAAGCGCCCGCCGGGCGGCGTTTCCACCACATCACCACGCCACTGAAGGCGACAAAGATCAGGGTCACACAGAAGACGATGTTGGCCACCACGTTCCACAGCCCCATCTGCCCCTCGTGCAACGAGATGCCAACCGCCATCGCCTTGCCCGCCAGCGCGTAATCGGCAAAGCCGACCTGTGCGAGTATCTTGCCGGTGTATTGGTCGATATGCACGGTGCGGTCTGCGGTTGGATCGGGGCTGTCATAGCTCATGCTGTCCTGGCTTAGTGTCCAGACACCGCCTTCATCCGCAGGGACGGCGACTTGAAAGCGGCCCTGAAAACCAATCGCGCGGCCCAAGGCCACGATATTCTCCAGCGTCACCGGCATCCCCATCGGCAGGCCATCGACCCCGGCCTCGGAGCCCGACATCGGCATCGGCGTTTGTTCTAGCGCCCACGGCACGGTATCTTCGGCCGTCATGTTCATGTCTTTGTGCTTGGCATCCGACAGGGGCACATTATCCCATTTCGCCGCCGGAAAGGTGGACCAGGCCTGCACATATTTGCCGCCCCAGATCCCGGCCCACGACAGGCCCGAGATCAGGAAGAACACCAGCACCAGCGAAATCCAGAACCCCAGCACGCTGTGCAGCGATTTCCACAGTGCCCGCCCCTTGGCGCGCAGATTGGGCACCAGCATGTCGCCGATGCGTGCGCCATTGCGCGGCCAAACCAGATAGAGCCCGGTGATCACCAGAAGCAGGCCCAGCGAGGCCGCAATCTCGACCAGCCGGTCACCCAGATCGCCGATCAGCAGCGTGCCGTGGATCTTGTTGGCCAGCGCATACCAGGTGGCGCCGTTCTCGGTATCGCGCAGCACGGCTCCGCTGTAGGGGTCCAGCGCGATCATGCGCTGACCGCTCTCCAGATCAACCCGCAGCATCGCGGGCGTCTGTGCATCATGGGGCGCGATATACTGGCCGATCTTGCCCGCCGGATAGGCAGCCCGCGCCGCCGCTTCCTGTTGGCTGACGCTGAGCGCCGTGCCTTGCGGGGCAAGCTGCATCCGCTCACCATATTCCGGGGCTATGGCGGTGAACCAGACCATCACGATGCCGGTCACCGCCAGCATGATCAGAAACGGAATGACGTAAAGCCCGGCATAAAAGTGCCAGCGCCAGACCGCGAAGTAGAGTTTGTTGACGCCCGAAGGCGCGTTGGAAGTATCAGACATCGGGGATTTCCCTGAAAAAAGCCATCAGACACGGGCCAAGGCCCGCAAGTTGCGCTTAAATCAGGGTGGCAGGTGGCCCGCGGGCGGGCGGGGCACGCGATTGATGGCTTTTGGCATCGGTCAGCGCCGCATCGCGCCAGACCACGGCGACCGGATCGAGGTGCAGCGGCGGCAGAGTGACCACCGGCGGCAGTTCCAGCGCTGCGATGATGCGGCACAGCGGGCAGGGCGGCTGGCCTTTCTGGCCATGCTCTGCGCTGCCTGCGTCATGGCACAACTCGGGCAGGGTGCCGTCTGGCATCGCATAGGCGCTCAGATCAACCGGGTCGTGCAGCGGCATCTGATGGCCATAGCCCAGCACGCTGAGCGCCGCTGCGAAAAGCAGCAGGGTCAGGGTTTGGGCAAACTGGCGCATCATGCGGATCATGGCGCTGTGGCTAACCGATCACAGGGCCGTGTATCAAGCCCGATTGCACCGCGATGGTGGGCTTTCTTTCGCCCGATCCGCGCCTAAGCTGGCGCACAACCGCAGGAGTGCCACGATGTTCTTCACCGAAACCCCGGAATGGTCAGCACTGGGCCGCAGCCTGACCGCGGCACTGGGCGAACTTTACGCCGGGCAGGGGCTGACGCCAGACAGCTTTGGCCTTGTGCTGATCGCAGCGGGTGACAGTGGCCCCATAGGCTTTGCCCATCGCGGCGATGTTGCGGTTTATCCCTGTTCCTTGGTGAAAAGTTTTCATCTGATGCACGCGCTTGCTTTGTTGGAAGACGCCCGCATTGCGCCGCATGGCGAGATGGACCGCGCCCTGCGCGATATGATCCGCTGGTCATCGAACGGGGCCACCAACTACGCCATCGACCTGATCACCGGAACGACGGGCGACACCCTGCTGCATGGCGCGGAATATCTGGATTGGGTCAACAAACGCGAGCGGCTCAACCGGTTTTTCTGGGCCTTGGGTTGGGACGAATGGCAGGGCTGCACCATCGCGCAAAAGCTGATGGACGACACCCGCTATGGCCGCGAGGCGCAATTTGCGGGGGAAGACGGCGGCTATCTGAACCGGCTGACCCCACTGGCTGCAGCCCGCCTGCTGTGGGAATTGTTCGCGGGCGATCTGCCGTTGTCGCAGCCGTCACGCGCCCGCGCTCAGGCGATCTTGCGGCGCGACCGCGCCAGCGAAGATGCCGGTAACCCGGCGTATCAGGTGTCCGAGTATCTGTGCGGCAACTTACCCGATGGCGTCGAGGTTTGGTCAAAGGCCGGGCATAATCTGTGGACGGGGGATGCCCGCACCAGTTGGTTCAAGCACGATATGGCGCGGGTGGCGGCATCGGGGCGCAAGCCGCTTACCATGGTGCTGACCACCCAAGGCCGCGACATGGCGCAGACATATCCCCACGCGTTTCCTGAAATCGGGCGGCTGATCTGGGAGATGACCGAGGATATCACCCGGCTTTAACCCGCGCAGGGGGGCTTCCGCCCCCCTCGGCAAAGCCTCACCCCCGCAGGCATTGGCGGGCGGTGTTTTGCTGGGATAGTTTGCGGGGATAGGGAGGGGGCCAGCCCCCTCGCCCGTGCCGGGCTCACCCCCGGGATATTTGAGCAGAGAGGATGACCGTAGAAGGGAAGGGGGGGGGCATGTTGTTTCACCCCGCCGCCCCGGACTTGATCCGGGGCCTCTTGGTATGGACCCGCCAAACCTCAGCCGATCACGCGTGCCAGCAGGCCCTGCCAGTTGCCCCAGCAAAGTTTCTCGGTCAGCGCTTGGCCGAAATGCGTCTGCATCGCTTGGGCAAGATGGGGCAGGCCGCTGGCATCGGTGATGAAATCGGGGATCATCGTGCCGTCGAAATCAGACCCCAGCGCCACGCCATCCTCTCCCAAGCGCGCCAGCAGATGATCGAGATGCCGCAGCATCACCTCGGGGCCGGTGGCCGGGTTCTTGATGCCATCGGGGCGCACGAAGGCGCAGCCGAAGTTCAGCCCGACCAGCCCGCCACTGGCGCGGATCGCATCCAACTGGCGGTCGGTCAGGTTGCGGGTGGCGGCGGTGATCGCATGGGCGTTGGAATGGGTGGCGACGAGCGGCTTGCGCGACACCCGCGCCACATCCCAGAACCCGGCCTCGTTCAGATGGCTGAGATCGACCAGCACGCCCAAGGCATCACATTCGCGCACCAGCCGGATGCCCGCATCCGTCAGCCCCGGCCCGGTATCGGGGCTGGCGGGAAAGTTGAACGGCACGCCGTGGCCGAAAATGTTCGACCGGCTCCAGACCGGGCCAAGACTGCGCAGGCCTTCTGCGTGAAAAACGTGCAAGGCGTCCAGATTTTCACCAATCGCCTCGACTCCTTCGATATGCAGCACCGCCGCAATCGCACCCGTTGCCCGTGCGGCGGCAATCTCGGCCACGCTGCGGCAGAGCCGGATCGCATCGGGGCACGCGGCCTGCATCCGCAGCAGGATAGCGATTTGTTCGAGCGTCTGGCGTTCAGCGCGCACCGGGTCAATCGGCTCAAACGCGCGGTAGGTGGCCATCGGGTCGGGCCCGGTTCCGGGCGCGCCCCCCACCCAAACCGCGAAGAAACCGCCCGCAAAGCCGCCAGCGCGGCATTTCGCCAGATCAAGGTCGCCGTCGCGGCCTGCAAAAAACGCAGCCCCATCGAAGGATTTTTCCGCCCACAGGCAGGACAACAGATCATTATGCCCGTCGAAGATTGAAAAGTCTGACATTTTGCCGACCTGCCTGTGAAACTGCCTGTTGGCCGCAGTTTCACCGCGCAAGCCGCTGTTGACAAGCCCGCATGAAAGTTGCCCAATCGGTCAGGAAATACCCTGGGGCTTGCAAAGACTCAGGGACGGCAATGAAAAAACGATGATAAAACAGGGAGTTTGTCATGCTACTTGAACCGACGCTGCGCCGCGTGGGCGCTGTTGCGATTGCGGCCTTGATGCTGGGCACCGCGCCTGCTGCGCTGATGGCTGAAACGCCTGCTGATACGCTGGTGCTGGCGGGCGCGATTGACGATATCGTCAGCCTTGATCCGCATGAGGCCTATGAATTCTCGGGCCTTGATGTGGTGAACAACACCTATGACGGTCTGGTCGAGATCAACCCGACCACGCTGGAAATCGAACCCGGTCTGGCGGAAAGCTGGTCGGTGGCAGAAGACGGTTTGACCTACACCTTCAAGATGCGCGCGGGCGTCACCTTCAGTTCCGGCAATCCGGTGACGGCAGAGGCCGCCGCCTATTCGCTGCAACGCGCCGTCAAGCTGAACAAGACCCCGGCCTTCATCCTGAACCAGTTCGGCTGGTCGGTCGAGAACGTCGATACCATGATCACCGGCGCGGGCGACACGCTGACCATCAAGGTCGATAAACCCTATGCGCCGACCTTCCTGTATAACTGCCTGACCGCAGGTGTGGCCTCAATCGTCGATATGGACGTGGTGAAGGCGAATGAGGTCATGGTCGATGGCGCCTCTGACATGGGCAACGAATACCTTAAAACCCATTCGGCAGGCACCGGCGCTTACACGCTGAAAAGCTTCAAGGCTAACGAAGGTTACGTGCTGGAGATGCGCCCCGGCTATTGGCGCGGCGATGCCAAGATGGCCAAGGTGTTCATGACCCATGTGCCCGAAGCCGCGACCGAGCGGTTGCAGCTTGAAAAAGGCGACATTGACGTTGCCCGCACCCTGACCCCGGTGGATGTGGCCGGTATGGCTGGCAATGCCGATGTGGTGGTGCAGGAAGACGTGGGCGGGCAGATCTATTATCTGTCTTTCAACCAGAAGAATGAAAACTACAAGAACGCCAAATACCTTGAGGCGATGCGCTGGGCGGTCGATTATCAGGGTATGGCCGACAGCTTTATGAAGGGTGCCGCCGTTGTGCACCAGAACTTCCTGCCGTCGGGCTATCTGGGCGCGTTGGACGACAACCCCTATTCGCTCGATGTCGAGAAAGCCAAGGCGCTGCTGGCAGAATCCGGCATCAAAGACCCGGTGATCAAGCTTTCGGTGCGCAATGCCGCTGACCGGATGGATGTGGCGCAGTCGATCCAGAACACCTTTGGCCAGGTTGGCATCAAGGTTGATCTTTCGGTCGGTGAAGGTGCCGAGCAGCTGAAAGAATACCGCGCCCGCCTGCATGACGGCACGCTGCAAACCTGGGGCCCGGATTATCCTGATCCGAACACCAACTCCTCGACCTTCGCCGAAAACCCCGACAACTCGGATGCTGCCAACAACACCGGCTATCTGGCTTGGCGCAACGCCTATGATCCGGGTGAGATGACCGCGGAATCGAAAGCCGCCGTGCTCGAGCAAGACCCGGCCAAGCGCGTTGAAATGTATGCCGCTTTGCAGAAGAAATTCCGCGAAACAGCGCCGTTCATCGTGATGTTCCAGCAAGCCCGCCAGACCGGCGTGCGCGCCAACGTCAAGGGTTTCTACACGGGTGGCGCCGTTGATGCGACCGCCTACTGGCTTGTGACCAAGTAAGGCACTGGGCGCGCCCCCGACTTGGGGGCGCGCCCCATTTCCCATGACCAGCATCCCCAGCCCGTCTTCGCGCGTCTTGCCGTTGCTTCGCCAGATCGGCGGCACGGTTGTGACGCTGTTTGTCACCTTCCTTGGCCTGTTGATGGTGACGTTCTTCATTTCGAACGTGATCCCGGTTGATCCCGTCCTGTCGATTTTGGGCGAACGCGCGACCGAGGCACAAATGGACGAGGCCCGCGAACGTCTGGGTCTGAATGAACCGCTGTGGAAGCAATTCGGCATCTACGTCAACAACACCCTGCACGGCGATCTTGGCACATCCGTGCGCACGCGAGAGCCTGTGCTGGAAGAAGTCGCCCAACGTTTCCCCGCGACACTGGAGCTTGCCACCCTCGCCACCATTCTGGGCGTGCTGCTCGGTGTGCCCGCCGGGGTGATTGCCGCCACCAAACCCGGCAGCTTTTTCGACCAATCCACCCGCCTGATCGGCCTGATGGGCTATTCGATGCCGGTGTTCTGGCTGGGCCTGATGGGGCTTTTGCTGTTCTACGGCCAGTTGGAATGGGTCGGCGGGCCGGGGCGGTTGGATGCGCTGTATCAGATGTCCTATGACTTTGAAATCAATCAATATACCGGGATGATCCTGCTGGATACCGCGCTCAACAACCGCTGGGATATGTTCGCCAACGCGTTTTCCCACATCATCCTGCCTGCAGGGATTCTGGCCTATATCTCAATGGCTTATATCTCCCGCATGACCCGCAGCTTCATGATGAACGAACTGGGGCAAGAATACATCACCACCGCCCGCGTCAAAGGTATGCCAGAGCGTCGGGTGATCTGGGTCCATGCGCTGAAAAACGTCATGGTGCCGCTGATCACCGTGATTGCTTTGTCTTACGCCTACCTGCTGGAAGGCGCTGTGCTGACCGAAACCATCTTCGCTTGGCCGGGGCTTGGCAGCTATATCACCGATGCGCTGATGGTCGCTGACATGCCCGCCGTCCTCGGTGGCACCGTCGTCGTCGGCATCGCCTATATTGGCCTCAACATGCTCTCAGACCTGCTTTACCGCCTCGTCGATCCGAGGGCACGGGTATGAGCACCCTTATCACATGGCTGCGCGACCCCAACCCCGCCTCGCGGATGCAATCGCGGCTTGGGCAAAGCTATCTGTCGTGGTTGCGCCTGCGCCGCAATGCTTTGGCGATGATCGGCCTGACAATCTCGCTGGCGCTGATCTTCATCGCCATCTTCGCGCCGATCCTCGCCCCGCATGACCCGATCACGCAGGAACTAAGCCGCCGCCTGCTGCCCCCCGGCACCCCCGGCAACGTGCTTGGCACCGATGATTTCGGCCGCGATATCCTGTCGCGTATCCTCTACGGCAGCCGCATCACGCTTTACATCGTGATGTTGGTGATCCTGACCGCCCCCGTCGTCGGCCTGATCATCGGCACCGTCGCGGGCTATTTCGGCGGCTGGGTCGATACCGTGCTGATGCGCATTACCGACATTTTCCTCGCCTTCCCCAAGCTGATCCTCGCGCTTGCCCTCGTCGCCGTCCTCGGCCCCGGCATGGTCAACGCCGTGCTGGCCATCGCGCTGACAAGCTGGCCGCCCTACGCCCGCGTTGCCCGCGCCGAAACCCTCACCGTGCGCAACTCCGACTATATCGCAGCGGTCAAACTGCAAGGCGCAGGCCCGATCCGCATCATCTGGGGCCATGTCATCCCGATGTGCCTGCCTTCGGTGATCATCCGCGTCACGCTTGATATGGCCGGCGTGATCCTCACCGCCGCTGGCCTCGGCTTCCTTGGCCTTGGCGTCCAGCCCCCCCTGCCCGAATGGGGCTTGATGATCTCCGCTGGCCGCAAGTTCCTGTTCGAGCAATGGTGGGTCGCCACCATGCCCGGCCTTGCGATCTTCATCGTCTCGCTTGGCTTCAACCTGCTGGGTGACGGCCTGCGCGACGTGCTAGACCCCAAGAGTGCCAGCAAATGAGCCTCCTCTCCGTCAAAAACCTCCGCGTCACCTTTGACACCGAAGCGGGCCGTGTCGAGGCCGTGCGCGGCGTGTCCTTCGACCTTGGCCGCGAGCGCCTTGGCATCGTGGGCGAGTCCGGTTCTGGCAAAACCATGACAGGCCGCTCGGTCCTCCGCCTGATCCGCCCGCCGGGCAAGATCGAAGCCGATGAGATGACCTTCGACGGCATTGATCTGATGCGCGCCTCGGAAACCGAGATGCGCAGTTTGCGTGGCCCCCGCATCGCCATGGTGATGCAAGATCCGAAATACTCGCTGAACCCGGTGATGAAGGTCGGGGCGCAACTGACCGAAGGCCTGCGCCAACGCGACAAACTCTCGAAACCCGCCGCCTACGCCAAAGCCATCGACGCGCTGAACGCCGTGCAAATCCGCGACCCCGCCCGCGTGATGGAGGCTTACCCGCACGAGCTTTCCGGCGGCATGGGCCAACGCGTGATGATCGCGATGATGCTGATCCCCAACCCCGATCTGCTGATCGCGGATGAGCCGACCTCCGCTCTCGATGTCACCGTGCAAGCCGAAGTCCTGTCGATCCTCGACAACCTCGTGAAAACCCGCGGCATGGGCCTGATCTTCATCTCCCACGATCTGCGTCTGGTGGCCCGCTTCTGCGACCGCGTTCTGGTGATGTATAAGGGCAAAGTCGTCGAAGAACTGGCCGCGAAAGACCTGATGCACGCCAAACACCCCTACACCCAAGGCCTGCTGAATTGCCTGCCTCGCATCGGCGGCACGCGGCAACCGCTGCCAAGCCTCGACCGTGACGCAAGTTGGGCGCTCTGATGCTGATAGAAATCGAAAACCTCTCCGTCACCTTCACCGCCCACGGCCGCCAGGTCCGCGCGGTGGAGAACGTTTCACTGAACGTCAAAGCGCAAGAATCCTTCGGCCTGGTGGGTGAGAGCGGCTCCGGCAAATCCACCATCCTGCGCGCCATCTGCGGCCTCGCCCCGATCAGCGGCGGCAGCATCCGCATCAACGGCAAGCCCATCACCCACAACCGCGCCTTCTCGCGCCAAGTGCAAATGGTGTTCCAAGACCCCTACGCGAGCCTCCACCCGCGCCACACCCTGGACCGCACCCTGTCAGAACCGCTCGCCATCCACGGCCTGCCGCTGACCGACGCCGCCATCACAAAAGCCCTCACCGACGTGGGCCTGCCGCCCAACTTCCGCTTCCGCTACCCGCACCAACTTTCGGGCGGCCAGCGCCAACGCGTCGCGATCGCCCGCGCGCTGATGCTGCAACCCGAGATTCTGCTGCTCGACGAGCCGACCTCGGCGCTGGACGCCAGCGTCCAAGCCGAAACCCTCAACCTGCTGTCACGCCTGCGCGCGGAACGCGGCCTCACCTTCCTGATGGTCAGCCACGACCTCGCCGTGATCGACCACATGTGCGACCGCATCCTCGTGATGCAGCACGGCCGCGCGGTCGAGGAACTAACCCGCGACGCCCTCGCCACCGCGCAGATGAAGACCGAATACGCCCGCAGCCTGTTTGCCGCTTCGGCTGATCGGATGCTGGAAGGCTGATTTCATCCGTTTCTAAATATCCTGGGGTCTGGGGCAACGCCCCAGCCGCCTGCCCAAAACCCAAAGGCTTACCAAATGTTCCCCACCTTCGACGGCCACAACGACCTGCTGCTGCGCCTGCACAGCCACCCCGAAAACCGCGAGGCGATCTGGCTGACTGGCGAAGGCAAAGGCCATCTCGATTTGCCCCGCATGCAAAAGGGCGGCTTCAAGGCCGGCTTCTTCGCCATCTACATCCCCTCGCCAACCGCCCACGACGCGCCCGACTACATGGCGCAGATGGAAAACCCGCCGTTCTCCATCCCGCTCGGCGATCTGATCACCGAAGCGCAAGCCCTCCCCATCGCCATGTCGATGGCGCGCCAATTCCTGTGGATGGAGCGTAGCTCCAAAGGCCAGTTCAAACTCTGCACCACCACCGCACAGATCCGCGACTGCCTGAACACCAACACCATCGCAGGCATCCTGCATATGGAGGGCGCCGAGGCCATCGACGCAAACCTCGACAACCTCTACGCCTTCCACGCCATGGGCCTGCGCAGCCTTGGCCCGGTCTGGTCGCGCCCCACCATCTTCGGCCACGGCGTCCCCTTCGCCTTCCCAAGCTCCCCAGATACCGGCGAAGGCCTGACAGATGCCGGAAAACGGCTGATCCGCGCCTGCAACGATCTGAACATCATGATCGACCTGAGCCACATCAACGAAGCAGGCTTCAACGACGTAGCCAAACTCACCAACGCCCCCCTCGTCGCCACCCATTCCAACGCCCACGCCATCACCCCTTCCAGCCGCAACCTCACCGACCGCCAACTCCAGATGATCGCTGAGTCCAAAGGCATGGTCGGCCTGAACTTCGCCACCTCTTTCCTGCGCCGCGATGGAAAACAGAGCGGAGATATGGGCTGGGAAGACGTGCTCGCCCATCTCGATCACCTGCTGGAACACCTGGGCGAAGACCACCTCGGTCTCGGCTCGGATTTCGACGGCGCAACCCTGCCCAACGGCATCGGCGACGTCACAGGCCTGCCCGCGCTGCAACAGGCGATGCTGGATCACGGATATGGCCCGGCGCTGATGCAAAAGCTGTGCTACGACAACTGGCTGGCCGTGCTGGATCGCACTTGGGGCGCTTGAGGTAGGTGGGGTTTCACCCCACCAAACCCCAGCATAAGGTGGGGTGAAACCCCACCCTACAAAGGCGCACCATGTCCAAACTCGCCCTCGTCACCGCAGGCCCTTCTGCCATCGGCCACGCCCTTGTCACCGCGCTTGCGGGGGCGGGCTATGATGTGGGCTTCACCCACCTTGGCCAAGAAGAAGCCGCGCAAGCCCTCATCACGCAGGTCGCATCCCTCGGCCAGCGCGCCCAAGCATGGGAATGCGATGCGGGGGATGAAGCCGAAACCGCCCGCTTCCATTCCGAGGCCGCCCAATGGGCCAACGCTGCCCCCAGTGTCATGGTCAACAACGCCGGCATCCAAACCTGGTCCTCGCTGCTTGACCTGAAGCCAGAGGACTGGGACCGCACCATCGCCACCAACCTGCGCGGCACCTTCCTGAACACCCAAGCTGCCGCAAAAGCCATGATCGCAGCCAACCAACCGGGGGCGATCATCACATTAGGTTCTGGCTGCAACAAACTCGCCTTCCCGAAACTGGTCGATTACACCACCTCAAAAGGCGGCATCGAGCAATTCACCAAAATCGCCGCGGTTGAGCTTGGCCCGCACAACATCCGCGTCAACTGCATCGCCCCCGGTGCCATCGCCACCGCCCGCACAGCAGCCGAGGCCCCGGATTACGACGCCACCTGGGCGCGCGTCACCCCCCTGCGCCGCGTCGGCACGCCGCAAGACCTGACCGGCCCCTTGCTGTTCCTGATCTCGGATGCAGCAAGCTTTGTCACCGGCCAAACCCTCTGGGTCGATGGCGGCGCGTTCTCTCAGGCCAACTGGCCGTATGAGACCTAAGCCCGCGCGCCCGGCTTTAGCGTCGAACCCTCCGGGGGGAGTATTTGCGCCAAGATGAAGCCTGCCGCCGGGTTTTCATCTTGGCGTAAATACTCCCGCGCGGCGCGCGCACCTGTCAACCGGCGTTCCCGCTTGTGGCCCCGCGCACCGCATCGCGCACATGGGCTGCCATGAAATCGGTGAACAGTTTCACCTTCGGGTCTTTCAAGCGCCGATGCTGCGACAGGCTGGAAAGCTGCGTCGGCAACGGCGGCGTGGCAGTCGCCACGGGCACCAGCGCGCCCGAGCGCAAATGATCCGCCACCTCAAACACCGGCTTCATCACAATGCCGCGTCCGTCGAGTGCCCAACCTGTCAGCACATCGCCGTCATCGCTCTCAAATGGTCCCGAAATTTCATAGCGCCGCACGCCGTCGGGGGTTTGCAGCGCCCATTGAAATTCCTTGGCACCCGGAAAGCGCAGGTTCAGACATTCGTGTTTTTCGCCCACCAAAGCCGCGCCATCCAGCGGCATCCCCCGCCGCGCGATATAGGCGGGCGCGGCGCAGAGCACCCTTGGGCAATCGGCGATCAGGCGGACTTTCAGCGTGGAATCTTCCAGTATCCCCAGATGAAACGCCACATCCAGCCCTTCGGCGGTCACATCAATGATGCGATCCGACAGCCGCAACCGCACGTCGATCTGCGGATACATGTCTTTGAAAACAGGCACATGCGGTGCGATGAACCTGCGCCCCACCCCCAAAGGGGCCGAGACAAAGATCGTGCCGCGCGGGTTTTGCGTGACATCCATCACCGCCGCTTCGGCATCGTCGATGGCCTCCAGCACCCGCTTGGCCCCTTCAAAGAAGATCCGGCCATTCTCGGTCGGCTGCAAGCTGCGCGTGGTGCGCGAAAACAGCCGCACCCCCAGATGTTTCTCTAACTCGGATATCCGCGCCGAGGCGACCGCCGGCGAGGTGCGCTGATCGCGCGCCGCCGCAGACATGCTGCCCAGTTCATAGACCCGCACAAACATCTTGATCGTGTTGACATAGGACATTTTCGCGCCAATCTTGAAAGTATTCCCGGCGTTTTCAGGATTAACAGATCAATGCCGCCCGGTATAGCCTGTCCACAGCCAAAGGAGAGCGCCAATGTATGACTGGATCGTGCTGTGGGAATGGGTCGAACTTGCGGTGCGCTGGCTGCATGTGACGACGGCCATGGCGTGGATCGGGTCGTCGTTCTACTTCATAGCACTTGACCTTGGCCTGCGCAAAACCCCCAGCCTGCCGCCACTTGCGCATGGCGAGGAGTGGCAGGTCCACGGCGGCGGGTTTTACCACATCCAGAAATACCTTGTGGCCCCCGAACTGCTGCCCGAACACCTCACTTGGTTCAAATGGGAAAGCTACACGACATGGCTTTCCGGCTTTGGCATGTTGTTTCTGGTCTATTATCTTGGCGCAAACATCTACCTGATCGACCCTGAAGTTGCCGATCTGACGCAATGGCAAGCCATCGCCATATCCTTAGGCTCGCTGGCTTTTGGCTGGATCGCCTATGATCTGATCTGCAAAAGTCGGTTTGGCGACGACAACACCCGCCTGATGATCGGGCTTTATATCATCCTTGTCGGCATGGCCTGGGGCTACACGCAGGTGTTTTCCGGCCGCGCCGCGCTGCTGCACCTTGGCGCGTTCACCGCCACCATCATGTCGGCCAACGTCTTCATGATCATCATGCCCAATCAGCGCATCGTGGTGGCCGATCTGAAAGCAGGCCGCACGCCTGATCCGAAATACGGCAAGATCGCCAAACAGCGCAGCACGCATAACAACTACCTCACGCTACCGGTATTGTTCCTGATGCTATCCAACCACTACCCCTTGGTGTTTGCCACCCAATACAACTGGCTGATAGCTTCCCTTGTGTTCCTGATGGGTGTCACGATCCGGCACTGGTTCAACACCAAACACGCGCGCAAAGGCAACCCGCATTGGACATGGTTGGTCACCGTCCTGATCTTCCTGATCATCGCGTGGCTCTCGACGGCCACCATGCGCCACCGTCCCGAAGAAGCCGCCCTGAACGGCCCCGCCCTGACCTTTGCCAGCGCCCAAGGCTTCGACGAGGTCGTCTCCATCGTGCAAGGCCGCTGCTCGATGTGTCATGCGGCCGAGCCGGTTTACGAGGGCATCTACTGGCCCCCCAAAGGCGTTGTGCTGGAAACCCCGGCCCAGATCGCATCCGAGGCTCAACGCATCTACCTGCAATCGGGCCTGACCCATGCGATGCCGCCTGCCAACCTCAGCTATATGGAGCCGCCCGAGCGTGACGCCATCCGCCGCTGGTTTCAGGCGGCGGGGCAGGGCGGGCAATCCAGTTGACGCCGATCCCACGCCGCCCCGGCGTCACGCCGGGGCCTCGGGGTCAAGGTCATCCGCCGGTTTGCTTGCGCAACAGCCGCACCTGATCGGCGGTCAGATAGCCGCTTGCGCGCAGGTTTTCGTCGCGCTGCCAACTTGCCAATGCTCGCCGCGTGTTGCTTCCAAAAGCACCATCCACGCCGTAGGTGTTATAGCCCAGCAGGCTGAGTTGGCGCTGCACCTCGCGGCGCTCGTAAGATGTCAGGCTTAGCAAACTCTCTTGCAGCGCATCATCGCCCGCCGAAGGCTGCCCCGGCACGGGCTTTACCTTGTCGCCCGCCTGCTGCGCGATCAGCGTCACCTGCCGCGCTGTGACATAGCCCGTCACGCCCAGCTTGTTGGCCTTTTGCCACCGGCCAATCGCATCGCGGGTCTTGGCACCCCACAAGCCATCGGCGACCCCGGTTGCATAGCCCACCGCCGTCAGTTGCTGCTGGATCAACACGCGTTGCGATCGGCCTAGCCCCAGCGACGCCTCTATCTGCGCCGCACTCGCCCCGTTGGAGGGCACGACAGGGTCGGACCCGCCCGGCGCAGGCTGAACCGTGGCACCCAACCGCACCAGCGCCTGCTCGGCGTTCACCCGATAAAGACCCTTGGGATACTGGGCCAGATAGCTGCGATAGCCGCGCACGGTGTTCAGCCGTTGCGCCTCCAGATAGGCCTTCTTGTCCACCTCTTGCGCAATCAAAGACTGGGCAATGCCAGACACCACGTCTCCCAGATCGGTCTGGGCGTGAACAACCGGGCTTGCGGCAAGGCCTGCCGCCAGCGCCAGTGGCAAAGTCAACATCCGCATGACGCGCATCCTTTCAATGGTCCGGCCACATCGGCCAGACATCGTTACCCAAGACAACGCGCCAACGCCCAAACGGTTGCACCGGCACCCGCGCAGCCCACCTAACCCCACGCTCTGACAAAACCGATTGCCGCATCGGGGCGATATGCTATCAACAGCGACGCGCAACTGTCAGTTGGGACAGCACAAAGAGGTCGCATGAAAACCTACGCTGGTCTTGCCCGGCTGTTTCCCAACAGCTTTCCTGCCAAAGTGTTTCTGATCGCCTTCATCGGCACCCATATTCCGCTGATTGCCACCGTGTATTTTCTGCTGGCCGAACGCGGTGGCGTCATGGCCAATCTTGAGATTTGCATCGTCATGCTGGTGGCCACGCTCGTTGGCACAACTGCAACGCTTTTCGGATTGCGCGCGATCCTCAAGCCGCTGTTCCTTGTGCGTGACGCGATGGAAGCCTTTGAAGCACGCCGCGAACGGCAGGCTTTGCCGGAAGATTTCAACGATGAGATCGGCAAGATCATGGCGATGACCAATCGCTTGATCGGCGATGTTGATCTGGATTTGCGCCGCAGAAAGTCTGCCGCCAACACCGATCCGCTGACAGGTCTGCTGAACCGGCGTGGCTTTGATCAAAGCGTCGGCCCGGCGGCCGTTGGGGCGATCATCTATGTCGATCTTGATCACTTCAAATCTGTGAACGACCGCTTCGGCCATGATGTGGGCGACACCGTGCTGCGTCAGGCGGCACAGGTTCTGGCCGGGGCGGTGCGCACGGGTGACGTGCTGTCGCGCTTTGGCGGGGAGGAGTTCGTGATCTTTCTGCCGGAGGGCGATCTGACGGCCGCCAAAGCCGTGGCCGAACGCGCACGCGCAGCCCTTGCGTCGAAGGTTCACATTGAAGGCGTGGCGGTGACAGGCTCGTTTGGGGTGGCAATCACGCCGACACCGGCGGGCGATATCTCTGAAACAATCCGGCAAGCCGATGCCGCCGTCTATGCCGCCAAAGGCCAAGGCCGCAACCGAGTGCTGACCGCCGCACGTGCCGCCGGACAAGCCGCATCCTGATGGCCGCGCTGGCAAATGGGGCAACCGAGTCGCTTTGTGATGTTGCGGCGGATTTGCCCGACAACGCTTGGAAGCTTTAGCGGAACGCCGCGCCCAAACCACGGCGGCCACATGCCCGCGCCAAACCGCGCAGGCTCAGACCAAGGCGTTTTGCAGCACTGACGTGCCAAGACCTTCGCACAGACGACAGGCCCTTCGACTGCCGCCGCAACACACCCCTCTGCCCGCCAACGCCCAAACCGACACCGCGCGCCCAGCCCGCGCGGCCAAGGTGCAGCCCCCAGCCATGGCTGTGTCCCCCCCCCGATCCGGCAAGCCGACAGCACCTTTTTTACCGCCAAATCTCAAGGCCTGCGCTGGCGCGCCCAATGGTGGAGCGCACCCCAAGCCCCCGGTTGGCAGGTCGAAATCAGGCCAAACGTTAACAAATCCTGAATTCGCTCGCGCAAGTCATTGAAAAATAATCCATAAAAAAGGTCCCGAGTTGGGACCACCCCCTTACGTCCCCCTCGGCTTGGCCCGCAGCGTAGGTTCCGCCACCGTCGGGTCTTCTGGCCAGGGGTGCCGCGGATACTGCCCCCGCATGTCTTTTCTCACATCCGCATAGGATGATTTCCAGAACCCCGGCAAATCCATCGTCACCTGTATCGTCTTCTGCCCCGGCGAGGTCAGAACCACCCGCAGCGGCAACCGTTTCACCCCCACCACCGGATGCACCACAACCCCGAACATCTCTTGCAAGCGCACTTCGATGCCCGGCACATCGCCGTCATAATCAATCGGCACGCGCCGCCCCAGCGGCGTCTCAAACGCCCCCGGCACCAGTTTGTCCAAAGCCGCCACCTGCTCCCACGAAAGCCGCGCCTTGAGAGCTTCCGTCAAATCAAACCCGCGCAAATCCGCCTCAGTCCGCAGCCCCGAAAGATAGGGCAGCAACCAATCCTCGGCGCTCTCCAGCAACCCCTGATCGCTGAAATCCGGCCACGCATCGCCACCCCCCCGCGCCAGTTCCACCCGCGCCCGCAACCGCCGCGCGGCGGGCGTGAAATGCAAGCCATTCAGCCGCATCCCCTCCAGTGCCGCCCGCGCCACCGCCTTGGGCGGCGCGTCCCAATGCTGATCGGCCAACACCAAGGCCCCAAAACACTCCTGCCGCCGCGCCATCACCCGGCCTTCACGCTTTGACCAGAAACACACCTCGCGCCACGCGATCTGCCCGCCAAACACCGCCCGCAACTCGGCCTCATTGATGCTGACCGCCTGCCGCACCCCGGCTTCGCGCGCATCGCCATCCAAGTCCGTCGCCACGATCAACCGTGCCCCGGCCAGCGGCACCCCCGCCGCCATCACCGCGCCCTTGCCGCCCGACAAAACCCAACGCGGGGCCTCGCCCTTCCTGCGCAGCCCGACCCGATCCGGATAGGCCAGCGCCGCCATCTGCGCCAAACTGAACCCCGCAGCCGCCCCCGCAGCCGCCCGCGCCAACCGCCGCGCTTCCTGCTTCACCCGCTCCACCACCGGCCGCAAAACCGGCCAGGGATGCGCCGCCTCAAACCGCCGCGCATCCGCCACCGCGGCCATCCGCAAGGCAAGGTCAGGCGGTGCCCCCTTCAGCACATCCCGCTCGCCCAACACCGCCGCCAGCACCGCAGCCGCGGGCCCCGCCACCGCAAGCATATGCGCCAGCCGTGGATGCAACGGCAGCGCCGCCAATGTCCGCCCATGCGGGGTGATCCGCCCCTCTGCAAGCGCGCCCAACCCCTCCAACAGCGCGCGCGCCTCTGCCATCGCCCCCGGATTGGGCGCGGTCAGAAACCCCACATCGCCGCCCCAAAGCGCCAACTCCAACGCAAGGCCGGTCAAATCCGCCGCCTCAATCTCGGCCGGAGGATAGACCGCCAACCCGCCCTCGTCGCCGCGCGTCCAATAGCGATAGCACACACCCGCAGCCACACGCCCCGCCCGCCCGCGCCGCTGCTCGGCCTCGGCCTTCGTCACCCGCTCGGTCACCAGCCGCGACATGCCCGAGTTCGGATCAAACCGCGCCCGCCGTGCGCGCCCGCCATCCACCACCACCCGGATGTCAGGGATCGTCAGCGACGTCTCGGCAATCGAGGTCGCCAACACCACATTGCGCGCAGCCGAAGGCGCCAGTGCCGCCCGCTGCGCGGCAAACTCCATCGCGCCAAACAGCGGGCGTATCTCACACCCCGGCAACCCCGCCAGCATCGCCTCCACCCGGCGGATTTCGCCTTCGCCGGGCAAAAACACCAACACCCCGCCCTCGGTTTCCGCCACCGCCTGCCGCACCAAACCCGCCACCCCGGCCTCAAACCGCAGCGACGCATCCGGCACCCGCCCCAGCCAGCGAGTCTCAACCGGAAAGGCCCGCCCCATCGAGGTCACCACCGGCGCATCCCCCATCAGCGCCGCGACCGGTTCTGCATCCAGCGTGGCCGACATCACCACCAACACCAGATCGTCACGCAAAGCCCCGCGAATTTCCAACGCCAGCGCCAAGCCCAGATCGGCGTTCAGACTGCGCTCGTGAAATTCGTCAAAGATCAGCGCGCCCACACCTTCCAACCCCGGATCGCTCTGGATCATCCGGGTCAGAATGCCTTCCGTCACCACCTCGATCCGGGTCGCGCGCGATACCTTGGCCTCACCGCGAATCCGGTAGCCCACGGTCATACCCACCGCCTCGCCCAAGGTCTCGGCCATCCGTTCTGCCGCTGCCCGCGCCGCCAACCTGCGCGGCTCCAGCATCACGATCCGCCCGGTGATCAGCCCCGAGGCCAGCAGATCCAGCGGCACCATCGTGGTCTTGCCCGCCCCCGGCGGCGCCTGCAACACCACCATGCCGCGCGCAGCAATGCCTGCGCGCACCTCTCCCAACACATCTTCTATCGGCAATCTGATCATGCCCACTTATCCGCCATGCCCAAGCCATTTGCCAGCGCACCTGAATTTCATCCGTTCAAAAATATCCCCGCCGGAGGCTCCACCGCCCCCCCCAAGTGCGCCGCTGCCAAGCCATCCCCGGCAGCGCGGCCGAGCGGTGGCTCGATGCCACCCGAGGCCGCTCCTGTTTCAAGGTCATGCTCTATCAAGCGCAGGCTGGCCAAACCGCGCCGCATCGGGCAAAACCTGCGAAAGGAGTCGCCATGGATATCGCCTCTCTCGCCCACAGCCTGCAAACCGGCGACCGCCGCAGTCTTGCCCGTGCCATCACGCTGGTGGAAAGCGCGCGTGCCGATCACCGCGCGCAGGCCCTAGAGTTGTTGCAGGCCGTGGGCAACGGCAAACAGGCGCTGCGTATCGGCCTTTCCGGCACGCCGGGGGTGGGCAAATCCACCTTCATCGAAAGCTTTGGCCTGTTGCTGACGGGGCAGGGCAAGCGCGTGGCGGTGCTGGCGGTCGATCCATCCTCGGCGCGCTCGGGCGGCTCGATCCTGGGCGACAAGACCCGGATGGAGCACTTGTCGCGTGATCCCTTGGCCTTCATCCGCCCCTCGCCATCTCAGGCACAAATGGGCGGGGTGGCGCGCCGCACCCGTGAAGCCGTGGCTTTGTGCGAGGCGGCGGGCTTTGACATCATCCTGATCGAAACGGTTGGCGTCGGGCAATCCGAAACCGTGGTGGCAGAGCTTTGCGATCTGTTCGTCCTGCTTCTGGCCCCCGCAGGCGGCGATGAATTGCAGGGCGTCAAGCGCGGCATCATGGAAATGGCCGATCTTATTCTGGTCAACAAGGCCGACGGCGATCTGAAGCCTGCCGCGATGCGCACCTGTGCCGACTACGCAGGCGCGTTGCGGCTTTTGCGCAAACGCCCACAAGACCCCCCCGGCTATCCCAAGGCGACGACCGTCTCGGCGCTCGAGCAGGCGGGCCTTGAAACCGCCTGGGTCGAGATGCAGGCCTTGGCCGACTGGCGGCGCGCGCAGGGGCATTGGGCGACAAGGCGCGGTCAGCAGGCGCAGCACTGGTTCACCGAGGAATTGCGGCGCGGCTTGCTTGCGGTGCTCGACCACGAGCCTGCGCGCGGCATTGTGGCCGCACAGGGTCAGGCCGTGGCCGAGGGCCGCAACACGCCCGAGGCCGCAGCACGGCAGGTGCTGGAGATTTTGCATCGGGCCTGACGCGCGCTTTTCCCGGCTGATATTGCCATGCAGGCATCGGATTTGATCCTTGCGGGCAGGCGCGCGGTATTGATCGACCACCCTATTGCCCGCAAGACTTGCAGACTGCGGTCGCTGGCCGGGTCAAGGTGATTCGCGACAGAGGGCATTAACCACCGCCATTGGCCTTGAATGCGGCCAAGCGGGCTTGGTTGCTGACGCAGGCTTTCATGCTAAGCATTTGATTTCGTTGTATTGCCCTGAATTTCCGGGGACGGTTTTCGCCACAAGTTGCCGCGGTTTTGCTGCAATTCGCAGATTTTGCCTGCGCCATTGTCCAATTTTGGCCCGAAGTCTCACCTATCACTTCAGGCAATGATGCATTGTCCCCGGCAATCCGGCGGCCCGAACCTTGGAGTTTTAGAATGGCGACTTTTACCGGCGGAACTGGAAATGACACCGTTACGGCAGCGGCAGGTGCGATCAACGACACCCTGACGGGCCTTGCGGGCAACGACACCCTGATCGGCCTTGGCGGCGCCGACCTGCTGGATGGCGGCACGGGCACGGATACTGCCGATTACACCTCCAGCACCGCTGCGGTGAACGCCAACCTGACCAGCCTGACTGGCACCGGTGGCGATGCGCAGGGCGACACCTATATCTCGATCGAAAACCTGACCGGCTCGGCATCGGCAGATACGTTGACGGGCGATACTGGCAACAACGTGCTCACTGGCGCTGCGGGCAACGATCAGTTGTTCGGCGGCGCGGGCAACGACAGCCTTTATGGCGGTGCCGACAACGACATGATCGCGGGCGGCGTTGGCAACGACGTGATGGACGGCGGCGCAGGCACTTCCGACACCGTTGATTACACCAACTCGGTGGCAGCAGTAACCATCAGCCTGACGGGGAACACCGCCACGGGTGGCGATGCGACGGGCGACACCATCGTGAACTTTGAAAACGTCAACGGCTCGGCGTTTGATGACGCGCTGACCGGTGATGCCAATGCCAACATCCTGACCGGCCTTGCCGGCAACGACACGCTGTCGGGCTTGGCTGGCGCGGACAGCCTTTATGGCGGTGCAGGCAACGACCTGCTGCTGGGCGGCGCGGGCAATGACCGCATCGACGGCGGCGCAGATGTCGATACCGTCAGCTATGCCGCAGCGACTGCGGCGGTCAGCGTCAACCTGACCACGGGTCTGGCGACGGGCGGCGATGGCGCCGACACGCTGGTTGCGATTGAAAACGTCATCGGCTCGAACTTCATCGACACCATCGTGGGCGATCTGAACAACAACGTCATCGCAGGCGGCGCGCTGAACGACAGCCTCGACGGTGGCGCGGGCATCGACACGGCTGACTATTCGACCTCGGCTGCGGCTGTCACGGTCAACTTGCAAAGCGGCGTGAACACCGGCGGCGATGCTGAAGGCGACATTCTGGTCAACTTTGAAAACATCCGTGGCTCGGCTGGGGCCGACAGTCTGACGGGTAACAACAACGACAACATCCTGATCGGTGGCGCAGGTGCCGACACGCTGGACGGTGGCGCGGGCGTTGACACGGTGGATTATTCTGCCTCGTCCGCAGCGGTGATTGTTTCTGTCGTGTCCGGCTCGACGGGGACGGGCGGCGATGCGCAGGGTGACCGTCTGTTTGGTATCCAGAACCTGATCGGTTCGGCCTTCAACGACTCGTTGACCGGGGATGCCTTTGTCAACGTGCTGGCCGGTGGTGCTGGCAACGACACGCTGGACGGTGGTGGCGAGAACGACACCATGCTTGGCGGCGCGGGCGACGACACCTATTTCGTGGGGTCCTCGGCCGAACTGATCACCGAAAACCTTGGCGAAGGCAACGATCTGGTCGTCTCTTCGGTGGATTTCATCCTGGGTGCCAACCTGGAGCGTCTGACCTTGGTCGGCTCGTTGGATCTCAACGGCACCGGCAACGAGCTGAACAACATCCTGATCGGCAACAGCGGCAACAGCAGCCCAGGCACCATGGGCAAGAACATTCTGCGCGGTCTGGCTGGCAATGACACGATCTACGGCATGGACGGCGGTGATGTGCTGGACGGCGGCACCGGCAACGATAGCCTGATCGGCGGCAAGGGCAGCGATCTCTATCAGGTGGACAGCCTGAATGACGTGCTGGTCGAACTGGCCAACGAAGGCATCGACACCGTGCAGACCACGGTCAACTGGACGCTGGCCGACAACTTTGAAAACCTGTTGCTGGACGATACCGGAAACATCAGCGGCATCGGCAACGCGGTCGGCAACCTGATGACCGGCAACGCAGGCAACAACCTGCTGTCGGGTCTTGCAGGCAACGACTCGCTGATCGGCAATGCCGGCAACGACACGCTGGACGGCGGCACCGGGTCTGACGACATGACGGGCGGGTCGGGCAACGACTATTACTATGTTGACAGCTCGGGCGACGAAATCTTCGAATTGGACGGCGGCGGCATCGACACCGTGGAAAGCTCGGCCACCATCACCATGGACCGCTATGTTGAAAACCTGATCCTCTCGGGCACCGCCAACATCAACGCGACCGGCAACGTCTCTGACAACACCATGACCGGCAACAGCGGCAACAACAACATGACCGGCGGCACTGGCAACGACACGCTGTATGGCGGCTCTGGCAACGATAGCCTTGACGGCGGCATCGGCAACGACGTTGCGGCAGGCGGCGTGGGCGATGATACCTACACCATCAACGCCACCACCGATATCGTGACCGAGCAGTTGAGCCAAGGCAACGATACCGTCATCACCGGGGCAACCTGGACGATGAGCGACAATATCGAGAACCTGATCCAGAACGGCGCAGCAAGCATCAACGCAACCGGCAACGCGACCGCCAACACCATCACCGGCAATGGCGGGCAGAACATGCTGCTTGGCTTGGCCGGTAATGACACGATCTCTGGCGGTGCTGGCGGCGACACGCTGGATGGCGGCACCGGCAATGACAGCCTGATCGGCGGCGCAGGCAACGACATCTTCATCCTCGACAATGCCAACGATGTGGTGGTCGAAGCCCTCGATGAAGGTATCGACACGGTGCAGACCACCTTCAACTACACGCTGTTGACCAATTTCGAGAACGCCACCTTGCTGGGCACCGCTGACCTGACGGCGACCGGTAACAGCGTGGCCAACGTTCTGACCGGCAACACCGGGGCAAACCTGCTGTCGGGCTTGGCTGGCAACGACGCGCTGTTTGGCGGAGCAGGGAACGACACCCTCGACGGCGGCACCGGCAACGACTCGATGACGGGGGGCGATGGCAATGATCGCTTCATCGTGGACAGCGTTGCGGACAATACCTTCGAGTTGAATACCGGCGGTATCGATACCGTTGACTCGACCGTCAACTGGACGCTGACGTCCTTCACCGAGAACCTGAACCTGCTTGGCACCGCAAATATTGAAGGCCACGGCAACAACCTTGGCAACATCGTTATCGGCAACAGCGGCAACAACATCTTGTCGGGTGAATCGGGCAACGACACCGTCTATGGTGGCGCAGGAAACGACACCCTCGACTCTGGTGCAAGCGGCGCCAGCGGCAACGATGTGCTTTATGGTGGCGCGGGCGATGATCTTTACTTTGTCAACTCGCTGACTGACTCGATTCTCGAGGGGGCTGGTAACGGCACTGACACCGTCAGCAGCTTGGTGAACTGGACATTGGCTGGAAACCTCGAGAATCTGATCTTTACCGGATCGTCGGGCCTGAGCGGTGTTGGCAACGCAAGCGGCAACGTGATGACCGGCAATCTGGGGGCCAATAACCTGAGCGGCCTGGCTGGCAACGATACGCTGGATGGTGGCGCTGGCGCTGGCGCTGACACGCTGAACGGCGGCACCGGAAACGACTCGATGATCGGTGGTTTGGGCAACGACACCTACTATGTCGACTCGCTTGATGATGTGGTGGTTGAACTGGATGCACAGGGCGCGGACACCGTGTTCTCGTCGGTCAACTTCACGCTTGCCGCCGCACTGGAAAATCTGACGCTGAACGGCACCAGTTCAGTGAACGGCACCGGTAACCTGAACGCCAACATCATGATCGGCAACGGGCAGGACAACTACCTGTCGGGCATGGCTGGCAATGATGCCATCACCGGCGGCGCGGGTAACGATACGCTCGACGGCGGCACTGGCAATGACACGATGACGGGCGGTCTTGGGGATGACTCGTTCATCGTGGACAGCGCGGCAGATCAGGTGTCCGAACAGACCGGCCAAGGCACCGACACGGTTTATGCCTCGGTCAGCTATGCGATCTTGGGGGCTGTGGAAAACCTGACCCTGACCGGGACCGACAACATCAATGCCACGGGTAACTCGTCGGCAAACATCCTGACCGGCAATGCAGGCAACAACCTGCTGACTGCTGGCACGGGCAACGACACGCTGGACGGTGCTGCCGGGAACGACACGCTGGACGGCGGCGGCGGTGCCGACAGCATGTCGGGTGGTGCTGGCGACGATACCTACAACATTGACAATGCTGGAGATATCGTCAGCGAGGGCCTGAACGCGGGCGTCGATCTGGTGCGGTCGTCGGTGAACCACGTGCTTGGGGCAAACTTCGAAAACCTGACCATGACCGGCAGCTTCGGGGTGAATGGCACGGGCAACGAGTTGAACAACGTGCTGACCGGCAACTCGGCCAAGAACATTCTGAACGGCATGGCCGGGGATGACACCCTGGCAGGTGGCAGCGGCGCGGATGTGTTGATTGGCGGTTCCGGGGCGGATCACTTCGTGTTCGTATCGGCTTCGACATCGCAGGCGACGATTTCGGATTTCAACGCCCTTGATGGTGGTGTGGCCGAGGGCGATTTGCTCGAGTTCGTGGGGCTGTTGACCGGCACCTTCGCCTATATCGGCGACTCGTCGTTCTCTGGCACGGCGAACACCGAAGCCCGCTTCATCGCGGGGGCGCTGCAACTGGACTTTGACGGCAACGGCTCGACCGATCTGACCATCCGGATGGCTGGCCTGACCGATGCGACGCAGCTTTCTGGCGGGGACTTCCTGTTCACCTGATCGGAAAGTCTATTCAAAACCTTGGGGCTGGTCGATGTTTCGGCTGGCCCCAAGGGCATTTCTGATCGGCATATACGATCAGTGGGTCAGTGCAAAACACAAACGCCGCAGACCGTTCGGCTGCGGCGTTTGTGCAGGCATGACAAAACCGGATCAGGCGGCCAACAAGACCCTGGCCTCGAAGGATTTCAGCGTTGGTCGCGCCGCCTCGAACCGGGCGAGTTGGCCTTCCTGTGCAAGATCGGGGAAAATCTTGTAGATTTCATCGCGTTGGTCTGCATCCATACCGCCCATCGTGCGATCGCCGGGCTGGAAGCTTTCGCTCCAGGCACCATCGGCCAAAATCACCTCGTGGCGGTCAAACAGGATGTGCAGGTAGGTCACAGCCTCGACCTCTGCCACCGAAACCCCCGGCAGGCACAGCAAGTGCTGCGCGCGCACCAGCACCTCATCGCTGCCAAACAGCAACTCGGCACGCGGCCCGCTGAGCAGCATGCGGTGCTGGCGCGACACCATCATATCGGTTTCCGGCAAGCCATGCCCCAAGGCGCCCGCGCGGATCAGGATAGGCCGCAGGCTTTCATCGGCGTGCAGTTCTGCGCGTGTGATCCGCCGCGAGCCGATCCAGCGGATTTGCTGCATGCCGTTGTCACGCGTGGCCACCATATCGCCCACCCGCAGGTCTTCGACCGCCACTTCGCCCACCGGAGTGGCGATGCGGGTTCCCGGCGTGAAGCACGACACGATGCTTTCGATGTTGGTGAAGGTCAGCGTGCCGATCAGATGCCCGCTGCCATCAAAGAAATTCACGGTGCCGTTCAGATGATTAAGCGGATCGCGGATGATCTTGAACGGCGCTTGCCCGGTCAGATCCAGCACGTCCCAGTCGGTGCCGCTGGTGCCGCCGTCAACCACATCGCCTGCGCCCGCATAGATCGTATCCGCGCCGGTGCCGCCCACCAGCGTATCAGCCCCCGCGCCGCCATAAAGCGCATCGCCGCCGTCACCGCCGTAAAGCACATCATTGCCATCGCCGCCCGACAGCGTGTCGTTGCCGGTGCCACCGTCCAGCAGATCATTGCCCAGCCCGCCGTCCATCGCGTCGTTGCCGGTGCCGCCATAAAGCTGATCGTTGCCCGCACCGCCGTCCAGACTGTCGTTGCCGTCGCCGCCTTGCAGCGTGTCGTTGCCCAGCCCGCCAAACAGGCTGTCGTTGCCGGTGCCACCATCGACCAGATCATTGCCATCGCCGCCCGATACGATGTCATTGCCCGCGCCACCGTAAACCTGATCGTCGCCGGTGCCGCCATCGGCATTGTCGTTGCCGTCACCGCCATAGACGCTGTCGTTGCCAGCGCCACCCAAGACGGAGTCATTGCCCGCATCGCCATAAACGCTGTCGTTGCCGTCGCCGCCATCGACGGTGTCGTTGCCATCGCCGCCATACGCCGCGTCATTGCCTGCGCCGCCCAACACCGTGTCATTGCCCGCGACGCCATAAACGCTGTCGTTGCCGTCGCCACCGTCGGCGGCGTCATTGCCCGCGCCGCCGTAAATGAGGTCATTCCCCTCCTCGCCGAACGAGGCATCGTTGCCGTCACCGCCATAGATCGCGTCATTGCCGGTGCCGCCATAGCCGGTATCGTCGCCCGTGCCGCCATAAAGCGTGTCATTGTCAGACCCGCCAAACAGAATGTCGTTGCTGGCCCGGCCGTCCAGATAGTCGTCGCCCGCAGCGCCATACAGAACGTTGGTGAACACGTCGCCCGACAGGCCGACCTCGTCAAACCCAATGATCGTATCGTTGAAGGCCGAGCCGATGACGCCATCGACGCCGGTCAACTGATCGCCCTGCGCATCGCCGTAAAGCGCGGTCCAGGTGGTCAGGTTGATCGACACCCCCGCGCTGCTGCTCGAGTAATCGACAAAATCCATCCCGGCGCCGCCGTTCAGGATATCGGCACCCGCGCCGCCGATCAGCGTATCGTCGCCGTCCCCCGCATAAAGACTGTCGTTGCCAGCCCCGCCCGACAGCAGATTGCTGCCGGCATTGCCCGTCAACACATCTGCAAACGCCGAGCCGGTCAGGTTCTCGATGCCCACCAGCGTATCGCCCGCCGCATCGCCGCCGGTATTCGCGCCACCATTCAGGTTGACGTTCACCGCCGCTGTCGAGGCGCTGTAATCGGCGGTGTCGATGCCTGCGCCGCCGTCCAGACTGTCAGCCCCTGCGCCGCCAGACAAAGTGTCATTGCCGGTGCCGCCATAAAGGCTGTCGATGCCCGCTGCACCGTAAAGCAGATCGTTGCCATCCGCACCACTCAGCGCATTGGCCGCCGCATCGCCCGTCAGCGTGTCGCTAAAGGCCGAACCGCTCAGGTTCTCGAACCCGCTCAACACATCGCCCGTGGCATCGCCGCCCGATGCCGTGCCCGCTGCCAGCGAGATCGCCACGCCCGCACCCGAGCTTGCGTAATCCGCCGTATCGGTGCCTGCGCCGCCGATCAGCGTATCGGCTCCGGCCCCGCCCGAAATCGTGTCGTTGCCAGCGCCACCGTCCAGCACATTGGCCCCGGCATCGCCCGTCAGGCTATCTGCGGCACCCGAACCGATGATGTTCTCGACGCCCACCAGCGTATCGCCCGCGGCATCGCCGCCCGTCTCAACGCCGGTTGCAAGGTTGATGGTCACCCCGGCAGCCGATGCCGAATAATCCGCCGTATCAACGCCCGCGCCGCCCTCGATCAGGTCGCCGCCCGCACCGCCGATCAGCGTGTCGTTGCCGTCACCGCCATACAGGCTATCGACGCCAGCGGCACCATTCAGGCTGTCATTGCCAAGCCCGCCATACAGCGCGTTTGCGTTGCCGTCGCCGGTCAGCGTGTCATTGAACGCCGAACCAAGCAGGTTCTCGATGCCGGTCAGCACATCGCCCGCAGCCTCGCCTGCCGTGCCGGTGCCGGTGGTCAGGCTGACCGCCACGGCCGCGGCCGCGCCCGAGTAATCCGCCGTATCAATGCCCGCGCCGCCATCCAGCAGGTCATTGCCCACCCCGCCTGCCAGCGTATCGTTGTCCGCGCCGCCATAAAGCGTGTCGTTGCCTGCGCCGCCTTCCAGATCATCGTCACCCGCCGCGCCGTAAAACACGTTGGCCGCGCCGTCGCCGATGATCACATCCGCCAGACCCGAGCCTACGATGTTCTCGATACCCACCAGCGTATCACCGCTGGCATCGCCGCCCGCAGCCGTGCCGCCCGCAAGGTTTATCGTAACCCCCGCACCAGAGCCCGTGTAATCCACCACATCGGCAGTTCCTGCGCCGCCATCCAGCAGATCGCCGCCATTGCCGCCGCTCAGCGTGTCATTGCCCGCACCGCCGTAAAGCGTGTTGGCCCCTGCGTCGCCGGTCAGGCTATCGTTGAAGGCAGAGCCGATCACCACCTCGATGCTGGTCAGGCTGTCACCCGCCGCATCCCCGCCCGCGTTGACATTGGTCGCAAGATTGATCGTCACCGCCGAAGTCGCCGCAGAATAATCTGCCGTATCAATGCCAAGGCCGCCGTCCAGCACGTCAGACCCGGCACCGCCAATCAGCGTGTCGTTGCCGTCGCCGCCATACAGGCTATCGACGCCCGCCAAGCCCGAAAGGCTGTCCGCCCCCGCCGCGCCATACAGCGCGTTGGCATTGCCATCGCCCACCAGCGTGTCGTTAAAGCCCGAACCTGCAAGGTTTTCGATGGTGTTGAACGTATCGCCCGTCGCATCGCCTGCGGTGCCGGTGTTGGTGGTCAGGCTGGCCGCAACGCCAGCCGTTGCGGTGCTGTAATCGGCGGTATCAACGCCCGCGCCGCCAAACAGACTGTCCGCGCCCGCGCCGCCAATCAGCGTGTCGTTGTCGTTGCCGCCATACAGCGTGTCATTGGCCGCGCCGCCATCCAGCAGATCGGCACCCGCCGCGCCATACAGGATGTTGTCGATGGCAGACCCGGTGATGGTGTCGGCAAATCCCGAACCGATCACATCCTCGATCGACACCAGCACATCGCCCTGCGCATCGCCGCCCGTGCCGGTGCCTGCCGTCAGATCAACATTGACCCCCGTGGCTGAGGCCGAATAATTCACATCGTCATAGCCCGCGCCGCCGTCCAGCAGGTCGGCCCCCGCGCCGCCCGCAAGCGTGTCGCTGCCGTTTCCACCGTAAAGGCTGTCGTTGCCCGCCCCGCCACTCAGCGAATCGTTGCCCGCCGCCCCATACAGAGCGTTGTCACCGCCATCGCCGGTCAGCGTATCGTTGAAACCACTGCCGATCAGGTTCTCGATGCCCACCAGCGTATCGCCTGCCGCGTCACCGCCCGCACCCAGACCCGTCGTCAGATTGGCAGAAACCGCCGTGGTCGAGGCGGTGTAATCCGCCGTATCCACCCCCAGCCCGCCTTCCAGCCGATCCGATCCGGTGCCGCCGACCAGCAGATCATTGCCGTCGCCGCCGTAAATCGAGTCGCTGCCCGCGCCGCCGTAAAGCGAGTCATTGCCGATCCCGCCGGAGATGGAATCCGCGCCAATCGTGCCGATCAGGGAATCGTTCCCTGTCGTTCCATTGATAGTTGCCAATTTACTACTCTGCTCGCTTGCCCGGATCTGACGCCCGGGTCTATTTGCAGGCCGATTATGCCAAATATGTCGAAACTTTGGCGCAAAAAAGTAAGATTCCGTTAACTTCTCAGAGGCTTGTGGTAAATCCGCGACGGCTGCGACCGGCGTTGCGCCAAAGGCTGGGCGGGGCGGGGCAGAATCGGGCGGGGCAGGGCGGCAAAACGCGGTGGGGCGCTGTGGCGTCTTGGCGAAATTTGTGCCCGAACCTGCGTATCTTCGGGTGTTTCACCGGGCTTTTATCGGCTTGCACGCTTGACGCGCCCCCGGATTACCCGTAAATGCCCGAAATCAAATTCGGGTGCTGCCCATCGGTGGCTGCCCATTCGTCTTAAACTGACAAGGAAGATGACCATGTCTCGCGTCTGCGAACTCTCTGGCAAAGGCCCGATGTCTGGCAACACTGTCAGCCACGCCAACAACAAAAACCGTCGCCGTTTCCTGCCGAACCTCAATCAGGTCACCCTGATCTCTGACGTTCTGGGCAAGTCGTTCTCGCTGAAAATCTCGGCTGCCGCCCTGCGCACCGTTGATCACCGTGGCGGCCTCGATGCGTTCATGGCAAAAGCCAAGGACGAAGACCTGTCGGTTGACGCGCTGAAAATCAAGAAAGAGATCGCCAAGGCACAGGCAACCGCCTGATACTTGCGACGTTTTTTGCCGAAAGCCCCGCCTGAGACTGGCGGGGCTTTTTGCATTTCTGCGGCAGGCGCGCGGGCGTTGACAAACTGTCGCCTTCCACCAAGCGGCACTTTGCGCTAAACGCAGGCCATGATCCGCTATCTTTGCAGCCTTGTCTTTGCCCTTACCCTTGCGGCCACTTCGGTCAGCACGGCGGTGATGCACGCCGAAATGCAGGGCGCGGAGCAGATGGTGATCTGTTCCGACAGCGCCAGCGGCAGCGGGGTTGCCACCGTCACCCTTGACGCCACCGGCAAGCCCATCGCCCATCCGCACCGCTGCCCCGATTGCACCACCACAACCGCCGCCCTGCTGCCCGAGCAAACCGCTTTGGCCAGCCCCAGCGCGCTTTCCACCCCCGCCTTTGCGCCGCCGCTGCATCCCGCAGCAGGCTCCAGCCCACCGCCGCAATCGGCCCGCGATCCGCCTGCCTTTGCCTGATCTCGCCTTCCCTCTGATCAACCGCAAAGGAAATCCCATGCGTATTCATTCGCTTATCACCGCTTTCGCCCTGCTTATCGCCGCCCCTGCCTTCGCGCATCAAGGCGTGCATATCGAAAACCCCTATGCCCGCACCAACGGCGGCATCGGCAAAACCGGCGCTGTCTTTCTTGAAATCATGAACCACGCCGACACCGATGATCGCCTGATCGGGGTCGCCTCGGACGTCGCTGATAAGGTCGAGATGCACACCCACAAGGCCGGCGAAAACGGCGTGATGAGCATGTCTGCCGTGCCCGAAGGCTTCGAGATCCCCGCCCTGCAAAGCCGTTTTCTGAAGCGCGGCGGCGATCACATCATGCTGATGGGCCTGCGGCAGGATCTTAAAGACGGTGACATCATCCACCTGACCCTGACCTTCGAACACTCGGGCGAGGTTATGGTGGACGTGCCGGTCGATAACGCCCGCAAGCCGGATGCTGCTGCCGATCCGATGGCCGACATGCCCGGAATGGACCACAGCACGATGGATCACAGCACCATGGAAGCCCCCGCCAACTGAACCTGATCGCGGGGAAATCTCCGCTTACAAAGGCCGCCATGACCCCGCATCTTTCCCTTCCCAATGCGCTGTCGCCGCAGCAATGCGATGATCTGATCGCTTTGATCGCAGCGCATCACCTGAAAGATGCGGGGCTTGTGCGCGGCACCACCTCTCACACCATCCGCCGCGCTGACATTGCTTGGCTGGATGACATCGCCGAAGCCGCATGGGTGCTGGACCGCATGATCACGCTCACTGCGCAAGCCAACCGCGAGGCGTTTCAGTTCGATCTGACCGATTTCGGCGAAAGCCCGCAGGTCGCCCGCTATACCGCCGAACGCGAAGGCCATTTCGACTGGCATTCCGACATCGGCGCGGGCCAATGGGCCGCCAAGCGCAAGCTGACCATCGTGGTGCAACTCTCGGACCCCGCTGCATACGAAGGCGGCACGCTGGAATTGCGCCCCGACAGCAACGTGGCCGAAGCTCCGCGCGCCCGTGGCACCGCCACCATCTTCCCCAGCTTTGTGCTGCACCGCGTCACGCCCGTCACCGCAGGCACCCGCTGGTCGCTTACCCTGTGGTCACACGGGCCCGCGTTTCGTTAGCCTTTCGCCGGGGCATTCGCTCGGCTAACCATTCACATTGGCGATAAATACTCCCGCCGGAGGCTCCCGCAGCCTGCATCTGCGCTGCGGGCGTGCATTCAGAAAGGCAGTTCCAACCGATGACCGCACCCAACGCGCCCACTGACCGCAGCCGTTTGCGCCGGATGCACGAAAAAGCCGCCTACGACCGCGCCACGATTGACGCCATCCTTGATGCGATGCCGGTCGCTCATGTGGGCTATGTGCTGAACGGTGCCCCCATGGTGATCCCCACCCTGCAATGGCGCGTCGGCGATCATATCTACTGGCACGGCTCGTCTGCCAGCCGCACCCAGCGCGGGGCCCGCGATGCGCAGGTCTGCGTCACGGTCACGCTGACCGATGCCATGGTGCTGGCCCGTTCGGGGCTGGAACATTCGGTCAATTTCCGCTCGGTCATGGTATTCGGCACCGCGCGCGCGTTGACTGATCCTGCCGAAAAGGCCGAGGCCCTGCGCGCAATGATGGAACAGATGTTCCCCGGCCGCTGGGATCAGCTGCGCGCGATGACCGCGCAAGAGTTAAAAGCCACCGCGATCCTGACCCTGCCATTAACCGAGGCCTCGGCCAAGATCGGCACCGGAATGCCAACCGACCCGCCCGAGGATTTGGCAACCCCGGTCTGGGCCGGCATCCTGCCGATCCATTTCACGATGGGCACGCCCATTGCAGACCCTGCGTCAAACGCCAAAATCGCGCTGCCGGATCACGTCAGAAACTACCGCTTCGGGGGCTAGGGCAGGGGGGCAGGGGGCAGGCCAAGGCATCAGCCGCCGCAATACACCTGTGCCTGTGCGCTGAACGCCTTGTAGCGATCCCAGAACTCGTCATCGCCGCGCGATTTTGACATCCAGACCTTATGCGCCTTTTCCGGGTCTTTGAAAAAAGACGCAGCCCGGCGTTGATCCGCCCCGCGCAGGGTCTGGTCGGCCACCTGCTGAATGCAGCCACACAGTTGCGGGTTCGCCGCCTTGCGATCCGACCGGTTGCAGGCATTCTCAATCGGCCCCGCATGGGCAAGACTGCTCATAACCGGAAGCATTACGGCCACGCTGGCCGCCAGTAATAGTGATTTCATGTCGCTCTGCCTTTACCGCCCGCAGCCGGGTTTCCCTCACCTGCGGATCATTATGTGGAATCACTATGGCGTCAAACGCGCGATTTTTCAAGAACCGGGCCACAAGGCGCAAAGCAGCCTACCGCGGCGCATCGCCCCCTCGCGTGGCGGCAATCTTACCCAGGCCCGCAACACCGGCTGCTCAGGCCGTCGCTTGCCTTCTGAACGGGGCAATCTGGTGCCGCTGAAGTCTTAACAAAACATAAACGACTAAGGCTAAGCGTTTGAAAAAGTTGTATATATTTTCGGTCCCGCTTCGGGACCACCCCGCGCGCCCACAACCCCCTTCACGGCCCACCCAAACCAAGCTATATCGCGCGCATGACCCAGCTTGATCTCATCCGCAACTTCTCCATCGTGGCCCATATCGACCACGGTAAATCCACCCTCGCCGACCGTCTGATCCAGATGACGGGCACGGTCGCCGCGCGCGACATGAAAGCGCAGATGCTGGACAGCATGGATATCGAGCGCGAGCGCGGCATCACCATCAAGGCCAACACGGTGCGGATCGAGTATCCCGCCAAGGATGGCCGCACCTATATCCTCAACCTGATCGACACCCCCGGACACGTCGATTTCGCCTACGAAGTCAGCCGCTCGATGCGCGCCGTCGAAGGCTCCCTCCTCGTGGTGGACGCCTCGCAGGGCGTGGAGGCCCAAACGCTGGCCAACGTCTATCAAGCCTTGGATGCGGGCCACGAAATCGTCCCCGTCCTCAACAAGATCGACCTGCCCGCCGCCGAACCCGACCGCATCCGCCAGCAGATCGAAGACGTGATCGGCCTTGACGCTTCCGATGCCGTGCTGATCTCGGCCAAGTCCGGCCTTGGCATCCCCGACGTGCTGGAAGCCATCGTCACCCGCCTGCCGCCGCCAAAAGGCGACCGCGACGCCCCCCTGAAAGCCATGCTGGTGGACAGCTGGTATGACGCCTACCTCGGCGTGGTCGTCATGGTCCGCATCATGGACGGCGTGATGAAAAAGGGCGACCGCGTCCGCATGATGCAGACCAACGCCGTTTACGGCATTGATAAGCTGTCCGTCCTCAAGCCCCAGATGGTCGATATCGCCGAACTTGGCCCGGGCGAGATCGGCATCTTCACCGCCTCGATCAAACAAGTCCGCGACACCCGCGTCGGCGACACCATCACCCACGAACGCAAAGGCTGCACCGAGGCGCTGCCGGGCTTCAAACCCGCGCAACCCGTGGTGTTCTGCGGCCTGTTCCCGGTCGATGCCAACGAATTCGAAAACCTGCGCGACGCGATCGAGAAGCTGTCGCTGAACGACGCGTCGTTCAGCACCGAGATGGAAACCTCCGCCGCACTCGGCTTCGGTTTCCGCTGCGGCTTCCTTGGCCTGTTGCACCTTGAAGTCATCCGCGACCGGCTAGAGCGTGAATATGACATCGACCTGATCACCACCGCCCCTTCGGTGGTCTTCAAACTCCACATGAAAGACGGCACCGTGCAGGATCTGCACAACCCCGCCGACATGCCCGACCTCACCTACATCGACCATATCGAGGAACCCCGGATCAAGGCCACGATCATGGTGCCCGACGATTACCTCGGCGACGTGCTAAAGCTGTGCCAAGACCGCCGCGGCATCCAGATGGACCTGTCCTATGCCGGGTCGCGCGCCATGGTGGTGTATGATCTGCCGCTGGCCGAAGTGGTGTTCGATTTCTACGATCGCCTGAAATCGGTCACACAGGGCTATGCCTCCTTTGACTATAGCATCTCGGAATATCGTGAAGATTTCCTTGTCAAAATGTCGATTCTTGTGAACGAAGAGCCCGTCGATGCGCTGTCGATGATGGTCCACCGTGATCGGGCCGAGGCGCGCGGGCGCGCCATGGTCGAGAAACTGAAAGACCTGATCCCCCGCCACATGTTCAAAATCCCAATCCAGGCGGCGATTGGCGCGCGGGTGATTGCCCGCGAAACCCTGTCCGCCATGCGCAAAGACGTGACCGCGAAGTGCTACGGCGGGGACGCCAGCCGGAAGAAGAAACTGCTAGAGAAGCAGAAGGCCGGGAAAAAGCGGATGCGGCAGTTTGGGAAAGTGGAGATTCCGCAGGAAGCGTTTATTTCTGCGCTGAAGATGGATAGCTGATCACTGTTGACAAGGATTTCCAGCTCTGTGTTATCTTATGACACAGAGCTGGAGGTCCCATGAAAGCAGATCTTAATTTAGAGCTTGTCTTTAAGGGTGCAGATTCTAGCTTAGGTGTCATAAATTTTTATGATATTGCAAAAGCCTTAGTTGGGTTTGAACGCACAATAAGTCTAACAAATCATCTTTTGCTTAATGGCGAGGTGATTACGCAATCTCCGTCAGCGTCGGGCTTTGAGCTTTTGCTAAGCCCTCCAGAAATAGGTAGCTGGAAAGCAATCGCTGGAATTGTATTTGGAACTGCCTTAACGGTTGGCGTGGCGTCAAAGGATAGTGCGCTTGGCTATCTTTCTGCTTCGGCATTGGATTACGTTATTCAGCAGGCACTTGGGTTTCATGTCGATTTCGACAGCACGCTGGGTGAGCAACTTGAAGAAGCGAAAAAAGACAAAATTATTGAAAATAATTTGAGCGAAGACCGCTTTGATAGTTTGATTGAAAAAGTTGAACCGTCTCTTAAAGATTGCCACAGGCCGATTGTTTTTTCTGAAACGGCTACCAATGCGCAGATCAACTGGTCCACAGCGAGGGGTCAAGGCAAGCTTGACGGATTTTTTGACGCGGAAACATACGATTATATATCTGCCACTGTGCGCGACAAAAATTTAGACGAGTTTACGGGCGCTATTTCCAGCTACAATGTAAACACATTTAAGGGTAGAATCTACATAGATTCTATGAACAGGACTATTCCATTTGAACTAGGCGACTTGGCGCGAAATGCGCGGTCTGCAGCAATGATCGTAGCAAGTATGTATGAAAACACTTCTAGGATGAACACCTTTGCAAAGTATGTTACCCTTAGAGGATTTAGGAACGAAAGTAAAAATGATAGGCTAAAGAGTCTGTTTGTTGTGGAAGTGTCAGCCTCAGGAAAGATAAAATAATAAGATTCTAGAATCCAATTTTTTCTAAAGAAAGTAGATGAAAATGAAATTTAGGCAGATAATGAAGTAGGCAACAGGGCGGGTGATGTTATTGCCCGCCCCTCTCACGCCAACCCTCACCGATTCCGGCACCCCGGCACGTTCAGATCGCGGCAGAAGTAGCCGCCTGCGCCGCCGATCACGGCGCCCGTCACCGCATTGCCGCCGGTCGCCCCGGCAATCACCGCGCCGCCGGCGGCACCGGCGAGGCCGCGTTCGGCGTCGCTGGCAAGGCAGCCGGATAGGCCAAACGCCGCGATACCGACGAGGATGTAAGATTTGATGGTCATGGAAGCCTCCTGCAAAATTGGCTGATACCCGCTAACGCGCCAACCCCGGCTTCGTTCCCCGCCCGAAACGCCTCGGCGCAATTCCGCCGTTAACCAAGGCTTAACCAATCCCCGGCAAGGTGTTGGGATGAAAGCCCTGACGCTCCTTCTCCTCCTCGCCGCCTGTGGTGCCCAGCCCGCGCCCGAGTTTTTCAATGCCAAGCGCGCGGATGTCACCCGCGATGGCCACCAATACACTGTCTATTATACGCAAAAGCGGGTCGAGGTGATCCGCCTCGGCTATGCCAAACGTGGCGCGCATGACGACATTCGCGCCCAGATGATCGCGCTGATCCCCGAGGTGACGGGGTGCAAGCTGAACGAGGCCAGCCTGCAGGGCGATTCCGGCGAAATGCGCGGCTCTATCCGTTGTCCACGCGGGTAAGGATCAACTTGTAGAACGCGTAAGCCCCTGCCACCACGAACAAAATCCCCCAGCCGGGGCTGTTGTAGTAGAACTCGACCAGACCCCACAGCAGCGGCAGAACCGAGGTGGCCCAGCGCACCCACGCCTTGTTGAAGAACGGATCATGCGGGTCGAGGATTTTCATGCGCGGCCTTTTCGTTGCTGGCTGGCACAATGCCGCGAAATGCCTGCGCTGCCAAGCCCTTGCCCGACTCGCGCCCAAGGCCTAGCCTGACCGTAAAGGAGGCCCGCCATGACCGAAATCTCCGCCAGTTTCCACGGCCAGACCGTGATCACCACGTTCGAGATGACCCCCGCCACAGCGCATGATCTGATGGAAAAGCTGCAAGCGGCTTACGATGAGTTTATCCGGCACCAACCGGGCTTTATCGCCGCGGGCCTGCATATGAATGATGCGATGACGCGGGTGTGCAACTATTCGCAATGGCAGCGGCGCGAGGATTATCAGGCGATGCTGCGCAGCCCGGACATGCGCGCGCGCAACCGCGAGATCAACACCCTGTGCCGCGGGTTCGAGCCGGTGATGTATGAGGTGGTCGCGGCGTTCTGACTATTTCCTCCGCCGCGCTTTGCCGCCGCGCATCCCGGCGCGCCCGGCGGTGGAGCGGCCGGCCATTTTTACCGCCTCTTCCACCGCTTCCTCGACCACCGATTGTCGCGCCAGCGGGTCGTCGGCGATGGTCAACTCTACCGCTTCCAGCCGCTTGACCTCATCGCGCAGGCGTGCGGCCTCTTCGAATTCGAGGTTTTCGGCGGCCTTGCGCATCGCCAGACGCAAAGCATCCAGATGGCTGGCCAGGTTGTTGCCCAGCATCGGCTTGTCGATCTTCGCCGTGACCCGCGCCTGATCGGTGTCGCCTTGGTAAATGCCCAGCAGCACATCCTCGACGTTTTTCTTGATCGTGGTGGGGGTGATGCCGTGCAAGGTGTTGTAGGCAATCTGCTTGTCGCGCCGCCGGTTGGTCTCGCCAATCGCGCGCTCCATGCTGCCGGTGATGCGGTCGGCATACATGATCACCCGGCCTTCCGAGTTGCGCGCCGCCCGCCCGATGGTCTGGATCAGCGAGGTTTCCGAGCGCAGGAAGCCTTCCTTATCCGCGTCCAGAATGGCCACCAGCCCACATTCCGGAATATCCAGGCCTTCGCGCAAAAGGTTGATGCCGACCAGCACATCAAACGCGCCCAGCCGCAAATCGCGCAGGATTTCAATGCGTTCGATGGTGTCGATGTCACTGTGCATATAGCGGATGCGGATGCCCTGTTCGTGGAAATACTCGGTCAGGTCTTCGGCCATCCGCTTGGTCAGCGTCGTCACCAGCACCCGCAGGCCCAAAGCCGCCACACGGCGGATCTCGTCGAGCAGATCATCGACCTGCATATCGACCGGGCGGATTTCGATCTGCGGATCAACCAGCCCGGTGGGGCGGATCACCTGTTCGACAAACACGCCGCCGGTCTGCTCCATCTCCCATGCGGCCGGGGTGGCCGAGACGAACACGGTCTGGGTGCGCATCGCGTCCCATTCCTCAAACTTCAGCGGGCGGTTGTCCATGCAAGAGGGCAGGCGGAAGCCATGTTCGGCCAGCGTCATCTTGCGCCGGAAGTCGCCTTTATACATGCCGCCGATCTGCGGCACCGAGACGTGGGATTCGTCTGCAAAAACAATCGCATTGTCGGGGATGAATTCGAACAGCGTCGGTGGCGGCTCTCCGGGTGCACGGCCCGTCAGGTAGCGCGAGTAGTTCTCGATGCCGTTGCAAACCCCGGTCGCCTCCAGCATTTCCAGATCGAACGAGGTGCGCTGCTCCAACCGTTGCGCTTCCAGCAGTTTGCCCTGCGATACCATCAGGTCGAGCGTCTGGCGCAGCTCTTTCTTGATGCCGATCACGGCTTGGTTCATCGTCGGGCGCGGGGTGACGTAGTGCGAATTGGCATAGATGCGGATTTGCTTGAAATTGTCGGTTTTCGCCCCGGTCAAAGGATCGAATTCGATGATCGCTTCAAGTTCTTCCCCGAAGAACGAGAACCGCCATGCCCGGTCTTCAAGGTGGGCGGGCCATACTTCAAGGCTGTCGCCGCGCACCCGGAAGGTGCCGCGCTGGAACGCCTGATCGTTGCGCTTATAGGCCTGCGCCACCAACTCGCCCACCACCTGCCGCTGATCATAGCTTTGCCCTACCAGCAAATCTTGCGTCATCGCGGAATAGGTCTCGACCGAGCCGATGCCATAGATGCACGACACCGAGGCCACGATGATCACATCGTCACGCTCCAGCAGCGCACGGGTGGCCGAGTGGCGCATCCGGTCGATCTGTTCGTTGATCTGCGATTCCTTCTCGATGAAGGTATCGGTGCGGGCCACGTAGGCTTCGGGCTGGTAGTAGTCGTAGTAGGAAACGAAGTATTCCACCGCGTTGTCGGGGAAGAAGGTCTTGAATTCACCGTATAATTGCGCAGCCAGCGTCTTGTTGGGCGCCAGAATGATCGCCGGGCGTTGGGTTTGTTCGATCACCTTCGCCATGGTGAAAGTCTTGCCGGTGCCGGTAGCCCCCAGCAAAACCTGATCATGCTCACCCTCCAGCACGCCTTGCGACAGCGCCGCAATGGCCGTCGGCTGATCGCCTGCGGCCTCAAACTGCGTCTTCAGCACAAACCGGCGTCCGCCCTCCAGCTTGGGGCGGGTCAGCACGTCGGGGCGTTCGGTCACGGCGTTGACGTTGTTATGGGGCACAACCGATCCTTCATGCGATTCCCTGAGGAAACTAATCTATTCCGTTTTTGTTCCCGTGAAAGGGGGCGAGGCCAGAAAGCGTTGTGCGCGGTGCATTTTGAAAGGTTCTGTTCACCTTTGTTGTGCGAAGGTGAAAGAATGAAATGCAATTTTAACGAAAATGAAGATCAAAGGCGCACTTTATAGTTGTCTGGATGCGCAAGTTGCGGCAAGTTGGTGGGGCAAGCAGCAAACTCAGCTGTCGGTTGGTCGCACCACACACCCCACCCACACCCCTCGCGATCAATCGACAGCGCCTTCTGCCTTGCCTTTCCCCGCCAATTTCGGAATAAACGTGGCAACATTCAGGGAGTTTCCTCATGCGCGCCCGCATCTATCAGCCCGCCAAGACCGCCATGCAATCTGGCACCGCCAAAACCACCGGCTGGGTGCTGGAATTTGCCCCCGCCTCGGCGCGTGAGGTTGATCCTTTGATGGGCTGGACAAGTTCCTCGGACACGCAAGCGCAGGTCAAGCTGCGTTTTGACACGCGTGAGGCGGCAGAGGCCTATGCCACCGCAAACGCCATTGAATTTGATGTGATCGAGCCGCAAAAGCGCAAGCCGTTGATCCGTCAGCGCGGCTATGGTGAGAATTTCGCAACCGACCGCCGCGGTGTGTGGACACACTGAAGCCTCGGCAGCCCGATTAGGGCAAGTTTTTAGGCGGCCCTTTTTCAACTTAAACAAGGATTTAACCATGCGCTATACATCCATGATCGCGATCCCCCTCAGCCTGTGCGCCAGCATGGCCGCGGCAGAGGCGACGCAAGAAGGCGCGGATGCGCTGACGGCCACGCTGCAAGCCTATCTGGGCGCGACCGAAGGCGTCGTCAGCGTGGAAGCGGGCGACGATGTGTATGATGTTACCCTCGATTTCGCGCCGCTGATCGCCAAGGCCCCGGCAGAGGTCAAGGCCACTGTCACCCCGATCGAGTTCAGCCTGACCGACAACGGCGACGGCACCTGGGAGATGGAGCAGGACCAGCCGCTTGATCTGACCCTGTCGGTTCCCGGTGCTGCGGATATTTCGGTGAAGGTTGCCAGCTACAAAAGCAGCGGCACCTTTGATGAGGCGCTGCAAAGCTTCACCGCCTCGACCACCACTGTCACCGACATGGCGCTGAGCGAGAAGATCACCGATCCGACCACAAAATCCGAAACCAACGTGGCCTATAGCGTTGCCAGCATGACGTTTGAGGGCACCGCCGAAGAAGGTGCCGATGGTGGCGTTGACAGCACGGGCACTTACGAGGCGACGGGCCTGTCCCAAACGATGACCGTGCCGGAAATGGGCATGCCGTTCACGCTGACCGCCGAAACCCAGACGGGCACGGCTGACATTTCGGGCCTGCGCCCGGATGCGTTTTACAAACTGATCGCATTCGCAGTGGCCAACCCCGATGCAGCAGCCGCAGCCGCACAGCAGGATACGCTGAAAGGCATCATCACGGACGGCATGCCGCTGTTTAACCACATCATCAGCACCAGCGCGGTCAAAGCCGTCAAGGTTGACACTCCGATGGGTGCCGTCGCCATGACCGACATGGGGGTTGAGGTTGAGGCGAACGGCCTTGTCGATGACGGTATGTTCCGCGAGGCTTTCAGCATCAATGGCCTAAGCCTGCCTGCAGGCCTTGTGCCGGAATGGGCGGCGCAACTGGTGCCGACATCTCTGACGCTTGATTTCAAGGCATCGCGCTTCAATCTTGCGGCTCCGGCGGCGATCATGCTTGAGACGATGGACATGGTGAACCCCAAGCCCAACACCCCCGAGCAAGATCAGGCGCTGCTGGCGGCTTTGCTGCCTGACGGTGTTGTCGATATCACGCTGGCACCGGGCACCATCACCTCGCCGCTTTACAGCGTGACCTATGACGGCATGTTCAGCGCGGGCCCCGCCACTCCGATGCCGGTCGGCAAAGCCACAGTCACGCTCACTGGCATGACGGCTGTCGAACAGGCTTTGGCCGCAGGCCCCGCCGAGATGACAGGCCAGATCACGCCGATGCTGAAAATGGCCGAAAGCATGGCCAAGCCAGGTGAAAACGGCGCTTTGGTGTGGGAATTGGAATCCACCGCAACCGGCGGTTTCCTTGTCAACGGCACCAATATGATGGGCGCACAGTGAGCGTTACCATCGCCAAGGAAAGCCCGTTGGGCGCAGATCTGGCGCTGCTGATGCAGCGCCATACCGCAGACATGCACGCCGATACGCCGCCCGAAAGTATCCACATGATGGATGCGTCCGAACTGGCGATCCCTGCGGTGGATTTCTTCGTGCTGCGCGATGGCGGACAACCTTTGGCGATGGGCGCTTTCAAACGCATTGACGCGCGCCATGCCGAGATCAAATCGATGCACGTGCTCGCCGAGGCGCGCGGTCGCGGCCTGTCGCGGGTGATGCTGGATCATCTTGTCGCGGCGGCAAAAGCGGCAGGCCTGCAACGCCTGTCGCTGGAAACCGGGGTGCAGCCCACCTTCATCGCCGCCCGCGCGCTGTATTACAAAGCCGGTTTCACCGACTGCCCGCCGTTCGAGGGGTACAGCGAGGACCCGAACTCTGTTTTCATGACGCGCAGCCTTGCGTAACGGCCAATCCTGCCGCAAATAGGCTAAATGCGGCTCCGTAGCTCAACTGGATAGAGCACGGACCTTCTAAGTCTGGGGTTGAGGGTTCAAGTCCTTCCGGAGTCGCCATAGCTTTTCTAAACATATGATTTTCCATCACTTTACTGCCTGTTTTGGAACTTCTGCCAAAAAGTTGGAACTTTGGCGTTCCCCGCCCGTTCCGGTCAGCATCCGTTTCCGGTCTGCCTTCTTGGTGTAATGCTCCACCATTTTCAGCGATTCATGGCCCAGCCACGCCGCGATCTGATTGGTGCTGGCACCGTTGCCAGCCATCAACCCTGCGCGCCACTTGCGCAGCCCGTGAGCTGATTTGCCTTTGACGCCCGCCGCCCGCGCCGCCGCTGCGAACCATGCCGAGGCCGCTTTGACAGAGCGGGGCTTCCCGAAGCTGGTGACGATCAGCACGGCATGGCGTGACGGTCTGGCATCAAGCGCCGTCAAAAGCATCACTTGCCCGTCAGGTTCCGCAAATTCGGGGGCTGATGCGCGGAACGGAAGCACAACCTCATTGCGCGTTTTGCCTTGGGTGTAGGTCAGCCAGCCATCTTTGCCGACCATGCCTTCGGTCAACGCGATGGCGTCCGACATTCTGGCCCCGGTCCAGTGCAGCACTTCAAACGCCAAACGCTCTGCAGACGCCAGCGGCCAATGATCGCGGAAAGCTTGAATGTCGGCTTCCTGCCAAACTGTGAAACCGTCCGACTTCGGAACCTTGTGGCGCTTCACCTCTGCGGCTGGGTTGCCCGGAATCATAATCTGATCATGCCACCAGTTGCAGATCGCGCGCCAAACCCGCAAACGATTGTTTGCCGGGTGCGGGTTCAAGCCCTGCAAATCCTTCTGAATATGCTGTGGTTGAAGATCCTTCATTTTCGCGTTTCCATACTTTACCCGGATGCGGTCCAGCGCGCGCCGCCAGTGCGCCCTTACGCCAGGGGATTGCGCGAGATACTCAGCCGACACCAGAAATGCCGTCACGCCTGCGCCAATGCTGCCAGAGCGCGCCGAGGGCATGGGCAATTCGGACAGGCCAGCCGCCGCTGCATAAGCCGCAAGAAACTTGGGGTGATCGCGGGGCAGGTCGGGCATGGCGATGCCTTTTTGACCCTTGGGGCGATAGTAAAGCCGCTCGTTGCCGCTTGGGAAAGATCCTGCGGCATTGAGGTGCTTTAGCTTCACAGTCCGAATGCCTCGTCGCATGTGTTGCCGCCTCCTTCGTCCCCGATTGTCGGCAATGAAAAGAGCGCCTCGTCCAATTCTTGCCGCAGCCACGTCTTAACGCCCAACAGATCACGCGGCGCAGGCATGACACCCTCTTTCACCATACGGTCAAAATGCCCTGCCGAAACACCGCAGTGAACCGCAGCAGCGGCACGGCGTAGCCCGGTCGGAAAGGGGAATGGGGCGGGGCGGGCGGTCATAGGCTTACCTCATTCATCGCGGCCCTAAATAGCACCTGCGATCTGGACCTAAACAGGGGGTCTTATCTTAGTTGCGGCTTGTTTGGATTGCGCAGGCCCGCGGGGCGGAAATGTCCACTGCCTGCGCTGCGGGAGTTATTAAGGACACCCCCCGCTTGTCCCGCCAGGACGCCCCCAAGGCATCCCGGCTGTCAGTGCAGGGCGCAGCACACCCTGCACCGATTTCATTACGCTCCGGCGTTTTTATACCAGCCGCGCCAGCCATGGAAAGCCGCCCCGAGCGCCCAAGTGATGCGGAAGTCCATGCCGAGGCGGTTCCAAGCATCCTTGGATTCAACGGAAGGCGCTTCCTGTCCGTCGAGGTAGGCATAACAAAGGCCCTCATCAGCAAGAGGATCGGCCACCAAATACCACGCCGTCGCGCTGGTCAGGCCAGCTTCGGTGATGACCTCGAGTTTGCCCGCGAACGGGTTAACGGAGGTGGCGATGTTCGCCTGTAGCGTTGCAACGAGCTGCTCAGCCACTGTCTGAAGCTCGGGCGGAACAACCAAAAACTTGGGAGCCAGCGCCAAGGCGTTGCCTTGGCTGTCAACCTGCCGCGCCATCGCCGTGCGAGCCACCGAAAGCGAGGCAACGCTCAGTGCCGCGCCACTGGCCGCAAGGTTTCCGCGCGCAGCAAAGAACAACGGGTTTGTATCGCGCATGGTCTGACCTGCCCCGCTATTTGCAAGCAGCGGCGCAATCAAGACGTTGCGGGCAGTCTGTTGAGCGCCGATCAGCATCTTTTGCGAGATTTCGGCCAACATCTGCATCGCGGTACCATCATTCACCAGCGACTTATTCGAAAGGAAAAACATTGCTGCCAGGTCATCGGGTACAGCCTTGTTTTCGCCCGTTTCATCGACGGTCACAGCCTGAATTTCAGCGGATTCGCCCAATACCTTCATTGCGCCAGATCCGCTCAACCCGACACCGTAGCCGCTGCGATAGTCCAATGCGCTTTTCTTGTTGGCGACAGTCAGAAGTGCCGGGGGCTGGGCAGCAAACCCGGCCTTCACAACATTCGTCATGGCACCAGCGCCGGCCGTCAAAGCGAAGTCCGAGGTGGTGTGATAACCCGCCATTTGTGCCCCGCCGATCGAAGATCCGCCACCAGTCAATCGCCCGTAAGCAGCGATCATATCCGGCACTGACATTTCGGCAAATTCCGCGCCTGCTTTCGGCTCATACTTCACGCCGATACGCGACCCAACACGCGCAGCGAGACCGTCCGCCATGCGCGCAGCAACCGCCTGCGGCGAGTCGTGCGACATTCCGACTTCTGCCTTACGGCCAAACATCGGCGCATCTACGTCGCCCTGTTTTTTCCATTCTGCCGAGATCATGGTGAGCGCCTCATCTTTCGGGACATTGCGATTGATCAGGTCGTTGGCAAAACTTGCAGGCAAGCCAGCCTTGGCAGTTGCGGACAGGATCGCCCTGCCGGTTTTATCCAGCGACTTTTCTGCTGGCTGCGACTGATCATCATCAGCCACGACATCCACTTTGACGTTCATATTCTGCTCCATTCTGCAGGATCGCCCTGCGATCATGGCCAAGACGGCCTCTTTGCTCCGAGCTATCCCGAAGCGATTAGATGCCTCGCGCAGAGCGCGGGGCGCATTTGCATAGATCCGATAGTCGAATGCTGCCGCCTTGGCGGTGTCTGTGCGTGTGGCAAAGCCGTGCAGGGCCGCGTCCGCGCCGCCGTAAACCGTTTCAGCCCGCATGATTTCGCGAGCCTCATCAACGCTCTTTCCCGATCGCCGCGCGTAAACTTTCGCGTACTCTGCCGAGATCGTCTCGAGCATACTTGCGATTGCAGAGTGATCCGCCGCCGTGCCACGGCCATCGGTGATCGGTGTAGCCGGGTCATGGATGACCATAAGGCTACCTTCCGGCATCACGATTTCATTTCCAGCCATTGCAATCAGCGAAGCTGCCGAGGCTGCAACGCCATCAATGATAACCGTGACATTGCCCGAATATTCGGAAAGCAGGGTGTAGATCGCTTGCCCTTCGGTCGCGATACCGCCGCCGCTGTTGAGGCGAACGGTTAGTGGGCCCCTCAGGGCAGCCAATGCTGTTGCAACTTCAAGCGCCGTGAAACTTTCCTCGCCCCAGAAGGACTCGCCAACGGATCCGTAGAGGAAAAGCTCGTTTTTCATGCCTCACCCTGCGAAAAGTCCCGAGCTTCGGGCAAACCCCGCTCCGCTGCCCGGTCCCGCACGAATTTCGCGGCGCGCGAGGCGTTGGCCGCAAACAGCCGGACCGGAGTGCCATCTTCGCGTTTGCTCATTTCGGAGATCCACGCGGCCAAATCGGCTAGATCGCCAGCAAACCAGCGAGAGTAGCGATAAGGCTCGGCACCCTCCGGAGTATCCTCGAAGATCGCGACACCAGCCCACAAAGCGCCGTCAAGGCTCGAAAGCGGGTGGCGGTCAAAGCGACCCATCGCGTTGCTGACCAGCTTGACCGCATATGACGGGGGAAGCCCGTGCAAAGTATCGTCACCCTCGCCTTCCGCGCCGACAAGATCGAGCATCAGCCGCATGCGAAACGCATCATCGAGGGTAAAAGTCTGCCATTCGCCCTTGTCAGCATCGTGCGTCGCGAACGGCAAATTATCATGACGCCGCAAAGCGTTGAACTTTTCCTTCTTCTGTTTTCCAATGCCAGTGACTTCAAGAAACGGTGCCAGACGCATGGCGATATCCTTCATAAGTTGCAAAGCTACCATCTTTCATAAATGGCAACGTTGCAAGATAAAAGATTGCAAAGTTGCCATTTATGAGGCTCCACCGCCGAAATGAAGCGATGGCACGTCGAAACTGGTGCTTACCCAAGTAACACCCTGCACTCATCGCCAAACTTATCATCGGCGTAGAAACCACCGCAGTCGGTTTGAACGTCATACTTTGCCGCCAGGTCGGCTGCAGTCGTGCAAGGCAAAGGCCAAATCTGTTCCTCAATTTCACCCATTCGGGCGTAAAGCAGATCCTCTGTCGGCCCATCATTCCCGCCACCGTTGATCTGGTCGCGCACGACATGCCATTGCCTGTAGAGCACCAAGATCGGGCTGCTCGGTGCCGCCTGGGAGGGCTCAACAAAAACTGAGGACACCAATGCGGGTGTTGCGGCCAACACCGCGCGGCGTGTGATTTTCGCGCCCATCACAGCACCCTCTTTTCATTGCCCCGAAACTGATCGGCGGCGTTAAGCTGGGCGCAGTAGCGTTCTACAGGGTCTGCAAGGGCGTTGAAGATCGAGTGATCTTGGCCGCGCAACCATGCGACCATATTCGCGCGGCCTACATTGTCCATCTGTCGGAGCGTTTGGAAAAACTCCCCCAAATCGTTCCCCGCCCCAAGGTGGGGTAGCACTTCGAGCGACTGGGCAGGAAATGCCGGGAGGAAGGCCAGCACGGGCATTGCAGCCATAAGATCACGGCGGGTTAGGACTGAGCCGGTCATTGGGCACCGCCGATCAGGCGCTTGGTTTGGCGCAGGGCGCTGCGGACATAGCTGCGAGCTTCGCGGTCGCGCTGGCTGTAGCCTGACCTGCTTTCGGTCGCATCCAATGCCAGGGCGAGGCAATCGTGAATTTCGTGAAGGGTTTCCACAGGCAAGCCGGGAGTGATATGGCAATGATTAGCCATTCGGTGATCCTCCTAAGATCAGCGTTTCGGTTAGGGCGGCAAGGTGTTCCACCACCTTGTTCGCCCGCTTACTTTCTGCCATCATCTAGTCGGACAGGTCAAGGACTTTTCAATGTCGGAAAATGAAAAGAAGCGTATGGGTCGCCCGCCGGTGAATGCAACGCCCATAACGCTGCGCCTCCAACCTGATCTTTTGGCCTGGGTCGATGCCGAGCGCGCGAAACTCGATCCAGAACCATCGCGGCCAGAGTTCATTCGAAAACTCATTGAGTTAACCAAAGGCTGACAAATGGCATTTCGTCCGCTCGATCAAGAATCGGAATTGTATCGTGCCGCTTACGCCTCAATTCCCGCTCGCCTGCGGAATCAGGTGCAAGGCGTGTTTAGATTGGATCTGCTGTTTGGTGCGGATTGGCTAGGCATCGGGAGTGGGAAAGAGCGGCAACACTTTGGGAGGCGATACCGAAAGAGCATTCTGAACGGAGAGATTGCATATGTGACAGTTGATCACCAACAACCATATCAGCCACGCGGAAATGAGGCTCGTTTCATCTATCATCCGGAGCGGCACGTTTAGTTCTAAGAGCGTTTTGCTGTACTTACGGGCCAGCGCGCGCTTTTCCACTCAGAAAATGGCGAAGGCGCTGGCATGCGGTTAAAAAAGGATCCTAGGAATGCCGGATGAAAACCACGAAGTGCAATATGTTTCAAACGCAGAAACCGGCCAAGCTTGGGCAGCTTTTATCCTGGGCGAACTATATGGGGCCCACGGGTCTTATGGGCGCGGCAATAGAGTTGGTTTCGATCCTACCCAAGCAAAAGAGCGTAGCTGGAGCGGAATATGGATGATTTGCGAAACCAAACCGAACTAGATCAACGTTGGGATATACACACCGAGCGCCAGATCGCGGCCGCAAAGGGTGGTGTTGCAGCTGTCACCTTGCTCAATTCGGGGTCGTGGCTTGCGCTGCTGACGCAGGCAGATAAACTTGTCTCTTTGAATAATGACACCGGGGCAGTTGCAACCGTCGTTATGTGCTGGGGCCTTGGGGCCTTCTTTGGAACTGTGACTTGGCTGTTTGTTTACCTCAGCACGGTATTCCAGTTGCAGTGTGATTTCTACAGGGGCCAGCGGGGCTATGAGATAGCTCTAGAAATGTCGCGCGGGCTTGGCCTTCTGTGCGCCTTGGCTGCACTGGCTTTGTTTGTAAAAGGGGTTGTTGCACTTTCCGGTCTTTTGGCATGAATAGCCTCGACCTGGTGCCGCCGCCTCCGCGCTAAACCCCGCCCGATCGGCAAGACTGCCCGCCAGAGCCTGGAGCTGGTGCCGGGGGCCAGCGCCGCCGCGGAAAACCCCGACCGATCGCCAGAACGGCCCGCCAGATCCTCGAGCTGGTGCCATTAGCCACCACCCCCGCGCAGAATGCCGCCTGATCGCCAGGACGGCCCGCCAGCGCCTCATGGTGCCACCGCCGCCGCGCTAAACCCCGCCCGATCGCCAGAACGGCCCGCCAGAGACTCGAGCAGGTGCTAGGTGCCGCCGAGCAGAAGGTCGCCCGATCGCCGCGACTGTCCGCCAGCGCCTCGTGGTGCCGCCGCCGCCGCGCTAAACCCCGCCCGATCGCCAGGACGGCCCGCCAGCGCCTCGAGCTGGTGCCGGGGGCCGCCGCCGCCGCCGCGCAGAATCTCGCCCGATCGCTGCGACTGCCCGCCAGCGCCTCGTGGTGCCGGCGCCGCCGCGCTAAACCCCGCCCGATCGCAAGAACGGCCCGCCAGAGACTCGAGCTCGTGCCGGGGTCCAGCACCGCCGCGCAAACCCCGCCCGATCGCCAGGACGGACCGCCAGAGCCTCGAGCTGGTGCCGGTGGCCACCGCCGCCGCGCAAAACCCCGCCCGATCGCCAGGACGGCCCGCCAGAGCCTCGAGCTAGTGCCGGGGGCCAGCGCCGCCGCGCAAAACCCCGCCTGATCGCCAGGACGGCCCGCCAGCGCCTCGTGGTGCCGGGGGCCAGCGCCGCCGCGCTAAACCCCGCCCGATCTCCACGCACCAATGTGCATTTTTGCAAATAATTGTTTAGTTTCATTAAGTTAAACAAGATGGTTTAGGCTTTCCCGCTTGTTTAGCGGCTCAAATCATCTGCCCCTAGCGCGCCCGTAGGCAGTAGATTTGTAGGAAGAACCTAATGGGGGTGGGGTATTAGGGGGGGCAAATGCCGCTGCCCCCCGATCATGCCCGCCCCATGCTCGCACTGACTGGAAAGCCCGGAACATTCAGTTCGCGCGCCAACTCACTCAGCATCGCGACTTCAGCAATGTCACGCTCCTGCGCCTCTGTGCGGCCTGCGATCACCAGCCGCCGCATGGCATAGGTTCCTCTGCCTTCGCTGTCGATGCCGACCGCAAGCCATGCTTTTGCCAAGGATGCAAAGATCACATCAGGCACCGACTGGAAGGGGAAAGCATTCGCCACCTCGTTGCCAATCTGGATCACCACCGGCTCGCCCCCTTGGCGCAGCATCGAAGCAAATGCACCCTCGAGCGCCTTGGTGGCACCCGCATCCTTGATCCGCCCCAATGCCCCGGCCTTGCTGTAGCCGAGGCACGATGCAGCCATCAGCACCGATAGAGCTTCGGCATTCGCTGCGAGTTTCCTTCGAGCACTTCTATTCATCGCCAGAACTCCCCAGCACCAGACAGACCAAACGATTTCGGGCGTATCCCGGAGGTGGGAAGGGGAACCCCCCTAAGGGGGGTTTCCCCTTTCCCCCCAAGTGTCCGGAACACATAACGCCTTGCCGTGCTGTCCGGACATAATCGGACAACCCGCGCTCCCTGACATTGTCGTTAAATGTCAGAAGGTTATGCGCAAACCGGACAGACCGGACAGGACCGGACAGACGCTTGCTGTCCGATGCATCGGACAGACCGGACAGCACCGGACATGTGAGGGCTGTCCGGTTCATTTCTGCACCACCCAAGCGTTATCATCCCTCACTAAAACAAGCCGCTTCGCCTCAAGATCGGTGCGGGCGCGCAGGAATACCCTGCTCCTGCCTTCCCGGTCTTTTGCGGTAGAAATGGCCCCCTCAGCGAGACAGGCTTCACGCCACGCGGCCAGAGGCACACAAGGCGTTCCGGGATAGCTGGGGTGGCGGATAACCTCGCCACCCTCAGCAACCATCTTGTCGAGGATGCCAACCGCTTTCTGCGCTGCATCCGACAATACCACCCGGCCCGCCTGTGCGGAATCCGTTGGCTCAACAAGACAGGTCGTCACCGGGTCGCCATCGCTATCCCGGCCAAGTTCAACTTGGCGCAAGCAATAGGCGAACCTGTAGCCGGTCGGCCCATCACGTTGCTTTGTCACTTCCGCCGTGATGACGCCTGTTTCGTCATCCCGCGAAAGTTCAATCTCAGTGTCGATAGCAGCGCGCAGAGAGGAATGGCCCCGCGCGCCGCGTCCGGCATCCTTGCCCGTGTGATGCACGATCAGGACATGCGCGCCAGTGCCGCGCCGGATATGGTCGAGGTTGTGAACCAGATCGGCAATATCGGGCGCGGCGTTTTCATCATTGCCACCCATGACGCGGCTCAGCGTGTCGAGGATGATCAGATCAAATTTCCCGCCGCCCGTCGCGGCCAGGTGCTGCATCATTTCCGAAAGCGCCACAGCCGCGCTGTCTTTCCCGGTAAGGGTCAAAGGCACCTGCAAAACCCAGAACGCAGGATTTTGCAGCGCCGCCACCCGGTTGGCAAAGGTCGTGCCACCTTCGGCCGCAAGATACAGGACTCGGCCCGCGTTCACGCGTCGGCCGCCCCATTGCAGCCCCTTGGCAATGTGGTGTGCGAGGTCGAGGGCAAGGAAGCTCTTGCCCACGTTTGACGGCCCGTAGATCACCGACACGGCGCCACGGTCGAGCCAGCCTTTCACCAGATAGTCGCGGTCAACCGAAGCCTCAAAGTCGCCAGACCAAACCGCAGCTGCCAGCAACGCCTTGGCGCGCGGCCTCAGCTGGTCGCCACCAGCGCGCAAGGGCGTAACACTGGCAGATGTTGACTGGGGATTGGTGCGCTGCCGGTCCAGATCATCGGGCAACTTCACGTCCTGGGCTTGGCTGAGAGCCGCCCTCACGTCTTCCACGCTCATGCTGCCCTCGACTGCTGGACGTAGGTGAGGAAAGCAGATTGTTCGCTTGCAGGCAGGTGACTGAAGCAGGCGAGGCAATAGGCCTTCAACTCGGCGACCGTCGCCATGTCAGCCCAGAAATCGGCCTCATCCATCAAGCTAACCAGTGGGGCAATCGGCATCCCGATGGACAGATCAGCATAGGCCACAACCATGATTTCGCGGGCGTCGATAGGCTCGCAGGCGAGGATTGCATGGCACAAAGCAGACGCGGTTTCGCGGTTCCTGATGCGAGCTTTTCCGGCGAATGCCTGTTCGCTTGGAACAGCCCCGGTTAGTGCGAGGGCGCCGCTGTTTGCATTCGCGAGGGTGGTTTTTGAGTTGGAACCGCTGTTGCTAAGGTCTTGATTTGTCTTGACCTGCGGCCTTGGAACTTTTCCGTCAAACCCGTTGTTATCACGCCAATCGCGGATAACTTCCGGAGTCGCCATCAGTCTTTGCAAGCGTCGCTTGGCACGTCCAGCGATTTGGCGGGGCGCAGGTGGCCTTCACGGATTTCGATGGGGCGAAACGGCGGTAATTCCTGCACTGCGGGTTGCACTTGGGCCAGCGTGTAGCAGCCTGCATAGAACGCCACGCTTCCATCGGTTTGATGCGCCGCAAGCGCCAGCGGCACGGTGCTGTAAATCGTGCCCGCCGCACCTTCGGACTGCGCCGCGCCGTAGGCCACGTCAATCACCGCAGTATCCTGATAGCCTTCGCGAAAGCTCGGGTAATCCGCCACAGCACCCGCGCCGAAATAGCTCCACGCCCGCAAATATTCCGTAAGCGGTGCATAGGACCTGTTTTTCGGTCGGCCGCGTAAAATTGTTTTCGGCCACGGGCCAAAAAATTCATTTCGACTCCCTGTGATTTGGTCAGATTCGACTGATGACTTGCCACTTAAGAGGCGGAGCATTGTGATTTCTTTCCGCGTTTGGCGAGATGCAGAAAGTGCTTTGGTGATGGGAAGCACTCGAGGCGCTTCATCAGCACCACCGAGTTATGCTTGGGAATCTCTCAGATCGACCGTCCAGACGGGCAAAGCGCGGCAATATAGCTGTGGCGGGCGCCCCGTGGTCAGTCGACAAGGGATCGTCGGCTACTTTGCGCAACGTAGGGCATCGTGTTCTTGCCGTGAGTCCACAACGGGCTCCGGCTGCTTTTCCACAAGGATTTAGGGAACGCCATTTGCAGGGCGCGGCTAGGTGATATGCCCATTCGGGCAGTGCCAAGGCATCAACTGGGTGTAATCAACATCACCGCGTTTAGCCTCAATTTCGCCAGCAACCCAAGTGAGATAGGCGCGGGGATTTACGCGGTTTAGCCGGGCCGTCTCGATCAGACTATAATAGATCGCCCAACTCGCGGCCGCGTCATGTGAGCCTGCGAACAGCGAGTTCTTCTTCGTGAGCGCAACCGCCCGAATGCGGCGTTCGATGCCGTTGCTGTCGATTTCGAGGCGCCCATCGTAGACATAGCGCGTCAGCGCCGGGAATGCCTTGAGCATATACTGGATCGCTTTGGCCATTTTCCCTTCAGCTTGAGGGGCGGTGCGCTCAAGAGTTGCTTGCAACTCTTGCAGGATTGGAAGCGATTTTTCCTGTCGTTTTGTCGCTCTCTCTGCGGCGCTTAGGCCTTTGATTTCTGGCTCAACCGCATAGACATCTTTGAGCTTTCGAATGACGTAAGATCTTAGCCCCTTCTGGCCAGTGTCTGGGAGGTCTACAAATTTTCGTCGCGCATGGGCAAGGCAGCGCACGGAAGTCATTGGCTCTTTGATCCCATCACTTTCAAATAGTGCGTTGTAGCCCGCGTAACCGTCCGTCTGCAGAAAACGAATACTGCTTCCTGCGGTCAGGTTTTGCGCCACTTCCCCGTTGCGGCTTGGGGCGTATGCAAAATGTACAGCCGGTCTGGCATCTGGATTCCAGTTGCTCTCATCCTTGCACATTACCCAAAAATAGCCGCGGTCTGTCTTGCCCTTTTTGCCATTCTTCGGATTTTGAATTTGCACGGGCGTCTCGTCCATCTGAACGACTTCTGACTTCAAGACTTCGGCCAGGATGACGTCTGCAATCGGCTTAAAGAATCCAGCCAACCATTCCGCATTGCGGCTCACCGTTTGGCGGCTGATGTTCAGCGATGATTGCTGTAAGCGACGCACAAAACGATAGTTGGGCGAATGCTCAAAGAATTTCTGAATTGCGGCCTCAAGGACAAGGCTTAGTCCCACCGACCTTCCCTTCATAATGAAATGGGGGGACTTAGCCGAAACTGGCCTGTTTTCTTTGCAATGTGCCTTGTTGCAGGCGCAGCGATGGTAATTGTCTCTGACAATGACCACCTGTTCGGGGATGATGACGATGCGTTCAGACGTGTCGCAGCCAATCGAAGGCATTTCGCATCCACAGCCGCAGCAAGTGCGATTAGGCGGGAAATGATCTACATCCCGCACAGGGAGATCGGCAGGCTTTTTGCTTTTGCGCCGACCCTTTTGCTGTGGTGTTTGCTCCTCATCTGCTTCTTCATCCAGCGACAGGTTGAACAAATGGTCACTGTCAGCGTCCAGAGAGCGCTCTGAACTTTCACCAAAGACCTGTTTTTGCAGGGTTCGAATGCTGCTTTTTGCGTTTGCTAGATCCAGCTTCAAGGTGCGGATCACAAGCTGTGAACTCAAAAAATCGGCCTCTTGCGCGGCGCAGGCTTGTAAGATGTCATCAATTGCACCCGCGACCGTTGCGGTGATTGCCTGCGGTCCAGACGGATGATTTCGAAGGCAATCTAAGATCGTATCGCAGGCGAGTTTGACGGTGATCCGGTCACCAGAAACCTCATCGAAGCCAACTAACTGCTCCGCATCCTGATAGACCTCATCGCTGAGTTCATAGGAATCGAAGCCAAGAGGTTGATGTTCGGCTTCCATTGCCGGATTCCTAGAAAAATCAGCAGTATCGCCCTGTTGGGCGAACCATTTTGCGTCTTTGACCGCGTGACGGCGCGGTTGAATTTCCTCGACGGCGGGCATGAATGGACGATCCCCGGCGCGAAGAAATCGCGCAGGCTGGCGTTTTCAGAACTGCCTTTGTGGGGGGCACCAATTGCGATGGCACGTGGCCGAGATCGGCTCACTTGTGGACAAATGTCAGCTACGCTGGACAGCCACAGTGATGGGCATTGCTTTCCTTCAGCGAGTGCTGTCGGGAAGCCACACTATCTTTGAGGTGAGCGCTGCTTTGATCTGAGCTTGCATCTTTTTGATCCTGTTGAGCGTTGAGCGAACTTGCACGAACCTAAATGTTCAGAGCGATATTTGAAAGAAATCGTTAACTTTCATGTAGTTACAAACAGTCTGACTTTGCTTTGCATTTTCGCATTTTTCCGCTGGGGTCTTGCACATAGAGGTTGTGGATTTTGATCATCGTACCGCGATAGCCACGATGAAGAGCTGGCGGTTTTGCCAGTCGGTTCGTTCGGTGGGATATGCGAAAAAATTACAGCCAAAAGGAGAGTTGCATTTTTCTTTGCGGATGTTGCTTTGATCTGGCCATTTCGCCCCGATCAGAAGCATCAAAACTGCCCTGTATCTCACGGGCGATTCGACGTCTTGGTGGGGAAGAATGGAACCTAAGCTGAACAGAACCCAACGCTCGACCCGTCTGGATCAGCGTATTATGCACTCTATGGAGTGAGGGATATGGATCATCATGTTCATCATCATGTCGTCAGCATAGAGGATAAATCTTGGTGTTTCCCACTTCGTTTCGGTGTCGAAACTCGGTCTCTGACCGCTGCGGCTTTTTCGCAACGGCCTGAATATATCGCTTCGCGCGAAAATTTTTAGCCTTCCTGGAATCCCCTTCTTCAATATAACTAATACTTATAAGAAGGGGTTTTGAAATTGCTGCTCGAAAACCGTGGGTCCGATAGCGACTCGGACTTCTACTCAAGCAAAAAAAATCGAGCTAAACTGAAAACCGCTTGACTGCGCGATTTTCAGGCTGACCTAGCTCTGTTGCACAAATCGGCTGAGGGGAGTCATCTTGTGAAACCAGCGTGATAGCTGGAGGGCATGAGCAGACCGACACCCCCGACCTACAAGACCCGGAACTGGCCAGCCTACAACAAGGCGCTCAAGCGCCGTGGCTCACTGATGATCTGGTTCGATCCTGAGATGACCTGGGAGGCCGTGCCCACCGGCAAGCTTGGCCGCCAGCCCGACTACAGTGATGCCGCGATCCAGACCTGTCTGACCATGAAAGTGTTGTTTGGCATGGCACTCCGTCAGACGACTGGGTTTGTCGAGAGCCTGCTGCGCCTGATCGGCTTGGACTGGGCCGTGCCCGATTTCAGCACGCTCAGCCGCCGTCAGAATACCTTGAAGGTCAACATCCCCTACCGCGGATCAGATGGTCCGCTACACCTTTTGGTCGACAGCACCGGGATCAAGGTCGAGGGTGAAGGCGAATGGAACGCCCGTAAGCATGGCGGTTCCAAGCGCCGGGTCTGGCACAAAATCCACATCGGGATCGACGAGAAATCACTGGAAATCCGGGCCGCCGAGTTCACCGCCAGCGACATCGGTGACGCGCCGATGCTGCCCGAACTTCTCGACCAGATCCCGCCCGAACAGGAGATCGCCACGGTCACCGCTGATGGCGCTTTCGACACGCGCAAGTGCCACGATGCCATCGCCGCCCGCGGTGCCGCCGCAATCATCCCGCCCCGCAAGAACGCCAAACCGTGGAAACCCGACACTGCCAGGGCCGTCGCCGGCAACGAGGCGCTGCGCGCCTCAAAACGCTTCGGCCGGACCATCTGGCGACGATGGAGCGGTTACCACCGCCGAAGCCACGCAGAGACCAAGATGCACTGCGTCAAACTGCTCGGACAGCGACTGTCCGCGCGGGACTTCGACCGTAAGGTCGCAGAGTTCCAGGTGCGCGTGGCCGTCTTGAACGGCTTCACCGCGCTCGGCACATCCGTCACAGAGGTCACGGGATAAGTCTGTCTGGGGAAAGGGAAACTCTGGCCCTCAGCCGATTTGTGCAACAGAGCCCCAAACAGGCCTTTCGATCTAATCGTCAGGGCTGCCGGGGATTCTCCTTCCAAAGATGTGGTTTTCTTTGGAATTGCACCAGCAGCGATCCTGCGCATAAAGTCTAGCAACTTTATCGTGTTTAGGAAGCTGCAGATGTCCACGCTGAATCTGGTCGGATTGTCCGGCAACATCACCGCCCCCTCGAAAACCCGGGCTTTGGTCCAAACCGCTGCTGCTCTGGCTGCCGATCGGCTTGGTGCAACCACAGAAGTTATTGAAATCAATGATTTCGGAGATCAACTAGGCCGCGCGCGTCGGCTGACGGATCTTGATGCGACAGGGCAGGCTTTGGTTGGGCGGATCATCGCGGCGGATGCACTGGTGGTGGCGACGCCGATCTACAAGGCCAGCTACCCCGGCCTGTTCAAACATCTGATCGACCTTTTGGACCCGCTGTCGCTGATTGGCAAACCGGTCCTGATTGCCGCCACAGGCGGTGGCGAGAAACACGCGCTGGCGGTCGAGCATCAGTTGCGCCCGCTGTTTGCGTTCTTCGAGGCCCATGCTCTGCCCACCGCCGTCCACGTCTCGGACAAGGATTTCACCGATGGCGTGCTGACCGCCCCCGCCGCGCTGACCCGGCTGGAACGTGCTGTGGCTCAGTTTGACCTGCATTTCCCGCAAGCGTTGCGCCCCGCGCAAGCTGCCGAGTAACCCCGAAAAGGACGCCGACATGACCACTGATCCCGTCAAATTCGCCTATTGGGTGCCCAATGTTTCGGGTGGCCTGGTGATTTCCAACATCGAACAGCGCACCAGCTGGGATATCGACTATAACCGCAAACTGGCGCAGATCGCCGAGGCCGCAGGCTTTGATTACGCGCTCAGCCAGATCCGGTTTACCGCAGGCTATGGCGCTGACAATCAACACGAACCCGTCGCCTTCAGCCATGCCTTGCTGGCCGCCACCGAAAAGCTGAAAGTCATCGCAGCGCTGTTGCCCGGCCCGTGGAATCCCGCCGTGGCCGCCAAGCAGATCGCCACCATCAGCCAACTGACCCAAGGCCGCATCGCCATCAACGTGGTGTCGGGCTGGTTCCGTGGCGAGTTCCACGCGATTGGCGAGCCGTGGCTGGATCACGATGAACGCTACCGCCGCTCGGAAGAATTCATCCGCGCGCTGCGTGGCATCTGGGGGCAGGATGATTTCACCTTCAAGGGCGATTTCTACCGCTTCAACAACTACACGATGAAGCCCAAGCCAGCCGATCCGCAGCCCGAGATTTTCCAGGGCGGCTCCAGCCGTGCCGCCCGCGATATGGCGGCGCGCGTGTCGGATTGGTATTTCACCAACGGCAACACGCCCGTAGGTCTGGCCGCACAGGTCGATGACATTCGCGGCAAGGCCGATGCCGAAGGCCGCCGCGTCAAGGTCGGCGTCAACGCCTTTGCCATCGCCCGCGAAACCGAGGCCGAGGCCCGCGCGGTGCTGGATGAGATCGTCTCCAAAGCCAACCCCGAGGCCGTCAAGGGTTTTGCGCATGAGGTGAAGAACGCTGGCAAGGCCAGCCCGGAAGGCGAGGGCAACTGGGCGAAATCGACGCTGGAAGACCTTGTGCAATACAACGACGGCTTCCGCTCGAACCTGATCGGAACGCCGGAACAGATTGCCGAGCGTATCATCGCCCTGAAAGATGCTGGGGCCGATCTGATCCTGCTGGGCTTCCTGCACTTTCAGGAAGAGGTCGAGTTCTTTGGCAAGCGTGTGATCCCGTTGGTGCGCCAACTGGAAGCAGACCGCGCGCAAAAGGTGGCGGCCGAATAGGCCCCACCGCCCCCTGATCCCTGATGGAGACTGCCATGACCAGCGCCGTTCTGCGCCGGATTGCGCCTGCACGCGCAGTCCCTAACGCCCTGCACCGCAGCACCCTGCACCCGGCTTATGCCCTAGCGCTCAGCCGCATCAACCTGTCGTTCGGCGGCATCAAAGCCTTGCGCGACGTGTCGTTTCAGGTGGCCGAGGGCGAAATCCGCGCGGTGATCGGGCCGAACGGTGCGGGGAAATCCTCGGTGCTGAACGTCATCTCGGGGCTTTATCAGGCCGACAGCGGCGGTCTGGTGCTGGGTGCGCAGGTGTTTGAACACGTGCCGCCACAGGCTCTTGCGGGCCTTGGCGTGGCGCGCACCTTCCAGAATCTCGCCCTTTTCCCCAGCCTGTCGGTGGCGGCCAACATCGCCGCTGGTCTGACCTTTCAGCGCAAGGCCTCTAGGCTGGCGCAGGTGCTCCGCCTGCCGGGTGCCCGCGCCGAAAACCACGCGATTGCCGATCAGGTCGCGGAAATCGCGGCGCGTCTGGATCTGACCACGCATCTGAAACGCACCGTGTCCACGCTGTCTTATGGTCTGCAAAAGCGGGTCGAACTGGCTCGCGCCTTGGTCGCCGGCCCAAAGCTGCTGCTGCTGGACGAGCCGATGGCCGGGATGACCGCTACTGAGAAGGCCGAAATGGCAGGCTATATCCGCGCCGCCCGCGATGCGACGGGCCTGTCGGTGATCCTGATTGAACATGACATCGGCGTCGTGATGGGCCTGTCTGATCGCGTCGCCGTGCTGGATTACGGTGCCAAGATTGCCGACGGCACGCCTGCCGAAGTTCAGCGCGACCCCGGCGTGATCCGCGCCTATCTGGGCCAAGAGGCCGCATGATGGATTGGTTCGGCTTTCTGTTCCTGATCGAAGTCACCATCGGCGGCCTGCTGTCTGGCGTGATGTATGCCCTTGTGGCAATTGGCTTTGTGCTGATCTACAAAACCTCGGGCGTGTTGAATTTCGCCCAAGGCGCAATGGTTTTGTTCGCCGCCCTCACCTTTGTCTCGCTTGTCGAGGCGGGCGTGCCCTTCTTTGTCGCCTTGATCATCTCGGCTGCGATCATGGTCGCGCTTGGCTTTGCCATCGAGCGCACCGTGCTGCGGCCGCTGGCCAACCGGTCCCCGATGACGCTGTTCATGGCGACCCTAGGCCTGTCCTATATCATCGAAGGTGCGGCGCAGATCATCTGGGGCACCGAAGTTCACCGCCTTGATTTGGGCATTTCGAACGCACCGTTTCAGGTGGCTGGCGTGTTCATTTCCACCTTCGATCTAGTAGCTGCGGCGATTGCGGCTGTGCTGGTTGCAACCCTGACCGCTTTCTTCCGCTGGACCCGCACCGGCCTCGCCTTCCGCGCCGTGGCTGATGATCAGTTCGCCGCCTTGGCGGTGGGCCTGCGCCTTGACCGCACCTGGGCCACCGTCTGGGCTGCCGCGGGCATCGTGGCACTGGTGGCGGGATTGTTGTGGGGTGCGCGGCTGGGGGTGCAGTTTTCGCTGTCGCTGATCGTGCTGAAAGCCCTGCCGGTTCTGGTTCTAGGCGGATTTGATTCCGTGCTGGGGGCTATCGTCGCGGGCTTGGCGATTGGCGCTTCCGAAAAGCTGGCCGAGGTCTATCTCGGGCCGTTTGTGGGCGGCGGGATCGAGGGTTGGTTCGCCTATGTCGTGGCGCTGTTGGTGCTGCTGATCCGTCCCTCAGGCCTGTTTGGCCAAAAACTGGTGGAGCGGTTCTGATGTCCACTGCGCTCACCGATACCCCGCTACAAAGCCCGAACATCCTGCGCCATTGGCCCCTGATTGCCCTGCTGCTGGCAGCTTTCATCGCCGTGCCTGCCTTTGCCCCGGTTTATGTGATGGAAGCGATCCTGCTGCCGTTCCTCGCCCTTGCTTTGGCAGGCGTGGGCCTGAACCTGCTGACCGGATACGGCGGACAGGTGTCGTTGGGGTCGGCAGCCTTCATGGCAGTGGGGGCATTTGCCGCCTATAACATCCAATTGCGGCTGGCGCTGCCGCTGCCCGTCACCATCCTGCTGTCAGCGCTGACCGCGGCGGCGGTCGGGCTGATCTTCGGCCTTCCCAGCCTGCGCCTGCGCGGCTTCTATCTGGCGGTCTCCACCCTTGCTGCGCAGTTCTTCGTGCAATGGGCGCTGACCAAGTTCGGCTGGTTTTCCAACTACAGCCCCTCTGGCGTGATATCGTCCCCAAGCCTGACCCTGCTCGGCTACAACCTTGACGGCACCACCGCCCGCTACCTGCTGGCGCTTTCCCTCGTCACCTTGATCACCCTCGGCGTCTGGGCCTTCACCAACGGCCCCTTGGGCAATGACCTGATCGCCATCCGTGACAATGAAACGGCGGCGCAGATCATCGGCGTCCCCGTGCTGAAAACCAAGCTGGTGGCCTTCGCCATCTCCTCGGCCATCATCGGCGTCGCAGGCTTCCTTTGGGCCTTCACCTACCTGCGCACCGTGGAACCCGCAGGGTTCGACCACGACCGTTCCTTCGACGTGCTGTTCATCATCATCATCGGCGGATTGGCCACCCTGCGCGGGGCCTTCCTTGGCGCGGGGCTGATCGTTGTGTTCCCGCTGCTGCTGTCGCGCCTGTCTGCCTTGGCCTTTGGCGGCATGATCGACTCAGGCGTGCTGGAGCTGGTGCAGCGCATCATCCTGGGCACCCTCATCATTGCATTTCTAGTCGCCGAACCGAACGGACTGGCGGCCATCCTTGACCGTGCAAAGCGCCGCTTTGCGCGCAGCATCTGATCTTCAACCTACGGAGCTTCCATGTCTTTCCTGAAACGTATCACCACAGCGGCCTTGACCGTGGCGACCCTCGCCGCAGGCCATGCCGCCCAAGCGGATGAGCAGTATTTCCCGCTGCAATCCTACCGTGTCGGCCCGTATGCGGCTGGCGGCACCGGGTTCTTCGGGGGCTTCATCGACTACATGACCCTGATCAACACCCGCGACGGTGGCGTGAACGGCGTCAAGCTGGTCTGGGACGAATGTGAAACCGAATACGCGGTGGAAAAGGGCGTTGAATGCTATCAGCGCCAGAAAAGCCACGCTGACATTGCCGCATGGAATCCGCTTTCCGTGGGCATCGCCTATGCGATGATTGATGGCGTCACCGCCGACAAAGCCCCGCTGATCACCGTAAACCATGGCCGCACCGACACCACCGACGGCCGGGTGTTCCCTTACGTTTTCCCGCTGCTGCTGAACCCCTATTCCGAAACCTCCGGCATCGTGAACTACATCGCCAGCAAAGAAGGCGGGCTGGAATCGCTGAAGGGCAAGAAGATCGTCGTGCTCTATCACGGCTCGCCCTACGGCAAGGAAACCATCCCGATCTATGACCTGCTGGCCGAGAAATACGGCTTCACCGTGGTGCAGATCGAGGTGCCGCATCCGGGCAACGAGCAGGGCGCGCAATGGCTGCAAATCCGCCGCGAGGCCCCCGATTATGTCGTGCTTCGCGGCTGGGGCGTGATGAATCCGGTGGCTTTGACCACCGCGCAGCGCAACGGCTTCCCGGTCGATCACATCATCGGCAACGTCTGGTCCAACTCGGAAGAAGACGCGCTGCCCGCAGGAGATGCGGCGATTGGCTATACCGCGATCACCACCCAAGCCTCGGGCAACCAGTATCCGGTGCTGCAAGAGATCATCAAGACCGTCTACGACGCAGGGCAGGGCAACCTTTCCGACAAATCGCGGATTGGGTCGGTGTATCATAACCTTGGCATTGTGAATGGCATCCTGAATGTCGAAGCCATCCGCATCGCGCAAGCTAAATTCGGCAACCGCACCCTGACGGGCGACGAGGTGCGCTGGGGGTTCGAGCATCTGCAACTCACACCCGCACGGGTGAAAGAGCTGGGCGCTGAGAACCTGTTCCACTCGATCAACGTCACTTTTGATAACCACGAGGGCGAAGGCTACGTCACCTTCCAGCAGTGGGATGGCAAGAAGTGGAATGTGGTGTCCGACTGGATCGCCCCCGATTGGGCCCTGCTGCGCCCGATCATCACCAAATCGTCTGAGGCTTACGCCGCCGAAAAGGGTCTGCCGATCCGCACCTCGGAAGATGCCGACAAGGTGACGCAATAAGCCAAACGGGTGGCCCTGCACCGGGGCCACCCTATCCAGACCGGAGGGTGCCATGCCCATATCTGCCAAGTCGCAACCTGTTCTTGAATTTGACCACGTCTACGCTGCCTACAACGGGGCCATCGCCGCCCTGCACGGCGTCAGCCTAACGGTGCCGAAGGGTGAGATTACGGCCCTTCTGGGCGCAAACGGCGCGGGCAAAACCACATTGCTGAAAGCCGCCTCCAACCTGCTGCCCGCCGAACGCGGCCAGATCACCGGCGGACGCATCCGCTACAAAGGCCGCGATGTTACCGCCGACACTCCACACGCCCATATCCGCAATGGCCTTGTGCCGGTGCTGGAAGGTCGGCGCTGTTTCAAGACCCTAAGCATCGAGGAAAACCTGACCACAGGGGCGATTGGCCGCGGCTTGGACCGGGCGCAAATCGCGCAGGTGCTGGAGCAGGTCTATGATCTGTTCCCCAAGCTGAAACTGCGGCGCAACTCCCTCGCAGGCCTGACCTCGGGCGGCGAGCAGCAAATGGCCGCCATCGGGCGCGGCCTGATGGCCCGCCCCGAAGTGTTCCTGCTGGACGAACCGTCGATGGGTCTCGCCCCGCTGGTCGTCGCCGAAATCTTTGAAACCCTGTCCCGATTGAACCGCGAAACCGGGCTGACAATCCTCGTGGCCGAACAGAACTCGGCCATCGCGCTGAAATACGCCCATCACGCCACGGTCATCGAAAATGGCCGCTCGGTGCTGCATGGCCCCGCATCCGACCTCGCCGCCCGCGTCGACATTCGTGCGCTTTACCTCGGCGGCACCCCTGAACCTGCAAGGATTTGACCCATGACCAAGCATGAAACTCTGAAAACCCCGGTTCCCCCCGTCGCCCGTCCGACCGGCGCCGCCCACATCATCCAATCCGATGCCGAGGCGATTGCCGTGGCGCACAAGCTGGCCGCCGAGTTCGCCAAAGGTGCATCCGAACGCGACCGCAACCGGATCTGGCCGCAAGCCGAACTGGACGCCTTCTCGCAATCGGGCCTGTGGTCGATCAACGTGCCGAAAGAATACGGCGGGCCGGGGCTGTCTTATGTCACGCTGAACCGGGTGATTGCGATTATTTCGGAAGCTGACCCGTCCTTGGGCCAAGTGCCGCAGAACCATCTGGGTGTGGTCGCCGCGATCAACACGGTGTCTGACCCCGCACAAAAGGCGCTGCTGTTTGCCGAGGTTTTGCGCGGCACCCGCTTTGGCAATGCGTTCTCGGAATTTGGCAGCAAACGCGCCGTCGATTTTGAAACCAAGTTCACAGACGACGGCGATCATGTGCGCGTCACGGGCCGCAAGTTCTACTCCTCCGGCGCTTTGCTGGCACATCTGGTGCCGATTGTGGCTTTGGATGATGAAGGTCGCGCGTGGTACGCGATTGCGGATCGAGGGGCTGAGGGGCTGAGCGTGATCGACGATTGGTCCAGCTTTGGCCAGCGCACCACGCTTTCTGGCACGGTGATCCTCGACAATGTGAAGGTGCCGAAAACCCATCTGGTGCCGGGCTACAAAGGCTACGAATCCCCCTCGGCGGATGGTGCGATCTTCCAAGTGATCCAAGTTGCGGTTGATCTGGGCATCGCGCGGGCCGCCATCGCCGACACCAAGGATTTCGTGCTGCACCGCAGCCGAGCTTGGGTCGATTCTGGCCTCGATCACGCTGCCCAAGACCCCTACACCATTCAAGCGGTTGGAGACTTGAATCTGCGCGCCAATGCAGCGGCGGCCTTGCTGGATATTGCCAGCGCCGCAATTGACGTGGCCGTGGCAAACCCCACCGTCGAAACCGTAGCCCAAGCCCAGATTGCCACCGCCGAAGCCAAGGTGCTGTCCACCGAAATCGCCATCCTTGCCACCAACAAGCTGTTTGAACTGGCAGGCACGCGGTCGACCTTGGCCGAGCATAACCTTGATCGCCATTGGCGCAACGCCCGCACCCATACGCTGCACGACCCGGTGCGCTGGAAATACGCCATCCTTGGCAATTACTATCTGAATGGCGTCAACCCGCCCTTCCACGCGTGGAGCTGATATGACCATTCCAAATAAAATCAACGTCCTGTGGTTCATCCCCACCCACGGCGAAAGCCGCTATCTTGGTACATCCGAGGGTGGGCGTCCGGTCGATCTGGCCTACCTCACGCAAGTGGCTAAGGCCGCCGACAGCCTCGGCTTTTACGGCGCACTCTTGCCCACGGGCCGCAGTTGCGAGGATAGCTGGGTGGTGGCCTCGGCCCTCGCCACCCAGACCGAGCGCCTGAAATTCCTTGTCGCCGTCCGTCCCGGCCTGCAATCGCCGACCTTGGCCGCACGGATGACCGCCACGCTGGACCGCATTTCCAATGGGCGGTTGCTGATCAACATCGTCACAGGCGGCGATCCGGCAGAAAACCGGGGTGACGGCATCAACCTGCCGCACAGCGAACGCTACGAAATCACGGATGAATTTCTCGGCATCTACCGCGCCCTGCTGCGGGGTGAAACGGTGGAGCATACTGGCAAGCATTTCCAAATCTCGGATGGCCGCCTGATTTATCCGCCAGTGCAAAAGCCTTATCCGCCGCTGTATTTTGGCGGCTCGTCGGATGAGGGCTTCAAGGTTGGTGCCAAACACATCGACAAATACCTGACATGGGGCGAACCCCCCGCACAGGTGGCGGAAAAGATTGCGGTGATGCGGCGCCATGCCGATGCCGAGGGACGCGAGGTGTCGTTCGGCATCCGCCTGCATGTGATCGTGCGCGATACCAATGCCGAGGCTTGGGCGGCGGCGGACAAGCTGATCAGCAAGCTGGACGATCACACCATTGCCGAGGCGCAAGAGGTGTTCGCGCGGATGGATTCGGTTGGCCAAGCCCGGATGACCGCCCTGCATGGCGGGCGGCGGGATAAGTTGGAGATCAGCCCGAACCTGTGGGCGGGGGTCGGTCTTGTGCGCGGCGGTGCGGGCACGGCTTTGGTGGGCGATGCCGATACCGTGGCGGAGCGCATCGACGAATACCGTCGCATCGGGGTGGATAGCTTTATCTTCTCGGGCTATCCGCATCTGGAAGAAGCCTATAGCTTTGGCGAGTTGGTGCTGCCGAAATTGCCGCTTGCGCATCCGATCCCGCGCCGCGATCTGGTGGTCAATACCGGGCCGTTCGGCGAAACCATCGCCGGAGATCACAAACCAAAGCTACAGGCGGCACAATGACCAAACCTTACGCCAAAGCACCGCTGACCGTCGCCATCATCGGCGGCGGTCTGTCCGGCGCTGCGGTGGCCTATCATCTGGCAAACCTGACCGATGCCGACATCACCGTCATCGAGCCCCGCGCCGATCTGGGGCGGGGCATGGCCTATGCCACGCAAGACCCGGACCACCGCCTGAACGTGCCCGATCACAAGATGACCCTGCGCTCTGACCGGCCCGAGGATTTCCGCGCGTGGCTGCACAGCGCCACGGCACCCAGCCTGCCCGCCAATTCAGCGTGGCTGTCGGGCGAAATCTACGCCCCCCGCGCGGTGTTTGGCGCTTACGTCGCAGCACAGCTTTACCCCCTGCAACAGCAGGGCCGCTTGCGCCATGTGCAGGCGCGGGTGATCTCGGTCAGCCGCCCGGATCGCTACCGCCTGGGCCTCTCCGACGGCGGCCAAGTCACAGCCGACATCGTGGTGCTGGCGGCAACCCATCCCAACGCAGGCCTGCCGCGCGAGTTGGGCAACCTTGCCGGCGATCCCGCCCTGATCACCGATCCCTTTGCCACGGGCGCGCTGGCAGGCGTGGCCGAGGATGCGCGGGTGCTGATCGTCGGCAACGGCCTGACCTCGGCGGATATCGTCGCCTCGCTGCACAGGCGCGGCCATCGCGGCCAGATCACCGCTTTGTCACGCCACGGGCTGCGCTCGCAGCCACATGGCCCCCCTCAGCCGGAAACCAAAGCCGATTTCGCCAAAACCCCACCGCGCACGGCCTTGGCGCTTCTGCGCCGCACGCGCGCCGCCGTGGCCCAAGATCAAGCCGTGGGCCTAACATGGCACGCCGTATTTGACCGTTTGCGCGCGCAAGGCCCCGCGATCTGGGCCGCCCTGCCCGAACCCGAGCGACGTCGGTTTCTGCGCCATCTGCGCGCCCTGTGGGATGTGCACCGCTTTCGCATCGCGCCGCAAACCTACGAGGCGAACCAGCAGATGCAGCGGCTGGGGCGGTTGGTCAGCCTCGCCGCGCGGATTGTCACGGCGACGCCGGGCAGCCCGATCAAACTCGGCTTGCAGGCCCGCCACAATGGCACGCGCTTCACCATCGCGGTGGATCAGGTGATCCTGGCCACCGGCCCCGCGCATGGCAGCGTGATCAAATCCACCCCCGCACTGGCCGATCTGGCCACATTGGGGCTGTTGCAGCCCGATCCGCTGGGCCTCGGATTGCTGACGGCAGCAAACGGCCAAGCCGTGCCGTTATCCGGCCCCCCTGACGGCAGCCTGCTGGTCGCAGGCCCGCTTGCCCGTGCTGCGGTGGGAGAGTTGATGGGGGTGCCCGAGGTAATCACCTGGGCCGAACATATCGCCCGTGAAGTAACCGGACAGATCAACGCACGCCGGGGTTTGGTTGCGGCGCAATAGCCTTGCCGCGCCGGGGCGAGAGCCTGACAAGGCATCACACACCACATGTTGTGTAATTCGGCCTTCAAACATTGCAAAACCACAAGTCTCTCCCAGCAGGGAAGGTTCTTGGCCTTGCCGAACCCGCAGATCAAACCCGGGCTATCGCCCTAAACGGCCTCGTCCCCGAACAGTTGCGCCAGAATTTTCTGCTCATATACCGCCAGATCGGGGTGGCCGTGTCGCCGGGGCCGAGGCAGCGGGATCGCCAGATCAAGCGCCACTTTGCCCGCATCCAGCACAATCACCCGGTCGGCCAAAATCACCGCTTCCGCCACATCATGTGTCACCAGAACTGCGGTGAAGCCTTGGGTCTGCCAGATCCGGCCAAGCAGATGCTGCATCTCGATCCGCGTCAACGCATCCAACGCGCCAAGCGGCTCATCCAGTGCCAGCACGCTCGGTTGCCCGATCAGCGCGCGCGCCAGCGCCACCCGCTGCCGCTGCCCACCCGACAGCACCGATGGCCATTCCCCATCGCGCCCTGCAAGACCGACCCTCGCCAGCAGATCATGCGCGCGGGCCTTCGCCTCGGCTTTGCCCGCAAGCCCGGTCAACCCCACCGCCACGTTGTCCACCACCCGCGCCCAAGGCAGCAGGCGTGGTTCCTGAAACATGATGCGGATGCCTGATTGCCCCGGCTCGGCCTCGGCCCTGCTGATCGTGCCACCATCGGGCTGATCCAACCCGGCCAGCAGCCGCAACAGGGTGCTTTTGCCGCAACCACTTTTGCCGATGATCGCCACGAACTGGCCCTGCGGCACGCTCAGGTCGATGTTCGACAGCACCGATTTTGCACCGAAATTCCGGCTGACACCCTGAAAGCTGAAGGCAGGCGGTGCAGGGGCTATGGCCGTGTCGATACTGCGCAACTGGGGCTTTGCCATTGCTTACGTCCTTACCGTTTTTTGAAACGCCGGATGCCATTGCAGACAAACCCGCTCCAGCAGCCGCACAAAACTGTCAGCCAGCTTGCCCAAAAGCGCATAGATCAGGATCGACAGCACCACGACATCAATCATCAGAAACTCACGCGCCTGCATCGCCATATAGCCCAAGCCTGACGAGGCCGAGATCGTCTCGGCCACGATCAACGTCAGCCACATGATGCCCAAAGCATAGCGCAGACCCACAAAGATCGACGGTAGCGCGCCCGGCAGGATGACCCGCAAAAACAGCGCACGGCGGTCCATGCCATAGGTGCGCCCCATCTCGATCAACTGTGGGTCCACCGTCTGAATCCCCAGCAGCGTGTTGACATAGATCGGAAAGAACACCCCGAGCGCCACCAGAAACAGCTTGGCGCCCTCATCAATGCCAAACCACAGGATCACCAACGGGATCAACGCCAGATGCGGCACATTGCGCACCATTTGCAGCGTGGTGTCAGTGATGTTGCGCGAAAATAGCGACAAGCCATTGGCAAGTCCCAAGGCAAAGCCGATGCTGCCCCCGATGGCCAACCCGGTCAGCGCCCGCCACGAACTGACCCCGATGTTGCGGGCAAGATCGCCGGATTGCAGCACGCGAAGGAATGCCGCAAACACCTCGGTCGGCGCCGGCAGCACGTTTTCAGTGATCACCCCAAGCCGTGACATCGCCTCCCACGCCAGCAAGATCACGACGGGCAGCAGCCAGCCTACGGCCGCACCAAAGCGGTTGAACTGCGCAGTCATAACGTCGATCCCGTCATCGAACAGCCCTCACAAAAAGGGCGGCCTGGCCAGCAAAGGCTAAACCGCCGAGGATTGGTTTCAAGGTCAGTTGGCAGGGGCTGCCCAGACTGCATCCGAGATTTTCACCGCATTCGGGATCAGCCCAAGGTCAAAGAACCGATCCGCCGTGGCCTGCTGACCCGCGATGATCTCGGGGGTGATTGGGTAGATCGCGAATTTTGCCCGGTTGACGGCCAAAGTCTGCGCCTCGATCGGCACCCCGGTAACTTCAGCCACGGCAGTGGCCACCTTGTCACGGTTAGCATCCGCCCAACCCGCAGCCTCGCCCAAGGCCGTAATGGTTGCGGTGATGACAGGAGCATTGTCGGCATCCGCCGCAAAGTCGCGGTTCGCCAAGAAATAGGTATTGACCTTCAGCACATCCGACGACCGCGCCAGAATAGTCGGCTGATATTTGGTTTCCGCCACCGCAAAGAAGGGGTCCCAAACCGCCCAGGCCACGATGTTATCCGACGCAAAAGCCGCCGCTGCATCCGCAGGGCTTAGATAGACAACCTCGATGTCCGAAAGCTTCAGCCCATTGGCTTCCAAGGCTGCGACCAACAGATTGTGCGCGCTGGTGCCTTTGCCGACGCCCACCTTTTTGCCTTTCAGATCGGCAATGGTCTTGATGCCACTGTCAGGTTTGGTGAACACCGCCTCGCCTTCGCCATTTGATGGCAATGCCGCCAGATAGACGATCGCCGATCCTGCCGATTGCCCGAAGATCGGCGGCGCGTCTCCCGTCCAGCCGACCTGAATGGCCCCCACGTTCAGCGCCTCGACCAGCGGCGGGCCTGCGGGGAATTCCACCCATTCCACCGCAACACCCTGCGGCTCAAGGACTTTTTCGATCAAGCCCAGCTGCTTTGCGATCACTGGAAGGTTGGTTTTCTGATAGCCAATCTTCAACGTGGCGACCTTTTCAGCATGTGCCGAAAACGCGAATGCGGTGGTCAGCAGCAGGGCGGCTGCGCCAAAAGTCCGTCTGGTAAGCAACATCTTGCGGTCTCCTAAGCCCTGCACCTCAGCGTGGCGCGGCTGGTGAGTTGTTCGATGCGCTAAATCTCGATTAGATTAGTAGATATTGTCAATTGTGCTGATTTCACCGTTCTAAAAAGTTAGGCTTGATCCAGTATCAACGTCCATTCGCCAGCACTTTCGTCATAACAAATTGAAATATAACGATTATTCAGGAGAAGGCTGCCTTTACATTGCAGAGATACACGGTCGTGGTGGCAGGGGCAGGAGAACCTTATTCTAAAGTCCGACGCCAAACGCCGCATCCAATTCTGTTTTCCAGTAAACTTTGGCAGGCGGTCTTCACAGCCTCATTGCCCCGAGCGCAGAAGATCGCTTAACTTTTCACCGATCATCATCGCTGGTGCGTTGGTATTGCCCGAGATGATGCTGGGCATGATCGAGCAATCCGCGATTCGCAGCCCCTCGATGCCTTGAACCTGCAGTCGGTGGTTGACCACTGCTTCGGGTCCTGCGCCCATCTTGCAGGTGCCGACCGGATGATAGATCGTGGTCGCCGAGTTGCGCGCCCATTCAAGCAGGCCGTCGTCCGAGGTGGCGGGGCCGGGGCGCAACTCGCCCGAGATACAGCCGCGCAGCGGATCAAAACCGGCGATAGCACGGGCGATTTTGATACCGGCGACAAGGGTTTGCTGATCGCTTTGGGTTGCCAGATAGTTTGGGCGGATCAGTGGATGCGCAAACGGGTCCGCCGATTTCAACCTGATTTCACCACGGCTTTCCGGGCGCAACTGGCAGACCGACATGGTGAATGCCGAAAAAGGATGTACGCCTTCACCGGGGCTATCGGCGGACCATGGCTGAATGTGAAATTGGATGTCGGGGGTCTCCAGATGCGGTGATGTGCGCAAGAACCCGGCGGCAAGGCTGGCGGCCATTGCCATCGGCCCGGTGCGGTTCCATGCGTATTGCGCAGCCATTGCCAGCTTGCGCAGCGGATTGCGGGCCTCGTCATTGAGCGTCGGCTGATGGCAGGTGAACACAAGGCGGGCTTGAAGGTGGTCTTGCAGATTGCGGCCTACACCGGGCAGGTCGGCCACCACGGGGATACCGAGGTCACGCAGATGCGCGGCCTCTCCCACACCCGACAGCATCAGCAGTTGCGGCGAGCCGATGGCCCCCGCGCTCAGGATCACCTCGCGGTTGGCCCGCAACAGACGGTCTGCACCAGCGGCATTGCGGTAGTGCACACCTATGGCGCGTCGGTTTTCCAACGCCAGCCGCTGCACTTGGGCGCGGGTGACGATGCGCAAATTGGGTCGGTGCCGCACAGGCTTCAGGAATGCGGTGGCGGCACTACATCGGCGTCCGTTCTGCGCGGTCAGTTGGAAATAGCCGACACCTTCTTGCGTTTCCCCATTGAAATCGCGGTTGTAGGGATAGCCCGCCGCCTGCGCTGCCTTGACCCAGGCATCGACAATCGGCCGCGACAGTTGCGGATCTGAGACGGAAAGCGTGCCAGCCGTTCCGTGATAGGCATCGGCACCACGCTGTTGCTTTTCTGCCCGCAAAAACAGCGGTTTGACGTCTTCCCAGCCCCAGCCCGCATTTCCCAGTTGCCGCCAGTGGTCGTAGTCCTGCGGTTGGCCGCGCACATAAAGCAGCCCGTTGATCGAGGATGATCCGCCCAGAACCTTTCCGCGCGGCCATGCCAGCTGCCGCCCGTTCAGGCCCGGATCAGCCTCGGTGCGATAACACCAATCGGTGCTGGGGTTGTGCATGGTTTTGAAATAGCCGACGGGAATGTGTATCCACGGGTTCCAATCGCGTCCGCCCGCTTCGAGTAAAATGACGCTGTTGTTGGGATCGGCGCTCAACCGGTTGGCAATCACGCAACCGGCAGAGCCCGCGCCGACGATGATGTAATCGGCTGTCATATCATCCACGGCGCATCTCACAGATTGCAGGGCATATTGCACAATGCTGCATGGATTCTGGGCCGTTGACTAGGTGGCTTTGCAGACCGGGTCCCAGGCTTGACTGCGTTGCGGATTGGTCAGCAGGCCGGCCAGACTGCGCTGCTGCTCCAGAAAACGCGCGACTGCGGCCGATGCGCCTACGCTTGGAAGGATGTTATGTGCGCGCAACCAACGTATCCAACTCTGTAAATTCCGCAGCCCGGTCAGAAAGTGCGTGTCGCAATGGGCATCGAAAACCTGCAAGCGCCACAGCAAGGTTGCGGTATCGTCAGCGAGCGATGGCAAGTCTGCCGTGAGCTGTTTGTCCATCTGTTGCAGCAGTCCGCGCAACCGGAACGCCGCCATATCGTATTGGGATTGCAGGGTGATCAACGCCAGCCCCGCCAATGCGGCGGCAGCGTGGCAGGTGAGCCGTGGCAAACTGTCGTCAACAGAAACCTGCGCCGCGGAAATGCTTGCGAAATGGCGATGGGTCACGACCAGATACGTCATTGGGGATTCCACAAGGGCTGCTGTTGCATTTACACGACTTATATCATCGCCTTTAATCTGCGCCTTTGCTGCGCCAAGGTGAATTCTAAGTTTTATCGTATTTGCAGGAGGCCCAACCTGTTGGCGCGTAGCCAAAGGGAAAAAAGCACTGTGTGGCACTGTAGCCGCTCGAAGTAGCCTCTGGGCCTGCCGAGAGCAAGGTAGCCGATTGCGCGCGCTCGCTTGGTTGGGCTGAGTATCGCGCCCGCCAAATAGCGCCACACGCACGCTTGTGCAGACTCAGTCTGAACCAGTGGCCTAGAAGAAAGCTGTTGTTTCAGTGGCTTTTTCAGGTGCTGCATTGCGTTTTTGTCAGCATGGCTGCGCCTGCACCTACGACAGCTTTTGCAAGTTATCGTTGGCGCTATTGTGCGCAAAAGTGGCTGAGAGGCGTACAAATGACGGGCGACGTTGTAGTGTTGGAGGCGCAGGATGCTGCGCTTATTGATCTCCACGAGATCGTGGCTGAACTGGCCGAGGTGCGCAGCGATTGGCGGCGCAGCCAGGGCGGCACCGCAGAGGCGGGCGGGCGGGAGTTGCCGTCGCGCGTGCAGGTCGCCAGCATCCTGGACGGCCTGCGTGGCGCGTTGTTTCCGATGCGGCTGGGGCCGCCCGATCTGCGCCCCGAGACGGAAAATTACTACGTCGGCCACACGCTCGACACCGTGCTGCAAGACCTGTTGGCGCAGGTCAAGCTAGAGCTGCAATGGGCGGTGCGGCATATTGGGCAAGACCTGCCCGATCCGGATGCCGAGGCGCTGCGCATCACCCGCAGTTTTGCCAATGCATTGGTCGATATCCGTCGGCTGCTTGACAGCGACATCGTTGCCGCCTTCGCCGCTGACCCCGCTGCACGCAGTGCGGACGAGGTGCTGCTGTGCTATCCCGGCATCCAATGCATGATCCATCACCGCATCGTGCACCGCCTGCATCGCTTGGGCGCCCCGCTGATCGCTCGGATGATTGCCGAGCTTGCGCACAGCGCCACCGGCATCGACATTCACCCCGGCGCGCAGATCGGCGGCAGCTTTTTTGTCGATCACGGCACCGGTGTGGTGATCGGTGCAACCGCCATCATCGGCGAACGGGTGCAGCTGTTCCAGGCCGTGACCTTAGGTGCCAAAAGCTTTCCGACCGATGCCACTGGGGCCGCGATCAAGGGCCTGCCGCGGCATCCGATTGTCGAGGACGATGTGGTGATCTATTCCGGGGCGACCATTCTGGGCCGCGTCACAATAGGCCAAGGCGCGGTCATCGGTGGCAACGTCTGGATCATCGAGGATGTGCCAGCAGGAGCCACGGTGTCGCAAGCCCGACTCAGCGGGGTGGCACCGCAGGTGGTTCGGATATCGGCGTAAGGCGGGTCCAGGGCATTTTTCTGCGCTGCGGCAAAGAGCAGTAGCCGTGTTCTTTTTGCGCCCGAAAATCAGCCAAAGCCTTCTCCCTCAGGACCTTGTGAATATCGACAACTTTAGTAGATATTATGACATCGCCTTGGCAGAAGCCGAAAGCGAAATGAAATCAATACCCTCGGAGAAGATTATGTCGTTGAACTTGTCGAAACTGACCCGCCGCGCCGCTTTGGCTCTTTCGAGTGCGGCGATGGCCGGGTTGCTGAGCACAGCGGCCTTTGCCGAGAACACCAAGGTGAAACTCGGCATTATCGGCGGCGAGGACGAGGCTGTCTGGGCCGTCGCCGCCGAACAGGCAAAGGCCAAGGGCCTTGATCTGGAATTGGTGGTGTTCAACGACTACACCCAACCGAATGAGGCGCTGCAGAACGGCGAAGTGGACGCCAATGCCTTCCAGCACCAGTCCTATCTGGATGCGCAAATCGCCGCGCATGCCTATACGATAACCCCCGTCGGATTGACGGCGGTGTGGCCGATTGGGCTGTATTCGAAGAAATATCACACGGTGGCCGAACTGCCGGATGGTGCGATTGTCGGCATCCCGAACGACCCTGCTAACGCGGGTCGAGCTCTGAACGTGCTGGCGGCACAGGGGCTGATCAAGCTGAAAGACGGCGCAGGGATTTTGGCGACAGCGGCTGATATCACCGAAAACCCGAAGAACCTTGAGATCAAGGAACTTGATGCAGGCGTGGTCGGCCGCGCGATTGAGGATCTGGATGCGGCGGTGGTCAACACCGACTGGGCGCTGAAATCAGGTCTGGTGCCCGAAACCGACCGCATCGCGCAGGAAGCAGTAAAGGACAATCCCTACAACAACTTCATCGCCGTCAAGACCGACCGCAAAGACGAGGCATGGGTCAAGGATCTGGTGGCATCCTATCAGAACGACACCGTCAAAGCCGAGTTCGACAAGGTCTATAAAGGCACCGGCATCTCGGCCTACTAAACCACCTTACATCTCTGTGGCGGGGTGCAGATCGCGCCCCGTCCTTTGTTTTTTGGAATACCAGAATGAATGCCCCAAACCTGATCGCCCACCTGCCCGAAAGCGTTGGACTGCACGGCATCAGCCGCAGCTTTGGCACATCGGTAGCGCTGCACGACATCACCCTGTCAATCAAACGCGGCGAAATTGTCGGGCTGATCGGACGCTCGGGCGCTGGAAAATCGACGCTGATCCGTATTCTGAACGGATTAGATAAACCGCAATCAGGCCAAGTGGTGATCAGCGGGCAGGATATCACCGATCTGGACGAACAGGCCTTGCAGCCGATCCGCCGACGGATTGGCATGATCTTTCAACATTTCAACCTGCTTTCTGCCAAGACCGTGGCCGAGAACGTGGCTTTGCCACTGAAGATCGCAGGGCAGCGGCCAGAACAACGCCGCAAGCGGGTGCTGGAACTGCTTGATCTGGTTGGTCTCGCGGACAAGGCGCACGCCTATCCGGCACAGCTTTCGGGCGGGCAAAAGCAACGCGTCGGCATCGCCCGCGCGTTGGCTCCTGATCCGGTGCTGCTGCTGTCCGATGAGGCGACCTCGGCGCTCGATCCGGAAACCACCGGGGCCATTCTGGACCTGCTGGCGCGGGTCAACCGTGATCTTGGGCTGACCGTGCTAATGATCACGCATGAGATTGAGGTGGTGCGCCAGATCGCGCATCGGGTTGTAGTGCTGGATGGCGGCCGGGTGGTCGAACAGGGACCCGTGGCGCGGGTGTTGGCCTCGCCCCAGACCGAGATCACGCGCGCCTTGGTGCGCGGACTGTCGCCCAGTTTGCCAGCCGATCTTGCAGCACAGATCCAGCCGCAAGGCGCGCAGGCCGTCTTGCGGGTGGATGTATATGGCGCGTCAGCGCGTCTGCCGATCCTGTCGCAGATATCCGACATCACGGGCCACCCGGCCCGCTTGTTGCATGGCGGACTGAACGATGTTCAGGGCGAACCCTATGGCCGCATGTTCATCGCACTCGGCACCCATGACGCTGCAAAACTGGCGCAGGTGATCGCCGCGCTTACCCCGATTTCCGTTGGTCTGGAGGTGCTTGGCTATGTCGCAAGCGATGTTTGAACTGCTGCTGAAAGGCTTGTGGGAAACAGCCGTGATGACAGCCGTCTCCGGTGCTTTGTCTTTCTTCTTCGGATTACCGCTGGCGCTTGTGTTGGTGACGACAGATCGCGGTGGCATCTTTGAGAACCTGAGCGTCAACCGCATCCTTGGCGGTATCGTCAACGCGCTGCGGTCGGTGCCGTTTATCATCCTGCTGGTGGCGGTGATCCCCATTACCCGGCTGCTGGTGGGTTCTGCCATCGGGATCGCCGCCGCGATCGTGCCGCTGACCATCGCCGCCACCCCCTATTTCGCACGCATCGCCGAGGTGTCCCTGCGCGAGATTGATCGCGGCCTGATCGACGCCGCCCGTGCGATGGGGGCCACGCGCTGGACCATCCTGCGCGAAGTTTTGGTGCCCGAGGCTCTGCCTGGCATTGTGTCAGGCTTTACCGTCACGCTCGTGACGCTGATCGGCGCATCGGCCATGGCGGGCGCCGTTGGGGCTGGAGGCTTGGGCGATATCGCGATCCGCTACGGCTACCAACGGTTCGAAACGGCGGTGATGGTGGCGGTGGTCATAGTGTTGATCATCATGGTCTGCGGCCTGCAGGCTTTTGGTGACTGGATAGCGCGCAAGATCGACCACCGGTAGGCAGACGCGTCAGGCGGCGATTGCGCGGGCAGGTTGCGCAGGCGCATGGCGCTGCATGGTCTTGTCCATCCAGCGTTGCAAGCTGACTGCGACGGGTGTTTGACCCAATTATTCGGATGAATAGGTCTGTGGCGCTAGCGTCAACGCCGGAATCCTCGTCAGCAGTGCTGGACCTAGAATGGCCAGAAGCTGTTGGGAACGCAGTAAGAACCACCAGGTTCTCACCGCGCGGTCAAGGATCAACGCATCTGCCGATCGGATCGCCTTGATTGCCGCGCGCGAGAAATAGGACAGGTCTTCGGGTTTTGCAGCCGGCACCAGCGAGGGGCCGATACCAGAAAGCTTCAACACTGCGGTGGTCAGGGCAGACCGTGTGGCGACCAGATTGACGGCAGCCTGACCGAGGCGCGTTCGGGTGAGCGGCGCTCGGCACTGTCGGCCAAACCAATCCGGGTAAAAGACATCAGTTTGTTCCTTTAGGTCGGGGTCATTTCAAGGTAGTCGCGCGGTGAAATGCCGGTTGTGTTGCGAGGGTGGCAGCCAGTCGGGCCACCTGCTCACGGATGTCGGGGATCGCGGTGATCTCCCAGAACGCGGCGCGGGATGCGGGACCAATCGCGTATATAGCGGGCGTGATCGTGCTGTCGGCGCGGATCAGGCGGCCGTGATCATCCACCTCTAGCCCTATGCGCAAAGGATCAATCCTTGCTGTGCCCGCACTCAGAAGACCTGCAACCAGTGGCGACGCATGGGTTTCCGGGTCGCGGCGGATGCCCCGGCAATCGACGATGCGCAGGGCAGTCAGCACCTCGGTTTGCGAGCGGCGGAAGGGGCGGATAACCGCGTCGACCAAGCCATCCGGTCGCGTTCGTGCTTCCTGAAACGTCGCTTTGCGGATGGTCAGTTGGCCATCCAGAACAGCCTGATCCAGCACGATCTGCGACTGCGGCGGAATGCGGTGGCGATGCACATCCCACCAGGTTGCGGCATGGCGCAGAAAGCGGGCGCGCTCGACCTGCGGCAATGCCCTCCAGATTGTGCGGACATGTGGGCGGATGCCATCGACGGCATCGCGCCAAGTGCCGCCCGAGGCCTCAGCCAACCGCGCCAGACTCCGCGCCCAACGTAACAGGCTGGCCACCGATGCGCCCAGCGGCAGCTCTGCCGCCTGCACCTTCAGCGGCGCGGTATTGGTGTGGTTGCGCGGCAAAAGCCCACGCCGGGAAAACGACAGGATCGGCCCCTCATGCCCCGACTTCAGGATCGACAACACCTGATCCACCATCGATAGGCCCGAGCCGATCAGAATGATCAGCCCCTGTGGGTCGGAGGCGACATGCGGCTGCCATGCCCCGACGATCGGCCATTGCCGAGCCTTGTCCGGCGTGGCGTGACCGGTTGCCAGCACGGCGCGATCCACGTCAAGGCTTTGACCGTCGGCCAGTTGCACGTTTACGCCGGTATCGGTTTCCTGCAGTCCGACGACGGCCTGAAACAGGCGGTGCAGGCGCGGGTTATCATCATTTTCCGCCAGCAACGCACCCAGATAGGCCCCATAAGTGGCGCGGCTGACAAAGCCCTGATCGCTTACCTTTGCCCCATCAGCCCGCTGTTCTAGCCAGCGGTGAAAGTGGTGCGGATCATCATGGAAGGCGCTCATGTTGTGGACACGGGTGTTCAGCAGGTGTTCAGGGTCAGTGGTGGCGTAAGCGATGCCCAGCCCCATCGGGCCTTGCCCTTCGATCAAGGTGACACGCAAATCTCCGGGTTGTCGCAGCAGGTGCAGTCCCATCAGCACCCCACTGGCCCCGCCGCCGATGACTGCAACATGCCGCCCGGTACCAGTTTCGCGCCCACTGTCTGCGGGCGGGTCCAGACCATCCTTCACGACAGCCCTCCGGTGCATATTCCCAGCAAGATCAACAGGAACAAGACAATCGATCCTGCAACATAGCCCGCTGTTACCGGCGCAGGATCTTGCTCAAGATTTTGGCTGGCAAGATAGGCTTCAAAGCCGGGATCAAATCCGCAATAGAACATGGTCGTCTCCCTATTGACGTTTGGAAAGTGGTTGGAAAGCGTGGCGCGACACCGGGTGTTGCACCTGAATTTGCGCCAGAAGATCAGTGCGCAGCAGTTTGCCCGCAGGCCAGGGCCCAAAGCCCGAGGCCACATTGATATGCCCGGCAAAGCCAAGGTCAATCAGATCGGCGCGCCAGGATTTCGCGAGTTGCCGGGCGCGGTTGAAGCTCATCCAAGGATCATTGCGGCTGGCCACCACGGTTGCGGGCACATGTAGCGCCGCTTCATGCAGCGGCGCAAAGCGGTGGATGCGGTCGCAGCCCTCCGGTTCGGCGGGGGCTACCAGCAGAGCACCGCAAACCTGCAACTGCGGCCAGGCCGTCAGCACTCGGCTGATCAGCACCGCACCAAGGCTGTGGCCAACCAAAACCGCATCAGGGTGGCGCAGGATGGCACCGGCCAGTTCCGATTCCCAGCGTTGCGGGTTGGGATTTTGCGGGTCTGTCAATTCGACCATCAGCGCCGACGAATCCGTCGCGGCCCACCAGTCCTGCCAATGCGGCGCAGGTGATCCGTCCAGACCTGGCACGAGCAATGTTCTGACCATGGCACCCTCTGCTGCGTGGTTTCACAACATTAATCTATCAAATATATCGTGATTTAATCTTCCAAATTTCTTGCTGGTTTGGAAAGAATTTACCCCAAACGCCGTGTCATAAAGCACCACTGCGCAAAAGTTGCTTTGCACTTGCGCGTTGTCTGGCCAATGGGCGATCGGAAGTGGTGTCCAATTTGCATGTCATATCTTGATAATGTGGCTGCATTAACAAGATAAGGTTGTCGATGATGGGCGCCAAAAAAATGAGTGTTGTCGCATTATTATTTGTTGATTGTCATTTTGCGGGGATGCGGGGCCAGACAAGCATCTTCCGGTAATGCGGGCGCATTATTTGTTGAGAAGGGCGGATACACATACTACTGACGAACCAAAATCGAACAGGGAATAGCATGTCTGACATTGAAATGCGGATGGTTGAAGCGATTCCCGAGGCGGGGCGGATGGTCACAAAAGCCTTGGGAGAGGTGCTGAGGCCCTTTCAGCTGACAGTCGCCCAGCTTGAGGTTTTGGAACTTCTTTGGCGACAAGGCGAGGTCTCGCAAAAGGCAATAATTGAGACCCGTGGCGTAGAGGCGGCAACAGTTGGCACAACCTTGACACGGCTCGAGCGCGACGGTTGGATCGTTCGCCACGCCGATCCAACTGATGGCCGGTGAGCTACCCCCCGACTCTTGGACAGATTTCTGGCTGAGTTAGGCTAATGCCTGCACCTGCTGATCGGTTTGGGTTGCGTTGAAGTAGACCACGGCGGGCGGTTGACCGCCATGGGCGGCATGGGGCCGCTGGTGATTGTAGAAAGTGATCCAGCGTCCGACTCCGGCCTTGGCCTGTGACCCGGTTTCCCAGGCGTGCAGATAGACGCATTCGTATTTGAGGGACCGCCAGAGGCGTGACATGTCGAGGGCATTCCCGCCATTGGTCCGAGGGATTGCCCGAGGGTTGTCGAGGTATCGGGCTTTGCCATCCATCGATATCCTGGTCTTTGCCCGCTTCAGCCGGTCGGTCCAATCGAACGAAGTGAACTGACTGCCCTGGTCGGTGTTCATAATCTCTGGCGGACCGAACTTGTGGATGGCTTCGTTCAGTGCCTCGAGGCAGAACTCGGCCTCCAGCGTGTTCGATATCCGCCAGGCCAGCACCTTGCGGGTGAACCAGTCCATGATGGCCACCAGATACAGAAAGCCTTTCCGCATCGGCAAATAGGTGGTGTCGGCGCACCAGACCTGGTTTGGTCTGTCGATCCGCAGCCCACCGAGCAGGTAGGGGTATGTCTTGTGCCCCTTCGCGGGCTTGCTTGTGTTGGGTTTTTGGTAGATCGGCATCAGTCGCATAAGGCGCATCAGCCGCCGGATGCGCTTTTCGTTCACAGCATGCCCCTCGTTCTGCAAGTGCCACGTCATCTGCCGGACGCCGTAAAACGGCGTGTCCAGGAACTGCTTGTCGACCAGCAACATGAGGTCAAGGTTCAGCGCCGTCTCGCCCTGCGGTGCGTAGTAAAACGACGACCGCGAGATCGAGAGCAACTGGCACTGCGCCCCGACCGACAGCTTGGGATGGGTTCGCTCGATCATGCCCGTTCGGGATCGGCCTCGAACCGGTGGCGGCACGATCCCTCACCACTTCCCGATCCAGGGCTTGAGCTTTCGTGACAAAAAATCGTTGGCGACGGCCAGTTCTCCGATCTTGGCATGCAGATCACGGACCGTTTCCTCGGCAATCTCGGCGGTGGCAGCAGCCTGACCGCCACGCTCGAAAATGCCCGCGGCACCTTCCAGCAGCGCCTTCTTCCACTGATGGATCATCGTCGGATGGACCTCATACGCGGTCACCAGTTCCGACACCGCGCGCTCGCCCTTCAGCGCCTCCAACGCCACCCGCGCCTTGAACGCCGCGTCATGGTTCCTGCGTTTCGACATGTTCTGATCTCCTCGTCTTGGGGATCAGCAGACCTCAGATCGTAGCTTCCGTCACTGTCCGATTTTCGGGGGGTAGCTCAGTATGCACCGCTTACAATATTCCTGCCGGTTCAGCGCGTTATAAAGCGATGCCACCACCGCCAGCGGGGTAGAGCGATCATCGGTATAATCCGGCGTTGCAGCATGCACGGGGGTGCTGGACAGTGCCGCGATGATGGCCAGACAGATGCGCGTTGACATGGTGTTTCTCACTTCAAAATACACCACTGACAACCCGCCGACCGCATTTTCGTTCCGGCCCTGACTTAACCCTGCCGCTCCAGCCAATCACAAAACTGTGCCACCACCTCGGCATCGCTGTCCACCAGATGCTGAGGCGCGGGGTAGCTGCCGTCGTGCACATCCGCGGCATAGGCCGTCATCGCAGCCACCCGCATCTGCTGCAACCGCGCGTATTCGCTGGCAAAATCCGCATAGCGTTTGGCATGGCGCGGCACATGTCCCACGGTTTGCCCCAGCACATCATCGCTGAACAAATATTGCGCATGCCCCGCAGGCCCGGCGCCCATCGAGATCAGGAACAGCCCGGTTTTCTCGGCAATCGCCTGCGTGATCGCGTGCGGCACCACCTCAATCTCAACGGCAAACGCGCCCGCAGCCTCTAGGGCGCAGCATTGCTGATAGACCAGTTGCGCCGTGGCCAAAGTCTTGCCCACCGCTTTGAAGCCACCCGTCCAGGTGCGCTTGGACGGGATCAGCCCAACATGGCCGCACACCGGCAAGCCATGATCCGCCATCGCCTTCACCGTCTGCAACGAGCCCGAGCAATAAAACCCATCCGCGCCCGCCTTATACAGCGGAAACGCCCATTTCAGAAAATCCGCCGTATCGCCGATTTCATAGAAATTATCGCCCGGAAACGCGAAGGCATTGGGCGCGGCATCGCGAAACTGCCGATCATGGATCATCGCAGGCGGGATCGACAGCAACTCGACCCCGGCCTTTTCCGCAGCCTCTGCTTCCTCCAGCGTTTCCACCCGCAGCATGGCAAACGGGTGCTTGCCGCGCGCATCCAGCAAATCGTTGACCGTCAAGCGCGCCATTCAAGCCACCTGAATGAAGACGCGACCGCCCTCAACCTTCACCGGATAGGTTTTCAGGTTCACACAAACCGGCGCACGTTTCGCCTCGCCGGTGCGATAGTCGAACTGGCCGTTGTGCTTGGGGCATTCGATCACATAATCCATCACCAGCCCGTTCGACAAATGCACGTCCTCATGCGTGCATTTACCCGCCGTGGCAAAGAAATCCCCATCGGGCGCGTGGTAGATCGCATAGGTGGCCCCGCCGTGATCAAAGCGGATCAGGTCTTCGGCGTCGATGTCGTCAGTGGCGCAAGCGTCAATCCATTCGGTCATGTTCTACTCCGCAGCAGCAGGGGCGGCCCCAAGGGCGGCCAGATGAAAATCTTCACGGTAGGGTTTGGCGGTGGCGGGCAAATCGCGCTTCAGAAAATACTCCTCCGACGCCAGTTGCCGCTTTAACGCCGGCCACATCTCGGCAAACGCCTGCGCAATCGAGGTGTTCGGCGCGGGCAGATCGTGCTTGATCGCCGCATGCAGCCGGGGCAGGGCGTGATAGGGCACCATCGGGAACATGTGGTGCTCGACATGGTAATTCATGTTCCAATAGATAAAGCGGCTGACCGGGTTCATGTAAACGGTGCGCGAGTTCAACCGGTGGTCGATCACATTGTCGGCCAGACCGCCGTGCTGCAACAGCCCCGTCATCACATGATGCCACGCGCCATAAAGCCGGGGCAGGCCAATCACCATCAGCGGCAGGATCGACCCCATCCACAGCGCCAGCGCAAAGGTCGCGGCGTAAATCGCAGTCGAAATCCGCGCCACCCGCACCACTTTCGGCCATTCACTTTCGGGAACGAAGGTTTTCTCGCTGGGATGCACGCCGATGAAGGCATTATACAGCATCCGGGGAAAGAACGCCGCCACATCGGGCAGGCCAAAAAACGCGGCGATCAGTTTGGCAAAGGCCGGGGGGCGCATGATCGCAATCTCGGGGTCGCGGCCAACGATATAGGTGTCGGTGTGGTGGCGCGCATGGCTCCACCGCCATGTGGCCGAGTTGCGCATGATCATGAAGCTTGCGACTTCATAAAGCGCGTTGTTCATCCACGGCGTCTTGAACGCGGTGCCGTGCCCCGCCTCATGCCAGCGGCTGTCGCTGGCCGAACCGTATAACACCCCGTAAGCCAGCCAGAACGGCGCGCTATACCACGACGGCCACAGATAAATCCCGATCCCGGCAAAGCCTGCCATCAGGCCAAACAACAGCAGCGTGTCGCGGATCGCCGGAGCGTCGCTGCGCTGCATCAACGCCTTCATCTCTTTGCGCGGCACATCCGTGTGATACCATTCCGCAGCCGCCAGCCCGGTTGCCACCGCACGGGCGCCATCCGGGCCCAACAGCGAGTAATCGCGCTTGCTCATCTGGATTCTCTCCCCAAAATTGTCGCCACTTACGCGAAGGATAGAAGATATATTCCATTTTAGCCAAGCGAACCTCTGGCGGTTATCATCAAATTTCGTCAGAATACGCAGATCGGTGATGAAAAGCCGTCAGGCTTTTGGCTGGAGGATGCGATGAAGCGGTTGGGCATGGCAGATTTGGCGCGTGCGGCGGGCGTTTCCGTGGCCACGGTGGACCGCGTGCTGAACGGGCGAGAGCCTGTGCGCGAAGACACCCGCGCGCAGATCATCGCTGCGGCCGAGCGTATCGGCCACCCCGCCGCGCGCCGCCTCTCACCGCAGGCGGCCGAGTTGCGCGAGATCCGCTTCGGTGTGGTGCTGCACAAGCAGGGGCAGGATTTCTACAAAGCCTTCGCCGAGGCCTTGCACCGCGCTGTCGCACAGGTGCCCGGTGTGCGCGGCCGTCTGGTGCTCGAGTTTTCCTCCAGTCAGGCCCCCGGCGAGATGGCATCCGCCCTGCGCGCGATGGCGGGGCGCTGCGATGTTCTGGCGGGCACAGCCGTCAACCACCCCGAGGTGACGGCTGCGGTGGAAGCGCTTTCCAGCAAGGGCATCGCGGTGTTTTCCCTGCTGTCCGATTTCGCCCAAGGCGCGCGCGCGGGCTATCTTGGGCTGAACAATCTCAAGGTCGGGCGCACCGCCGCGTGGTTCATGCACCAAACCATCCGCAACCCCGGCACGATGGCGCTTTTTGTCGGCGGGCACCGCTGGCACGGGCACGAGTTGCGTGAGACCGGATTTCGCGGCTACCTGCGCGAATGTGCGCCGCATCTGACGGTGCTGGATACGTTGGTGAACCTTGAAACCCGCCAGTTGACCTACGAGGCCACCCTCAACCTGCTGGCGCGTCAGCCCGATCTGCGCGGCATCTATGTGGCAGGTGGCGGGATGGAGGGCGCGATTGCCGCCCTGCGCGAAGCCCGCATGGCGCAGCCCGTTGCCCTTGTGGTCTCGGCCCTCACACCAGAGTCGCGCGCGGGCTTGGCCGAGGGCTTGATCACCCTTACCATCGACACGCCGCTGGAAAAACTTTGCCGTGATTTGATGGCCACTATGGCCCGCGCCACAACCGATGCCCGTGGCCCCGGCGGAGTGCAGCATTTTCTGCCACCCGACCTGCATGTGGCCGAATCCATCTAAGCCGCTGCATTTGCGCGCGTTTTGCAAGCTCTGCCGCAGCCGCCGCAACAATTCTCGTCAAAAATCGTCAAAATCAAGCCGCAGAATTAGAACCCCGGTATGAATTGTTGCTTGAAATAGAATATCAATTCCAAGACAGTTGAACCACAGGCCCGAGGAGGGGCCTCGAGTCGAGGAATTTCCACCATGCTGCCGTTTGCCCTAAACCACATGACCACCCCAAAACTTGGCTGGTTGGCTTTCCTTGATCTTGCGCAGTCGCTGGGCTGTGTCGGCGTCGAATTCCGCAACGATTTTCAAACGCCACTGTTTGACGGTGCCGACCCCGCCGAAGTGGGCCGCGCCGCCCTCGCCGCTGGCCTGCGCATCCTTGCCTTGGCCGAGGTCAAGATGTTCAACGATTGGTCGGATGCCAAACGCGCCGAGGCCGAGGCGCTGATGAAAATCGCGGTGGCCTGCGGTGCCGAAGCCATCAGCCTGATCCCACGCAATGACAACGTCGCCACCAGCCGCGCCGAAAGCCGCCAAGTCACCGAAACCGCTTTGCGCGCGCTGCTGCCGATGCTGCAATCCTACGGCCTCAAGGCGATGGTTGAACCGCTGGGGTTCGAGGTCTGCTCGCTGCGCTATAAGGACGTTCTGGCCGATGTGATCGAAGCTGTCGGCGGCAAAGGCACCTACTACATGGTGCACGACACCTTCCACCACGCGCTTGCAGGCGGCGGCCCGATCTATCCCGACCTGACCGGGATCGTGCATGTCTCGGGCGTCAAGGACAGCATCTACGTCAACGACATGCGCGACCCGCACCGCGTTCTGGTCGATGCCGATGACCTTTTGGGCAACGTCGCCCAAATCCGCGCGCTGCGCAGCGCAGGTTACACAGGCGCTGTCAGCTACGAACCCTTTGCCCCAAGCGTGCACAATCTGGCCGACCCAAAACCGGCGCTTGCGGCTTCAATCGAATTCATCCGCACAGGCATCGCTGCCTGACCCGGACAGAATACCGCCCTTGGGAGAGGGCGGTCCGGCCAAAAACGGTGTGCCGGACACCAACTTGTGGAGGAGAGACACATGAAAAAGACCCTTTTGATCGCTGGTTTTGCGGCCCTGATGGGCACCAGCGCGATGGCGGATGGCATCGGCGTGTCGATGGCGAAGTTTGACGACAACTTCCTGACCGTTCTGCGCAACGGTATGGATGCCAAAGCCAAGGAACTTGGCGTCGGGCTGCAAATCGAAGATGCGCAGAACGATGTGGCCAAGCAGTTGGACCAGATCAACAACTTCATCGCCTCGGGCGTGTCGTCGATCATCGTCAACCCGGTTGACACCTCGGCCACCCAAGCGATGTCGGACGCGGCTGCTGCCGCCAACATCCCGCTGGTTTACGTCAACCGCGAGCCGATCAACGTCGATACCCTGCCAGACAACCAGGCGTTCGTCGCCTCGAACGAAGTGGACAGCGGCACGCTGGAAACCAAAGAAGTCTGCCGTCTGTTCAAGGAAGCTGGCAAGACCGAAGCCAGCGTCTATGTCATCATGGGCGAGCTTTCCAACCAAGCCGCAGTCCAGCGCACCAAAGACATCCATGACGTGATCGGTGGCCCGGATTGCGGCGTCAAGATCACCGTGATCGACGAGCAAACCTCGAACTGGTCGCGTGATGAGGCGCAAAACCTGATGACCAACTGGTTGTCAACCGGCACCGCCTTTGACGGTGTGATCGCCAACAACGACGAATCGGCCATCGGCGCTATTCAGGCGTTGAAAGCCGCCAACGTCGATATGGCTTCGGTGGTCGTGGCGGGCATTGATGCCACCCAAGACGCTCTGGCCGCAATGCAGGCCGGCGAGTTGGACGCAACCGTGTTCCAGGACGCGGCAGGGCAGGGCGCAGGTGCTTTGGATGCGGCGATCAAGCTGTCGAAGGGCGAAGCGGTTGAGCAGAAAGTCTATATCCCGTTCCAGCTGGTGACCCCGGCGAACATCGGCGATTTCCTCGCCAAGAACTGATCCCGATTTGGGGAAAGGGCGGCGCTCCGGCGTCGCCCTTTGTCTTACCCGGCGCGGGGAATCGCAGGGTTTAGACGGTTTTAATGTGACATATGGGGGAGAGACCCGTGGCAGAGCCTGCGCATGGCCTTGGTGGCCTGAAATACGACCCATCGAAGAAAGCCCGCCCGCAAGAGTTGAACGTGTTCATCGCGTTCCTCATCATCGTTGCGGCGTTCGAAATTCTGGGCCGCCTGATCATGGGCGAAAGCTTTTTGTTCAACACGCGTGAGGGCACCGAGGGCCTGTTCAACACCCAGCGCCTGTCGATCATCATCCTGCAAGTCGCCACCGTCGGCATCATCGCCATCGGCGTGACGCAGGTGATCATCACCGGCGGCATTGATCTGTCCTCAGGCTCGGTCGTCGGCGCCACCGCCATGGTCGCGATGAGTTTCGCGCAAACCGCCCTTGTCAACGGCAACCCAAACCCGAAAGCGATCTTTGGCGACTGGGCGATGGATTTGCCGATCTTCGTGCCAATCCTTGTCGGCCTTGGCTGCGGTCTGATCGCCGGTCTGATCAATGGCGCGCTTGTGGCTTACACCAAAATCCCGCCCTTCATCGCCACGCTGGGCATGATGGTGTCGGCGCGTGGGTTTGCCCGCTGGTGGTCCACCGGCAACCCGATTTCTTTCCCCACCGAAAGCTACAACGCCATCGGTTCCGGCATGCGCCCGGTGTTCATCTTCATCGCCTTGGCGGTGCTGTTCCACCTGATCATGACCTATACCAAATACGGCAAGCACAGCTATGCCATTGGTTCCAATGAACAAGCCACGCGGATGTCGGGCATCAACGTCGATCGCCACAAGGTGCTGGTCTATGTCATCGCTGCGATGCTGGCCTCCATCGCCGCCATCGTGGTGTCGTCCAAGGGTCAGACCGCGCAGGCGAATATGGGGGTGATGTATGAACTTGACGCTATCGCCATGGCGGTGATCGGCGGGATTTCCCTGCAAGGCGGGCGTGGTTCCATCATCGGCACGGTGATCGGCGCGCTGATTTTCGGGGTGATCATCTCGGGCTTCACCTTCCTGAAACTCGACGCCTACTATCAGGAAATGGTCAAGGGCGTGATCATCGTTGGCGCGGTTGTGCTGGATCAATGGCGGCAGAAAAGCCGGGGAGCACGGGTATGAGCGATTTCATTCTGGAAACCCGTGGCCTGACCAAGCGCTACGGCGGCGTTCACGCGCTGGAGGATGCCAATTTCACCCTGCGCCACGGCGAGCATGTCGCGGTGGTGGGCGACAATGGTGCCGGCAAATCGACCTTCGTGCGCCAGATCACCGCCGTGGAGCAGCGCACGGCGGGCGACGTGATCTTCGACGGCGCACCTGTCAACTTCGCCGGGCCCCTGCAAGCCCGCGAATCCGGCATTGAAACCGTGTTCCAAACCCTCGCCTTGGCCGATGATCTCGACGTGCCCTCGAACCTGTTTCTGGGGCGCGAGTTGTTCAAATTCAAACTCGGCCCGTTCTCGATCCTTGACCGCAAAGCGATGCGCGAAAAGACGATGGAGGCGCTGAAGACCACGGCCGTCAAAATCCCCAACGTCGATAACCCGATCCGCAACATGTCGGGCGGCCAGCGTCAGTGTGTTTCCATCGCCCGCACGGCGGCATTTGCCTCCAAACTGGTGATCATGGACGAACCCACCGCAGCCTTGGGCGTGCAGGAAACCGCTCAGGTCGAAAACATCATCCGGGGTTTGAAAGAGCGCGGCGTGCCGCTGATCTTGGTCAGCCACAACCTGCGGCAGGTGTTTGATCTGGTTGACCGTATCGTGGTGTTCCGCCGGGGTCGCATCGTCGCCAGCTTGCGCCGCGATGAAACCGACGGCAACGACATCGTCAGCTACATCACCGGCGTCAAAGGCGGGGTAGAGGTTTAACCGCGCCCCAAGCCGCCCCGGACTTGATCCGGGGCCTTCCCCCAGCAACGAGGCCCCGGCTCAAGGCCGGGGCGGCGTGGAAATGTTCAGGCCGGCACGCTGCGCGTCAGCGGGTGTGCCAGTGACCTTGGCCACACCCTCCAGATCAAATCCGCCACGCCGCCCGCCCGCTGCGACAAGCCGTCGCTTGTCCCGTTTGTATTGGTTTGATATCAATATAGAATGACCCAATCGAGCCTGCCCCTCCACACCGTCCTGCAGATCCGCGATGAATGCCTGTGCCTTGCCACCCAGCGCGCGGCGCGCAAACTGGCGCGGCGGTTTGACCGTTTGTTCGCGCCTTTGGGGCTGACCAACGGCCAGTTTTCGATGCTGGTGGCGCTGTCGGGTCAGTGGGCCCCGCGCTTGGGGGCGTTGGCCGATTTTCTGGCGATGGATGCCACCACCATGACCGCCGCCGCGAAAACCTTGGAAAAGCGCGGGTTGGTGCAGTTGATCGCCGACGAGACGGATGCCCGCGCCCGCCGCCCGATCCTGACCGAAGCCGGGCGCGCTTTGGTGGCACAAGCGGTGCCGCTTTGGCGCGCCGAACACGCCAAGCTGCATGCCGAAATGACCGGCACGGATGCCACCGGCCTCGCGCAGATCCTGTGGCAACTGGGCTAAAGCCTAGACCGAAACTTCGGATTCCGAAGGCTCGGTGGGCAGTTCAACCGGCAATTCACCGGCGGCCTCATAGCTTTCGCGCACCCCCGACGGCAGCAAGGTTTCAAACGCCGGTTTGCCAAGGATCTCGGCAAATTTCACGATCAGCTTTTGCTCGACCTTGCTCGACAACTCGCGCGCCCGCGCCACATAGGCAGGATTTTCAAAGTTCGGAATGTTCGGGTCGTAATGATCGGCCATCGCGCGCATGATCTTCTGATCGGCCTCGTGATAAACCTGCCGCATCGCCTCGGCCTGCTCGGGTGTCGCGCCCAAGGCCTGAAACGCCGAGCGGCCCATCCGGATCGAGCTGTCATAGGTCTCGCGGATGATGTCACGGCACCCCGCCGCCCACAGATCATAGACATGGTTGCGATCCACCGCCCGCGCGATCACATGCAAGTTCGGATAGGCAGCCACCGCATGGCGCACCATCTCGGTGATCTGGTCGCGGTCATCAATCGCGATCACCAACAGCTTGGCCTCGGCAATCCCCGCCGAGTGCAGCATATCGGGCCGGGTGGCATCGCCGAAATAGGCCTTGATGCCGAATTTCGCCATCATCTCCAACTGCTTGCTGCTAAAGTCGATCACGGTGGTATGATAGCCCGCAGCCCGCAGCATCCGGTTGACCAACCCGCCCACCCGGCCAATGCCTGCGATGATGATATGGCTGGGGTCGGTGATTTCATCCGCCTCGCGCTGCATGGGTTCAGCAAAACGCGGGGCAATCACCCGGTCGTAAAGGATGAACAACCCCGGCGTCAGCAGCATCGACAATGCCACCACCAACAGCATCTTGTCGGCAATCTCGGCGGGCAGCACCGCCGACGACACCATCAGCGAGATCAGCACAAACCCGAACTCGCCCGCCTGCGCCAGACCCAGACCGAACAGCCACTTATCAAGCGTCCCCAGCCGGAAAATCCGCCCCAGCACCAGCAAAACCAGCACTTTCACCACAATCAGCCCCAGCGTCAGCGCGATGATCTGCCCAAGGTTGCCCCACAGCAGCACAAAGTTGATCCCCGCCCCCACCGTCATGAAAAACAGCCCCAGCAGCAGCGCCTTGAACGGATTGATGTCGGATTCCAACTCGTGCCGATACTCGCTGTTGGCCAGCACTACGCCGGCCAGAAACGTGCCCAAAGCGGGCGACAGGCCCACCAGCGTCATCAACAGCGCAATGCCAATCACCATCATCAGCGCCGTCGCCGTGAACAACTCGTGCAACTGCGCCGAGGCCACAAACCGGAACACCGGGCGCGTCAGGTAACTGCCGCCCAGCACCACGCCAATGATCGCCGCGATGTTCACCAACGCCACCTGCCAACCCGGCAGCCCCGCCACCAGCGTGAACGCATCGGCATGGTCCGTCACCGAATGGCCGCCCTGCAACTCTGGCAGGGCCAGCAGCGGGATCAGCGCCAACATCGGGATCACCGCGATATCCTGCGTCAACAGCACCGCAAAGCTTGCCTGCCCCGCGTCGCTTTTCATCAACCCCTTCTCGCCCAGCGTCTGCAACACGATCGCGGTGGACGACAGCGAGAACACCAGCCCCACCGCCAGCGCCACCGACCAGACCTGCCCCAGCGCCATCGCAACGCCCATCACCGCCAGCACCGTCAGCACCACCTGACCGCCGCCCAAACCCAGCAAACGCGCCCGCATCGCCCACAGGGTTTCCGGCTCCAACTCCAGCCCGACCAGAAACAGCATCATCACCACGCCAAACTCGGCGAAATGCTGGATCGAGGCCACATCCACCTGCAACACCGCCAGCACCGGGCTGATCAAAATCCCCGCAATCAGATAGCCCAAGACCGAGCCTAAGCCCAACCGCGCCGCAATCGGCACCGTCAGCACGCCGGCTACAAGGAAAACAAAAGCCAACAGCAGAAAATCGGTCATGCGCAAATCCTTTTGGGGTGGCATGTTCTACGCGAAAACCGCCGCCGCCAACAGCCGGATTCGCAGAAAAAAAGCGGGGTTGGCATCGCGGCACCGGCGCGCAGTTTGCGGGCGTTCCTGCGGGCGAAGTGACGATGGCTGTTCTGCGCCCTGCGAAAGATATTGGCGATGACGGCGCTTCGGCCAGCTTTGGTCTAACCCTGCCTGGCCTGTCCCCGCGGGGACAAAGCCACCTGTGTGCGGTGTCTTGGCGGGGGTAAAATTGTCTGCTTGAAGTGTCCCCGCGGGGACAAATCTCTATCGCTTGTGGTTTTGGAAAAATCCCCCGCAATATATAGCATTGCGGGGGTGTGCCTTAAATCGAGGTCGGCGCGGGCGCGCCCCCCTCAAAGCGGTTGCCATGCAGATAATCGCAGGGCGCTTCCTGCATCTGCAAATGCAACGCTGTGCCAGTATAGGGATGCGCGCGTGCGACATCCTCGTCAAACTCAATACCCAAACCCGGAGCCGTCGGCGGCAGGATATAGCCATCCTCCCATTTCAGAGAATGCTTGATCAGCTTCAGATGGAACGCGCCGCCGGTCTGGATCGTCTCGGCCATCAGGATATTCGGGATCGACACCGCAAAATGCACATTCGCTGCCCATTCCACCGGTCCTGCATACAGATGCGGCGCCATCTCGGCGTTATAAACCTCGGCCATCGCTGCGATCTTCTTGGCCTCCCAGATGCCGCCCACACGCCCCAGCGCGGGCTGCAAGATCTTCACCCCGCCATGCCGCAGCAACGCGCCAAACTCGGCCTTCGTCGTCAAACGCTCGCCCGTCGCCAGCGGCACCCGCACATGGCGCGCCACTTCGGCGAACTCGGCCAGATTGTCCGGCGGGATCGGCTCTTCATACCACAGGGGGTTATAGGGCTCGATCGCCACCCCCAACCGGATCGCGCCGGGTGTGGTAAACTGGCCATGCGTGCCGAACAACAGGTCGGCCTTGTCGCCCACCGCCTCGCGGATTTTCGCACAAAACGCCACCGAGCGCGAGATATCCGACATCGCAGGCTCGTGCCCGCCGCGAATGGTATAGGGGCCAGCCGGATCGAATTTAACGGCTGTGAAACCCTGCTTGACACAACGCGCCGCAGCCTCGGCCGCCATATCCGGGTTCACCCAGAAATCCGCCGGAATCTCGCCTTCCTCGGGGTAAAGATAGGTGTAAGAGCGCACCTTCTCATTCATCATCCCGCCCAAAAGCGCCCAAACCGGACGATCCCGCGCCTTGCCCAAGATATCCCAGCAGGCAATCTCCAGCCCCGAAAACGCCCCCATCACCGTCGGGTCAGGCCGCTGCGTGAAGCCCGCCGAATAGGCCCGGCGATACATCAGCTCGATGTTTTCCGGGTTTTCCCCCAGCATATGCCGCTCAAACACATCCTCAATCACCGCCCCCATGGCGCGGGGGCCCACGGTCGAGGCATAACACTCGCCGTAGCCGACAATGCCGTTGTCGGTGGTCAGCTTCACAAAGGTCCAATAGCGCCCGCCCCAACCCGGTGCAGGCGGGGCCACGGTAAAAATCTCAAGATCGCGCAGCTTCATAAGGCACCCCCAATTTGCCGTCAGGCTAGATCAGGGCCGTGCCGTTTCGCGCGTTCCCGCGACAAAGAGTATAACAACCGCGACCATAAGTGTCGCAGACAGCAGAAACGGCGCGCCCGGCAGATGGAACGGCACCTTGTCTGACGTGAACAGGTCAAACACCCAAGTCATCACCAAAGGCGAGATGATCGTCGCCAAGGCGTTCAGCGATGAATTCACCCCCTGCAACTCGCCCTGTTGGTTTTCCGGCACCGCGCGCGACATCATCGCCTGCAAACTTGGCCCCGTCACCCCACCCAAAGCCGCAACCGGCGTGAACAGCAGCGCCCAGAACCCCGAGGTCGCCAGACCGTAAAAGCCATACGACACCACCTCCAGCCCCATGCCGACCGCAGCCGTGCGCCGCTCTCCAAGCCGGCGGATCATCGGCCCCAGCAGCAAGGCCTGCGTGAGCGCCATGCAGACGCCGAACGCGGCCAGCCCAAGGCCGATCCATTGCGCATTCCAGCCAAACGCGGCCTTGCCATAATAGGCCCAGATCGCAGGCCAGACGTTGAACGTCACCGCATAAAGAAACGTCACCAGCAACAACCGCTGCAACCCCGGCAACCGCCGCACCGCCCGCAACGAGGCCAAGGGATTGGCCCGCGCCAGTGTAAAGCTGCGGCGGTTCGCCAAACTCAAACTCTCGGGCATCACAAACCAGCCGAAGACCAGATTGGCCAAAGCCAGCCCCGCCGCCACCCAAAACGGCGCGCGCACATCAACCCCCGCCAGCACGCCGCCCAGCATCGGCCCCGCCACAAAACCAATGCCAAAGCCCGCACCAAGCAGCCCAAAGCGTTTCGCCCGCTGATCCGGGGTCGAGATATCGGCGACATAGGCATTCGCCGTGGCATGGGTTGCCGCCGCCACCCCCGCCACAATTCGCGCCACCAGCAACAGCCAAACCGTATGCGCCAGCGCCATCACGACATAATCCAGCGCCATCACCGCCAAAGACACCAACAACACCGGCCTGCGCCCAAACCGATCCGACAGATTGCCCACCAGTGGGCCGCACAGAAACTGCATCACCGCGAAAGAGGCCGCCAAAACCCCGCCCCACAGCGCCGCCCCACCCAATCCAGCGTGGGTAACATCCTCCATCAGATCCGGCATCACCGGAAAGATCAGCCCGATCCCGATCGCATCCAGCGCCACCGTGAACAGAATGAACAACAAACTTAGATTGCCGCGCGCAAACATAACATTCCCCTAACTCCGCCCCGCCATTTGCAAACAATTCGACTAAAATTGTTTCATCCGTTCTTAAATATCCCGGGGGTTAGCCATTGGTTTCGCCATTGGTCCGAGAAACCAATGGCTTGGTGGGCTGGCCCCCGGTCCGCGCGTCAAACCTGCCCGACAGATGCCAGAAACTCCGCCACCACCGCCGCATATTCCGCGGGCTTTTCCACCATCGGCAAATGCCCCGCCCCCCGCATCAGATGAAACCGGCTGCCCAAAATCAAATCCGCAGTCTCGCGCACCAGATCGGGCGGGGTGGTCCCATCCAACGCCCCGGCAATCGCCAAAGTCGGCAAGGTCACCCCCGCCGTTGGCGTGTAAAAATCCGTGCCCGCAATCGCCGATGCACAGCCCACCCAGCCGCGCGGGTCCATGCCCTCCAGCATCGCCCGCACCCTTGGCATCCCCGCCACGTCCTGCCAGCGCCGCCCGAACATCCGCTCCATCGCGCCGCAGGCATAATCGGCCAGCCCGCGCGCCTGCACCTGCGCCACCCGCGCGCCCCACATCTCGGCCGAGCCGATCTTGGCCGCCGTACTGCTCAGCACCATGCCCCGCACCAGATCCAGCCGCTTCACGGCCAACCCCTGCGCCACCAGACCGCCCAGCGACAGCCCCACCACCACCGCGTCCTTCATGCCGAAATGCGCCATCATCCGCTCGGCATCGCGGATCAACGCACCCATCGCATAGGGCGGCTCTGGCACATCCGACGCCCCATGCCCGCGCTGATCAAACCGCAACACCCGGCAGCTTGCAGGCAGCAGCGGCACCACCTGATCCCAGATTGTCAAATTGGTGCCCAAGGCGTGCAACAGCACCACCGCAGGCCCGCCAACTGGCCCCGAGACTTCGGCGTTCAGCCGGATATCATCCAGATAAACCAGCATCAGCCAAACCGCGCCATGGCTTGCGCAAACACCGCCGGATCGACATTGCCACCCGAGGCCACGGCCACCACTGTGTCGGGCAAGTCCTTGTGAAACAACGCCGCCGCCAGCGCCACCGCACCGCCCGGCTCCAGCACGATGCGCAGGTGCTGAAACGCCAGCACCATCGCCTGCAACGCCTGATCGTCGCTGACCACCAGCCCCGGCCCACACAGCCGTTGCAGGATCGGAAACGTAATCTCCCCCGGCGTCGGCGTCACAATCGCATCGCAGATCGACCCCGCCAAAGCTTCATTCCGCAGCCGCACCCCCGCCGCCAAAGACCGCGCCACATCGTCGAACCCGGCAGGCTCGACCGTGCGCACGCGAAACCGCCCCTCGCAGGCCAGCGCCACCCCGCTGGACAACCCGCCGCCGCCGCAGCACACCAATATTTCGGCATCGCCCTGAAATTGCTGCACAATCTCTAAACCAACCGAGGCTTGCCCGGCGATCACTTCCGGCTCGTCATAGGGTTTCACCAGAACCAGACCGCGCGCTTCGGCCAGGCTTGCGCCAATCGCATCGCGGTCCTCGGTCGCGCGGTCATACAAAACCACCTCGGCCCCATAAGCCCGCGTGTTGTCGATTTTCACCTGCGGCGCATCCTTTGGCATCACGATCACCGCCGGCAACCCGTGCTGACGGGCGGCCAGCGCCACCCCCTGCGCATGGTTGCCCGAGGAAAACGCAATCACCCCGCGCGCGCCTTGCAACGCCGATACCGCCGCCCAAGCGCCGCGATATTTGAAGCTGCCGGTCCATTGCAGACATTCCGCCTTCACCAGCACCCGCCGCCCGGCAATGCGGTCCAACAACGGCGCGTTCAGCAGCGGCGTCACCCGCGCATGGCCTTCCAGCCGCCGCGCCGCCGTGTGGATCATCTCGATATTCATTGGCCCACCTTCCGCTCACAAGCCTCCAGAAACGCCGCGATCACTGCCAGACTTTCCGGCTCGTCCAGAAACGGGATATGGGCGCGGTCGGGCACTTGGGCAAACATCATATCCGGCCTGCGCGCCTGCATTGCGGCCACCGTTTCCAGCGACAACAGATCCGAGTTCGCGCCCCGGATCAGCGCCAGCGGCAGCCCCGCCAGCGCATCAAACAAGGGCCAGGCGTCCACCGCAGGCCCTTCAAACCCCGCGATAAAGCTTTCCCGCAGGGCAGGGTCATAGGTAATCCGCAACCCCTCCGGCCCCTCGCGGTAGTGCAACTGCGCCTCGGCCAGCCACCGTTCGGGCGGCACCACAAAGCCCGGCATCGCGCTTGGCAAACGCTCGGCCAGTGCGGCATGGGTTTTCACGAACGGATTGCGGCCAACGTAGTCGAAAATCCGCTCCAGCCCCTTGCGCTCGATCACCGGGCCGATGTCGTTCAGACACAGGCCCGTCAGCCGATCCTTGGCGATCATCGCAAGCAACATCCCGATCAGCCCACCGCGAGAGGTGCCCAGCACCGCCGCCCGCGCCACCCCCAGATGATCCAGCAGCGCCAGCGCATCCTGCGCCTCTTGCAGCACGGTATAGCTGGCAGCGCCGGTCCAATCACTTTGCCCCCGCCCGCGATAATCCATCCGGATCAGGCGCAGGGGCGGCAGATGCGGGCGCAGATAGTCGAAATCCGCCATCGTGCGGGTCAGCCCCGCAAGGCACAAAAGCGGCAAGCCCGTGCCCTCGTCGGTGTAAGCCAGCTTTGCCCCATCCGGGCCCGCGAAGAAATCAACCATATCCGCCTCCGTTATCAGGGCCAAACTGCCATGCCCGCCCCAAATACAAAAGGGCGCAACACTGGCCCCCTTGCCCGATTTGTTCGAAAACAAATCGGGCCGCGCCTGCCTGCCCCCGGCAGGCGCGTTACCGCGCCAGCCCAGGCAGGCGCGCCCCGATTTCCAAGCGGGCGGTTTGTGGCACAACGCCCCTTGCTTGACGGCTTTCAGCCTTACAAGCAACGAACCGACAAACTCTGCCCCGCAGAGTTTGTTTTCGGTTCGCCCCACCCTCAGACCAAAGCCCGGCGCGACACAGCGCCGCTTGCAGCCATCCGCGCACAGGATTAGACGCAACCGCAAGCAATCATGGGCGATCACATGGCCGACACCACCACCGAACAACGCGCAAAATCGAAAAAAGTCGGTGCCCTGCGCGGCCTCTGGCCTTTCCTGCGCCCCTACCGCCCGATGATGATCACCGCCGCACTGGCCTTGGTGTTGACTGCCTCGGTCAGCCTGATCCTGCCCATGGCCGTCCGCCGCGTGATCGACAATTTCAACGCGGGCGACCTCAGCCTTGTTGATAAATACTTCGGCGCCGCCCTGTTGATCGCCGCCGCCTTGGCGATTGGCACCGGCATCCGCTATTACTTCGTCACCCGTCTGGGCGAGCGTGTTGTCACCGACATCCGCCGCGCTTTGTTTGACCGCGTGATGGGGATGAGCCCCGCGTATTTCGAGAAAATCCTGACGGGCGAGGTGCTTAGCCGCATCACCACCGACACCACGCTGATCCTGTCGGTGATCGGCTCGTCGGTTTCCGTGGCGCTGCGCAACAGCCTGACCGTGCTGGGTGGCATGGTTCTGATGAGCCTCACGTCGTTCAAACTCACCGGCCTTGTGCTGCTGATCGTGCCTGCCATCATCATCCCCATCGTGATCCTTGGCCGCCGCCTGCGCAACCAAAGCCGCGAGAATCAGGATTGGATCGCGCAAAGCTCTGGCAAGGCCTCCGAGGCGCTTTCTGCCGTGCAGACCGTGCAATCCTTCACCCACGAATCCCTGACCCGCGCCGATTTCGCCGCAGTCTCCGAGCAATCCTTCACCTCCGCCAAAACCCGCATGGCCACCCGTGCCGCCATGACAGTGATCGTGATTTTCCTCGTCTTCGCAGGCGTTGTCGGTGTGTTGTGGATGGGCGCGCGCGATGTGCGTGATGGCACCATGACCCCCGGCCAGCTGGTGCAATTCGTGATCTACGCGGTGCTGGTCGCCGGAGCCGTAGGCTCGCTGTCCGAAATCTGGGGCGAGTTGCAACGCGCCGCCGGGGCAACCGAGCGTCTGGTCGAGATGCTGGATGCCACCGACCCCGTCGCCGAACCCGCAAACCCCGCCACCCTGCCGCGCCCGGTCAAAGGGGCGATCACGCTTGATAACGTGGTGTTCAACTACCCCGCCCGCCCGAATGCCCCCGCCCTGCACGGCCTGAGCCTTGCGGTGCAACCCGGCGAGACCATCGCCCTCGTCGGCCCCTCGGGGGCGGGCAAATCCACCGTGCTGCAACTGCTGATGCGGTTTTACGATCCGCAATCGGGCAGCATCTGCATCGACGGCCACGACCTGCGCAGCCTTGCCCGCGCCGATTTCCGCAGCGCCATGGCGCTGGTGCCGCAAGATCCGGTGATCTTTGCCACCTCGGCCATGGAAAACATCCGCTTCGGCCGCCCCGACGCCAGCCTTGCCGAAGTGCAATCCGCCGCCCGCGCCGCCGCAGCGCATGATTTCATCATGGCCTTGCCAAACGGCTATGACACCTATCTGGGCGAGCGTGGCGTCATGCTGTCGGGCGGCCAGAAGCAACGCATCGCCATCGCCCGCGCCATCCTGCGCGACGCGCCGGTGCTGCTGCTGGATGAAGCCACCTCGGCGCTGGATGCGGAATCCGAGCGTGCCGTGCAGGCGGCGGTGGATCACCTGGCCAAAGGCCGCACCACCATCGTCGTCGCCCACCGCTTGGCCACCGTCAAACGCGCCGACCGTATTGTGGTGCTGGACCAAGGCCGCATCGCCGCTATCGGCAGCCATGACGAACTGGTGGCGGCAGGCGGCCTCTACGCCCGCCTCGCCCGCCTGCAATTCACCGACGGTGCCGCCTAAACCCCTGACGTTGCGTTTTCTGCGCCGCTTTTCCTTGCCCCAGCCCGCAATCTTCCCCATCTTGACCCCACCCGAGGCCGCCGCAGAACGGCCCGGAACGATAAGACCAAACGGGAGGATTACCATGACAGGCGGCTTCGCATCTCGCGCCGATCTCAAAGCCATCGAGGCCGAATCCTCGTGGGAAAACCGCGACATTGCCCATTCGATCTATGATTTCCTCTCGCGCACCCGCGCCAAACATGGCGCGCGGCCCGCGATCAGCTATCAGCTTTTGTCCGGCCCGACCGACCCTGCGCAAACCCTGACGTGGAATGAACTGCACGGCTGCGTCACCCAAGCCGCCAACCTGTTCCGCAGCCTTGGCATCGGCCCCGCCGACGTGGTGGCCTACGTGCTGCCCAACGCGCTGGAAACCGCAATCACCCTGCTGGCCGGGGCCACCGCTGGCATCGTCAACCCGATCAACCCACTGCTGGAGCCTGCGCAAATCTCGGCCATCCTGCGCGAAACCGGCGCGAAAGTTGTCGTCACTCTGAAACCCTTCCCCAAGACCGACCTTGCGCAAAAGGTGGCCGAGGCTGTGGCCCATGCCCCAAACGTCAAAACCGTGCTCGAGGTTGATCTGAACCGCTACCTCAGCCCGCCCAAAAGCTGGATCGTGCCCTTCGTGCGCCCGAAAAACCCGCACCACCACAGCGCCAATATCAAGAATTTCAACGCCGAATGTGCCCGCCAACCCGCCGACAGACTGACCTTCGCCGACCGCCACGCCGATCACACGGCCGCCTATTTCCACACCGGCGGCACCACGGGCATGCCCAAGGTCGCCCAGCACCGCGCCTCGGGGATGATCTACAACGGCTGGCTTGGCGGCCAGTTGCTGTTTCGCGAAACCGATACCGTGATGTGCCCGCTGCCCTTGTTTCACGTCTTCGCGGCCTACCCGATCTTGATGTCGATGATCGCATCCGGCGCACATGTGGTGTTCCCCACCCCGGCAGGTTACCGCGGCGAGGGCGTGTTTGATAACCTGTGGAAGCTGATCGAACGCTGGCAGGCGACCTATCTTGTCACCGTGCCCACCGCGCTGTCGGCGCTGCTGCAACGCCCGGTCAACGCGAAAATCGACAGCTTGCGCGGTGCGTTCTCGGGCTCGGCCCCGCTGCCGGTCGAGCTGTTCAACCGCTTCCAGAACATCACTGGCGTCCAGATCGTCGAAGGCTACGGCCTTACCGAATGCACCTGCCTTGTCGCCGTCAACCCACCCGATGGCGCAAAGAAAATCGGCTCGGTCGGGCTTGCCTTCCCCTATACCGAAATCCGCATCCTGCAAAAAACCCCCGACGGCTTCCGCATCTGCGACACCGATGAGGTCGGCGAAATCTGTGTGTCGAACCCCGGCGTGCTGCCGGGCTCGACCTATACCGAGGTCGATAAAAACCGCGATCTGTTCGCTGATGGCATCTTCCTGCGCACCGGCGATCTGGGCCGGCTGGACGGCGATGGCTATCTGTTCATCACCGGGCGCGCCAAGGATCTGATCATCCGCGGCGGCCATAACATCGACCCCGCCATCATCGAAGAGGCTTTGATGGGCTGCGAAGGCGTCGGTTTTGTCGGTGCCATCGGCCAGCCCGACGCGCATTCGGGTGAATTGCCCTGCGCCTATGTCGAACTGGGCAAGGGCGCGACGCTGACCGTCGATCAACTGATGGATTACGCCAAAACCCACATCACCGAACGCGCGGCGCAACCGAAATACATCGAAATCCTGCCCGAATTGCCGAAAACCGCCGTCGGCAAGGTGTTCAAACCCGATCTGCGCCGCATGGCCATCACCCGCACCTACAACGCCGCCTTGGCCGAGGCGAAGCTGCCGGTGACCGTGGCCGAAGTGGTCGAGGATAAAAAGCGCGGCCTGGTTGCCAAACTCGTGGCCTCCAGCCCGACCTCAACCGAAGCGGTGGCGGCGGTGCTGGGGGCCTTCACCCAAGGCTGGGATTGGCAAGCCAAACCCTGAAACCACAGGTTGAAACTGCGCGTTTTGGCTTCATGACAGCCTATTTCATTTGCGAAACGGCGGATTCTCGCCGATCTTCCTCGCGACAACGTGAGGGAGATCACCGTGAAAATCTGGCGAATGGCAATGGGTGCAGTTGTGTTGGCCGCGAGCATGGCCCCCGGTCTGGCGCAGGCCGATCAAGAGGTGCTGTTTCAGCACAAGAACTGGATGGTGGCGGTGAACAGCTTTGACGACGGCTCGGTCGCCTGTCAGGCCGCTGTCGATGAAGGCGCGGAAAGCTTCACCATCTGGGTGTTTCAGGATCAGTCGATCCGCCTGCAATTTTACTCGACCGATTGGGATTTCACCGAAGGCGACACCGCTGATCTGCGCGTGGAAGTGGATCGTCGCGGCGAATGGAGCCTGAGCAACGCCACCCTCACCGGAAATTCGGCGCTGTTTGATCTGCCCGACAGCGACAAGGCGGCGAATTTCCTTGTCGAAGTCGCCGAAGGTCGCACCGCGCATCTGCGCGACGAGAACGGCGACGGCGTGCGCGACTACCCGCTGGCAGGCTCCAAGGCGTCGATGTCGGCTCTCATCGAATGTGCCGATGCGTTGAACTAAGCGCGGTGCTTGCGCGCAGGTGCAAGGCCTTTCGGGGCAGCGCGCTTTGACGCGCCAGATAAGATTTGCGTCCCGCGACCAGCGGCCTCGCCCCTTCGGGTCTTGGCCGCTGACGGGTGTTTCACCCGTTCTTAAATATCCCCGCCGGAGGCTTCTGCGGCGTATGACGGAAGCCTCCGGCGGGGATATTTAGAAACAGGTGAATGGCCAAAGGTTAATTTAGTGTTAAATCGACAGGGTCAAGCCATTGAAAAGGCGTGTCTATTTTTGGTCCCGAGTTGGGACCATCACATATCAGCCGTATCCATCCAGATCGTGACCGGCCCGTCATTGTTCAAGGACACATCCATATCCGCGCCGAAAATCCCGCGGGCGACAGGGATGCCCTCTGCCGCGATCTGGCCCGAGAAGTATTCATAAAGCCGCCGCCCCTCCTCCGGGGGGGCAGCATAGGAAAACCCCGGCCGGTTGCCGCGCAGATCGGCGGCAAGGGTGAACTGCGACACCACCAGCGCCGCGCCACCTGCATCCTTCACCGACAGGTTCATCTTGCCCGCCGCATCCTTGAAGATCCGCAGCTTGGCGATCTTGCTGGCAAGCTTGTCCGCCTGCGCCGCCGTATCGCCCTGCATCGCGCAGATCAGGATCAAAAGCCCCGCGCCGATCTCGCCCACCACAGCCCCGTCCACCGAAACCGAGGCCCGCGAAACCCGCTGCAGCAGCGCCCTCAAAGCTCGCGCGCCCAAGGCGGGTTCGCGCCCGCACGCGAAACCGTCACCGCTGCCGCTCGGGTGCCGAGCGACAGGGCCGCGTCCAGTTCTGCATCCGAAAGGGCTGCCACGCTTGCCTTGCTCAGCGCCCCCGCCTGATGCAAGGCCGCGAGAACCCCGGCGTTGAACGTATCGCCCGCGCCGACGGTATCCACGACCTCAACCCTGGTCGCGGCCACAAACCGCTCCTGCGACGCCGTCACAGCCCGCGCGCCTGCCGCGCCCTCGGTGATGAACACCACCTTCGGGCCCTTCGCCAGAATCCCGCGCGCCAGGGCCACCAGATCGCCCGCACCTTCCAGCCAATGCAGGTCTTCATCCGACAGCTTCACAATATCCGCCCGCGCGACCATACGCTCAATCCGGGCGCGGTATTCGGCCTCTTTTCCGGCGATGAAGCCGGGGCGGATGTTGGGGTCGATCATCGTCACACGGCTTGCCGCCTCGCGCGCCTGAAGCGTTTCATAGGTGCTGGCGGCGGGGTCGTTGACAAGGGAGATCCCGCCGACGAACAGGGCGGCGATATCCGCGCCCAACTGCGGCAGATCATCCAGCGCCAGCATCCGGCCGGCGGTGGCTTCATCATAGAAGGCATAGGTGGCCTGACCGTTCACCAGCTTGACAAAAGCCACCGTGGTAGGCCGGTCCGAGCGCGCGCAATGGGTGATATCGACGTTTGAGGCCTTCAGCGTATCTGCCAGAATCTCGCCCAGCATGTCGTTCGAGAGGCCCGAGAAAAACCCCGAAGGCGCGCCCAACCGGCCCAAAGCCATCGCCGTGTTGAACACCGCCCCGCCGGCATAGGGCGCGAAGGCGGCCTCGCCCAGCGTGGTGGTGCGCGGCAGCATGTCGATCAGGGCTTCCCCACAGGACAGAATCATAATGGCCTCCGTTGGCGTTTGGGCGACATTACACGATTGGCCGAAGTTAGCGCAAACAGCCGCTTAGACGAAATAGGCGGCCAGATTGGCGCGGACGCGGTCCAGCGGCGTGGCGCCTGTCAGATCGGGCACGAAGGGCTGGCCGGTGATCGCCTCGTAAGCCTCGATATATACTTTAGAGGTCGCGAGAATGATGTCGGCCGGGATTTCCGGGATCGCATCGACGTATGGATTGCAGCGGGCATTGACCCACGAGCGGATCACATCCTTGTCGAAGCTGGGCGGGCGGGTGCCTGCCTCAAATGCCGCCTGATAGCCGCTGGCGATCCAGTAGCGGCTGGAGTCGGGGGTGTGAATTTCATCGGCGATCAGGATGTTACCATCGCCATCAAGGCCGAATTCGTATTTGGTATCGACCAAAATCAACCCCCGCTCTGCCGCCATCTTTTGGCCGCGGGCGAACAGGGCCAGCGCCTTGGCGGATACATCGGCCCATTGCGCGGGGGTCAGCAGGCCTTGGGCAATGATCTCGGCGGGCGTCAAAGGCTCGTCATGGCCGCCGTCGAAGGCTTTCGACGTGGGGGTGATGATCGGGGTGGGCAGCACCTGGTTGTCGCGCAAGCCATCGGGCAGGGTGTGGCCATACATGGTGCGGATGCCGTTTTTATACTGGGTCAGCACGGAAGTTGATGTGGTGCCCGCCAGATAGCCGCGCACCACGATTTCAACGGGAAGGATGCTCACATGCTTGCCGATCACCACGTTGGGGTCGGGGTAGGCCAGCACATGATTGGGGCAGATGTCGGCGGTGTGGTCAAACCAGAACCGCGCCATTTGCGTCAGCACCTGCCCCTTGAAGGGGATCGCGGCGAGGATGCGGTCGAACGCGGAAATCCGGTCGGAGGAGATCAGGATACGTCGCGCGGGCTGATCGGCGGTGGCGGGCAGGTCGTAGCAATCGCGCACCTTGCCGAAATAGGGGTTCGGCAGTTCGGCAATGCGGGCATGGTCAAGAACGCGGGAAAGATCGGTCACGGATTGGCCCCCAAGCTGCCCAGAATGCTGTGTCGCGTCATCGCGCGCAGGCGGGCCAGAGTCAACCAGCCCACAAGATCAGTTCATCCAATCAGGCCGTGGCAGCCCAAAGATCGACGGATCGTAAAGATAGGCCGCCCCTGCCGCGATAACCACAGCGCCCAGCACCGCAAAGGTGATCTTCCAGACGCTGTAAGGCCGCTCGCCCTGCACCTCGCCGGTCTGGCCGTTGACCAGAAAGCGATAGCTTTTGCCGCCGTATTTGTAGGCGGCCATCCAGATTGGCAGCAGGATGTGCTTGAAGGTCTCGGCACTGTAATCGGTATTCACCGTGTCCACGCGCTGCTCATCGCCGCCGATGTCGCGGCGCACGTCGTCTTCAATCACATCGGCCATCACGGCTTGGGCGCGGCCCCAGCCATCAGCAAGGCCAACCGTGTAGCCTTCGGCCTGAAAACCGGCGAGATAGTCTGGCGAATAGGGTTGCAGCTTGGTCAGATCCCACGGGGTCAGATCATTGCCCAGCCGCGCGGGCAGGCTGCTGGAGGCCATCACCAGCACATCGTCGAAATCGCGGGTAACCCGGCCCGATGTGGCAGACCAGCGGGTTTTGCGCACCTGTTCCTGACGGCGTTCGGTCTTGCCGTTGACGGTGACGTTAACCCATTCTGTTTCATAGTAATAATCGCCGCGCTGGCCGCGATAGCGGCTGTCGGTGTCGGCGTCGAAGGTCCAGAACGGCGCGTAGATGCCATCCATGGCGCGGCCCGCGCGGGTGTATTCCAGCAGGGAATTGGGCGCAAACCACAGCCCACCCAGCCAGCTTTTCAGCGCGGTGCGGGCCTGCGATTCCGTCAACTCGAACGGCACAAGGGCTTGCGGTTTGATCCGGCGATGGCTGCCGGTATCGACCACCACGGGGGTGGCGCAAAACGGGCATTGGCTGGCGTGATTGGCGCCCTGAAACTCCACCACCGCGCCGCAATTCGGGCAGGTGGTAGAGCGGACGTCTTCGGATGCCGCATCGGGCAGATCATCGGACAGCCCCTTGGCGAGGGGGTGTTCTATCAGCGCGCTGGCCTTTTGGCGCGGGGCTTTGGCGGGGATGGCTTGGACAAAGCCGCAATGGTCACATTTCAACTCGGTCTGACCCGGCGCATAGCGCAGGTCGGCCCCGCATTGCGCGCAGGGCCAGTGGTTTGCTTCCATCACGGCCATGATGCGTCAGCCTGCCGGGGGTGGTGGCGGCACCATCGCGAACAGTTTTGCCAGTTCGGTGTCATTCGCGGCTTTCCAGCCGTCTTGACCGGCGGTCCAGACTTGGGACGCGCGGCTGAGGGTGCCAGAGGCCGCCATGCTGGCAAGGTCGCTTTCGCTGAACGGCCCCTTGGTCGCGCCGTTTTCGGCCACATGCCACGCCTTGCCCGCAGGCGGCGGCGGGGGCGGCGGTGCCGCCGCAGGGGCTGCCCCCCAAGGCCCGGCCCCGCTGGCCATGTTCATCCCCATGCCTGCCGCCATGCCAGCGCCCACCATCGCGCCCATGCCATTGCCGGGTTGCGCCATGCCTTCGGCGGCGTTGAACTGCATGTATTTGTTCAGATCGCCCGCCACGCCCATCGAGGTGCGCTTGTCCAGCACCTTCTCGACTTCTTCCGGCAAGCTGATGTTTTCAATGTAGAATTCCGGGATCGACAGGCCGTATTCGGTGATCTTGGGTGAAATCGCGGTGGCGACCAGTTTGCCCAGATCGGCGGTGTTGGCGGCCATATCCAGCACCGGGATGCCGGATTTCGCCAGCACCTGAGACACTTCCTGCAAGATCACGTTGCGAATCTGGTTGCTGATCTCATCCGAGGTGAACTCGCCATCGGTGCCGACGATTTCGCGCAGGAACACCGAAGGATCTGCCACCCGCATCGAATAGGTGCCAAAGGCGCGCAGGCGGACCGGGCCGAATTCCGGGTCGCGGCACATGATCGGGTTTTTGGTGCCCCATTTCTGATCGTTGAACCGGGTGGTGTTGATGAAATACACCTCCGATTTGAACGGGCTATCAAAACCATGGTCCCAGCTTTGCAGCGTCGTCATGATCGGCATGTTGTTGGTTTCCAACTGATACATGCCGGGGCCGAACACGTCGGCCAACTGGCCTTCATGCACAAACACCGCCGCTTGCCCTTCACGCACGGTCAGCTTGGCGCCGTATTTGATCGCATTGCCCTGCCGTTCAAACCGCCAGACCATCGTGTCGCGGGTGTCATCCAGCCAGGTGATGACGTCGATGAACTCGCCCTTCAGAAATCCGAAAACCATGACTTACTCCTCAATGCCCGCAAGGGCGTAGCTGTCGCCACCCGTCAGGCGACGGGCAAGCGTTTCTATGATCGGGCGCGCTTCGGCTTCGGTCATGCCGGGGCGCAACGCGGGGTTGTAGAGCATTTGCAGCATCTTCTCGTCCTGCGTGGTCAGCAGGGCGAATTCCTCGTCATCGTTGAAGATCGAGGGGCGGGCCTTGGGGCTATCGTTGGGCAGGCCCAAGGCTTGGGCGATTTCCTCATGGATGCAGGACAAGCGCAGAAGGTCGGGGTGTTCGGCGCGGATCACCGCGAAGGCCCCGGTATAGACGCCGGAGGCCCCCGCCGACTGCGCATAAACGATGCAATAGGTGGAGCGTTGCATGGCGGTGATGCCGCTGACGTCATTGGCCGTCAGCCCCGGCATCGCGGCGCGCAGGGTGGGGCTAAGTGCGGCGCGTTCATCTTCCGACACGATATAGACCCAGAAATTCGGGCGGTTGTCGTCCAGCCGGATCGAGTGCCCGGTAAGCCCCTGCAAACGTTGCAGATAAGACCCGACCCGCGCGGTATCGGTCGCCCGCATCTGCGCCGAAACGGACGCTCCAAACCGCAGGCCCACGCGCACCGGCTGCTGCCAGCGCCGCAACGCCGAGGTGGTCTGGCGCTGCACCGTGCTGCTGCCCGAGCGGTCGTATTCGTCGTAAAGTGCGATACGGACGAAGTTATCGGCCAGCATCCGGTCGGTATAGGGCGTATCGGGGCCACCGCCATCGGTGCGCAGCAGGCCCTGGGCCAGCAGGCCGCGCTGCACCTCGGCGTAATAGGCGCGCGCGGCGGCACTGGCCGGGGTTTCGGGGGCTGCGACGGGGGCAGGCTGCACCGCCACCACAGGGCGCGTCGCGGGTTTCACCTGCGGCATCGGGGCCTCGACACAGCCCATCAGCGCCAGTGCGGCCATCAGGCCGACCGAGCGTTTTCGCATGATGGGCCGTGCCTGCACCATGATCAGACTGCGCTGCCGATGTTGGCACCGCTGGCGGTGTTGCGGGCGCGCGCCGAAGCCAGCGTGTCGCGCAACTCGCCTTCCATCTTGACCAGTTCCACCTCGGCAGCGGCCCGGCGTGCCTTGCCTTCGTCGGCAATCGCAAGGCTTTCCTCGATGGTGGCGACCAGCGTCGCGTTGGCCTTCTGCACGGCCTCAATATCAAACACCCCACGCTCCATCTCGGTGCGCACCACCTTGTTGGCTTCTTGCAGGTTGTTGGCGTTGGCGGTCAGCAGTTCATTCGTCAGATCATTGGCGTCCTTGATCGCCTCGGCCGCCTCTTTGCTGCGCTGGATCGTCACCGCCTGCGCCAGTTGGGTTTCCCACAGCGGCACGGTGTTCATCAGGGTCGAGTTGATCTTGCCGACCAAGGACTTGTCGTTTTCCTGCACCAGCCGGATCGAGGGCAGCGATTGCATCGTGACCTGACGCGTCAGCTTCAGATCATAAACCCGGCGTTCCAGATCATCGCGCGCGGCGCGCAGATCGCGAAGTTCCTGCGCCTTCATCATCTGATCGGCCTCGGGGGCGGCTTTCACTGCAGCCTCGCGCGCCGGAATGTCGGTGGCGTCGAGGTCTTTCAGCTTGGCCTCGCCCGCCGCGATGTAGAGGCCCAACTCATTATAGAAGGTCAGGGTTTTGCCATACAGGATATCCAACGATTTGATATCTTTCAGCAAAGTCGTCTCATGCACCAACAGGTTTTCGGTGACTTTGTCGATCTGGGTCTGCACCTGCTCATAGCGCGCGACAAATTCCGCCAAGGGGGCGGCGTGGCCGGTCAGCCATTCCCACCAGCTTTGCTTGCGGTTGACGTCGAGTTCTTCACCCGAAAAGCCGCGAATGGTGGTGACGATTTCGCGCAAGGAATCCCCAGCAGGCCCGACATCCTTGTTCTTCACGCCTTGCAGCATTTCCTGCGAAATCACCTGCAATTCCGCCTGCGCCCCCGATCCGAACGAGATGATCGACTGGGTGTTGCTCATATCCAGTTCCGCCATGCGCTTGCGGATATCTTCGGCCACCGGGGCAGGGGCGGCCTCCAAGGCCACAATCTCACGCCCGGGTTCTGGAAGGATGACAGCCGTCACCTTTTCTACTTCGGCGAGGGATGTGGCGGCAGCGGCGCGGATATCTTCGGTCATGGCTCTCACTCGTTCAGGGCGCGATTGCGCGGATTGGCAAAACCCCGCAGCGGGGCGGGTGTAAGGGTTCAGGTTTCCAGTTTCAGGCGATCACGTAACACCTGAATTTCAACATCCAGATCGGAGTGATCACCTTGCAGCAGGCTTTGGGTGCGGGCGGCAAAGGTGGTTTCCAACTCGCCCAGCAACTGCTCATAATCGGCGCGGATTTTCGGATCGCGGCCCTGCGCATAGGCATCGGCGAACTTCACCGTCGCATCGCGCGCGCCCATCAGATAGACCGACAGATACTTGCGCGCCGCCGTCAGATCGCCCGGATCACTTTCAACCGAGCGGAACAGCCCGCGCGCCACGCCGCTGAACTTTGCAACACGGGCTTCCAAGGCGCTGTCGCGCGCGCGCAAAATCGCGTCTTTCATGCCAGCCAGCAGACCCTCGGCCTCATCCACGGCTTTGGCGACGCGTTCAACCTGAAAGCTGTCCACGCCCTCCATCCCCTTGTCGCGCATCGGGTCCAGCCCGAACGCGCCGACATGCAGGATCAGGCCGGCAAGGCCCAGCAAGATCGCGTAAAGCGGCGGTTGTGCAACCAAGGCCCCCACGCACAGGCCCACACCCATCAGCACCGCCCCGAACGCCTTGCGCGGAATAGCCGGACGCCGCGCCACTTTGCGCGCGTCATAGGCGTCTTGCGCGACAGCCCCTTGCTGGGTCAGCCAAGCCGCAAGCAGCAGGATGCCGCAGGCCGCCAGCCCCATGATCAAGGTGCGCGGCTCGCCCTTGAAGGCGAGCGCTGCAAACAGGAAGGGTGGCAGGAAAAGCGCGCGGGCCCGGCCTGCCGATTTGGATCGCGCAGGCATACCTGGCGCGGGTGCGGCCCCCAGCGCGCCTTCGGTTCTGGAATTTTCAGGCGAGTATTTGCCGCCAAACCGTTCTGCCATATCCGCGCCCTCAGCCTTGCGCGCCGAGGATGGCCACATAGACCATCAACGCCAGCAGCAACATAAACGCGCCCGATTCCAAACCCTTGGCAGACATCACGCCTCCATTTCGCACAACGCGAACCCCTAGACTATAGGCACAGCCGCGGCGTCGTGCCAGAGGGCAAAAGCGGGGAATTGCAGCCCTTACGCGCCACGTTTGGGCCGCCCACCGGCAGGCTTTGGCCCGGTTGGCGCGCCCCGCGTGGGGCTTGCGCGTTTCACGGGGGGTTTAGGCGCGCGCGGGGCGGCGGTTTCGGCCTTTTTCGCCGCCGTGCCAAAGCTGCGCGGCTTGTCTGCGGGGGCATCGGCCTTGGCCGCGGCGGTGCCGAAGCGGCGGGGTTTGGTAGCCTCTCCCCAGGCGTCGGACAACTGCTTCAGCCCTTCACCCGCCTTCAACCGCTTGCCCGAACTTGCGCCCTCGGCCTTGCCCGTTGTCGTCCGTGACGCAGGCCGTGGTGCCCGTGTGCGCTTGGGCGCGTCGTCATCCACCGTCGCTCCTTGCCCCAACTGATCGCGCAAGACCTTGCCCTTGACCTCCTCAACCTCGCCGGGTTGCAGGTCGTTCAGCCGGAACGGCCCGTAGCTGATGCGGATCAACCGGTTCACCGTCAGGTTGATCGCCGCCATAGCGCGGCGGATTTCGCGGTTCTTGCCCTCGCGCAGACCCACCGTCAGCCAGGCATTCGCGCCCTGAATCCGGTCAATCACCACGATCATCGGCTGAAACCGCTCACCCTCCACCACAATCCCCTTGCGCAAGGGTTCCAGATCCGGGTCCAGCGGATTGCCATTCACCCGCACGCGATATTTGCGCAGCCAACCGGTTGACGGCAGTTCCAACCGCCGCTTCAACGCGCCGTCATTGGTCAGCAGCAAAAGGCCTTCCGAGTTCAAATCCAGCCGCCCCACCGACATCACCCGCGGCAATTCGGCGGGCAGATTGTCGAACACCGTCTCACGGCCCTTCTCGTCGGATTCGGATGTCACCAGACCATCGGGCTTGTAATACAGCCATAGCCGCGCCTGCTCTGGCTCGCCCACCACCACGCCACGCGCGACGATCTTATCCTTGGACGTCACGTTCAGCGCGGGCGAGGTAATCACCTTGCCATTGACCGAAACCTCGCCCAATTCGATCATCCGCTCGGCTTCCCGGCGCGAGGCCACGCCCGCGCGCGACAGAACCTTGGCAATCCGGTCGCCTTCGGGCGTGCCCGCCGCAGGCTTTGCTGCCACGGCCGACTTGCGTTCAACCGCCTTACCCTCCGCCCTCGGCCCCTCAACCTTCGGGCCGGCAACCTTGGCGATTTTCGGGGGATTTGTATTCTCGGCCATGTTCTTTTATCCTTCAACGGGCGTTGCGCGCGATCATCGCGGGCGATGGGTCAGACTAATCTTTCAACCGCCACGCGGCAAGCGCCAAGGAATAATCGGGTGTTCAAAACCTTCATGGACGCCGCTTTAGACCAAGCCCGGATGGCGGCTGCGCGCGGTGAAGTGCCGATTGGTGCTGTGGTGGTGAAAGACGGCCAAATCATCGCCGCCGCTGGCAACCGCACGCGCGAGTTGTGCGACCCCACCGCCCATGCAGAAGTCCTTGCCATCCGCGCCGCCTGCCAGCTTGCCAGTTCCGAACGCCTGCCCGGCCACGATCTCTATGTGACGCTAGAGCCTTGCCCGATCTGCGCAGGCACCATTTCCGCCGCCCGCATCGCGCGGCTGTATTACGGCGCTGCTGATCCCAAATCCGGCGGCACCGTCCACGGCGCGCGCGTGTTCAGCCACCCGCAATGCCACCACGCCCCCGAAATCTACGACGGCATCAACGCCGCCGAGGCCGAAACCCTGCTGAAGACCTTCTTCGCAGATCGCCGCTAACCCCCTCTAAAATTCATCTAAAATTCATCTAAAATTTTTCATCCGTTTTTAAGTATCCTCGGGTGCGCAGAAGTTTGCTACGAAGGAGCGAAGAAACTTCGTAGCGGGGGGCGAGCCCCCGGTGGTTGGCCACAAGCCCCCCCCCTGTAACGCTAAGGCCACAGCCGCGCCCCTATGTCACGCCCACGTGATCATGGCGTTTTGCAAATCCACAAAGCTGTGCGACACACGGTGCACCACGCACAGATCAGGGAGGCGTCAGATGTTGAATTACACAACCGCCGCCGTCTCGGCTGCTGCATGGCGTTGCACTGGCGGATCGCGCTATCGCGGCTGACGCCGGATAAAGCAATCGCCTCTGCGCTTCAGGCCCAAGCCTGACCAACTCCACCCTCGCACGACCCAATCCAACCCGGCGTCTGCATGCCGTGCGTTTGGGTCATCCATCTGATTTCAACATAGGACCAGACCGCGCAGGTGGCTGGTGATGTGCCAAAATGAATGCCACCCCGAACGTCGGACGGGCCGCGCTGTTGCCCGCTCTGCAAGACCTGATCGCTGAACACGGGTCAATTGCGACCTTGCTTGCACTGCTGAAAGCGCTGCGGCAACGGCCAGCCAAACCGCCGCCAGCGGTCCTGCTGTCGAACCATTTGCGGCGCGACATCGGCCTGCCTGAATTGCCGCCGACCTGCCCACTGCCGCGCGATTGACGCCGTAACCACGCCGCCCCGGCCCCCGCGCCGGGGCCTCACCGTCAAGCCAAGAGGCCCCGGATCAAGTCCGGGGCGGCGGGGTGCATTTGGCGGGCGTCAACGCAACGCGTCAGGCCGCGCCAGTTCGAACGGCGCGGCAATCACCGCGTAATCCTTATAGCCTAACCTTGCGACGGGCCGCACCAGCGCCAGATCAAAGCGACCGTCGCGCAGGTATGCGTCGCGGATATGCACGCCCACAACATCGCCCACGGCCATCCAGTTCTCGCCCGCCAGTTCCAGCACATGCGCCACCCGACATTCCAGCGTCGCGGGGGCCTGTGCCACCCTCGGGCAATCAATCTGCACACATTCGGCCTTTTCCACCCCCGCCAGCGCAAATTCATCGACCCCGCGCGCGACGGTTTCGGAACTGGCGTTCATCTGGTGCACCATCGCCTCGGCCACCACATTCACCGCGAACACCCCCGAATCCCGCAGGTTGGAAATCGAATCCTTCAGCCCGCCTGCAAACATCACCTGCATCGGTGCATCATTCACCGCGTTGAAGAACGAATAGGGCGCCAGATTGTCGCCCATGGCGCCGCGCGTTGAAATCCAGCCAATCGGACGCGGTGCGACAATCGCCTTGAACGGGTTGAACGGCAGCCCGCCATTGCGCGGGCTGTCCGCATCATTCGGGTTATAAAACATCGCCATCCCCTTCTGATTTGATCCCACACCTAGCCCATGCTACCCGCGTTTCCAGATGATTCTGGAAGGGCAGCGGCGTGTATCAGCTGGAAGAAGAAGTCGAGGCCGACTGGTGGGAAGTCGAGGCACTGTATGATCTGTGCTTCTCTCCCGGTCGCACCGCCTTGTCGTCTTACCGGCTGCGCGATGGTGTCCCGACCGTCGCAGCCTTGTGCCTGACCCTGCGCGATGAGGACGGCACTTTGGCCGCTGCGATCCGCTTCTGGCCTGCCGAGATCGACGAGGGCGATGGCGAGGATGGCGAAGATGTGCTGCTGCTGGGGCCTGTCGCCGTGCACCCGACCCGGCAAGGCGAGGGCTTGGGCGGTTTGTTGATCAACGAAAGCCTGTCCGAGGCACGGCGTCTGGGATGGGAGCGGGTGCTCTTGGTGGGGGATGCGCCCTATTACAGCCGGTTCGGCTTTCAAAAGCTGGAGGGCGTGGTGATGCCGCCGCCGACCAACCCCGACCGCGTGCTGGGGCTGGAGCTTAAAAAGGGCGCATGGGCGGGCATCAGGGGCCATGTGGTGAAGGCCAGCGGCGCGACCCTGCCGCAAGCCTGATCAGCGCCCTTGCCGAAGCGCGCCAAACGCCCCACATTGGGCCTATGACCCAACTTCCCGCCCTGCGCGCCCCCGCTGCTGACACCGAAATCGCCGAACTCGCCCGCGCCTACAAGCGCGCGAATGGCCCTTTGATGACTTTGGTCAACAAGATCGGCGGCGGGCTGGAAAAGCAGGCCGCCTTGATCCCCGATGCGCTGCGTGGCCAGATCGAGCAAGTGGTGATCCGCGCGCTGACGGCGGCGCATGGGGTGGCAGGGCTTGCCGATCAGGGGCCGAAGATGGGCGGGCGGGCCAGCACCTTGGCCGCGATGGCGACCGGGGCTGCGGGCGGGGCAGGGGGCTTGCTGACCTCGATGGCCGAATTGCCCGTCACCATCACGTTGATGCTGCACACCATCCGGGCCGAGGCGATCCGCGCGGGCTTTGATCCATCCGAACCCGGCATCCGCGCCGCTTGCCTTGAGGTTTTCGCCGCAGGCACCCCGCTGCAAGGCGATGATGGCGTCAACGCGGCATTTCTGTCGGCGCGGATGACCCTGACCGGCCCTGCGATCCAGAAACTGATCGCCACGGTCGCCCCACGGGTGGCGGCCACCTTGGGCCAGAAACTGGCAGCTCAAGCTGTGCCCGTGCTGGGGGCGGTGTCGGGTGCTGCGCTGAATGCCGCTTTCCTGTCCTATTACCGCGAAATGGCCCGCATCCGTTTCGCGCTGATGCGGCTGGCCGAGGTGCAGGGCGGCGAGGCGGTGGTTGCGGCCTTCGCCAAGGCGACGCAGCCGCCAAAGATCACCAAGGTTTAGGGTGTCAGGGGTTTAGGATCTCAGGGGTTTAGGATGTCTGGAGGTGTCGAGATCGTGACCGGCGGTTGCCTGTGCGGGCAATTGCGGATCACCGCCACGGGCCTGCCTTACCGCACCGGCCTCTGCCATTGCCTTGATTGCCGCAAACACCACGGCGCGCTGTTTCATGCCTCTGCCGTCTTTCCAGAAGCCGCCGTGACGGTCAGCGGCGCGTTCGGCGTATATCAAGGCCGCCATTTCTGCCCCACCTGCGGCTCGCCGGTGTTTGCGCGCAGCGGTGACGAGGTTGAAGTTTACATTGGCACGCTGGACGCCCCGAGCCAATTCACCCCGACCTACGAGTTATGGACCATCCGCCGCGAGGCTTGGTTGCCGGAGTTTGCGGTCAAACACCACGCGCAGGATCGCCCCAGCAATGGCCGCTCCGAGGACTAAACGGCATCCTTTCAAGCAAACAACCCGCCCGGAATCAAGGCGCTTTAGCGCCGCCGGGCAGCGCCCGCCTCCCGGCCCGGCCACGGGCCGGGCGTTCTTCGCGGAAATCCTCCACTGGAGGATTTCTGATCGCTCATCACCCCCCTCGGGCGGGCGCTTCTGTGCTGTCTCGCTTAGAAAATCTGTGGGATTTGTTGAGACATAAACCGCCTAGAATCGCGGTTGCCGCGCCCACCCGGCGGTCAGGCGCTGCCCTATGTGATGTGGTGTATTTGGGCGGCGTGTGATTGCACCCTTTGCAATTTTTGCGCTGAAGCGTAGCAATGATGGTGTGTGCGACTTTTGAGGTTTGCGATGTTTGAATTTTCACCTCAGCCAAGATTAAAACTGTCTAGGCTGCGCGATATCGGATGGGAGATCTGGGACCCGATTGGATTGCTCTTAGCTGGATCGAAATGGTCAGATGATGCAAATAAACCGTTTGCAGATGAATATGACCGCTACATGACTTCTGCGGCATCTCAGCTTCGCCAAGGCGCACCACTAGAAATCGTTATCGATTATCTTGTCAAAATCGAAGCCCAGCACATGGGTATGGGAGAAGGGCCAACAACAAAAAAACGTGCCGAAGCAGTGGTATCTGCCGTTCTGGCCGATCAAGAAATCTGGACTTGGCCCGACGAACAGGGGCGTTTCGCGTGAACCGATGGCAACTTTCACCTCGCCACGGTCAGCTGTCTCGCCCCCCTCACTCCCCCACACGCTCCAGATACGCCATCAGCGCAGGCCTAATCGTCTCGGCCCCTTCACTGCGCGCGCGGTCGATCACCTTGCGCGCCTCGGCCAGATCCACCCGCCGCAGCAGCGCCTTCACCGGGCCGATGGACGCGGGGCGCATCGACAGGTTGCGCAACCCAATCGCCGCGAACGCCACCGCCTCAACGGGGCGGCCTGCGTCTTCGCCGCAGAATGACAGCTTGGTCCCCGCCGCCGCACAGCGCGCCACAATGAATTGCAGGAAGGTCAGGAACGACGCATTCAGCGTGTCATAGCGTTTGCGCACCCGTTCATTCTCGCGATCCGCCGCAAAGAAAAACTGTTTCAGATCATTGCCGCCGATCGAGATGAAATCGGCCATCTCGAAGAACGCATCGGGCGCGTAGGCAAGGCTGGGCATTTCCAGCATCGCCCCCACCTCCAGCGCGGAGGGCACGGCATGGCCCAAGGATTTCTCGCGGTGCAACTCGCGCAGCACATGGGCGCGGGCGTTGACGAATTCGGCATGTTCGGACACGAAGGGGAACATCACCGCCAAGGGGCGGCCCGCCGACGCACGGATCAGCGCCTGCAACTGCATCCGCAGCACACCCGGCTTGTCCAACCCCACACGGATTGCGCGCCAGCCCATCGCGGGGTTGGGTTCGTCCTGCGGCTTCATATAGGGCAGCACTTTGTCCGAGCCGATATCGAGTGTGCGGAACGCGACGGGGCGGCCCTTGGCGGCCTCGATCACCCGGGTATAGAGTGCCGCCAGTTCCTCGCGGCGCGGCATGTAATTGCGCACCAGAAACTGCAACTCGGTGCGAAACAGCCCCACACCTTCGGCCCCCGACCCCACAAGCGACGGCAAATCCGCCATCAGGCCTGCGTTCATGTGCAGCGCAATCGTCACGCCATCTGTCGTGGTCGCGGGCAGATCGCGCAGCGACGCGTAACGCTCTTGCGCTTTGGCCTGCATCGCCATCGTGCCCCGGAATGACCGCGCCACGGTTTCTTCGGGACGCAGGTGCACGATGCCCTGATCACCATCGACCAGAATGGCATCGCCGTTCAGCGCCTCGTTGGTAATGCGTTCGGCGTGGATCACCATCGGGATCATCAAGGCCCGCGCCACAATCGCGGCGTGGCTGCCGACCGAGCCTTCTTCCAGCACCAAGCCCTTCAGTTTGCGGCCATATTCCAGCAATTCCGCAGGGCCAATGTTGCGCGCGACCAGCACCGGGTTTTCCGGCATTTCCGCCCCGGTATCCTTGCCTTGCCCGGTCAGGATGCGCAGCAAACGGTTGGAAAGGTCATCCAGATCCTGCAGGCGTTCGCGCAAATAGGCATCGGGCACCTGGCTAAGACGCGAGCGTGCCGCCGATTGCTCTTTCTCGACCGCGGCTTCGGCAGAAAGGCCCGACGAAATATCCTCTTCCATCCGCCGCAGCCAGCCACGTGAATGGGCGAACATGCGGTAGGCTTCCAGCACGGCTTTCTGATCTTTATCAAGGCTTTCCGCCGCCAGCAGATCGTCCACCGATACCCGCAGCACGCCCACCGCCTCGCGGATGCGGTCAATCTCGGTCAGGGGATCGTCGGCCACCGGGTTGGTGACAACCACGCGCGGTTCGTGCAGCCAGACCCGGCCTTCGGACGCGCCTTCCTGACCGCTCGCGCCGCGAAACAGCACCGGTTGCTTGTGCAGCGCGCCCATACCGCCCACGCCCTCGCCCGAGAACGCGCCAAGTTCGGTCATCTCGGCCAGCACCATGGCGACAACTTCCAACGCGTAGATGTCATCTTCGGTGTAAGCGCGCGCCAGTTTCGACTGCACCACCAGCACGCCCAGCTTTTCGCCCACGCGCTGAATCGGCACGCCCAGGAATGCGGAATACAACTCCTCGCCGGTTTCCGGCATAAACCGAAACCCTTTTTCAGACGGCGCATCGGCGGTGTTCACCGGCAGCCCCGTGCGCGCCACCCGGCCCACCAGACCCTCGCCCAGCTTCATCCGCGTCTTGTGAACGGCGGTCTTGCGCAGGCCTTCGGTGGCGCAAAGCTCCAGCGTTTCGGCGTCGCGGAACAGGTAGATCGAGCACACCTCGGCCCCGATGGAATCCGCGATCAGATGGGTGATCTGGTCAAGTCTTTCCTGCCCCTTCGCCTTGGTGCCCAGCACATCGCGCAGGCGGCGGAGAAGTTTGCGGCTGTCACTGTCAGTGCGCTCTGCGGGCATCGTCGTAATCCGATCACATCCAATCTGCTCTCTATAGGCGAGTTGTAAGACAAAAGTCAGTGGGCAAACCGATGCGATGGCAGAGTTTATCGCGCCGTTGCGCAGAAAAGCCCCTGAATGGCGGGGTATGCGGCAGAAATATGCGCAGAGGGCGCTGTCGTCACAGCCATGTGACAAGTGGTGATCGGCATCGGCAACCGATCGCTGCCCCGGTCTCTCGACACCCAAAGCCTCGCATGGCAGGTAAAGCCAATGTCGATGATGTCCCGCCTTGTCTTGCTGCTGGCCGTGCTTGCGTTGCTGCCGTTTGGCAGCTTCAACGCAAAGTTTGGCACGGCTCCGCGCATTGCGGCGGTGATTTCGGCGCAGTTGGATGAAAGCATCAGCGCGCCGATTGCGTCAGAACAGGCGTTTGCTGCGGTGCAAAGCCGCTGCAAAGGCACGGCGTTGCCGGGGTCGCCGTGCAACCCCGCGCTTGCGGCGTGGCCCGAGGTGCTGACGCTGGCGTTCCATCCGTCGGCGACCCTGCTGCACCCTGCGGCATGGCGGGCAAAGCCAGGCCAGACCCCGCCGTTACCGCTTGACCCGCCAAGGCTTGCCTGAACGCGCCTGCCGCGCCTGCGGCCCCGTTCTGCCAAATTCCTCAGCCGATAAGGATATCCCCATGTTCACCCGACGCGCCTTTATGGCTGCGGCCTCGGCCGCATCGCTGTCCGCCTGTGCCGCCAAGCCACCCGAGGCAGCACCCCCGCCGCCACCGCCGCCGATGCCCGCCCGTTACGGCGCGATCTATACCGAGCCGCATCCTGTCCCGGCGATCCCCGATGGGATTGTCGATGCACGGCTATGGCGGCAAGAGGTTGAAAACCCCTTCCCATTTGAGACCACGGGCACCATCATCGTCGATCCCGATGCGGCCTTCCTGCACCTTGTCACGGCCCCCGACCGTGCCTTGCGCTACGGCGTCAGCGTGGGCGCGGCGGGCTATGGCTGGAATGGTGACGCAAAGGTGCAGTTCCGCCGCAAGTGGCCGGTGTGGAAAGCCCCGGATGAAATGATCGCGCGCCGCCCCGAATTTGCGCCCTATTCGGTGGCCAACGGCGGTATGCCCGGCGGCCCCGGCAACCCGCTTGGCGCGCGGGCGCTGTATTTGTTTCAGGATGGCAAGGACACGCTCTACCGTATCCATGGCGCTTGCGAGCCGAAATATTTGGGCAAATCCGTGTCTTCCGGCTGCATCCGGATGCTGGATCAAGACGTGATCGACCTGCACGACCGCGTGCAGGATGGGGCAAAGGTGGTGGTGCTGCCTTCGGTGCGCAATCACACCTTTGAGGTGCCGTATTGATTGCCGACCGTTAGTTGGACGCGCACAAAGCCTTGGAACACAAACGCCGGGGAAAAATCCCCGGCGTTTGATTTATCGTTCAGGTGTGCTGTTCGACCAGATCAGTCGTAAAACAGGAAGTCGGCTGAAGAAAGTGCCTCATTCGTGACGAATGTCATCTGCGCATCATTACCGAAGGACAAGGTGAAAGAGTTCCCATTGATCTCCAATAATAGGTCTGCAACGTAGTCATAGTAAGAATTGGGACTTAGCTGCGACCAACTCGTTGAGCTGACGTCGATTTTATCGTCGCCAACCCCAAAGTCGAGAATAGTCACGCTGCTATACGCTAAGTCGGTCGCGTCTTGTGCATATGAGGCTAGGTTGAACACAAACACATCCGCGCCATCACCACCGGTTAACGTGTCCGCCCCAATGCCGCCGACGATGCGGTCGTTTCCGGCACCGCCGCTGATGATGTCGTTGCCTGTGCCACCATAGATGCGGTTGTCACCGTCATTCCCCGTCAGGGTCATGCCGTTGTCACCACCGTAAAGATCAAGGTTCAGCGTGCCGCCCAGCTTCAATGCTTCGATGTTTGAATAGCTGCTTTCCCTCAGGGTGAATGTAGCCGAAGCCACGGTATCAAAGCCGCCCGTGCTAGTTTCGAACACCTCGTCAAACAAGTCATCCACGCTGAAAGAGTCATCACCCTCGCCGCCGAACATGTTGTCTATGCCTGCACCACCAAGCAGCGTGTCATTGCCAATGCCACCGTAAAGCACGTCGCTTTCGCTGCCGCCAATCAGCAAATCATGGCCCGACCCGCCCGAAAGACTGTCTTCGCCCGCTTGTCCGATCAACCGGTCGTCGTCATCGCCACCGTAAAGGCTATCCAAGCCCGTATTACCGAACAGCGTGTCATTGCCTTCGTCACCGTAAAGCAAGTTGTTGTCGCCGCCACCGCTGAGAAAGTCGTGGCCCAAACCGCCCGAAAGACTGTCGTCGCCCGCTCCTCCAAGCAACCGGTCGTCGCCATCGCCGCCGTTAAGGGTGTCCAAACCGGCCCCGCCCCGCAACAGATCGGCTCCGTTCTCACCTTCGAGAACATCGTTGCCTGCTGCGCCATAAATCGTGTCAGCACCATCTCCGCCGAACACATGGCCATTGGCAGCATTGTCCCAGATGGTGTTATTCGCCAAGTTACCGATGATCTGCACATCCGAATAACGCGCGGTCGCCTGCACACGGATGTTTTCAATGCTCTGTGACAGGCCCAGTGAGAAGGTCGCGCCAAACGCGGCGAGCGCCTGCGTGGTCAGCACCACAGTATCAATTCCGCCCAGGACACCGGCACGTTCATTCAGGGTGACGTTGCTGCTGCGCAGCACAAAGGTATCGTCGCCTTCACCGCCTGTCAGGATATCTGTCAGAGAGTAGTTTGCGGCAATGGAAGGGTCGAGGTTCGTCAGGCCAATCGTTGAAAAAATGACGTCGTTGCCAGACCCGCCGTGCAGGTTGTTCACAACCTCCACCACCTCGGTCGGATGGGCCAAGCCATACCGCGCCCAGTTCCACGGGCCATTGCTGCCAAACAGCCGATCGTCGCCGCCCAAGCCATTTACGTTGAACTCATAGCGTTGATAGGTGCCATTGGCCGTCTGCCTCGGGGCCCGCAACACATCATTGGTCTCGTCGCCGCCGTCCAAGGTGCGCGTAAGCGTATTTAGAACAAGTCCCATTTTTCTCCCAAAATCCATCATAGTGGCTGCCGTGTCCAAAGGCAGCATAGCGTCCCACACTGGGCAGGGGATGCCATTAAAGATGTATATAATCTACAGTTATTCTTGCGTTAACTTTGATTTCTATAAGAAAATGCGGCGGCTCCATCGCATCCGTGCCCGCCCCGATTGTATGTCAGCCCCAACGGGCCGGGGGGGCCTTGAACGACGACAGATATTGGGCGCCCTTGGCCAAAACGGGTTTATCCCTTGTATCAGATGCCAGATCGCCAAGCCTGCGCGCCCTTGTGATCACGCGCATCGAGATCGGGCCATCCCCGCTTGCCCAGGCCGCCAGAACCTGCCACTTTGACGCGATGAACGACGCGCTTAACCTTGCAGGCCGCATCCTGATTGCCGTGCTGTTCCTTGGCGGCGCGGCGCAGAAACTGGGCGACCCCGTGCCGGTCAGCGATATGATCGCCTCAATCGGTTTGCCCACTTGGCTGGTCTGGCCGACCGCCGCTTTCAACCTGATTGCAGCACTTGGCCTGATCTTTGGCCCCGGCGTGCGGGGCTGGGCGCTGGTGCTGGCGGGCTATTGCATTTTCACCAGCTATTTTCACTGGCAACTGCGCGCCGACCCGTGGCAGGTGACGATCATGGTGAAAAACTGGTCTATCGCGGGGGGCTTGCTGATTTTGGCCAGCACCGGACCGGGTCGGTTTGTGTGGCGGGGCAGGGGTTAACAAATCGCTAACCCCAGATCTCAACTACCTGATATCAAACAAATATGCACCCGGTCCACGCGTGGACAGCATAAGAAAACGCCGGACAGCCAAGCCACCCGGCGTCAAATTGTTGGGCCGAAAAACCGCCTCAGGCCTTCTCAAGCTCGAACGCATCGTGCAAAGCCTGCACCGCCAGTTCCATATATTTCCGGTCGATCAGCACCGAGATTTTGATCTCGGACGTGGCGATCACCTTGATATTCACGTTCTCTTTCGACAGCGCCTTGAACATCGTCGCGGCCACGCCCGCGTGGCTCCGCATCCCGATGCCGACCACGGAAATCTTGGCCACGTCACTATCGACCACGATGCCATCATAGGTGATCATCCCGGCCGCGACCGCATCCTCCATTGCCTTTTGCGCGCGCGCCACCTGATTGGTCGGGCACGAGAAGGTCATGTCGGTGGTAGCCCCCTTGCTGCTGCCCACCTCAACCTCGGAGATGTTCTGCACGATCATATCGACGTTGACGCCCGCCTCGGCCAAAGGCCCGAAGATTGCGGCGGCGATGCCGGGGCGATCTTCAACCCGCACCAGTGTCACTTTGGCTTCATCGCGGCTGTAGGCCACGCCCGACACAACTTTCGATTCCATGATCTCATCCTCGTCGCAGACCAGCGTTCCAGAATTTTCGTCGGTTTCCTCAAACGAGGACAACACCCGCAGCCGCACCTTGTAGCGCATCGCCAGTTCGACCGAGCGGGTTTGCAGCACTTTGGCCCCCAGCGAGGCCAGTTCCAGCATTTCCTCGAACGCGATCTTGTCCAGCTTGCGGGCTTTGTTGGTGATGCGCGGATCGGTGGTATAGACGCCATCGACATCGGTGTAGATATCGCAACGCTCTGCCCCAAACGCCGCCGCAAAGGCCACGGCGGTGGTGTCTGATCCGCCACGGCCCAGGGTCGTCACCCGGCCTTCGGCGGACACGCCTTGGAAGCCTGCCACCACGGCCACCTTGAAGCCTTCGGCAAACTTCGCGTCGATATTGTCACGCGGGATGCTGACAAAACGGGCGCTGGAATGCGCCGAAGTGGTGTTGATCGGCACCTGCCAACCCTGCCACGACCGCGCCGCAATGCCCATTTCCTGCAACCGCAGCGCCATCAGGCCAGCGGTGACATTCTCACCACTCGACACCACGGCGTCATATTCGCGGGCGTCATAGAGCTTTGAGGTGCCTTCGACAAAACCAACCATCTTGTTGGTCTCGCCCGACATCGCCGAGACGATGACGATCACGTCATAGCCGCGCGCCACCTCGGCCTGCACCTTTTTCGCGGCATTTTCGATCCGCGCGAGGTCGGCCACCGAGGTGCCGCCAAATTTCATCACCAGAAGCGGCATGATGCGCCTTTTCCTGCCATTCAAATCGCGGGCTTCATAACAGAAGCGCCCGCAAGGGCAAGGCCAGCGATGGCCAGGCCTAGCCGAAGCCTGCCAGCAGATCGCTCAGCCCGATTTCATTGCGCGAATAGAACGCCAGATCGGTGGTGCCGTCGCCGTTAAAGTCAAAGCTGTAAAGGTGCACCGTCATCGCGTTGAAGGTGCCAAGGCTTGCGCCCAGCAACGGCACGCCGGGGCCAGCCGCCAATGCGGCTGCGTGCAGGTCAAGCACATCGCCTGCCTCGAAATCGTCCAGATAGTCGATGTCGCCCGCGCCGATCAGATCGAAAACGAAGTGGTCGCTGCCCGTGCCGCCGTGCAGTTCGTCGATATCTGCGCCGCCGCAAAGTGTGTCGTTTCCGGTGCCACCGTCCAGCGTGTCATTGCCTGCGCCCCCGGTGATCAGTTCGGCATTGGTCATGCCGGTCAGGCGGTTGGCTCCGGCATTTCCCTCCAGACGCTGCACCGTGCCGCCGCCGGTCAGATCCAGCATCGCCCCACCCAGCAAGCGCAGCACTTCGATATTCTGGCCGTAGCCGGCACCTGTGCTGGCATCCAGCGAGGCGCTGTCGGTCTCGACCACGTCAAAACCCTGACCTGCTGTCTCGTGCACAATGTCGAGCAACGGGTCATAGAGGTAAAACCGGTCATCGCCGCTGCCGCCATAAAGGTCGATCCGGTTGAAGGCGGTCAGCGCCAGCAACACGTCATTGCCGGCACCGCCATAGAGCCCTTCGCCGTCAACCCCGCCGGCGGTCAGGGTGTTTTCTCCGGCATTGCCGATCAGCCGCAGCACCTGCCCGCCCCCCCACAGATCCAGATTTTGCGTGCCCAGAAGCTGCAAAACCTCGATTTCGGTGAAGTCTCCGCCACTAAGGGCGATCACGCTGGATCGGACGGTGTCAACGCCTTCGCCCGAAAGTTCGATGACCTCGTCGGTGATACAGTCCACCAGATAGATATCGTCGCCCGCACCGCCGGTCATAAGATCGTTGCCGCCGTCGCCCACCAGCAAATCATTGCCTGCGCCTGCATTTATGGTGTCATCCTCGGTGCCACCATAGATGGCATCGTCGCCGTCGCCGCCCACAAGGCTGTCGGCATCGCTTCCGCCGAAAAGCCGATCGTTGCCGAAGTCGCCGTTGAGCAGATCCGACCCGCTCGCGCCATTCAACGCATCGTCGCCTAAGCCGCCAAGCAGGCTGTCTGCGCCCAAGCCGCCAATCAGATTATCGTTGCCGGTGCCGCCGTAAAGCCCATCCGCATCATTGCCCCCGTCAAGATAGTCATCGCCCGCTTCACCGTATAGCGTGTCGGTTCCGTCGCCACCGAACAGGCGATCATTGCCCCCGCTGACCAAGGCGTTGGCGCGGTCGCCATACAGCTTGTCGGCCCCGCCACCACCATATGTCGTGTCATCGCCCAGCCCGCCGAGAATGCGGTTGGCCCCTATGTTGCCGGTGATGGTGTTTGCAAGGTCAGACCCTGTGACATCAAAATTGCTGGTCCCTTGCAGGAACAGGTTTTCGACAAAGGCCATCGGCACCATGCTGATGCTTTTGATCCCCAACGCTGCGGCGCACAGCAGATATGTCGGCGTGACGTAAACCCTGTCGGTGCCGCCACCCGTGACATCCACGATGCGGGCATCGGTGTGGTTAAGTTGATAGGTGTCATTGCCAAGGCCACCCGCCAAGGTTTCGGCCAGCTGGTAGGCTGCCTGTTGTGCCGGGCTCAGTCCGGGCAAGCGCCTCGAGGAGATCAACGTATCCTGACCATCGCCCCCCGAAAGCACCGAGCGGATTGTCAGCGTCTCGGACGACAATGCGCCGTTGAAAAACGCAGGCCAGTTTGACGGGCCCTGCCAGCCTGTGATCGTGTCGTTTCCCGATGCGCCTTTCAGCGTGGTGACATAGGTGCGGATTGCGCCCGTTGCGATCAACTCGCCCGCGAGGAACATCTGTCGCACCGTCATCACATCGGCACCAATGGTTCCCGTCGCCGTGCGTGTGATGCTTGGGTCGGCCAAGCCGCTCTCCTTCAATGACGCGATGCCAATGCTGATATCAACGCAGAGGCAACCGACTTAGCGCAACGGGATGCCAGCCCAACGCAGGCCCCCGAGGTTTAATCTGCCGACTATGGCAGAAAATGCGCATCGGTGCAATTTAGCTTGAATTCGCGCCATCGCAGGCACCAAGCCGGAATTCGCGCGAATTCCGTGCCGAATTCCGCATCGGAATTCGCTTACAGCGCCCGCCAGCCGATGTCAGATCGGCAGAAGCCTTCGGGCCAGTGCAAAAGATCAATCATCGCATAGGCACGGTTGCGGGCATCGGCCAGGCTGTCGCCGCGCGCGGTGATGTTCAGCACCCGGCCGCCGTTGGCGGTGATCTGGCCATCCTTCAGCGCGGTGCCTGCGTGAAATACCATGTGACGGCTGTCTTCGGGCATCCGCTCCAGCCCGTCGATGACCGAGCCCTTCTGGTAAGCGCCGGGATAGCCATTTGCCGCCATCACAACGGTAATCGCGTGATCATCGGCCCAGTTGACCTGCGCTTTGTCCAGCCGCCCCTCGGCACAGGCCAGCAGCAAATCCAATGCCTGCGCGCCCAAGCGCATCATCAGCACCTGCGTTTCCGGATCACCAAACCGCGCGTTGTATTCCACCAGACGCCCCTGACCATCCTTGATCATCAGGCCCGCATACAGCACCCCCTGATAGGGCGTGCCGCGCCGCGCCATCTCGGCAATCGTCGGCAGAACGATCTCAGTCATCGCCCTTTGCGCAATCGCATCGGTCAAGACCGGAGCAGGCGAGTATGCCCCCATCCCACCAGTGTTCGGCCCGGTATCACCATCGCCCACCCGCTTGTGATCCTGCGCAGTGCCGATTGGCAGGGCATGCACGCCGTCGGTCAGCACGAAGAAACTGGCCTCTTCGCCAGTCATGAATTCCTCAATCACCACTTCCGCGCCAGCCGCGCCAAACTCACCGCCGAACATGTCGTCAATCGCGGCCAAAGCCTCGGCCTCGGTCGCAGCCACGATCACGCCCTTGCCCGCCGCCAAGCCATCGGCCTTGACCACAATCGGCGCACCCTGCGCCCGGATATAATCCTTCGCCGCAGCAGCTTGGGTAAACCGCGCATAAGCCGCCGTCGGTGCCCCACAGGCGTCGCAGATTTCCTTGGTAAAGCCCTTTGACGCCTCCAGCTTGGCCGCCTCGGCACTCGGCCCAAAGGTCAGAAACCCTGCCGCCCGCGCAGCATCCGCAACCCCAGCCGCCAGCGGAGCCTCTGGCCCCACAATCACGAAATCAATCGCATTGCCCTCGCAAAATGCCACCACCGCAGCACCGTCCAGAATGTCAAAATCCGCGCATTCCGCCAGCATCGCAATGCCCGCATTGCCCGGCGCCACGATCAACCGATCCGTCTTCGGGTTCTGCTTCACCGCCCAAGCCAAAGCATGTTCGCGCCCGCCCGACCCGAGAATAAGGATGTTCATGCGCGCCCCCGGCTTGGATTATGGATAGCGCCGTCATAAGGTCTGCACCAACAGGAGGCAAGGATGCGTGACGAAACCTTGTGGGCACGGTTGCAGGCTGTCGATTTGCTCAATGTTGACGATCTTATCCTGCCAGCATCACGGCTTTTTGGCGGGAAACCGCTGTCCGGCCATGTAAAGCTAGCGATCATTGAGGAACTAAGACGTTTTCTTTACCTCTTGGCCGTCAGCAATGAAGCATTGGTTCCCAGTCACTTTGTTGCGCTGGCCCTCCATTGCTTGCGCCCGCTACCCTTGACTACGCTTTCTCAAACGATTGGCCAGCGCCGCATGTTGTTGACGCCAACAAGACTGCCTGCCGTCCTATGGGAAGGCTATCGTCGGGCTTTGGAATTGCGTGCAATGGAATTTGGTGCGGCGGACCCCGAGCATATTTGGCCGCAACCATTTTCACTGAAACTGCAACTGCTTGGTTGGAGCGCATTGGCCGCCGGTATCGCCTTTGGCATTGCCGCCCGTTCAGGCTTTGCGACCACGGCTGTTTCTGTGATCTTGCTGTTGGTGGGCGGATTTCTTTGGTTTACGGAAGGCCCGTGGCCGAAGAACCTTCCCTTTCGGAAGGGATTTGTGGCAAAGCTTGTCCCATGACCGATATGTTCGAAGACACCCCTGCGCCCTCCAACTCCCCCGAATTCACCGTCTCGGAACTCTCCGGCGCGGTGAAGAAGGTGATCGAGGGTGAATTCGGCCTTGTCCGGGTGCGCGGCGAGGTTGGCCGGGTCAGCCGTCCCGCCTCGGGCCACCTCTATTTCGCGCTGAAGGATGACCGCGCCAGCCTTGATGCGGTGTCGTGGAAGGGCCAGGTCGCCAAGATGCAGGTCCGCCCCGAGGAGGGGATGGAGGTGATCGCCACCGGGCGGATGACCACTTTCCCCGGTCAGTCGAAATATCAACTGATCGTCGATGATGTCGCCCCCGCAGGGGCTGGCGCGCTTATGGCAATGCTGGAGAAACGCAAGGCAGCACTTGGGGCCGAGGGCCTGTTCGACCCCGCCCGCAAAAAACCGATCCCCTATCTGCCGCAAGTGATCGGCGTCGTCACCTCGCCCTCGGGTGCCGTGATCCGCGACATCCTGCACCGCCTGCGCGACCGCTTTCCGCGCCATGTGCTGATCTGGCCTGTGGCCGTGCAGGGCCAGAACTGCGCGTCGGAAGTCGCCGCCGCGATCAAGGGCTTCAACGCCCTGCAACCCGGCGGCCCGATCCCGCGCCCGGATCTGATCATCGTGGCAAGGGGCGGTGGCAGCTTGGAAGACCTTTGGGGCTTTAACGAGGAAATCGTGGTCCGCGCCGCCGCCGCCAGCGATATCCCCCTGATCTCGGCGGTGGGCCATGAAACCGACACCACGCTGATCGACTACGCGTCGGATTTGCGCGCGCCAACCCCCACCGCCGCCGCCGAACTCGCCGTGCCCGTCCGCCTTGACCTGATCGCCACGCTTGACGCGCTCACCGCCCGCCAATCGCGCGGCGTCGCGCAAACCCTGCAACGCCGCGACCAACGCCTGCGCGATCTGGCACGCGCCCTGCCACGGCTGGAAAGCCTGCTGGCAACGCCCCGCCAACGCCTTGATACCGCAGGCCAACGCCTTGGAGGCGCGCTTGGCATGGCGGCTGCGAAAAAGCGCGGCGCTTATGCGACCATCGCATCACGCCTGCGCCCCGAGGCGCTGCTGATCCTGCTTACGCGCCGCCACGAGGCACTGGAGGCCGCGAACCTGCGGCTTGGTGACCGCATGGCCCGGATGGCCGAGCGCAAACATGCGAACTTCGACAAATGGGCGTCGCGTCTGCCCTCGGCTCTCACCCGGTTGATCGGCGATGCCAGCCGGAAAACCGCCGACGGGCGCGCCAAACTTGCCGCGCTTGATGCGCGCCTGCAAGCCGCCCCCGCACAACGCCTGCGCAGCCTTGCGCAACGGCTAGAGGCGCTGGACCGCACCCGAACCACCCTTGGCTATGCCGAAACCCTGAAACGCGGCTATGCGGTTGTGCGCGGCGACGGGCATGTCGTGACCAGCAAAGCATCGGCCGAAAAAGCGCAGACGCTGGAAATCGAATTCGCCGATGGCAACCTGAACCTTGGCCCGCGCCCGGCGAAAAAGTCCAAACCCGCCACCGCCGCTCAAGGCAGCCTGTTCTAAGCGCCTTCGCATTTCACCCGTTCTTAAATATCCCCGCCGGAGGCTCCTGTGGCCGGCTTCGGAAGCCTCCGGCGGGGATATTTAAGAACAGGTGAAATCAACAGATTTCGCTTAACCCCGCGCTGCAGGACATGATCCCGGCAGCGCCGCCGCGTGGTGGCTCGATGCCACCCAAGGCGGCACTACCCTTTGGTCAGACGCCCACCTGAGGCCCCATGCACGCCATCGGTCCTGCCGACTGCGCCACTTCTGATAGGTCTGCACCGCTGCCACCGTCGCCCATGAATTCGGCCTTCATCCCCGCCACCCCCATGAAGAACAGCCAGCATTGCGGATCATTGGGGTCTTCATAGACAAAGCAGATTTGCGGGCCCTGTTCATACCAATACCCCTCGCGACACTCATCCTCGGTAAAGGCCCAGACCACCTTGCGCTGCGGCTTGTATTGCTCGGTGCCATAGATCACCCCGCCACTGGCATAGGTCAGGGTTTTGCCGGTGACATAGGCCTCAAACGCCGCCCCTGTCATCGGGGTCATCGGCGGAGCCAACGGCGCAGGTTCCTCGGCCCAAAGCGGAGCGGCAACGGCGATCAAGGCAAGGCTGAGTCGGTGGCGCATCGCTGGTCTCCCATCCGGCAAACATCCCAAGGTGCAATTCTGGCGTCAGCTTGCGCAAAACGCCAGTGACAGCTTCGTGTGCGTTAAAGCCAAGGCTTCAGATGAGGCCGGATCGCGCGTTTCCACAGTGGTGGGCACAGCGCGATCAGGCAGGCGGCGGGCAGCGGCCACGGAAGCATCGGCGCGTCTTCGGGTGCGGGCAGGCGCAGAGCGGGGTAGGGCCGGGACGGATGCGCATGATGATCCGAATGGCGCGGCGCGTTCAGCATGAACGCCGCCGAGAACCAATGCGGTGCGTTCCAGCTGTGGCGGGCGGCAACAGGCTCCAGCCGCCCATCGGGGCGCAAGGCCCGCGTCAGGCCGTAATGCTGCACGTAATCCGACAGCATCAGCTGGCTTTGCGCATGGGCGGCAAGGGCTGCCCAGACCAATGCGCCCCAAACCCCGGCAATCGCATACCCAAGCCCAAGACAGACCAGCGCCATCCCGATATAGGCGGCGTAAGGATGCACCCCCTTTTTGCCCTTGGCGCGCAACGCGTCCTCTGCCGCCCAGCCGCGACGGAAACTGCCGCCCCATGCCCGGATCAGAAAGGCGTAATACCCCTCACCCGAGCGCGCGGTGTTCGGGTCTTGCGCACTTGCCGCATGACGGTGATGCACCAAACGGTGCGCCGAGGTGTGATGGCCGAACAGCAGCCAGCAATACACCAACGCGCCCAAGCGGAACAACCCGCGCCCCGGTCGGTGGATCAACTCATGCGCTGCCGGATTGGCGACCTGACCCAGCCACAGCCCCGCACCGGCAAATACCGCCAGCCGTGCCCAGATCGAAAGCCCAGACTGGCCCGCCACCGCCCAAACGGCCAAGGGCATCAGGCCCAACGCGCCCAGCGCCACCGCCACCAGCAAACCATCAGCCGCCGGAAACTCTGCCCCCTCCGGTGCATCGCCCTGAAACCAGCCATTGATCTGATCGAGGCAGGCCGCAAATCCGGTCATGTAGATCAGCCCCGCCAACCCCCACCAACCGCCCCAAATCGCGCCCGCGCCAAACAGCGCCAAGGGCAGCAGGGCGGCCAGCGCGAACAGCGCCATGGGGACGGGGCGAAAGGTTACAGCTTGCATGGCGCTCAATCTAGCAGGAGAAATCTGAAGGGCCAGTGCCCAGCCGTCACCGCCGAGGACTCAGTGTCGCAAGCCTTGCAACTTCTGCTGCTGCTGTCCGCCCTGCTGTGTTTCGCGGCATATTGGATCATCGGGGCCAGCCGCGAGCGTATCACCCTGACCGCCGCCGTGCTGAAAACCGCCTCAACCGGCTGTCTGGCCGCTTTGGCCCTGACCACCCCTGCGCGCGGCTTCTGCGTGATCGCACTGGGCCTTGGCCTTGGCGCATTGGGCGACTTCGCCCTGACCCGGCGCGGGCAAGACGCTTTTCTGGTCGGAATGGCCGCTTTTGCGGCGGGCCATCTGGCCTATGTCGCGGCACTCTGGGCGCGCGCCGAAACCATGCCACAAGAGCCGCTTTCGGGTCTCGCCTTTGCCGCCTTGGTGGTCTTGGCTGCCCTGATCCTGTCAACCGAAGTCTGGCTTTCCCCCCGGACCGCCGCCTTGCGCTGGCCGGTGCGCGGCTATGTTCTGGTGATCGGCCTGATGGGCTGCACGGCGATCTTGCTGCCAGCGCACCCCGAAACGGGCGGCGCGGGCGTGCTGCGCCTCGGGGCCGGGCTGTTCATCTTATCCGACCTGCTGCTTGCCCTGCGCCTGTTTGTCTATCCCTCAGGCCAGCCAGCGCTTGTGCTGTCGCGCGCACTTTGGCCCGCCTATTGGCTTGGGCAACTGCTGATACTGGCGGGGGCGGGCCTTTATTGGATGCCTTTTGGCTTTTAACACTCAGGCCCGCTTTTCCCGACCCGATTAATCCCTTAGATGAGAGCCAGCCCTTTCAAACCCGAGGCCCCATGTCCTTCTTCAAGAAGCTGAAAGACCGGATGTTCCGCTCCTCCGACAAGATCGGCGAGGGGCTCGAGGCTTTGGTGGCCGAACCCGACGTCAGCGTCCCCGCAGAGCCCGAGGCCAGACCTGGCCTGATCAGCCGCCTGATTGGCCGCAGCGACGAGCCGCGCCGCCTGGTCGATGATGCGATGCTGGAAAGCCTTGAGGAATTGCTGATCAGCGCCGATATGGGGGTGGAAACCGCAACCCGCGTCACCGCCAACATCGCCGAGGGGCGGTTTGGCAAGCGCGTTTCCAGCAGCGAATTGCGCGCAGGCTTGGCGGCGGAAATCGCCCGCATCATGGAACCGGTCGCGCGGCCGCTGCCGCTCTATTCGCAAAAGCCGCAAGTGGTGCTGGTGGTGGGGGTGAACGGGTCGGGCAAAACCACCACCATCGGCAAACTGGCGTCACAGTTCAAAGCCGCCGGCAAATCCGTGGTAATCGCCGCAGGCGACACCTTCCGCGCCGCAGCGGTAGAACAACTGCAGGTCTGGGGCAACCGCGCGGGCGTGCCGGTGCTGACAGCGCCCGAAGGATCAGACCCGGCCTCGCTCGCCTTCGACGCATTGACCAAGGCGCAAGCCGAAGGCGCGGACCTTTTGTTGATCGACACCGCAGGCCGCTTGCAAAACCGGCAGGATCTGATGGAAGAGCTGTCGAAAATCGTCCGCGTTATCCGCAAGAAAGATCCGACGGCGCCGCACAACACCCTGTTGGTGCTTGATGCCACCACCGGGCAAAACGCCATCAATCAGGTGGAAATTTTCCGCAAGATCGCCGATGTCACGGGCCTTGTGATGACCAAACTTGACGGCACCGCCAAAGGCGGCGTCCTCGTCGCCTTGGCCGATAAATTCGGTCTGCCGATCCATGCGATTGGGGTGGGCGAGCAAATCGACGACCTTGCCCCGTTTGATCCCGATGACTTCGCAAAGGCTCTCGTCGGCCAATCCGACTAAGCCTTTCATCTGTTCATAAATATCCCGGGGTCCGGGGCTGGCCCCGGCGGCTGGCCCCAAGCGCAGCGTGAAAAATGTCAAACTGGCTCGTCTCCATCGCAGGCACCCCCACCGGCCAGCATCTCGCCCTGGCCCTCGCTTTGCTGGCCGCCATGTTGCATGCGCTGTTTGGCGCGCTGCAAAAGGGCAAGCACGACCCGTGGCTGTCGCGCGCCGTGATTGATCTGACCTACGGCGTGATTGCCGCCCCCTTTGCGCTGTTCGTGGTGCCATGGCCCGAACCGCATATGTGGGCGATCTTCGCAGGCGCTTTCGTGATCCACGCCATCTACAAACTGCTGCAAGCGATGACCTACGATCGCGGCGCTTATACCGTGGTCTATCCGGTGGTGCGCGGCACCGGGCCCTTGTTCACCGTGATCGGCGCGGGTCTGGTGTTTGGCGAGCATTACCACCCCCTGCAATGGTTCGGGGTCTGCCTGCTGGTGGCGGGTATCCTTGGCCTTGCCGCCTATAACCTGCGCCACCTGACGGCCGAGCGTGACACCCTTGTAGCCGCCCTTTGGTTTGCCGCCGCGACCGGAGCCTTTGTGGCCATCTACACCACCTATGACGCCTGGGGCATCCGTGCCACCGCCGACCCGTTCACCTTTCTGGCCTGGTTCTTCATGCTCGATGGCATCTTCATCCCGGCGCTGATGGCCAAACGCATCGCAAACCTGACCCGAGCCCAAGCCATCCCGTTGTTCAAGCGCGGCCTGATCGGCGCATTCGTCGCCTATTTCTCATTCGGCTCGATCATGATCGCCACAAGGCTTGACCGCGTGGGCGAAGCCGCCGTGCTGCGCGAAACCTCGACCGTGTTTGCCGCGCTGATCGGCTGGCTTGTGCTGGGCGAGAAGGTGGGGCTTGTCCGCACTGGCCTGATGGCGCTGATTGCGCTAGGAGCAGTCGTGATGGAATGGGCAGGGTGATCTGATGGAGAAGACAAAACTGAACCCGATGGTGAAACTGGCGCTAGAGCTTGGCCCCATCGTTTTGTTCTTCGCCGGGTTTCGGTATGTCAAAGACAGAACCTTCCACCTTCTTGGCACCGATTATTCCGGATTTATCGTGATGACGGCGGTGTTTGTCGTGCTGATCATCGCCACCACGGCCCTGCTGTGGAAGCTGACTGGCACGCTCTCGAAGATGCAGATCATGACGCTGGTGCTGGTGATCGTGATGGGGGGGCTTTCGGTCTGGCTGAAGGATGAACGCTTCATCAAGATGAAGCCGACCTTGCTCTATCTTGCCTTCGCCATCACTTTGGGCATCGGCCTGCTGCGCGGCGAGTCCTATCTCAAGCTGGTGATGGAAGAGACCTTGCCGCTGCACCCCGAGGGCTGGATGATCCTGACCCGGCGCCTGTGCGCGTTCTTCTTTGCGCTGGCGATTGCCAACGAGGCAGTCTGGCGGTTGTTGTCCACCGATGCTTGGGTCAACTTCAAGACCTTCGGGCTGACCGCTGCGCTGTTCTTGTTCTTCATCAGCCAAAGCAGCGTGCTAAGCCGCTATGCAATCGAGACGGACACGCCTTCGGATAAAACCTGACGCCACGGTCGCGCGGTGAGGGTTAACGGCCCCAATGCGACCACAATTCAGCCCCATCCCCGCCCGATTGCGGTTGCATCAAGGCCGCAGTCAACCGGGGGACGCTGGATGCTGGACACAACGCTCGACAGTTTTGCGCAGTTTATTCGCAGCTTTCGCCGCACAACCCCGTTTCCGATCGAGATCATGCTGCCGGGCCTGTTGATCCTGTTTGCGTGGCCATTGCTGCGCATCTGGCTGGATGATGCCAGCACCACATTCATGGTGGCGTTCGTGCTGGGGATGGGTCTGCGGCTTGCGATGAAATCGCGGCTGATGATCATGCGCACGCGGGCGCATGTATCAGCCCCTGCTACAGTGGCGTTGATCCTGCTGGCTGGTCCCGGCGTGCTGGCCCTGCTGATCTGGAGCGCGGAACCTTTGTTGTGCCAACGCTTCCTGAGCCTCTATTTCGTTTTTGCCGCCGCCCTTTACATCATCGACGTGGTGGATGGCACCTATGCGATCAACCGTTTTCGCTGGCCGCAGCCAGAGATGCGCGGCACCGACGCGGTGATGACCCGGGTGATGGTGATCTATAACCTTGCGATGGTGCTGGCGAATGAGACCCTGATCCACCACGCCTCGCAAACCACATGGCTTTTGTATTTCGGGCTGTTGCCCTTGGCGACGAACCTGATCCGCACGGCGTTGGTGCGCACGGTGCAGGAAGGTTACGGGGCTGTCTGACACGGGCGCACGATTGTCAGTCTTGCCCGATTTGGCCCGCGCCAAATCGGGCCGCGCCTGCCTGCCCCCGGCAGGCGCGTTTCCGCGCCCGCCAGTCAGGCGCGCCCCGATTTCCGTTGCGATGGCTTGTGGCACCACACCCCTTGCTCAACGGCTTTCAGCCTTATGAGCAACGAACCGGAAAACTCTGCCCCGCAGAGTTTTCTTTCGGTTCGAAGGCCGATCAAACCCGCTGCATCCGCCCGACCAGAGGCCAGCGCCACCCCGCCAGCAACCGCGACCAGCGCGGATCGCGCCGCTCGGGCAGCGCAGTCCGCAGTCGCTCCAACGGCAAACTGCCATCCAGAATCGCTCGATACAGCCCCAGCGCGCCGGGGCGCAGATAGGGCGACCAATGGCTGATCCGCGCGGGTGGCTCTGGCAAGGCATGGCCCAGTCGCGCCAACGCCGCCAAACTCGCCGCCTGATCCAGTTGCAGATCCAACCAATTCGCCGGGGCCTCGCGCATGCCCTGACCGATGGCTGTATCCAACCCGGCAGCCCCCAGCCATTCAAACAGGAAATCGAACAGATCATTCTCGCGCGTGGTGACATTGACCACCTGCACGCAGCGCCCCGCAGCCGATTGCATCGCCCGCTGCGCTGGCCTGCGCACCTCGGCCCCGGCCAGCAGGATCATCCGGCGAAAATCGCCTGCCTCGGCATAGGGCAGGGCGGTCAACGCCACCCGCGCGCCCAGACTATGCCCCACCACGTCAACGGCGCGCCCCGGATCAAGGCTGCGCACCAGTGCCGCCAGTTGCGCCAAAGCCCGCCCCGCAGCGCGCGCCCGCGCACAAGCGCCACGAAACCGCCCCCGCGCCGGCCAGCCAAAACCGATTGCCAAGGCCCGCCCACCGCTTAACCCCAGATGTCGCGGCCACGAAATCGCCGTCCAATCCTGCACTGGCGGCTGCATCGAAAAGATATGTCCGTGCGGGCAGTTGCCACCGCCCGCGCCGGGCGCAAAGCGGTAGCCGTGGATCATCACCACCACCGGCGCGCCCTTGGGCAGCGCGGCCAAGGCTTGGGCCAACACGGCACCGTCCATTTGCAGGCCGCCTCGGGTCACATCGGCGCGCAGCACCGTCTGATCTGGCATGACACCGCCCCCTCATGACATCCAACGGATGCCACAAGCCTGCAACACCGGGATGAACGCGGCGTTACAGCAGCGTAACGGTCACTTTTTCTTCCAGAACTCCATCAGATCAAACTGGAACATGACCGTGGTGGGCTTGGCCCCGCTTTGCAGAAACTGCGATTCCGCTTCCACCGTCAGGCCCGGCACAGGCAGCGGCACGGTCACCCCCGCGCCTTCATCCAGCAGCTTGATCTTGTAGCCATCCAAGCCCGGGACTGGCAGCCATTTGTCTTTGATCAGCCCGAAAGCCATCAACCGCGTGTCGCGCACCGCCAAAATCGGCGCGATCAAAGACCCCGCGACCACGACCGAGGTGGTGACAATCAACGCCTTCTCGCTCGTCGGAGCGATCTTCCACTCGCCAAGAAAAACCCGGCCCTGCCGCTTGATCTCGTCTTGCGCCAAACCGACGCCCCGCTGCACGATCGCCAGCTTGTACACGGCATCCAGCACATCTGTGGCCTCACCCGCATGGGGTGTTGCGGGCCCCGGATTGGGCGCGGTCGGCCCAGCCCCAGCCGGAAGCGGCACCAGCCACGCAGCGGGCGCCCCAGCCACCGGGCCCACCACCACCGGACGCAGCGTCGTCAGTTGCAGCGTCGGTATAAGATCGGCCCATTTCGGAGCCAGCATCGCCTCCATCCAGGCGCGGGCGGCCATCTTCGCCTCGATCTCGGCAATCATCGCCTGCGTTTCGGGCGAAAGGGTCAGTTTTCCGGTCATCAAACCGATCGGCTTTGGCTGATAGCCATATCCAGACATCGTAATCTCCATATGTAAAAACTTGTGCTAATCCGGGCATAGTAGCCGATTTTCACCGCATTGTGCGCAAAATCTGCGACCCAAGGTTGACCGCGCGCGCGCCGCAAGCTATGCCGCCCCGGTGGTGCTTTATTCCGAATTGCGGGCCACGTTAAACAATCCGCTAAAGAGGGTCAGGGTCATCAGCCCCGAAGCCCTTTGGTTTCGGGGTTTTTCTATAGCCCAAGGGGCCCGCGACATGACCAAAGACTGGAAAACACGCACGAAACTGGTGCACGAAGGCTCGCGCCGCAGCCAATATGGCGAGATGGCCGAGGCGATCTACCTCACCCAAGGCTTCGCCTATCCCACCGCCGAAGCCGCCGAGCAGCGGTTCATCAAAGCCGGTGACGACGAGTTCATCTACGCCCGTTACGGCAACCCGACCACGCGGATGTTCGAAGAACGTATCGCGGCGCTGGAAGGCACTGAAGACGCCTTCGCCACCGCATCCGGCATGGCTGCGGTTAACGGCGCGCTGACGGCGATGCTGCGGGCGGGCGATCATGTGGTATCCTCGCGCGCCCTGTTCGGCTCGTGCCTTTATATCCTTGAAGAGGTGCTGACCCGCTACGGCGTCAACGTCACCTTCGTCGATGGTGCCGACCTTGATCAATGGCGCGCCGCCGTTACCCCCGCCACCAAAGCGGTGTTCTTTGAGAGCATGTCGAACCCGACGCTGGAACTGGTCGATATCACGGCGGTCGCCAAGATCGCCCATGCCGCCGGGGCGTTGGTGATCGTCGATAACGTGTTTGCCACGCCCGTCTTCAGCCGTGCGGTTGAACAGGGCGCGGATGTGGTGGTCTATTCCACCACCAAACACATCGACGGGCAGGGGCGCGCGCTGGGCGGCGTGATCTGCGGCACCAAGGATTTCATCCGCAAGGTGGCCGAGCCTTACCTGAAGCACACCGGGGCGGCGATGTCGCCCTTCACCGCCTGGATCATGCTGAACGGCATGGCGACGCTGGATCTGCGCTGCCGTGCGATGGCAGATGCAGCCAAGAAAATCGCCGAAGTGTTGTCGAGCGACGCGCGGATATCCAAGGTGATTTTCCCCGGCCTCTCCAGCCATCCGCAACACGCGCTGGCGATGGCGCAGATGGGATCAGGCGGCACCATTGTGACCTTTGACATCAAGGGTGGCAAAGACGCCGCGTTCAAATTCTGCAACGCTTTGGAAATCGTGAAGATTTCCAACAACTTGGGCGATGCCAAAAGCATTGCGACCCATCCGGCTACCACCACGCATCAGCGCCTGCCACAGCCGCAGAAAGACGCGCTGGGCATCACGCCGGGGCTGATCCGATTGTCGGTGGGCTTGGAAGATTGCGACGATCTGATCACTGATCTGCAAAACGCCTTGTCAGCCATCTGAGGCCCCTCGGGGGGCGCAACAGCGCCCCCCGATCCCCCCACACCGCGAAATATTGCATGTCTGTCAATCCAATGTCGCCTTTGGCGCGTATTTCTTCGGTCAGGCTTTGGAAATCACGGCGATCCCGCTATATCTGAAGTCTGCGACCAACCTGGGGAGCGCTGCAATGAACATTCACATGCCGGATTTGGATCAACGTCCTGGCCGTGCCGAAGCCGAGGCTGCGCTTGCCACGCTGCGCGCTTGGGCCCAGCGTGCCAGCGATGCCGAGATTGCGCATCTGGCGCCCGGTGCGGGTGCTTTGATCGGGCAGGACTATCCTGTGCTGTCGCGCGAATACCCCGCCGATTTCGTGGTGTCCGAGGCCTACAAGGATTCGATGCCCGATCTGCAAAACGGTCCCTCCAGCCTGATCGTCGGCGCCAAGCAGGTGATCCAGCACGTCGGCATTTCCAACTTCCGCCTGCCGATCCGCTACCGCACCCGCGATAACGGCCCGGTCACGCTGGAAACCTCGGTCACCGGCACCGTCAGCCTTGAGGCTGAAAAGAAGGGCATCAACATGAGCCGCATCATGCGCTCGTTCTATGCCCATTCCGATCGGGAGTTTTCCTATCAGGTGATCGAACACGCGCTAGAGGATTACCTGAAAGATCTGGGCAGCTTTGATGCGCGCATCCAGATGCGGTTTTCCTTCCCGGTAAAGGTGGACAGCTTGCGTTCGGGCCTGTCGGGTTGGCAGTATTACGACATCGCGCTGGAACTGGTGGACAAAGCCGGTGTGCGCAAGCGGTTGATGCACTTGGATTTTGTCTATTCCAGCACCTGCCCGTGCAGTTTAGAGCTGTCCGAACACGCCCGTCAGACCCGGGGGCAGTTGGCAACACCACATTCGCAACGCTCTGTCGCCCGCATCTCGGTTGAACTGTCGGGCGATAAATGCCTGTGGTTCGAAGATCTGATTGATCTGGCCCGCTTGGCGGTGCCAACCGAGACGCAAGTGATGGTGAAGCGCGAAGACGAACAGGCCTTTGCCGAGTTGAACGCTGCGAACCCGATTTTCGTCGAGGATGCCGCGCGCAGTTTCTGTCAGGCGCTGCAACAGGATGGCCGTATCGGCGATTTCCGCATCGTCGCCAGCCATCAGGAATCTTTGCACAGCCATGATGCGGTTTCGGTGCTGACCGAAGGTGCCACCTTTGCCGCCGACAGTCTGGACCCCAAACTGTTCGCAAGCCTTTATCACGTCGGCTGAGCGGCGCTGCCTGCAAGCACGCGTCCGCAGCACAGTCCGGTTTACAAACAGCAATGCCGCAAACTGGTCCCCCGGTTTGCGGCATTATCTATTCTAGATAAGCGCTCGAAAAAACCCGCGCCTTGGTCATCCTCTCTGCCCAAATATCCCCGCCGGAGGCTTCAACATCTCAGACAGCGCCGCCGCCAAAATGTTAATGCCTGGTAAACGAAAATATCTAACCACTTGAAAGAAAATAACTTCATCCTTGGTCCCGAGTTGGGACCAAAGCCAGATCATTCCCAGCAAGACACCAGAACCGTCATCCCCAACCCCGCCGCATTCAAGGCATCAGGCGTGGCCAGATCGGTCGAGGTGGCCATGCTGGGCGTGATCCCTGCGGCCGTCAAAGCTTGCGAGACGACCCCGGCTTGTGCGGCAAAAGCCACGCCATCGGGCAGCAATTTGGCACCCTTGACGGCGGCAGGCAGCAGCATCCCCAGCACCGCACCGGTGCCGTCGAGCACCGGCCCGCCCGCATCGCCGGGCAACACAGGGGCCGCCAGACGCGACAACCCGGCCTCACCGTTCAGGCCCTTTTCTTCCTCAAGCGTGCCAAAGGTCAGCACGGGGGCGGGCAGCTTATCCTCGTAGGAATAGCCCGCCACCGCCACTTCCGACCCCAGCCGCACCGAACCGCCCGCAAACTGCGCGAACGCGCGCGGGGCAAGCGGGGTCGTGGGCTGCAAGATCGCAAGCCCGCTGGCCTGATCCTGCGCCACCACCCGCGCCTCGGTCGCGCGATCAATCGTCACCCGGCCGCATTGCGCCACAGCCTCAACCGTGGTGACAACGCTGCCCTTGGCATCGACAAAAAAGCCCGAGCGTGACAGCTTCGGCAGCTTCACTTCCATGCCCGCGAGCAGGCCCGAGCGGGTTGCCTCATCCATCGGCACAAGACCGGGGTCCAATGCCTTGTCGCCCACGCCGCGGAAGCTGGATTTCAGCGCGGGCAAGATCCGGCTCATCCTTTCGGCATCGGCCGGATTCCAGACCACCAGATACCCCTTCACCATACCGTTCTTGGCCTCGGCATAGGCATAGCTTTGCACCTTGTCAGACACCGCGTTGATGGTGAAGCTTTTGTCGGTTTTGCTCCGCTCGCCTTGGGCCGGCACCACTTCCAGGGTCTGCAGGATGTCATAGAGACCCGAAAGACTGTCCTGATTGCCCGGTTCGGAAATCAGGATCACCCGCAGGCCGGAATTGGCTTTCTCGGCGTAATGCACGAAGGGCGGCTCGTAGTGGTCGAACTGGAGCAAGGCCATCGGCAGCGTAATCTCGATCCCGGCTTCTGGCTCGGAAACGGTTTCAAAGCCAAACTCGGTCTGATCAGCCTTATAGTTCATCACCAGCGCCTCGCGTTGCGTGGTGGTCAATACGCCCGTCGGCTCGAACCCGTTCGACTCTTGCCAAGCCGCCATCGAGTTGCGGGTGCCGGGGCCGAATGCGCCATCAATGCCACCCTCGTAAAAGCCATACCATGCCATCGCGGTTTGCAAGGCTTTGCGGCCGTCGGCATCCAGCGCGGCTTCCGAAGCTTTCGCTTCGCGCACGGTTTCCTCGGCAGGCCGCACATCTACAGCGGGCGTCTGGGGCTGCGCGACCGGATCAACCACCACCGGATCAACCACAGCCGGGTCAGCCACGGACGGATCGGTTGCAAGGGCGGGTTGCCCGGCCATCGCCCCAACGGGCCAGAATTGCTGGCGGTGGGTCGCGTCATCGGTCACAAAGCTGTCGCGCGGGATAACGCCACTGCGGCGCAAGTCAGCCAGCGCGCCCGCCGCGGCCTCGGGCGCGTAGGGGCCAAGCAGGATGGCATACCAACCCGACGACAATTGATACCCGGCCACGTTGGGAAATTCTGCGGCATAATCGCGCGCCCGCGCCTCGGCTTCGGCCAGACTGGGCTGTGCTTCCACCTGAACCCAGGCTTGCTGTTGCGCCATCGCAACTTCGCTGAACCCAAGCACCGCCAGCACTGCCAGCAAAACCATCCAAACTCTCATAGAACCGTCCCATCTCGTTTTCGCAACGCACTCATGCGGCGAACCTAGCAGAGCACCCCGCAGATGCACACGCTTTCGCCCCACAATTCAAGCGCCGCATTGACCCTTGGCTGCCTCTTGCCTATGGAGTGGCAACATTTCAAGAGGTCCGTCATGGCTGATGCCCCCAAAGCCCCCCGCAGCTTTCAGGAAATCATCCTGCGCTTGCAGAATTATTGGGCCGCACAAGGCTGCGCGGTGTTGCAACCCTATGATATGGAAGTGGGCGCAGGCACCTTTCACCCCGCGACCACCTTGCGAAGCTTGGGGTCGAAGCCTTGGGCGGCTGCCTATGTGCAGCCCTCGCGCCGCCCCACCGATGGGCGCTATGGCGAAAACCCCAACCGCCTACAGCACTACTACCAATATCAGGTTATCATCAAACCCTCGCCGCCGAACCTGCAAGACCTCTATCTCGGCTCGCTGGCCGCCATCGGCATTGACGCCTCGCTGCACGATATCCGCTTTGTCGAGGATGATTGGGAATCCCCGACCCTTGGCGCTTGGGGTCTGGGGTGGGAGATCTGGTGCGACGGCATGGAAGTGTCGCAGTTCACCTATTTCCAGCAAGTCGGCGGCCATGATTGCAAACCCGTCTCGGGCGAACTCACCTACGGGTTGGAGCGTCTGGCGATGTATGTGCTCGGCGTCGATCACGTCATGGACATGCCGTTCAACGACCCGCAGTCGCCGATCCCGCTGACCTATGGCGATATCTTCCGGCAGACCGAGGAAGAATATTCGCGCCACAATTTCGACGGTGCCGATACCGCGCAACTGCTGCGGCATTTCGAGGATGCCGAGGCCGAATGTCAGCGCCTGCTCGATTTCCCCCCCGTTGATCCAAAGAACGGCAAGCAGATCATCATGGCGCATCCCGCCTATGATCAGACCATCAAGGCCAGCCACCTGTTCAACCTGCTCGACGCGCGCGGGGTGATTTCCGTCACCGAACGCCAAGCCTATATCGGCCGCGTCCGCGCACTGGCGAAGAAATGCGCCGATGCGTTCCGGTTGACGCCTGCGGGCCAAGACGCAGAGGTTGCACAGTGAATGGCAAATATGTCGCGGGTTTCATCGTGATCGTCGCGGCCCTTGCGGGCATCGCTATGTATCTGAAATTGCAAGAAGATACCAACTATATCCCCGCCAGTTTCCAGAAGGGGGCCGAGATCGAACTGACGCTGATCGAATCCGGTCAGCCCGAGCCGATTCTGGTGGATCAGATCGAAGGCATCACCGCCGAAGCCTCGCCCTTGGGCTACCGCGCCTGTTTCCACACCCCGCTCAGCCAGGCAATGCTGACGGAAACCTACAAGATCTACGACAAGCCCACGCCGCTGATCGCGCCCGCGTGGTTTGGTTGTTTTGACGCTGATGCGATTGGCGAGGCGCTGGAGAAGGGCGAGGCGATTGCCTTTCTGTCCGAAGCCAATGTCACGCAGGCCAAGCCCAGCGATCCAGTCATCGACCGCGTTGTCGCGGTTTTCCCCGATGGCCGCGCCTATGCGTGGCACCAGATTTCTCCTGTAGCGGAGCCATAAATGTCCGACCTGCTGATTGAGCTTTTCTCCGAGGAAATCCCGGCCCGGATGCAGGCCCGCGCCCGCGAAGACCTGAAATCCCTGATCACCAATGGCTTGGTCGAGGCTGGGCTGACCTATGCCTCTGCTGGCGCGTTTTCCACCCCGCGCCGTCTGGTGCTCTCGGTTGAAGGGCTGTCGGCGGAAAGCAAACCCGTGCGCGAGGAACGCAAAGGGCCGAGTGCGTCGGCTCCGCCTGCCGCGATCGAGGGCTTCTTGCGCGCGACAGGTCTGACGCTGGATCAGTTGGAACGCCGCGCCGATAAAAAAGGCGAGACGCTGTATGCCGTGGTCGAAAAGCCCGGTCGTGCGGCTGGGGTGATCATTGCCGAGGTGTTGGAGGCGACGATCCGCAGCTTCCCTTGGCCGAAGTCGATGCGTTGGGGGGCAGGGGCGTTGCGGTGGGTGCGTCCGCTGCATTCTATCCTGTGCCTGCTGTCGGATGAAGCCGGCGCGCAGGTTGTGCCGGTTGCGGTGGACGGTATTGTTGCGGGCAACACCACCTGCGGCCACCGTTTCCTCGCACCCGCCCGCTTTGCGGTCACGGGGTTTGACGATTACGCGGTGAAACTGAAACGCGCCCATGTCGTGCTGGATAGTGCCGAGCGCGAAGCCGCGATCTGGCAAGGTGCGCAGAACCTTGCCTTTGCGGCGGGCTGGGAAGTAGTTGAAGACAAAGGCCTTCTGGCCGAGGTCGCTGGCCTTGTCGAATGGCCCGTGCCGCTGATGGGGCGGATTGCCGATGCATTCCTGTCGCTACCGCCCGAGGTTTTGCAGACTTCCATGAAGGAACACCAGAAGTTCTTCTCGGTGCGCAATCCGAAAACGGGTCGGATTGAAGGCTTCATCACCGTCGCGAATACCGAAACCGCCGACCACGGCGAGACGATCCTGAAGGGCAACCAGAAGGTGCTGTCGGCGCGGCTGTCGGATGCGAAATTCTTCTGGGAAAACGATCTGCGCGTGGCGAAAGCGGGCATGACGGAATGGCTGGATGGTCTGAAATCCGTCACCTTCCACAACAAGTTGGGCAGCCAAGCCGACCGCATCGCCCGCATCGCAGCCCTTGCCCGGGAAATCGCCCCCTTGGTCGGCGCGGATGCTGACCTCGCCGAACAAGCGGCCAAACTCGCCAAAGCCGATCTCCGCTCCGCCATGGTCGGCGAATTCCCCGAACTGCAAGGCCTGATGGGCATGTATTACGCCCGCGCCGCTGGCCTGCCCGAAGCGGTGGCCCTCGCCGCCCGCGATCACTGGAAACCCAAGGGCGAAGGCGACACCATCCCCACCGACCCCGTTTCCGTCGCCGTAGCCCTAGGCGACAAGATCGACACCCTGACGGGCTTCTGGGCCATCGACGAAAAGCCCACCGGGAGCAAAGACCCGTTTGCCCTGCGCAGGGCGGCGTTGGGGGTTATTCGGTTGGTGTTGGGGAACGGCAATAACTTCGGTCTTTTTCAATTCTTGGCCGACGCCAGCGTCCGTCGCTTTACCTTTGACTACTTGGCTGAAGTTTCAAAGGTCGACGCATTGGTTGGGGAAGAGTTGTTCCGAGCGCTTGCTTCCGGCAATGCGCTACCCAAGCTAAAATCGAAGAATGTAGAGAAACGAATTGAGGCTCTTCACGACTGGGCAACGGATCGTTTGAAATTGGAAACGGCATTTGGCGAAAACCATCCACTTTTCGATGGAAAAAGTATAAACTTTGACATTGTAAGCTCCGACCTCCTCGCCTTCTTCCACGACCGCCTGAAAGTCTTCCTGAAAGATCAAGGCATCCGCCATGACGTGATCGACGCCTGCCTTGCCATGCCCGGCAATGATGACCTCACCCTTCTGGTCAAACGTGCCGAGGCGCTCGCCGCCTTCCTGAAAACCGAAGACGGCCCGAACATGTTGGCCGGCTTCAAACGCGCCAACACCATCCTAACCCAAGCGGAAGCCAAAGATGGCGTGGAATACTCCTACGGTGCCGACCCGAAATTCGCCGAAACCGACGAAGAACGCGCCCTGTTCGCAGCCCTCGACACCGCCGAAGCCCAGATCACCCCGGCCATGCGCAGCGAAGATTTTGCCGCCGCCATGGCCGCGATGGCAAGCCTCCGCGCCCCGATCGACGCCTTTTTCACCGCCGTTCAGGTCAATTCGGATAACCCGATCATCCGCCGCAACCGCCTGAACCTGCTGCACCGCATCCGCGCCATCTGCTCGGGCGTGGCCGATCTGACCAAAATCGAAGGTTAGGCCCTTCATCTTGGCATAAATACTCTGGGGGTAGGCCTGTGTTTTCCATTCTGGAAAACACAGGCTAGGGGGCTAGCCCCCACTCCGCCCCGACAATGCTTGCACCACGCCGCCCGCCCTGTGTATCCTGCACCCGCAAAGTAAAGGTGCCGCAGTGCAGAAAATCGCCGAATTCGCCGAGATCACCCCCAGCGCCGACATCCGCCGCGAGGCGCATGGCTGGCGGGCGAAATGCCTGCAACGGCTGGTGCGGCTGGACCTGCCGGTGCCGGAAACCGTCGCCCTTCCGGCGCAGACGGTGCGGGCGATTGCCTCGGGTCATGCGGTCAATGCCAAGGCCATCCTGTCGCATTTCGGCCCGGTGCCGCTGATCTCGGTGCGCCCCTCGCCCGAGAACCCCGATTGGGGCGGCCCCGGCACGGTGCTGAACATCGGCATGAACGCAGCACAGCACGCACGGCTGATCGAGTCGAACGGGCGAGAAGCGGCGGATGCGCTTTACCTGCGGTTTGTGCAAGCCTATGCCACCCATGTCGCCCGACTTGATCCTGATATGTTCGATTCAGGCAAGACCAACGCCGACAGCCTGCGCGACGCGCTGCGGCATTACGAACGCGAAATGGAAGAACCCTTCCCCGAAGACCCCGCACAGCAACTTTCGGAAGTCCTGCGCAGCATGGCGCGTGCATGGGAAGGCACCTCCGCCCGCCTGCTGCGGCAAGCCAAAGGTGCTCCGGTCGAGGCGGCTTTGGGGCTTGTGGTGCAAGAAATGGCGCAGGGCATCGGGCAGGGGATTTCCGGCTCGGGCGTGATGCAGTTCATTGATCCGGTAACGGGCCTGCCCTTGGTGAAGGGGCGGTATCTGGGCCAATCTCAGGGCCGCGACGCGCTGAAAAAAACCGAAGCGATTTACCTCACCCGCGACAAGCGCGGCCCGTCGCTGGAAGACATCGCGCCCGAGATTTTTGCCGATCTGATCCGCCACGGCGCGGTGTGCAGGCAAAAACTGCGCGAGGAAATGCAGATCGAATTCACCATCGAGGACGGCAAACTGTCGGTGCTGGATGCGATCAAAGTGCAACGCTCGGCCCGCGCGGGGCTGAAGATTGCGGTGGCTTTGGCCGATGATGGCGTGATCAGCCGGGAAGAGGCCGTGCTGCGGGTGGAGCCCCGCGCGTTGTCGGAACTGTTGCACCCGCAGGTCGATATGCGCGCCGCGCGCGATGTGTTTGCCAAGGGCATTGCCGCCAGCCCCGGCGCTGCTGTGGGGCGGATCGTGTTCACCTCGCAAGCCGCCCAGGCCAGTGCAGCGCGGGGCGAGCCTTGCATCATGGTGCGCCGCGAAACCGCGCCCGAGGATATTCGCGGCATGCACGCGGCGGTGGGCGTTGTCACCGAACGCGGTGGTGTGACCAGCCACGCCGCGGTGATTGCGCGCGGTTTGGGCGTGCCCTGCGTCGTGGGGGCGTCGGGGATGCGGCTGGATGCCAAAGAGAAACGTCTTGTCGCCGCCGATGGCCGGGTGTTCGGCGAGGGCGATCTGATCACCGTCGATGGCACCACGGGCGATGTGCTCGCGGGGGCTGCCGAGATGTTGGCGCCTGCGCTGGACGATGCTTTCCGCAAACTGCTGGGCTGGGCTGACAGCTTCCGTGACATTGGCATCCGCGCCAACGCCGACACCCCCGCCGATGCGGCGACAGCGCGGCAGTTTGAGGCGCAGGGTATTGGCTTGTGCCGGACCGAGCATATGTTCTTTGACGAAGACCGTCTTGTGGTGATGCGCGAGATGATCTTTGCCGACACGTCGAAAGACCGCGCGGCGGCGTTGGCGCGGTTGCTGCCGATGCAGCGCGCCGATTTTGTACAACTGTTCGAGATCATGGCGGGCCTGCCGGTCTGCATCCGCCTGTTTGATCCACCTCTGCACGAGTTTCTGCCGCACTCTCGCGAGGGTCTGCGCGAATTGGCCGAGGCGCTGGACCGCCCGCTCTCCGAAGTGACCCGCCGTGCCGAGGCTTTGGCCGAGTTCAATCCGATGCTGGGGATGCGCGGTGTGCGCCTTGGCGTGGTGCTTCCCGAAATCTACGCCATGCAGGCACAGGCGATTTTTGAAGCCACTGTCGAGATTGCCCGCAAGGGCGCGCCAGTGGTGCCGGAAATCATGATCCCGCTGGTGTCAGCACGGCGCGAGGTTGAACTGGTCAAGACCCACATCGACGCGGTTGCGGCTTCGGTGCGGGTAAAGACCGGCGTGGACTTTGATTACAAACTGGGGGTGATGGTCGAAACCCCGCGTGCTGCCCTGCGCGCGGGCGAAATCGCACAGCACGCGGCCTTCCTGTCGTTTGGCACCAATGACCTTACGCAGATGACTTACGGTTTGTCGCGTGATGACGCCGGGCGGTTCATGAACACTTACGTCCAGCAGGGGGTGTTTCCGGAAGATCCGTTCCACACACTTGACGTGGATGGCGTGGGGGAGTTGCTTCTGATCGGCTGTGAACGGGGTCGCGCGACCAGACCAGACCTGACCGTTTCGATCTGTGGTGAACACGGCGGTAACCCCGAATCGATTGGCTTTTGCCGCAAGGCGGGCTTCGATTATGTGTCTTGCAGCCCGTATCGGGTGCCCTTGGCGCGTTTGGCAGCTGCACATTTGGCCTTGGCCGATCGTGTGGATATCCGGAAAACCACCACAATATCATGAATTTGCACCGCTTAGTTCATCTAACGCTTTAAGAATTTGCGCGGAAATCCGCTCATTTGTCCAAGAATCGCGTGGTATTTTTGCCACGCGACTGGACCGATCAAGATTCGTTCTCTAGGCCAGACCCTCGTCGTATGAGGCTGCTCTCTTACGGCGTTGCTGAAACAGACTGGGATACTGATCTATGCGCTTCCACCAAGCCTGGACGAGTGCCGCTGCGGCGCTTTGCGTCCTAAGCGGGGCGGCCTTTGCCGATGTGACGGTAAGCCATTCCAACGACCCGTCCCTGCTGATGGGATCTCAAATGGCCTCTTTGTTTGGGGCAGAACATCAAGCGTTCGACGCCCTGCCAGAGGGGAAGTTGACGGCGATGGCGATGGGGCCAAAGGTTGTCACGCCTGTCGTGCAAAAGACGAAGGTGGCGAAAGCCGCCGAGAAGAAAGCGGGCGACAAGCCATCGTTGCAAAATCCGGTTCTGGTCAGCTACAGCCCCGATTGGCTGATGGCTCAGCCGGCCGCGACGGGTGATGCGCAGTGGCAATGCCTGAAAACCGCGATCTATTTTGAAAGCCGCGGCGAAACACTGAAAGGTCAGTTCGCGGTGGCCGAGGTGGTGCTGAACCGTGTGGACAGCCCGCGTTATCCCAAGACGGTGTGCGGCGTCGTGCAGCAACGTGGCAGCGGCTCTTGCGCGTTTTCCTATTCCTGTGATGGTCAGCAAGACGTGATGACCGACCGCAGTTCTGCCGAGATTGCCGGCCGCATCGCACGCGTCATGCTGGACGGCGCACCGCGTCAGTTGACGGCGGGTGCCACCTATTTCCACACCCGCGCTGTCAGCCCGTCTTGGTCGCGGCAGTTCCCCCGCACGGCGTCCATCGGCTCGCATCTGTTTTACCGCCAGCCGTAACCATTTGTTGGCGGTTGCGAAGTCGCGGCTCTTGCGCTTCCTGTCGGGTTCGGACTAGGCGCTGCGGCGAGCAAGCGGTAGCTTGCCCGTAACGCATATCGCCTTTCGGGGGCCCCATGACCAGCGACATCGCCCAAGCCTTCGCCCACCCGGAGGAGCGTTCCATCGCCTCGGCCACCGCCGATCCGCGTGACCGCATCAGCCTGCGCGACCATATCGTCGCGGTCGAGATCGGCGCGTTCCAGAAAGAGCGGGGCCACACCCAGCGCGTGCTGTTCAACATCGTGGTCGAGGTGCGACCGGCCGCGCAGCCGCTGAACGATGATGTTGATCTGATCCTGTCCTATGACACCCTGACCGAGGCGATTGATACTGAACTCGCCGCCGAACGCCTCAATCTGCTGGAAACCCTGGCCGAGCGGCTGGCCGAGCGCATCCTTGCCGAGCCACAGGCGATGCGGGTGTTCGTGCGGATCGAAAAGCTGGATGTCGGCCCCTATAAGTTGGGTGTCGAAATTGTCCGCAGCCGTGCAGGTGATGCGGTGAAGGTGGTCGGCCACGATGGCGAGGAAGCCGCCGTGCATCCATTGGTGGTGTTTCTCGACAATCCGGCGGTGATGGCGGGCGATCTGGCGGCGCGGTTGGACCATTGGCAGGCGCAGGGCCGCCCGGTGATCCTGACTGTTGGTCTGCCGGATATGGCCCGCCCGCAAACCGGGCATAAGCCCACGCAGCGTCGCGTGGACCTGCTGGCCATTGAGCAGAACGCCTGGGTTCTGGCCGCGCGCGATCCGCGCTGCGTGGTGATGGCCACGCGCACCGAGATTGATTGGGCCATCAAACGCGGACAGCTTGTGGTCTGGGCACCATCCAAACTGGTGCTGGATGCTGTCGATGGCCCGCACAGCCGCGAACCTGTAGCGCTGGCTTTGTGGTTGGCCGAGTTGATGGCGGCCGAGCGTTTGGTGGTTCACGGCGATGTTGCACTTCCGGCGGGAAGCCGCGTGCGGGTCGAACGGGCCTGAAGCTTCCCCCTTGCGACACAACGGCTAGAGTTTTACCACAGGTCTATGACCTACATACGCCCCATTCCGATGACCGACCCCGCCCGCCCCACCGGCGCTTTGCCGCTGGCGGGCGGCTGGTGCTGGTTCTCGCATGTCGAAGTCATCCAGCGTGACGAGGCCCCGCGCCTTGTCGCTGTCGCCGATCTGGATGGCGAAACCCGCGACCGCCTTGCGACCCGTCGCCCGGATTTTGGCGGCCTGTCGATGGACCGCCCCCGCATCATGGGTATTCTTAACGTCACGCCTGACAGTTTCTCGGACGGTGGCCTGTTCCTGCGCCCTGAAGCCGCGCTGATGCAGGCGCGGAAAATGGCGGCGGGTGCCGATATTCTGGACATCGGCGGCGAAAGCACCCGTCCCGGCGCGGCCGAGGTTGAGGCTGCCGAAGAAGCCGCGCGCACCGCCCCGGTGATTGCGGCGCTGCGTGACGGTGGTCTTGATGTGCCGATCTCGATCGACACCCGCAAGACTTCGGTGGCCAAGGCCGCCTTCGCGGCGGGGGCCACGATCCTGAATGACGTGACGGCGCTGCAATTTGATCCGGCGATGGCGGCGGCGGCGGCGGGCTCTGGCTGCCCGGTGATCCTGATGCACTCGATTGCCACACCGCAGACAATGCAGAACGATCCGCATTACGACGATGTTTTGCTCGATGTGTATGATGCCCTTGCCGCCCGTCTCGCCGAGGCCGAGGCTGCTGGCATTCCGCGCGCAAAGCTGGCGGTTGATCCCGGGATCGGCTTTGGCAAGACGCTGCAGCACAACCTTATCCTGCTGGCGCGGCTGTCGCTGTTTCACAATCTTGGCGTGCCGGTGCTGCTGGGCGCATCGCGCAAGCGATTTATCGGCACGATCAGCGCCGAAAGTGATGCGCAGAAACGTCTGCCCGGCAGTCTGGCTGTCGCTTTGGCGGGGGTGGCGCAGGGGATGCAGATGATCCGCGTGCATGATGTGGCCGAAACCCGGCAGGCCTTGTCCTTGTGGCAGGCCGCAACAACAGGAGGCGCGGCATGAGTCGCAAACTTTTTGGCACTGATGGCGTGCGCGGCACCGCCAACACCTATCCGATGACGGCCGAAATGGCGCTGAAACTGGGGGCAGCGGCGGGAGAGTTCTTTCGTCGTGACGGTGCCACGGCGCACCGCGTGGTGATCGGCAAGGACACCCGGCTGTCGGGTTACATGCTGGAAAACGCGCTGACGGCGGGGTTGACGAGCACCGGGATGAGCGTGCTGTTGCTCGGCCCCGTGCCAACGCCTGCGGTGGGGTTCCTGACGCGATCCATGCGCGCCGATCTGGGGGTGATGATCAGCGCCTCGCACAACCCGCACCACGACAACGGTATCAAGTTTTTCGGCCCGGATGGCTTCAAACTGTCAGATGCCGCCGAGGCCGAGATTGAGGCGATGCTGATGGCCGATCCGAACCTTGCCGCGCCCGAAAACATCGGACGTGCCAAACGGATCGACGATGCGGTGGGGCGGTATCAGGAGTTTGTGAAAACCACCTTCCCGGCGGGGCTGCGGCTGGATGGCCTGAAAGTGGTGATAGACTGCGCCAATGGTGCCGCCTACAAGGCCGCACCCGAAGTGCTGTGGGAGTTGGGGGCCGAGGTGATCCCGGTCGGCGTCAGTCCGAACGGCAAGAACATCAACCAGCGCTGTGGCTCGACCTACACCCAAACCGCGGCCGAGGCTGTGGTGGCGCATGGGGCGCATGTGGGTATCAGTCTGGACGGTGATGCCGACCGGGTGATGATCCTTGACGAGTCCGGCAGCGTGGCGGATGGCGATCAGATCATGGCGCTGCTGGCAGGGCGTTGGGCGGATGAGGGGCGGTTGCAGGGCGGCACTTTGGTCGCCACCGTGATGTCGAACCTGGGGCTGGAGCGGTTCATGACCGGGCGCGGCCTGCGGTTGGAACGCACGGCGGTTGGCGACCGTTACGTGGTCGAGGCGATGCGGCGCGGTGGGTTCAATCTGGGCGGCGAGCAATCGGGCCATATCGTGATGACCGACTATGCCACCACGGGGGATGGGTTGATCGCGGGGTTGCAGTTTCTGGCCGAAATGGCGCGGTCGGGCAAAGCGGCCAGCGCTTTGGTCAAACAGTTTGAAACCGTGCCGCAGATGCTGAAAAACATCCGTTACGCGCCGGGGCTGGAGCCTTTGAAAGCGTCGGCGGTGAAAGCGGTGATTGCGGCCAAAGAGGCCGAGATCAAGGGCAAGGGCCGCATCCTGATCCGCAAATCCGGCACCGAACCGCTGATCCGGGTGATGGCGGAATGTGAGGATGAGGCGATGCTGCGGACGGTCGTCGAGGAGATCGTCGGCGCGGTTCAGGCGGCTGTTTAAGGCGGTCCCGAGTTGGGACCATTTTCGAGCCTAATGAAATCAATCGCTTCTGAGGGCTGGTCAGGAAGTATTAACCTTTGACCGTGTTTTACAACTCTGCGCGAGGCCAGGAGGCCCCGGATCAAGTCCGGGGCGGCGCTGCGAGGGGGGCTGGGGGCGCGGCTTTGGCCTAGATGACGCAGCCTGTCTGCGAGCCTTTGTCTTTGCCTGAGGGTCGCGGCCTTCGCCCCCGACCTTCTCAATTTGGGAACCAGAACGCTGCCAGCCTGTTGGTGACACAGGATGATAGCATGAAAGGAATACCCGATGGATACCGCATGGATCGTTCCAATGTTGGCACTTTGCACGCTTGGGGCTGTTGGCGTCTTTGCTTTGATCAGCAAAGAACGCACCGAAGAACGCAAGCACGACCCGTTTGCCCCGAAATCAACCTTGGCCAAAGATGGCCCGCAAGGCGGCGTGGCGTTTCTGTTGCCGCTGGATCAGCGCGTGCGCCGCAATTTGAACGTGGCGCCGGTTCTGGAATAACCGCTGGGAAATGGCGCGATATGAAAACAATTAGGGCTGGCGGCAGATGCCACCAGCCCCAAGTTTCACGTGAAGATCAGCCTTAGTTGCGCGAACGGTCAACCATTTTGCCTTTGGAGATCCACGGCATCATGTCGCGCAGTTTCTTGCCGACCAGTTCGATCTGGTGTTCGTCGTTGGAACGACGCGAGGCTTTGATCGTCGGCTGGCCGACAGCGTTTTCCAGCATGAAATCACGCACAAACTTGCCGGATTGGATATCGGACAGCACGGCTTTCATGCGGGCTTTGGTCTCGTCATACGGCAGGATGCGCGGACCCGAGACGTATTGACCGTATTCTGCGGTGTTGCTGATCGAGTAATCCATGTTGGCGATGCCGCCTTCATAGATCAGATCGACGATCAGTTTCACTTCGTGCAGGCACTCGAAATAAGCCATTTCCGGCTCGTAGCCAGCTTCGACCAGTGTCTCAAAGCCCATGCGGATCAGTTCAACCAAGCCACCGCACAGAACGGCTTGTTCGCCGAACAGGTCGGTTTCACATTCTTGGCGGAAGTTGGTCTCGATGATGCCGGAACGACCGCCACCTATCCCTGAGCAATACGACAAACCAATTTCCATGGCTTTGCCGGTTGCATCGGTGTGAACGGCCACCAAGCAGGGCACGCCGCCGCCCTTGGTGTATTCGCCGCGCACGGTGTGGCCGGGGCCTTTCGGGGCCATCATGATGATATCGACGCCCTTTTTCGGCTCGATCAGGCCGAAATGGATGTTCAAGCCGTGGGCGAAGGCAATCGCCGCACCTTCACGGATGTTGTCGTGGACGTATTTCTTGTAGGTGTCGGCCTGCAATTCATCGGGCATGGTGAACATGATCAGGTCGGCCCAAGCCGCAGCTTCGGCGATGCCCATCACCTTCAGGCCTTCGCCTTCGGCTTTCTTGGCGGAAGGCGAGCCTTCGCGCAAAGCCACAACAAGGTTCTTCGCGCCCGAATCGCGCAGGTTCAGCGCATGGGCGTGGCCTTGGCTGCCGTAGCCGAGGATGGCGACTTTCTTGTCTTTGATGATGTTCACATCGCAGTCGCGGTCGTAATAAACGCGCATTTGGGCGCTCCTTCTTTGTTGATGGGCGCAGCATAGGGATTCGCGCGGTGTTTCGCGTGCATTGTTTGACTAATTTTGCGATATGGTGGATGGATCATTCTTCAAATGCGCGAATGGTGATCAAATCATGCAGCTGGACGAGGCGGACCGCAGAATTTTACGCCACCACCTTAGCGAACCTGCGTTAACGCGCAGCGCATTGGCCGAGCGGGCGGGGGTGACGCAGGCCACCTTGTCGCGCCGGTTGGATCGGTTGGCGCAGGCCGGGGTGATCGGGGTTGCGCAGGCGCGGATTGACTGGCGGCGCTTGGGCTACGAGGTGGAGGTGTCGTTGCGCTTCACGCTGGATAAGACCAATCCGCGCGCGTTTGACGAGTTTATCGCGGCAGCCCGTGCGGTGCCCGAGGTGGTGGCGATCGAGACATTCCTCGGCCGGGTGGATGTGCGGCTGAACGTGATCGCGCGGGATATGGCGCAGTATCAAGAGGTGTATCGGCGGCAGATTCTGGCTTTGCCGCATATCGCCGAGGTTGATGCGCTGATGCTGATTGCGACGATCAAGGATAGCGAGGGCTTGCCGCTGTGATCGACCTTGATGATCTGGACCGCGCGATTTTACGCAGCCTGTCGCTGGATGCCAGTGTCTCGGCGGGCGAGTTGGGGCGCAGGCTGGGGCTGTCGCAGCCGGCGGCCTGGCGGCGGATCAAGCGGTTGGAGGATGCGGGCGTGATTGCGGGGGCGCGGGTGGATGCGGATCGCGCGGCTTTGGGCTTTGGCGTGACGGTGTTTCTGGGGGTGAAGCTGGCCACCAAGGGCCGGGTCAGCCTTGAAGATTTCGAGCGCGCGGTGATGGCGATACCGGAAGTGCAGGTGGTGCAGCATGTGCTGGGGTTGTTCGATTACCGCCTGCGGGTGGTGGCGCGCGACATTGCGGATTTTGAGCGGGTGCTGCGCCGTCGGATCATGACTCTGCCGGGGGTGGGGCAGGTGGAGGCCAATGTGCTGTTGACAGAGGAACGCAGGCCGGGGCCTTTGGGCTGATTTTCAGCCGATGCCGAACAGTGCTATCTGCAAAAACCGCACCTGCGCTGTCGGTTTTCACGCGGTTTTTGCGGCGGATGTGGTTAGATTGGCGGCAAAGCCTTGCAAGGAGTGCTGCGATGAACCTGCCACATGCTGATGTCGATCCCGATGGGTTGGAAGAATTCTCGGTGGTGTTCACCGACCGCTCGCTGAACCACATGTCGGCGAAGTTTCAGGGCGTGATGCGGGATGTGTCGTCGCTGCTGCGCGAGGTTTACAACGGCCACGCCGTGGCCTTGGTGCCGGGCGGCGGCACCTATGCGATGGAAGCGGTGGCGCGGCAGTTCGGCCAAGGCTCGGCCCTGATCGTGCGCAACGGCTGGTTTTCCTATCGGTGGAGCCAGATTTTTGACGCAGGCGGCTTTGCCAGCCAGACCACGGTGGTGATGGCGCGGGCCTCGGGCAATGGCGCGCAGGCGGCATTTGCGCCGCCCCCGGTGGAAGAGGTCTGCGCCAAGATCCGCGAGATCCGCCCCGATGCGGTGTTCGCGCCGCATGTCGAAACCTCAAGCGGGATCATCCTGCCGGATGATTACATCGCGCAGGTGGCCGCGGCGGCGCATGAGGTTGGCGCGCTGATGGTGCTCGATTGCATCGCCAGCGGCTGCGTCTGGGTGGATATGGGCGCGCTGGGCGTGGATGTGCTGATCTCGGCGCCGCAAAAGGGCTGGTCGGCCTCGCCCGCCGCGGGCATCGTGGTGATGAGCGCGCTGGCCGAAGCACGGTTGGCCGAGACCACCTCAAACAGTTTCGCGGTCGATCTGAAGAAATGGCGCAGCATCATGGCGGCGTATGAGGCAGGCGGACACGCCTATCATGCCACCATGCCGACCGATGCAATTGTCGGCTTCCGCGATGCGATGCTGGAAACCCGCGCGATGGGGTTTGCCGAGGCGAAGGCGGCGCAATGGGCCCTGGGCACGGCTGTGCGCGGGGCTTTGGCCGAAAAGGGCGTGGCCTCGGTCGCAGCGGCCGGGTTTCAGGCGCCGGGGGTGGTGGTCAGCTTCACCGAAGACCCGGCGGTGCAGACCGGAGCAAAGTTCCGCGCCTTGGGGATGCAGATCGCCGCTGGCGTGCCGCTGCAGGTGGGCGAAGGGGCCGAGTTCCGCACCTTCCGTCTGGGGCTGTTCGGCTTGGACAAACTGGCCGATGTGCCCGCGACGATGGCGCGTTTGCAGCGCGGATTGGACGCGGTTTTGTAAACCAAACCCGGTTTAAGGCGGGGGCTTTTTTGTCCCCGCGGGGACAGACTTGTGGTCAATGCGCTGATTCTGGCTGATTTCTACCACATAGTGTGGTTTGAAAATTGAATTTTGTGCATAGAGCAACCTAAGGTTGCTTCATCCGTTCATAAATATCCCCGCCGGAGGCTTCTGCAGCCCATGCCGCAGAGCCGCCTCGACATCCCGCAGACCGCCCATGCCGCACCACGATTTTTGCGCCAAAAATCGGCCTGGAGGCCGCCTCAGGTTTGCGAGCCGCCAACCGTCAGACCGCCGATCAGCAGGGTGGGTTGGCCGACACCGACCGGCACCCATTGGCCGGCTTTGCCGCAGTTGCCGATGCCGGGGTCGAGCGCCAGGTCGTTGCCGATGGCGCGGATCTGTTTCAGGGCGGTGGCACCATCGCCGATCAGCGTCGCGCCTTTGACGGCCTCGCCCACCACGCCATTGCGCACCCGGTAGGCTTCGGTGCAGGAAAACACGAATTTGCCGTTGGTGATATCGACCTGGCCGCCGCCGAAGCCCACAGCATAGATGCCGTCTTTCAGCGAGGCGACGATCCCTGCGGGGTCATCCTTGCCCGACAGCATATAGGTGTTGGTCATCCGCGGCATCGGGATATGCGCATAGCTTTCGCGCCGCCCGTTGCCGGTGGCGGCCACGCCCATCAGGCGGGCGTTCTGGCGATCTTGCATATAGCCGACAAGGCGGCCGTCCTCGATCAGGGTGTTTTTCTGCGAGGGCGTGCCTTCGTCATCGACGCTGATGGACCCGCGCCGGTTCGGGATGGTGCCATCATCGAGCACGGTGACGCCGGGGGCGGCGATCATCTGGCCCATCAGGCCGGCGAAAGCGCTGGTTTTCTTGCGGTTGAAGTCGCCCTCCAGCCCGTGACCGATGGCTTCGTGCAGCAAGATACCCGGCCAGCCCGGCCCCAGCACCACATCCATCATGCCCGCAGGGGCGGGGACGGCGTCAAGGTTGACAAGCGCGATGCGCAGCGCCTCTTTCAGCAAGGGTTGCCAATGGCTTGGCTGCATCAGGCTGGCCAGACCATAGCGGCCCCCGCCCCCCGTGCCGCCTTGTTCGCGCCGACCCTTGTCTGCGATGATGATTGAGACATTCATCCGCGCCATCGGGCGCACGTCGGCATAGCGCAGGCCTTCGGGGCGCAGGATTTCAACCTCTTGCAGGCCAGCGGCGATGGTGGCCGAGACTTGCACCACGCGAGGATCAAGGCTGCGGGCATAGGCGTCGATCTCTTTCAGCAGGTCGATCTTTACAGCGAAGGTGGCGTCGGCCATCGGATCGGCGTCACTGTAAAGCTTGATATTGCTGCGTTTGGGCGCGTCGGCCATGGTGCCGCCGCCGTCGCCCACCGCAAGGCGGGCGGTTTCGGACGCGCGTTTCAGGGCGTGTTCGCTGATTTCGGTGGAATGGGCGTAGCCTGCAACCTCGCCGCGCACGGCACGCAGGCCGAAGCCTTCCGAGGCGTCGTAGCTGGCGGTCTTGATGCGGCCATCGTCCAGCACAATGGCTTCAGAGCGGCGGCGTTCCAGAAACAACTCGCCATCATCGGCACCGGCGGTTGCCGCGCGCAGGGTGGCGAGGGCGGTGGCCTCATCCAGATAGGTGTCGAACGGGCGGAAGGGGGCGTCGGCGGCGGTATCGGACATGGGGGCCTTTCGGGGCCACACTGGCCCGGTTGTGGCAAACTTATGTGGCGGGCCGGGCCATCGCAAGGCCAGCTTGCAGCGATGTCAGGTCTGGGGTGGGAGTGATATTCACCTTGCGCTATGTGGCGAAGGCCATTGCCTTCGCCATGCGGAGCAGATGCGGCTGGGCTTGCCGGGCCTGCATGGCCCGGCCAGCGCCCGACCCGCCCATGGCGGGCGCTTCTCGCCCGCCGGGTCGGGCGCTGGCCTCAGTGGGTTTATTGCGGCACTGTTTACAGCGAGAAACCGCACACGCGGGCGGGGAAACGCAAGGCGTTTCCTGTCTCCGCCCAAAGCAGGCGCGCGTATCTCGATTCTTCCTAATGCTGAGCCACGTCGATGATAAAGGCGGCCTCGGTGGCCCAGGTTTGCGGCTGATACAGCGCCTCGTGGCCTTGGTCGGGCAGGGGGATGAAGGTTTTCGGCTGTTTTGCCGCCGCAAACAGGCGTTGGCCCGAGGCGAAGGGGATCACCTGATCGGCGGTGCCGTGCTGGATCAGCAGCGGGGCGTTGATCTGCGCGATATGGTCGATCGAGCGGAATTGGTCTTTCATCAGCAGGTGCACCGGAAGCCACCAGTAGATTTGTGCAGCAATATCAACGGTGGCGGTATAGGGGGCTTCCAGTGCCACAGCCCCGACGCTGCGTTTTGCGGCCAGTTGCACGGCAACCCCGGTGCCAAGCGATTCACCGACAAGGGCGATCTGGCTTGGCGGGATGCCTTGGGCTGCAAGCCAATCATAGGCTGCGGTGGCATCGGCGATCAGGCCGGGTTCGGTGATTGCATCGCGGCTGGCGCCGTAGCCCCGGTAAGACAGGAATGCGACGCCGAACCCGATGGATTGGTAGAACGCAAAGCGGTCGGCGCGGTCGGAAAGTTCGCCTGCGTTGCCTTGGAAATACAGCAGTGTCGGCTGACCGGGTTGCGCGGGCGCATACCACAGAGCCGAGGCAATGCCGTCGGACGCGGTCAGCGCGATCACGGTGACGCCTTGCAGACCGACCTGTTGCGGCGCGGTGCCCGTGGTGCCGGGGAAATACTGCAGGCGGCGTTGCAGCGTAAAGACCGCCAAGGCGATCAGCAGGTAGAGGGTGGCTGCACCAGCCAGCAAACGCAGCGTCAGGGTCACGGAAGTCGGGGCCTTTGTTTGGGGCTGCCGCAAGGCAAGCGTGGGATTTTTGCTTTGATCTTGATCAAGTGGCGCGGTTTTGCCGCAGCTTACTCTTGTCGGGAAGCGGCTAATATGGTTTCACAAGCCAGAGATAACGGGATTCTGCCCCCTGTGTGGGTATGGTCGAAAAGGTAGCGTGAAAGCTGCCCTTGGATACGGGAAATGAACATGCGTCTTAAGTCCACCTTCAACGCTGTTGCGGCCGCCAGCCTTGGTCTGCTGATGCAGCCCAGCTTTGCATTGGCGCAGGCTTTGGAAACCGTGGGGGCTCCGGTTCCGTATGGCACCGAGCATCAGCCGGCGGCAACCAACATCGCGCGCGACCTGCAGTGGCTGGATCATATGATTCTGGTCATCATCTCGGTGATCGTGGCGTTTGTGACGGTGCTGCTGCTGTATATCGTTGTGCGCTACAACCGGAAGCGTAACCCGACGCCTGCGACCTTTACCCATAACTCGCCGCTGGAAGTGGCGTGGACGATCATCCCGATCCTGATTCTGGTGTTCATCGGCTCGTTCTCGCTGCCCGCGCTGTATGAGCAGCAAGAGATCCCGGTCGCCGATATCACCATCAAGGCCACCGGCAACCAGTGGTATTGGTCTTATGAATACCCCGATGTGAAGGTCGGCGACGATACCTTGAAGTTTGACGCATTCCGCATCGACGGCGCAACCCAGATCGATGACGAGGCCGCGGGCTGGGGCAAGGATCAGCCGATGTCCACCGCCGAGGTGCTGAGCGATGTGGCGGTCAAGAAACTGGCCTACTACGGCTACAAGAAAGAAGATTTCCTGCTGGCCACCGACAACGCCGTGGTGATCCCGGTGGGCAAGACCGTGGTGATGCAGGTGACGGGTGCGGATGTGATCCACGCTTGGGCGATGCCCGCCTTCGGCGTGATGCAATCGGCGGTGCCGGGGCGTCTGGGCCAGTTGTGGTTCAAGGCCGACCGCGAGGGCGTGTATTTCGGCCAGTGCACCACGTTGTGCGGCAAGGACCACGCCTATATGCCGATCACGGTGAAGGTTGTCAGCCAGGCGGCTTATGATGCGTGGATCGCGCAGGCGACCTCGACTGGCAATCTGCGGCTTGCCTCGAACTAAGGCCCCAAGCTACGGCAAAGAGGGCCTCCACCGGTTGGGGGCCTTTATCATACCAGAAAGCCAGGACACGTTATGACCGATATCCGGTCTTTTGAGGGCCCGAAAGAAGCGGGATTCGGCGATTTTGTGCAGCTTTTGAAGCCGCGCGTGATGTCGCTTGTGGTGTTTACCGCGATGGTTGGTTTGCTGGTGGCCCCGGTTGGCTTGCACCCGGTGGTGGGCTTTACCGCGATTTTGTTCATCGCACTGGGCGCGGGCGCGTCGGGTGCTTTGAACATGTGGTGGGATGCCGATATTGACGCGATGATGCGCCGCACCAAGGGCCGCCCGGTGCCTGCTGGCATGGTGCAGCCGGGTGAGGCGTTGGCGATTGGCGTGGCGCTGTCTGGCATCTCGGTTGTGATGCTGGCGCTGGCGACCAATCTGCTGGCGGCGGGGTTGCTTGCGTTCACGATCTTCTTTTACGCCGTGGTCTATTCGATGTGGCTGAAGCGTTCGACGCCGCAGAACATCGTGATTGGCGGGGCGGCGGGTGCTTTCCCGCCGATGATCGGCTGGGTGGCGGTAACCGGGTCTTTGTCGGTTGAAGCTTGCCTGATGTTCATGCTGATCTTCATGTGGACGCCGCCGCATTTCTGGGCCTTGGCCTTGTTTATGAACGAGGATTACTCGAAAGCCGGGGTGCCGATGCTGACGGTGACGCATGGCAAGCGGGTAACGCGAAATCACGTGCTGGGCTACACGCTGGCGCTTATTCCGTTTGCGATTGGCCTTGGCTTCACATCAATCGGCGGGCCGGTGTATCTGGCGATTTCAGTGCTTTTGAACGCCGAGTTCCTGCGCGGTGCCTACAAGATCTGGAAGCGCGATGAGGTGATCGCCGAGGCGGACAAGTATAAGGTCGAGAAAGCGGTGTTCCGGTTCTCGCTGCTGTATCTGTTCCTGCATTTCGGCGCTTTGCTGGTTGAGGCTGTGCTGCACGCGCAAGGTTTGGGGGGCTGGTGATGGCATTTCCAATTCCTGAACATGAGATTCACCGCCGGCGTTTCTCGCGCAATCTGGGCGTGGGGCTGGCTTTGGTCAGCTTTGTGGCGCTGGTGTTCGCGCTGACGGTGGTGAAGGTGACGCAGGGCGATATGGGCCATGCCAATGACGCGCCGGGGATGCTGGGATCGACGGTGCCGATCGCGCCGGAAGAACCGGCACCGGCACCCGCAAGCCCGGCGGTGCAGCCATGAGCGCGCAGATGAACCCCAAGAAAAAGACCGCCGTCTTGCTGGCAGGGGTGGCGGTGGTGATGCTGTCGCTGTCGTTTGCGGCTGTGCCGTTTTACAACTGGTTCTGCCGGGTGACGGGCTATGCGGGGACCACCTCGGTGGCCGCGCAGGGCGCGGACGAAATCCTTGATCAGACGGTGAAAATCCGCTTTGACGCCTCGCTTGAGGCGGGGATGCCGTGGCAGTTTCGCGCGATGCAGCCCTCGATGGAGTTGCGCATCGGTGAGACCGGCCTTGCGTTCTTTGAGGCCTATAACCCGACCGACAAGCCGGTGGGCGGGCAGGCCAGCTATAATGTGACGCCAGATCAGTCGGGCGGTTATTTCACCAAGATTGAGTGTTTCTGCTTTACCGAACAGGTTTTGCAACCCGGCGAGCGTGTGCAAATGCCGGTCAGCTTTTACGTCGATCCGTCGATTGTGAAAGACCCCGAAGCCAGCCTGATCAAGGAAATCACGCTGTCCTACACCTTCCACGTCGCGGATATTCCGGAAAAGCAGGCGGCCAATACGGTTGCACCCGCTCTTGCCGAGACGCCCGCCAAGCTTATACAATAAGACCAAGAAAACCCGAGGGAACCCAAACATGGCCCACGCCAAGAACCACGATTACCATATTCTGCCGCCGTCGATCTGGCCGCTTGCCGGTGCGCTTGGCGCGTTCATCATGCTGTTTGGCGCTGTCCTTTGGATGCACGGCTCGGGGCCGTGGATGGGGCTGATCGGCTTGGCCTTGGTGCTTTACGTCATGTATGCGTGGTGGTCCGAAGTTGTGCATGAGGGCCAGACCGGCGATCACACCCCGGTGGTGCGGATCGGTCTGCGCTATGGCTTCATCCTGTTTATCATGTCGGAAGTGATGTTCTTCTCGGCGTGGTTCTGGACCTTCTTCAAGCACGCGATGTATCCGATGGGGCCGATGTCGCCGCTGAAAGATGGTGTGTGGCCGCCGGAAGGCATCGTGCTGTTCGACCCGTGGCACCTGCCGCTGATCAACACGCTGATCCTTTTGTGTTCGGGCTGTGCCGCGACTTGGGCGCACCATGCGCTGGTGCATGAGAACAACAACCGTTCGGCGATGAAGCAGGGCTTGATCCTGGCGGTGCTGCTGGGCATGCTGTTCACGTTTTTCCAGGCCTATGAATACAGCCACGCAGCGTTTGGTTTTGCCGGCAACATCTATGGCGCGTCGTTCTTCATGGCGACCGGGTTCCATGGTTTCCACGTGATCATCGGCACGATCTTCCTGACGATCTGCCTGATCCGCACCTACAAGGGCCACTTCACCCCGGAACAGCATGTAGGCTTTGAGGCTGCGGCCTGGTACTGGCACTTCGTCGATGTGGTCTGGTTGTTCCTGTTCGCTGCCGTCTATATCTGGGGCAGCGCATAACCATCAAAGACAGCGCGCGGGCCCCGGTGGCCCGCGCAGCTTTTTCAAGGTTGGCTGATGAAATTCCGTTTGATGTCTGCGCTGCTGCTGGGTTTGGCTGGCGTGGGTTTTCTGTGCAGCCTTGGCATCTGGCAAGTGCAGCGCATGTATGAAAAGCGCGCGCAACTGGATGAGATGACGGCGGGGATTTCCGAGCCTGCGGTGGTGGTGCCAGCGGTGCTGGACCCCGCGCGCGACCGGTATCGCCCGGTGATTGCGGCGGGGCGCTTTATGGGCGAGACGCTGTATGTGCTGTCCGGCCAGCCGATGGTGGGCGCCGGGGTGCAGGTGATCTCGGTTCTGCAAATGGCGGATGGGCGGCGCTTGCTGGTCGATCGCGGGTTTTTGCCGGATGAGGAAAAACACAAGAAGCTGCATGTGACTGACCTTACGGTGCAGGGCAACCTGATGTGGCCGCGTGACACCAACCAATATACGCCGCCACCAGACCCCAAGACCGGCATGTGGTTTGGCCGTGATGCCGAGGCGATGGCGGCAGTTTTACACACAGAGCCGACATTTATTGTCGCGCGTTTGCCAACCGGTGACGGGATAGAGGCGATGCCGGTGGATACTTCGTCTATCCCCAATGACCATTGGGGCTATGCCATCACGTGGTTTTCGTTGGCTTTCGTGTGGGCGGTGATGACAGCGGGGCTGGTCTGGCGTATCAGGCGGCAAGATTAAGGGGGAACGGATGCGGTATATCTCGACGCGGGGGCAGGCTCCGGTTTTGAGTTTCGGCGAAGCGATGATGACGGGGCTGGCACGCGATGGCGGGCTTTATGTGCCGGAAGTTGTGCCCGCATTGTCGAAGGCCGAGATCGCCGCGATGGCAGGGCTGCCCTATGAGGACATCGCGTTTCGGGTGATGCGGCCGTATCTGGGGTCCACTTTTACGGATGATGAGTTCAAGGGGCTGATTGCCAAGGCCTATGCCGGATTTGGCCATGCGGCGCGGGCACCGATGGTGCAACTGGGGCCGAACCATTTCCTGCTGGAGTTGTTCCACGGCCCGACGCTGGCGTTCAAAGACTTCGCCATGCAGTTGATCGGGCAGATGATGCAGGCGGCTTTGTCGAAAACCGGTGAGCGGATTACCATTGTCGGCGCGACTTCGGGCGATACCGGGTCGGCGGCGATGGAGGCGTTTCGGGGGCTGGCGAATGTGGATCTGTTCATCCTCTATCCGCATGGGCGGGTGTCGGATGTGCAGCGTCGGCAGATGACCACGCCGTCCGAGGCGAATGTCTATGCTCTTGCGATGGATGGTGATTTTGACGATTGCCAAGCCCGGGTGAAGGATATGTTCAACGATTTCGGCTTCCGTGATGGCGTGCGGCTTGCGGGCGTGAACAGCATCAACTGGGCGCGGGTTTTGGCGCAGGTGGTGTATTACTTCTACGCCGCGGTGGCGTTGGGCGCGCCGGAGCGGTCGGTGAGTTTCACCGTGCCGACGGGCAATTTCGGTGACATTTTCGCAGGCTACATCGCGCGCAAGATGGGCTTGCCGATTGAGAAACTGGTGATTGCGACCAACCAGAATGACATTCTCGACCGGGCGATGAAGTCGGGCGATTATGTGCAGAACGGGGTGAAGGCCTCGATCAGCCCGTCGATGGATATTCAGGTCAGTTCCAACTTTGAACGGGCGTTGTTTGATGCCTATGGGCGCGATGGGGCGTCGATTTCGGCTTTGATGGATGAGTTGAAGGCGGGCGGGTTCCATATCTCCCAAGGGGCGATGGCGATGCTGCGCGAGACTTTTGCCTCGGGGCGGTGTTCGGAAGGTGAAACCTTGGCGACGATCACCCGCGCCTTTGCCGAAACGGGTGAAGTTTTGTGCCCTCATTCGGCGGTAGGGGTCAAGGTCGCCGAGGAGCATTTGGGCGCAGAGCCGATGATCACGCTGGCCACGGCGCATCCGGCAAAGTTCCCCGATGCAGTCGAGAAGGCGATGGGGGTGCGGCCTCAGCTTCCGCCGCGCATGGCGGACTTGTTTGACCGCCCGGAACGTGTCACCCGTGTGCCGAATGATCTGGGCGCTTTGCAGGCGCTGATCCGCGAAAGGATTGCCCGTTGAGCCACGCATCTGCCGGTCTGCGCCTGACCACCTTGCCGAACGGCTTTCGCATTGTCACCGAACACATGCCGGGGCTGCTGTCTGCCAGCGCCGGGATCTGGGTGATGGCGGGCGGGCGGCATGAGACGCCGGCGCAGAACGGCATCGCGCATTTTCTGGAGCATATGGCCTTCAAGGGCACCAAGCGGCGCACCAGTTTGCAGATTGCCGAGGAAATTGAGGATGTTGGCGGCTATATCAACGCTTATACCTCGCGCGAGATGACGGCCTATTACGCGCGGGTGTTGCAGGCGGATGTGGGCCTCGCGCTGGATGTCATTGGCGATATTGTGCTGAACCCGTCCTTTGACAAAAAGGAAATCGAGGTTGAGCGCCATGTGATCTTGCAGGAAATCGGGCAGGCTTTGGATACGCCGGATGATATCGTGTTTGATTGGCTGCAAGAGGCAAGCTACCCGGATCAGGCGTTTGGGCGCACGATTCTGGGGCCGGAGGAGCGGGTTTCTTCGTTCACCCGGAAGGATTTGCAGGGCTTTGTGGCCGAACATTACGGCCCCGGCCAGATGATCTTGGCGGCGGCGGGCGCTGTGGATCACGATGCAATTGTGAAACAGGCCGAGGCGATGTTTGGCAGCATGAAGGCCAAGCCTGCGACCAGCTTTCAGGCGGCGGTGTTCAAGGGATCAGAGCGGCGTGAGGTGAAGGATCTGGAGCAGGTGCATTTCGCCATGGCGTTTGACGCACCCGGCTATCGGCACCCGGATGTCTATACGGCGCAGGTCTATGCGATGACGATGGGCGGGGGCATGTCGTCTCGGCTGTTCCAGAAGGTGCGGGAAGAACGGGGCCTGTGCTATTCGATCTTCGCGCAGTCGGGGGCGTATGAGGATGCCGGGCAGATTACGCTTTATGCGGGCACTTCGGCGGAAGAAATCGGCGAGTTGACCCAGATCACCATGGATGAGTTGAAGCGCGCAGCCGATGATATGTCCGAGGCCGAGGTGGCGCGGGCGCGCACGCAGATCAAGGCGGGGATGCTGATGGGGCTGGAAAGCCCGTCGTCTCGGGCTGAACGCATCGCGCGGCTGCTGGCGATTTATGATCGGGTGCCGGGGGTTGATGAGGCCGTGGCGCGGATTGATGCGGTGTCGGTGGCCGATGTGCGGCGCTATGCGGGCGAATTGGCGGCGGCGGATTCGGCGCTGGCGCTCTATGGCCCGGTGGAGGCTGCCCCCTCGCTGGAGGATATCCGCAAGCGTCTGGCGGCATAATGCTGTCGTTTCGCCGCAGGCCCGTCGTTGAAACCGAGCGCATGACATTGCGCCTGCCCACCCATGGTGATTACCGGGCGTGGTCGGGCTTGCGCGAGGCCTCGATTGAACATCTGCGGCCATGGGAGCCGGTTTGGGCGCATGATCATCTGTCGCGCAAGGCGTTCACCAACCGGGTCTATTGGGCCGGGCGGGCCGAGGCTGCGGGCACGGCGCTGCCGATGCTGATGTTTCGGCGTGCCGATCAGCAGTTGTTGGGCGCGGTGACGCTGGACAACATCCGGCGTGGCCCGGTGCAGGCGGGCACGATGGGCTATTGGATCGGCGCGGATTTTGCCCGGCAAGGGTTTATGAAGGAAGCGGTGCAGGCGATGGTGCATTTTTCCTTCGCGCAGTTGGACCTTTCCCGCATTGAAAGCGCCTGTTTGCCGGAAAACGTGGCCTCGCGCGGGGTGCTGGAGAAATCGGGCTTCAAATACGAAGGCGTGGCGCAATCTTATTTGCAAATCAACGGGCGCTGGCGGAACCATGTGTTATACGCCAACTTACGGAACGACCGACGTGGTCGCACGGACGTAGGATAAGCCACTGGTTTCAGCGGTAGCCCTACGCCGGAGCGGGTGGGGTCTTGCCGGGAGAACCCCATGAGCGAAATCAAAGTCCTGCTGCTGCGCGGCGTGAATGTGGCCGGTGCCAACCGTTTGCCGATGCCGGAATTCCGGCAAATGCTGCTGGAACAAGGGCTTCAGCACATACACACCCATCTGCAAAGCGGCAACGCGGTGTATCTTGATCCGGGTGTGACGGGCGTTGAGGAGAAGATTTCAACGGCGATGAAAGAGCGGTTCGGTTTTGCCCCACCGATGTTCGTGATGCCTTTGGCCGACTACGATGCAATTTTGGCGGCAAACCCGTTTCAGAAGCAGGGCGAGGCTAATGGCGCTTTGGTGCATATCTGGTTTCTGGAAAGCCCGGCCTCGATCAGCGCGCAGGCGTTTGCGGCCCATGCAGCGCAGGGAGAGCAGATCTTGTTTTCTGACAAGGCGGTTTATCTGCTAGCCCCGAATGGTATTGGTCGCTCGGTTTTGGCGGCCAAGCTGGAAAGCGGTCTGAAAATGGTGAAAACTGCGCGCAACTACACCTCCGCGATGGCGATTGCGGCTTTGGCGCGCACGATTCCGATCTGACCGGGCGTGCTGAACGATGGACTATAAGTGAGACTGACCATGCTGAACCCTGCCGATCCGGCTTTTGTCGATCATCTGCGCGCGCTGTTGCCCGAAGGCGCGCTGCATGCACCCGAACCGCGGTATCTGGAAGAGCCGCGCGGGCGCTGGCAGGGCATCGCGGGCACGGTGGCGCTGCCGCGCTCGGTGGACGAGGTGGCAACAGTGGTGCGGGCTTGTGCTGCGGCGCGCGTGGGGCTGGTGCCGTGGGGGGGCGGCACCGGGCTGGTTGGCGGGCAGTTGGTGGCGGATGGCCCGGCGCCGGTGGTGATCTCCCTCGAGCGGATGGCGGCGCTGCGCGGGGTGTATCCGGATGAGAATGTGCTGGTGGTGGAGGCCGGGATGATCCTGGCCGATGTCCAGCGCCATGCCAATGATGTGGGGCGGGTGTTTCCCTTGGCGCTGGCGTCGGAGGGCACCTGCCGGATTGGCGGCAACCTTTCAACCAATGCCGGGGGGTTGAACGTGCTGCGCTATGGCAACACCCGCGATCTGTGCTTGGGGATCGAGGCGGTTTTGCCGGATGGCAGCGTTTTCAATGGCTTGAAGCGGCTGCGCAAAGACAACACCGGCTATGATCTGCGGCATCTGTTGATCGGGGCCGAGGGCACTTTGGGGGTGATCACCGCCGCCAGCCTGCGGCTTTATCCGCAGCCCGGCGTGGTGGGCACGGCGTTGATGGCGGTGGAAAGCCCGGCGGCGGCGCTGAAGCTGTTGTCGCTGGCGCAGGATCGGCTGTCGGGGATGGTGTCAGCGTTTGAGTTGATTGGCCGGATGGGGCTGGAATTTCTGGCCGAGAAAATCCCCGAGGTGACATCGCCGATTGGGATGCCGGACTGGATGGTGCTGATCGAGATCGGCCTGCCTGCGGGCTTTGGGCTGGCCGAGGATCATCTGGGCGGGTTGTTTGAAGCTGGATTGGCGGCGGGTCTGGTGTCGGATGGGGTGATTGCGGCCTCGGAAAGCCAGCGGGCGGGGTTGTGGCGCATCCGCGAGGCGATCCCCGAGGCCAACCGGATGATCGGTGCGGTCAGCAGCCACGACATCTCGGTGCCGCTGGGTGCAGTGGCCGCGTTCATCGCCAAGGCGGGGCCAAGGCTGGCGGCGATGGGCGATTTCCGGGTGAATTGCTTTGGCCATCTGGGCGACGGCAATCTGCATTACAATGTGTTTCCGGCAAAGGGGCGCAGCCGGAAAGACTACGACCATCAACGCGATGCGGTGAAGGCCTGCGTGCACGATCTGGTGGCGGAACTGGACGGGTCGATGTCCGCCGAGCATGGTCTGGGGCGGTTGAAGGTGGATGATCTGGAGAAATACGGCGACCCCGGCAAGATTGCGGCGATGCGCAGGGTCAAGGCGGCGCTGGACCCTGTGGGCATCATGAACCCCGGTGCGGTGTTGCGCGACTAGGGAACGGATTTTCGGCCCGGCGGTTTTTGGGGTATGATTCAGAAACAGGAGGGTCCGTCATGGGCTATATTCAAGGATTTCTGATCGCGGTGCCGAAGGCGAAAAAGCAGGCCTACATCGACTCGGCCCGTGCATCGGCCCCGATCTTCAAGGAATACGGCGCGTTGCGGGTGGTGGAGACCTGGAGCGAGACGCTGCCCGACGGCAAGATCACCGATTTCAAACGGGCCGTGCAGGCGACGGGAGATGAAGCGGTGGTGTTTGCGTGGATCGAATGGCCCGATCAAGAGACTTGTGCTGCGGCATCAGACCGGATGCAGACGGACCCGCGCTGGAGTGCGATGCCCGAGATGCCATTTGACGCGCAGCGCATGGTCTGGGGCGGGTTCGCGCCGATCTTTGACACCGCAGACACCGGGTGGCCCGGGGCTGGGTTTGCCAGTTCATCGTGAAGAAACGCCCTGCCGGTAAACCGACAGGGCGCTGGGGTTGGGTGGGTCACGTGTTGCAAGCAGCGTCACCCTAAGGCTGGGTAAGCCTTAGGGGTTCCGGTGTAGGATGATTCGGTAAACAAGCGGTTAAGGGTGATGTAGGGGCGATTGCAAGTTTCACATTGGTCGGGAAAAGCCAATCCTCCAGTGGAGGATTGGCCCCGGCCATGTGGATGGCCGCCCCGAAACCCGCTTCCGCTTAGCTGACAGAGGGCAGCGCCTGACCCGGCGGGCGAGAAGCGCCCGCCGAGGGCGGGGCGGGCGCTGCCCGGTGGCTTTGGCCACCGGGGGGGGTGCGCTTCGACGTTGCGCCTGGCAGGTGCGATGGCACCTGCCAGAGTGTTGGAAGGCAGGCGGCGCTAAAGTGCCTTGATGCCGGGCGGGGTGTTTGCCTGTGCGGGCGGTATCCGGTCCATCTATCCCACGCCGCCCCGGACTTGATCCGGGGCCTCTCTGCATCGGCCACGAGGCCCCGGATCAAGTCCGGGGCGGCGCGGTTACTGGGAAACCCGCCCTAAAGCCCTTCAAACGCGCAGAGGGCGTGGACCTCCATGCCCATGCTTTCCAGCTTTTTGCGGCCGCCCAGATCGGGCAGATCGACGACAAAGGCGCAGCCGATCACTTGCGCGCCAAGGCGCTCGATCAGTTTGATGCCAGCCTCGGCAGTGCCGCCGGTGGCCAGCAGATCATCGACCAGCAACACCTTTTCGCCCGCCTGCATGGCATCGTCGTGCACCTCGACCACGGCCTCGCCATACTCCAGCGTGTAGGCTTGGGCAATCGTCTGGCCGGGCAGCTTGCCCTTTTTGCGGATCGGCACGAAGCCGGTGGACAGCTGATGGGCGACGGCACCGCCAAGGATAAAGCCGCGGGCTTCCAGCCCCACCACCTTGTCAATCCGCATCCCGGCATAGGGGGCGAGCAACTGGTCAACGCACATCCGAAAGCCGCGCGGATCGGCGAACAGGGTGGTGACATCGCGGAACAGGATACCTTCGTGCGGGAAATCGACGATGGTGCGGATGTAGTCTTTGACGGTTTTCATCGGTATCCCCCTAGAAGTCGGGTCTGTTTACCATCAGCCAGAATACCGCGACAAGAGCGGTAAAGGCGGGGACGCCCAAGGCGCACCAGATGCGGAAATAGCTTTGCGCGAGGTCGGGCAGCGGCGTGCCTGCGGCCAAGGCTTGGCCTGCCAGATCGCGGATGCGGATTTGCAGATGCACGACCGGGGCCCAGCACAGGAATGCGGTGACATACAGCGCGTAGGTGGCCAGCAGCCACGGCTCGGTCAGGCTATAGCCTGCCAAATGGATCAGCCACAGGCCGGTCAGCGGCTGGATCACGCCGGCGGGGGTGGTGAAGACCCAGTCGGCGATCACCACGCCTGAGGCAACGGAATGGATGGTTTCCACCCGGCCCGTGTGCATCGCCCAGACCATCTGAAACGCGGTGCCGATGCCGGTGCCGAACAGCACGGTTGACGACAGGATATGCAGCCAACGGGCGGTGAGATAGGGGTCCATCACCGCTCCTCGGCCAGCGCCAGATGGGCCAGGATCAAGGCCAGCACGGGCAGGTTTTTCAGCAGGCTGCCGAAGGGGTCAAGCCACAGGGCCGGGGCGATGATTGTCAGGCCCAAGGTATAGCTCGACACCAGCAGCAGTTGCAGGATCGCGGTGGTTTTGGGCCGCCAGTCGCGCAGCAGGGCAAGGCCGAGGGCGGCGTCAGCAAGGCCTCCGCCCTTGGCGAGGATCACGGCGAGGGATGCGGGCAGGTCGATTTGTGGCAGATAGCTCGCCGAGGGTGTGAGCAGGCCAAGCGCTGCCGAGGCCAGCCAGAGCGCCGCGAGCGTCAGCCGGATCAGCGGCTTCAGCAGGTAGAGCCGGGCTTGCCACAGGTCTTGCGTGCCTGCGGGGCGGGCTTGCAGGAACTGGATGAAGGGGCGGGGCTTGTGGCGCAGGGTTTGCAGCAGTGGCGTGGCATCGGCCAGCACGCCTTGGTGCAGTTGCGCGACAGCGGTAGCCGAGATCGGGCCAAGCCGCAGCGCGTCGCCGATCTGACCGAAGCGGCGGGCGAGGGGCAGCGGGATGCGCAGCAGGGGCCGTTGCGGCAGGCCAAGCCAGCTTTGCGTGGCGCGCAGCAGGCCGGTTTGGCTGACGGTTTGCGAACCACCGATGTCATAGGTGCCGGGGGCGGGGTTTTGCAAGCACTCAAATGCCACGGCAGCAAGATCGCTTGCGTGGATCGGGTTGAAGGCTTGCTCGCCCGTGCCGATCACCGGGGTGACAAAGGGCAGGGCGGCAAGCGCCCGGATCAGCGACGAGCCACCGTAGGAGGTATCGGCCAGCACCAGCCCCGCGCGCAGGATGATGGCTTCGCTGGCGCGGGCGGCAGCCTCGCCTGCGCGCCGCCACTGGGCGAAGGGGGTATCTGCTTCGATGCCGACAGCCGAGATCAGCAGGGCCTGAGTGCCGGGGTGGCGGGCGGCGTAGGCGGCGGTGGGGGCCAGCACATGCACGGCCTCGAACGCCGCGGCGGTGCCCGTCAGCAGGCCTGCGGCGTTCAGGATATGGGTTTGCGCATCGAGATGCGGTGCCCAGAACGCAGGCGCATGGGTGGCGCGGTTGGCAAGGTCGGCTTGCAGGGTGGCAAAGCCCATGCGTTTCAGGCGCGCGGGGTTGCGGGCTTGGGCTACGACATGCACGCCTTGGGCGCGCAGATGAAAGGCTGCGTGGCGACCGATGAAGCCATCGGCGCCCAGCAACAGCACTTTCATGGGTGGCTTTGGCATTGCAGCACGCGCCCTGCGACGGCATCGAGTTTCGCCAGCAGATCGGGGTCGCGTTTGTCCGGTGCGGTCATCAGCGCATAGGTCAGGGCGTGGTCGCAGCCGTGTGGGCAGGTGGGATGATCGGGCAGCAGGGCGGGCAGGTTGGCGACCAGATTGCGGGCGGCGCTTGCGTTGGCGGTCAGGGTCTGGATCACCTGCGCCACATCGACCGCGCCATGGCCTTCGTGCCAGCAATCGAAATCGGTGATCATCGCAAGCGAGGCATAGCACAACTCGGCCTCGCGGGCGAGTTTGGCCTCGGGCATCCCGGTCATGCCGATCACATCGGCGCCCCAACTGCGGTAGAGGCGCGACTCGGCGAGGGTGGAAAACTGCGGGCCTTCCATCGCCAGATAGGTGGCAGAGGCGTGGGTTTTGATGCCTGCTTGGGTGGCGGCTTGCAGGCAGGCGGCCCCAAGGCGCGGGCAGGTGGGGTGGGCGATGCTGACATGGCCGACACAGCCGGGGCCGAAGAAGGATTTCTCACGCGCAAAGGTGCGGTCGATGTATTGATCGACCAGCACGAAATCGCCCGGCGCGTAGTCGGGGCGCAGGCTTCCCACCGCTGACACCGCGACGACATCGGTGCAGCCCAGCCGTTTCAGCGCGTCGATATTGGCGCGGTATGGGACGGAGGTGGGCGTGTGGACATGGCCGCGCCCGTGGCGGGGCAGAAAGGCCATCGGGGTGCCGTTCAGGCGACCGACGAGGATTTCGTCCGATGGTTTGCCCCATGGGGTGTGCACCTTGACCCAGGATGCCCCCTCAAGCCCCTCAATCTGATAGACGCCAGAGCCGCCGATTACGCCGATCATGGGGGGCATTGTGCGATCCTTTGGCTGGGGTTTGGGCGAGTTTAGGCGGGGATTGCGGGGAGGGGAAGGGGGTGTTTGGGATGGTCCCAACTCGGGACCATTGTTTTCATGGGGGAATTTCGGGGGGGTGGGGTGTATGGTTAAGGCGTGGTAAACAGCGCGCGGAGTGGCCGCATCACAGCGGCGCGGGGTATCTGGGGGTGTGGCGGGATGGAGGCTTTACTGAAGGCGGTGCGGCAAGCGTTTGCCACGGTGCCCGAGGCGGCGGCGTTTCTGGCGGATTGGCCAGAGGCGGACGCGCGGCGGGTGGTGACGCCCGCGACGCTGCCGGTTTGCGAATGGGTTGCGGGCTTGCATAGTGCTGCGACGACGCAAGCGGTGCTGGCCGAGGTGCAACGTCTGGCGGGCCGTCTGGCATGGCAGCAGACCTATGGCGCGGGCGATTTTGGCGCGGATTTTCTGCGCGGCTATGGGTGGAGCGAGTTCATCGGCTTGCGTGGCCCGGTGCCAAGCGCGCGCATCGCCTGTGGGGTTTTGCTGTTGGCGCCGGGAGTGACCTATCCGCCCCACGCCCATGCGGCAGAGGAAGTCTATCTGCCGATTGCCGGGGTGGCTGCGTGGCAAAAGGCGGATGCGGATTTCGCCAAGGTGCAGGTGGGCCAAGCGATCCATCACCCAAGCTGGATGCCACATGCGATGCAGACCAAGGATCAGGCGCTTGCGGCGCTGTATCTGTGGCGTGGCGGCGATCTGGCGGCGAAATCGGTGATTTTGTAGGAGAGTCGCTTTATGGTGGCGCAAAGCGATTTCCGCGCGGAAATCGTGGACGGAATTCGCGCGAATTCCGTGGCGGGTGGGATTGGCGCGCGCTACTTGCGGCATTTGATCTTGGCGGGTAAACGTCGCGCAATCAATTTGCGGAGAGACCCCATGTCCATCGACATCGACACCGCGCGCAAGGTGGCCAAGCTTGCGCGTATTCGGGTGGAGGAAGCGGCTTTGCCAAAGCTGGCAGAGCAGTTGTCAGGCATTCTGGGGTTCATGGAGCAGTTGAACGAGGTGGATGTCACGGGCATCGAGCCGATGGTTTCGGTGACGCCGATGCGGCTGGCGCGCAGGGCGGATGTGGTGACGGATGGCAACCAGCAGGCGGCGGTTCTGGCCAATGCGCCGGATGCGCGGGAAGGGTTTTTTGCAGTGCCGAAGGTGGTGGAATGAGCATGACTGGAAGCGCGAACACCTGGACCATTGCAGCGGCGCGGGATGCGTTGCGCAAGGGTGAAATCTCGGCTGTTGATCTGACGATGGCGTGTCTGACGGCGATGGATGCGGGCGATGGCTTGAACGCCTTTGTGCATAAGACGCCGGAGTTGGCGCTGGATCAGGCGCGGGCGGCGGATCTGCGGATTGCGGGCGGCGATGCGCCGGATTTGTGCGGGATTCCGCTGGGGATCAAGGATGTGTTCTGCACCAAGGGCGTGGCGTCGCAAGCGGCGTCGAACATCCTGAAGGGGTTTGTGCCGCAGTATGAATCGACTGTCACCGCCAAGCTGTTTGACGCCGGTGCGGTGATGCTGGGCAAGCTGAACATGGACGAGTTCGCCATGGGCTCGGCCACCGAAAGCAGCTGTTACGGGCCTGCGGTGAACCCGTGGAAGGTCGATGACGTGCTGCGCACACCCGGCGGGTCTTCGGGCGGGTCGGCGGCGGCGGTGGCGGCGGATTTGTGTCTGGGGGCGACGGGCACGGATACCGGCGGCTCGATCCGCCAGCCTGCGGCGTTTACGGGCACGACGGGGATCAAGCCGACCTATGGTCGGGTCAGCCGCTGGGGCATCATTGCCTATGCGTCCAGTCTGGATCAGGCGGGGCCGATGGGCAAATCGGTGCGCGACCTTGCGATCATGCTGGGCGCGATGGCCGGGCATGATGCCAAGGACAGCACCAGCGCCGATCTGGCGGTGCCGGATTTTGAGGCGGCTTTGACCGGCGATATTCGCGGCAAGAAGATCGGCATTCCGCGCGAGTATCGCATCGACGGTATTCCGGCAGAGATTGATGCGTTGTGGGCGCGTGGGCGTGAGATGCTGCGCGATGCGGGGGCCGAGATTGTCGATATCTCGTTGCCGCATGCCAAATATGCGCTGCCTGCGTATTATGTGATCGCACCTGCCGAGGCTTCCAGCAACCTCGCGCGCTATGATGGGGTGCGCTATGGCCACCGGGCGGCTTTGGCTGCGGGCGATGGCATCACCGAGATGTATGAGAAAACGCGGGCCGAGGGCTTTGGCCCGGAAACCCAGCGCCGCATCATGGTTGGCACCTACGTTTTGTCGGCGGGCTTTTATGACGCCTATTACAACCGCGCCCGCAAGGTTCGCGCCCTGATCAAGCGCGATTTCGAGCAGGCGTTTGCGGCGGGGATTGATGCGATCTTGGCGCCGATCACCCCGACCTCGGCTTTCGGTTTGGGTGAGATGGACAAGGCCTCGCCGGTTGAGGTTTATCTGAACGACGTGTTCACCGTGACCGCAAACCTTGCCGGATTGCCGGGGGTGGCGGTGCCGATGGGGCTGGACAGCAAAGGGCTGCCGATGGGGCTGCAACTGCTGGGGCGGCCTTGGGATGAGGCAGGATTGCTCAATCACGCTTATGTTTTGGAGCGTGCTGCGGGCTTTGTGGCCAAGCCCGAAAAATGGTGGTAAGCGCAAAGATCAGAAGAAACGGCCGGGGCAGAGACGATGCGTAGTTTGGTGATTTTGGCGGCTTTTGGGTTGGCAGCTTGTGGAACAGCCGTGCCTGATTCGGGCGCGGGCGTCGGGTTTCAGGATTATGACACCTATCAGGTCAAGCCGCCGACCTATCCCGTGCCGGACCCGGCGACAGGCTTCACGCCCGGCGGCGCGCTGGCTGCGATTGACAAGGCCGAGGGCAAGAACACCGATACCGCGCTGACGCCGACCAATCAGCCGCTGAGCGCGCAGGCGGCGGCCTCGCCCTATGCCCAGCCGCAGCAGGGTGCGGTGATTGGTGGGGCGACCAGCAGCGGCGAGCGTCCGCGCGGCAATGCGCCCGTAGGGATCGCTGAAACCACATCAGAGATGGCGAATGTGCCGGGATCGTCGGCCAATGTCGGCACGGTGTCGGACGAGCAGGACTTTCAGGCGGTGACCCAGCGCGAAACCATCGAAAGCGACAAGGCCCGGATCGAGCGCAACCGCGCGCAATATCAGGTCGATCAGCCGACGGCGTTGCCGCAGCGCGTGGGCGGTGATGCGCCCAATATCGTGCAATTCGCGATTTCGACCAACCATCCCAAGGGCACGCAGATGTATAAGCGTGGCGGCTTGCGGTTGAACAGCTATAACGCGGCTTGTGCGAAATTCCCCTCGCCCGACCTGGCGCAAGAGGCGTTTTTGGCGGCGGGCGGGCCGGATCGTGACCGCAAGGGCCTTGATCCGGATGGCGACGGCTATGCCTGCGCCTGGGACCCGACGCCGTTCCGGGCCGCTGTTCAGAATTGAGCCTGAGCGATACAGCGCCGCCCTGGCCCTCGCCAAACTTTGGTGACCGGCGGGGCGGCGTTTTGCCATCCATCATCGTGATCCACTACACCGCCATGGCGACCTGTGCCGAGGCGCGGGCGCGGTTGTGCGATCCGGCGTTTGAGGTGTCGTGTCATTGGCTGATCTCGGAGGCGGGTGTGGCCGAGGCGCTGGTGCCAGAGGCGATGCGGGCTTGGCATGCGGGGGCGGGGGAATGGGCGGGGGTCACCGATGTAAACTCGCATTCCATCGGGATTGAGCTGGCGAATACCGGGCGGCAGCCGTTTGCGGAACCGCAGATGGCGGCTTTGGAGGGGGTGTTGTCCGGGATCATGGCGCGCTGGGCGATCCCCGCGCATCGGGTGATCGGGCATTCGGATATGGCCCCCAGCCGTAAGGGCGACCCCGGCGCGCGGTTTGATTGGCGGCGGCTGGCGCTGGCAGGCTTGTCGGTGTGGCCAGAGGCGGCGCGGGCGGATGTGGCCGCGTTTTGGCCTGCCTTGCGGCGGTTTGGCTACCCCGATGCGCCAGAGGCCGATCTGCTGGCGGCGTTCCGGCTGCGCTTTCGCCCTTGGGCGCGCGGGGCGGTGGATGCGGTGGATGCGGGGCTTGCCTGCGATCTGGCGGCACGCTTCGCGGTTGACGCCACGCCTGCACAGGCATAAGTGCCACCTCGCGCGGATGGCTGGATGACCGCGGGGCGCAAGTCTCGAGGAAAGTCCGGACTCCATGAAGAAAGGGTGCCGGGTAACGCCCGGCGAGGGCAACCTCAGGGAAAGCGCCACAGAGAAAAGACTGCCGTGGTGTTCGGGTTCGCTCGGACGGATCTGCGGCGATGGTGAAACGGTGGGGTAAGAGCCCACCACGGACTTGGCAACAAGGACGGTATGGCAAGCCCCACCCGGAGCAATGCCGAATAGGGGCCTCGCGTGGTAAGGTCCGCGACTGAAGCCGGCGCAAGCTGGCGGCGATAGCGGAGACCACCACAGGGACCTTCAGCCCAGAGGCCCGGGTTGGCAGCTTGACTGCCCGTGGTAACACGGGTGGCAGAGGAATGGTCATCCAAGGGGCGTAAGCCCCGGGACAAAATCCGGCTTACAGGCCGTCCGCGCAAATTTTCTGAATGGGTTATCGGCTGTTGGTGCGGGCGCGAAAGCGGCGGACCAGCCACCGCGAGGCGGGTTTGAAGCAGGTGATGAACAAGGCGATATTGGTTACGCCAAGCCAGAGCCAAGCCAAGCTGTAATCCTTGACGCCGGGGGTCGCAAAATCTGGCGGATAAAGCAGAAGTGGCACGATTGCGGCAAGCCAAGCGGTCACGATTGCCGCGAAAACCGGCAGGAACCTGCGGCAAAGTCTTTTGTAAATCCAGTACAGGGCGAAGACGACGGCGGCGAAACCTGCTAGGCCAAGCATGTCATCTCCGGTCATCGCATCGGAATTGGTTGTGGCGATGACGATGACTTTCAACAGAATGATCCCGCCGAAGACGAGCACGCGTGCGTCGATCCCGGTCTTTGCAGGCTCGGTAGAGACAGGGCGCGCCGCGAGCTGAATGTTGCCATAGGCGCGGCTGGCGAGTTCGTGTTGCAGGGTGGTGTGATGGCCGAAATCCTGCCGGAAGGCGATGTAATCGTTCAGCCAGCCAAAGCGGGCGTCCAGCGCCAACATGCATTCGGGGGTAATCTGCGGCGACAGGGTGGGGATGCCATCCTCACTGTCGCGCAGCATGTCGCGCAGCACTTGGGCGCAGGCGTGGCGCAAAGGGCGTTGGGCTTCGGGCGCATGGCTGAGCGGATTGTCCAGCGCTTGCAGGATGCGCACCGAGGCGGGGGCGAACAGGTTACCATTGCTGACCAAGGCCACCATGTCGCGCATGGCGGTGTCTTTGGCGATCTGGGCGAGTTGTTCGGGGGTGGGCGGCGGTGGGGTGGGCGGCTTTTCGGCCACCAGATCACCTTCGGCGGGGCTTGGTTGCGCGGCGGCGGCCTTGCGGGCGCGACGATGGGCGTTCTGGGCGCTGCGGCCCTCGCGGATCGACAGGGCGTCGTCGTAGGCGTGGCGCAGGGTGGTGAAGGCTTCCGGGTCGCGGGCTTGGTCGATTTGTTTCAGCGCGGTCGCATAGGCGCGGCGGATGTCGCGGGCGTCGGGCGGCATTTTGGGCAGGCCAAGCGTGGACCACGGCCATACGGCTTCGGGTTCGGGGGTGTCAGGTGACATAATGCGCCTCAAACTCGTCCAGCGCCTTGTGCAGATCGCGGCGCAGGGCGGTCAGGGTGTGGGGGTCTTGTGCGTCGATTGCGGCATCAAGCTGGACCAGAAGGTTTGCCACCCAATCGCGCGCCTCGGCCCGCGCCATGCCATAGGCGGCCTCTATCCGGGTGCGCAGGTGGATGTTGGCGGCATCATCGCGGGGATGCTGTTTCAGTGCGGCCATTTTCTTCAGGGCGGCGGTGATGTCAGCCTCGGACATCTCTCCGGCCAGTTTCGAGATCACAAGGGACGCCTTTTTGCCGGTGGATTGCACCGTCACGTCAACCTCCAGCAGGCCAGAGACATCATAGGTAAAGCGCACGATGGCAGATTCGTGGTGTTCCATGTTGCGCGGCACTTTCACTTCGATTTCCCCCAGCGCGAGGTTGTTCATCGCCAGCGGCGACTCGCCTTGGAAGATGCGAAAGCGCAGCACCTCCTGGCCGAGTTGGATGGTCGAAAACATCTCCTCGCGTGAGGTGGGGATGATCGAGTTCCGCTCGATGATCGGTTGAAAATACCCCTCGCGGTAGGTGTTGCCGATCTGGCGGGCGGTGTCGCAGCCGAGGGTGAAGGCCGACACGTCGGTCATCACCACATCGTCCAGTGCGGCATCGCGGGCGACAAGGGCGGCTTGCACGGCGGCGCCAAGCGCAACGACCTGATCGGGGTCAAGCCCGATCACCGGGAATTGCCGCAGCTTGCGGCCCGCATAGGCGCGCACGGCGGCCATGCGGGTGGCACCGCCGACCAGCACCACCTTGTCGATCTGCTGGGCGGTGAAGCCCGAATCGTGCAGGGCGCGGTCAAGGGGGGCGGCAAGGCGGGTCAGCAGGGGCGCGGTGATGTCGTCAAACCGCTCGCGGGTCAGGTGCAGGTCGATGGGCGTGCCGCCCAGTTCGGCTTGCAGATGGATTTGCGCATCAGACGACAGGCCGACCTTGGCCTGTTCGGCGAGTTTGATCAGCGCGGGGCGCAAGGCGGGGTCATTGGCATCAAGGCCCGACTGCGTGGCGATGTAGCGGGCCAGCGCATCGGTGAAATCCTCGCCGCCCAGAAACGCGTCACCTGCGCTGGCGCGAACCTCGATGACGCCTTCGAACAGATCCAGCACCGAGACGTCAAAGGTGCCGCCGCCCAGATCGAACACCAGAATCTTCGCCTCGGCATCCCGCTCGTGCAGGCCGTAGGCAAGGGCGGCGGCGGTGGGTTCGTTGATCAGGCGGGTGACGTTCAGCCCGGCAATGCGGCCCGCCGCGCGGACGGCTTTGCGCTGCAACTCGTTGAAATAGGCGGGGACCGAGATCACCACATCGCTGACCGGCACGCCGCAATGGGCCTCGGCATCGGCCTTGAGTGCTGCCAGCACCATCGCGGAAAGTTCGGGCGCGTTGTAGTCGGTTTGGCCCAGACGATAGGCGCGGTCGGTGCCCATGGCGCGTTTGAACAGGCCTGCCGCTTGCGCGGGCTGGCTGAGGCTGATGGCGCGCGCGGCCTCGCCCACCACAAGGCGGCCTTGGTGCAACGCGACGACCGAGGGTGTCAGCACCTGGCCCAAAGCGTTGGGGATCAACTGGGGTGTGCCATCCCGGAACACGGCAATCAGCGAGTTCGTGGTGCCCAGATCAACTCCAAAATGCACTGTCTTCTCCGGGGCAAATCACAAGGCTTTGGCAGGTTTGCACAGATAGCGGGGCCACCCAAGGGGGATTGTGGTTGCGCTGCGGGAAATGCTGGCTTTCCTGCGGTTTGGCTGTTGACTCTGCCGCGCCCATCCGTAAAAGGCAGGCTTCAAGGATTTCGCGGGGCAACGGTGTTGCCTCGATGCAGGAGAGACGACTATGGCCAAACCGGCGACGATCAAGATCCGTCTGAACTCGACGGCTGGCACCGGGCACTTCTACGTGACCAAGAAGAATGCTCGGACCATGACCGAAAAGATGACGGTCAACAAGTATGACCCCGTCAAGCGTCAGCATGTTGAATACAAAGAAGGCAAGATCAAGTAAGATCTTGCAGCTTCTCTGTGCGGAAGTGCCGCGCCCCATCGGGCGCGGTTTTTCGTTATGCGCAGGGCTCTTTCCATGCTTAAAGCTGCATATGTCTGGCAGGGGAATGGTCGATGGAGCGCAATCACTTTGAGGAGCATTATGTGGCGCGGGTCGGTTGGCTGCGCGCGGCGGTGCTGGGGGCGAATGACGGCATCATCTCGACCGCGTCGCTGATCATGGGGGTGGCGGCGGCGTCGGGGCGGTCGGAAGTGCTGGTGGCGGGGATGGCTGGGCTTGCCGCCGGGGCTTTGGCGATGGCGGCGGGGGAGTATGTCTCGGTCAGCTCTCAGGCCGATACCGAAAAGGCGGATGCGCTGCGTGAGCAGGCCGAGATTGAGGCTGACCCCGAGGAAGAATTGCGCGCGCTGGCGGGGATTTATGAGGATCGCGGTTTGGCCCCGGCGCTGGCGCTAGAGGTGGCGACGGCGCTGCATGCCAAAGACCCTCTGGCGGCGCATCTGCGCGATGAGCTGGGATTTTCGCCGCATTCCGAGGCCAAGCCTTTGGTCGCTGCCGGGGCTTCGGCTGCCAGTTTTGCGATTGGCGCGGCGCTGCCGTTGGCAACGGCGGCGCTGGTGCCGGAGGCTGGCATCAGCCTTTGGGTGACGCTGGTGTCGCTGCTGTTTCTGGCCGCCTTGGGCGCGGTGGGGGCCAAGGCGGGTGGTGCGCCGATGGGGCGGGCCGTGGTGCGGGTGACGTTCTGTGGCGATGGCGGTGACGGCAGTGGTTGGCAGCCTGTTTGGCGCGGTGGTGTAGAGGCGTGCGGTGATGCTGATCAGGGTTGCGCAGGCCGATGATTTTGACGCGGTGGCTGACGTGTTGGCGCGCAGCTACCCCGCACTGCTGGCGGCAGACTATCCGGCCGAGGTGATGGCGCAGGTGGTGCCGCGGATCGCGCGCCCGCGGCCCGAATTATTGGCATCGGGGCGATACTTTCTGGCGGTGTTGAACGATCAGATCGTGGGGGCGGGCGGTTATAGCTTGAACGCCCCTGCCGGGCGGGATGCCCCTGTGGGGGCGGCGACGCCCGGCCTTGCGCATATCCGCCACGTGGCGAGCGACCCTGCGCATCTGCGGCGCGGCATCGGGCGTGCGGTGATGGCGGCCATTTTCACGGCAGCGCAAAGCGAGGGCAGCACACGGTTTGAATGTTTGTCCACACTGACTGCGGTGCCGTTTTATGCAGCGTTGGGCTTTGAGGAGACAGAGCGCGTTACAGTGCCGATTGGCCCACTGGGTTTTGCGGCGGTGCGGATGCTGCGCCCTGATTAGCGCCAATTTCTGCAGCGTGTGAGCCAAAGCAAAAGGGCCGCAGTTTCCTGCGGCCCTTTGTATTTCGATGCCAGTCTGACTTATTCGCGGTTGCCCAGGAATTGCAGCAGGAACATGAACATGTTGATGAAGTCGAGATACAGACGCAGCGCGCCCATGATCGCCGATTTCCCCAACCAATCCTGATCGCCGTATTGGGCGTGCTGGACGTATTCGTTCTTGATGCTTTGGGTGTCAAACGCGGTCAGACCTGCGAAGATCAGCACACCGATCACCGAGATTGCGAAGGCCAGGGCCGACGAGGCCAGGAAGATGTTCACAATCGAGGCGACGATGACGCCGATCAGGCCCATCATCAGGAACGTGCCCATGCCCGACAGGTCTTTCTTGGTGGTATAGCCATACAGGCTAAGCCCCGCGAAGGCGATGGCGGTCACAAGGAAGGTCTGCGCGATCGAGGTTTGCGTATAGACCGCGAAGATGAAGGCCAGCGACAGGCCCACCGCAGCGGCATAAACGTAGAAGAACAGTTGTGCAGCCGCCACCGACAGGCGGTTGATCAGCGCGCCAAAGGCGAACACCATGATCAGGGGCGCAAACATCACGACCCATTTCAGCGGGGTCATGAAGATCTGCTGCACGAGCGTTTCATTGGTGCCAACCGCCCAAGCCACGCCGCCGGTGATCAGCATGGCCACGGACATCAGCCCGTAAACCTTGTTCATGTGCGCCCGCAAACCTGCGTCGATGTTGGCGCTCCGTGCGCCAACGCCGGCGGTCTGGCCCGAGGGGCGGATCGTCTGATAGTCAGCCATGGAAGCCTCCGATAGATGGACTGAAGGTCGCGCGGCTCTCCGCTCTCCCTAATGGTGTCAATATCGGGACTGTTGGGCGTGATTTCAAGGATTTCCAGTGCAGGAAATCCGTAGGGCGTAAATGTCGCAGTAACGACGTTTCAGCGCAGCCAGTTGCTGGGCACATCCCATGCCGGACGCGCGGCTTCGTTGGCGGCCTGACGCGGCGAGACGCCAATATCGGCAAGCATGGCGTCATCGAGTTGTGCCAGTTGTGCGCGCTGGCGGCGGGCGATCATCGCAAGGCGGAAACGCTTGGCAAGATCAGCAAGAGTGCCGCGCGACTGCACATGGGCAACTGCCAGTGTGGAGGTGTGGAGCGAGGCGAACATAGTGGTATCCTTTCAGGTTCATCGGCGTCGGTGATGTGAGTCGTTTGTTTCATCACACCACTTGATCCTTATGCCCGAATCGGTGACATTATGAAAATGAATGGTTTTGACTTCTCGCATCAAGGATTGTGATATGTCTCGGAATCTCGATCTGACCTCTTTGCGCTCTTTCGTGGCGATTGCCGACGCGGGCGGTGTCACCCGCGCGGCGGGGTTTCTCAACCTGACGCAATCGGCGGTGTCGATGCAGATCAAGCGGCTGGAGGAGATGCTGGACACGCAACTGCTGGACCGCTCGGCCCGGCAGGTTGGCCTGACCGCGGCGGGCGAGCAGTTGCTGGGCTATGCGCGGCGGATGCTGTCGTTGAATGACGAGGTGTTCGGGCGGCTGACGCAAGCGCAACATGAGGGCGAGATCGTGCTGGGGGTGCCGCATGACATCGTCTATCCGGCGATCCCGCAGGTGCTGCGGCGGTTTGCCAAGGAATACCCAAAGATGAAGGTCTCGCTGATCTCGTCCTTCACGCGGGTGTTGAAGGCGCAGTTTGCGCGTGGCGAATGTGATGTGATTTTGACAACCGAGGCCGAAGTCTCGCCGGGCGGAGAAACGCTGGCCGAGTTGCCGCTGATCTGGGTGGGGGCCCCCGAGGGCACGGCGTGGAAGGGGCGGCCCTTGCGGCTGGCGTTTGCGCATAACTGCATCTTCCGGCAGGGCGTGCAGGCGGCGCTGAACGCCGCAGGTATGCCGTGGGAGATGGCGGTGGAAAGCGACGACACCCGCGGGATCGAGGCGAGTGTGTCGGCCGATCTTGCGGTGCATGCGGTGCTGGCCGGATCAGAGCCGCCGTTTGTCGAACGCATCGCGCATGGCGGCGCGCTGCCCGATCTCGCGGTGATCAAGGTCAACATGTATGTGGCAGACCCGGTGCATTCCGAGGCGGTCTCGGCGCTCGCGGCAATGGTGCGGCGACATTACCTGTCGCGGGCCATTCGCTCGGTGGCATGACCGCAACCCTGCGCCGCCCCGGATTGGATCGGCGGCCTAAGCGCATCCCATGAGGCCCCGGATCAAGTCCGGGGCGGCGTGGCTAAAGTGTCATAGGGTGATCACCACTTTGCCGGTTGCCTTGCGGGTGCGCAGCAGTTCCAGCCCGTTGGGGTAGTCGGCGAACGGCAGCTCAAAGCTGATGTGGGGGCGCAGACCGCCTTGTGCGAACCACGCGAACAGGGTGCGCAGGCTACCTGCAAGCACATGCGGGGCAAAGGTCATATAGCCGCCCCAGTAAAGCCCCATCACACTCAGGTTCTTGACCAGCAGGTGATTGGCGGGAATTTCGGGCAACTGCCCGGAGGCAAAGCCGATCGTCAGCAGGCGGCCTTCGGGGCGACAGGCCGACAGGGCAGCAGCAAAGGCTGGGCCGCCGACCGGATCATAGACCACATCGACGCCGCCCAAGGGTTTCGCTGCGGCCTTGAGCGCGGCTTTCAGATCGGGCGTGTCGCTGTCGATCAGCACATCTGCACCGGCGGCGCGGGCGATTTCCAGCTTTTCGGCGCCGCGCGCGCAGGCGATCACCCGCGCGCCCATGCGTTTGCCGATTTCAACCGCCGTCAGGCCGACACCACCCGCCGCGCCAAAGACCAACAGCGTTTCGCCGGGTTGCAGGCGGGCCTTGTGATCAAGGGCAAGGTGCGAGGTGCCGTAGGCGATCTGAAACGCGGCTGCCTGCGCAAAGCTCATGCTATCGGGCAGCGCAATCAGATGGGCGGCGGCTGCGGTGACATATTCGGCCAAGGCGCCATGGCTGGCAAATCCCGCGACGCGATCCCCGGGCTTCAGCGGTGTGGCGGTATCCGGGGCAAGCGTGTCGATAACGCCGGCAAACTCCATGCCCGGGATGAACGGCAGCGCGGGGTGTTCTTGATATTTGCCCTCGGCCATCAGCAGATCGGCGAAGTTCAGACCAACCGAGGCGACCTTTACGCGTGCTTGTCCAGCCAGGGCCATCGGCACAGGGTGCTCTGCGCGCGCTGCCGGATGGCCCAGCGCCGTGACTTGCCAAACTTGCATACGCATCCTCCGGCTTGCTGCCATGTGGTGGCAGATTATGTGAAGATTTGCCAAGATAAACGCCAGTTTTGCGGGTTTCGACACAATTTCTGTTGCGCGCGGGTTTCCGAAATCAACTGGAAACGATGCCATGCCAATCTATTGTCGCATTTTGCAATAAAACGACGAATATCGTTGCAAAATGCAATGCATAATGGAATACACGTTAAAGGGGAGTTGTGCGATCAGCGTAAACGCAGGGGGGTGTAAGCCGTATCCGAGGCGTGTTTCTTGTTCGCCTGTATAATTGGACATATCCAAAAAGACAGGTTTTCGGATGGCTTTGAGAGAATCTGAGGAGAAAATCGGATTTGCTAAAATTGGCACGGAAATTGCTTATAGGAAGGTGTTAAGGTAGCATTGAAAGTGGAGACTGTTATGAAGCACCCCGTTGACGCCCATGTCGGCAAACGCGTCCGCCATCGCCGGTGGATGATCGGCATGACGCAACAGCAGCTTGCCGATAAGGTGGGTATCAAGTTTCAGCAGATTCAAAAGTATGAAACCGGGATGAACCGGGTTTCGGCCTCGCGCCTGTGGGATATCGCAGATGCGCTTGGTGTGACGATTGCATTTTTCTTTGAAGGTTTGTCCGATGGCGCGCAAGCCGCTGCCGCGGGTCACGACATGATGGCGGACAAGGAAGCACTGGAACTTGTGCGGTCCTATTACGCCATCCCCGAGGCACAGCGCCGCCGTCTGTTCGATCTGGCGCGCGTGCTCAGCGAAGCTGCGTAACAAGTGATCTGGTTTGTGTAACGAGTAAAGCGACGTTTCTGTTGCGTGAATTGCCCCCAATTGCGTGATTGACGAAGCTTGACCGATCGCCCGCAAGTGCTTAGCCAAGGCTGAACACTTCGCGGGCGACGGGCATTTCGTGCCCCGGTAATGGGGCGAGATATGACGACATTTTCCGACAGTGACGCACAAGACATCATCGCCACGGCGGCAGCTTTGGCGGATGCGGCGCGTGAGGCGACGTTGCAGCATTTTCGCAGCGATGGGTTGACGGCGGACAACAAGGAAGCCGCGCGGTTTGATCCGGTGACGGTGGCGGATCGGTTGTCCGAGCAGCGGATGCGGGCGATTTTGGCTGAACGGCGGCCTGCCGATGGCATTTTGGGCGAAGAATTCGCGCCGGTTGCCGGGACTTCCGGGCTGACTTGGGTGCTTGATCCGATCGACGGCACGCGCGGCTATTTGTCGGGCACGCCGACCTGGGGTGTGTTGATCTCGGTGCGTGATGCGGGTGGTGTGGTCTATGGCGTGATCGACCAGCCCTATATCGGTGAGCGGTTTGAGGGCGGCCTCGGGCGCGCGGAAGTGAACGGGCCGATGGGGCGGCGTGTGCTGAAAACCCGCGCGGCGCGGCCGTTGTCGGAGGCGATCTTGTTCTCGACATTCCCCGAGGTCGGCACGGCAGAGGAAGGCGCTGCGTTTCGGCGTGTCGCACCCGGCGCGAAACTGGTGCGCTATGGCATGGATTGCTACGCCTACGGGCTGATCGCGGCGGGGCAGATTGATCTGGTGATCGAGGCCGGGTTGCAGGCCTATGACGTGCAGGCGCCGATTGCGGTGATTGAAGCTGCGGGCGGCATTGTCACCGATTGGAATGGCAAGCCCTGTCTGGATGGCGGCCGGGTGTTGGCTGCGGCCAATGCCGAGATCCATGCCGAGGCTTTGGCTTTGCTGAACGGCTAGACGATTTTTGAGAAAAATCGGGGGGGCTGTCTGCCCCCCACGGGCTGCGCCCTCCCCCCCGAGAGTATTTCTGCCAAGATGAAGGGGCTTGGCCTGTGCGCCGGGGTTTGGTAGGTTTTGATGGCGCGAGTCCTTTTTCTCCCCCTTCTGTCGCGCATTCCCTGATCCACCGAAGGGGGTGGTGAAACGGGGAAATCATGTCTGAAATTTTGATCCGGAATGCCGATGTCGTGGTGACGATGGACGGCGCGCGCCGCGAGATTGCGGGCGGCGAAGTGCTGATCCGGGGCGGGGTGATTGCGGCGGTGGGGCAGGGGCTGGCGACCACCGGGGCGGTGGTGGACGCGCGGGGCTGTGTGGTGACGCCCGGTTTGGTCAACACCCATCATCACCTGTATCAGACCCTGACGCGGGCGGTGCCGGGGGGGCAGGATGCGCTGCTTTTCGGCTGGTTGCAGACGCTTTACCCGATCTGGGCGAAGTTTGGGCCGGAGGAAATGTTTGTCTCGGCGCAGGTGGGGCTGGCGGAACTGGCGCTGTCGGGCTGTTCGCTGACCTCGGATCACCTTTATCTGTTCCCGAATGGGTCGCGCTTGGATGATACGATTGCGGCGGCGGGTGAGGTGGGCTTGCGGTTTCACCCGACGCGCGGGGCGATGAGCATTGGGGTGTCGGATGGGGGTCTGCCGCCCGACAGTCTGGTGGAGCGCGAGGCGGCGATCCTGGAGGATTGCATCCGGGTGGTGGACCGTTTCCATGATGCGGCCGAGGGCGCGATGGTGCGGGTGGGGATTGCGCCCTGTTCGCCGTTCTCGGTTTCTCGCGATTTGATGCGGGATGCGGCGGTTTTGGCGCGCGATAAGGGCGTGATGCTGCACACCCATCTGGCGGAAAATGACGAGGATATCGCCTATTCGCTGGCGAAATTCGGCTGCCGTCCGGGCCAGTATGCCGAGGATCTGGGCTGGACGGGCGTTGATGTCTGGCACGCGCATTGCGTCAAGCTGGATGCGGGCGAGATTGATCTGTTCGCAAGATCGGGCACCGGGGTGGCGCATTGCCCCTGTTCCAACTGTCGGCTGGGGTCGGGGATTGCTCCGGTTAGGGCGATGCGGGATGCCGGGGTGAAGGTGGGGCTGGGGGTGGACGGTTCGGCCAGCAATGACGCGGGTAATCTGGTGCTGGAGGCGCGGCAAAGCCTGCTGTTGCAGCGGGTGTCGCGTGGCGCGGATGCGATGTCGGCGCGCGAGGCTTTGGAGATTGCGACATTGGGCGGTGCGCAGGTGTTGGGGCGCGGCGATTGCGGATCATTAGAGGTTGGCAAGCGCGCTGATATCGCGATCTGGGATGTGTCGGGGATCGAGGCGGCGGGGTCTTGGGACCCGGTTGCCAGTTTGATCCTGTGCGGGCCGACACGGGTGCGCGATCTGTTCGTCGAGGGCCGCGCAGTGGTGCGGGGCGGGCAGATGGTGACGCTGGACTTGCCGCTGCTGATCGAGCGGCAGAACCGCTTGGCGCGGGCCTTGGTTTAAGCCGGCGCTGATGTAAGCGGGCATTGATTTCGTGCGGCTTTACAGTGGTTTGTCGCAAGTTTGTCCCCGCGGGGACAGACTTGTGCCGCTAGAGCCATAGGCCACACTATCGCGCGGCCACGACCAGATAGTGTGATTCAAGGACCGCGCGACTCAATATGTGCCGCATCCGCGCCCGTGCGGATTTTAGAACCGGCCCGTGCGGAAATGGATTTACAGGTGCGGGCGCATCCGCTAACACCGCCCGCATGATCACCCGGACCGCCCATATCGCCCGTCCTCGACGCCTGCGCTGAAAAGCGCAGACGTTTGATCCGCTTTGGCCCGGCGATATGGGCCTTCCCTCGTTGACTTATCCCCTTGTCCTTGGCTACGCCTAAGGCTTCTCGTGAAAGGCCCCGCCTATGATCACCGCCGTTTTGCCCACCTACAACCGCGCGCCGATGGCTTTTGTCAAAGGCGAGGGCTCTTGGCTGACCGCCGAGGACGGCAGCCGATATCTTGATCTGGGCGCTGGCATTGCGGTGAACGCGTTGGGCCACGCCAACCCGGCGCTGGTGGCGGCGTTGACCGAACAGGCCGGGCAGTTGTGGCATGTGTCGAACCTGTATCGCATCCCGCAGCAGGAAAAACTGGCGCAGATGCTGGTCGATAAGACCTTTGCCGATACGGTGTTCTTTACCAATTCCGGCACCGAGGCTTGTGAATTGGCCATCAAGATGGCCCGGAAATATCACTACGACCGCGATCAGGCCGACCGGGTTGAGATCATCGCGTTTGAAGGCGCGTTCCATGGCCGCTCTACGGGCGCGATTGCGGCGGCGGGGTCAGAGAAAATGGTCAAGGGCTTTGGCCCACTGATGCCGGGGTTCCGCCAGTTGAAATGGGGCGATCACGATGCGCTGCGGGCGGCGATCACCACCCGCACCTGTGCCGTGATCATCGAGCCCGTGCAGGGCGAGGGCGGCATCCGGGTGGTGCCCGATCAATGCCTGAAAGGCCTGCGCGATCTGTGCGATGAAACCGGCACGCTGCTGATTTTTGACGAGGTGCAATGCGGCGTCGGGCGCACCGGCAAGCTGTTCGCGCATGAATGGGCCGGGGTTTATCCTGACATTATGATGGTTGCCAAAGGCATCGGCGGCGGCTTTCCGTTGGGCGCGGTGCTGGCCACCGAAAACGCGGCTTCTGGTATGGTCGCGGGCACGCATGGCTCCACCTATGGCGGCAATCCGTTGGGCTGTGCGGTGGGCGCGAAAGTGATGGAGATTGTCGCCGAGGATGCTTTCCTTGACTCGGTGTCGCGCAGGGCGGCGCAGTTCCGCCAAGGGCTTGAGGGCTTGGTCGCCAGCCACCCAACGGTGTTTGAAGCCGTGCGCGGGCAGGGGTTGATCCTTGGCCTGAAGTGCAAGGCGCTGAACTCTGATGTGGTCAAGGCGGCTTACGCTGAACATCTGCTGACCGTGCCTGCGGCGGACAATGTGTTGCGCCTGCTGCCCGCCCTGAACATCACCGAGGCCGACATCGCCGAGGCCCTCGCCCGGCTGGATCGCAGCGCGTCACGGGTAGAGGCTGCCTGATGCGGCTGATCCACCCCAGTGCCGAAGCGGCCCATTGTGCGTCACGACGAGTATGGCTCTGACCCTTTGGTCATCCTCTCTGCTCAAATATCCTACGGGGGTTTGGGGGTGTAAAACCCCCAATCTTCGGCCAACAAGAGACGCCACATGAAACATTTTCTTGATATCCACAAAACCGATGCCAGCGATCTGCGCAGCATGATCAACTCGGCCCATGCGATGAAGCAGGCCCGCAACAACCGCCCCAAGGGCACGCCGGATGATGACCAGCCCTTGGCGGGCCGCATGGTGGCGCTGATTTTCGAGAAACCCTCCACCCGCACCCGCGTGTCGTTCGATGTCGGCGTGCGCCAATTGGGCGGGCAGACGATGGTGCTGTCGGGCAAGGAAATGCAGCTTGGTCATGGTGAGACCATTGCGGATACGGCGCGGGTTCTCAGCCGGTATGTCGATCTGATCATGATCCGCACCTTCGAGGAAGCGACGCTTTTGGAGATGGCCGAACACGCCACGGTGCCGGTGATCAACGGCCTCACCAACCGGACGCATCCCTGTCAGATCATGGCGGATGTGATGACCTATGAAGAACATCGCGGGCCGATTGCGGGCAAGAAGGTGGTTTGGGCTGGGGATGGCAACAACGTTTGCGGGTCGTTCCTGCATGCGGCGGGGCAGTTTGGCTTTGATTTCACCTTCACCGGCCCCGAGACTTTGGAACCCGAGGGCAAGTTTGTCGGCTTTGCCCGCGAAAAGGGCAGCCGGGTGACGATAGAGCGTGATCCGGCCAAGGCGGTTGCCGGGGCGGATCTGGTGGTGACGGATACCTGGGTGTCGATGCATGACCCAGAGAGCGCCAAGGAGCGCCGGCACAATCAGTTGCGGCCCTATCAGGTCAATGAGGCTTTGATGGCCCGCGCCAAGCCGGATGCCTTGTTCATGCACTGTCTGCCTGCCCACCGGAATGATGAGGCGACCAGTGCGGTGATGGATGGCCCGCATTCGGTGATCTTTGATGAGGCGGAAAACCGGCTGCATGCTCAAAAGGCGGTGATGCGCTGGTGTCTGGGGGTTTGACGGCTGCGGTCCCAACGCGGGACTGTCTTGGCGGTGAATTAAATCAACGACTTAGTATTTTTCGTTCACCGATTGTTAAGATGTTCCCTGCCGCGTGACCCGTGCGGCGGGGCTTGCAATCTGGCGGATTGTGCGGCCTTGTGGGGGCGAAATTATCGCCCTGAAAGGCACGCCAAATGCAAAACCCGGTTCCGTTCTTCACCCATTCGCTGACCGCTCTCTCCAAAATCCTTGATAAGGCCGAGGCCTTTGCCGAAGCCCGCAACATCGAGCCCGAGGTGATCCCGCAACTGCGTCTGATCGCCGATATGCTGCCGCTGTGGCGTCAGGTGACGATTGCCTGCGACCATGCCAAGGGCGCACCCGCGCGTCTGGCGGGGCTGGAAGTGCCCAGCTTTGCCGATACCGAAACCACGCTTGCCGATCTGAAAGAGCGTATTGCCAAGACCGTCGCCTTCATCGCCACCATCCCGGCGGATGCGTTTGAGGGCGCCGAGGCGCGCACGATCAGCGTCAAGGCAGGCCCGCGCGAGTTGAGCTTTCCGGCGGCGCAGTATTACCACGGTTTTGCGGTGCCGAATTTCTATTTCCACATGTCCACCTGCTACAATATCCTGAGGGCCAATGGTGTTGAGATCGGCAAGACGGATTTTCTGGGGGCGTAACATGGCAACGGCTTTGCTGGTGATTGACGTGCAGATGGCTTTTGTCGAACGGCGCGCCAAGGGCTATGTCTGGGGCAATCCAGACGCCGAGACCAGCATTGCCGCTTTGCTGAAAGCCTTTCGAAGCAAAGGCTTGCCGGTGGTGCATGTGCATCACCACGACCCGAACCCCGGCGACAGCTTTCATGCCGATCAGCCCGGTTCAGCGGTGCAGCCCTGTGCCGCACCGCGGGCGGATGAGGCGGTTTTCATCAAGCACGGCTCGTCTGGGTTTATCGGCACGGGTTTGGGCGATCATCTGGCAGCGCAGGGCATCACCGATCTGGTGGTGATTGGTGGGGCTGCGAATTACTGCGTGGAAAGCACAACGCGGATGGCGGGAAACCTCGGCTATGCCACGACGGTGGTGGGCGATGCGCTGATCAACTTCCGCCAGATTTTGCGCGATGGCCGGGAAGTGGCGGCGGCGGATGTGCTGGAGATGACTTTGGCCAATCTGGACGGCGAGTTCGCGCAGGTGGCCAGTGTGGATGAGGTTTTGGCGCGGGTGGCGGCGTAATCCTTGCTGACGTTCGGGGTTCTTGCCCGATTTGGCCCGCGCCAAATCGGGCCGCGCCTGCCTGCCCGTGGCAGGCGCGTTTCCGCGCCCGCCCAGTCAGGCGCGCCCCGATTTCCAAATGGGCGGTTTGTGGCACCACACCCCTTGCTCAACGGCGTTCCGCCTTATGAGCAATGAAGCGGAAAACTCTGCCCCGCAGAGTTTTCTTTCGCTTCAAAGTGGCTTCACCCCATCGGCGGCTTTCACCCTTGGCGCAAGTGCTGTGACCACCAGCAAGACCACCGCCAAGGCGGCATAGGTGGCGCGGAAGCCGATGTGATCGGCGACAAAGCCGATGGTCGAGGGGGCAACGAGGATGCCTGCGTAGCCCACCATCGTGACGGTGGAAATCGCAGCCCCTGCCGCCATGCCGGGGTGGTTTCCGGCGGCGGAAAACATGATCGGCACCATGTTCGCCACGCCAAGGCCTGCGAAGGTAAAGCTGGCGATGGCCACGATGTCATTGGGTGCAAGCGCACCGCCCAGCAGGCCAGCCGCCGAGATAACGCCTGAAATTTGCAGGGTTTTCACCGCGCCAAAGCGATTGCGCAGACGGTCACCCGCAAAGCGCATGACCGCCATGGCGGCGGCGAAACCAGCAAAGCCCAGACCGGCGCGGAAGATATCGGCCCCAAGCTCGCGCCCCAGATAGATCGCGGCCCAATCGAGCACCGCACCCTCGGGCACCATCGAGAACAGCGCCATGAATCCCAAGATCCACAGGCTGGCATCGCGGGGCAGCAGCGCATGTGGCGCGGGCTTTTCGGCTGTCGGGTGGGGGGCATCGGTGATCAGCTTTGGCCCGGCGACCAGCACGGTAGCCAAGGCAATCGCCGCGACGATCAGCGCCTGCGGCTCGGCCCCCCATTGCGCGATCACATAGCTGCCGCCAAGGCCGCCGATAAAGCCGCCAAGGCTCCAGAAGCCGTGGCTGGAGGACATGATGGCGCGGCCCAAGCGGCGCTCTACCTCGACTGCGTTGGCGTTCATCGCCACATCCATGCAGCCGATGACCGCGCCCATCAGGGTCATCGCGGGGGTGAGTAGCCACAGGTTCGGGGCCAGCACGACCAAGGGGAGTGCCGGAACGGTGGCCAGCGCGAAGCAGCGCGCGATGGTGCGTGAGCCGTAGGATTGTATCAGGCGTCCCGCGAACAGCATCGCGCTGACAGCGCCCAAGCCAAGCGCAAGGATCAGCAGGCCAAGGGCGGTGTTGCTGATGCCATGGCGGGACAGCAGCAGGGGGATTTGCGGGGCCCAAGCGCCCATGACAAAGCCGTTGGTGGCGAACATTGCCGCGACGGCCCAGCGGCCGGTGATAGCTTCAGACATGCTGCCCCCTTGCGTTAGCGCCAACAGCAGTAGGTTGAGTTTTGTGGCGGGGGAAGGGGGCTGGCTGCACCTTTTGTTTCAACTGTTTCAGGCGACGACGCTCAGGCGGGCGGGGTGAAGCGCCATTCGGTGATCTGGCGCAGGGTCGCGCCCGCGCGCAGGCTGATCGGTGGAAAGCCCGGTTTGTTCGGCGCATCGGGCCAGCCTTGCGCCTCGATCGCGACACCTTTGAAGTGATCGTGGCGGCAGTCATACACCTGGATGCCGGGTTCGGTGGTGGCGACGGTCAGGTGCAGGCCGGATTTGCCTGTCAGGATCAGGGCATCGCGCAAGGGGGTTTGCTGGGTGCCAAGGCAAAAGCAATTATCAAGGTCGGGGGTGTGGGGTGAAATCGCCTTGGGCTTGCGGAAATCGAACATGCCGGTGGCCGCGCGGATTTCGCCGGTGGGGATGAATTCGGGCGTGGTAGGCAGGTAGTGGTCGGCGGGGATTTGCAGCGTGTGGCCGGTGAAATCGGCGCTGCCATCAAGGTTCCAATAGCTGTGGTTGGTGGCGTTGATCAGGGTGTCGGCGTCGGTTGTGGTGGTGATGGTCAGGCGCAGGGTGGCGGGGGCATGGGCCACAAAATGCGCCTCAATCCTGCGGTTGCCGGGGAAGCCGCCTTCGCCGTCGGGCAGGGTGAGGGCAAGGCGACATTCGGATTCTGAGGCGTGCAGGATGTCCCAGACCTTCAGATGCGTGCCCGCATCGCCCGAGTGCAGGGTGTGCTGGCCGTTGAAATTGACCTGAAAGTGCAGGGTGTTGCCGTTCAGGGGGGCTGCGGCATTGGTCAGGCGGTTGACGACGGGGGCGATGATCGAGCCGTGGTAGCGCAGATCGCCCTCGTAATCGGCGAGGGATTCCGAGCCGAGGGTCAGATCGTGGGGCACTCCGGCCAAGCGGACCGATTGCAGAACGGCGCCCCATGTCAGGATCTGGGCGGTCAGATCGCCCGCGGTCAGGGTGATGCGCTCAACCGCCTTGCCCGCTGCCGTAGTGCCGAAATATGCCATCGCCGCCCCCTGTTTGCGGCGATGGGGCACCATCGCCGCGCCAAGGTCAAGCCGGGACGTTCAGGGCTTGGCGCTTAGGCAATCGGCCAAGGTTTTGGCGATGGTGCGCATCAAGGTGTCGTAGGCGTCTGGCCCGAAATCGAGCGAGGAGCCCACCGGGTCAAGCGGTTGACCCAGTTTGGTGGGGGTGTCGGCCATCAGTTGCGTGAGCATTGCGGGGTCGTGCTGGATTTCCGGGAAGGCGCAGGTGTAGGCCCCGGCCTTCAGTTCGGCTTGCAGTGCGGTCAGTTTGGCGGCACCTGGGGTGGTGGCATCGCCCAAGGCCAATGAGCCGTGGCGGGCAAGGCCGTAATGGGCGGCGAAGTAGCCATAGGCGGCGTGGAAGGTGACGAAGGATTTGTCTTTGATCGGCGCCAGTTGCGCGGTGATCTCGGCATCCATCGCGGCGATGCGGGCCTTGGTGGCGGCGGCGTTGGCGGCGTAGGTGGCGGCGTGTTCGGGGTCGAGGGCCGAGAGGTTGGCGGCGATCAGATCGGTCCAGATCTCGGCATTGGCCGGGTTCATCCACGCGTGCGGATCGGTGCCGTCATGGGCGTGGCCGGGTTCGTCGGCGTGGTGTTGCTCTTCTTCTTCGCCTTGGCCTTCGGGATAGGGTTGGGTTTGGGTGGCTTTTGCGTCCAGAAGCGGCAGCGATACCGCTTTGCTGTCCACCATGGCGCGGTCAAGCCACGGCGTCAGTTCCGGGCCGATCCAGATCACGGTGTCGGCGTCTGCGATGCTTTGCATCTGGCTGGGGCGGAGTTGAAAATCATGCTCGTCTGCGCCCTTTTCCAGCAGCAAAACCGGGGAGCCAACATCGCCCATCACCTGCGCCACAAGCGCGTGGACGGGCGGGATATCGGTCACGACGTTCGGGACTTTGGCAAGCGCAAGCGTTGGCAGGCTGGCAAGGGCGAGGGATATGATATAACGCATCGGTTGGGTCTTTCGTTTTGCGGCGAGGGGCGGTATGATTGTTATATTATAACATGTCAAGGGGCCGCTATGGCAGATGATCACACATGTCCGGGCTGCGATGCCCCCGATCTGGCCTTTGCCGCGCATGACCATGCGCATTGCGCCGCGGATGCGTTGGCGCGGGCGGCGGCTTTGGTGGCCGAAAAGGGCCTGCGGCTGACCCCGGTGCGCCGCCGCGTGCTGGAGATTTTGCTGGAAGAACATCGCGCGCTGGGGGCCTATGATGTGCTGACCCGGCTTGCCGCCGAGGGCTTTGGCAATCAGCCGCCGGTGGCTTACCGCGCGCTGGATTTTCTGGAAGAACAGGGGCTTGCGCACCGCATCCGCCGCCTGAACGCCTTTACCGCCTGTATGCATCCGGGCGAGGCGCATCAGCCGGTGTTTCTGATCTGCCGGGGTTGCAATGTGGTGGCCGAAGCACCCGCCGCCCCGGTGATGGTGGCGTTGCAGGGGGCTGCGGCGACCAGCGGATTTGTGATCGAGCGCAGCACCGTTGAGGCGCTGGGATTGTGCCCAAGCTGTCAGGTGGCGGCATGAGCCTGATCGCGGCCACGGGGATTTCGGTGCGGTTCGGGGCCGAGCCGGTGCTGACGGATGTGTCGCTTGCGATTGAGGCGGGCGAGATCGTGACGATCCTTGGGCCGAACGGATCGGGCAAATCGACGCTGCTGCGGGCGCTGTTGGGGATTTTGCCGCTGGCTGCCGGGACGGTCATGCGCGCGCCGGGGTTGCGGTTGGGCTATGTGCCGCAAAAGCTGTCGATTGACCGCTCTATGCCGATGACAGTGCGGCGGTTCTTGTCGCTTCCCGTCCGGGTGGCGGATGCGGACGCCACGGCGGCCCTTGCGCGGGTGGGTTTGCCAGGGGTGGAGACGCGGCAGATGGCGGGGCTGTCGGGCGGGCAGTTTCAGCGCGTGCTGCTGGCGCGGGCCTTGTTGGTGCGGCCGCAGATATTGATTCTCGACGAGCCGACGCAGGGCCTCGATCAACCGGGCGAGGCCGGGTTCTACCGGCTGATTGACGAGGTGCGGCGCGACACCGGGGCGGCGGTGCTGATGGTTTCCCACGATCTGCATGTGGTGATGGCGGCGAGTGACCGGGTGATTTGTCTGAACGGGCATATCTGCTGTCAGGGCTCGCCCGTGGTGGTATCGAACGCGCCGGAATACCGCGCGTTGTTCGGGCTGGGGTCGCAGGGCGCGCTGGCGCTCTATCAGCACCAACACGATCACAGCCACGAGCCGACCGGGGTGGATGCTTACGGGCGCACGCCGTCTGACCCGCATCATGGACATAATCATGCTTGACGATTTTCTGGTGCGGGCGGCTTTAGCCGGGGTGGGATTGGCGCTGGCGACGGGGCCGCTGGGGTCTTTCGTGGTGTGGCGGCGGATGGCGTATTTTGGCGATGCCACGGCCCATGCGGCGATTCTGGGCGTGGCTTTGGCGCTGGCGCTGCATCTGCCGATTGGGGTGGGCACGCTGGTTGTGGCGCTGGCGATGGCGGGCACGGTCTCGACGCTGGCAGCTAGGGGCTGGGCGATGGATACCACTTTGGGGGTGCTGGCGCATTCGGCACTGGCGTTTGGGTTGGTGGCGATTTCCTATGTGCCGGGGGTGCGGGCGGATCTTTCGACCTATCTGTTCGGCGATATTCTGGCGGTGTCGAAGGCTGATCTGGGGTTTATCTGGGGGGGCGCGTTGGTGGTGGTGGCGTCGCTGGTTTGGCGCTGGCAGGCGCTGCTGACCGCGACTCTGAACGAGGATTTGGCACATGCCTCGGGGTTGAACCCGGACCGCGAGCGGCTGGTGCTGACGCTGGCCCTGGCGCTGGTGGTGGCGGTGGCGCTGAAGATCGTGGGGGCGCTGTTGATCGCGGCGATGTTGATCATCCCGGCGGCGGCGGCGCGGGGGCTTGCGCGCACGCCCGAGGCGATGGCGCTGTATGCGGCCGGGTTTGGGGCCTTGGCGTGCCTTGTCGGGCTGCGGCTGTCGCTCTGGCAGGACACGCCTGCGGGGCCGTCGATTGTCAGTGCGGCGGCGGTGATTTTCGCGCTGGTGGCGGTGTTTGGGCAGATGCGGCGGGGGTAGGGGGTTTGGCAGATTTGGCCGCAGACAAATCTGCCCGCGCCTGCCTGCCCGGAGGCAGGCGCGTTACCGCGCCAGCCCAGTCAGGCGCGGGCAGATTGGCAACGGTGGTTTGCTGCCCAACGCCCCTTGCACAACGGCTTTCAGCCTTATGCGCAACGAAACCGATGAACCTTCCACTGGAAGGTTCATCAGGCGGTTTCGAAGACCGTGGCAGACGTGGGCACCAACGCCGCTGATTGCCAAAATTCGCGATCTTTCGCGGCTTCCATGCCGCTTTCTGACACTCATGTCGTTTTTATCCGCCATATGTCGGCTGGCCTTGCCCGCGCGGGCGTGCTTGCGGCACATATGGGGCAAATTTCCTTCGGAGAGACTCATGAAGACTCATGTCAAGGCGCTGGTTGTGGGCGGTGGTGCGGTCGGCAATGGCATTGCCTATCATCTGGCAAAGGCCGGATGGGATACCATGCTGGTAGAGCGGGACGAGCTGACCTCGGGCTCGACCTGGCACGCGGCGGGCTTGCTGCCCTTGTTCAACATGAGCTTTGCGACCACGCATATCCACAAATACTCGGTGGATTTCTACAAAAGCCTTGAGGCTGAAACCGGCCTGAACGCAGGCTTCGCGGTGGTGGGCAACCTGCGGATGGCGCAGCATCAGGAACGCATGGACGAATACATGCTGTATTCCTCGGTGGCAGAAACCGCGGGCGTGTATCACGAGTTTCTCACGCCGAAGGAAATGAAAGACCGCTGGCCGCTGTTGCGCACGGATGATCTGGTCGGCGCTTTGTATCACCCGCAGGATGGCTACATTAACCCCGCCGACGTCACGCAAGCGATGGCCAAGGGCGCGCGTCAGCATGGGGCCACCATTGAGCGCAAGATTCAGGTTGATGGCTATAAGTGGACCGGCAGCGAGTGGATCGTGTCGTGCACGCGGATGGTCGATAAGGGCGGCAACCTGATCGCCTCGGAAGAAACCTTCGAAATCCGGGCCGAGCATGTGGTGACGGCCACCGGCAACCACGCGCAGCGCACGGCGCGGCTGCTGGGCATCAAGATCCCGGCGATTCCGGTGGAACACCAGTTCATCGTGACCGAGCCCGATCCGATGCTGGTCGAGTATCGCAAGAATAACCCGGAACATCCGGTTCTGCGCGACGCCGATGCGAAATGGTATGTGCGCGAAGAACGTGGCGGCTGGATCTTGGGGCCGTATGAAAAGGGCGCACCTGCACGCTTTGAATATTCGGTGCCCGACAGCTTCCGCGCCGATCTGTTCCCGCTGGACCTTGAGCGGATCGAGGCCGAATATATGGCGATGATCCACCGCTTGCCGTCGTCGGAAGTGGTTGGTTTGAAAGACGATTTCAACGGCCCGATCTGCTACACCCCCGACGGCAACCCGCTGGTTGGCCCGGTTCCGGGCTTGCGGAATATGTGGATCGCGGAAGGCTTCTCGTTTGGCATCACGGCGGCGGGCGGCACCGGCTATTACCTTGCGCAGATGATGGTGAATGGTGAGGCCGAGATCGACATGGCCTCGCTGGACCCGCGTCGTTATGGGTCTTGGATGACCACCGAATACGCCGCGCGCAAGAATGAGGAATGCTACGACCACGTTTTCATTCTGCACCATCCGGATGAAGAACGCGAAGCGGCGCGGCCTTTGCGCACCGCCCCGGTCTATGATCGCCAGAAGGCTTTGGGTGCGCAGTTTGGCCAAGTGAACGGCTGGGAGCGTCCGATCTATTACGGCCCGCTGAATGCGCCCGAGGATTTCGACCACAAATCGCGGTCTTTCCGCCGTGGTGGTTGGTGGCAATATGCGGTGGATGAGGCCAAGGCGATCCGCGAAACCGCTGGCCTGATTGACGCCACCGCCTTCACCAAACATGTGGTGAAAGGCCCCGGAGCGACGGCGTTCCTTGATTGGTTCACTTGCAACACGCTGCCGAAAGTGGGCCGGATCAACCTGACCTATGCACTGACGCCCGCAGGCACCACGCGCACCGAATACACCATCGTGCGCAATGGCGAGAATGATTATTACCTTGTCTCGGCAGGGGCTTGGACGGCTTACGACGCCGACTATCTGCGCAAATGCGCGGAGGATAAGGCGCCCGAGTTTGGCTATATCGAAATCCATGATGTCACCACCCAGTGGGGTGTGTTTGCCCTTGCCGGGCCGAATGCGCGCAAAATTCTGGCCGAGGTGATCAAGGACGAATTCCCCGAAACGGCGCTGTCGAACAAGCGCTTCCCGTGGCTGTCGGCGCGGCGGATCGAGTTGGGCATGTGCCCGGTCAATGCGATCCGCGTGGCCTATACCGGCGAGTTGGGCTGGGAATTGCACCATCCGATCGAGATGCAGCGCTACCTTTGGGATTTGCTGTTGAAGGCGGGCGAAAAGCACGGGTTGAAGCTGGTCGGCGCGCGGGCGCAGAACTGGCTGCGGCAGGAAAAGTCGTATCGGGCTTTCGGCAACGAGTTGGGCCGCGATGCCTCGCCCTTGGAGGCCGCTTTGGATCGGTTTGTCGATCTGAAGAAGGATTTCCAAGGCAAGCAGGCGATGCTGGATATCGGCATCCGTTCGAAATGCTGCACGTTGTTGATCGACGGGCCGTCTGACACCGATCCGTGGGGCAAAGAGGCGCTGCTGCTGGATGGCGTGAAGATTGGCCGTCTGACCTCGGGCGGTTATTCGGTGGCTTTTGGCAAGCAGATCGGCATGGGCTATGTGCGGCCTGATCTGGCCGAGGTTGGCACCAAGCTGAAGGTGCGGATGAACCGCGAGTTGTGGGATGCGGTGGTGGTCGAGGACAGCCCGTTTGATCCAAGCAACGCGCGTATCCGGGTGGATGGCTGATCTGCCGAAGGTTTGAGGCATGGGGGCGGTGGGCGTGATCCTGCCGCCCTTTGCTTTTGGGGTTGGATCGACACGCACCTTTGGTGATCTGGCGAAGGCCATCGCCTTCGTCACGTGGTGCAGGTGCCGCTGAAACCGCCGGGCCTCAAAGGCCCGGCCAGCGCCCGACCCGCCGATGGCGGGCGCTTCTCGCCCGCCGGGTCGGGCGCTGGCCTCATTGGGTTTTTCGCTGACGTGACTACAGGGTGAACCCGCACACACGGGCGGGGAAACGCAATGCGTTTCCGGTTTCCGCCCGCACGTGACGGGTTGCAGTGGGGGCGTCAACCTTAGTGCTGATTGGCCGCCAGCCACGCATTCCAATCGCGGGCATTGCCGGAAAAGGCGTTCAGATCAACCGTGCCGATGATGCCCGGAACCTGGCCCGTGCCGCTGTATTGCCAGAACGTCCAGTGCTGGCCTGCATACAGATCGCTGGGATGGGCTGCGACCGAGCGCAGCCAGAAATCTGCGCCCTGAACCTTCCACATCTGATTGTCTTCAAAGAAGTCAATGGCGGTATAGACGATAGGGCGCTGGCCGTAGTGCGATTGCAGCGCACGGATGAAGATTTGCGCTTCGGAGCGGATATGCTCGGGGCTGTTGCGGATGCGGCAGGTGGGCGAGGTCGGCGTCCATTCCATATCCAGCACGGGGGGCAGCGCGCCACGGGTGCGGGGGACGTGGGCGATGAACCAGCGGGCTTGCTCAATCGCCGGGCGGCAGTGGTAGAAGAAGTGATAGGCGCCGCGCGGGATGCCTGCGCGCGCCGCGCCCTGCCAGTGTTGATCAAACAGCGGGTCGGCCTGATCGCCGCCCTCGGTGGCCTTGATGAAAGCAAAGCTGACGCCATTGGCTTGCGCGGTTTGCCAATCGACGGCGGTTTGAAATTTTGACACGTCAATGCCGTGGATGCGGTGGTCTTGGGGTGCCACAGAGCCGAAATCCTGCGGATGGGCATCGCCGAAATTGGCGCGCTGCGGTGTAGCGGTGTGCGATGCGGTGGATTGCGTGGTCTCACGCGGGCGGCCACCGCAGGCGGCGAGGGTCAGGATCAGGGCAAGGGTGAGGATGTGGCGCATCGACGTAATTTGCCAGAGGCCGCGGGGTTTGTCAGTGGGGGATTTGCGAGGCTCGGCGGGAATCCCCAACGCGGTTTGGCTTGCCCCGCGCGGTGCGCTGCCCCGGACTTGATCCGGGGCCTCGTGGTGGGCGCAGAGGCCCCGGATCAAGTCCGGAGCGGCTTGGGATTGCGGGTTAGTCGAAGCGGGCGGGCGAAAGTGCTGCGATCAGGCTGGGGCTGGCGCTGGGGGCTTGGCCGGTGATCAGATCGGCGGCGAGTTGGCTTGCGGCAGGGCTGGATTGAAAGCCGTAGCCGCCTTGGCCTGCCAGCCAGAAGAACGTGGGGTCAGCCGCATCTGGGCCGATCACCAGCACGCGGTCGGGCGAGAAGGTGCGCAGGCCCGCCCAGTTTGACAGCAGCTTGGTCACGGGTTCGGTGACGAATTCTTCATAGCGGGCAAGGCCCTCGGCCAGCACCATATCATCGGCCCAGGCGTCGTGGGGGTCCATCGGGTGTTCCTCTGCGGGCGAGACGATGAGGGCACCGGCATCGGGTTTGGCATACCATGTCTCGCCACAGCCGAACATCATCGGCCAATCCGTGACATCATGGCCGCCGGGGGCGGGGATGCGGGCCATCGAGCGGCGATTGGGTTGGAATCCCAATGGCTTGATGCCTGCCAGCGCGGCGATCTGATCCACCCAAGCGCCTGCGGCGTTGATCAGGATGGCGCCGTCATAGGTGCCGGTGGCGGTGGTGACGCGCCAGCCGGTGGCGGTTTTGGCGATGGCGGTGACGCGGGCGTTCAGGTGAAACTTGGCCCCATTGGCGCGGGCTTCGCGGGCGAAGTTTTGCAGCAAAAGGTCGGTGTCGATATCCCAGGCGTGATCGGCCAAGGCGGCGCGGCTGACGGTTGCGGGGTTCAGGATCGGCACCAAGGCGCGGGCCTGTTCGAACGGCACCTCGGGCAGGTGCATGTCGGCAATGTCGTGTTCGAAGGCGGCGTCCTCGCCGGGGCGGCCAAGGATCATCAGGCCGCGCGGGGACAGCACGTTGGGTTGCGCGCGGAAGAAATCGCCCGAGGCGAGCGAAAGCTCAACCACGGGGGCAAGGCCGTAGCGGGGTTCATAGAGGGCGGCGGATCGGCCAGAGGCATGGTGGGCGAGGTTCGATTCAGCCTCGAGCAGGGTGACTTTGCCGTGCTGTGACAGGCGCGCGGCGGCCGAGGTGCCTGCGATGCCGCCACCGATGATCAGGAAATCTGTCTGCATATCTGCCCCCGTGGTTTTGCGCGATTGGTCGGTATCGGGGGGCGGAATGCAAGGGGGGGAGGGGGATTTTTTGATCATAAGCTATGTGTTTGCGGCCAGCCCCGGGGGTTTCACACCCCCGGACCCCCGTGGGATATTTAGGAACAGATGAAAAATTTTAGATAAAGTTTAGGGGTTTTCGGCGTGCTCTGTTGGCGATCAGCCGCGCCGCGCTGCGTCGATTTTGGCGACGTCGATCTTTTGCATCGTCATCATGGCGGCAAAGGCGCGTGCGGCCTCGGCACCGCCTGCGGCCATGGCTTCGGTCAGGGTGCGTGGGGTGATTTGCCAGTTGATGCCCCATTTGTCGCGGCACCAGCCGCATTCGCTGGCCTGCCCGCCGTTTTCGATGATGGCGTTCCAGTAGCGGTCGGTTTCGGCCTGATCATCGGTGGCGATCTGCATGGAAAACGCCTCGGAATGTTTGAACGCAGGTCCGCCGTTCAGGCCGATGCAGGGGATGCCACAGACGGTAAAATTGACGGTCAGCACATTGCCCTTCTGGCCCGAGGGGTAGTCGCCGGGGGCGTGGAACACGCCATGGACGGAGGAGTCGGGGAACAGGCTGGCGTAGAAGGTCGCGGCCACTTCTGCGTCTTTGTCATACCAGATGCAGATGGTGTTCTTGGCGGATTGGGCCATGGGAATCGCCTTTCGCATTGCTTTGAATTCAAGGTAGTTTTCCACCCAAGCGTCGCGATGGCAAGAAAAAGGCCCGCGCTGGCGGCGCGGGCCTAAGGCAGTGGCAAAGACTGGCTTATGACGCGCTTTCGACGCCCTTCACGAACCAATCAATGCTGGCGAGTTGTTCCAGCGTCATAATCTCGCCAGCCTTCACTTTCTCATTGCCGTCCTGATCGAAAATCGGGCCGGTGAAGATGTCGTAGCTGCCGTCCTTGTAGCCCGCTTGCACCGCATCGGCCAAAGCCACCACATCGGCGGGCACGGCGGCGTTGTAGGGGGCGATCACCACGGTGCCTTCTTTCATGCCATCCCAGGTGTCGGTCGAGGACCAGGTGCCATCGACAATCGCCTGCGCACGCTGGACGTAGTAGGGGCCCCAGATGTCTTCGATTGCAGTCAGGTGGGCGGTGGGCGCGAAGGCCGACATGTCGGCGCCTTGGCCAAAGCCGTAGAGGCCCTTCTGCTCAAGGATTTGCAGCGGGCCGGGGCTGTCGGTGTGGGTGGTGACGATATCGCAGCCGAGGTTGATCAGGGTCTCGGTTGCAGCGGCCTCTTTCGGTGGGTCGAACCAGCTGTCGATCAGCACCAGCTTGACGGTCGCGGCCGGGTTTTGCTTTTGTGCAGCCAATGCAAAGGCGTTCACGCCCAACACCACTTCCGGCACCTTGTAGGAGCCGAGATAGCCCAAGGTGCCCGATTTCGACATCTTGCCCGCGATGGTGCCGAGGACGGCACGGCCTTCGTGGAATTTCGAGTTATAGGTCGCGACGTTGTCGGCGCGTTTGAAGCCGGTGCAATGTTCGAATTTCACATCGGGGAATTCTTTGGCGACGGTCAGCGTCTGCTCCATATAGCCGTAAGAGCAGGTGAAGATCAGCTTGCAGCCTTGGTTGGCCAGATCGCGGATCAGCGGGATGGCGCTGGCGTCTTCGGCGACATTTTCGACGTAGAGCGTCTCGACCTTATCGCCGAGGGCTGCGTCCACGGCCTCGCGGCCCTTGTTGTGCGCCCATGTCCAGCCATAGTCGCCGATGGGGCCAAGGAAGATGAAGCCGATCTTGATCTTGTCTTCGGCCCGCGCGGCGGTGCCGACCAGTGAAAGCGTCGCGGCAGCGCCTGCGGCTTTCATCAGGCTGCGACGGTTGAGTGTCGTCATTTTAGTCTCCCAGTTGGTGTTTCAGGTCGAGGGTAGGAAAGGTTTGCCAAGGCAGGCGGGGGCAGATGCGCCGACATTGCCGCGTGACGATATCAGGGTCAGCGCCGCGATGGTCATCACATAGGGCATCGCGGCCCAGACTTGCGACGGGATGTCTTGCAGGAAGGGCAGGCTGTTGCCAAAGCCATTGGCCTTGGCGAACAGCTCTAGCCACATCAGGAAGCCGAAGAAATAGGCACCTGCCAGCAGCCGCCCGGTGCGCCATCCGGCGAACACCACCAGCGCAAGCGCGATCCAGCCGCGGCCTGCGGTCATTTTCTCGGCCCACATCGGGGTGATCACCATGCTGAAGTAAGCGCCGCCGATGCCCGCCATCGCCCCGCCGAACGCGATCGCGGCGTAGCGCACGCCTGTCACCGAATAGCCGATGGAATGGGCGGAATGATCATTCTCGCCCACCGCGCGCAGGATCAGGCCGGCGCGGGTGGATTTCAGGAACCATGCGGTCAGCGGGATCATCGCAAGGGCGAAATAGACCAAGGGCGAATAGCCGAACACCAGTTTCCAGATCGGGTCTTTCGCCAGCGCGGCCGGGAAGATCGAGCCGAACTGCGGCACGATGCGCCCGGTGAAGGCGTTGCCGATCAGCGACGACAGCCCGGTGCCGAAGATCGACAGCGCAAGGCCGGTGGCGACTTGGTTGGAGTTGAGTTGCAGCACCAGCACCGCAAACAGCATCGACGACAGCGCGCCACCTGCTGCCGCCCCCAACACGCCCAGCCATGGGTTGAAGGTGAACGCGGTGATGGCAAAGCCCGCGATGGCCCCCATCAGCATCATGCCCTCGACACCAAGGTTCAGCACGCCGGATTTCTCTGTCACCAACTCGCCAAGCCCGGCCAGCAGGATCGGTGTGGTCAGGCCGACGATGGTGACGATGGCCGCGATGATGAACTCGGGGCTCATGCGTGCGCTCCTTTGGCTTTGACGATGCGGACGCGGTAGCGGATCAGGATATCCGAGGCGAGGATGAAGAACAGCATCATCGCCTGAAAGATGCCGGCGGTGGCGTTGGGGATGTGGACGGTGGTTTGTGCGACTTGGCCGCCGACATAGGTGACAGCCAGCACGAAGCCCGCGATCAGGCAGCCGATGGGATGCAGGCGGCCCAGGAAGGCGACGATGATGGCGGTAAAGCCATAGCCCGACGGGAAGCCGAGGTTGACGGCCTTGAGGCTGCCGGTGAACTCCAAAGCCCCCGCAAGGCCCGCCATGCCGCCGCCGATCAGCAGAGCGGCCCAGATGGTTTGCTTGGCGTCAAAGCCGCCGTGGCGGGCGGCGTGCGGGGCCGAGCCTACGACGCGGATCTGAAAGCCGAACACCGAGCGTGACATGACCAGCCAGAACACAAACGGCAGGATCAGTGCGATGGCGACGCCCAGATGCACGGTGGTGCCTTGGAACAGGATCGGCAGGGTCAGTTGCTCGGGCAAGGGGGCGGTGGCCGGGAAGTTGCGGCCGTTCGGGTCTTGCCATGGGCCGCCGACAAGGTAGCCCAAGACCTGGAACGACACGTAGGTGAGCATCAGAGAGGACAGGATTTCATTCACATCCCAGCGAGTTTTCAGAAACGCCGGGATCGCGGCCCATGCCGCCCCGCCCAGAATGCCCGCCAGGATCATCGGGATCAGCGTCAGGCTGGACGCATCCGGCCCGGCAGCAATGCCCACGCCTGCGGCAGCCAGCGCGCCCAGCACATACTGGCCCTCGGCACCGATGTTCCAGATTTGCGCGCGATTGCCGATGGATAGCCCCAGCGCGATGATGATCAGGGGTGCTGCTTTCACCGCCACGTCTTGCCATTTGTAGCTGGCAAGGATCGGGGTGAGGAAGATGTCGATCACCGCACGCTCGCCCGCGATGCCGATGGCGTCAAACACGATCACACCGATCAGCATGGTCAGCAGAACCGAAGCGATGGGGGTGGCGATCAGCATGAAGGTGCTGGGGGCGGGGCGTTTTTCCAGCTTAAGACGCATGGGCAAGCTCCGCTGTTTCGCCGTGATTTTCGCCCATTTGATTTTCGCCGTGGATGCCGCCCATGAGCAGGCCGATTTCCTCGATATTGGCACCGGGGACGGGGATGGGTTTGGACAGTTTGCCTTCGTTGATCACCGCAAGCGTGTCGCAAAGCGACAGCAGCTCATCAAGGTCTTGGCTGATCACCACGATGGCCGAACCCGTGGCGGCAAGGTCCACCAGCGCCTGATGGATGGCGGCGGCCGCACCGGCATCAACGCCCCAAGTCGGCTGGCTGACCACCAGAACCTGCGGTTTCTGCATGATCTCGCGGCCCATAATGAACTTTTGCAGGTTGCCGCCCGACAGGCTGTCGGCCATCGCGGCAGGCCCGGTCGCCTTGACCGAGAAGGCGGCAATCACCTCGCCCGCGTAGGTTTTGGCGGTGCGCGCGTTGACCATGCCGCCCGACACCATGCCCATGCGGTCGCGCGCGGTCAGGATGGCGTTGTCGGACAGGCTGAAATCGGGAACAGCCGCGTGGCCGTTGCGTTCTTCGGGCACGCTCGCCATCCCCGACAGGCGGCGTTGCTTGGCGGTCAGTTGAGCCACGCGCTTGCCGTCGATCTGAATGGCGTCGGGGTTGGCTGAGGGGGTTTCGCCCGACAAAGCCAGCAGCAGGGCGTTCTGGCCATTGCCCGCGACCCCTGCGATGCCGAAAATCTCGCCCGCTTTGACCGCAAAGCCGATGTCTTTCAAGGCGATGCCGAAGGGGCCGTCTTTTGGCACCGACAGGCCCTGCACGGTAAGTTTGACGCTGCCCAAGGCGCGACCCTCGCCGCGGGTGATGTCTTTCAGACTGCCGCCGATCATCTTTTCGGCCATCGAGCGCGAGGTCTCCACCGCCGGATCGCAGGTATCGACCAGCTTGCCCCCGCGCAGGATGGTGGCTGTGTCGCACAGGGCTTTGATTTCGTGCAGTTTGTGGCTGATGTAGAGGATCGAGCAGCCTTCCTTTGCCAGTTGCCGCAGCACGATGAACAACTGTTCCACCTCTTGCGGGGTCAGCACCGAGGTGGGTTCGTCCATGATCAACAGGTTCGGGTTCAGCAGCAGGGCGCGCACGATCTCAATCCGCTGACGCTCACCCACCGAAAGGGTCGAGACGATGCGGTGCGGTTCCAGCTTTAGCCCGTATTGCTGCATGACGGCGATGATTTTCGCCTCAAGATCACGGGCGGGGATATTGGCGTCCATGCCAAGGGCGATGTTTTCCAGCACCGTCATCGCCTCGAACAGCGAGAAATGCTGAAACACCATGCCAATGCCCAGTTTGCGCGCGGCCTTGGGGTTGGCGATGGTGACGCGCTGGCCGTTCCAGGTGATCGTGCCGGCATCGGGTTGCATGATGCCGTAGATCATCTTGACCAGAGTCGATTTGCCCGCGCCGTTTTCGCCCAGAAGTGCGTGGATTTCACCGGGTTGCACGGCGAAGCTGACATTGTCATTGGCCAGCACGCCGGGGAAGCGTTTGGCTATTCCCGAAAGATCAAGGCGGGGCGGGGTTTGCATCAGGCGCTTGGTCCTTTGGGCTACAGTTACCGGGTGGGCAGAACACATACGGGCAGAAATGCGGTCGCATAGTTGATAATCGGCGCGGCTGTCTTGCCTACGCGGTTTGCGCTTGAAGCACTTTCAAGATTTAGCCGGGTAATCGCCACGGCTTTTGTTGAAAGCGGGCAGAGGTGTGGCGGATGGATCGGCACGTTGAACGCTCCCCAGGGCGGTATCATCTGCGGTTTTTGTGCAGATTGTTGCGCAAAGGTTAGACCGGATGGCTTAAGCGTCGCAAGGGGCGCGTCGGGATTGCGCCCAGAATTCTGACGCGGGCGGATCATCATATTTTGATATGATTTCAAATTGTTAGCCGATATTTCACCGGGGGGGTGCGCGAAGGGTGCTGTAGGGTGTGCTGTATTTGTAGGCAAAAGCCATAACAGTTGCTGAAATTTGCCGCGCAGTCGCGGCGAAACGATGCTTGATTGCCGGGCGTGATGCGACGAGTCTGTGCCGGTGGTGGAGCAAGGGAAGCGGAAGATGGCTGAATTGGATCATGTGGCGCTGTTGCGGGTGGCGATTGCGGAATCGGAAAAGGCCAAGCAGGCAGGGGTGCATCCGTTTGCCTCTATTCTTGTCGGGCCGGATGGCACGGTGCTGATGACGCAGCACAATGCCTATATGCCCGACCATGACATGACCGGCCATGCCGAGCGGGTGTTGATGACGCGGGCCTCGACCAGCCTGCCCGTGGATCTGCTGCGCGAGTGCACGATTTACACCTCGGCCGAGCCCTGTGCGATGTGCGCGGGGGCGATCTATTGGACCGGTCTGAAGCGCGTGGTTTACGGCATGTCCGAGCACCAGTTGAAAGAGATCACCGGCAATCACCCCGAAAACCCGACCTTGGATCTGCCCTGCCGGGTGGTGTTTGCGGCGGGGCAGCGGCAGGTTGAGGTGATTGGGCCGATGCTGGAGGATGAGGCCGCGGTGGTGCATCAGGGGGTGTGGGGGTAGCGATTTATTGCAGAAATAAATCGTGTCGATTTATGCAGGCATAAATCGGGGGGCTGTCTGCCCCCCGGATTTGCCGGGCAAATCCGCCCCCCGAGGATATTTGTGAACAGGTGAAATCAGTAGTTTGGCACGAAGCCTGTGGCTGGGTCGATGCTGCTGGGGCGGCCTTGCAGCGACAGTTGGGCGATGCGTGGTTCAGTGCGGGCGATGATCTGGCCCGCCTTGATCACCAAGAGTTTGGTAGCTTTCAGGCGCAAGGCTTCGGCGGGGTCGCGGGCTTGCAGCAGGATCAGATCGGCGTTGCGGCCTTTTTCCAGACCGTAGTTTTCCAGCCCCATGGTTTTGGCGGAGTTGATGGTCAGGGCGTTGAAAATCTTGGTTTTATCGTCAAGGCTGCCCATTTGCGCCGAATGGATGGCCATATGGCCGACCTCCAGCATATCGCCCGAGCCCATCGCATACCACGGGTCCATCACGCAATCATGCCCGAATGAGACGTTGATGCCAGCGGCCATCAGTTCGGGCACGCGGGTCATGCCGCGGCGTTTGGGGTAGGTGTCGTGGCGGCCTTGCAGCATGATATTGATGAGGGGGTTGGGGATCACGTTCATCTGAGATTCCGCGATCAGCGGGATCAGTTTGCTGGCATAGTAGTTGTCCATCGAATGCATTGAGGTCAGGTGCGAGCCTGCAACCCGGCCTTGCAGGCCGTGGCGGATGGTTTCGGCGGCGAGGGTTTCGACGTGGCGGGAGTTGGGGTCATCCGTCTCATCACAGTGCATATCGACGGGCAGGCCACGGTCGGCGGCGAGGCGGCAGAGGGCTTCGACCGAGGCTTGGCCCTCGGCCATGGTGCGCTCGAAATGCGGGATGCCACCGACGACATCGACGCCCATATCCAGGGCGCGGGTGAGGGATTGGGCACCGGTTGCGGTGCGGGTGTAGCCGTCTTGCGGGAAGGCCACCAGTTGCAGGGTGATGTAGGGAGCGACGCGGCGCTTGACCTCTAGCATCGCCTCGACCGTGGTCAGTTTCGGGTCGGATGTGTCAACATGGGTGCGGATGGCGAGCAGGCCTTGGGTGACGGCGAGGTCGCAGTAGCGCAGGGCGCGCTCGACCAGTGCGTCGATGGTCAGGGTGGGGCGGAGTTCGCCCCAAAGTGCTATGCCTTCGAGCAAGGTGCCGGAGCGGTTCATCCGGGGCAGGCCCAGCGACAGCGTGGCGTCCATGTGGAAGTGCGGATCGACGAAGGGGGGCGAGGCGAGGCGGTTTGTGGCGTCTATTTCCGTGTGGGCAGTGGCTTGGATGTTTGGGGCGATTTCGGCGATTTTGCCGCCCGCGATGGCGATGTCGATGGCTTTGCGGCCATCAGGCAGATTGGCGCGGCGCAGGATCAGATCAAACATGGGGCCTCGTTTTTCGGTCAGGCGGTCAGGGATTGGGCTGCGGTGGCGCGGGGGCGCAGAAGCTGCGCGGCCACACCAATGGCGATGGCGGTTGGGTGTTTGCCAAGGGCTGGGTCGCCGATCGGGCAGGTGATTTGGGCGATGCTTTGCGGGGTGTGGCCGAGGGCGCGCAGGCGGGATTGGAAGCGCGCCCATTTGGTTTGGGAGCCGATCAGGCCAAGTGCTTGGAAGCCGTGCAACAGCAGGCGGTGGCAGAGGTCGAGATCAAGCGCGTGGGAGTAGGTGAGGATCAGATGCTCGGCTGACCGGGGGGCGAGCGGGACGGCGTTGGCGGGATCGGTAACCGGCAGGGCGGTGGTGTTGTCGGGGATTTCGGCGGGGAAGCGGTTGGGGGCGGTGTCGATCCAGGTGATGTGCAGATCGGGCAGCGGCGCAAGCGTGTGGACCAAAGCGCGGCCAACGTGGCCCGCGCCCCAGATCCACAGGTGGCGCTGGGGTTGGGCGAGGGGTTCGATCATCCAGCCTTGGCATAGCTGCGGGCTGGGGATTGTGCCTTGGTTGCGGGCGGTTGCGAGCAGGCGTTTGACGGCGAGCGGCATCGGCGCGTCGGTGGTGGCGCGGGCGATCAGGGGGGCCTCGGCGGGGAGGGTGGCGCGGGTGAACACCTCGGTGAAGAGGGTGACAGCGCCGCCGCAGCATTGGTTGAGTTTTGGGCCGAGGGCGGTGTGGGTGAGAGATTTTTCTTTTGTAGTCAACAGGGTGCGGGCGTGTTCGGTGGCTTGATGCTCTAACGCGCCGCCGCCGATGGTGCCGGATTGGCCGGTGGCCCAGACCAGCATCGCCGCCCCGACCTCACGCGGGGACGAGCCTTTGTGCGCGGCGACCACCACGCGGGCGGTGGGGCCGTGGCGGGCCACGGTTTGCGCTAAGGTGGCGAGGTCAAACATCGCGTTGCGCCTGCACCGCCATCAGGATGCGCTCGGGCGTGGCGGGGGCATCCAAGGACGGGTAGCGGCTGCCGTCGCCGGTTGCGGCGATGGCGTCGGATAGGGCGAGGAAGGCGGAGATGCCAAGGTTGAACGGCGGCTCGCCCACGGCTTTCGATTTGCCGACGGTGTCTTCGCGGTTGGGTTTATCCCACAGGGCGACGTTGAAAATCGGCGGGCGGTCGGAACAGGCGGGGATTTTGTAGGTGCTGGGGGCGTGGGTGGATAAAGCACCTTTGGCGTTCCAGACCAGTTCTTCGGTGGTCAGCCATCCGGCACCTTGAACGTAGGCACCCTCAACCTGACCGATGTCTAGCGCGGGGTTCAGCGAGGTGCCCGCGTCGTGCAGGATGTCGGTGCGCAGGATGCGGTTTTCGCCGGTGAGGGTGTCGATCACCACTTCGGTGATGGCCGCGCCATAGGCGAAATACAGGAACGGGCGGCCTTGGCCTTTGACGCGGTCCCAAGTGATTTTGGGGGTGGCGTAGAAGCCGGTGGAGCTGAGGTAAATCCGGGCTTGATAGGCCCAAGCCGCGACTTGGGCGAAGGGGAAGGTCTCGGCCCCGGCGCGGACTTCGCCGTTTTGGAATTGGATTTTCGCGGCGGGCAGGCCGAGTTTATTGGCGAGGAAATCGGCCATGCGTTGGCGAATGATCTCGCAGGCGTTTTGCGCCGCCATGCCGTTCATATCCGCCCCGGATGAGGCGGCGGTGGCCGAGGTGTTGGGGACTTTGGCGGTATCGGTGGCGGTGATTTTCACCTGCGCGGTATCCACGCCGAACACTTGCGCCGCGACTTGGGCGACCTTTTGGTTCAGGCCCTGACCCATCTCGGTGCCGCCGTGGTTGAGGTGGATCGAGCCGTCTTGATAGACATGCACCAAGGCACCTGCTTGGTTCAGCCAGGTGAGGGTGAACGAGATGCCGAATTTGACCGGGGTAAAGGCGATGCCGCGCTTCAGGATCGGATTAGTGCTATTCCATGCCGCGATTTCGGCGCGGCGGGCAGCGTAATTGCTCGATTTCTCCAAGGCGTCGGTGATGTCCTGGCCGATGAAATCCTCGACCTCCATGAAGTAGGGGGTGGTTTGCGGGATGTGGTTTTTGGGCGAATAGGTGGAGCCTATGCGGTGGCCGGTGCCGGGGCCTGTGGGTTCGGCGGCGCGGTAGTAGTTGAGCTTGCGGATGGCGTTGGGGTCTTTTTTCAGCGCAAAGGCGATGTGGTCGATCACCCGCTCGATGCCGACAATGCCCTGCGGGCCGCCGAAACCGCGATAGGCGGTGGCGGATTGGGTGTTGGTTTTCAGCCGATGCGATTCAATGCGGATGTCGGGCAGATGATAGCAGTTGTCGGCGTGCAGCATGGCGCGGTCGGCGACGGCGAGGGACAGGTCTTGCGCCCAGCCGCAGCGGATCAGGTGGGTGAAATCGAGGCCCAGAATCCGGCCATTTGCATCTATCCCGGCGCGGTAAGTGATGCGCAGATCGTGGCGCTTGCCGGTGATCATCATATCGTCGTCGCGGTCGTAGCGCATCTTGCAAGGCTTGTTCAGATCGCGCGCGGCGACAGCACAAGCGATGGCGAGGGCGTTGCCTTGGGATTCCTTGCCGCCGAAACCGCCACCCATGCGGCGGGTTTCGACGCGCACGGCGCTCATCGGAAGGTGCAGGGCGTGGGCGACTTTGTGTTGAATCTCGGTCGGGTGTTGGGTGGAGGAATAGATGTGCACGCCGTCTTCTTGCGGCAGCGCGGCGGCGATCTGGCCTTCGAGGTAGAAGTGTTCTTGGCCGCCGACCTCCATCGTGCCTTCGATGATCTGGGGGGCAGTTGCGATGGCGCGGGTGGCGTCGCCTTTGGTCCAGATGATCGGGCCTTGTTCAAAGCGGGAATTGGCTTTGAGGGCGTCATCAACGGTCAGAAGGGCGGGGAGGTCGGCGTAGGTGATGCGGCCAAGGCGGGCGGCTTTGCGGGCGTTCAGATGCGTGTCGGCGATGACGAGAAAGACGGGTTGGCCGATGTAATGGACGGTTCCGGTGGCGAGCAGGGGCTCGTCGTGGGTGGAGGGCGAGCAATCGGGCATCTCGGTAAAGTCTGCCGCCGCATAGACTTTAAGGACGCCGGGCGCGGCTTTGACGGCGGAAAGGTCGATGGCGGTGATGGTGCCGTGGGCGCAGGTGGACAGGCCAAAGGCGGCGTGCAGGGTGCCTGCGGGCAGCGGCAGATCGTCAAGGTAGCGGGCTTGGCCCGTGACGTGCAGGGGGGCGCTGTCGTGCGGAAGGGGTTTGCCCATGGTCATAGGGTGACCTCCAAAACGTTGGTTTTGGTGCCGTTCAAGTCGTGGAAATAGCGGATCAGCAGGTTCTGCGCGGTGGTCAGGCGGTAGGTTGAGGAGGCGCGCATGTCGGTGAGGGGTTGGAAATCTTTGGCGAAGGCAGGGAGGGCGGTTTCAAGGGTTTGCAGGGTGAAGGGGTGGTTGAGCAGGGCGGCCTCGACATGGGTGGCGCGTTTGGGGATGCCTGCCATGCCACCGAAGGCGATGCGGGCTTGGGTGATATGACCCGCCTCAATGGTAAGGTTGAAGCAGCCGAGGACGGCCGAGATGTCTTGGTCAAAGCGTTTGGTCAGTTTGTAGCAGCGCAAGTTTGGCGCGTTGGTGGGCAGGGTGATGCCAGCCACGAACTCGCCGGGTTGGCGGTCTTGTTTGCGGTACTCAACGAAGAAGGATTCCAGCGGGATGCTGCGAAGGTCGTCACCTTTGCGCAGGTGCAGGGTGGCACCCAGCGCGATCAGGGCGGGGGGGCCGTCACCGATGGGCGAGCCGTTGGCGATGTTGCCGCCGATGGTGGCGGCGTTGCGGACTTGCTCGGACGCGTAGCGGCGCAGCAGCTCGGCAAAGCTGGGGTGGTGCGGGGCGAGGGCTTCGCGCAGTTGGGTGATGGTGACGCCCGCGCCGATGTGGAGATGGCCGGGGGTTTGCTCGATCTGTTGCAGGTCGGTGACGGCGTTCAGGAAGGCGATCGGGCCGAGATCGCGCAGTTGCTTGGTGACCCAGAGGCCGACATCGGTGGCGCCTGCGATCAGGGTGGCTTGCGGGTTTTGGGCATACCAGTCGGCAAGATCGTCGCTGTTGGTCGGGCGGAACGCGCCGGAGAGGCGATCCGCCTCCCCGGACCCCACCACGGCGGGCAGGTTGTGCTGGTCGGTTTGCATCCAGGCGGGGATGGGGGCTGCGGCTGCGGCTTCGGCGGCGCGGATGATCGGGGCATAGCCGGTGCAGCGGCAGAGGTTGCCGGCGAGGGTGGTGTCGTGATCACGCCTGCCGGTGGTGTGGGCGGTGGCCATTGAGGCGATGAAACCGGGGGTGCAGAAGCCGCATTGGCTGCCGTGGTGGGCGATCATCTCGGCCTGCACGGGGTGGAGTTCGCCTGTGGGGCCGGAGATACCCTCAACCGTGCGGACGGCTTTGCCGTGGAGTTGCGGCAGGAACAGGATGCAGGCGTTTAAGGCTTTCGGGCCGTTTTCATCTGTCACCATGACGGTGCAGGCGCCGCAGTCGCCTTCGTTGCAGCCTTCCTTGGTGCCGCACAGCTGTTGGTCTTCGCGCAGATATTCCAGCAGGGTGCGGGTGGGGCTGTCGCCTGATACGCGCACCGGCGTTCCGTTCAGGAGAAACGCTGTGTCGGTCATGGTCTGTCCTGCCGCGGTCTGCCTATAGGGCCATGTCGCGCGCCCGCCCGATGCGGCGTAAAGCGGGGGCGCTGGCTGTGGGTCTATCAAGCCTTGGTCGTGGGGTTTGTGCAAGCGATAGATTGATGGGTTTTGCGAAAGGAGTTTTCGGGAAAATATGGGGGTGACGGTGTGGTCCCAACTCGGGACCTTTTTTAGTTGTTTGATATCAGTGGGTTGGGGTGGTGGATTTAAGGATTTGTTAAGGATTTGGGGTGGAGGTGCTGCGGGCGAGGCCCCGGCCTGCGCCGGGGCGGCTTGGGGGAGATGCTTATGGAGTAGGCAGCAGTTGCTTTGATACGGCTGAAAAGCAAGCCAGCCTTGCCCGGAATCAAGGCGCTTTAGCGCCGCCGGGCAGCGCCCGTCCGCCCCCTCGGGCGGGCGCTATTGAGGGCTCTCGCCTAGAACTTCTGGGGGATTTGCTGAGGCATAAAGCGCCTAGAATATCGGTGGTTCGCCCACCCGGCGGACGGGCGCTGCCCTGTGGGGGTGATGGGGTTTGGGTTGAGGCCCCGGCCTTCGCCGGGGCGGCTTGGGGAAAGGGGTAGCGTGATGCCTGTGGGGTGAGCAACTCTTGCTTTGATAGGGCTGCCAAGCAGGCCAGCCTTGCCCGGAATCAAGGCGCTTTAGCGCCGCCGGGCAGCGCCCCATTGCCCGGTAAGCGATTGCTTGCAATCGCTGAAAGGGGTCCGCCCCCTCGGGCGGGCGCTGTTGCTATGTCGTGCCTTGAAGTTCTGGGGGATTTGCTGAGGCATAAAGTGCCTAGAATATCGGTGGTTCGCCCACCCGGCGGACGGGCGCTGCCCTGTGGGGGGATGCGGTTTAGGGTGAGGCCCCGGCCTGCGCCGGGGCGGCTTGGGGAAGGGGGTAGGGTGCTGCCTGTGGGGTGGGCAGGTCTTGCTTTGAGACGGCTGAAAAGCAAGCCAGCCTTGCCCGGAATCAAGGCGCGCATGCGCCGCCGGGCAGCGCCCGTCCGCCCCCTCGGGCGGGCGCTTTTGCCATGTCGCGCCTAGAACTTTTGGGGGATTTGTTGCGTGATAAAGTGCCTAGAAATTCTGTGGTTCGCCCACCCGGCGGACGGGCGTTGCCCTTTGTTGTGATTGAACCATAGGCCAGAACGGCGCGAACGTGCCCTTCCCCCCATCGTTTTGCCGCGCTACTCTCCCCCCATGTCAGCACCTCGATTCATCCATCTTCGCACCCATACCGAACACTCGCTGCTGGAAGGGGCGGTGCCTGTGAAGGCGCTGATCAAGCTGTGTGCCAAGCATGAGATGCCTGCGGTGGCTGTCACCGACAGCAATAACATGTTCGCGGCATTGGAGTTTTCGGTTTATGCCAAGGACGCCGGCGTGCAGCCGATTGTGGGCTGTCAGGTCTCGGTTAACTATGATCCGGGTGCGCCGGGTGAGAAGGTGAAGGCTGCGGCCTCGGTCGTGCTGCTGGCGCAGGACGAAGCGGGCTACATGAACCTGATGAAGCTGAACTCTTGTCTTTATATCGACAAGGGCGGGGCTTTGCCCGAGGTGACGGTTGGCGATCTGGAACGCCATGCGGCGGGGCTGATATGCCTGACAGGGGGCGCGGACGGCCCGTTGGGGCGGTTGGTGCAGACAGCGCAGATGCCAAAGGCGCGGGTTTTGATCGAGCGCTTGGCGGCGGCTTATCCGGGGCGGCTTTATGTGGAATTGCAGCGCCATCCCGGCGAGGGCGGGCGGCTGACCGAAGCCGAGGCCGCGACCGAGCGGTGGTTTATCGAGACCGCCTATGCGTTGGATTTGCCGCTGGTGGCGACCAACGACGTGTATTTCCCGGCCGCCACGATGTATGAGGCGCATGACGCGCTGATCTGCATTGCCGAAGGGGCCTATGTTGATCAGCAACAGCCACGCCGCCGCTTGACGCCGCAGCACTATTTCAAGACCGAGGCCGAGATGGTGGCCTTGTTCGCTGATCTGCCGGAAGCGGTTGAAAACACGGTCGAAATCGCGCGGCGCTGTGCCTTTGCCACCTACAAGCGCAAGCCGATCCTGCCGAAATTTGCCGATGACGAGGTGAACGAGCTGCGCCGTCAGGCCAATGAGGGTTTGCAGCGCAGGCTGGCGGTGATCCCGCATGCGGTCAGCGTGGAGGAATATCAGGCGCGGCTGGATTTTGAGCTGGGCATCATCGAAAAGATGGGGTTTCCGGGCTATTTCCTGATCGTGGCGGATTTTATCGCCTGGGCAAAGCAGCATCATATTCCGGTGGGGCCGGGGCGCGGCTCGGGTGCGGGCAGTCTGGTGGCCTATGCGCTGACGATCACCGATCTGGACCCGTTGCGCTATGCCTTGCTGTTTGAGCGGTTTTTGAACCCCGAGCGGGTGTCTATGCCCGACTTTGATATCGACTTTTGCATGGATCGCCGCGAGGAGGTGATCCGCTATGTGCAGGGCAAGTATGGCCGCGACAAGGTGGGGCAGATCATCACCTTTGGCGCTTTGCTGTCGAAGGCGGCGGTGCGCGACGTGGGCCGGGTGTTGCAGATGTCTTATGGGCAGGTGGACCGGCTTTCCAAGATGATCCCGGTGGAGGGTGTGAAGCCTGTCAGCATCACCAAGGCGCTGGCGGATGAGCCTCGGCTGCGGGAAGCGGCGAAAGAGGAGGTCGTCGCACGGCTGCTGGATTACGGCGCGCAGATTGAAGGGCTGTATCGCAACGCCTCGACCCACGCGGCGGGCGTGGTGATTGGTGATCGGCCGCTGGACGAGTTGGTGCCGCTTTATCAAGACCCGAAGTCGGACATGCCGGCCACGCAGTTCAACATGAAATGGGTGGAACAGGCGGGGCTGGTGAAATTCGACTTTCTGGGGCTGAAAACCCTGACGGTCATTCAGAACGCGATTGATCTGATTGTGGGCGGCGGGCGGGATCTGCATGTGGCCCAAGACGGGCGGCAGCTTTATACGCCGCCGCCGGGGGCCAAGAATGACATCGGCCATATCCCGCTGGACGACAAGGCGACCTACGAGCTTTATGCCGCGGCCAAGACGGTTGCGGTGTTTCAGGTGGAATCCAGCGGCATGATGGATGCTTTGCGGCGGATGAAGCCGACCTGCATCGAGGATATCGTGGCGCTGGTGGCGCTGTATCGCCCCGGCCCGATGGAGAATATCCCGACCTATTGCGAGGTGAAGAACGGCCAGCGCGCGCTGGAATCGATCCACCCGACGATTGACCATATTCTGGCCGAGACCCAAGGCATCATCGTGTATCAGGAGCAGGTGATGCAGATCGCTCAGGTGATGGGCGGGTATTCGTTGGGCGGGGCCGATTTGCTGCGCCGCGCGATGGGTAAAAAGATCGCCGAGGAGATGGCGAAGGAGCGGCCCAAGTTTGTCGAGGGCTGTGCCAAGACCCACGGCATTGATGGCAAGAAGTCGGGCGAAGTCTTTGACTTGCTGGAGAAGTTTGCCAACTACGGTTTCAACAAAAGCCACGCGGCGGCCTATGCGGTGGTCAGCTATCAGACCGGTTGGCTGAAGGCGAACCATCCGGTAGAGTTCATGGCCGGGGTGATGAATTGCGATATTCATCTGACCGACAAGCTGGCGGTGTATAAGCGCGAGGTCGGCAAGCTGGGCATCAAGACGGTGGCGCCGTGTGTCAATGCGTCATTGGCGACCTTTAGCGTGCGCGATGGGGCGGTGGTTTATGCTTTGGGCGCGCTAAAGGGCGTTGGCGTTGAGGCGATGAAGCTGATCGTGGCGGCGCGGGGGGGCAAGGCCTTTGCCACGCTTTTCGATTTTGCCCGCCGGGTGGATATGAAGCGCGTGGGCAAGCGCCCGTTGGAAATGCTGGCGCGGGCCGGGGCGTTTGATGTGCTGGATGGCAACCGCGCGCGGGTGTTTGAGGGGTTGGACGCGCTGGTCGCCTATTCGGCGGCGATCCATGAGGCGCAAAACTCCAGTCAGGTCAGCCTGTTTGGGGAATCGGGCGCGGATATCCCCGAGCCGCGCTTGCCCTACCGCGACGATTGGCTTCCCGTCGAGCGGTTGACGCAAGAGCATCTGGCGATTGGCTTTTATCTGTCGGGGCATCCGCTGGATGACTATATGTCGGCGTTGAAGAAAAAGGATGTGCTGACGCTGACCGAACTGACCCATGTGGCCGAGCGGGGCACGGTGATCAAGAAAATCGCAGGCTCGGTCGCCAGCAAGCAGGAACGCAAATCGGCCAAGGGCAACCGCTTTGCCTTTGTGCAGCTTTCAGACCCGACCGGGCTTTACGAGGTGACGGTGTTTTCCGACACGCTGGAAGCCGCGCGTGACCTGCTGGAGCCGGGGATGAACGTGGTGCTGACGGTGAAGGCGGAGCTGGAAGGCGAGACGCTGAAACTGCTGGCCAATGCGGTGCAGCCGGTGACACAGGTGGCCGAAGCGGCAGGGGCGCAGGATTTGCGCATCCATCTGAACAAGCCCGAGGCGGCGGCTTCGATTGCCATGCTGTTGACCAAGTTGGAGGGGCGCAATCGCGCGCAGATCACGCTTTGCGTGCCCGATGAGGACGGGCGCGAGATTGATGTGCTGCTGCCGCAGCCCTATCCGGTGACGGCGCAGATCAAGGGCGCGATCAAGGCCATGCAGGGCGTGGTGATGGTGGAAGAGGTTTAGGCCGGGGCGACATGCAGGCGCTTGCCTGCGGCTATATCCGGGCGGAGCCAGGAAACGCATTGCGTTTCCCCGCCCGTGCGTGCGGTTTCACGCTGTTGTCGGGTCAACGATAGATCCGGTGAGGCCAGCGCCCGACCCGGCGGACGAGAAGCGCCCGCCATCGGCGGGTCGGGCGCTGGCCGGGCCTTTGAGGCCCGGCGGTTTCAGCGGCACCCGCAGCGCATGGCAAAGGCGATGGCCTTTGCCAGATTGTCCAAGATTGAAGGGCGCAATCGCGCGCAGATCACGCTTTGCGTGCCTGATGAGGACGGGCGCGAGATTGATGTGCTGCTGCCGCAGCCCTATCCGGTGACGGCGCAGATCAAGGGCGCGATCAAGGCCATGCAGGGCGTGGTGATGGTGGAAGAGGTTTAGGCCGGCACCATTACCGGGCCACCTATCCCATGCCGCCCCGGACTTGATCCGGGGCCTCTGTTCACAGCATGAGGCCCCGGATCAAGTCCGGGGCGGCGGGAGGAGGGGGCAGAACCGCGTTTGCGGCCACGCGGCGTTGCGGCTTTTGGTTGTGCGAAACCCCGCCGACTCTGCCGATTTTATGCGCAAACAGGTCGAATCCCTTCCGGATACCTGCAAAATAGAAGAAAATAGTTGTTTGCTGCCTTAAATCAGTAAATATCTACGGGAATAGTCGTAATTAAGGGGCGGAATCAGCATGGACAGTATCTGGGACTACATGCTTATCGGGTTTATCGCGCAACTGGTGGATGGATCACTGGGCATGGGCTTTGGCGTGATCTCGTCTGCGGTGCTGCTGGCGCAAGGGGTGCCGCCGCCGTTGGTCTCGGCCTCGGTCAATGCGGCGAAGCTGCCGACGGGGGGGACGGCGGCGCTGTCGAACCTGTATCACAAGAACATCGACTGGCGGATCGTCGGCGCGCTGGCGCTGTTTGGCTCGCTGGGCGGGATTTTGGGCGCGACGCTGCTGTCGGGGCTGAAGGGCCATGCGCTGCAATATCTGGTGAACGGCTATCTGGTGCTGATGGGCGGCTATATCATCTATCGCGGCTTCAAGGGCATCGCGATGCGGATGGTGAAAACCCGGCGTTTTCAGACCATTGGCTTTGCAGGCGGGATTATCGAGGGCATTGGCGGGTCGTGGGGGCCGATTGTGAACACCGGGCTGTTGGGCTCTGGTGTTGAGTCGCGCTATGCGATTGGGTCCACCAATTTCTCGGAGTTCATCGTCAGTTTCGTGGTGTTCACTGCGTTGGGCGTGGCCTATTATTTCGGCTGGTGGGGCGAGGAAACCGATTGGTCCCAAGTGCGCATGACGGTGTTCGGCTTGGCCTTGGGCGGTTTGCCTGCGGCGTTCTTTGGCGGTTATCTGGCGAAAATGGCACCGCGCCGGCCGCTGACGATTGCGGTGGGGATGTTTGCGCTGGGCGTGGCGATCTACCGATTGGCTTCGATGTAGTTACCAGTGCGGCGGGCGGACGTTGGCTTCGGGGGCTTGGCCGTTGCCTTCGCGCTCTGCCTCGCGCTCGGCCAGAAGTTGCGTCAGGCGCAGCAGGCGCTCGAGGTCTTTCGACTGACGGGCGACGACATCGGAAAGGTCTTCGACAGTGCGGGTCAGATGCGCGATGCGTTCTTCGAGTGCCGTGATGTCCATCATCGTCCCCTGCTTGCTGTAGGCCCCCCCATCCGTTACACGGAGCGCGAGAAAAAGCGAAGGCTGTAAGCTATGGCAAAAGATAAACCGACACCACGTCCCCGCGCCGAGACCCCGAAAGGCTTCCGCGATTACTTTGGCGCAGAAGTCACTGCGCGCAAGGCGATGCTGGACAAGATTGCCGAGGTTTATCATCGCTATGGCTTTGATCCGCTGGAGACTTCGGCGGTCGAGACGGTGGAGGCTTTAGGCAAGTTCTTGCCCGACGTGGACCGCCCGAACGAGGGCGTGTTTGGCTGGCAGGATGAAGACGCCGACTGGCTGGCGCTGCGCTATGACCTGACAGCGCCACTGGCGCGGGTGGCTGCGCAGTATCGCAACGAATTGCCGTCGCCGTATCGGCGCTATGCGATGGGGCCGGTGTGGCGGAATGAAAAGCCCGGTCCGGGGCGGTTCCGGCAGTTTTATCAATGCGATGCGGATACGGTTGGGTCGGCGAGCGTGGCGGCGGATGCCGAGATTTGCGCGATGTTGTCGGATGCGCTGGAGATTGTGGGGATTCCGCGCGGGGATTATGTGGTTAGGGTCAATAACCGCAAGGTGTTGAACGGGGTGATGGAAGTCGCGGGAGTGTTGGACCCGACTGATCCTGACCGGTTTTCGCATGAGCGTGGTGTTGTGCTTAGAGCGATTGATAAGATCGATCGGCTTGGGGAAGATGGCGTAATGTCACTACTTACTTCCGGTCGCAAAGATGAGAGCGGCGACTTTACCGCAGGGGCCGGTCTAACGTCACATCAAGCCGCAACAGTGATGACATTCGTGTCTGCTCCGCGAGCGATTGCCCGAGCTATTGCGGAAATTGAAGTCACAGGGCCAAGCCACCCAATGTTTGAGGCTTCGCTTTCTCCCCATTTTCGAAATGCTACTACAATTGGATATTTGAGAAGTATTGTAGGACTTAGCCAAATAGGACGAGACGGTCTGGACGAGCTTGAGACAATCGCAACGCTTTTGAATGCCCAGGGCTATGGCCCGGACCGGATCGTGATTGACCCCGGCGTTGTCCGCGGCCTCGGCTATTACACCGGCCCGGTCTATGAGGCGGAACTGACGTTTGAAATCCTCGACGAGAAGGGTCGCAAGCGGTCTTTCGGCTCGGTCGCGGGTGGGGGGCGGTATGACGATCTGGTCAAGCGGTTCACGGGGCAGGCGGTGCCTGCGACGGGGGTTTCCATCGGGGTGGATCGGTTGCTCGCGGCTTTGGCGGCCAAGGGGCGGTTGGCGGCTGATACGGCGGGGCCGGTGGTTGTCACCGTGATGGATCGTGACCGGATGGCGGATTATATGGGGATGGTGGGGGAACTGCGCTCGGCTGGTATCCGGGCCGAGGTTTACCTTGGCAACCCCAAGCAATTCGGCAACCAGTTGAAATATGCCGATAAACGGCAGTCTCCGATTGCGGTTATTCAGGGCGGGAACGAGGCCGAGAAGGGCGTTGTGATCCTGAAAGACCTGATTTTGGGCGCGAAGATTGCGCAATCTGCGACGCTGGAGGAGTGGAAGGATCAGCCCGCGCAGGTGGAAGTGCCGCGCGGGGATCTGGTGGCGGCGGTGCGGAAGATGTTGGGGCAATGACGCAGCCTGCGACAAAGGCCGCAATCCGGGCCGAGGCTGAACGGCTGTTCGCGGCGTTTCAGGCGGCGGGGGCTGTGCCGGTTGAGGCGGATTTGCTGCTGCCGGCTGAAACCTTGCTGGATTTGTATGGAGAGGATATTCGGGCGCGGGCTTATGTCACCACCGACCCGTTGCGCGGTGAGATGATGCTGCGGCCGGATTTTACCGTGCCGGTGGTGCAGGCGCATATGGCGGACGGTGCCGACCCCGCGCGGTATTGCTACATGGGCGAGGTTTTTCGCAAGCAGGAACACTTGGGCAACCGGGCTTCTGAATATTTGCAGGTGGGGTTTGAGGTGTTTGACCGCACGGCCCCCGAAGCGGCGGATGCGGAAGTGTTCGCGCTGTTTGCCGGGCTGGTGCAGGGTTTGGGCTTGCGGGCGGTGACGGGGGATATCGGTATCCTGATGGCGGCGGTGCGGGGGTTGGAGACGACCGAGCGCCGTAGGGCGGCATTGTTGCGCCATATCTGGCGGCCAAAGCGGTTTCGCGCGCTGCTCGATCGGTTTGCGGGGCGGGCGGCGGTGCCTGCGGGGCGGGTGGCGTTGCTGGAACGGTTGGCGGGCGGTGCGCCGGAGGCGTTGATCGCGCAGGCGGGGGCGTTTATCGGCTTGCGCGCGCCGGAGGATATTGCGGCGCGGGCGCAGGCTTTGATTGAGGATGCGGAAGCGGCACCGATCAAGGCACCGGAAGCGGCGCTTTTGTATGATTTGCTGGGGCTGCAGGCCCCGGCAGAGGCGGCTTTGGGGCATTTGCGCGGGATTACGCCGTTGTTGCCCGCCATTCAGCCTGCGGTGGATCGGTTTGCGCATAGGCTTCAGGCTTTGCGCGCGCGCGGCGTCGCGGTGGATACGCTGGCGTTTGAGGCGAGCCTTGGGCGGACCTCGATGGAGTATTACGACGGGTTTGTGTTCTCGTTTCATGCGGACGGGATGCCTGCGGTGGCGACGGGCGGGCGGTATGACGCGCTGACGGCGGTGTTGGGGGCGGGTCGCTCGATACCGGCGGTGGGGGGGATCATTCGGCCCCATTTGGTGGCGGCATTGAAGGGGGCGATCTGATGTTGAAGATCGGGGTGCCCTCGAAGGGCCGGTTGATGGAAAAGACCTTTGAGTGGTTTGGCAGCCGGGGCGTGACGATGCGGCAGACCGGGGCCGAGCGGGAATATTCCGGCGCGGTCGATGGTATTGACGGGGTGGAACTGGTGATGCTGTCGGCGGGGGAAATCCCGCGCGAATTGGCGGCGGGGCGGATTCATTTGGGCGTGACGGGCAGCGATTTGGTGCGCGACAAGCTGGCGGATTGGTCGGTGCAGGTGGCGGAGTTGGCTGCGCTGGGTTTTGGTCATGCCGATCTGATTATTGCGGTGCCAAGCTGCTGGATTGATGTCGATACGGTCGATGATCTGGACGCGGCGGCGGCGGCGTTTCGCGCGGCGCATGGCTTTCGGTTGCGGATTGCCACCAAATATCACCGCCTTGTGCGCGAATTTCTGACGGCGCAGGGGGTGGCGGATTATCAACTGGTGGACAGTCAGGGTGCGACCGAGGGCACGGTGAAGAACCTGACGGCGGAAGCGATTGCGGATATCACGTCGTCGGGCGAAACGCTGCGGGCCAACCATCTCAAAATCCTGTCGGATTCGGTGATCTTGCAAAGTCAGGCGATGCTGTTTGCCAGCCTTGGCGCTGATTGGACGCAAGCGCGGGCGGTGTTGGAGCGGTTGGCTGTGCAGTTGGGGCTGACGCTGCCGCGCATTTAAGCGGCTTGACCTTGAGGGGCGAAGGGTTAACTCTGGCATTAACCTGAGGAGGCTTTCCGTGCGCTATACTTTGCCGCTGCTTTTGTTGGCGACGCCCGCTTTGGCGGCGGATCTGGCGACGGGCGATGCCATCCGTGCGGCGCTGGTTGGCAACACGGTGACGGGCAGCATGTCGGCCTCGGGTGGCTATGCCGAGTTTTACGCCCCCGATGGCAGTATCCGCGCGGCGGATTACACCGGGGCTTGGGCGGTGAAGGGCAACAAGATGTGTTTCACCTATGGCCAAGACCCGGAACTGTGCTGGTCGGTGGCGATCAACGGCGCGCAGGTGACGTGGATGAGCGAAGCCGGGGAAGAAGGCCACGGCAAGATCAAGCCGGGCAATCCGGGCGGCTGGTGATCAGGTTTTCTTGCTGACGAGCGCCACGCCCAGACCCGCCAGCGCCATACCGGCCCATGCCAAGGGGGGCATCGCCTCGCCCAGCAGCGGCCAAGCGAACAGGGCTGAGAGCGCGGGGACGAGGTAGAACAGGGCGGAGACGCGCGCGACCTCGCCCACGCGGATCATTGCCAGCAAAAGGCTGATCGCAAGGATAGAATTCCCGATCACCAGATAGCCAAGGATGGCCAGAAACTCGGGCGTCCATGCCACCTGCATGCCTTCGGTGAAGTAGGCGGCGGGCAGGGTGAACAGCGCGCCGGTGGCATATTGGATCAGGTTGGCGGTGATCGGGTGCTGGTGGGTGCCAAAGCGCTTTTCGTAAAGCGTGCCGCCGGTGATGCCCAACAGCGCGCCGAAGGTGAGCAGGATGCCGATGGCGTTTTCGGCCTGCACGCCTGAGCGCGACAGGATCACCACCGCAGCCCCAGCGAGGCCAAGGCCAAGGCCGATCCAGCCCTTGCCGCTGGTGGCTTCGCCCACGGTGTAGGGGGCGGCGAGGGCGACGAGGATGGGTTGCAGGCAGACGATGATAGCGACGCCTCCGGCCGAGACTCCGGCTTTGAAGGCGATGTAGCACAGGCCGAAATAGACCACCTGGATCAGAAATCCGGTGATGGCGATATCGGCCCAGGCGCGGGCGGTTTTCGGCAAGGGGGGGCGGAGGATCAGCGCGAGCGGCAGCAGCAGCAGCAGAACGCAGGTATAGCGCAGCGCCAGCAGGGTCAGCGGTTCGGCATGTTGCAGGCCGAGTTTGGCGATGGCAAAGCCTGCCGACCACAGCAGCAGGAAGATCACGGGGGCTGCGACGAGCCAGAGCGGGCGTTTGATCATATCCGCGTTGTGGCGTGGATTTCGGGCGAAGGGAAGGGTGGATATGGCGGAGCCGGGGGTTTCACACCCCCGGACCCCCGTGGGATATTTAAGAACGGATGAAACAATTTAAGATAAGTTTAAGCGGTTAGCGCAGGCCGATTTCGGCAAGGGCTGCGGCGAGCGCGGGGGGCAGGGTGTCATCCTGCGCGCGGGTTTTGGGGAGATCGCGCGGCGATTCCTCCACCGGTAAGTAGCGCCAGCCTTGGAAGGGGCGGCGCAGGGCGCCTTCGGTGCGGATGATTTCGGCATCGAGCACCAGGGCGCAGCGCAGGATGCCGTCTTGGCCGCGACGCTCGGCCAGGCCGATCAGGCGCTGGCGGGCCTGGATCACGCCTTTGATCACCCAGTAGAGCGAGCCGCCGTTCAGGATCTCATCCTCGCGTTTGGGCCACATGCGGGTGACGTGTTCGGTGGTGCCGGGGGCCCAGACATGGGCGTGGGCGCGGTGCCAGGCGCTGAGGTCATCCACCGACTCGGTGCCGACGCTGAGTTTGATAAGGTTGAGCGTGGTCATGGCATCCCCGGCGAACAGGCTGCTAAACTAGGCGATGGGCGGGCGGATGCAAGTGGGGGCTTGCCGATGGCAGGGGGTTGGTTAGGCTGGCGGCCCCGAGTTTTGGAGCCTGCAGATGGTTGTGCTGACGATAAGCGGCGATGATGCTTGGGTTGATCTGGGCGGTGTGCGGTTGTTGAACAACGTCTGGGGGCGCGGCAGTCTGGTCAACGGCACCGATTACCATCAAAGCCTGAGCTATGATCCGGCGCTGTTTCCGCGTGGGGTGCGGATGCAGTGGGATTGGCCGGATTCCGGGGTCTCGGGGATTTTGGGCTATCCGGAACTGTTAGCGGGGTTCAGCCCGTGGCAGGCGGCGGGGCCGGGCGATATGGTGGGCCGCGTCGCCGATCTGCGGCAACTGGCGCTGCGGGTTGATCTGGGGCTGTTAGGCGCTGCGCGGGATCACAACGTGGCTGTCGATATGTGGCTGACCAGTCAGCCCTTGGGCAGCAGTGCGACGATCCAGACCGAGGTGTTGGTGACCTTGCACGATCCCGATGGGCTGAACGGCGCGCCGGGGGTGGCCTATCATGACCCCGTCAGCGGTTATTCGGGGCATTATACGGTGACCACCATGACAGTGGACGGCCAAAGCTGGCAGTTCATCGCGATGTCGGTGGACAGTGATTTCCTGCATGGCACGATTGATTTTGCGCCGTTTCTGAAATCGTTGATGCGGGCGGGGCTGCTGAGCGGGGCAAGCTATATCAACGGTGTTGAACTGGGGGCCGAGATTTGGGGCGGCGAGCCGGGCGGTCTGGCGATCCGCGATTTTGGGGTGACATTTAGCCGCTATGCGGTGACGGCGGGGGCGGATCGCCTGACGGGCACCGCGCAGGCCGATGACTTCGGCGGCGCGGGCGGCAATGACACGTTGGCGGGCGGGGCGGGGAATGACCGGCTGGCCGGGGGCGCGGGCAATGACCGGCTGCTGGGTGGGCTGGGCCGCGACAGGCTGGACGGCGGCGCGGGCAATGATGTGCTGATCGGGGGCGCGGGTGGCGACATTCTGCTGGGCCGCAGCGGGGCTGATCGGTTTGTGTTCACCGCGGCTGATGCGGCCACCGATCAGGTGATGGATTTTCAGCACGGCGTTGACCTGTTGGTGTTTTCCAGCTTGCGCGGTGCTGCGCTGGGGCCGTTGGAGTTGCGCGGCGATCAGGCGTTTTCGGGTGGTGGGCATCCTTCGCTGCGGGTTACGGCGCAGGGCGACGGGGTGTTGTTGCAACTGGATGCCGACGGCGATGCGCGCGCCGATGTGACCGTGATGCTGCATCATGTGACCGAGATTTTTGCCGACGATATCTTGTTTTGAAACGCGGCTGCGGTGGGTGTGGGGGAAGGCCGCACCTCGGCGCGCGGGGATGCTGTTGGCGATTGATCAAGGCGGGCGAAAATTACGTGTCACCACAACATGTTGTGGAAAATCGTGGCGAATGTGATCAAATCCACAAGGCGCGTTCTGCGTTGATGCTTGCGCTGCGGCGCGCGCGTTTTTCGTTTCATCGTGCACCCTGCGACAAAATCTGGTAGGTTGATGCCTATTGCCCAGCTTACCTGTTGACGCTATCTGTCGCCCCTCATTCAATACCCCCTCAGGAAGGACTCCCCTCATGTCGCGATTTGCTGCCCCTATTGCCGAGCAGATTTGGGACATGAAATACCGCCTGAAAGCACAGGATGGCACGCCGATTGATGCGTCGGTGGAGGACAGCTGGCGGCGAATCGCGCGGGCTTTGGCGGAAGTGGAAGCCGAGCCTGCGGTGTGGGAGGAGCGATTCTACGCAGCCCTTGAGGGCTTCAAATATCTGCCTGCGGGGCGGATCACGGCGGGCGCGGGCACCGGCCGCAACGTGACGATGTTCAACTGCTTTGTCATGGGCACCGTGCCGGACAGCATGGGCGGGATTTTTGATGCGTTGAAGGAAGCGGCGCTGACCATGCAGCAGGGCGGCGGCATCGGCTATGACTTCAGCACCATCCGCCCGCGTGGGGCAGAGGTGAAGGGGGTGGCGGCGGATGCCTCGGGGCCTTTGTCGTTCATGGATGTGTGGGATGCGATGTGCCGCACCATCATGTCGGCAGGCTCGCGCAGGGGCGCGATGATGGCGACGATGCGGTGTGATCACCCGGATGTGGAGGCCTTTATCGAGGCCAAGAAGGATGCAGCCCGGCTGCGGATGTTCAACCTTTCGGTGCTGATCACCGATCCGTTCATGGATGCGGTCAAGGCGGATGCGTCTTGGGATCTGGTGTTTCAGGGCCGCGTGTTCCGCACGTTGCAGGCGCGCGATCTGTGGAACAAGATCATGCGCAACACCTATGATTTTGCCGAACCCGGTGTGATTTTCATCGACCGGATCAACAAGGCCAACAACCTGAGCTATTGCGAGACGATTGCCGCGACCAACCCCTGCGGCGAGCAGCCTTTGCCGCCCTATGGCGCGTGTTTGCTGGGCAGCATCAACATGCCGACGCTGGTGGCGGGGGCGTTTACCAAGGGCGCCAAGCTGGATCTGGTGGCGCTGGACGATCTGGTGCGGCTGGCCGTGCGGATGATGGATAACGTGGTGGATGCAAGCCGCTTTCCGTTGCCGGAACAGCAGGCTGAGGCGAAGGCCAAGCGGCGGATTGGCTTGGGCGTCACCGGGCTGGCGGATGCGTTGCTGATGGTGGGCTTGCGCTATGGCTCGGTTGAGGCTGCGGCGCAGACCGAGGCTTGGATGAAGGCGATTGCGCGGGCTTCGTATTTGGCCAGCGTTGATCTGGCAAAGGAAAAGGGTGCGTTTCCGTTGTTTGAGGCCGAGGCCTATCTGGCTTCGGGCAACATGATGCAGATGGATGATGACGTGCGCGCGGCGATCCGCACGCATGGGATTCGCAATGCGTTGTTGACCTCGATTGCGCCGACGGGGACGATTTCTTTATATGCGGGGAATGTTTCCAGCGGGATCGAGCCGGTGTTTGCTTATGCCTACACGCGGAAGGTTTTGCAGAAGGATGGCTCGCGGACGGAAGAAGAAGTGGTTGATTATGCGGTGCGGCTGTGGCGCGAGTTGAAGGGCGATGCGGCGCTGCCGGATTACTTTGTCAACGCGCAGACCTTGCCGCCCTTGGACCATGTGCGGATGCAGGCTGCGGCGCAGAAGTGGATCGACAGCAGCATCTCGAAAACCATCAACTGCCCGGAAGATATCAGCTTTGAGGCGTTCAAAGAGGTTTATATGGCCGCTTGGGATCAGGGCTGTAAGGGCTGCACCACCTACCGCCCGAATGCGGTGACGGGGTCGGTTCTGACGGTTTCGGAAAGCAGCGATAAGGTGCCAGCCGAAGCGCCTGCGATGGTGGCGGGGGGCGAGGTGGTGTATCTGACCGATCCGCTTGACCGCCCTGCCGCGCTGGAGGGGCAGACCTATAAGGTGAAATGGCCGGGCAGCGAACACGCGCTTTATATCACTATCAATGACATCATCATCGCCGGGCATCGCAGGCCGTTTGAGGTGTTCATCAACTCGAAAAACATGGAGCATTTCGCCTGGACCGTGGCGCTGACGCGGATGATCTCGGCGGTGTTCCGTCGCGGTGGCGATATCTCGTTTGTGGTTGAGGAGTTGAAAGCGGTGTTCGATCCGCGCGGTGGGGCCTGGATGGAGGGGCGGTATATTCCGTCGATTCTGGCAGCGATTGGTGGCGTGATTGAGCGGCATCTGGTGTCGATCGGCTTTATCGCGGGCGAGGGGATGGGCCTGAAAACCGATCCGCAGGCCGAGGTGATGGTGGTCGGAGAGCGGCCCAAGGGCAAGGCGTGCCCAAGCTGCGGGTCTTATGCGTTGCAGATGAAAGAGGGCTGCATGACCTGCAATGATTGCGGGCATTCGAAGTGCGGCTGATCTGCGGGTGACGTTGCGGTATTGATCTGACAGGCAAAGTTTGTCCATTTTGGCCAGTTTTTTGTCCATCGTGTCAGAGTAAGTATGTCCATCGGCCCATTTAGGGGCCGATGGCACCAAAAATCCCCCAAAGCACGATGCTGTGGGCGGTGACACCAAAAACCACCGATTTGCCCCGCTTGACCTCTGCGAAAATCGGATGCATCCATAGGGCATGAACAGGATCATGCCCTCACGGCTCATACGAGCGACCTCCATCTGACCCCGCTCGCCGGGGCCGGAAACGGTCGCGCATCCTGAACCCAACCCATCCTGCAGCACCGCTTTCCGGTCCCGTCCCATCGCTACGGACTGAGGACGACCCATGAGCCAAACCAAATTTATCGATGCCCACTTCTTCGAGGGGGATGCGACGGCGCTGGAAGATCGCCTACGCGAATTCCTCCAAACTTTTCGGAAAAGGAAAATGGCCCGCGCCCTTATGGTGGCGGATGACTGCAAGCCCGAAATTGATCAACTCGAGATCGACAACTTCGGCGATGACCTGCTGCGGGGCGTGAATATTTCTGTGGCCGACAATCGCATGATCCGCAGGCGGGCCGCGCTGGTGTTTCAGCGCCGCATGGCGGCGTCCGGCCTGGCGCACCTGAAGGCGGATGAGGTCAAGCGCCTGTCGGTCATGAAAGGTGGCGCCATCCTGACACCGCCCGGCAACGAGGCTTGGGCCGACGAGCTGGCCGCCACCCTGCATGCAGAGATGCCGTGGATGGCACCGGCGACAGAAACGGCTTGGCACGCCCTTCGCCGCTCTGCTCAGCGTGGCGATCCGGGCCTGCGCCTGCCGCCGATGCTGCTGAACGGCCCGGCAGGTATCGGCAAGAGTGTGTGGGCGCGAAGGCTGGCAGAGCTATGTTGCGTGCCCGACTGCGTCGTGGAAGTGGGCTCAGGTTCCGCTGGGTTCCGGATCTCGGGTCTGGAACGCGGTTGGTCCCTGATTACGTGGCGGCGGAGCATCCCGAAATCAAGACAATTGAAGATCTGAAGGCCAACTGGGCCGTGTTCGCCGATGCATCCAACCCCGAAAAAGGCCGCCTTTATGGCTGCCCGCCCGGTTGGGGCTGCGAGCCGATCACCAACAACCTGTTCAAGGCTTTGGGTCTGGCTGACACGTGGGAATTGTTCCCATCAGGCTCGGGCGAGACGCTGAAGGCGTCGATTGCCAAATCTGTGTCGCGCAAGGAAGCGTTCATCGACTATTACTGGGGGCCAACGGACGTGATCGGCAAATATCACATGGTGCGGCTGGCGACCCCGCCGTTTGACGCTGAAAACTACAAATGCCTTGTCGATATGAACTGTGCCGATCCCAAAGTCAGCGGATGGGCGAAAGGCGAGGTGGCGGTGGCTGCCGTCACTTCGCTCAAAACGCGCGCACCGGATGTGGCAGAATTCCTGAGCAAGATGCAGGTGCCAAACGATGACATCAGCGCTGTTCTGGCATGGGGCGACGACAACGGCGCAACCACCGACGAAGTTGCGACCTATTTCCTGAAGAATTACGAGGCCATCTGGACCAAATGGGTGCCTGCCGACGTGGCCGATAAAGTGCGCGCGTCACTCTGATCAAAGGCGATCATTTAGGGGCAGCGCAAGACATTGCCTGCCCCTTCCCTTTTCCGCGACCAAAGGAACCACCATGGCCGAAGGCTTTCCCGAACTGTTCGATGTCCGTGCCTTTGGACGCACGATAGATTTGGGCTTCAACCAGATCGTCGCCGACTATGGCCAAACGCTTGAGGCGATCTTTCTGCCCGTTCTCAAGCTGTTGCTGGCGATGGAGAAAATCCTGCAGTGGTTGCCGTGGTGGGCGGTTCTGCTGGTGCTGACGGCACTTGCCTATGCTGCCTCGCGCCGCTGGACAGTGGCGCTGACTGTGGCCACGTTGACCTTTTGCATCGGCCTGATTGGCGTTTGGGAGCAGGCGATGGCGACCATCGCGCTGATGGTGGTTGCGACCTTGCTGGCGGTTGTCATTGGCCTGCCGATTGGCGTGGCGATGTCAGGTTCAAAACGGATGCAATCAATCACGCTGCCGGTGCTGGACGTGATGCAGACCATGCCGATTTTCGTCTATCTGATCCCCTTCGTGATGCTGTTCGGCCCTGGCAAAATTCCTGCGCTGCTGGCGACCATCGTCTTTGCCATTCCGCCTGTCATCCGCCTGACCAACCTTGGCATCCGCGGCGTTGATCCGGAAATTGTCGAAGCGACCCGCGCGTTCGGCGCATCTTCCGGGCAAATCCTGTTCACCGTTCAGATCCCGCTTGCGCTGCCGACCATTCTGGCGGGCATCAACCAGACCACGATGATGGCGCTGTCGATGGTGGTGATCGCCTCGATGATCGGGGCGGGTGGGCTTGGATATCAGGTCTTGCAAGGCATCCAGCGGTTGCAGATCAGCAGCGGGCTGATGGCCGGGCTTGGTATCGTTCTGCTGGCCATCATCTTCGACCGGATTGCCCAATCCTATGGCAAACGGATGCAGACCTCGTTGAAGCTGGAGCAGTAGGCTATGGCAAACCCCTTCAAAATCCGCGTCGAGCAGGTCTCAAAAATCTTTGGCCCCGATCCGAAAGGCGCTCTGGCCAAGGTCAATGCGGGCATGTCCAAAGCTGACCTGCTGGCGCAAAGCAACAATATCCTTGGCCTGCATGACATCAACCTGAACATCCGTGCCGGTGAGACCTTTGTGATCATGGGTCTGTCGGGGTCTGGCAAATCCACTTTGATCCGTCACTTCAACCGCCTGATTGAGCCGACCGCTGGCTGGATTCTGGTGGATGATGTGGATGTTTTGACCCTGAATGAGCCCGACCTGCGCGCCTTTCGCCGCAAGAAAATCTCGATGGTGTTTCAACGCTTTGCCCTTCTGCCGCACAAGACGGTGATGGAAAACGTGATCTACGGGCTGGTGATTGACGGTATGCCCAAGGCGCAGGCGCAGGCCAAGGGGGCTGAGCAGATTGCCCTTGTCGGGCTGGCGGAGTTTGAGAACCACTATCCGGGCCAGCTTTCAGGTGGGATGCAGCAGCGAGTGGGTTTGGCGCGGGCGTTGGCGACCGATGCTGAAATTTTGCTGATGGACGAGGCGTTTTCGGCGCTCGACCCGCTGATCCGCCATGATATGCAACTGCAACTGCGCGACATTCAGGCAAGGCTGCACAAGACGATCGTGTTCATCACCCATGACCTGGACGAGGCGCTGTTGATCGGCGACCACATCGCCATCCTGAAAGACGGCATGTTGCGGCAGGTCGGCACCGGGGCCGAAATACTGGTGGCCCCGGCTGACGATTATGTTGCCCGCTTTGTGCGTGATGTGAACCGGGCGCGCATTGTCACCTGCGGTGATCTGGCGACCCCGGGTGAGGGGCTGGGCGATACAGTCCTTACCGCTGACCAAACCATTGAATCTGCCTATGGTGCACTGGCCGCCAGCGATGCGCCGATTACAGTGCGATACGACAATGGCGATCTGGCAGGCGTATTGACCCGGCAACGGGTGTTTGATGCGCTGGCACGGAGCTGAGGCCCAAAGGAAGACATGACCATGACACTTGAGACCCGCAACCATATCGCAGGCCGCTGGCAAGATGGGGCGACCACCGCCCCGAACGTCAACCCTTCGGACCTGACTGACGTGATCGGCCATTACGCCCAAGCCAGCGCCGCGCAGTTGGACGAGGCGATTGCCGCCGCCCGCGCCGCGCAGCCGATCTGGTGGGCGGCTGGCATCCAGAAGCGGCACGATGTGCTGATGGCGATCGGCACCGAACTTATGGCGCGCGCGGCAGAGATTGGCACTCTGCTTGCCCGCGAGGAAGGCAAGACGCTCGCCGAGGGCAAAGGCGAGGTTTACCGCGCCGGGCAATTCTTCACCTATTACGCCGCCGAGGCCCTGCGTGTCATTGGTGATCACGCCCAAAGCGTGCGTCCCGGCATCGAAATTGACGTGCGCCGCGAGGCGGTGGGCGTGGTGGCGATCATCAGCCCGTGGAATTTTCCGGTGGCGACGCCTGCGTGGAAGATCGCCCCGGCCTTGGCCTATGGCAATGCGGTGGTGTGGAAACCGGCCAACCTGACGCCCGCCAGTGCGGTGGCCCTGACCGAGATAATCGTTCGGCAAGATATCCCTGCGGGTCTTTTCAACCTTGTCGCTGGTCCGGGCCGCGATGTGGGGCAAAAGCTGGTTGAACACCGCGGGATTGACGCGATCAGCTTTACTGGCTCGGTTCCGGTCGGGCGCGGTATTGCCTTGGCAGCGATCCAGAACATGACCAAGGTTCAGATGGAGATGGGCTCGAAAAATCCGATGCTGATCATGGACGACGCCGACCTTGACCTTGCCGTCACCCATGCCGCGGGCGCTGCCTTTGGCGGCACCGGGCAGAAATGCACGGCGGCGTCGCGGTTGATTGTGCATCGTTCCATCCATGACGCCTTTGTCGAAAAGCTTGTGGCGGCTGCCAAGGCTTTCAAGGTTGGCCACGCCCTGACCGACGGTATGCAGATTGGTCCTGTCGTCAGCGCGGGGCAATTGGCACAGAACCTGGACTATGTGCAGATCGGTCGGGCCGAGGGCGGTGAGCTTCTGTGCGGCGGCACGCGGCTGGAGCGCGACACCGACGGCTATTTCATGGCCCCCGCCGTCTTTGCCGCCACGCGCAACGACATGCGCATCAACCGCGAGGAGATGTTCGCCCCGATCACTTGCGTGATCAAGGTGGACAGCTATGCCGAAGCACTTGCCACCGCCAATGACAGCGAATTTGGGCTGACCGCGGGCATCATGACCCGCAGCCTTGCGCGGGCGAGCCACTTTCGCAGCCATATGCGGGCGGGCTGTGTCATGGTAAACTTGCCCACGGCGGGCACTGACTACCATGTGCCGTTCGGAGGACGCGGTGTGTCAAGCTTTGGCCCCCGCGAGCAGGGGTCTTACGCCGCAGAGTTCTACACGACCGTCAAGACCGCGTATGTCGCAGCAGGAGCGCCGGAATGATCCCCAGAATTGACGGCCTTCAATACGCCAATTGGTCGGAAAAGATCTTCCGCCAGTTGCGCCAAGGCGGGGTGGATGCGGTGCATGTCACGATCACCTACCACGAAACCTTCCGCGAAACCGTGCTGAATATCGAGGCCTGGAACCGCTGGTTTGAGCGTTTTCCGAACCTGATCTTTCAGGGCCGCAGCGCTGAGGACGTAAAAGTCGCCCGCGCCACCGGGCGCACGGCGATCTTTTTTGGCGCGCAGAACCCAAGTTGCATGGAAGATGATATCGGCTTGGTTGAAGTGCTGCACACCCTTGGTTTGCGCTTCATGCAACTAACCTACAACAACCAGTCGCTGCTGGCGACCGGCTGTTATGAGGCGGAGGATTCAGGGCTGACCCGCATGGGCCGCGCCGTGGTCGCCGAGATGAACCGCGTTGGGCTGGTGGTCGATATGAGCCATTCCGGCGAAAGATCCACGCTTGACGCCATCGCCCATTCCACACGGCCCATTGCCATCACCCACGCGAACCCAGCCACCTGGCATCCGGCATTGCGAAACAAGTCGGACAAGGTTCTGCGGGCGCTTTCGGCAAGCGGTGGCATCCTTGGCTTTTCGCTGTATCCGCATCATCTGAAGGGCGGCTCGGACTGCACCGCGCCAGAGTTCTGCCAGATGATCGCCCGCACGGCGGACCTTGTCGGCATTGGCGCTTTGGCGATTGGGTCTGATCTGTGTCAGGACCAACCCGATTCCGTGGTGGAATGGATGCGCTCGGGGCGCTGGACCAAGGCTGTTGATTTTGGCGAGGGCAGCGCCGAGGCCCCGGGTTTTCCGGCCATGCCGCATTGGTTCAAGGATAACTGCCATTTCGGCGCCATCGAGTCTGGCCTGCGCGATGTTGGCATGTCGGGGTCGGAGGTGGCGGCGATCATGGGTGGCAACTGGCTCGACTTCTTTTCCCGCAGCTTTACCTCTGGAACGATGAAACAGGAAAGGGCCGCCGAATGAATGGGCTTGCGCAACCCGAAGCTGTGGACATTTCCGCCTTTCGCCGCCCGCCCGCGCAGGTGATGCGGTTGGCCCGTATGGGCAGCGCGCATCCCACAAGGCTGTCTTTCTTGCGCGTGGTCTTGCGCCGGATGGTTGCCGAAGGCTGGCGGTTTGACCGCCCGGTCTGGCAAATGGATGCCAAGGGCGTTGGCCGCGCGGTTTACCGCGCCATCGGGCCAGAGCGCACCTATAGCCTTGTGGCTTTTGCGCATGATCTGCCCGATCACTTGCGATCAGACCGGGTTATTGCGACCGCTTGGGATGCGACATTCGCGCTGTTTGATGGCACGCCCGATGCCGACGATCTTGACCGTCTTGCCGCCAACGTGCCCCTGCAAGAGGCCGGGCGCGTCTCGGTCAAAGAGCTTGCACTGAGCCGCGCCAACCGGTCGGTTCGCTTGTTCGGGCATGTGGTCGAGCGGCTGTCGATCGGCCAGCAGCCCGATCTGGCCGAGATCGAGGCGGTGGGATATCTGATGCGCACAACGGCGGTTTATGGGTCTGGCAAGTTCGGTGCCGCCGACCGCGCCATGATCGCTGATCGCCCGGAACTTGCCGGGCCGTTTCGGGCCGAAATGCTGTCGGTCTGGCTGACCCGTGCGTTTACCGTTGATCTGGCGGAACATATCGCAAGGGCGAAAGGTGGCGATGCAGCCATGCGGCTGGACAAAAACTTGCGCAAAAGGCTTGGCGTCGGCAACTCGACCGGGCTTGGCATGGCGCCGTTTCTGGTGCGCCATCCGGTTTTGCTGAACAACTGGATGCAGGCGCGCGAGGAGGCTTTGGCCCGCGTGCGCGCACAGGAATGCGCAGCCCCGGCTTCCGTAGCTGGGCTGCGCGCGGCCCTTGCGGCTGCGCAGGACAACGCCCGGACTTGGGCATCGGCGCATCCGGTGCAACAAGCAAAGCTGGTTGATCTGCGCCGCGACCTGACCCTGATCGAAGCCGCACTAAAGCGGTTTCCTACCGGTGAGCGGCCATGGAACACTCTGTGGCTTTGGGGCGAGGCCAATCTGACGCTGGAAGGGCAGGAAGCTTTGTTGGCCATGATGTTGGAGCCCCACGGCGCGTTGATTGATGATCTGGCCGAGACGATGAGCACCGATGAAGCGGCGGCCTTCGCGATCAACGGCAGCATCAGGGTGGCCGATTTCCGGGCCGATTTGCAGGCACGCTATGGCTGGGCCTTGGGCCGAGACTACACCGCGCCCGCAGACCTCGCCCGGTTCTGGTATGTGTCCGAAGAAAAACTGGAGCCTCGTCTTGGCGAACGGTTTGTCGATGAGGGTGCCGCACTTGAGCAGCCGCTGGGCATTGGCCGATTGGCAGCCGAACTGGCCAGCGATCTGGCCGACTGGCCGGGTGAAGACACTTTGGCCGCCTTTTTGCTGGCCCATCCCGAACACCGACTGATGGCGCGGCGCGTGCAGCAATCCGCCCGCCACCCCTATGCCGAGATACAGGACAATCTTTTGGCCGCCGACATGCTGCCAATAGATATTCTGCGCTGCAAGCTGGCGTTCTTTGGTGCCAGCCACTTTGATCCGCGGTCTGATAAATGGGTGCGTATCAGCCTTTACAAGGGCGAAGCCTTTCCCGACGACTTGGCCACACCATAGGCACCCGTCAAATGACCGATACACATCACGGCCATGACCGGGTGACCCTGTCGCGCAACGAGACCGAAAGTTTGTGCATGAAGGCCGCACGGGGGGCGGGCTTCAGTTGGGGGCTGGCCGAGGAAGTGGGTTTCGCCACAGGCTGGCTTGCCGCACAGGGGATGGATGGAGCCTCGGCCCTTCTGGCGATGCTGACCCGGAAAATGCCACGATCCGCAATCGCAGGCACGCCGAAAGCCGTGCCGGGGCATTGGCAAAGCCTGGACGACAGTCCTTTGTGCCCGATCCAGCTTGGTGTCGCCCTGAGCGACCGGGCGGCGATTGAAGGCGGCCCGTTCAATCAGGTAACGCTGCTTGATCCGGTGGACGCTCCGCTTTTGCTGCTGCCGTTCCTTGTTCGCGCGGCGCAACTTAGTCAAAGAACGCTGACGCTTGACTGGCAGGGCGGGCGTCAGGTGATCACGCCCGACGGTCTTTTCAACAGGCAGGCCGCATGTGGCTGGATCGGGCAAAATGTGCTGGCCATGAAGATCACAACTGCATCGACCGTTAGCGCGGGGGCATTGTTGGCCGAACCAACCCGCCTTCCGTCTATTCTGGCGTCAACCATGAACGGGCTTGGCGCCATTGCCCTTAAAACGACTGTTCCCGCAACGAACGCCTCGCGAAGTGGTGCGGGCAGCGCCACGACTGACAATGACTGATCCTGAAGAACTGCAAATGACCCTGACGCGCCGGAATCCCGGCCGCGCGCTTGGGCCGTGTTGCGCTGGGAATTCAGCGCCGCGGCGGTCTGGCATCAGCCAAGGTTTGGCCGCGGTCACTCGGACACTTCGGCCAATTCCCGGCCATGATCGGTGGTGCAATGGGCGTGATTGCCCAAACATTCAATCACCCGGCAATCGGCGATGCTGCCACCCGCGCACTGGGCAACCATGCGTTCCAGCTCTGATTTCAGCGCCATAAGCCGCGCAATCCGACCCTCTACCGCCAGAAGTTGCGACTGCGCAATGCGGTCAGCGGCAGCGCAGGATTGCGCGGGATTGTCCGACAGGCTGAGCAGATCGCGGATCGCTTCCAAGGGAAAGCCAAGATCGCGGGCGTGGCGGATGAAGGCCAACCGATCGCGGACAGCCGCGCCATACAGCCGCTGATTGCCGGTGGAGCGTTCGGCCGCTGGCAGCAATCCGATTTGTTCATAGTAGCGGATCGTCGGCACCTTAACCCCGGCGGCGTCACTGAGTTTTCCGATGGTCAGCATGAGATACCCCTTGAACCTCTAGTTACTAGAGAGATTATATCTGCGACTCAGTGAAGACAAGTGCCGACCCCAAGGGACGGTGGAAAGGGCTGCCATGAGCGCGAACGACACCAGCGAACGCTGTGACTGGACGGTAACTGGCATGGATTGTGCCAGTTGTGCCACCAAGATCACCACGGCTTTAGGCAGACTGCCGGGGGTAGCGGATGTGCAGGTCGGCGTGATGTCGGAACGGCTGACGTTATCGCTGGACGTGCGTCAGACCACGCGGGCTGCGGTCGAGGCGACCGTGAAGACGTTGGGATTTGGCATTGCGCCGAAGGGCGCGCCGGTGGAGCGTAAAAAGGCGTTTGTGCTGCCAGTCGCGGGTGCCGCCGACACCGATGATGACGCGGGGCACGACCCCGACAAACACGACCCCGACAAACACGATCATGCAGGGCACGATCATGCAGGGCACGACCACGCGGGCCATGATCACAAATCAAACGCTGCGGGTGTGAACCCGGCCACAGCGCGCGATCAGGATGTTGGCCATGGTGGCCCCGGTCACAGCCATGCGATCGACCCGAAAGATCGCGGCAAGCGCTGGTTTCAGACCGCCAAGGGCAAGCTGGTGGTTGGCACTGGGCTGTTGCTGGCATCCGCTTGGGCGGTCAAGCTGTTCGCGTCCGAAAGTCTTGCCTATTATGCGTTTTTCGCCGCTTGTGTGATCGGCGTGGCCCCGGTTGCGGTGCGGGCTTTCAATGCCTTGCGCGCGGGTATTCCGTTTACCATCGAAGCCCTGATGACCATCGCCGCCATCGGCGCGCTGTTCATTGGTGCCGCCGAAGAAGCCGCGCTTGTGGTGTTCTTGTTTGCCGTTGGTGAGGTGTTGGAAGGGGTGGCCGCCGACAAAGCGCGGGCCTCGATCCGGGCTTTGGCCGATCTGGTGCCCAAAACCGCACTCCTTGAAGAAAACGGCACCACCCGCGAAGTCGATGCCGCCAGTCTGGAAATTGGTCAGCGCGTGTTGGTGCGCCCCGGTGAGCGTATTCCGGCAGATGGCGAGATTGCCGAAGGCACCTCCGGTGTCGATGAAAGCCCGGTCACCGGCGAGTCTATGCCCAAGACCAAGGGGCCCGGCGATGCGGTATTTGCAGGCTCGATCAACGCCGAAGCCGCCTTGCGGATCACGGTGTCGAAGTCTGCCGAGGACAACACCATCGCGCGCATCATCGCTTTGGTCGAAGAGGCCGAAACCGCGCGCGCCCCGACCGAGCGCTTCATCGACCGCTTTTCACGCATCTACATGCCCGCAATTGTCGGGCTTGCGGTGCTGGTCGCCATCATCCCGCCGCTTGCGATGGGGGCTGTGTGGGACACATGGATATACCGCGCCCTTGCGCTGCTGTTGATCGGCTGCCCCTGCGCGTTGGTGATCTCGGTTCCGGCCTCAATCGCCTCGGCACTGTCGTCGGGGGCGCGTCGTGGCATGTTGATGAAGGGCGGGGCTGTGATCGAGGCCGCTGCCCGCACCACGCGCGTGGCGTTCGACAAGACCGGCACGCTGACTGTGGGCAAGCCCGCTGTCACCGATGTGATCGCTCTGGCAATGACGGAAGCCGAAATGCTGGCGGTTGCCGCCGGTGTCGAGGCGGGGTCAAGCCATCCTTTGGCCGAGGCAATCTTGCGCCGTGCCGAAGATGCTGGCGTGGCGGCGCTGCCCGCAACCGATGCCAAAGCGCTGATCGGCAAAGGCGCGCAGGCGATGGTCGGTGGTGCCGCGGCTTGGGTTGCCTCGCCACGCCATGCGGCCGAAGTGGGCGCGCTGGATGCCGCTGGCCTTGAGCGAGCCGCTGCGATGGAGCAAGACGGCAAGACCGTGGTCGTGGTGTTCCGCGAGAAACGCGCATTGGGCCTGATCGCGATGCGCGACGAGCCGCGCGCCGATGCCATCGAAGGCGTGCGGCAACTGAAGGCCATGGGTGTCACCTCTGTGATGCTGACCGGCGACAACGCCCGCACGGGGGCTGCGATTGCGCGGCTGATGGGTATGGAGCACCGGGCCGAGTTGATGCCCGAAGATAAAGTCACCGAGATCAAGGCGATGGCAGCCCAAGTGGGCGTGATCATGGTGGGCGACGGTATCAACGACGCGCCCGCTTTGGCTGCCGCCACGGTCGGTGTGGCGATGGGGTCGGGCACAGATGTGGCGCTGGAAACTGCTGCCGCCGCGTTGTTGCGCAACCGGGTGACCGATGTCGCCGCCATGATCCGGCTGGCGCGCGGCGCGATGGGCAACATCCGGCAGAATGTGACAATCGCGCTGGGCCTGAAGGCGGTTTTTCTGATCACAACCGTGTTGGGCCTGACCGGCCTTTGGATCGCCATTCTGGCCGATACCGGGGCCACCGTGCTGGTGACGCTGAACGCGCTGCGCCTGCTGCGCTTTAACCCCGAGCGTGAAAGCTGATATGGCGCCGTCCGGATGGGCCAGCCGGGGCGTGCTGGTTTAAGATCTGGGGGCGGCTTTTTTGCTGGTAAAGCGCCATGTTGGACAGCCGGGCATTTCTGGTTTGCATCATTGATAAAGTGATGATCGCCCGCCCGAAGGTGGGCGATTTTGCTTTGGGCCGCGTGGCATCGCCAAGAAAGACGCGCGGAAACACTCGACGCAGCGCCAGTTTGCACCATCTTTGCCCAAACGGTTGACGGAGCAGGTTTTGTCACAACACAGCGATGACAACGGGGCTGCCGTGCCGACCGGCCGCGTGACACGGTTGCTGCGGTTTGGCGGCATCGCGTCTGGCATCGCGGGCGGGGTTGCGGCGGGCGGATTGCGCGCGCTGGCGCAGGGCAAGCGGCCGGATCTGGCGCAGCTTTTGCTGACCCCCGCCAACACGCTGCGTCTGACGGAAGGGCTGTCGCATCTGCGCGGGGCGGCGCTGAAACTGGGGCAGATGTTGTCGATGGATACCGGGCTGGTGCTGCCCGATGAGTTGACGCTGATCTTGGCGCGGATGCGCGACGATGCCCGCCATATGCCGCCCAAACAGTTGCAAACCGTGCTGAACGCCGAGTGGGGGCCGGGATGGTATAGCCGTTTTGCCCGCTTTGAGGTGCGCCCGTTTGCGGCAGCCTCGATCGGGCAGGTGCATCGCGCGATTTTGCCCGATGGCCGCGATCTGGCGATCAAGGTGCAGTATCCCGGTGTGCGTGCCAGCATCGACAGCGATGTCGATAACGTGGCTGCGCTGTTGCGTCTGCCGGGCGTTCTGCCGCGTGGCATGGACGTGGCCCCGCTGCTGACCGAGGCCAAGCGCCAGCTGCACGGCGAAGCCGATTATCTGGCCGAGGCGGGGCATCTGACGCATTTCGGCGCGCTGCTGGCGGGGTCTGCGCAGTTCATGGTGCCTGCGCTGCACGAGGCACTGTGCACGCCGCAGGTGCTGGCGATGGGCTTTGTGGAAAGCGTGCCGCTGGAAACCTTGGTGGATGCCCCGCAGGCTGTGCGCAACAGCGTGGCGCAGGCGCTGATTGATCTGGTGCTGCGCGAGTTGTTCGTGTTTGGCGCGATGCAGACCGATCCCAACCTTGCCAACTACCGCTATCAGCCTGCAACCGGGCGCATCGTGTTGCTGGATTTTGGCGCGGTGCAGCCGATTGCGCCCGGTTTGGCGGCCGATTTTCGTGATCTTCTTGGCGTGGCGTTGGATGGCGGGGCGGAGGCCACGCGCGCGGCCATGCTGCGCATCGGCTACTTTGCCCCCGACACCGCGCCAGCGCATCAGGCGTTGATCCAGTCGATGTTTGAGACCGCCATGGCCCCGTTGCGGCAAAACACGCCGTTCGACTTTGGCCGCAGCGACCTGTTAGAGCGTTTGCGCAGCATGGGGCTTGCGATTGGGTCCGAGCGTGATCTGACGCATGTGCCGCCCGCGGCGACGCTGTTCTTGCACCGCAAGATTGGCGGCATGTATCTGATGGCCGCAAAGCTGCGCGCACAGATCGCGCTGCGCCCGATGGTCGAAGCCTATCGCCACGCAAACGCAGGCGATCTGCGTTGAAACTTTAGGTTTTCGCGCCACTTTACCCGCAGGTTGAAAAGTGGATGCCATGCCAGAGATGATTGCCACCCGCGCTGCGGGCGAGACCAAGCTGACCAACTTCATGCCCCGCATGGGGCGGCGCTATGCCAACGGGCGCAACACCGATCATGGTCCGGGCGGGCATACGGCGGTGTCGGTGTTGTCGCCCTATATACGGCGTAGGCTGGTGCTCGAGTCTGATGTGGTTGCGGCGGCGATTGCGGCGCATGGCCCGGAGGAGGCCGAAAAGTTCGTGCAAGAGGTGGTCTGGCGCGGCTATTTCAAGGGTTGGCTGGAACGTCGCCCGCAGGTCTGGGCCAGCTACCGCGACGGGCTGGAGACCGATCTGGCAGTGCTTGGAACCGACCGTCGTTTGCGCCGCGCGGTGGCGGATGCCGAAGGCGGCAGCACCGGGATCGCGTGTTTTGATGCCTGGGCCGAGGAGTTGGTGGACACGGGCTATCTGCACAACCATGCGCGGATGTGGTTCGCCTCGATCTGGATTTTCACGCTGGGCTTGCCGTGGCGGGTGGGGGCGGATTTCTTTTTCCGGCATCTGCTCGATGGTGATCCGGCGTCGAACACTTTGGGCTGGCGCTGGGTTGCGGGGCTGCACACGCGTGGCAAGCCCTATCCGGCAACGGCGTCGAACATCGCCACCTTCACCAATGCGCGCTTCACGCCGCGGCCTAGCGATCTGGCCGAGGTGACCCAAGGGCTTGAGGCAAGCGAACCTGATGGCCTGCCCCCGGTGCTGCCGTTGCGCGCGATCCGTGCGCCAGAGCCGGGCCGCCCGACAGCGCTGCTGATCACCGAAGACGACTGCCGGGTCGAGGATTTTGCGCTGTCGGGGTTGGATATCCGCTCCACCGCGACGCTGCACGCCAGTCACCTGCGCTCGCCGCGTGTGGTGGCGGACGCCGTGGTGCGGTTTGAGGCCGAAGCCCTTGCCGATGCCGCCGCGCGGTTGGGCGGTGCGGATGTCGTGATGCAGGCCGGGGTTCCGGGTGATCTGGCAAGCTGGGCTGCGCGGGCAGAGGCGGTGCAGATCGTCACACCCTATGTGCCCGAAGGCCCGTTGCGCGATTGGCTGCGCGCGGCAGAGCCCGCCCTGGCGGCCCGCGGCATCGTCTTGTGCGAATGGCAGCGTGACTGGGATCGGGCGATCTGGCCCCATGCAACGGCTGGCTTTTTCAAGGTAAAGCAGAAAATCCCGCAGATCCTTGAACGGGTTCTGCCGTGATGCGGGTGGCGGTGATCGGGGCGGGGATGGCGGGCCTTGCCTGTGCGCGCAGGCTGGCGGCTGCGGGGCTTGCTCCGGTGATCTTTGACAAGGGGCGGGGCATTGGCGGCAGGCTGGCGACGCGCCGGATTGATGGTCTGCAATTTGACCACGGTGCGCAATATGTGACCGCACGCGATGCGGGTTTTGCGGCGGTGCTGCGGGATTTGCAGGCGACGGCGGCGGTGGGCTTGTGGCAGACGGACGCGGGTGCTGCGCATTGGGTCGGCGTGCCGGGCATGTCGGCCTTGGCTCGCGGCTTGGCTTTGGGGCTTGAGGTGCGCCAGCAGGTGCAAGTGACCTCGGTGCGCAAGGCCGCGGGGCAATGGTTGGTGGCGGGCGATGGCTGGGCCGAGACGTTTGATCGCGTGACCCTGACCGTGCCCGCGCCGCAGGTGGCGGGTCTGCTGGGCGCGGATCATCCGCTGGTGGCACGACTTCAGGGTGTCGCGATGGCACCCTGCCTGACCCTGATGGCCGCAAGCCACGCCCCGGCAGCGTTTCACGCGGAAAGCGACCCTGATGCCGCGCTGGCGTGGATTGCGGCGGACAGCAGCAAGCCGGGGCGGCCCGACGGACAGACCACGTGGGTTGCTCAGGCCTCGCCCGCGTTCAGTGTGGCGCATCTGGAAAATGACATGGCCGCAATCGTGGCGCGGATGCTGCCGCTGTTGTGCGACAGGTTGGGCCTTGTGCGCGGGCAGATCAGCCATGCCAGCGCGCATCGCTGGCGGTTTGCGCGGGTGACATCGGCGTTGGGCCTGGCATTTCTGGACCAAGACGGCGCGCTGTTCGTTGGCGGCGACTGGTGCCTTGGCCCGCGGGTTGAGGCGGCTTGGATCAGCGGCGATGCAATGGGCCGCGCCGTTCTAAACGGGTGTTGAGCCTGCCTTGCAGCGGTGCTAGAAGGCAGGCAGCGCGGGCGTTGTGTAATGGTAAGACCTTAGCCTTCCAAGCTAAAGACGCGGGTTCGATTCCCGCCGCCCGCTCCAAGATTGCATGTGAAGGTCCCAACTCGGGACCTTTTTTATTTGGCTTGATTTCAGATGCTTGGCGTGCCTCGGTAAGGAAAACTTAACGATTGCAGCGCGGTCACTCCGGCGGGGTGGGCAATTTCTGGCACAGAAATTGTCACGGATTTTTTCTGCAAAAATCCGGTTGCGCGACCGCTAGAACAAGCTTTGCACGAATTGCGCGGCACCAAGGTAAAGTGCACCTGCGGTAGAGAGATAGGCGGCCAGTGCCAGCCAAGCGGTGCTTTTGCGCATCGGGCGTTGGATTTCGATCAGTTGTTCGGATTGGATCAGGCCCTGCCAGCCAAGCAGCACGAAAAACAGCAGGATGTAAGAGCCAGTCGCCACGCAAAGTGCGGCTGCCGAGGCAGACATCAGGATTGATACGGCGCGGGTTGCTTTGGGAAAGAACGTATAGGTCAGCAGACGCACGATCTTGCCGCCGTCCAACGGCCAGAACGGCAGCAGGTTGAACAGGTTCAACCCGCCCAGCACAAGGCCTTGGATATAAAGGAAACTTGCCACAGCAGGGGCTTGCAGAAAGATCAGATCGGCCACGGCAAAGCACAAGGCCATGGGCCCCAGACAGATCGCGGGGCCCATCAGGCTGATGAACAGATCGCGGTCGTGGGCAGCGGGCAGGCTGCGCGACACGGCCACGCCGCCGAACAGCGGGATCAGGCGGAACTGCGCATCCTTGTGGCCGCAGACGCGGAAGGCTGCGACGTGGCCGATCTCGTGCATTATGATGGCAATGATGAAGGCGAGGCCGTACTGCCAGCCGAAAAACCACATTGCCGCGCCAATGGCCGCAGCCGACATGCCCAAAGCGTTGACATCAAAGCCGATGCGGTTCCAACCGACATCGGAAAAGCCACCGCGAAGAGCGACGGCGGTGCCTGCGATCAGAATTAGCGAGAGGATGAGCGTAAGCACCTGAGGTTACAGGTTTTCCTGCTGTGGCATCCCCAGCACGTGATAGCCGCTATCGACGTGGATGATCTCGCCCGAGGTGCAAGCGCCGTAGTCGGAACACAGGTAAACGGCGGTGCCGCCGATGGCTTCCAGCGTGGCGTTGGTGCGCATCGGCGCGTTGGCCTCGGTGTGGCGGAAGGTGGCGCGCGCGCCGCCGATGGCGGCCCCTGCAAGGGTTTTCATCGGGCCGGGGCTGATCGCGTTGACGCGGATTTGCTGCGGGCCAAGGTCGTTGGCAAGGTAACGGGTGGCGGATTCGAGCGCGGCTTTGGCCACACCCATCACGTTGTAATTCGGCGTCACGCGGTTAGAGCCGCCATAGGTCAGCGTGATCAGGCTGCCACCGTTCGGCATCAGATCAGCCGCGCGGCCTGCCACGTCGATGAAGCTGTAGCAGGAAATGCACATCGAGTTCTTGAAATTCTCGCGGCTGGTGTTGATGAAACGCCCCGTCAACTCGTTCTTATCCGAGAAGGCGATGGCATGGATCAGGAAATCCATCGTGCCCCATTTGTCTTTCAGCGTGGCAAAGCAGGCATCGAGGCTGGCGTCATCTGTCACATCGACATCTACCATCACTTCGCTGCCCACCGTCGCCGCGAGGGGCGCGAGGCGTTTACCGAACGCATCGCCCTGGTAGGAAAATGCCAGCTCTGCGCCTTCCTCGGCCAAGGCCTTGGCGATGCCCCAGGCGATGGAGCGTTCATTCGCCACGCCCATGACAAGCCCGCGCTTGCCCTTCATCAGATCAGCCATACTGGCACTCCCGTTTTAGTGGCGGATTAGGCCAGATACTTGCTCATCAGAAGGGTGGCGTTGGTGCCGCCGAAGCCGAACGAGTTCGACAGGACCGAATCGAGTTTGACGCCCTCGCGCAGGGTGGTGACGATTTCGGACGGATCGAGCGCCGGGTCGAGGGTGGTGATGTTGGCGGAAGCGGCGATGAAATCACCGTTCATCATCAACAGGCTGTAGATGGCTTCGTGGACGCCGGTGGCACCCAGCGAGTGGCCGGTGAGGGATTTGGTCGAGGCGACGGGCGGGGTGTGGCCTTTGCCCCAGACGCGGCGGATGGCTTCCATCTCAGTGACGTCACCCACCACGGTCGAGGTGCCGTGGGAGTTGATGTAATCGACGCTGCGGCCTTCGGGCAGGGTGGCGATGGCGAGTTTCATCGACCGCTCGCCGCCTTCGCCCGAAGGCGCGACCATGTCGTAGCCGTCGGATGTGGCGCCGTAGCCGGTGACTTCGCCGTAGATTTTCGCGCCGCGCGCGAGGGCGTGGCTGAGTTCTTCCAGCACGACCACACCGCCGCCGCCTGCGATCACAAAGCCGTCACGGGTGGCATCGTAGGTGCGCGAGGCGGTCTCAGGGGTGTCATTGTATTTCGAGGACATCGCGCCCATGGCGTCGAACAGGCACGACAGCGTCCAGTCAAGTTCTTCGCCGCCGCCTGCGAACACCACGTCTTGCTTGCCCATCTGGATCAGTTCGACACCGTTGCCGATGCAATGGGCGCTGGTCGAGCAGGCCGAGGTGATCGAATAGTTCACGCCCTTGATCTTGAACGGGGTCGCGAGGCAGGCCGAGTTGGTGGAGGACATGCAGCGGGTGACCATGAACGGCCCCATTTTCTTCGGCGCGCCCTTGTTGATCACGGCGTCAAAGGCGAGGAAGAAGTTTGACGTGGACGGCCCACCCGAGCCCATGATCAGGCCAGAGCGTTCGTTCGAGACGTCTTTTTCCTCGAGCCCGGAATCGGCAATTGCCTGCTGCATGGCAAGGAAGTTGTAGGACGCCCCCGGCCCCATGAAGCGCAGGTCGCGCTTGTCGATATGGTCGGCCAGGTTGATCTGCGGCATGCCGTGGACCTGGCTGCGGAAGCCGTGTTCGGCGTATTCCGGGGCAAAGACGATGCCCGATTTGCCTGCGCGCAAGGAGGCTTCGACCTCGGTGGCGTTGTTGCCGATGGAGGAAATGATGCCGATCCCGGTGATGACGACGCGACGCATGGGCTGTCTCCTTTTGTGCAGTGGGCTTGTCGGGGCAATGGCCCGACGCGCTAGGTCTTGTCGGATCAGGTCTCCGACAAGGCCACTTTCATATCTTTGACAAGGTAGATGGTTTCGCCATCAGCCTCGACACGGCCGTCCGCCACGCCCATGGTCAGGCGGCGGGTTTGGATGGCCTTGGTGAAATCAACATAGTAGGTCAGGCGCTTGCGGTCAGGGCGGACCATGCCGGTCAGCTTGACTTCGCCGACGCCAAGCGCGTAGCCGCGCCCCTGCCAGCCGCGCCAGCCGAGGTTGAAGCCGGTGAGTTGCCACAACCCGTCAAGGCCAAGGCAGCCGGGCATGATCGGGTTGCCGGGGAAGTGGCAGTCGAAGAACCACAGATCGGGCGTGATGTCGAATTCAGCCACGACATGGCCTTTGCCATGTGCGCCGCCATCACCGGAAATGTCGGTGATGCGGTCCATCATCAGCATCGGCGGGGCGGGCAGTTGTGCGTTGCCGGGGCCGAACAGCTCTCCGCGCGCGCATTTCAGCAGATCGTCCTTGGTGAACGAAGTTGGAAAACTGCTCATGCCCTCGAAATCCCCCCAGTGGTTTGCCGTGTGATTGGCCGTTTTCCCCATGTAACACCCGGCGCAGAGGCGAACAAGTGTGGGGCAGAGGCGCTGGGGCGGGGAGTTTGGGGTTTTCGTTTGAAAAGCATCGCTATTGCACATTATATAGGGGGCGGGGATGAAATTGGGCTGCGGCCCGGCTTGGAAAATGGCGATGGCTTTGGGCGAACAACAGCGCAGCACGGTTTGGCTTGCTCGGGGCGGGTTGCGCCCGACGCGGCAGCGGCTGGCTTTGGCCGGTTTGCTGGTGGGCGACGGGATGGACCGGCATGTGACGGCGGAAAGCCTTTATGCGGCCGTGGGGGCTGCGGGGGCGAAGGTGAGCCTTGCGACGGTCTATAACACGCTGCGGGCGTTTTGTGAGGCGGGCTTGCTGAACGAGGTCGTGGTTGACGGCGCGCGCAGCTATTTTGACACGCGGCTGGACGATCATCCGCATTTCTATTGGGAAGACAGCCATCAGTTGACCGATGCCCCGGCCGAGGAATTGGTGATCGCGGGCCTGCCCGACGCGCCCGAGGGCATGGCGGTGAGCCGGGTTGATGTGGTGATCCGCCTGAAACGCGCCTGAGCGCTGACAAGGCTTTTCAAATAGCGCGGCCCGGGGCCGCATTGCTTTTGGCTCGTCTGCGCGGCGTGCCGCCGCTTGTCTCGGTGGGCGGGCTGCATCGGGGGATTGCGCGATGGCTGGGGCCGGGGCTGGCATGTGCGGCGGAGCCTCCGGCGGGAGTATTTGTGCCAATGTGAAAATATCAGGTGCAAGCTGTGTGCGCTGTTGCGATGGTATGAAAAAAGGCGCGATCTGCGAGAAGGCAGACCGCGCCGCTGAGATCAGCGCGGGGAGGAGAGCCACGCTGAATTGGCACTGGTTACTTGGAACTGGTTACTCACTTCGGCAGCAAAACCTTGTTCACGACTTGAATAACGCCGTTGGATTGTTCGACATCCGAGATGGTGACTTTCGCCGCTTTGCCGGATTCGTCGTAGATATAGAGGCTGCCGCCCTTCATCTTGGCCGAGAGATGATCGCCCGACAGGGTGGTCATGTTGAAATAGCCGTCTTTCGAGGCTTTGGCTTTCTTGGCCATCTGGGCGGTGGTGAATTTGCCAGCCACCACATGCGCGGTCAGGATTTTCGTCAGCATGGCTTTGTTTTCGGGCTTCAGCAGCGTCTCGACCGTGCCTGCGGGCAGGGCTGCGAAGGCGTCATTGACGGGGGCGAACACGGTGAACGGACCGGCACCTTGCAGCGCATCCACCAGACCGGCGGCTTTGACAGCGGCGACGAGGGTGGTGTGGTCTTTCGAGTTCACGGCGTTTTCGACGATGTTCTTGGTTTCATACATCGCAGCGCCGCCGACCATCGGGTTTTCGGCAAAGGCGGGGGCAGAGATCAACGCGAAGGCAAGCACAAGAGCAGAGGTTTTCATGGCGACTCCCTTTCATCGGCCGGTTTATTCCGCGCCGTATGCAGGGAAAACGGGGCGGCTGAGGGGGAAGTTTCAGCCGCAATGCGTGATCACGCTTTCGTGATGGTTCGAGGGTCTTGCTGGTTGCTGGCCTGCAGCCGGTAATTCCGCGGGCTGGGGCGAGCCTTGGTCCGGGCGGAAACAGGAAACGCATTGCGTTTCCCCGCCCGCGTGTGCGGTTTCACGCTGTAGTCGGTTGACCGAGAAACCCACTGAGGCCAGCGCCCGCCAAGGCTGGGTCGGGCGCTGGCCGGGCCTTTGAGGCCCGGCGGTTTCAGGGCCACTTGTATCGCGTGGCGAAGGCGATGGCCTTCGCCAGAGCATTCAAAATGAATGTCGATCTGACCTAGATGGTTACTGGCCCAGCTTTTTGATGCGGCCCTCGACCTTGGCACTCACTGTCTTGGATTTTTCGACATAGGTCATCACATCGGTGGCCACCAGATTGCCCGCGCCGGTGTCGGTGATCAGACGCCCGCCGCCCAAAGCGTCATAGCCGTCGCCGCCGCCAAGGATGTAATCGTTCACCGCCACCTTATAAAGCGCGTCGGGGTTCAGCGGTTGGCCGCCCACCATCACCTCGGACACACGGGCCCCCGGTTCGGCGCTGGCATCATAGGCAAAGGTCACGCCCGAGACTTGCGCAAAGCGACCCGCGCCCTTTTCAACCTGGGAGACGCCGTTTTCCAAAGCGCCCAGCAGTTGGCTGCCGGGGATTTCGGTCAGCACGGTGACATTGCCGAACGGCAACTCAGTAAGGATATCGCGGCGGGTCAGTTTGGTGCCTGCGTCATAGGTGCGGTCGGCGCGGATGCCGCCTCCGTTCATGATTGCCACATCCGCGCCGGTGGCGTCGCGCATTGCATCGGCGATCAGGTTGCCCATCGCCGATTCCTCGGCCCGCACCACGTTGCGGCGTGAATCGAGCGGGGTTTCGGTGGTGCCAATCTCGACATTCAGGGTCGCGTCCAAGCCTGCGGAGAGTTTATCGACCATGGCTTGGGTTTCAGGATCGGGGGTGACGTCGGCGGTGTCGATGAAACGGAAGGCCGGGGTCCAGGCGATGGTGCGCTTGCCGTCTTTCTCGCCCACCGTGATATTCAGATCAACGGGCGAGAGGAACTGGCCGTCGATCGAGGTTTCAACATAGGCGGTGATGCCGTCGTAAGCGGTGGCGTAGGAGTGGTCGTCGCCCGACAGGATCACATCAAACGCGTGCGATTTCAGCAGTTTGCGGTCGTTGTCCATATCGGTTTGCACCACACCCACCACGATATCGGCACCGTCTTCGCGCGCGGCTTTGGCGGCTTTGATCGCGGTGGCGACGGTGGGCTGAAATTTCAGATCGCCGGTTGAGGCGACCGAGGGCGAGGTGTCTTGCGCCACCGGGATCAGGGCCACTTTCAGCCCGGCAATCTCTTTGACCGTGACACCGCCTACGCCATCAAGCGGGTTGTCATCGGCGGTGGTGATGTTGATCGCGGCCCATGGGTATTTTGAGGCTTTGACCTTTTCAAGGAAGTTGGCGGGGCCGAAATCAAACTCGTGGTTGCCGGGGACGGCGAGGTCGAAGGGCACGATGTTGGTCAGATCAATGGTATTCTGGCCTTTGTCGAAGCCCGACAGCAGCGAGGGTGACAGCATATCGCCGTCAAACAGATAGAGCGTGTTGGGGTTGGCGGCGCGTTCGGCGCGGGCGACGGCGTTCAGGCGGGCAAAGCCGCCGCGCCCGTCTTCCTCGGTGAAGTTATAGACATCGCCGACACCCAGAAGCGTGAGTTTCACGGAGTCCGCATGGGCTGCGAGGGGCAGCAGGGCGGTTGCGGACAGGAGGGCGGCGTATAGCTGGCGCTGGGCTGGCATGGTCAACTCCACAGTTAAGGACGGTTTGAGTGTGCAACCGGGGCTTGCGTCTGTCAAAGCCCGCATCGCTTCAGATTTGCACTGGGCGATGACATGCCGATGACGCAGGCTTGACCGAAAGCCCGCAGAAGGGCATGAGGCAGACATGCTGATTTACAAGATATTCCGGCGCGTCGAATGGGACGCTTTTCGTGAAGCGGGTCAGACGGCGGGGGCGCCGATTGATCTGGCGGATGGCTTTGTGCATTTCTCGGGGGCTTTGCAACTGGCGGAAACGGCGGCGAAGTATTTCGCCGATGTGTCCGATCTGGTGCTGGTGGCGTGTGATGCCGACCGTTTGGGCGTGGCGCTGAAATGGGAAGCCTCTCGCGGGGGGGCGCTGTTTCCGCATTTGTATCGCGATTTGGTTTTGGCGGATGTGGTGTGGGATAAATCCCTGCCGCTGGGGCGGAGTGGCCATATTTTCCCGGAGGGCGTGTTTTGATCGAGGCGTTGGGGCTGGCGGTTCTGCATCGGTTTGACCCCGAGCGCGCGCATGGGTTGTCGATCAAGGCGCTGGCGGCGGGGCTGGTGCCGCTGCCGGGGGTGGTGACGTCGGATCGGTTGCGCACGACCGTGGCGGGGTTGGAGTTGCCCAATCCGGTGGGGTTGGCGGCGGGTTTTGACAAGAATGCGAACGTCGTCGGGCCGTTGTCGCGCGCGGGGTTTGGCTTTGTCGAAGTGGGGGCGGCGACACCGCGACCGCAGCCGGGCAATCCGCAGCCGCGGTTGTTCCGGCTGACGGAAGACCGCGCGGCGATCAACCGGTTTGGCTTTAACAACGAGGGTGCCGAGGCGATTGCGGCGCGGTTGGCTGCGCGGGTGCGGGGGGCGGTTCCGGTGGGGCTGAACCTTGGGGCGAACAAGGACAGCGCTGACCGCGCGCAGGATTTTGCCCGTGTGCTGGCGGTTTGCGGGCCGCATGTCGATTTCGTGACGGTGAATGTCAGCTCTCCCAACACCGAGAAGCTGCGCGATTTGCAGGGGCGGGCGGCGTTGTCGGCGCTGCTGGCGGGGGTGATGGAGACGCGGGCGGCGCTGGCGCAGCCGATCCCGGTTTTCCTGAAGATTGCCCCCGATCTGAACGCCGACGAATTGGCCGAGATTGCCGAGGTGGCCTTGGCTTCGGGTGTGGCGGGGATCATTGCCACCAACACAACCTTGTCGCGAGATGGTTTGATAAGTGCTGATAAAGGCCAGATGGGCGGGCTTTCTGGCGCGCCATTGTTCGAAAAATCCACCCATGTTCTGGCGCAGTTGTCGCTGCTGACCGAAGGCAAGCTGCCGCTGATCGGGGTGGGCGGGGTATCCAGCGCCGAGGAGGCGTTTGTGAAAATCCTTGTGGGCGCGTCGGCGGTGCAGTTCTACACCGCGATGGTCTATCAGGGGATTTCGCTGGCGGCCAAGATCGCGCGCGGCCTTGATGCGCTGCTGGAGCGTGAGGGCTACGCCAGCGTGGCCGATGCGGTTGGCAAGGGGCGCGCGCAATGGCTGTAAGCTTTCGCGATGCCAGCGTCGGGGATGTTGCAGCCCTGGTTGCGATGCTGGCGGATGATCCGCTGGGGCAGGCGCGCGAGGGGGCGGATTTAGCGCCCTATCTGGCCGCGTTTGATGAAATCGCGGCCAATCCGATGCATCAGCTGATTGTCGGCGAGATCGGTGGCCGGATCGTCGCGACCTGCCAGTTGACGATCCTTGCGGGTCTGTCGCGGCAGGGGGCCAAGCGCGCGTTGGTCGAAGCGGTGCGGGTGGTGGCTGATCTGCGCGGCCAAAGGATTGGCGAGGCGTTGATGGCGGAATGTGAGGTGCGCGCGCGTGCCGCAGGGGCGCGGGTGATCCAACTGACCACCGACAAAACCCGCCTGCGCGCCCATGCGTTTTATGATCGGTTGGGCTACACGCCCAGCCATATCGGCTACAAAAAGCCGCTTTAGCGCCCTCGCGCCGCTGAAAATGCCTTGGGGGGTGAGCCCGACAGGGCGAGGGGGCCGGAAGGCCCCTTTTCCCCGGCGCACAAGGGCGCTACATCCTGTGCAACACAGGGGAGATCAGCGATGGAAGACGGCATCAACAGCTTTATGACCGGGCCGGACGAGCAGGGCCGCTTTGGCAAATTCGGCGGGCGGTTTGTCTCGGAAACGCTGATGCCGCTGATCCTTGATCTGGAGGAACGCTACGAATTCGCCAAGACCGACCCTTCGTTCTGGGCGGAAATGGATGATCTGTGGAAGCATTATGTCGGCCGCCCCTCGCCTTTGTATTTCGCGCCGCGCCTGACCGCGCATCTGGGTGGTGCCAAGGTTTACATGAAGCGCGACGAGTTGAACCACACCGGCGCGCATAAGATCAACAACGTGCTGGGGCAGATCATCCTTGCCCGCCGCATGGGCAAAACCCGGATCATCGCGGAAACCGGCGCGGGACAGCATGGCGTGGCGACGGCGACGGTCTGTGCGAAGTTCGGGCTGCAATGCGTGGTCTATATGGGCGCGCATGATGTGGAGCGCCAAGCGCCGAACGTGTTCCGGATGCGGCTTCTGGGGGCCGAGGTGATCCCGGTGACGTCCGGTCGCGGCACCCTGAAAGACGCGATGAACGATGCCTTGCGCGATTGGGTGACCAATGTGCGCGACACCTTCTATTGCATCGGCACGGTGGCGGGGCCGCATCCGTATCCGGCAATGGTGCGCGATTTCCAAAGCATCATCGGCAAGGAAGTCCGCTGGCAGTTGGCCGAGCAGGAAGGCGAGGGGCGTCTGCCCGATACCGTTATTGCGGCGATCGGTGGGGGGTCGAACGCGATGGGCCTGTTCTATCCGTTCCTTGACGATCCGTCGGTGAATATCATCGGGGTTGAGGCGGGCGGCAAGGGCGTGGACGACCGCATGCAGCATTGCGCCAGCCTGACGGGGGGGCGTCCCGGCGTGCTGCACGGCAACCGGACGTATCTGTTGCAGGACAATGACGGGCAGATTCTGGAAGGTTTCAGCATCAGCGCGGGCTTGGATTATCCCGGCATCGGGCCGGAACATTCCTGGCTGCACGACATGGGCCGCGCGCAATATGTCAGCATCACTGACGCCGAGGCTTTGGAGGCGTTTCAGTTGTGCTGCAAGCTGGAAGGCATCATCCCGGCGCTGGAGCCGAGCCATGCGCTGGCGCATGTGATGAAGATCGCACCGACCCTGCCGCCCGAGCATATCATCGTGATGAACATGTGCGGGCGCGGCGACAAGGATATCTTCACCGTGGCCAAGCACCTTGGCTTTGACATGAAGATCTGAGGCCACGGCTGATCTGCCATAAGCCGCGCTGGTGCGAACCGGCGCGGCTTTTGCATGTCGTTGGCGAATCGGTTGATTTTGGGCTTCGGACCTTGGTCTGACGCTGCGCGGCTGGTCTTTGGACCAATGTCTTAAGCATTTGATATACGCGTTTTTTCCGCCCCTTGCAGCGTCGGTTTTTCCCTAAACTGCGGTTTATGCCTGCAAACCAGCGGCTGATTTCGCACCGCTAAACCCCACGCCAATATCGGGCAGCATATCGGGCTGTCATTGCTGATCCTGTCGCCGGATGCGGCATGTTTTGACACATCAGCAAAGTTGGGAACTCGAAATGAAACGGACAGCAAAACCCTTGCTCTTTACCCTGATGCTTGGCTTTTCGGCCAGCATGGCACAGGCGATCACGGTCGCGGATGTGGTGCGCACCTTTCAGGATGGCGCCTATACGGGCATCGAAGTGAAAGAAAGCCCGAACCAGATCAAGGTTGAGGCCGTCAAGGACGGCGTCAAGGTTGAGACGGTTTACGACAAGGTGACGGGCGAGGTGATCAAGCAGGAATCCGAGACTGTGGGCGCGGGATCGACCGGCACGGGTGTGGAGGTTTCGACCACCGATCACGATTTCACCGATGATGACAGTGGCGATGACAATGGCGCTTCGGATGACAATGGGTCCGATGATGGCCCCGATCACGACGCGGGCGATGACCATGGCGGCAGCGGTCACGACGACAGCGGCGACGATCACGGCGATGACCACGGCGGCGACAGCGGCCATGACGGCAGCGGCCATGATGGCGGCAATGACGACTGATCGCTGAACGGGCGCAGCCAGGCGCGTCGGGCTTGCCCGGGCGCCTGGCTTGGGCGATACTGGGTGATGCCGGGGCGGAGTGCTGCCTCGAAGGGAAACGCAATGAACCGCAGAGTTTTCTTGTCGCAATGTGCGGCGGGCGCGTTGGGCGCGGTCGGGCTGGCCGGGGCTGCCTTTGCGGGCAGCTTTGAGGAATCTGTGGTGACACAGATGCGCGGGCAAGGCTATCGCGAAATCAATGTCGCGCGCACCATGCTGGGGCGGGTGCGCATTGTCGGGGCGCGGCGCGGCGTCACGCGCGAAATCATCCTGAACCCACGCACTGGCGAAATCCTGCGCGATGTGGTGCTGGGCGATGATGGGCGGGTGTCGGTGCAGATCAGTGATGAAGATGACTCGGGCACGGGGAGTTCGGGTTCGGACGGCTCGGGTGATGACGGCGGCGACGACAGCGGCGACGACAGCGGCGACGATAGCGGTTCGGGGAGTGGTTCTGGCGGTGGCTCTGGCAGTGGTTCGGGCGGTGGCGACGATGGTGGCGGCGACTCGAGCGGCCACGGCAGCGGCGGAGGGAACGATGGCGAGGATTGATCGCCCCTTACCCCGCGGGTCTGCGCGCCGTAACCGGCGACAGGAGTGGATGTGAGACATCCGGCCTTTGTCTTTGCGATTTTTCTGTTGCAGGCGGGCTGCGCGGTGTTTTTCGTGTCGGATATCCTGTCGTCTTTCGTCGGCATCACCACCACGCCGCTGCCGTGGGAGTTGCGCGAGATCCTTGAGATTTGGGCGGCGTTTGGCCTGATTGTCGGGGTGGTGCTGGGGGCGATCCTGCTGCGGCGGGCGGTTGTGGACCGGCGCGAGGCCGAGACCCGGCTGCGCCGCGCATCGGGCGCGTTCATGGTGCTGCTGGCGGAACGCTTCGCCGAATGGGGGCTGACGCCTGCGGAAAAGGATGTGGCGCTGTTTGCGATCAAGGGCATGTCCACCGGAGAGATTGCCGCCCTGCGCAGCACCTCGGAAGGCACGGTCAAGGCGCAGACCAATGCGATTTACCGCAAGGCGGGGGTCAGCGGGCGCTCGCAATTGTTGTCGCTGTTCATTGAAGACCTGATGCGGGATGAAGACGGCACGCTGCGCCTGCCCAGCACGCAATCGGCTGCCTGAGCGGGTGGCGCGGTATCAGGGATTGCTCGGGGGCTGATCCAGCCGGGCCAACCCTTCACGGGCAAAGACGCAGGCGCCGAAACTTTCATCTTGTGCCAATTCGCAAGCTTCGGCGTAGTGAAACCGGGCAGAGCCCGCACTTGCGTTGACGCCTTCGCCAAATTCGCGGGCCTGACCTAGCATCGCGCAGCCCCAACTGTCGCCGCCGCTACAGGCGGCAAGAAAGCTGCGATAGAGGCAGGTTTGCTTGGCGGCTTCGGTTTGGCCTGTTGCAACCTTCGGCCACCAAGGATCGCCCGGAACGGCGACATTTCGCATCCCACCGCCGCGATTCGTGCAGCCACCCGGCCGACCCAATGCGCAGGCGAAGGCATGATAGCGGCGTGCGGGCAGATCCAGTTCGGGCTGGCTGGCAAGTTCCATCGCGTTGGCCAGTGCCACGCAGGCCGCGCCATCCAGATCAGCGCTGCACGCCTTGGCGCAGGCGTCGGCATGGTCGCGGCAGTAGTCCAGTTCGTGCAACTGCTTGTTTTGAAACATCTCGCGCAGCGGGTTGCGGCGGCTGGCATAGATGTCGGCAGGGCAGGCGGCCAGCATCGCATCGCTGTCGGGCAGAAAGACGGCTTGGGCTGCGGCCTCTTGCAGGGCGATTTCTGCGCCGGTTTGATCGGCGAAAGCGGGCGCTGTGGCCAGCAAGAGTGCCAGGGCCGCCGTCCGTATCGCCGTCCGTATCGCCGCCCGTCTCATGGCGCGTCGATGGCGTAACGGTCCAGCACGTCACGCGCGACCACATCCAGCGTGCGCTGATGCGTGGATTTCAGGCGGATTTGCGGGGCGACGCCTTCTTCATGCGCTTGCAGGAAGCGACCCGCGCACAGGCACCATTGATCGCCGGGCTTCAGACCGGCAAAGCCATATTCCGGGCGCGGGGTGGACAGATCGTTGCCGAGGTATTTGGAATAGGCCAGAAACTCGGCCGTCATCAGGGCGCAGACGGTGTGCAGGCCTTGATCCATCGGCCCAGTGTTGCAGCAGCCATCGCGGAAAAACCCGGTGACGGGCGTGGTCGAGCAGCTTTCCAGATCGCTGCCAAGCACGTTGAGAGAGGGTTCACGCATCGGGCCTCCTTTGCATCCAACCTAGCGCGTGGGGCCGTTCTGTCCAGTGGTTTGCGGCCAATCCTGCCCGGCGAGGGGAGGCAGCATGGTGCCCGAGACCAATGCTGTCAGCAGGCGGTTGACCGGCCAAAGCGTGGCCACCGGGGCCAGCAGATGATCACGCAAGGCAGGCAGGATGGTGCTGTGCGATTGATACATCGGGGTGAAGGCCGCTGACATGGTTTGGTAGGCGCGCACATGCCAGCGGCGCATCTGGGCGTAGCGGGGCAAAGCCTCATCCAGCGGCAGGCGCAGGGCTTGGGCCAGCGCGAAGGCATCGAGCAGCGCCATATTGGCCCCTTGGCCCAGTTGCGGGCTGGCACGGTGGGCGCTATCGCCAATGAAGGCCAGTGCGGGGCCATAGGGGCGGCGCAGGGTGCCGTGGCTGTAGCGGGCGGGGGTCAGATCGGCGGGGCTGTGCAGGGTGGTCAGGAACGGGGCCATCTGCGGCCAAAGCGCGGTGACTTGGGCCTTCCATGCGGGCAGGTTCTGGGTGGGCCAATCGTCAAGCGCGGCACGCGGCAGCGACCAGAACACCGCCGCTTGTGGGGTGGGATCGTCGGGCAGACGCCCGATCGGCAGCACCCCCGCCATATGCCGCGCGGCAAGGTAGCGCTGGCTAAGTTCGTGTCGCGCAAGCGTGGATTCCTCGGGCCAAGGCACCGTGCCCCAGACCGCGCCAAAGCCAAGCGGGCGGGATTGCATCGGTGTCAGGGCTGAACCAGCCCCCGAGGCGTCGATCACCAGATCAAACGGGCCAAGCGGATCGGCTTGGTTGCGCAGGATCAGGCGTTTGTCGCCCTGCAGCGGGGCATCCGTGCAGGTGGCCCCGGTTTGCAGGGTGATGCCTGCGGCGGTGGCGGCCTGCCACAGCAGCGCAAACAGGCTGGCGCGGTGGATCGCAAGGCCGGGGGCGTCGGGCGCATAGGCCACATCCAGCACCTGCCTGCGCCCGGCATGGCCGCTCATCCGGGTGATTGGGGCACCGAAGGCGCGCGCATCCGCCCCGATGGCATCCAGCACCGCAAGCCCCACCGGTTGCAGCACAAGGCCCGAGCCAAGCGGTTTGGGCGTGGCAAAGCGTTCGACCAAGGTGACAGAATGGCCCGCCTGCGCGCACAGGGCAGCAGCGGCCAGACCGCCGATGCCCGCGCCGACGATCCCGATGGCAAGTGAGGGAGAAGGGGTGCTCATGCGCCACATTCTGCGGGGAATTTGTGCGATGGCAAGGGTTTATCGGGTGCGATATTCCCCACTGTGCAGGGGCACTGGCTGGGTCTAAGGTGGCTCAAAGTGCTGGAGGGTTCGGGTATGGAAGGCTTGCTGGTTCTGCTGGCTTTGGTCGCATTGGCTATTCCGGTGCTGATCATCGTGTTGTTGATCGGACAAAGCGGCCTGCGCACCCGCATCGGCGTGCTGGAGCGCGGCCTGGCCGAGCAGGACAAACGCTTGCAGGATCTGCTGTCGGCGCGCGGCGTGGTGGTGGCGGCTGCGCCGGTGCAGCCCGGTTTGGTCGTGGCTTCTGAACCGGCGCCTGCCGCTGATGATGGTGCGGTGCCGATCCCCGAGGCGGTCGCGCCAGAGGCCGTGCGCCCGATGACGCCGTGGGACAGGGCGGCGGCACGGGCCGCTGCTGCGCCCATCGCATCTGCGCCGACCGAGGCCGCCCCCACCGCGCCGTCTGTGCCTGCGGGGCCAAGCGTGCTCACGCGGCTTTCGGCTTGGTTAAAGCTGAACTGGGTCTATGCCGTCTCTGCCGCCTCGCTGGCCTTGGCGGGGGTGTTTTTCGTGCAATATGGCATTGAAAACGGGCTGTTACCGCCGGGACTGCGGGTGCTTGCGGGGATTGGGTTCGGGCTGTGCCTGATTGCGGCGGGCGAGTGGTTGCGCCGCCGTTCGGGCGATGGCGAGGATGTCTCGACCGCCTATCTGCCGTCGGTTTTTGCGGGTGCGGGGCTGGTGTCGGTGTTTGCAGCCGTGCTGTCGGCGCGGTTGATGTATGGGCTGATCGGGCCGCAGATGGCGTTTGTGGGCCATGTGGCGACGGCGGCCTTGGCGTTGGTGCTGGGCTGGTTCTATGGGCCGCTTTTGATCGCCGTGGGCCTGCTGGGCGCGTTTGCCGCACCGTTTGTGGTGAATGGCGGGTCGCAGGCGGCGCCGTGGCTTTACGGCTATTTCGCGCTGATCGCGGCCTTGGGGTTGGGCGTGGATACGCTGCGGCGCTGGGCTTGGGTGTCGGTGCTGGCGTTGGTTTTGGGCTTTGCGGGGGGCTGGCTGTCGCTGATGGGCGGCGCGGGCGTGGCCGGATGGGTGGCTCTGCTGGTGGTGTTGCCGCTGTTGGCGGTGGCGGTGCCCGAGCGCGGCCTTGTGCCGCAGCAAGCAGGCCCGTCGCTGCTGATGTCCGCGATGTTGGGGAAAGTGCGCCCAGCCTTTCCGGTGTTGCTGGCGGCGGGGGCGGGCGTGGCCTCGACCGTCGGGCTGGTGCTTCTGGCGGGGGCGAGCAGCGCCGAGGCGATGCTGGCGCTGGGTGGGCTGACCCTGCTGACGCTGGCCTATGTGATCTGGGCCGAGCGGGCCGAGGGGCTGGCGGATCTGGGCTTTGTGCCAGCGGTCGGGTTCTGGCTGATGTTGGTGCAGATCGGCGCGGCGGGCTTGCCGCTGTATTGGGATTTCCTTGGGGCGATGGACCGCGCGCCAGAGGTGGCGGCACCCATGACGATCACCTGGCTTGTGGGCATGGCGGCGCTGCTTTCGGCGGCGCTTGCGTGGCGATCAAAGCAGATGGGCGTGTTGGCATTGCTGCATGGTGCTGCGGCGGCGCTGGTCGCCCCGGTGGCGGTGGCGATCCTCGCGCTGCTGTGGATGCCTGAACGCGTGATCGGCGCTTATCCGTGGGCGCTGCATGTCATGGCGGTTGCCGCCGGAATGGTGGCGCTGGCGGTGATGTTTGCGCGCGGTGAAGATCGCAGGCGTCCGGCCTATGCCACCTTGTCGGCGCTGTCGCTGATAGCGCTGGCGCTGTTCCTGCTGACCACCCACACCGCGCTGACCTTGGCTTTGGCCTTGCTGGCGCTGGTGGCGGCGGGTTTGGATCGGCGGTTCCGCCTGCCCGAGATGGGCTGGTTCATTCAGGCCGCGGTGGCGGTGCTGGGCTATCGTTTGCTGGCCGATCCGGGCCTCGATTGGGCGTTCACGGCCCCGCTTTCGCAAGTGCTGCTGGCGTTTGTCGGCGTGATTGCGGCGCTGGTGGCGGCTTTGCGCATCCTGCCCGAGGGGCGGGTGCTGCCGAAAGGCGTGCTCGAGTCGGCGGCGGCAGGCTTGGGGGCGATCTTGGCCAATATCCTGATCACCCGCTGGGTTCTGCCGGAAGGCGCCTTTGGCCGCGTTGACACCTATTACGCGATAAGCCTGAATGCCCTGCCGTGGCTGGTGTTGATGCTGATGCAAATCTACCGCGCGCGGCTGGGCGGTGTGCTGGTGCGGTTGCGCCAAGCGATTGCCATTGTGGCGGGCCTTCTGGCGGCTGGCGCTTTGGCGCTGGCGGTGGGGCCGTTCAACCCGCTGTTCAGCTATTACGCCGAAGACCGGGGCGCTTTGGTGGTGGGGCCGATGCTGCTGGACAGCCTGCTGCTGGCTTACGGTGTGCCGGGGCTGATCTTGCTGGCGGCGGTGTGGAAGCTGCCGGGGCTGGGGCGGCTGCGTTTGGCCTTCCTTGGGTTCGGTCTGGCGCTGCTGGCGCTGTATCTGGGGCTCGAGATCCGGCGGTTCTGGCAGGGCGATTGGCTCGGCGCGCCGGGCGTCGCGCAGGGCGAGCTTTACAGCTATACCCTCGCGCTGATGCTGCTGGGGGCGGGCCTGCTGTATCAGGCGATTGCGCGGCGTTCGGGCACCTTGCGCCGTGTGGCGATGGCGGTGATCGGGTTGACCATCGCCAAGGTGTTTCTGCTCGATGCCGCAGGGCTGACGGGCCTGACGCGGGTGGTCAGCTTCCTTGGCCTTGGTCTGTGTCTGGCGGGATTGGCTTGGCTGAACCGCTGGGCGGGCGAGGTTTCAACGCAGGATCGGGATGCCTGAGGCGGTTTTGGCGTTGTCCACCAGCCCATAGCGCAGGCCGCGCCCGATCCGGTGGGCAAGGGCTGACCACGCTTTGGCGGTTTCCGCAGGCAGTTCGCGCGCAAGGGTGGCGTCGAACAGGGCCAGCCAAGGATCAAACATGCCGGGATGCACATTGCCCGCCCCCCTGTGCACCGCCATCGGATTGCCGCCATAGCCGCCTTCCAGCAGAATGGCGTTGCGCCAAAACAGGGCGATTTTCGTCTCATGTGCAGGCCAGTCGCTGACGTGAGACGCGAAAATCGGGGCCAGGGTCGGATGGCTGCGCACGCTTTGATAAAACGCGGCCACAACGGCGTCGATCTGGGCGGGGGTGACGGCAAAACGGGCGAGGGGGTGCATGGCGGGCTCCTTTGCGGCAGGCTTGGGGGAATTGTCCGGCGCGCGCAATGCTGCGAGACGACGCAGGGGCTTTGACCTTTCCGCGCGCCTTTCCTATAAGGCCCGCATGGACCGCATATTCGTGAGCATAGCCCGAATTATTGGCCCGGCGCTCTGAACTTTCAGACGCCGGGATTTTGGTGCGTTGCACCCCTCCGATGCCCCTATTTCAAGGCCCAATCCTAAGGACTGCCGCGATGTGCGCTGATGTAACTGACTATTCCACCACCGTTTTCCTGCCCGAAACCGAATTCCCGATGCGCGCGGGCCTGCCTGCGCGCGAGCCCGATTGGCTGGCCCGCTGGGAGAAGATCGGCGTTTATGACCGCCTGCGCGAGAAATCCGGCCGCACGCCGTTCACGCTGCACGACGGCCCGCCCTATGCCAACGGCCATCTGCACATCGGCCATGCGCTGAACAAGATCCTGAAGGATATGGTGGTCCGCTCGCAGCAGATGATGGGCCGCGACGCCCGCTATGTGCCGGGCTGGGATTGCCACGGCCTGCCGATCGAGTGGAAGATCGAAGAGCAATACCGCGCCAAGGGGTTGAACAAGGACGACGTGGATGTGGTGGCCTTCCGTCAGGAATGCCGCAAATTCGCCGAGGGCTGGATCGACGTGCAACGGTCAGAATTCAAGCGCTTGGGCGTGACGGGGAAGTGGGAAAAGCCTTACCTCACCATGGATTACCACGCCGAAGCGGTGATCGCGGATGAGTTTATGAAGTTCGTCAGCAACGGGTCGTTGTATCAGGGGTCCAAACCCGTGATGTGGTCGCCGGTTGAGAAGACCGCGCTGGCCGAAGCCGAGATCGAGTATCACGATCATACCAGCCATACGGTTTGGGTGCGGTTTAAGGTATTGGATGACAATGAAGGCCCCGTATTTACAAATGCCCCGGCGGACGCTTGGAGCATTTTCAAGCAAAGTTCGGTGTTGATCTGGACGACGACACCTTGGACGATCCCACAGAACCGCGCCGTCTCATTTAACCCGACAATTCAGTATGCGGTTTATCGTGTGTTAGAGGTCGCCGATGGCAGTACCGCTACTTTGGGCGAAACTCTTGTTGTTGCTAAGAATTTGGCAGCAGAGGTTTTTGCGAAGGCAAAAGTAGAGAAATATGATGAACTGTTCGCGGTAAATCAATTTGAAGGTGTGCATCTTGCCCATCCCTATCGCGGCATCGAAGGAGGCAACGGTGAGTGGGACTACGACGTTCCCCTGCTCCCCGGCGATCATGTCACCGACGACGCAGGCACCGGCTTTGTCCACACCGCCCCCAGCCACGGCGATGACGACTATCAGATGGGCCTCAAGTTCCAACTGCCGATGACCTATAACGTCGAGGCCGATGGCTCGTATCGCGCCGACCTGCCGCTGTTCGGCGGGCAGTTCATCATCAATGCCGAGGGCAAAGAGGGCGCGGCGAACGTCAGCAATATCAAGGCTCTGCACGCCCAAGGCGCGCTGCTCGCCAAGGGCAAGGTCAAGCATTCCTACCCGCATTCGTGGCGCTCGAAGGCTCCGGTGATCTACCGCAACACGCCGCAGTGGTTTGTCGCCATCGACAAGCCGCTGGATGATGGCATGTCCACCTATGGCGAGACGATTCGCAGCCGTGCGCTGAACTCGATCAACCAGTTGGTGACTTGGACGCCGATTGCCGGGCGCAACCGCCTGCATTCGATGATCGAAGCGCGTCCCGATTGGGTGCTGTCGCGTCAACGCGCCTGGGGGGTGCCGCTGACCTGCTTTACCAAAGTGGGGGCCAAGCCGACCGATGCGGACTTCCTGTTGCGCAATCAGGACGTGAATGCGCGGATCAAGGAAGCGTTCGAGGCCGAAGGCGCGGATGTTTGGTATGTGCAAGGTTTCAAGGAAAAGATGCTCCACGGCATCGTTGATCCGTCGCAATATAACCAAGTCTTCGACGTGCTGGACGTGTGGTTTGACAGCGGCTCGACCCATGCTTTCGTGCTGCGCGACCGTGAGGATGGCAGCGCCGATGGCATTGCCGATCTGTATCTGGAGGGCACCGACCAGCATCGCGGTTGGTTCCATTCGTCGATGCTGCAAGCCTGCGGCACCAAGGGCCGCGCGCCTTACCGCGGCGTGCTGACGCATGGCTTTACGCTGGATGAGAAGGGCATGAAGATGTCCAAATCGGTCGGCAATACCGTGGCACCCGAGGAAGTCATCAAGGAATACGGCGCGGATATTCTGCGGCTGTGGGTGGCGCAAAGCGATTACACAGTCGATCTGCGCATCGGTAAGGAAATCCTGAAAGGCGTGGCCGACAGCTATCGCCGCCTGCGCAACACCATGCGGTTTTTGCTGGGCAATCTGGCGGGCTTTAGCGATGCCGAAAAGGTCGCCCATGCCGATATGCCGGAGTTGGAGCAGTGGGTGCTGCACCGCTTGGCGGAACTGGACGGCGAGGTGCGCAAGGGCTATGCGGCCTATGATTTCCAGGGCGTGTTCCAGAAGCTGTTCACCTTTGCCACCACCGATCTGTCGGCGATCTACTTCGATATCCGCAAGGATTGCCTGTATTGCGACCCGGCAGATGCCCTGCGCCGCCGCGCCGCGCGCACGGTTTTGGATATCGTGTTCCACCGTTTGACGACTTGGCTCGCGCCGGTTCTGGTGTTCACGATGGAGGAGGTTTGGCTCTGCCGCTTCCCCGGTGAGGACTCGTCGGTGCATCTGGTCGATATGCCGGAAACGCCTGCGGAATGGCTGAACCCGGCGCTGGCCGCGAAGTGGGAAGGCATCCGCGCCGCCCGCCGCGTGGTGACGGGCGCGCTGGAAGTGCAGCGGACCGCCAAGGTGATCGGGGCAAGCCTTGAAGCCGCCCCCGTGGTGCATGTGGCCGATACCGCGATCCTCAGCGCGTTGAAATCGCTTGATTTTGCGGAACTCTGCATCACCTCTGACTTGCAACTGACCGCCGATCCCGAACCCGCCGAGGCGTTCCGCCTGCCCGATACGCCGGGCATCGGTGTGGTGTTTGAGCGCGCGGAAGGCGAGAAATGCCAACGCTGCTGGCGGATTCTCCCGGACGTGGGCAGCCACAAGCATGCGGGCACTTGCAAGCGCTGTAACGACGCTTTGGGCTGATCACAAAGCCGCCCCGGACTTGATCCGGGGCCTCCACGCTGCCCATGAGGCCCCGGATCAAGTCCGGGGCGGCGTGGGAATTGCGGCGGGCATAAAAAAACGGGCAGAGGCTGCGGCCTTTGCCCGTTATAGTTTTCAGGGAAATCTCAGGCGTAAAGCACCGCGTAAACCTCGGACTTTGCTTGCCGGGGCAGGCGGGTGGCCAGCAGCGACTGCATCTCGGCGCGCGTCATGCCGATATCCTCCAGCAAATGATCATCAGCACGACGCAGCAGACCGGTGACGGACTGACGCAGAGCGTGGCGCTGGCGCAGATGGGCAAGGATGGAACGGATCATGGCGGACTCCTTCATGGGGCGGATCGTTGCGGACAGGTCGGTTTTGGCAGAATCGTTGACATAAGACAAACGCATAGAAATTATGCCTGCCATCGGTTTCACAGATGGCAGCACGCGATGATCCCCCTTGATAGCGATTTGATGCGGGCGTTTCTGGCGGTGGTGGATACTGGGTCAGTTACGGCAGCGGCAGATCGGGTCGGGCGGACGCAATCGGCGGTGTCGATGCAGATCCGCAAGCTGGAGGAAAGTCTGGGCCAGCCCTTGTTCACCCGCCTGCCGCGCGGGGTGGCGCTGACGCCACGCGGCGCGCAACTGTTGCCTTACGCGCGGCGTGTCACCAGTTTGCTGGAGGAGGCGGCGACGGCGTTGCGCGAGAAACCGCTGGCGGGGCCGGTGCGCATTGGCATCCCGGATGAATATGCCGAAACGATCTTGCCGCGCGCACTGGCCGCGTTTTCCGAGCGGCACCCGGGGGTGGAAGTCACCGTGCGCTGCGATTTCACCGCACCCCAGCAGGCGGCCCTGGACGAGGATCAGCTTGATCTTGCAGTGATTTATGACAGCAGCCACACCTCGGGCGATGAGGTGTTGTGTCTGGACCCGACGGTGTGGGTCACATCCATCGCCCACGCCCAGCACCTGCAGCAGCCGGTGCCGGTGGGGGTGTATTTCCGCTCAGACTGGTGCCGGGATTTCGCGCTGCGGTCCTTGGATCAGCAAAGCATCCCGTGGCGGGCGGCGTTTGAATGTGACACCTCGGCCAGCCTGCGGGTGGCGGCGCGGACGGGGCTTGCGATCTCGCCGTTGTCGCGCAGCACGATCCCGGCGGGGTGCCGCGAGTTGACCAATGCCGATGGCTTTCCCATCGTGGACCGCGCGCGGGTGGTGCTGAAGCGCAATCCGCGCGGTGGGTCGGCGGCGATCGAGGGGCTGGCCGACATGCTGCGCGAGGCGTTCAGGCCACTGGCGACGGGCGGGGTGCTGGCGTGATACAGGCCGGGATGCACAGCCCGCTGGGGCCGATCAGCGTGACCGAAGGGGGCGGCGTGATCACGGCGTTGCACTGGCACGCGGGGCCTGCGGCTGCGACGCCGTTGCTGGCCGAGGCCGTCGCGCAATTGACCGCGTATTTTGGCGGCCGGCTGACCCAGTTTGATCTGCCGCTGGATTTTGGCAACGGCTTTTCCGAAAAAGTCCGCCGCGCGATGGCGGCGATTCCTTATGGCCAGACGCGATCTTATGGCGATCTTGCGCGCGAGATTGGTGCTCCGGCGCAGGCGATTGGGCAGGCCTGCGGGGCCAATCCGATCCCGGTGCTGATCCCGTGCCACCGGATTTTGGCCGCCAAGGGCTTGGGCGGGTTTTCGGCCAAGGGCGGCGTGGAAAGCAAAGTGTTCCTGCTGAAACTGGAGGGCGCTGCCAGCCTGCTGATCTAAGCGCGAACCAACCCCGCAATCTGTTGTCGCCGCCCGACATTGTCTCTAATCTGGATACAAACGCAGCAGGGAGAGACGCGACGATGGATGACGAAAAACAGCGCGTCAAACTGTTTGCCAAGCCGGGGCATTATTACAGCCCGGTCGGACATCACGCCGAGTTGCAGGCGTTCTGGCAATCAGACCATCACGCGCGGCAATATGCGCGGGTGGATGCCTTGCTGGATTATGACGCGATGCGCGCGCTTTACGCGCAGATCGCGCCGCTGGTGGTGGCGTTTCCGATGAAGCCGTCGAAGGGCTTCCGATACTACGGCCACAACAGCCAGTTCATGTATTACGATGCCTCGATCCTGTCGGCGATGCTGCGCTGGCTGAACCCGCGCCAGATTGTGGAGATCGGGGCGGGCTATTCCTCGGCGGTGATGTTTGACACGCTGGACCGCACGCCCGATGCGCGGCTTGAGACCTTTACCACCATCGACATTGACCTGACCCGGATCAAGGGGCTGAACCCGCCCGACAGCTCGCGCATGATCGAAGCGCCGGTGCAATCGCTGCCGCTGGAGACTTTTGCCGCGCTGGAGGCGGGCGATATTCTGTTCATCGACTCGTCGCATGTGCTGAAAACCGGCAGCGATGTGCATTTCGAATACATGCACATTCTGCCGGCGCTGAAACCGGGCGTGATCGTGCATATTCACGACATTTTCTATCCGTTCGAATACCCCGAACGCTGGGTGTTCAACGACAACCGCTCGTGGAACGAGGTCTATCTGGTCGATGCCATGCTGACCCATGGCAATGCCTATGAGGTGTTGTTTTTCAACGATGCCGTGCTGCAAAAGCTGGGGCCAAGCCTGAAAACCGATGGCGATATGTTCGCGCGGTTTGAGCGCGAGAAAACCAAGCAGATGGAGCGGAACAACGGCTCTATCTGGCTGAGAAAACGATAGGTCCAGAACGCGGCGGGGGTTGCCTATCGCCGGCCGCTCTGTAACGGTTTGATGACACTTACAGGCGGGATTGATCTTGAGCTTTGCCATTCTGCTGGCCGTCCTCGGCTCGGCTTTCCTGCACGCCCTATGGAACGCGCTGATCAAGACCGGCACCTCGCGGATGGGGGCGATGATCATCCTGTCTATTGGCGAGGTGCCGATTGGCCTTGCGGTTGCCAGTTTCTGCCCGCTGCCCGCGCCCGAGGTGTGGAAATGGGTGCTGATGGCGGGCTGTGCGCATTTCTTCTACAAGTCGTTCCTGACCTATGCTTACGAGCATGGCGATCTTTCCCGCGTCTATCCGATTGCGCGCGGATCTGCGCCGCTGATCGTGGCGCTGCTGGGGCCGGTGCTGGCGATGGTCTGGCCCAGTGCGATGCCTGCGGATTCGCTGAGCCTGCACGAATATGCCGGGATTTTCGTGCTGGGCTGCGGGATTTTGCTGATGGCGCAGGGGATCTTCTCGCATGGCGAAAGCCGCAAGATGCTGCCGTTTGCACTCGGCTCGGCCTGTGCGACGGCCAGCTACACGCTGCTGGACGGCCACGGCGCGCGGGTCGCGGGCGATGCGATTGCCTATGTGGCGTGGGTTTTTGTCGCCGACGGGCTGATGTTTGCCACGGGCATGCTGGCCTACAAAGGCTTTGGCGTGCTGCCGCGCGAGGGCAAGGCTTGGGGCGTGGGGATGATCGCGGCGGCGGCGTCTTATGGCGCTTATGGCGTGTCGGTCTGGGCGATGACGAAAGCGCCGATTGCCGTGGTGGCTGCGGTGCGCGAAACCTCGATCCTGTTTGCGGTGCTGATCGGCTGGCTGGCGTTTGGCGAGCGGATGACCACGGGCAAGGCCATCGCCTCGGCGGTGATCGTGGCGGGCGTTATCCTCACACGGCTCTGACCACTACACTTTTACTAAGATTTGTTTCATCTGTTCTCAAATATCCCGGGGTCCGGGGCTGGCCCCGGCTTGGCTGGCCCAAAGTGCGACGCCAGATTTACCGCGTCGCGCGATCCGGCACGATCTGCTGCACGATCCCCGCCAGACACAGGTAAAGCGAGGTGATCACCAGCCCCCAATGCGCAAGCGAGCCCTCGGCAAAGTTCATCCAGGCCGCCCATCCGGCAAAGATCACCCAAGCCAGCGAGGCGGGCAGCGTGATCCAGCGCCAGCGCGCGGTGCGGGTGGGGTGGACGAATTTCAGCCGTAGGAACATCGCCACGGTCAGCAAGACCACGAAGAACAGGATCACCCATTGCGAGGGATCAACCGCAAACAGCACCAGCACCACCATATTCCAGCAGGCCGGAAAGCCCGAGAAGGATTTATCCTTGGTTTTCATGCGGGTATCGGCAAAATAGATCACCGAGCCGTAGCAGATCGCGATGATGGCAAACCAGCCGGTCCAGCCATCCAGCATCCCCGATTTGAACAGCGCATAGGCCGGGATGAACACATAGGTCAGGTAATCGACGATCAGGTCCATCAACACCCCGTCATAGATCGGGAAGTTGTTCGGCGTGTCGTAGCGCCGCGCGAGGGGGCCGTCGATGCCATCGACGATCAGCGCGACCACCAGCCACAGGAACATCACCCGCCAGTTGCCCTCAACGGCTGCGAGCATAGCAAACATCGAAAGCACCGCGCCAGTGGCGGTCAACAGGTGGACGGAAAGGGCTTTTATACGGATATCCATGGGGTTTGATCGCTCAAATCGGGATTCGGGGCAAGTCTTGGGGGCGCAGATCAGGCGCGGGGATGCGCTTTTTCATACACTTCCATCAGGCGGGCAGCATCGACAGCCGTATAGGCCTGCGTCGTGGAAAGCGAGGCATGGCCCAGAAGTTCCTGAATGGCGCGCAAATCTCCGCCCGCCGAAAGCAGGTGGGTGGCAAAACTGTGCCGCATCGCGTGCGGGGTGGCGGTGGCGGGCAGGCCAAGCTGCATCCGGGCTTTCTCCATCACCAAAGCGATCAGCCGCGGGTTCAGCGGCCCGCCCCTTGTGCCGCGAAACAACGGCTCGGACGGGGCCAGATCATAGGGGCAAAGCTGGGCATAGCGGGCGAGCGCCTCGCGCGCGGCGGGCAGGGTGGGCACAAGGCGTTCCTTGCCGCCTTTGCCGATGATGCGCAGGGTGTCGCGCAGCGGGTGGGCGGCACCCGTCAGGCCCAAGGCTTCGGATATCCGCAAACCGCAGCCGTAAAGCAGGGTCAGCACCGCAATATCGCGGGCGGCGATCCAGTCTTCGCGGGCTTGCGCGCCGACTTGCGAGATGATGTCGCGCGCGCCATCGACCGACAGCGGGCGCGGCAGTTTGCGGCGGAATTTCGGGCCACGCGTGGACAGCACGGCGGTGGCGTCAATGGTTTCGCGGTCAGCCACCCAAGCGATAAAGTTCTTCACCGCCGAAAGTTCACGCGCGAGGCTACGGGATGAGATTTTACGCTCTCGCTCATGCGCCATCCACGCGCGCAGATCGGATTGATCGACCTTGGCGATGGCGCTTAGGCCTTCGGATTCGCCGTGATGCACGGCCAGAAACGCCAGAAACCCTGTCACATCATGGGTGTAGGCGGTGATGGTATGGGCGGCGGCACCGTCCAGCGCGCGCAAGTGATCCAGCCAGCGCGCCAGCGCGTCGCGTTGCGCGGGCGGGATGGCCAGCGTGTTCACGACAGCCAGCGCCGCATGGTGCGTTCAAACACGCCCGCGAAAAAGGCAAGAAGGTCGGTGCCGTGGGTGGGCTTGAACTGATGCGGGTCTTCGGCCCCCAGCACCAGCATACCCGGCAGGCGACCCTTGCCGAAATCAAGCTTCATCAAGGCTTCGGATCGCACCCAGCCCGCGCGCTCGCCGTAAAGCGCATCCGACTGCGGCAGCACTTGCCGCAGCACGACGGGGCGCAGCGGCACATTGCGCCCGCCCGCGATATAGTCGCCGACAAAGCCGGGTTCGGCGACGTAAAGCACATCACCCAGTTTGCGCAGGGCGGGGTCTTCGGCATCCTGCACCGATTCCAGCACAAGGCGCACGCAATCGACGCGCAGGGTGCCTGCAACATCCGACGCAAGGGTTTTCAGGAAATCCTCAAAGCTCAGCGGGTCCATCATTTGCAGGATGGCGCGGTGCACCTGATTGGTGCCCGCAAGGTTTTCGTAAGCCGCCGCAATGACGGTGCGGTGGGTGTCTTCCAGCCGGTCCAGCCGCCCTTCCAGCCGTTCCATCGCAATGCCGCGCAGATCGACGATGTTGCTGCCCATAAGACGCTCATTCGCGCCGATCAGCGCGTTCATCACATCGCGGTCTTCCAGCAGAACCTCGGGTTCCGCGAGGATTTTGTCGCGCAGCTCTTGGTCGATCATGGGTGGCCTATCTTGGGTGGTTTGGGCATGGGGGCGTTGCGGTGTTGGCGCATTGAATCAGAATTCGCCCACAGGTGTGAGCGAATTCTGCCGGTATCGCTGAAAAACCGTTGCTTACAGAATCTTCTGCCCGGTCTTGGCCCAGTCTTTTTCAAACTGCGCAAGGCCTGCGTCGGTCAAAGGATGGTTGGCCAGCGCCTTGATCACAGCCGGCGGCGCGGTGATCACGTCGGCCCCGACAAGGGCGGATTGGGTGACGTGGTTCACCGTGCGGATCGAGGCCGCAAGGATCTGGGTGTCAAAGCCGTAGTTGTCATAGACCTGGCGGATGTCGGCAATCAGCTCCATCCCGTCAAGGTTGATGTCATCGAGGCGGCCCACGAAAGGCGAGATGAAGGTGGCCCCGGCTTTGGCCGCGATCAGCGCCTGATTGACGCTGAAGCACAGGGTTACGTTTACCATTTTACCTTCGCCCGACAGCACCTTACAGGCTTTCAGGCCGTCCCAGGTCAGCGGCACTTTGACGGTGATGTTGGAGGCGATCTCGGCCAGTTTGCGCCCCTCGGCGATCATTGCATCGGCGTTCATCGAGACCACTTCGGCCGAAACCGGGCCGGACACGATGCTGCAAATCTCGCGCGTGACTTCCAGAATATCGCGGCCGGATTTCAGGATGATCGAGGGGTTGGTGGTGACACCGTCCACCATGCCCAGATCGTTCAATTCCTTGATGGCGGCGACATCGGCGGTATCTACGAAGAATTTCATCGGCGTATCCTCAGGGTGGGTTGCGACTGCTTGGGGCGGGGTTTACCTCAAACAGGCAAAAAGAAAAGGGTGGATGGTGGCAGAGCGGGTCTATCAGGCGGGGGATTTGGTCGGCGTGCTGACCACCGAGCCTTTGGGCCGTGTGCTGGATTATAAAGCACCCGAGGGCGGATGTGGAGATGGCGATTTCGTCGAGGTGCCCTTGGGGCCGCGCCGGGTCATCGGTGTGGTCTGGGGGCCGGGCGAGGGCAAGTTCGATCCCGCCCGCATTCGGTCGGTCAACCGGGTGCTGGATGCAGCGCCTATGCGGGCCGAGTTGCGGTCTTTCCTGACGCGGGCGGCGGAATACACGCTGACGCCGATGGCCGCGATGCTGCGGCTGGCCACCCGCGCGCCGGGGTTGGGCGACCCGCCGTCGATGCGCAAAACCTATGTGCTGGGGCCGGTGATCCCGAACCAGATGACCGAGGCGCGGTTTCGCGTGGTCGAGGCGTTGCGGCGGTTTGGGCAGGCTCCGGTGACGTTGGGCGAACTGGCCGAGGAAGCGGCTTGCGGGCCTGCGGTGGTTAAGGGCCTTGTGAAGCTGGGCGTGGTGCTGGAACAGGACGCGCCGCGTGATCTGCCTTATCCACCGCTGAACCCGGTCAGCAATACACGGCTGGCGGGTGATCAGGTGGCGGCGGGCGATGCGCTGGTGGCACTGGTGGCGCAGGGCGGCTATTCCGGCACGCTGCTGAAGGGTGTCACCGGGTCGGGCAAGACCGAAGTGTATCTGGAGGCGGTCGCGGAAGCCTTGCGCCGGGGGCGGCAGGCTTTGGTGCTGTTGCCCGAGATTTCGCTGACCGCCGATTTCCTGACGCGGGTGCAGGCGCGGTTTGGCGCGCGGCCTGCCGAGTGGCACTCGGGCGTCACCATGACCGAACGGCGGCGGCTGTGGCGGATGGTGGGGCAGGGCGAGGCGCAGTTTGTGGTCGGCGCACGGTCGGCGCTGTTTCTGCCCTACCGCGATCTGGGGCTGATCGTCGTCGATGAGGAACACGACACGTCCTACAAGCAGGAAGAAGGCGTGTTCTATAACGCCCGCGATATGGCGGTGCTGCGGGCGGCGATTGTCGGCGCGCCGATTGTGCTGGCAAGTGCGACGCCGTGCCTTGAGACTTGGGCGAATGTTGAGGCGGGCAAATATAGCCGCCTAGACCTTGGCGCGCGGTTTGGCGCGGCGGAACTGCCGGACATGCAGGCGATTGACATGCGGGCGCAGAAATTGGCGTCAAACGCGTGGATTTCGCCGAAACTGGCCGCCGAGGTGAAGCTGCGGATCGAGCGGAAGGAACAATCGCTGCTGTTCCTGAACCGTCGCGGCTTTGCGCCGATCACGCTTTGCCGTGCCTGTGGCCATCAGGTTGGCTGCGACGATTGCGATGCGCGGATGGTCGAGCATCGGTTCTTGAAGCGGTTGGTGTGCCATCAATGTGGGGCGACCAAGCCCGTGCCCACAGAATGCCCCGCCTGCAAGGTCGAGGGCAAGATGGCTCCGGTTGGGCCGGGGGTGGAGCGGTTGGCCGAGGAAGTGGCGGCGCTGTTCCCGGACGCAAAGGTTGCGGTGCTGTCGTCTGACCTGTTCGGATCAGCCCGCGCGCTGAAAGAGCAGATCGTGGCAATTGCCGAGGGCGCGGCCGATATCATCATCGGCACGCAGATTGTGGCCAAGGGCCATAACTTTCCGCTGCTGACGCTGGTGGGGGTGATTGACGCCGATTTGGGTCTGCAAGGCAGCGATCTGCGCGCGGCAGAGCGGACGTTTCAACTGATGCGGCAGGTGGCGGGCCGGGCGGGGCGGGCGGATAAGCCCGGCACAGCACTTTTGCAGACGTTTCAGCCCGAGCATCCGGTGATCCGCGCGATCCTTGGCGGCGACGAGGAAGCGTTCTGGCGCGCCGAGGCCACCGAGCGGCGGATGGCGGGAGTTCCCCCCTATGGCCGGATGGCGGGGATCATCCTGTCGTCGCCCGATGTGGCGCAGGTGTTTGATTTCGGGGCCGAGCTTGCCCGCCGCGATGGGCCGCTCCGCAAGATCGGCGCGCAGGTTTACGGGCCAGCGCCTGCCCCCGTGGCGCGGGTGCGGGGCAGGCACCGGGTGCGCTTGCTGATCAAGGCCGAGAAAACCGCCCCCTTGCAAGCCGCCTTGGCCGAATGGGTGGCGCAGTTCAAACTGCCGAACAATCTGCGGCTTTCCATCGACATTGACCCGCAAAGCTTTTACTAGCCGCGCAACCCTAGAACGGATACGCCCATGCCCACCTATACCGCTTTGACCACCCTGATGGGCGAAGACGCCGCCAATGCGCTGGCCGAGGCCATCGAAAAGCTGGAACCCGAACCCACCGGCGTGGGCGTGTTCGAGATCGAGGACGACTCGGGGCTGTGGGAGGTTGGCGCCTATTTCCTTGAGCCGCCGAACGAGGTGATGCTGGAAGTGCTGGCGCTGGCGTTTGAGGCCAAGCCCTTTGCGCTGTCGGAATTGCCGGAAATCGACTGGGTCGCCAAAGTGCGCCGCGAGCTGGCCCCGGTTGAGGCAGGGCGCTTCTTTGTCTATGGCAGCCACGATGCCGATAAGGTGCCCGCTGACCGCGTGGCGCTTCAGATCGAGGCGACGGTGGCGTTTGGCACCGGCCACCACGGCACCACATTGGGCTGCTTGCGCGCGTTTGACCGCCTTTATGGCGCGGGCTTCCGGCCTGCGAAAGTGGCCGATATCGGCTGCGGCACCGCCGTTCTGGCGCTGGCGGCGGCGGCTGTGCTGCCCGATGCTTTGGTGCTGGCATCCGACATCGACGAGGTTGCGGTGGATGTCGCCGAAGCCAACGTGGCGATCAACAACATGCAGGGCCGGATCGAGACGATGGAGGCCGCAGGCTTCGCGCACCCCCGTCTGGCCGAGGCCGCCCCCTATGATCTGGTGTTCGCCAATATCCTGAAAGGCCCGCTGGTGGAACTCGCCCCCGATATGGCCAAACATGTGGCGCAAAACGGCCTTATTATCCTGTCAGGTCTGTTGGTGGTTCAGGCCGACTCGATCACCGCTGCCTATGTCACCAATGGCTTTACCCCCGAAGCCCGCGAAGACCTTGGCGAATGGTCCTGTCTGGTGATGCGGCGGAACTAAGACGCGATCTGCGGCTTCGCGGCGAAATGACGGCAATTTTAGACAAGCGCCCAAATTTCGCCACAATCCGCTTTTATCAAAGATGCAGGCGGGGGCCTATTCGTGTGGAGTAATTCGGATGGCCGACCCGAATCTTGTAGATTTTTACAGCAACGTTGCGCGCTTTGAAAAAATGCGCGCCAAGGGCTATGGCTTTGATGCCGCTGGCACCTTGGGACGCTCGCATTTCAACCCGAGCAGTCGCAAACGCCGCAGCTACATCTTCCCGATGGTCATGGTGCTTTGTGCAGGATTTGGCCTGAAAGGCATGATTTATCAATCGGTTGGCGCTGTATCCTACGATCAGCGCGTGCAGGCCTTGGCGGTGGGCGAAGGTTTTGACCGTCTGGGCGGCTGGCTGATGCAGGCCGATCCGCTGACGGTTTACGTCGCAGGCAAGATCACCGAGGGTTTGAAGCTTTTCAAATAAGCCGGACGGCAACGAACAAGCGGGCAAGCCACGGCGGCTTTGCCTGCTTTTTGTTGTGAAACCAAACACCGCCACAAACGCAAAGGGTCGATGCCTTGACGGCACCGACCCTTTTTACATCCGATAAGATCAGAGCCGCCTGCATATGGAATGATCTGATGTCAGATCATTCCAAAAGCAGTTAACGGCCGATCAATTCCACATCACCACGGCACAGACCGATATCGTCAAGCTCACGGTCAGACAGTTTGCCCAAAGCGCGACGCGTCACGCGTGCATCATTCCAGGCAGCGAAGCTGTTCGCGAACGTCGAAACGAACTGAACAGAACGGAAAATCGAGATGGCGCCAAACGGCGCCGCGCGGGACGACTCATAGGCGGCCATAGCGGTAATCCTTTTCAAAACTTGCATCTCCGGTAAGCCCCTTGCTTCCGGTGAGGCCTATCTAGCTATGCTGCATGTGCGAAGCAATGGTTGCGCAAGCAAGTCTGCATTGCGCCCATTGCATAGCCTTTCGCCACAATTTCGCCACTATTTTATAGGCGGTTTGGAAACAACGGCTTTTCTGGTCGTGTTTCGCATGCGACATGTCGTTTTGCTGCATCTGCATAATCCTCGGTTGTGCGGGCGGCAAGCCATAAATCGCCCTTGGCGGATGTTCTCTTTTCGTGCTAATTCTTGGTAAAGCAGAAAAATCTGCGAAAACCAGAAGAAAAAGGGGCGCGGATGCGGGTTTTGGGGATTGATCCCGGTTTGCGCAACCTTGGTTGGGGAATCATCGACGTGGCGGGTTCCAAGCTTGCCCATGTCGCAAACGGCATCTGCCATTCTGCCCCCGGCGATGGCGACGGTGATCTGGCGCAAAGATTGTTCTCGCTGCACAGCCAGTTGACCGAGGTGTTGCGCCAATACGCCCCCGATGCGGCGGCGGTCGAGCATACGTTCGTCAACAAAGACGCGGTGGCGACGCTGAAGCTGGGGCAGGCGCGCGGCATTGCCTTGCTGGTGCCTGCGCAATTTGGCCTGACGGTGGGCGAATATGCCCCGAATGCGGTGAAGAAAACCGTGGTCGGCGTGGGTCATGCCGATAAGGGGCAGGTCGATCATATGGTGAAGGTGCAACTGCCCGGCGTGAAAATCGCAGGCCCCGATGCGGCGGATGCGCTGGCGATTGCGATCTGTCACGCGCATCATCTGCAATCGGCGGGGCGCTTGCAGGCAGCGGTGAAAAGGGCGGCAGGATGATCGGAAAACTATCGGGGCGGCTGGATTGGCGGGGCCAGGATCAGGTGCTGATCGACGTGCGCGGCGTGGGCTATATCGTGCATGTCAACGAACGAACGCTTGCGGGCCTGCCCTCGGTCGGTGAGGCGGTGTCGCTTTACACCGAACTGCTGGTGCGCGAGGATTTGCTGCAACTGTTTGGTTTTCCAACGATGTTGGATAAGGAATGGCACAAGCTGCTGACCACGGTGCAGGGCGTGGGGGCCAAGGCCGCGATGGCGATCATGGGCACTTTGGGCGCGGATGGCGTCGCGCGGGCGCTGACCTTGGGCGATCAGCGCGCCATTCAGGCCGCCCCCGGCGTGGGGCCGAAACTGGCGCAGCGGGTTATTCTGGAACTGAAATCGAAAGCGCCGTCGATCATGGCGATGGGGGCGAATATGGCCGTGGCGGCAGAGGCCGATGACAGCGTTTTGGAACCTGTCACTCCGATGGCCCCGCGCAAGCAGGCGGCCCCCACGGCGGCGCAAAACCGGGCCGGGTTCACGGCGGATGCGCTGTCGGCGCTGGTCAATCTGGGCTATGGCCATGGTGAGGCCGCGCAGGCGATCAGCACGATCGCGGTCGATCAGCCCGAGGCTGACACGGCGGCGCTGATCCGGGCGGCGTTGAAATTGCTGGCTCCGAAGGCGCGCTGATGAAATCCGACCCCGATCTGCGCCCCGAAGCCCTGCCCGAAGACCTTGACCGCGCGCTGCGCCCGCAGGTGCTGGAAGATTTCGTCGGCCAGCAAGAGGCCCGCGCCAACCTGCGGGTGTTTATCGAATCCGCGAAAATCCGCGGCGAGTCGATGGATCACACGCTGTTTCACGGCCCGCCGGGGTTGGGCAAAACCACCCTCGCGCAGATCATGGCGCGCGAATTGGGGGTGGGGTTTCGCATGACCTCCGGCCCGGTGCTGGCGAAACCGGGGGACCTCGCGGCAATCCTGACCAATCTGGAACCGCGCGATGTGCTGTTCATCGACGAGATTCACCGGCTGTCTCCGGTGGTCGAGGAAGTTTTGTATCCCGCGATGGAGGATTTCGCGCTGGATCTGGTGATCGGCGAGGGGCCCGCGGCGCGCACGGTGCGGATTGATCTGCAACCCTTCACGCTGGTGGGGGCGACGACAAGGCTGGGGCTGCTGACCACGCCGCTGCGGGATCGCTTCGGCATCCCGACCCGGTTGCAGTTTTACACCGAGGACGAGTTGGACCTGATCGTCACCCGTGGCGCGCGCCTGCTGGGCATCCCGTCTGATCCGGACGGCACGCGCGAGATCGCCAAACGGGCAAGGGGCACGCCCCGCATCGCCGGGCGGTTGCTGCGCCGCGTAGTGGATTTCGTGACGGTCGAAGGCGACGGGCGGCTGACGCGGGCAATTGCCGACCGGGCGCTGACGCGGCTTGGGGTGGACGAAATCGGCCTTGATGGCGCGGACCGCCGTTATCTGATGCTGCTGGCCGAGCATTACGGCGGCGGGCCGGTGGGGGTGGAAACCATCGCCGCAGCTTTGTCCGAGGCGCGCGATGCGGTCGAGGAGGTGATCGAGCCTTACCTGTTGCAACAGGGCTTGCTGCAACGCACCCCGCGCGGCCGCATGTTGGCGGCGCGGGCTTGGCGGCATTTGGGCTTGGATGCGCCGAAGCCTCCGGGGCAGCAGGATTTGTTTGAGGGCTAGGGTCCGGTTAAGCCACGATTCGTCTGGCCTGCGGATATCGCGGAGCCTCCGGCGGGGATATTTAGAAAACAGGTGAAATGCCATAGCCGGGCTCTTTGGTCATCCTCTCTGCCTAAATATCCCCGCCGGAGGCGCAGGTTTCAGGCAGATCAGCGGTGCAGGATTGAGCCTTGGCACAAGCCGCGTTATCGGGTGGCTGCAAGACGGAGGCCGGCATGACGCCCGAACAGGTTCAGACATTCTTCACCCGCAGCGACGGCAGCTATCTGTGCGCGCGTTGGGGGCGGCCCTTCGTGCCGGTGGTTTTCGGCGTTGAGGATGCGACCTTGCGCGTGGTCAAGGGCGCGATTGAGGCCGTGGTGACGCTTGCCGGGCACAAGATGGCCGAGACCGACCCCGAGCTTGGCGCGAACCTGATGGTGTTTTTCTTCCGCGAATGGTCGGAACTGCCGCAGGTGCCGAACCTTGAGCGGCTGGTGCCGGACCTCGCCCCACTGTGCGCGCGGCTGGAAGCGGCGGCGGCCAATCAGTATCGGTTTTTCCGCTTTGACCCGGATGGCGCGATCAAGGCGGCGTTTGTTTTCCTGCGCATGGACGCGCATTTGGCTGCGATTGCGGCGGAAGATTTGGCCTTGGCGCAGGCGGCGCAGGTGATTTGTCTGTGGTCGGATAAGGCATTTGCCGAGGTTTCCCCGCTCGCGCGGGTGGAAGATCGGGTGATCCTGCGCCCCGACGTGGCGGGGATTATCCGCGCGGTCTATGCGCCGCATATGCCGGTGGTGGCGCGCGATCCTGCGCATGCTTTGCGCATCGCGGCCCGGCTGTGAAAGAGGCCGATCTTTACCCCGCCCTCAAAGCCTATCTGGAGGCGCAGGGCTATGTGGTGAAGGCCGAGATCGGCGCGTGCGATATTCTGGCGCGGCGGGGGGATGAACCTGCGGTGGTGGTCGAGATGAAGCTGACGTTTTCGCTGGCGCTGGTGATGCAGGGCGTGGCACGGCAGGCGCTGTTTGATGACGTGTATCTGGCGGTTCCGGTGACGGAAAAGGGCTGGAAGCTGCGCTACAAGGATATTGTGGCGTTGTGTCGGCGGCTGGGCTTGGGTCTGCTTGCGGTGAAGGGCGATCAGGTAGAGGCGCATCTGGACCCGGGTCCGTATAGTCCGCGCAAGAACAGCGCGCGCGCCGGGCGGCTTTTGCGCGAGTTTGAGCGCCGGGTCGGCGATCCGAACCTTGGCGGCACGACGGGCATCAAGCGGGTGACGGCCTATCGTCAGGATGCGTTGCGCTGTTTGGCGGTGCTGTCGGCGGGCGAGATGAAGGCGGCGGCGGTGGCCAAGGCCGCAGGTGTGGCGCGGGCGGGCGATCTGATGCGGGCCGATCACTATGGCTGGTTTCAGCGCGTCTCGGTCGGGATTTATGCTTTGACGCCGCAGGGGCAGGCGGCGATTGTCCGTGAGGCTGCCGAGATTGCGCGGCTTGGAGGCGATGATGCATCAGTTTGATCTGCGGGTGTATTATGAGGATACCGACCTTGCGGGCATCGTCTATTACGCCAATTACCTGAAATTCATCGAGCGTGGGCGCAGCGAATGGGTGCGGGCTTTGGGCGTCGATCAGGTGGCGCTGAAGGCCGCGCAGGGTTTGGTCTTTGCCGTGCGCCGGGTGGAGGCGGATTATCTGCGGCCCGCCAAGTTTGATGATGCCTTGACGGTGGCGACGGAATGTCTGGCGGTGACGGGCGCGCGGATTGAGTTGCGCCAGCAGGTGCTGCGCGCGGGCGAGCCGTTGTTCGTAGCCCTTGTTACACTGGTTTGCCTGACCGACACTGGCCAGCCTGCGCGCATTCCGCCCGATATCCGCGCCAAGCTTTTGCCAGCCTTGCATTAATTTGCTGCAACCGTGCGCGCGCGGCGTTCACGCCGCCTGAAATATGGGGCGGTTTGTTGCCGCAATCGCGCCATTGTGTTGGCATTAGGGTTCAATTCTTGTTAAGATTAGGGCAATAGGCGGCCAAAGAGCCGTGATAACAAGAGCAGGCGTTATGAACACTGAAGCCGTCGGTATGGCGCAAGAGATTGATTTCTCTATGCTGGCCCTATTTTTCCGCGCAACCCTCACGGTGAAACTCGTGATGATGTGCTTGATTGTCATGTCGTTCTGGTCATGGTCGATCATCATTCAAAAACACATCCTGTTTCGCAAATCGCGGGGCGAGGCGACGGTGTTTGACCGCGAGTTCTGGTCGGGCGAGCCTTTGGATGGGCTTTTCGAGAAGATCGGCGGTGATCCGCAGGGGCCTTCCGAGAAGATTTTTGCCGCCGGTATGCTGGAGTGGCGCAGATCGCACCGGCAGGATGGCGGCTTGATCGCAGGCGCGCAGGCGCGGATTGACCGCGCCATGGATGTGGCAATTGCGCGTGAGGCCGAGGCGCTGAACAAGGGCCTGTCGTTTTTGGCGACGGTGGGGGCGACGGCCCCCTTCATCGGGCTGTTCGGCACGGTTTACGGCATCATGCACGCCTTTACCGAGATCGCGGCGTCGAAAAACACCGACCTTGCGACGGTGGCCCCCGGCATTGCCGAGGCGCTGATGGCGACGGGTATCGGTCTGGTTGCGGCTATCCCGGCGGTTATCTTCTATAACAAGCTGAACGCCGATAGCGAGCATATCACCAGCGGTTATGAGGCCTTTGCCGACGAGTTTGCGACCATCCTGTCGCGCCAGTTGGACGCGTAAGATGGGCGCGGGGGTTGTCAAGAAATCGGGTGGCGGTGGGCGCAGGCGGCGCAGGGGGTCTTCGGCGGCGATGGCCGATATTAACATCACGCCGTTTGTCGATGTGATGCTTGTGCTGCTGATCATCTTCATGGTGACAGCGCCGATGCTGACCGTTGGCGTGCCTCTGGAGTTGCCGAAAACGGCTGCGGCGAGCCTGCCGACCGAGCAAGAGGAGCCGTTGACGGTTTCCTTGACGGCGGACGGATTGGTGATGATCCAGACCTCGGAAGTGGCCGAGGCCGATCTGATCCCCAAGCTGCAAGCGATTGCCTCGCAACGCAAATCTGACAAGATTTTCCTGCGCGCCGATGGTGCGCTGCCCTACACCCGCGTGGCCGAGGTGATGGGGGCCTTGTCGGCGGGGGGCTTTAGCAACATCGGGCTTGTCACCGATGCCGGCGGGCCGAAGATGGACGGCAACTGACGCGCGATGGACAAAAGCCAGATCCTTTCCGGTATCGGTCATGCGGTTGTGATCACCTGGGTTGTCCTGGGCGATTGGCTGTTTGCGCCGCGTGAATTGCCACCGCCGGATTCCGTGCAGGTGTCGATGGTGTCGGAATCCGATCTGAAAGCCATGCAGGACGCGGCGGCGAAATCGGAAAAGCCGCCCGCGCCTGTGCCCGAGGTGAAGCCCGCCGCCCGCCCCAAGCCGCAAGTGGAAGCGCCGCCCCCAGTTGAGCCTGAGGCGGCGCCTGCCGAAACAGCCCCTGCGCAGCCAAGCCCGGATATTCCGGTTTCGGATAACCCGCAGCCGATTGAGGCTCCGCCCCCGATCGCCCCGATTGCCGAGGAAGAACAGCCGATCCCGGTGCCGACGATTGACAAAAAGCCGAAACCCAAGCCCGCCAAGCGCATCACCGACACGCCGGTCGAGCAGACGGTGGACACGCCTGTTGAGGCCGACAAACCCTCGCCCGAGGTGACGGACCAACCGACCGATCAGCCGCCGGTGGAAGAAAACAAACCCGCGGAATCACCACAGGACTCTGCGGCAGAGACCAAACCCGATGCGGTGAAGGAAGACGCGCCCGAACTCGCCCCAACCTCCAGCCGTCGCCCGCAGACGCGGCCTGACAAGCCTGTCGTCGAGACGCCTACGGAAGACCCGCAGGTGGCGATTGACGAACAGGCGGCGAAGGATGCCAAGGCCAAGGCCGACGCGCAGGCGAAAGCCGATGCGAAAGCCGCCAAAGAGGCCAAGGCGAAAGCCGATGCGCAGGCCAAAGCCGATGCCGAAGCCGCCGACAAGGCAGCGCTTGAGGCTGCGTTGGCCGATGCCGCGACCGACGCCCCCGCGCAGGATGGTGGCCAGACCGACATTCCCGAAGGCCCGCCGATGACGGCAGGCGAAAAGGAAGGCCTGCGGGTTTCGATCAACCAATGCTGGAACATCGGCACGCTTTCCACCGCAGCGCAGCGCATCAAGCTGACCCTGCGGGTCGAGATGAAGGAAGACGGCACCCCTGACAGCAACGGCATCACCATGACCACCTTCTCGGGCGGCGACGATGCCGCTGCGGCCCAAGCCTTTGAAGCCGCCCGCCGCGCCGTGATCCGCGGTGTGAAAGGCTGTGGCGGCAAGGCGGGCTACGATCTGGACCCCGCCAAATATTCCGAATGGAACGTGATGAACCTGAATTTTGACGCAAGCGGCATGAGGCTGAGATGAGTTTCATATCTTTCCCCTGCAAACCCCGCCGGAAACCCGCAGACTTAGAAGGCCAGAGCAGGCCAACTTATTCGCCCCAAAAATCGCCCTTGAAAAACGAGGACAAGATGCGCCCATTCACATCCCTGACCGCCGCGTTGCTGATCGGGCTTTCCAGCCTGACCATGCTTGGCCTGACCACAGCCGCCCATGCCGAGATCAACATCGACATCACCTCTCCGGTGATCGAGCCGATGCCGTTCGCGGTGCCGGATTTCATCGACGAGGGCGGGGCCGGGGATTATGCCCGCGATATCTCGCGCGTGGTGGCGGCGGATCTGGCGGGGACGGGGTTGTTCATCGAGACCCCGAAAGACGCCTATATCAGCAACATCACCTCGTTTGACGCGCCGGTGTCCTACCCGGATTGGCAGGCGATCAACACCCAAGCCCTGATCACCGGGGCGGTGCAGGCGGGCGGCGACCGGATTGTGGTGAAGTTCCGCCTGTTCGACGTGGCCTCTGGCCAGCCGCTCGGCGAAGGTCTGCAATTTGCGGGCACGCCGGGCAGTTGGCGGCGGATGGCGCATAAGGTGGCGGATGCGGTCTATGCGCGCATCACCGGCGAGGGCCCGTATTTCGACAGCCGCGTGGTCTATGTCGCCGAAAGTGGCCCGAAGAACCAGCGCCAGAAACGGCTTGGCGTGATGGATTACGACGGCGCGAATGTGAAATATCTGACCGACAGCAGCAGCATCGTGCTGGCGCCGCGGTTCTCGCCCACGGGCGACCGGATTTTGTTCACCTCTTACGCCTCGGGCTTTCCGGCGATTTACGTGATGAACGTCGGCAATCTGAAAACCCGCAACCTGGGCGAGGTGCCTGGCACGATGACCTTCGCGCCGCGCTTTAGCCCCGATGGCAACACGGTGGTGTTCAGCTTGGAAAAGGGCGGCAATTCGGACATCTATTCGATGGACATCAACTCGGGGGCGATGACGCAACTGACCAACTCGCCGTCGATTGAAACCTCGCCCAGCTTTAGCCCGGATGGCAGCAAGATCGTGTTCGAGAGTGACCGCTCGGGCACCCAGCAGATTTACATCATGGGTGCAGGTGGCGGCGAAGGCGTGCGGATTTCTGGCGGCAAGGGGCGCTATTCCACCCCGGTCTGGAGCCCGCGCGGCGATATGATCGCGTTCACCAAACAAAACGAGGGCCGCTTCCACATTGGCGCGATGCTGACCGATGGCACGGAAGAACGCCTGCTGACCGCGTCGTTCCTTGATGAAGGCCCGACCTGGGCCCCGAATGGCCGGGTGATCATGTTCACCCGCGAAGGTGCTGGCGCGGGTGGTCAGGCGGGGCTGATGTCGGTCGATGTCTCGGGGCGCAACCTGAAGGCGGTGCCGACGGATGGCCCGGCGTCTGATCCGAACTGGTCGCCGATGCTGCCGTAACGGGCTGACACAAATCTTGGTGCGCGCCTGATTCCCTTGGCCGCGCAAAGCTGATATAACGGGCCAAATTCGAGCCCATAAGAAAAGGATAAAACCCTGATGACCCTGCTTCCGAAAGCGATTTTGCTGGTTGCCGCACTTGCACTGACCGCCTGTAACAACCCCAACCGCTACAAGGATGGCGCAGGTGCCAATGGCGGCGCTGGCGGCAATGGTGGCTATGTTGACACCAACGGTCTGGGCGACCCGAGCAATCCGAAATCCATCGCGTATTTCAACCAGTCGATTGGCGACCGGGTGCTGTTTCCGGTGGATCAATCGACGCTGACGCCGGAAGCGCGCGGCATTCTGTCGGGGCAGGCGTCGTGGCTTGCGACCAACGCCGATTACGCGATCATCATCGAAGGCCATGCCGACGAGCAGGGCACCCGCGAATACAACCTTGCCCTTGGCGCGCGTCGTGCAGCTTCGGTGCAGGATTTCCTGATCAGCCAAGGTGTCTCGCCCAGCCGGATGCGCACGATTTCCTACGGCAAGGAACGCCCGATTGAAGTCTGCTCGGACGAGGCCTGCTATTCGAAAAACCGCCGCGCTGTGACGGTGCTGTCGATGGGCGCAGGCGCGTAAGCTTTCACGGGGGCTGCACCTGCGGCCCCCCATTTTCGAAAGACGGAGACTGATCAGATGCGTTGGCTGCTGCTGAGTGCCGCTTTGCTTGCCTCTCCTGCGTTTGCGCAGGACAAGGCGCAGACCCTTGCCGACCTTCAGGCCGAATTGGCCAAGTTGTCGGCCGATTTCAATGGCTTGAAGGCCGAATTGGTGCAGTCGGGTGCGGCGTCCAGCGGCGCTGCGGGCGGCGATGCCTTGCAGCGGATGGATGCGATCGAGGCCGCGCTGACGCGGATCACCGCCAAGACCGAAGAGATCGAGCTGAAGGTCAACCGCGTGGTCAGCGATGGCACCAACCGGATTGGCGATATCGAGTTCCGTCTGTGCGAGGCGACCGAGGGTTGTGATCCGTCGAATATCCCGGAGACCCCGGTTCTGGGCGGCGGCGACACGGCAGCGCCTGCTGCTGCGGCCCCGGCTGCGGCGGCTGATCCTGCTCCGGCAGAGGATGCGCCGGAATTGGCAATGGGTGAGAAGAACGATTTTGACCGGGCCAAGGGGGTGCTCGGTCAAGGTGACTTTCGCGCCGCCGCGGACCTCTTTGCGACCTTTACCCAATCCTATCCTGGCAGCCCACTAAGCGAGGAAGCCAATTTCAACCGTGGCGAGGCTTTGGCCAAGCTGGGCGATACCGCCAATTCGGCGCGGGCGTATCTGGAGGCGTTTTCGGGTAAACCCGACGGCCCGTTCGCGGCGGAATCCTTGCTGAAACTGGGGCAGGCTTTGGGCACCCTGGGCCAGACCCCGGATGCTTGCGTGACCTTGGCCGAGGTGGGCAACCGCTTTCCGGGCACGATTCACGCCACCAACGCCCAAGTGTCGATGCAGGGGCTGGGGTGCCAGTGACGGCAGAAAGCCCTGACAATCCTTTTGGTTGGGCGATGCAAATGGGCGAAGACGCCCATTTGTTCATTTTTGGGGGGCTGCTGTCCGACGCCAAAGCCGCCAACAGGGTGATCGGTGTGGCGGTGTCTGGCGGCAGCGACTCGGTGGCGTTGCTGCATCTGCTGGCGATTGCCGCGCCGCACCTTCGGCTTTCGCTGTGTGCGGCCACGGTTGACCACGATTTGCGCCAAGGCTCTGCGCAAGAGGCCGCCGAGGTGGCGCGGATGTGCCATGGCCTTGGTATCCCGCATGAAACCTTGCTGTGGCAGCATGGCGCGGTGGTGGGCAACCTGCAAGATCAGGCCCGGCGCGCGCGCTATGGATTGCTCGCGGATTGGGCGCAGCGCCGTGGCATCGGCCAAGTGCTGCTGGCCCACACCGCCGACGATCAGGCCGAGACGTTTCTGATGGGTCTTGCGCGTGAGGCGGGGTTGGATGGCTTGACCGGGATGCGGCCCAGTTGGATGCAGGCGGGGGTGCGGTTTTCTCGCCCGCTGTTGGCGAAAACCCGCGCCGATCTGCGCCACTTTCTGACCAAGCGCGGCCTGCGCTGGATCGACGATCCCAGCAACGACAATGACCGCTTTGCCCGCGTGAAAGCCCGCAAAGTCTTGCAGGCGTTGCGGCCTTTGGGCGTAAGCGTTGAAAATCTGGCGGCGACGGTTGGCAATCTGGCGGCAGCGCAGCGCGGACTGATTGCGGCTGTGGCCGACAGTTGGAGCCGGATTGGCCACGAGACGGCGGGCAGTTTGCAGATGTCGCTGCAAGATCTGCACACACAGAGCAGTGAGATCACCCGCCGCTTGCTGTTGGCGGCGATTGAATGGCTGTCGGGCGGCGATTATCCGCCCCGCGCGCACAAAATCGACACGCTTGCCGTAGCGCTTTTGCAGGGCCGCGATGCGACGCTTGGCGGGTGTCGGTTTCGCATCAAAGACGCGCGGCTGACAATTCTGCGCGAACCGCGCGCCGTGGCGGGCCTGGAATCCCCCACCGATCAGCTTTGGGACAACCGCTGGCACCTTTCCGGCCCCGATGCCCCCGGTTTGACCATCCGTGCGCTTGGCGTTGAAGGTTTGGCCGCCTGCAAAGACTGGCGCAGCCTTGGTATCGCCCGCGATGCCCTGCTGGTGACGCCTGCAATCTGGCGCGGCCCTACGCTTATTGCCGCACCCCTTGCCGGATTTTCCAATGATTGGTGCGCAAATTGCAGCCCCAGCTTCGCTTCGTTTATCTTATCGCATTGAACCCGGCAGACTTATCTCTATCTTAAGGACAATCGCCAAATATGGCCCCAAACGGGCCTCCCGGCCAATCATACGGAGAAGTTCGTGGGTAACGCACGAAATATTGCATTCTGGGTCGTCCTCTTTCTGCTGATCCTTGCGCTTTTTCAGATGTTCAACACCGGCGCGGGCACCTCGGCCTCGTCAAGCGTGCCTTACTCTGAATTCATTCAGCGGGTTGACGCAGGCGAAGTGGCCTCGGCCAAGCTTGACGGTGAAAGCGTGATCGTGAAGGGCAAGGATGGCTCCAGCTACGCCACCATCGCGCCGAACGATCCGATGCTGACCGATCGCTTGCTTGCCAAGGGCGTTGTGGTTGAGGCCAAAAGCCAACAGCAATCGGGTATCCTGTCGCTGATGTCGGTGTGGTTGCCGTTCATCGTGCTGATCGGCGTGTGGATTTTCTTCATGAACCGCATGCAGGGCGGCGGCAAAGGCGGCGCGATGGGCTTTGGCAAATCGCGCGCCAAACTGCTGACCGAAAAGCAGGGCCGGGTGACGTTTGACGACGTGGCCGGGATTGACGAAGCCAAGGAAGAGTTGGAAGAAATCGTCGAATTCCTGCGCAATCCGCAGAAATTCTCGCGTCTTGGCGGCAAAATTCCGAAAGGTGCGCTGCTGGTTGGCCCTCCGGGCACCGGTAAAACCTTGCTGGCCCGCGCGATTGCCGGCGAGGCGGGGGTGCCGTTCTTCACCATCTCGGGTTCTGATTTTGTTGAGATGTTTGTGGGCGTGGGTGCATCCCGCGTGCGCGACATGTTCGAGCAGGCCAAGAAAAACGCGCCCTGCATCGTGTTTATCGACGAGATTGACGCGGTGGGCCGCGCCCGTGGCGTCGGCATGGGCGGTGGCAATGACGAGCGCGAGCAGACCCTGAACCAGCTTCTGGTGGAGATGGACGGCTTTGACGCCAATGAGGGCGTGATCATCGTCGCGGCCACCAACCGCCGCGACGTGCTGGACCCTGCGCTGTTGCGTCCGGGCCGGTTTGACCGCCAGATCCACGTCACCAACCCCGATATTCGTGGGCGTGAGAAAATCCTGTCGGTGCACGCGCGCAAAGTGCCGTCTGGCCCCGATGTTGACCTGCGGGTGATCGCACGCGGCACGCCGGGCTTTTCGGGCGCCGATCTGGCCAACCTTGTGAACGAGGCTGCTTTGCTTGCCGCCCGCGTTGGCCGTCGGTTTGTCACGATGACCGACTTTGAAAACGCCAAAGACAAGGTGATGATGGGCCCGGAACGCCGCTCGATGGTGATGTCGGACGAAGACAAGGAAATGACCGCCTACCACGAGGCTGGCCATGCGATTGTCGGCATGAAACTGCCCAAATGCGACCCGGTCTATAAGGCCACGATCATGCCGCGCGGCGGTGCCTTGGGCATGGTGATGAGCTTGCCGGAGATGGACCGTCACAGCTGGCACAAGGATCAGATGAAGGACCGCATCGCCATGGGCATGGCGGGCAAGGCGGCTGAGATCAAGAAATGGGGCGAAGACCGCGTGTCCTCGGGTGCCAGCGGCGATATCCAGAACGTCTCGCAGGTGGCGCGGGCGATGGTGATGCGCTGGGGGATGTCTGATCAGATCGGCAACATCGACTATTCCGAAGCGCATCAGGGCTATGAGGGCAACACCGGCGGCTTCAGCGTGTCGGCGGCCACCAAAACCCTGATCGAGGCCGAGGTAAAGAAGATCATCGACGAGGGCTTTGAACGCGCCATGAAGGTGCTGACGGACTATGAGGACGAGTTTGAGCGTCTGGCCAAGGGCTTGCTGGAATACGAAACCCTGACGGGTGAGGAAATCCGCAAGGTGCTGGCCGGTGAAGCGCCCGACACGCCCGACGATGGCATGGGCGAGGGGCCAAGCGGCGGCTCGGGGGTGATTGCGATCCCGAAAACCCGGGCGCGCAAACCAAAGGCCGTGCCTCCTGCGGCACCGGAGCCCTCTGCGTGAGCGCAAGCGACAAAGACTGGAACCCCGAAACCTACGCAAGGTTTCGGGGTTTGCGTTTGCGCCCCGCGCTGGATTTGCTCGCGCAGGTGGGTGATCTGCCGGGCGGGGCGGTGGTTGATCTGGGCTGCGGTGATGGGGCCGTCGGCCCTGCGCTGGCGGCGCGTTTTGTGGGGCGCAGTTTGCGCGGTGTGGATCGCTCGCGAGCCATGCTGGCCACGGCGCGCGGGCTTGGCGTTTATGACGCGCTGGACGCCGCCGATATCGCGGTGTGGCAGCCCGAGGCACCGCCTGCGCTGATCTTTTCCAACGCGGCGCTGCAATGGCTGGGCGATCACGCCGCGCTGATGCCGCGTCTGGCGGGCTATCTGGCCCCCGGTGGTATGCTGGCGGTGCAGATGCCGCGCCAGTTCAAGGCCCCCTCGCACCGGTTTCTGCGCGACATTGCGGCCTCGATGTTTCCGGATCGGTTTGACTTCAGCAGTCAGACCTCGCCCTGTGCCAAGGCCGAGGACTACCATGCCATGCTCTCGGCCTTGGGCGCGGCAGAGGCATGGGAAACCGAGTATATTCAGCGGCTTGACCCTGTGGCCACGATGCATCCGGTGCGCGCCTTTACCGAAGCGACCGCGATGCGCCCGATTGCCGAAAAGCTGTCGGCAGACGAGCTTGCGGCCTTCACCGCCGCCTATGAAACCGCTCTGGCGGTCGCCTATCCGCTGCTGCCCGATGGGGCGGCGCTTTTCCCGTTCAAGCGGGTGTTCTTCACGCTAAAGGTCTGACATGGCAGCGATTATCCCGACCGCGTTTTACGGCACGATCACCTGGCTCGGTCGGGTGGCCGACCGCGATGCAGCCCTTGAAAGCGCGCCCCTGACCGAGATTTTCGCAGGCTTTGATGGCCCGCAGGCCGAGGCGCATGGCGGCATCAACCGCCCCGCCTGCAGCCGGGTGGCCTCGCTTTACAAGCGCAACCTGCCGATCCGCAACACCCGGCAGTTTGCGGTGATGTCGGCGGAAGATCTGGCGCAGATCGCCGCCAACATGGGGCTTCCCAGCCTTGACCCGGCCCTGCTGGGCACGTCTTTGGTGATCAAAGGCATCCCCGATTTCAGCCACTTGCCGCCCTCCAGCCGCTTGCAGGCGGAAGGTGGTGCGACTTTGGTGGTCGATATGGAAAACCGCCCCTGCACCTTGCCCGCCCGCCCGATTGAGTCCGCACATCCCGGCTTTGGCAAAGCCTTCAAACCGGCGGCGAAGGGCCTGCGCGGCATCACGGCTTGGGTCGAGGCCGAGGGCATGCTGCGGGTCGGCGCGAAAGTGCGGCTGTTCGTGCCCGACCAACCCGCATGGGCGCATCTGGACCGGGCAAGAAGCGGTCACAGTCTGGTCTGATGGCGGCTAAAGCAGGAAATCCGTATCCAGCAATCCGGCGACATTCTTGACCAGAATCGCGAAATCGGGCCGCAGATCGCCATTGATATCGCCCGTGACGATCACGTCATTGCCCGAAACGGTATAGCGCAGCAGGCCTTGGCGGTGATCGAACGCCGCGGTGCCGATGAAGGTAAAGGCGTCATCGGTGCCGCCCGCGATCGCGTCTATCCCCATCACGTCGATCCGATCAAACTCGGCGCGGTGAAAATCAAAGACCGTATCCCGGCCCGCCACAGCGACCGTCGAGACTGACGCCCTCTCAAACACAAACCGATCCGCGCCCAGACCACCATACAGCCGATCCGCACCCGCACCGCCCACCAGCGCGTCGTTGCCATCGTCGCCATACAGCAAATCGTTGCCCGCCTCGCCCAGCAGCGTATCGCGACCGGCCCCGCCGTGCCCGTCATCGGCACCGCCGCCAAGGATCAACGCATCGTTGCCCAAACCGCCGAAAAAGCTGTTGTCATTGCTGCCAAAACCGACGCTGGTCTTGACGTTGTCTGTCAGCCGGTCGTCAAAGCTGGAGCCTATGATGTCGCTGAAGCCGCCGATCTCATCGCCTTGCGCGTCGCCGCCCACGCCGAAGGTGGTGGTGCCAAAGGTCAGTGACACCACGACGCGCGCGGTCGATCCGGCGTAGGACACGGTGTCGTTGTTGTCCGAGCCGCCAAACATCACATCCGCGCCCGCGCCACCGATGATCACATCGCGCCCTGCGCCGCCATTGATGTTGTCATCGCCCGCCCCGCCCAAAAGCCGGTCATCGCCGATGTCGCCGTTGATGGCATCATTCCCGGCACCGCCATAGATCGAATCGTTGCCTTCAAAGCCAGAGATCGTGTCATTGCCGCCCGGCCCATTCGCGGCGGCATCGCCGTATAGGATGTTTGCCACCTCGTTGCCCTGGATGAAATCGGCGGTGATCGAGCCACGCACGTTCTCGATCAGGCCGTTGATCACCAGACGGTGCCCCTCGCCCGCCGAGGGGTCAAAGCGCCCCGAGGCTTGGGTGGAAATCCCGTTCTCAATCAGCCAACTCAGCCGGATATCGGTTGAGAATTGATAGCTGCCGTTGATCACCAGCCAATCAAGGCCGATGTTTCCGATGTCGGTTACGATGACAGTGTCGGTGGTGGGCGCCAGAATATCGGCGTTATAGATGTCGTCGCTCATGGAGTGCTCCTGTAAAAACGGGGCGGGCAGGGATGAAAACGCAAGGGTCGGGAAAAAGCGCAGATGAATTGATCCAAGGATATGGCAAGCCCCGCAAACACTCAAGCTTTGCTGCGGGCAGGGCGGATGACAAATGCGGTCAGGCTTTTGCGGAACGAAAATTCCGTTGGTGGAATTTTTCCTCTGCCCGCCCCGCACTTTCCGATCGGAAACCCAAGCTGGCGATTTTGCATGGGAAGAAGTCGGAAAAGCGCGTTTGGAAAGCCGTTTTCTCCGCTATCACGTCGCCAACGGGACAGTCCGTGCCCCTTGGGAGATAAAAATGGCCTTCAAAACCGACATCGAGATTGCACGCGAAGCCAAGAAAAAGCCGATCATGGAAATCGGCGCGAAACTTGGCATCCCGTCCGAGCATCTGCTGCCCTACGGCCATGACAAAGCCAAGGTCAGCCAGGAATTCATCAAATCCTTGGCAGATCGCCCCGATGGCAAGCTGATCCTTGTGACCGCGATCAACCCGACCCCTGCGGGCGAAGGCAAGACCACCACCACCGTGGGCCTCGGCGACGGGTTGAACCGCATCGGCAAAAAGGCTGTGGTCTGTATCCGTGAAGCGTCCTTGGGCCCGAACTTCGGCATGAAGGGCGGCGCTGCGGGCGGCGGCTATTCCCAAGTCGTGCCGATGGAAGAGATGAACCTGCATTTCACCGGCGACTTCCATGCCATCACCTCGGCGCATAACCTGCTGTCGGCGATGATCGACAACCACATCTACTGGGGCAACAGCCTTGAAATCGACGCCCGCCGCATCGTCTGGCGTCGCGTGATGGACATGAACGACCGCGCTTTGCGTGACATCGTGGTCAACCTTGGTGGTGTGTCGAACGGCTTCCCGCGTCAGACCGGCTTTGATATCACCGTGGCTTCGGAAGTCATGGCGATCTTGTGCCTTTCCAATGACTTGGACGATCTGCAAAAGCGTCTGGGCGATATTGTGGTGGCCTACACCCGCGCCAAGACCCCGATCTATGCCCGCGACATCAAGGCCGACGGCGCAATGACCGTTCTGCTGAAAGACGCGATGCAGCCGAACATCGTGCAAACGCTGGAAAACAACCCGGCCTTCGTGCATGGCGGCCCGTTCGCCAACATCGCCCACGGCTGCAACTCGGTGATCGCCACCAAAACCGCGCTGAAACTGGGCGAGTATGTGGTGACCGAAGCTGGTTTCGGCGCTGACTTGGGTGCCGAGAAGTTCTTCGACATCAAGTGCCGCAAGGCGGGGCTGAAGCCCTCGGCTGCCGTGATCGTGGCCACCGTGCGCGCGATGAAGATGAACGGCGGCGTGGCCAAGGCTGACTTGGGTGCGGAAAACGTCGATGCGGTGAAAAAGGGCTGCCCGAATTTGGGGCGTCACATCGGCAACGTCAAAGGCTTTGGCGTGCCGGTTGTGGTTGCGATCAACCACTTCTACAGCGACACCGATGCCGAAATCGCAGCCGTGAAAGCCTATGTCGCCGAGCAGGGCGCCGAGGCGATCTTGTGCAAGCACTGGGCCTTGGGGTCGGCTGGTATCGAAGATCTGGCCCACAAGGTTGTGCAACTGGCAGAATCGGGTGCGGCAAACTTCGCGCCGCTTTACCCCGACGAGATGCCGCTGTTCCAAAAGCTGCAAACCATCGCCAAGCGCATCTACCATGCCGATGACGTGATCGCCGACAAGTCGATCCGCGATCAGCTGAAAACATGGGAGGCTGCGGGCTACGGCCATCTGCCGATCTGCGTGGCGAAAACGCAATACAGCTTCACCACCGACCCGACCGTGCGCGGCGCGCCCACCGGCCACACTGTGCCGGTGCGTGAAGTCCGTCTGTCGGCTGGCGCTGGTTTCATCGTGGCAATCTGCGGTGAGATCATGACCATGCCGGGCCTGCCGAAAGTGCCGTCGGCAGAAGTCATCCGCCTCAATGCGGACGGCAACGTCGAAGGTCTGTTCTGATACGCTGGGGCCATTCGTCACCTTGCCTTTGGGCGGTATCGCAATTAACTCGATACCAGCCCAAAGGAGAGCGCGATGAAGGCCCCCGCTGACTGCCATTCCATGCAAGACCTGCGCGTGCAGATCGACGCTCTGGATGCCGAAATCGTGGCGAAACTGGTGGCGCGGGCCGGATATATCGACCGCGCCATCGTGCTGAAGCAAGGCGAGAACATGCCCGCCCGGATCAATGACCGGGTCGAGGATGTGGTCGCCAAAGTGCGGGCGCGGGCGGCAGATCAAGGTCTGGACCCAAGCCTTGCAGAAAACCTCTGGCGGCGGATCATCGAATGGTCCATCGCGCGTGAGGAACAGGTTCTGGGGCCGGATAGCCCCTGAAAGGGCGGTATGACGGCGACGCTGATTGACGGAAAAGCCATCGCGGCGCGGATGCGGGCGGAAACCCTGACCGAGGCGCGGGCCTTGGCGGAATCGGGCTGGACGCCGAAACTGGTGTCAATCTCGGTCGGTGATGTGGCTGCGGCAGAGCTTTACGTGCGCAACCAGCAACGCCAAGCCAATGACGCAGGCGTGGGGTTTGAGGCGCGGAATTACCCCGAAAGCATTTCACTCGAACAGCTTATCGGCGTTCTCGCCGGCCTGAACGCCGATCCGCGCGTCAACGGCATCATCATCCAGCGGCCGCTGCCTGCGCATATCCCGGTGAAGGCGCTGCAAAAGGCCGTCCATCCGCTGAAGGATGTCGAGGGCATGCACCCGGCCAGCATCGGCAACATCGTCTATAACGATCTCGCACTTGGCCCTTGCACCGCCGTGGCTGCGGTTGAAATCCTGAAAACCCTGCCGCTGAAGCTGGAGGGCCTTGATGTCTGCGTCATCGGCCACAGTGAAATCGTCGGCAAGCCGATTGCGTTTCTGATGATGGGGCTGGGCGCGACCGTCACCGTCTGCCACCACATGACCCGGCAAGTCGCGGTGCATTCCCGTGCTGCCGATGCGGTGTTTGTGGCGGTGGGCAAGCCCGGACTGGTCAATGGCGACATGCTGAAACCCGGCTCGGCGCTGATCGACATTGGTATCAACCGCGTCGATGGCAAAACCGTGGGCGACGCGGATTTCGAAAGCTGTTCCAAGGTTGCGGGTTGGATTACTCCGGTTCCCGGCGGCGTTGGCCCTGTCACCGTTGCCACCCTGATGAAAAACGCCGTTCTGGCGACCCGGATGCAGATGGACCATTATCGCAGCACCTTCGCGGCTGCGAGCTAGGGAGAAGAATATGACCGCTAAAGTGATCGACGGCAAAGTTTTCGCGGCATCCGTCCGCGCGCAGGTGCAAGAGCATGTTGCCAAGCTAAAGGCCGATCATGGCATCCAGCCGGGGCTGGCGGTGGTTCTGGTGGGCGAAGACCCGGCAAGCCAAGTCTATGTCCGCAACAAGCACGCCTCGACGATCGAAGTCGGCATGGCATCTTTCGAACATCGCCTGCCTGCGGATACCTCGGAAGCTGATCTGCTGGCGCTGGTCAAATCGCTGAACGCTGATCCGAAAGTGCACGCAATTCTCGTGCAGTTGCCGCTGCCTGCTCATCTGAATTCTGAACTGATCATCAACACGATTGATCCGGCGAAGGATGTCGATGGCTTTCACATTTCCAACGTTGGCCTTCTGGGCACCGGGCAGAAAAGCATGGTGCCCTGCACGCCGCTGGGTTGCCTGATGATGCTGCGCGACCATCACGGCAGCTTGGCGGGGCTGAACGCCGTGGTCGTGGGCCGCTCTAACATCGTCGGCAAACCGATGGCGCAACTGCTGTTGGGCGACAGCTGCACGGTGACGATTGCGCATTCGCGCACCAAGGATCTGGCCGCCGTGTGCCGGGGCGCTGACATTCTTGTCGCAGCCGTAGGCCGCCCGGAAATGATCACCGGAGATTACGTCAAACCCGGTGCCACCGTGATCGACGTGGGCATCAACCGCATTGAACGCGATGGCAAAAACAAACTTGTCGGCGACGTGCACTACGAATCAGCGGCCAAAGTGGCAGGCGCGATCACCCCTGTGCCGGGCGGCGTTGGCCCGATGACCATCGCTTGCCTGCTCGCCAATGCCCTTACGGCATGTTGCCGCGCCAATGGCCTGCCCGAACCCAAGGGCCTTACCGCCTGAACCTGCGTAAAACCCGTCTAAAGCGTTGTTAAAACGCAGCAGTTATCCATTTGGATAATTGAAATGATTGCCACAACCAAAACCAGTCGCTAAGCACCGCCGATGTAACCAGTAACGCGCCAGAGGCCCATGTCGGCGTTTGTCCAGAAATTGAAACTCGAGTTGTCTTCCGGCGTGTCCCTGGCATTCTGGGCGGGCCTGATTTTCTTTGTGGCATTGACGGGCCCGTTTGGCACCTATGCGGCCTACAGTTTCGCGCAACGTTTTCTGGCGGTGACGCCGTTGCTGGCGGCGATCATGCTGGTTGGTGTGACCATCCGGGTGCTGGTGTTCAGCGCGCTGCCGACGTGGCGCTTTCGCTGGGCGACGGTGCTGAACGCGGCGTTGGCCAGCCTGATCATCGCGCCGATGCTGGATCAGTTTTTGCACCGGATCTCACCGGCTGACACTGTCAGCTATCCGGGCTTGGCCGAGTTGATGCTGCTGGTGTTTTCGCTGTCGCTTGGGCTGTCGTCGTTGCGGCGCACCGTCGCGGCCACAACGCAGCCGCCCGCTGCCGCAGAACTCGCTCCCGAAACGCCAGCGCCCGAACCTGCCGCGCCCCGTCTGCCGCGCCTGTTGCAACGGCTGGATGCGGCCGACCCCGGCGTGCTGTGGTCGATTTCGGTGCGCGATCACTATGTCGATGTGCAGACCAGCACGGGCGTCAACAGCCTGCTGATGCGTCTCAGCGATGCCATCGCCGAAACCGATCCGGTCGAGGGCGCGCAAATCCACCGCTCGCATTGGGTGGCATGGGCTGCGGTGCAAGGGGTCGAGCGCGACGGTGCCAAGCTGTTCGTGGCGGTGCAGGGTGGCGCACGGCTGCCGGTATCGAAGAACCACCGCGACAAACTGGTGGCGCGCGGCCTGCTTTAGCCCTTGCGCGGCATCGGCAGGGGCAGGGCGGTCTTGCCAATCGCCACTGCCCGCGCGTCCGGTTGCATCAAGGCGATCAGCGCGGGATCATGGCTCCACAACCCGCCGGTATAGCTGCCATAGGCGGGCAGGATCACCCGCGCGCCGTCGAGCAGAAAACACCGCCGCGCTTGCCCCGCCAGCCGCAGTTTTGGGTGATAATGCCCCGAGATTTCCGGCGTTTGCGCCGTGGCAATATGGCGAAACGCCAAGGGGCCGATAACCACCTCGGCACGGTGGCTGCCGCCCAAGGCCAGGGGGCCCGCATCATGGTTGCCCTCGATCCAGATCCAGTCGCGCCCCGCCATCAACCGCGTCAGCCAAAGCTGATCACTTCCGTCCATCGCCTCGGCTGCCTGAAGATCGTCAAAACTGTCGCCCAGACAGATCACCACCCGCGCGCCCGTGGCCTCTAGGTCATCATCCAGCCGCTGTAAGGTATCGCGGGTTTCAAACGGCGGCAAAAGCGCCCCACCGCGCCGCGCCAACCGTTCCGATTTGCCGAAATGCAGATCAGAAACCACCAGCAGCCGCTCGGCAGGCCAGTGCAACGCACCCGAGGGCAGGGCACAAAGTTCAGCGGATGCCAGCGAAAACCGATACATGGCCGCAGCTTTGCCGCAGGCCTGCGGGCTTGGCAAGGCTGCACCGCATCCCATGGCAATGCCGCCGCGTGGTGGCTCAATGCCACCCAAGGCGGCACTTGGGTTCAGCTCAGCCCCGCATCCCGCATCAGTTGCGCGGCGGCATCTTCCGCCAACCGCTCGCGCCCCGCGCCCTCTACCGGCACGCGCCCCATTTCCAGAAACAACGGTGCGGCGAGGGGCGAGGGGCGCTCCAGCCGCACATGGTCAATCCGGTCGCCGATGCGCTCCAGCATCGCCTCCAGCCGCGAGAAATCAATCAGCCCCCGCATCGCCTCGGCCCGTGTTATCGCCAGCATCAGATGGCCCGCATCATATTTGCGCAACGTGTCATACAGGATATCACTGGAAAACGTCGCCTGCCGCCCCGATTTGCGCCGCCCCTGATGGCTGCGCTCGATCAGCCCCGCGATGATCGCCACATTGCGGAATGTCCGCTTCATCACCGCATTACCGCCCAGCCACCCCTCCAGATCGGCGCGCAGGGTGGCACGGTCCAGCAGCGCCGCCGGGTCTGGCACCGCATCCAAGCCCCAGATCATCGTCGCATAATCGGTGGCCACGAAACCCAACGGATGCAGTCCCTGATCCTCCATCCGCTTGGTCGCAAGCAGCCCCAAGGTCTGCTGCGCATTGCGGCCCGCAAAGCCATACAGCACCAGATACTGCCGCGCCTCATAGCCGAAACTCTCCACCAGCAACCGCCCCGGCGCGGGCAGTTGCGACACCTCGGTCTGCAAGCGCAGCCAATCGGCGGTGTGGCTTGGCAAATCCGACCAATCGCCACGCTGAAAGATCTGCAAAATCCGCTCAGACAACTGGGTCGAGGTGGCAAATTTCGTCCCCGAAAACACCGCCACCTTCGGATCGCGCCCCGGCTGCCGCGTCACCTCAACCGTCATTTCGCGCAACCCGTCATAGCGCACCACCTGACCGCCGATCAGAAAGGTATCGCCGGGGGTCAGGGTGCTGGCAAACGCCTCCTCGATCTCGCCCAAAGGCGTGCCACCCATCCGGCCCTTCAGGCGCACCTTCAGGGTTTCGGTGTCGATAATCGTGCCCAAATTCTGCCGGATCACCACCGCGCTGCGTGGATCGCGCAGCGACCATTTGCCATCCCGGATCATCAACCGCTGCCATTTGTCATAGGCGCGCAGCGCATAGCCGCCGGTTGCCACAAACTCCAGACAGCCGTCGAAATCGGCCCGCGACAGCCCGGCATAGGGCCCCGCCGTGATCACCTCGGCATAAAGCGCATCGCCGTCAAACGGGGCGGCACAGGCCGTCGCCAGAATATGCTGACACAGCACATCCAGCGGCCCCGGCCCGCGCGGCTCGCCGTCCAGCTGATGCGCGGCGACCGCCTGCAAGGCCGCCTGACATTCCACCACCTCAAAGCGGTTGGCAGGCACCAGCAGCGCCTTCGATGGCGCATTGTAGCGGTGATTGGCCCGCCCGATCCTTTGCACCAGCCGCTTGACGTTCTTCGGCGCGCCGACCTGAATGACTAGATCGACATCGCCCCAATCAATGCCCAGATCCAACGACCCCGTGCAGACAATCGCGCGCAGGCGGCCATCGACCATCGCCTGCTCCACCCGATCACGCTGCTCGCGTGAGAGGCTACCGTGGTGGATGCCAATCGGCAGATCGTCCGTGTTGAGCAGCCACAGCCGATGAAAGAAAATCTCGGCCTGCGCGCGGGTGTTGTGAAAGATCAGCGTGGTCTTGTGGCGCTTGACCTGCTCCAGAATCGCCGGAATCGCGTAATGCGCGCCATTGCCCGCCCAAGGTGGTGCCGCATCGGTGATCAGCATCGCAATATCCGGGTCCGGCCCCGGATCGGCCTGCAACACCTGCGTGCCCGCCCCAAGGAAAGCCGCCAGCGCAGGCGGGTCTTCCACCGTCGCCGACAAGCCCACCCGGCGCAGCCCCGGCGACAAAGTCTCCAGCCGCGCCAGTTGCAACATCAACTGATCGCCGCGCTTGCTTTCGGCCAGCGCGTGGATTTCATCAACAATCGCCCGCCGCAGCCCCGCAAATATCCGCGGCGCATCCTCGTAACTCAGCAGCAAAGCCAGACTTTCCGGCGTCGTAAGCAAGATATGCGGCGGATCGGCGCGCTGGCGGCGACGCTGAGTGTAGGTGGTATCCCCGGTTCGATCCTCGATGCGAATGGGCAGCCCCGCCCCCTCGACCGGGCGGCGCAGGTTGCGCCGGATATCGGCGGTCAAAGCCTTCAGGGGCGAGATATACAGCGTGTGCAGCCCCTGATGCCGCCCATCCGCCAGCTCGCTCAGGCTCGGCAGAAACCCCGCCAAAGTCTTGCCGCCGCCCGTCGGCGCGATCAGCAAAGTCGCGCCATCCCCCGCCCGCGCCAGCATCGCGCGCTGATGCGGATGCAAGCCCCAGCCTTGGGCATCAAACCAGTCTTGCAAAGCCTGCGGCAGATCCATGCCGCCAACCTAATCCCCGCCTGCCCAAAGAAAACCCCCTTGGCCATTCATCTTGGCCTAAATACTCCCGCCGGAGGCTTCCGACGCCACCGCAATGTCGCGGATGGGCTTGCTGCCGCGCCGCTCTCAGCCTAATCCGATTGCCATGAAAATACTTTTCCTTGGCGATGTGATGGGGCGGTCGGGCCGGGCCGCGATTGTAGAGCGTTTGCCGACGTTGCGGCGCGATTGGGGCCTCGATTTCGTCGTGGTCAATGGCGAGAACGCCAGCCAAGGCGCGGGCCTTACGGCGGAACATGCGCGGGTGTTGCTGGGGGCAGGGGCCGATTGCCTGACCTTGGGCGATCATGCCTTCGATCAGAAGGATATGCTGCAATATATCGAAGCCGAACCCCGCATCATCCGGCCCTTGAACTTCTCCAAGGTCGCCCCCGGTCGCGGTGTGAAGATTTTTGACGCCACCCAAGGCCGCAAGGTGCTGGTGACCCAAGTGCTGGGGCAGGTGTTCATGAAACGCCCGTTTGACGATCCCTTCAGCGCGGTGGAAACCATCTTGAAGACCCACCGCATCGGCGCTTCCGTGCAGGCGGCGGTGGTCGATGTCCATGCCGAGGCCACATCCGAGAAGATGGCGATGGGCCATTGGTGCGACGGGCAGGCCAGCCTTGTTGTCGGCACCCACACCCATGTGCCCACTGGCGACGCGCAAATCCTGCCCGGTGGCACCGGCTATCTGACCGATGCGGGGATGTGCGGCGACTATAATTCGGTGATCGGGATGGAGAAACTTGAACCCCTGCGCCGTTTCATCACCGGCATGTCATCCGCGCGGTTCACCCCCGCCGAAGGCCCCGCCACCCTGTCGGGGGCCTATGTCGAAACCGATGACCGCACCGGCCGCGCCTTGAAAATCAAGATGATCCGCAACGGCGGCACGCTCGAGCAATCCAGCCCATGACCGCCATCATCGTCCCGCAGGTGCAGCCGAAACGCTGGCATCTGCTGCTGATCCTGCTGTGCCTTGGCCTTGGCTGGGGCATGACGCAACCCTTGGGCAAGATCGCAGCCTCCACCGGGCACAAGCCGTTCGGGCTGATCTTTTGGCAATTGACGGTCTGCACGCTTGTGCTGGGCAGCCTGACCCTGCTGCGCGGCAAACGGCTGTCGCTGCGGCCCGAGGCGCTGAAATTCTACGTCATCGTGGCCATTCTGGGCACGCTGGTGCCGAACTGCACCTTCTACATCTCGGTCGCGCGGCTGCCGTCTGGCATTATGTCGATCCTGATTTCCATGGTGCCCCTGCTGGCCTTCCCGATGGCGATGGCCTTGGGGATGGACAATTTCTCGCCCCGTCGCCTCGCAGGCCTCGGGCTTGGCCTTGCGGGGGTGCTGCTGATCGCCTTGCCCAACGCCAGCCTGCCCGACCCGGCGATGGCGGCTTTCCTGCCCATCGCGATGATCGGCCCGCTGTTTTACGCGATGGAAAGCACCTATGTCGCCAAAACCGGCACGGCGGGGATGGACGCGTTGCAGGCGATGTTCGGGGCCTCCTTGGCGGGGCTGATCCTGTGCGCGCCGATCATGCTGGCCTTGGGCCATTTCTTCCCGATGCCGCTGCCACCCGGCCGCGCCGAATGGGCGCTGATCGCCTCCTCCGCGCTGCACGCGCTGCTCTATTCCGCCTTCGTCTGGCTGGCGGCCAAGGCGGGCGCGGTGTTTGCCTCGCAATCGAGCTACATCGTCACCGCATCCGGCGTGATCTGGGCGATGCTGCTGCTGGGCGAGCGGTTCAGCCCTTGGGTCTGGGCCGCGGCGGCGGTGATGCTGGCGGGCCTCAGCCTTGTGCAGCCGAAACTGCGCCACCAAACCCTGCAACCGTTGAACGAATAGGCCGGTTTCGCAGTCGGGGTTGCACCCACCGGGCAGGCTGGTGTAAGGCCATGCCAACACCGGAATTAGGCATCGGAGACGGGTCATGGCAGGCCATTCAAAATGGGCGAACATCCAGCACCGCAAGGGCAAGCAGGATAAGGCCCGCTCGAAAGTGTTCTCGAAACTCGCGAAGGAAATCACCGTCGCGGCCAAGATGGGCATGCCCGACGTGGACATGAACCCGCGCCTGCGCCTTGCCGTGAAGGCCGCCAAGGCCGTGTCGATGCCGAAAGACGTGATCGACCGCGCCATCAAGAAGTCGCAGATGGGCGATGGTGCCGATTACACCGAAATCCGCTACGAAGGTTACGGCGCAGGCGGCATCGCCATCATGGTCGAGGCGATGACCGATAACCTGAACCGCACCGCGTCGAACGTGCGCAGCTATTTCAGCAAATTCGGCGGCAATCTGGGGCAGACCGGCTCGGTTTCCCACGGTTTTGACCGTCTGGGCGAAATTTCATATCCGGCCTCGGCAGGCTCGGCGGATGATATCATGATGGCGGCTTTGGATGCCGGCGCCGATGATGTCGAATCCGATGAGGATGGCCACTGGATCTATTGCGCGGTCGAAAACCTGAACGAGGTTTCCGATGCCTTGGAAAAGGCCTTGGGCGAGTCGCTGGAATCCAAACTGATCTGGAAGGCGCAAGTGCTGACCGAGGTTGATCTGGATACCGCGACCAAGCTGATGAAGCTGATCGACATGCTGGAAGAAGATGACGATGTGCAGACCGTCACCCATAATTTCGACATGACCGACGAAGTGGCCGAGCAACTGGCCTGACCTTTTGCACCCTTTCGATCTTAAAAGCCGCGCATAACCTGCGCGGCTTTTGATTTTACAACCAGAAATCCCCGCCGCAGCGCGACCACCGCCTAGCCCGTTGGCATCGTGGCAAATCTCTGCAACCCGGCAGGCAGCGCATCCCACGCCTGCCCGCGCGCAGCGTAAGTGACAAATTGCGGCGCAAATTGCGACGGATCATCCAGACTGCCGGGATGAAAAGCGATCATCTGCGGCGCTGCGGCAAAACTGATAAACACCGGCGTGCCGCAGGTCGGGCAGAAGGCATGGTGTTTCAGATTGCCACTGTCGCCCGCAATGCTCCAGCTTTGCACCGGGCCGGTCATCGTCAGATCATCATGGTCGGCGAACACCAGGTAGCCCGAATGGCCCGCCCCGCTGCGCTGGCGGCACTGCACACATTGGCACAGCAGTTCCGCCGCCGGGCTGCCGGTTTTCTCATAGCGCAGCGCACCACACGCACAGCCACCCTTGTAAACCTTGCTCATCACAGCCTCCCGCAGCCTCAGGCCGCCTTGTTGCGCCCCGACAGATCAAAGCCGGTGCCGGTTTCCAGATAGGATTTCAGGCTCGACAACACCAGCGGCCAGCCCTTGCTGACGCCCGCCGCCATGCCGCTGCCAACCTCAAGCTCGTCATGGCTGACCGTCAGGCGCACGCCATTTTCATGCGGCTCGACCTCAAACGTCACGCGGCTATAGCTGTCGGGATTGGCGGCCTGCGACGCCCCCGCCCAACTGATCACCAGGCGGTGCGGGGCCGAAACCTCCAGCACCTTGCCGACAATCTCGACCGGGCGCGCATCGTTGTCGCGCACGTGCTGCCAATCGGCCCCGACCGTCCAATCCGAGACATTTTCATGCCCCCAGTATTGCCGCGCCAATGCGGGCTGGGTGATCGCCGCGAACACTTTCTCGGGCGTCGATGCGATATAGGTCACATAGACGAAACGGGTGGTCTGCTTGGTCATTTCTCGCCTCCTTCAAGTTCGGCTTTCAGATCGTGCAACAGGTTCAGCCGCTGCGTTTCAAACTTGCGCACCCAGCGGGCGTAGATGTCATGCAGAGGCACCGGATTGATAAAATGCAGCTTTTCCCGCCCGCGCCGCACCGTCGTCACCAGATTGGCGGCCTCGAGCAATTCAAGATGCTGCGTGGCCGATTGCCGCTTCATGTTCAGGTTTTCGCAAAGCTGCCCCAGCGTCTGCCCGTTGTTTTCGCACAAAAGGTCAAGCAGCACCCGCCGCGTCGGATCGCCCAACGCCTTGAACACCAGATCTTCGGCTGCCTGCTTTTGCGTCTCCATAGCGCAAATATGCAGGTAAATACCTGCATGTCAATATGCGCAGGTAAATGCCTGCGTCATAGGACACGGTTGCCACTTCGTCGAAACACAGGGCAACGCCTGACCGCCGGGTGGCCGCTGCCCGGCGGCGCTAAAGCGCGTTGATTCCGGGCGGGTTGTTTGCTTGAGAGGGCAGGAAAAGCAAACAGGATCAACCACGCTCGACATCTGGCTCCGCGCAGGCCGGGGTGTGTCGCAAGATACGACCGCCGTGCTGGCCCAAGTCGAAGGCGAGAGTGACCCAAAGGTTAAAAATTCCTTAAATCGCCCACCCCATCTATCTGAAATAAAACAACAAAAAAAGGTCCCGAGTTGGGACCACACCTAAACCGCCACCAAAACCCGCGCTGCAGCGGCCCGGATTTCGCGGGTCAGCGGGGCCAGTGCGGCGGCCGTCAGGCGGCTGAATTGCCAGTGCAGGGCCACGTCCAGCGCGGTGTCGGGCACGATCTCGACCAGCGCGCCGCTGGCCAGATGCGGGGCCACCAACGCCTCGGGGTTCAAGGCCCATCCCAAGCCTGCCAGACAGCCATCGACAAACCCTTGGCTGCTGGCAAGGCGGTGGCTTGGAAACGCCGCCCGCTTGCCCCGCCGCCCAAGCTGGCGGTCCACCCAGATCTCTTGCAGCCGGTCCTTTTCCGAAAACGTCAGCGCAGGGGCGGTCGCAAGGCTGGCCACCGTCACCCCCTCGGCCATCCACCGCGCCATATAGCCGGGCGAGGCCGTGGCTCGGTAGCGCAGGCTTCCCAGCGGGATCGTATCGCAGCCCTGCAACGGGCCGGGGTGGGCGGTGATGGCGGCGGCGACCTCGCCGCGTTTCAGCCAATCCTGGCTGACCTCTTGATCGTCGATCACCAGATCAAACAGGAAGCCCGTCGTGGCGGCCAAGGCCGGGATCACCCAAGTGGCCAGACTGTCGGCATTCACCGCGATCCGCAGGGTGGCGGGGCGGGGCGACAGCCAGGGCAGATCGGTGGCAAGCGTGCGCTCTAGCAGCGTCACCTCATCATGGTGGCGGATCATCCGCAGCCCTGCGGGCGTGGCGGTGCAGGGCTGGGCACGGCGGATCAGCAGGGTGCCCGCAACCTCCTCCAGCGCTTTCAGTCGCTGCGAAATGGCCGAGGGGGTGACATGCAACTCCGCCGCCGCAAGGTCGAACGAGCCACGACGATGCACGGCGGCGAGAGCTGCGAGTTGGGCGGGGTCAAACATTAGCGGGGCTTATCTGATGGCAGAAGGATTAATTTGATTGAACGGCGGCCACGCTGATAGGTCAAGCCCAAAGCAGTCATCGCGCGGGGGTAGGATCATGTTGGAAGCGGCAGTTCACGGCTATCTGGTGTCGCTTAGCCTGATCCTTGCGATTGGCGCGCAGAACGCCTTTGTGTTGCGGCAGGGGCTGCGGCGCGAGCATGTCGGCGTGGTGGTGCTGGCCTGTGCTGCATCGGATGCGATCCTGATTGCCTTGGGGGTGACGGGGTTTGGTGTGGTGTCAACCGCGGTGCCGTGGCTGGCCGAGGCGATGCGCTGGGGTGGGGTGATCTTTCTGCTGGTTTACGGCGCGCTGCGGTTCAAAGCGGCACTGGCGGGGGGCGCGGCGTTGCAGCCGGGGCAGGGATCGGCGGTGCGTGTTTCAAAGGTTTTGACGACGGTGCTGGTGCTGACATGGGCCAACCCGCATGTTTATCTGGATACGGTGGTGCTGCTGGGGTCGATTTCGGCGCAGTATCCGGGGCATCGGTTGGCGTTTGGGGTGGCGGCTGCGGCGGGCAGTTTCAGCTTTTTCACCGCTTTGGGTTACGGCGCGCGGCTGTTGGCCCCGGTGTTTGCAAACCCGAAGGCCTGGGTGGTGCTGGAGGTGATCGTGGGGGTGACGATGTGGGGCATCGCGGCGGGGCTTGCCTTTGGCGGCTAGGCTTGCTTGATGGCGGCCATGCAAATGACTGATCTGGGACGGCCCCGCGAAGGGGTGATGTGGATGGTGTTGTCGGGGCTTTCCTTTGTGGGGGTCAACGGCATCGTGCGCTATCTGGGCACCGAGTTGCCTGCCGCGCAATCGGCGTTTTTGCGCTTTGCCTTTGGGGTGGTGTTTTTGGCCCCGGTGCTGCCGGGGATGCTGCGCGGGTTAAGTGCGCCTGCCCTGCGGTTGTTTGCGTGGCGGGGGCTGATGCACACGGTTGCGGTGCTGTTCTGGTTTTTTGCCATGGCCCGCATCCCCGTCGCCCATGCCACGGCGATTGGATACCTCAACCCGGTTTTGATGCTGGTGGCAGGGGCGATCATCTTGCACGAACCGCTGTCGGCGCGGCGGGTCGTTGCGGTGGGGGTGGCGCTGGCGGGTGCGCTGATCGTGCTGCGGCCGGGGGTGCAGGCGCTGAATATCGGGCATCTGAGCCAGATCGGGGCCTCGGTATTTTTCTGTGGAAGCTATCTGTTTGCCAAGCGGTTGACGGGTTTGGCCAGCGCAAGCGTCATTGTGGCGATGATGTCGGTGACGGTGACGATTGGGCTGGCCCCGTTGGCGTGGTGGGTCTGGGTTCCGGTCGATTGGGCGCAACTGGGGTGGCTGGCGATTGTGGCGGGCTGTGCCACCTCGGGGCATTACTGCATGACGCGGGCGTTTCGGGCGGCACCTTTGACGGTGACGCAGCCGGTGACGTTTCTGACGCTGATCTGGGCGACGCTGGTGGGGGCTTTGCTGTTTAACGAGGCCGTGGATATTTTCGTGCTGCTGGGCGGGGCGATGATTATCGGCGCGATTACCTTTGTGACGTGGCGCGACGCCGTGGATGCGGCGGCGTTGCAGCAGGATTGAGCCTTGGGATTTTGTCCCCGCGGGGACAGATCTCTGTAGGTGGTGGATTGCGAATTTCTGACCACATCATCTGGATATTCTGCGTTGCGCGCGCCTGTGCGACCCATGTGCTTTGGGGTTTGGCGGCGGGGCAAAACTGCGCCACGCGTCAAAGATTGCGTCATGCTGCCGCCAGCGCGCGCTGTGGTTTATCGGTGTTAACGGGTTTTTCATAGCTTCTGCCTCCATGAGCGTTCTCGCGGAGGTTATAGATGCCCGATACTTCAACGATCCTGTCGTTGCCCCTGATCCAACCCGCGCAAGCGCAAAAGCATGTGACGCATAACGAGGCTCTGCGGTTGCTGGACCTGATGGTGCAACTGTCGGTCACGTCGCGGGTTCTGAGCGCGCCGCCGAGCAGTCCGGTGTTGGGAGACCGCTATATCGTGCCTGCGGGCGCAACAGGGGTTTGGGCCGGGCAGACCGGCAAGATTGCCATGTTCGAGACCGGCGTGTGGCAGTTCTTCACGCCGCGGGCGGGCTGGCAGGCCTATGTGGTGGCCGAAGCCGCGATGGTGAGTTTCAATGGCAGCGCGTGGCTTGCGCTGACCGATGGGCCGTTGTCGGTGGGGCAGTTGGGCGTGTCGGCGACGGCGGATGCCACCAACCGGCTGGCGGTTTCGGCACCTGCGTCGCTGTTTGATCATGCCGGGGCCGGGCATCTGATGAAGCTGAACAAGGCCACAGTGGGCGATAGCGCCAGTTTGGCGTTTCAGACCGGATATTCCAGCCGCGCGCTGCTGGGCACCCAAGGGGCGGATGATTTCAGCCTGAAGGTTTCGCCCGATGGCAGCAGTTTTCTGGATGCGGTGACGGTGGCGGCGGGCACAGGCTATGTCGCGCTGCCGCAGGGGATGCTGACAAGCGGGTTCAGTCTGCGCGACCCGGCTGATCCGACAAAGCGGGCGACATTCTCGGTGGCATCGGTCCCGACGGGGACGACGCGCAGCTATACGCTGCCGAATGGCACCACCGAACTGGCGGGGCTGGCGGTGACGCAGACCTTCACCGGGGCCAAGACGTTTTCGGGCACGTTTACCGTCAGCGCGGCCACGGCGAGCCTTGGCACCTCGACCGCCAACAGCAGCTATAGCGTCGGCGGCGGCGCGACGGCTTCGGGCAACACCTCGACGATCAATCTGGGCACCGGGGGGGTCAGCGGCTCGACCACGGTGGTCAATATCGGATCGAGCGTGGCGGGGGCGGGTGGCAGCACGGTGATCAACAGCCCCAGCGTGACGTTTGCGGCCAGCGTGGCCAGTATCGCGGCCCCTGCGGCGACGATGACGCTGGATGAGATCGGCGTGGGCGGGGCCAGCCCGGATGCGACCAACCGCTTGTCGGTCAACGCGCCTGCGACGCTGTTGAACCATGACGGCGCGGGGCATCAGTTGAAGCTGAACAAGGCGGCGGCGGGGCAGACCGCCAGCCTGACGTTTCAGACCGGGTTTTCGGGGCGGGCCGAGATGGGCACCACCGGATCGGATGATTTCGCGATCAAGGTCAGCCCGGATGGATCAACGTTTTACACCGCGATGACGGTGGCGCGGGCGACGGGGCAACTGAGCCTGCCGCAGGTGCTGAATTTGGGCGGGCAGGCGGCGGACCCGGCCAGCCCGGTCAATGGCATGGTCTGGCTGAACACCACAAGCGGACAGGTCAAGGTGCGCAGCGCGGGCGTGAGCCAGGTGATCAGCGCGGGCATCAGCGACGGGGCGAAGGGCGATGTCATCGTCTCGAGTGGCGGCACGGTCTGGACGCTGGCGACACCGACAAAATACGGCGTGCAGGTCGCGCTGAACCAACAAGCATTCATCAACTAGGAGAGCGGCAATGCCCGGCAATACTTCCCCGATTTTCTCGAAAGTGGCCCGTGTGGAATGGGCAGGCGGCATCACCGCCGCCAATACGGCCAAGGATGGCACCGGCACGGTGGACACGGTGTTCACGGCGGATGCGACGAATGGGTCGTATCTGCAAAAGCTGGTTGTGCGGCCCAGGGGCACCAATGTGGCGAGCGTGCTGCGGGTGTTTCTCAACAACGGCTCGTCTAACGCGACGGCGGCCAACAACGTGCTGATCGCCGAGTTGTCGCTGCCTGCGACCACGCTTTCCGAAGTGGCGGCACTGTCGGGCAATGAGCTGCCGCTGAACATCCCGGTGCCGCCCGGCTACCGCGTGCAGGTGACTTTGGGCACGGCGGTGGCGGGCGGCTATGCCGTGGCGGGTTTCGGGGGGGATTACTGATGAGTTTTCCGCATTTCCTGCCGCGTGAGGCGGGACAGACCCGGCGGTTTGATCCGGTGGGGGCGGCGGGCCAGTGGCAAAGCTATACGGTGCCCTTAGGCGCTGTGCTGCTGGAGATTTTGCTGGTGGGCGGCGGTGGCGGTGGCGGCGCGGGCTTTGCGGCCGCAGCCGCTGCGGCGCGCGGTGGCGGTGGTGGTGGTGGCGGGGGGGCGGTGTCGCGCATCGTGGTGCCCGCCGCGCTGCTGCCGGGCACCTTGTTTATCTCGGTGGGCGCGGGCGGCGTGCCGGGGGGGGCGGGTGCTGTTTCCAGCGTTGCGGGGATGTCGGCTGCTGCCGTGGCGGCCCTGTTGGCCAGTGCCAACGGCGGCGGGGCGGGCGGCACCGGGACGGGCGCTGCGGTTGGTGCCGCCGGGGCCGCTGGCACCATCACCTCGGGCGGAGCCTACTCGGCCTTGGGCAGTTTTGTCAGCATCGCAGGCCAATCCGGTGCCGCAGGCGGTGCCGTTGCTGGCGGCACGGGCACTTCGGTGGCGTTTGGTGCGGTGAATATCTTCACCAGCGGCGGCGCGGGGGGCGGTGGCACCACATCGGCAGATTTCGCGGGCGGCTCTGTCAATGGCGCGGGCCTTTGCCCGACGATTGCGGGGGCAGCGGCGGGCAGCAATATCGGCGCGGCGGGCTATGAGTTGTGGCTGCCGCCGACGTTTTCGGGCGGCTCGGGGGGCGGGGCGTCGAACACGGGCGCGGGCGGTGCCGGGGGGGCTGGCGCGCGTGGCTCGGGTGGTGGCGGCGGCGGCGCGGGTGTTACGGCGGGGCAGGGCGGTCGTGGCGGCGATGGCTTTGTTCTGATCACCTGCATGTCCTAAGCTGTGACAAAGGGATGCGGCCGGAGGGGAAACCTTCCGGCCTTTTGCATGGCCTGCAGCTTTCCGCTTGATTTTCCACAGTTTGATTGTTCGCGGATTTGACACAGTCGCCCGCTCTGCCTAAGACAAGACTGGAACAGCCAGGAGCGTTGGCATGAAGATTGCGATGATCGGAACCGGCTATGTCGGCTTGGTTTCGGGCGTGTGTTTCTCGGATTTCGGGCACGAGGTGATTTGCGTCGATAAAGACCCCGGCAAGATTGACCGCCTGAAGGCAGGCCAGGTGCCGATCTTCGAGCCGGGGCTTGAGGCGTTGATGGCCAAGAACGTCAGCGCCGGGCGCTTGTCGTTCACGCTGGATCTGGCCGAGGCGGTGGCGGGGGCGGATGCCGTGTTCATCGCGGTGGGCACGCCCACCCGGCGCGGCGATGGCCATGCGGATCTGACCTATGTGATGGCCGCGGCAGAGGAAATCGGCCGGGCGCTTACGGGTTACGCGGTGATTGTCACCAAATCGACGGTGCCTGTGGGCACCAACCGCAAGGTGGCCGAGGCGGCGGCAGCGGCCAACCCGGATGCCAAGTTCGATGTGGCCTCGAACCCCGAATTCCTGCGCGAAGGGGCGGCGATTGACGATTTCATGCGACCTGACCGGGTGGTCGTGGGCGTTGAAAGCCCACGCGCGCGCAAGGTGATGGCGGATATCTACCGCCCGCTGTTCTTGCGCGAATTCCCGGTGGTTTATACCGGTCTTGAGTCTGCCGAGATGATCAAATACGCGGCCAACGCTTTCCTTGCCACCAAGATCACCTTCATCAACGAAATCGCGGCGTTGTGCGAAAAAGTTGGTGCGGATATCAAGGATGTGTCGAAAGGCATGGGGATGGATGGCCGGATCGGCAACAAGTTCCTGCACGCAGGCCCCGGCTATGGCGGATCGTGTTTTCCGAAAGATACCATGGCCTTGGCGCGGATCGGGCAGGATCATGCGGTGCCGATGCAGATCACCGAAACCGTGATCAAGGTGAATGATGAGATCAAGCGCCGGATGATCGACAAGCTGGTTGATCTTTGCGACGGCAGTCTGAACGGCAAGACCATCGCGGTGCTGGGCGTCACCTTCAAGCCCAACACCGATGACATGCGCGACGCGCCCAGTCTGACCATCGTGCCTGCGTTGGTGGGGGGCGGGGCCAAGGTGCGGGTGGTTGATCCGCAGGGCCAGCGCGAGGGCGAGGCGCTTTTGCCCGGCGTGAAATGGGTGGAAAGCCCGTATCAGGCGGCGCATGGCGCTGATCTGGTGGTGCTTTTGACCGAATGGAACGAGTTCCGGGCTCTGGACCTCAGCAAGCTTGCGAAAAAGATGGAAACCCCGCGCATGGCCGATCTGCGCAACATCTATTCGCTGGAAGAAGCCACCGAGGCCGGGTTCCAGACTTACGTGGCCGTCGGGCGATAGCCCTTTGGCCGCGATGATGCAGGCTTTGCCACGCTGAGAGGCGTTGGCAAGGTGCGGTGCGGATGGAGTGTTTGCGATGACTGACGCGGAAGACTCGATCATATTCGTGGTGGACGGTCAGGGGCTTGAGGCGCAATCCTTGCTGCTGGCCGCATCGGTTGCCAAACATCACCCGGACCGCCAGAAGGTTGCGCTGATCGCCTATGTCTCACCGCGATCGGCAAACAGTTTAAGCCCGGTGACGCGGGCGCTTTACGCGCGCTGCGGGGTGCAGATGCGGCCTTTGCCCGCCGCCGATACGGTTTGGGCCAAGCCCTATCCGCATGGCAACAAGATTTTGGCCTGCGCGGCAGCAAGGACATCGCAGCGCAGTCTGTTCATCGACACCGACACGGTTTGCGCAGCCCCCCTGCTTGGGATTGCGCTGCAAGACCAAACTGCGGTGGCGGCGGTGCCCGAGGGATTGCCGACCTGGGGCAAAGAGCCGGACAAGTGGCCGCGCGCCTACGCGTTCTTCGACCTGCCGATGCCCGAGGACCGGGTGCAGTTGACGCGCGGGCGGCAGTTGGATTACCCGCCCTATTTCAATGCCGGTTTCATCAGCTTCAGCGATCTGCCGCGCGCGGATACCGGCGAAAATTTCGCGCAAAGCTGGCTGAGGACCGCGATGGAATTTGACCATCGCTGCCCGATCAAGGGCAAGCGGCCTTGGCTGGATCAGATCACGCTGCCGCTGACGATGAAGCGGTTTGGCTTTGGCTATCAGGTCTTGCCCGAGGCGTGGAACTTCTCGATTGCCGACCGGGTGAAGCTGCACCGCGCCAAGAAGGCGCGGCTGATCCATTATCATCGCGGCGTGCATTTGCGGCGGCTGGATTTTTACAACGATTTCATCGCCAACGCGCTGGCCTGCGTGCCTGTGGCGATGGAAGCGGCGCTGCTGGAGCAGATCAGCGGCTTGGTGGCAGACCCCGTTGAGGCCGCAGCTGAGTGATCCATTATTTGGCCCATCCTTGGCTGTTTGCGCTGGACCTTGTCGGGAAAACTCTCCTTTAGTCGCGGCACGGGATGCGGATGAAGCGGAAGACGAAGATGCAAAAGCATGTGTTGGTGACGGGTGGGGCGGGGTATATCGGGGCGCATGCCTGCAAGGTTCTGGCGCAGGCGGGCTTTGTGCCGGTGGCGTTTGACAACCTATCAACCGGCTGGGCCGATGCGGTGAAATTCGGTCCGTTTGTGCAGGGTGATCTGCTGGACCGCGCCAGCATTGACGCGGCTTTTCACCAATATCGCCCGGTTGCGGTGATGCATTTTGCAGCCCTGTCGCTGGTGGGCGAGTCGATGACCGATCCGGGGCGGTATTGGCGCACCAACGTCAACGGCTCGCTTAATCTGGTTGAGGCGGCGGTGCATGCCGGTTGCATGAATTTTGTATTCTCGTCCACCTGTGCCACCTATGGCGATCAGGACGGCGTGGTGCTGGATGAGGATACGCCGCAGCATCCGATCAATTCTTATGGTGCGTCGAAAAAGGCCATCGAGGAAATCCTGAAGAATTTCGGCGCGGCTTATGGGCTGAACCATGTGATCTTTCGCTATTTCAACGTCGCAGGGGCCGACCCCGAGGCTGAGGTCGGTGAACAGCACCGCCCCGAGACCCATCTGATCCCGCTGATGCTGGATGCGATCGAGGGCCGCCGCCCGGCGCTGACGGTGTTCGGGCAGGATTATCCAACGCCCGACGGCACCTGCGTGCGCGACTATGTGCATGTGATGGATCTGGCGGATGCGCATGTGAAGGGGGTGAACTGGCTGCTGGAGGGGCGCGGCAACCGGGCGTTCAACCTTGGCACCGGGCACGGTTTTTCGGTGCGGCAGGTGGTGGATGCCAGCCGCAGCGTGACCAACCGCGATGTGCCGATCATCCAAGGCCCGCGCCGGGCGGGGGATGCGGCGTCGCTGGTGTCAGGCTCGGACCGCGCCCGCGAAGAACTGGGCTGGCAGCCTGCACGATCAACCCTGCCCGAGATGATCCGCGATGCTTTGGCATGGTCGCAAAAGCCGGGTTTTCTGCGCTAGCGCGATTGGCGGGCGGCACAAGCGCTTTCCCCACTGGGAGTGCTTGTGGTTTTCGGCTGCTTCGGGAGTATTTACCACAAGATGTTGTGGTTTTTGACGGATTCAGGATTTTTGGGCGCAACGGTGGCCGCTGTGTTCGGCCGGTGCGCTGTGGAATTTATGGCCGCCTGATAAGACGGGTTGCGCTGCCGGTTTGCTCCATCACTCCGCCGCCCCGGACTTGATCCGGGGCCTCTGGTTTGCGGCGTGAGGCCCCGGATCAAGTCCGGGGCGGCGTGGGATGTGTGGGGGGCGCAATTCACTTTGCGCACTCTGGGGTAGGCCATTGCCTTCGCCATGCGGTGCAGGGGCCGTTGAAACCGCCGGGCCTCAATGGCCCGGCCAGCGCCCGACCCGCCCTCGGCGGGCGCTTTTCGCCCGCCGGGTCGGGCGCTGGCCTTTTGGGCTTTTCGTGGCACCGACTACAGGGGGAAACCGCGTGCGCGGGCGGGGAAACGCGGTGCGATTCCTGTTTCCGCCCGGACTCGGGCGCAGGTTAGTGCGTCGATCTCTGGCGGCTTTGGGGGCTAGCTGATGATGCGAGAATCGCGGGCTTGGGTTGACAGGCGCGCCGTGACCACGGGGGGACTGCGGCGACCGGCATGGCTGATGCGGTGCCGGTTTGCTCCATCACTCCGCCGCCCCGGACTTGATCCGGGGCCTCTGGTTTGAGGCGTGAGGCCCCGGATCAAGTCCGGGGCGGCGTGGGATGTGTTGGGGTGGGCCCGACATTCACTTTGTGTATTCTGGCGGAGGCCATTGCCTTTGCCACGCGGTGCAGGGGCCGCTGAAACCGCCGGGCCTGAATGGCCCGGCCAGCGCCCGACCCAGCCTTGGCGGGCGCTTCTCGCCCGCCGGGTCGGGCGCTGGCCTTACCGGGTTTGTCGCGGCACTGTTTACAGGGGGAAAACGGCGCGGGCGGGCGGGGAAACGCGGTGCGTTTCCTGTTTCCGCCCGGGGTTCGCTGCCCGCAAACGTGTGGATGTCTGTCGGCTTTTAGGGCTAGCTGATGATGCGATAGTCGCGGGCTTGGCTGGACAGGCGGGCGGGGTCCACCTTTGGAACATCGGCCACCAGCAGGGCCGGCCCCATGCCCGCTTGCGCCAGCACATCGCCGTCTGCGCCCACGATCAGCGAGCCGCCGGCGTAAGTCAGATCGCCCTCGGTCCCGCAGTAATTGGCGTAAACGATGGTGATGCCGTGATTGGCGGCCATCGCGGGGACGGTGGCGCGCATGACATGGGTGTAGGGCAGCATGTTGGCGGTGGGCACCAGCAGCACCGTGACGCCTGCCGCCGCCATTGCCGCGATATGGGGGGCAAATTCCACATCGTAGCAGATCAAAAGGCCAGCCTTGTGCCCGGCCAGATTGAAGCTGACGTAAGCGTCGCCGGGGCGGTAGATGGCGGATTCCCGCGGGCCGTAAAGCTGGATTTTGCGGTAGTGCGCCAGTTCGGCGCCATCCGGCCCCAAGGCGAGGGCAGCATTGTAAACCGCAAGCCCGTCACGCTCGGCATAGCCGAAGACCAGACCGCAGCCTGCGTCGCGGCAGGCCAAAGCCAAGCGATCTTGCCAAGCCCCGCCGCGGGTCAGCGCCAGTTCGGCAATCGCATCGCTGTTGTAGCCGGGCGCAAAGCTTTCCGGCACCACCAGCATATTGGCCCCCGCTGCACCGGCTGCGCGCAGGCCATGCTCGGTTGCGGCAAAAGCCGCGCCGCAGTCTCCGGCGGGAGAGGTGGCTTGCATGAGCGCAAGGCGAAGGTCGGGCATGGGCAAACTCCGGTCAGGTTTGGCGCATCATGGCGCGTGGCGCGCGCGCTGTCACCCCGCCACCATTGACTTTCTGTGGGCGATTTCCTCATCTGGCGCAAAGAGAAAGGTTCCGCTTGCCGCCCCGCCATACCTTGATTTCCAGTGTCAAAGATGAAGGCCCGTTTCTGCTGGAATGGGTGGCGCATCACCGGGTGCTGGGGTTTGACCGTATCCTGATTGCGTCGAACGATTGCAGCGATGGCAGCGACCGTTTGCTCGGGGCGCTGGATCAGGCGGGGTATATCACGCATGTGCCCAACGCGCTGAAGCCCGGCGATATTCCGCAGCACGCAGGCTATGAGAAAATCCGCCGTCTGCATGGCATTGATGAGACCGAATGGCTGATGATGCTGGATGCCGATGAGTTTCTGAACGTGCATGTCGGCGATCACCGTGTGGCCGATCTGACCGAGCGGGCCGAGGCGGATATTGATGTGGTGGCCCTATATGGGATGTTTTTCACCAGTCATCCGGTGGCGCGGTGGCGGGCGGGGCGGGTGTGTCCGCTGTTCACCCACCGCTTGCCCACCCAACACAAGGCCAATGCGGCGCTGAAAACCCTGACGCGGCATCCGGGGCGGTTTCGCGGCATCCACAATCACTCCATGGTGGGGTTCAAGGATAAGGTGCCGTTGCAGGTGCTGTGGGGCGATGGCACGCGGACCCAGACCGATCCGGCACTGCCGTTGTGGCGGCAGTTGCGCAATGGCGATGTGAAGGCGGTGTCGCATCGGTTGGCGCAGTATAACCACTATGGGCTGAAAGCGCCCGACAGTTTTGCGCTGCGGCGCGCGCGGGGGCGCGGCGCGGTGCCCGAGACCAATGCCGAGACCGCGCGCCACACCGAGGCCTATTTTGCCGAGCGCAATCAGCCCGGCGGCGAGGATCACTCGATCGCCCGCTATGGCGCCGAGGTGCAGGCGCTGATGGCCGAGATGTTGGGGCATCAGAAGATCAAGCGGCGGCAGCGGGTGTGCGAGGAAAGCTACGCGGCGCTGCTGGCGGCGATCCGCTAGGGGCCAGACCGTTTGCCGCAGGGGGGCGGCATTGTGCTGCGGGCGGCGTGGCCCCAGATTGGCGGCATCAGGGGCGGGGCACAGGCAGCGGCATGGCGCAGCAAGATCAACAGACTTCCGCCGTGGTGCTGGCCCGGTTGATCGCGCCTGCGCGTGGGCGTTTGCGGCTGTCGGCGATGCTTTCGGGGATGGCTGCGGTGATCTGGCCGCTGCAGGCGGCGCTGGTGGCGGCTGCCTTGGCCGGGTTGCTGACGGATGCGCCGCCGCTGTGGGCCTATGCGGTGGGGTTTGGCGTGTTGGGGCTGTTGCGCGCGGCCCTGAGCTATGGCGCTGAGGCTGCGGCAAGCCGGGCGGGGCTGGAGGTGGTGCAGGCCTTGCGGGCCGAGATGGTTGCGCGTGAGGCTGCGCGCAGCACCGGCCCTGCGGCGGGCGGTGTGGCGGCGCTTGCGGGTGAAAAGCTGGAGATGCTGCTGCCCTATGTCAGCCGCTATGCCCCGGCGCGGGCGCGGGTGATGCTGGTGCCGGGGCTGATTTTGGTGCTGGCGTTCTGGCAATCCTGGGCGGTGGGGGTGGTTTTGCTGATCAGCGGGCCGCTGATCCCGGTGTTCATGGCGCTGATCGGTTGGGCGGCGCAGGCGGCAAGCCAGCGGCAGATGGTGGAAATCGGCACGCTGAACGATCTGTTGATCGAGCGGCTGCATGCGCTGCTGGATATCCGGCTGCTGGGGGCGGGGGCTGCGGTGGGCGCGGGCTTTGCCGACGCCGCCGAGCGGTTGCGCGCGCAGACGATGGCGGTGCTGCGGGTGGCGTTTTTATCCTCGGCGGTGCTGGAGTTGTTTGCGGCGCTTGGGGTGGCGATGGTGGCGGTGTATGTGGGGTTTTCGCTGCTGGGGGTGCTGGAGTTTGGCAGCTATGGCACGCAACTGACGCCTGCGGCGGGGATATTCCTGCTGCTGCTCGCGCCCGAGTTCTATCAGCCTTTGCGTGATTTGTCGGCGGCCTGGCATGACCGCGCGGCGGCGCTGGCGGTGGCGGATGAATGGGCGGAATGGCAGGCGCGCGCCAGCGATGCGCCGCTGCTGGGGCAGGGGGCGCGGGCGGCGCGGTTGCCGGGGGCTGCGGATATTGCGGTGACGGGTGTGCAGGTGCAACTGGGGGCAAAGGTGCTGCATTTGCCGGATTTCAGCCTGAAGGCGGGGGAGACTCTGGCCCTGCTTGGGCCGAGTGGCAGCGGCAAGACGACGGTGCTGCGGGCGCTGGCCGGGTTGGTGCATCCTGAGGCGGGGCAGATCACCGTGGCGGGTCAGCCCTTGAGTGACGCCAGCGCCGATGGCTGGCGCGCGCGGCTGGGTTGGATGCCGCAACAGCCGCAGTTTCTGGACGGCAGTCTGCGCCACAACATCAGCTTGGGGCAGGGTGATCCGGGCGCGGCGCTGGGCATGGTGGCGATGCAGGATGTGGTGGCGGCGCTGCCGCAGGGTGCGGCCACGCGGTTGGGCGAGGGCGGCGGTGGCTTGTCAGGCGGCGAGGCGCGGCGGCTGACGCTGGCGCGCGCCTTGCACGCCTGCCCCGATGTGCTGCTGGCCGATGAGCCGACCGCCGATCTGGATGCCGTGACCGCCGCCACCGTCACCGCCGCCCTGTTGGCACTTGCGGGCAGCGGTTGCAGCCTGATCATCGCCACGCATGACGCGGGGCTGGCGGCAAAGATGGATCATGTGATCCGGCTGGAGGCTGCGCCATGAAACCGCTGTGGCAGGTGTTCCGGCTGATCTGGCAGGCGCAGCGCGCATCGCTTTTGCGCGGGGCGGTGCTGTCTGTCGTCGTGCTGGTGGCGGGGGTGACGCTGCTGGGGGTGTCGGGCTGGTTCATCACGGCGGCGGCGGCGGCAGGGCTGGCAGGGTTGGGGGCGGTGTTTGATGTGTTCCGCCCCTCGGGCTCGATCCGGTTTCTGGCGCTGGGGCGGACGGCGGCGCGCTATGGCGAGCGGGTGTTGACGCATGACGCCACCTTGCGAGCCTTTGCCACGCTGCGCCTGCGGGTGCTGCAAGCCTATCTGGCAGCGCCCTATGACCGGCAAAGCCGGTTGCGTGGGCCGCAGGTGTTGAACCGCATCACCGCCGATATTGATGCGCTGGATGGCTTGCCGCTGCGGCTGATCCTGCCGTTGATCGCCGGGGGGGTGACGCTGGCGGCCAGCTTTGTGGTGCTGTGGGCGATTGCGGGGATCGCTATTGCGGGCGTGGTGGCGGTGGGCTTTGCACTGGGCGGTGCTGTGGTGCTGATCTGGGCGGGCAGGGCAGCCAATACCCCCTCGCGGCGGGTGGAATATGCGGCACAGGCGTTTCGCGCGCGCTTGATTGATCTGGTGCAGGCGCGGGGTGATCTGGCGGTCTATGGCCAGCTTGCGGCACAGCATCAGGCGGTGCTGTCTGCCGAGGCGCGCCGCCAAGACGCGCGGCTGGTGCAAGACCGGATCGAGCGGCGGGCGGGGCTGGCGCTGTCGTGGCTGGGCACCGCGATTGCCACGGCGGCGCTGCTGTTGGGCATGGCGCTGGCAGATCGCGGCGCACTCAGCGCGGCGGTGGCGGCGGTGGGTTTTTTCGCGTCGCTGGCGCTGACCGAGGTTTTGGCCCCGCTGCGCCGCGCTGTCGCCGATCTGGGCCGGATGCGGCTGGCGGCGCGGCGCGTGGTGGCAAGCCTGCCCGCGCCTGAGGTGCGCGCCGGGAGCAGCCACAGTGCGGGCCCGCTGCGGTTTGAGGCGGTCAGCCTGCAACGTGCCGGCGCTGCGCGGGCCAGCCTGCGCCCGTTGGGTTTCACGCTGCACGCGGGTGAGACGCTGGCGCTGACCGGGCCAAGCGGGGTTGGCAAATCTACCGCGCTGTTGCTGGCGGCAGGGATGCTGCGCCCGAGTGCTGGCGTGATCACGCTTGGCGCGCATCCGCTGCCAGACTGGGACGAGGCTGCGTTGCGTGCCAAGGTTGCGCTGTTGCCGCAACGCGCCGGGCTGATGGCGGGCAGTATCCGGGCCGCGTTGCAGCTTGCCGCACCCGATGCCGATGACGCGGCCCTGTGGGCGGTGCTGGAGGCGGTGGCGCTGGGCGAGGTGATCCGCGCCAAGGGGGGCCTTGATGCGCTGCTTGGGCCGCGCGGGGCGGGCCTTTCGGGCGGCGAGGCGCGCAGGCTGGCGATTGCGCGGGTGCTGCTGCGCCGCCCTGCGATCTTGCTGCTGGATGAGCCGACCGAGGGCCTTGATACCGCCACCGCCCTGCGCGTGCTGCATGGTATCCGCCAGTATCTGCCGCAGGCGGCGATCCTGACTGCGTCACATCGCCCTGTCGAGACGGATTGGGCTGACTTCACCTTAGAACTATCCTAAATTGTATCTGTGATGTGGCTTTGCCCGGTCACACAGGGATCTACCCTTGGGCAAGCGTCGTCGGTATCGCCGATCAGCAGGAGACTGAAATGGAATTTGGCATCGTTGAACTTTCGCGGCTGCAATTCGCCACCACGGCGATGTTCCACTTTTTGTTCGTGCCGCTGACCATCGGCCTGTCGATCATCGTGGCCTGCATGGAAACCGTCTATGTGATGACCAACCGCCCGATCTGGCGGCAGATGACGAAGTTCTGGGGAGCGCTGTTCGGCATCAACTTTGCCATCGGGGTGGCAACCGGCATCACCATGGAATTCCAGTTCGGGATGAACTGGAGCTATTACAGCCAATATGTTGGCGATGTGTTTGGCGCGCCGCTGGCGATTGAAGGCCTGATGGCGTTCTTTCTGGAGGCCACGTTTGTCGGGCTGTTCTTCTTTGGCTGGGACAAGCTAAGCCGCGTGCAGCACCTTGTGGTGACCTGGCTGGTGGCGATTGGCTCGAACATGTCGGCGCTGTGGATCTTGATCGCCAACGGCTGGATGCAAGACCCGGTGGGGGCCGAGTTTAACCCGATGACGATGCGGATGGAGATGACCGACTTTTGGGCGGTGCTGTTCAACGAGGTGGCACAGGCGAAGTTTGTGCACACGGTTTCAGCGGGTTACGTCACGGCTTCGGTGTTCGTGCTGGGGGTGTCGGCGTGGTATCTGCTGCGCGACCGTCATGTGGAACTGGCACGCCGCTCGATTGCGGTGGCGGCGGCGTTCGGCTTGGCCTCGGCGTTCTCGGTGGTGCTTCTGGGCGACGAATCGGGCTATAACGCCACCCACAGCCAGAAGATGAAACTGGCCGCGATTGAGGCCATGTGGCACACCGAACCTGCGCCTGCCGCGATCACCGCCTTCGGCTTTCCCGATCAGGAAGCGCGCGAGACGCATTACGCCATCCACATTCCCTACGTGATGGGGCTAATTGGCACGCGGTCGCTGAACACCGAAATTCCCGGAATTTCGGAACTGGTGGAGCAGGCCGAGGCGCGGGTGCGCTCGGGCATGATCGCCTATGAGGCGCTGCTGACGCTGCGGGCCGAGCGCGAGGCCACGCCGCAGGTGGTGAAGGATACGTTCGAGTTGCACTCGGCCGACCTTGGCTTTGCGCTTTTGCTGCGCAAATACACCGACACGCCGCATCTGGCGACGGAAGAACAGATCAAGATGGCGGCGAACGATACCGTGCCCACCGTCTGGCCGCTGTTCTGGGCGTTCCGCATCATGGCGGGCTTGGGGATCTTGTTCATCGGCACCATGCTGTATTTCTTCTACCGCGCCTCGTTCAAGCGGATGCAATTCCCGCGGCCCGCGCTGCACATGGCGGTGTGGATGATCCCGGCACCGTGGATTGCCGCCGAAATGGGCTGGTTTGTCGCCGAATTTGGCCGCCAACCGTGGACGGTGGACGGGGTGCTGCCCACCGCGATGTCGGTCTCGGCCCTGTCGATGACCGAGGTGGCGATCACGCTGGCGGGGTTTGTGATCTTCTATTCGGTGCTGTTCGTCGTCGAGATGAGCCTGATGCTGAAATACATCCGCAAAGGCCCCTACCTTGAGGTCGCCGAAACCGAAGCCTGGATGAAGCGCCATGAAGTCCGGTTGATGGGGCGCAAAAACGCCGACGCCATCGCCATGCCAGCGGAGTAAAGCCATGATCCTGAACGAACTTCTCAGCTACGAGACCTTGCGCGTGATATGGTGGGTGCTGGTGGGCGTGCTGTTGATCGGCTTTGCGCTGACCGATGGCTTTGATATGGGCGTGGGGGCGCTGCTGCCCTTCGTCGCCAAAACCGACACCGAGCGGCGGGTGGCGATCAACACCATCGGCCCGGTGTGGGAGGGCAATCAGGTTTGGTTCATCCTGGGCGGTGGTGCGATCTTTGCCGCCTGGCCGCCGTTGTATGCGGTGTCGTTTTCAGGGTTTTATCTGGCGATGTGGCTGGTGCTGGCGGCGCTGATCGTGCGGCCGGTGGCGTTCAAATACCGCTCCAAGCGCGACTCGGCGCGGTGGCGCAATGGCTGGGATTGGGCGCTGTTTGCCGGGGGCGCTGTGCCTGCGACGATCTTTGGCGTGGCGGTCGGCAATGTCATGCAAGGGGTGCCGTTCCACTTTACCGACGATCTGCACGCGATCTATGAAGGCGTGTGGTATGTGAAATTCTTCAGCCTTCTCAACCCGTTCGCGCTGTGCGCGGGGCTGGTGTCGCTGGCAATGCTGGTGATGCATGGTGCCGCTTGGCTGACGCTGAAGGCCGACGGCGCGGTGCAAGCCCGTGCGCGGCGGATCGGGGCGATTGCGGCACTCGCGGCGGTGGGCGGCTATATCGGCTTGGGGCTGTGGCTGGCCTACGGCTTTGATGGCTACAAGATTGTGGGCGATTACGTGACCGACGGCCCGTCCAACCCGCTGCATTTCGAGGTGGTGAAGGGCGGCAGTTGGATGGAAGCCTACGCCTTGCGCCCGTGGATCGCGGTGGCCCCTGTGATGGGCATTGTGGGCGGCCTCTTGGCCTTCCTCGGCCTGCGGGCGGGGCGTGAAGTCACCACTCTGCTGGCGTCGAAAATGGCGATCTTCGGCATGATTGCCTCGATTGGCCTGACGATGTTCCCGTTCATCCTGCCGTCTTCCAGCGACCCGCGCTCGTCGCTGACGGTGTGGAGCGCGTCGTCGTCGCATCTTACGCTGTTCATCATGCTGGTCTCGACGGCGATCTTCCTGCCGCTGATCCTGCTCTACACCGCTTGGGTTTATAAGGTGCTGTGGGGCAAGGTGTCGGAAAAGGATATCGCCGAAAACGCGCACAGTCTCTACTGAAAACAGTCTCTACTGAAAACAGTCTCTCCTGAAAGGAGCAAATCATGTGGTATTTCGCCTGGATGCTTGGCCTGCCTTTGGCCGCCCTGTTCGCGGTGTTGAACGCGATGTGGCTGGAGATGCAGGAAGACGCCCGCAAGATCGGCAATCTGGACGATTGAGGATATTGCTGCGCTGCCCCAGACTTGGTTCGGGGCCGCTGCTGTGCCGCCATGAGGCCCCGGATCAAGTCCGGGGGGGCATGAGGCCCCGGACTTGATCCGGGGCGGCGGGGAGTGGGGGGCTAGCGCAGCCACAGGCCTTCGCGTTTCAGCACAAAACGGATCGCCTGTTCGCGCCGGGGCAGATCGTCACGGTCAAACAGCGCGCGCACCTTGCGGCCACGGTTCTGGTAGATCATCAGGCGGGCAGGCTCGTGATCACGCAGGATGCGGCGGATTTCCTTTTCGCCGGCCACCTGTTCCAAAACCTCAACCACGCGGTCACTTTCGCGGGCGTAAAGCAGCGGCAGCGTGCGGTAATGACAAGTCACAGCGCCGTCCAGCCCCGCCAGCGCCGGGCCGGGCCGTGCGCCGCCAAAGCTGTGGATCACCAAGGGCAGCGCGATCTGATCCAGCCACGGGTAGATTTCCTGACACACCAGCGCCTCGGGGCGGTCATCGCGGATGGTCAGGGCATAGTCGAGAAAGCGCTGGCCAAAGGCCTTGGGGCTTTGGTGGAAAAACCAGCCTGCGTTGAAATACATAAAACGCTGCCAGTAGTTTTCGGGCTGGCTTTCGTCGATGGTGCTGGCGAAGTTCAGGCCGAAGCGATCATAAAGTGCGGCCCAAGTCGCCGCCAGATCCGGGCCGTAAAGCTCTTGCGTGGGCCAAGTGCCCTCACGCCGCATCGAGGCCGAGGGTTTGGAGAAATCAAACCCGACGCTGCCCAAATCGCCGGTGATCAGCGTGTCGGTGTCGAGAAACAGGAAGGGTTGATCGGGCAGGGCGGCCAGTGCCTCGATCTTGTTGCCATGCGGATAGCTTTGGCCGAAATGGCGGGCCTCGAACGGCAGAAATTCGGCACCAAGGCTGGCCAGCACCTCACGCAGGGCGGGATTGCTGACGGCGACCGATTTCGGCCAAGCGCCGCCCTGTTGCGGCTCTGCCAGATAGAGCTTTCCGGCGAAGTTGGGGTTGGTGGCGCGCAAGGATGCGGCCAGCAGCAAAGCTTCATACTGCAAGCGGCCCGATTGCACCACGGCCAGGATGTTGAAGCTTTGGCCCGCGGGCTTTGGGTCACTCATACTCGCCTCGGCCAATCCCACATTGTTTCGCAATCCGCATCAATACCCAACATACTGCCGCGCGAAGTTCAATCGGCGCAAGTGCTTAACCTTTCACATTGGTGATAAATACTCCCGCCGGAGGCTCCCCCGGCCAGCGACGGAAGCCTCCGGCGGGGATATTTAAGAACAGGTGAAATCAGGGCTTCGGAGTGAAGCGCAGCGACAGGCAGGACATGCCGCCATCAAGTTTGGCACATTCGCTGTTGCCGATCTCGACCACTTTGTAGCCCGCCTGATCCAAGGTTGCGCGGGTTTTTGGGAAACCTGCGGGCATGATCACCAGATCGTTGAAGCGGATGGTGTTGGCGCAGGCCTCTTCGCCATCGGCGACGTAGATCACCTTATAGCCCGCAAAGCAGCCCGATGCGGCAAGGCGGCGGGTGGAGAGGATGGTTTCAGCATCGAGCAGCGAGCAATCGGTTTTGAAGTGCAGAACGCCGGGCGGGGTGAAGACTTCGCGCACGCTCAGGCCCCAACCCGCCACCAGACGGGTGAGTTCGGCGACGCCTGCGGCATTGGTGCGGGCCGAGCGGCCGACCAGAATTTCGGTCTCGGTGGTCAGGATGTCGCCGCCTTCGATATAGCTGTCAGCGCCCTCGATGCGCAGGATCTGGCCGTAAAGCGCTTGCAGATGTGGGGCCATTTCGGCGGCTTCGCCCAAGCGCGAGGGCGCGCCGGGGCGCATCACCACGGCCCCCTGCGGCAGGCAGAGTGCTGTGTCTTCGACAAAGACCGAGTCTGGGAAATCCTCCAGCGCGTCCAACTCGATCACCTTTGCCCCGGTCGAGCGCAGCGCCGCGATATAGTCGGCGTGATGCGCCTGCATAAGGCCAAGATCAGGCGTGCCGGTATCCACGGCGCGCAGGCCCGCGATGATGCTGTGCGAGGGCTTGCGGGTGATGGCATGGCTGAAGGTGTAAGACTGCATGAAAGACTCCTGATCCGAACTGCCGCGACCTTAGGCGAAACTTGGGCGGCCCGCAAATGCGGCCAAGCTGCGTTGCACAGGTTTGGGGCGCTGTCGGAAGACGATTGCGCGTGATGGCGGCGCAGAGATACCTCAGCGAAATCCATGCTGTCGGCGGTGAGGGTTCTGACGGGGGTTTTCCATGTGTGCTGCGGTGTGATTTGGGTGCAATCGCGGCAAGACAGGCGGGGGAGGTATCTGCTTTCCCCCGCCGCAACGCGCCAAGGGCGTGATGGTTCCCGTTGAATTTGCTGATTAATTTCGGAACCACCCGGCGTCGCTTTGCGTTTTTCAGACAGCGCTGAATGCGTGCAACCTTTGCAGTTCTTGGAGATGATGATGAAAAAGCTTTTGCTGTCCACCGCCCTGCTTGCCGGTCTTGCCGGTGCCGCTGCGGCCCAGGATGTCGCGGCCTTCCGTGCCGCTGCCGATCCGTTGAATGTGCGCGCGTCTGATTTTATCGGCATGCGCGTCTATGCTTCGGAAGCCGCGATTGATGCCACCGAATACAACGGCGCGCAGCAAGGCTGGGACGATATTGGCGAGATCAACGACGTGATCCTGTCGCGCGATGGCAAGGTCGATGCGGTTCTGGTCGATATCGGCGGCTTTCTGGGGATGGGCGAGCGTCAGGTCGCCGTCGGTATGGAGGCGATCAAATTCGTCAGCGACAGCGCCACCGCCGATGCACCGGATGACTTTTTCCTGGTGACGACCGCCAAGCGCGCCGATTTTGAGGCCGCGCCGCCCTATGCGATGAATGACACGATGGCTCCGGCGGCAACCACTGAAGCGCCTGCCGCCGATGCGATGGCCGCAGGGGCCGCCCGCACGCCAATGGTGCGCGACGGCTATGTCGCCGCTGATGCCACCATGCTGACCTCGGAAAAGCTGACCGGTGCCAAGGTCTATGACGCCACCGACGCCGCGATCGGCGAAGTGTCCAATCTGGTGGTATCGGCGGATGGCAAGGTTGAACAGGTGATCGTGGACGTCGGCGGTTTCCTTGGCATGGGTGAAAAGCCCGTCGCCCTGCCGCTGGCCGATGTGGACATCCTGAAAGAAGCCGACGGCGATGACCTGCGGGTCTATCTGGGCCAAACCAAAGAACAACTGGAAGCCATGCCGAACTACGAAGGCTAAATCCCCCCCAAACACCAAAAGGCCCGCCCAAATCGGCGGGCCTTTTTGCATGTGCCGGGATCAGGTTTTGCGGGGCCTGTGCCAGTCGTCCAACGCCTGCGACAGCCGGTCCAGCCCATCTTGCAGCCGCACCGCGGCACCACCGCCTACGCCCAGCCGGATGTGATGCGGCAAATCATAGGCGCTGCCGGGCAAAAGGAAGGTGCGATAGGGGGCGGCCAGCAGAAACCGCGCGAAGGCGTCGCTGTCAACGAAGGCGGGCAGGCGGGCAAGGCCGATCAGCCCGGCTTTCGGCGCGGACCACGACAGATGCGGTTGGGCGGTAATCCATGCGTTCATCTGCGCCAGATTGGCCGCCCCTTCGCTGCGCGCGCGCTGCAGGGCCGCGTGATAGCGCGCGGGGCGCATGGCGATTTCGGCGATCACCTCGCCCATGATGTTCATGATTTCGCTGGAGTTTTCGCGCAGGACAAGCGCGTCGCGCAAAAGTGCCGCATCAGGGCTGATCATCCAGCCGGTGCGCAGGCCCTGCAACCCCAGCGCCTTGCTGACCGAGCCTGTGGTGATGCCGCGCGCATAAAGCCCCGCGACCGATGGTGCGCGCGGGCCCTGCCATTCGAGCCCGGCATAGACCTCGTCCACCAGCAACCATGCGCCGACGCGTTCGGCGATGGCGACCACCTCTGCCAGATCGGCGGCACTCATCAGATCGCCGGTCGGGTTGTTCGGGTTGGTCAGAAAGATCATCCGCGTGCCCGGCGTCACGGCTGCAGCAAGACGGTCAAGCGGCAAGCGCCAGCCCTCAACCTCGGAGCGCGCCACTTTGACAATCTCGGCGCCTTTGGCTTTCGCCAACACCTCGGCTTGTGGCCAGCCGGGGGCCTCGATCACGATGCGCTCACCGGGTTGCAGAAGTTGCATGATCGCCAGATAGTTCGCCTCGGCAGCGCCTGCGGTGATCAGCACATCGGCGGGGGTGCAGATGCCTGTCAGCCCAGCCTGCGCCAGCACGTGATCGCGCAACTCTGGCAGGCCGCGAAAATCGCGGCCGTTCCAGTCGAGCGAAAGGTTGGGATCAAGATCATCCAGATAGTCGCCCAAGCGCGGCGAACCCGACAGCGAAAAGCCGACGATGGCTTCGGGGGCTGCTTCGGTGGTTTCCAGCAGGTATTGAAACAGGGTGTGTATCTTGACTTTCAAGCAGGCTCTCCGCTTCATCTGCCGGGGGGTGATGCTATGATGGAACAGATTGCGCTGAAGGGGAAACCCATTCGGCTGGCGGTGTTGGATTACGGGCTGTTCGAGGTGCATTCCGGCCCGCGCACCATCGGCATTTGCGGCTTTGCGGTGCAGACCGATGCGGGCGAGGTGGTGCTGATCGACACCGGATTTCCGGCAAAATACACCGTCGATGCCGCAGCTGCGACGGCAGAGGATGCCTTGGGCAGTTTTGGCCGCGTGTTGCAGATCACGCCCGAAAACACGCCTGATGCCCAATTGGCCAAGCTGGGGCTGTCGAAGGCCGATGTGACGCTGATGATCCAAAGCCACACCCATATTGACCATGTCGGCCATATGGGCGGTTTCCCCGGCGTGCCGATCCTGATTGCCAAGGCCGAGCGCGACTTGCCGCGCCCGATGTATTGGTCAGGCAAACAGGCGATGGAGTGGCCCGCGCGCGATTATCATCTGGTCACACAGGATTTCACGCTGGGGCCGGGGTTTGAGGTGTTGCTGTGCCCGGGCCACGCGCCGGGTCAACTGGCCTTCATGGTCGCGTTGCCGCAGACCGGGTGGATGCTGCTGACCTCGGATGCGATCAGCCGCGCCAGCGAGATTGACGAGGGCTTCGCCGGGTCTTGGGATGTGCCGCTTGCGATCCACCACGGCGCGCGGCTGATGGATCTGGCGCGCGCGCGGGATGCCGAGGTGATCTTTGGCCACAGCCCGCAGCAATGGCCGGTCCTTCGCAAGGCCCCCGATTGGTTCACCTGAGCCCCGTTTACCGCACGTCGCGGCCCTGATTAAGGATGATCACGTTTCCGCTGCAGATATCCCCGGCGGTTGAGATCAGAAAGCCGACCCAATCCGCAACCTCGCCGGGCTGCATGGCATGGCCGTGCGGCATGGCGGCGATGGCACGGGCCAGCACATCATCGGTCAGCACCTTGAACAGCGGCGTCTCGGTCATCGCCGGTGCCAGCGAGTTGACGGCGATCTTGTCGCGGGCATAGCGGCGGGCGAGATCTTTGGTCAGCGTATCCAGCGCTGCCTTGGACGCGCGATAATGCGGCGGGTCGAACACATCAAAATTATACGCCCCGTTCGAGGAGATGTTGACGATCTTGCGCACGCCGTCGCGCCCCGCCATCAGCTTGATCGCCGCCTGCGCGCAATGGAACGCGCCCGAGAAGTTGATCGCCATCTGGCGGTCCAGTTCCTGCGCCGAAATGTCGGGAAAGTCGGACATAAAACAGGTGCCCGCGTTGTTCACCAAGGCATCAACGCCGCCATGATCGCGCGCGATCTGGGCGAACACCTCGGCGATGGCACCCGCATCGCTAAGGTCGGCGACATGGCTGGTAAAGCCGGGCTCTGCCATGCTGGCCAAACCTGCGGCATCAATATCCAGCCCGATCACATGCAACCCGTCGGCGCGCAGCTTGGCGCTGATCGCCCGGCCCAAGCCCCCTGCAGCCCCGGTCACGACGGCTATCTTTGTCATGGTTCATCCTGTTCCAAAATCTGCACGGTGGTGCTGTGCCTGCCGACATCAACACATATGCAGCGAAAGGCGCAAGGCTGCGGGCGACTGCCCAAACGCATTGCACAGCCGGAAACCTGCCCAAGCTTTACGCCACGGCAGCGCCGCGCGTCGGAACCAATGCGCCGGCACACCGTTTGCAAGGGAAGCCGCCTTGTGATCGCACCTTGAAGGTCAGCCACCTCTGGCCTTGGGCCGGATTTTTGCGGGTTCTCTCGGCTTTGCAACCATCGAAAAAGGCAGCACAAATGGCACGATCCCCCAATCCATCAGACCTCGCCCCATCAAACGTGGGCCACGGCGGAGAGCCGCAGCAACGCGGCGGCGCGGCACTGACGACCAACAGTGGTATGCCGATTTCTGACAACCAGAACAGCCTGCGTGCGGGCCAGCGCGGGCCGACCCTGCTGGAAGATTTCATCTTGCGCGAAAAGATTTTTCACTTTGACCACGAGCGCATCCCCGAACGCATCGTGCACGCGCGCGGCTCGGCGGCGCATGGTTATTTCGAATGCACCGATCCGATCCCAGACCTTAGCCGCGCGGCGCTGTTTGCCGAAAAGGGCAAGAAGACACCGCTGTTTGCGCGGTTTTCAACCGTTGCCGGTGGCGCAGGGTCGGTTGACACGCCGCGCGACGTGCGCGGGTTTGCGGTGAAATTCTACACCGAAGAAGGCAACTGGGATCTGGTTGGCAACAACATTCCGGTGTTTTTCATTCAGGATGCGATCAAATTCCCCGATCTGATCCACTCGGTGAAGATGGAGGCTGACAAAGGCTATCCGCAGGCCGGATCGGCGCATGACACGTTCTGGGATTTTGTCTCGCTGATGCCCGAAACCATGCACACGGTGATGTGGGCGATGTCTGACCGCGCCATTCCACGCTCGCTGCGGATGATGGAGGGCTTTGGCGTGCACACGTTCAAGCTGGTGAATGCCAAGGGTAAGATAAGTTTTGTCAAATTCCACTGGCGCCCGCGCCTTGGGATGCAATCCTTGGTCTGGGATGAAAGCGCCAAGCTGCAGGGCGCGGACAACGATTACCACCGCCGCGACCTGCACGAGGCGATTGCGGCAGGTGATTTCCCGGAATGGGATTTCGCGGTGCAGGTGTTTGATCAGGCACTGGCCGACAGCCTGCCCTATGACGTGCTTGACCCCACCAAGATCATCCCAGAAGAGGTCGTGCCGCTGCGGGTGATTGGCCGCATGGTGCTGGATCGCAACCCCGACAACCACTTTGCCGAGAATGAGCAGGCGGCGTTTCTGCCCTCTAACATCGTGCCGGGCATCGACTTTTCGGATGATCCGCTGTTGCAAGGGCGGCTGTTTTCCTATCTCGACACGCAGAAATCGCGGCTGGGGACGACCAACTTTCACCAGATCCCGATCAACGCGCCGAAATGCCCCTACGCCAACATGATGCGCGACGGGCTGATGCAAACCGCCGTGCCGAAGGGGCGCGCGAATTACGAGCCGAACAGCCTGGACCTTGCCGGTGAAGACCCCGGCCCGCGCGCCAGTGCGACTGGATTTATGACCGCCCCGCAAGAGGTTGCCGGAGAGAAGCTGCGCATCCGCGCCGAAACCTTTGGCGATCACTACAGCCAACCGCGCATGTTCTGGCACTCGCAAACCGAAAACGAGCAGGCGCATATCGCCTCGGCCTTCGTGTTCGAATTGTCGAAGGTGGGGCTGGAACACATCCGCACCCGCGTGCTGGCCAATTTGCAAAACGTCGATCCGGGGCTGGCGCAGCGGGTGGCGGATGGCATCGGCATGGAACTGCCCGCGGCGGCGAAACCGTTCCGCGCGCCCATTGATCTTGCGCCGTCGGATGCGCTGTCGATCCAGAAAAACTGGAAGCCAACGCTGCAAGGCCGCAAGATCGGGCTGCTGTTTGCCGAAGGCTCGGACAAGGCCGAGATCGACAAACTGATCGCCGCGATCAAGGCCGAGGGTGGCAGCGTGTTCACCGTGGCCCCCAAGGTGGGGATGCTGAAGCTGAAGGGTGGTCAGATGAAGGCTGATGGCCAGTTGGCAGGCGCGCCTTCGATGCTGTTTGATGCGATTGCGATGATCCTGGCACCCGAGGTGGCTGAAAAGCTGGCGAAGGATTCCGCCGCCGTGGGGTTTGTCACCGAGGCCTTCGTGCATCTGAAGGCGATCGGGCGTTGCAACGGATCAAAAGTTATTCTGGCGCGGGCAGGCATCGAACCCGATGCAGGCGTGGTCCATTACAGCAAACTGCCCGAAACCGCCAAGCACCGCTATTGGGCGCGTGAGGCGACCATCCGCGATCTGGCCTAAGCGAGCGATTCCTGCCCCTGATTGGGGCGGGTTGGCTTTGCGATGGAATGTTGTGGCTTACGTGTCGGCGGCGTTCGGATCAAATGATCTGAGCGCCCCGGCTTTTTGCGCGGTGCTGGCGCGTTAAAACCATAAGCCTGTCAATTTTTTGGGTCAGCGAATTGCTGAAATCAGCAAAAAACCGCCGTTCATTACCTGCGGTTGATTTGATCTAAAATCGCCCGGAACTTAATCTGTGCCGCTGTGTTTGCTTATTACCTGAGCAGGCGCGAGGGATCATCGCGCCTCATCATTGCAAGGAGGAACATCATGCGTGGATTTCAAGCAACTGTGCTGGGCGCGGCCGTCGCCGTGACACTGGGCGGCACCGCGTTTGCACAAACCGAAACGATGGCACCGGCGGCGGCTGGGGATTGCGACGCGCAGTTCACCGCTTTGGACACCGATGCCAACGGCTATCTGACCGATGCCGAAGCGCCGCGCGAATTCGCCCGTGCCCGCGTTGATGCGATGACGCCCGAAGCCAGCGGCATCAGCAAGGCCGCCTTCCTTGAGATGTGCGGCTCGGACAGTTGGGCGCAGAAAACTCCGGAAGAAGGCGCACCGTTTGAAGGCGCGAACAGCTTTACCGAAGAGCAGGCCCGTGACCGCGCCGTCGCGTGGAATGTCACGGAAGTGTCGGCGCTGACGCTGGATGACAAGGGCGTGTGGCGCGGCACCGGCAAGGTGGACGGCGCCGCGGTCTCGGTTGCTGTGGACTATAAGGGCAACGTCGTCACCATGCCGAAAGCCTGAAGGCACGCGCGCAAACCATAGCAGAATTGGAGATAACTATGCCTGTAACAACAAGAGTTTACGACGACTATATCACCGCGCAAGCCGCGATGTCGAATGTCAGCGCGCTGGGACTGCCGGGCGTTGATGTGTCCTTGATCGGCGACGAAGGCTTTCGCGATTATGATCAGGGCGTGATCCAGCGCGATGCGGTGACGGGCCGTGTCGTCACGGTCAACACCGAAGCTGATGCCTCTGGCACCTCAACCGGTGCAGGCATCGGTGCGGTGATTGGCGGTGGCGGCGGCTTGCTTGCCGGTCTGGGTCTGCTGGCCATTCCGGGTGTCGGCCCGGTGGTTGCTGCCGGTTGGCTGGCGGCCACGGCTGTCGGTGCCATCGGTGGCGCGCTGGCGGGTGGTGCCGTGGGTGCGATTGTGGATCTGGGTCTGTCCGAAGAGGACGCGCCGGTGTTTTCCGAAGCCATCCGCCGTGGCGGTGTGGCCGTCAGCGTGCGCTTCCCTGAAGAGCATCGCAACGCGGTGGTCACGGCCTTGGACAACACGCCCTCGCGCTCGCTTGAAGATCGCCGCATCGGGTATGAGGCAGAGGGCTGGCGTTCGGAAGAAACCGAAGAAGAGCGTCTGGCCCGCCTGCGCGCAACCCGCCCGCTTGAACCGCCGATGGGGTTCTGAAAATCGCGGTGACCCGCTAAATCGTGACAATGGGGCCGCTTTGCTGTGGCCCCATTGTCATGCGGTTAAAGTGTCATACATATTGTGTTATAGCAGGGGCGTCTTGGGCCAAAGACATTGACCTTTGCAAACGCTTAAATCAGGCTTCTGGCTGATGTTGTAAATTGAATTGACAGTCTTTGTTGCCCTGATCGACCGGGCGGCGATATTTTAAGGAAATGCGTATGGCACATAGTTTCAAGGCGGCCTTGCGCCGGGCAAGTCGGTTGATGCGGCCGCCAAAGCTGGGCAAGACCGCGCGCTCGGTTCAGAAAATGATGGCCGGATTGATGCAGGCATCGCTGCCCTCTGCCGTGCCAGCAAAGGCCGCAAAGCCCAAGGCGAAACCGCGCAAACCTGCGGTGCCAAAGATCGGCCAATCGCTTGGCACGGTGATGAACCAGTTGCGCGCGATGCAATCTTTGATGCCGGGTGCGATGATCCCGGCTGCGGCGGGCCGGCCCAAGGCGCGGGTGGGCGCGCCACCTGTTCCACAGGGCGCGCAGTTTGTCAGCCGCACCTACCGCTGCGCCGCCGGATCGCGGGGTTACAAGTTGTATCTGCCCGCGCGCCATCCCAAGCAGCCGCAGGGGCTGATCGTGATGTTGCACGGATGCAGCCAGAACCCCGACGATTTCGCTGTTGGCACCCATATGAACGCGCTGGCCGAAAAGCACGGTCTGGCGGTCGCTTATGCGGCGCAGACCAACAGCCACAACGCCGCCGCCTGCTGGAACTGGTTCAAACCCGGTGACCAGCAACGCGACGCGGGCGAGCCTGCCATCCTTGCCGGATTGACGCGCAAGCTGACGAAAGACTTCGGCCTTGACCGCGAGCGGGTGTTCGTGGCGGGCCTGTCGGCAGGCGGGGCGATGGCCGCGACACTGGCCGATGTTTACCCCGATCTTTATGCGGCGGCGGGCATTCATTCCGGGCTGGCGCGCGGTGCGGCGCGTGATGTGCTGTCGGCGATGCTTGCGATGCGCAACGGCGCGGTTGGCGCAGGCGCGCCGGTGGCGGTTTCGCCGCCATCTGCGCCTGTGCGGCGGATCGTGTTTCAGGGTGACGCCGACCGCACGGTGCATCCGTCCAACGCCGATGCCATCGTGGCGGCTGCCGTGGGCGGGGCAGATCGCCCTGCCAAGGTGATCAAAAGCGCGGTGCGTGGCCGCACCTACACCCGCAGCGCCTTTGCCCAAGCCGATGGCGCGGTGATTGTCGAGTTGTGGATGATCGAAGGCGCGGGGCACGCATGGTCGGGCGGCCGGGTCGCGGGGTCTTATACCGACGCCAAAGGCCCGGATGCTTCGGCGCAGATGCTGCGGTTCTTTTTGTCAAAATCCAGTTGAGTGAGGTTGCGATCACACCGATGGATGCTGCGCCGCAGATGGGGTATTGCGACGCCAGCACCTGACTTCGCGTCACCCGTTTTTAGACTTTGCTAAACTCTGTGCTCCCGATAAAGTGATAGGTCTTCCAGACATGGATGCCCATGCACAAAGGGATGCCCACGCATGTCGGTTGCCGCAGACCAAGCTTGTGATCATGCCTTTCTGAGGGGGGGCGGCGCGGTGGGCGCATTGATTGCGGCACATGATTGGGCCGCCACACCGCTGGGCCCGATCCGGTCTTGGCGGCAGTCTTTGAAAACCTCGGTTTCGATCATGCTGCGCTCGCAAGTGCCGATCATCTTGCTGTGGGGCGCTGCGGGCGTGATGATCTATAACGACGCTTATGCGGTGTTCGCGGCAAACCGGCATCCCAAGCTTTTGGGCGCCAATGTGCGCGAGGGTTGGCCCGAGGTTGCAACTTTCAACGATCACGTCATGGCCGTTTGTCTGGGCGGCGGCACACTTGCCTTCCGGGATCAGGAGATGACGCTGTTGCGCTCGGGCAAGCCCGAACAGGTGTGGATGAATCTCGATTACTCGCCGGTTCTGGACGAAGACGGCATACCCGCCGGGGTGATCGCGGTTGTGGTTGAGACCACCGAGAAAGTGGCGGCGGAGCGTTGGCGCGCCAGCGAGCGCGACCGGCAGCGCCAGATGTTTGAACAGGCTCCGGGGTTCATGGCGCTGATGAGCGGCCCCGATCACCGCTTTGAGTTGACCAATGCCGCGCATCGGCAGTTGGTGGGGCACCGCGATGTGGTGGGCCTGCCCGCGCGCACAGCCTTTCCCGACGCCGAGGATCAGGACTTCATCGCGACCCTTGACCGCATTTACCGCACGGGTGAAACCGTTGTGGCCACGGCACAGCCCGCTTTGTTGCAACTGACGCCCGGCAGCCCCAAACAACAGCGCCTGATTGATTTGGTCTATCAGCCGGTCAGCAACCCCGATGGGGCGGTGATGGGCATCTTTATTCAAGGCGCGGATGTGACCGAGCGCCATCACGCCGAAAAGGCCCTGCGCCAAAGCGAAGCGCAGTTCCGCACTTTTGCAGAAGCGATGCCCAACCAAATCTGGACATCCGGCCCCGATGGTCTGATGACCTGGTTCAGCCCGCAGGTTTACCACTATTCTGGTGCCGCGCCCGGCGCATTTGATGGCATGGGCTGGGCCGCGATGGTGCACCCCAACGACATTGCCAAAGCCTCCGAAGCCTGGATCAGTGCGGTGTCGGGTGAGCAAGCCTTTGAGACCGAGTTTCGCCTGCGCCGAAGCGATGGCGCATATCGCTGGCACATCGCCCGCGCCGTGCCGATCCGCAGCCCTGACGGGCACATCGGGCAATGGATCGGCAGCAACACCGACATTGACGACCAAAAGCTGACCGCGCGCAAACTGGCCGAAAGCGAGCGGCGGCTGCAACTGTCGCAAAAGGCCGCCGGCATCGGCTCGTTAGAGTTGGATATCGCCAGCGGCCTTGTCTATGGCAGCGACGATTTCTGGAAGATATGGGGTCTTCCCGCCTGCGAAAGCGTGCACATCAGCACGCTCGAGGCGTTGGTGTTGCGCGAATACAAAGATGTTCGCTCGACCGCCGAAACGCGCCGCGATGGCACGGCGCAGCCCAGCGTCGAATACCGCATCCGACGCCCCGATACCGGCCAGACACGCTGGCTGTCGCGCAGCATCGACTTTGTGCATGACGAAAAGGGCAAGCCGATCAAGATGTTCGGGGTGATGCAGGACATCACCGCGCGCAAGGATTCCGAAGAACGGCAAAAGATGCTGGCGCACGAGTTGGAGCATCGCATCAAGAACATTCTGACGATGGTCTCGGCCATCGCCACGCAAACCCTGCGCAACACCGATATTGCGACCGGGCGCACGGTGCTGAATGAGCGCCTGCGCGCGCTGTCAAAAGCGCATGATATTCTGACCGATACGCGCTGGACCGCCGCCTCGCTGCACGAGGTGCTGACCAACACGATCGCGATTTTCCCGACCCAGCAAATCGAAATCTCGGGGCCGCCGGTGGCGCTTAGCCCCAGTATGGCGCTTTCCATGGCATTGGCGGCAAATGAGTTGGGCACCAACGCCTTGAAATACGGCGCACTTTCGGTGCCGCAGGGCCTGGTGCGGATTGAATGGGCGACCCCGTTGGCAGCCGACGGCACCCCGTCGCTGATCTGGCGCTGGACCGAGTCTGCCGGGCCAGAGGTAGCGCCGCCCACCCGCAAAGGTTTTGGCAGCGTGCTGGTCAAGACCGTGCTTGCGGCAGATTTCGCGGGCCAGGTGCAGCTGGATTACCACCCGCAGGGGCTTGAATGTTGCCTGACAGCACCGCTGCCAGAGGGTGCCCAGCAGAAAGATTTAGACTGACGCAGGCGCGAACCCACGGCCAAATCAAGGCACCCAAGCGAACCCCGATCACCCACGCTGCAAGCCGCCTGCGCGGTCACGCGGGCGGGTGGCTGGCTTCAAAAACCGTCACCGACTGCCAATCCACCTCGACCGCGCCCTCTGCCGCCTGTTGCACCCGCACCGGGGTCTGCGTGGTGTCAATCCGCTTGATCCATGCGCCCTCGGGCAGCGCCACGGTCATGCGGTCGGCTGCGTTGAGGCAGATCAGCAGGTCGGGCTGCGCGGGCCGGGTCAGTTGCACCATCACGCAAGATGCGCCTTCGGCCTGCCAGTCGTCGTCGTTCATCGCACCGCCACGCGGATGCAGCCAGCGCGCGATCATCGCATCGCCCGCGTCGCCATCACCTTGCGCAAATCCCGCGCGTGACAGCCCGGTTTCTTTGCGGAACGCCATCAGGTCGCTGACGGCGGCGATCAGACCCTGATCTGCCTTGTCCCAGCCAAGCCAGGTGGTTTCATTGTCCTGACAATAGGCGTTGTTGTTGCCGCCTTGAGTCTGGCCAAATTCATCGCCTGCAAGGAGCATCGGAACCCCCTGCGACAGCGCCAGAGTGGCCAGCATCCCCCGCACCCGGCGGCGGCGGGCCTCAAGGATGCCTGCATCCTCGGTTGGGCCCTCGGCACCCAGATTATGCGACAGATTGTTCGAATGGCCATCCGCGCCGTCTTCGCCGTTCGCTTCATTGTGCTTGCCATCGTAGGCCACGGTGTCGGCCAGCGTGAAACCATCGTGGGCCGCCAGAAAATTCACCGAAGATGTCGCCGGGCGGTTGGAATGGTTGAACTGCACAGGAGAGCCCAGTAGCCGTTGCGAGAGTTGTGGTGCAAGCCCGCTGTCGCGCCGCCAGAACGCCCGCATATCGTCGCGCGCCTTGTCGTTCCATTCGCGGAACGGCCACGGAAAGCCGCCCACCTGATAGCCACCCTCGCCAATATCCCACGGCTCGGCGATCAGTTTGACCTTCGAAAGCACCGGGTCTTGCCGGATTGCACTGAAAAACGCGCCCTCGCGTTCAAAGCCCGAAGGCTCGCGCCCAAGCGTTGAGGCCAGATCAAAACGGAAGCCATCGACATGCATCGCCTCGACCCAATAGCGCAGGCTGTCCAGCACCATGCGCAGCACCATCGGATGCGCGATGTTCAGCGTATTGCCGGTGCCGGTGGTGTCAAAGCCGTGCCGGGGATTGTCGGGTGACAGCAGGTAATAGCTGGCATTGTCGATGCCGCGGAAGGACAAGGTCGGCCCAAGTTCGTTGCCTTCGGCGGTGTGGTTATAGACCACATCCAAAATCACCTCGATGCCCGCGGCGTGAAAGCGGCGGATCGCCTGTTTGACTTCGCGGATGTAGCCGGATTTCAGATAGGGGCGGTTCGGGGCAAAGAAGGAAATTGTGTTGTAGCCCCAATAGTTTGACAGGCCCTTTTCCACCAGATGGCGGTCTTGCAAAAAGCCGTGGATCGGCAATAACTCGATTGCCGTCGCACCAACCCGGTGCAGATGCGCGATCACCGCATCGCTGGCAAGGCCCGCAAAGGTGCCGCGATCAGCCTCTGGCACGTCTGGGTGCCGTTGCGTCAAGCCTTTGACATGCGCCTCATAGATCACGGTATCTTCCCAGGCATGGTTCAGCGCCTTTTCGGCGTCCCAATCAAAAGTCGGGTCGGCGACGACGCATTTGGGCATGAAGGGGCCTGAGTCTCGGGTGTCGAGGTCGGTATCAGACCCGCCCACCGGATAGCCAAACAGCGCATCATCCCACACCAGATCGCCGATAAGTTCCATCGCATAGGGGTCCAGCACCAGTTTGGCGGGGTTAAAGCGGTGGCCCTGTTCTGGTTCAAACGGGCCATGCACCCGGTAGCCATAAGCCTGCCCCGGCCCGATGCCCGGAAGATAGCCATACCAAATGCCGCCCTCCATCGCGGGCAGATCAAGCCGCTGCGTTTCAAGCTGGCCCGAGGCATCGTAAAGGCAAAGCTCGACCCGCGTCGCATGTTCCGAAAACAGCGCGAAATTGGTGCCCTGCGCATCGGCCACCGCCCCAAGCGTGTCGCTGCGCGCGGCAGACAGATCGAATGCGGCAGTCTGCTTTGGCTGATCCAACATGGTGGCGGCGTCCCTTTTTGAAATGTGCGATCTTCCAACGTGCGGGGCCGCCGCCGGTTCCGCTGCATTGCAGAAAGCTATCGCGGAAAACCCGCGTGGACGTCACGCAGCTTCGGCGGGCTGCGCTTCTGCCAGCGTTTCCGCCATCTCGGCGCTGGCGGTGATGCCTTGCACGAAGGGGCGGTCGTGCATCAGCCACGGCAGGGCCGCAAGATACACCCGGCCCGCGTAACCCGGAACGCCCGTCAGACAAAACTGCGCGTCGGTTTCGGGGATGTCCTGCCCTGCCGCAAGCACCGCCGCGCGCAAGGATGGAAACGGAATATCCTTGCTGGTCAAAGGCTTTTGCCCGCGCGCATCAATGAACACATCAAACCTGTGCACAGCGCCATGCGCCACGATCACCGTGCCTTCGGGCGTGTGATCCAGCTTGTAATCTTCCCCCAAACCCATCACCGACAACACGCCCGCATCGCGCAGCGCCAGCAAGCGGCGGATCGATTCCGATGGCACCGCCGCGTAGTTATCGACGAACACGGTTTTCAAGCCATCGTCAAACCGCGCCCGGTCGGCGTCGTTCAGATGCGGCACAATTTCTTCAAACTTCTCGTGCATCCGCAACAAGGCATAGCGCCATGCCACAGTGACCTTGTTTGCCTTGTTGCGCTCGACCTCGGCCAAATTCTTGCGCGCCCAGCGAAACGGGTCTTGGCCAAGGCGGGTGGCGAAATAGGCAGGTTCGAACGTGTCGGCGGTCAGGTCGCTCAGCCCGATCTTGTCGGCGTAATCGGGGTCGGCTTGGGTGATTTCGGCCTGCAACAGTGCGAACATCGCATCCAGCGGGGCGCTGGTTTTGGCGGCGCGCGCGACCGCCGCATCGGTCATCACGGCCAGCGGCAGATAGGGCAGGGGGCAATAGAAATCGGCCTCGGGCAATATCCCCGTCCACGACATCAGGGTGATGTGCAAGCCGGTGGCATGAGTCTCAAACGTCAGATCGTCGCCCTTGGCGCGAAAGCGGCCATGTTGATTGACCACCGCCATCGCCGCATCAATCGACGACAGCGACGTGCCCATGATGCCAACCCGCACTGCTGGAATATCGGCCTGTATCAGACCCGACCATGGGCTTGGGAAATACCGCCGCGTCGCCTCGTCTTCATCGGGAAAGTCATGACCGGTCGCCAGCACCACGCGGTCAAACGGCCCCGCGCGGTGTTCAGCGTGGGTGGCGGCGTTCTGGGTCAGCAGATAGACGTGATCGCCTTGCAGGATCACGTCGGTGACAGCAGTCTGCTCGGACACTGAGACCTGCGCGCCGTGGCGGGTGGCACGGTCGCACAACGCCTGAAACTGCTCACGGAAGTATTCGCCCAGCAGCAGCCGGGGCGTGAACAAGCGGTCGTGCAGGTCTTGATGTGTCAGATCATAGCGGTGCAGGCGCCCGTCTGGCAAAGCCTTCAACCACTCCAGATAGGTGGTGGTGACGGCCGGAATTTCGATGCTGGCGATATTGGCAAGCATGTAACGGCTGGCGCTTTCTGCCGAATAGGGCATGCCCACCCCGGCCTCGCAGCCACGCTCAAACAGCGCAAATTCCGCGCCGGGCAGCTTTTCACTCAGCGCTTTGAACGCATAGATACCGGTGGGGCCAGTGCCCACGATCGCAATTCGACTGTGCACCTGCGCGTCCCACCTTTTGCCAAGCGGGGGTCAACGCGGGCAAGCGGCATCGGTTCCCGGACGGCTTGCTCAGGCGTGCTGTGCCACCAGATGGCCGTCGCCCATATCGCGCATCACCAAGCGCGCGGGGCCTTGGCCCAAGCCATGCACCGGGCTTGGCACCTCGCCCGCCAAGCGCGGGGCGGGGGCGCGGATATGGCTGGGGTCGGGCACCGGCACCGCTTCGATCAGGCGGCGGGTGTAGGGGTGCTGCGGGTTGCCAAACACCTGCGCGCGGGTGCCGGTTTCCACGATCTGGCCCAGATACATCACCGCCACCCGGTCCGAGATATTCTCGACCACCGCCATATCGTGGCTGATGAACAGGAAGGCGATGCCAAATTCGCGTTGCAAGGTTTGCAGCAAATCCAGCACCCGCGCCTGCACCGACACATCCAACGCCGAGACGGATTCGTCGGCGATGATCAGATCGGGTTGCAACGCCAGCGCGCGGGCGATGCAGATGCGCTGGCGCTGGCCGCCGGAAAACTCGTGCGGATAGCGGTCGAGTTGATCTTCGGTCAGCCCCACCCGGCCCATCAATTCCGCCGCTTTGGCGCGTTGAGAGGCCAGGTTGCCGATGCCGTGGATCAGCAACGGCTCGGCAATCAGCGCACCCACGGTCATGCGCGGATCAAGCGCCGCCATCGGGTCCTGGAACACGATCTGCACCCGGCGGCGCAGCGCTTTCTGGCCCGCCGCATCCAGATCGGCAAAGCTTTGGCCTGCGATTTCAATGCGGCCCTGATGCGGGGCAAGGCCCACAATCGCCTTGGCAATCGTCGATTTGCCGCAACCGGATTCGCCCACAAGGGCAAAGGTTTCGCCGCGCCGGATGTCGAAACTGACATGCTCCACCGCATGAACCTGTGCAACGGTGCGGCCCAGAATGCCGCCTTTCAGCGGAAAGCGCACCAACACATCGCTCAGCCGCGCGACGGTATCGGTCGGGGTAGCTGAGCGCGGTTTGCCCATGCCCATCCGCGGCACGGCAGCGAGCAGGTCTTTCGTGTAGGGCATTTGCGGGCTGGAAAAGATTTGCCGGGTGCTGGCTTCTTCCACAGCACAACCAGATTTCATCACAATCACCCGGTCGGCCATTTCCGCCACCACACCCATATCATGCGTTATCAGGATGATCGCGGTGCCAAATTCGCGTTGCAGATCGCGCAAAAGGTCCAAAACCTCACGCTGCACTGTCACATCCAGGGCCGTGGTCGGCTCATCCGCGATCAGCACCTCGGGGCGCAGCGCCAAGGCCATGGCGATCATCACACGCTGGCGCATGCCGCCCGATAATTCGTGTGGATATTGCTTCAGCCGCTGTTCGGGCTGCGACAACCGCACGGCTTGAAGTGCTGCCAGCGCCTGCGCGCGCGCATCGGCGCGGGTGGCGTTGGTATGGGCGCGGATCGCCTCGGTCAGTTGCGCGCCAACCGTCAGCACCGGGTTCAGCGAGGTCATTGGTTCCTGAAAGATCATCGCAATCCGGGCACCGCGCAGGGCGCGCATTTGGGCTTCGGGCAGTTTGGTCAGATCGGTGTCGCCCAAGCTGACCCGACCCGCCGTGATGCGCACCGCAGGCGGCGGCAGCAGGCCCATGATGGCCAGCGAGGTGATGGATTTGCCCGAGCCACTTTCCCCCGCAATCGCCAAGGTTTCCCCCCGGCGCAGGGTGAACGACAGGTTTTCCACCAAAGGCCGGTCGCCTGCTGGGGTGCGAACGCTGACGGTAAGCCCCTGAACAGACAACACTTCCGGGGCCAGCGCGGCCCCGGTATCAGGCAGCGCTGCGCTCATTCAAACACACAGCGCGGGAAGTAGAAGCTGACCACCCAGTTCGGCATATCGACAATCTCAGAAATCCGCAGATCGCCGCAGGTCGAGACCAGCATATAGGCATCGACCGCCGCCATGCCGCGTTGTGCGCACAAAAGGTCGATCATCCCGGCCACCGCATCGCGCGAGGCGGCCATCAGATCGGGGCCGATGCCGGTTGTCACCTCATAGCCCTTGGCGTCCAGATGCCGCGTCACCGGGCCGGGCGTGGTGAAACGCGGGTTTTTCAGGTTGGCCCCTTTGACCAGATCCAGCGTCAGCACCACGTCCATCGGAGATTCAATCGCCGTGCCGCAAACCTCGCCATCCCCCTGCGCCGCATGGGTGTCACCGACGCTGAACAGCGCCCCCGCCACCTCGACCGGCAGATACAGCGTCACCCCCGCATTCAGATCGCGGATATCCAGATTACCGCCCACCCGGCGCGGTGGCACGACCGAGTGCAGGCCGGGTTCGGCCAAGGCATTGCCGATGGTGCCCGCGAAGGGTTTCAGCGGCACACGGGCTTCACGCCCAAACAGGGCAGGGCCCATTTGCCCCGGATCATAGCTCCAGATATGCAGGGCGGGGTCGAGGAATTGATCGGCAAGCAGCCCAAAGCCGGGGATATTCGCCGTCCAGCCAAAGCCGCGCCCGTCAAAGCTGCGCGGCGCAAAGCTGTCGATCGTGACCTTGATCGCATCGCCGGGCATTGCCCCTTCGACATAGATCGGCCCCGACACCGGGTTGATCTTGCCGAAATCCAGCGCCGTCACATCCGCCAGTTTCGACTGCGGACCAAGCTGGCCCGCAGAGGAATCCTGACACTGAAACAAGATCGTAGAGCCCGGTTCCACCCTTGCCGCCGGGGGATTGGCATTGTCCCAGCCGAAATGGTGTTGCGCGCCGTGGATCGTGTAGTTGCAGGCTTTGCACATGTTATTTCACATACACATAGTCAAAGTTGACGGTGGCAATCGGATCGACAAACAGCGCATCCGCGCCGCCCATGCGATCAGATTTCATGGTGAACCGCTGGTCGTTATAGACCGGCGCCCAAGGTGCATCCTCCATCACCTTCATGTAGATATCCGACCATGCCTTCAGACGATCTGCGGTCTTGGCGGGGTCCGACATGCTGTCAGCGGCAACGGCTTGCTTGTCCAGATCGGGGTTGCAGTATTTCGACCAGTTCCAACCGCCAGCCTCGGCCCCCGCACAGCCCAGGATCGGGCCGTAGAAGTTCGACGGATCGGGGAAGTCGGCAACCCACGCCATGCCGCCCGACCAGATCATCGGGGCGGTGCCCGCGCCGCCTGCCTCGATCACATTGGCCTGCGCCAGCGATTGGATGTTGGCCTTGATGCCGATGGCGGCCAGATCTTGCTGGATCGCTTGGGCGATACGCGGGTTGGGGTCGGTGTTCATCGCGTAAAGATCGGTCTCAAACCCATCCGGATAGCCCGCGTCGGCCAGCAGTTTCTTGGCACCTTCCACGTCAAACGGATAACCCGCATAGTCCTTGGTGTAGCCCGGCATCGCGGGCGGCAGCGGTTGCGTGGCTGGCACCGCGCGGTTGTTGACCACCTGCACGATGCGGGTTTTGTTGATCGCCATGTTCACCGCGCGCCGCACTTCGACCTTGTCGAACGGGGCCGCGGTGACGTTCATGGTGATATAGCCGGTGTGCAGCACATCGCCCTGCACCACGCGGGCCTTCTGCGCCGGGTCGCCCATCACTTCGGTGAACTTCGCGGGCGGAATACCGTCGCCGGGAATGTCGATCTCGCCATTCTGCAAGCGCAGCAGCGCGACGATGGGTTCCTGCCCGAATTCATAGGTGATCTGGTCCAGATAGGGCTCGCCCTTGCGCCAGTAGTCGGTGTTACGCTCGAAAATCAGGCTTTGGCCCAACGTCCATTCCTTCATCTTGAACGCACCCGTGCCCACCGGCATCTTGCCGAAATCGCCATTGGCAGCCTCAACCGCCTCTTTCGGCACCACGGATGAGAAGTTGATCGCCATGACATGCAGGAAGGTGGCATCGGGGCGCGACAGTTCAATTTTCACCGTCAGCGGATCAACCACAGTCACGCCCTCAAGGCTGGTAGCGGTGCCGCCGACCATCGCATCATAGCCCTTGATCGAACCGAAAAAGCCCGAACCCGGCGATTGCGTGGCGGGCAAAGTCACCCGGTCCAGCGAGTATTTCACATCATCCGCCGTCATCTCGCGGCCATTGTGGAACTTCACACCCGCGCGCAGATGAAAGGTGTAGGTCAGGCCATCCTCGGAAATCTCATACTTTTCCGCCAATCCGGGGCGCAGATCGGTGGTGCCGGGCACATAATCCATCAGCCCATCGAACAGCGACCGGATCATCGACCAGTTTTGCCAATCATAGCCAATCGCCGGGTCCAAGGTGGCCACGTCATCCTTATAGGTCATCACGATCGAGCCGCCCTGTTTGGCAGCCGGATCGGGGGTGTATTCCTGCGCCACCATGGGGCCGCACAGGGCCAGCATCAGGGCAGTCGAAGCGAGCAGTTTCTTCATCGGTCTCTCCTGTTGGTTTCTTGGTTATTTGAGTTTGATTCTGGGGTCGATAAACGGCGCGATCAGGTCGGCCAGCAGGTTGCCCAGCACGATGGCCACGGCAGACACCAGCGTCACCCCCATGATGATCGGAATGTCGATGCGCTGGATGGCTTGCCACGCAAGCTGGCCAATACCGGGCCAGCCGAACACAGACTCGACCACCACGATGCCGCCCATGAACACGCCGATATCAATGCCGATCATCGCGATAATCGGCAGAATGGCGTTGGGCAAAGCATGGCCCAACACCACTCGCGCACGGGTCAGCCCCTTCGACCTTGCGGTGCGGATATAATCGGTTCGCATCACGTCGATCATGGACGAGCGCATCATGCGGCTATACCAGCCCGAACCCAGGATGCCCAAGGTCACCGCAGGCAGCACCAGATGCCGAAACGTGCCGTAACCGCCAATCGGGAACCAGCCGAGTTTGACCGCAAACACATAGAGCATCAGCAGGCTGACCACGAATTGCGGGGCTGACACTGTGACGAAAGAGGTCATCATCAACGCCTGATCAGTAAAGCTGTCGCGGCGCAGGGCGGCGACAATGCCCATCGCAAGCCCGATCACCAACTCGCAGAAAATCGCCGCCACCATCAGCAGCAAGGTCGCAGGCAGGCGCGAGGCGATCAGCACCGAGACTTCGGATTTCTGCAGATAGCTGCGGCCCAGATCGCCCTGCACCAGCCCGCCAAGGTAATGGCCAAACTGCACCAGAAACGGCTGATCCAGCCCCAATTCGTGCCGGATGCTTTCCACCTGTGCTGCGGTGGCCGACCGCCCCGCAATCTGGCGCACCGGATCGGCGGGCAGCACGAACAGCAGGAAAAACGTGATGAAACTGACGCCCAGCAGGATCAGGGCCGATTGCAGCAGGCGGCGCAAGATGTAAGTCGGCATCAGCCGCGCCCCCTTTGGGTTGGGTCCAGCACATCGCGCAAGGCATCGCCCACCAGATTGAACGCCAGCGCCAGCAGGATGATCGCCGCCCCCGGAATGAACACCAGCCACGGTGCGGATTGGAAATAGGTCTGGTTTTCAAAGATGATATTGCCCCAGGACGCGGTCGGCGGCTGCACGCCCACGCCCAGGAAAGACAGCGTCGCCTCCAGCAGCACCGTGGTCGAGATCCCCAATGTGCCCCAGACGATGATCGTCGGCACCAGATGCGGCAGGATATGTTTGAACAAAATCCGCCCGGTGCCAGCGCCCAAAGTCCGCTCGGCCGCAATAAAGTCGCGCGTGGCAAGCGAGGTCGTCTCGGTATAGATCACCCGCGCGGTCTGCACCCAGTTCACCAGCGCGATGACCAGCGCCACGATCCACAGCGAGGGCGAGAAGATCGCCGCCAGACAAATCGCCAGCAACAGCGCCGGAAACGCCATCATCAGATCGGTAAACCGCATCAGAACCGCGCCGACCCAGCCGCGGAAATACCCCGCCGTGATGCCCACCAGCGTGCCGATCAGAAGCGCCAGCCCATTCGCCACCACCCCGATGATCAGCGAGGTGCGCGCGCCGTAAAGTATCCGGCTGAACAGATCACGGCCCAACAGATCGGTGCCCATCAGATAGGCCCCGCCCGGCGGCATCGGCGCGCCCTCTATCGTCAGCCCGTCAAAGTTTTGCTGATCGGGCGCAAACGGTGCGATCCACGGCGCGAACACCGCGCCCGCGACCACAAGGACGATCAGCACCATGCCGAACACCGCCAGCTTGCGATCCATCAGCCGCCGCACAGCGCCTTTGGGCGCGAAATCAACCCCGGTTGCGCTGGTCATCGCCGCCCTCCGCTGCATAGCGCGCCACAACGCGCAACGCCGCATCCTCGAAACTGATCTGCCAAGCCATCGCCATCTGGCGCAGCTGGCCGTAAGCCTCTGCCTCAGACTTCCCCATCTGCATCAACAGCATAACGGCGCGCACCACGGTTTGCCGCTCATCCAGCCTGCGCCGCAGATCGGCGATTTCGGCCGCCAGTGCGCGCTCGCGATCAAACGCATCGCGCGCGATCAGCACCGCCGAATAAACCCCGCTGCCGGTGATCGGCTTCAAAAGCTGCGCATGTGCGCCGATCTGCAATGACCATTCAATCCGCCCCGGCGCTTCAGACCCGATCATCGCGATCATCGGCATAGGTGCCTCGCCCGCCCCCCAAGGAAACTGCGCGTCATAGCCCATATCGGCATCGAAAAAGATGAAATCGGCGGCCATAGCCTGCGGCCCCAGTTCCGGCCAAGCTTCGTCCACCACCAGCCCAATCGCGCGCAACTGCCGCGTCAGTGCCAGCACGTTCAGGTGCGGGCGGTGCAGGATCACCGCGCGCGCGCCGCCTAGGTGCTGATTGCCCACCTGCCGCTTCATGACACCACCCGCAACGGCTGCACGGTCGAGGTCTGGTTGCGCGACAGGAACGGATCGCCCGACACCTGCCCGCGATGCTGGATCACCTTGAACGCGCCGCCCCGCACCTGCGCGATGATCACCGGCAGCGTGGTGTGATGGTTGCCCGGATCAACCGGCCCGCCAGCCCCCGCCAGCAGTTGCGACAGCGGCCAATCCTCGGAGCCTTCCCCATGATAGGCCAAAAGCCGCGCGAGTTCGCTGACCGCCGCATAACTCGCAGCCTCATGTGATGAGCCGAAATCGCCGCCCGGCCAGCCCGCGCTGCCCCGGAAATACGGCCCCGCCGCAATCAAACCTTCCGCGGCCTCACCCAAGGGCGGCAATTCACATTCTGTGAAGTTACACGACAGCATCGGGCAACGGTCGGGGCTGAAGCGCGCATCCGTCAAGCCCAACGCATGATAGGCGCGCAAGAACGCATAAGACGACGCCCCCACCAACGAATTCAGCACGAAATCCGGGCGGGTGGCGCGAATTTCATCAATCATCCGCCCCACATCCGTGGCCCCAATCGGCAGATAGCGCTCGCCCAGGATCGTGCCCCCCGCCTCGACAATGGTCATCCGCGCCAGACGGTTGATCTCCCAGCCCCAGATGTAATTCGACCCGGTCAGATATACCCGCCGCCCGTGCGCTGGCATGGCCCAATCCAGAAGCGGCAGCAGGTGCTGATTGGGGCAGGCATGGGTGTAAACCACCCGGTCGGATGCCTCAAACCCCTCGTAGGGCAGCGGATACCACAAAGTGCCGTCCAGCTTTTCAAGGCTGGGGATCACCTCTTTGCGGCTGAGCGAGGTGACACAGCCTACCACATGCCGCGCGGTGCTGTCGCGCAGGATTTCCTCGCACAGCGGCCCGTAAGCATCGGCATTGCCACCCGGATCACGCAGCACCGGCGCAAAGGTCAGCGGCATTGTCGCATCGGCGTTGATCGCCGCAATCGCCGCCATCGCCCCGGTCAGGCTGGCCTGCGACAGCAGCGCATAGCTGCCCGAGCGCGAATGCAGCAACCCCAGTTCGATGTGACGTTTCACCCTGCACCGCCCCAAATAAAAACGCCCCGCGCTGAACCCTTTCACAAAGGTCCAAACCGCGAGGCGCGAATGCCATCCGACATATGCCGGTATTTGCAAGGATGATGACTCAGCCTCTGCGCCAGGTCAACGCCCATTTGCGCCACGAAAAGCGCGGCAGGCCCGCCCCGTCTGCGCAGCCCGCCCGCGCTGATGCGCGCACACCAAACGCCCGAGCGCCGCTTACACCAACACCCTCAGCCAAAGCTAAACCCCGCAAACGAGGCGTGGCGGTTTGATCACCGGCTTTTCCGGCTTTGACGCGATCCATGGCGGCATCGGCAACGACAGCCTGCTGGCCGTGGCAGCCATTGCCACCGGAGCAGGCGGCCTGATCACCGATTGCACCTTGGCTGTCGATCAGGCCAATGTCGCGGCGCTAGGGCTGTCCTTGGTCATCGCGGCGTTGGACGCGGGCAGCGATCTGATCGTGCAGGGTTGGCAAGGTTATTGATCTGCAGCCAATCCCGGTGCAGGCTGCAAGCGGGGTGGTGCAAGTGGGCTGGCCAATTCAGGCGGCCTTGGTTTGGCAAAGCCCTTCGGGACGCTGGTTGCGGCGGCAGGTTCCGGTTGGCAGGCGATATATCCGCAAACCATTTTTGCACCCGGAGAACATTGCCATGCCCAGTTTGAACCTTTTCTCGATCAGCGTTGAATACGCGCTGCTGTTGGTCACCGCGATGGATTATTCGGTGATCACCGCCAGTTCATCCACCCAGATCGTGATTTCCGATGGCTCCACCACCTTTACCCTGACGGGCACCGGGTTCGGGATCACCAACATCGGGGGTGTTGACTATATCAACGCAGGCACTGTGGCTGCGATCACCATTGACCAGGGCGCGGGCGCGATCTGCTCATTCACCGATCTGGCGATGTCGGCGGCCACGCTGCGCAACGCGACGCGGGCGGATGTCGAGGGCACCAACCAGTTCGCGCTGGAAAACCTGTTCCGGGGGTTGACCTATACGATCAACGGCACGGCTGGCATCGACCGGCACGGACCGGGCGACAGTGCCGAAAGCCACAGCCTGGCGCTGATCCGCAACAACACCTACATTCTGGGCGACGGCGACGATGTCGTGCTGCAAGCGGGCAGCGGGCGCGACACGATCTTCGGCGGCGACGGCCACGACAGCCTGCTGGGCAATGCGGGCAACGACAGCATCGATGGCGGGTCTGGCAACGACACGCTCTATGGCGGCACCGGCAATGACATCCTGCGCGGGGGCTTTGATACCGATAGCCTCTATGGTGGTAGCGGCGATGATGACTTGGCGCTGAGCGAACGTGGGCAAATGTATGGCGGCACCGGCAACGATCTGCTGACCGGCAATATGTCCAGCGCAAGCCTGATGTATGGCGGTGAAGGGAATGACGTGCTGAGGGGCCGCGCGGACATTGCTACAGCAACCGGCGCCGAAGTCCTCTATGGCGGGGCGGGGAATGACAACCTGAGCGTCTCGTCCAATTCCCCGAATGGCGGCCAGCTTTATGGTGACGCGGGCCATGATACGCTGACGGGTGGTGGGGGCACCGAAACCCTGTATGGCGGCACTGGCAACGATATGCTGGACGGTGGTGATGAGAGTGACGCCCTGTATGGCGGTGCGCAGAACGACCGTCTCTATGGCGGTGGCGGGGATGATGTGCTGGACGGTGGCATCGGTCGCGACCAGTTGTATGGCGGTGATGGAGCCGACAATCTGTCCGGTGGCGAGGGTAACGACACCCTGGATGGTGGCAGTGGTGCCGACTCGCTATCGGGCGGCGAGGGCAACGATATGTTGATCGACGGGGCCGGGGTCGGGATCGATTCGATTGATGGCGGCGAGGGGATCGACACCTTGTCCTATGCAAGCTCGGCCAGCGCCGTGGGTGTCGATCTTACAAACGGGGGCGGCTTCATTGGCGATGCCTTCGCCGACGTGTTTATCGGGATCGAGAACGTCACCGGCTCGGCCTTTGGCGACCAATTGTACGGCGACGCCTACGCGAACCTGTTGGCGGGCGGCGCGGGGCAGGATGAGCTGGAAGGTAGCGGCGGTAACGATACGCTGGACGGTGGGGCCGGCAACGACAGGCTCTATGGCGGCATCGGGGCCGACAGCCTGCTGGGCGGGGTGGGCAATGACAGCCTGGTTGGCGGCAGCGGGGCGGATACGCTGGTGGGCGGGGCCGGGTTTGACACGATGACCGGGGGGACGGGGGCGGATCTGTTTGTGTTCCTGGCGTTCAACGACACCGGCAACGCGTCGCGCGACCGGATCACCGATTTTGTGTCGGGCGTCGATCAGGTCAGTTTTGCCGGGCTGGGGCTGACCTTTGTCACCGGGGCGTTCACCGGGGCGGGGCAGATCCGCTGGGATGCCGGCCTGTCGCGGTTGCAGATCAACATCGACGCCAATCTGGGCGTGGACCGTCAGATTGACCTGACCGGGGTGGGCACGGCGTTTGACGCAAGCACCGACCTTATTCTGTGACCGCTGCGGCCTCCTCTGCGCCGCGATGCGGTGTCAATGGCGGCGCAAATCCCTGCCACCGGGGCCGCGTAGAACTCGGCCAGTTTGGAGCGCTTTCAGTGTTGGGTGATTGACGAAAGCGTCATCGCCCGCGCTCACCACTTAGCTGAAGCGCACAGCGGCGCTTTGCCCGCATAGGCCACGTTGGGGCAGGTTCGTCAGGCGGTGACGCTGGCCCTTTGTGCGCGACGTTGGGCGAAGCTGTCGGGCACGGCAGCGGTCAGGCGTTCTGATCCTAAGGTGTCGGCCCCTTCATCGCAGGGCAGGTTGCAGGTGAGCAGCTTAGCGCGCCCGATAGTTTCGATCGGGGAGTGATGCAAAACAAGCCCTCTCCCGCACCTTCCAACGATGCGCCACTTGGTCATGTTCCCGGCGCAGGTGCCCAAAATTAGGCTGCCATAAGTTTGCTGGTCAGCGTCATCGAAAATATCGACCCAAACCTGCCTGCTTGGTGCCTTGTGCTGCCTTTCTGGCCAGTTGCAGGTGGCAGCGTCATCCACGTCGTTCAAAAGCGTTCGAAAGAGAAGCAACGCGAAAAATCAAAAAGTGGTATATGCTGAAGTCGCGGTCCGGAATCAGAACGCTAAATCCTGCTACCGACCGTCGTTGGTCTACATTTTATCGGCGACATTTGATCGAAGCCTTGGCACCAGATTTTTGGGGAAGGATCAACCTATGTTTTTGAAAGCAAAGTCTAATAGCGACGATATCACAACTTGGTTGACCTTCGGCACCGACTTTACCGTCACCTCTGTCGCCGATCTGGTGTCGAATGTGGCCGCCGTTTGTGAACCGCGCATGCTGCAAGAGCTTGTGCTCTACGCGCACGGTGTCGGCGGCGCGTTTTCGGTCGGGCCCGACAGGTTCGGCGGCATCTCAACGCCCCGCGATGCCGAAGCCACGTTAAGCCGCTTGGTGCCGTCACAAAGATTTTTTGGTGGTTCAGTCGGGCGGCCCCGCCTTATCCTATGCGTGTGCGACGCCGGCAAGAACCCTGCCAACTTGCTGGAAGTTGCCAAAGCCATCATGCAGCCGGTCTTTGCTTGCACCAGCAGCGTGCGCCCGACGCTGGGTGTCGGCTACGGCTGGTGGGACGGGGACATTGTGATGGCGGACCCATTTTCCCTCACGGTTGGAACTGTAGATCGAATTCCCGAACCGCCGCAAATATTGTCCTTAGCCTGTGGAAACCCGCAGGCGGTTGTTGAAATTTTCGCTTATTGTCAAAGTGAACCGCGCCGGGTTTGCCGGAGGGCAAAACTCTCCGAGAATTGCCCGCTGTGGAACAGGCATCAAAGAAGAAGACCTTGAAGCCGTATTCACCCGAGTTTCGCGAGCGTGCGGTGCGGCTGGCGATGGAACACCGCGATGAGTATCAAAGCGAAGCTGCGGCGCTGACAGCGATCGCGGGCAAATTGGGCTGCTCTCCGGACAGCCTTCGCGTCTGGATGCGACCGGTCCAGCGCGATGGCGGCGAACGGCCGGGACCTGTCAAAATGCCCTGCCGTTCCGCACGGCCTGCGATCTGCTTTCCGCGATTGGATTGCCGAAAAGGCAAATTATCCCGGCGAGAAGGCGGAAGCCGCCTTGGCGCATAGGATCAGCAACGCTGTTGAAGCAGCATATCGCCGTGGTGACATGATCGAGAAACGTCGGCGGATGATGCGAGAATGGGGTGCGTTCCTTGCCGACGAGCGCAAGGAAGCAAAGATCGTGAGGCTCTGAATGCGCCATATTGTCCTTTCTGACGACGGCATAAACTTGGCAAACAATGCATATCATCGAATGCTCGCCGCGTTTCACTTTCCCGAAAGCCCGCGAGATCAGTTGCAGGGCCTTATGATCGCGAACATTGAAAAACTGGAATTTGACCGAGTCGGGCCAGAAAACTACCAACCATCCGAAATCATGAATGCAGCGGCAAATCTCTTGGAGAAAGCTAGAGGCAGAAAAGAACAGACGCACGGGCAAGGCTTTGTCAAAGGCAACTATCGACGGCACCCTTCGCGCGTTGAAGGCGTTCTTCAAATGGTTGGCAGGCGAATAAGGCTACAAGTCACGCATTATGCCCCTGTCACCATCCCAGACATAACCGCCCTGCACGCCAACCTGCGCGCGCAACTGGGCATCCAGAACAACATCACCTTGTCTGACACCGAATTTGCCCGCGTGCTGAACCATCTGGACAAGGGCAATGTGTTTGAACGCGCCAAAACTCTGCGCGGGCGGATGCATCTGGCGCAAGATGATGGCACCTCGGCCTATATCCAGTTGCTGAATTGCGACGAATGGTGTCGCAACCAGTATCAGGTAACGACGCAGGTGACCGTCGAGGGCCACCACAAAACCCGCTATGACATCACGCTTTTGGTCAACGGCCTGCCCCTTGTGCAGATCGAGCTAAAGCGGCGCGGGTTAGAGCTGAAAGAGGCCTTCAACCAGATCAACCGCTATCAGCGCCATTCGTATTGGGCCGACGCGGGCCTGTTCCAGTATGTGCAGTTGTTTGTCATCTCGAACGGGGTGAACACGAAATACTACGCCAACAACCGCGATCAGGATTTCAAGCAGACCTTTTATTGGGCCAGTGAAGACAACACCCTGATCACCCAGATCGACGCCTTCGCCGATGCCTTCCTTGAAAAGTGCCACATGTCGAAGATGGTGGCGAAATACATCGTGCTGCACGAAAGCGACAAGGTGCTGATGGCGCTGCGCCCCCAGCTTGGACCCAAAGATTCGCGGTGCATCGACGGCGAAGCGGAAACTGGTTGCTGATCTCTTGGGCAGCGAACGGCACCTACGGAGTAAGCGCGACCTTATCGAAAAGTTCATAGAACAGCACATGCCCTCCCTAACCGCGGGGCAAGATGTTCAGGCGGCGTTTGCTGACTTTTGGAATGTCGAAAGGTTAAGCGCGATTGAGGACATCTGCGAGGCGGAACGCATCGACCCTTTGGCGTTCAGAGCAATGATCGAACAGTATCATTTTTCTGGAAAGCGCCCATTGCAAGGCGAGATCGTTGAGGCTTTGGCAGTAAAGCCCAAGATTCTTGAACGCAAATCAGTTGTGGAACGGATTATCGGCAAACTGCTGAGTTTGGTGTCGACGTTCGACGATGGGATGGGTGCAGTTTAAGAACCGCGACCTTCCCAGAATGCTTGCTTTAAGGGGCAGAGCATTTCACCGACATTGACCAAGGATTTTACCAAATCGGGGTGGATTGTGGGGTTTGATGAGATAGTCCCCAAATTATCCAATGATTTCAAGGATGACTGGCGGAGAGACAGGGATTCGAACCCTGGGTCGGCGCAAACCGACAACGGTTTTCGAGACCGCCGCATTCGACCACTCTGCCACCTCTCCGCGGTAGGGATCGTGTCGGCGGATTTAGCGGGGTCGGGCAGGGCTTGCAACCCCGATTTCACCGCTTCGTGCAAAGAGTTTGCCGCTTGGGCTGCGCGGGGCTTTGCCGATGCTCACCAACCCGTGTCCGGCCCGGCCTTGGCAGCGCCGTCGCAACGCCGTAGCTATGGCGCTGTTCCCTCCCGAAAGGCCCGCCATGCTGCGCCCTCTGTTGCTCTCGCTTTGTCTTGCCCTGCCGCTTGCCGCAGCACCCGTTCTGGCGCAGACACAATCCGTGCGGCCCGAGATTGCGGCGCTGACCCGGACGTTGAAGATCGACTCGCTGATTGCGGTGATGCGCACCGAGGGTCTGGCCAATGGCAAGGATATGGAGGCCGATCTGTTCCCCGGCCAAGGCGGTGCGGCCTGGGGCGTGGTGGTCAGCCGCATTTATGATGCCCCACGCCTGCACGCGATCTTTGATGCAGCCCTGACCAAAGCGCTGCAGAATGACCCCGCCACCAGCCAGGCGATGACCGATTTCTTTGGCACCGCGTTGGGCCAGAAGATCCTTGCCCTTGAAATTGACGCCCGCAAAACCCTGCTTGATGACAAGGCAACCGCAGCGGCGGCGCAGGCCTGGGGCAAGCTCGCAGCCGCCAAAACGCCGCGCGCCGCTCAGATCAACCGCTTTGCCGAGATCAATGATCTGGTGGAATCCAACGTCATGGGCGCGTTGAACGGCAATCTTGCGTTCTACCGCGGCATGAATGACGCCGGTGCCTTCCCGCAACCGATGCCGGAAGATGACATGCTGGCCGAAGTCTGGGGGCAGGAATCCGATGTGCGGCGTGACACCACCGAATGGCTGTTTCCGTTTCTGATGCTGGCCTATCAGCCGCTCAGCGATCACGAGCTGGACCAGTATATTGCGTTCTCAAGCACCGCTGTCGGCCAAAAGGCCAACCGCGCGATGTTCACAGCCTTTGATGCGATGTTCGTGCAGGTGTCGAAAGAACTCGGCCAATCCGCGGGCCGCCTGATGGCAGGGCAGGATATCTGATCCGTCAAGCCGCGCCTTAGCTCATCCACTGTGCTTAAATATCCCCGCCGGAGGCTTCTTTGGCCCATGCAGGGATGCTCCGGCAGGGCGATTCAAGCCGAAATGAAAGCCCAGGCCTGCCCGTTGTCGGGCTTGACACCGCCCCTCGCCCGCCGCATAAGCGCGCATCCCGGCGAGGTGCGAATCTCGTCGGGTCTTTATTTCATGACGCCCCACGGGGGCGCGCTGTTCGAGGCGGGGCAACCCACAAACGCGTAAAGCGGCCACAGAACGCGGAGCAAGAGAAGGAAAGACCCATGTTCGCGGTCCTCAAGACAGGCGGCAAGCAGTATAAAGTGCAGGCGGGTGACGTTCTGCGCGTTGAAAAGCTTGATGCTGTGGCTGGTCAAAAGATCCAGTTCAACGAAATTCTGATGGTTGGCGGCGAAAGCCTGACCATTGGCGTGCCCTTCGTGGCAGGTGCAGCCGTGCAAGCCGAAGTGATCGACCAGATCAAAGGCGAAAAGGTCATCCACTTCGTCAAGCGTCGTCGTAAGCACTCGTCGCAGCGCACCAAAGGCCACCGTCAGCACCTGACGCTGGTTCGCGTCACCGACGTGCTGGCCGCTGGCGCAGATGCCACCGGCGTTGCTGCGGCAACCGGCACCGCCGATGCCCGTCGCGCGGCGCACAACACCGCTCCGGCCGCTCCGGTCGAAGCCCCTGCAAAACCGAAGCGCGCTGCCAAAGCCGCTGCTGCGAAGGAGTAATCCCCCATGGCACACAAAAAAGCAGGCGGCTCATCCCGCAACGGCCGCGACTCGGCTGGCCGTCGCCTTGGCGTGAAACTGTTCGGTGGCCAGCATGCCATTCCGGGCAACATCATCGTGCGTCAGCGCGGCACCACCTGGTTCCCGGGTGAAGGCGTTGGCATGGGCGTGGATCACACCCTGTTCGCCAAAGTCGAAGGCCATGTCACCTTCAAGAAGGGCTTCAAGGGCCGCACCTTTATTTCGGTGCTTCCGGCAGCGGAAGCCGCAGAATAAGCCGAACCTTTACAATTTGATTGTAAACGGGGGATCGGTCGAAAGGCCGGTCCCCTTCCTTATTTCCGCCGTAGGAATGAGGCTTCCTCAGGGTTTGCGCCCTGCATGGCTTTCAGGAGTAAGCCCGTGGTCTTGGATATGATTGCTGTTCCCACCGATGGCCAGATTGCCGCTGGTCGCTTTGTGCTGCGCCCCGTGCGCCGCTCGGACGCAGGGCTGTTCGCGCTGTACGCCGGTGACAAACGCGTGGCCGAAGCCACCCATTCGATCCCGCATCCCCTGCCACCGGGCGCGGCGGATGCCTTTGTCACCCGCGCAATGGGCGGGCGTTCCGAAGAGCAGGTCTGGGTGATGGACGGTGCCGCCACCGGTCTGGCCGAGGTGTTGGGCGTGATCAGCCTCAAGCCGATGGATGCCCACAAGCCCACGCATGGCCAATCCGAGGTGCGCTATTGGGTGGCCCCGGCGTTCTGGAACACCGGCATCGCCTCCGAAGCCGTCAAGGCGCTGGTCGCGGCTAACCCGCAGAACAACTGCACGATTTTCGCCGAGGTGTTTCAGGATAACCCCGGTTCCGCCCGCGTGCTGACCAACACCGGCTTTCAATATCTAGGTGATGCCGAGACGTTCTCGGTCGCCCGCAACGGCTTGGTGCCGACTTGGACCTATGTGAAGAAACTGGCGTGACGTCGCGCGCTTCGCGCCGAAAGAAAACGGTCCAGTGGAGCGTTTTCCGGCGTGTTGCTCATAAGGCTGAAAGCCGTTGAGCAAGGGGCGTTGTGCCACAAGCATCGGGTTGAAAATCGGGCCGCGCCTGCCTGGGCTGGCGCGGACTCGCGCCTGCCGGGGGCAGGCAGGCGCGGCCCGATTTGTCGCGGGCCAAATCGGGCAAGAAACAAAAGGACGGTTTTGTGCAAACGGTTGAAAATCACACCCCGCCGCCCCTGCGCCCCAATCTGCGCACCGCGCGCCTCATTCTGCGCCCGGTCGCCGCCGTTGACGAACCCGCCGTGGTCACCCATCTGAACAACCGCGCCATCGCAGGCTGGCTCGCCCGCGTGCCGGTCCCCTTCACCCCCGCCGATTTCCACGAATTCGCCACCGAAATCGCCTACCCCGGCGAGACCTTCACCATCGAAGACGCGCAAGGCTTCGCGGGCATCATCGGCGCCGGGTTCGAGCTTGGCTATTGGCTTGCCCCCCGCGCGCAGGGCCAAGGCTACGCCACCGAAGCCGCCCGCGCCGTGCTAGACATGCAGTTCGCGCACGATGAAAGCACTGTCGCGGCGGGCTATTTTGACGGCAACGCCGCCTCTGCCCGCGTGCTGGAAAAACTCGGCTTTGTCGAAACTGGCCGCCGCCCGAAGTACTGTCGCGCGCTGGGCCAAGACCGCCCCCACGTCGATCTGATCTTGACACCGCAAGCCTACTTCGCCGCCAACCCGCTGGAAATCCTCACCCCGCGCCTGCGCCTCGCCCCCCTTGAGGTTGAACGCGATTGGCGCGACATCGCCCGCATTGGTGGTGATCCCTTGGTCGCGCCGATGACCAACTCGCATCTCTCGCCTTGGCCCGAGGCCGCGGTGCGCGCGGCGCTCGCCGAAAGCCAATGGCGCGGGCAGTTGGGCTTTCGCCTTGGCATCTGGTTTGACGGCAAACTGATCGGCGCGGTCGGCATCTGGGACGAGCCGGTGGAAACCGGCTATTTCCTCGACCCCGCCTATTGGGGCAAGGGTTTCGCAACCGAGGCAATGGCCGCCTTCCTGCCGCAGATGATGGCGCGCTTTGGGCTGACATCGGTGCTGGCCGACCATTGCACCGACAACCCCGCCTCCGGCGCCGTGCTGCGCAAACTGGGCTTCCAGCGCATCGGCGCAGGCATGGGAACAAGCCTTGCACGCGGCGTGGTGCCAATCACGCTCTATCGGCTTGCGCGGGCATAAGTTAATATTTCCTTAATTTGACCACCCTAAATACCTGAATTAAAACACTAAAATTTGGTCCCGAGTTGGGACCGCCGCAAATCCCGCCAGAATCCCCATACTTGAGTCCCGCCCCCCAATCCTGTATCGCCTCAAGCTAATCTTTCAGAAAGCCGCCCAGATGAAATTCCTCGACCTCACCAAAGTCTATATCCGCTCCGGCGGCGGCGGGTCAGGCTGCGTGTCTTTCCGGCGCGAGAAATTCGTCGAATTCGGCGGCCCCGATGGCGGTGACGGCGGCAACGGCGGCTCGGTCTGGGCCGAGGCGGTGGACGGCCTGAACACCCTGATCGACTTCCGCTACCAGCAGCACTTCTTCGCCAAATCGGGGCAGGGCGGAATGGGCAGCCAACGCACCGGCAAAACCGGTGACGACATCATCCTGCGGGTGCCAGTCGGCACGGAAATCCTCGATGAAGACGAAGAAACCGTGATCGCCGATCTGGTGACGGTGGGCCAGAAAGTCCTGCTCGCCAAGGGCGGCAATGGTGGCTGGGGCAACCTCGCGTTCAAATCCTCAACCAACCGCTCTCCGGCGCGGGCCAATCCGGGGCAGGAGGGTATCGAGCGCACGATCTGGCTCCGCCTGAAACTGATCGCCGATGCGGGCCTGCTGGGCCTGCCCAACGCCGGCAAATCCACCTTCCTCGCCGCCGTCTCGAACGCGCGGCCGAAAATCGCCGACTACCCGTTCACCACCCTCGTGCCAAACCTCGGCGTGGTCGGCATTGATGGCGCAGAATTTGTGATGGCCGACATCCCCGGCCTGATCGAAGGCGCTTCTGAAGGTCGCGGCTTGGGGATGCAATTCCTCGCCCATGTCGAACGCTGCAAGGTGCTGCTGCATCTGGTGGACGGCACCTCATCCACCATCACCAAAGATTACCGCACCATCGTCAAGGAACTGGAAGCCTATTCCGACGTGCTGGGCGACAAACCCCGCATCCTTGCGCTGAACAAATGCGACGCCTTGGACAAAGCCACCATCACCACCCGCCGCAAGGCGCTGGAAAAAGCATCGGGCGGCCCGGTGCATGTGATTTCTGGTGTCGCAGGCATCGGCCTTCTGGAAACTCTGCGCGCCCTGATGGCCGAGATCAAGCGCGAGGCTCCGGTAGAGGAGGGCGCGCCGTGGCAGCCCTAAAACCCCTCACCGCCCCCGATATCCGCGACGCCAAACGGCTGGTCGTCAAGATCGGCTCGGCCCTGCTGGTCGATCGCAAAACCGGCCTGAAACAAGGCTGGCTTTCGGCGCTTGCGATGGACGTGGCCGAAGCCAAAGTGCGCGGCACCGATGTGGTGCTGGTGTCCTCGGGCTCCATCGCCTTGGGCCGCAAGGTTCTGGGCTTGGGCGACGGCATCCTCACGCTGGAGCAATCCCAAGCCTGCGCCGCCGTCGGCCAGATCCGCCTTGCCCGCGCTTACGAGGAAGTCCTCGCGCCGCACGGCATCACCACAGCGCAGGTGTTGGTGACGCTGGAAGACACCGAAGACCGCCGCCGTTATCTGAATAGCCGCGCCACGATGGAGACCCTGCTGGGCTTGGGCGTGGTGCCGATCGTCAACGAAAACGACACCGTGGCGACCGATGAAATTCGCTTTGGCGACAATGACCGTCTGGCCGCACAAATCGCGGTGACGGTGGGGGCGGATCAGTTGATCCTGCTGTCAGACGTCGATGGGTTCTACTCGGCCAACCCGAAAGAAGACCCCACCGCGCAACGCTTTGATCTGGTGGAAACCATCACCCCGCAGATTGAGGCGATGGCGGGCGATCCGATTTCCGGCCTCTCGAAAGGTGGGATGAAGACCAAACTGCTGGCCGCGAAAACCGCTGTTGCGGGCGGCTGTGCTATGGCGATCATGGAAGGCTCGGTGCTGCGGCCCTTGTCGGCGCTGGCCAATGGGGCGCAACGGACGTGGTTTGTCGCGCAAAGCGACCCACAAGCCGCGCGCAAACGTTGGATCAACGCGATGAAACCGCGTGGCGAGTTGCGCTTGGACGCAGGCGCTGTCACGGCGCTGCGGGCGGGGAAATCCTTGTTACCAGCAGGGGTTACGGCGGTGACGGGCAGTTTCGGGCGGGGCGATCCGGTGGCGATCCTGTCGCCTGCGGGCGATACTTTGGGCAAAGGTCTGGTGCGCTACACGGCGGTCGAGGCAAAGGCGATTGCCGGGCATCGTTCGGGCGAGATCGAGGCGATACTGGGTTATCAGGGCCGTGCCGCGCTGGTGCACCGCGATGATATGGTGATCTGAACGACGGCCAAGGAACCGATTTCTGAGACAGAAATCGTGCACGGAATTTTACTTAAAATTCCGGGGCGGATTGGAAGGCGGGCGCTTGGGGCTGCGGTGGAAGCCTCCGGCGGGAGTATTTGGGCCAATGTGAAAGGGCCGAAGATGGACGGGCGGTTTCTGGATGTGATGCGCGATATTGGCAGCCGGGCAAAGGCTGCCGCTGCCGAGTTGGCCTGTGCCAGCCAAGAGCGTAAATATGCGGCCTTGATCGGGGCTTCGGCGGCGATCTGGGCGCGGCGGCAGGAAATTCTGGACGGCAATTACATGGACATGGCCTACGCCGAGGAAAAGGGGCTGAGCCCTGCGATGCTCGACCGTTTGCGGCTGGACGATAATCGCATCCGCGGCATTGTGGATGCGTTGCGCGAGGTGGCGGAATATCCTGATCCGGTCGGGCGGGTGCTGGCGGAATGGGATCGGCCTTCGGGCTTGCATATTCAGCGCGTGGCGACGCCTTTGGGTGTGGTGGGGGTGATCTACGAATCGCGGCCCAATGTGACGGCGGATGCGGGGGCCTTGTGTCTGAAGGCGGGCAATGCGGTGATCCTGCGCGGCGGGTCCGAGAGTTTTCATTCGTCCGAGGCTATCCACGCCTGCATTCAGCAGGGCCTGCGCGAGGCCGGTTTGCCTGAGGACGCCATCCAACTGATCCCGACCCGCGACCGCGAGATGGTCACGGCGATGCTGCAAGCCGTTGAATACATTGACGTGATCGTGCCACGCGGTGGCAAGGGGCTGGTGGGGCTGGTGCAGCGCGAGGCCCGCGTGCCGGTGTTTGCGCATCTGGAGGGCATCTGCCACGTCTATGCCGACCGCGACGCCGATCTGGAGAAGGCGCGCCGGGTGGTGCTGAACTCGAAAACCCGGCGCACTGGGGTCTGTGGCTCGGCGGAATGTCTTTTGATCGACTGGCAGTTTTACACCAAACACGGTGCTGTGCTGATCGAGGATTTGCTGAAAGCGGGTGTGGAAGTGCGCACCGAGGGCGAATTGCTGAAGATCCCCGGCACGGTCAAGGCATCGCCTGATGATTTCGGACGCGAATTTCTGGATATGATCATCGCCGCCAAATTGGTGGATGGCGTCGATGAGGCCATCGCGCATATCCGCCGCTATGGCTCTAACCACACCGAAAGCATCCTGACCGAAAACGACGCCACCGCCGCGCGCTTCATGCAGCGGTTGGACAGCGCGATCCTGATGCGCAATGCCTCAACCCAGTTCGCCGATGGTGGCGAGTTTGGCATGGGCGGCGAGATTGGCATTGCCACCGGCAAGATGCACGCGCGCGGCCCGGTGGGGGCGGATCAGTTGACCAGCTTCAAATACCTTGTCACCGGCGACGGCACGATCAGAAGCTGAGGCGGATTTCCGTCGCCGCCAATTCCGTGGTCAGGCGGCGGTGCTGGCGGGCGATTTCATCCGGCACCAGCAGAAATTGCACCTGCGCCGGGCCGATGTCGGCCAAGGTGGCCGGGTTGATCAGCCCTTCCCACAGCGCCTGATCAACCTTCAGCTTGGGTGCGGTCGCGCGCAGCGCCCAGCGGGCCTCGTTGCGTTCGACCTGCACTTGCCCGCCGTAGGGCAGCGCCGATTCGAGGCACAGGATCAGCAGAAACACCAGTTTCACGTCGCGCCGTGGCAGATCGGCGGGGCTGTCCCAGTCGATCTGCACCCGGCCGCCATGCGTCATGTCCGAGATCACCGACAGCACTTCGCTGCGCCCGATCCGCTGTTCTGCCCCACTTGCGCCAAAGGCCACGCGGAAAAACCGGATGCGCGCATTGGCATGGCCGACGCTTTCGGTGATCAGCGCCATTTCTGGCCCCTTTGCCGCACCCTCCATCAACATCAACTCTACACCGTTGCCGATCGCACCAATCGGGCTGATAAGGTCATGGCAAATACGCGAGCCGACGAGGGCGGCAAGATCAGGTCTGTCGTGCACTTCGGTCATCCTTCAACGGGCCTGCAACAAGACGAGGGAAACATGGCGGCATTACTGCAACCGGGGATGTGCGTGCGCCACCCGCAGCGCCCCGACTGGGGCTTGGGCCAGGTGCAATCCAGCATCGGCAACCGGGTGACGGTGAATTTTGAACATGCGGGCAAGGTGGTGATTGACCTCTCACAAGTGGATTTGACGCCGGATTTCTCACATTGACGCAGCAGGTGGTTAATCTTGCGTTAACAGAACCGAAGCCTCGGCCCCAAGGTTGCATTGCGCGACGTCAAAGCCTAATAAAATCCGTCGCCCAAATGACCGGACCGGAAGCTGCCGATGATCTCTGACGACAAACACTTCATCTTGCGGCTGGCGCAAAATGACCGCGACCTGCGCGCGGCGCAGCGCCTGCGCTACGAGGTGTTCGTGCAGGAACTGGGCGCAACCGTGCCCCTTGCCGACCATGATGCGCGGCTTGAGCGGGATGAGTTCGATGCCCATTTCGACCATCTGCTGCTGATCGACCCCAACCGCTCGGCTGCCGATTTGCAAGACGTTGTGGGGGTTTACCGGCTGTTGCCGTCAGACAGGCTGGCGGCCACGGGGCGGTTTTACTCGGAAGCCGAGTTTGATCTGACGGCGCTGAAGGCCTCGGGGCGCAAGCTGCTGGAGTTGGGGCGGTCTTGCGTGCATGCCGATTATCGCGGCGGCACGGCGATGCTGCTGATGTGGAATGCGCTTGCCGATTACGTGCTGCAAAATGATATCGAGGTGCTGTTTGGTGCGGCGTCGTTCCACGGCACCGACATGGCCGTGCTGGCGCAGCCCTTGTCGTATTTGCAGCATTTCCACCTTGCCCCGCCTGCGCTGCGGGTGATTGCGCGCCCGGCGCAGGCGGCGCAGATCCCGCTGATTCCCACCGAAAAGCTGGATCGTCGCGCCGCCATGCTGGCCACGCCCGCGCTGATCAAGGCCTATCTGCGCTTGGGCGGTTACGTCGGGCAGGGGGCTTGGGTCGATCACGCCTTCAACACCACCGATGTCTGTCTGGTGATGGACACCGCGCAGATGAGCGCCAAGCACCGCGATTTCTACATCCGCAAATCGGGGCGCGACGCATGAGCGACTGGCGCGATAACGCACTGGCCCGGCCGCCTCTTGGTGCGTTGGGCTGGCTGCGGGTGGCCCTGCGCGGCGGCTTGATGGGGGCGGTGATCTACAGCGGTTTGCTTTTGCTGCTGCTGCTGCGTCTGATCGAGCGCCCGCTGTTTGGCCCTGCGCGCCCGTGGACGCCCCATATCACTCAGATGGTCTGCAAACTGGTGTTTCCGATCATAGGCCTGCGCCTGATCACGCGCGGCCAGCCCATGCCGCAAAAGGGCGCGGTGGTGGCCAACCATGCGTCATGGTTGGATATTTTCGCCCTCAATGCCGCACAACGCGGCTATTTCGTCGCGAAATCCGAGGTCGAGCATTGGGCCGCAATCGGCTGGCTTGCCCGCGCGACAGGGACGGTTTTTGTCGCCCGCAAAGGCACCGAAGCCAAGCGCCAGCAGGTTTTGTTTGAGGAACGCCTGCGCGCAGGTCACCGCCTGATGTTCTTCCCCGAAGGCACCAGCACCGATGCGATCCGGGTTTTGCCATTCAAATCAACGCTGTTTGCCGCGTTCTTCACGCACGGCTTGGATCATATCCTGCACATTCAGCCCGTCAGCGTGATTTACCACGCACCGCCCGGCCAAGATGCGCGGTTTTACGGTTGGTGGGGCGAGATGGATTTCGCGCCGCATCTGTTGCAGGTTCTGGCCGCCCCCCGCCAAGGCCGGGTCGAGGTGGTGTTTCACCCCCCCGTCGCGGTCAGTGCCTTTGCCAACCGCAAAGAGCTTGCGGCCTATTGCGAGTCGGTGATCCGCGCCAGCCACCCGCTTGCCGTCAGCGAGGAACCATCCGTCAGGCATTAACCACGATACCCGATGCCGATGGCAGCTATTGCGGTGCGCAAACACAAAACCACCACCTACAGAGATTTGTCCCCGCGGGGACAGTTTTTCACCCTAGCCCAATTTTCGCCCTAGCCCAGTGGTGCCATCAAGGCCTTCAAAGCCGCGACAGGATCATCTGCGCCCCAGATTTCCTCGCCCACTCCGAAAAAGTCGGTGACCGGGCCGAATTTCTCGACCAGAGCCGTGGTCAGCGCGCCTTCGGCGATCACCGGCACTTCGATCACCGCACTCCACCACTCGAACAGGTCGAAATCGACGCTTTCGCCGTTGCCCAGGGGCGTGGCGCCGACCGGGCCGAAAGCGATGTAATCTGCCCCGGCCTCGCCTGCGTTCATGCCCTCGTGGCGGGTGACGCCGCAATGAGCACCGATCACCGCATCCGCGCCCAACTCCTTGCGGACATAGCGTACCTGCCGCGCCCCGTCGGTCAGATGCACACCGTCAAGGCCAAGCCGGTCCACCATCAGCAGGTGGTTCTCAATCACGATGATCACATCGCGGGCATGGGCGACAAGACGGCAGGCGTCTGCCGCGCGCTGGATGGTGTCTTCGTCTTTGGTGGCAAGCGCCAGCCGGACGCAGGCGGTGTCAACGCTGTCGAGCACGCGCGCAAGACGGTCCGGGAAGGTCTCCAGATCGAAACTGGGCGGGGTGATCAGGTTGATCTGGGGGCGGTCTTGCTCGGCCATCTGGGTATCCTGCATGAAACTGGCCCCTGATAGCGCAGAAAGCTGGCCTTGGCTAGCAAGGCAGGCTGGCGTATCAGGCGGCATCTTTGACGGAGAAGTGCCATGATCCCGCCCGCCTTCATTCTGGTCCGCCCGCAGATGGGGGAAAACATCGGCTCTGCCGCCCGCGCGATGCTGAACTTCGGGCTGGAGCGGATGCGGATCGTGGCCCCCCGCGATGGTTGGCCGAATTCGGCGGCTGTGGCTTTGGCAAGCGGGGCGGGCCGGGTGCTGGATCAGGCGGGGCTGTTCCCCGATGTGCAGGCGTCGATTGCCGATTGCGATTTCGTCTTTGCCACCACCGCGCGCGGGCGCGAATTGACCAAACCCGTCTATACCCCCGAGGCCGCGATGGATCACGCGCGGGCGCTGGTGGCTGCGGGCAAGCGGGTGGGCGTGCTGTTTGGCCCCGAGCGCGCGGGGCTGGAGAATGAAGACGTGGTGCTGGCCAACGCCATCGTGACGGTGCCGGTGAACCCCGAGTTCGCCTCGCTGAACCTCGCGCAATGCGTGCTGCTGATGGGGTATGAATGGCGCAGGCAGACCCAACCTGCCGACGGCGTCGTGATGGAAATGGCGCGCACCGAGATGGCCTCGGGGATCGAGGTGGAAAAGCTGGGCGATCACTTTGAAGAACGGCTGGAGGCGGCGGGGTTCTTCTTCCCCGAGGCCAAGGTTCCCGGCATGAAGGCCAGCCTGCGCAACATGTGGTCACGGCTGGGCCTGACCAAGGCCGAGGTCCAGACTTTCCACGGCATGCTGCGCCAGATCGCCTACAAACTGCGCGCGCAGGGGGATGAGTGAGGCTTGGGTTTGGGGCGGCTGTTTTTGGGGTTCGTGTTAAGAACAGTGGGCGATGAGGCCATCAAACCAAACAGATGAATCCACCCACAACACAGGGCAGCGCCAGACCGCCGGGTGGGCGAGCCACAGTATTTCTATGCGCTTTATGCCTCAACAAATCCCCCCGAAGTTCTAGGCGAGAGCCTGCAATAGCGCCCGCCCGAGGGGGGTGATGAGCGATCAGAAATCCTCCAGTGGAGGATTTCCGCGAAGAACGCCCGGCCCGTGGCCGGGCCGGGAGGCGGGCGCTGCCCGGCGGCGCATTCGCGCCTTGATTCCGGGCGGTGGGAGGATTGGTTAGCTACCTGACTTTAAGGCGTGGCAGAAAGGGCGGTAGATTTCGAGGCTATTGCGCCATCCTCAACCCGCTTTGGCAAAGACCATCGCCTTTGCCACGCGCGCCGCATCCCTGCTCCAGCCGGTGGCCCTATGCCACCGGCCAGCGCCCGCCCCGCCAATGGCGGGCGCTTCTCGCCCGCCGGGGCAGGCACTGGCCTTTGTTGGGGGGGGCATCGCCGGGTTTGGCGGATGCGGGTCGCATGGGCGGGGAAACGCATTGCGTTTCCTGATCCACCCAGGGCGGGCGGCGAGTCGCGCTCACAACGCCGTGACGGTTTGCGGCATCTCGCCACCCGTCCAGCCCTTGAAGCGGCTTTGGTGGCGGCCTAGTGTCTGCGCCAAGCAACCAAGGGGTTCGGCATGGCCACCAAGCGCAGCATTTTTGAGGAAGTAGGCTCCGGCGGGCCAGCGGTGGCGGCCAAACAGGGCGGATTGATTGACGGGCGCGGCAAGGGCGCGCGGCGGGGGGTGCGGGCTTGGCTGCTGGTGATCTTTGCGCTGGTGGCGTTGATGATCGCGGTGGGCGGCCTGACCCGGCTGACCGACTCGGGCCTTTCGATCACCGAATGGAAGCCGGTGACGGGGGCGATCCCGCCGCTGAATGCCGCCGATTGGGCGGCGGAGTTTGCAAAATATCAAGCCAGCCCCGAATTCATGCTGCAAAATTCGGCCATGACCTTGGATCAGTTCAAGTCGATCTTCTGGTGGGAATGGGGGCACCGTCAGCTTGGCCGGGTGATCGGGCTGGTCTGGGCGGTTGGGTTCGTCGGGTTCTGGCTGACACGCCAAATCCCGCCGCGCTGGACCAAGCGGCTGCTGGCAATCGGCGCTTTGGGCGGGCTTCAGGGCGCGATCGGCTGGTGGATGGTATCCTCTGGCCTGACCGGGGCGATGGTGGATGTGGCCTCTTACCGGCTTGCGACGCATCTGGGCCTCGCCTTCATCATCCTCGGCCTGATCACCTGGTATGCGCTGCTGCTGGGGCGGACGGAAACCGATCTGCTGGTGGCCCGGCGCGCCGGAGAGCGTAAGCTGGTGGTCAAGGCCACGGGCCTCATGCATCTGGCGTTCATCCAGATTTTGCTGGGCGCGCTGGTCGCAGGCATCGACGCAGGCCGCGCGTTTCCAACATGGCCCGATATGAACGGGCAGTTTTTCCCGGCCGATGCGTTCTATGTCCCCGATGGCGCGGGCGGCAGCTTGCCCCTCTGGCATGCGTTCTTTGAGAACCCCGGTCTGGTGCAGTTCATCCACCGCATGTGGGGCTACGGGCTGTTTGCCTACGGCGTTCTGGTCTGGCTGCGCGGCCGCGCCTCGGGCAATTTTGCGACGCGGCGGGCGTTTCATGCGGTGATGCTGATGCTGCTCGCGCAGGTGGCCTTGGGGATTTACACGGCATTGACGGCGGCACAGCCGCATGTCGCGATCACCCATCAGGTCGGTGCGGTGGTGCTGTGGGTGCTGATCATCCGGGCGCGGCATTTGTCGATGTATCCGGTGGCGGGTTCGATCCGGGAGGGAACGGCGTGAAGAACAATCAAGCCTATGCAGAGCTGATGGCCTATCAGCGCGACACAGAAGCCTTGGGCAAGATTGCCGAGCGCACCGGCTGGGATCAGGAAACCATGATGCCGCAAGGCGCTGCCGATCAGCGTGGGGTTGAGATGGCGGCGATCGAGGGCGTGTTGCACGCGCGCCGCAGCCATCCGCAGATCGCGCAATGGTTGGCGGATGCCGAGGCTGTGGATGATGCGGCGGCAGCACAGCTTTATCAGATTGACCGCGCCTATAAGCGCGCGGTCAAGGTGCCGGGGGATCTCGCGCAGGAACTGGCGCGGGTGACCAGCGTCTCGCAGGGGATCTGGGCGCGGGCGCGCGCGGCTGAGAAGGTTGCCGATTTCCTCCCGACATTGCGGGAAGTCATCGCGCTGAAGCGGCAGGAAGCTGCGGCTTTGGCCGAGGGCGGCGATCTTTATGACGCGCTGATTGACGATTACGAGCCGGGGGCGAGCGCCGAGACTTTGGGCGGCATGTTTGACCGGATGCGGCCTCGGCTGGTGGCGTTGCGCGCGGCGGTGCTGGCGGCGACGCCCCCGGCAGGCCTGTCGGGGCATTTCGCGCAAGACGCGCAGTTGCGGCTGGCGCGCGATGTGGCGACGGCGTTCGGCTATGATTTCACCCGCGGGCGGATTGATCTGGCGGTGCATCCGTTCTCGTCCGGTGGCGGTGATGACAGCCGGATCACCACGCGCGTGGTCGAAAGCGATCCGTTCAACTGCCTGTATTCGACGATCCACGAGGTTGGCCACTCCAGCTATGAACTGGCGATTGACCCCGACTACGGCATGACTCCGCTGGGGCATGGTGTGTCGATGGGGGTGCATGAAAGCCAAAGCCGGATTTACGAGAACCAGATCGGGCGCGGGCGGGCGATGACCGGATGGATTTATGGCCAGATGGTTGAACGCTTTGGGCCGTTGAATGTGGACGGGCCAGAGGCGTTTTACCGGGCGGTAAACCGTGTGCATGCCGGCTTCATCCGCACCGAGGCCGATGAGGTCCACTATAACCTGCACATCATGATGCGGTTTGATCTGGAACGCGCGCTGATCCGCGGTGATCTGGCGGTGGAGGATCTGGAGGCCGCGTGGAACGACCGCTTCCTCGCCGATTTCGGGCAGGTGGTGGACAAGCCCAGCCATGGCGTGTTGCAGGATGTGCATTGGTCGGTGGGGCTGTTTGGCTATTTCCCGACCTACACTTTGGGCAATGTCTATGCCGGTTGTCTCAACAAGGCGATGCGGGCGGCGGTGCCGGGGCTGGATACGCAACTGGCGCAGGGCGATACCTCGGGCGCTGTGGGCTGGCTGCGCGAGAATGTGCAGCGGCATGGCGGCTTGCGTTCTCCGCGCGACACCATTGCCCATGCTTGTGGGTTCGCGCCGACAGAAGGGCCGCTGCTGGATTACCTCGAGGCGAAATTCGGGGAATTGTATCGGTTGTGAGTTGGTTTTCCAGCCAGGCGGCAGCGGTTTGGCTGCTGGCCTTGGGGCAGACGCTGACCTACGCCGGGGTGTATTATGCCTTTCCGGCGCTGCTTCCGGATTTGCAGGCGGCAACGGGTTGGTCGGTGGCGGAACTGGCGTTTGGGCCGACGCTGGGCTTTCTGGTGATGGCGGCGCTGACCCCTTTTACCGGGCGCTGGGTGGATCGTGGCTGGGGTGGCGAGATGCTGACCTATGCGCCGATCCTTGCGGCGGTTGGCGTGGCCGGGTTGGGGCTGGCGAGCGCGCCGCTGATCTGGTGGGCGATCTGGGCGGTGCTGGGCGTCGCGCAGGCCTGTTGTCTTTATGAATCCTGCTTTGCGTTTCTGACCCGGCGCTTGGGGGCTGAGGCGCGTGGTGCGATCACCAAGGTGACGCTGGTTGCGGGCTTTGCAGGCACTTTGGCGTTTCCGCTCGGGGATATGCTGGGCCGCGCCTTGGGCGGGCCAAACGCGCTGATTGCCTTTGCCGGGCTGATGCTGCTGGCGGTGCCGATCAACGCCCATGCGGTGCGCAGCTTGCGCCGGATGGAGCGGGCAGGCGGCATCACCGCCGAGGCAACCCCCGGCGTGTTGCGCGAGGCCGTGCGGCGGCCTGCGTTCTGGGCGATTGCGGCGGTGTTTGGCATGATCTGGCTGAACCACGGCATCTTGCTGACCTATGTGCTGATGCTGTTTGCCGATCGCGGTGCAGGGGCAGGGATGGCGACGCTGGCTGCGGCCTGTATTGGTCCGTCGCAGGTTCTGGGGCGCTTGGTGTTGTTGTTTCAGGGCGCGCGGATTGGCAATGCGCGGGCAACGGTGTGGTCGCTGGTGGGCGTGGTTTGCGCAAGTGTGGCGCTGCTGAGTGCGGGCTGGTGGCCGCTGCTGATCTTCGGCTTTGCGGCCTTGCAGGGGGCGGGGGCGGGTTTGCTGTCGATCCTGCGGCCCATGCTGATCGTCGATATTCTGGGGCGGCGCGGCTTTGGCACGATTTCCGGGGCGGTGGCAGTGGCCCCGATTTTGGCCTCGGCTGCGGCACCCTCGGTGGGGGCGGGGTTGTTGCATCTGGGCGGGCCGGGGCTGATCTATGGGTTCTGTCTGGCGCTGGGTTTGGGTGGATTGGCGATTGGCGTGGGGTTGCTGCGGCGGCGTGCGGCGGATTGAGGCTGTGATTGCTTCCTTTAATACAACCCACAGGCAAACAACCCGCCCGGAATCAAGGCGCTTTAGCGCCGCCGGGCAGCGCCCGACCGCCCCCTCGGGCGGGCGCTTCTGCACTGTCCCGCTTAGAACGTCTGGGGGACTGGTTGAACCATAAAGCGCCTAGAAATACTGTGGCTCGCCCACCCGGCGGTCGGGCGCTGCCCTGTGTTTCACCCTATGCCCAGTTTGGTTTGCGCTTTTCCAAGAAGGCGCTGATGCCTTCATCAGTATCGGGCAGCAGGATGTTTTCCACCATAGTGGCCGAGGCGCGGGCGTAGGCTTCGGCGGTATCCAGCGTTTGGGTGTCGCGGAAGGCTGCTTTACCGAGTTGCATGGCTGCAGGAAGCTTGGCGGCGAGGGTTTCGGCGAGGCTTTGGGTATCGGCCTCAAGGCTTTCGGGGGTGGTCAGGCGGTTGATCAGCCCGATCTCATAGGCGCGGGTAGCGTCGATGAAGGCGCCGGTGGCCAGCATCTCGAAGGCCACGGCGGGCGGGATTTTGCGGGTAAGCGCCACCATCGGCGTGCTGCAAAACAGGCCGATGTTGATGCCGTTAACGCCGAAACGGGTGCCCGTTGGTGCGGTGATCATATCGCAAGAGGCGGCGAGTTGGCAGCCTGCGGCGGTGGCTACGCCGTGGACCTGCGCAATCGTCGGTTGCGGCAGGGTTTGCAGGGCCTGCATGACCTCGGCACATTGGGCGAACAGCGCAGTGAACGCCGCTTGGCCTTGGTCGGGGGCGGCGCGCGCCGCTTGCATCTCGCGCAGGTCGTGTCCGGCGCAAAAGGCTTTGCCGGCGCCTTTCAGCACCACCACGCGCACGCTGGTGTCGTTGTGCAGGCGGGCGATTTCCCCCTGCAGGGCGACCAGCATCGCGGTGGAAAGCGCGTTGAACGAGGCGGGCGCGTTCAGCGTCAGCGTGGCGATGCCGCCTGCGTCTTGGCGTAACAGGATCTCGTTGCTCATTGCATCCCCCGGCTTTTGGCGAAACTCTAGGCGGGGCATGGGCAGGGGGAAAGCATGATTGTGATGGACGTGGCGGCGTTGCAGGCGTTTTTGGCGCGTGATTTCGCTCAGGTGGCTGCGGATTTTGTGGTGGAGCGGGCGGATGGCGATGGCCTGACGCTGCGCTTGCGGGTGGCCGAGCGGCATCTGCGCCCCGGTGGCACGGTGTCGGGCCCTACGATTTTTGCGCTGGCTGATGTGGCGATGTATCTGGCGATCCTATCGCGCATTGGCCCTGTGGCGCTGGCGGTAACGACGAATTGCAGCATTGATTTCATGCGCAAGCCGCAGGCCGGGGTGGATATGCGGGCCGAGGCGCGGGTGCTGAAGTTGGGGCGCAGTTTGGCGGTGGGGGATGTGATGCTGTTTTCGCAAGGCATGGCAGAGCCGGTGGCACGGGCCAGCTTGACCTATGCGATCCCACCCAACCGTTGACATGCAAAAGGCGCGCAAAGCTTGCGCGCCTTTCGGCTAAAATTGGCAGGCGATCAGGCCCTGAGTTTGGCTCAGGCCTTGGCTTTGGTGAAGCGACCCTCGATCTGGGCACCGCTTTCAATCACCAGCGTTGTATAGCTGATGTCAGCCGCCACCTGCGCTGCAGCGCGCAGGGTAAAGGTCTGGCTGTCAACGCGGCCATCAAGCTTGCCCTTGACCTCGACCGTCTCGGCCGAGACTTGCCCCGAAACGCGGCCTTCGCCCCCGATCAACAGCCCATGCGCCGAGAGCGTGCCCTCAACCTCGCCCAGCACTTCGATGGTGCCGGTGGACGTGATGTCACCGGTGATCTTCAGATCAGCCGACAGGATAGAGCGGTTGTTGCTGCTGATATTGCCGCTCGTGGGGCGGGTCGGCGGGGCAGCGGGGTCGGCTGGCTTGGAAAACATGCGAAATCCTTGGGCGCAAAAGAGCGTGTTGCGCCGATAAGGACCGAAGGCGTGCTGCGGGTCAAGCCTTTGAGGAGGCGACGGTGTCGCGAAACGGCGATGCGGGTCGTGGTTCGGCTGACAAGCGCCGAAGGATTTGATCATATGGGGGAAAGAATCGCCCCGAAGGGGGGGGCAGTATATGACACTCCGCAACACGAATGAGTTTTTCGCCCCGGTCTCGGGTTTCGATCTTCCGCGATTCGCAGGGATACCGACCTTCATGCGGCTGCCGCATGTGCCGTTTGACCATGCGCGTTTTGGCGAGGTTGAGATAGGTCTGATCGGCGCACCCTGGGATGGCGGCACCACGAACCGGCCGGGGCCACGCCATGGGCCGCGCCAGTTGCGCGATCTGTCCACGATGATCCGGGCGATGAATGGCGTGACATGGGTGGCGCCGTTCGAGTTGGCGAATTGTGCCGATCTGGGCGATGTGGCGCCAAACCCGGCGGATTTGTCGGATAGCCTTGCGCGGATGGAGGCGTTTTATGATCGTGTCGTGGCGGCGGGGGTGTTGCCGCTGACCGGGGGGGGCGATCATCTGTGTTCGCTGCCGATCTTGCGGGCGGTGGCGAAGCAGCGCCCCGTGGGGATGATCCAGTTCGACAGCCACACCGATCTGAACGACATCTATTTCGGCACCAGCCGCTACAATCACGGCACCCCGTTCCGTCGCGCGGTCGAGGAGGGGCTGATTGACCCCAAACGCTATTGCCTGATCGGCATTCGCGGCACGGCTTACGGGCGCGAGGATTGGGATTTCGCGGCGGCCAATGGCATCCGCATCATCCCGATTGCCGAGTTCCATGCGCGGGGTGTGGAAGATGTGATGACCGAGGCGCGCGATATTGTGGGGCAGGGTGATACCTACATCACCTATGACATTGATTTCGTCGATCCGACCTTTGCGCCCGGAACCGGAACGCCGGAGGTGGGCGGGCCGAATTCGTGGCAGGCATTGCAGGTGGCGCGGCTGTTGAAGGGTGTGAATATTGTGGGGGCCGATCTGGTCGAAGTCTCGCCGCCGTTTGATGCCAGTGGTGGGACGGCGTGGTTGGGGATCTCGATCATGTTCGAGATGCTGTGTGTGATGGCTGAAAATGTGGCAGCGCGGCGCGGCTGAACGGTGGGAGCGTGGCCAGCCCCGCACCCCGGGATATTTGAGCAGAGAGGATGACCAAGATGATTGCTGAGATGATTGTGACCAATGCCAAGGTCTTGACGATGGATCAGGCGCAGCCGCGCGCCGAGGCGGTTGCGGTGGCGGGCGGCAAGATTGTCGCGGTGGGGACGGCGGCGGAGATTGCTGTGCTGGTGGGGCCGGATACACGGGTGATTGATGCCGGTGGGCGCAGCCTGTTGCCGGGATTTGTCGAGAGCCATCTGCATCTGGTGTTGGGCGGCAATGAACTTGTGCAGTTGCAGATTGGCGGCGTGCATGGCTTTGACGCGCTGAAGGCCGCGTTTGAGGCTTATGCTTTGCAGTATCCGGCCAATGCGCTGTTGATGGCGCAGGGCGCGTCATACGAGATTCTGGATGCGCCTGTGACGCGCCACGATCTGGACCGGGTGATCGCGGATCGCCCGATTGCGATGATGTCACCCGATCACCACACGGTTTGGGCCAATACCGCCGCCTTGGCTGCCGCGGGCCTGCTGCATGGCGCTGCGATGCCGCATGGGCATGAGGTGGTGATGGCCTCGGACGGGACGGCTTCGGGCGAATTGCGCGAGTTTGAGGCGTTTGGGCCGATTTTGGCCTTGGGCGGCGAGGCGCATTTGCAGCTGGGCATCGCGACGGGTGGCGAGCCGGAGCCTTGGCCAAGCGCTGCGGTGCGCGCCAAGGATAAGGACAAGATCGCGGCGGGGCTGGCGCATTGTGCGGCACATGGCATCACCAGCATGGTGAACATGGATGGCAACCGCTACACCTGCCAACTGCTTAAAGAGATGAAGGACGAGGGGCGGCTGACTGCGCGCGTCAAGGTGCCGTTCCACTTCAAGCCGCATATGGAGCTGTCGGAACTTGAACGCGCTTCCGCCATGACTGCGGAATACGCTGATGACTGGGTGTCGTCGGGCTTTGTGAAGATGTTCATGGATGGCGTGGTCGATAGCCGCACGGCGTTCATGCTGAACGACTATCCCGGCACCACGGAACGCGGTGAGCCTTTGTTCGAGCCCGAGCGTTTCAAGGCGATCTGCACCGAGATTGATCGGCGCGGCTTGCAGATTGCGGTGCACGCGATTGGCGATGGCGCGGTGCGCACGACGATTGATGGCTATGAGGCAGCGGGTATGGCCAACGGTTTGCGCGACATGCGCCACCGCATCGAGCATATCGAACTGATCGACCGCGCCGACATTCCCCGGTTGGGGGCGTTGGGGATCACGGCATCTGTGCAGCCGCCGCATCCGCCGGGGGCGATGGATTTCCCGATGTCCACGATGGACACGGTGTTTGACCGCGCGCGCTGGCCGGACGCCTATCTGTGGAAGACGCTCGCCGATCAGGGCGCGCCCTTGGCTTTCGCGTCGGATTGGCCGGTGACGGATGTTTCGGTGATGCGGGGCCTTCAGGCCGCGATGACGCGGTTGGCCTATGACGGCGCAGCCGACGAACGGGTCAGCCTGATGGAGGCGCTTTACGCCTATACGGCGGGTGGGGCCTGGGCTGCGCATATGGAGGGCGTGACCGGCAAGCTGGTGGCGGGACTGGCCGCTGACCTTGTGTTGATCGATGGCGATATCGAGGCGATTGAGTCGCACGATCTGGGCAAAACCGGAATCGCTGTGACAATTTCGGCAGGGCAAATCACCCATCAAGGGGCGGGATTCGCTTGATCAGGACAGAATCAGGGCGGCAGATTCGCAACTTTCAGCGGTTCTGTCGCCTGCGCCACTTTTTCGGCCGCTGAAAGCTTGGGCGGCGGCGGTGGCAAATCCCTGTAAACGTTGAGTGTGACAGAAAAAAGAAAGCGGATGTGTTTTTTTCTCTTGCAGCCGACGGAACCTTTCCCTAGATAACGCCTCACCGAAGACGAACAGACGCAGTGATGCAGACGGGATGGAACGGGAAGCGAGATGAAACGCTCGTAACGAAATCTGGATACAGCAAGGCAAGACGCCCGAAGTTCGGGTGTGTTGTTTGTTTTGTGTCCGCGCTCTTTGACATTGATGAATAGTTGAAGGGATATGTGGGCGGTTTGGGCGCATCGGCGTCGATACTCGCAGCATATCTGACCAGCAGGGAATGTGGTGAAAGCTACGCTACCGATGACCTGGTAAAG
>NKIU01000018.1 GCA_002256245.1 Pseudorhodobacter sp. PARRP1 | reverse complement strand
GTAGGCGCGGAATTCACCAAAGTATTTGGTGATCGCTGCCGTCAAAGTGGTTTTGCCGTGGTCAACGTGGCCAATCGTGCCGATGTTGACGTGCGGTTTGTTCCGTTCAAACTTTGCCTTTGCCATGATGGCCTCCTGATTAGATCGGATGCGGTGGGGCAAAACCCCACCCTACGAGTGGTAGGGCGGGCCAAAAGCCCGCCGCACCGGTTATGCGTATTTCTTCTGGATCTCGTCCGAGATGTTCTGCGGAACGGCATCGTAGTGGTCGAAGGACATCGCGAAGGTTGCCCGACCCGAGGTCATCGAACGCAGCGTGTTGATGTAGCCGAACATGTTCGCAAGCGGCACCATAGCGGCGATGACGTTCGCGTTGCCGCGGCTGTCCTGGCCGTTGATCATGCCCCGACGCGAGGTCAAGTCGCCGATGACGCCGCCGGTGTATTCTTCCGGGGTGACGACTTCGACTTTCATGATCGGTTCCAGCAGCTTAGCGCCGGCTTTCTTCAGACCTTCACGCATCGCTGCGCGTGCCGCGATTTCGAACGCAAGAACGCTACTGTCCACGTCATGGTAAGCCCCGTCGATCAGCGACACTTTGAAGTCGATCACCGGGAAGCCTGCGAGCGGACCGCTGTCCATCACCGACTTGATGCCTTTTTCAACGCCGGGGATATATTCCTTCGGCACCGAACCACCCACAACCTTGGCTTCGAACGAATAGCCTTCGCCCGGTTCCGTCGGCGAGATCACCAGTTTCACGCGCGCGAACTGGCCGGTACCACCGGTCTGTTTCTTGTGCGTGTAGTCGATCTCATGCTCGCGCGAGATGGTCTCGCGGTAAGCCACCTGCGGCGCGCCGATGTTCGCCTCGACTTTGAATTCGCGGCGCATACGGTCCACGAGGATGTCGAGGTGAAGTTCGCCCATGCCCTTCATGATGGTCTGACCCGACTCGAGGTCAGTTTCCACCCGGAACGACGGGTCTTCAGCAGCCAGACGGGCCAAAGCGATGCCCATCTTTTCCTGGTCGGCTTTGGTTTTCGGCTCGACCGCGATCTCGATCACCGGGACCGGGAAGGTCATGGTTTCAAGAACAACGGGTGCTGCCGGATCGCAAAGCGTGTCGCCGGTGGTCGTCTCTTTCAAGCCGCCCAAAGCGATGATGTCGCCTGCGAACGCTTCCGAGATTTCTTCACGGTCGATGGCGTGCATCATCATCATACGGCCAACGCGCTCTTTACGCTCTTTGGTCGCATTCAGCATCGCGTCACCCTTTGCGAGGGTGCCCGAGTAGATGCGGGTAAAGGTGAGCGAGCCCACGAAGGGGTCGTTCATGATCTTGAACGCCAGTGCCGAGAACGGCTGCTCGTCGGACGCCGAACGTGCGATGTTGCGGGTTTCCGTCTCATCGCCGGGTTTGAAGCCCATGTAGGGCGGCACGTCGAGCGGATTCGGCAGATAGTCGATCACGGCGTTCAACAGCGGCTGTACGCCTTTGTTTTTGAACGCAGAACCAGCCATCACCGGGATGAAGTCAATCGCCAGCGTGCCCTTGCGGATCAGCGCGCGCAGAGTGTCTGCATCCGGCTCGTTGCCTTCAAGATAGGCTTCCATCGCCGCATCGTCCTGACCGACAGCGTTTTCGATCAGGTTCAGACGCCATTCGTCAGCCGAAGCTTTCAGATCAGCGCGGATCGGTTGACGGACCCAGGATGCACCAAGGTCTTCACCCTGATAAACCCATTCTTCCATCGTCACGAGGTCGATGATGCCTTCCAGCTTGTCTTCAGCGCCGATCGGAAGAACGATCGGCATCGCATTCGCGCCGGTGCGGTCTTTGATCATCTTGACACAGTTGAAGAAGTCAGCGCCGGTTTTGTCCATCTTGTTGACGAAAACGATGCGCGGAACTTTATACCGGTCGGCCTGACGCCAAACGGTTTCGGTCTGCGGCTCGACGCCTGCGTTGCCGTCCAGCAGAACGACAGCGCCATCAAGAACAGCCAACGAACGCTCAACTTCAATGGTGAAGTCAACGTGTCCGGGGGTGTCGATGATGTTGAAACGGAACTTGTCGGCACGTGCGTGCTCAAGACCCGGATCAACGGTGCGTTCCCAGAACGTGGTGGTGGCAGCCGAAGTGATCGTGATGCCACGCTCTTGCTCTTGCTCCATCCAGTCCATCGTGGCTGCGCCATCATGGACTTCACCGATTTTGTGCGATTTGCCTGTGTAATACAGGATACGCTCGGTCGTGGTGGTCTTGCCGGCATCAATGTGTGCAATGATGCCGAAGTTACGATAGCGTTCCAGCGGATATTCGCGTGCCATGATAACCCCTTACCAGCGGTAGTGGCTGAATGCTTTGTTCGCATCCGCCATCTTGTGGGTATCTTCGCGCTTTTTCACAGCCGTACCACGGTTGTTCACGGCATCCGACAATTCGGCAGCCAGACGCTCTTCCATGGTGTTTTCGTTGCGCTTGCGCGCAGCGATGATCAACCAACGGATCGCCAGAGCTTCGCGGCGCTCGGTGCGCACATCGACCGGAACCTGATAGGTTGCACCACCGACGCGGCGCGAACGCACTTCGACGGAGGGTTTCACATTTTCCAGCGCTTCGTGGAAGCACTCGATCGGCTGACGCTTCAGACGGGTCTGAACCCGATCCAGTGCGCCGTAAACAATCGATTCCGCGACGGACTTTTTGCCGTCGAGCATCAGGTTGTTCATGAATTTGGTCAGAACCCGGTCGCCATACTTGGCATCGGGCAGAATCTCGCGTTTTTCAGCGGCGTGACGACGTGACATATTCTATCTCCTCACTTCGGACGCTTAGCGCCGTATTTCGAACGACGCTGGCGACGCTCTTTGACGCCCTGCGTATCGAGAACACCGCGAAGGATGTGGTAACGCACGCCGGGCAAATCTTTGATACGGCCGCCGCGGATCAGAACCACAGAGTGTTCCTGAAGGTTGTGCTTTTCACCGGGGATATAGCAGATCACTTCGAACGAGTTGGTCAGACGCACTTTGGCGACTTTCCGCATAGCCGAGTTCGGCTTTTTCGGAGTGGTGGTGTAAACGCGGGTGCAAACCCCACGCTTTTGCGGGCAAGATTCCAAGTGCTGCGACTTGGACTTGCGGACGTTCGGCTCCCGCGGTTTGCGGATAAGCTGTTGAATAGTCGGCATTCAGCTACCTCGTGTTGCCCCATGCTAGGGACTGTCAATACTCGCCCCAACGCTGGGACACTGCTTCTCGACGTCTTTCTGTGCAGATCACAAAAAGATAAAACCGCAAACGACACCCGGAAGGGGCGTTGCGGTGGAATTCCAGAGGATCGAGGCGCAAGGCCCGGATCATGACCACATCAAGCTATAGAATCTTCAGGCCCCATAGAGAGAGGGAGCCTTGGATAGCGCGGCTGATAGACAGAGTCGGTTGGGATGTCAACAGCCGCAGGCTTAGCGGCTGGCGGTGGCGCGGGGCAGCATCAGCCGCGCCAGCACGGCAGCGATCAGGCTGACCATCAGGATCGACAGCAGCACGTCCGAGGTGAAATGCCCACCCGCCGCCACGCGCTGCCATGCCACAAAGGCCAGCATCAGCAGCGCCAGCCCCTGCCCCGCCCGATAAAGCCACGGCGCAAGCCGGTGCCGAAACCGATACAGGATCAACAGCAGCGCGATGGTCAGCGCCGTGGTGCCCGCGCCCTCACCCGAGACGAACGAGCAGTTCTTGGTGCATTGGTCGCTGATCTGCCACGCGGCGCTGAAATGCGCCTCGCCGCCAAACTCGGTGACTTGCGTCGGGCGCGCCCGGCCCCAGAAGGCTTTGAAGCCCTGGTTCACCACCAGCCCCGGCCCTGCCACGAACACCGCCAGAATATAGCCCCAGAACCAGCCATCGGTTTTGCGCCAATAAGACATCGCAAGCAGAACCGCCGCGACAAAGGTCATCACCAGCGTGCCATTCCAGATCTGGTTGCGGATGAACTCGACCACCGCGTTCTGCCGGATCGGAAAGCCGGTGGCATCGTGGAAGTAGCCCGACACCGCCAGATCAATCCTCGGCCACAGGCCAAAGATCAGCAGCGTCAGGCCAATCAGGCCGATCAAAAGGGCGATGGTTCTATTGCTGGGCATCGGCACATTCCGCAGGCACAAGGTAAGCCGCCAGCCCGGATTTGCGATAGGCCCCGCCGGTTGGGTCCAGCGGAAAGCTCGCCGTGGCGCAGGCGGGGGCGGTTTTGGTGATCCACAGCAGCGGCCCGGTCAGCCCTTTGGGCAGGGGATAGCTTTGCTCATAGTGGTTGTCAGGCCGACCCTGCGGGCGCGGCGCGTAATAGCGCAGCCCCTCGGCCTGCCCGGTGTAGAACAGATCGGCCAAGACCGAGCGGTTGTCAGCGAGGATCGGCGGATTGCCCTGCGCATGGGCGATGGCGATGATCTGACGGCTCATCGCGGCACGGCCCAACTGCCGCTCGATCAGCGGCGCGCCCTGCCAGTGCAGGCCGGTGAAAATGGTTAGCAGCGGCAGCGCAATGCAGAACACCGCGTTGATCGCAAAGGATGCGGTCAGCCAGCGCGGGCGGTCTTGCAGCAGGCCCATCGCCAGCGGAATGCCCGCAAAATACGCCGCCACCGCCCAATTCGCCTGCGCCGTGCCCAGCAAAGCCTGCACCGTCACCACCAGCAGCGGCGGGATCACGAAAGCGGCTTGAACGGGAAGTTTGCGGATCGCCAGCATCAGCGCGGCAAAGATCACCGGGCCGGTGACGGCGCATTGGCTGACGATAAACTCCGCCGCACCGGCGAAATTTAGCGCAGCGAGCGGGTTGTCCTGCCGCACCCAGCCGACGTTATCAACGGTGTGCGACAGCGTGGTAAACTGATGTGCGACGTTCCAGATCAGGTTGCCCGAAATCACCACGCCAAAGGCCAGCAGCAGCAGCGCGGCGTTCTTCCAACCGATCCGGCCTTCGGGTCTGATGGCGGCAAGCGCCACCCCGATCAGGAAATAGATCGCGGCATATTTCGCCATGAACGCCGCGCCAATCGCCGCCCCCGCATAGAGCGCGTAACGCGCGGCGCGGGTCTCGGCCAGGCGGTGATGCGCGTAAAGTGCTGCCGCAAAGAACGGCGCCATCACGGTATCGGTGGAAATCAGCAAACTGCCAAGTGCTGCAAAGGGTGCTGTGGCATAGGCGGCGGCGGTCAATATCGCCGCGCGCGCACCGTAAAGCCGTGCCGCCCACGCGCCAAGGATCAGCGCCGTCGCGCCATGCAAAAACGCCCCCGGCATCCGCACCCAGAAGGTGCTGTCGCTGCCCGCCAGCGTCGTGACAGCCCCGATCAGCCAGCCGATCAGCGGCGGCTTCGAGTAGTATCCAAAGGCGAAATGCTGACCCCAAAGCCAGTATTGCGACTCGTCCACGTAAAGGTCGGTGCGGTCAAACCCCAGCAGCAGCCAGCGCAGCAGCGTGATCACCCCGACGATCAAAGCCGCTGGGCGGAACCATTCGATTTTACTCGGGCTGACCATCGCGGCCCTTGTGGATCAGCCAAAGGTTGCGGCTATACACCACCACCCCCGGCAACTGGCCAAGGATGATCACCAGATCCAGCTTGTGGATGCCATACGCCAGCACAATCAGCCCGCCGATGATCGAGAAATACCAGAACGCCACGGGCATCACAGATTTGCCCGCCCGCTCGGACGCAATCCATTGCACGATAAAGCGGCCAGTGAACATCAACTGCCCCAGCAGCCCAACGGTCAGCCAGATGATATCCGAGGCCGAGCTTGCGCCCAGTTTCGTCAGCAGATCGTGCATCATTTGCTGTCACCGATCACGCGCGCTTTTTTCTTGCGCCGTAACAGCCACGCCACGCCGAACAGATCAACCACCCCCACCAAAGCCCGCTGGATGTTGGAATAGTTCGACCGCCCCGCCCCGCGCGCGCGGTGCGACACGTCAACATGCGCCACCTGCCAGCCATCACGATTGAACAAAGCGGGCAAATAGCGGTGCATATGGTCGAAATACGGCAGGTCCAGAAACCCCTCACGCCGGAAGGCCTTCAGCCCGCAGCCGGTGTCCCGCGTGCCGTCCTGCAACATCCAGCCGCGAATGCCGTTGGCAAATTTCGACGCCCATTTCTTTGACCAAGTGTCCTGCCGCCCCACGCGTTGCCCAGCCACCAGACCGATCCGGCCTGTGGTGTCGTTCAGAATGGGTGCCACCAGCTTCGGCAATTCCTCGGGCGGGTTTTGCCCGTCGCCGTCCAGCGTGCAGATCACTGGGGCGGTTGCAGCCTTCACCCCCGAATGCACCGCCGCCGATTGCCCACCCGAGCGGTCATGCCGCACGATCCGCAGATGCGGCATGGTCTGCGCACGCGCCTGCAACACGGCCACCGAATTATCGGTCGAACAATCGTCCACGACGATGATCTCAAACGGCGCGAGTGCGGCCAAGGCAAGGTCAATGCCTTCGACAAGGCCGACGATGTTTTCGGCCTCATTCTTGGCGGGGATCACTACGGAAATACGGGTCATCGGGTTCCTGACCTTGAAGGCCTGCGGTTTGGCCGAGTCTATAGGCCAGAGCCTGCGGCCTTGCAAACTGTCAGGCGGTGGCGCGGGCCAGTTGGCGCAGTTTTCGCTCGCGCAGCAAGGTGTAGATGCCGGTCGCCACCACAATCGCCGCGCCGATCAGCGCGTAGGTGTCGGGGAAGGTCGCGAAAAACACCCAACCAAGGATGATCGCCCAAAGCAGCGACATGTAGCGGAACGGGGCAATAAAGCCGATATCGCCGATCCGCATCGCGCTGACCGAGCAGATATAGCCGACGATCACCATGCAACCCGCCCCCAGCACTTGCAGGATCTGAAACGGCGTGATCGCCTGCCAACCCTCGATGCCCGATCCGACCAGCCCCATCACCAGCACGCAAGACGCCGCCCCAAGCGCCACCACCAGCGACGGCACGCTGCTGCTAAGCCGGCGCACCGACAGATCGCGGACGACAACGGTGGCAACGGAACCCAGACCCAGCACCGACCAGATCGTAAACCCCTCCATCCCCGGACGGATGATCAGCATCACGCCCAGAAACCCGATGAAAATCGCCAGCATCCGCCGCCAGCCGATCCGGTCTTTGTAATACAGCGCTGCGGCGAGGGTGACGGCGAGGGGGGTGACTTGCATCACGGCGGAAAGCGTCGCCAGCGGCATGTGTTTCAGCGCGGTCAGAAACAGGATGGTCGCCGCCACATCCACCACCGAGCGCAGACCGATCAAGGCGCGGTCGTGGCGGGCGGCGGGCAGGCGCAAGCCTCCGGTGGCACGGGCGAGCAGGATCAGGCCAAGCACCGCCACCAGCCCACGCAGGGCGATGGTTTGGTAAAGTGGCAGGTGCTGGGTCAGCGATTTCATGATCGCGTCATTCACCGTGAAGGCGAACATCGACAGGTTCATGTAAAGCGCGCCGCGCAGGTTGTCTGAAATGGCCATCTGTTCCCCCGCAGGCAGGGGTAGCAGGGGTTTGGCGCAGGCGAAAGGGTTGCATTGTTGGCATACATTGGTGCGGTCCCAACTCGGGACCAAAATTTGTTGTTTTTAATCAATGGCATAGAGTGGTCGATTTAAGGGTTTGTTAAGGATTTCACCGGGGATGCTGGTTTTGCCCCCTTCGGTTGCGCGGCGCTGCCCCACTGGTTTTGCAGCGGCACGCTTTGCGCCCAGGGGGACGCTCCGCGGGGGATATTTGGGCCAATGTGAAATTGCAGGGCGTGGTGGTGTCGCAGGGCGCAGGTGTGGGGTGCCTGCGCCCTGCCCGGTTTAGAGGGTCAGCGAGGAGATGAAATCACCGCCAAGGATCGCCAGCGCAATCAGCGCGGCGATGGTCAGTTTCAGGCCATTGCTTTTCATCATCACCTCACAAAAATTCCGGCAGGACAGCGCCAAGGGCTGCGACACCGCCCAAACCGAGGGTCAACACGACCCAGTTGATCAGAATTTGCAGCCCGCTTTGGTCAGGCAGGTCCGGGGCCCGCGTTTGCTGCGCGGCATCTGGTGCCGGCGTCGTTGGAGTATTCATGTGTTTTCCTTGCGTTACATGTCAGCGCACAGGCAGGCCAAGGCCCACCTGTGCGGATCAGATCAGACGGTGCGCAAGGGGGTTAGGCGGGCCACGCGCCTGCGGGCCGTGCCATCTGGACTGCTGCGGCAGCGGCGGCAGCGTCACACTTGGTAGCCGTTGAAACGCAGACGCAGGCCGGACCAAAGCCGCGTTGCCCGCATCGAGCAGCGGCAACAGCCGCGCGCGGGTTTCCGGGGTGGCGGGCTTGGCCAGCGCGAATTTCGGCGTGGTTGCAAGCAGCGCCACAGGCTGGACGCTGACCTGCGGCGCAGAGCGGATTTGCAGCGCCACTTGCGGGTCTTGCAGCAGGCCAATCAGCAGCAACGCCGCAATCCACGGATTGAGACGGCCCAAAACGCCAGCCATGATGCGCCAAACCTGTGTCACGGGAAGCAATCTGGCAGTTTCGCGGCACGGTTTCCAGTGCCTGCGGCGCTGTATGTGATGCGGTGGCGGAAATCGCCCGCGCGGCTTCACGCCGAACGCCAACGCGCTGGACGTGATCCGTGCTGGCGCAGTTTGCGGTGGGCGGAGGTGGCACGACATGCATAGCGTGGCGAAACGCTGCGAAAATACAAAAGCAAGTAACCTTATGGTTGCGCAAACTGGCCGCGAGAACATGATACGTTGCGGCGACTTGGGCCATCAATTCGAATGTGTTTGCCGTTGCTGCGATGAGTTAATGTGCCGGAACGTAGGTATGTTGCAATGAGAGGGGCCTGATGTTTAAAGACAAAGACTGGCATGTCCAAATAGGCGCTGCGCCAACTGAACTTGATGATCTGATGGCGGCATCAGGAAATTCCCTGCCTGATGACTACCTGTCATTCCTGAGCATGAGCAATGGAGGCGAGGGGCCGCTTTCGATTGATCCGCTAAATCTGGTTTTGGATGATGCGGCATTCGTCGCAGAAACTATGCGCGCAGGCACGTTTGCGACGTTCTTTCCGGGACTTATTGTAATCGGAAGTAATGGTGCCGGAGAAGCAATCGCATTTGATTTCCGCCGAGGCGAAGCAAATGGAATTGTTTACTTTGATGTGACAAACTCTGATCTAAGCGAGAGTATTCAACCTCTGGCGGCCTCATTTACCGAACTCATGTCTCTTGTGAACCCGCGAGAGGCGTGACCGTTAGTTAAGGATCAAATCGACAGCCGTTCCTCCACGACCCGAGCGCACTTCCTGTCTCCCCTCCACCCCCAAAACGCAAAAGGCCCCCCGGTTTCCCGGGGGGCCTTTGCATGTCTTGTCAGACGATCACTCGTCGCGGCTGTCTGCGGCGAAGGCTGCCGGGGCCGGGGCTGCCAGAGCGGCGGCAACTTCGGCTTCCGAGCGGCGTGCGTCGATCACAACCGTATCGCGGTCGGCTGCCACGGCTTTCACCACACGGGTTGCCCCGCCGGTGCCTGCCGGGATCAGGCGACCGACGATGACGTTCTCTTTCAGGCCGACCAGTTTGTCGCGCTTGCCCTGCACCGAAGCCTCGGTGAGCACCCGCGTGGTTTCCTGGAACGACGCCGCCGAGATGAAGCTGCGGGTTTGCAGCGACGCCTTGGTGATCCCCAGAAGGATCGGTTCAGCAGTAGCCAGACGCATCCCATGCGACGCAGCTTTGTCGTTGGCCTCGTCAAGCTCGTGCTTATCGACGTTTTCGCCCTTCAGCAGCGTGGTCTCGCCCGAGTCGAGGATCTCAAACTTCTGCAGCATCTGGCGAACGATCACCTCGATGTGCTTGTCGTTGATCTTCACACCCTGCAAGCGATAGACGTCCTGCACTTCGTCGATCATGTAGTTCGCCAGCGCTTCGACACCCAAGATACGCAGGATGTCATGCGGCGCGGGGTTGCCGTCCATGATGTAGTCGCCCTTCTGGACGAAGTCGCCTTCCTGCACCGGAATATGCTTCCCTTTCGGGATCATGTATTCCTGCGGCTGCAAGGTTTCATCGACCGGCTCGACCGTGATGCGGCGCTTGTTCTTGTAGTCTTTGCCAAAGCGCACATAGCCATCGGCTTCGGCGATGATCGCGTGGTCTTTCGGACGACGGGCTTCGAACAATTCGGCCACGCGGGGAAGACCCCCGGTGATGTCCTTGGTCTTGGCGCCTTCGCGCGGAATACGCGCCACAACGTCACCCGGCACCAGTTCCTGGCCGTCTTCGACCGACAGAACCGCATCCACCGACATCGGATAGCTGATCGGATGGCCGCCGTCATTGCGCACAGGTTCACCGGTAGCCGGGTCCATCACGATGACTTCGGGCTTCAGATCGCCACCTTTCGGGGCCGAGCGCCAGTCGGACACGATCTTCTGTGTCATGCCTGTCGCATCATCGGTATCTTCGCGCACCGAGATGCCCGCGATCAGATCCTTGAACCGTGCAACCCCCGCCTTTTCGGCGATGATCGGCAAGGTGTAGGGGTCCCATTCGAACAGTTTGGTGCCACGTTTTACCATGGTGCCGTCTTTGGCGTGCAGTTTCGCGCCATAGGTCAGCTTGTGCACGGCGCGGTCCTGGCCCGCTTCGTCCACAATCGCAATCGACATGTTGCGGCCGATCACGATCTGCTCGCCGTTGACGTTGGACAGCAGGTTGGCGTTGCGGAACTCGATCTTGCCCTCTTGGCTGGCTTCGAGGAACGACTGTTGGCCACCCTGCGCAATGCCGCCGATGTGGAACGTCCGCATCGTCAACTGAGTGCCCGGCTCGCCAATCGACTGCGCGGCGATGATGCCGACAGCTTCGCCTTGGTTAACCAGCGTGCCGCGTGCAAGGTCACGACCGTAGCACATTGCGCAAACGCCTTCTTCAGCGTCACAGGTCAGCGGCGAACGGATACGGGCCGAAGCCACGCCTGCATTGTGGATCGCATCGGCACGACGCTCGTCGATCAACTCGCCGCGCGCCACCAGCACTTCGCCAGTCAACGGCACGACGATATCGTCGGCAGCCACCCGGCCCAGCACGCGCTCGGCCAAGCTTTGCACCACTTCACCATCGTTCACAGCCACGTCAGCGGTGATGCCGCGATCGGTGCCGCAATCATGCGAACGCACGATGCAATCCTGCGCAACATCGACCAGACGACGGGTCAGATAGCCCGAGTTCGCGGTCTTCAACGCGGTGTCCGCGAGGCCTTTACGGGCGCCGTGGGTCGAGTTGAAGTATTCGAGAACCGTCAGACCTTCTTTAAAGTTCGAGATGATCGGCGTCTCGATGATCTCGCCCGACGGTTTGGCCATCAGACCACGCATACCGCCCAACTGCTTCATCTGCGCGGGCGAACCCCGCGCACCCGAGTGCGACATCATATAGACCGAGTTCGGCTCTTTTTCAGCGCCCAACGAGTCATAATGCACCGCCGAAATCGAGGCCATCATGTCGGCCGCAACCTTGTCCGAGCACTTCGACCAGGCATCGACAACCTTGTTATACTTCTCGCCCTGCGTGATCAGGCCGTCCATATACTGCTGTTCGAACTCTTTCACCTGATCGCGGACTTCGTTGACGATCGGCCATTTGGTGTCCGGGATCAGCATGTCGTCTTTACCAAACGAGATGCCGGCCTTGAACGCCTCACGGAAGCCGAGGCCCATGATCTGGTCGCAGAAGATCACCGATTCTTTCTGACCGCAGTAGCGATAGACAGTGTCGATGACGGTTTGCACGTCTTTTTTCCGCAGCAGACGGTTCACCAGATCGAACGGTGCTTTCGCGTTCAGCGGCAGCAGGTTGCCCAGACGCAGACGGCCGGGGGTGGTGTCAAACCGCTTCCAGACGATATTGCCATGCTCGTCAACCTGACGCAGACGGCCTTGGATGCTGGCGTGCAGATGCACCGAACCCGCGGCAAGCGCGTGTTCGACTTCATCAATGTCGGTGAAGATCATGCCTTCGCCAACCATGCCCTTGCGGTTCATGGTGGTGTAATAGAGGCCGAGCACCATATCTTGCGACGGAACAATGATCGGTGCGCCGTTGGCGGGCGACAGAACGTTGTTGGTGGACATCATCAACACGCGGGCTTCCAACTGGGCTTCCAGCGAAAGCGGCACGTGCACAGCCATCTGGTCGCCGTCAAAGTCAGCGTTGAACGCCGAGCAGACCAGCGGGTGCAGCTGAATAGCCTTACCTTCGATCAGGATCGGTTCAAACGCCTGAATCCCCAAGCGGTGCAGCGTCGGCGCGCGGTTCAGCAGAACCGGGTGTTCGCGGATCACCTCATCCAGGATATCCCAAACCTCGGGACGCTCTTTTTCGACCAGCTTTTTCGCCTGTTTCACGGTGCTGGAAAGCCCTTTGGCCTCCAGACGCGAATAGATGAACGGCTTGAACAGCTCCAAAGCCATCTTCTTCGGCAGGCCGCACTGGTGCAGCTTGAGTTCCGGGCCGGTCACGATAACCGAACGACCCGAGAAGTCGACGCGCTTGCCGAGCAAGTTCTGACGGAAGCGGCCCTGTTTGCCTTTCAGCATGTCGGACAGCGACTTCAGCGGACGCTTGTTGGTGCCGGTGATGACACGGCCACGACGGCCGTTGTCGAACAGCGCATCAACCGCTTCTTGCAACATGCGCTTTTCGTTGCGCACGATGATATCGGGCGCGCGCAATTCGATCAGGCGCTTCAGACGGTTGTTACGGTTGATGACGCGACGATAAAGGTCGTTCAGGTCAGAGGTCGCAAAACGACCACCATCCAAGGGCACCAGCGGACGCAGTTCCGGCGGGATGACCGGAAGCACGGTCAGCACCATCCATTCCGGGCGGTTGCCGGATTCGAGGAACGACTCCACGATCTTCAGACGCTTGATGATCTTCTTCGGCTTCAGCTCACCAGTGGCCTCTTTGAGGTCAGCGCGGAGTTGTTCAGCCGTGGTTTCAAGATCAATCGCGGCCAGCATTTCGCGGATCGCTTCCGCGCCGATGTTGGCGGTGAAAGCGTCAGCGCCATACTGGTCTTGCGCGTCGAGATATTCTTCCTCGGTCAACTGCTGCTGATAGGTCAGGTCGGTCAGACCCGGTTCGATCACGACGTAGTTTTCGAAATACAGAACGCGTTCCAGATCCCGCAAAGTCATGTCCAGCATCAGGCCGATGCGGCTTGGCAGCGATTTCAAAAACCAGATGTGCGCAACCGGCGAGGCCAGTTCGATGTGACCCATCCGCTCGCGGCGGACTTTTTGCAGCGTGACTTCAACGCCGCATTTTTCGCAGACAACGCCGCGATATTTCATGCGCTTGTATTTGCCGCACAGGCATTCGTAATCCTTGATCGGGCCAAAGATACGCGCGCAGAACAGACCGTCACGCTCGGGCTTGAACGTGCGGTAGTTGATGGTTTCGGGCTTTTTGATCTCGCCGAAAGACCACGACAGAATACGTTCCGGCGAGGCCAAGCTGATCTTGATCTCATCAAACGTCTTGACGGGCGCAACCGGGTTGAACGGGTTGGTCGAGAGTTCCTGGTTCATTTCAATTCCTAAGAATGTGGGTTGCGGGGGAAAGGCAGTCGATTTTCGCGCGAAAATCGTTCCCGAAATTCGCGCGAATTTCGGCTACCTATTCTTCCTCCGCATCCAGGAGTTCCATGTTGAGGCCCAAACCGCGGACCTCTTTGACGAGAACGTTGAACGATTCTGGCACGCCAGCCTCGAAGTTGTCTTCGCCCTTGACGATCGACTCATAGACCTTGGTGCGGCCTGCAACGTCATCCGATTTCACCGTCAGCATTTCCTGCAAGGTGTAAGCGGCGCCGTAAGCCTCCAGTGCCCAGACCTCCATCTCACCCAGACGCTGGCCACCGAACTGGGCTTTACCGCCCAACGGCTGCTGCGTGACAAGGCTGTAAGGCCCGGTCGAGCGTGCGTGCAGCTTGTCATCCACCAAGTGGTGAAGTTTCAGCATATACTTGACGCCCACGGTGACTTTCCGCGCGAATTGCTCGCCCGAACGGCCATCGAACACCACCGACTGACCCGACGTATCGAACCCGGCGCGAGTCAGCGCGTCGTTCACGTCAGATTCTTTCGCACCGTCGAACACCGGCGATGCAATCGGCACACCTTTGGTCACGTTGCCCGCCAGTTCGAGGAAATCGGCCTCGGACCGGTCGGCAAACTCGGACTCGTAGGTGTCGTCGCCATAAGCGTAGCGCACAGCGTCGCGCACCGGGGTCATGTCACCCGAGCGGCGATACTCTTTCAGAGCGTCGTCGATGCGGATGCCAAGGCCACGCGCGGCCCAGCCCATATGCGTCTCAAGGATCTGGCCCACGTTCATCCGCGACGGCACGCCGAGCGGGTTCAGAACGAGGTCAACAGCGGTGCCATCTGCCAGGAACGGCATGTCTTCCACGGGAACAACCTTGGAAACCACGCCTTTGTTGCCGTGACGACCCGCCATCTTGTCGCCCGGTTGCAGCTTGCGCTTCACCGCGACGAACACTTTGACCATCTTCATCACGCCCGGAGGCAGATCGTCACCGCGACGGACCTTTTCAACCTTGTCGTCGAACCGGTTGTCGAGGGCGCGCTTTTGCGCTTCGAACTGGTCGTGCAGGGCTTCGACGTCTTTCGCGTCAGACTCGCCTTCCAGCGCCAACTGCCACCACTGACCTTTGGACAAGGTGCCCAAGAGTTCAGCGTCGATGGTCGAGCCCGCCTTGATGCCTTTCGGCCCCTTCACGGCGACTTTGCCGGTGATCAGGGTTTTCAGGCGCGAGTAGATGTTCCGCTCCAGGATCGCGAGTTCGTCGTCGCGGTCGCGTGCCAGACGTTCGACTTCTTCACGCTCGATCTGCAGCGCGCGTTCGTCTTTATCAACGCCGTGACGGTTGAACACCCGCACTTCGACGATGGTGCCGAACGCACCCGGCGGCAGACGCAGCGAGGTATCGCGGACGTCGGACGCTTTTTCGCCGAAGATAGCGCGCAGCAGTTTTTCTTCCGGGGTCATCGGCGATTCACCTTTGGGGGTGATCTTGCCGACCAGAATATCGCCCGGCAGCACGTCAGCGCCGATATACACGATGCCCGCTTCGTCAAGGTTGCGCAGGGCTTCCTCGCCGACGTTCGGGATATCGCGGGTGATTTCCTCTGGCCCCAGTTTCGTATCGCGCGCCGCGACTTCGTATTCTTCGATGTGGATCGAGGTGAACACGTCGTCTTTCAGAATGCGTTCCGAAATCAGGATCGAGTCTTCATAGTTGTAGCCATTCCACGGCATGAACGCCACGACGACGTTCCGGCCCAAGGCCAGTTCGCCCAAGTCGGTGCAGGGGCCGTCAGCGATGACTTCGGTGCGCAGAACGGTGTCGCCCACCTTCACCAGCGGACGCTGGTTGATGCAGGACGATTGGTTCGAGCGTTTGAACTTGCGCAGACGGTAGATATCCACGCCCGGCTCTCCGGGTTCCAGCATCTCAGTGGCGCGCACAACGATACGCGTTGCGTCCACTTGGTCGATCACGCCAGCGCGGCGGGCCATGATGGCCGCACCCGAGTCGCGCGCAACCACGGCTTCAATCCCGGTGCCCACGAACGGCGCATCGGCTTGCAGCAAAGGCACCGCCTGACGTTGCATGTTCGAGCCCATCAAGGCGCGGTTAGCGTCGTCATTCTCAAGGAACGGGATCAGCGATGCCGCGACCGAAACCAACTGTTTCGGCGACACGTCGATCAGGTCGATGGCTTCCGGCGGGTTCAGCATGAAGTCACCAGCTTTACGCGACGAAATCAGATCGTCGGTGAAGCGGCCTTCAGCGTCTTGCGCGGCGTTTGCTTGCGCAACCGTGTGGCGCATTTCCTCGGTGGCCGACATGTAGACGACTTCATCCGTCACCTTGTTGTCGATCACTTTGCGGTATGGCGTCTCGATGAAGCCATACTTGTTCACACGCGCAAAGGTCGCCAATGAGTTGATCAGGCCGATGTTCTGACCTTCTGGCGTTTCAATCGGGCACATCCGGCCATAGTGGGTCGGGTGAACGTCGCGCACTTCAAAGCCTGCACGTTCGCGGGTCAAACCGCCTGGCCCCAGTGCCGAAAGACGGCGCTTGTGGGTGACTTCCGACAGCGGGTTGGTTTGGTCCATGAACTGCGACAGCTGGCTGCTGCCGAAGAATTCACGCACCGCAGCCGCTGCGGGTTTGGCGTTGATCAGGTCTTGCGGCATGATCGTGTCGATTTCGACCGAGGACATACGCTCTTTGATCGCGCGCTCCATGCGCAACAGACCAACGCGGTATTGGTTCTCCATCAATTCGCCAACCGAGCGCACCCGGCGGTTGCCGAGGTGGTCGATGTCGTCAATCTCGCCCTTGCCATCACGCAATTCGGTGAGGGCTTTGATACAGGCAACGATATCGGCACGGTCAAGCGTGCGCTGGGTATCCGGGCGGCCCAGATCCAGACGCATGTTCATTTTCACCCGGCCAACAGCCGAGAGATCATAACGCTCGCTATCGAAGAACAACGTGTCGAACAGTTGGCTTGCCGCTTCAACGGTCGGCGGCTCGCCGGGGCGCATGACGCGGTAGATGTCCATAAGCGCGGTGTCACGGCCCATGTTCTTGTCGGCGGCCATGGTGTTGCGCATGTAGGGGCCGACGTTGACGTTGTCGATGTCCAGCACCGGAATGTCGGTGATGCCTTGGTCGAGCAGCAGCTTGAGCGAACCACCCTTCGGCTCGCCGTCGCGGTCGTATTCCATCGTCAGTTCGTCGCCAGCTTCGACCCAGATCTCGCCGGTTTCTTCGTTGATGATGTCTTTGCTGACATAGCGGCCAATGATGTGATCATAGGGCACCAGCAGGTCGGTGACCTTGCCAGCCTTGACCAGATCATTTGCCATGCGCGGCGTCATCTTCTCGCCCGCTTTGCAAATCACGTCACCGGTTGCCGCATCGACGATATCATACGTCGGACGGGTGCCGCGGATACGGTCGGGGAAGAACTTGGTGACCCAACCTTTGTTCTTCTGATGCTTGAACATCACGGTCTGATAGTAGGCATCCATGATGCCTTCCTGATCCATCCCCAGCGCATACAGCAGCGTGGTGACGGGCAGTTTGCGGCGACGGTCGATGCGCGCGAACACGATGTCTTTCGCGTCAAACTCGAAATCCAGCCAAGAGCCGCGATACGGGATGATCCGGCAGGCAAACAGCAGCTTGCCCGACGAGTGCGTCTTGCCCTTGTCGTGGTCAAAGAACACGCCCGGAGAGCGGTGCATCTGCGACACGATCACGCGCTCGGTGCCGTTCACCACGAAGGTGCCGTTCGAGGTCATCAGGGGCATGTCGCCCATGTAAACGTCTTGTTCCTTGATGTCCTTGACCGACCGGGCCCCGGTGGTTTCATCGACATCAAACACGATCAGACGCAGCGTCACCTTCAGGGGTGCCGCATAGGTCATGTCACGCGACTGGCACTCGTCCACGTCGTATTTCGGCTTTTCCAGCTCATACTTGACGAATTCAAGCACGGCGGTTTCGTTGAAGTCCTTGATCGGGAACACCGATTGGAACGTGCCCTGGATGCCTTCGCCGTCCAGCGGCTTGTCACTGTCGCCAGAGCGCAGGAACAGATCATAGGAAGATTTTTGAACCTCGATCAGGTTCGGCATTTCCAGAACTTCACGGATCTTGCCGAAATAACGGCGGATTCGTTTCTGGCCAACGTAAGCTTGCGCCATGTGCGTCGTAACCTTTCAATTTCGCCGGCCTGCATTCCGTCGGGCCACGGAAGGCGTGCCGATTGGCGAGAGGGGATAGGTTCTATTCATGCCACCCGTCCCTTAGGGTGGCTCCCGAACCTTATCGCACCCAAGAACATGCTTTCGCAAAAGCAGGTTCCAAGACGCGATAAGCTGGGCCGGGGGATACCCCCGACCCAGCCAATAATCACAACCGAGGCAAACCCCGGTGCAGGATTACTTCAGTTCAACCTTGGCGCCAGCGGCTTCCAGGGTTTTCTTGAAGCCTTCAGCGTCGGCTTTGCCAACTGCTTCTTTGACTTTGCCGCCGGCCTCAACGAGGTCTTTGGCTTCTTTCAGGCCCAGACCGGTGATGGTGCGGACTTCTTTGATGACGTTGATTTTGTTCGGGCCGGCATCGGTCAGAACAACGTCAAACTCGGTTTGCTCTTCAGCCGGAGCAGCTGCAGCAGCAGCCGGGCCAGCCATCATCACTGCGCCACCAGCTGCCGGCTCGATGCCGTAGGTGTCTTTCAGGATGGTTTTCAGTTCTTGCGCTTGCAAGAGGGTCAGGCCAACGATTTGTTCGGCCAATTTGTTCAGATCAGACATTTCATGTTCCGTTCAGTTAAGATGGTTCCAACGAGGTGAGGGGTCAACCCCACGCGAGTCGAAGATCAAGCGGCTGCTTTTTCTTCGATGGTCGACAAGATGCTCGCGATGTTCGAAGCAGGCGCGCCAATGGCCCCAGCAATCGCCGAACCCGGTGCGCCAATGCAAGACACGATCTGAGCGATAAGCTCTTCGCGCGACGGCATGGAAGCAACGGCTTTGACGCCAGCTTGGTCCAGAACCGTGTCGCCCATTGCGCCGCCAATGATGACGAACTTGTCGTTCGTCTTGGCATAGGCCTCGCAGACCTTGGCCGCAGCCACAGGGTCTTCCGAGTAGGACAACATGGTCATGCCCGACAGCAGGGAGCCCATCTTTTCAGACGGCTTCCCACCAAGGGCGATCTTGGCGAGCGTGTTCTTGGCAACGCGAACGGACCCACCAACTTCGCGCATTTTCGCGCGCAGGTCCTGCATCTGTGCAACCGTCATACCCGCGTAGTGGGCAACCACTACAACGCCAGAGCTTGCGAAGATCTGGCCGAGTTCATCGACCACTTTCTCTTTCTGGGCTCTATCCACAGTTTCACTCCAAGGTTGGGGGTTTCCCCCCGGCTCAATTAAGCCCGTCTTATGACGAGCATCGGGTCCGCATTGGTTCCCGAGCCAAAATCCCCCGAAGGCGACATCATCTCGTTCCCCATCTCAGGCCGGAGATTAAGGCGTTTGCGCGCCACCGGCCGTCTCGGACAGGATGGGCCATCGGGTTTCCCCTTTGCCCCACCATCCCTTCCCCGAAGGGTTGGGAATTTCGGTAGGGTGCGTGATTTCACGCACCCAAATCGCTTATTTGGCCGAAGCCGAAGCCAGATCCAAAGCCACGCCCGGACCCATCGTCGAGGCCAGCGAGACCTTCTTCAGATAGGTGCCTTTGGCGCCGGTCGGACGTGCGCGCGACACAGCTTCGACGAAAGCGCGGACGTTTTCAGCCAGCTTGTCGTCCGAGAAGCTGATCTTGCCGATACCAGCGTGGATCACGCCAGCTTTTTCGACTTTGAACTGCACTTCGCCGCCCTTGGCTGCTTCAACGGCCGTTTTCACGTCCATCGTCACGGTGCCCACTTTCGGGTTCGGCATCAGGTTGCGCGGCCCGAGGATTTTGCCCAGACGGCCCACCAGCGGCATCATGTCCGGCGTTGCGATGCAACGGTCGAACTCGATCTTGCCTTGCTGGATGGTTTCCATCAGGTCTTCTGCGCCAACGATATCCGCACCAGCGGCCTTGGCTTCATCAGCCTTGGCGCCACGGGCGAACACAGCCACGCGCACGGTTTTGCCAGTGCCGTTCGGCAGCGACACCACACCGCGCACCATCTGGTCAGCGTGACGCGGGTCAACGCCCAGGTTCATCGCGATTTCCAGGGTTTCGTCGAATTTCACCGAAGCTGCCGATTTGATCAGCGCCACTGCGTCTTCCACGGTGATCAGGTTCTTGCCTTCGAAAGCCTTCTGCGCAACGGCAGTCCGTTTACCAATCTTGGCCATGACTTACCCTTTCACTTCGATGCCGCAGGATTTCGCCGAACCCATGATCACCTGCATTGCAGCCTCTACCGAGTTTGCATTCAGGTCTTTCATCTTGGTTTCTGCGATCTTGCGGATCTGTGCCAGCGACACCGAACCAGCGACAGCGTGACCCGGCTTGACCGAGCCCTTAGCGCGGTTGCGCTTGCCAACCGGCGGCAGGCCAGCGGCCTTTTTCAGCAGGAACGACGCAGGCGCGGTCTTCAGCTCGAGGCTGAACGACTTGTCCTGATAATAGGTGATGATGACCGGAGTGGGCGTGCCCAGTTCCAGATCAGCGGTCTTCGCGTTGAATTCTTTCACGAAAGCCATGATGTTCAAGCCGCGCTGACCCAGCGCCGGACCAACCGGCGGGGACGGGTTGGCTTGACCCGCTTTCACTTGCAGCTTCAGGCTGCCGATAATCTTCTTGGCCATCTGGCCTCTCCTTTATCACTGCACGGCCCGGAATTGAGCAGTGCGGTTTAGTGGTTCGGGTTGTCACCAGGGTTGAATTTCTCAATTCAGACCGGGCGCGCCCCTCCCACAGATGCACTCAGAGGTTTTTCGACACCTGAGTGAATTCCAATTCCACCGGGGTGGCGCGACCAAAGATCGACACCGACACCTTCAGGCGGCTGTGCGCCTCATCCACGTCCTCGACCATACCGTCAAAGCCCTCAAACGGGCCGTCGGTGACTTTCACCTTCTCGCCGGTCTCAAAGCGGATCAGGTTGCGCGGCGCTTCAATACCTTCCTCAACACGGTTGAGGATCTGGTTCACCTCGGCATCGCGCATCGGCATCGGCTTGCCTTGCGGGCCCAGAAAGCCAGTGACGCGGTTGATCGACGAAATCAGGTGATAGCCCTGGCTCGACATTTCCATCCGCACCAAAACGTAACCCGGCATGAAGCGACGCTCTGACGTCACTTTCTTGCCGCGGCGCACTTCGATGACTTCTTCGGTCGGCACCAACACTTCGTCAATCTCGTCACCAAGATTGGCTTCCAGCACGGCCGTTCTGATCTGCTCGGCAACTTTCTTCTCGAAGTTCGAGAGAACGCTTACCGAATACCAACGCTTGGCCATGCCCACTTCCACCTTGTCTGCCCGGCCGCCGTTGCGCCCGAATGTTCTGTATTTTCAAGCGGTTAACCCGCCCTGCCCATTTTGAGCCCCGAACAAAAAACAGCGCGCAACACGAATCGCTGCGCGCCTTTGTCCTTTGGATTGGGGCGGAATACCGCCCCAGACCGCATATTTCAAGGGAATTCGCCCATCTATGGCCAGATTTGGCCCATGGCACGGACGTCTTGGTTCAGCTTCAGAAGCCGGTGACGATCATCGTCAGACCCAGCCGGATCACGTAATCCACAAGGCTGAAAAACGTCGCCGTCAGGGCTGCCATGATGAACACCATCACCGTGGTCAACATCACTTCGCGGCGAGACGGCCATGCGACCTTGGCCACTTCGGCGCGGACCTGCTGCATGAACTGGACGGGATTGATCGTTGCCATTTTCGGATTCCGCGCTTTCTGAAAGGTTCCCGGCGAGATACGCGCATCACGCCGGGATTTCAAGCGTCAAGCCTTGCCACACCACATTGCAGGGCGAAGTGTTACTCGGCAGCCCTGCGCGGCAGGCGCCAGTTCGGGCGGATGAAGTGGCAGGTGTAGCCCGTCGGCAACCGCTCCAGATAATCCTGATGCTCGGGTTCAGCCTGCCAGAACGGCCCGGCGGGGGCGAGTTCCGTCACCACCTTGCCCGGCCAGATGCCGCTTGCATCGACATCGGCAATCGTATCCAGCGCCACCTGCCGCTGATCTTCCGACAGGTAATAGATGGCGGAACGGTAAGACGGCCCACGGTCGTTGCCCTGCCGGTTCGGCGTGCTGGGGTCGTGGATCTGGAAGAAAAACTCCAGCAATTCGCGGTAGCTGAGCACCGCAGGGTCAAAGGTGATCTCGACCGCCTCGGCATGGCTGCCATGGTTGCGGTAGGTGGCATTGGCCACATCGCCCCCCGAATAGCCCACCCGCGACGCAATCACGCCGGGGCGTTTGCGGATCAGATCCTGCATCCCCCAGAAACAGCCGCCAGCCAGAATTGCGGTTTCTTGCGTCATTTCACATCCTCCACTTGGTCAATGTATTGGCCATAGCCTTCGGCCTCCATGTCGTCACGATGCACAAACCGCAGGCTGGCCGAGTTGATGCAATAGCGCAAACCACCCCGGTCGCGCGGGCCATCGGGGAACACGTGCCCCAGATGGCTGTCGCCATGGGTCGAGCGCACCTCGATCCGCATCATGCCAAGGCTGCTGTCGCGCAATTCGGCGACATGGGCGGGCTCGATGGGTTTGGTAAAGCTGGGCCAGCCGCAATGGCTGTCGAATTTGTCCGCCGAGGCAAACAGCGGCTCGCCCGAGACGATATCCACATAAATCCCCGGTTCGTGGTTATCGAGATATTCGCCGGTGCCAGGCCGCTCGGTGCCATTCTTCTGCGTGACGCGGAACTGCTCGGGCGTCAGGGCAGCGATACGGTCGGCAGATTTGGTGTAACTGGTCATGGCGCGCTCCGTTATGATCCAGCGTGGAATATGGGGCGGTTTATGCCAGTTTTCCAGAACCATCGCAGGCTTGTGTAGCGCTGTAACAATGGCGGGAAAGGTTGTGCCAGAAAGGCTTGGCAGGAGTTGGGGGACTCGAACCCACGACCCTCGGTTTTGGAGTCCACCCTTTTCCCTTGATATGATTGAATACTTTTGCCAACCGGGTATGTTTGACGTTAAATAGTATCAATGGGTTACGTGGAAAATGCCAACTACCACGAACGAATAGGATTCAGTGGAAGCAGCACCAGCAGCGAATTTTCAGAAAAGTAAAGAACGAGCAAAGGCGGTCACGCTGAAGGAATTGCCCCGTGAAGTCGTTTGTCGAAACGCACCTGATCGACATCGACCTTTCGATTTGGCTTTGGTTCAGTTATTGGGCGTTTGGTTGCCAGCCCTTGGCTGCCAAGGGAAGCGCGAAGGATACGACGGAATACTAGGCCCACATCATCTTGCTGCGAGCCACGTTTGCAACTGCACTTTGCAAAGAGCGTGATTAAGGCGTGACCGGCGTCGGTTGTGGTTTAGCGGCGTTGGCTTTTGCATCGAGTTCAGGCCAAAGCAAGCTTTGCTTGCCACCGAGTTTCGAGTTGCTGAGAACTTCGAACTTTGCGGCAAATGCAGTGAACTCGGGCTCTGTTGCAAAGGTTTGAAGCGCGGCGAGCCATGCGAACTGGAAAGCACGTTTCATCTCAGTGGCCGGATCGAACTCTTGCGGCTTCTTTGTGAGCGCCTCGACCAGTTTTGGATCTTCAACAGCTTTGAGCGTAAAGTGCACCACGCGCAGCAGCGCACTGTCGCAACTGGCGACCAAATCAGGGTGGGTCGGTTGCAACAGGGCGGTGGCGACGACCAGCGGCGCGACAGCATGGATTTGATAGTGGAGTGCCAATTTGCCACGCCACATCTCATTCGGTAATGCCCCTTCGGACGTGGCGGTGCACAGCACCAGCTTGATGGAATCCGCGGCCCATGTGGTCATCGCTGTGTCGTTTTGCAACAGACCAACCTGCGCCGCCGCCAACGCTGCCCAAGCACGCAGGTTGTTCTGGCGGGATTTCGGCGGGGCTGCGTTGTCGAAAAACGCCATGCTGGATTGCATGCGGGCGGTCAGCCAAGCCTCAATCGCAGGCTGGCGCGTATCTTGGATGGCAAGGCCGCGCACCTGCGCATAGGCCATCGCAAGCCCTGCGATCCGGCTGGGCACCGATAGTTGCGCGCCTTGGGTCTTTATATCGGCCAAGGCATCGGCGGCGGCCCAGTCGTGGATACGATCCACCACACAATCGGCGATCTGGGTTTGCAGTGCCAGATCGGGCTGAGTTTCGTCGATCGCGGGACTGGTCGAAGCTTCGGGATCAACTTCGCGCGGGGCGGTGATTTGCAAAGCGGCGTTGGCGTTCTTGACCAGTAGGTTGATGAAATCGTCCAGCGGGTTCAGCGCAGCCTCAACCGCGGCGTTGGCTTCGGCGTCAAACTCAGAGCGGTTCTTGCTGTCATCCTTATAACGGCTGGGGATGGCAAGGGCCGTGACTGGTGGCACCGGATCGAAGCAGCCGAAGGGCTTCGAGTCCCCCGCTTCTCTGTAGGTCTGCGCGATGGCGTCCTGCGCCGGGAAAAGCATCGCCACGATAGCGGCGGCCTGGGTGAGCCGGAACATCATTGGCTGACCTCCGGTTGCAGCTTCAGGCTGCGCACTTTCGCGCTGGCGTCGGTGTTTCCCGCTTCCGCCGCTTTTTGCAGCCAGACCAGGGCTTCGTCACGCGAAGCGGGCACACCCAGACCGAAGGCCAACGCGTCGGCATAGCTCAACATCGCTGGAACATCGCCAGCCTTCGCAGCCTTTGCGAGCCAGAGTGTAGAGGATTCCAACTCGGCTGCCGATTTTGCGCTGACCTGCATCAGCTTGCCATATTCGCGCATCCCTGCCGGATTGCCAGCATCGGCGGCGGTGCGGTAAAGCTTGGGCACATCAAGGCGCGCATAGGCGCTTTCCTTGATGGTTGAAGACGCCACAGCAAGGCGCGACAGTGCGCGGGCAATATCCTGTGGCGGGCTGTTTTCGACCAAGGCGACGTAAAGATCGGCCGCGGTTGCCGCGTTGAACAGCGGGGCGCGATCATCGCCGTACACATCAAGAAGGCGGTGGATGGCCGTAGTGTTTCCCCCGCTGTAGCCGCGGTTATAGAAGTCGACTTCGGCGGTCTGCATCGACTCACCGCCATAAAGCCGCAGCAGGTCGCCCAGTTGCACCAGACGCCATGCGTCATTGTCGCTCAGGAATTCCGCCACATCTATCCATTTCGCAAAGGCCTCGTGATCGCCGAGTTGGCCCATCGCATCGGCCAAGCTTTTGATTTGATCAAAGCTGCAATCGGTCGCGGTGGTGGCGCGGCGCACAAAATCCAGCTGCTGGGCGGCATCGCTCTGAAACGGCAGCGCCAACACGATGGCATCAAAATCGCCGCGTGTCGCGATCACGTCGGCATATTTGAGATAGACCGCTTTCACATCGGGAAAGCTTTTGGCGTCAAGGTTTGGCAGCATCCGCATCGCAGCGCCCACCCCGTTTTCGGCCAAGGGTTCAACCGCTGCAAGGGCTGCTGCGGCATTGGCGGTTGGGTCTTGTTCCAGCATGATTTCTGCAAGATCGATCTCGGCCTCGGAATCGCCTTCGGCAAGCGCCGCGTGCAGATATGCCGACGGATCGCTTAGATTCTGGCCGATCTTGGCAAATTTGCGCTCTAGCCGTCCGCGTGCGGTGTTGATACCCTCAAAACGCTTGGAATAATCCTCCCAGAAGTCGCGTTCCTCGGCAGGAGCATCACTGCGCTGCAAGTACGCCATATACTGCGCGATCGCGCTGGGGCGGCCATAAAGCGCTTGGCTTTGCAGGCGCGCGATGTCTTGCGGGTTGGGGTTGGCCACCAGTTCAAGCAGTTGTGTCGGGGTGAATTCGACTGTCTTGGTGCCGGTGGCGGCACTGATACCGCCCCAATACAACGCCTCGTTGCGCTGCGGCGCTTGCGGCGCGCGGCACGTGAAGGCGTCTTTCAAGCCATTCATCGGGTCAATCTCGCCGCCGGTGTGGACCGTGTCGATGACTTCGTCGATCACCTTGTAAAACTCTTTTGGCGTCGTCGCATAACGAAAGCGAAGCGGGGTCAGGCGTTTGGTGGCACCCACTTCCCCCATTGCCTCGGCTTTTTCGTAATAAGCAATCGCCGAGGCCTCACCGGCCCAACGCCCCTTTTCGGCTATTTCGAAATCGCCCAGCGCGATAAAGATCCACGCGGGCGCATCCGCGCGTTTGGCAAATTCTTCAAGGGCTGCACGGTAGGCGGGCTGATAGGCCGCATCCACTTTCGCCTCGGATTGCAGGAACAGCGCGTTGCGCAGCAAACCGGGACGGTCGCCGAATTTGGCGGCTTTTTCGTAAAGCCTGCGGGCTTGATCGACATCTTTCTTGCCGACCAAGGCCCCCTGTTCGTAAAGACGCCCCAGCGAAACCTGGGCATAGGGCAGCCCGGCGTCGGCAGCTTTGGTCAGATAGGTGATCAGGGTGTCGTTCGATTTGACCAGATCCTCGGATCGCATGTGCATTTCGGCCACTTTCCAAGCCGATACCCCATCGCCCATGTCGGCGGCAAAGCGGAACCACTTTTCGGCCAGACCGACATCGCGGGTGACGACCGTTCCATTCATGTATTCGCGCGCGATACGCGCAACGCGATCACAGATCATCGGGTCCATCTTGCCGACCAAAGCACCGAAGGCCATCGTCACGGCGATATCGGGCGGGACATCCCATGCGGGAATTTGCTCGCCTTTTTCTTGCAAGGCGACGATCTTCAGCAGGGCATCGGCGTTGCCGCCATAACCTGCCGCGACCAGCAATTGCAGGCCCTTTTCCTTGTTCACCGCGATGCCGGTTCCGTTCATCAGATAGTCGGCCAGAATGTTCTGAAGGCGTGGTGAGCCTCCATTTTCAGATGCCATCAACTGATCGACAAGGCGTTGGTTGGTCAATTCCTTCAGGCGGCCTGCAGCGATCAACAACTCGACCCGTGCCAGTAGGGCTTTATCCGCTCCGAATTGCGGGTCGACCGAGGGCATCAGGGCTTGGGCCTTTTCGATCGTGTCAAACCAGCGGATCGCGTCGGCATCCATGAGACGGCGCAAGTCGCGCTGGATCAAATCGGGGGCGATTTCGGGCAGAGCTTTGCCGTCCCATGTCGCCCATTGCGACGCAAGCTGCTCGTCGGGTGTGGTTGGGGCGCAGATCTTTTCCACCTCGATGCGTGGCGGCTCGAAATTGACCGCCACGGTCTGCGTGTCAGCCGTTTGCGCAAAGGCAGGCAGAGCCGCCAGCGTGGCAAGGCAGAGCGGCAAGATCGGGCGGGAAAACAGAGCGGTGGCGCGTGTCATGGTGTATCCTTTGGCCGGTATGACGCCGCGCAGAGTGACCTGCGCGGCGGTCGGGCATTAACGCTAGTTGGCAAGCGCCGAGTCAGAGCCTGCCACGGTATAGTTGCCAGAGCTGCCACGCAGCACGATGGCGACGCCGCCGCGCCGTTGCAGATCTACCGCGGGCAGCGTGGCCAACACTTTGTCGCCATCGCGGACTTCGAAATCGAGGGTCAGCGGGGCCTTGAGCGCCACATTCGCAGCGCTGTTCATCGCCACACCCGGAAGCGCCACTGCCTTGGCGGCAGGCACGTAGAGATCAACTTTCGGCAGATCACTGAGGTTGAAGAAGCTGATCACTGCCTGCGCAGGGTTCGAGGTGATGTCTTCTGGTACCAGCGTTTTGGTGCCATCAGCGCCCACGAGGTAGGAATAGTATTTGCCCGCTTCGACGTTGACGGTGGCGTCATCGACGCCTGTGACCAATTTAATCACGCCGGGATTCGCGACCACGACATAGCCGGAAATCCCGTTATCCAGTTGATTGAACGTCTTGGTGTCGATCACGGCATTGGTCGGAGCGGCGCTGACCACGCGCACAAAGCTGGCGCTGGGATCGGGCACGTCTGCGTAAAGACCGCCATCCTGAGCCAGGCCCGCAGTGGCATAAATGCCGCACAGCCCAGCACATAGAGCAATCAACAAGCTGCTATTTTTCATCATGACGCGTCTCCTTTGGTATTCGCGCAGAAGTTCAGAGTTGTGGTGTCACTGACAGGGCGATCAAAATGCACCGTCACTTTCGTGATATTGGGCATGGTGAACGCCGACAACCCTAAGTAGAAATTTCCAGTAGCACGCAACCTTTGGCTGCGTTCTATTTTAGAGTGCCGGATTAATCCGTCAGCACCTTCGATGCTAAAATTGGCGATACGCGGACCTTCTGCGCCGAAGTCTGCGTAGATGGCGTCATCAGATCCCACTTTCAGACCCGCCAGCGACGCTTCGACGGTGTTGGCGTCCAGCTTGGTGACGGGCAAGGATTTGGTGCAGGTGTTGCCTGCGGCGGCAATCAGTTCTTCCAGCGGGGCGGCCCCGTATTGCGCAAGGTTGTTGTAGATCGGGTTTTCCCAGATCAAAAACCGCGGGCGCTGCGCCTTGAATTCGTCTGACGTCATGTACGATGTCATCGAGCCGAACTGATTGCCACCGGTGATGGCGTAGTTCACGATATCAAGCTGAGAATATTCTGCCAGAAAGCCCGCGAAGTTATTGATTGGGCTGTCGGAATAGGACGTGCCGACAAGCACCGCAGGCAGCACCTCGTTCGATGCAGCAAAGATCTCAAGCCCAGTGCCTGCGTCATCCGTACTGGCGGCAGCTTCGGTTTTGTAGGCCATAGTCTCGGTCCGCGGCAGGGCATTGGCGCAGTAGCCTTGCAAGGTGCGACGCATACCCGAGAACGCAACTTCCGGCGCGATCGCTGTGGTGACGAACGTTTGCTTGGGCAGATCAGCATAGGCCGGCTCGACCTTGATATGCGCTGCAATCGCCTGCGCCCCCAGCCGCGCGCCTTGCGAGGTCCAGTGGAAATCTGCCCCGAAGAACGCACGCTCGCTGCCCTTATTGGCCCGCAAGGCGGTCATCATGTCCGGGGCATCGACCCCGGCCCTGTTCAGGCGGGTGATGAAATCGGTATAGATCGCCCCGGCTACTTCGGGTTGAAATCCGTAATCGGCTGCATGAGCGGGCAGATATTGCGGCATGCCCTGTGATTTTGACGGGATGGTGACGTAAACCAGCGTGGTGCCGTTTTCTTTCAGAACTTTCGCCAGCTGGCCAATCATATTCACTGTGCGATCGTCCAGCGGGTGCTGCATACGCAGATCGGCGAAGGTGCGGAAAAACACACCGTCTTTACCTTCGATCGCGGGCAGAGCGGTGTTGAACTCGTAATTCGAACAATCGAAATGCGTCGCCGTTTGCGCCAGAGCAGGTGCGGATGTCAGCGTCAGGGCAAGCGCCGCGCGAAGCAGGAAAGCTGCGTTCATTGGGAAATCTCCGTCGGGGTTGTGGCGTCAAGGCGGGCAAGCAGCGTCTGCGCCATTGCGACCTTGCCGGGTTCGCTCGAGGCGAGCATCAGCTCAAGTGCAGCGCGAGCGGCGCGCACATCAAGGGGACTGCCATCTTGCGGCATCATCGCGGCCTGCGCCAGTTTTTGCGCAGCATTGGCATCGCCCGCCTTGGCGGCCTGCATCAGCCATTTGCGCGACTCGGCAGCGTCTTGGGGAAAGGGTTTACCAATGGCGTACATATCGGCGAGGCCAAGGGCTGCGGCGGGTGTGCCAGAGCGCGCCAGCTTGACCAGCGCATCCTTGCCGCTTTTGATCTGTTTGTCAGACAGAGTGACGTCGGGCGATTTCATCAGTGCGATCATCCGGATCATGGCAAATTCGCGACCTAGGTAGGATGCCATTGCGTAGTAATGCACCGCAGAGGGCAGCACGCTGGATCTGCCAGTGTCTTCAAGCCTGCGAGCGTAGTAAAATGCGGCAAGGCCATCGCCGGAATCCGCAAGTTCTTGCATTTCAGTGGCGGTCAACTCTTGCTTGGCAACCATTCGTTTGTGCAGGGTTTTCAAGCGGGACACCACGGGGTCAACCCGAGGTTTTGTAGCCAAGCGCGCCGCCTTCTGCTGCGCCAATCTTTCGGCCAACTTAGCGGCTTTTTCTTCTTTGCTCAGATAGACCTTTGACACGACCGTCGGCGGCACCACGCGGTCTTCGGCCTGCACGCGCAACGGAGCCGCCATAAAGCTGGTCAGCAACATGCTGGCGATGATCAGCGATTTAATCTGCACTTGCCAGCTCCTGCCCGATTTTATGGCCGTCCCAGAGTTTCGGATCGGTCAGATAGCGCAGCGGAATTTCCCAGATCACCACTTTTGGTGGTGTGTCGCGGAAGCTTTCTGAGGCGAGGTATTTGTCCATCGGCTTGACCGGACCAAGCCCCGGTTCGGCGGCGTTCAACACATCCTGGTGCAGATCAAGTTTCAGGGCCTCGGCAAAGCTCCAATGCGGATTGGCGCTGTAAGAGGTGCCGATCAGCACGACATCCACCTGCGCGGCGCCAAAGATATCTGACGTATCGGCAGGGGCTGCAACGACATATGGGTTGGCGTCCTCGCGATCCAGGCCCAGCATCGGCGCAATGCCTTCGGTGGTCACGTAGGACACCAGATCGCCAGCAAAGTCAGCTTTGGGTTCTTCGGTGCGGGTCATATCGGCGGCGCCCAACGGAATCAGGCCGGAGTTGGCCACGGCGATAGCCACGGCGGCGGCACCGTCGAGGGTCCAGTGGGTATCGGTGGCGAAGAAGGCGGGTTTGGACTTCACCAGTTCGACCAATGGGGTGCGGGCATCGACGGCCTCAATCTGGGCGGCGTTCAGATTGGCGAGAAGATCGGCGTAGAAGCCTGCCATCTCAGCTGACAGTTCCGGCACGCTTGCATGAGCCGATTGTACGTCAACCTTGGCGGGAAGCGGCACCACGATCAATTTGGTGCCATGGATGGCGAGCAGATCGCGGACCTCGGCGATTTTGGCGACCGAAGGCTGCAAGCTTGCGGGCAAGGGCCGGGTTTCTTCCGAGGTGAACAGCCAGCCATCGCGGCCCACGACCACGCCCTGGCGACCCTCCCCGATCAGCAGATAGCGGGCCGCGCCCATCACGCCAATCGAAGGCTCGCGGTGCGGCATCGCGGTTTTATACAGCGTGTCAAAGCTGTGAGTGACGGTGCCACGCAGGGCGGCCATGTCAAATGCCGCCAGCTTGCCGCCGGGATGTTCATAGACCGCCAAATTGGCAAAGGGGACGTAGCCGAAAAACATCACCGGCAGGAAGTAGCGAGATATCCGATAGAAGCGCTGCATGACGATCATCCTTCAGAACTGGAAATACAGGAAGGGCGAGAAGCTTGCCTCGGCCAGTTTCATGATCGCCAGCATGGCAATCAGCGAGACGACGGCGACCGGCAGCAGCGACGTGACGGCGGTCAGCGTGCCATTGCCGCTGACGCCGATACCACCCTGCGGGGCAAAGTACAGGTCTTTGCCGATACGGTTGATCCGCGGCTCGGTCGCGCAATAGATCATCGCGATCACCAGCATCACCATGCTTTCGCCGCGAATCTGGAAGGCCACGTCCATCGGAATGGCAAAGCCGTGCAGGCCGATCATGCCAGCGTAGACGTCCATCGCCTGATGCATATCGACAGCGCGGAAGGCGACCCAGCCGATCAGCACCAGAAGCAGAGTTTGCATGAGACCGATGAAAGACGAGCGGTTGGCCCAACCGGTGGCGCGTTCAATCGCCAGCCAAGCGCCGTGCCAGATGCCCCAGGCCAAGAAGGTGCCGTTCGCGCCGTGCCACAAGCCGCCCAGCACCATCACGATCATCAGGTTGACATAGGTGCGGCCCGGCCCGACGCGATTGCCACCCAGCGGGATATAAAGGTAATCGCGCAGCCAGACCGACAGTGAGATATGCCAGCGCCGCCAGAACTCGGTGATCGATCGACTGATATAAGGCATGTCGAAGTTCTTGCGGAAGCGGAAGCCCATCATCAGACCAAGACCCACGGCCATGTCGGAATAGCCCGAGAAGTCGAAATAGAGCTGCATCATATAGGCGAGCGAGCCGAGCCATGACAGGGCAGCGCCGGGGTTCGGAGTCGTGAAGGCGATGTCGGCCAAGGGGGCGATGGTATCGGCCAGCAGCACCTTTTTGCCCAAACCGACGATGAACAAAGCCATGCCATCGGTGAACAAAACCAGCGAATGGGTGCGGTGTTTGAATTGGTCAGCGAGGTCCTTGAAGCGCAGGATCGGGCCTGCCACCAGTTGCGGGAACAGCGCGATAAACGCCGCGAAATCGAAGAATTTCAGCGTGGCCTCGGCGTCTTTGCGGGTGACATCGACCAGATAGCTGATCGAGTGGAACACATAGAACGACACGCCAATCGGCAGGATCAAGCGCCAGTGGACGCCCAGTCCAGCGGCATCGGTGCCGAACAGTTGTGCTAGACTGTCGATGAAAAAGTTGAGGTATTTGAACACGCCCAAGACGCTCAGGCAGCCTACGACTCCAATGCCGCACCACATTTTCGCGCGTGGGGTGTCGAGGTTTTTTGCGATCAGCAGGCCGATACAGAAGGTCCAGAGCGTGGTTGCAAACAGCAGCAGCAGAAAGTCGAACCGCCACCAGCCGTAGAACAGATATGAGGCGAACAGGATTACCATGGATCGGCCCCGCGCGGGCGTCAGGTAGTAGACGCACAGGAACAGCGGCAGGAACAGGAACAGGAAGGTTTCCGATGAAAAGACCATGGTGCTACTCCTGCGCGCAGATCGAGGCGAAATCGGCATCCTGGGCCGCTGCGCTCGAAATTTGGAAAATGGCCGCGTGGTCGGTGCGGCCAGCGGTCAGATAGGCCGCCTGATGCTGGGCGAACTCGCCGTCGAAAATGCGGGGAAGCTGCGCGCTTAGATCGTTGTCGCGCAGGGTGACAAGCTGCAATGCCGCCCCTGTCAGGCCGATCTGGTTCTGTGCCAGCAGATTGCCGGACAGGTCCAGCCGGGCCTTTGTCAGTTGCGCGCCGACCGCAATAGCAGAGCCTGCGTTGTTCACCAGCGCATTGCCCGTGACTTGCACGTAACCTGTCTTGGTCAGCCGCAGGCCAACCGCGCCATTGGCGGCGATGACGTTATCCTGCACCGAAAGGCACGAGGCGGTTTTGGCGGCAAGCCCGGTTTGGGCGTTGTCCAGCACCGCATTGCCGCGCAGGGTGATGCCAAAGCTGCCACCATCGACCTGTATGCCATTGCCTTGACCGCCCAACACCAGATTGCCCGCGACCAGCATATCCTTGGATCGGGCAGTGACGCGCAGGCCAGCCCCGGCTTTAGTCTGGTAAATCACATTGCCCAGTGCCGCGCCTTGGCCAACCTGCGCCAAAGTCAGCGCCCCCCCGCGTGAGGCCAGAAAGGCGTTTTGCGTGGCCTGCGCGCCTTTGGTGCCGATCAAAGCGACGCCACCCATGTCGGTAAACTGGTTGCCGCGCAGAACCGAAGGCGTGGTCGAGGCGAACAGCCCTTGGGTCGAGATCACGAAGCCCGCGAAAGGGCCAAGATCGGCCATGCCCAAGGCCTGAAACTGATTGGCCTCGGCATAGACTTGGCCAGAGCCAGAGGTCAGCACGAAGGGGCGATATTGGGACTCGGGCGCGTCTGCGGCGACATTGCTGCGCAGGGTCGCGCCGCGCAGATCAAGCTGGCCGAAGTTCAAAAGGAAAGCGCCCTCGGCCGCTTGCATCTGCAACACATCGCCGGGATGGATCAGCAAAGTCGCACCCTGCCAGATCACCAAGGGGCGCGACAGGGTGACAACGCCGTCGGCCATCGCGATGCCCGCGATGCCCTGCGCTTGGGCGGCGGTCGCCAGATCTTGCAGGCTGATCACGCCCGCGCTGATGAAAATCCCAGCCTTGCTGCCATGTTGGGCCTGCTGCACGCGCAACTGGTTGTTGGTGCCTTCCGAGATTGACAGCTGAGTCAGCGCGATCTGGGTATCGCCCGCCGCGATCTTGGCGGCATCGCCGACAGGCAAGGTCACGTCAAGCTGTGTTTGCGGGCGTGGCGCGGGGGTCAGGCCGTAAAGCCCGGCAATCTGCGCCACGGCATCATAGCCGAACCCCTGCACTTGCATCGCGGTTGCGTCTTGCTGCAATCCGGCGATGCCCGCTTGCAAAGCGGATCTGTCGGCAAGCTTGGGGGCCGCCTGTGCCATGCTTGCGCTGATCAGCACAACAGTTGCCAGATGGGCCAAGGCGCGCGTCATTCTACTGCACCGCCCCTGTGGCCGGTTCGAGCGGTTCGGGCTTGGTGAACAACGAGGCCACGGCTTTGACCGCCGAAGCGGCGACTTCGGCGACGTTTTCGGCGTCATAGCTCATCAAAAGCTGCATCGCGCGCAGTTCTTTCGATCCGGTGTTGGTCAAGGGCAGCGTCACGTCGGCGGGAATGGTGACGCTATCGCCGCGCTCTACCACCACCATCTTGCCTTCACGTTCATAGACGCCACCGCCGTTCAGGAAGGTCAGCAGGCTGGGGCCGTGGCCAGTGCCGTTGACACGCAGCGACGCGCCGGGGGCGACCACCAGCATCCGCATGTCATAGCCATCATCCTTGGCCAGCAATTCGACCTGCCCCCAGTTGGTATCGCGCAACAGGTGGCTGGTGACTTCGGGGCGCTTCAGGCCTTTCAGATGCTCGACCACCTGTTTGACATTCTGCGAGTGGTCGCGGTTCATCACCAGCAGCGCATCGGGGGTATCGACGACGATCATGTCGCGCAGGCCGATCACCGCCACTAAGCGCGAGCCGCTTTGGATCAGCGAATTATGCGTATCCAGCGCGAACACATCGCCATTGATCACATTGCCCTGCGCGTTGCGGGCAGAGATTTTCTGCACCGCATTCCAGGCGCCGACATCATCCCACTGAATATCCCGCGCCGGGGCGAGGGCGACGGCGGTGGAGCGTTCGAAGACCAAACGCTCGGTCGGTTCGGATTTGGCTTTGACGAAGGCGGTTTCTTCCAGATGCAACGCGCCATTGATCATCTTGCCCGCGCTGACGGCGGCAGAGACGGCATAGAAGGTTTCAGGCTCGAAGCGGTGGAATTCTTCGATCAGCACATCGGCGCGGAACAGGCTGATGCCCGAGGCCCAATAGGAATAGCCACCGGAAATCAGCGCTTGGGCGCGTTCATACGGCGGTTTTTCGATGAAGGTTTCGACCCGGTGCAAGCCCGGATAGTTGGTATAGCCACCACCGTCGACGATATAGCCATAGCCGATTTCCGGGTAAGCGGGCGGCACGCCGAACAGCACGATGCGACCATTGTCCGCCGCTTGCTGCATCGCAACCACGGTGGCGTTCAGATCCCCCGTGATGATGTGATCGGACGGCAGCACCAGAAGTTGGGCTTCCGGGTCTTCGGCGATGGCCACCAGTGCCGCCGCCAGAACCGCCGGCCCCGTGTTGCGCCCCATCGGTTCGGCAATCACCGAACCCGTCAGTTGCAGATCGCGCATCTGCCGCGCGACCAGTTGGGTCTGCCCCGCGCTGGTCACGATGATCGGCGGCTTGAACACACCACCGCGATGGCGTTGCAGGGTGGTCTGGAAGTAGCTGAGGCTACCCTTGCCCTGCACCGGTTGAAACTGCTTTGGCTGCTCGACCCGTGACATCGGCCAGAGCCGCGATCCCATGCCACCGCACAGAACCAAGGGGTAAATCGACGTTTTCATTGCGCGCTCCGCTAAGACATTGACCGAGGTGGAAATTCATCGTGGTGGAAAGGCGAGCTGATGGAATTTAGAACCAGGATTTCTTGATGATGGTCAGCTTGGCCAACTGGCCTGCTTGGTCGGCTTGCAAAGCTGTGGCAGGGATCAGCCGCACCGGCAGGCCTGCGTCGGTGGCCTCAGCCCGCAGGCTGGCGGGATCGACGGCGGCGTTGATCGTGCTGCCATCGCCGAACTGCACCTTGACGTGATCGGCAAAGGCCAGCGTCAGCACATCAGCGGCGGGCACGGTTGCGGTCAGCAAAACGGGCGCGTCAGCGGTATGGACGTTCAACATCGGCTCGCCTGCGCTGACGGTCGCGCCGACGGTTGCGGCAAGGGCCGTTGCGGTGCAATCGCAGGGCATCGCAATCGACAACATCTCGCCCGAGGTGGCGCGGATGGTGAAGGCAACCTCGCCCTTGGCGGCGGCGAGGTTGACGTAATCAACCTGTCCGCCTGCGGTGGCGGTCAGCGTCATGCCATCTTGCACGGCCAGACCGGGCGCGGCGAGGGGTTGGGTGAAGATGCGGTTATAGGCTAAGGTGCCAACGGCGGCGAGCAAGGCCAAGGTGGCAAGGGCCAGCCCAGCGCTGCCCAACACACGGCTGAAGGTCAGGCTCTTGCCGTTCATCGCGGCGGCGCGGTTGGCGGGGGATGGGATCGACGGGGCGACGCCAATCACCTCGCCCAAGGCCACCAGATCGCCCGCGATGTAAGAGTTGATCAGATGGCGCAGCTGCGGCAGATGCTCGGCCGCCGGGTCGACGAAGCTGACGGTGGCGTGACCGTTGCCGCGATCCAGAGATTGCACTTGGCCCAGCACTTCCAGCGTGACGCTGAAGCCTTTGAACGGGAACATGAAGCGCATCAGGCGGGTGGCCCCATCCAAGGCCGGGTCCATCAGGCCGGTGATCTCGGCTGCGACCAGTGACAGCCGCTCACCCTTGAACTGCCGCCCGTCGATACCGACGACGAAGGGAATATCCAGCAAAGGATGCTCGCCCTGAACCGGCAGGTTGGGCAGCGTTTGGGTCAGCGCGGTGTTGGTTTCCATTTCAGCGATCCTTCACGAATTCAGACGATGCCAGACAAAAGAACCACGCCCAAAGTCAGCCATCCAAGGGCCAGAGCGTGAGAGAAAGTCGAGGAATAGGCTTGCAGGCGTTGGCCCAGCGGCAGCGATACAGCGCGCGCCTTGCGGGTGGATTGCCGGGTCCAGCGTTGGCGATCCAGGCGGAACAGCACGAAACTTTTCACAGCCGCCCCGGTGATCTGGCTGAAATACAGCAAGAACGGATAGGTGATCGGGAAGGGCTGCATCCGCACTGTCGCCAGAATCCAGCAATAGGTGTAGCGGGTGAACATGATCCACGCGATGTAGACAGGTAGCGCTAAGGGCTCGATAAACGCAGCACCCAACAGCACCGAGATCGGGCCTGCCAGCGTGGTCCAGATGCCGACGCGCTGATCAAGGATCGACCACCAGGTAAACCAGCCGATTCTGTTGGGCGACAAAGATAGCGCCCGGCCATTGGTGCGCAGCATGTTGCCGAACCAACGCATCATTAGGGTCAGCGCGGAATCGACAAAACCGGGGCGCGGCTGGCTTTCCATCGACAGCGAAGCCACGTCGGGCAGGTAGCCCATCTTGTAGCCGTTCTTCAGCAGCCAGAACCAAGTGGATTTATCGTCACCGGTCAGGAAATTCACCCGACCAAGGCGCCAATGGTCGATGAAGTCGCTTTGTACTTGCTGGATGAAACCTGCGTTGGTGGCAAGATCGGCGCGCACCACGCTCATCCGTCCGGTCAGGGTCAGCACGCGGTCCGACAGCCCCATCGAGGACATCATCACCTGCCGCTGGTTAAAGCGCAGCATGAACCAATCGCGGAACAGCGGCATATCGGTGGCGCGAATCTCGACTTCTTCATCCGTCGTCACAGCACCCATATCGGGGTTGGTGAAGAAGGGCGCTGTGGCCGCCACGATGTCTTCGGGCACGCAGCTGTCGCCATCGACGAACAGCACGATGTCGCGGCGAGTTGGGGCCTCGCCTGCGATCAAGCGCAGGGAGCGCGCGAGGGCGTCGCGTTTGCCGGTGCCTGCGATTTGGTCGACCATCAGGAGGGTGGTGGAGGTATCCACCGCCATCCGGTCAAAGATATTGCGGATCAGGCGCGCGTCGGCGGTATCGACCACCGAACACACCACCGTCGCCCCGCCCGCAGAGGCCGCTGCCGCGCGGAACAAAGCCTGATAAACCCGCGTCGTAACTTCGGGTTCGATCTTGTAGCTGGTCACCAAGAAATACGCATGCGCAGGCGTGGGCAGGGCCGCATAAGCCGCCATCGCCCGTGCCCTGCGCGCTGGATAGACCCATTTCAGGAACAGCGCCGCACGCCCGAAGTTGATCGCAGCCCAGGTGTAGCGCCACAGGCCAATCACCCCGACCACGACCAATGCGCTTCCGACATCGCCAATCGCGTGGAAGGGCAGGCTCAGGCCAAGCCCCACCATCACCGCGATAAAGGCGATATGTCCCAGCATCATCATTACCAGCAAATGCCCTGATAAGTGCCGCCCGAGCGTTTGCCCGCCTTGATCCGCGTCAGGTCGATCACCGGATGGGTCGAGGCGTTCAATTCCTCCAGCGTGTCATCGTATTTGTTGCCGACCAGCACGATGTCAGACTTCGCCAGCAGTTCCTTGATCGTCGGCACCAGACGGTCCTTCAGATCAATGTTGTAATCGTTGCCACGGCCTGCCGCACTCATGTCGTTGGCGTAGGCTTCATGCACGAAGGGGTCGTAGACGTTCAGGGTCATGCCCTGGTCGATCAGCCGCGCCGCAAGTTCGGCAAGCGGGCTTTCGCGCATGTCATCGGTGCCGGGCTTGAAGCTGATGCCGACAAGGCCAACCGAGGTAGACCCCGACGCCATCACCATCGCCTCGGCGCGGTTGATCTGTTCGGCATTGGCGACCAGCACGGCATCCAGCAGCGGCGAGGCCACTTCGATATCGGCGGCGATGGAACGCAGGGCGCGGACATCTTTCGGCAGGCAAGATCCGCCAAACGCAAAGCCGGGGCGCATGAAATACGGGCTCATCGACACTTTGTGATCCGAGCACAGAATCTTCATCACCGCCTGGCCATCCAGCCCGCAAGCCTTGGCGATATTGCCGATCTCGTTCGCAAACGTGACTTTCACCGCGCGCCAAGCGTTCGAGGTGTATTTGATCATCTCGGCCGAGCGCACATCGACGACGTTCACATCGCAAGGCAGGTCTTTGTTCAGCATCGTCAGGAAGTCGGCGGTCTTTTTCTCCAGCGCACCGAACACGATCAGGCCGGGGTCGTAGTAGTCCTGAATGGCGGTGCTTTCGCGCAGAAACTCGGGGTAGTAGCCGACGCCGAACCCAACGCCCGCCTCCATGCCGGAATATTCCTCAAGGATCGGGATGCAGACTTTCTCCATCGTGCCCGGAACGATGGTCGAGCGCACGATCACCGAATGGAAGCCATCCTTGCCGGGAAGCGCTGCGGCAATCGCGCGGCAGCAGCTTTCGACGTATTTCAGCCCGATAGAGCCATCCTCGGCGGAAGGGGTGCCAACGCAGACAAACGACGCATCGGCGGCGCGCACGGCGGCGGCGGCATCCAGAGTGGCGGTCAGCTTGCCTGCGGCAAAAACCTCGGCGATCAGCTCTGGCAGGCCGTGTTCGACGATGGGCGAAAGGCCTGCGTTGATCGAGGCAACCTTGCCCGGATCTACGTCCACCGCGATTACTTCATGGCCGTCTTTGGCAAGGCAAGCTGCCGAGACAACACCCACATAACCGATCCCGAACACGACAATTTTGGCCATCACAATCGTCCTTTTGAAGTGGCATTCCTGCGGCGAAAATGCGGCAGTGCAGCATTAACGGCACATTAAGGACGGCAGAAAGTTTTTGGAAAGTCAGGCTAAACCCTTATTTTTGTGGGTAATTTTTACCAAATGCCTTACGTTTTTGGGTCTAATGTAGGGAAAAGCCGAAAAGTTTATGCTGCAATGCAGAAACAATAGCCACAAGCACAGCGCACCCTTTCGGATGCGCTGTGCTTGCGCGTTTTAGCCCGTTTTTGATATGTCAGCCGAAGCGTTCTTCCGATTGAACCCAACCATTACGAATCGCATATTCAACGATTGCGCGGCGTCCTTGCAGGTTCAGTTTGCTGCTGCCGCGCGCCTTGTAGGTCTCGATTGTTTTAGACGACAGTGCAAGCTCCAGCCCGATCTCTTTCAGGCTTTTGCCGAACGCAACCGACTTCAATACGTAGATTTCTCGATCGGTCAGATCACGTGGTCGCGATGCCGTCGCCATTGGTTGCGCAGCTTCGAACAGATTGGCAAAAATGGGATCAATACAAGTCGCCCCACCATGAACCACAGAGATCGCGTTCTGGAGCTGATCCAGTCCGATCGAGCGCGGCAGGACGCCGCGAAAACCTGCGGAAAGGCATGATCTTGCCAAGGTGGTCGACAGATCATTGGTGTAGCTGATCGCACTGCATATCCCTAACTTGGCACGCAGTCCGACCATCAGTTTCAGCGGCACCAGATCAAACTGCGCTGGATCCAACAAAGCGATATCGACATGCGCGCCGTTTGTCTGTGCAACGTTGTCGACAGTGGGATTCTGATCTTGAAAGATTGCAAGCGCTTCCTGAGGCGTGCGCGACGCCGCCCTGATCTGCGGCTGCTTCTCCAACAGGGAACACAGGCCCATAGCAAACATGGGATCTTTATCGATGACCAATAAGCGGATCGCCAGATCTTCAGAGGTCAATTTCATCATTCCTTCGGGATTTGCCTTCAATCGGTGGATGCCCAAATGGGCGCACACCGTTAAGCGCTGGTTGAATGTCTTCTCCCCCCCGGCACTCAAACTCGGAAACGTTTCGGCATAAGCCGAAAATACAAAACTCCTACACAGTCAACTTTATGTCTCTGGATTGCGACGGCACAATGACGCAGTGCAGCATTCGGCGTATTCCCGCGTGTCGAACTGCGGGAATAGGCGAAAAAACAGGCAATTGCGCGGTTCGCATGCCTTGACGAGTCTGGAGCTGCGCATTTGCCTGACACTACGGTCAGGCAAATGCCTATGTTTCCTAATGTGCTGCGCACCACTATCCGGCGCGCACGATGCTCTAATATAACACGCTATTCCAACAGGTAGTCGCGCAATGCCACTGCGTCAGCATTCGCGATCGTCAGAGAATCCCCCAAGTCAGATGTCAGCGTCATGTAACTGACGCCACCGCGCACCTGTGCTCGGATCGAAAAATCATCCGACGCCGAGGCCGCGCCTTCCAGCCAGTGGGTGAGTGAATCCGCCAGATCGGCTTCCCCAAAACCAAAAAACACCAGCGCGTCGTGGTCAGCGATACTGAAATCCTGCACAGAGTTGATGCCTTGGCTGGCAATGAAGACATCCGCCCCCGCCCCCCCGATTAACGTGTTGCTATCGTCGCCGCCGTTCAAAGTGTCGTTGCCCAAGCCGCCTGACAGCGCATCATTGCCGGCCCCGCCAATCAGCAGATCGTTGCCCAGACCGCCGTGTAGGCGATCGCGCCCGGCCTCGCCGAAGATAAGGTTGTTGCCTGCGTTGCCGACGACTTGGTTGTCATTGCCATTGCCGATAAAATCCAAATCCGCGCGCCCGGTCATGCGCACATTCTGCACCGAAGAATCGGCAAGGCTGTCACTTGCCACATCTATCCTGATTGGTTGCAGGGTGCTGCCCAACGCAACTGCTGCCGCCATCGGTGCCGAAACCAGCGTCAACAGCTTGCTAGTGGCGGCCTGAACGCCGTCGGTGAATTGGAACTCTTCGATACCTGACAGGAAACTGCGGCCCAGTGCGCTGAGCATAACGCTTTGACCTCCGATCATCGTCACCAGAACTTGCGAGCTGTGCATTCCAATCACCAACCGGTCCACGCCCTGCCCACCGTTGATCGTATCTTCACCCGCCGAGGCCAACACCAGATCAGATCCGGTGCCAAGCTCAATCCAGTCGTCGCCCGCGCCCCCAGCTACGCTGTCATTACCCGAAAGTGTGCTGATCCGAGCGCCTGTATCAACCGCCATCACCGCATCGGCGCGGACGGTCGCTACGACATTTTCAAACCTGATCACATTAGCATCCGCATCGGTCGGTGCGCCATAAGTGGTGCCGCCGTTAAAAAAACTGACCGAAGCCATATAGGCCTGCTCAATGGCTGTGCGGACAGAATTGTGGACGACGACCGTGTTTCCGTGATCCAACCCGCCGTGAAAGTTGACGTCACGGTTGGTGAAATCGACCTCGATCATGTTGTTCGCAGCAGATGTATAGCTGGCGAACAGCACAGCATGGCGGGTATCGACGGCTTGCAAATGGGTGAACACGCTGTCGTAAACATCGCGGATCCAAAAGCCATAACCGTTACCGCCATCGCCCTTGTTCTGTGCGCCCGTCACCGTCACATCATCCACCACCGCATCAATCGAGCGGCCCAGCACCAACCCGTTGGAGCCCGGATTTACGATATCTACATGCTCGACCACCGTGCGGACTGAACTGTTGACTAGCACCATCATCCCGCCGTCCTCGGCGCGATTGATGTTGTTGAAGTTGCCAGGGTCCGCAGTGCCGTAAGCACCCTGAAAGGTCAGATTGCGCAGCGTCACATTCTCGACCGTATCCGCTACGGCTACGGTTGTTGTCGCCGCATCAAAGGAAAACGGCAGCGGGCGATCCAGCGTGACCGTACTGCCATTGACCGCTGTCACCACCACCATTGCTGTGCGTAGGGGCTTGTCTTGCTGCCACTGGGTATCACCGATCTCGGCAAACAGGGCCGCGTCATTCGGGCGCTCGATCCACAGCACATCGCCGACCCTCAGACCGGCGCTGCTGGTCAGATGCAGATTTGTCGCCCCAACATTGGCCGCTGCCGCAAGATGCGTCGCATTGCTTTCCGTCTCGCGAAACAGGCCAGACCCGATCTGCACTGCAGGCGCCCCCGCCAACGACCTGTCGGCGATGATGGTGACATTGCCCTGCCCTTCGAGCGTGATACCGTCCGTGTTGACGATGACGGTCCTGTTGAAAGTATAGGTTCCTTGCTGCAAGACTATATGGGTGCCCGGCGCCGCCGAGTTGATCGCGACCTGTATCGCGGAAGCAGAGCTTCCCGCAGTGATGGTGATCACCGGAACCGCTGACGAAGACGGGACTAAAGCGGCACTGGGCTGGGCAGCAGACATGACAGACCTCGATCGGTTAAAGCGGCGGACCTGTGTGAGCTGCGATCTAAATCAGGCGGCAATGTGTTTGCTGTGTGGCGACACTGCGCCAAGGCTGCAAAGAGGGATTTGCCTGACATAACCTGTCGGGCCTTGGGATCAGCATCGTTCATGCTGACAAAACAGTCCCTTGGGATTGTCTACATATCCTCTCAATCTCTCCGACCCTAGCGCTTCATAGCCCAAAGGCCGAGCGTCAATGCAACAGCCGATTCGCCCTATGCGCAGCCGTGCCCGCAGTCTGATGCAGAGCTGTGCTGGGGCGCAACACATTAAGAAGGCGACGAGAGTTTACAATGAGTTAGGGCTTCAGCTTCGGAATAAGCGCACTAGGCGGCGGGTTAAAGCGAAGCTACGCGACGATCGTGACGAAGCCGTCGGCCTGAATGATGTGCACGCAGCTCTGGAACGTAGTCCGGCTCTGTTGCACAATTCGGCCTGAAATCGAGTTCCCCCTTCCCTTGGACGGACTCATCCCACGCGTTGAGTTTCAGGCGTTCCGAGAGCTGTGAAGCGGTTCAGGATTGCGGCCCGGATCTGTAGC
>NKIU01000017.1 GCA_002256245.1 Pseudorhodobacter sp. PARRP1 | reverse complement strand
CTTTCGCATCCACTGCACCGATCATCAGCCATCTTGATGGCCTGATCATCGCGGGCGATCTTGCCAACAATCCTGTGTATCAGTGGCCGCGCGCCCTAGCCCGCATCGGTCGCTTGATTGATCCGGCTCGGGTCTGGATCATTCCGGGCAATCATGACTACTGGAATTTTCACCTCGAGGGCGATACCGCGCTTGAGGAAGTGGTGACAAATGCTGGCATGAACTTTGCGCAAAAGCGTGCCATCGACATTGGATCGTCAAGATTTCTATGTTGCACGCTGTGGACCGACTTCAACCTTACAGGCGGCCGAGATGCCGCAATGCGCCGCGCCTGCATGACCATGCCAGACTACGCGCGCATCCGCAAAAGCGGCGCATTGGCCTGTGGGCCAATCCAACCTGAAGACACGGTCGCGGTCCATCATGACCATTTGGACTGGCTTGCTGACGCTATGATGCAGCCTTGGGACGGTCAGCGCATCATCGTTACGCATCACGCACCAACCGCCGCTGCTGTCGCACCGCTGAATGGCCTCTCAGCCGCCTTTGCATCAGATCTCGACAGCTGGATCGGAGCCCATCGACCAGATGGCTGGTTCTTTGGCCACACACATCGCCAGTTCGGCGGCAAAATTCACGGCGTGCCGGTCACCAATATCTCCCTCGGCTACCCCGATGATACCGCTGACGGCGCGGAAGCGGAACTGCTGCTGCGCGGGTTGGTTTCGATAAGGACATAGAATGCGGGGCCAAAGTTTTGGCGTGTGAAGAGAAGTGCAAGTTCCGCAGCGGATCGCAGGCCCCGCCCGGACCGGAATTCAATGAGAACAGAAGCAGAGTGGAATAAGCACAAAAGAAAAGGACAAAGATCGAATTTCAACCGGCCCAACGGCAGTGGCTCAAGTGGGGTTTTCGGCCGTTCACGTCAACAGGAAGGGGGATATTGCCATATAGGATTTCGCAAAGAACCGCAGGAATAAGCCCGAATGGCCAAAGACGATGCGTTTTGACACGCCATAGACATCGCAATATCGGCATCGGCACCGCCTTCTTGCGATATGCAATGATGCAAACTCGAACGGAACAGCCATCCCTGCGCCAGAGGCTTTCGACATCGGGATAATCAAATTTGCTCAGACACGGTGATATGTCACTTCGCGGGCAAGCCAGCAGCCCAAAGTCAGCCCGCTTATTGCACCTCTGGCATCGCGCTTTATCATCATCGTCCAGTCACCCGGTGCAGGCGCGTCCATTGAACGGCGGGTGGCAACTGTCCACACATCAAGGCCAGCGGGTGCCATCCGCTCCATCCGACCACTGCCCAGAAGGCCACTGAATCGCGCATAAACCGCGCCGTCCCGCGCCACAATTTCCATCGAGGCTTCCAACTCGGTCGAGTGATATTGCCCGGCAATCTCGGCGGCGTTGGCGTTATCCAGAATGGCCAAAGGCACCAATGTGGCTTCGGTGTTGTCCTTCGGGCGCGTCAGGGTCAAGCCAGTCGCTCGCCGCTCAAGCCCCGCCGCCGGCGATGTCAGCCCACCATCGGCGGCCAGCGTTAGCCGCTCGGCCCCACTGGCATGGTGTAGTTTGGCAGAGTTGCGTCCACATTCCAAGCGCGTGAGAAGCCCATTGGGACCAATCCATTGGCCATCCCAGCCATCAGGCAATGGGGCTTCGGCCGGAGCTTTTAGGCCCATCGCGGCCTGAACCAAGGCTTCTGCCGCACCATGGGCGTCGGCTTCGTGGTTGAACATCACCACCACCGACAACCGCGCCGCGCGGGCATTTAATCGATGCGCTCGGAACCCGCGTAGAGCACCGCCATGGCCGCTGAAATTAAGTCCCGCGATCGTTTCGCGCGAAAGCCCATAGCCATAGGCGGCGGGCTTGCCATCGGCGAAACTCGGTGGCACCGAAGCACGACGGTAAAGGCTGCTTTCATCATCGCGCGTGGCATCAATCCAGGCTTCATAGGCGAGCATGTCCGAGAGCGAGGCGGAAATCCCCGCGTCGCCCACCCAATAGATTGCATTCTCGGCGGGGAAAAACCCGGTCGCGTCGCTCCCCTCATAGCCTACCACACCGTCTTCTGGGCGGCTGGTGTCGGCCGTCAGCACGGCGGTTTTCATCTGTGCCGGACCCCAGATGTGCTGCTTGTAAAGCGCATCCAGCGCCAAGCTGGTTTCTGCCTCGATCATCTCGGACAAGATGCGGAAGTTGCAGTTGCAGTAGGAGTATTGCGTGCCGGGTGGGAAATGCCCGGTCTTCATCCGCGCAATCAGCGGCAGTGCATCCTCGCGCCGGAACGGCTGTTCGGCAAAAGCGCCCTGCAAAACCGTCAAGGCCCAGTAATCGCGCAGGCCGGACTGGTTGTCGCACAACTGTTTGACCGTTGGCAATGTTGCGGTGAACTGTGGCAAGAACGCAGCTACTTTGCCATCCAGCTTGGCAGGCTCGCCCACTGTGGCCAAAAGCACCTGACAGGTGAATTGCTTGGAGATCGAGCAGATCGGCAAACGTGTGCCGGTGGTCATTGGTTGCGCGGTATCAACATTCGCAAAGCCCCAAGCGCGGGCGGCAATCACCTTACCATCCAGCATCACCCCCGCCACGCCACCCGGGCCGGGATAAAGCTTTGGCAGCTTATCAAGCGCCGCAGTCACGGCATCAAGGTTGATCTTCGTCATTGCACGTCACCTGTTCCAGTTCGGCGGAGGGTTGGGGTTGAGATGAAACCCATTTTTTTAGGGCTATCGCTATTTGGCTACTTATTCACAACTCCACACCCCATGTTAGTCTGCAGCAGCAGACCGTGGGATCAAACAGGTAGAGACTGGCGCTTCCGGCCCTTTGCGGACGGTAAGACCCCAGTCGCGCTGCCCTGCAGCATTCGTCAAAGCCGTCGTTTGGACGCGGCGCAGCGAGCTTCCGATTGGCGATTTAGCTGTGCGGGACAAAGCGTGGCATCAGGTGTCAGAGTTTATTCGTCGCAATAATTGCTTAGAGGCTCATTGTAGCGTTGCCGAAAGCGTGAGCTGGTAGTTATGTGTTTGCGTCCCGCCCACGCAGAAGCCAAGCATTTGGAGAGCCCCCTAAGTGTCTGACGCCTATCTCCGCCAAATTCTTGCAAGGCTTCGAGTTGATACAGGACCAAATTCGCCAGCTCGTGGGGTTCAGATGGCTTTGCGCCCCTCGCTGCTGCGATGGGCTGGCCAGTATCTGGTCAGCATGGAACCGAGCGGCTCCTTTGCGAAGGGCACGGCCATCCGTGGCGGCACCGACATCGACATCTTCGCCTCTCTCTCGAGCCAAGTGTCGGAAAGCCTCTCGGTCATCTACAACACGCTCTTAAACAGGTTGCGTGATGATGGTTTTGGTCCGAGGCCGCAGAATGTCTCAATCGGCATCAAAATTGGCGGCTATTCGGTCGATGTCGTGCCGGCGCGCAGGCATGGACCAACAGGCGAGTTTCATAGCCTCTTTCGCCGCAAAGAGCAGACCTGGACCCAAACCAACATCATCAGCCACATTAACACAGTTCGCAACTCGGGTCGCGCAGAAGAGATCATGATCATGAAAGCATGGCGGGAGCAGAAGCGGTTGACTTTCCCTTCCTTCTACCTGGAACTCGTCACGATTGAGGCATGCCGCGGTCATAAAGTTGGTGACCTTTCGCAGAATGTCTGGACGACGCTGGCCTATGTCCGCGATAATATCAAAATGGGCGTTTTCATAGATCCTGCGAATACTAATAACAGAATTTCCGATGACCTGACCGCGAAAGAGAAACAGGACCTGGCCGATGCGGCGTCCATCGCGCGACAGGCCACCAACTGGAACCAGATTGTCGAATGAATTGGTCCCTTCCCATACTTCTCAATGAGCTGAATGCGTCGGTGACGGCCGACCTGCAGCGCGCGCGGAAATCACTTGGACATCCGACCGATCTTGGAGACGCGACCGAGGAAATCTGGATCGAGCTCTTTAACAAGTATCTTCCCCGCCGGTATCATGCCATCAAGGCTACCGTTGTCGATAGCACAGGCACCTTTAGCGAGCAGATCGACGTGGTAATTCACGACCGGCAATACACGCCGCTTGTTTTTACCTTCAGGGATAAGCATGTCGTGCCCGCTGAGAGCGTCTATGCAGTGTTTGAATCCAAGCAAGATATGAATGCGAGCCACATCGGCTACGCCCAGGAGAAGATTGCATCCGTTCGCAGGCTGCACCGCACCTCGCTCCCCGTCCCAACGATCGACGGCACAAAAAAGGCGAAGGAACTGACGCCCGTCTTGGGTGGAATTTTGACCCTCAGCTGCAAATGGAGCCCAGTCTTTGGTGAAACCATGCTGGGTTACGTCACGGCAGGGCGGGGCGACAAGCGTCTCGACGTCGGTTGCGTTGCTGACAGCGGCAACTTCTGGTTAAATGATGATGGTGCCTACTCTTTGTTTGCGGAAAAGAAGCCTGTAACGCGCTTCCTCCTCGAACTGATCTCGAGGCTGCAGACGGTCGCGACAGTGCCGATGATCGACATGCGAGCCTACGCGGAAAAGCTAGACTAGGCGAGAGATTTCCGAACCCGGAAAATTGGCCTCTGGCGTCGGACATAACCTCTGACAGCGGGGGCCTTGGTCGACCACTGTTTCACGACCAAGAGTAGTCGGCCCATTGCTGCCCGTCGGGCTGGTGCTAGCGTCAAGGTGTCGATCCCCAAACCGGAAGTTCACGCCGTCCGCAGCATTTTGGTGGACCCAGGACCGGCGCGACTGGGTCAATGTCGGCGATGCGATCCGCGACGCAGTCGATCGCTGTGCGCGGACCCATCCGGCGCGGCTGACACGGATCAGTCTCGCCCCCGATCTGCGCTTTATCCGAGGCGATCAGGATCTTTTAGCACAAGTCATGTTCAACCTGGCCGACAAAGCTCATAAATACGCGGGGGAAGGCGAGGTAGTCATCCATGCCCGCAATCAAGGGGATCAAGTGGCGATCAGCGTGACCGACGAAGGGCCGGGGATCAAACCCGCCGATCTGGAGCGGGTCTTCGATAAATTTTATCGCTGTGGCGGGACGGATCGGCTCAAACCGAGGACGAGACTTGGCCTGTCGATCCGCCGGGTATTGGTGCAGGCCATGGGCGGCACGATCGAAGCGCAAAGCCGCTCCGTCCGGCGGCGCGGCACTCGCATGGTCGTCCGCCTGCCCGGCGGCAAACTTCCCGCTGAGGTCTGATGTCCGTGATCCTGATCGGTTATGACGACCCACAAATCCAGACCATGCTGCGCATCGGGCTGGAGAACGCGGGATATGACACCCGGACCCCGCCCTGATCGGGGCCGGGGCCTTGCGCCTAGCCGCCTCCATCGCGCCCGATGCCGTCCTGTTGAACCTCGGCCTGCCTCACCGCGACGGCAATTCGGTGTTGACCGACCTGCGCGCTTTCTCGATGGTGCTGGTCATCATCCTGTCGGCACGCGACCACGAGGCCGAAAAGCTCGCGGCCCTGGACCTCGGCGCCGATGATCATCTGGAAAAGCCGTTTGGTATCAGCGAATTGCAAGCCCGCGGGCAGACCGCCGCCCGCCATGCCGCCCGGGGACGGGCAGAGGTCTTGCGGGTCGTGATCAGCGATCTGGACAAACGCCTGGCCACACACCGCCTGCTCCTTCCGGCGGTCTGGGGCCTGGCACGTCATGACGACAAGCAATATCTTCGGGTCTTCATCGGCAAACTGCGCGCCGAGATTGAGCCCGACCCCGCCAATCCGACGATCCTGCGCACCGAACCCGGCGCAGGATACCGCAGATCGAGGCGTGTAGGCCGGACCCGACGTGAAGCCCTGTGGCGGCCCGATCACGTCATTCGGGCCGCAGGCTTCAGGACAGACGGAAGCCCCTCAATGCGCGGGGGTTGGTCATGCCTGACTGTGGGCGAGACCGTCCAGCAATGCGCGTTGCGATGGGGTGAAGGTCAACGTCGAGGCTTCAATGTTCTCGCGCAGATGGCTGCGGCGTGAGGTGCCGGGGATCACCAGAATGTTCGGGCTGCGCGCCAAAAGCCATGCCAGGGCCACCTTTTGCGCGCTGGATCCCATCTCGGCGGCTACACCGGCCAGCACCTCCGATTGCAATGGAGAAAAGCCGCCCAGGGGGAAATAGGGCACATAGGCAATCCCGTCCTGCGCCAGTTTGTCTATCATCGGGTCATCGCTGCGATGCACCAGATTGTAGTGGTTTTGCACGCAGACCACCGGAGCAATGGCGCGCGCCCGGGCCAGCTGATCCTCGGTCACGGTGCTGATGCCGATATGTGCGATCAGGCCCTCGTCCTGCATCTGGCGCATGACGCGCATCGGCGCCTCAATGTCATCCTCGGGGCCGCCCATCCGCAGGTTGACGATCTGCATCTGCGACAGGTCCAGCCGGTGCAGGTTATCCTCGACCGATTGGCGCAGGAAATCTGCGTCGCGGCGCAGGTGCCAGGCGCCCGCCTCATCCCGCCAGGCGCCGATCTTGGTGACCAAAACCAGACCTGCGGCATAGGGGAAAAGCGCCTCACGGATCAGCCGGTTGGTGTGATGAGGGCCATAGAAGTCGCTGGTGTCGATGTGGTTGACACCCAGCGCGACCGCCTCCTGCAGAACGGCGCGGGCCTCGTCCTCGTCCTTGGGAGGGCCCATGACGTGTGGCCCCGCCAATTGCATGGCGCCATAGCCCATGCGGTTGACCTGAAGTTCCGTGCCGGGAAAGGTGAAAGTGCGTGTCATGTCGGGCTCCTTTGGATTGGCCTGTCATGACAGGTTCGGCCCCCTTTGATAATCTGGGCAATTCCGGATAGGCTGATCGGCATGCCGAACAATCCAGCCTCTTTCGACGATCTGAACGTGTTTCTGGCCGTGCTGCGCCGGGGCGGCTTTCGCGATGCGGCGCGCGATCTTGGCCTGTCGCCTTCGACCGTCAGCGACACGATCACTCGGCTGGAGGCACGACTGGGCGCCCGGCTTCTGACCCGGACGACCCGCAGCGTCGCGCCCACCGAACTGGGCCGCGACTTGGCGGCACGGTTGGGTCCGCTGATGGCCGAGACGGCGGCGGTGGTGGATACCGCGCTAAGCCGCCGGGGCGAGGTGCAGGGCAGCCTGAAGCTGAACGTGCCGGGCGCGGTGATGGTCGATATCCTGCCACCCCTTGTCGAAAGCTTTCTGGCGCGCCATCCCGGGGTCCGTGTCGAGATCATGGTCGATGACCGGATGATCGACACGGTGGCTGCGGGCTGCGATGCGGGGATCCGCTATGGCGAGGCCTTGGCGCAGGACATGATCGCCGTGCCGATCGGGCCGCGGGTGCAGCAGGCCGCGCTGGCCGCGGCGCCCGGGTATCTGGCGCGCCGGGGGGTGCCGCAGCACCCCTCCGAGCTGCCCACCCATGACTGCCTTCAGGCGCGCTTTTCCAGCGGCGCGCTTGCGCGCTGGGAATTCCAGCGCGGCGCCGAGGTGATCCGCATCGACCCCGCGCCAAGGCTGGTGATCGGCACCAGCGCTTCGGCAGCGCTCATCGGTCATGCCATCGCGGGACTGGGTCTGTGTTGTGTGTTCCGCAACTGGGTTGAGCCGCATTTCGCCAGCGGTGCTCTGGTCCCCGTCCTGCCCGACTGGTGGCCAAGTTTCCAAGGGCCGCAGCTGTATTATGCCAACCGGCGGTTTCTGCCAACGCCGCTGCGGGCGTTCATTGATCACATCAGGGATAACAGGCCGCCTGAAGAGTAGCCATTGCATGGCTGTCGGTGGTCGAATGATCTGGAAAAAGCCCGAATTCAGAGCGGATGTAGGGCGCTCATCGGTATCAGGTAATGCCGCCAGAGACTGATGGTTCAAGCGTCGGTTTTGGATGGTTTTCTGTTTGACGCGCCTCCTTTCGGCTAGCATGAATTCGCCACGCCCGAAGGAGTGGTCAGCGAGGGTCGGGTTCTTGAGTGTCTGGTGCCATCGTTCGACCTCGACAGACTGGCAAAGCCTGCGGATGGTTTCGTAGACCTCGCACGGCAACTACTGAGGCACTCTTCGATGCGATGGAGCGTTGCGGTCTGGCGGCTTTCCGCCCGTTGCGACGCTAAGACGTGTTCGGCCCAAAGTCGTCAGTCGAAGCTCTGAGCAACCTAGAGCTGCCCATGACCAGTTCGTTCATTCATGCTGTCAACAGCTGTTCGGTGGACCACCGTCTGAGATCGGACGAGGTTGCCATTGATAAAGCGTGGCAACTTTAACGGTGCAGCAAGAAGTCCAGCATCATCGTTTGGACCGCCTCGACCATCTGATCGCCGCTTGTCGTTTTACATCCGCGACTCCGCGCAGCCCGCAACAGCGGCGTTTCGCCATGCCCGCTGATTACGTCGCCCACAAACGTCGTCGGCTGTAGGAACGTGACGTCAAGCGGCAGAGGATCGCCGAGACCCATACCTATCGGCGTGGCATTACAAATCACGTCAAAGCCAAGGGGATCAGGGGACCCCACCAGAATTTTCCCGGCGCCCGCTTCAGCTGCCAAGGCCACCAACTCGGCCGCCTTCTCGGTGCTGCTGTCAAATATGACAAGCTCGCGCAAACCTTCAGCCATAAGTGCCAACGCAATAGCGCGGCCCGCACCACCTGCGCCGAGCAACAAGACGCGGGCCTGCTGAAATGCAGCGCCTTGTTCCTTTTGTGCTTTCAAAAAAGCCAGCCCGTCAAGCATGTCGCCGTGCCATGTCCCATCAGGATTCCGACGCATGACGCTGACAACGCCAAGCAACGCTGACCGCGACGACAACGTGGTGCAGGACCCTCTGGCTGTGAATTTGTGCGGCATGGTCACCAGAATGCCATCGACATTGTTGGTCCGCGTAAGGCCTGCCATCACAGAAGCGAAATCGGTTTCTGCGACTTGCATCGGTATGCAAATCCCATTCTGGCCGACCGCCGCGAGGGCGCGGGTTAATCTGTCAGGCGACTGGACGTAGATAATTGGGTCGCCGATTATGGGAAACAGGCGGGTTTCTCCACTCAGATGATGTGGCAACGGCACCTCTCCCTTTTGAAATCAGGAGACAAGATTTGCACGGTCACGCCCGAATTGCACGAAGCAAAGCCGCGCAAACATCGCCAACGCGTTGTCAGTTTTAAGGCTCGAAACCGCCTTTCGACAGCGCTGCAGAGGGACAGCCTGACTTGGCGCAGGCCTGATCTACGGGGCCTCCAAGCCCGTTTCCTAGCTCAATAGATCGGGGGCGAAATCACCCAGATCGCTACAGCAGGCTCGTCATGCGGATTTGCCCAATCATAGCCTTTGTTGACAAACTGGAAGCTGTCGCCGGGGTGAAGCTGTAACTCCAGCTCACCGATCCTGAGGGTCAGCCGGCCACTGATCAGGACACCGCCGTCTTCTTTTTCACGGGCGATGACCGTTCCGCCGCTGTTCGAACGCGGTGCGAACACCGATTTGATCATCTCGAACGAGCCAGAGAGCGACGGCGACAGAAGTTCCTCGGTCAATCCGGTTTCGGTCGAACCAATCGGGGTGCGATCAGCGGCACGCAGCACCAGACCGCGTTCTTCTTCGCGCCGACTTGCCGAGCGGAAGAAGAAGCTGATGCTGATGCCGAAGTGGTCGGCGATCAGCCCAAGATCCCGCACCGAGGGTTCGGTTTGGCCACGCTCAATCTGACTGAGCCAGCCAAGCGAGCGACCGATGGCCAAGGCGAGATCTTTTAGTGTCAGCGAACGGGATTTCCGTAGCGCGCGGATGTCTTCGCCGATCTGCCTGCCCATACGTGCCCTTGACAATGATGTGGTTCTACGGATCGCAGTTTGAGCCGCGATCTTAGCGACAGTGGTAGAATGAGGGCGACAATCTTCCAAGCATTTTCCGGCGAATATGAAACTATTAAGGACCAAATCATTATAAATGAAATTATATGTTGAAATTTCATTTATACTATACGATTGTGAGGCACCCGCCATGCAGGCCCGAGTCGATCTGGGCCGGAACGTCAAGGACTGCCGAACATGACCTCACTTCCCTCGCAAGCCCGCGTCGTCATCATTGGCGGCGGCATCTCTGGCTGCTCGGTCGCCTATCATCTGGCCAAACTTGGCTGGAAGGACATCGTTCTGCTGGAGCGTAAACAGCTGACCTCTGGCACGACTTGGCACGCGGCGGGGCTTGTGGGGCAACTGCGGGCGAGCCAGAACATGACCCGGCTCGCGAAATACTCGGCCGATCTTTACACCAAGCTGGAAGCCGAAACTGGCCTCGCCACTGGGTTCCGCCAATGCGGCTCAATCACCGCCGCGCTGACGATGGAGCGCAAGGAAGAAATACTGCGTCAGGCCAGCCTTGCGCGCGCCTTCGGCGTCGAGGTGAACGAACTTTCGCCGTCAGAGGTGAAGCAGCTTTACCCGTATCTGAACATTGATGGCGTCACGGCTGGGGTGCATTTGCCGCTGGATGGTCAGGCCGATCCGGGCAACATCGCACTGGCACTGGCGAAAGGCGCGCGCAGGCACGGTGCGTTGATCGCCGAACAGGTGAAAGTCACCTCGGTTACCCAGGCGGGGGGGCGTGTGACCGGGGTGAACTGGCAGATGGGCACCGAACGGGGCCATATCGCGGCCGATATGGTGGTGAACTGCGGTGGCATGTGGGGCCGTGATCTCGCGGCGCAGAACAAGGTCACGCTGCCGCTTCATGCCTGCGAGCATTTCTATATTGTGACGGAGGGCATTGCGGGTCTGACACAAATGCCAGTGCTGCGCGTGCCGGACGAATGCGCCTACTACAAGGAAGATGCCGGGAAGATGCTGCTCGGTGCTTTTGAGCCCGTCGCGAAGCCTTGGGGGATGGACGGCATCCGCGAGGATTTCTGCTTTGACCAGTTGGCGGAAGATTTTGACCATTTCGAGCCGATCCTTGCGATGGGCATCAACCGGATGCCGATGCTGGCAGAAGCGGGTATCCACACGTTCTTTAACGGTCCCGAAAGCTTTACCCCCGACGATCGCTACTATCTGGGTGAGGCACCGGAGCTGCGCGGCTATTGGGTCGCGGCTGGCTACAATTCTATCGGCATCGCCTCGTCCGGTGGAGCGGGCATGGCGTTGGCACAATGGATGAATGACGGCGAGCCGCCGTTCGATCTGTGGGAGGTCGATATTCGCCGCGCCCAGCCGTTCCAGAAAAACCGCAAGTATCTGAAAGAGCGGGTGACCGAGACTCTGGGGCTGCTGTATGCCGATCACTTCCCCTATCGGCAGATGACCACCTCGCGCGGGGTGCGGCGCACGCCGCTACATGAACATCTGAAAGCGCGCGGTGCGGTTTTTGGCGAGGTCGCCGGCTGGGAACGCGCCAACTGGTTCGCCAACGAGGGGCAAGAGCGCGAATATCGCTACAGCTGGAAGCGGCAGAACTGGTTCGACAATCAGCGCGCCGAGCATATGGCGCTGCGCGAAGGCGTTGGCCTGCTGGACATGTCGTCGTTTGGTAAGATCCGGGTGGATGGGCGCGACGCGCTGGCGCTGCTGCAACATCTTTGTGCCAATCAGATGGATGTCGAGGTAGGCAGGCTGGTTTACACGCAGATGCTGAATGCGCGCGGCGGCATTGAATCTGACCTGACCGTGACAAGGTTGGCTGAAACCGCGTTTCTGCTGGTGGTGCCGGGAGCGACGTTGCAACGCGATCTGGCATGGCTGCGCCGTCATGCGGGCGCGCGCAATGTTACCATCATGGACATGACGGCAGCGGAAGCGGTGCTGCCGTTGATGGGCCCGAAGGCGCGCGAAGTGCTGAGGCGTTGCTCGCCCAATGATTTCTCGAACGAAGCGCATCCCTTTGGCACGGCGAAAGAGATTGAGATCGGCATGGGCCTCGCCCGTGCCCATCGGGTCACCTATGTCGGCGAATTGGGATGGGAACTTTATGTCAGCGCCGATCAGGCGGCGCATGTGTTCGAAACGCTTGTCGAGGCGGGGCAGGATGCTGGGCTGAAGCTGTGCGGTTTGCACGCGATGGACAGCTGCCGGATTGAAAAGGGTTACCGCCACTTTGGTCATGACATCACCGATGAAGATCATGTCTTGGAGGCAGGACTGGGTTTTGCCGTCAAAACCGCCAAGGGCGATTTCCTTGGCCGCGATGCGGTGTTGCGCAAACGCGAAACCGGGCTGGAGCGGCGCATGGTGCAGTTCCGCCTGACCGACGCCGAGCCGCTGCTGTTTCACAACGAGCCGATCCTGCGCGATGGAACAATCGTTGGGTTCCTCAGTTCGGGGAACTATGGCCACGCGCTTGGGGGTGCGGTGGGGCTGGGCTATGTGCCGTGCCGGGATGTTGGCGAAAGTGCGGAAGACATGCTGGCATCACGCTACAGCATCGAAGTCGCTGGGCAGATCTTTGATGCCATTGCCAGCCTCGCACCGCTTTACGATCCGAAATCCGAACGCATCAAAGCCTGAACGCGTCCCATCAACATAGCCTGTGGGGAACACCAGTTGACCGTGCATTTCGCAGCATCGCCAGACCACCCAGTCCCTGCGACCGTGTTTTCACGGTTCGAGCCGAAACAGGATGCAGCCATCTTCATCGCTTTCATCTTGCTGCCAAAGTTCGACATGCTGTCGCTGACCGCAGCACTTGGGCCGCTCAAGGCCGCCAACGATCAATCCGGGCGCAATATCTTTCGCTGGCAGCTGATGTCGTGGGACGGCGGGCCGGTGATCTGTTCCGAAGGCTGGTCGATCACGGTCGACAGTTCTGTTGAAAGTGATGCGACTGCATACATCACGTTGGTTTGTGCCGGTGAGCAGCCGGAGCGCAACATGCCGCCGACACTGCCCGACCATATCCGTAAGCTCTGGCGGCGCGGTCAGAGCGTCGGCGGCCTTGGCAGTGGCACATTCGTGCTCGCAAGATCGGGAATTCTTGCGGGGCATCGCTTTACCCTCCACTGGGCGCATCAGCCAAGCTTCAAAGCCCAATGGCCCAATCTGGAACCGAGTGCCGAGATCTATTGCATCGACCGTCGCATCTTCACCTGTGCCGGGGGCGTGGCCTCTGCCGACATGACCCTGCAGCTGGTGCATGACCGCTGCGGACTCAAGGTCAGCCACGGGGCGATGCATGCTTGCGTGATCACCTCGCGTCGGTCTGAAGCCGTCGAACAGATGGCGACGATTGCCTCGCGTGTTCAAAGCCGCAACAAATCACTGGTCAAAGCCGTGGCATGGATCGAGGAAAGATTTCTCGACGAGGATTGTTTGAAGGGCGTGGCCGTTGCTGCGGGGACATCTCCGCGGCAGTTGCAGCGGCTGTTTCAAGCGCATTTGAGCAAAACTCCGGTGCAGTATATGACAGAGCTGCGCATCGGCCACGCGCGCGCGCTCTTGGCTGAAACCAACATGTCGGTGCAAGACGTGGCGCTGATCTGCGGATATGAACGGCCAAGCACCTTCGCCAAGGTGTTCCGGCGCAGGTTCGGTGTGCCACCGTCGCGGTATTCGCATTTTGGCATTGATGCTTCGACACACAAAGCAATCTCGGCTTTGCAGGCGTGTTAATCGCGCTCCCCCAAATTGGCCCCCACGCTAAACGAGCGTCTGCTTCAGCACGCTGTGGCGAGCATGATGCTGCAAATGCATCGGTCCGGTGTCCGCCCTTTGCGATAGCTCACCAAGAGAGAATGCATTGAAATCTGCGCGCCATCACGCTACCGCTGTGATACATCCGGCAGCTATGTATCACAGAGCGGACCGGAGCATGTAGTTTATCGATAACAAAATCAAAGAGTTAGCCATTTTAGGTCCGATCCCTACCGCCGGAGCCAACGTCCTAAGATACTGGGAAATCAACGGGTTAAGGGTGATCCCTTAACCCGTTCCCGTTTGTGCAGCAATGTGTGCCCAAGGCTGCGGTTTTTTGCTGCGCATAAGCCATTGGCGCGTGACGGCATGGCCGCCCCCAAAGGCGGGCAGTTTGCGCCAGCACAGGGCGGTATTTCGTGCCGACTGCGTGACCTCTGACGGGCCCTGCGAAGCAAGTCGGGCCATTCGAAGCAAGTCGGGCCATTCAAAGCAATATGTCGGCCAAGCGGAACTGACGGGGCGTTGGTGCGTTTGGCTTGCGTCGTGATCGGATACTTCATTGCCAGGAGAATATTTTGCGCAACACTTTTACCGTGGTCGTGGCCGTCATATTGGCGGCATTTGGCGTTATACTCCTGCTTGGCGGCGGATGGTTGCTTAGCTTGGGGGGAAGCCCCTATTATGTTTTGGCCGGGATCGGGTTCTGCGCGACTGCCGTGCTGTTGATCCGAAAGCGGCGTGAGGCTTTGGCCATCTATGCGCTGACACTGGGCGGCACGCTTGTTTGGGCGGTCTGGGAAATTGGCTTTGATTGGTGGCAGCTTGCCCCGCGCGGCGGCGTTCCGGTGTTGCTTGGCTTGCTGCTGCTGGTGCCCTCGGTTTGGAGAAATCTGAAAGCCGGTCAGCCGCCCGCGCTGCCTGCGCGCTTTCCTGCGGCGTTGGGCGGTGTCGTGCTCGCATCGGTGGCGGTGGCGGGATACGCGATGTTTCAGGACCCCTCTGCCATCAAGGGCGCGTTGACCAAAGACGTCGCGCCACCGATGCGCACAGCCCTGAACACTGGCAATGAAGCGGGCGATGGCGAATGGCGGCAGTATGGCCGCACCGGCTTTGGCCAGCGCTGGTCGCCGCTGGATCAGATCACACCCGCAAATGTCAGTGAATTGGTGCCGGCATGGCAATATCAGACCAAAGATGTGAAACGCCCCGATGATGTCGGCGAAACCACCTATCAGGTGACGCCGATCAAGATCGGGGACAATCTTTACGTCTGCACACCGCATAACATCGCAATTTCGCTGAATGCCAAGACCGGCCAGGAAAACTGGCGGTTTGATGCGAATTCTGGCATGAACCCTGACCGCCAACACCAGACCTGCCGCGGCGTGACATGGTGGGAGACCCCCACCACCCTGCCAGCCACGGCAACGCCGGAGCAAACCGCCCTGCACACCACGGCTTTGGCAGAGTGCCCGCGCCGGGTTTATCTGCCGACTGCTGATGCGCGTCTGATCGCGCTGAACGCCGATACCGGCAAGCCGTGCAGCTTTTTCGGCGCGCAAGGCACCCTGCGTCTGGAACAAGGGATGGAATACAATCCGGCGGGTTACTATTATTCCACCTCGCCCCCCGTTGCCACCGCAGGCAAGATCATTGTCGGCGGCGCTGTAAACGATAACTTTTCAACCAAAGAGCCTTCGGGCGTGATTCGCGCCTTTGACATCGATTCCGGCAAGCTGTTGTGGAACTGGGACAGCGGAAATCCCGATGAGACCACCCCGATTGATGTCGCGGCTGGCGCGCGTTACACGACCAACTCGCCCAACAGCTGGTCGGTGTTCAGCTATGATGAAGCGTTGGGGCTGATCTATCTGCCGATGGGCAACCGGGTGCCTGACCAGTTGGGCTATGACCGCTCGGCCGAGGTTGAGAAATTCTCATCCTCTATCGTGGCACTGGATATCGCCACTGGCAAATTGCGTTGGGTGCGCCAGACCGTGCATCATGATCTGTGGGATATGGACGTGCCAGCGCAGCCGGTGCTGATTGATCTGACCCGCGACGGCGAAGTGATCCCCGCACTTGTGGGCCCCACCAAACAAGGTGACATCTGGGTGCTGGATCGCCGGACAGGCGCGCCGTTGTCGCCGCGTGAGGAACTGCCTGCGCCGGGTGGTGCTATTCCCGAAGATTGGACATCGCCCACCCAGCCGATCAGCAAGCTGACGCTGCGCCCCAAAACGCTTGTCGAGGCCAATATGTGGGGCGCGACCATGTTTGACCAACTGTCGTGCCGGATCAAATTCCGCTCGCTTGATTACGAAGGTCAATACACCCCGCCAACGCTGAAAGGCGCGATCGTGTATCCGGGCAATTTTGGCACCTTCAACTGGGGCTCGGTGGCGGTGGACCCGGAGCGTCAGGTGATGTTCGGCATGCCGACGTATCTGCCGTTCACCTCGCGTCTGGTGCCGGCTGCGGAAATCCCCCCCAAGGGCAATGAAACAGCCAGCGAGCAGGGCCTGAACCGCAATGATGGTGCGGCTTATGGCGTGGTGATGGGGCCATTCTTGTCGGCTTTGGGTGTGCCTTGCACCGCGCCGCCGTGGGGATTTGTCGCCGGAGCCGATCTGCGGGGCGAGACTGTGGTGTGGAAGCACAAGAACGGCACTGTGCGCGACATGACGCCGTTGCCGTTGAAGATCAAACTTGGTGTTCCGGGCATCGGTGGACCGATGACGACGCGGTCGGGTCTGGCGTTTCTGGGCGCTGCGGTCGATGATTACTTCCGCGCCTATGACCTGACGACGGGGGCGCAGTTGTGGGAAACCCGCCTGCCCGCCGGTGGGCAATCGACGCCGATGACCTACAGCGTTGATGGCAAGCAATATGTGGTGATTGTAGCGGGCGGCCATGGATCGGTCGGCACCAAGCCCGGTGATTACATCATGGCATATACCCTGCCCTAGCCCAGCGCAGGCGCATCAAACGCTGTCGTCGCCCGCGCGGTAGGTGGGCGACGGCTATGCCCGGTTCTGGCGGCAAGACGTTGGGTTATGCTGCGGGGGCTGCACCGAAGGCGGATGCAGGCTTGCTGCGCGGTGGGGGCAAAGCGGTGATATGGCAGAGCGGACGCATCAGATCGCGCAGTCCTGTCGCCCCGTGCCAGACTTCAGGTTTTCAGGCCTGCGGCGTTGCGACCGCTTTGCGCCGCTTCGCCCCGGCGATGGATGACAGCGCGACGGCCAATGCTGCGTAGCCCAAGGCCAGCGCAATCTGCGTCTGGATTGCTGCCGCGACATCGCGCACCGTCGCCCCCATCTGGTCCACCGCGACAAAGGCCGAAATGGCCGAAGTTGACGGTGCCAGCAGCGAGAGCTTGTGCAGCGGTGCCGGGATCATCTCGACCGGCCACGAAATGCCCGACAGGAAAAACAGCGGCATCCCCATCACCACCAGAAAAAACACCACCCCCTCGCGCCACGGAATTGCCGCCGCAAGCGCAAAGCCCATCGCGATGCAGGCACAGATGAACGGCACCGCGATCATCAGCAGCGTGCCAAGCTCACCCATGCGCGGGATGCCGTAGAGATAGGGCAGCAGAATTTGGGTAAAGCCCACCCACCCAAGATAAAGCCCAAGATAGGCAAGCACTGTCGCCGCAAGCTTGCGCCCCGAAGGCAAACGGCGCCCCGCGTGCAGCAGCCCCATCCCCATCAGCAAGGTTTGCTGCAAGATCAGCACAAACGCAGCGGGAATAACGTAACTGGCGTAGCCGCCCTGCGGATTGTAAAGGCCGATGCTGGTGATCGTCAGTGGCGAGAGTGCGGCGCGCGCCACACCATCATCCACCCCCGTGGCCGTAAGCCGCGCGTAATTGACCTGCGCCCCAAGCGTGTTTGACACGGTGACAACCGCCTTCATCACGTTGGAATAGATCATAAGGTAGCTGCCATCGCTGTAAGCCGCCACCGGAGCAGGTCTGCCGGAAAGCAAATCGGCCTCAAATCCCGATGGCACAATGACGATGCCATACACCTCGCGCCGGTAAAACGCGGCCTCGGCGGCCTCGATATCGGGTGCCGATAGCGTCACATCGGCCCATTCGGTTGCATCGAGATCCCGCACGAAGGTGCGGCTGCTGGTGGAATTATCTTGATCAATGACTGCGATGGGCACATCGCGCAAAACCTCTCCGACGTAAGGCTGCGGGTAAAGCACAGCATAGATCAATATCCCCACGATCATGGTTGATCTGGCGCTGGCATCGGCCAACAGGCCGCGCAGCGCGGTGACGATCTCGGCCAGAAAGCGAGAGAGGGTCTTCATGGCGCCGCCCTTTGCAATGTGGCCTGTGCTGGCGCGGCGCTCTGTGCGGTGGCACCCGCCCGCATGGTCTTGCGTGTCATCCACCAGAGTAGGCCGGAAAACACGAGGAATTGCACACCCAGCCATGCCATCGTCGGCAAAGAATATTCAAGCGGCGCGCCGCGCAGGGTTTGGTCAATGCGCAGTTGCAGGTAAGGCGTCAGCGGGATCAACGCCCCCCAGATCTGCGAAAACAACGTCATGCCAAAACGCGGAAAGCTGACGCCTGCAAACCCGAAAGACGGCGCGACGATCAAGCCCATCATGCCCAGCGCGCCGGTGGCATCGCGGGTCACAAGCGCAATCAGCGCGCCCAGTGCCTGACAACTGGCAATGAACACAAAGCCGTTCAAGAAAAAAACCCACACATTTCCGGGGAACCGGATATCGAAAAAGCCAAAGAGCAGCAGATCCCCGAACAGCAACGCCAACATAGCCGCCAGCGTATAGGGCAAAAGCTTGCCCAGAATGGCACGAAGCGGGCTGCCCGACAGGCGCAAAAGCCGTGCCATGCCATTGGGCGAATGATGTTCGCGCGAAAACGACAGAACCGCCGTCGCGCAGATGAATATCTGCAACACCGTCGGCATGACGGCAGACAGCAGAAAATGGATGTAATCCAGCGACGGATTGAACAGCGGGCTTTGCTGGACCGGGATCGGCTGGATCAGCGCCATCGCCCTGTCGGGGCCGATCCCCCGCGCCTCTAGCAGGTTCAGCGATACACCGGCCGAAAAGGTTGCAAGCGTCGCGCTTATACTGCGCCCCACGATGCCGCCCGCCGTCAGAAACTGGTTGTTGGAAAAAACCACCACCTCGGGCTGCTGTCCCAGCAACAGCCTTTGCTCGGTTCCCGCAGGGATCAACAAAACTCCGTAGGCACGGCGAACAACCAGCGCCTGACGGGCCTCGCTGAGGGTAGCAAGCTGCTCGGCCACCGCAACATCGGGGGCGGCATCAACCATCCGCACCATCTGGCGCGACAGCGTCGATCGGTCGAGATCGACCACGACAACCGGCAAATCACGCGGCAGGCCCGGCGCAAAGACTGCGGCCAAGGTGAGAAAAAGGATAAGCGGCAACGGCAGCAACATGAACGCAAGCGCAGGCCGTGCTGCGATCTGGCGCAGTTCGCGCTGAAAGATGCGCCAAAATCCCGGGGTAAGATGACGCGCGGCCACTTGCGTTATGGTCCTTTGCCGGACGGTGTTGGCCAGTCAACCAGAACACTCATGCCGGGGCGCAACCCGGCAACCGGGCCGTCAGGCTGGGCGCGCACTTCAAACGTGCGCAGATCAAAGTCGCCCGTGGCCTTGGTGGCGCGCCAGTTGGCGTAGCTGCCCTGAACGTTGATCGCGACAATCTTGGCCGCGATGTTGTTGCCTGCATCACCCAAGGCCGGGACATTGACCTGCAACGGTTGCCCGACGGCAAGGCCCTGCAGGTAATCTTCGCGCAAGTTGAAGGTAAACCAGGCGTGATCGACATCGACGATAGAGATCAAGGGCGCGCCCGCGCTGAACAGCTTGCCGGTTTCCGAGGTGCGGGTGGTGATCTCGCCCGCGATGGGCGCGGTGACGGTCATCTCGGCCACGCTTGCCGCGATCTGTTGCAATGAGGCCTCGGCCTGTTTGACCTGCGCATCGGCGACGGCCTTTTGCTCGGGGCTTGCACCGTTGCGGGCCTGATCAAGGCTGGCTTGGGCGGCAGCCTGGGCTTGGGTTGCGGCGGTCAGCTGATTGCGGGCTTGCTCTAGCCCCGCTTGTGAGACCACCGATCCGTTGCGCAGCGCATCGGTGCGGTCATAGCTGCTTTGCGCCAGTTCCAGATTTGACCGTGCAGATTCCAACTGTGCCTCGGCGGCTGCAATGGTTTCAGGGCGCGTCGAATAGGTCAGATCACGATTGGCGCGCGCCACGTCCAACGCTGCGGTTGCCGAGGCAAACTGCGCTTGCAGCACAGCACTTTCCATCCTTACCACCACATCCCCCGCGGCGACCCGGTCACCAACCTTGACCGGCGTGTCGGACACCCGCGCCGAGACCATCGCAGACAGATCAATGCGCGTCGCCTCTACCTCGCCCTGCACCAATGGCGCTGCGGGATGCGTCACCGTCCAAAGCAAATAGCCCGCCGCGGCAACAAGCACTATTCCAGCGGCAACCGCGACTGTGTTCAGCTTCATGCAAGCCCTCGTCTATGTGTGCGTCCGGTGGATGATGGTGTGAAACCTGCGATAGGCAGAACGGTTCCACAAATTAAGCAGAGCACTGAATCATCCCAAAGCTGCGATGCCAAAATGGCGCGATGGCCTCAGCGCGCCTTGGGGTGCGTCACCCAAACAAGCGCGCTTGGTTTATGATCCTGCCTTTACGACAGTCTTTTCCAGATTGCAGCTTTGGTTCAACCCCCTTCCAAAACTTGCCGCTTAATTGCAGTCGGCCAGGGAACGAAGTTGCGACCCGCAGGTTAAATTCGCGACATCACCTGATCAGGATCAAGCCAAATGGCAGACAGTGCGGGCGCGACCATCATGATAAACGGGCGAGAGGCCAGGTTTGACGGCGATCCGCGACGCACGCTGCTCGACTTTCTTCGGTTTGATCTGGGCCTTACCGGCACGAAGAAGGGCTGTGACCACGGCCAGTGCGGGGCCTGCACCGTGATCGTCAATGGTCGGCGCATCAATGCGTGCCTGAGCCTTGCGGTGATGCATGACGGCGACGAGGTTACCACGATTGAAGGTTTGGGCTCTGCCGAGAACCTTTGGCGAGCTTGGCATCTGCGGTGCTGCGGGTGCGATCGGAAACGCGATCTACAACGCCCGAGGCGGGCGCGCGGCACAGCGCATGTGGACGGCAGCCGGCTAATCGGGCCGGTTTTGACGGTTGCCAATGATCACATCCACCTCTTTGCCAAGCAAGACGATGAAGGATGACAACCACATCCACATCAGCAAAGACACCACGCCGCCCAAAGTTCCGAACGTCTTGTTATAGCCCGCAAATTCGCGCACGTAGATCGAGAAGGCGATTGATCCGGCAAGCCACAACAAGGTTGCCAGCACAGCACCCGGCGTGAACCAAAGCGATCCTGCAATCCGGTGGCGCAGCGACAGGCGATAAAGCGCGCCCAAGCCCAGCGCCGTCGCAACGCCGACAATAGGCCAGCGCAAAGCGCCCAGGATGACGGCAAACAAACCCTCAACCCGCAATGCGGCCAAAGCAGCGGGCACCAGCACCGTTGATACCAAGGCCAAAACGGCCAAGGCGATCACTAGAAATGTCATTACCAGCACAAACGCGGTGCTGGCCAGAAAACCGCGTTGGTCCGTTTCGCCGGCCGCGATGTGCAAACCCTCGATCAACGCGCCCACCGCCTTGGAGGCCGCATAAATCGACACCAAAACGCCAATGACCGCCGCAAGCCCAAGACCGCCATCCTGTGAACCGGCAATCTCGGTGGCCTGAGCAATGATGATGCTGCTTGCTTCGGTGGGCAAAATCGAGCCGAGTTTCTGCATTTCGCCGACAAGTGCCGCGGGTTGTGTCATCAGCCCGCCGATGGCCATGATCGCAGCGATTGCCGGAAAGATAGACAGCAGCCCGTAAAACGCGATCCCCGCAGAGATCAGCCCCACGCGATCCTTTTTCAGCTCGGCGCTTAGGTCTTGCGCAAACCTCCAGCCCGTCTTGAGGTCCAATCGCATGTGATGAACTCTCTGGCAGTTTTGCGTGGAAACGGAACACCTCGGCGGCTTTGGGCCGCCGATTTGGACGCAATTTGAACGGCTTTGCTACCGCGATGCGTCGTCGGCATGTCATTGATTTATAAAGGAAAACCATACAGTAGGCCCGTGCAGCTTTTCCTAATATGTCGGCGAACATCAGATATGCACCCAAGGTGGCGCAACCTTGGTTCAATGGTTAGACGCGCCACAAACCGGTCCTTCGGCACCTTGTCTTCGTGCGCCTGTTGGCGCTTTCAGGACGCGTCAAGATCATCGACATCCGGCACGCCATCGTCGTTGAGATCGTCGTTTGGCGGATCATCCTCGGCGTTCAGGGCACTCGAGGCGATGTCCGCGTCGGCGGTCGATACATCGGGCAAATCAGGCTCGGGGAAATCTTCTTGCGGCAGAACGCCGCCGGTTTCCGACGCATCACCGTCCGAAAGCCGGATATCGTCGTCGGCGTAAGGATCGTCCTGGGGCGCGGCATCCGGGAAGGTCATCTCGTCACCTTGGTCGCGCAACGTGGGAAATTCACCAAGGTTGCTTTGTATCGCAGCCTCTTCAACGACCGGCATTGCGGCCTGCGCGACGTCAAGCGTGGGCAAATCTACCTCCGACAGGGCAACCAGTTCGCGCGCCTGATCGCTGAAACGCGCGTGCCCCCCTGCGGGCGAGCCGGCAGCCGCCCAAAGATCACGTGCCTGATCCTCGACACGTTGGTCCAGGGCCTGAAATTCACTACGGTTCATGGGACACCTCGCTTTCACCATGACAACGGTGTGTCCACGCTACGGTTCCGTTGATCACAGACATATACCAAGAGGCTGTGTGCAATAGACGCCCGTGGTGGCGGGGTATCGACGCCTGCCGTCACGCGGCCTGCAAAACTTGCTGCAGCGCGCTTAGGCTTTGGTGGCTTAATTGATCGAGTGTGCTGAACTGCGCATCAAGGCTTTCACGTGCTTCAGTCGCAGCGGCTGTTTCGATATCACGCAATTGCCGACAAAGCGCATCCATCGTCAGCATACCCGCGGCACCCGCGCCGCGATGGGCGGCCTTTGACAGCTCATCCAGGTTGCCTGCCTTCAGGGCCTTTGTGCAAACCGACAGCGTGCTTTGCATATCAGACGTGAATTTCTCCAACATCTTTTGAAGCTCTGACACGCCGATCACCATGATCAGCTCATCCAGTCTTTCAAGGTCCAGCAAAGCATCCAACTCTGGTTGCCGGGTGGACGCGCCTGACATGGCATCACCGCTGGCCAGTTTTTGCATCAGCGCATCCAGCGTCGCCATCTGGACGGGCTTGATCACCACATCGGTCATACCGGCATCGCAAAGCACCTGCACGCGGTCAGGCGAGGCTTGCGCCGTCAGGGCAATCACCGGCGTGTCGCCCAGAAGGCCGCTGTCGATCAGATGGCGCGTGGCCGTCACACCATCCATATGCGGCATCGAGATGTCCATCAGGATGATGTCGAACCGCTGCCGCTGCACGGCGGCAATCGCCTTGATCCCGTCCGATGCAATGACAACGCTGTGGCCCAGCCGGGTCATCTGCCGTTCCATCAGATTGCTGTTGATTTCGTTATCTTCGGCCAGAAGGATGGTCAGCGGCCTGTGCACGGCAGCTGGCGCGCTTTCCACACGAACCACACCCACGGCCTGCGACTGAAGTTCAGCCTCAAACGTCACTGTAAAGCAGGTGCCCTCGCCCACGCGGCTTTCAACCTTGATGGTGCCGCCCATCGCCTCGGCAGACAGCTTTGCAATGCCAAGCCCAAGCCCGGTGCCCTCTTGCATCCGCGAATAGGAACTGTCGAGTGTCTCAAAATTGCGGAAAATCCGCTCTAGATCCGCTTCGGGGATGCCAATGCCGGTGTCTCGGATCAGCAGGGTGAAACGGCGTTTTTGCGGCGTGTCCGCAGGCATATCCATCAACACAACGTCGATTGCACCATCACGCGTGAACTTGATCGCATTGGACAGCAGGTTGCTGAGAATCCGGCGCAGCAGCGGCAGAGGCGCGCGCACCATGCAGGCAGGCGCATCTTCGGGCGAGAGCGTCAGGGCATTGCCGCGATCAAGCGCGAGCGATTGATAAATTTTAACCTGTTCGCGCACCATTTCGTTCACGCAGAAATCGGTCAACGGAAACTCGTTGGCATCGCTTGCAGAAAGCCGCGTCAGTTCAAGTATGTTGTTGACCTGTTCAAGTGCTGCCAGCCCGCAGGATTTCAGGATGCCCACCAACCAAGCCTGTGGTGCGTCAAGCGTTGTCGTGGTCTCCAACAGGTCGGTGGCGGATATGAGGCCGCTGAGCGGTGTGCGCATCTCGTGGCTCATCACAGCAAGGAAACGATCCTTCACTTCTTCGCCTTTGCGGGCAAGCTCTCCTGCAAGCGCCAACTGACGTTCGCGTTCCAACTGCTGCGACATATCACGCAGAAATGCGATTTTAAGCTTGTCGCCGGTGCCGGTCGTGACATCAGCGATGGCGACTTCCACCGGCACAGTGTCACCGTTGCGGCAACGGCATTGCATCCGGGCGCTGCGACCGGTTCCAGACGGCGCGCCCTCTGCGGCGACCAGGATGTCAGACAGCGAGATCGGGTCGCTTGGTGTGATCGCGCATCCCAGCATGACTTGGCCGGCGGTATTGGCCCCGATAACCATGTCGTTGGCGTTGACGATCAACACCGCATCCGGAGCGGATTCGATGGTGGCACGCAGGTTTTGAACGGCCAGCTCAAGGATGCGCGCATAGCGTTGCTGCGCGCGCGCCTGACGATAAATGGTTGCAAACAAAAGCGTCAGCCCAATCATCGTCACAACGATCGCCACCAGAAAGGAATACAGCGTGCGTTGAAGCGCCTGGCGGGTCGCGTCACCCAATTTCATCGACTCTCCCAACGCGGTGACCACCATTTCGCGGACAGGCAGAGTATTCTCGGACGTGGCGGCCATCATTCCCGGGAGTGCCGCCCGCAAGGCCGCGTCGCTGCCATCAATCAGCGGCACAAAGCTTTGAACAAGCCCGCCCTCACCCGCGAGTGCGCGCCAGGCGGGCGTTGCACGCAGCGACAACTCGTCCAGCGATGGGGTGCGATTGACCAGATCCACCCGGCTGTAAAGCACGTCAAAGGCCCGCCGCACATCTGCCAGCGCCGCCGTATCAGAGAGGGCCGCAGCCTTCATCAGACTGATATGCATGTTTTGCAGATCAACCTGGATCTGGGCCAATACCCATGTGCGGTTATCCGATTGCACACGTTTGCTAAGTTCCAACTCGCGGTCGAGTTGGATGAAGGTGAAAATCGAAAGCCCCAGCACGACCAGCATGACAAACAGCGACAGCACAACGCGCGACTGCGTTTGTGGCACGGTCTCAAGGCGGTCCAGAGCGAGGGATTTCATGGTCATTCTTTCGGCAAGTGCAAAGGCGATCAGGGTGGATGATCATTCCACGCTAAGTTCTACCAACTGCCAGATGCTGCGACCATAGATGGATTCCGTCTGGAAGCGCGTGTCTGAATCGTAGGGATAGACGATCCACAAAGGCCCCTTTTCGCGACGCGAAAACGGCGCGCCATCAATGCGGGTGGCGATGATCGGGGCGCCCTGCTCTAGAGACTCCACCGGAATTTCCACGACGTAATCGTTGATTGCGCGCGCACGGATCGTTGTGTTTGACGACGCGCCAAGGCTTTCCACGACATGGGCAAGGGTCGGTCCGCTGAACTCATGCGCGCCATCGGTCCAGACGGTTGTGGTGCGGAAACTGACCTGCGGCATCGCCTCGATCTGCGCCATGTCGAGAGCGACCACGCGATCTGGCATGTCAGCGGCGCGCAAGGTCAGAACGGCTTCGTCAGCCAAGGCCCAACTGGCACCGAGCATCGCGCAGGTGGTTGCCAGAGCAAAGATGATACGCATGATAAAGACAACTCCCAGTTGCTGTGATGTGAAAGCGATACACGAACACCGCCGCTGCCGCGACATGACGGACGGATGCAACACCATCCGAAAGGACGGCTAAGATTGCGTTTACGCAGTCAGGCCGGCCGGAAATTATGCCGTTTCCTGCACCCGCGTTGGTAAATTGTAAGGAATTTACCGCCTATGTATGGGCGTGTGGCGTGACTGACGCCACCTAAAGATGAAACTGCAGATGATTGAAGTCTCTAAACCTGCCGGGCTTCGCGTGCTGATTGCCGATGATCACGAGATGATTCTTGGCATGTTCGTCGTGTTTTTGTCGCAGGCGGCAGGCATGCAGGTGACGACCGCCTGCACGCTCGACGACGCAGATACGCTGATCCAGACGCAGGGGCCGTTCGATGTGGTGCTGCTGGATTTGAACATGCCCGGTATGGACGGCGTGGTTGGACTGCGCCGGGTGATAAAGCGCAATCAGGGCAGGCCGGTGGCGATTCTGACGGGCAATCTGTCGCCGCGGATGCAGGATGAAATCATGCAATCGGGTGCGGCAGGCATCGTGCTGAAGACATCTGCCGCACGCAGCATCGCCAATGCCATCCAGTTCATGCACGCAGGCGAGGTATATTTGCCGATGCAGCTGATGCGCCCGGCCCCCGTCACAGGCGTGGACGCGCGCCATGGCAAATTGACGGAAAAAGAACAGGCGGTGCTGAATTGCTTGACGGAAGGGCAGCAGAACAAGGAAATCGCGCGTGTCCTGCAACTGGCCGAACCGACGATCAAGATGCATGTGACCGCAATCTGTCGCAAGCTTGGCGCAAAGAACCGCACGCAAGCCGTCATCATCGCCCGCGATCTGGGCGTTGGCTGACGACATCTGTACGGTGGCGGCACATCGCCACGTGTCCTGAGCCACGTGTCCTGAGCGCCCTTGGCTGAAAAGCACGCCAGACCAAAGTATGCCGCCAAGCCCTTCGATACTGCCCACCATACGCACGCCATCAGGAAATCTGCGCCGCAATTGCCTAACGTCATGCAGGCACAGATGAAGCGGAGAATGGAAATGGCATTGATTGACACCACCGACACGCAGGCGACCCGCTGCGCGACGCGATGGAGCCTCAGCGTTCCGCCGGGTTGGTGGCTGCTGCCATCGGTTCTGGGCGGGCTTTATCTTTGGTGCCAGATCATCGCTGCCTGCCTCAGTTGACAACGCCCCGCCAGCCTCGCCGGCTGGTGCGTTAATACGGCTACCCCCTGCTCACAGGCCCGGCTCCGAAAGGTGCCGGGCCTAAATTTTGAAACGCGAAGGCATACTTAAGTCAGCCCACCCAAGCCTTAAGGCGGTCGCATCGACAATTTGTCAGGCGCTTCCATGCCTTCCCCAGATTGTGATGCCAGCGGCCCGGTGGCAGTTTGACGTCACAGAACAGGAGGCCCTCATGACACCCGAAACCACGATCAACGGCACAACGCACGAACTTCTCGCAGGCGCTGCAAAGCCCGCCGCACAGATCGTTGCTGCGCCGCGTCAACAGGCCTCTCCAGCACGGCGGATGGTTGCCGTGTTGCGCTTACCCAATGGCGAAGAGCTTTTCATGCGCGAATCCACCTCCGGATGGACCGTCATCGAATATGGCAACCAACGCAAAAGCGACGCGCCCGCCGTCAGACGTTCTGACCTCACCTTGCTGCGCGACATCGCGGCAGCCTATGGCTTTGCCCCGCATGGTGAAGCGCGAGCATCCTTCGGCAAACCGCCTGCACTGACGCTTGTTTCCTCCCGCTAAACGCGCGGCGCCGCCGAAAGATGCGGCTCGGCCGCAGAACGTAAAACCAAAGGACCCGACAATGACACGCTTTCTCCAAGACACCCTGATCCAAAGACTGAACTCTGGGGTAGATGCGCTTTGCGGAGTAGCGTTCAGCCGCCGCCTTGAAGACCTGCATCGCGACGCCGTAACCCCCTTGGTCGCGCAAGTTTCACTATTCGCCGCAGGTCCAGGCAGAAGCCGGCTTTTTCAGTGATCACCGAGTGAACTACTTGAAGCACTTCCTGACTCTTGGAAAGACTGCAGGGTGATTTAAGCTACGTTCTATGCCCAATGCGCTCGGGATTGACGCGCCTAGGGGCACTTCCTGATGCTGAACTCTACGACCTAGACGATCCGTTATCGTCAGATACCGTGAACTGGCGGGCCTTCAAGATCGCCCGCGAGTGAGCGAATTTGCAAGGATGTGTTCCTTGTCTCTTGCACTCGTTTTTCTAGTTCCAAAGAGGTCATGGATTCAACTGCTGCAAAGGACGTATTCAGATCATGCAACAAGCTACGCGCGCGATTTTGCACTTTCGCATTTGGCCAAGACTTAAACGTAGATTGCGGCCTGAGAGGTGGAAGTTGCCGTTCCTAGCTTGCCCACTGGCTGCGATTGTCCTGACAGTTTGCCTCAAGCGCGAATAGACTCAGTTGAGCATCACTAAGGCCAGCGTTGGCCTGAATTCTGAGGCTGGTCAGTTCTGCAGCCCGCGCCTGAGCCGCTGCGTCCACCGACGACCGATATGCGAGGTGGGCATAGAACAATGCGGCAAACGTGGCAAGCAACGTAACTATTTCCAGCCAGTGGCTCAAAATCCACCGGAAGGCACCATCAAACATTTCACTGGCCTTTAGTTGCAGCCTTCCGGCCTTGATCTGTAGGATTTTGGGTAGCCCATGCGCGCGCTCAAGGGGTTTGATGTAGGGATCAGCATTTTTCTCCCATGTATCGCTTCCGCCACACCCTTGGTTTCGCCCCGGTTGCTTCCACAGTGCTTCCACAGGGTTTGCACAAATGCAAATAGCCTCCCGGAGGAGGCTGTATAGTGTTGATATCGTTATTATATTTGGTTGCGGGGACAGGATTTGCGCACTGTTTCGCACGGGCAATCATTCCACACGTGGTGGAAGCATGCCAGCGGAAAGGCTACACACCAAAAAGCAATCCATCCGAACCGCAGGATGAGTCATCTCTGTCAAGAAGTTTCGGCTAAGCTCGATGGACGCAACTATCCGGTTCAAAAACAGCACGCTGTTTGCAAATCATGCGACCACACACACCAATCACACCAAAGCCTGACGTAAATCGCGGGTAGTGGGGGCTTCTGCGGTCAGGTCCAGTTCATCCTCGACGTGCTGAAGGTGGTTGAGCATGATTTGCGTCGCGCCAGGCTTATCGCGGGCCGAGATGTGCTCGATTAGAGCTGCATGTTCATCCGGACCACAGTTGTGCAGATGGCGCGAACGATACATCGCTGTGATCAGAGAACTGCGCGAAATCAGATCGCGCAGGATGCCGAACAAGAAATCCGACCCGGCCAGTTCTGCGAGCAGCAGATGGAACCCACCAGAAAGCCGGATGATCGCCGAGGTGTCGCCGCGTTGATCGGCCTGACGTTCTTTCGACAGATGTGCTTGCAGCAACGGGATCTGCGCATCGGTGATGCGGTCGATCAACCGCTCGACCACGCGGGCCTCAATCTGCTTGCGGACGTGAAATACATCGCGCGCTTCGTCCACCCCGGGCTCGGCCACAAACGCACCGCGGTTGGGCACAATGGTGACCAGACCATCGCTTTCTAGAACTGAAAGCGCCTGGCGCACCCGCGCGCGGCTGACCTCAAAAATCTCGGCCAACTGCTCTTCTTTCAAGCGCGCACCGGGGCGCAGTCGCTTTTCAGCAATCGACAGCCAGATGCGTTCACAGATCTCGGCGGTCGGACCCGTCACGGTTTCTTTGCTGTGATACATGAAGGCTCCTTTGTTCAGCCGACATACTTGCTGCCTGCACCAAAAAGTCAATCGGTGCGGCAGGTTGATGTTGACTACAAAAATGTAGACAATATTGTCTATCACAGCAACCGAAAAACTCCGGGTGGATTCTGCAAGAGTCTACAGCCCTGCAATCAGCCGACAGGAACGCGCGATGGATTTTGACTTTACCCAAATCACGGCACAGGACCGCTATCGCCTGCTTACCAATTTTGTCGGCCCCCGGCCCATCGCGCTGGTGTCCACGGTTTCGGAAACCGGGCAGGACAATGCTGCTCCGATGAGCTTTTTCAACGTGTTCTCGCATGATCCTGCCATTGTCATCCTGGGCATCCAAACCAAAGCTGATGGGCAGGAAAAGGATACGGTGCGCAATATCCGGCGCAGTGGGGAATTTGTGGTCAATATGGTGGATATGGCGATTGCCGATGCGATGTTGGTGTGCGGGCTAGCGGTGGCGTCGGATGTGGATGAAATTTCGCTGGCCGGGCTGACCGCAGCGGCTTGTGATCAGGTGGCGGCGCGGCGGGTAGTGGAGAGCCCCTGCGCGATGGAATGCCGGGTTGAGCGGTTGATCGACTATGATCGGCGGGTGATCGTTTTGGGTGAAGTGGTGCATATGCATGTGCGACGCGACTGTCTGGATGCCGAGGGCCGCTATGTCGACCCCGACCGCTATCAACCCATCGCGCGGTTGCATGGCGACAATTACATCACTTCAGACCGGCAGTTTGTGATGCCATCGCCGGGTCTGGAGTCGGTGCGGGACCGCCTGAAGGTAGGAGGTTGAGAGATGAAAATCCTTGTGATCAACCCGAACTCTACCGCGTCCATGACGGCCCAGATCGGCGAAAGCGCGCGGCGTTGTGCGTTTGCTACGACAGAGATTGAAGCGATGAACCCCTATGGCACGCCCGCCAGCATCGAAGGCCACGCCGATGAGGCGCTGGCGGTGCCTGCGATGCTTGATCTGATCCGCGATGGCGAGGCGCGGGGGGTGGATGCCTATGTGATCGCCTGCTTTGACGATCCGGGCTTGGCTGCGGCGCGCGAGATTGCGCGCGGGCCGGTGATCGGGATTTGTCAGGCGGCGGTGCAGGTGGCGACCACGATTGCGACCCGGTTTTCGATTGTGACCACCCTGCCCCGGTCTGTTCCAATTATCGAAGATCTGGTCGAGGCTTATGGGGCGGGGCATCGCTGCCGGAATGTGCGGGCAGTGGATATGCCGGTGCTGGCGCTGGAGTCCGATCCGATCACCGCCGAGGCGCGGTTGGTGCGCGAGATTGAGGCGGCGCGGGATGTCGACGGGGCCGAGGCTGTGGTGCTGGGCTGCGCGGGCATGTCCGAACTGTGCGAGCGGCTGCAATTCAGGACCGGGGTGCCGGTGATTGATGGCGTGAGTGCGGCGGTGAAGCTGGCCGAGGGGCTGGTGGGCGGCGGCTATGCGACCTCAAAAATCGGCGCTTATGACTATCCGCGCGTGAAATTCGGCCCCGTGCTGGCCGAGACTGCCTGAACCCTCCCCGATGCCCTATCCGGGACACCTGACCGCGCCAGACTATCGGCGCGGTTTTTTTTGTGTGTGGGTGGGGTGGGGGTGTGTCCACGCGTGGATAGAATTTCTTCTGAATGAAATCAATGTTTTACATGGTGTCGCTTACCAAATATTAAGACGGCCCGCGACTATAGTCGATCACGGGCCACCTTAATTTTCGTAGGATTATGGAAGTGGCATCAGGACTACCCCAGTAACGGCAACTGAAAGTGACTCGGCTAGGCCAAAGCTGAGTTATGGCGGCAAAGCGGACGAAGCTGTCATTGTGGAGAGGGCTTGGACCTGCAAAAGTGCAGTCAAAGAACCGTGCCCTAAAGATTAACAATGAGGTTTGTATGCGGACCCTCCCGGAACTCGGTGACCACCGCAAGTGGTGGGTTGTTGAGAGCCTAAATTTGAACCTTGAGGCCAATGAGAAATTCCGACTTTTCGAGGCGGTCATTGGGCATGATGAAGACGAAGCCATCTTGCACAAGTTCCGATCCGACGGCCAGCTGAACCAAGCTCTCATGAACAATGCGCTAAGAAACGGCAAAATCGAAAGCGAAGCGCAGTGGGCGCCCGTTAGTGAACTTGTCAAAATCTTGGCCGTTGGCCGTGTTGCGTGCGAGGAGGAAATCCAAGCACATGACCCTGTATTGCTCGAGATGCTTGTCGAACACGAGTTCTTCCTTGAGGATTTTATCAGGGAACCTGCGACCGCTATCGGCGGCGGAGTATACGACCCGCAATAGAGCGAACGGCTGACAACCCAGCATCCAGATGGGGCTCAGACCGCCGTTTCTCAAATCGGCAGCGCAAGGGCAATTTCTGCCCCTGACGTGAGCCACTTCCGCGCCCCCAACCAGCCCTACGCCGATAGCCGACGCTCGCCCACCTGTGGCACGGCAAGCGCGGCCATCGTTTCCGCAACGCGGTGACAGGCGACGCGGCTGCCGTCGTTGTAGGCCTGCATCTCGGGGCGTTCTGCCGCACAGCGCGCATCGGCTTGCGGGCAGCGGGGGTGGAAGGTGCAGCCGGAAGGCGGCTTCATCGGGCTGGGCACCTCGCCCGATTGCACCTCTCGGTCACGCTTGGGGTCGGTGACGTTCGGGATCGTTTCCAGCAAAAGCTGCGTGTAGGGATGCTTTGGGCTGGCAAACAGCACTTCGGTTGCTGCCTGTTCGACGATACGGCCAAGATACATCACTGCGATCTGGTCCGACATATGGCGCACCACGCTCATGTCGTGGCTGATGAACAGGTAGGTCAGGCCGATCTCATCCTGCAGGCGCCGCATCAGGTTCAGGATTTGCGCCTGCACCGAGACATCAAGCGCCGAGGTCGGCTCGTCGCACACCAGAAACTCTGGCTCGGTTGCCAAGGCGCGGGCGATGGAGATGCGCTGGCGCTGGCCGCCGGAAAACTCGTGCGGGAATTTGCGCCCATCTCGGGGGGCAAGGCCGACGATGGTCAGCAGTTCGCCCACGCGGTCGGTGATTTCTGCCTCGCTCGCGCGCAGTTTCAACTCGCGCAGGGGTTCGGCGATGATGTCAAAAACCCGCCAGCGGGGGTTGAGACTGGCATAAGGGTCTTGGAAAATCATCTGCGCCGCCAGAGGCTTGCCATTCTTGCCGAGGGCAAACTGCATCTGGCCGGTGGTGGGTGCATAAAGGCCGGTTACAAGCCGCGCCACAGTGGATTTACCACAACCGCTTTCGCCAACAAGGCTGAGGCAGCCGCCCGAGGGCACGCTGAAACTAATGTCATCGACAGCACGCAGATAGGCTTTGGGTTTGCGCTCGATCACCCGGTTTAGCCAAGGGGCCGAGACGTTAAACAGGCGCGACAGATGGGTCACGGTGAGGGCGGGAGTGGTCATGCGGCGCTCTCCTGTGCGGGTTGGTTCAGCCAGCAGGCGCTTTGTCCTGCGCCACTTGGTTGCAGATGCGGGCGCTCAAGGCGGCAACGCGGCATCACCTGCGGGCAGCGCGGGTTGAAGGCGCAACCCTGCGGGATCGCGTCCAGACGCGGCATCGCGCCGTCGATCTGTTGCAGGCGCGGCACGCGTGCGCCCAAGGTCGGGATCGAACCCATCAGTCCGCGCGTGTAGGGATGGCTAGGGCGGTCGATGACATCGGCCACCGGGCCGATTTCGACCAAGCGGCCGGCATACATCACCGCCACACGGTCGGCGGTTTCGGCGATGACGCCCATATCATGCGTGACCAGCATCACCGCTGTGCCGTTGTCTTTACACAGGCGACGCAGAAGCGAGGTGATCTGGGCTTGGATCGAGACATCCAGTGCGGTGGTGGGTTCATCCGCGATGATCAGCTTTGGCCTTGCCGCGAGGGCTAACGCGATCACGACACGTTGGCGCATGCCGCCAGAGAATTGGTGTGGGAAGTGGTCGACGCGGATTTCTGGGCCGGGAATACCCACTTCGGCCAGCAATTCAATGGCGCGGATGCGTGCCTCGCTGCGGCTCATCGGAAGGTGCAGGCGGATGGTTTCGATCAGTTGTTTGCCAACCGAAAACAGCGGATTGAGCGAGGTGAGCGGGTCCTGGAAGATCGCTCCGATCTCGCGGCCACGGACCTTTTCCATCTCGCGGTCTGACAACTGGTCGATGCGGCGACCGTTCAGCCAGACCTCCCCGCCCGCGACATGGCCGGGGGGTTCGAGCAGGCCCTGCACCGCAAGGCCAGTCATGGATTTTCCGGCACCGGATTCGCCCACCACGCCGAGGATTTCGCCGGGCTGTATGGTGAGGCTGATGTCGGCAAGGGCTGTGACGGAGCCGTGACGGCCGGGAAATTCGACCCTCAGCGCGCGGACATCAAGCATTGGGGTTTTGGTCATAGCGCTGCCTCCTGTCGGATCGGGTAGCTGGGGGTGAATAGTTCAGCGACCGGGGGGTGCTGCCAACTGCGTTCGGGGTATTTTGCCAGCAGGCCATCGAATTGGCCTTGGGCGCGCGTTTGTGCGGTGAGCAGATCAATCCCTGCGACGCGGCCCTCACACATCGACAGGCGACCCCCCACAAAGGTGGCTTGGGTGACTTTACCCGAGCCGCCCGCGATAAGCGTGGTGATCGGGTCAATTGCGGGCGTCATAACGGCATCGTCCAGTCTGAAGATCGCAATATCGGCGAGGGCATTGGGTTTCAGACAACCGATGTCGTTGCGGCCCAAGGCGCGGGCGCCGCCCAAGGTGGCGGCATCCCAGAAATCCGCGCTTTGCTGGTGGGGCGCTTGCGGATCGGCGATGCGGGCGGTCATCAGGCCGGTGAGCAGATTCAGCAGCATATCAGCGGGGGCGGTATCGGTGCCCATGGCGATGTTGATGCCGCGTGCGCGAAGGCCGCCGAAGCTGCGCAGGATCGAGCCGCCGCGTGCAGAAACCAGCGGGCAGTGGATGACGCTGACGCCGTGGTGGGCGTAGTGGTTCAGGTCGGTTTCCGTGGCGTTCGTGGCATGGGGGGCCAGGATGCGGTCGTTCAGCAGGCCTTCGCTGGCCAGCCATTCGGGGGCGGTGGTGCCGTGCAGGGCGTGGACGGTTTGCACCTCCATAGCGCCCTGCGCCATGTGCAGGCGGACGCGGCAACCCAAATCGCGGGCGGCGTCCATGGTGCGCTTGAGCAGCGGGGCGGTGCAGGTTTCCACCCGGTCGGGGGCAAGCAGGCCGTTGATCAGGCCATTGTGGCGGCCCTGATGGGCGCTGATGAAGGCGACGGCGTCGTCAAGGCCCGCCATCCCACGAGTTTCGTCGAACAGCGGGGTGATCTGGCCGGGGGCGTCGAGGACCATGCCGCCCGCGCGGTAGGCGGGGGAGAGGTAGACGCGCAGGCCCATCTCGCCCGCGGCCTCGGCAGCGGTGGTGAATTCGGCGGTGGTTTCCCCCCATGCGCGGTAAAAGAGGGATGCGATGGGGGCGGCAGTGGTAATGCCGTTCAGCAGCAGTTGCGCGAAGGCGTAGCGTTTCTGGAAGGCGAGTTCGTCGGGGGAATACATCTCATATGGGCCGCGCTCGACGTAAGAGCGCGGCCACACCCGACCTTTGGCCCAACCGGGATTGTTGTCGATAGAGAGCACGGTGGTGTCGAGATCGGAGAGGGCATCAAGGTCGATCAGGCCGGGGGAGATCAGCGCGGGTCCAAGATGGATGCGGCGGGCGACTTCGCCTTCAAAGCGTTGGCCGACATGCAGGATGCGGCCCGCCTCAAAGACGATTTCGCCTTTGGGGATCAGGCAGTGGCCGCCTTCGGCGTGGCCCAGCACCCAATCGGCAGTCAGCGCGGTCCGGCCTTTGGGGTGTTCCCCAAGCTTCAGGTCATGAAATACGCTCATGGCATGGTGATCCCGGGCAAGGTCAATGCGCCGTTGCGCGCGACCACGCGCCCCCCCTTGACCACCAGCGGGCGGGGGGATTCTTCGACAACTGCGTGGGCGAGGGTTTCGCCTGCCACCAACGTAAGGTCGGCCACCGCGCCGACCACCAGCCCCAAAGCCTCAATGCCCATCGCATCGGCCCCGCCGCGCGAGGCGGTGTCGAGCAGAAGTTCCAATTCGTCATCGCGGCGCATGCGATTTTTCATCCCCACAATGCGGGCGCGGTGCAGCATGTCGGGCTGGCCCCATGGGCCCCAAGTGTCACGGATGCCGTCGCAGCCCATTCCCACCTTGATACCTGCCGCGCGCATGTCTTGCAGCGATGGCACTTCGGCAGAAGGGTGGCCAGTGGTGAAGATCCGGATATCTTCGCGGGCCACCTGCTCCATCAACGGGCCAACGCGGTGCGGATCGGGCATCCCCAGACAGAAGCAATGCGACACGCCGACCTTGCCCTGCATTCCGTGGGCGCGGGTGCGGGTGATGATTTCTTCCAACGTGAAAGCACCAAGTTCCCCGTATTCGTGCAAGTGAATGTCAATGGGTTTGCCGTGCTTTTCGGCCAGCCGAAAGATTGCGTCGAGCGAGGCTTTCGGGTCGCGGTCCATCGAAGACGGGTCAAGCCCCCCGACCACATCGGCCCCCATCGCCAGGGCTTCGTCCAGCAACTCATAAACGCCGGGGCGGATCATCAGGCCGGATTGTGGGAAGGCGACGATCTGGATGTCGACCGCGCCTTGCAAGGCTTCACGCGTGCGCAGTTTGCCTTCCAGCAGGGTCAGTTTGTGGTCATGATCCACGTCAACATGGCTGCGGATATGTCCGGTGCCGTTGGCGATCAGTTGCAGAGCATGGCGCATGGACTGACGATGCACGTCAAGGCCCAGAGGGATGCGTTCGTTGCGTTCGTTGTTGATCAAGTCTTGCAGATCGCCGCCTTTGCGGCCCGTATACCAGCCCATGCCCCAAGTGGTTTTATCCAGATGGGTGTGGGCATCGACCAGCGCGGGGATGGCGATTGCGCCCTGCCCGTCTTCAACCGACACGCCTTCGGCGGCAAGGTGCGGGCCAATGGCGGCAATGCGGCCGTCGCGGATCAACATGTCGACGGCAGCCCCGGCCATCGGGCGGATATTTCGGATCAGAAGATCGGTCATCACTTACCTCAGTTTCGGGTTCAGCGCATCGCGCAGCCAGTCACCCAGCAGGTTGACCGACACGACGAGCAGGCAAAGTTGCAGCACGGGGAACAGCACGATCCACCACATGCCAGAGAACAGGAATTGGTTACCAAGCCGGATCAGCGTGCCAAGGCTGGGTTGGCTGGGCGGCATTCCGATGCCAAGGAAAGACAGTGTGGCCTCTGTCAGGATCGCCATGCCGAAGTTCAGCGTAGCCGCCACCAGAATGGGGGTCAGGGTGTTGGGCAGGATGTGGCTGAACATGATGCGGCGGGCGGGAACTTTCAGCAATTGCGCCGCTTGGACATATTCCTTGCGCCGCTCTACCGCAGTCTGGGCGCGCACGGTGCGGGCATATTGCACCCAGCCGCTGAGCACGATGGCCAGCACCAGCACCCCCGCCGCGCCCATATCTCGCAAGTTGACCGGCAGCAGCTCGCGCACGATAGCGCTGACTAGAATGGCGATCAGAATGGTGGGGATCGAGAGTAGAATGTCACCCACCCGCATCAACGCGTTCTCGACAAATCCGCCGTAGTAGCCCGCAGCCAACCCCGAACCGATCCCGATCAGCAGCGCGAACACCACCGAGGCGATGCCGATCAGGATGGAAATCCGCGAGCCATAGAGGATCGCCGACAGAATATCGCGGCCTTGGGTGTCGGTGCCGAGAAGGTAGGGCCATTGGCCGCCCTCTAGCCAGATCGGCGGAATTTCGGCGTTCCACAGCTCCAGTTGCGCCGGGTCAAACGGGTTTTGCGGGGCGTAAAGCGGGGCGGTGAAGGCGCTGATGATCAGCACGGCCAGCAGAATGGCGGCAAATACCGCGCTGCGCTGCCGGGTGAATGAATACCACAGATCGCTTTGGCGAATGCGGGTAAGCAGGCTGGGAGGGCTTAGGTTTACGGTCATGGATCAGGCCTTTGCATTGCGCAGGCGCGGGTCGATCAGCGCATAGGTGATGTCCACCAGCGTGTTCAGCGCGACAAAGATGAAAGAGACGATGCAGAGATAGGCTGCCATCACCGGGATATCGACAAAGGTAACGGCTTGGATGAACAGCAGCCCCATGCCCGGCCATTGGAACACGGTTTCCGTGATCAGCGCAAAGGCGATGAGCGAGCCGATGTTCATGGCAGTCATGGTCACCACCGGCATCAGGCAGTTGCGCAAGGCGTGGCTGTAATGCACCCGCCAAGCTGGCACACCGCGGGCGCGGGCGAATTTGATGAAGTCGGATCGCAGCACTTCAAGCATTTCGGCGCGGACCAAGCGCATCACAAGGGTGATCTGGTAGAACGACAGGGCGATGGAGGGCAGGATCAGCGCGGCGCGGCCAGAGCGGGTCAGTAGGCCCGTCGTCCACCACCCGATGTTGACGACATCGCCACGGCCAAAGGCGGGCAGGATGTTGAACATCACCGAGAACACCAGAATAAGCATGATACCGATGACAAAACTGGGCAGCGAGACCCCGATGATTGACAGGAATTGCAGGCTTTCTGAATACCATTTACCGCGATGGATCGCAGTGATCACCCCCAGCGGCACGCCGACGACCAATGAGATGATGGTGGCCATCAGCACCAGTTCGATGGTGGCGGGGAAACGCTCGGCAATCAGGCTCATCACCTCTTGCTGGTTGCGGTAGGAAATCCCGAAATCGCCCTGCACGGCGTTGGTGACAAAGTGCAGATATTGCATGGGCATGGATTGGTTGAGGCCAAGGCGCTCGCGCAACTCGTCCCGCTCGGCTTGGGTGGTCTGTTCGTTGACCATCAGTTGCACCGGATCGCCGACAAAGCGGAAGATCATGAAGGCCATCAGCGCCACAACGAGCATCACAAATGCCGCGTTCGCCAGCCGTTTTATCAGGAAAACAATCATGGGACTGGCTCCGTAAGGGGTGGTGCCCGGCGCGTGCTACGCCGGGCCAGCGATCAGGGTTTATTCGGTCATCCTGGTCAGCCAATGGCGACCTTTGTTGTCCGAAAGCTGCACCACGCTTTCCACCTTGTCCGAGGTCGCCCACGCCATCGGTTGCTGGTGGAACGGCAGCATGATCGACTCGTCCTTGACGATCTTCAGCGCTTGCGATTCGAGCGCCAACCGCTTTGTGCGATCAAGTTCGGTCGAAGCCGCGATGATCAGCTTGTCCAGTTCAGGATAGGACCAGCCGCCCCAGTTGAATACCCCGGCGTTGTCGCTTTTGGTTTGGAAAACTTGCAGCAGGATCGAGTAGGCATCCAGCATCGGTTCATTCGCCCAGCCAAAGCTGAACATATCCGCCTCGCCATTGGTCTGTTTGATCTGCTGCACAGCGTTGGGCCCAATGCTGAGGGTGGGTTTCAAGCCAACGCGGGTCAGCATGGAAACCATGGCGTTGCAGATTTCTTCCTCGTTCAGCCAGACGTCATTGGCGCAGACGATTTCAAACGCAAAACCCTCGGCGCCCAGTTCCTTGATCATCGCGGCGGCTTTGTCGGGATCATAGGCGGTTGGGACATCCAGCGCCGCATCATAACCGGGGATCGCGGGCGCAACGACAGTTCCGGTCACGCGGGATTTGCCGCGCATCACCTTGTCGCGGATCAGGTTCAGGTCGATGGCCAGCGCCACAGCCTCGCGCATTTCCTTGTGCTGGAAGAAGTTCGGCTGACCGTTCGCCAGTTTGTCGTGGAAGTTGAAACCGAACATGATGGTGCGCAGCTCATTCGCTTCCATCACCTTGACGGTCGGGGTGGCTTCAAGACGCGGCAGATCCTGCACCGGGGCTTTTTCGGTGAAGTCGATCTCACCAGACAGCAGGGCTGCGACGCGGGTGGCATCCGAGGCGATCGGAGTGAACTCGATCCGTTTCAGGTTGTGCTTGGGGGTATCCCACCAGTTGTCGTTCACCACCAGCACGGTTTTGCTGTCTGGCACACGGCTTTCGACGATGAACGGCCCGGTGCCGTTCGCGTTGAAGGTCGGATAGCCTTCGACCTTTTTGGCCACGTCGGTCGGCAGTTCGGCGTTGTGATCCTTCAGCCAGCCTGCATCAAACATGTGGATATTGGTCAGATCGTTCAGCAGCAACGGATAGGTGCCGACCAGTTCGATGTCGACGGTGTAATCATCGACCTTGGTGGCCGATTTATAGGCAGGCAAGTTGCCTTTCAGCGGGCTGTCGGGATGGCTGACGCGCGCGAGCGAGGACACCACGTCATCGGCGGTGAAGTCTGCGCCGTCGTGGAATTTCACGCCTTGGCGCAGCTTGAAGCGCCAGATGTTGTTCGGCAGCACCTCCCATTCGGTCGCCAGTGCCGGTTCAATTTCAAGGTCGGCGTTGTAGCGCACCAAGCCTTCATAGACATGGTTCAGAAAGCTGATGGTGAAGGTCGAGCCGTAAGAATACGGATCGAGCGAGTTAATGTCGCGGGCAGCCCCCCAACGCAGCGTCTGCGCCGATCCGGCGGAGGCAAAGCAGGCGATGGCAATGCCGGCCAGCAGGGTGGATTTGAAAAACATGGTCATTCCCTGTTGAGGGCCCGCTTCGTCTCGGTCTTCGCCGGGATTCGCGGGCAGATGATGAACGCTGCGGCGGATGCAAGCGTCCTGTCAGCACTGTCAGAATTGCGGACCGTTTTGTCAATAATTTTGTCGACAATATTTTCGACATTGAGTTTTTGACCTAACTGCTTGGCGTTTTGCATAAATATTGGGACCGCTAGAGATGAAGCAGCCCCGGCAAGGGCTGAATTCAGCTAAGCAGGCGCTTCCTAAAGATTCGACCAGATGGTCAGATCACTTACTATTACAACTCTCGAAGGACTCATTGACGGTGGTCTGACGCAATGACCCCACCTCCTCTGCCCTCCCCTCGTAGTCGCCCTAGACAACCACAACCAAAGTTGGTTGCGGGGACAGGATTCCAGAAATTCTTGCCTTTGTATGAGGCGGTTGGACAGCTCCAAAATCGCTTTCTGCATAATCTCCATCACGGACCATCACCACACAAACTTAGTGTAGAATCTTGGAGGTTTATGAACCGCCCCGGTTTTGCAGAAAACTAACTAGTCCGTGTCATGCGACCATATCCAGTGTGTTGAAATTTACATTGAAGGCCTCCTCTGCCTCGGCCGGTGGGATGTTTCCGATTGGCTCAAGCAGGCGGCGGTTGTTAAACCAGTCGACCCATTTGAGTGTTTCCAATTCCACCTCTTCCATGGTTTTCCACGAGCTACGCCGCCGGATGACCTCGGTTTTGTAGAGGCCGTTGCTTGTCTCGGCCAAAGCGTTGTCGTAGCCGCGACGGCTGGTCGAAGGCCGCGCTGAACGTTAACCAAGACGTAAGCGCTGTTCTGATCACACCTTGATGGCGTAATTCCACGGCAGCAGATCGTCGATCTGGCTTTGTTTGTGGCCGTTGACGATGGAGGTGAGCGTGTTTGCCAGCCAAGCGTGGGGGTCGACGCCGTTCATCTTGCAGGTCTCGATGAGCGAGGCGATGACGGCCCAGTTCTCAGCCCCGGCGTCGTGGCCTGCAAAGAGGGCATTCTTTCGGTTCAGGGCGATGGGGCGGATGGTGCGTTCGACGGTGTTGTTGTCGACCTCCACACGACCATCGGTCAGGAAGCGGCCAAGGCCGTCGCGGTATTTGGCGATGTAGGCCAGCGCCTGGCCCAATGGTGATTTGGCGGATGCGCGGGCGCGGTGGTGGGCGAGCCAGTCGTCGATGTTGGTAAGGATCGGGGCAGAGCGGCCTTGCCGGATGGCCAGTCGGGCTTCGGGGTCACGGCCGCGGATCTCGGCTTCGATGGCGTAGAGGTCGCGGATGAGGGCCACGCCTTCCTCGGCAATCGGCGCGGGTCCGGTGCGGGTGATCTCGATTAACTTCCTGCGCGCGTGCGCCCAGCAATACGCGAGTTGGATGGCTGGACCGATCCGGTCAGGCACGATTAGCCGGTTGTATCCGGCATAGCCGTCGACCTGCAGGATGCCGCCGAAGCCCTGCAATATCCGTTCGGCATGCTGCCCGCCCCGACCGGGGGCATAGGTGAAGACAACAGCCGGTGGAGCCGTGCCGCCCCAAGGTCGATCATCGCGGGCAAGCGCCCAGAAGTATCCGGTTTTGGTCTTTCGCGCCCCCGGATCGAGAACCGGGGCGCGGGTCTCGTCCATGAACAGCTTGGTGGACCGCTTCAGGTCGGCCATCAGCGCATCATGGACGGGGCGAAGTTCGAAGGCGGCACGACCGACCCAATCCGCAAGGGTGGACCGGTCTAGATCGACGCCCTGGCGGCTGTAGATCTGGGCCTGACGGTAAAGCGGCAAGTGATCTGCGTATTTGCTGACCAGCACATGGGCCACTGTCGCGTCGGTCGGCATGCCGCCCGGGATCAGCCGCGCAGGGGCCGGAGCCTGAACCACACCATCCGTGCAGGACCGGCAGGCATATTTGGGGCGGCGGGTGACGATGACGCGGAACTGGGCGGGCACGATGTCGAGCCGTTCCGACACATCTTCCCCGATGCAATGCAGACAGCCGCCGCAGGTGCAGGTGAGGCTTTCCGGCTCGATAACCTCCTCGACGCGCGGCAGGTGCTTGGGCAGCGCCCCACGATTGGCGACACGCGGCTTGGCGGGGCGCTTGGCAGCCCGATCCTCGGCATCCTCTTCGGCATGGATCGCGGCCATGCCCGTTTCCAGATCCTCCAGCGCCAGTTCGAACTGGTCCGGATCGCTCTTCTCCGACCGCCGACCAAAGGCGGCCTGCTTGAAGGCCGCGACCAGCTTTTCCAGCCGCTCAATCCGCTCATCCTTACGCAGGTTGCGCGCCTCCGAGGCGATCAGCATCGCCTTCAGTGTCGCAATTTCCCCAAGCAGATCAGCGGTGTTCGGCATGGTTGGCTTTTACCAAACCACCACAAGCGATGCCTCAAGAAAGCACCAAATGAGTCATCCTGCCGCAGGGCTGAACCGGTCATTCCACGGCTTCGGGAGCCTTCGCCTCGATGGCCCTAACCCGCCGCCAGTCGAGCCCCGCAAACAGTGCCTCGAACTGCGCATGGTTTATCAGCATCAACCCGTCCGTCACGGCGGGCCAGGTAAACGTATGCTCTTCCAGCCGCTTGTAGGCCATCACCAGCCCGGTGCCGTCCCAGTAGAGCAGCTTCAGCCGATCAGCCTTCTTGGCACGGAACACAAAAACTGTCCCCGTGAACGGATCTTTGCGCAACTCGTTCTTCACCATCGCGGCCAGGCTGTCATGGCCCTTCCGGAAGTCGATGGGCTTGGTTGCCACCATGATCCGCACCCGGTTCGAGGGAAAGATCACGCGCAGACTCGCAGCGCGATCACCAATTCTGCAGCCCGAGCCGCAGGCGTGGCAGCATCAAGTCGCACCGTCACGGGGCCAATGACCAGATCAATCGTGCCAGTCACGATGGGCGGCTCTGACGTCTGGGCGAATGCCACCAGCGGTGCGAACTCCGCACCCGCCACCTCCGGCACGACCAGCTTGCCCTCTCGCGCCAGAGTCCGCCACGAAGAAAGATGGTTTGCCTTAACCCCGTGCTGCCGCGCGACCTCGTTCACAGTAACACCCGGCACCAAAGTCTCGGCAACCATCCGGCCCTTCGCCTCATCCGACCAACGCCGCTTCGCTGCCGGAGCCGCCAGCAACTCCACAAACCCAACGGCCTCCATACTGCGCTCTCGATGGACCCCCACTGACACCTCCCGAGTAAATCTCCACGCAAAGCGCAATCGCAGCTTACAGATTCAGCAGGAAGGTGGGGTTGGGACAGCGCTTACACCAAGACGGCAGATCAACTACAGTCAATCGTGGGGCGCCGGACTCTTCGCCCAACTTGACGTATGGTGCATATCCGTGCCACCTTCGCCGCGTCGTTGACGAAGACTACGAGCCAACTTATCGACTTGGAGTGTCGAAAAATGAATAATTTGATGGAAACTGAACCGGCCATTCACGCCGATCCCGTGGAGGAGATTGAATCGCTTTTTCGGGATAGCCCCAAAGATGACATTTCCGCCAATGAGGCCCGCGACTGTTGTCTATGGTCACCCGCACCCAGCTTTTCGAAGACCCACAAAAAATAGTATTCCCAAGGCGTCTTGACTTCATTTAAACGAAAGAAGCGGCGCAGCAGATTTGTTCAAAAGAGCGAACGTGGCAAGTGCTGCGATCCCAGTGACACCACGGTACAAGGATGGATGCGTGCTATCCGAGCCAGATTTCCATTTTAAATTATTGAGAGCGTGACTAAGCTTTATCTCGTTCGAAAATATTGTTTTGGCCTGTTGATATGGGAGGGAAAGGTTTAAATTCCGGCTGGCTTCCATAATGCACCCCATTCGACCAAAGCTCCCACAGCAAAGATGAATTGCATCATTTTGCATTTTCACCCGAAACCGATCGAGATCAGTAAGACGCGTGACGTATCGAGAAGCAGGTCCCGTCATTAGACTTGAATATTCAGATCGCAATAGGCTGATTCCAGCACCACCATTGCACCATTGCGAGACAAAGTCGCTGGGCTTGGCGCCGTGACCTCCGTGGTCTAAATCGGAACCCCACTCAAGAGTGATCTCATCGAAATAGGAAAAATCCTCTTGCAAACAAGCCGAAACCGCGCTTGCCAAATAGGGGCCGCGGTCTATTTCCTCGTCCAGCCTGCAAAGAGCAAGAGATACCCCACTTAAGCCATGAGATAGACCTGATCTGAGTTTATGCCAGCCAACGACCGGCAGCGAAACCAATCGATCACATGCTTGCTCAGCAAGTTCCAAATATCTTCGATCACCGCAACTTCTAAAAGCACTGACGCACGCCAGCGCCGCTCCGGCTACGCCTCCGAAAACATCTAGTTCATCGGCCAACTTCAGTTTCCGCGAAATTAGACCTAAAAATCGTGGGGTGTGCTGGGATACGAGGTCCCATCCAAATTCGGTATCTAGCTTTGCGAAGGTAAAAAGAGTGCCAGTAATACCAGCAACGATACCCACATCGGGACAGTGCTCATGCCAACCGTGGGCGCTTGCTAGATCATTGATTAGGGGCATCAAAGCGCCGTTGATCAGCTCAAGAGTTGCCTTCCTGCCGACCACCTCAGATGCATACGTTAGGAAGAAAATTACGCCAGCATTGCCTCGGTAGAGATCCATCCCGACAGGAGCCAAGGCAGGAACACGCCTGGCCTGATCCATAAATAATCCGAACCAAGTTAAACCGCCCTGCGCGACATGAATCTTGGTGCTATCAAGGACTGCGACTGTCCGTCGGACAAACTCCTCTAGGTGCCGATCAAGCGACCAGTTTTGGGTCTCTTGTTCATGGGGTTTCGACAACCGGGCTCGTCGGGCCTTGTAACTTACGCTTCGCGGCCCCTTACTTGTCGGCCATTCAAATGCACTTGCAATTAAGCAACATTGCATATCCCTATCAGCAGGTCCAAGCCGTTCGACTTTGAGTCTAAGTGCATCTCGACTGAAGCATCCTATAACACCTAAGGGCATATCGCTTTGATTTAGATGAGGGACGTCGAACATGCTCAATGAGGCCAGTTCCATTTTCTGAATCTCCAACGCATCCACGTCGGAAAATGGCAGCGGAAGACCGCGAAGGCTGCTTATGAGATGATCTCTCCATTTTGAAAAGCTTGCTGTCTGGCGCCAATGCTTCAACGGATCGATGATATCTTGATAAAGCGCCGTTGGTCGAAGAACGATTCTTGGGTCATGTGCCTGGCCAGCGTCGTGCACGGCAGCAAAGAATTCGTCGCGCCTGTCTGAAATCCAATCATAGGCAGTCTTAAAACCTATTAGGAACTCATCTGTATAGTCAGAATAGCTCTGAAGCACGTTATCGCGAAATGGTTGATGGATTTCGAAGCACTCGGTGATCGATTCTTTTGTCAACGCAAAAGCTCGATTGGCATCCGCTACAAGCACCAATTTTGTTCTATGACGAACCACCACGTCTGAAATCGCGCCGAAGTTCTCGTTAGAGGTCCAATCTGGCAAATACGACATTGCGCAGACAGAAAGCTGAATATCGTCAAAACACGAATCCATGAAAGGTGACGGTGGGCCTTGGAGCCGAAAGCGCAAGACCGGCTGCAACGCCCCTTCGAGGTCGATGGGGAATAGCCCGTTCTTTGTTGCTACAACGTTTTCAAAATGCACGTCTACGCAGTTAAGCGCATACAGAAGCGCAAGTTGAGCTCCTGAACCGTTAAAGAAGGCAGTGAGCTCCTCCGGGTCATCAAGTGCTTGTCTTTTCACTTCGGATACCCATCCGTATCGCTCAAATGAAACCAATCTCGCGTCCATGGGTAGGGGCTTAAAGCCATTTGAATCCATAAACCTTAATGCTCCAGAATAGAGAAGCTCACCAGTTAGAGCGCGCGGTTTAAAGAAGTAGATCGAACCATCTGCGAACTCGATACGTGAGACCGAGAGACCCCCGCTATGAGTATCAGAGAGGGCCACGTCGCATCTTTTTATTGCTGAGATAGCGCTAGCACTACCTTCGCGGCTGCATTTAAAAGTCGAAACGGCTTCACAAATAAAATTAATTCCGCCAATCGCTTTCAACAAATGGACTGACATATAGCGCAATAGGACCGGTCGACGGAAAAACATTTCTACTAGCCATGGCATGCCGTCCCATCCGACGAAGTCATTCAGGCTTTCGACTTGGTCCGGATCGGAATTCTGATATTCATAGTACAGCGCAATTATTACATTCTCAATGCTTTGCAGACATCCCTTGGCAAAACCTAACGCGATTTGGCCATTGCTCCCCGAGTCAAACTCCTCTGCGACAAAATCTTGCAATCTCAGTTCTATTAGTTCTGGCAACTTGGAAAAGGCAGCATTTGCCTCAGGCAAAGTGTCGGGCGCAAATCTTAGGGCCTCGAGGATGTCCAAGAGCAGTTTTTCCAGGGAGTTCAGCTGGTTGTTCTTCCTGAGTTTGGCTAGCTCTCTCTTAGTAAATGCAATTGGGATTAACTCGCTCGGGAATTCCATTAGTCATCCCTATTGGGCTGCATGGGTCGTGATTCTGTAAGTTACATCCCGGGCATCTAGTTGCAAAGCAGAATTGGATGGACCGCGTGGAGTGGCGTAAGCTTTGGCTGAGGTGGTCACAACCAGCGGGAGCCAGTGTCACAGTGCGCTTTAGCTCGCTCACCCACAGGGGGCTGGTTGCATCGAGGTCATTCATCTGGTGTCCACGATTCACAAAAGAGCGCAGGTGCCACACCTTCGGCCTGATGAGCCCCAAATCGCACCGTTTGGAAGCGGTGCTCGCCCCGTCAGCCAACCGGCGAACGAGAGTCCCACGCAGTTTGGATTGTTTTGTCGGCCTGGAGTTTGCAACGCAAAAAGCCGCCCGCAGGGCGGCGGTTAACCCATTAATATATTCATATTTTTTTGTTGCGGAACACAATTTACTCACTGTTTCGCACTGTCGAACGTTCGCTGCAGGGACAGGATTTGAACATTTTTTGCAATTTCGAGAGCGATCATTCCTACCTGCCCCACCTTGGTCGCTTAACGCGGACAAGATCGCTTGACGCAACGTGTCCAATCTACACGACGCCGCTTTACAACTCCGAAGCCAGATGCTCATATGTCGACAACTGCAGGCTTTCCTCAAGTTCGGTCGAAATAACGCAGCACTTCTTCACAAGTATTTTCAGGGCAGATCGCGCCCCTTTGGTGAAATTAACTACTGTTCTGGCGGCTTCCAGATTAAAGGTTTTTATGTGGTCTGACAGCGAAAGCAATGTTGATTATCTGAATTACTCCGAAGTTTCCGAGATGATCGTCGATATCCTCTCGGATGACGCGATGCTCCCAACATCGATTGGGATTTACGGAACTTGGGGTGTCGGGAAGTCCAGCCTTCTGAAGCTTATCGCGGCCGATCTCGAACACGAAAAATATCTGATCGTCAACTTCGATGCTTGGCTTTACCAAGACTTCGATGAGGCGAAATCCGCATTGATGACGGTCATTGCCAAGAACCTCTACGCCGCCGCACCCGAAGGTTTTAAGGTGCAAGCGGCAAACGTCTATCGACGGCTCAACAAGCTCAAGGCAATGGGAGTGGTGTTGGACGTCGGCGCTATGGCCATGGGGATACCCACTCTCGGTGGCATCACCAAAGGCCTGGGAGCAGTTCAGAATCTCTTCTCCGGACAAGGGAACGCCGATGATATCAATGCGCTTCGTGAAGGCGCCGCAGAGGGCCGGGAACGCGCCGCCGGACTGCTGGCCCCGAATGAGATCCGCAATCCACCTGAGGAAATTGACGCATTTAGGAACGAGTTCGCCTCTCTTCTAGAATCCATCGACCGCCGCCTCGTGGTGTTCGTGGACAATCTCGACAGATGCCTTCCAGGCAATACAATTTCGACTCTCGAGGCGATGCGGCTCTTCCTGGGTAATCCCCCCTAAAAGTAAGGGGCTGCATAAGTAGAATTTTCTCGGCAAGATGCACGAGGAGATTTCGAATGAAGACAAGCAGATACACTGAGGCGCAGATCCTCGCGATCCTGCGGCAGGCCGA
>NKIU01000016.1 GCA_002256245.1 Pseudorhodobacter sp. PARRP1 | reverse complement strand
ACAATCTCTCAATACGATACCAATAACATCAGCAAATCGCGCTGAAACTCGTTCCCAACCCAACAAACGGGAACAACCGTCGCGGGGTGGAGCAGCCCGGTAGCTCGTCAGGCTCATAACCTGAAGGTCACAGGTTCAAATCCTGTCCCCGCAACCAAATCTAACAACGATATCAAATACTTAGAACCCGACCTAAACAGTCGGGTTTCTGCTTGTGCAAAACACATCAACGCCACATCAACGTTTGAAGAGTCGCGCTACAAGAGTGCTGCGAAATCAATCGCTTGGCGAGATTTCCAATTTTGCGGCAACGAGCGATTTGAGACTGGGCCGACCGAAATCCCTGTGGCAGCATCGCGCCATGATCGAGTTCCGCGCCCTTCACGATGACCATCCTGACCGGCAGCTTCGCCGCAGTTGAACGTAATCAACGTTGAGGGCGACCATGGCACCACCGAGCGGGCGCTGTTCGCTGCCTTCTACGGCGAGGACCATGATTGGGCAGAAGGCGTTGTATCACGAAATACGCTTCTTCTCGTTCGCAGCAAACTGACGAAGCGTCCTTCCATTCAACTGCTCACTCGGCAACCGTCGCAGTTCGATCTTGCCAGCAGTGTTCTTTCCGGTCCGCCACACTCGCCGCGTCCAGTACTCGCCGCTTATCTGCTCCGGCTCTTCTGGATCAACTTTCAAGTCGGCCGCCCCAAGATGGACAGGCTCGTCCGTCCTGGCCGGATCGGGAACAGATTGCCGATAAACGTTGATCACATGCAAGCAACCTGTCAACGAGTCGCGGCTGGGTCGTGCCGCAATGGAATGGGACTCGCCGTCTGTGGCTGATGTGGCGACCTTGATCTTCAGCGTAAACAGGGAACATCTGATTGAGACCGCAATCGCGTCTTCCTTGAGCGGTATGCCATACAGTTCGGCTTCGGTGACCGAACGATGGGACGTTGCAGCATCGTAGGCTTTCTCAATTATTGGCCAGTTCGACTTGGTTCTGCCAACCCAGACACCGTTCAAGTCTGGAAACGCCCACCCATTGAGGGGTGGAACGGTCCGCCAAACGATGCGCCAAGGCGACCAATACCCAGTCGGGCCAAAGAATAGCCCAACGAATGTCAGGATTGCCAAGGGGAGGTATCGGACCACCAGGCTCTCAGGCAGCGAATAACCGATCATTTTCGCCAGGTCGTCGGCATAGACCGCCAAAGCGATGGCGGCACCTAGCGCGGTCGAGATGAGCTTCCATGGCAGCAACGGATACATATTTCGTTCCCCGATTCTTTTTCGGCCTTGCCCCTTGCACGATCCATCGCATTCCCCCACCTTTAGACTTTGATTCTGCTGGGTGCGCAAGATGTATGATTTTTCGGCCGAAGTTTCCAAGTTTCACCGCGACCGCGTTCGCCTGTCTGAGGTCCAGAGGGGTGACATGACCCGTCGGAGGGACCTCAACTGCGACAGGATCGTCGCTGGCCTTGCAGAGATGGGCAAGCCGGCATTGGTCGAAACGATCAACCAAGGCGGCAACGCCATGAAGACGATGACGCATCCCCCAGAGGGCAACGAAGACAGCCAGTATGACATTGACATGGGCGTGGTATTCAACGCCGACGACACTCTGACGCCACGCACAACTAAGGGCTGGGTGAGAGACGCAATCGCCAGAAATGCGACGAACCTCAAGTACGCCCCCGAGGCGAAGCCCAAATGTGTTAGGGTAGAGTACGCCGACGGCTACCAGTGTGATTTCCCGGTTTTCCGCCGAAAACTAAATGGCGACAGATACAGCTACGAGATTGCAATCAGCGATGAATGGGTGGCGTCTGATCCGCTGGCGATCAACGCTTGGTTCCACGAGCGTGTGCGCACACTCAGCCCCGAAACCGAAGGAAGCTATCAGCTTCGCCGCGTCACCAGACTGGTAAAGTACTTTGCCAAGGTCCACGCATTTCGAACGGGCCTGAAGTTTCCGGCTGGACTTGTCGCGACCGCCCTTGCCGTCGAATGTTATGTACCGGCTGACGGGCGCGACGACGAATCGATCTACCAGACCCTTGTTGCTCTCTCGCGTCGGTCCGAACAACTGCCGGTGAGCGCGAACGGCGTTGTGGTTTCTGGCGACCGTGACGTGGATAGGGTTCGGCGCCTTGCCGACGCGGCAAAGGATGCGGTGGCGGCGCTTGCTGCAATCGGTGACAACAGCACACCCGCCGAAGCAAGAAAGGCCTGGAAGAAGGTGTTCCGCCACAGCTTCTTCGACGAGGCGAATACATCAAACGGAATGCGCGCCCCCGAGGTGAAGGCGGCTGGACTGGCAGCGCCAGCGCTAATTTCGTCGGCGGTGGCGGCAATGGCTCAGTCAGAGCGGGCCGAGCGCCTGCAGTCGGCAGTCGATGCACGTCAAGGCGCGGGCGGCGCATCTCAGCCGTGGGCAAGGTAACACCGCCTGCTGTAGGCATCATTGATCGCCTAAACGACATCTTGAATGAGGTGCTGGCCTACATCGTGGTCGAGCAACCCGAGCTTGCGGCGCGTGTCCACAAGGACATGATTGTCGTCGAGGGTAAGCTTCTAGTGGGACCGACCGGGGCGTGGTTCGACGTCTATGACGTCCTGCTGGTGTTCTTGCCGGGCTTTCCGAACGTCGAGCCCTTGGTTTGGGAGGTGGCCTCACGAGTGCCGCGCACTGCTGACCGCCATGTATTCCCAAAGGACGGGAACTGCTGCCTGGGTGTCTGGGAAGAATGGTTGATCTGCGCACCGTCGCACACCGTGGCAGATTTCATGAGCAGCCCGCTCCAATCCTACTTTGAGAGTCAGACTTATTTCGAGATGCACGCCGACTGGCCGTACGGACAGCGTTCACATGGCATTCAAGGAGTGGTCGAGGCCTTCGCTGACGTCCTAGGCGTTGCCCCGAGGCTTGATTTGGTACGAGACCATCTAGCAGTGTTGGCGAGGGAGCATCACAAGGGCCACCATGTCTGCCCTTGTGGCAGCGGCAGACGGCTCAGGAAATGCCACCTCGAACAGGTGCGCGCCATGGCGGGCCGAGTGAGCCCAAACATGGCGCGACGAATGTTGGAGGGCCTGCCCAAGGATCAACCTAGCTAATAGCTTTGTTGCTCGCATCTGAGCTGAGTCTCGTTGCGCCGCATGTTCCTAATGAATGAAGATGCCGTCTTGGGGGCAACGTCGAAGTAACTGTGCGAGGAATGTTTGACGGTTCAAAGCGCAGCGCTCGGCCGGTTGCCTCCCTGATCAAACTAGTCACCTCCGCCGTTTGTCTGCTACCGACCAGACCGCCGATCCGATGGTCAGCAGCGCACCGATGACCGGTTCGACATCGGAGGCTTGGACAAGACCTTTGGCGACCAGCGCGGTGCCAGCGACGGTCAGGATTTGGCGGATGAGGGCGAGAATTGCAGGTTTCAGCATGGTGTTCTCCAGTTCAGATTTCATTTGTGGCGGAAAGGAACTCGCCCGGTCGCATGGTAGGCAGGCGCTGCATCCGGGTTGGGAAGGTGGCGGGCCAGCGCGCGCCAAGGAGGCGGGACTTGGCGATGCGGGTGATGGTGACGGCGTCGGACTGGTTGCCGCCCAGCACGTAGAAATGCGTGTCATCCTGGCCGACGGCAAAGCCGACATGGCCGCCAGAACCGCGTTCGAAGATCAGCACCGCGCCGGGGACCGGCTGCACCGCTTGCCCGAAGAGCAGCCAATTGCGGGCCCAATAGGGATTGGTGCCCAGCGCTCCGAGCAGGAGTTCATCGGGCAGACCCATGCGGATGCAGGTTTCTACGAAATCACCGCACCAAGGGTTCTTGCCCGGGTCGCCCAGGCTGCGGCCATCGCGCTTCAGCCAATCCATCAGCCAGGACCGATCGCGGGCTTCGTTGCGGCCCAGCGCAGTTTTGGCTTCGGTGATCCACGGCAACGGGCCCTGCGGTGCGACGGATGCTGCGCGGCCGTTGGCAGCAATCAGCTGCTTCAGTGCGCGTGCGGTCCTGACACCCCATTTGCCATCGATGGCGCCGGGGGTGTGGCCGAGACTGTCGAGGCCACTCTGGATCAGGCGGATGGCGTCGATTGGGTCGGTGTTCATAGGATGGCTCCTTCTGCTCGCTGCCGAGCAACAAAAAACCCGCCGTGAGGGCGGGCTGGGGTGGATCAGGATGGTGTGTTTCACGTCAGTCGGCCCGGCTGCGCTGGAAGGCCTCGAACATAAGATCCCGCATGGCGCGGATGTCAGTCTCGATGCGCTCCAGCCGGTCAGCGTCGGCCTTGCGGTCCTCTGCGCGCTGCTTGTCGAAGCGGTCGCGTTCGGCGGCAAGTTCGTGTTCCAGGCGTTCCAACACGGCCTCGTTGGTGAAGGCTTTGCGGGTCACGGTGGCTGCTATGGCGAGACTGCCACCCATCAGGGCGGTGATCGCGGCGGTCAGGCCGTGATCGCGGAAGGCTTGGGCTACACCTTCAAGGAAGGTCGGTGGTTCGGTCATGATGGGGCTTTCAGATATTGAGGAGAGGGAGGCGGCGAACCGTTTTCACGGGGCCACATAGAAGGTCGCGCTGAGCCGCCAGATCACGCTGGTGGTCAGGGGAGCGACGATGGTGGTGGCAGTGTTCTGGGCCGACGCCATGATCGCGCGTGCCGGATCGATGGATTTCTCATAGACGCTGCCCTGCGCTGCCGCCTCCATCGGGATGGAGAACGCCAGCGCGCCGGGGAGGTTGGTCGTCGTGATCACCACCGGCGTTGTGCCCGCCGTGAGGAGCGCTGCCGCATGCCGCTCGATGCGCAAGCCGGTGATATAGTGGCGCAGGCCAGCGCCCGGAGCGGTCAGGGTCAGTGTTGCCGCCGTGCTCAGGGCAGCGGTGATCGTGGCGGCGTTGGAGGACACTTCCCCCAGCAGACGGTCGTCGAGAAGCCCGGTCGCCGCCAGCAGCGTCGCTGTGGCAGCACCCGAGGTATAGGCGGTCACCCGTGCCCGGATTTTGGCAAACCCGGCACAGGCCGCCACCCACGCGCCCGCTGCGGCGCCAGTGACGGCAGCCAGGTAGGTGCCGCCCGAAATGGACCGCACCGCCAGCAGGGTCCAGTTGGTGCCATCGACCGAACCAGCAACCTCAACCGTCAGGCTGAAGGTGCCGCGCAGGTCGAGGGAGACGGTGGAAGCGCCATCGGCATTGATCACGATCTCGGCGTTCAGCGCGCCCAGCGCACCGGCCCCTGAAATGTTCTCCCGAGGATGCAGGGTGCCGGAAGAGAGGTCACGGGACAGTTTGGCCATCAGTTTGCACTCCAGTTGATTTTGACCGCACCCGAGGTTGGGTCGGAAAAGGTTGCATTGAGGGTGATCTGGTCGGTTCCCGCCTCGGCCCAAAGGGTGATGAGGTCGAGCAGGTCCGGGCTGTTCTCGTCAGCATCAAGCGATGGGGCGAGCGAGACGGTGATGATGGAGGTCGGGGCCACACCGGGAGCGGAAATCACGGACGAGGCCTCCAGCGCGTTATCGGCCACAGCCAATTGCCCCACTCCCGTCAGCGGCCCCAAGTTGAAATCCACCCCATCCGCCCGCGCCCGCAGGCGCTGTGCGGTCGTGTTGAACCAGATCCAGCCATCGGCGCGGCCGGAAGGATCAGCCGCCAAGCCGCCCAGAATGGCGCCCTGCGGCATCGTTGGACGGCCGGTGGTTCGATCCATGGTTAGGCCGGTGTTCCAGGTCGAACCATCGGGACTGACCTTGAAGCTGAAGTCGTCGCTCCCCAGCAAGCCGATCAGCGCCCGCGCCGAGAACCCGGTCTTGAAGGCAAAGGCGGCATCGTTGCCTGCTGCGGCCTTGTTGACCGTCACCTCGATCCCGGCGCCGGAATTGTTCAAGAGCACGGCGGGTGCGTTCACCGACAAACGGTTGGTGGCGTCTGCCGTGGCCCCACCGAGGCCGAGCAACTGGGCTGTGAGATTGGCCTGTGGCATCCCGACCGCCGTAACCGCATTGGCGAAGGTGACCGTCGGCGTGTTCACCACCGTCGTGCCACTGGCGCCCGAAGTGGCCGAACCGATGTTGACGAAAGTGTTCGATCCGGACGCGCCGCCGGTGCCGAGGTTCACGGTCTTGGTGACGCCCGTGGTCGTGGTCCCGGTCCCCATCCCATAAGTCGAAGTGGCGGCGGATGTGCCGATAGTGGCCGTCGCGGCAGATGCGGTCAAAGTGCCGGAAAAGGTCTTGTTGCCGGTGAAGGTCTGCGTCCCGGCAAGGATCGCCAATTCGCTGGAAGTGTTGGGCAGAGTGAAGGTCCGGGTTGTGGCCGTCGTGATACCCGATAGCGAGAAGAGCGCCCGTTTCGTCGGATCGGCATCATTCACCAGGCTGAAGATCGCATCCGACACATCCTGCGGCACGCCGACCAGCTTCCAGATTGTCCCGGTCCACACGGCGACAGTGGCTTCGTCGGCGATCCATGCCAGCCAGCCGGGGCGCGGCACCAGACGCATCCAGACGCCATCGACCCAAGTGGTCACGTTCAGATCCCAACCGGCCCAAAGGCCGGTCCCCCCCGAGGCCACGATGTAGCGATCCCCATCGATGGGGGAGCCGGGCGGGGTCGTCAGATCCCGGTCCAGCACGGAGAGCTGGACCACGGCGTCCAAAAGACGCAACGCCTCGTTGTGGGTGACATGTTTCTGGGCCTGCGCTGCCAAGATGTAAGGCAGCAGCAGGTGCGGGGAGAGATCGGACATTTCTTCGTCTTTCCGGGGACTGCCTTCAGAAGGCGAGGGTGACGGATCGCACCGCACCGCGCCCGATCAGGGCGGAGAGCTGATAGATGCGGATGTCGAGGCTGTTGCCGGGGCCGAGCGGCGCACCCCAATCGGTCACCTGCTGAGCTGCGGTGTAGAGGGTGCTGGTGGCCGCGGTGGAAAGGGTCCGCTTGACGGTTGCGCCATCGAGGATTTCTACCACATAGGCTTCGCTGTCCTCTGCCAGCGGCACCTCTGCCGCCTCCCAACTGTCGGCCGCCAGCGCACGCGACCGGCGGATCCAGCTTATTGTCAGATCGCCCGGGCTGCGGGCGGTCCGCCACGGTTGCACGACCTGACAGGCCGAGAAGGGCCGAAGCCCGGTTCCGGAAGGCGCGAAGGTGCTGGCCGCATAGCTCGCATCACTGACCGGACGCGAGGCCGGGCCGATGCGCCAGTTCCACGGCAAGCCAATGTCGGACTGTGCCACCGGCAGGACAGCAACGGAAGTGTCGAGGATCACCACGCGGGACCCGGACAGCGCCGGGTTACCCATCGCCGTTTCCGTGCCGCGCTGGCCGCGCAAGAGGCGGGTCAGGCGATAGCGACCGGCAGCGATCAACTCGGCTGACCCGGTCTGAACAATCTCCCAAATGCCGGGCGCGGCCTCCACGGCAAGAACATTGGCCCCGGCAAAGAGGGCGACGTCCGTCACGCTCTGCAGTACGCCGCTGGCAAGATCGACCAGCAGGGCGTTGCCCAAGTCGAAGCGCGAGACGGGCCCGGCATAGAAATCCGCCGCCAACACCCCGATCTTCGCTCTCTGGCTGGAGGTGGTCAGCAGTGTAAAGCCATCCAGCGCCGGGCTGCGGAACACGGCCAAGGTGCCGGGCCAGGGCTGGGCATCGGCGGCGATCAGGGGCTGGTGGGCCGGGGTGCTGTCGCTCAGTTGCGGCAGATCGAGGAACAGCACCTCCGGAACGCCGAAGCTGACCGGACGCGACAGGCTGGCGGCGCGGGCGGTTCCGGGCGGCAGGTCATAGACCGCGCGATCCTGGCGCCGCGCTTCGATGCTGCGAATGCCATTGTCGCCGACGGAGATCAGGCGAAACTGGGTCAAGCGGCCATCGTGGTCAAGCTGGACCACATCGCAGGGATCCAGCGCCAGCCGCGAAGGCGGCAGTTTGAACACTGCACTTTCACGTCCGGCCCATGTCTCCATCAGCGCGCGGCGGCAACGGCGCTCGGCCTCCTCGGGTGGCACCGCCACAGCGAAGGATTCCGAGGCCACGCGGGTGGCAGAAACGGTGATGCGCTGCGCCTCGACGAGGACGGCATCATAATCGGCATCCGCCCGGGCCAGTTGCCACTTCAGGGCTTGCGGAAGCTCGGTCTCCTGACCCCTCGTCAGTTCCATTACCTCGCCCGGCCCAGACGCGGCCACCATGGTGTCAGGGGAAATTGTCGCCACGACACCGTTGCCGCGCATGATGAACCGGATGCGACCTTCTCTTTCGACAGCGTCGAAGCCGAAGTGCTGGGCCAGCATGCTGATCGAGGCGCGCGGGCTTTCGAGCGCGGTGATGACATAGCCTTCGACCGCACACCAAAGGCCCGCAACATCGATCCGGTCCTCCACCAGCCCAGCGCGCAGGCAGAGGTGGCGGACAAGTGCTGCCAGAGATACCGCCCCCAGCCGCCCAGTCAGCCAATGGCCAAGCCGCCAGTTCGGCCCGTCCGACCAGATATCACTGGCTTGAGGGAAGAACGGATAGGGCCGGGCATCCCAGGTCCATACGGCGCAATTGGCCACGCTGACCATGGATGCGCCGTAAAGGCTGGAGATCGGATTCTGTGCGACATCGCCCCAGAAGCCGAAGGTCGCCTCCAGATAGGCGCGCTGGATCGCGTCATCGCGCCAGCCGCGCGAATGGTAGGGCACCTCACTCTCGGACGACTTCGGGTCGAAGAAGACGTTGGGCTGGTTGGTGCCGCGGTCCACGGCGGGACAGCCCAGTTCGGTGAACCAGAAGGGTTTGGATTGCGGCACCCAAGCGGTCTGGCCGCCGCTTTCCACCCCACCGGGGCGATTGTAGTGGGCATTTGACCACCAGGCGCGCAGATCCTTGAAGCGGAAAACCCATGGCTTGCCATAGGCGCCATCGGTGATTGGTGTCCGGACTTGGCCATCGCGGTCGGAGGAGCTGGCGTAAAACCAGTCGAATCCCTCGCCGCCTGCGATGTTGGATTGCAGATAGACGCGGTCGTAGATTGCGGGCGCCAGCGCGGCGTCGAGGTGGTCAAACCCGTCACGCCAATCGGAGACCGGCATGTAGTTGTCGATGCCGATGAAATCGATGTTGCTGTCCGACCAGAGCGGGTCGAGGTGGAAATAGACATCGCCGGTGCCATCGCCCGGGTGGTGACCGAAATATTCGGACCAGTCGCCAGCATATCCGATCTTGGTCCCCGCCCCAAGAATGGCGCGCACATCTGCCGCCAGCGCCTTCAGGGCCGTCACCGCCGGATAGGTGGATGCCCCGCTGCGGATCGTCGTAAGGCCGACCATCTCGGACCCGATCAGGAAAGCATCGACGCCACCTGCTGCGGCACAGAGATGTGCATAATGCAGGATCATCCGGCGAAAGCCCCAGTCCGTTCCGCCGGTCCAAGTCACTGCGGTGCCCGACACCGCGAAGTTGGCCGAGTTGGCGGCGCCGAAAAATGCTGACACCTGTGTGGCGGCTGTGCCTGTCTTGTCGACGGTTCCAACAAAGCCCGCCGCCGGAGAGCAGGTGATCCGGCCGCGCCACGGCAGGGCGGCCTGACCGACACCGGCTGCATTGTCCGACCAAGGGTTCGGCAGGGTGTTGCCGGGTGGGACGTCCATCATCAGGAACGGATAAAACGTGACCCGCATCCCGCGCGCCTTGATCGCTTGAATGGCTTCCACCACCGAGAAATCGGCCGGTGTTCCGCCATAGACTGGCTTGCCGTCGACCTGACTTATCACCGGCGCTGCGGCCCGGGTCACACCATTGACCGACCAGACAGGCACTGTGGTCTTGGCAGCGACCTCGACTTTGGGGCGCATGGTGCAATTGCCAACACGCAGATCATTGCCGAACCAGGCCACCACCAAGCTGACGCTGGCCACTGCCGGGGCCAGGGCCTCCAGCCGGTCGAGGGAAACGTCCAGATCCGGTGTGTCCGTGACTGCGTTGACGTTTTCGGCGGAACTCGATCCGGCATCGGTCTTCGTGACCACCGAGGTGGCATAGGCGAACTCGCCTGAGGCCGGGATCATGGTGACCGCGCGCACAAGACCCTCGGCGGTGTCAGCATCGGCCAGGGGCGCGAAGATCTCGAAGGACAGTTGCGGGATCCGGTTGCCAAAGGCGGTCAGGGCGAGGGTCTCGAAGACCACATAGGCCAGGCCGCGATAGGCTGGGGTCCTGGTTGCGCCCATCTTGGCGGCAATGAAGGGATCGGTCCCTTGAGTTTCCGATCCGGGATACCAGCGCCAGGTCACGCCGGTCATGTCCATCGGTTTGCCATCCGCCCAGATGCGCCCGATGCCGGTGATGGGTCCCTCGGTGAGCCCGACCGCGAAGGAGGCGGAATAGAGGTATTCGGTGGTGGTGACCTTCGGCCCGCCACCCTTGCCGCCTGAACTGGTGGTGTTGACCTCTTCGGTGAAATCCGTGGCCCAGATGATATTGCCGCCAAGCCGCATCCGGCCAAAGAGGCGCGAGATCACCGTGCCTTCGGTTGCCGATGTGATGCGCAGACTGTCGAGCCGCGCACCCTCGATGCGCTGGCCGGGCGACAGTGATGCCACCAGCGCGGAATCGATCACCGATCCGATGGATGAGCCGATCATGCCGCCGATCGCCGCACCGGAAAGGCCGAGGATTGTGCCGCCAAACCCGGCCCCGATGGCCGAGCCGACTGCCCCCAGAACAAGAGAGGCCATGGGTCAGGTCTTTTCTGCTGAAAGGTTGGGGCCGGGAAAGTGGAAGACAAAGGCGATGCGCCGCGTCCAGTTTGTGGTCAGCGCCTCTTCGATCACGCCCAGCCGGTCGTAGGCATGGATGAAGCGGTCCGGGGCCGTCAGGATGCCGACATGCTTGGCGATGGCGCGCGGGGCCATGCGGAAGAGGACCAGCGTGCCGGGGCCGATCTGTGCCACGGGAATCTCGATCATCATGGCCCGGGCGCCTTCAGCAAGAACCTCACGCACGCCCGTCTCGCCCCAATCCCGGCTGTAAGGCGGGATCGCCTGCGGCTCGGCCCCGACCAGATCGCGCCAGACGCCACGCGCGAGGCCAAGGCAATCGCAGCCAACCCCGCGCAAGCTGGCCTGGTCGTGGTAGGGCGTGCCAAGCCAAAGACGTGCTGCGGCAATGACAGCCTCTGGGCCCGCGACCCTCACAGCACCACCCCTTGGTTGGCATCCCCGGAAGACGCATAGCGCAGCACCGCATCCTGACCCGGAATGTTCGGAAACCCGCGAAAGTTCAGCGCATTGGCAAAGCGGTCGCGGCACGTCTCCAACCGCTTGTCGCAGCCAGCGCGGATGACAAACGCGTCGCCGGTGGCCAGCGCCCGGACTGGCACTTCCATCAGGGTGATCGCCACTTCAGTGTCGACAACCTCATGCATCATCACTTCAGTGCGGCGCCCGGCATTTGAGCCGCTGGTCCATTGCACCGTGCCCGCCGCAAACCAGCCGGTCGCAAAGGCCCCGAGACCAGAGGCCACAAACCCCCGATCCCGGACCAGCGCCTGCACGGCACCGCTGGCTTTAAACGCCGGGGCTTCCAGATCGACGCCACAGCGCGCATCGCCCAGCGTCGCGTCGCAACTGGCCTGATAGGCGCGGCCGACCGTCTGGCCCAACACATGCGCCAGGCTGCGGACCTCGGCAACAAAAGCCATGCGCCCGCGCCGGATTTGACCCACGGCACCAAGCCGCATCAGCACCCGCTGGCTGGTATCGGCCCAGTTCACCCGCCAAAGCTCGACCTGTGCCGCATCCCACCGCCCATCCACGATGTCGGTCTCCGTGATCCGGTCGGAGGTCAGCACGCCCTCGGCATCCTGCGCATCGACCGAAAGGTCAGAACCAGACCTGACTTCTGAAGCCGCAAACCCGCTTTCCGGTTCAAAATCGGAGCCATCGAAGGTCAGGATCTGGTCATGATCGGTGAAGCCCAGTGTCACCCCGTCTGCCCGGGTGATCCGCCAGCACCAAGACAGGGTGGTGGTGCCCTCGTCGAGATGGGCTTGAAGCGCGGAGGACAGGGCTTTCATTTGCGGATTTCCACGAGAGGGATGGAGGTGATTGACCCGAGCCGCTCGACATCCAGCGTGACGTCGAGGCTGTCGCTGTCGAACCGGACCGGCACATCGAATTCAAACCCGGCCCGGATGATGACGCCGCTGCCAGGGGCGGTGATGAAGGTGACGACGCCGGTTGTGGCATCCAGCGTCCAGCCCGACATCTGCTCGACGGTGCCCAGCGCCACGCGAACTGTGCCAGTGACCGGCTTGGCGACGTTTCTGACCCAAGTCTGCGCCCCGGAGGTGTAACGTTTGGCCAGCTGGAAGGTCTTCAGGCTCCCGGTTCCGGTGCCGATCTGCTGGTCTGTCGGGGTGATTGCCTGCGACGGCAGGCTGGACTTGTAATCCGCCCAATCCTTGAAGCGGAAGCCAAAGAGCCGCCCATTGCGCGCCTCAAAAAAGGCCACCACGGCGGCGAGATCATCGGCGCGTCTGATACCATAGGCCACGTCATAGCGGCGGCGCGAGTTGAGCCAGCTGGCGTTGCGCTCTTCGTCGCCGCTTGCCAGTTCCACCACTTGCGTGCGCCGCTCCGGCCCGCCCCGCGCACCCCGGCTGATGTTGTCGGGGAAGCGCACCTCATGAAACGCCACTACATTCCCCTCCGACCCAGCGACACGGCGCGGGCGATATCCGATGCCACTTGCGTGCGAGACTGGCGGAAGCTTTCGGCATCACGGGTCTGGATGTTCACAGTAACGGGGCCGCCCGCGCCGTAGCCTGCGGTTTCCCGGCGCGAGAGCACGCGCTCGCCCTTTTGCAGGATGGCGGGCACTTCGTCGGGACGCAGCCCGGCAAAGCCGCCCGAATGCATCCGGGGTGCCCCGGCGAAAGCCATGACAGGCACCGTGCGCATCGGGGCGATGCTGCCCACAATGCCACCAGCATGATGCACCGCCGCGCCAAATAGCCCGCCACTACCGAACTGTCCCAGCACGCTATCCAGAGCGCTGGCAATCGGCCCGAGGATGAACTTGCGCGCGGCCAGCTTCGCCAGATCGGCCAGGATCGAGGTGACGAGGTCGCCAAAGCTGAGCTTGCCGGTTTTGACGAAATTGGCCACGGCGTCTTCGGCGGACTGGAAGGCCCCGACCAGCGTCTGGCCAACATCGGTGCCGATATCGCGGGCCTTGGACGCATAGTCTGCCAAAGCTGCAGTGACCGCCGACCAGCCGGTTGCCGCAGCCTCGGCGGCCGCTTTGCCCGCCGCCCCGGCACCACCGGCGGCAGTCCCCGCAGCGTTAAGCGCATCGGTCGTGCCATCGGCTGCAGTTGTTGCGCCATCAAGTGCTGCAGCGCCATCAGTCCCGGCCTTGGTCATTGCATCCTGCAGTGCCTGCCAGCTGGACAGAGGCCTTGTGGCGGCGTCGGCCAGCATGCCAGCGGCCTCCGAGTAGGCGGCCGCATTCGCCTTGGCGTCGCTCGCTATCGTGCCAAGGCCGAGGTCGGGCGTTTCGAGGTAGGTCTTGCCCATCGCCGCCTGAAACGCATCCGCTGCGGCGGCCCCGGCTGCGGTCGCAGCCCCTTCAAACGGATTGCCAACCCGGCCGAGCGTTACCGGATCGAGGGTGCCGATCTGGATGCCACCCTCGCCGGTGGCCCAGTCGGGCAGCATGTCGAGCGCCGCATTCAGGCCGGAGATGAAGGTGTTGATCCGGGTGACCACGCCGTTCAGCATCGCCTCGACGCCGCTGATCAACCCGTTCGCTGCCTGGAAGGCGAAGTCGCCGATGGCGGATGGCAATGCTCCCCAGATTGCCTTCATCGCATCGTAGGCTCCCTGGAACACGCCGGTCGCGGAATTGCCAAAGCCCACCACCGCCACCAGCGCGCCCTGCATCGCATCGGCGATGGTTGCGGTGATGCCAGACCAGCTGGCTTGCAAGCTGGCGACCACCGCATCCACGCCCAGTCCGATCCGATCCCAGACCTCGCTGGCGAGATCAGACAGGAGGCCAAGGGCTGCGCCAAAGCCGCCAGCGCCCTCGACCAGCTTGGAGAACTGATAGGCCAGTTCCCCTGCGCCGACGATCAGCGCGCCGATGCCGGTGCGGATCAGGGCCCCTTTCAAAACGGTGAGGGACAGGGAAAACCCGCTGACGCCCAGCGCTGCAGCACCCAGCGCGATGACAAATCGCCCTGCGAAGAAGGTGGCAAAGGCCCCGGCGATGCTGGCAATCTCGCCGATATGGTCCCCGAGAAAAGCGATGCTGATCTGGAAGATGCCGCCCGCCCGTGTGGCATCGGCCAGCGCATTCGCCACCGTTTCCAGCGCAGGGGCGACCGCGACGGTCAGCTGGTTGGTCAGACCGAGCCAGACCAGACCGAGCCGATCAATGGCATCACCGGCCGTCCTGATCTGATCGGCATCCTGATCCGACACCGCTACGCCGAAGTCAGTGATGTCCTGCGATGCCTGGCGCAGCGTTGCGCTGTCGATCCGGCTGAAGGCCAGCGCGGCCTTGTCACCCAAGAGCGCCGAGGCCACAGCAGCCCTCTCAGCAGGTGGCACAAATTTCGCCAGCGCATCCTGAATGGCCACGATGCGCTCGTCGAGGGGCAGGGCTTGCAGATCGGTGGCCGTCAGGTGCAACCGCTGCAGCGCTTCGACCGCTGTGCCGGTGCCACCCGCCGCATCAGACAGTTTCAGCGTCAGTTTCTTGGTGGCGGCGGCGATTTCCTCCATCGAGACCCCAGCCAGGTCGCCTGCAAACGTCAGCACCTGGATGCTGCGGGTGGTGGTGCCCAGCGATTGCGCCAGATTGGCCTGTGCGTCGATGGTCTCCAGCCCCGAGCGGATCATCGCGATCCCAGCCGCCGCAGCTGCTGCCACGGCCACCGCCGCCGCGATCTTCACCCGAGTTGAAAACGCGGCAAGCCTGGCATTGGCAATTTCGGCTTCTTTTGACATGCGGCCGAAACCCTTGACCCCGGCGTCACCGACACCTTCCAGTTCCGCCCGCACTTGTTTGCCGCCGACCGCCGCGAGGCGGACTGAAACGCGCTTTTCAGCCATCAGTCTCTCCGATCTTTTCATTGATGCGGCGGACCATGACCGCCTCCAGCTTCGGAAGCAGTTCCGCCACCACCATCGGGTTCAGCCCGAGGGCTTGGGCCAGCGCCATGGCTGCACCCATGTCCCAGCCCAGAACCGCTTTTCCCGCCACGCGCACCTGGCCACCCAGACGGCCGACCAGATCCCAGACTTGCCAGCCGTCGAGGCTGAGCGGCTGGTTCAAGCGCGCGGGGCACTCCGGGCACTGCGTTTCACAGGCATGGCAGTAGCTGTCGCCCCCACTGAAGTGCCAGTCGGCGAGGGCGCAGAGCCGTTTTTTTCCGCGTCCAGCAGCATGCCTTGGCTGACGTACAGCAGGTTGAACGCCTCAAAAATCGGCCAGAGCGACAGGAGGGCGTCGATGCCTTCAGGTGTCGCTGGCAGCACATTGCCATCTTCGTCACCCACACCTTCCCAATCGACCACTGCACGCCGAGCAAGGGCTGCGGCGAACACCGCCGCGCGTGTGTCGTTGCTGGCATCGGCGGCCAAATCCTGCACGACTGTGTCGGAGCGGGTGGCCACCATCAGCGCGGTGGTTAGCGGCAGCAGCTGCAGCCGCACGCCGTGGCCAAGGTCGAGCCATTGAGGTTCGGGAGAGAGATTGATCCGGATCATGGGTATCCTGCCAAGTTGTTGACCAGCACTACGGTGCACATCCGCGCCGGGCTCGTGGCCAATGCGGCTTGCCAATCGAAGGACGCCTGCACGCCTTTCGGGCCTTTGATCTCGATACGCGGGCGAGGCAGATAGACCGCATGCGCGGTGAGCGTCAGGCTCTCGCCGCTGCCCAGCACATAGCTGAACTCCAAAGCCGCAGCGGTGCCGTTGATTGCTTGCGTCAGAAGGGTGGTGTCGGCGAAGCGCACCTCAATCTTGCCGGTCAGGGCAGCGATGGTGGGGTCCGCCCCGTCGATCTTGGCATCCGAGCGGATCGTCTCGATCCGGTCGAGGTTGTTGGCATAGGTCAGGTCGGCGGAGACGATGTTGCCCAGCGCCACGCCATCCCGTTTGATCGCCCCGTTGAAGTGGCCGAAGCGCTTCAGGGCGATGGCTGCGAGTGTTCCAGCGGCGGTCGCTGCTGCGATGGTCTCGCCCTGTGCGACCAGCATGGCCTTGGCACCAAGAATGCCAGATCGCTCCATTTGCCACGAGAGGGAGTCCAGCACGCAGCCAGAATACATGGCGAAGCGCGGTACTTCCGGCATGCCGACTTCGATGGACATGCTAGGCAGGGTCCAACTGCCTGACATGAACGTGTGGGCGTTCAACCCGCCGGTCAGGGTCGCTGCCGATACGGTGCCATTGGACGCGGGCGAGATCGACGCCGCCAGTGTGAAGGTGTTCCCCGTGGTGCCGAGGACGTCGAACACCATGGTCAGCGCCGTCGCCGTGCCGGTGTAGGTGGCTAGCAGCACCCCGGCGACGACGCTGGCGTTCAGCACCACGGCCAGCGCCGTCATGGTCGCCGCCAGGTTGGCACCGATGTTGACCTGGTTGCCGACAGCACCCGAGGCCACGAAGGTGAACAGGGTCCCGTTGATCGTCAGCGTCGAGTTGACGGCGGGCTGGACCGAAAACGTGATCGCTCCCGTTGCGGCCACCGCGCCAGCCGTGGTCGGAGCCCCGAACGCTGCCTTCAGCCAGAAGCCGAAGCCCACCGCGTCGATAGGCACTTCCACATCGCCATCCGTGGTGATCGCATCCAGCAAGGGCGCGCGGGGATCGCGGCCATAGCCCAGCAGCTCCGAGGCCAGCAGCGGCTGTTCGGCTGCAAGTGATGAGGTGATGAAGGGCATTTGGGTGAAACCGGCCCCTGGTGGGGTGCCGTAAACAGTCTCGAACGCAAGCGCCATCTGCGCCCGCGCTCCTTGCGCACGTGCCATGTCTTTCTCCTGCAAAAAAGTGGAACTTCAGCGGGTTGCCAACGCCGCCATGATGATTAAAGGTCTGATGATGATCAGAGAATTCCTCGTCGCCTCACTTTGCTTCGGCCGACGCATCGCGCCCGTCTTCCTGATGGCCGTGAGCATGGTTCTTGCGAGGCCCCTTGCCGCAGAGACCAGTTCTGTTTCGGGAAAGGTCAGCCGCGTCACGGACGGCGATACCTTCCATCTGTCGGGGCTCGACCCCGCAATCCGTGTCTGGGGTCTGGATGCGCCGGAGCGCAAACAGGTGGGCGGCACTGAGGCCACGCGCGCCATGCGCGGTTTGGTCAGCGGGAAGACGCTTGAGTGCCAGGTTCGCGATATCGACCGGTACCACCGCATCGTTGCCCAGTGTTTCCTGCCGGATGGGCGCGACATTGCAGCGGAAATGATCCGCATGGGCGTGGCGACGGAATACTGCCGTTACTCCCGCGATTACTACCAAACCTGCTGATTTCGTGTCTCAGACCAGCGTGTCGCCGGTCGCGTAATGCAGGATGACGACGATCACGGCGGCTTTCAGCGCCGCCGCTCCTTCGATGGGCAGATCAACCGGTTCGGGTGCCTCCGCTTCGACCCAGTCGCAGAGGCCGCCCAACGTGCGATCGGCCGCCAGCACTGCTCCGACAGACGCGGCTAGTGCATCGAACAGGGCGTCGCGACCTGTCCCTGCCTGGATCACCACCTCCAGCTCGGCCCGGTGCTCGTAGAAATAGGTCAGCGGCGACAGCGTCACCTCCGGCTCGCCCGGTTTGCCATCGCGCAGAATGATCATGCCAGTGGCCGGAATGCGTTCTGGCAGCACCTCTCCGCGCAGCACTGGGGCGGGAAGGGTCTGCAACCGCGCGTGAAGGGTGGCAAGGATGGTCTCGCGTTTACTTGTCATTGGTCATTCCAAACTTGATGGCTAGCCAACGACCGCAGTGATCCCAACTTTCTCATTGCTCGGACTTGTGGCAAGGGTCCGGATCAATCGGGCAGAACGGGCGACTAGAACAATATTGTAGGACGGAGAGTTCTTGCTACTATGAAAATTGTCCCAAAGGCCCATACGAGGCCTATGGTGGTCCACATTCTGGAGCAAAGATGAGCCGATCAAAAGAAGGTACATCCGAAATCGATTTCTCAGAAGATTTCTGGAAATTTGGAAGGGTGCTGGAGGAAGAATTCTTACGGGCCAACCCAGAAATCATCGACGCGTGTGAAGCGCAGATATTGAAGAAGATGAAGGGTTGTAGTGAGGACAAACTCCTAAAAAGCCCTCTTGTGGGCTCGGCAATACAGGCGGCTTTTCTGGGTTCTTTGGAACAAGATGAAGGAAGATCGTTTCCTTTTGTGGTCAAGTACCATCCAGACCATCTCTGTCACCCAGATTTTATCGACCGATTTGAGATGCCATTAACTCTTGATCCTAAGACAATATCTAAATTGGCTCCTGCTATCTTGCCTACGCGAAAAGCAATCTTAGTTTCGATCGTATCCGGTGAGTTCAGGATCATTGGCGTAGGAGATACTAGTCGGCCGACTTTTGTTCTGTCATCGCTGCGCCCGGGCACCCTTTCTGTCGATTTTAGTTTTAACAAGGACCTCATTGATAGAATAGCGTTCTTGACGCGAACGAGAACGCTCTGGTTGCCGAATTTTCTTCGAGTTTACGAGCATTCCGATTGGAGGGTGTTCAATGCAGGGCTTGCCGCAGATTCTCTGGAGTTCCGGCTGCGAGCGTTCAGCGAAATATTAAAGAGGATATATTTATATCAGCGGGGGGCTATAGTTATTCTGGCAGTAGACACGGACTGGCGTTTAGCCACCTCTAAAGGAAGTAAGTTCAATATAACTACAAGTGGCCACGCTTCAAATAACAGACTGTCTCGCTTCAAAAACAAGATAGTGAAATTTAGAAGCTCCAACCTAGTGAATGATATAGCGACAGCGTCAAGAGTTGATGGTGCGACGATTTTGGACAAGGATTTCAATATTTTGGCTTTTGGGGCGAAGCTAAGGCCGCGTGATTCAAGCAACTTGATCTCAAAAGTTTCTGTAACGGACTCGAGCTGGCGACTGCACGACAATCTCTCTTTGAAGCCAATTAGTGAGGTCGGCGGTATGCGTCACCAATCGTCCTCTCAATTCGCATATGACATGCGAAAGTCTCACGTAATTACAGTTTCAGAGGACGGCCCAATAACTTGGCAGTTTTGGTCTGATAAGCATGGCTCTGTTGTTTCGATAAAGAATGCCGAGTCGTTTATTCTGTAATTTTTTCGGTGGTTTTGTCTACTTGGCATGTTCGGTCCTAGTGATTGTTTGCGCGATCCGGAGCGCTTGAAATCTGATACTGAATCGGATTCGGCAAACGCAAACTCGGTCCGCTTAGAAGTCATCAGCCAACTAAATCTTCCACCCAGTTCGTAACTATCATCCCGGGCACTCCGGCCTGTGCACGTTCGGCATCCCTCGCCAGATCAAGCCGTTTCGGCAGTTTCACCTGCCGCACCAGCAGGAAGATCGGTGCCGTCACCTGACCCCTCCCGGTTTTCGACTTGGAAACGGCTGCCTGCCCACGCGTGTTCAGCCGCGCCGCATCGGCCACCAGCAGGCTCGGCCCCCGGCTGCGATAGACGAAGCGCAGGCGCAGGCCAGTCTTTTGCTCCCACATGCCCGGCGTGATGCGTTTGCCTCCCTGCGCCTTGCCAGCGGCGGGCAGCGGAATGGCGAGCCAGAAGCCACTGCCCGAGCGGATCAAGGGGCCGGTGTCATGCGCGCCGATGATTATCGGCGCGTTGGACCAGACAAGGGCGGCGGCATCCAGACTGTTGCGGCCCTTCGGATAGGTCTGCGACCGGATGGTGTTGGCGAGCCGTTGGCCCAAACCCGCGCCGGTGATCTGCGCCCGCCAGGCGGATTTGAGGCTGGTCCCGGCTTGTGCCATGGTGACCGAAACGGCCTTCTGCCCCGCCGCTACCTCGGCGCGCATCAGGGCTATGAGGTCGGAGGTGAAGCTTACGTCGATCTTCATGCTGGCCTCGTGTTCAATGTCCAGATCAGCCTTTCGCGGTCGAGTTTGGGTTCGCCTTGAAGGATGAAGTCCTCCAGCCCGACCCGGATCAAATCGCCCGGCGCCGGGGTTGGCATGTCGACGATACGGGCGTCGAGCATGGTGGTTTCCGACAGGATGCGCCCAGCGCCGAAGGGTGTGATCTCATCCGGAGATTTGCGGATGACCCGGACGACGACGCCGGGACCGGCGCCGCCCGCGAACCAGAGGGCATCCACCGCCATGTTTTGGTCTGCGAAGATCACGTTCATGGCGGTGGCGAAGGCGTTCATGTCGTTGTCCCCGTTCAGTTGGAACTGAACAGGCGGATCGCGGTGCGTGGCCGCTTGTTGACCGGCAGGATCGAGGCCTCGGTCAGGATGTTGATCCAGCGATCCTTGTCGTCCATCAGCTGGCGGGCATAGAGCGGCAGACCGATGGTGTTGGCGAGGCTGATCTGGTTGGCCGGGCCGCCATAGGTGGTGAAGGTGTCGATGGTGCCGATCGGGAAGGCGATGCCTTCGCCAGCCGGGATCAACCGTTCGGCCGTGCCGGTCGAGAGGGTGACGGCACCCCGGTATTCCTCGAACAGGATCCCCGCGAAGGGGAAGGCGCGCCGCACATCTTGGCGCAGGGGCTGCGCTCCGGTGGCCGAGTAGAACTTGTAGGCGTCCTGTGTCAGGGCGTGGCCGATCAGCTTGTCGAAGAACTCCGGGCTGACGAGGGCATAGACGCTGATCATGGACTCCCCCAGAAGGTTGTCTTCCACGGCCCGGATCGTGTCGCGGACCTTGCCTTGGACGTTCGTGGTGGCGGTGCCCAAGACGAAGTCCACCGAGATCTGCGCAAGGCCAAATTCGGTGAAGTAGTTGTAGAGCGTGGTGCCAGCGCCGTCCTTCACGATGCCGCGGAGCGCGTTCATCTCCATATATTCGCGGGTCTGGGCGTGTTTCCTCCGCATCAGGGTCAGCTTGCGCAGCATCACCGTGGCCAGCTGTTCGTTCTCGGCACCGCCAAAGGCAGGCACGCCCTGAATGTCCGAGGCGAGGATCACATCGTCATGCGGGATCCACGGCAGGCCGAAGGACCGCATGCTCCGGCCCTGCCGGGTGGCCAAGGTCGACGGCGCACCCAAGGGCACCGAAGGCAGGACGTTCAGCGCACCGTCGAGTTGCTCGATGATGACGGAACGCTGGGTGATGCCCTCGAAGGAGAAAAGACCGATCTCGCCCAGACGGGTGTAGAGATTGGGCAGGATGTTGATGGCTTGGGTCATTTCGGCAAGCGAATAGCCGCCCGCGTCGAACGGGTTGCGGATGATGGCGTTCATGTTTGTCTCCGGGAAAGGGTTGAGCGAGGAATGGTCCGGCGTGGCGGCTTAGGCCGTCGCTCCAGATCAGGCGCTGGTGCGCGGCACGATGCCGACGGTGGTCAGTTCAGCCCATTTGGTGGCGGTCAGAGGCGCGGTGTTGACGGATGCGTCAAAGACCAACGCGGCCTTGGACACGACAGCCGGGCCGCGTGCCAGAATGATGCCGGTGGCATCGGCGAGTGTGGCATCGACCGGGTTCAACAGAACGGCCGCCGCAATCTGCGCGCCATCGGCCCCGGCGGCGGTCGCCAGCTTGTATTTGCCGCTGGCGGTGATCTTGCCCAGCACGGACCCGGCCTTGTAATTGGTGCCGAGCAGAAGCGTGATCGCCTCGTTGGTGTAGTTCGGGTCGAACTGGATTTTGACGACATCGCCCTGCGAGGGCGCTTGGGTCAGCGTGGGCATGGTTCACATCCTTTGCGGGTTGGGGTTTACGCTGGTTTCGCTGCGCTGGCTGCGCGCTTGACGGCGGCCAGGAGCGGGCTTTCCGGGGCGGCAGATTTCGGCGGCGGCACCACGGTGATGGCGGCTGCATCGCCTCGCGCGGCCAGCTGGTTCAGGACGGAGGCGCGCAGCGCGTCGGGTTGGATGCCCTTTTGCACGGCTTCGGCCACGTCGATGATCACGCCCAGCCGGGCCGCCTGCGCGCCGATTGTGGCCAGTTCGGCGGCCTCGGCGCGTGCCATGGAGGCGGCAAATGCGGCGGCCTCGCCGTCGCTGGCCGGAGCCGGGGCGGGCGCCACCACCGGAGCGGGCGCGGGCGGAGCGACAGGCGCCGGATCCCCACCGGTTTCAGGATCGGGGGCCTCAGATGTGGTGGACACGTTCGGTTTCATCATCTTCTCCTTGGACATTTGAGATTGCGGGGAGCGACCGGGCCCAGCGCTGCGGGCAAGGCCGCGCCGGTTCACGACATCAGCGAAGGCGGCAAAGGCCGAAGCCGGGTCGGAGACTTCATCGGCCAGCCCGGTCGCCACGGCCTCTGCGCCGCGATAGCACTCGGCCTCGGTGGCCAGCGCCGCCTCTGCCGAGAGACTGCGGCCACGACCGGCGGCGACGGTCTGAGCGAAAAGGGTGCGGATGCTGTCGATTTCTCCTTGGATGCGCGCCCGCACCGGATCGGGCAGCGGCGCGTAAGGATTGCCGTCGACCTTGTGCGCGCCGGAATGGATCAGCGTGACGGTCACACCTGAATCCGACAGGTGGCCGCTGAGGTCGGCGTGCATGACGACGACACCGATGCTGCCGACAGCGCCGGTGCGGGGCAGGATGATCCGGTCCGCTTGGGAAGCCAGCGCGTAGCCCGCTGAGAAGGCATGTTCTGCGACGAAGGCCCAAACGGGTTTTGCAGACCGAGCCGCCCGAATGGCATCGGCCAAGTCGAACACGCCCGCGACCTCGCCGCCAAAGCTGTCGATCTCCAGCGCGATGCCACGCACGGCGGGGTTCGAAGCGGCAGCGGCAATCTGTGCACCGATGCCTTCATAGGACGTTTGCCCAGACGATTGCCCGATCCACGCCCCGCGATGCACCAGCACACCCGATACTTCGATCACTGCGACGCCATCGGCCATTGCGAACGGCGTCTGGCCATCCTGCTGATATTGTTCGGCGACACAATTGATCAGGATCCCCGCCCGTGCGGGCAGCGCCGCTTGGGCCATATCTTCCGGCGGCACCTCAATCCCGGCCAGCCGCAGCTGCCTCCCGGTGATGCGTGGCCCAAGCCCGGACAGAAACGCCATGGCCTTTGACGGCTCGACCAGCAGCGGGGTGTTGAAGGCGCGCTGGGCGATCTGCGCATGAAACATCATCTCGCCTCCTATGGGGCAGTGTCTTGGGTCGGGTCCTGGTTGGGATCCGGCGCATTCTGATCCTGCGCGTTCTGGTCAGTGGCATTTGGATCTGCGTTCGGATCGCTGCCGCCCGGTGCCTGCGCGGGCGATCCCGGACGGCGGAAGTCGAGGCCCAGCCTGCGTTCCCGGTCACGCTCGCGGGCAATTTCCGCGTCGACCTGTTCGGCGTCATAGCCGCGTTCGGCGATGGCTTGGGTGCGCGATTTCAGCCCGGCTTCGATCTGGGCAATTTCGGCATTGGCATCCTTCAAGGGATCGACCCAATCCCATTTGGTCGGCAGCCAGTTGCAGGCGAGATATTCGGCGCGGCGACGATCATAGCCCGGCAGTTTCAAAGCCCCGGCCAACACCGCCGTGTCCATGAACCGTGCCCAGACCGGGCGGCACATCTGGAATACCATCACCGAATGCTGCCAGGCCGAGACGCGGCGGCGGAATTCGATCAGCGACAGCCGCGAGTTCGAGAAGTTGCCCTTGGCTCCGTCGTTGCTGAGATACCCATAAGGGATGCCCAGCGCCGCCGAGATTTGCAGCAGAGTGCGGTACTGGAACGGCTCGTAGGTGGACCCTGAATCTGCCGGGGCGCTGACGGTCACATCCTCGCCGGGATCGAGCCGTACGACCTGGCCGGGGGCCACTTCATATTCGTCGTCTGGCGGGGCGAGCGGGTTGTCCGGGGCGGGCGAAGTCACGAACATCGCATACATCGCCGCGACCTTTTTGCGGTCAAGCTCCGCGTCGTCATATTGATCGAGCAGAAACAGCTTCACGATGGCAGGTGCGAAGCGTGAGACGCCGCGCAATTGCCCCGCCTCCACAGGGTCAATGATGTGCAAGACCTCGGAGGCCGGAACGCGGACGGTTTCGCCAGATAGCCCCGGATCAGTGCTGTCGCCCGGGTGACGGCGCAGGAAGTGGAAGGCGACGCGGCGCCCGACCCGGTCGAACTCGATGCCCTGACGGATGACATTGCTGTTGCCGTCGACAGCGTTGTGATTGAGGGGCAGCATTTCCGACGGCAGCATCTGGATCTGCAGGGGCACGACCAGTCCATCCTCCGGGCGGCGCGACCGGAAACGTAGAAACACCTCCCCGGTCATGAAGACCTCGCGGGCGGCACGGCGCTGCAACCCATAGAAATCGGTCATCCCCTCGGCGTCCGCATCATCGGTCCAAGCCAGCCACAGCCGCTGCACCGCACCCTTGCGAGCGGCTTGGGCGATGGTGGAATTGGGGCTGATGCCGTCTCCCACGGTATTGGCCGCCCAGCTTTCGATGGCGTTCGCGGCATAGCCGTTGTTCCTGACCAGCCAGCGTGCCCGGGCGTTCATCTCCGGGCCGGACGCGGCGATCAGCGCATTCACGTGGGCGCGGGAGGTGGTGAAGCCTTTTAGCCTGCGCTGGCCGGAGGCGGCATCGAACCCGCCCGGCACGCCAAACCCGCCGACCCAAGCGCCAACCCGCGCCCGCCAATTGGTCTGGTTCATGATCAAAGATCCTTGCTGGCGAAGGCCCGCGACACTCGCGACCGCGTGCCGGTGGTGTCGGCGGCCGCGATCCGGCGCTCGAGATCGAAGATCGCTGTCGCCAGTTCTGCGTCCGAGCCATAGCTGATCTGGCGGCCGTCGTAGGTGATTGACCGGACGCCGCCAAAGCGCATGCCCAGAAGGGCGCTGAGCAGCGCCTGCATTTCTGCCAGAGTCATTGTCGCTACCTCATGTATTTCGGGGTCACCGCGCCAGAACGGCGGCGGCGCGGTGTGAGTACGGTGCCAGCCGTGGGGGCGGTCGGTTCCACCACCTCGGGCGCGGCTATCACCTTGGTTTCCACTCCAGCCTGGGATTCCAGCGACCGCCAGGTCGCCTCGTCCCAGCGGTCAGCGCCGAGGATCCATGGCGCGGCGCGGGCATAGACCCGACAGTCGAGCGCCTCGTTGCGTTCGCGCATCTTCTGCCATTCCTGATGGCCAAAGCCGCGCTTGTTGCGGACCGTCACCATCTGCTCGGCAACCAGCTGCTTCAGCCATTCGGTGTCAGCCCATGCGGGCAGGTGCATGGTGCCAGCCGCGTCGCAGACGCCCAGCGCTCGATCTTCATCGCTCGGCCTTTCCAACCGCAAGAAGCGATAGGTTTCCGCCTTGAAGGTGGAGACCGCGATGGTCCAGAGACGCGCGCCCCGGCGCAGACGTTTGCCGCCGATGGTGGCGTCGACAAAGGTCGGCCCTGACACTGGCGTAGAGCGGTTGAAGCTTTCCACACCCTTGATTGGGGTCACCTGCGCGTAACCTGCGGCCCGCGACCAAGCATAAACTGCTGGGGCCTCATAGCCAGTGTCGATGGCGAGTTTGGACAGTTGCATGACCGCACCGCTTTCGTGGGTCCATGTCCGACCGAGAAGTGCGGTCAACTTGTCCCAGGCGGCAGGATCTTCTGGCCCACCCGCAATGACGATGTGCTCGACCAGCCAGGATTCCAAACCCCGGCCCCAGGCCCAGACGTCGACCTCGATCCGATCCTTCTGCACATCAGCCCCGGCGGTCAGGAACAGCCCCAAGTGCGGCACGGTCCCGGCAAAGACCTCGCGACGATCTGCCAGGCGCTGCCATTCCGGCGCGTCGCCGCTTTCAACCCATGTCTCGCCCAGCAGGGTGTTGCGGGCGGCGCGCAGCATCTCGTCGGAGCCTTGGGCGGCCAGCCAGTCCCGCGCGATCTGGGCCCAGCTTTTCCATCCCATAGGCGAATAGAGCGCCGAGATATGGAAACCGATGGAATGCGGATCGACCGAAACAGCAGTCGGCCGCCATTCGCCCCGCTCCAACATCTGGGTCTTGTGATGCTCCGCGATGGGCTTCTCGCATCCATTGCAGGCATAGGCCGCCGTTTCTGGCTGGCCCTTCGCCCAGCGCAGGCGGTCGAATTGCAGCCATTGCATCGCCCCACAATGCGGGCAGGGCACGAAGTAACGGCGTTGATCGCTGGCTTCAAACTCACGCTCGATCCGGCTCAGGCCCCGGATCGTCGGAGTCGAGACCATGAACACTTTGCGTCGGTGCGAGAAAGTCGTGGTCCGCGCTTCGGCCAACGTGACCGGATCGCCTTCCTCGTCGGCCGAGGCCGGATAGGCATCGACCTCGTCCAGAAAAATATAGCGTGCAGGCATCGACCGCAGGCCGGTGGCCGAGTTCGCACCGGTCAGCACCAGGATGCCACCCGGGAATTCCTTGGACAGCATTGAGTTGCCAGCATCTCGCGACCGAGCCGGATTGACCCGTTCGCGCAAGGCAGGACTGTCCGCGATCAGCGGATCAAGCCGCCCGCGCGAAGTGCGCTTGGCCATTTCGACCGTCGGCAACACCGCCAGCATCGGCCCCGGCGCGTGATGGATGACAAAGCCGATCCAGTTGTTGCCCGCTTCCGTCGCGCCGACCTGTGCGGCCTTCATGAACGAGATGCGCTGGGCCGGGTGGCGGGGCGACAGCGCATCCATGATCTCGCGCAGATAGGGTGTGCGGGCCGTGCGATACCGCCCGGGTTCGGCGCTGGCACGCGAGGACAGCCAGCGATGCTGGTCAGCCCATTCCGACACCGTCAGGTCCGGATCGGGTCGTATCCCCCGGCGCCAGGTTCGCAGGATATCTTCCGCGCCGTCAAAGCCAAGGTCGAGGTCGGCAGTCAGATCGTCGTCATCACCCCAGGGAGACTCGGAGGTCTGCGAGGGCTGCGAGCTGTTCTCTGACATGGGTTTCCAGCACCCTTTGCAGGATCGCGGCCTCGATCATCACCGGTTTGTTGGTCTGTTTCTCCACCTCCGCTGCCACTTCGGCCGCCATCAGCGCCGCCACCCGGGCGGGCCATGTCACCCAGACATCCCGTTCCTGCCGCGCCAGGCGGAACACCAGCGCCTCCGCGCGCGCCCGGTCGACCAGCGTGCCCTTCTTCTTCTGGATCGCCAGCTGGCGTTCCTGAGCTTGGTAGACGGTCAGCGCGGTGCGGGCTTTCAGATAGGACGAACTGTCGGCGGGCCCCGAAAAGCCACTGTCGCCGCCACTCGTGCTGCGCCGCTGTTGATCAGGGTCCGTCATCTCGGACCGGCGCGCATCTGACGCCGCCGCATTGATTGTCCCATCGCCGAAAACCACCAGCCGCCCGGCCTTGCGGGCCTTCTGGATCGCTCCGCGCGACAGCCCCGAATGGCTGGAGTATTCCCGCTCGCTCATGCCGTCCATTCGGTCCGAAACCCCGCCTAAAGCAATGAAATTGCTTGTTATTCAGTTGATTACACTCCGGACAAGAGCGATTCTGGTTGCAGGAAAACGATGCAACTCACCGAAGGACGATCAGGCCATGGCCGCCAAGACCTCAACCCCCGCCAAAGCCGCCAGCGAGGCCCTGCTGCTGGAAATCGCCGCCAAGCACTTCTTCCTGGAGACGCTGGAAACCCGCAACAGCGACGGCCTCGACTTCCACGATGTGGCGGTCTGGTCGATCCGCGCCGCGCTGGAAGCGGCCTTCGCCGCTGGCCAAGCCGCAACACGCTGAGCAGGAGAACACGCCATGACCACCCGCAGCACCTCCGCCACCAACGACAAAGCTCTCGCCGCTTTCGTGGCCGCCAAGGCCGAAATCGACGCCCGACTTGAGCGCCTGAAAGGCCTGCGTGACGACCACTTCCATGCCAACCCTGACGAGATCCACTGGGGCCATGTCGGAGATTTGCAACGCTACGCGAGCCTGCTGCGCGAGATGACAGACATCGCCTTTAGCGAGGGCGAATGCGCCGATTGATCCGAAGCGCCCCGAACAAGCCCCGCGATGGCGGGGCTTGTTTGCGTAGGAGGGGACGCAACCCGCGCGCCCGAAAGAACGGAGACACCATGTCCTACCAAACTCTGCTGCACGAACTGGCGCCCGACTTGAACCCTGCCGGGATCGAAGCCTCCATGCGCCTGCACTACGGTACCCTGAACCATCTGCCGCGCGAAACCTTCGTGGCCGAGGCGAAACTCGCCGCGGAGCTGGAGGGCCAGTCGCCCGGCATTCTGCGCAAGATCGCCGAAAGCATGGGGATGGCCGACGACTTCGCCAAATGGGAGGCCAGCCATGCCGCTTGATCCCGCCCAGCGCCACCAGATCGCACAGGACGCCATCACCGCCGCATGGGAGGCCGAACGCATCGCCGCTTGCGACGAAGCCATCGTTCTGCTGCGCGAGGTTGCCGATCTGGAACGCGACGACGATGGCGATGTGATCCTCGGGGCCGATGAGAATGGCCACAACGATCTGCTGTCGCGCATCGCTGCCTTCCTTGCCACACACGACCAATAGGGAAACGCCATGACCAAGCTCACCGAAACCCAGACCATCATCCTGACCGCCGGTGCCCAGCGCCCCGACAGCATCGCCCTGCCACTGCCGAAGGGCTTGGCAGGTGCGGCGGCCAAAATGGCGGTGACCAAGATGATTGATCGCGGCTGGCTGCAAGAGGTCGACGCCAACTTGCGCCGGGGCGAACCGCTTTGGCGCGAAACCGGCGACGGACACGGCACAACGCTGGTGGTCACCGACGCGGGCTTGCTGGCAATCGGGATCGAGCCGGTGGTGGCCGAGACTGTTGTGGCCATCCGCGAACATGCCGCCAAGGCGCCGTTCCAGAAGCCGCCCACCCAACGCGCCGGAACCAAGCAGGCGCAGATCATCGCTATGCTGCACCGTCCCGAGGGCGCAACCGTCGCCGAGATGGTTATTGCCACTGGGTGGTTGGCTCACACTGTCAGAGGATTGATCTCGGGTGCACTCAAGAAGAAGCTGGGCTTGCCCATAAGCGCCGAGAAGGTCGAGGGCAGGGGGACGGTTTATCGAGTCGAGAAATGAATCGTAAATACTAAGGAAAGCCTCCAATAATGGCAGACGGTCTGCTTTTCTCAGAAAATCAACGGGGGTAGTGGTATAGGCCGCTGCCTGAGCATTTCCGACAGGTTTCGATGTGAACTCCGCTCCCGTCACAAGCACGACAGAGGCTGCTTCCAGGCTTCTCCCACCAGCCGTCTCCGCGGCAACCCGGGCAAACGCGCCCATCGATTAGCAAACCAGTACCCGCACAGTTAGCGCAGCATTTCCCTGCAAGTGCGAATTGACCTTCTCCTCCACAAGCGCTGCACTGCTTGGAAAAAGTTCCTTTGCCATCACATGCGTGGCATGTGCCGCTTTGTTTGGTCGTCACGTAGTCTGTAAGGAAACCGGAACGGTAATTGCGTTCGACCTTTGTGCCGTCCACCTTCTTGGCGGTTTCATAGGTACCACCAAAGAACCCCTTCTTTACTTCGCCGCGTTCTACTACGTGACCGTTCTTGGTTGTCTTGGTCGTCGTCTTGTTTCCGAAGAAGCCATCATTGTGGGTGTACTCCTTCGTTTTTCCGCTTCCCCAATGAGTGACAATCGTCTTTTTCTTGCCTGTCCAAGTTGTCGTTCGGCGTACCGTCGTGCCGCCGGTCAGAGCAGCAAAGACCGTACCAAAGAAGCCCGTCTCTTTTCGCCCACGACCCATGACAATCTCCTAAGAACACCCAAAATGTAGGGGAACAAGGTTCATTTTACGAGTCTAGCGCTTCAGATCACGGTAAGAATTCTTCGCACTCCGCCCCGTTGCGATCTCCCACCGCCGCACGGCCACGTCGCAATAGACCGGGTCCAGTTCCATCGCAAAGCAGTGCCGCCCAGAACGTTCGGCAGCGACAATTTGGGTGCCTGAGCCGCAGAACGGCTCATAGATCAGATCGCTCGGATCCGAAAACGCTGTCAGGACTGCCTCGACCAGCGCCACCGGAAACACCGCCGGATGCGATCCGGCTGTACCCAGCCCGCCCTTGTGCCGCATAATGCGGAAGACGCTATCCGGGATACGATGGCTTTGGATCGCGTTGCCGGTGCCGGTCTTGGCGTGGACTGTGCCGTCGGCCCCGCGCAACCCACCGCCGCCGAGGGTTTCGCCCGCGTGCTTGGACGGGATGGTCTTGTGCGGTTTGCGCGGCGCGCGGTTGAAGTGGAAAATGAACTCGTGCGATGGGGCCAGGCGGCCGTTCCAATCTCCCGGCAGGCCCGGCCCCTGATCCCAGACATACCAGGCAAACCGTCGCCAGCCAGAGGCGCGCATCCATTCGACCCATCCTTCCCAATAGGGCTGCCATTCGCTGTCGCGATGCACGAGGCCGAGGTTGACCAGGACCTGTGCGTCCGCTGTGACCGGCGCTGCGGCGAACACGCCCTGCATCAGCGCATCCCAATCGCCGACCTTTTCCTTCGCCGCCCCGTAGTCGCGCTGCTGGGCATAGGGCGGCGAGGTGAACATCAGCGTGGCTTGTTCGCCCTGCATCAGCCTGGTGACGGCGGCCGGATCGGTGGCATCGCCGCAGCACAGCCGATGCTTGCCCAGCGCCCAGATGTCGCCCGGCCTCGTGATCGGTTCAGCGGGCGGTTCCGGGATGGCATCGGCTTCATTGTCGTCGATCACCGTCCTGTCGTCGTCGCCCGCGTTCAGGAGGGCGTCCAGTACATCCTCCGGGATCCCGATCAGCCCGAGGTCAAAATCCTCGGCCAGCAGCGCCTGCAATTCCTGCAGCAACAGGGCATCGTCCCAGCCACCCAACTCGGTCAACTTGTTGTCGGCGACGCGATAAGCCCGGCGCTGGGCTTCGGTCAGATGGCCCAGCACGATGACCGGGACCTCAGCCAGTCCTAGATGCGCCGCCGCCATTATGCGGCCGTGGCCAGCGATCAATTCGCCGTCTGCGGCGACCAGTACCGGAACTGTCCAGCCGAACTCAGCCATGCTGGCGGCGATCTTGGCCACCTGATTGGCGTCGTGGGTTTTGGCATTCCGGGCATAGGGCTTCAACTGGGTGAGCGGCCAGTATTCGATCTGCTTGGGTGAAAGGGGTGCGTTCATGCCGCCAGCCTCTTGGCCTTCAAGTCGGCAAAGGTCTCGCCGGTATCTGCCAGGATAGCGTTCGCGCCGGTGAACTGCTGCCAGCGCTCGATTGCCACATCGACGTATGCCGGATTCAACTCGATCCCGAAGCAAACCCGCCTGGTGGTTTCCGCCGCGATCAGCGTGGTGCCAGATCCCATAAAGGGTTCATATACCGCTTGGCCCGGGCTGGAGTTGTTCAGCATGGGGCGACGCATGCACTCGACCGGCTTTTGCGTGCCATGGACCGTGGCGGCGTCCTGGTCCTTGCCGGAAATGTGCCAGAGGGTGGTTTGCTTCCGGTCCCCCGCCCAATGTCCCTTGCCGGTCTTTTTGACAGCATACCAGCAGGGTTCATGCTGCCAGTGGTAGTCGCCGCGGCTGAGCACAAGCCGGTCCTTGGCCCAGATGATCTGCGACCGTACGGCAAAACCTGCCGCCACCAAGCTCTCGGCCACCGTCGTGGCATGCAGCGCGCCGTGCCAGACATAGGCCACGTCGCCGGGGAACAGTGCCCACGTCTCCCGCCAATCTGCCCTGTCATCATTCAGCACCTTGCCGGTGCGTTTGGTCTTGGCGGCCCCGGCTTGGTTGCGCCAGGAGGGATCATACTCCACGCCGTAGGGCGGGTCGGTCACCATCAAGAGCGGATTCACATCGCCGAGCAATCGCCCGACAACCTCGGCCGAGGTGCTGTCGCCGCAAATCAGTCTGTGCGATCCGAGTTGCCAAAGGTCGCCCGCGACCGACACCGGCGTGACCGGCGGTTCGGGGATGTCATCTTCGCCTTCGACCGCGCCGCCTTCCGCTTGATCCGGATCGCGCAGCAGGGCGTCCAGATCCTCGTCGGCGATCCCCAGCAGCGACAGGTCGAAATCTTCGGCCAACAGCCCCGCGATTTCGTCGCGCAGCATGGCCTCGTCCCATTCGCCGAGCTCAGTCAGTTTGTTGTCGGCGATACGGTACGCTCGGCGCTCGGCTTCGTCGAGGTGGCTCAGCCGGATCACCGGCACATCCTTCAGCCCCAGCATGGCAGCGGCCAGAACCCTGCCGTGCCCGGCGATCAGCTCGCCATCGTCCGCCACCATGCAGGGCACGGTCCAGCCGAACTTCGCCATGCTGGTAGCGATCTTGGCCACCTGGTCCGTGCCGTGGGTCTTGGCGTTGCGGGCATAGGGGCGCAGCCGGTCGAGCGGCCAGGTCTCGATCTGGCTCGGCGCGAAGACCAGGTCCATTGGGGGAACTCTCGGGCAGGGCGGGAATGCCAATGCGCGCCGCCCAATCGGGCCAGCGTCAGGATCGGGATCCGCGATGTGGGGAAATGAAAAGCGCCCGCGAGGGGTATCCTCCGGGCGCAATTCTTCAATGATCAAGGGGTAGGTCAAGAGGAGCAGCTTTGTCAAGCAAAAAAATGCACGCGGATTCAATGACTTCCCGGCAGGTGGCTTCCGCTTGCTGGCTTCCGGCGTAGTGGCTTCCACAAACTGGATTCCCTGGATTCCACAAAAGAATCCAGCACGGCCAGATCGTGATTCCGTAAGTCTTTGATCCTGAGTCGATTTTCCAAAGCTGGTCCGGCAGGTGGCTTCCGCCTGGATTCCCCGGTGAAAATGCCTTCCGCTAGCGAAGTGCCGCGCTGCGCCCCCCTGCATACAAACAGGGCCGGGGAGGAACCATGCCAGGGGGGCGTGTGTCTACCAGCTCGCTGCTGCCGTTCAAAGCTCTCCGGGCGACTCTGATTGCGGTAGCGTGTGTTTGCAGAAAAAGTCGACTCCCTACCAGCACACTTCCACGATTTCAGCGCTACCCACTTCGCTGCGGAGTTCGTAACGCTTCCACTCCTTCCAGCAAGCCGGATCTTTGGGGCTCCAGCCTCCTACTTTGGTCATCACCGTTTGAAAGGGCTGGGTGGATAAGAATTTGCCATATTGATCCATTGTGACTCGGTCGAATGGCCATTCGCTTCCGTCAAGAAGCAATATTGCCGGCATATGGCTCGACCGTTCGCGCGCGAGTGCGGCGCCGAATTCTATCAGTAGCCGTGCGGATTCACTGCCCGACAAAGCCCGCATTGTGACGCCTTTCGAGCCGCCGAAGCGCAATACCCATTCACTCTTGTGCGTAGAGTAGATTTCCTCGCCATCCTCGTCATGCCCATCCAAGCGCGGCTCGCGATAAAAGGCGATCTCGCGCCCCCAATCGCTTCCGCACCTTTGGATATCAAAGATGAGCTGGCGGATTACACCAGGATCGACTGCGAACAACCTGCCGAGCAGTGCGTCGTCGTCCTCATCTTTCGACCAACTGCGACTGCCTTCACGAATATAGATGCAAGCAACAGTCGCTGGGATTTCAGCGCAGTCCGCGCCATCAATTTTTGCACTAAGTCCAGCTTCCGTGATCCGTGCGGTAATCACCCGTTTTTCGGGAACAAAGGCGGTGAGCGATGTTAGGATGAGGGAGTTTTTGCTAATCCAGCGATCTGATAACTTGGAACCTAGCGATGCTGCAATCCAGTCGCAAAGTGCGGTCTTCCCCAAGGCCGGACCCTGTATCAAGGTCAGTTGTCCCAGGCTAAGCACGGAGCCATTCTTGAACAAGACCGTCTTGTCAGCCTTAATCTCATCGAGCCAGCCTAGGTGGGTAGGCTGGCCGTCGCGCGCGCGTTTGATCTGAGCCTCCTGCAGTGCTTTCCAAGAACGGAGAAGCGTTGCGGGATAGGCATCTCCGGCATTGGTGTCGATGAGCCTACCGTGCGTGGCACATGCCCAGACTCCATTTTCGGGGCTGCTCAGCTGCTCGTCGGACAATCCACCTCTACCTCGTGGCCCATTCGTCGCAGCAGAATAGATATGGCAGGCCGTGCCTGTCGAAGCGGTCTGGTTTGCGGCTGCACCCGGTCCGACCGTAATGGCGACACAACCCGGTACGACGCAACGATATGCTGCGCGTTCCTGGATCACCTTCCGCGTCGCTCCACCGAAGTCCGCGTCACCTCTTCCTGTTCCGGTCATTGCCACGCCAAACCGTCCTCAATTCTAAGCTGTGTTGTTCAGTCAAAGTTCAGTAGCAGTGCCGCGCGCTTTCATCGTATCCCGTCTAAGGACGACTCGTAGAACGTCGAGCCAATTGCATCCGCCTCTTAGCTCCTTCGACGCACTTCGTGGTACCTTGCAAAATCTTCGTCGCTCATCGGTTCCATGCTGAATGCATCTCTCAGCTTGTTCCAGCCGTTGCGCAAGAACCGCAGCCGACGCTCGGGTGGCCATTCTCGATCTGTTTCATCGATTACCATGTCAGGCTTTCGCGAGCGTGCTAGGGGATAACCACTTTGGATGTGCCAAACGGCATCGGCTATGCCCTCAATCCCCATGACCACGCGTCGGCGCTTTGATGCACCGAGTGCGTCAAGGCAGGCCATCCCTTGGTCCATCCCGCGCGCCCAACTTGAAAGCAGATGCGCGTAGGAAACCTGTGTCCGGTTCTGGTGCTCGGTAAGTGCGACACCATCTGACATCCAAACTTCACCTGTTTCTTCCAAGAATGCGGCAAGGTTTCGAGCCTTGCACGTTCCGTCCTCGTCCTTGCCCGCAACCCAATAGGTCACATAACCAAAGGCGCAGGAGCCAAAGTTGCCCCCGTTCCCTGCGCCGTAGGGCGCCCAAAGACGTGCGCTGTCTGAAAGCTGGTCAAGCTGAGTTATGGCTGGTCGACCATTGGGGTAGTTGTCAGGAATAATCCGCAACCAAGCACGCGATAGTTCATGAGGTCGAACACGAGCGACTTCGCCGAATCCGTCCGAATGGGTCGCGGGCCAATCCGCATTCCAAAGGCCCGCAGATTTGGAATCGCTTTTTACGCCCATAATCGGTGTTGCCGCAGAGCGCGTGTCGCGAACGTCCTTGATATTCAGTTGAATGGCAAAGGTGAGCTGCTTGACCAGATTCTCGCGTACTGCTTTGAATTGGTCTTTTGTCGCAGCGTCTGACAACTCATAGGTCAGTATTCGCCTGTGTCGAATGTCGAAGGGTAGTGCCTCCACGCTATGTCCGCCAGCTGTGTTTAGAATAGCTATGATGCGTTCAAATCCGAGTGCGTGCAGGGCATATCCAAGTTCTACCATCACGTTCGGATTTGGAATAGCTTTTCCGGCAGCAGTTCTGCCAATCGGAGTGACGTCAGCGATCATGACGGCAGCCTTGGCGATTTTGTTCAGAATGGTCTGGCTGATGTCCGCCATGCCCGGCGATGCCTTGGTGTCATGGTCAAGCTCAACACGCTCAACATCCTCTACATCAAGTTCCGCACTTACCCGGTCGACTGCAATGGCTATTGCCTCGCGAAGGAAGCTTCGATTGGTTTTTGGCGGGAGATCGTTCTGCCAAGACCAGAATACGGTATCATTCATCGGTTAGATTTCTCTGCTATTGAGGGTGTTCAACACCAGAATTTTTTCGAAGTGTCGTGCCGAACGAGTGGAAATTTCATGGACGTTAGGCATTATTCATTCCCAAGTTATGTTGGTATCAGCGGGAGTCAGGCCGCTATTTCTGAAAGCAAGGCTTCTGCTTGCGCCAACACCCCTCGAACAGCCGCGTCCTCCAGATCGGGCGGATAACCGTATTTCCGCAGGATGCGTTTGACGAGAACCCGCAAGCGCGCCCGCGCACTATCGCGATGAGCCCAGTCGATGGTAACGTTGGCTTTGAGGCCCTTCAGCAATTCATGGGCAATGATCTTCAGCTGGTCATTGCCGAGGATATCGATGGCGCTCTGATTGTCGGCCAAGGCGTCGTAGAAGGCGATCTCCTCCGGGGTCAGCCCGGTTTCTTGGCCCCGGTTCCTAGCCTCGCGCACTTCCTTCGCCAAGGCGATCAGCTCTTGCAGGACTTCGACGGTACTGATGGCGTTGGTGTGATAGCGAGAAATCGCCTCTTCCAGCCGCTCAGAAAACTTCCGTGTTTCAATCACATTTGACCGGCTGCGCGATCTGATTTCGTCGTTTAGGAGCTTTTTTAGCGCCTCAAGGGCGAGGTTCTTTTTCTCCATCTGACCAATTTCGGCTAGGAATTCGTCGGATAGGATCGAAATGTCTGGGGATGACAGCCCGGCCGCCGACAGAATGTCCACGATTTCAGTCGAGGCAACTGCACCGTTCACGATCTGGCGGATGGCAAGTTCGCGGTCGGCTGAGGATCGACCAGAGGTATCGGACGCCTTGACCATCGCGGCGCGCACGGTCTGAAAGAAGCCAACTTCGTCGCGGACTTCGCGGGCGATATCGCTGGCCGAACAGAGCGCAAAGGCCTTGGACAGCGACAACACTGCGTCCTGATATCGCCGGTACGCTGCTTTTTTGGCATCCTTGTCGGTTTCCCGCTGCGCCGCTTCGTCTTGCCTTGCGAGGATCCAGTCGAGCGCCTCTGCCAAAGCCACAAGGCGCTGGTGCGGTGTACCGGTCAAGCCCTTAGAATAATCACAGCCGTGGAACATGGAGCGCACCACGTCCAGTCGTTCGAGAAGCGCCGAAGCCGCCTCGGCCTCGTCGATACCTGCTTGTTCCTGGTCCGATTTGGAATACTGGCCCAGCGCGGATTTCAGGTTCTGGGCAATGCCGATGTAATCAACAATCAGACCTGCGGGCTTGTCGCGGAACACCCTGTTCACCCGTGCGATGGCCTGCATCAGCCCGTGCCCGCGCATCGGCTTGTCGATGTACATCGTGTGCATGGACGGGGCGTCAAAGCCGGTCAGCCACATGTCGCGCACGATCACCAGCTTGAGCGAGTCTTTTGGATCCTTTGCGCGCTTGGCCAGCAGGTCGCGCCGCGCTTTGCCGCCAATATGGGGCTGCCAGGCTTCTGGCTCCGAGGCAGAGCCAGTCATCACGACCTTGATCAGTCCACTCGCATCATCGTCCGAATGCCATTCCGGTCGCAGAGCAACGATCTGATTGTACAGATCCACGCAGATGCGGCGGCTCATTCCAACGACCATGGCTTTGCCTTCCATAGCTTGCACTCGGGCCTCGAAATGGGCGACCAGATCTTCGGCGATCATGTTCAGTCGCTTTTCGGAACCGACAAGTGCTTCTACAGTCGACCATTTGCGCTTCAGTCGTTCCTGCTCGCTGGCGGCTTCGTCCTCGGTCAGCTCTTCGATTTCGGCGTCAATCTTGGGCTTTTCCGCGTCAGGCAACTCGATCCTGGCCAGACGGCTTTCGTAATAGATCGGCACCGTCGCGCCGTCCTCTACCGCGCGGCTGATGTCATAGACATCGATGTATTCGCCGAACACGGCGGGGGTATTGACATCGGTCGCCTCGATGGGAGTGCCCGTGAAACCAATGAACGAGGCGTTGGGCAGGGCGTCGCGCAAGTGCTTTGCAAAACCGTAGGCAATGACCCCGGTTTTCTCGATGCGGGCCTTGAAACCGTATTGGCTGCGGTGAGCCTCATCGGCGATCACGACCACATTCCGGCGGTCGGTCAGCATCGGATAGGCATCACCCTTTTCTGGGGCGAACTTCTGGATGGTGGTGAAGATGACGCCGCCTGAAGCCCGCGCCAGTACCTTTTGCAAATCCTCGCGGCTGTCGGCCTGCACTGGGGTCTGGCGGATCAGGTCGCGGCACATCGAAAATGTCGCAAACAGCTGATCGTCCAGATCGTTGCGGTCGGTGATCACCAAGATCGTGGGGTTTTCCATCTCTGGTTCACGGACCAGCTGACCAGCATAGAATGCCATCAGCAGGCTCTTGCCCGAACCTTGCGTGTGCCAGATTACACCAGCTTTGCGGTCGCCCTGCGACCGGCTAGCCTCCACAGTGCTTACGACGGCACGCTTCACGGCATGGAATTGGTGGTATCCCGCGATTATCTTGGCGATCCCACTCGGGGTGTCGCCAAAGACGGTGAAATCTCGCAACAGCGATAACAAGCGTGGACGGGCGAAAACCCCTTCGATCAACACCGACATCTCAGGTGCGCCCTTTGGGGCCACATCGGCTCCATCGGTCGTGCGCCAAGGCATGAAACGCTCACGGTCGGCGGTCAGGGAGCCGATGCGCGCTTGGATGCCGTCTGTCGTGACCAGCACCGCATTGGCCCGAAACAGTGATCCGATCTGCGCTTTGTAGGTCTGCAACTGGTTGAAGGCCGCGCCCAACGTTGCGGTTTCCGCGCCAGGCTTCTTCACCTCGATCACACCGACCGGCAAACCGTTCAGGAACACCACCACATCCGGGCGGCGGTTATTGCCGTTTTCGATCACGGTGAACTGCGCGATAGCAAGCCAGTCGTTCTGCATGTCTTCTGGGTCGATCAGGCGCACGGCATCTCCGCGGATCGTGCCGTCCTCCGCGCGGTATTCTACTGGCACGCCTTCGACCATGGCGCGGTGTAGGCGGCGGTTCTCTTCGATCAGCGATGGGCGCTCGACGCCGAGCAGTCTTCTCAGCGCATCCTCGCGGGCGTCTTCGGGGATCTGTCTGTTCAACCGGGCGATTGCGTCTCGCAGGCGAGCAGGCAGGAAAGTGTCAGAATAGGCTTCGCGTTCAGGCGCGCGGCCATCCGGGCCCGACACCGCGTCGTTGATGCAGGTATATCCCAGCGCCCCGAGGTGTTCGAGTAGGACGGCTTCGACTTCGGCTTCGGTCAGAATGCTCATAACTCCGTTCCCTCAGCCAACAACATGCTTAAAAACTGGGCTTGTTCAATCATGCAAACCGCCCTCCATCAATGAAATCAGCAAATCCTCGATCGCCTGATCGTGGTCTTCCGGTGGGTACCAGATCGGGTGAATGTCAGCGCGGCCCAATTCAGCACGGCGTGCTTCTCGGTCCAGTCCGACTGTTAGAGGTAAGAATGCGTAGTGCCGTGGGCTTGCGACCACCGCTGCCCGTTTCAATTCAATCAAGGCGGTGAGTGTTCTATCGACATTCAGGCTGCAGCCCATGAATAGCAAGCTGCTGGCGTTCAAAATGGCACGCAATACCTCGCGGTAGCTGCCTTCAACACCATAGTTCGCTTCGTACTCTGTTTGTGCCAGCACACGCCCAATCCCGCTGTCTGCCTCGCCATGGAGACGCAAAAGACAATGAGGATTGTCACCGATGCGTCGCGGAGCCTCGCGCAGATATTGACCCGAAAACACCGCATCGAACCGCTTGCCGGATTGATCGTAGACGCGGTCCAAGATGTAGTCAAAATTTGTCGTCATCGCCCCGCGATCAAACACTAACGGGAGCAGCTGAATCGGGCCATTGATCGCCTTTGCTTTATGGCCGAACGTGCTTTGAACCGCCTCGTCGAAGATATCCTTACCCATTCGATCAAGCATTAGCTGAGCTGCCTCTTCATATCGCCACGCAGCTAAATGGGATTCAAGGTCAGGACGGCATGCCGGATAGTCGGCAGTCAATGTTGCAAGGAAATCACCCCACATTGGAAAGCCTGATGAACGTGAAAGGCCCGCACCCACGAATGGCAGGACACGTTGGTTGTGACACTGGGCACTTAAGTGATTGAAACGGTCTAAGCACCCATTCTGAGTAAGAAACTCTCGCGCGCGGTCTTTGGCGTTCTGTTTTTGCCCGGCGAGCCAATCGACGAAATGTGCTTCGTAAAGTTCAGGCGCCATCGTGCTTAACACGTCTACGCTAGGCCATTCGAAGGTCCGGACGGTCACCGGCCCCTCATCATTCAATTCATCGATAAAACGCTGACGGAAATACTCCATACCTTAAATCAACCTACGTGCAGGATGTCTGAAATGCTGATTTCGCCTGACATAAGGCGTGGAAGTAGCAGGTCGCGGGTTTGGGCTAGGGTGTTTGATTCGCGTTCATTTCTTGCGATCCGCGCGTATAGCGGTTTCACAACAGCATCGAAAGCAGCCAATATTTCTGCGCTCGCTATGATAACCGGCAGCGGGCGGAAGTTGCCTTTGCTGATTTCTTGGAACGTTGAACCGTTCGCTTTCGACAGGATTGCGTCCATATTCGCTAGCGTCCAGAGCCAGACGAACGCATTCGATAGGCGCTTGTCGCAAACCATACCGATGAAGCCTTGGTTGATTGCAACCGGCACTTCGGCGATAGCGAGATAGCCAATTGGTGCGCGGGATGAGAGCAAAACTGAGCCGACAGGGAGAAGGCCAGAACTAATCTTTGCAAGTCCGGCAGCGGTGATTTTGCGGCTTGTTTCCAAAAGGACCGGAGCTGACAGGTTTGACAGGTCCTTTGGAGTTGCCCAGCTAAGTGTGCCATCCCAAAATTCAGCTTCTGCCGTGCTTGGGGTTGAGCCACCTACAACGCTCACTTCCTGACCGATGGCAGAGACCTCCCATTCTTCCGGCTTGCCTTCATCGTCAAGGTTTTCTGGGAACATGGCCCAGATATCGGAGGAAAGGTAGGGGGCGCGGCCCTCCATCTTGGCTCGGGTTGGGCCGAAATCGACAAACCAATCGCGGAACAGCGCCCGCGCCATGGAATCCAGCGTGGCGTTCATTTTGCGGTTCAGCTCGATCTTGTCATCCAGCGCCCCGAGGGTGGTGGCAATTGCGCGTTGTTCGGGGAGGGGTGGGACGCTGATCGGAATCTTTGATAGATCTCTGACCGTCAGAAACGGTAGCGCACTTCCTGACGAAATCTCGTTGAAATCAAGAGTAGTTAGTAGCGAATAGAACCATCGCGGGTCGATGTCTTTCGCGCATGTTGCAGACATCATGTTGTTGTCGATCACGGTTGGCCGAACCAGTATCCTGCGACGGTTCGAGGTGAGCGCTATTCCGATCTTTGCGAAAATGACCGCACCCGGCGGATGCAATTTGAAAGCTTTATCGACCGCCTTCTTGGATAGCCAATTGTTCGCATTGACGATGAAAAGCTCATTCCCCGCGAGGTTCATGTCGCTAACTTTGGCGACGGGGTATTCCCCGTCTGCATCACCTTGCAGATCCTTTGGAAAACCGTCCCCTGCTTGGAACTTGCAGATGCTGCCGAGGGTGGTGGAAGTCCAAGTAGCCATCATTCGATGACAACCCCCGCCAACCGCGCCCGGATCGTCGCCGTCAGCACCTCGGCTTCAGCGAACTGTGCTTCCAACTGCTCCTGCAAGGCTACGAAGCGTTCAGCAAAGGGTGTCTCGTTCTCCTCTGCCGCCTCGGCCCCGACATAGCGCCCCGGGGTCAGGACGTGGCCGTGGGACCGGATTTCCTCAAGGCTCGCCGATTTGCAGAAGCCCGGCAAGTCGGCATAGCCCTCACCCAGCCGCCACGCGTGGTAGACATCAGTGATGCGGGCAATGTCGGCGTCGGAAAACTCTTTCCGGGTGCGATCCACCATGAAACCCAGCTTGCGGGCGTCGATGAACAGCACCTCGCCGCGCCGGTCGCGCAGCTTGCGGTCGCGAGCGATGCCGTTGGATTTGTCCTTGGCCAGAAACCACAGGCAGGCCGGGATCTGGGTGGAATAGAACAGTTGCCCCGGCAGGGCGATCATGCAATCCACCACCTCACCCTCGATCATCGCACGGCGCATTTCGCCCTCGCCCGACTGGGTCGAGGACATCGAGCCATTGGCCAGCACCACCCCCGCCGTGCCCGAGGGGGCCAGATGGTGCAGGATGTGCTGAAGCCATGCATAGTTGGCATTTCCTGCCGGGGGCGTGCCGTATTTCCAGCGCCCATCCTCCCGCAGCCGCTCACCGCCCCAGTCCGAAATGTTGAAGGGCGGGTTGGCCAGGATCACATCGGCGCGAAGGTCGGGCAGCTCGTTCTTGTGGAAGGTGCCTTCGGAGTTCCACTTGATGTCGGCGTCAATCCCACGCACCGCAAGGTTCATCTTGCACAGCCGCCAAGTGGTGTAGTTGCTCTCCTGCCCGTAGATGGCGATGTCGCCCAGACGGCCGCCGTGCGCCTCGACGAACTTTTCTGACTGAACGAACATACCCCCCGAGCCGCAGCAGGGGTCATAGACGCGGCCTTTGTAAGGCTCCAGCATCTCGACCATGGTGCGCACAACAGAACGAGGAGTGTAAAACTCACCACCGCGCTTGCCTTCGGACCCGGCGAACTGACCAAGGAAGTATTCATAAACCCGGCCCAGCAGATCTCGCGCTTGGCCGCGATCTTGCCCAAGCGCGATGCCTGAAATTAGATCAATTAACTCGCCCAGCATGACTGCATTCAACGCGGGGCGGCCATAGTCCTTCGGCAGAACGCCCTTCAAGGTCGGGTTGACCTTTTCGATGGCCAACATGGCCTCGTCGATCAGCTTGCCAATTGTGGTCTGCTTGGCGTTGGCTTGAAGATGCGACCAGCGCGCATCGGCCGGAACCCAGAAGACGTTTTCAGCCAAGTATGCGTCAGGGTCTTCTGCATCCTCGGGATATTCAGCCAGCAGCGCCTGGCGCTTCAGTTCGAAACCATCCGAGATGTGCTTTAGGAAGATGAGGCCGAGTGCGACGTGCTTGTAGTCTGATGGCTCCATATTGCCGCGCAGTTTGTCGGCGGTTTTGAAGAGGCTCGCTTCAATGCCGAGGTCAGAGCCGTTGTCTATTGATGCCATTAGTAAATCTGCCCCCGGAGCTACTTTTCAGGACCGTATTTCAGCCAGAAGCTGAAATCTAGACATTAAGCGTGTTTCAAGGGCTTTCAGCTACATCGGCGCAGCCACGGCTGCACCCTCGGCATAGCGGCAGTGACCTCGACGTCCTGCAACATCCCGCAAGCAATCAGCCCATCCCGTACCCAGTCCAGCGCCTGCCACCAATCGTCATACCCGCGCCGCGCGGAGGCAATCTGCTCTGGATGCGGTCGCCACGTGACCGGGCAAGCCAGCACCTCGACCGTTCGCCACTTGCCGCGTGTCTTCACCCGCTCGGTGCCCACAACAATGGTTGTCGCCCGTTCACCATGCTGGTTTTTTTTGGTTTCCATTGGGACGCAGCGCGGGACGACGCCCGGCATCCAGTTAGGGGTCAAAGCGGCGCGCGCCAGTTCGGCCACCTGAATTGCCATGCGGATGCCGGAGAGGCAGTCGGGCATGACTGCGACTGTGGCCGCGATCACTTCGGCGTCGGGATGGATGTAGCTGCCCATTTTGTGCTGCCCGCCATCCACTTTGCAGCCAAGCATGGCGCGTTGCAGCAGGACGTATTCGAGGCCAAAGCCGAATCCCTCCTCGGTTACGCCCTTTGCTGGCGACAGTTCCAGTTGCGCCTGTTCCACGCGGAATGCCCATTCCAGCGCCGCCTGCACGCCCAGCGCGCGCTTGATCCTCGTGCCGCCCGCGCCCCCGATCCGCCCCTGAACGCTCATGGCTGCAATCCTTCAAGGAAATTCATCTGCGCCGGGTGCTGGTTTGCGTCCGTTGGCCGCCAGATCCACGGGCCGGAGGCCATGGGCAGCTGCGAGAGTGCGCCACGCATGCGCTGCTGCCAGAGGGTGAACTCCGTTACCGAGCAGGCGCAGAGCGCGTGACCGATGGGCCAACGCATCAACCAGCCGACGAACAGAGGGTTCAGCCGCCGCCGCGACCGGCCCTTCAGGATCCGCCGCGAGACGACGCGCCCATGCGAGGCAATCATCGAAGCCCAGAGCGGGCGCGAGATCGGGGCGTGACATGAGGGTTGCCGCCCATCCGGCGTGATCGCCAGGTCCGGGCGGGTGAAGCCCTGCTCTGCCCGGTAGTGCAGAATATCCATCCGGGACTTGCCATCCGCCCGGGTGATGCTGGCCTCGGAACTGCCTTTCCAGTTTTGCGCGGCCGGTGTCGGCCACTGCGCCGCCTGCGCTGCTAGGGGAGGCGTTCCTCCCGAGCCATAGGCCTGGCCCGGGCCACCCTTCACGCCGTCCGTCGCCTTCGGTGTTGACCAATTCCTGATGCCCAGCGCCAAAGCCTCGGCCTTCCTCGTAAAGTCGCAGTTGCCCGCCGCGTTGTAGTTGCCGGTGCCGGGATGCAGGCACATCGGAGTGGGCCAGGATGAAGATCCGGAGCCGCTGGTGTGGCGCGCCGATTTCTGCCGCGCTGAACAGACCCGCCGCAGGCGTGTAGCCCATGCGCCAAAGTTCTCGCAGCACGGATTCAAGGCCGAGGGTGACATGACCGGGTACGTTTTCGAGGAAGACCCACTCTGGGCTGCATTCCCTGATGACGCGGGCGACGTCGGGCCAGAGGTGGCGAGGATCGTCGGCACCGCCGCGTTTCCCGGCCGCGCTGAAGGGCTGGCAGGGATATCCGGCCAGGACGACGTCGAAGGCGCTGCGGAAGGATCGGGCATTGAAGCTGCGCAGATCATCCCAGATGGGCGCCGGGGCGAAGTACCCAGCGCGCTGGGCCGCGATGAGTACGGTGCGGGGCCAGTCCTCCCATTCGACGAAGGCGCGGGTGTGGAAGTCGGGCTCGGCGAGCATGACGCCCAGATCCAAGCCTCCGCCGCCTGCGCAGAGGGACAATCCGTTTCGGGGACGTAATACCATGCCATTCACCGTACCCCTCGCAACCGCAGGCGTTCGGGCGTGACGAGGCCACGGGCCAGCATGGCATCACGGGTGGTGTTACTGATTGCGCTGACCGGCAGGTAGCGGTCGGAGTTGACCAGTTCGGCGTAGAAGGCCGCCAGATCGTCCGTGCTGGGGCGGGGTGCGAGGACGGGCTTGCTCGTCCGCTTTGGCCTCTGAGGCTTCGCTTCATCCGCAGCAGCCATCGCATCGCGCTGGGCGGCACGTTCCATGGCCCGGTCCAACGCCTTTGGGCCATCGGGCGGGTTGGGATGATCGCTGCGCGTATCGGTGGCGGTCTCGAGGATCCGGTCCTCGGAGAGCCCGAGGTCTTCCCGCCAACGGCGCACATGGAGCCGTGCTGGCCAACCCTGCCACCATGTGGGCAGGGTAGCGTTGGCGGCGAAGCCCAGAGTAGTCAGCAGCTCTGCGAAAAACCGATCAAAATCGGCTTCGCGCGCTTGCGCGTCCTCCTCCTCCTTTGCGGGTTTACTTAGGGGTTCTCTTACAAGGTTAGTCTCCGGATTCCGGAGATGGTTTTCGGCAAAATCCGGAGATGGCTTTGCCGAAAATCCGGAGGTGGCTTCGCCATTTTTCACGTGTCCGGAATCCGGAGTTGGGCCGTCACCTTGTTCCTCGTCCGTTCCTTCAAAGCCGTCTCCGGTTTCCGGAGTTGGCTCTTGTGGAAATCCGTCCTCGAACCCCAGGATGTAGCGTGTGGCCTGCCGCTTGTGGGTGCGCGGATCGTGAACGCGAACACGGTGTATCAGGCGCAGTTCCTCGAGCCGGGCGAGGTGTTCGTTCAGGGCTGAGATCGACATTTCTGCATCGTCGGCCAGCCGCGCTTGCGTGGGGAAACAGCCGAAGTCGGGGTTGTGCCGGTCGCAAAGGAACCAGAGAACGATCTTGGTGGCGGGTTTCAGCCCGCGCTGCTGGATGGCCCAGACGGTGGCTTTATGGCTCATGGTGCCGCCCTCAGCGTGGGGCGGACACGGCTGGTGAAGCCATGATCGGCCAAAGCGCCCAGCGCGTCGTCGAGGCTGCACACCAGCGCCCAGCCGAAGCCCTGCGCCAGCACGGCATCGCGAAACGCCTCCTGGTCCGGGCGCAAGCGGCCCTTGGGCGCCTTCAGTTCCAGAAACAGGACCCGCCCATCGCAAATCACCGTCAGATCGGCAAAACCGGCATGCACGCCCATGCCGGCCAAGATCGCCTGGCGCTTTGCGCCGCGAGGTCCGGCTTCGGTCACCTCGTTGGCGCAGTGATGGATGATGGCCGTGGGGGGCAGGGCAAAACGCAGCGCCTGCACCACGGCGCGCTGCAGATCGGCTTCGGGGGTGCCGCGGCGCGTCATAGCCCAGCCCTCCCTTGGTCGTCGCGCTGGGCGGCACGCACCGAACGGCGCGCGTCGATCACCACCAGCAACACGCGGGCGTCCTTGCGCTCGACATCCGTCGTGCCGTGGGTGGCAAGGACATTGCAGGCCAGCCGGATCAGGTGGTCGCTGTGATGGGCGATATCCGCGATGACGGCGCGGGCCTCGGCCAGCCGGTCGGCGGGCCAGGTGGACAGGCGGGGTTGCAACTGCATCAGCGGCGACCTCCGGAACGGCGGCGGCGCGGGGCGTTCTGTTCCTGGTCCTCCAGCCATTCCTCGACGGCGGCGCGGCGGTAGAAGACCTTGCGCCCGGCACGCACCGAGGGCGGCCCGATGCGCTGAGCCTCCCAGCGGCGCATCGTGTCGACCGACAGGCCGAGTTCCAGCGCAAGGTCGAGGCGACTGATCCAGCCGACCAGCAAGGTGCGGGGTTTTTCCTTCGGGTCTGGCATCGATCCGAGATGCGGCATCTGTGTCTCCCTGTTCTGGCCCCGAATGGCGGGGCAGCTTGCAAGGACCATTGAGCGCAGAGCCGAAGGGGTGGCGGCGAGGCGGAGGGTGGCGGAAAGGATGCTGCCTTTGTGCCACCCCTTGTTTCATTGGAGATTTCGCGTTTGGCGGGTCGGCGCTGGTCGCGACGCAGGGGGCAGGAAGGGCAGACCGATGCCCCTCAACATTGCGAACACCGGCAAACAGCCGGATTCGCCGTGTTTCACCGACATTCGTGGGCAAAGAGGGGGTGGCAACCGGCACGCCACCCGCGCCACCCATTGATTTCATTGGAGATTGGCAGTTTCGATGCGAGCCATTCGCGTGAGTCGCCCGGTTTCGGCGGCTATTCCGGGCGAAACTCTGTGCCGTGATTGCCCGCCGCGCCTGTAAACAAAGCCCCGTTCTCACAGAAAACTCAATAAAACAAGGGGTGGCGCAAAGGTGGCATCCTCAATGCCACCCTCCGCCTCCCCGCCACCCCGGTCCGCATGCTCGACTTGATAACGAGGCAAAACCACGCCTCATGTCGGATGCAAAAAGGACCGGACCCATGCCCGAACGCACCAAGCTGACCGAGAAAGTCATCCGCGAGGCCGAGCCTGTGACAGGCCGGGACTACCAGATCTTCGACACCGAGGTTCGCGGTTTTGCCGCCTGCATCTATCGGGGTGGTGGCCGCGCTTTCACGCTGGACTACCGTCACGCCGGGCGCCAGCGCCGGATGACCTTCGGGAGGTGGCCGGAATGGTCGGTGTCTGCCGCACGGGAGCGTGCCAAGGATTTGCGCCGCGAAATTGATGCCGGGGGCGACCCCTTGGCCCAGCGCGAGACCAAACGAGAGGCCCCGCGTGTGACCGATCTGATCGAACGGTACTGTGCCGAGCACCTGCCGAAGCTTTCGGCGCGAAGTGCTGCGGACCAGAAATCGGCGCTGGCCAAGATGGTAGCCCCGGTCTGGGGGCGGAAGCTGGTGACGGAGATCACACAGACTGATGTGGACAAGCTGTTGACCCAGATTGCCGAGGGCCGGGCACGCCCCCACAAGGAAAAGCCCAACAACCGGGCGCGCAAGCTGCAGGGTGAGAAGCCCACGCCGGTGCGCGCCAATCGGATCGGGGAGGTGCTGCGCAAGATGTTCACTCTGGCTGTCCAATGGGGCTGGTGCGAGGACAATCCCGCCCAACGCTTCCATCGGCGCACAGAGACCCCACGCGAACGGTTCCTGTCCAAGGAAGAAATCGCCAGCCTTGCCGCCGCGCTGGATGGTGCCGAGGACCGGCGCGCATCAGATATCATCCGGATGTGCATGCTGACCGGCGCCCGGTTAGGGGAAGTACGGCAGTCCCGGTTCGACCAGTTCAATCTGGAACAGCTCAGCTGGTCGAAGCCGCCTGCGATGACGAAACAGCGCCGGGTTCACCGTGTGCCGATTTCGGACGAGACCGCCGCCATCGTGCGCCAGCGCTTTTTGTTGGTGCCGAAAGGGGCGCCATGGCTCTTCCCCGGCGATACGCCCGGCCAGCCGGTGCAGGAGGTGCGAAGGTTTTGGGCAAAGATCCAGAAAGAGACCGGGCTCGTTGATGTCCACATCCACGACCTGCGCCACACTTTCGCGTCATTGCTGGTCAGCGGCGGCGCATCACTGGAGATGATCGGCAAGCTGCTGGGTCACAGCCAGACCCAGACGACCCAGCGCTATGCCCATCTGATGGACTCGCCCCTCCGGGCCGGGGTCGACGCGGTGGCCAGCGCCTTCCGGCCAAAGCCTCGGCTGGTCCACGATGCGGACGATCAGGGCGGCCGCAAAACCGCCTGATGGGGCCCATCGCGGGTCCGCAGCATCATGGGTCCTCGCGCCTCAAGGCTCTCCAGATCGGCGTGATCCTGCGCCGGATACTGCGGCTGTCAGGCATCTTCTTGCCGTCCGACTGGTCCGCGAACCACACCTGCATCTCGGCAACCAACTCGGCTTGGGTCGAGGGCAGGCCTTGCTCGACGATCCGAACGACGAGGGCGACCATCATCCCCTCCCAATTGTACGGTGAGGACGCGCCGGGTCCAGCCGGGGCGCGGCGCACGATTCCATACTCTTCCTCAAAGGCGTGAAAGTCCTCGGCCAGGATCAGCATGTCGGCAATCGCGACCGGAATGCCTGCGGCGGGATCGGTGATGATCTGCCATTCCGTGCTGTCATGGGCCATGATGCGCCGCACGGTGCCAACAGCCGGGCCGGTTCCACAGCGTCGAAACAGCGGCAAGACCTCCATCGGAGATATTGTGACCTGGCCTGCGACGACCGCATCGCCACAGCGCACGAGGCCAATCCCGGTCGTGATCCGCAGCTTGCCTGCGGCCGCCCAACCGGCCACGTCGGCCACATTGCAGTTCCAGTGCGAGGCGGCGTCCGACAGGGTGTAAAATACGCGTGGTGGCAAGTTCATGGATAACCCTTTCCTGCAAAAATGGAGAGGGGAGACGCCGAATACCGCCTGCCACGCGCGGAAAGGCTCGCGCGTCATACCTGTCAAAAAGTCACCACCGGTTGGGCGCAGTTGCGCCGTCCGATCTATGGGTGCTGTTTGTTGGACCTGTTTTTGCTTTTGGTTGAGGGCTGCTCACCTCATGCGTGCATGGTGCAATGGGCTTCGATTCGGAGCAAGAGGGCGGCCGCGACTGCTCTGTGGATAAGCGGAATTTTTGCCCGACGCCGAGACTTCTCCCGTGACTGGCGAAGGTGGTCACCACGGCTGGTCCTTCTCCGCCGCTCTGGCCTTGCAGCGGCTATCAAGGCTAAAAGAACCCGCAGCAGGATCAGTGAGGCACGATGGGCGAACGGAATGACATATCGGGCTTGTTGAGCTTCATCGGCCGGGAAACCATCTGGCGCGACCGGATGCAGGATGTGGTCGCCGAACACCTGATGCCTGCCTTGGAAGAATTCGAGATCGATCAGGACGATCTCGGCGACCTGCTGGGCGAGCAGTGGACGGGCGTGCTTTGGGGCTGCGGGTTCGAGGATTTCCTCGGCCAGCACTATGAGGACGGCAACGTTGTCGATCTCTATCTCAAGCGGCGCGGCTGGAAGGAAACGGTCCTGAACCGGGCCTATTTCACAGCCCTGCGGGATGCGCCGGTCAGCCTCTATGAGGTCAGCGAGGTTCTGCCCGGCGCCTCGATGGTGCTGCGCGACCTGCTGTCAGATGCCGCGCCCATCACGGTGCGCGAGAAATCCGCCACCCGGACGTTGAAGCAATGGGACCGGATCGCCGTGCGGGTGGTGCGCGAGCGCGATCATCACGTCATCTCCGGCGCGCTGTTGCCCTTTCGTGCCGAGGCAGTGGATTTTCTGTTTGCTGGGCTTCGCGATGCCTTGAAGCTGAAGAAGCGCGATGCGCTGCGGCTCACTCGAGACCAGCTTCTGGGCTGCGCCCCCATCTTCACCTCCGCCTGGCTCTTCATCGAGATCGACCACGCCCTCACCCCAGCAGAGCCGCAGTTCACGAATTCAGACGGGGATGATGTGCTGTTCCACGACCTGCGCTACCCGCTCGCCAGCGGCGTCACGCAGAAGGCGGTGGCCGAGCGACTTGACCGGGTGAAAGGCTTTATGTCCGAGGGGGCGAAGTTCTGGAATTGGCTGGCTAATCGAAAGGGGCGCGTTGGCAAGGCAGGCGACGGGATCATGCTGGACACCCAGATGGACGGGGCGACGGTTCTTGGCTCCGTGGAACTGAAGGGCAAGACGCTGCTGGTAACAGTCAACTCGGCCGAGCGCGCGGCCAAGATCCAGATGTTGATCGGCGCGGCCGCCGGAGACCTGTTGAGGACACCCCTGACCACAATCCGCACTGTGGATCAGATGCGGGCTGACCAACGGAGTGAAGAGCGGGGCGCCGCGCCCGACGAAATTCCGCCAGAGATCGCGCGCCAGCTGATGCGGGATCACCTGGACAAACACTACCGCGAAACGCTGGATGCACCGATCCCGGCCTTGGGCGGCAAATCCCCACGCCAGGCGGTGCGGACGACGGCGGGGCGCGAGATGGTGATCGACTGGCTCAAGATGCTGGAAAACCGCAGCGCCGGGCACGGCGAGGGTCCGATTGCCGAGTACGATTTCGGCTGGATGTGGAGCGAACTTGGGCTCGAGGGACACCGGAAATGATGCTCGGGATGGGGGCAAATGTTTATACTCGACCAGTGAGTCCGCGCAGGCTACATCAACACCACATCAACCTGCGATTGCGGGCTTTGCGCTGCATTTGCACGTCAATGCCTGCAAATGCTGATGGATGCGAGGGTGAAAATCACGCGGAAACAAAGGCTTGCGCCGTAAGTGGTTGGGATTGCTGATTATTCGATTTAGCCCTCCCATGGGCTCATAACCTGAAGGCCGCAGGTTCAAATCCTGCCCCCGCAACCAAAAAAATACGCGATATCAAACGCTTAAGCGCCGCCCTCCGGGGCGGCGTTTGCGTTATCAGTACCCATGGAAGCACTGTGGAAGCAAGAGGGCGCGAAGTCCTTCATATGGTATTCCCCCCAATTTTAACGGGGTGCATTCGTAGAACTTACGCGGCCATTTTCAGTTTCTGTGCGGGTGTGATGCCGCCGATGCCCATGTTCGGGCGGTCGTTGTTGTAAGTCCATAGCCATTGC
>NKIU01000015.1 GCA_002256245.1 Pseudorhodobacter sp. PARRP1 | reverse complement strand
ACCGCTCGATCTCGGAGAAGGTCGTGGTCGAGGTGCCGTCGCTGATCGTGCCCGCCTCAGGTCCAGTCAGGTTCAGCGTGGTGTTGGCCGTGGTGCCGCTGGCGTTCAGCAGATCGCCGTTGGTCTCTCCCGCCTCGCCGCCGGTGATGGTGTCATTGCCGAACGTGCCCGACAGCAGGAACGTATCGTCGCCGTCGCCGCCCTGCAGGATATCGTTGCCGGTGCCGCCGTCGAGCGTGTCATTGCCGGTGCCGCCCGCAAGCGTGTCGTTGCCCGCGCCGCCCGCCATGGAATCGTTGCCCGCACCGCCATCGACCGAGTCGTTGCCCGCGCCACCCAGAACGGTGTCATTGCCGGAACCAAGCTGGAACCGCTCAATTTCCGAGAAGGTCGTGGTCGAGGTGCCGTCGCTGATCGTGCCCGCCTCGGGGCCAGTCAGGTTGAGCGTGGTGTTGGCCGTGGTGCCGCTGGCGTTCAGCAGATCGCCGTTGGTCTCTCCGGCCTCGCCGCCGGTGATGGTGTCATTGCCGAACGTGCCCGACAGCACAAACGCATCATCGCCGTCGCCACCCTGCAGGATATCGTTGCCGGTGCCGCCGTCGAGCGTGTCATTGCCGGTGCCGCCGAACAACTGGTCGTTGCCGGTGCCGCCGTCGAGTGTGTCATTGCCGGTGCCGCCCGCAAGCGTGTCGTTGCCAATCTCGCCAAACAGTTGGTCATCGTCGGCGCCGCCGTCGAGGCTGTCATCGCCGTCACCACCATAGAGCAGGTCATTCCCGGCCTCGCCAAAGGCGGTGTCGTTGCCGATGCCACCTTCCACCGAGTCGTTGCCGGTGCCGCCGTAGATGCTGTCGTTGCCCGCGCCCGCGCGCACGGTATCGTCGCCCGCGCCCGCGCGAACATAGTCATCGTTGCCGGAACTGCCTGCTAGCCCCGCATCGGAATTGTCGATCTTGTCCGATCCGTTTGCGATCGGTTCGACATAGGTGCTGTCGATCAGATCGCTGCCAGCAGTGCCATCGACATAGCCGTCGTCGTAGGCGGTCACGGTGCGGTCTGCGCCAAAGTTGACGTTGTTAAAGCTGGTGGCGGTCCCGAAAGTGACCGATGTGATCGGCTTGGCTTCGTATTTCGCGGTGTCGCCATCCGAAACCGCGGTGCTTTCCGGCATCAGGAACAGCCGCCCGTCGGTGGTCTGCACCAGCACGGCCGTCACCGTCGCGGTGGTGCCATCGGCATAGGTCAGCGTCGCATTGTAGATCGACGTTGCGTCATAGGTCAGCGTGTAGGCGGTGCCGCCGATGGTGGTGGCAAGCGTCGCGTTTTCAACATTGTTGTTGGTTTCAAGCGATGTCGCAGCCGTGCCACCCGCAAAGTTTCCGGCGGTGATTTCAACCTTACTGGCCGACAGTGGCGCGGATGATGAACCCCAGGTGGTGTTCTGAAAAAGCGTGTAGCCTTCGTTGTTGCTGTTGCCCTCGGTCGGGTCCAGCTGATTGGTCGAAGTGCCAAGATAAATGCCGTAATACGTCGTTGCCATAACCTAGCCCTCCTTCCGAACATCGGTGCAAAAAAACCGGGCGCGGCGCCCGTGCGTTGGAATGTTCATCAGAAGTCGCAAAATAATCATCCTATGCGCACGGGTTACGAGGATGTTTTCGCGTAAAAATTGGTGCAATTTAGGGTGAAACTGTGGTCTTTAGCGGCTGAAATAAGGCGCAAAGCGGGCAGGTGCTGTGGCGATTGCGCCGTATCTGATGGTTTTTGGAAGCCGTTTGCGGACAATGTTTCGGACAAAGCAACAATGCTTGCCGATCTGCGCAAAGCAGAGGTCTGAGCTTTTGCGAAATCTTTAACGAAAAAGGAGGGCCGAAGCCCCCCTGTTCCGTCGCCTGCGCCGATCAGGCGCGGGCGTGCTGCATAACTTTTACTTCACCAACAACATGGCTTCGTGACGCTTCAGCGTGCGCCGGGCAGAGCCGTAGCCTTCAAGCCCGGCTTCGGTTTTCAGCTCGGGGAACAGATCAAAGATCTCGCCGCGTTGCGCGTTGCCCATGCCTTTCAGGGTGTAGTCGCCGGGCTGGAAGCTTTCGGTCCAGGCGCCGTTCGACAGCACAACCTCGTGGCGGTCGAACATGAAGTGGATATAGCTTGCCCCCACCGCATTGACGCTGTCGATGCCCTTGCCTGCCACCAGATGCTTGGCCGAAACCAGCACTTCGTGTTCGTCGAAATACAGCGCGGTGCGGTCGTTGGCGACCAGAACGCGGTGGTTCGGCGACACCATCATGTCACGCTCTGGCAGACCATTGCCCAAGCTGCCCTGACGGATCAGCACCGGCTTCAGATGCGGATTGGCGACCAGATCGTGCCAGCCCATATCCTTGCGCCCGGTCCAGCGGATTTCCTGAATGCCGTTGTCGCGGGTGATGATGCGGTCGCCAGCTTTCAACATCTCGACCGGAACCTCACCGCGCGGCGTGGCGATCAGGGTGCCGGGGGTGAAGCAGGGGATGACGTTTTCGATATTGGTGAAGGTCAGCGTGCTGGTGACGTTGCGGTCGGCATCGAGGAACTGCACTGTGCCGTTTTCGGGGTTGTTGGCATCGTAGATGATGTTCAACGGGCCCGAGCCGGTTAGATCAAGGGTGTCATAGTCGTCGCCACCTTCGTTGCCGTCGATGACATCGCCCGCGCCGTCGGCGGCAGAGGTCACGTAGAAGGTGTCGCGGTCGTTGCCACCCTCCATCGAGTCGCTGCCTTCGCCGCCGTAAAGCGTGTCGTTGCCGACGTTGCCACGGATGCTGTCGTCGTCGATGCCGCCGTAAAGCAGATCGTTGCCCTGACCGCCATCAATGGTGTCGTCATCATCCATGCCGAAGATGGTGTCGTCGCCCAAACCGCCGACGATGCTGTCGCGGCCGTTGTTCGGCAGCAGATCGCCGTCGGCGTCGGGGATATTCACGTCATCCGGCACGCCGGGGCCGTAGCCGCCATAGATCAGGTCATTGCCTTGGCCGCCGTCGATCAGATCATTGCCTTCGCCACCGATGATGGTGTCGTTGCCCTGATTGCCGTCGATGGTGTCATCGTCGAAGCCTGCTTCGATCACGTCATTGCCAAAGCCACCCGAGATCACATCGGCATCGTCGCCGGTGCGGATGGTGTCATCGCCAGCACCGCCGTAAACGGTGTCCAGATCATTGGCCGGATCGCTGTCGGACGGATACAGCCCCGGATAGCCCTGATCCGGCAGCGGAGCAGCGCCGCCGCCCGAGGTGTCGATCAGATCATTGCCGTCGCCGCCATAGGCTGCATCGTTGCCATTGCCGCCAAACAGCGTGTCGTCGCCGCCACCACCGCGCAGCGAGTCGTCGCCCGGGCCGCCGTAAAGCGCGTCATTGCCCGCGCCGCCGTTCAGCGTATCGTCGCCAGCCTCGCCATAGAGAACGTCATTGCCCGCGTCGCCATCCACAAGATCATCGCCAACACCGGCACGCACGGTGTCGTCGCCCTCGCCTGCCCGCACGCGGTCGTCATTGGGACCGTCATTGCCCAGGATCGCGTCGCCACGGTCGATGAAGTCACCATCCGGGTCGCCAGCATAGCCGGTGTCGATCAGATCGTTGCCAGCGGTGCCATCGACATAGCCATCACGCGGCGAAATATTGTCAACGCTGTCAGACAGTTGGAATAGATCAACCGAGCCTGCAAAGTGCTGGTCGATGTTGTTCAGCGTGCCAGCATCCGAAGCCGATTGCCCGGCGCCGACGATCCACGGCTGATCCAGCGCGCCCATGTCCATGGTCAGCGTGTTCGGCACGGTGTCTTGGAAATTGGCATTGCTGGTCAGGTTGTCGATGTGCAACTGCCCGCCCGCGCCGCCTTCAGCCCAGGAATAAGACAGGCTGATCTCGTCGCCCGGATTGGCAAACCCCGGCTCGGTGCCGAAGGTTTCGGTGCCGGTTGCGGTTTCATGGCTGATCACCACCGAACCGTCGGCTTGAATTTCAATGCGGTAGCCGCCTGCGGTCTCACCGGCGCTGTCACGCGACAGCACGGTCTGCGTCGCTGTCAGCGGCTGATCGGCCAGCGTGAAGTGGATGTCGAGCGTGCCCTGATCCATCTGATAGGCCGGGTCTTGGTAGATTTTCACCAGATCGTCCTGGCCATCCAACACCGCCTGGCCGCCTACCGAAGTAGCACCGTTGCGATAGGTGCCAAACTGGTCGCCCAACGCCGGCGCACTGTCCAAGGCGTTGGTGTCAACGTCGTTGAAGTTGAATTGCGCAAATACCGGCATGTCATATCCCTCATTTCACCTGAGAGACGGCATTCCGTCCCTCGACCGACTCAAGCCCAGATCGCCGAAAAGCGACCCCGAAAAGGCGCAAGCCCGGTTTCATCCGAGGCCAACGCCTGTTGCCTGCCGTCTGAGGTGAAGCGAAAGCAATGCTGTTCGGAAACCAAAGGCTTCCGGCCGAAATCACAAGTTTTTCATGACAAGCCTTTGGTCGCAGAACCCAAGGCTAAGGCAGCACATCTTTCTCAACACAGGTGCCTTGCGGCACATCACCATTCAACGACCGCCCCCACGGCCTTCGTCTTTCCCAGTAAGACATGATCTGAATATCGCCAGTTATCGCGACAGCAAAGTAAAAAAAGTCCTAATTGCGGCGGGGCGTTGCCTTGGCTGCGCCACAATTCCGAAAGTTCAAATCCGGGTTTACACGCACAGATTGTGTCATCTTACGCATGGTTTCGACACTGGTAACAATCGCGCATTTCGAAAAACGCTGGCATTTCAGACCCTAGCGCAGGAAAGTTTCACGGATGGCTGCGTGCGGACGGGCGTTACTGTTTCGATATCCGAAACGCTGAAAAAACGTGATACCACCTTAACCATAAGACAGATTATTTGCCATTCTTTCACCACAATGTCGAAACGCTGTTGCGGCAACGGCGTTAATCCAGCCATTTCCTGCGCACTGTTCAGGATGACGCAAGGTCAGCTTACGCCAAAGTGCGAATCGGACAGCGATGCGGGGGGCTAAGACGCTCAGTTTCCATCACAAACCGCCGCAGAATGGCTGCGATTCGCGTTGTTAATGGTTAATCGCCGCAAGTCCGCCACAATCAGCGCGTGCGCTTGCAAGGCTTGGAAACGGATCAGGTTGAAAGGATTTGGTACGGGCGGCCGGACTCGAACCGGCACTTCTTGCGAAAGCAGATTTTGAGTCTGCCGCGTCTACCATTCCGCCACGCCCGCACAATGCACACTTCGCGGTAGCGACCGCAAACGGTCCGAAGTGTCGGGGCCATACATGGCCCTCTGAGGCGCGGTTTAGCCGCGCCCCGTGGCGGCGTCAACAGGCTTTGCGCCCGCCCGCCTCGGTTAAAGGTTATTCGCGCGGAACGTGTCACAGGCGCTGAGTTGCCCCGACTTCAACCCGGTGATGAACCACTTCGAGCGTTGTGCCGAGGTGCCATGGGTAAAGCTTTCGGGCATAGGCACCTGGCCTGCGTTGCGTTGCAAGGTGTCGTCGCCGATCTGCTTGGCCGCATTGATGGCTTCGTCGAAGTCGCCCTTCTCGATGGTGCCATAGGTCTGCTGCACTTCACGCGCCCAGATGCCCGCCAGACAATCGGCCTGCAATTCGATGCGCACAGAGATCTCGTTGCTGTCAGCTTCGGACGATTGGCCGCGAATCTCGTTGGCTTTGCCTAGAATCCCCAACTCGTCCTGCACGTGGTGGCCGATCTCATGTGCCACAACATAAGCCATGGCGAAATCACCGCCCGCGCCCAACTGACGCGACATGGTGGTGAAAAAATCGGTGTCGAGGTAAACCTTCTTGTCGCCGGGGCAATAGAACGGCCCGGTCGCCCCCGAAGCATCCCCGCAGGGCGAACGGGTGACACCCTTATACAGCACCAGCTTGGCGGGGGTGTAGGTCTCATTCAGTTGCTGCTTGAAGGTGTTGGCCCAGATTTCTTCGGTATCGGCCAGAACCACCGAGACAAACTGACCCGCCTGCTGATCAGCCTCGCTGATTTCCACCGGCGCGCCGGTTTGTTGCGTCTGGCTCTGGGTGCCATTCAGCAAGGGGGTCAGGTCGAAGCCAAGGAAATAGCCGATCACCACGACAGCAATCACCCCGATGCCGCCAGCGCCACCGATGCTGGCCCCGCGCGCGCCACGCAGGCTGCGCCGATCCTCGATGTTGCCGCTGCCTCTGCGTCCGCGCCATTCCATGTTCTGTCCCCCTTGGTGGTGCCGGTAACTTAACCGTCAACGCCCGAAGTGCAAACAGGTTGCGCGCCCCCTTGACCGCAGGCCGCTGCATGGCCATTGAAGCCAAAAGCGCGGAGGCTGTTGATGTTTCGCAGGCTGTATGACTGGACCCTGCGTTGGGCGGGCTCGCGCTATGCCGAGCCTGCGATGGGGGCTGTGTCTTTCGTGGAAAGCTCGGTGTTTCCGATCCCCGCCGATGTGCTGTTCATCCCGATGTGCCTGTCGCGGCCCGACAAGGTCTGGCGCTATGCGTTGATCGCGACGATCACTTCGGTGCTGGGCGGGATTTTTGGCTGGGCGATCGGGCATTACGCGTTCGATCTGCTGGCCCGTCCGGCGCTGGAGTTTTACGGCAAGCTGGCGGCGTTTGAGGCTTTGAAGGCGCAGACGGGCGATCTGGCGATTCTGGTGATGTTGATCACGTCAGGGCTGTCACATCTGCCGCCAATGAAAGTGGTCACGATCCTGTCAGGCGCGGTGTCGTTTGATCTGAAATGGTTCATCCTGTCGGCCATAGTGGCGCGGGGCGGGCGGTTTTATCTGCTGGCATATTTGTTGCAGCGCTATGGCGTGCGGATGACCAGCTTTATCGAGCGGCGGATGACGGCGATCGTGGCCGGGCTGGTGGTGGTGGGCGGGCTGATCTGGCTTGCCACCCGGATGATGTGAGGGTGAGATGACGCGGAATTCCTTGATCTGGATTGCCATGCTGGGCTCGGGCCTGCTGTTGGGGGGGGCGTTGGCGTTCCAGTATGTCGGCGGGTTGATCCCGTGCGTGCTGTGTATCTATCAGCGCTGGCCGCATGGGGTGGCGATATTGATCGGCCTGCTGGCGCTGCGCAGCCGGGGGGCGGGGTTGCCCCTGTTGGGGATGCTGGCGGCGGCGGCGACGGCGGGGATCGGGTTTTACCACGCCGGAGTAGAGTTGGGTTGGTTCGCGGGGCTGGCCACCTGCACGGTTGATACCTTGCAGGGGGTGAGTGTGGGCGATCTTTTGAACACCGATGTGGTGGTGGGCAAGCCCGTGCGCTGCGATGCGGTGCCGTGGGCGATGCTGGGGGTGTCGATGGCGGGGTGGAATGCCATCCTGTCGAGCCTGCTGGCGGTGGTCTGGGGTCTGGCTGCGCGCAAATCGTGACGGTCCCAACGCGGGACCGTTTTGAATGCCAATGAAATCAATCGTATAGCGTTTTGGCGTTTAGAAATTGTTAAGCTTTGCGGCGCGTGGCATGCTGGCAGGATGAGAGACAAGCCGCCACAAAAACCGCCTTCTTTTGCCGCCCGTCTGGGCAGTTTGCGCGATCGTGGGCTGTTCTGGCTGCGGCTGGTCTGGCGCATGGGCGGGCGCGCGGCGCTGCAACTGCGCAGCACCTCCCCTGCCCTATCCGTGCAACCTGTCGCCCTGATCGGCGATGCTGATCAGATCATCGAGGCGCTGCAAACCGGGGATGTGGATTATCTCGCGGGGCTGGGGCCGGCTTTTGCCGCCAGCACCGAGGCGGACAGCGGCCAGCCGTGGTTGTTTCACGCGATTGACCTTGGCACGCTGGCCAGCCTGCACTGGTTTCTGGCGCAGGGCGTGGATCTGGCCAGCCGCGACAAGGCGGGCCGCCTACCCCTGCAAGCGGCAGTGGAACGCGCGGCGGCGGTGGATGAGTTTGACGATAGCCCCGAAGACCCGCTGGCGCTGATCGCAGCCTTGCTGGATGCAGGTGCGCAGATCAATGCGGCCTCGGGCCAAGGCCTGACGGCGCTGCATGTCGCGGCGGCGTTGGGGCTTTTGGATGTGGTCAGGCTGCTGCTGGCGCGCGGTGCGGATGCCCGTTTGCGGGATGAAGGTTTCGCAGGGTCAACGGCGCTGGATTATGCGGTGCAGGCGCGGCAAGCAGCGGTGGCAGAGGTGCTGCGGGCGCAAGAAATCTAGGGCGGAACGCTGCATTCACCATGGGCGAAGTGGCGAAGGCCACTGCCTTCGCCATGCGGTGCAGATGGCGCGTAACCGCCGGGCCTCAAAGGCCCGGCCAGCGCCCGACCCGCCCATGGCGGGCGCTTCTCGCCCGCCGGGTCGGGCGCTGGCCTTGTGGGGTTTATTGCGACACTGTTTGCAGGCTGAAACAGCACACGCGGGCGGGGAAACGCTGGGCGTTTCCAGTCTCCGCCCGAAAGCAGGCGAGCGACTGTCATATCCGTCTGGCCGTTCAGCCCGCGCTTGTGGGCGGGCGGGCCGACATCAAGGCGCTTGCGTGCAACGGTCCGTTCGGGCGGAAGCCGGAAACGCATTGCGTTTCCCCGCCCGCGTGCGCGGCCTGCACCCTGTCGTCGGTTCCACGAGAAACCGGGTGAGGCCAGCGCCCGACCCGGCGGGCGAGAAGCGCCCGCCGAGGGCGGGTCGGGCGCTGGCCGGGCCTTACGGGCCCGGCGGCTCCAGCGGCCCCTGCACCGCATGGCGAAGGCGGTGGCCTTCGCCAGAGTATCCGTTGGAAATGTCGTTAGCCGTTCAGCCCGCGCTTGTTGGCGGGCGGGCCGACATTGAGGCGCTTGCGTGCAACGGTCCGTTCGGGCGGAAGCCGGAAACGCATTGCGTTTCCCCGCCCGCGTGTGCGGCCTGCACCCTGTCGTCGGTTCAACGAGAAACCGGGTGAGGCCAGCGCCCGACCCGGCGGGCGAGAAGCGCCCGCCAAGGCTGGCTCGGGCGCTGGCCGGGCCATTCAGGCCCGGCGGTTCCAGCGGCACCTGCACCGCATGGCGAAGGCGGTGGCCTTCGCCAGAGCGACGCATGGAAATGTCGTTAGCCGTTCAGCCCGCGCATCACCTCGGCGGCGATTTCGAACGAGCGCAGCCGTGCGGCGTGATCGTGGATCATGCCGGTCAACATGATTTCATCAGGGGCAAAGGTCTCGATCAGCCCTGCCAACTGGCCGCGCACGCTGGCGGGCGAACCCACCGCAGCGCAGGACAGCGACCGCTCCACCTCGGCGCGCATGTGGGGGGCGACCTCGGACAGATCCTGCGTCGGATAGGGCAGCTTTCCGGGCCGCCCGGTGCGCAGCCGCGAGAACGCCAGCACTTGCGACGAGCGCAGATATTCGGCCTCGGCGTCGGTTTCCGCCGCAGCCATGCCCGCCAGCAGCATGAAATAAGGCTTTTCCAGCCATTGCGACGGGCGGAACGTGGCGCGGTAGGTCTCGACCGCCTGCGCCAGCATGGCAGGCGCGAAATGGCTGGCAAAGGCGTAGGGCAGCCCCAGATAGGCCGCCAGTTGCGCGCCATACAGGCTGGAACCCAGTATCCACACCGGCACCTCGGTGCCCTCACCCGGCACCGCGCGGATGCGGGCATCGGGGTGCGGTGCATCAAGGTAGTTGATCAGCTCCAGCACGTCTTCGGGGAATTGATCCGAGGCTTCCATATTGCGGCGCAGCGCCCGCGCCGTGCCCTGATCGGTGCCGGGCGCGCGGCCAAGACCAAGGTCGATGCGCCCCGGATACAGCGTGGCCAGCGTGCCGAACTGCTCGGCAATCACCAAGGGCGCGTGGTTGGGCAGCATGATGCCACCCGAGCCTACACGAATGGTCTTGGTGCCGCCTGCGACATGGCCGATCACGATAGACGTCGCGGCTGACGCAATGCCGGGCATGTTGTGATGCTCGGCCAGCCAGAAGCGGTGATAGCCCCAAGCCTCGGCATGGCGGGCAAGGTCCAGCGTGTTGGCCAGCGCGTCAGCGGCGGTGTGGCCTTCGGGAACCGGGGACAGATCAAGGAGCGAATATTGCATGGGAAACTTCTTGCTGGGATGCGCGGTTTGGCAGGCCAAACCGGCCGCGCGCGCTTTCTATACAGTTGGGTTCAGTTTGGCGAAAAGAAAAGGCCTTGCAGAGGTTTATCTGCCCCGCAGGCGGCAAGGCTTTGCAGATCATGGCAAAATCGGGGCAAACGGATCGAAATCTTCGGGCTTTGTGCCTGCGGGCGGGGTGGTTTTGTGCTAGGGTGAACGGTGGGGGCGACTGTTGCAAAGGGGATGGGGATGGGACTGATCTCTTCACTCGCGGCGCCAACTGGCCCGCAGATACACACGCTGGCGGTGCGACCCGTGCAGCGCATCGCAGCGCAAGGCGGGGCAGAGTTTGATGTGCAAACGGCGGCGCAGGCGCTTGGCGGGGCCGAGTTGCCCACCGAGGCCAATCTGCGCCCGGTGCTGGCCCCCGCCGCCAGCGAGGCGATCTTCAAGGGCCTGCTGCCGGTGCAGACCGCCGTGCAAGAGGTGGCCGAGGAAAGCGGCGGGCAGATTGAAACGCTGACCGAGGTGGACGGCATCAGCCTCGACGGCATTCCCTATCTGAACGATGGCGCGGTGCTGCTGGATGATCTGCCGCAAACGCCTGCCCCGGCCCCGGTGAAAGCGCCGCCGGTTGAGGCTGCACCAGCCGCGATGGCCCCGGTGACGGCGCAACCGATGCGCCCCGAGGTCGAAGTGCAGCCCCCGCCCGAGCAGGTGAAGACCGACCAGGCCGAGCGCGCCTATCAGGACGAGCGCGAGATTTCCGCCCTGCCCGCCGATGCGCCAGCCGAGGCTGATCTTCCCGATGATACTGCCGCCGCGGATCATGTGGACACGCGCGCCTGATCTGGCGCGCGCGGGTTTTTACTCGGCGGCGGTGGCGGTGGGGTTGTTCGGATGCGTCGTCCAGTTGGCGTAATCGCTGACGGGCCGCCCCGTGCGTTCGTCAATGGCACCCTTCGGCAGTTCGACCATGGTGATGCAGTTTTCCACTGGGCAGACGTTGACGCACAGATTGCAGGCCACGCATTCATCATCCTTGACGGTGAAAGTGCGGTCAGGCCCCATCGCGATGGCCTGATGGCTGGTATCCTCGCAAGCCGCATAGCAGCGGCCGCATTTGATGCAATCATCCTGCGAAATATGGGCTTTCGTCACATAATTCAGGTTCAGGAATTGCCAATCGGTGACATTTGGCACCGCACGGCCCACCAGTTCCGAGGTATTGGTCATGCCCTTTTCGTCCATATATTCGGACAGGCCCGAAATCATCTCCTGCACGATCTTGAAGCCATAAGTCATTGCCGCCGTGCAGACCTGCACATTGCCCGCGCCCAAAGCCATGAATTCCGCCGCATCGCGCCAAGTGGTGATGCCGCCGATGCCGGAAATCGGCAGGCCGTGGGTTTCGCGTGAACGCGCGATTTCGGCCACCATGTTCAGCGCAATCGGCTTCACCGCCGGGCCGCAATAGCCGCCATGGGTGCCTTTGCCGTCAATGGTGGGTTCGGGCGCGAAGCTGTCGAGGTTCACCGACGTGATCGAGTTGATCGTGTTGATCAGGCTGACCGCATCCGCCCCGCCGCGCTTGGCGGCCTCGGCGGGTTTGCGGATGTCGGTGATATTCGGCGTCAGCTTGACGATCACCGGCATCCGGGTGTGCTTTTTGCACCAGCGCGTCACCATCTCGATATATTCCGGCACCTGGCCGACCGCGCCGCCCATGCCGCGCTCGGCCATGCCATGCGGGCAGCCGAAGTTGAGTTCTACCCCGTCGGCCTCGGTATCCTCAAGGTGGCCAAGGATGTCGCGCCACGAATCCTCATCACAGGGCACCATCAGGCTGATGATCATGGCGCGGTCTTTGTAGTCGCGCTTCACCGCTTTGATTTCGCGCAGGTTCACTTCCAGCGGGCGGTCGGTGATCAATTCGATGTTGTTCAGGCCCAGCAAACGCCGGTCCGCGCCCCAGATCGCGCCGTAACGCGGCCCGTTGACGTTGACGACCGGAGGGCCTTCCGACCCGAGCGTTTTCCAGACCACGCCGCCCCAGCCCGCTTCAAAGGCGCGGCGCACGTTGACCTCTTTATCGGTCGGCGGGGCCGAGGCCAGCCAGAACGGATTGGGGGATTTGATGCCGATGAAATTGGTTGTCAGATTTGCCATGATGTTCCCCTTACGCCATCAAGCTTGCATGAATGGCTTCCGCCGCATCGCGGCCCTCGGCCACGGCTGTCACCGTCAGATCCTCGCCACCCGCAGCACAATCGCCACCGGCCCAGATCTTGCCCTGCTGTTTCACCAGTTTAGCGCCATCTTTGGCAATCGGGGCGGCGGTCAGGGTCTGGCCAATCGCCTTGAACACCTGATCGGCCTTCAGGGTAAAGGTCTCGCCCATCTCAAGCCCATTCGGGCCGTCGTGGGTGTAGGCGAATTCGACGCCCTCCACCGCAGCGCTGCCCAGCACCTTGACCGGGGCGGCACCATAGATGATCCGCACGCCCGCGCCTGTGGCATGGTCTTGCTCATAGACGCTGGCGCTCATCTTGTCCTTGCCGCGCCGATAGACCATCGTCACCGAATTGGCCCCGAGCAGCTTGGATTGCACGGCGGCATCCACCGCAGTCATGCCGCCACCGATCACCACCACATCGCGACCCACGGCGACCTGCGCTTTGTCGGACTGCCGCAGTTCGGCAATGAAATCAACGGCATTGCGCACGCCAGCAAGGTCTTCACCCACCGCCCGCAGCGCGTTGACGCCAGCCAGACCGATGCCCAGAAACACCGCGTCGTAATCCGCCTGCAACTGATCCAGCGTCACATCGCGGCCCAGTTCCACCCCGGTTTTCACGGTGATGCCGCCGATTTTCAAAAGCCATTCGACCTCGCGCGCGGCGAAATTCTCGGGGGTTTTGTAGGTGGCGATGCCGTATTCGTTCAGACCACCGGGCTTGGCGCGGCGTTCAAACACCACCACGTCATGGCCCCTCATGGCCAGACGATGCGCGCAGGCCAGACCCGCAGGCCCTGCCCCGACCACCGCAACGCGCTTGCCCGTAGCCGCTGCCCGCGTGAACGGATGCACGCCCTTGCCCATCAAAGTATCGGTGGCAAAGCGTTGCAGGCGGCCGATTTCGACCGGCTTGCCCTCGGCCACTTCGCGCACGCAAACTTCCTCGCAAAGCTGTTCGGTCGGGCACACCCGCGCGCACATGCCCCCCAGAATGTTCTGCGCAAAAATCGTCTTGGCGGCGGCATCCGGCGTGCCTGTGGCGATCTGGCGAATGAACAGCGGGATGTCGATACTGGTCGGGCACGCCGTCATGCAGGGCGCGTCATGGCAGAAATAGCAGCGATCCGCCGCCACCCGCGCCTCGTGTCGGTCAAGCACCGGCTGCACATCGGAAAAATTCTCGGCATAGGCGGCAGGCGGCAGTCGATCTGCCACGACGCCGGGGGTCAACGGGCTATTGGACAAGGCGGGGCCTCCCTTGGCTGTGTTGTTTTTTTGAGGCTGGCACAGCTTTATTTTTTTATCAAACGGTAAATTTTACGCGCGGCAGTTTTTTTGGCCCCAAACCGTCGCAACCCATGTTGGGCCTTTTTTCTAGGCACTGGTCTATGTATAAGTGCGCAATCAAGACGCGGATATGGCCCATCCAGCGCCCTTTAATGACGCCAAAAGAGGACGGCATGAGCAAACAATCTTCCGACGCAGACGTTGCGTTTATCTCGGCTCTGGCAGAGCTTTTGAACAAGAATGACCTGACCGAACTGTCGGTTAAACGCGAATATGCCGAGGATGACAGCCTGGAAGTGCGCGTCGTCAAGCAGGCCAATATCGTGCAGGTCGCAGCCGCAGCGCCCGCGATGCAATATGCCCCGGCCCCTGCCGCCGCCGCTGCCCCGGCGGCTGCCGCTGCTGCGGTTGCGCATGAAGACCCGGCCCAGCATCCCGGCGCTTTGACCTCGCCCATGGTGGGCACCGCGTATTTGTCGGCAGAACCGGGGGCTGCGGCCTTCGTCAGCGTGGGGTCGGTGGTGACCGAAGGCCAGACCGTGCTGATCATCGAAGCGATGAAAACCATGAACCACATTCCGGCGCAAAAGGCTGGCACCGTGAAGCGTATTTTGGTCGCCGACGGCAATTCTGTCGAATACGGCGCGCCGCTGATGATCATCGAGTAAGCCGATGTTTGAAAAAATCCTGATCGCCAACCGGGGCGAGATCGCCCTTCGCGTGATCCGCGCTTGCCAGGAGATGGGGATCAAATCGGTCGCCGTGCATTCCACCGCCGACGCCGATGCGATGCATGTGCGGATGGCGGATGAAAGCGTGTGCATCGGTCCGGCCTCGTCCACCGACAGCTATCTGTCGAAGGCCGCGATCATCTCGGCTTGTGAGATCACCGGCGCGCAGGCGGTGCATCCGGGCTATGGCTTTTTGTCGGAAAACGCCAGCTTTGCGCAGGCGCTGGAAGATCATGGCATCACCTTCATCGGCCCGAAAGCCGAGCATATCCGCATCATGGGCGACAAGATCACCGCCAAAATCACCGCGAAAGACCTTGGGATTCCGGTGGTGCCGGGTTCGGACGGTGGTGTGGCGGATTTTGAAACGGCGATTGGTGTGGCGGCGGGCATCGGCTTTCCGGTGATCATCAAGGCGACCGCTGGTGGCGGTGGTCGCGGCATGAAGGTCGCCAAGAACGCCGAGGAGTTGGAGATCGCCTTCCGCACCGCGCGGTCGGAATCGAAGGCCGCGTTCGGCAATGATGAAGTTTATATTGAGAAATACCTCCAGAAGCCGCGCCATATCGAGATTCAGGTGTTCGGTGACGGCAAGGGTCGTGCGGTGCATCTGGGTGAGCGGGATTGCAGCTTGCAGCGCCGTCACCAGAAGGTGTTCGAGGAGGCCCCCGGCCCCTGCATCACGCCGGAAATGCGCGCGCGGATTGGCAAGGTCTGTGCGGATGCCGTGGCCAAGATCAACTATATCGGCGCGGGGACGATTGAGTTTCTGTATGAGGATGGCGAGTTCTTCTTTATCGAGATGAACACGCGGCTTCAGGTGGAACATCCCGTCACCGAGGCGATCTTTGGGGTGGACCTTGTGCGCGAGCAGATCCGGGTCGCGGCTGGCATGGAGATGTCGTTCACCCAAGATGAGTTGGAGATCAACGGCCACGCGATTGAGGTGCGGATCAACGCGGAGCGCCTTCCCGATTTTGCGCCGCGTCCGGGTAAGGTCAAGGTGTTCCACGCGCCGGGTGGTTTGGGTGTGCGGATGGATTCGGCGCTGTATGGCGGCTATTCGATCCCGCCTTACTATGACAGCCTGATCGGGAAATTGATCGTGCATGGCCGGGATCGGCCCGAGGCTTTGGCGCGGTTGAAGCGGGCACTGGGTGAGTTGATCATTGATGGGATCGAGACGACGGTGCCGCTGTTTGACATGCTGCTGGCCGAGCCGGATATTCAGACCGGGGATTATGGCATCCACTGGCTGGAGAAATGGCTGGAGAGAACCTTCGGGCAATAGGAAATCGGGGCGCCTGCGGGCGCCCTTTTTCATGGTCCCAACTCGGGACCTTTTTTTATTGTTTGGGATCAAACGGTTGACTGTGCTGAATTAGGGAATTTTTAACGATTGGGCGCTGTCTGGCACACAAACCCCACGCGGCCCGCGCCATCTCAAGCAAACAACCCGCCCGGAATCAAGGCGCTTTAGCGCCGCCGGGCAGCGCCCGACCGCCCCCTCGGGCGGGCGCTTCTGCGCTGTCTCGCTTAGAAATTCTGGGGAGTATGCTGAGGCATAAAGTGCCTAGAACCTCTGTGGCTCGCCCACCCGGCGGTCAGGCCCTGCCCTATGACAGACCTATCCCCCTGCTTCCGCAATGGCAGGAGGCGGGAAAAGGCGGCCGTCCGTGCTTGATTCCGGGCGGGTGTCTGTGCTTGACAGGTGAAGAAGTGGAAGCCCCGATGACCCAAATCCTGACTCCCGACATCCTGCTGCGCGCCTATGGCATCGGGATTTTTCCGATGGCGGAAAGCCGCGATGATCCGGCGATCCATTGGGTTGACCCGAAGCGGCGCGGGGTGTTTGCGCTGGAGGGGTTTCATATCTCGCGCAGCCTTGCCAAGCATATCCTGACCGCCGATTGCCATGTGTCGGTCAATACCGCCTTTGCCGAAGTTGTGGCTGCTTGTGCGGATCGGCCTGAAACCTGGATCAATGCCGAGATCACGGCGCTTTACACCGCGCTGCACCAGATGGGCCATGCGCATAGCCTTGAGGTTTGGCAGGGCGATGCGCTGATCGGCGGGGTGTATGGGGTGACACTGGGGGCGGCATTTTTCGGTGAAAGCATGTTTTCGCGCCAGACCAATGCGTCAAAAACCGCCCTCGCCTATCTGGTGCATCGGCTGCGGGCGGGCGGATTCCAGTTGTTTGACACGCAGTTTCTGACGCCGCATCTGGCCTCACTCGGCGCGGTGGAAATACCACGCGCCGAATACCAGCGCCGCCTTGCAGTTGCGCGTCAGGGCAAGGCCAGCTTTACGCCCGAAGGCTATCAGCCGTTGCCGTCATCGGTGGTGGCGGGGTCGGCATTGGGATCAACGGCGGGGTCTTGACCCTCGCCGGGGGTGTTTTCCGGCGGGTCTTCGACCTCGGGCAGCACCACATCGGGCACGTCGCAGCGCAGCACCCAAACGTCATAGCGGGCGTTGTCCAGCGCCGACAGCGCGGGGCTGGAGGCGGTCATCCAGCCGTTGAACACCGGGTCGGGCACGTTGGAATCGAGCACCGTCAGATGCGCGAAAGCCTCGGCTGCGGGGCTGTCGGGGTAGTAGCGGCAGCCATCCATCTGCACGGTCAGCCGCCCGACGGTTTGCGACTGGCCTCGGGACAGATCAATATCGGTGACTTGGCCGGTCAGCTTATCAAGCAGGCGCAGCTTGGCACCGGGGGCCTCGGCGACCTCTTGCGCAGGGGCCGTTGTGGCCAGCAGGCACAGGCAGATCGCAAGCCTTTTCATGGCGTTGTGCCAGAGGCTGCGGGCTTGTCGCCGCTGGACGACCCGCCCGAGACAAACTTCAACAGCAACGAAATCAGGCTGACCGAGCCTTGGGTGTCTTCAATCTCGTCGCCCGGCGCCAGCACATCGGGCATACCACCCGGCACCAGTTCGACAAAATTGCCGCCAAGCAGACCCTCGGACGAGATCAGGATCGCGGTGTCGGTGGGCAGTTGGATTTTGCTGTCGATGGCAACGGTGACATCGGCAAAGAAGGTTTCCGGGTTCAGGGTAAGCGAGGTGATGCTGCCGACTTTGACGCCCGCCAGCCGCACATCCGACCCCGGCGTGATGCCATCAACCGCGCGGAACGAAGCTTTCAGCGGGTAGCTGCCGGCCTGCGCAGAAAGCCCGCTGCCGCCGGTGGCATAGACCAGAAAGCCGATGGCTGCGGCCAGAACGGCGGCTCCGGCAAGGATTTCTGCGCGATTTTCGCTCATGTTCAACGGGCCTTGTCTGGGCTTATAGAGGCTGGGCTTTTAAGGGCTGGCCTATTCGGGCTGCCATGCCTCGTAATCGGTGCGCTTGACCGGGGCTTGGGCGCGGATCGAACCGGGGGGCGCGTAGGCGGCGACTGTGCCGGTCAGGTTTTCCTGATGCGGCTGCTCCCACGGTTTGTGCTTCAGCGGCGTTTTGCTGGGCGGATCGTTCCAGGTGAAATGCAGCCAGCCGTGCCAATCGGGCGACACGCGGCTGGCTTCGGATTCGCCGTTGTAGATCACCCAGCGGCGTTTGGCATCGGCGGTCTGGTAGTAGATATTGCCCTGCTCATCCTCGCCGACCTTCTGGCCACGCCGGGCGGTATAGATCTGGGTGCCCAAGGTCTGGCTGTTCCACCAGGTCAACATACGCTTGAGGAAATACATATAAGCCTCCGCAGGGGTTTGGTCTGATATGGCCGATTGGCGCGGCAAGGTCTAGGGGGAACGGGGCTTTGACGCGGCAATCTGCTGCAAGATCGGCAGAAGATCGGCGGCGTCGCGGCAGACATGCGCGCCTTCGGCGGCCAGTTGCGCGCCCACGTCCTGCGGCAGCGAGGTGTTGGAGCCTTCGGGGATCTGATTGAGCCGCCCGCCGATCAGGATCGGGATGGTCAGGCCGTGTTGGTCAAGGCCCGCGCGCAGGGTTTGGTAGTAGCTGAGGGCGACGCCGTTGTAGGTGGAAATCGCGATGGCATCAGGGGTTTGGGAAAGTGCTTGCAGGATCAGCTTGTCGGGGTCGGTCGAGGTGCCGCCGTCTATGGTCGTGGCACCGATCTGGTGAAGCATCTCGTCGATCAGCATCTTGCCGTGTTCGTGCACGTCTGAGGTGGCGACAAGCACGCGCAGGTTGATTTGCGGCGGGTGCGCGCCAAGGGCCGCCCGTGCCAGATGCGCGATTTCCGACAGGATGGTGGCGGGAACCAGCGGCGTGCGCCCGCCCATGATGCGGGGGTTTGGCGTGCCTGCGCCGTAAGCCGTCTCGATGCGACGCCCGCCCATCCGGCGCAGGGCAAGCAGGCATTCGAAGGCGTCTTGCGTGTCGATGCCGGCCTCGGTCAGGCCGCGCCACAGGTTCTGCCGGAAGGTCTGCGCGCCGCAGCACAAGGTGTGCGACAGGGCGGCGACGGCAGCGGGGTCGATCATCGGCTGCCACGGATCGGACATCTCGATCAGGCGACCCGCGAAAAGTTGGGCGTCGATCACCTCGTCCACTTCGGGGATGCGCTGGTTTTCGGTGACGGGGACCGGGTTGATGGCGTGGCCGGTGGGATGCATGCGCTGGCCCAGGGCATCGACCATCAGGTAAGCAGACAGGGCGGCCCAGTTCTGCGCCGGGTTGCCGCGATAGGAGGTGGTGTTGCCGTAGATCATCGTGCCGGGGCTGGCGCCTTCGGCGTGCAGGGCGTGCTGGAAGGCAAGCCGGGCGAGCGGATCGCTGAAATGGTGGCCAAAGGCGTGGCCAATCGGCGCGCCGATCAGGGCGGCGATGTCACGCTCGACCAGGATCATCCCGAGGGCATTGGCAAGGTCGGTGAATTGCGCGGCGAAACCGTCGTCGATGTTGGAATGGATCATCACCGGGCGGGTTTGGGCGGCGATCAGGCCAAGGGCTGTGACGGTGGCTGTGGTGGCTGCGATATCGTCGTCGTGGCCGGGAACGCGGAAGGTGAAATACTGGCCAAGGTTGCCGATGGCGGTGGCACCTGCGGTGAGGGCGGCTTGGGTGTTCTCTAACGCGGCGGGGAAGCCCAGGACGAAATCGCCGAAATGGGCTGCGACGGGGGCGGCGTTGGCGAGGGCGATGAAGTCTTCGATGGTGGGCAGGATCATGCCCGTGCCGCGTTGGGCGCGGGCACGGATGGCGCGCGGCAGCGCCATCGACCAATCGAGGCACAGGCCGTAGCGGTCCAGCCGCGTGCCTGCCGCGTCGCAGGCGGCCCAGATGTCGTGATAGGCGCGGATGCTTTTGCCAGGGTCGCGGTAGCCGATCTGGGCGTGCTGCATCACGCGCCCTTCGGCCATCGCCGCGCGTTTGTGATCGAGTTCGGAGCGCGTGTTATAATGGCTCAGGAAAGCCGAGGGGCCGGTTTGCCAGAGGCTTGCGAGCGCGCGGCCCTCGGCCAGAAGGTCAGCGCCTTTTGGCAGATCGGGTTCGGGGAGGAGATCGGCGCGGTTCATGGGGCGATGATTGGGCAGATCGGGTGGGCTTGCAATGGGGAAAGGCCTGAGTTTCATCGCCACGCAGCCCCGGACTTGATCCGGGGCCTTTTGGTGATCGGGTGAGGCCCCGGATCAAGTCCGGGGCGGCGGAGGGGCCGGTTGCCCTTTCCGGCCCTCACAGGCAAACAACCCGCCCGGCAATCAAGGCGCGTTAGCGCCGCCGGGCAGCGCCTTTTGGCAGATCGGGTTCGGGGCGGAGATCGGCGCGGTTCATGGGGCGATGATTGGGCAGATTGGGTGGGCTTGCAATGGGAAAGGCCCGGGTTTTATCTCCACGCCGCCCCGGACTTGATCCGGGGCCTCTTGGTGATCGGGTGAGGCCCCGGATCAAGTCCGGGGCGGCGGAGTGTGGCGGGGATTGCACCGCACCTTCTGTGCTTGGTTTCAGGGTTGCGCGCGAACCGGGCAAAACTCTGCGGGGCAGAGTTTTTCGGTGAGTTGCTCATATGGCGGAACGCCGTTGAGCAAGGGGAGCTGGGCAGCCAGCCGACGTTTGGGAAATCGGGGCGCGCCTGACTGGGCGGGCGCGGCAACGCGCCTGCCGGGGGCAGGCAGGCGCGGCCCGATTTGGCGCGGGCTAAATCGGGCAAAGACGAGCGCCGTTGTGCCAGTTCATCATGTGAAAAAAGCAAAAGCCCCAGCGCTTTGGCCGAGGCTTTTGGTTTATCGCGAGGCCCCGGATCAAGTCCGGGGCGGCATGGGGGTGCGTTAACCCGCCGTTGCAGGCTCTTTCTTTTTCGCTTCGGCGTGCACCAGCAAGGGGGCGGCACCGTTGTTGACAGCCTCTTCGTTGACCACGACCTCTTCGACATCATCCATGCCGGGCAGTTCGAACATGGTGTTCAGCAAAATGCCTTCCATGATCGACCGCAATCCACGCGCGCCGGTTTTGCGCTTGATGGCGCGTTTGGCGATGGCGGTCAGCGCATCGGGTGTGAAGGTCAGCTTGGTGCCTTCGATGTCGAACAGGCGCTGGTATTGCTTGACCAAAGCGTTCTTCGGCTCGGTCAAGATCGTGATCAGCGCGGATTCGTCGAGATCGGTCAGCGTGGCGATCACCGGCAGACGGCCGACGAATTCCGGGATCAGGCCGAATTTCAACAGGTCTTCCGGCTCCAACTCCTGGAACAACTCGCCCGCGCCGCGTTCTTCCGGGTCTTTCACCGCAGCGCCAAAGCCGATGGCCGAGCCTTTGCCGCGTTGCGCGATGATCTTCTCAAGCCCCGAGAACGCCCCGCCACAGATGAACAGGATGTTGGTGGTATCGACTTGCAGAAATTCCTGCTGCGGATGCTTGCGGCCACCCTGCGGCGGCACCGAAGCAACGGTGCCTTCCATGATCTTCAAAAGCGCCTGCTGCACGCCTTCGCCCGACACATCGCGGGTGATCGAGGGATTGTCCGACTTGCGGGTGATCTTATCGACCTCGTCAATATAGACGATGCCGCGCTGCGCACGCTCGACGTTGTATTCCGACGCTTGCAGCAATTTCAGGATGATGTTTTCGACATCTTCGCCGACATAGCCAGCCTCGGTCAGCGTGGTCGCATCCGCCATGGTGAACGGCACATCCAGAATACGCGCCAAGGTTTGCGCCAGCAAGGTCTTGCCGCAACCGGTTGGGCCGATCAGCAGGATGTTCGATTTCGACAGCTCGATATCGGTCTTGCTGGCGTGGTTCAGCCGTTTGTAGTGGTTGTGCACCGCAACCGACAGCACGCGCTTGGCGTGGATCTGGCCGATGACGTAATCATCCAGCACCTTGCAGATATCGCGCGGTGTTGGCACGCCATCGGTGGTTTTCAGCCCGGTGGTCTTGGTTTCCTCGCGGATGATGTCCATGCACAGCTCGACACATTCATCGCAGATGAAAACGGTCGGGCCGGCGATCAGCTTGCGGACCTCATGCTGGCTTTTGCCGCAGAAGGAACAGTAGAGGGTATTCTTGCTGTCGCTGCCGGAATTGTTCGCCATGGGTATCCTCTAGCCCTGCGCCCGAATGGGGCGTTTGAAGGAAGTGTAGGCCAAGGCCCAAACCTCTACAATCTGAAAGTGCCGCCCTTGCGGGCTATGGCCGAAAGTGCCGCCCTTGCGGGAGGTGGCCGAAACTGCCGCCGAGGGTCGCGCCCCCGGCGGCAGGTCGTTTATTTCACTTCGTCAACCTTGCCACGGCTTTCGAGAATCTCGTCAATCAGGCCCCAAGCCTTGGCATCTTCGGCGGACATGAAATTGTCACGCTCCAGCGCGGCCTCGACCGTCTCATAGTCGTTGCCGGTGTGACGCACGTAGATCTCATTCAAGCGGCGCTTCAGCTTTTCGGTTTCACGCGCGTGGATCATGATATCCGTCGCCTGACCCTGATAGCCGCCCGAGGGCTGGTGCACCATGACGCGGCTGTTCGGCAGCGAGAAGCGCATGCCTTTTTCACCGGCTTGCAGCAACAGCGAGCCCATCGAAGCCGCCTGCCCGATCACCAGGGTCGAGACCTTGGGGCGGATGTATTGCATGGTGTCGTAGATCGACAGGCCCGAGGTTACAACGCCGCCGGGGCTGTTGATATACATCGAGATTTCCTTGGAGGGATTCTCGGCCTCAAGGAACAGAAGCTGGGCGCAGATCAGCGACGACATGCCGTCATGCACTGGGCCTGCCAAGAAAATGATGCGCTCTTTCAGCATGCGGCTGAAAATGTCATAGGCGCGTTCGCCGCGGCTGGTCTGTTCGACCACCATCGGCACGAGGGTATTCATGTAGTGGTCAACTGGATCGCGCATAAAAACCTGCCTGTTGGTCCGTGGAACTGTTGTAATCGCCGGATGCTTTCCAGAGTCTTAGTGTTGCGCGCCGGGGGGTGCAAGGGCACCTTGGCGGATTGGCACATCGGGTGAAGGGTTGCGTGAGGGGTTTGGGGGAATGTGCTGAAGATTTGGACGACGCTCTGCGCGGCGGCCCGGCAGAAGTAGGCCTGAGCCGATGTGATTTCAACGCCGCAAACGCGGTGTGTGACGCGCGCTGCGAAAGAAAACTTTGCGGGCAGAGTTTTGCGGTGCGTTGCGCGTAAGGCTGAAAGCCGCAGCGCAAGGGGTGTGGGGCAGCAAGCCAGCGCTATGGAAATCTGCTCGCGCCTGCCCCCGGCTGGCGCGGGCAGATTTGGCGCCGGCCAAATCTGCCAAGACAAAGCACCGCAATGCACCCTTACCGCGCCACCGTGATCTCGGCGCGCAAACCGCCCAGCCGCTCGCTTTCGCCCAGACGCAGCGCGCCGCCGTGGCTGCGGGCGATGTCTGATGCAATCGACAACCCCAGCCCCACGCCGCCGCCCTTGTTGGGGTTGCGCGCGGCATCGAGCCGCTTGAACGGCTCCAAAGCCTCATCGCGGCGCTCTTTGGCGATGCCGGGGCCGTCATCCTCGACGATGAAGCGCAGGGCGCGCTCGGAGACTTGCAGGCTGACCTCGACGCAGGTGGCATGGCGCACCGCGTTGCCGATCAGATTCTCCAGCGCGCGGGTGATGGCTTGCGGGCGCAGTTTGGCGCTATCGAGCGGATCACAGGCCGCCAGTGTCACGTTCTGGCCAAGCCTGCGGGCATTTTCGACCACCCGCGCCAGCAAGGCGGTGGGATCGGTGGGCTCGGCCTCCTCCATCGCATCGCCGCGCGCGAAAGACAGGAATTCATCCACCAACCTCTCCATATCCGCGACATCTTGTTGCAGCGCGCGGGTGTCGTCGTCTTCGGGCAAAAACGACAGGCCCAGCTTTAAGCGGGTCAGCGGCGTGCGCAGATCGTGGCTGACGCCCGACAGCATCTGGGTGCGCGATTCGATCTGACGCTCGATGCGCGCGCGCATGTTCAGAAAGGCATTGCCCGCCGCACGCACTTCCGTCGCCCCGCGCGGGCTGTAGGGGATGGTCTGGCCCTTGCCAAACGCATCCGACGCCCGCGCCAGCCGGGTGATCGGGCTAAGTTGATTGCGCAGGAAGATATAGGCGATGAACGTCATCAACGCCGAGGTGAACACCATCCAGACCAGCAATTGGTGGGGGTTGCTGGCCGAAAGGCGCGAGCGTTTGACCTCGATGCGCATCGGGCCCTTGTTGGTATCAAGATAGACCTGCACCGCCAGCGGATTGCTGGTCAGATCCACCGCGCGCACGCCCGACAGACGCTCGTGCAGGGTCAGCGTCACCGCGCGCCCGGCATAATCGAACCACGCCCGGCTGTCTTGCTGCGGCACTTCGGCGGGATCAAGCGGGAATTTCAGCCCCAGATCGAGGCCCCGTGTCAGCCCCAAAGCGGCGGCATTGGCCAGTGCGGCATCGGCAACCGCATCGACCCGGTCGCGGATATAGCGGATTTCAATGCTGACCCCGCCGGTCATTTGCCGCGTCACACCGTCAAAATGCCGCTGGATGAAGGCAATCGACACGATCAGCTGCACCACCACCACCGGCAGCACCAGAATAAGCGCTGCACGGCCAAACAGACTGCGGGGCAAAAAGGGCTTGAGACGGCTGGGCATAGCGGCAAGGTTAGCGGTGATGGCGCAGGATGGGAAGGCGTGATGCAGGCAGCAGAGGGCGTGTGGCAGATCAGGGCGGATAACCCCGGCCCGATGACCGGCAGCGGCACCAACAGCTATGTGCTGCACGGCCCGGAAGGTGCGGTGGTGATCGACCCCGGCCCTGCCCTGCCCGCGCATCTGGCCGCGCTGCGTGCAGCCTTGCGGGGTGCGCCGTTGCGCGCCGTGCTGCTGACGCATCCGCATCTGGACCATTCGGCGCTGGTGGGCGCGCTGAAGGCCGAGACTGGCGCGCCGGTCTATGGCTTTGGCGCGGCACATGCCGGGCGCTCTGCCGTGATGGAGGGCTTGGTTGCGAACGGTTTGCGCGGCGGCGGCGAAGGCGTGGATGAAGCGTTCACGCCGGATGTGGCGATTGGCGATGGCGCGCTGTTGCGGCTGGCGGGCTTGCAGCTAGAGGCGATCCATACCCCTGGCCACATGGGCGCGCATCTGTGCTATGCGCTGGGGAATATCTTGTTCAGCGGCGATCATGTGATGGGCTGGGCCAGCACGCTGATCTCGCCGCCCGATGGCGATATGGCGCAGTATATGGCGTCGCTGGCAAAACTGGCGGCACGGCACTGGCAGCAATTCCTGCCCGGCCACGGCGCGGCGGTCAGCGACCCTGCCGCGCGTCTGGCCGAACTGGCGCAGCACCGCCGCGCGCGTGAGGCCGCGATCGTAACCGCGCTGCGCGCAGCCCCTGCCCGCCCGGCCGAACTGGCGCGCCAGCTTTACACCGACACGCCACCCGCCCTGCTGCCCGCCGCCGCGCGGAATATTCTTGCGCATCTTATTGATCTGCATGACAGAAATGTCGTGACACCCGATGGTGCGCTTGGTGCGGAGGCAATTTTCAAATTCATCCGCGAATAGCTGCATTTTTCTGCACACCCCCCCTTGCCGCCCCGAAACACCCTTGCTATAGACCCCCTCGTGTTCCGGCGTAGCTCAGCGGTAGAGCAAGCGACTGTTAATCGCTTGGCCGTAGGTTCGATCCCTACCGCCGGAGCCAAAATCATATAACAATTTGATGGTATTGGTAAAAACACCCTTCGGGGGTGTTTTGGCTGTGAGTGTGATACGTATCACACCTAAACGGCCAATCCGCACGCTCCCTCCGCCTCACTTTGAGGGGCAACCATGGGGCTTCAAACCAACCTTTATCGACGCGGCGCGGCTTATGTCTGGCGTAGGCGAATCCCTGTCCATTTGGGCGGCACAATCCTGCAAATCAGCCTGCGAACGAATGACCCGTTGATTGCGCGTCGCTTGGGTGCGATTGTCAGCGCCGAGAGCAACAGCGTATTCGACACCATGACCGTTCAAGGCCTATCCCGCGAGCATGCTCGCAAGTTTCTGGAACAAATTATTGTTCGCGAGATGAAGAAGATCGCCGTGCTACGCTCGGAGCCACGCGGGCGGGCTGATACGGCGGACGACCGCGCACATGACTGGGCAATCGGCACAGCACTTAAGATGATTTCCGAAACCGGCTGCGAGGCGGATCCCTTAACGGACCAAGATGCTGAGCATCTTCGGCGGGAAGGCCGCTCTGAACAGGATATTGATCGCCTGCGCGGACATTTGGAGCGCCAATCAGAGCTGGCCTATGCCAGCCCCAATGAGGGGCCGGGCGTGGTGATCGCCGAGCAATTGCGCGAGACGCTCGGTCGCAAACAGTTTCAAGCCGCTGAATATCTTGTCGCGCGGCAGCTCTATATTGCCGGTCGCGGTGCCGCTTACCTGCAATCCGCCCATAGCCAGAGCAATGGCTTTGATGGGGCGATGCAGCTGGCCGAACAACTCGCCTCCCCAACTGCAGAACGCCCTGCCCCTACACCTACGGCCGCTATCGATGAAGCTGTTGCGGCCTATGATCCGGCATGGTCCGCGCTGGTCGGGCGTTTCAGCGCCCTGAAGACGCGCCAGAAGGTCAGCGCCCAAATGATCGATCAGATGGCCAAGGTGTTTCAGCTGTTCGCGGAGGCGACAGGCGTCGCCGATATCCGTAACCTGCGCCAAACGCATCTCGCGCAGTTTGTGGACGTGCTGCGGACCCTGCCACAGAGCTATCGCAAATCTACCAAAGATAAGGACAAGAGCCTGAAGCAAATTCTCAATGAGGCTAAGGCGAAGCCCACCAATCAGATCGGCCTCTCGGACGCGACGATCAATCGCAACCTGAACTACCTCGGTCAACTTTTTACCAAGGGTGCCAGCGAGGGCTATCAGGCCCTGACGCTGATCGACGCCTCATCCCTGCGCCCTCGAAAGAGCCAGCGTGACCGTGACGTGCGCGCGGCTTATTCGGTGGACGATGTTCAGGCAATTCTCCGGCACCCGGTCTGGCAGGGCAGCGGGAAGGGCAAATCGTGGAACAAACCCGGCACGTTCATCGAGCAAGATGGCCTCTATTGGTTGCCAATTATTGCGGCCCTCACCGGCGCGCGGCGGGCCGAAATCGCCGGCCTCATGCCCGATGAAATCGAAATCCTTGAAGGAATCCCGACGTTCCGGATCAAGCCGAATCGGATCCGAGGTCTGAAGACCCTCGCCTCGACGCGCGACCTACCACTGCATCCGCAGCTGGTTGAGCTGGGACTTGTGGCCCGTGCGACCCAGTTGGCGGCATCGGGGTCCGATCTGCTCTTTCCAGATCTGCGCACCCCGAATGACGTTAAGCTCGGCGACAAGATCGACTACAAGTTCCGGATGATCGCGGAGCAGCAACTGGGGGCACGGGTCGAGAACAAGTCGTTCCACAGCTTCCGGCACTATGTGACAACCCAGCTGACCCAGATGGAGGGCGTTCCGGATCGGGTGATCAAGGACATCATTGGCCACACCGGCAACAATGTGACGAGCGAGCGCTATACGCAAACCACGCCGTCAGAGGCAAAGCTGGCCGCGATCCGGCAACTGCCCCGATTGCCAATCACTGCTCCGGATCAGCTCGGCGGGCGATAACGCGATCCGGAAACGGTGAGCCCGATCTTCATTTCCTTTTAGGCAGACAGATCGCTTCGCTAATCCTGCAACAGAAAGTCGTGGCAGCGTGAAAGGTTGGTGCCGGCAACGGGCAAACGCATGACGCTTGATCTGCGACTTCATGGTGAACTGACGGGGATTCTGGCGCTCAGCCTTGGTTCAAATCTATTGTCCGAACGCCCCCTTCGCGAACGGTAAGCGGTGCTCCGATCACACGTTGGCGGCGTAATTCCACGGCAGCAGGTCGTCGATCTGACTTTGCTTGTGGCCGTTGACGATGGCTTGGAGGGTTTGCGTCAGATAGGCGTGCGGCTCGACGGCGTTGAGTTTGCAGGTCTCGACCAAGGACGCGATGGTTGCCCCGTTTGCGGCGCCGGCGTCATGGCCTGCGAAGAGGGCGTTCTTTCGGTTTAGGGCGATGGGGCGGATGGTGCGCTCGACGGTGTTGTTGTCCATCTCGACCCGGCCATCGGCGTGGAAGAGGCAAAGGCCAATCCAGTATTTTGCAATGTATTTCAACGCCTCGCCCAAGGGCGACTTTGCAGATACGCGGGTGCGGTGGTGGGTGAGCCATGTCTCGAAGTCGGCGATCTTTGACGCTGACTGGTTTTGACGGACGGCCAGGCGGGCGTCGGAGGGCATGCCCCTGATTGCGGCTTCGATCTTGCAGAGATCGGCGATGCGCCTCAGCCCGTCTTCGGCGATGGGCGCGGTGCTGTTGCGGGCGACTTCAAACAGTTTGCGTCTGGCATGAGCCCAGCAATAGGCCAACTGGATGACGTGACCAGTCCGGTCGGGCTGGATGAGACGGTTATAGCCCGCGTAGCCGTCCACCTGCAGAACGCCCGCGAAGCCCTGCAAGATGTCATCGGCATATTGCCCGCTGCGCCCCGGCGCATAGGTGAAGGCCACGCCTGGCGGGGCGGCACCGCCCCAAGGTCGGTCATCCCGGGCGAGCGCCCAGAAGTATCCAGTTTTGGTTTTGCCCGCTTTTGGGTCGAGAACCGGGGCCCGCGTTTCGTCCATGAACAGCTTCTGTGACCGCTTCAGGTCGGCAATCAGCGCGTTGAACACCGGCTTCAGGTCGTAGGCCGCCTTGCCAACCCAGGCCGCGAGGGTCGAGCGATCCAGATCAATGCCCTGGCGGCTGTAAATCTGTGCTTGGCGATAAAGCGGGATATGGTCGGCATATTTGCAGACCAGCACATGCGCGACCGTCGCCTCGGTCGGCATGCCGCCTGGGATCAGACGTGTCGGTGCGGGCGCTTGCACAACACCGTTTGAGCAGGATCGGCAGGCATATTTTGGGCGGCGGGTGACAACGACGCGGAACTGGGCCGGGATCACATCGAGGCGTTCCGACACGTCCTCGCCGATCTGATGCAGGCCGCCGCCACAGCCGCAGACCGATGCGTCAGGCTCGATCACTTCCTCGATGCGCGGCAGATGTTTGGGCAAGGAACCACGGTTGGCATTCCGAGGCTTGGCAGGGCCGGATTTGGGCGGATCAATGGCGTCATCTTCCGCATGGATCGCGGCAATTGCTGTCTCAATATCTTCCAGCGCCAGTTCAAAATGTTCGGGATCGGACTTCTCTGATCGATGCCCGAACAGCGCCCGCTTGAAGTCTGCAAGAAGCTTTTCCAGCCGGATGATCCGGTCTTCCTTGCGCTCAATGACCGCATCCCGATCCGCAATCGCGGCCAATGAGGCAGCAAGCTTGGCCTTCAGGGCTTCCATGTCATCGGGAAGATCAGAGGCGTTTCGCATGGCCAAACCATAGCAAAATCCACAGTTGGCCGCCCGCCAAAACCACCTGCCGAGTCATCTTGCTGCAGCTATTCCACCGCCATTGGCGCCCGTGCTTCAACCGCCCGAACCCGTCGCCAATCAAGGCCCGAGAACAGCGCCTCGAACTGGGCATGGCCGAGGCTCATCACCCCGTCCTTGATCGCGGGCCAGGTAAATGTGTGTTCCTCCAGCCGTTTATAGGCCATCACCAACACGGTGCCGTCCCAGTAAAGTAACTTCAGCCGATCCGCCCTGCGCGACCGGAACACAAAAACCGTGCCGGTGAACGGATCCTTGTGCAGTTCATTCTTCACCAGTGCCGCCAGCCCGTCATGACCCTTGCGGAAGTCGATCGGCTTGGTCGCCACCATGATCCGCACCCGGTTCGACGGGAAGATCACAAGCCTGCCTGCAACGCCGCAACAAGTGCCGCAATCCGAGCAGGCGGTGTCGACGCATCCATCCGCAAGATAACGCCGCCAACAACCAGCTCGATCCGATCCTGCGCCGCCGGTGGCGGCAATAGGTCCGCAATCACAACCGCTGCAAAATTCGCGCCGGCAAAATCCGGAACCACCAGTTTGCCCGCCCTCGCAAGCCCGCGCCAGGACGACAAATGATTGGGCTTCAGCCCATGCCGCTCCGCAACAGACCTGACGCTGACGCCCGTCACCAAAGACTCCGCGACAACCCGGCCCTTCATCGCGTCCGACCAGCGCCGCTTGCCAGATGGTCCCGCCAAAACCTCTATCCGGCTAACGGACTTCAAATGGTGCTCCCGATGCACTCCCAATCACGCCTCCCATGAAAAACTCCATGGGCAACCCAATCGCAGATCAAATGGTCAGGCAGAAGGTGGGGGCGGCGCACCGCTTACCGCGAACGGGAGATACGCAAAATGTAGAATCTATGGTTGCGTAAACAGGATTTGCGCACTGTTTCGCACTGTCGCGAGCAATCATCCCACCCTGCACTGCGCGAGCAGCCTGAACTCGACAGTAACTATTAGTATTGGTTGCGGGGACGCGCAACCGACGTAATCTACCTGAGTTTTCTTGCGCCATTTGACCTCGCTGAACGACATCATCGACGCTAAGGGCGGAAAGCGGTCTGATGGCGGTGCGGCGTGGCAGCCGCAGCGAAACTGGGCAAGCGGTCACTCAAGCAGTGCGCGGCGGGGTGGGCGAGAGGTGTTTCTGAGGGGCGGAAAGTAGGCTGATGGCCGCGTGGCATTGTCGTTTGAGCGCTATTACAAAAGCAGCTGATCAACGTTTAGCCAGAACGATTTCGGTATTATTGGGGGACGGAACGAGCCAGAAGTCGTTGATAAAGCGACAGCTACTGGTGATTATGCCAAAACATTGATTTACGCTGTAATGGGGCGGAGTGGACCATATGACGTTGCGCGCGCATCCAGTGACGAGGTGAATGAAACATATTTGTTCGAAAGGCCCGTCTGATGGCATTTGTCTTTTACGATCTTGAGACCACCGGGATGTCCCCCGCTTTTGATCAGCCGCTGCAGTTTGCAGCGATCCGCACAGATGACAATTTTGCCGAGCTCGAGCGCGTCAACTTTCGCTGCCGGATCGCGACACATATCATCCCGTCCCCGAAGGCGCTGATTGTCACCGGCATCACACCCGCGCAGCTGGTTGACCCCAAGCTGCCGTCGTTGTTCGAATTCACACAGGCCATTATGGAGCTGACCGAACTTTGGGCGCCTGCGACATGGGTGGGCTTCAACACCATCCGTTTTGATGAGGAGGTGCTGCGTCAGGCGTTTTACCAGAACCTGCAGCCCAACATATATGCAACGCAGTTGAATGGTAACACCCGGCTCGACATCCTGACCGCTGTCTATGCTGTGTGGTGTCGCAATCCCGGTTTGATGAATTGGCCGACCGACGATACCGGGCGCACTACCTTCAAGCTGGATCGACTTGCCCCTGCAAACGGCTTCAACGCTCACAATGCTCATGATGCGCTTGGCGATGTCGAGGCCACGATCCATATCGCGCGCATCATCGCCAACGGCGATACCGCGCTGTGGTCGGCTATCCTGCAAAACCGCGACAAGCAGAACGTCACTGCGACTTTGGAAACTTTCCGCCCGCTTGAGCTAGTGCTTCGCTTCGGTGGCGGCTCGCCGCGCTCCTATGTTGGATGCTTCTGTGGCACGGCTGCTCGAAACCCGAACCAAGCAGCCTTTTTTGATCTGGAGGCGGGCGACCCAGAAGCCTTGATGTTGGCCGACGACGCGGCACTGTTCCAAGCGGTATATGGAGCGCCCCAAATCATCCGAAGCATCTCGATCAACAAAAGCCCCTCTCTCTTTCCGATCACCAATCCAGACTTTAACCATCTGCGCAAAGCAGCCTTAATCGAAGCCAACCCTGCTTTCCGCGCTCGGATTGGCAAGGCAATCGCCGCGCGCTACAACGCGGAGCCGGCTGTGCCGCCGCAATCAGTTGAAAAGCGCATATATAGCGGGTTCTATGCCAAGGCTGATCGTGAATTGCTGGCCGAGTTCCAGCTTGCCGACTGGCCCCGGCGCCGGGAAGTCGTTGATCTGCTGACCGATGTTCGTCTGCGCCAGCTAGGACGAAGGCTGATAGCCTTCCATGCGCCCGAAATCATGACCGCGGAAGAAGCAGAGAGTTTTAAGGCATTCCTGCGCGAACGTTGGACTGCGGATGTGCCGGAGGCAGAGTGGACGACCATAGCCTCAGCCAAGCGGGCCATAACCGAACTGCGGTCACAGCTTGGCGCTGAGAATGCGCTGCTTGATGAGATTGACGAGTTCATTCGGCAGGTGTTGAGCGTGACTGGTCGCGGTTAGCTGGTGTTGCTTTTGAAGAAGAACCATCCATTGGCATTGGAAGCTTACGCGAGCACAGTCTTTTGTGAGCAGACAAGCGCGTAGCCAGAACAAAGTGAACTCACGCCACGATAAACGCCGTTGTTGACCGATCAATGGTTGCAGCGGTCGATCATCATGGTCTAGCAATGTGCATGGGCATGAAAGACGACACGCAGGCACTTAATTCCTTAGCGGTCCACGAAGTTGGCAATCTACTCGGTATCAAGCTACCGACGAAAGGCATGGCTCGATGCCCTTTCCCAAGCCATGACGATGACACGCCTTCGTTCGAAATTAAAAAGCAAGTAAACCGTTGGCGCTGCTACGGCTGCGACAAGCACGGTGGCGCCATAGACCTAGTAATGGCCTACCAAGGAACCTCGTTTCTTGAAGCAAAGAAGTGGCTTGCCGCGAAAGTCGGCATGGAAGGCTCCAGATGGGCGACTATGCCATCAACACCCAATCAACAGTGCCGGACTTCCTTAATACGCCCCCGGCAGTTCATCGACACCGCTGAGACACCGCCTGACCACACTTTATACGGTGAGCTCATTGCTCGAGCCCCATTGTTGAAAAGCGGTGCCGACTATCTGCTGGGACGCAGCCTTTCCCCTGAAATTATAGCTCGCTTTGCTATTGGTCAGATGCCGACCACCTCAGTGATCGGAGAACTTATACATAGGTTCGGATACGGACGTGTAGAGGCATGCGGCCTTCTGTCCAAACGATCTACACCCGACAGTTATTGGCCAGTTTTCCCGCAAGGCGCGCTACTTTTTCCATATTTCGAAGTAGGGATGATCGTGTATATTCAAGCACGCACTATTATCGACGACGAAAAAGGCAGCCGTTGGCGAAATCTAAACAACCGTCGCAGACGTCTCTACAATTCAGATGTCCTAATCAATCCAACGGTGAGGAGAGTGGCGATTTGCGAGGGTGCCATTGATGTGTTATCCGCAACGCAAATGGGGTGTGAGGCTTTTGGTTTAATTGGTATTTCAGCGAAGCTCTCGGACGCTGAGATTATATTGCTGCGCGGCAAGCAAGTCGATATCCTTCTAGACTGGGATCAACCAGGAGAAATGCGCGCATCATCCTTGCGGAAGGAATTGGTGCGGTTCGGTGTTGCAGCGACGCGAAAGTCCGCGCCCCGTGACGGTTCAAACGATGTCAACGATTTCCTCAGACAGGGGAACACGAAAATATGAGCGTCTATAAGCGCCTTCTCTCGCAAGAGAATTTAAACTTTGCCTGGAATAAAGCGAAGAATATCTACCGAGCCGCCGATGGATTTATTGATGCTGGTGAATTTTCTGATTTCGAACTCGATCTTGAAAATCGCTTGCTTGACATTCATCGGCAATTCGAGCGAGGAAGATATCGCCTGAAAAAAATTCGCCCATTACCTCGCCCTAAAAAGATCTCTGAGGAACAGCAGTCTATCAATCGTCAGTATTTTCATATTGCGATCGAAGATCAAATTGCATGGATTGCGCTTGTCAACGCGCTCGGCCCCGAGCTTGATCTCAGAATGGAGCCGTGGAGTTACGGGAATCGTTTATATCGACCTGCTTGGTATGAAAGAGACGAAGCGAGTGGCTCGACTCTTGAAATCGGTCCGTATCGACACGCGAGCGGTCATCTCTATCGCAAATTCCAACACAGTTGGCCCTTGTTCCGTCGCCATGTGACGCTGACGGCCCGAATGATGGTATTAAGGCGAAACTTGCGGCCCGAGGAAATGGATGAACCGGACCAGCTAGCCGCCGTCAGCGCTCAGCGCGCTCGACTCCAATACTTTCAACCTGGTTTCTGGCCCCAATCGGACCCCGCCAGCTACAAAACCGATCTTTACCATGCGTCAATTGACCTAAAGCAATTCTATCCTTCTCTCAACATCGCTGCTGTTATGGAAGGTCTCGCAGACGCTGGGGCGATGGCGGAACCGGAGATCGCTTCTCTTGTTCAAGGCATGTTAAACTTCCAGATCGACATGACAGGCATGCCTGAAACAGCGCTTGAGAACGTCGATCCACCATTTCTTAAGGGTGGAGTCAAGGGGGTTCCAACTGGCTTATTCGTCGCAGGTTTTCTTGCCAACGTCGCCATGCTGCCGATTGACCGACTTGTTGCTCAGAAAATTGACGAGTGCCGTGACATTGCCCACTTCCGCTTCGTCGACGACCATACATTTATCGCGCATGATTTTTCTAAACTTTGCGATTGGATTGTTTGGTATGAGAAGTTACTCGAGTCGAAGGCGATTGGGCCCGCGGTCAATTCAGAAAAATCAGATCCACCCATTTTAAGTAGTGTGATAAAGGAACTAAAAAATGGAAGTTCGCATGCCAAACTTAAAGCAATGGGAGCAGATACCTATATGCTGGCAATGCGAGAAACTCGCTTGGACGGCAAGAACCCTACGAGACTGATGACAAAAACTTTGGCGCAAGTTTCCGCTATAGCAGCAACTGATATCCATACACTTGACGATGAAGATCTAGCCGAGCGGCTAAGAATGCTTGAATGGCTTTTGCTTGCCGATATTCCGGAGCGTGAAATCCGCCCTGACACGAGAGCTGCCTTTGCAGCGGGACAAATCGCATCGCTTGTGCCAGTTCTCGTGCAGGAGGCTGATGGCCTTGTTGAAGCTGCGCGCGAAGTGGCGTCGCACGAGGGGCGGCGGCCTCAAGCCCCAAAAGCAACTGAGGATGATTTACTGAAGTTTGAAAAAACAATGTCAGAGCTCAAGCAAAGGCTCCAGTCTTGTGTGGAGAGGCACGACAAAGGTGAGCGGACTTTGCTCAAGCGGTGTTTTGAACTACTCCTTCAATCGGTGAGGGAGCATCCCGGTAAGGCGCGACTTTTCTATCGGATACACCAATACTGCCGAGTGACGGGCCATCAAGGTTTAAAGGAAATTTCAGATTGGCTTAAGGAGACAAAAGATAACGGCCACCCTGTCTGGGCTGACTATTATGCAGCGCTCTCGCTTCAAATCATGGCAAGCGGGATATTCGCAACGGCACGCCGACTTACTTCGCTGGATACACTGCAATCCGATATCAAGGCCGCCGTGAGTCACCTCGAGGATATTTCTCGGCTCGATACAGCAGTCTTTCGGGTATCCGTAGAGCGTGAGACTTGGTATCACGCTGCAGGTCGAAGAGAGTTCGGGGTGGCTCTGATAGTGGCGGCCGAAACGCTTGCTTTGCGGGCTGAATATGCAGATTTAGCGTGGAGTTTGGCACATCTCTCGCAAGCATATGTTTCGGTTTCACCAGGCATGCTTGCCCAAAAATGGCTTTCTGAGACCGGCCGAACTTCTGGTGTATGGGCCCACTTGGCCGAAAACAGTCTAGGAAGCGACGCCACACCATCGGCCGCTTGGTCAGCTTTAGCACCGTATTTCGATTTCGATCTGGGGCGGGACCGGCAGGCGGCTCGGCGCTATCCGGAGCTTCTATCCGAGGCCGGTTGGGCGCAGCTGCTCGCTGCGACCGATCCATTACCGGAAAACGACTCGGGTTGGCTGCGTGAGGTTATCGGGAACGATAAGGGCAGGCGAGCTTCAGCAAAAGCCACCAGCAAGAATGCCTTCACCCGTGCGGCGCGCTCGCTTGAATCTGCTCCGCTAGGTTGGATAACAATTGAGGAGTGGACAAACAGCGTCCATTCTTGCAGCCCCTTCGATCCACGCCGTGGTGAATGGACGGCACTGGAAATCGTCGCTCAGTTACTCGAGGAAGCGACATCGGCTGGCGGTGATGAGGCCATTCTTGACCGCATTCACCCCAACAATGTGCTCTTGCCTCAGAAATGGGTCACCAAGTTCAGTTGCCGGCGCGAGATGACTGAATTGAGCTGGGAAGAATGGCGACGTCTCGTCAAAGAAGGCGCAGACGCCAAGGATGTCCTCCCTGTGCGACTGCGTGACACGCGGTCGTCACTGATTGACTATCGCTACACCATCAATAGCAAGACGGGGATTTTGATACCACCTGCGGAGCGCCGACTGAGTGCGGTCGGACGCTTGCTCCTTGGGCTCTTGCGCAACAATCATTCAGCTCCCCGGATCTGGAACTTGCGCGGAAACGAACTGGTTTTCCGTCTCCCGCGCTCCCGTTGGTTCGAGGCGCTCGCTATTTCATCGCCCACGACTTTGATAGTTGAAGCTTGTCTCGGCGCTCGGCCTGCTGAAACTCGCGCGATCAAACGCTCGCCAAATTTGTTCGGCTGGCGCGATGGCGAGGAGCCAAACGATGTGGCGTTCGATCCACCGCTTTTCTACAGCCCTTCTGACTTGCTTGAAGGAATTCGGAAAGCGCAGAGGGTGCTAGAAGACAATCAGCTTGCTGTCGCGCGAAATCAGCCACGCCAGCTCATCCCTTTTCGCCTTGCAGATTTTGCCATAGGAACTGAAAGCGCCAGTGACGGTGAAGGAGCTAATAATGGTTAATGAACGACTTCATATCGGGATAATCCAGACTTCGCTCCAAGCAGATGCGGCGTGGATCGATGATAAATCAGGCAACTGGGAGCGTTGTGTGCGCATGTCTGAAATCGAGGAGCGGCGCGCAAAGAGGGAGATAAGGCACTTCCTTGCTTCGTTACGCGGACTTGATCGCTTGCCAGACATCATTCTATTACCTGAACTATCTGTTCCCCTTGGCTTTGAACCGATGCTCAGACGAGCGGCCGAAAACCTTGAGACAATCATCGTGGCGGGCCTTGATTATCGAATTGAAACGGGCGAGTCAAAGCCGACTGTTTCAAATGAAGCGATAGTCATTGTGCCGAGACGGCTTCGAAGGCAGCAGATCGCGCGGCACACCACGGTGCGCAGGGTCGGCAAGACCTACCCGGCACCCGCAGAGAAAGTGAAGCTAGAAAGCATAACGGGAGGCGGCGTCGCCTTCCTTCCACACCCAACGGTCTGGGTATTTGAGAGCCCTGACCTAGGCAAATTCGCCGTTGCGATCTGCTATGATTTTATGGATCTCGATCGGATCGTGATGTATCGCAGCAAGATCCAGACACTCCTTATTCTTGCTTACAATAGAGATACGACGTCCTTTGATCATTTAGCAGAGGCTCTATCTCGGATGCTTTTTTGCAATGTCGTGATCTGCAATTGCGGCCAGTTTGGCGGATCTCTTGCGGTCAGTCCGTATCAAGAGCCCTATCGTAGGCTAATTTACCGACATGCAGGGCAGGGTCTATCAAACGCCCAAGTCATTCAATTGCCTCTCGAAATTCTCGCGTTACACCAGCAGGGCATACTACACAAAGACATGAAAAGCTTGCCGCCAGGTTATGACGACGTTGCGGAGCTCGATATGAAAAATGCAGTACTATAGATTATGATTTGGATGAAACAATTGCGCTTCACCAGCTTCATAAGAGTCAATATGAAGGCAATTCGTGTTGCGGATTGACGAATTGTTGCCTTACATCTTTTCTGCAAGGTCGATTGTTATGTTGGTCGATGTTGTTATGAGTCTGCAGTCATTTTAAATTGATGCACCGCCCCGACATCAATTAAGAATCTTTTCAGGGGTAACCAAAAAGTTGTGAATCATGAGCAATATTGAATTCTTTCAACACCCTGCTGTCACCCACGTCATTTCCCTCTCCATTGGAATTTTGGGTTCATATATCGTCTGGTGGTATATCAATCACAAATGGATACCATCTTTAGATTTTGGGTCGGAAATTTGCAAATATTCTGTAGGTGAAAAGCAAGCTTTATATGTTTGCGCTTTTACGAACACTGGAAAACGAGATATTTTGGATGTCGAGGTGGTAGCGAGGATTGGATTTAGGAAATATGCTGGGCATGGAAGTTGGATTTATTACAGCCTAAGAACAAATGCATCTCAAATTCCCATTATAGAACCAGGCCGGCGCGCTTTAATTAGAATAATGGACGAGCGGGAAGAGCCATCATACATTGATCAACCTCCTCCATCACTAAAGGCTATGCTGGCGGCGTGTAAAACACTTGATTGTGTATTTTCTCTGGCGCCGGAGGTTGTCGTCCGCATCCATGTCTTTGGATATGATAGTTTTAGCGGTGTCCGTCGCCATTATTTGTCTCCCGCATACGTCAAGAAAGATATCCGATCTGGAAAACTAAAGGGTCTGGTGGTTGTGCGCGACTAATTAGTTTGCGCGCGAGACCTTCAAAAGGACTTCAAATTATTTTGGTTGGCGCCCATAGCTGTTTCGTGATGGCACAGAATGGCATGAGCGCGAATGAGCGCAATGTCTGAAACGCGAATACCCTGCGAAGTGGGGCGAAATGCTGCGCTCATTGTCAAACGACCACTTTGGGGCATGCTGCTTGGCAGCATCGGTCCATCGCGAAAGGCAGCTTTGGGCCGAGCGCGTAATTCTTGCTCCGCCGTCAGTCTCTCATTACGATCGCCATAATACCCTCCGACAAATCCGGCCCAACACGTTGAAAGCCAAGCAGTCGCGCCACGGCTTTGGTCATTTCTTCAGGTGGCATGATGCCACTTTCTGCGCTTATCCTCGCCACCGCCGCGGAAATCTCCATTGGAGGCAGGTATTCCGCCTTCAGGACCCCAGCCGTCTCGGCCCTCCGGTCTCTAACCGGCGGTGAGGCGGCCTGATCTGCTGTCATTACAAACGGGCCCACCGTTTTAAGGCGATTGTCGCTGCTTCTCTGCACGGCATTCAAGGCACGCGCTGTCGCGTCAACGATCCGGCTGCCCGCCTTAAGCTTGCCAAAGGCCGCCGCGACACGTCTTGCGATTTCGTCGACATGGATCGGCCCTTCAATCTCGACAATCTTGACGATCAGATCGCCGATCTGCCCCTGAGGCGCCTCATGTGGTTCGACAGTGCTTCGGACCGACAAGTCGGCACGCTGATAGGGCGGTGCTGTCAACTCCAGATGGCCGATCTCGATCGGTCCAAGCGCGCCCTGTTCTACATCAACCACCTGCAGAATTCCGCCGGTATTCGCGCCCCGCACAACAATGCCGCCTGCCGAAAATTCTTTTGCGGCCATAAGGGCTTCAGCAAGACGGTGTATCTCATGATCTCGTCGATGGAACCAATCTGTGCTCCAGATCCGGTGAAAACGCCAGCCAAGGCCTTCGAGCACATCCTGCCGCAAGCGGTCACGCTCGCGGGCCCAAAGTGCCGCGTGATATGCCGCCCCATCGCATTCAACCGCGACGATATACTGTCCGGGTCGGTCAGGATGGCGCACCCCAATGTCGATGCGGAAACCTGCGGTGCCAACCTGCGGGTCAGCCTCGTAACCAAGGTCGCGTATAATGCTGGCGACATCCTCTTCAAACGGGCTATCCGCATCAAGACCAGTTGCCACCTGTTCTTCAATGATGCCGGTTTTCGCGAAATCGAGGAAGCGTTTCAGCACGCGCGGCCCGACGCGCGATGACCGGCTTGGGTCGATGTCGCCGGGATCAAATGAGGCAAAAATCTCGCAGCGCACCCGTGCGCGTGAAAACAGCACGTTCAGGCGGCGCTCCCCTCCCTCACCATTCACCGGGCCAAAAGACATCGCCGCTAACCGACCGTTTGGCTCTTGAGGGCCATAACCTACCGATATCAGGATCACATCACGCTCATCGCCTTGCACGTTCTCGATATTTTTGACGAAAACATCCTCAGCCCGACCTTCGCGCAAGAACGCGTCCAGAACCGGATCGCGGCGGCGTTCATATTCCAACGCCTCAGTCAATGTATCAGACTGCGCTTTGGAAAAGGCCACAACGCCAAGCGAGAGGTCGGGGCTTTTGCGGGCATGTTCAGCAACTGCTTTGACCACATGCTGCGCCTCGATCTTGTTGGTTCCAGCCCGGGCTGACGTGGTTTTCCCACGGGCATAAACGCCGGGAACTCGGCGGAACTTCATCCCGTAGTTGGGATCAAGCTGCAGTGGCGACGGCGGCAGAACCAGATTGTCGCCATAGAATTCCGCGTTGGACACCCGGATCAAGGACGGATCGCGCGAACGATAGTGCCATTCCAGCATGCGCGACCGCAAGCCACGGGCTTCGCAAAGCGACAGGATGCTTTCCATATCTGCCGCCGTTGCGCCTGCGGGCACTTCGTCGTCCTCTTCGTTGTCTTCGACATCGTCCACAAGACGATCAAAGAACGACGTTGGTGGCAGTTGCTTTTGGTCCCCGACCACCACGATCTGGCGCGCGCGGGCAATCACGCCCAGCGCATCCTCGGGCCGGATCTGCGACGCCTCGTCGATCACCAGCAAATCAAAGGTCACGGTGCCGGGCGGCAGAAACTGCGCAACAGAAATCGGGCTCATCAGCATGACAGGCTTGATGCGCTGCACCATCGAGCCTGCGTTTTTCATCACCCAGCGGATCGGCTTGTGTCGGCTTTTGCGACCAATCTCACCGCGAATGACGCCCATTTCCCCCATGCTGCCTTTTGGTATCTGGGCAAAATGACGCGCAAGGATCAATGCTTGGGAATCGTTAAGGCGCGAACGTTCCTTTGCCTGAAACATCCGGACAAGCTCATGCCGGTCCAACCCAGCCAGTTGCCCAAGTTCGGGCAGCACCGCGCGCGCCGTATTCCAACGCGCTTCGGCGCAGGCATAGGTGAATTCGTTCTCAGCGGCAGCAGGTTCGACGCGACCATCCGCAACCGCGTCAATTACGCCCCCTGCCCCGTTTTCTACCGTCTGCGCCGTTGCACGCGCAAGCGCCGCCCAGTCGGCATAGCGCCCATTTTCCGCCCGCATCCGTTCAAACACTGCCGCCAGATCGGCTAGATCAGCCACTTTCAAATCAGCCGTAAACTCGGCCTGTTCAAGATCAAACCGCAACCGGGCAATTGGCTTTTCCGCCTTTGCCTGTGCATCTCGCACCAGAGCTTCCAAGGAAAGCGCGACCTGCCCCGGCGTTTCGATTTTCGCCAGCGCGGCCAAAAGATCGCGCGCCGTGCCAAAGCCATCCGCCTTCGCCGTTGCAAGCCAGGTTGTGATTGCCTTGATCCCGACAAAATCCGTGCGCTCGCCGCGCCAATTTTCACCCAAGGCCCCTTGCAACCACGCCTCCTCATCCGCAAGGCGCTGCCGTCGGGCTTGCACGCCTGCCAATTGGTCAATCAGCGCCAAACGCTCAGCGGCGGCCTTTGGAAGTGCGCCAGACAAAAGCCCTGCCAGCACACCTGATGCCTTTCGATATGGCCCGAAAATGCGCGCAAAGAAGGATGATTGCCCACGGGCAATGGCAGAACGTAGCGATCCGACATCGGCCGACCACGCGGCAGCCGCGAACCGACCTTCGGCCTCGCGCCGTGCTTCGGTCCATTTGATGCCGGCTGTCAAAGCCTCTATCAAACGGGGCTGGCCGACGCGATCAAACAGGTTTTGGCTAACGAAGACCTGCGCATGTTCGGGCGCTGAGGCCAGATTATTCAAACCGGAGACCAGCGCCGTAGCATCCACCAGCGACAAAGGCGCAGGTCGCAGCAGGTTCGGCGCCAGCCGCGCCGCCTCATCCAAAACAAGTGTCATCGCGGCAGTGGCGGCGGCTAGTTCGCCGACCAGGCGCGATAGATCGGTGGGCTGAAGTTCATACTCCCGCACACCGCGATAGGGGTGACCCTCCGGCGCACCAGTAACCCGCAGGGCTTCGGTATACCTGGCGATGGCCCCCAACGCGGCCTTACGCTCAGGGGCGCCGAACCGTTCAAGCCCGTCCAGCGGGATCGATGGCGGCTGCGCCCCCTTCCCAATCAGGCCGATAATCTCGGACATGGCTCGGAAAGGCGTGTCACCAGATGCACCCAAGGATTTGTGCAGCAGGTCTGAAATCCTGTTTAATGCATCCCGGTTCTGGCGCAGACCCGAGGCATCAGACACCCCCGGCACCGCAGCCGCACTGGCCATCAGGGTCCGCCCAAGTTCTTGCGCCAGCGCCTTTTTGTTCGCATTGCGCGAATGCAATTCCAGACAGATATCGCGCAGACCCGAACGCACCAGACGGTGATGCACAACCGACAACGCCGCCATCTTTTCGGCCACGAACAGCACCGTCTTGCCGTCATGCGCCGCCGCTGCGATCAGGTTGGTGATGGTCTGCGATTTACCCGTGCCGGGTGGCCCCTGCACCACAAGGTTCGCCCCCCGCCGCACCTCTTCGATGACCTTGGTTTGCGACGCGTCGGCATCGACGACCTGAATGATATCCGCCGGGTCCAACAGCACATCCAGCTTGTCCTCTGGCCCGAAAATCGACGTGCCGCCATCGAACCCTTCGGCCAAAAGCCCGCCCAGCAAAGGGCTTTCCGTCAGCCCGCCGTCCGGCCACGCCGCCGGGTCAAGATCGCGGTGCATCAACAGCTTAGCGAAGGAGAAGAACCCAAGCTGCATCCCATCGGCATCCACCGTCCAGCCCGATTGGCCCGACACCGCATCCGCCACTTGGGCAAAATACCCAGACGGCTGCCAGCCTTCGCCTTCATCAATCTCGGGCAGCAAGATGCCGAAATCCGTGCGCAAGCGTTCTTGCAGCGGCAGGTTGGTGGTGATGTCATCCTCCCGCGCGCGGATGTCATGGGTCGAGGTCCGCTCGTTGCGCACCAATTCAACCGGCAACAACACCAAGGGGGCCTCGCGCCACACATCCGAACTGCTGCTTTCGCGCCATTTCAGGAACCCGATGGCAAGGTAAAGGATGTTCAGCCCCTGCTCTTCCTCGGCAGTGCGGGCATCAGAGGCCAGCCGCAGCAACCGGCGCGCCTGCGCTTCGGGGCCTAGCGGGGTGTCAAGGAACTGATCGGTAAACCGCTCCGGGCCTGCCGCACTTGCCGGTTCCATCTCCATCGGCAACAGGGTGAACTGGCTGTCCTCTTCCCCCTCGCCGGGCTTGCGATCCTTGCCCGTGGGCTTGAATCGCATCCGCTTGGCCTGATCGCGCAAGATGCCAAAGGTTTCATCCGCCCGCTCGTTGATGATGTTCAGCGTATTGGTCCGCTGGTTCGCGCGGTTGACGTGGATCAGGCGGTTGCGCGTGCCGGTTTCCAGCAGCTTGCGCCGGGCATCATTCAGAACTTTGGTCGTCAGGCGGTCTGTTTGGGTCAACATGGCAGGCAAATCTTTCTTCAAATGAACATCACAAAGTCAAAGCGGACACCGGATGCAGCCAAGGCGGCGCGGTCACGCGGCAATCTCGGGCAGACCGCCCAGCGCCCCGTTCAACGCCTCGTGCAACAGGTGTTCGAGGAGGCGGGAGCGGGTGGTGGTGGCGGTGGTGAGGCTGGATTCCAGCTGATTGCAGAGCGCCATCAGGGCATCGACCTTGGCCACGATGCGGTGTTGTTCGGCGAGAGGTGGGAGGGGGATCTGCATCGCACGCATTACGCCCATACCCAGATCAGGCACGCCGACACTTTGAACGCCATGGTGAGCCTGCATCAAAATGGTTTCGGCGCTGAGAGCCAATCTAAGGAACCTCATCGAGAGATCTTCGGCTGAAACTGGATTGATCACGCAACAGGCATGCGAGATGGCATAGCTTCGCTCTGCCTTCAGTGGTCGAGTTTTTCCGATGGTGCCGATGCGTGAAAAAAGAAACGAGCCAGGCAGGATAGAAAAGCGTTCTGCCTGCTCCTCAACGGTTGAGAGAGAGACTTTCTTGCCTATCGAATAGTCGATCTGATCATTTTCAGCGAAGTTCTGTGAAGAAACAAGTGGATACCCATTTTGGGCAACATATTCCGGCATTCTGTGGGATGGATTGGGGTCGACCACATCGCATACTTCGACCAATCGACTCCATAACCAAGAGGTCGGCAATACGAATGGCGCGTCCTCAACACCCTTCGGCTTCGTAGGCTTTAGGATGAGCTTTTGCTGCTCCAACTCCGCTCGTGATGACCGAAGTCGACCAATCAGGACCGCCGCCGGTTCATCCGCCGCATCCTGCTCAACCAGCTTCCCCCCCACGGCGAGGTTCAGGATGGTTTGGCGGAGGGTTTTGATTTGGCCTGCGCGGGTGGTGAGGGTGGGGAGGGTGTGCAGGGCCGTGCGGGCGTGGGTGGGGAAGGTTTCCGCGTCGGTCTCGGGGGCGGTCAGGCGGGCCCAGGTGGCGGCGGTCAGCCGATCCCGCACCGCCTCTCGCCCCGCGCGGGCCTGTTCCAACTGGTCACACAGCGCCATGAGGTCATCAACCTTGGCCACAATCCGCTGCTGCTCGGCGAGGGGTGGGAGGGGAATAAGGACCATCTCCAAGATGCCCAAATTTATGTTCTTCTGTGCCGTAGCTGGAGCAAATTCAGTCAGGTTCGCTTTTGCTGTCCGCACAAAATACTCAAAGTAGCGGGCATTTCCGAAGTGCGATGCGGCAACCAACCCAACGACACTATCTGGAAAACAGGCATCAAAAGTCAAAATGCCGCTGTCTGCTATGTTCGCTGCAATAGTGATGCACATGGTTCCAGCTGGCCAGAGCATGCTTTGGCGCAGCCCTGTTTCGTTATAGACAGCCGAATGACTTGAAATGATGCCGCCTGAACGGGCAACGTCGCCAGTTTGAACAAACGGGACTGTCCCGTTAGCATACAAGTGGGGGTCATTGCGGGGTCTGTGCTTAGACTTACCCCTCGCAAAGACTCCGACTTCTGGAAAGCGAGCCCACGCCCATCCGCTAGGAAGACCAAAAGGCGTGTCGGATTCGTCCACTGACGGAAGGGTGAGGTTTGGCCTCAAGCCCATCTTTTTGCGTTTGATACCAATTTCCTTTGAAATGCTTTTGAGGACTTTCTCAGCCGGCTCATCGTCCGCATCCTGCTCCACCAGCTTGCCACGAACAGCGAGGTTCAGGATGGTTTGGCTTAGCAGGGGGATGGCGTCTTCGGCCTCGGCCACGCGATCATACAGCGCCAGCAGGCGGTCGGCGGTAAAGGGCGTGTCCTTCATCGCGCCAGCGCCTCGCTCAGGATCGCCTTCAACTGATCACGCAGCGATGCCACCTGCGCCTCGGCCTGTGCCAGATCGGCCAGCAGGGTTTCGGGGTCGCCATGGTCATCGGCGACGGTATGGGGGTTCTTGAAATCAAGGTTATAGCCGCGCGCCTTGACCTCTTCGGCAGCGACCTTCCACGCCTGCGGGCCTTCCTCGCGCCCCTGCCGCCCTGCCCCGCCCCACCATGCGGCGCAGTCGTTCAAATGATCCAGCCGGATCGGCTTGGTCATCGAATAGGCTTTTTGCCCCTCGGGCACGCGGTGTTCCCAATACCAGATGTCTTTGGTGGGCGTGCCCTTTTCAAAGAACAGCAGGTTGGTGCCGATCGAGGCATAGGGTTTGAAGACCGAGTTCGGCAGCCGCACGATGGTGTGCAGGTTGCACTCCTCCATCAGGTGTTCCTTGAGCCGGGTCTTGATGCCCTCGCCGAACAGGGACCCGTCGGGCAGCACCACGGCGGCGCGGCCACCGTGTTTCAAAAGGCGGATGATCAGGGCGAGGAACAGATCGGCGGTTTCGCGGGTGCGGAAGGTGGGAAAGTTGCCTTCGATCCCGTCTTCTTCCTTGCCGCCAAAGGGCGGGTTGGTCAGGACGACGTCAACGCGTTCATCCCGGGTCCAGCTGACCAGAGGGCGGGCAAGCGTGTTGTCGTGGCGGACGAAGTCGGGTTCTTCAACCCCGTTCAGGAGCATGTTGGTGACGCAGAGCATGTGGGGCAGCGGTTTCTTTTCCACCGCGCGGAGGGATGCCTGCATCAGCGCCTCATGCTCGGGCCGTTTGACGTAATACTCGCGCATGTGGCGCATGGCGCAGGTCAGAAAGCCGCCGGTGCCGCAGGCGGGATCGAACAGTATCTCGCCGGGCTTGGGGTCGATCTGCTGCACCATAAAGGCGGTGACGGCGCGGGGCGTGTAGTATTCGCCCGCGTTTCCGGCGTTTTGCAGGTCATTCAGGATCTGTTCGTAGATGTCGCCGAAGTGCTGGCGTTCGGTCAAGTTGTTGAAATCGACCTCGTTGATCTTGTTGATCATCTGCCGCATCAGCTGGCCGGATTTCATGTAGTTATAGGCGTCTTCGAACACATCGCGGACGACCTTGGCGCGCGGGCCTGCAGCAGTGGGCAAGGATTTGAGTTTCGCGAACAGGGTGTTGTTCACAAAACCCAGCAAAGCATCGCCAGTGATTCCTTCCGGGTCCGCCGCCCAGGCCCGCCACTGCAGGTCGGCCGGGATGGGCGAGGTGTAGCCGTCCTTGGTAAGTTCCAGTTCCTGATCCTGATCATCGATGATCTTGAGGAAGAACATCCAGCACAGCTGGCTGATGCGCTGCGCATCGCCATCAACTCCGGTATCCTTGCGCATGATGTCTTGAATGGATTTTACGAGGGTGCGGACGGACATGGGCTATGCGGTTTCCTGATAAATGGCAGTTTGCAGATCGTGAACGGCTTGTTCGAACCCGGGTTTCCCCCCGAAAGCGCGGATGAGTTCAACCACACTTCCCATGCCGCTGAAGGGCGCAATCTTGAGGACGCCCGGGTCGTCGAGGTGCATTACGCCTTCGTCGGCATATTTTTCAAGCAAGGCTTCCAGAACCGCTCGCGCCCGAGGTCCGTATTTGGTGAACACATCGCGTTTCTTGACGCTTTCGGCTCGTTCACGCCGGGTCAGCGGTTTTGCATCAAAAGCGATGTGGCAGATCAGATCGAAGGGATCGAGATCCTTGCCAAGTTCGGCTGCGATAAAATCAATCGGCAGGCCTTCGGCTTCCAGTTCTTCAAACACTGCATCCTTGCGCAATTCGCCATTCCAGCGTTTTAGGAACGCATCAAGGCTGGTGAACTGCTTTTGCAATGCCTTCCGGGTGTAGTCGCGCAGGGATTCTGTGACCAGTTTGCCGTTCTCATCCAGATACTCGATCCGTTCGGCCACGATCAGGGCGCCTATTCCATCGACATAGACCTTGCGGACAGCATTGCCGCCGGTCGTGCCGCCAAACGGGTCCTCGGGATCAGTCAGCACTGTTTCATCGCGACCCGGTTCCGGCGAAAGCGGCTCACCATCTTCACCCACCTGCGGAATATCCTCCGGCGGCGTTATCGGATCATCCGGTCCGGGCTGGTAAATCTGCACTGGCTCGCCATCAAACTCCGGGTCAGCGAAATGACTGGTCGCGCCGCGGAAATCCATAACGGTGAAGAAAAGCTTCTGAGTATCTTCGTGAACACGGGTGCCACGTCCGATGATCTGCTTGAACTCGGTCATAGACCCGACATCGCGATCCAGCACGATCAGGCGGCAAGTCTGCGCATCGACACCGGTGGAAAGCAGCCGCGATGTCGTCACAATGACCGGATATGCGGCCTCAGGGTCTATGAAATTTCCAAGTTGATCAAGGCCCTCTTTATCATTGCCGGTGATACGCATGACGTAGCGGTGGTTTTGCGCCGCTAGATCGGCGTTTTCATTGATCAGCGCCTGACGCATGCGGGCGGCGTGTTCCTGATCGACACAGAAGATGATGGTCTTGGCCATCCGATCGCCGCTTTGCTTCAGGAACTCCGTCACCTTCTGGGCGACCAGCCTGGTGCGATCATCCAACACCAGCGTGCGGTCGAAATCCTTGGTGTTGTAGATGCGATCTTCGACCTCTTCGCCGTCGCGGTCGAGTTGCCCTTGGACGGGCCGATAGCCCTGCACATCGCGATCAATGTGGACCTTGATCACCTTGTAGGGTGCAAGGAAGCCATCGCGGATGCCCTGCTTCAGCGAATAGCTGTAAACCGGCGCACCGAAGTAATCGATATTGGAGGCGTATTCTGTCTCTTTCGGCGTGGCGGTCAGGCCGATCTGGGTGGCCGTGGTGAAGTGATCGAGGATTTCGCGCCAAGCGGAATCGTCCGCAGCGCTGCCACGGTGGCACTCGTCGATCACGATCAGATCGAAGAAATCCCGTGAAAACTCTTTGTAAAGTTTCTGGCTTTCGTCCGGGCCGGTGATGGCCTGATAGAGTCCGAGATAGATTTCATAGGACGTGTCGATCCTGCGGCGTTTGTCCAGCGCTAGCGTCACGTCGGTTGAGGTGCCATCAGCGCGTTCAATGGTTTTTGCCTGTGTCGACAGCTTGGCCATATTGCCCGCGAAGGGACGAAAGTCGTTCACCATGGTCTGATCGATCAGCACATTGCGATCGGCAAGAAACAGAATGCGCTTCTTCTGGCCCGCCCTCCAAAGCCGCCAGATGATCTGGAACGCGGTGTAGGTCTTGCCGGTGCCGGTAGCCATCACCAGAAGGACACGGTCCTGACCCTTGGCGATGGCCTCGATGGCGGAGTTAACGGCGTTGATCTGGTAGTAGCGCGGTGCCTTACCGCTGCCGTCATCGAAGTAATCTTGTAGAGCAATCGCCGACGCGGCATCCGACAAACCCTTCCACGCGCGATACCGCGCCCACAGATCGGCAGGCGAAGGAAATTGGTCCAAGCTCAGAGTGACCTCGGGTGCAGGGCTCATGCCGGTCCGGTCATGAAAAACAAAGCCATCGCCATTCGACGAAAACACGAAGGGTATGTCCAACGTCTCGGCATATTCCAAGCCTTGTTGCAGACCAGCGCCGACGGCCTGAGTATTCTCCTTCGCCTCAATCAGCGCGATCGGGATGTTTGGTTTTACTGACAGAATGTAGTCGGCGCGCTTGCCTTTTCCCCGGCTCACCAACTTGCCACGCACGATGATCCGGCCTTTGGTGAAGCTGACCTCTTCGCGGATCTGAGATATTTCGTCCCAGCCGGCACGCCGAAGCGCGGGAGTGATGAACTTGGTGCAAATGTCGCGTTCGCTAAGAGATCCCTTCTCCATATGATCCACCTCCTAACCACGCCAAGCGCCAAGATAGGCGCAAATCGAATTATCCTTAATTTATAGATACTAAACGGGGCACATGTGATCCGGCAACGGCTAATCGGATCAACTGTAGGATTCCCACATGGCTGCTGCGCCGAGTTCAGACGCATCATGACATCGCTATATGCGGGCCAGTGAAAGCTGACCTCCTCCAGCACCTCACAGTAAAGGCAAAACCCCTAGGTTTGCCTTCAGCGCGTCCCTCACTCCGCTGCGTCAGCGCGCCGGCACAGCCCGGCCGAAGCGAGGCGTTTCAGCGCCTCGGCCACCTCGACCCGTCGGTAGGTCTCCGTCGTCAACCCTTCGGGCGAGCGTAAGCTCTGGCGGATCTCCAGCGCCCGTTGGCGGTCGCCGGAGGTGATTTCTGCATCGCATGCGACGATCCAGCGGGCGTAGTCGTCATCGGCCTCTTTGATCGGGATACCGCTGGAAGAGACGGCACCGGGCGCGCGGCGGATGTTGACGATCTCGGCAACTGGACGCAGAGCTTGCGTCGGGTTGAACTCGGTGCGCTTGTCGGTGCCCGCGATCTCCACTTCGCCGCCCTCCAGTCGTCCCGCAGCTCTGTAGACGAAAGCCGAAGCAATGCGGTCGAGCGCGGCCTCCACTTCTTTTGGGCGATGAATGACCTCACGCAGGGGGCGGTCGGGGACGGCAAGGCGGGTGATGCCGCGGTCGTTGATCGCATCCAGCACCTCGCGGTGATCATCGGTGCGCAGGATCACCTCACGCCGGGCCGGCCAGAAATCGTAGGGCGCATGGGCCCCGTGGCTCTGGCCGACGTGGAAAGCATAGATTTCGGGGTAGACCGCGCGGCTGGCGCGGCGCGCAGGCTTGGCATCGTAATAGGCCATCATCGCACATTGCAGCAGATGCGTGGCACCGACGCCGCCCAAAGGCTCGTCGATCACCAACCCGAAACGGTCGAGTTCATTCCATCCGGGGAACAACGCGTCCAGCGTCGCGGGGACGCCGCCGATGCGGATCTGAAACATCTTAGTGTGAAGCAGCGATGCCACATGCATGGTGAGCCTTCCCTGTGTAGTCGAGAGCCACGGTGAGCGGCTCTCTCATCAGAGTATCCGATGGCGCGAGCGCGGCAAGCCGCCGCTTTGCCCGATCACATCGCGATACTCGGGCGGTAGTCGTCAAGTATCCCCGACAAGTGCGGCAACCTGACCAGCGGTCAGCAGCGGCTCACCCTCAGGCCCGGCCGTCAACCCAGCGTCCGGAATGATCGAGGGCGAGGCGGCGCAGTCGATCAGCCTCAGAGCCGCCGCCAGGTTGTCGGCGTCGAGATGGCGCAGTTCGAACAGTTCGATGCTGCCGCTTTTACGATGCAAGGCGCGCAACAGGTCTCCCGCGATCTGCCCTGCCCCACTGCTACTTGTCGAAAGGGCATAAAGCGTCCGGACATCAACCGCATAGCCGCCAGCAAGCCGATTCCAGCGCTCATCAGCTGCCATCTCCGCTGCCCTCCACTCCGATTCAAAAGCGCGGCGTTCGTCGTTGGTGATCAAATGAAAGTGCATAATTTCTCCTTAACTTGCTCTGCCATTATATTAGAGGCCAAGGTAAGCAGCGCGAACTAAGTGCCTTGTGTCAGTAGCTTATCCCCAAAATTCGACCGACCGACAGGTAAAAGCACCCGTTCACATCCCCGGGCGATCGTCAGGCACGGCGGGCTTTACTTCTGGCCCTCCGCCGATGGCAGTGACCGCTCGCCTCAAGAGGTCGACAAAGCGCGTGACCAGCATCTGGACCGGCGTGCGACTGGCCGGGGCCACGCCCAGCATGTGCCGCAGCAAATCCGGAATTCGACTCAGGCGGATCTCGCCGCCATGGGCGATGATCTCGCCCTTTTCCATCTGCCCAACCAGATCGCCAATGACAGCCACCGCATTCGATACCTCGGATTCCGCGGCCGCCACAGCCCGTGCGCGCGCGTCCAGTTCTGCCGTTCGATGGATGATGTCCTGATTAAACGTGTCCCGCTCGCGCTCAAGGTCATTGCGCTCCATCTCAATGGCCGTCATCTCCCTGTCCTGAACAGCCTCCCGATCGGCGTGCGCCTCCAACCTTTGCCCCAACCCGTATTCTTGCTTCTTAATTGAATCCTCTCTGCCTGCGAGCGCGGCCTCATATGCCTGAGTGGCCACCTGCCGCTCCGCCACCGCCGCCTCGCGACAAGCCAGCGCTTTCTCCGCGACGGCGAGAGCTTCCCCCTCTTCCTCGATCTCCTCGGCGCGCCAAGTAAGAGTGCGCTCACGATTGTCGAGAACCGCCTTCTGAGCCTGGAGTTCCTGGGCTGTGCAAGTCAGCATTGCAGCCTGCTCCGCCAACACCCGGGCTTGCTTCTTACGGTCTGCGTATTGTTTCGTCGGCAGACGTTCGGCCCGAGGCCCAACGCGCAACAAACCACAAGGTTTGCCGACGGCCTCGTGGTAGCGGTCCTGAAAGGCGACCATTGCCGCCTCATACACCGCAACGTCATCTACCTTGGCCTTGCGATCCTTTCGGGCCGCCCGCAGGAAAGTGTTGTTCTCGACTTTCCAATCCGCCATCGCCGCTTCATTTGCCGCCTCGATACGGGCGCATTCTTTCTCCCATGCGGCGATTGCCGCGGCATGTTCGGCGGCACGCTTCCCCTGCGTCACCCGGTTTTTGCTCGGTTTCGGCTGCTTCGGCTTGTTTGGACGATCCAGCGCCTGTGGCCGAGGAAGCCCTTCCAGCGTCTCCGCGTTCCCATGCTCCTGTCGCCACTCCTCGGCCGCCACCTTACCGACATGCAATTTGTTCGCGCTCAGCTTCGGGTCGTCGAGGTTGATGGCCAGAATGTGGAAATGGATATGCTCCTCGTCGAAGTGCATAACCACGGAATATTTAACACTTGGGGGCATGCGCTTGCGGAAATCGGTCACGGCCGCAGCGATCCAGCTGTCCACCCGCGCCCGATCTTCAACTGGCGCGTCGTTGTATTCCTCTACCGTCGTCGGGTGGGAGTGGATCTCAGTATAGACTGTCGGGAAATCAGATTTTAGACTCCGCACGTAGTGGCCGCCGTCCTTCTGCTGGACGGTTTCCCGAATGGCTGCCCGGCGCTCGTCATGAAGCTGACGCAGCTCAGCAATGGAAATGGCGCCGAAGCGATCGAACTCGAGAATGCTGCGTTCATCACCGACGTGACCAGAATAGCGAGGATCGCGCTCTGCCTCGCCAAAGACCTGTTCAGTGCTATTATATTGGTCTTCGGTGCCGGTTACCTTAGTCAACTTCGGGCAATAAGTCTGGATGTGGACGAACTGGTAGGCCATGGCGCGGTTCCCTTTCCGGTGCATGGCAGCCCACTTATGTTGGCCTAGGGGAAATCCGCAGCGTGTTCCCGGGTTTCGTTGTCGAATATTGTGGACAACTCAAACTTATGGCATTGTTTGTATTATAGTATTTCGAATATTCAGAGTAGAGAAGCTACCCATAATGACAGACTGTAGGTAGCTAAAGCTACCTCGTCTGCCCCTAACGCCGGGGGGGCGCTCCGTCGGCTCGATAATATGCGCTGCATCTATTATCGAGCCAACTGCGCGTATGGCGTTGCCATCCTTGCCATCGATCACCAACCCGAGGCGCAAGCGCCCGTGCCGGTGATCTCTCAAAGGGGTCCCCCTTCGGATCCCTCTTGCCGGATAGATTTCGGGTGCAACCCCTCACCTCTCCGCCTTCGACCAGCAGCCTGCTGGACCCACCCGCGGGGGCAGAGGGATGACCTATTTTTTTTCGATTATCTTGGAATTAATTAGCTTGATCGCCGGGCGCTAGCGATGACCGCCCTGTCAAGTCAGGTATCTGACCCGGTTAGCTCCAACCATTGGAGCAGAGCTCGGCGGATCATTTCTGGCCGCGTCGGTAAATCAGGCTCTGACCGGCGGCGATCATCTATAGCTGCTATCAGATCACGCGAAACTCGCAGATTCACAGCTTCGGTGTCCACTGATGGACGGCCGCGTTTTTTTTCCATCGTTCCTAATCATCTCTTGATTTATGGTTTAATGGTGTCATATAATACGGACACAGGCAAGGGGTCCTACGCCCCTGCCTGGCCCTAACCAGAACTGATCCTTAGGAGACCAATTATGGCTGACTATACTTCTACTATGCCAATCCGCATTTCGGAAGCGGTCGCGGCATTCCAGCATACACCTATCTCGCAATGCTTCATTGCTGTCCTGCAAGACCTGTCGGCCTACATCGAGGCCGAGCGTGATCTCGAGCATGCAGGTGCCTTTGACCTCGCGTTCGACGGCTGGTTTGTTGATGCAGAACGCGCCCGCGAGCAGGTGCTCGGCGATCTTTGCGATCTGCAGCGGGCCGGGGTTTCCCGCCGCGAAGATCTGCCGCTGAAGCGGATCGGCGTGCTGACACGTTTGCTGATTGAGAGCGACACGCCCACCCGGTTTGCTCAGCTGTTCAGCAGCATGCAGCAGCGCGCGGATCTGTTTTCTTGCCCCGGACAAGGTCTCATTCCATCTCGCATCAATCTGATGATCGATGCAACACGGCTGCGGCTGAATGATCTTGCCAGGCTTTCCGAGCATATCGACAT
>NKIU01000024.1 GCA_002256245.1 Pseudorhodobacter sp. PARRP1 | reverse complement strand
CCGCCCCTGATCGTATCGGCCCCGGTCCCGCCATAGACGGTATCATTACCGGACCCCATGAAAATACTGTCGTCACCCGCGCCCGCGCCGATATAAAGCCCGCTGGTTGTCGCCGTCGCATCGAAACTGTCGTTGCCGCTGCCCGAAGTGATGACTTCGATTTGGCTGAAGCTGCCGCTGTGATTGCCGCCGCTAAAGGTCCCAGCCTCATTACCCGTGAAAACGACTGTGACAGCATCAGCACCAGAAAAGGCGATCTGGTCACCGGTGTCGGTGCCGCCCTCACCACCTTGGATAATCGTGGTGCCGGAATCTGCGGTAGAGACGCCGAAATAATCAACGCCATCGCCGCCGAACAGCTGGTTGTTGCCGGTGCCGCCGAAAAGGCTGTCATTGCCAGCCCCGCCCGCAAGCGTGTCGTTGCCCGCGCCGCCCGCCATGGAATCGTTGCCCGCACCGCCATCGACCGAGTCGTTGCCCGCGCCGCCCAGAACGGTGTCGTTGCCGGAGCCTAGTTGAAACCGCTCAATCTCGCTGAAGGTCGTGGTCGAGGTGCCATCGCTGATCGTGCCCGCCTCGGGGCCCGAAAGGTTCAGCGTGGTGTTGGCGGTGGTGCCGCTGGCGTTCAGCAGATCGCCATTGGTCTCACCCGCCTCGCCGCCGGTGATGGTGTCATTGCCGAAGGTGCCCGACAGCAGGAAGGTATCGTCGCCGTCGCCGCCTTGCAGGATATCGTTGCCGGTGCCGCCATCCAGCGTGTCATTGCCGGTGCCGCCGAACAACTGGTCGTTGCCGGTGCCGCCATCGAGCGTGTCATTGCCAGCATCACCCGCCAGAGTATCGTCCCCGGTGCCGCCATAAATCAGGTCCTGATCTGCCCCGCCGTACAACAAATCATTGCCACCTGCGCCCGACAGCGTGTCATTCCCGGCATTCCCATAAAACTGCGTGGTATAGGCATCCCCAAGTACCGTGCTTTGTCCATCCGCCCCGGTCAAACTGTCGGCAAAGGCCGATCCGATCACCCCGTCGATACCCGATGCTATCACATCCCCGGTCGCATCGCCCCCTGTCAGGGTGTTGGTGGCAAGGTTGACCGTGACCCCGGATGACGAGGCAGAATAGTCGATATTGTCTTGGCCCGTATCGCCTTGGAACGTATCGTTGCCCGCACTACCGACAAAGGTGTCATCTCCTGTGCCGCCCACCATGCTGTCATTGCCAAGACCACCATCCAGCAGATCATTGCCGGCCCCGCCATTTAACGTGTCATTGCCATCACCACCATAAAGGAACTCGGCCCCTGATCCGCCCAGCACCAGGTCATTGCCCGCATCGCCGAGCAGGGTGTTGGCCGCCGCATCGTCGATATCGACCGCGGTGCCGCCGCCGATTAGATTGAGCGCGTCAAAACCGACAACGGTATCATCTCCTGCGCCACCATAAATCAGGTCCGCACCACCAGCCCCTTCGATCCGGTCATTGCCATCTTCCCCATAGACCGTATCTGCCCCGGCCGAACCGAGCACCACATCATTCCCGGTGCCGCCATAGATTTGATCGCTGCCCGAAACCGCACCGCTGCCCAACGTGTCATCGCCAGTACCGCCAAAGATGCTGTCATTGCCTGTGCCACCAATGATGCTGTCATTGCCCGCATTGCCGACATAGGACATGCCCGCCGTATCAGCACCGCCATAGATGCTGTCGGCGTAATTGGTCGCATCAATCGCTTCGATGCCCGTAAAGCTGCCGGACGCGTCGCCTACGCCGTTGTAATCATAAGTGCCAGCACCGCTGCCTGTCAGCGTTACAGTTACACCATTTGTGCCAATCCAGTTTCCGAAGGAAACAGCGTCATTGTCGCCTGCCTCGTCGCTGCCGTTCAGGACGTCGGTGTTGTGATCCTCTGTAACGAAGAACAAATCGTTGCCTGTGCCACCATAGACAGTGTCGGCACCTGCCCCGCCGGACAACGTATCATCACCCGCATCACCGTAGACTTGATCGTCGCCGCTAGCGCCAATCAACATGTCGTTGCCGTTACCGCCGTAGACCGTGTCGTTGCCGTCGTCCGAGTTCCAGTCGCCAAAAGTATCGTTGCCGTCGCCCATCACGGCATAGTCGTTGCCCGATCCGCCATATGCAGAATCGTTCCCTGTGTCACCCCAGATGCTGTCCTGACCGCCCCCGGCATAAATCGTGTCATTGTCGCCGCCGCCATAGATCTGGTTGTTATCGGACCCCATGACGATACTGTCATTTCCCGCGTCGCCCCAAGCGTAGTCGCCCTCGAACCCTGCCCCGCCGTAAATCGTGTCGTCGCCCAGCCCGCCATAGCTGTCATCCCATGTGGCATCCCCACCGGAATAAATGACGTCATTACCGTCACCACCATAATTTGTGTCAGTGCCTAGGCCGCCATTCAGCGTGTCATTACCTGCGCCACCATAAACCGAGTCTGCAAAGATCGTGCCATTAAGGGTATCGTTACCCGTGGTCCCGTTGATCGAGGCCATTTACAGACTCCCCGACAAATCGCAGGGTAGCCAAAAAGCGCACATCCAATTTGGAATCTGAATATCTTGTCTTTGAACAGACATAGGCTGCATCCCGAAAGAAATAATGCGGCATCATGTGCCCCTAGTATCATTTGCATCTCAGCGCCCTAATCCTTGGTTAAACTGACGATTTTTTTTATGTTTTGGTTAAAGATCTACATTCAAGCACCGCGGTGAATTGGGCATGTGGCGATTGCTGGTGGCGCAGAAAATTTGCGGGATCTTCCTCTTATGCCTGCACATTCAGGACAGACCATTGTCCCAACACCGCAACACCAGACATCCCTATTTAGCTCACATATCCCTACCTGCTTGCTGGGCGGCAGATCGAAAGGCCAAACCAAGTCTGGTGAGCAGACATCACATATGTTCCGATACGCAAAGGCTTACGCGCTGACCGGTACACTGCTTTCGCCGACGATAGCAGCAGCCGCGATGAGCCTGTCATCGGTGTCGGTCGTCGCCAACACGCTCCAGCTGAGGCCCGTGACTCTTTAACGGGATGAAGGGACGCCGCGGCGCGTGGCCAGCGGCGGTGCACCTCGTCGATCATCAGCGCGTGGCAGTGTTCGACACCGGCATGCTCGCGCATGTGCGGGTGATCGGGGTGCGAATGTGGCAGCTCAACCGGGTCGGTCGCGGGCCACAGCCGGACGACTGCGATCATTGCAACCACGCCCAGTGCGGCAAGCCCGAGAGCTGCTTGCGGCAGGCCGTAGCTGGACACAAGTCAGCCCGCCAGCCAGTAGGTGACCAGCCAGGCCGCGTGCGACAGCGCCAACTGTGCTTCGAACGCAACTGGCCGATCCACGGCGTGGGCAGAGCGGTTCAGGATGCGGCCAATGGAGATCTGGCTGAAAGCAAAGCTGAACCCGTTCACCGATCGGAGTTGCGATCCGGCGCCGTGACGGCTATCCCAAGGGCATCATTTTGGACACGAGGCACCCATGGCTGAATTCGACGTCGAGACACTGTCGCTCAAAGAGCTCAAGAGCCTACAGAAGGATCTGGCCAAGGCAATTTCCACATTTGAGGACCGGCAGAAAAGCGATGCCCGCAGCAAGCTCGAGATCATTGCAAAAGAGATGGGCTATTCTCTTGCCGAACTGGTCGGCACCGAGGTGAAACCCAGCCGTGCGCCCGCCGCCGCGAAATATCGCCATCCAGAAAACGCGGCCCTCTCCTGGTCAGGCCGTGGGCGCAAGCCGCTGTGGTTTGTCGCAGCCCTTGATGCAGGCAAATCGCCTGAGGACCTGGCAGTCAACTGACCGCCAATACGTGGCACCCAGCTTAGCACCGCGCTAAGGAGTTAAGACGCAGCCATGCGCGTTTCCATTTCTTGGATTTCGGGATGCCGACACGCCGTCGGCGCCTTGTGCCTGTCAGGCTCTTGAGGAGAGACATGCGAAAGGCCCGGAGGCGCGTTCGCGCCGTGCACGCGCCTTCTTAACGACCGTGGGCATTACGCCCACGGGTCGATCTCAAAAAGCACCTGAACCTCGTCGCCGTCGATTTCATCGGCGGGGACAGTACCAAACGTTCCATCCCCTGCCTGAAAGACGACGATCGAAACCATGAGCGTGGCAGCGAGGCTTGCGGCGAAGGCGTGTGCATCTTTGCGGGACATCTGTTTTGGCTCCTGCTGGGAGGCGAGGGACCATCCCCCGCGCTGACAGGAACCCGCAGGCCCAAAGACGGTCTGACATCACCGGGTGCGTTCGG
>NKIU01000023.1 GCA_002256245.1 Pseudorhodobacter sp. PARRP1 | reverse complement strand
TCTGCCAAACCTTGGTTGATCAATTCCGTGTTGTATCTGGCAACGCCAACATCGTCAGGGTGAATAGAAGAAAACCATTCCTCGTCGTTCAACGGAAGTGGATCAGTTGGCGATAAATGGCGAATTTTGCGCCAGATCGACGAATACCGCTTTTCGCCAGTAATCAAGTTGTAGTCCCAAACCCCAAGGGAGGCAGATTTCACGACAGCGTGCCAGTATGCAGCTGGATCTTCAAGTCCAAGAGTTAGATCATCCATTTCGACTCACATTTCAGGATGAGAAAATCTAGCACACTTGCCTGATATTGTAGAACGAAAAATTAAATTCACTCGACGCATTCCAACTACATCGTATTGCGGCCGCAACTTCAAAACATAAATTTCGTTCATGCATTCCACATTACTTTAAACTGATTTTCTAGAGTGAATATATGATCTGTTAAATGCAATGAAGCAACTGTTCCTACGCCCTAGTCTATTACAGATATAGGATCGCCATCACCTTTAATTTGTCAATTGTTGCCAGTCCTGCTAAGCGGGAATCTGCAGGGGATTTTCGATTGTGCCGGGATCCCGCATTGCATAGCCTCGGCCCCACACGGTTTCGATGTAACTCTGTCCCCCGGTCGCATCAGACAGCTTCTTGCGAAGCTTACAGATGAAAACGTCAATGATTTTCGTCTCCGGTTCGTCCATGCCACCGTAAAGGTGGTTCATAAATGCCTCTTTCGTGAGGGTGGCTCCTCGCCGGAGAGCAAGAAGCTCCAAAATCTGATATTCTTTACTTGTAACCCTCAATTTGACGCCATCAATTTCGACCGTCTTGGCTTCGAGATCAACCAGAATCTTGCCGATGCGTATCAGGGGTTGGGCATGCCCCTTATAACGCCGGATGATAGCCTTGATACGGGCAACCAACTCTTCACGATTAAACGGTTTAGACATGTAGTCATCGGCTCCGAAGCCGAAGCCTTTGATTCGATCATCAATATCGTCAGATCCTGAAAGAATCAAAATTGGTGTTTCGACTCGAGCTTGACGAAGGTGCCGGAGCACATCGTGACCCGACATGTCCGGCAGACTCAGATCCAACACAATCAAGTCGTAGTTATACAACTTCGCAAAATCGATACCCTCTTCCCCGAGATACACGCAATCAGCTTTCAAGCTTGCTCGAGTCATCATCATTTCGATGCTGCTCGAGGTTCTAGGATCGTCTTCCACCAATAGAATGCGCATTGTCCAAATCTCCATTCCGGCTCTCCGTTAACCATTGTGGCGAAGAATAGTTAACAGAGCGTTAAGTTAATTCAGCAGATGCTTCGTCGCCGCTTGATCAAGCCAAATGGCCGCTACCGCAATGGTCGCGTTTTGGAGGATGCACCGCCATCAGGATGTGACCTACCCCCACCCGGTCGTCCGTAAGCAGTGCATACATCTCATATTTCAAGAAAATAACGGTTTATTATGATGGCCTCCTGATGAAATGGAAGTGGAAACGCTGGAATTTGGCACGTCAACGGACCCAGAAGTTTGGGATATAACTGAAGCTCTGCGACTCAACGGCAGACCGTGGAAAGAAGACTGCCCGGCTGCCAAGGCGCGCAACGAAACCTCACTATGGTCGGGCATTTTGGAAGCGGTGAAACGGATACCACGCCAGCAGACGCGTGGAGGCCAAGATGCGGTTCCTGAAGGCTTTCGGTGCCCAAACCGACGCAGCTTCTCGACGATCTTGTTCATTTCCACATGTATCTCGGGATTGTCGGATGCTCGCCCGTGCGGGCCTTGATCTGCACCGCGCGGTCTTGGCCAATTGGGTCGGCAAGGCCGCGTTCCACCTGAAGCCCGTGGTGGATCGGTTGGCCGAACATCTGAAGCGTTCATCCAAGCTGTTCATGGATGAAACCACTGCCCTGGTGCTTGACCCGGGGCGCGGCGTGACAAAGACCGGATACCTCTGGGCAATGGCCCGCGATGACCGACCTTGGGGCGGCGATGACCCGCCCCGCGTGGTCTACTTCTATGCCCCCGGCCGCGCGGGCGAGAATGCCGAAACCTTCCTCGCCGGCTTTGATGGCATCCTGCAGGTGGATGGCTACATCGGGAACAACCGCCTGACCAAAGCGTCCCGCAAGGGCGGTCGCCCCTTTGGGTGGCACATTGCTGGGCGCATGCGCGTCGCAAACTCAAGGACATTTCGACCGCGACGGCTCCGAGATCGCCGCCGAAGGCCTGCGCCGCATCGCAGAGTTCTACACCATCGAAGCCGACATCAGGGGCATCTCACGAGGTTAGCGCCTCTCTGCCTACCAAGCCCGCTCCGCGCCGCTGGTGGCCGCCTTCGGCGACTGGCTTCAGGCGCAGCGCCGCAAAATCTCCGCGAATTCCCGGCTAGGCGAAAAGCTGACCTACATCCATAATCACTGGGATGGGTTGCAAACCTTCCTGACCGACGGCCGCGTCGAGATCGACTCCAACAGGGTCGAAAACCTGATCCGCCCGATCGCTCTCAATCGCAAAAAAGCGCTCTTCGCTGGTCATGACGAGGGCGGTTTCGCCTGGGGCCGCATCGCTTCGATGATCGAAACCTGAAAGATCAACCGCATCGAGCCCTTCGCCTATCTCAAGGCCACCCTGACAGCCATCGCCAACGGCCACGCGCAAAGCCGCCGCGACGAGCTGCTGCCATGGAACTTCACGCGATCAAGATAACGCGACCGTGCTATCCAGCGACCGCTTACAGTTTTTCAGTAGCTCGTACCTCCCATGACATAGGTTGGGCGAAGATGCCTGAAGCGGACATGCACGACATTGCAGAGTTTATCGATGGGCCGCCCGGAAGCCTCTGCTGTCAGGACACGCCTTATAACATTTATCTGGTCGATCATGTCGTTCCATCCCCAAGAACGCGCGTCTTCCTCCATGCGAGTCAAGACCTCCCACATCCACTCTGACTCTTTCATGTTCTACCTCGTAGCTTTGTTCCCAGTCTAATAGCTAATCCGACAACGTTAACGATTTCTTGCAACTGGAGAGTCAGATCTAACTTTCCGTTCCACAGACGGCCTTGACCGGATGGCACACATCACACTGATCTGAAGGCAAAGACCAACGGGGTGCGCTGAACCCGGAATCTGATGCATGCGCTACCCCAGTCAAGTCTGTTGAGCCGACGTTGCATATGAATATGCTCGGATCATGCCGGGACACCTCGCTCAGCCATGGCAAAAGACATCTCTTGCTTTTTCCCTGAAATTTGCTCGCTTGTTTTTGAGAAGGGCATTAATGATATTCTTTTAGACTTTTGCGGGTGGTTTGCTGGTTCACCCGACTGATTGCATAGAGCTCAGGGGGACCAACCAATTGCCTAGCCAATCCAACCCTTCAGAAGAGCTAGATCGTCTTTTTCGAGTGGAGTATGGCGACCCTCGAGAAGTGACAGTGAGAATTCTTGGCGTGATCGTGGGAAGTGGCATACTCTACGGCTACACCGGTTGGAAAATCGCTTGGGCTTGGACTGCTGGTTTTCTTGTCGCTCAGGCAACCTATTACTTTTTTCTAAAAACAAGGATACCGCGGGCGACACAAGGGGACGAAACGGTTTCTGGGTTGCTGTTCCTGATCCTAATGGCCAGCTTCCTTTGGATGCCCGCTCTGATGATCTGTGAAAACGACCGGGCTTTGTCGATTTGCGGTGCCGCTTTGGTAGGCTGCATCCTCGTCTTTCTGGTTCGGCGTAGCGACAGCGCGCCGATCATGGTTTATGGCGAAGTGGTAGTTGTCGCGATAGTCATATCTGTGGTCTTCCTGAGATTAATTCCACAGTTCACCGATCCGTTCGCCAAGGTCGGCCTGCTCGCATCTGGAGCAGCGCTGCTGTACTATTTTGTCGAGGCTGCAAGGTTGTCGCGCCAACTGCGCGTTGAAGCCGCCGAAGCCAATCTACGCTCGCTGCAATCCGAAAAGCTGGCTGCGATTGGGCGTTTGGCTGGGGGCGTCGCGCACGACTTCAATAACAATTTGACCGCCATTCTTGGCCATTTGGAACTCTTGGAACTCGTCGAAGATCCGGGAGAGAGAAGCGCATCAATCAACGAGGCGTCGGTGGCGGCTAAGCAGGCTGCAAGAACAGTCAAGCAGTTGCTGACCTTCGCACGCAAAGATCGCCTATCTTTGACACATCAAGAAAGCGCAGAAATTCTTGATGGGCTCGTAACACTTACCAGACGACTTATCCCGACCTCAATCTCGATTAAGGTGGAACAGGGGTCCGACAAGCAGGGTTTCATGGCGGATCGAGCCCAACTATTGTCTGCACTCATCAATTTGGTGGTAAATGCGGTCGACGCGATGCAAGGAGGCGGAGAACTAACGCTCTCAACCGAAGTTGTGCGACTGACCAAGGCTCTAGATCTTGCGGACGGATCGCGTCTAGCTGCGGATACTTACGTGCAGATCAAAGTGCAGGATGAAGGCGGAGGGATCCCGAACGATATTCTGCCCAAGGTGCTCGAACCTTTCTTCACTACAAAACCCGTTGGCAAAGGTACAGGGCTGGGGCTTCCTATGGCTTTGGGTGTATCCAAGGAGTTGGGTGGGGGCTTGACTATTGCAACATCCGAAAAGGGGACATCGGTCTCGATCCTTTTGCCTGCGGCTTGACTCAACAGCTATAGGTTGTTCTGAGCCCGCGACGAAATTTCGGTCGCGGCACCGTCTAATGCTGGCGTATCATGGTATCTTATGGTGGCGGCCCCGCTGCATTTGTAGAGCGGATAAGATCGCAAGGTGAACCGCTCCGGGTTTGCCGGAGGCTCCAACTTCTAAGTAGGATGGAGCATCATGAGCGAGACCACGAACAAGTTTTCCCCCGAATTGCGCGAACGCGCCGTGCGCTTGGTTTCGGACAACCAAGGCCAGCATGGATGTAAGCGCCACCTGCACCCCACCTTCCTCCGGTAATCCCCCCCGAAAGTAAGGGGCTGCATAAGTAGAATTTTCTCGGCAAGATGAACGAGGAGATTTCGAATGGTATTCCCCCCAATTTTAACGGGGTGCATTCGTAGAACTTACGCGGCCATTTTCAGTTTCTGTGCGGGTGTGATGCCGCCGATGCCCATGTTCGGGCGGTCGTTGTTGTAAGTCCATAGCCATTGC
>NKIU01000004.1 GCA_002256245.1 Pseudorhodobacter sp. PARRP1 | reverse complement strand
CTACAGATCCGGGCCGCAATCCTGAACCGCTTCACAGCTCTCGGAACGCCTGAAACTCAACGCGTGGGATGAGTCCGTCCAAGGGAAGGGGGAACTCGATTTCAGGCCGAATTGTGCAACAGAGCCCCCCCTTGCCCGAAACCAAAGTCGAAGCCCGCCGGGCAGCGCCGCGTCGCCCGAAAGGGGATCTCCCGGCGGGAGGGCGCGATTGCCAAGGGGGCCAGCAGAAATTCTGGGGGAGGGGGTGAGGGATAGAGCGCGTCGAATTTCGGTTGGCGCGTCTTTCTGAGGTCGGGCGCTGCCCTGTGTTGCGCTTGGGGTGAGGCCCCGGATCAGGTCCGGGGCGGCGTGGTTATGAGGGGGTGAAGGGTGTCGAACTTCTGGTGGCGCGTCGTTCCGAGGTCGGGCGCTGCCCTTTGTTGCGCTTGTGGGGAGGCCCCGGATCAGGTCCGGGGCGGCGTGGGGGTGGGGGGTGCGCTGCGGTGGCAGGGTTCGCGACGGGCGCAAATTTGTGGCGGGGGGTGGCTTCGTTTGCGATTGCGCTCTTGAAGCGGGCGGTGGCAGGGGGCATGAAGGTCTCCGAGTTCCTGCGCGCTTGCGGGACGCTAAAGCTATGAGGATCAGCCATGCCTGTTTATCGTTCCAGAACCACCACTCACGGCCGCAATATGGCGGGGGCGCGCGGGCTTTGGCGGGCGACGGGGATGAAGGATGGCGATTTCGGCAAGCCGATCATTGCGATTGTGAACTCGTTTACCCAGTTCGTGCCGGGGCATGTGCATCTGAAAGACCTTGGCCAGATGGTGGCGCGCGAGGTGGAGCGTGCGGGCGGGGTTGCGAAGGAATTCAACACCATCGCGGTGGATGATGGCATTGCGATGGGGCATGACGGGATGCTCTATTCGCTGCCCTCGCGCGAGTTGATCGCGGACAGCGTCGAATACATGGTGAACGCGCATTGCGCCGATGCGATGGTGTGCATTTCCAACTGCGACAAGATCACCCCCGGCATGCTGATGGCGGCGATGCGGCTGAACATTCCGGTGGTGTTCGTGTCGGGCGGGCCGATGGAGGCTGGCAAGGTGGTGATCGACGGCAAGGAATTGGCGCTCGATCTGGTGGATGCGATGGTTTCGGCGGCGGACGAATCCGTGTCGGACGAGGACGTGGCGAAGATCGAGGCTGCGGCTTGCCCGACCTGCGGGTCGTGTTCGGGGATGTTCACCGCCAATTCGATGAACTGCCTGACCGAGGCTTTGGGGCTGTCGCTGCCGGGCAATGGCTCGACGCTTGCGACGCATTCGGCGCGGCAGGGGCTGTTTCTGGAGGCCGGCCGGTTGATCGTTGACATCACCAAGCGGCATTACGAGGGCAACGAGAAGGGCCTGTTGCCGCGCGATATTGCCAGCAAGGGCGCGTTTGAGAATGCGATGGCGCTGGATATTGCGATGGGTGGTTCGACCAACACCGTGCTGCATATTCTGGCGGCCGCGCATGAGGGTGGTGTCGATTTCACCATGACCGACATCGATGCGCTTTCGCGCAAGGTGCCGGTGCTGTGCAAGGTGGCGCCAGCCAAGCAGGACGTTCATATGGAGGACGTGCACCGCGCGGGCGGGATCATGGCGATCCTGGGGCAGTTGGATGCGGCGGGCTTGCTGAACCGCGATTGCCCGACGGTGCATGCGCCGACCTTGGGGGCGGCGATTGACCATTGGGATATCTCACGCTCAAACCATCCGGAAGTGCGCGAGTTGTTCCTGGCGGCCCCCGGGGGGGTTCCGACGCAGGTGGCGTTCAGCCAGAGCCGGAAATGGGCCGAGTTGGACACTGACCGCGCGAAGGGCGTGATCCGCTCGGCGAAAACGCCGTTCTCGAAGGATGGTGGTTTGGCGGTGCTGTCTGGCAACATCGCGCCTGAGGGTTGCATTGTGAAAACCGCTGGGGTGGACGATTCTATCTTGGTGTTCGCAGGCCCCGCGCGGGTGTTTGAAAGCCAGAACGCGGCTGTTGAGGCGATCTTGTCGAACTGGATCAAGGAAGGCGATGTGCTGGTGATCCGCTATGAGGGGCCGAAGGGCGGGCCGGGGATGCAGGAGATGCTGTATCCGACCTCGTATCTGAAATCCAAAGGGCTTGGGAAAGCTTGCGCGTTGCTGACCGATGGGCGGTTCTCGGGCGGGACTTCGGGTCTGTCGATCGGGCATGTGTCGCCGGAAGCGGCCTCGGGTGGGTTGATCGGCTTGGTGGAAGAAGGCGACCGCATCGAGATCAACATTCCGGCGCGCACCATTCATCTGGCGGTGTCGGAGGCTGATCTTGCGGCGCGGCGGGCGGCGCAGGATGCCAAGGGCTGGAAGCCTGCCAAGCCGCGCGCGCGCAAGGTGTCGCAGGCGTTGCGGGCTTATGGGTTGTTTGCAACTTCGGCTGCGACCGGGGCTGTGCGGCAGTTGCCGGGCGAATAGCGTAGGCCCAGGCGGAGAGCGCGCCGGGGGTTTCACACCCCCGCGCCGCACTGCGCAGGCGCAATGCGGCGTCCCCCGTGGGATATTTTTGAACAGATGAAAAATTTGAGATAAGTTTTAGTGGTTTGGCGCGGCAGGGCCGCTGTCATGGCGTTGTTTCAGATTTCAGAAAACTTTGCGGCGGGGTGCCGAAGGCTGCGCGGAAGGCGGCGGTGAAGGCACTGGGGCTGCGGTAGCCCAAGGCGTAGGCGATGGTGGCGCTGCTTTCGCCGCGGCTTAGCCGCTCGACGGCCAGCAGCAGGCGTTGACGCGCCCGCCATTGCCGATAGCTGAGGCCGGTCTCTTGGCGAAACAGGCGTTCAAGGCTGCGCGGGCTGGTGGCGGCGTTGCGGGCAAGCTCGGGCAAAGGCCGCGCCTCATCCGGATGGTTGATCAGGTGGCGGGTGATCCGCAAAAGGCGCGGGTCCCGACCGCCGGGCAAATGCAGCGGGGCTTGCGGCAATGCCTCGATCTCATCGGCGATCACATCGCACAAACGCAGCAGGCGGGGTGGGAAGGCGCCGCTGGTATCTTCGCGGTGCAGCCGCAGGATCAGCGCGCGCATCAGATCGCTGAGGTTGAGCACCGCGCAGCTGTGATTGTCGGCGCGCAAGGGACGCGATGGGTCGATGTAGAGATTGCGGATGTGCACCTCGGTATCCGATTGCACGCTGTGGGGCATATCGGCGGGCACCCAGACGGCGTGGCTTGCGGGAACAATCCACGTCTCGGCCGATGCTGTAACCCGAAGCACGCCAGCGGTCGCCCACAACAACTGCGCGCGGGGATGGTGGTGCGGCGCGATGCCGCTTTGCGCCGGCATGGTGCGGCCATGCGCAAGAATAGGCCGTGCCGGGTCGTGCAGATACCCGGTGGCGCTGGGGGGATGTTTTGGCGTCTGAGCGATATGTTTTGACATGATGCTGGTCTAACGCAGTCGCGCCAATGCGGCTAGGGTGGTTGCAGCAATGAGAGGGGCTGATGGATGCAGCGGGTTGGAATTTCGGGCAAGCAAGCCCTGATGGCGGTGTTGATCGCTTTTGCGCTGGCACTGGCAGTTTGGGCACCTTTGGGCCTGACGGTGGCGCAGGCGCGGATATTGGCGGTGGTTCTGGTCACGCTGGGGTTCTGGGCCAGCGGTGTTGTGCCCAGCTACTTTGCCAGTCTGGTGCTGTTTGCGGTGGTGTTGGTGTTCGGTCTTGCGCCGGCGGATCTGGTGTTTGCGGGCTTTGGCTCGACCGCGGTGTGGCTGATCATTTCGGGATTTGTGATTGGCGCTGCAATCAGCGCATCGGGGTTGGGTGCGGTGTTGGCGCAAGTGCTGGCACCGGTGCTGGACGGAAGCTACGCCCGGATGATCTGCGGGCTGACCGTGGTTGCGATGGTGCTGGGTTTCATCATGCCCTCGTCGGTGGGGCGGGCGGTGGTGCTGGTGCCGATCGGCATGGCTTTGGCCGATCGGGCGGGGTTTGCGCCCGGATCAAACGGGCGGATTGGCATCGCGGTGGCGCTGGCTGTTGCGTGCAACATGCCAAGTTTCGCGGTCCTGCCCGCCAATATCCCCAACATGGTGCTGTCGGGGGCGGCGGAGACCATCTACGGCGCACATTTCGGCTATATGGATTACCTTTTGTTGCATTACCCGGTGCTGGGGCTGGTGAAATCGGCGGCCACGGCATGGCTGGTGTTGCGGATGTTTCCGGCAGAGGTGGCGCTGCATCCAACGCAGAGTGCGGCGCTGCCGGGTGGGACTGACAAAGCGGCGCAGATCCGGGTGGCTGGGGTGCTGCTGGTGACGCTGCTGCTGTGGATGACGGATGCGGTGCATGGGGTGAATGCGGCTTGGGTCGGGCTTGCGGCAGCGGTGGTGTTGCTAAGCCCGGGCTTTGGCGTGGTCTCGGCGCAGGCGTTCAAGGCGGCGGTTGATTTCGGGCTTTTGCTGTTCGTGGTGGGCGCGCTGGCGGTTGGGGCGTTGGTCAATGCCTCGGGGTTGGGGGATCTGGTGGGGCAGGGCTTGCAGGCGGTGCTGCCGCTGCATCCGGGGGCGACAGCGGAGAACTTTGCCGCCCTGTCGCTGATGGCAATGCTGACGGGGGTGCTGACGACGGTGCCAAGCGTGCCCTCGGTGCTGACCCCGATGGCGCAGGGTCTGGCGCACGCCAGCGGGTTTGAGCTTCCCGCCGTGTTGATGACGCAGGTGGTGGGGTTTTCCACCGTTCTGCTGCCGTATCAGGTCGCACCTCTGGTGGTGGCGATGGGGCTTTCGGGCGAGAATGCGGGCCATCTGGCGCGGGTTTTGCTGCGGTTGGCGGCCTTGACGGTGCTGGTGTTGTTGCCGCTGGATTATCTGTGGTGGCGGCTGCTGGGGTGGATTTAGCCAGCAGGGCGCGCGCGCTGCGGTGATCCGCGCGGTGTTGCGCGCAAAGCGGCTTGGCTTCTGGGTGGGCTGCGGCTATTTTGCGCGCTCTTGCGGCGCGCGCCGCTTTTGATGGGTATGACGTGCAAGGCTTGACGCAACATCGCGCAGTTTCATCGGCGCACCGCCTGAGCGTGGCGCCGATGATGGATTGGACGGACCGGCACTGCCGGTTTTTCCACCGCCAGATGACGCGCCGCGCCATGCTTTACACCGAGATGGTGACAGCCGCCGCCATTCTGCATGGCCCCAAGCAGCGCCTGCTGGACTACAGCCTGCCCGAGCATCCGGTGGCCTTGCAGATCGGTGGATCAGACCCGCGCGCGTTGGCCGAGGCCACCCGCATCGCGCGCGACTGGGGCTATGACGAGATCAACCTGAACGTCGGATGCCCGTCGGATCGGGTGCAGTCGGGGTGTTTCGGCGCGGTTCTGATGGAGCGCCCGGCGCTGGTGGCCGATTGCGTGGCGGCGATGATGGATGAGGCCCGCGTGCCGGTGACGGTGAAATGCCGCATCGGTGTCGATGATCAAGACCCAGAGGCGGTGCTGCCCGATTTCATCGAAAAGGTATCTGCGGCGGGTGTCACTCATTTCATTGTGCACGCCCGCAAGGCGTGGCTGCAAGGGCTGTCTCCCAAGGAAAACCGCGAGATTCCGCCGCTGAACTATAACCTTGTGCTGCGCATGAAGGCGGCGTTTCCGCATCTGACGATCTGTATCAATGGCGGTGTCACCTCGCTTGATCAGGCGAAAGCCTTGCTGGATCAGGGGCTTGACGGCGTGATGATCGGGCGCGCGGCTTACCACGACCCTGCCAGCGTTCTGGTCGGTGCGGATGCGCTTTGGGGCGATGCCCCGGGCCTTGATGCGTCAGGCCTTGATGCGTTTGGCGCGGTAGAGGCGATGCGGCCCTACATTCAGGACCACATCGCGCAGGGCGGGCGCTTGCACCAGATCACCCGGCACATGCTGGGCACTTTCACCGGGCGTCCCGGCGCGCGCGGTTGGCGCCGGGTGCTGTCAGAGCGTGCCAACAAGCCCGGTGCGGGGCTTGACGTGCTGGATGCCGCTTTGGCCGAACTTCACGCGGCGGCCACCGCAGCCTGACGCGGGATCAGCCGCGACAGAGCCAGCGAAATCAGCCCACACAGTGCGATTGCGCCCAGCATCGGCACAACCGTGCCATCCATCAGCGGCCCGGTCGCCGCCACCAGCACGCCTGCGGCCACCATCTGCATGGTGCCGCCCAAAGACGCCGCAAGGCCCGCGTGCTCGCCCTGTTCTTCAAGCGCCAGCACTTGCGCTGTCGGCAGCACCACACCAAGGAACATGTTGGCAAAGAACAACCCGGCGATGGTCACGTAAAGGTTGGCAAAGCCAAGCAATGCCAGACCAAACAGCGCGAAGGTCACCAGCGCAAAGCCGGTGGTTGCCCGCACAATCATCTTCTTGGCGCCAACGCGGCGGCTGATTGTGGCCGCGAATTGTGACGCCGCAAAGAAGCCAAAGGCGTTGATGGCAAAGGCGAACGAGAACTGGGTCGGGCTAAGGCCGAATTGCCCCGTATAGACAAACGACGCCGAGGCGATGAAGACAAAGAAGCTGGCAAAGGCAAAACCGGCCAGAAAGGTCAGCGCCAGAAAGCTTTGGTCGGTGAACAGAACGCCAAGGCCTTTGCGCATGGTGGTCAGGTCAAATCTCTGGCGGTTTTCGGCGGGCAACGTTTCGTCAACCATGAAATAGATCATGAAAAAGCTAAGCCCAGCGGCCAGCAGCAACGCCCAGAACACCAGCCGCCACGAGCCAAACGCCATCAGCGCCGAGCCCGAGAGCGGGGCCAGCAACGGCGATATCGCGATGACGATCATGATGGTGGACATCATGCGGGTGGCGTCTGCGCCGGTCGCCAGATCGCGGATCATCGCGCGCAGCACCACCATATTGGCCGCCCCCCCGATGCCTTGGATAAACCGGCCAAAAATCAGCATCTCGACCGAGGGGGCCAGCGCGCAGATCACGGTGCCCGCCATGAACAGCGCAAGGCCTGCATACATCGGCGGTTTGCGCCCCGCCTGATCTGCCCATGGGCCATAGATCAGTTGGGCTACGCCAAACGCCAGAAAATACGCCACGATGGTCCATTGCACGGCCTGCATCGAGGTGGCCAGATTTGATTGGATCGCAGGCATCGCGGGCAAATACATGTCGATCGCAAACGGCCCGACGGCGGCGACAAGCCCAAGGATCAGCGAATAGCGCATCAGGGATACGGATTTTGGCATGGCGACCTCAAATGTCAGACAAGGGGCTGGGTTTAGCTGGCTTTGTGGCCAAGGGAAAGCCATGAACGGCTGGTATGCGCCGAATGATCGGGCTAAGTCTGGGCCAAAGTTTCGCATCCGAACGAGGAGCCGCCATGCCTGATATGTCTGAACTTTTGCCGATGGTGGCGCTGCTGTTCGTGATTGGCGGCGTGGCCGGGGTTGTGGCGGGGCTGCTGGGGGTGGGCGGTGGTATCGTGTTGGTACCGGCGTTTTTCTACGCCTTCACCCATCTGGGCTATGATGGGCCGCAACTGATGCAGATTTGCGTGGCGACCTCGCTGGCAACGATCGTGGTGACCTCGCCGCGCTCGGTCGCGTCGCATCACAAGAAGGGGGCGGTGGATTGGCAGATGCTGCGCGATTGGGCGCCCTTCATCATCGCCGGGGCTTTGGCGGGGACGCTGGTGGCATCGCTGGTGAAATCGGTGGTGTTGCAGGTGGTGTTTGGGGTGCTGGCGGGGCTTGCGGGGCTTTACATGGCGTTCGGGCGGCCGAGCTGGCGGTTGGGGACAGCGCTTCCGGGGCAGCCGCTGCGCGGGGTGATGGCATCGGTGCTGGCGTTTTGTTCGGCGATGATGGGCATTGGCGGCGGCACGTTCGGGGTGCCGTTGATGAGCCTGTATGGCGTGCCGATCCACCGCGCCGTGGCCACCGCGGCGGGGTTGGGGGTGCTGATTGCCACGCCTTCGGTGCTGGGATTTCTGTTCGTGCCGATTGAAAACGCGCCGCCCTATACGGTGGGGGCGGTCAATTTGCCTGCGTTTCTGGTGGTGATCGGATCGACCATGCTGACGACGCCTTGGGGGGTGAAACTGGCCCACGCGATGGACCCCAAACCGCTGAAACGCGCCTTTGCGCTGTTCATCACCTTGGTGGCCCTGAATATGCTGCGCAAGGTCGTTGGGTGGTAGGGTGCGGGTGTGGTCCCAACTCGGGACCAAATTTAATACATGTAAATCAGAGGCTTGCATTTTCGATTTAAGGATACATCAACGTTTGCAACCTTGAGTCGTGTGCCTGCACCCCGGCGACACGTGCGAAATGGCCATGTCCTGTGCGCGAATTTGCCCAAGTTTCACCATGAAGTTGCGCCACATCCTGCTCAGGTTGATCCTTGGCGCATGCCTTGCGCTTTGTTGATCATCCTGCGCGTTCAGGGGCTGGGGGGCCTTTTGGCGCGCGGTTTGGGTGCATGTGTTCGGAAGGCTGCTTGCTATGGGATCTTTGGCTGCGACATCAACAAGCAACGTGGCGATGATCAATATCGTCATGAAGGCGGCTGACGGCTCGGGTGGGGCGTGGCAGGACCCGGTGCAACTGATCCCGCAAGACATGTATGGCAACCCCGAGCAATTCGTGGCGGGCATCCGGGCGGCGCTGCCGCTGGTCAACAATTTGCGCGTGCAGTTCAACGAATATTCCTTCAACCCCGATGGCAGCCTGCATCCGCAGATGGAGCGGTTTCTGGCAGCGGCGGTCGCGGCGGGTTATCAGTTGACCATGGTCTATGCGGGCGGCGATGCACAAAACATCGGGCGCGGCATCGAAGGCTGGCCCGCGCTGAGCAATGCCGATGCCTTTGCGGCGTTGCAAGACAACTACAGCGATGTCGCCGGTGCCTGGACGCGGATGATGGACTGGATGGACCAACACCAATCGGTTGAGGATGCGGTTTACGGTTGGGAGTTGATGAACGAATCCGCAGGCTACAAACACAGCGTGCGCGCCAATGGCACCCAAGGCGATCTGAGCAAAGCCGATTTCGTGCAGCTTTACGCCGAGCATGCGGTTGCGCTGACCGAATTGATCGAGGCGCGCGCGGCGGGCAGAATCCTTGTCGGGGGCTGGGGCTATAACGGCGATTTTCTGACGCTTGCCGGCACCCAGATCAATGGTGTTTCGGCGCTGGATTATCTGCGCGCAGGTGTGGGCGACAATCTGGTGTGGTCTTCGCATCTGTATCCGGGCTGGATGGGCACCAATCAACCGACCACCAGCGCCGAGTTGACGCGCCTTCTGGACGTCTTGTTTGGCGCTGTGGCGGGCGATGCGGTGCTGATCACCGAGACCAATGCCGATGGCAAGGTTGATGATCCGAATGTGGCGCTGGACGAAAACGATCTGGCGATCACCAGTTATGAATGGTTTGCCGCGCATGGAATTGGGCTTGGCTGGTTCCCCGGATTGCAAACCGGGGCGTCTAGTCTGATGGTGATCAATGCCGATGGCTCTTTGACCGCCCGGCATCAGCATTCGCTGGCACATGCGATGGATGCCTATTCCTTGGGGCAGCGCGGCACGGCTGCGCAGGCCGCAGGCACCGCCGTTGGCGTCAGCCTTGTGCGGGTGACGCTGCGCAATGAGGCTTATGAAATCGCCGCTGGCGAGGCCGACACCGATGTGTCGCAATATGCGGGCTTTGGTTTTGGCTATGCGGGCAATGACACCATCACCGGGCGTGCGATTTCGAACGATTTTCTTTATGGCGGCGGCGGCCATGATCTGCTGTCGGGGCTCGCGGGCGATGATTTTCTGTTCGGGCAGGACGGCAACGATCAGCTTGTCGGCGGTGGGGGGATTGATGCGTTGTTTGGCGGTCGCGGCTCTGATCGTCTGGATGGCGGCGTGGGGCGTGATCAGCTTTATGGCGGGTTGGGCAACGACACCTATATCGTCGATCAAACGGCGGATTCGGTGCGTGAACTGGTGGGCGAGGGCGTTGATACGGTGCTGAGCACGGCGCGGGTGTATTCGCTGACCCGTCCGGGGCTGGAGGCGCAGACGCAAGTGGAACATCTGACCTTCATTGGCACCGGCAATTTTACCGGCACCGGCAACGGCTTGGCCAATCGGCTGACCGGCGGCGCGGGCGGTGACCGGTTGTTTGGCCTGGACGGGCAAGACAGCCTGCTGGGCGGCGCAGGCAATGATCGGCTGGACGGCGGCACCGGGCGCGATTTTCTGACCGGGGGCGAGGGGGCGGATCAGTTCATCTTCGCCAAGGGCAGCGGTGCCGACAGGGTGCTCGATTTCGAAAATGATGTCGATGTGTTGGTGCTGCGCGGCCTGACCGGGATCACCACCGCCGCTGAGGCGCTGAGCCACGCGGTGCAACAGGGCGCACATGTGGTGTTCAATTTTGGCGACGGCGATGTTCTGACGGTGCTGAACACCACCACGGCGGCCCTGATCGACGATATCCTGTTCGCCTAGACGGCAAGGCCCGTGTCAGGGTTTTGGTGCGCGCGTTAACGCGGCGGTTGGGTCACTCGGCGCCCGATTGTCGCGCCATGCGGCCGCCGCGGCGTTTGGTCAGAACGCTGGCGCGGGCGGGCAGTTCGGCCATGATGCTGCGGCGCTGTTCGGGGCTAAGCCGCGACCAGCCAGAGATTTCGTCGATGCTGCGGTAGCAGCCGACGCAGATGCGGGCTTCGGGGTGGACCACGCAAAGTTTGACGCAGGGCGAGTCGATCTCGGCGCGTTTCCAGACTTCGTCCATTCAGTCTCTGCCTTCTTGTGACCGGGCCATATAGCCCATCCGATCCAGCGCGCCTTGCAGGATATAGCTTGCGGCGATCTGGTCAATCACCTCGCGGCGGCGCTTGCGCGAGGTGTCGCCCTCGAGCAGCGCGCGTTCGGCGGCAACGGTGGAGAGCCGCTCGTCCCAGAAGGTGATCGGCAGGTCGGTCAGCTTGATCAGGTTGCGCGCAAAGGCCTGGGTGGACTGCACGCGCGGGCCGGCGCTGCCATCCATGTTCAGGGGCAGGCCGAGGATGATGCCTGCGATATCACGCTCGGCCAGCAGCGCCAGCAGTTCGGCGGCGTCGGTGCTGAATTTGACCCGGCGCACGGTGTGGATCGGGGTGGCCACCGAACGGCGCAGATCAGACACCGCGATGCCGATGGTCTTGTCGCCCAGATCCAGCCCGCAGATCGCCCGGCCCTTCGGCAGGGCGGCCAGAAAATCGGCAATGTCGGGCAAAATCATGGGGTTACCCCTGCGTCGGAGGCGGCGGCTTCGATCTTGCCAAGGGCGGCATCATCGGCGCTGAAGGTTTGCACGGCCTTCTCGTAGATCGCCTTGGCATGGTCCTTTTCGCCCAGCACCGCCAGAGAGGTGATCAGCTTGACCCATTCCTCGACCGGGCCGCCTTCGCTGGTCAGCCGGGTTTCAAGCTGCGCCACCATGCCCTTGATCATGTCTTGGCGGTCTTGCGCGCTCATCTGACCGGCGTTTGCGACATCGTCCACCGAGGGGCCTTTGGCGTCTGGCAGTTGGTATTTGATGCCAGCCGCATCGGCGGTGTCTTGCAACATGCCGCGAATGGGCGCGATCCATGGCGCATCGGAGGGGCCTTCGCGCAGCAGCGGCTCCCACAGGGCAAAGGCGCGGTCGGGGCGGCCGATTTCGGCAAACATAAGGCCCGAGAAATAGCGCGCAAGCGGGTTCGCCGGGTCGATCTGAAGCGCGCGGATCAGCTGTTGTTCGGCCTCGGGCGAGACCACGCCACCGGCGGCAAAGATCATGGTCTGGGCAAGGCCTGCGTGATCATTCGCGGTTGCCTTGTCGCCGATCAGCTCGAGCAGATGTTCCTGCGCGCGGCGGGCGGCGATGTAGTTGCCAAGCTCGGCCTCATTTTTCGCAAGCAGGGCAAGGCCTTGCTGGTCATCGGGGCGCGCCGCTACGGCTGCGCGCAGCTTTTCCATCAGTGCTGCAAATTCGGCATCCGGCTGCGGCGTGGCTGCGGGGGCAGGGGCTGCGGCCTCGGCTGCCGCCTGGCTGGGGCGGTCGCGGTAGGTTTGCTCGGCTGCGGCAAGCCTTTCGCGCAACGGTTGATCGCCATAGCCCGGCGCGCCAAGCCGATCATAGATATATAGCGCGCCACAGGCCGCCACGACCAGCGCCAGCGCCATCGGCACAACGGCCGGTTTGCGCAGAGCGGCGGCGATCGGGCGGGCGCGGTCGGCATCCAGCAGGCGGCGCGAGACCTCGATGCGCACTCGCTCGGCCTCGGCGGGCGAGATCACGGCGCGGGCAAGGTCGCGGTCCACTTCCGCCAACTGATCGCGGTAAACCTTTAGGGCCGCATCACCGTCGGTCGCGGGTGCGCCGCGCCGGTAAGCCTGCAGCAAGATCGCCGCGACCCCGGCCGTCAGCACCACAACCGCAGCCCAAAAGATCCAATCCTGCATCATCCGCCCCTTAACCACTGGCCCCGATGTAGGCGGTTTGCCCGCATGACAAAAGGGGGGATTCTGCCGCAGGCATCACGCTTGGTTCAAAACCGCCGCGCGTGTCGTAATTTTCCCGATTGTGCCGCTGGTGGGGCGGGATAAAAGCGAGGATCACGCGATAAGCAGCGAAAGGTTAAAGGGGCCAGCCCATGAAACGCTATTCGGTATTCGCCATCGCCAAACAGGCGCTGAATTATCACCTTGGATGGGAGCGGGCCTGGGCCGCGCCGGCACCGAAAAACCACTACGATGTGATCATCGTGGGGGCAGGCGGGCATGGTCTGGCGACCGCCTACTACCTTGGCAAGAATTTCGGCATCACCAATGTGGCGATCATCGAAAAGGGTTGGCTGGGCGGTGGCAACACCGGGCGCAACACCACGATCATCCGGTCAAACTACCTGCAAGACCCCTCGGCTGCGATCTATGAAAAGGCGCGGTCTTTGTATGAGACGATGTCGCAGGATTTGAACTATAACGTCATGTTCAGCCCGCGTGGGCTTTTGATGCTGGGCCAGACCCATCACGAGGTGCGGGGCTATCTGCGCACGGTGCACGCCAACAACATGCAGGGCGTGGCCACCGAGTGGATTTCGCCGCAGCGCGTCAAGGAACTGGTGCCGATCATCAACATCGACGGGCCGCGCTATCCGATTTTGGGCGCTTTGTATCAGGCACGCGGCGGCACCGCGCGGCATGATGCGGTGGCGTGGGGCTATGCGCGGGCGTGTTCGGATATGGGCATGGACATCATCCAGCAATGCGAGGTGAAGGGCGTGACCTCGGAAGCTGGTGTTGTCACCGGGGTTGAGACGACCAAGGGCTTTATCGGCTGCAAGAAGCTGGGCGTTGTGGTGGCGGGCCATTCGGGGCAAGTCGCTGAAATGGCAGGGTTCCGCTTGCCGGTTGAGGCTGTGGCGCTGCAAGCCATGGTCTCCGAGCCGATCAAGCCCTGCATGGATGTGGTGGTGATGGCCAACACCGTGCACGGTTATATGTCGCAATCGGACAAGGGCGAAATGGTGATCGGCGGCGGCACCGACGGGTTCAACAACTTCACCCAGCGCGGGTCTTTCCATCATATCGAAGAAACCTTGCGGGCGCTGATTGAGACCTTCCCGATGATTTCGCGGCTGAAAATGCTGCGGCAATGGGGCGGGATTGTCGATATGACCGGCGACCGCTCGCCGATCATCTCGAAAACGCCTTTGGGGAATTGCTTCATCAACTGCGGTTGGGGCACCGGTGGCTTCAAGGCCATTCCGGGCTCGGGCTGGGCGATGGCCGAGCTGATGGCCAAGGGCGAGCCGGGGGCTTTGGCCGAGGCTTTCAACATGTGGCGCTTCAAGGAAGGCCAGTTCATTGATGAAAGCGTCGCGGCTGGGGTGGCGCATTGATGCAGGCCGACGCCGCCCGCGGGAACCATAACGCATCCGTGTGCGTTGCCTTGCCAGATACATTCTGCAAGGAGACTTCCCCATGGCTGAAGACTACCGCACCCCGCCGCAGCGCGACATCCGCGTCACCGAGCCCAAACCTTCCAGCAACATCGGCTTCATCGTCGGCGGCCTTGTCGTCGCCGTTGGCTTGCTTTTGTGGTTTGTTTTGGGAGATAGCAATATGGGCGCGAAAAACACTGGCGACACCAACAACGTCAGCGTTGAAACGCCCGTCACACCTGCGCCCGCTGACCCGGTTGCACCAGCCCCGGCTGACCCTGTCACCCCGGCCCCTGCTGACCCTGTCACGCCTGCACCTGCAGACCCTGTCACCCCGGCCCCGGCTGACCCTGTCACGCCTGCGCCTGCAGATCCGGCACCTGCCACACCTCCGGCAGCACCTGCAAACCCGTAACACTGTCGGCCTGCGGGCTGGCATTGATCTGACCATATTGGGCGGACACCGTGCGGTGTCCGCCCTTTTTCCGTATCTGCAAGGGCCAGCGGCGCTTGCTTCGAATTTGCCAACAGGGATGACGCGATGCTGATTCTGGAATGCCCCTATTGCGGCGTCAAAGCCGAAGAAACCGAACTGACGCCGGGCTATGAGGCGCATCTGAAGCGTTTCGGTCCGGGTGCGTCGGACGAGGAATTCGAAGCCTATATGTTTGCGCGCAAGAACCCCAAAGGCGTGCATTTTGAACGCTGGCGGCATGTTTACGGCTGCGGCAAGTGGTTTTTGGCGGCGCGGGACACCAACACGCTTGAGGTGTTTGGCACCTATCCTGCGCAATCTTCGGCACCGCCTGCCGCTCTGCAAGACAAGATCAAGGCCAAACGGCCGGACTGGAAGGGCTACAAATGAGCACCCGTCTCTCAAAAGGTGGCCGGCTGATCGACCGCTCGGCATCACAGGAATTCTCGTTCAACGGCAAGAAGTTGCGTGGGTTGAAGGGCGATAGTTTGGCGGCGGCGCTGCTGGCCAATGACCAGATGTTGCTGGGCCGCAGCTTCAAATATCACCGCCCGCGCGGGATTGTGGCCGCAGGGCCGGAAGAACCCAACGCGATTGTGGGGCTTGGCCGCGATGGGCGGTTCGAGCCGAACCAGCGTGTGACCACGACCGAGTTGTTTGATGGCCTGGAAGCGGCCAGCCAGAACCACTGGCCTTCACTGGAATTCGATGTTGGGGTCATCAACAACAGCCTCGCGCGGTTCCTGCCGGGTGGGTTTTACTACAAGACCTTCATGTGGCCGCGTGCCGCGTGGAAACACTTGTTCGAGCCGATCATCCGCCGCTCGGCGGGGCTTGGCAAGGCTCCGACCGCGCGCGATGCGGATCGCTATGAGCACACCTACAGCTTTTGCGATGTGCTGATCCTTGGTGGCGGCATTGCGGGCTTGCAGGCGGCACTGGTTGCGGGTGCCTCTGGCGCGCGGGTCATGCTGCTGGAGCAAGCCGCGCATTGGGGCGGGCGCGCGCCGGTGGATGGCGATGTGATCGAGGGCGCTCCGGCGGATGTCTGGATCAACAACGCCGTGCAAACCCTTGCTGCGCTTGAGAATGTGACGATGAAGCTGCGCACGATGGGGGCAGGGGTTTATGACCACGGCTACGTTTTGGCCGAGGAAAAGGTCGCCGATACCACGCCGGGTGACGGGCGTCCGAAAAAGCGGCTGTGGCGTATCCGTGCCAAGCAGATCGTCACCGCGACTGGGGCGATCGAGCGGCCTTTGTCGTTTGCGGGCAATGATATTCCGGGCGTGATGCTGGCGGGATCGGTGCGCGAATATGTGGTGAATTATGCGGTCTCGCCGGGGGATCGCACGGTTGTGGTCACCAACAACGACGACGCCTACCGCACCGCGATTGCGCTGGTGCAGGCGGGGCTGTCGGTGCCTTGCATCATCGACGCGCGCAGCACTGTGACGGGCGATCTGCCCGCCAAAGCCCGTGCCATGGGTATTCGGGTTGAGGCTGGCAAAGCGATTGCCAAGGTCAAGGGTGGCAAGCGTGTCACCGGCGTTTCGCTGTGTGCGCAGGCCGGGCAAGGTGCTGTTCTGGAAGAGATTTCCTGCGATGCGGTGGCGATGTCGGGCGGGTGGTCTCCGGTGGTGCATCTGTGGAGCCATTGCGGCGGCAAGCTGATCTGGGACAAGACTCACGCGCATTTCCGCCCCGATGCGGCGCGTCCGCCGACGGGTGCCGATGGTCTGGCGATGGTGGTGCCGGTTGGCAATGCCAATGGCATGATGACGGCCGCTGACGCGCTGGTGTGCGGGGCCAAGGGTGGTGCTGCGGCGGCGCAGGCCGCAGGCTTTAGCGCCGAGGCAAAGGCTGCGGTGGCTGATGCCGCCCCCGAGGCGGATATGGAAGCCGTCTGGATCATGCCGCAGGGCGCGGGCGATGCGTTGAAGGCCAAGATGTGGCTGGATTATCAGAACGATGTGAAGGTCTCGGACGTGCAACTCGCTGCGCGTGAGGGCTATACATCGGTTGAACACACCAAACGCTACACCACTTTGGGCATGGCGACGGATCAGGGTAAGCTAAGCAATATCAATGGCTTGGCCGTGCTTGCTGATGCTTTGCATGAAGAGATTCCGCAAGTGGGCACCACCACCTTCCGCCCGCCCTATGCGCCTGTCACTTTGGGTGCCTTGGCGGGCGAGTCGCGCGGCGACATTTTCCAGCCTTTGCGCAAGACGCCGATGCACGCCTGGCACGAGAAGAACCACGCCTATTTCGAACCCGTTGGCCTGTGGCGCCGCCCCTACACCTTCCCGCGCCCCGGCGAAAACCATGAGCAGGCGGTGCACCGCGAGGTGATCAACACCCGCACAAATCTGGGCCTGCTTGATGCCTCGACCCTTGGCAAGATCGTGGTCAAAGGCCCGGATGCAGGGCGCTTCCTTGATATGCTTTACACCGGTGTCATGTCCACCTTGCCGGTGGGCAAATGCCGCTATGGGTTGATGTGCAACGAGCAGGGCTTCCTGTCTGACGACGGCGTTGTGGCGCGGATTGATGAAGACACCTGGCTTTGCCATACCACGTCGGGCGGTGCGGATCGCATTCACGCTTGGATGGAGGATTGGCTGCAATGCGAGTGGTGGGATTGGCAGGTTTATACCGCCAACGTCACCGAGCAGTTGGCGCAAGTTGCGGTTGTTGGCCCTAACGCGCGGAAAGTGTTGGAGAAACTGGGCGGGATGGACGTTTCGAAAGAAACCCTGCCGTTCATGCAATGGGCCGATGGCACCCTGGGCGGCTTTCCTGCACGGGTGTACAGGATTAGTTTCTCGGGCGAACTGAGCTATGAAGTCGCGGTTCCGGCCAGCATGGGCCTTGCGTTCTGGGAGGCGTTGCACGCCGCAGGGGCCGAGTTTGGCGCGATGCCCTACGGCACCGAAGCCTTGCACATCATGCGGGCCGAGAAGGGCTTTATCATGATCGGGGATGAGACTGACGGCACGATCATTCCGCAGGATCTGAACCTTGGTTGGGCGATCTCGAAGAAAAAGGCCGATTATCTGGGCAAGCGCGGGCAAGAGCGTAACTATCTGGCCAGCCCGGATCGCTGGAAACTGGCCGGGTTTGAAACGCTGGACGGCTCGGTCATTCAGGACGGTGCCTATATTCCGTCTGCTGGCAAGAATGCCAACGGGCAGGGCAACACCCAAGGTAGGGTCACTTCGACCTATCACTCGCCGACCTTGAAGAAGGGCATCGCGATGGGGTTGATCAAGGGCGGCCTGGATCGCATCGGCGATGTGGTGGAGTTTACCACGATCACCGGTGGCACGGTGAAGGCCAAAGTTGTTGATCCGGTGTTTTATGACAAAGACGGGGAGAAGAATAATGTCTGATGCAGTCAATGCCCGGATTGTCAGCCCGTTGGGGCAAGCCGCGTTCGATGGCTTTGCAAAGGTGCGCGAGGTCGGCCCGCTGGGGATGATTTCGCTGCGCGCCAAGGCCGATGTGCCGGGGCTTGCAGAGGCGATCATGGCGGTGGTCGGCACGCCGGTTCCGGCCGTGCGGCAGATTGAAACCGCAGGCGAACGCGCGGCGGGTTGGATGAGCCCGGACGAATATCTGCTGATCATGCCTTATGGCGAAACCGATGCGGCGTTGGTGAAGATTGCCGCGGCGCTGAAGGGGCAGCATCACCTGGCGGTCACGCTGTCGGACGCCCGTGCGGTGTTCCGCATCGAGGGTGCCCGTGCGGATCAGGTGCTGGCCAAGCTGTCGCCGGTGGATTTTGCGACCATGGGCGCGACCGAGTTGCGCCGCACCCGTGCCGCACAGGTGGCGGCCGCGTTCTGGCGCGACGGCGACGGTTTCATGCTGGTCTGCTTCCGCTCGGTCGCGGGGTATGTGATGGGCTTGCTCAGCCATTCGGCGGCGCCGGGTAGTGAACTCGACTGACATCGCAGGCAGCAGATATTTCTTGTTTTGACGCGATCATTCTTGCTGGCGCAGATATGCTCCGCTAGCGTTGGGGTAATGTTGGTCAGAATGGGAAATGATGTTTAAATTTGGTTTGGCGCTTGCCGCCGGGATGTGTGTTGCTTCGTCTTTGAATGCCGCTGTTGTGGATTGCACATACAAGACGAATGAAGAGTCTTTTATCACCGAGCGTTATATATTCGCCTATGAAGCGGGTGATCCGTCGGCAGCGGTGATTGACGGTTACATCAAATTCAAGGTTGGCAAACCGATTGAGGCCAAGCTTGAAACAAAGGCCGACAAGCTGGTGTTCACCTGGAAAATCGAGGTGACGGACAGGTTCAAGGCCAAGGCATTCATGCGCTATCGCAATACCTTAGACCCCAAAGCCATGACGGCACATATGACGGCGATGGCCGCAGGTGTGCCGGGCGAGGCGATCAACTTCACGGCTTCGGGCAAATGTGACGTGATCGACGAGAAAACGGGCAAGGCCAAAAAATCAAAGACCAAGCAATAGCGCTTTGGCGTGTCAGGTGTCAGGTCTTTCGGCCGTTAAAACAAGGAATGCGGATATGAAGTCGTGCGTTAAAACTGGTGTTATTGCGATTGCTTTGGCCTTGGCCGCCAATGCTGCCAGCGCAAAGCCGGTGGTTTATGATTGTAAACCCGAGGCGGGGCGGTCGGATTCGGTGATACAGCCGGAATATGTGATCTCGTATGATCGGGCCTCGGGTGAGGTTTTGGTCAATGATCCGATCATCATGGATACTGTTGGCAAGCCGATTGCGGGCAAGTTGCAATCGGAAAGCGATGTGCGCACGGTGTTCGACTGGCAGTTGAAATCGCTGAAGGGGCCGACCAACACGACCTCGTGGAAGTATCGCGCGCGCGTGTTTGCCGATGGTCGTTTGTCGCTGACAGTGGTGCCGGTCGGTTATGACAACGAATTCTCCAGCGAAGGGCGTTGCACGCGAAGCAAGTGAGGGTCGCCAAGCCGCTGCGCGGGAATAAGTAAAGAAGTCGGGAAATACCGCTCTGGCCCTTGACCTTGCCGCGGCAAAGCCACTTATAGAGGGCAATGCACATCTGAACAGGAGTATATCCGATGGCTTTCACGCTTCCCGATCTTCCCTATGCCCATGACGCTTTGGCAGGCCTTGGCATGTCGAAAGAGACGTTGGAATTCCACCACGATCTGCACCACAAGGCCTATGTCGATAACGGCAACAAGCTGATTGCGGGCACCGAGTGGGAAGCCAAGTCGCTGGAAGACATCGTGAAGGGCACCTATGTTGCGGGTTCGGTCGCGCAGAACGGCATCTTCAACAATGCGTCGCAGCATTGGAATCACAACCTGTTCTGGGAAGTGATGGGGCCTGCCGGCAAAGCCATGCCCGGCGATCTGGAAAAGGCGCTGGTTGAGGCGTTTGGCTCGGTTGCCAAGTTCAAAGAAGATTTCGCGGCAGCGGGTGCGGGCCAGTTCGGTTCGGGCTGGGCATGGCTGGTGAAAGACAAGGACGGCAGCCTGAAGGTCACCAAGACCGAAAACGGCGTGAACCCGCTGTGCTTTGGCCAAACTGCACTTCTGGGCTGCGATGTGTGGGAGCATTCCTACTACATCGACTTCCGCAACAAGCGTCCGGCTTATCTTTCGAACTTCCTCGACAAGCTGGTGAACTGGGAAGCGGTTGCAGCCAAGCTGTAAATGATCTCCCGCAGGGGATTTCTGAAAGGCCTGCTGGGGGGAACCTTGGCAGGCTTTTTCATCGGCGGCTACGCGGTGGCCGAGGCGGCGCTGCGGCTGCGGGTGCAGAATTGGGCGGTGCAACCGGCAGGTTGGCGGCGCGACCAACGCTTGCGGATCGCGATGGTGGCGGATGTGCACGCCACAGGTTTTGGCATGAACGAGCGCCGGGTGGCGCAGGTGGTCGATCTGGCCAATGCGCAGGGCGCGGATCTGATCGCGCTGATGGGCGATTATCGCGCCTCGCACCGGTTTCAGACCCGCAAGGTGCCGATTGAGGCGATTGCGCCGATATTGGCGGGCCTGCGCGCGCCGCTGGGGGTGTTTGCGGTGATGGGTAATCACGACTGGTGGGACGATCCTGCCGCCATCGCCCGCCGCGCCGGGCCTTGCCACAGCCAGAGCGTGCTGGAAGCTGCGGGCATTCCGGTTCTGGCCAACCGCGCGGTGAAGCTGGGGGCCGGGGATGCGGCGTTCTGGCTGGGCGGCACCGACAGTCAGGCGTGCTTTCAGCGCGAGGACCGCCACGACATTGTCGGCATGTCGGATGTGCCGGGGGTGGTGGCGCAGATGAGCGGCGATGATCCGGCGATCTTGCTGGCACACGAACCTGATCAGTTTGTCACAGTGCCCGATCGGGTGGCGCTGACGCTGTCGGGGCACACGCATGGCGGGCAAATCCGCTTTGGGCCCTGGGCGCCTGTGGTGCCGTCGCGCTTTGGGCAGCGTTTTGATTACGGCCATTTCCGCGAAGGCGGGCGCGATCTGGTGGTATCGGGCGGGCTGGGCTGCTCGGGTCTGCCGATCCGCTTCGGGGTGCCGCCCGAGATCACCGTGGTTGATCTGGCATGACCGAGGCGCGCAAGGGCGTTTTGGCGGTGGTGCTGGCCTGCCTGATCTGGGGCGGCGGGCCAGCCTATTACAGGCATCTGTCGCAGGTGGCCGCCCCCGAGATGTTGGCGCATCGCACCCTGTGGACGCTGCTGATCTTTGGCGGCGTGCTGCTGGCGCAGCGCCGCTTGGGCGCGGTGGCGGGGCTGTTGCAAGGCGCGCAGCGGGGCAGGGTGCTGCTGGCGACGCTGCTGATTTCGGCCAATTGGTTCATCTTCATCTGGGCGGTGCAAAGCGGTCACGCGGTAGAGGCGAGCCTTGGCTATTACATCTTCCCCCTCGTCGCGGTGCTGATCGGCTTTGCCGCTTTTGGTGAACGGCTGGCGCTGCCGCAGGTGTTGTCGGTGGCACTTGCGTCGCTTGGCGTCGGGCTTTTGACCTATGGGCTTGGCGTGGCTCCGCTGATTGCGCTGTCGCTGGCGGCCACTTTCGCCAGCTATTCGGCGCTGAAACGTGGGGTTTCTGCGCCGCCCATCGTGTCTGTGACGGCAGAGGTTGCGGTGATGGCACCGGTTGCGCTGTGCTATCTGGCCTATGCAGAATTGGGTTTGGCCGGGCCGTCTGCGGGCTGGTTTGGCCGCGATCTAAGCCTGAGCCTGTGGCTGCCGTGGACGGGGCTGATCACGGGCGTGCCGCTGATGCTGTTCAGCTATGCCGCGCGCCGGGTGTCGATGGCGACACTTGGGCTGGTGCAATTCCTGAACCCCACGCTGCAATTTCTGACAGCGGTGCTGGTGTTTCTTGAGCCGATCTCGCGTTGGCACCTGCTGGCCTTCGGGCTGATCTGGCTGGCGTTGGCGATATATTCGGCGGCGTCCTGGCGTCAGGACAAGGCGCTGCGCAGGGCTTCGGTCAGCGCGGGCACATCCGCCACGGCGGTGAAGTAGGTTTTCACCGAGGCATCAGCGAAGCCTTCGGCGATGATGTGATCGAGCAGGGCGATCAGTGGGTTCCAGTAGCCTTCCGCGTTCAACAGGAAGATCGGTTTGCGGTGCAGGCCGATTTGCGCCCAGGTCAGCACTTCGAAAAACTCATCCAGACTGCCTGCGCCACCGGGCAGCACCACGATGGCATCCGAGTTCATGAACATCACCTTCTTGCGCTCGTGCATGTCCTCGGTGATCACCAGTTGGGTCAGATCCTGCTTGCCGCGCTCGGCCGACATCAGATGGGTGGGGATGACGCCAAACGTCGGCGCACCGGCGCTTTGCGCGCTGCGGGCGACTTCGCCCATCAGGCCGACATCGCCCGCGCCGTAAACCAGCCGCCAGCCTTGCGCCGCGATTGCCGCCCCCATCGCGCGGGCGGCGATGGTGTGGGCCGGGTTGACGCCCGCACGCGCGCCACAGAAGACACAGATCGAAGGCAGAGCACGGGCCATGAGCATATCTATCCGAAAATTGTTGCGTTGACGCCTGATATAGGGGTTCCATGACGAAAGAAAGAAGGGCCGGGAACAGGTCTTGATCGGGGGAAGCGATGGCTGGTTGGAATGGGTTGAGCGCGGGCGCGCGGGGCGCGGTGTGGGTTGCGGGCGCGGTGGTTGTGGTGGTGCTGGGGATTTTCGGCGTGAACCGCGCGCTGGACGGCGTGCCGCCCTATCCAGACGGGCCTCCTGCTGATCCGCTTGTGGCGGTTGCACCAGCGGCAACCGGGTCTGCGGCACAGCCTGCGGCCGCGCAACCGGCGGCGGCAGAGACCGCCGTGGCCGCGCAGGCCCCGACCGAAGCAGCCGCAACGCCTGCACCCGACGCGGGCCAGCCTGCCGCAGCCGTGATCCTGCCGCGCTTTGATGTGGCGCGGGTTGCGCCGGATGGCGCGGCGACGGTGGCGGGGGCTGCGGCACCCGGCGCTACGGTGTCTTTGCTGGTGGACGGGGTCGCGGTGGCCTCGGCAGTCGCAGACGGGCAGGGCAAGTTTGCCGCCTTGTTCGATGTCGCCCCCAGCCCGGTTGCGCGCCTTTTGACCTTGCAGGCCGTTGGGCCGGATGGCGTGGCGGTGCCGGGTGCCGAGAAGATCGCGCTGGCCCCGGTTGCGGCCAGTTCGGCTGCGCCCAGTTCGGCTGCGCCCAGTTCGGATGCGGCAGATGCGGCAGAGCCGGTGTTGCAGGCTCCGGCGGCGGTGATGGTGGCACCCGAGGGCGTGAAGGTGGTGCAATCGGGCGCGCAAGAGCCTGCCGAAGTGGCCGCGAATGTGGTGGTCGATACGATCAGCTACGCGCCTGATGGGGCGGTGATGCTGGGCGGGCGCGCAGGCGCGAGTGCTGCGCTGCGGGTGTATCTGGACGGCGCTGTGATTGCTGATATCGCGGCGGGGCCTGATGGCGCTTGGGCTGCGACGCTGAAAGACGTGGCCGCAGGGATTTACACGCTGCGGGTCGATCAGTTGGCCGAGGATGGCACCGTGACCTCGCGGTTTGAAACGCCGTTCAAGCGCGAAACGCTCGAGGCTTTGGCTGCCGCGACGGCCCCAGCGCCAGCGGATACAACGCCAGCGCCTTCAGCCGCAACCGCCGCTGCCGATGTCAGCACCGACGCGGCCCCCGTTGCAGCCGCACCCGAAACCACAACTCCGGATGCCGCGCCTGCGGCAGCAACCGACGCCAGCACGCAAACCGCGGCGAGTGTTGCACAGCCCGCCGCCACGGATACAGCGCAAACCAGCGAAACCTCGGCCAGCACGGAAACTGCTGCGGCCACCGAAACCGCAGTAGGCACTGAAGCCGCCGCCGCCCCGGAGGCCACCACCGAAACCGCAGCAGCGCCAGCTGACGCCACCAAGGCGCAGCCTGCACCAGCCACAGCACCGGTCTCGGCCGCAGCGCCTGTCACCGTCACCGTGCAGCCGGGCTATACTCTGTGGGGCATCGCTCAGCAGAACTTTGGCGACGGCGTGCTGTATGTGCAGGTGTTTGAGGCCAACAAGGCCAAGATCAAAGACCCCAACCTGATCTATCCGGGGCAGGTGTTCACGATCCCTGCGGCACCGTGACGGGCGCGGGAACCGGGGCTGCGACGGTGGCCGTCACGCCAGCGTCGTGGAGGCAGCAGGCCATCACCTCGGGGTGTTCCATGCAGCAATCGTTCAGAAGGAAGCTGATCGTCGCCCCCATGCCGGCTGCATCCACCGAATAGAACACGTAGCGTGCAACCTTGCGCGACCGGATCAGACCGGCTTGCTCGAGGGCTGCGAGATGAAACGACAACCGCGACGACGACAGCCCCAAGGTGCGGCTGATCTCGCCTGCGGCCAGTCCCTGATCGCCCAAAGGCATCAGCAAACGCACCAGATCCAGCCTTGCATCATTGGCAAGGGCGGACAAAGCGGCGAGGGCTTGGGATTTCTCCACGTTTCAACTGCTCATGTATCATTGAACTATCTTGGTGTAGCGGATATGTGAGGTCGGGTAAAGCGGGTGCGGCCTTTGGGCCCCTGCGATAAGGGATCAAGCGATGCGCAACACCACAGTCAAGGCCAACCCGGCCACAGCCAGTGCGACGACAGCCAGTGCGGCCGCCGAAACCGATGGCCACGCAGGCGGCTGGGCCACGATGAAACGGGTGGCCCCCTATCTGTGGCCCAAGGGCGAGGCTTGGGTCAAACGGCGCGTCGTGGCGGCGATGCTGTTTTTGCTGCTGGCCAAGCTGGTGTCGATCACCATGCCGTTCATGTATAAACAGGCGGTCGATGCGCTGGTCGGGCGCACGCCGGATGCTGCAACCATGCTGGGTTTGGGCGCGGTTGGGCTGACGGTGGCTTACGGTCTGGCCCGGTTTGGCTCGGTTGCGTTTGGCGAATTCCGCGATTGGGTGTTCGTGCGCGTGGGCCAGCGCGCGCTGCGCAAGCTGGCGCTGGAGACGTTCACCCACATTCACCGCCTGTCGATGCGCTATCACATCACCCGCAAGACCGGCGGTCTGTCCCGCGTGATCGAGCGCGGGGTGAAGGGCGTCGATTTTCTGTTGCGTTTCATGCTGCTTTCCATCGGGCCGCTGATCCTTGAGCTGTCGCTGGTATCCATCATCTTCGCCGTTTACTTCGGCTGGACCTATGCCGTGGTGGTGGTGGTGACGATCACGATTTACGTGGTCTATACCTTCAAGGTCACCGAATGGCGCGTGCAGATCCGCCGTCAGATGAACGATCAGGACACCGATGCCAACCAGAAGGCCATCGACAGCCTGCTGAACTTTGAAACCGTGAAATACTTCAACGCCGAAAGCCGCGAGGCTGACCGCTATGATCGTGCGATGGCGGCCTATGAGGGCTTTGCCGTGCGCACCGGGCAAAGCCTGTCGGTGCTGAACATGGGGCAGAGTTTTATCATCACGACGGGGCTTATTCTGGTGATGGTGATGTCGGCATACGGTGTGCAGGCGGGCAAGTTTACCGTCGGCGATTTTGTGATGGTTAACGCCTATATGGTGCAGATCACCATGCCGCTGGGCTTTCTGGGCACGGTTTACCGCGAAATCCGGCAGGCCTTGGTCGATATGGCGGCGATGTTCCATCTGCTGGGCCAGCCCGAGGAGGTGACCGACAAACCCGGTGCTGCGGCGTTGCAAATCTCGGGCGGTGAGGTCAGCTTTGACGATGTGCGTTTTGCCTATGACCCGTCGCGTCCGATCCTGAAGGGCATCTCGTTTACGCTGAAACCGGGGCAACGTTATGCTTTGGTTGGGCCATCGGGGTCGGGTAAATCCACCATCGGGCGGCTTTTGTTCCGGTTTTATGACGTGACCGGCGGCAGCATCCGCATTGACGGGCAGGATGTGCGCGATGTGACGCAAACCAGCCTGCACGGGCTGATCGGTGTGGTGCCGCAGGATACGGTGTTGTTCAATGACACCGTGCATTACAACATCGCTTACGGGCGCGCGGGCGCGACCGAGGCTGAGATCATCGCCGCGGCACGCGCGGCCAAGATCCACGATTTTATCATGTCCCTGCCCGATGGCTACCAGACCACGGTGGGCGAGCGTGGGCTGAAGCTGTCGGGTGGCGAAAAGCAGCGTGTCGGCATCGCGCGCACATTGTTGAAAAACCCGCCGATCCTTGTGCTGGATGAAGCCACCAGCGCGCTGGACACCCAGACCGAGCAAAGCATTCAGGAGAGCTTGCGCGAAATGGGGCAGGGCCGCTCTGTCATCACCATCGCGCACCGTTTGTCCACGATTGCCGATGCCGATTGCATTCTGGTGCTGGAGGACGGCGTGGTGACCGAACGCGGCACGCATGACGAACTTTTGGCGCGCGACGGCAAATATGCCGCGATGTGGGCGCGCCAATCGGCGGATGAAGAAGCAGCCGAGGCCGCGTAACGCTTTACCGATTGCGGTTTTCGGGGCAGGATGGGTCATTCTTAGGATTGATTTCATGCTGCCCCGATTGCTTTTGATCCTTTGCCTGTTGCTGCCCGTGCAGGCTATGGCCGAACGGCGGGTGGCGCTTGTGCTGGCGGCGCAAGATTACAAGCACCTGCGCAAGCTGGATAATCCGGTCAATGATGCGGTGGCGGTTGAAGGCTTGCTGGCGGGGTTGGGCTTTGAGGTGACGGTGGAAACCAACCGTGACCTGAAACGGATGCGCCGGGCGCTGGATGATTTTCGCGAGGATGGTGCGGGGGCGGATGTGGCCTTGCTGTTTTACGCAGGCCACGGGGTGGAAATTGCCGGGGTGAACTACCTTATGCCGGTCGATGCGCAGGCAGGGTCGGCGGATGCGGTGGCGGACAGTGCCTTGCCGCTGGCCGAGGTGCAGGCGGCACTGGCCGCGGTGGCGCCCGTTGGTATCGTGCTGCTGGACGCCTGCCGCGAAGACCCTTGGGGCGGGGGTGGCACGGGGCAGGGCCGCTCTGCGGTGGCGCTGAACGACGGTGTCGATCAGCCCAAGCCCGGTCTGGGCCGGGTGGGCCGCGCCGATGGGGTGCTGTTTGCGTTCTCAGCCGCACCGGGCGAGGTTGCGGCGGATGGCGAGGGTGCTGACAGCCCATTCACCGAAGCCCTGCTGCGCCACTTTGCAACCCCGGGGGTCGAGGTGCGCACGGCGCTGACGCTGGTGCAGCAGGATGTCTATGACCGCAGCCGTGGCAAGCAGTTGCCCTATATCGAAAGCGGCCTGCCCAAGTTGTTTTTCGCAGCCCAAACCGGCGATCTGGGCGAGCGTGACCGCCTGCTGGTCGCCATGGCCGGCCTGCCGCCCGCGCTGCGCGCCGAGGTTGAGGCTTTGGCGCGCGAGAAAGACATGCCACTGGCACCTCTTTACGGCGCGCTGATGTCAGCGGATCTGGCGGGCAAGGACAGGGCTGCGCGCGCGCAGGCCTTGGTGCAATCGGCGGAATCCTTCCTGCGGTTTCGCGCGCAGGTGCAGCTTTTGTCGGCCGACGATCCCAAGGTGGCGCGGTTTCGCGCCGAGGCCGAGCAGGCGCTTGATCTGGGTGCCTTCGATCTTGCCCGCGCCGCCTTGGACAAGGCCGCCAAACTCGACGCCGAAGCCCGTGATGCGCTGCGCGACAACTACCGCGCCCGCACCCTGTCCGAGGCTCAGACCCATGCGCTTGCCGCCTCTGCCGCGAAAACCGATCTGCGCTATGATCTGGCCTTGGCGGATTTGACCAAGGCGCTGGCGCTTTACGCCGAGTTGGAAGGGCAGGCGCTGCCCCGTCCTGAACGCGTGGCCTATAGCGATCTTCTGTGGGATCAGGGCGATCTGTTGCGCAACACCGGCAACACCAGCCTTGCGCTGCGCAGTTACCGCGCGTGGCAGGCGGTGGCCGCCGCGCGCGTGGCCGAGGTGCCCGAGGATATGGACTATCTGCGCAACTGGGCGGTGGCGCGGGTGAACATCGGCGACATGCTGTTGTTGCAGGGTGATCTTGTGGGGGCCGAGGCCGAATTTCGCGCAGCCCTCGCGGTGGCGCAAAAGCTGTCTGTAACCCCCGATGCGCCGCTGAAATGGCGTCACGATGTTTTTGTGGCGCAATCGAAACTTGGCGATGTGGCGCAGTTGCGTGGCAATGTGGTGGCGGCCTTGGCGCTGCAAGAGGATAGTCTGGGCTTGCTGCGGCAACTGGTGGCCGAGTTCCCCGCGCGCGACGATGTGCGGCGCGATCTGGGGTTGGTTCTGGACCGGGTGGGGGATCTGCGCAAGCTGTCAGGCAATCCGCGCGGGGCGCTGGTGATGTTCAACGACGCCCTTGCGCTGCGTCAGGCCTTGCTGGCCCGCGCGCCCGATGACGACGCGACGCGCGCCGATCTGACGATCAGCTTTGACAAGATTGGTGACGTTTTGCTGACGCTTGACGATCCGAAAGCGGCGCTGCTGCGGTTCAAGGCGGAAATTGCGATATTGGAAAAGCTGGTGGCGAAAGACCCGGGCCAGACCCGGTGGCCAAACGATTTGGGCATGGGATACGTGAAAGCGGGCGATGCGTATGCAGCACTGGCCGACGCATCGAAGGCGAAGTCGTTTTATGTCAAAGCCCTGACCTTGCGCGAAAAACTGGCCGCGCAAGACCCCGCGAACACCGATTGGCAGCGCAGCGTAGCGCTGACGCAGTCGCGATTGGGCAGGCTTGCCTTCAAGGCGCAGGATTTTGCCGAGGCCAAGCGGCGCTACACCGCCGCCGAGGCGATTTCGCGACGGCTGGCGGCAGAGGCTTCTCACAACGCCAGCCGCCAGCAAGATTGGGCGACCGATCTGGATTATCTGGGAGATGTGGCGCTGATGCAGGGCGATGCGGAAGCAGCCCACAGCTTTGCGCGGCAAAGCTATGCCATCGTGTCGGCGATGGTGGCCAGTGATCCGGCCAATGTGGAAAACCAGATGGCGCTGGTGTCGAGTCTGGTGCGGATCGCGATGTATGAAGACGATCCGAAACAGATGCAGCGGCAGGCCTTGGCGATCTTGAAGGGTTTACAGGCCGAGGGCCGGCTTGACCCGGGCAGGGCCGACTGGATCGGCATCATCGAAGGCCAGCTTCAGAAGCCGTGATCAGGCTTCGCGCACCAGCGCCACATCAGACACGTTGACCGCGCGCGCGGATGTCACATTGGCCACCACCACGCCATCGACGCTGATCACCGACACCCCGGCCGAGAACGCCACGCTGACCACTGGCGTGATCTCGACGTTGTTGGTGTCAAAGTGCGGGGCATAATGCAGTTCCAGATGGTCGGTCTGCTGGTTGTAATCGGTGATCGTCGCGGCTGCGGTGCCATCGGCCCACTGATGTTCAATCTCAAACCGGTCGGCACCCGCGCCACCGGTGGCGGTGTCGCCGTGGCCGATGATCAGGGTGTCATTGCCATCGCCGCCCAACAGCGTATCTGCGCCGTCAATGCCCGTCAGGCTGTCGTCAGCGGCATGGGTGTCGGAATAGCCCGACAAGGTGTCATCGCCGCCGCCGCCCAGCAGACTGTCAGCGCCCGCGCCGCCCGCCATCAGATCATTGCCGGAGTCCCCGGCCATACGGTCAGCGCCATCGCCGCCGTGCAGCGTATCAAGCCCGTCGCCGCCGCGCAGGGTATCGGCACCCGCGCCACCGTCGATGCTGTCATCGCCCGCATGGCCCAGCACCGAATCGTTGCCGTCGCCCATCGTGGCGTGATCGTTGCCAGCCCCCAGATCGGCGTAATCCGACCCGCTGGAGCCGGTCAGATGATCGGCGCCGTCTTCGAGATGCCAAGCGGTGGGATCGCTGCCGCCCGTAAGGCTGTCGTCGCCCGCGGTGCCATGCACATCAGCGGTGTAATTGCCTGCGACAAATTGCGGATCGGTGGTGGCATCCGGCACCAGAACGATATCATTCAGGCTGAATTCGCTGACCCCATCCAGTTGTGCGACAATCGCGCCGTCCATCCTGATCTCGGTGCTGCCATCGGGCGTGTGGGTCAGTGTCATCACCGGCGGCACTTCCACCGAACTGTCGGAGGCGTAATGCGGGATGTAGCTGATGTGCAGCGCATCCTGTTCGGCGTTGTAGTCGGTGATATGCGCAATCGCCGTGCCGTCGTTCCAGCGCGTGTCGATATCGAAGGTGTCGTTGCCCGCGCCGCCCTGGCCCAGATCGCCATGCCCCAGCACCAGCACATCGTTGCCGTCGCCACCCACCAACTGGTCGCTGCCTTCGGCCCCGGTCATGCCACCGGCACCGGCAGCCCCGGTCACAAAGCCCGACAGCGTGTCATCGCCCGCGCCGCCGTTCAGCACATCGCCGCCAAGCCCGCCCCAAAGCTCGTCATTGCCATCACCGCCCGCAAGGCCATCATCGCCAAGATTGCCCTGCAACTGATCGTTGCCCGTGCCGCCATAAAGCGAATCCGCGCCGACACCGCCGGCAAGGCTGTCATTGCCCGCCCCGCCAAGGCCGATGTCATTGCCCGCGCCCATCACCGCGTGATCGTCGCCCTCACCCATATTGGCATAGTCGCTGCCCGACGAGGCTGTCAGATCATCGTTGCCGCCGTGCAGAAACCACGCCTGATTGTCAGAGTCGGCGGTGACGCTATCGGCGCCTTCGCTGCCGTCATGCGCCTGCGCATAGTTCTGCGGGTTATACAGCGGATCATCCTGCGCACCTGTGTCATTGCTTGTGGTGTCGGTGCCGCCAAGGCCGATGTTCAGGCCCAAAGCGCCCAGAAACAGGAAAACATTGGCAAGGATTGCAGGTTCCATCGGACAACTCGGGCAAAAGGGACAGGTTTGGAGAATATTTCATGCAATTATGTTAACAATTCGTCTTAATCCCGGCGCTTTGTCAAATTTCTGGCGGTGATCACGTCGCTGCAGATGCTCTGTTGCGGGGCTTGGCAAGTTGCGGGCTTTGCCTGTAAGACAGGGACCAAGTCAGCCTGCGCGTCAGCGTGGGGCAAAGCATGATCCGGGGCGCACAATGGCCCCGGTGCGAAAGAGAGGCCGGCGTGAGCAATCCAGACAGCTTTATCAGCGAGGTCACAGAAGAGGTTCGCCGCGACAGGCTTTATGCGATGTTCCGCAAATACGGCTGGATCGGAGTGCTGGTCGTCGCCGGTGTTGTCGGTGGTGCGGCCTATACCGAATGGACCAAGGCACGCGATGCCGCACGGGCGCAAAGCTTTGGCGATGCGATGCTGGATGCAGTTGATCTGGGCGCACCCGAAGACCGCGCGCAGGCCATCGCGGCGATCCCGGCAGACGCGGGGCAGGTTGCGCTGAAAGATCTGATGCTGGCCACCGATGCCGGCACCGACAAGGCCGCCGCTTTGGCAGCACTTGACAAACTTATCGCCGATCAAAGCCAGCCGCAGGTTTACCGCGATCTGGCCAGCTTGCGCCGCGTCGCGCTGGTGGGCAAGGATCAACCCCTGGCAGACCGCCGCGCCGCACTGGAAGCGATTGCCGTGCCGGGCCGGGCTTTCCGCACGCTTGCGGCAGAGCAACTGGCCTATCTGCTGATCGAAGACGGCAAGAAAGACGAAGCGATTGCGGCCCTTGCCGCGCTGATGCAGGATCAAGAGGCTCCGGGTGGCTTGCGCCAGCGCGCAGCCCAAATGATCACGGCACTGGGCGGCACGCCGCCCGAGCCGAATGCGGCGGCGGAACCGGCGGCGGATGCGGGCTGAACCGCCCTTAGGGTGCGATGGAATGAATGTGGGGGTGTTTCGCGTGATGACCAGGGCCAAGATCGGGATGGCGGGACTGATGCTGTGCATCGGGCTGGCTGGATGCGAAAAAGACGTGATCCTTGAGGGAGAACGTTTTCCGGTGCGCACCCCGCTGGAGGATTCGCTGCAAGTCGAAGGCCAACCCGCCCCGGTCGCCGCCTCGTTGCAACCCGCCAACACCGCTGTGCCGATTGCCCTGCCGGGTGCCTCGGCCAATGCCGATTGGAGCCATCGCGGCGGCAATGCGCATCATGCCTCGGGCAATGGCGCGCTGTCGGGCAATCCGCAGCGGGTGTTCAGCGTGAGTATCGGCGCGGGGGATAGCAAACGATCCCGCATCGCCTCGTCGCCCATCGTCGCGGGCGGGCGGGTGTTCACGATGGATGCAAGCTCGCGCGTGGCCGCGACCTCGACCGGTGGCGCCGCCCTTTGGCAGGCCAGCATCGCGCCCGAGTCGGGCGATGCCAGCAACATCGTCGGCGGCGGTCTGGCCGCCAGCGGTAACCGCGTTTATGCCACCTCGGGCTATGGCGAGTTGGTGGCGCTGGATGCCAGCACCGGCGGGATTGCGTGGCGGCAACGCTTTGACAGCCCGATCACCGGCGCGCCAACGGTGGTTGGCAATGTGGTTTATGCGATGGGCCGCGACGGCTCGGCACTGGCGGTTTCCGCCGACACCGGCAAGCAGGTATGGCAACAGGCGGGCGCACCCAATTCCAGCGGCATGATCGGCACTGCCTCGGTGGGCGTTGATGGCGACACCGTGGTGCTGCCCTTCGCCAGCGGTCAGGTCTCTGCCGTGCAGGCGGGCACTGGCGATCCGATCTGGAACGCGGGTGTGTCGGGGCAACGCTTGGGCCGCAGCTATGGCGGCATGGGCGATGTGACCGGCGACCCGGTGATCATTGGCGACACCGTCTATCTTGGCACCGCCGCAGGCCGCACCGTGGCGATCAACAAAACCACGGGCGCGCGGATCTGGACCGCCAACGAGGGCGCGTTGAACCCGCCGCTGGTGGTGGGTGGATCGGTGTTTGTGGTCAATGACGAAGCGCGTCTGGTGCGGCTGGATGCCAGCACGGGTGCTGTGATCTGGTCGATCGAGATGCCGTATTTCGTCAAGGACAAACCCAAGAAGCGGCAGGCGATCTATGCGCATTATGGCCCGGTTCTGGCGGGCGGGCGGATCGTTGTCGCCTCGTCCGATGGCAGCTTGCGCGGCTTTGATCCGACCAATGGCAATCAGGTTTACAGCGTCGAAATCCCCGGCGGTGCAGCCTCGGCCCCCGCGCTGGCGCAGGGTTTGCTGTTCGTGGTTGGCGGCAACGGGCAACTTCACGCTTTCCGTTAAGCGTTCAGGCGTGTATGGGGGCAGCTTAGTTATACCCGGACGCCTGAAATGAGCTTTACCCTTGCCATCGTCGGCCGCCCCAATGTGGGCAAATCGACGCTTTTCAACCGCCTTGTCGGGCGCAAACTGGCGCTGGTCGATGACCAGCCCGGCGTGACCCGCGATTTGCGCGAAGGCGATGCCAAGCTGTTTGATCTGCGCTTTACCGTGATCGACACCGCAGGGCTTGAAGAAATCACCGACGACAGCTTGCAGGGCCGTATGCGCCGTCTGACCGAGCGCGCGGTGGATATGGCCGATGTCAGCCTGTTCGTGATTGATGGGCGCATGGGCGTCACCCCTTCGGATGAAACCTTCGCGGATATCCTGCGCAAAAAGGGTGCGCGGGTGATTTTGGCGGTGAACAAGGCCGAGGGCAGCGCCGGTGATGCAGGTGCCATAGAAGGCTGGAGCCTGGGTCTGGGCGAGCCTTTGCGCATCTCTGCCGAGCATGGCGAGGGCATGGACGATCTTTACCGCATGCTGTTGCCGCTGCAGGGCGAATTTGCCGAGCGTGAGGCCGAGAATACGCCGGCCACCGAAGTCGATGTGTCCGAAGAGGATGCCGAGCTAGAGCAGGATGTTGAAGCCTTCCGCCCAACTGCCAAGAAACCGCTGCAAATCGCGGTGATCGGGCGGCCCAATGCCGGAAAATCGACGCTGATCAACAAGATCCTTGGCTATGACCGCCTGTTGACGGGTCCCGAGGCGGGCATCACCCGCGACGCGATCTCGGTGCGGGCCGAATGGCTGGGCACGCCGATCAAGATTTTCGACACGGCGGGGATGCGCAAAAAGGCGCGGATCAACGAAAAGCTGGAAAAGCTGTCGGTGTCGGATGGCATCCGCGCGGTGCGCTTTGCCGAAGTGGTGGTGGTGCTGCTGGACGTGGATATCCCGTTCGAAGTGCAGGATCTGCGTATCGCCGATTTCGCCGAAACCGAAGGCCGTGCGGTGGTGATTGCGGTCAACAAATGGGATCTTGAGGACGAAAAGCAGGAAAAGCTGGCCGAGCTGAAAGAGATGTTCGAGCGTCTGCTGCCGCAGTTGCGCGGCGCGCCGATGATCACGGTTTCGGGTAAAACTGGGCGCGGGCTGGACCGTCTGCATGACGCCATCCTGAAAGCGCATGAGGTCTGGAACCGCCGTATCCCCACCGCGCGGCTGAACACCTGGCTGGGGGCGATGATCGAATCGCATCCGCCACCGGCTCCGGGCGGGCGGCGCATCAAGGTGCGCTACATGACGCAAGTGAAGCAGCGCCCGCCGGGGTTTGTGGCGATGTGTTCGCACCCCGATGATATGCCCGACACCTATCGCCGCTATCTCGTCAACGGCCTGCGCGAGCATTTCGACATGCCCGGCACGCCGATCCGCCTGACCTTCCGGGGGCAGGGCGACCGCAACCCGTTCCGCAATCCGAAGTTCCACACGCCAAGCCGCCTGCGGAAACACAAGGAAAAGAACACAGGGCAATAGTGCCGGCTGTTTTGCGCCGCCGCCCCGGACTTGATCCGGGGCCTCGTGGTTGAAAGCAGAGGCCCCGGATCAAGTCCGGGGCGGCGATGGGATGTGATGCAAGGGCAGGTTGTCGTGGGTGCCCCGCTGATTTTTCTGCATTGTCACGCACGTTGCCGGACTGTGTTGTGGCAAAATGCAAAAATCTCGCGATTGTCCCAAGTCATTTCTCGCGGGGATGCCGCAATAGCCCTGTATCAGCCTGCGCGCCCGCGCATTGATACGAGCGTAACGCCCGCCATAACCACCGCCCCGGCAAGCGCCGCATAGGCCACGGTCGGGTTGTTGCCCCAGCTTTTGACCACAATCCCGACAATTGCCCAGACAATTGTCGCACCATAAATCGGCATCTGCGGTCGGTTGATCTGGATCGCCACAGCGATCACCAGAACCACACCCAGCATCGTCAGCGCCGCTGCGGTATCGGGCAAAACGCCATAGCCTGCGATGATCACCCCGGTTGAGACCGCCGAAGCCGCCGTCAGCCAGCCTGCGTAAATCGCAAGCGGGGCGGACAGCAGCCAGCGATCCTGCACCGGGTCGGCGACAAGATAGGCATAGATCGCGGTCGCTGCCATCACGACAATCGCCACCGCCGCAGGGATCGGGGCCGCCACCGCAATCGCCAGCCAGACCGTGCCCAGCAGAACCGAAGCCGTCAGCGCCGCTGCGGGCCGCAAAAACGCCGCATCGCCGCGCCGCTTGGTCAGCCCAAACCCGGCATGGGCGATCAGCCACAGATAGATCAGCCCCCAGATCGCAAACGCATAGCCCGCAGGCTGCACGCTGGGATGCGCGATCTGCACAGGGAATGTCGCGGGGTCATAGCCCCGGAATGACGGCGTGAAAGCCGGGGCTGCGGCAAAGGCCAGCGTGGCGACAAGCAGGGCGGGTTGGATGATGCGTTTCATCATGTGATTACGCCTGAACCGCGGTTTGGTTCACTCCAAAACGCCCGCCGCCGAAATTCTGGTCTTGCCGCGCAGATAGGGGTGCAGCGCTTTTGGCAAATCGACAGAGCCATCGGCCTGCTGGCCGTTCTCCAGCACCGCGATCAGGCAACGCCCCACCGCAAGGCCCGAGCCGTTCAGGGTTGCCACAAACTCGGGCTTGCCACCCGGCACCTTGAAGCGCGCATTCATCCGCCGTGCCTGAAACTGCCCACAGGTGGAAACGGAAGAAATCTCGCGATACTTGTTCTGCCCCGGCAGCCAAGCCTCAAGGTCATGGGTTTTCTGCGCGCCAAAGCCCATGTCACCCGTGCACAGCACGATGGTGCGATAGGGGATTTCCAGCTTTTCCAAAATCGCCTGCGCGCAGTTGGTCATGCGGTCGTGTTCGGACAGGGCGGTGTCGGGGGTGCAGATCGTCACCATCTCGACCTTTTCAAACTGGTGCTGGCGCAGCATGCCGCTGGTGTCCTTGCCCGCGGACCCGGCCTCGGAGCGGAAGCATTGGGTATGCGCCGTCATGCGGATCGGCAGGGCGGCTTCTTCCAGCACATCGCCTGCAACCGAGTTGGTCAGCGTGACTTCCGACGTTGGGATCAGCCACCAGCCGTTGGTGGTCTGATAGCTGTCCTCGGCGAATTTCGGCAACTGGTTGGTGCCATACATCGCATCTTCCTTGACCAGAACCGGAGTCCAGGTCTCGGTCAGCCCGTGCTCCTCGATATGGGTGTCGAGCATCATCTGCGACAGCGCCCGGTGCACGCGGATCACCGCCCCCTTCAGCACCACAAACCGCGCGCCCGACAGTTTGGCGGCGGTCTCGAAATCCATCCCCGGTTTGACGCCCGCGATGTCGAAATGCTCCAGCGGGGTGAAATCAAAATTGCGCGGGTTGCCCCAACGGCGGATTTCCACGTTGCCGTCTTCATCGGCACCGTCGGGGATCTCGGCGAGGGGGAGGTTGGGCAGTCCCATCAACAGATCGCGCAATTCGCGGTCAAACTGATCGGCCTCGGCCCCCAAGGCCGCCACTTCGGATTTCTTCTCGGCCACCAGCGTGCGCAGGCGGTTGAACTCGGCCTCATTGCCGCGTCCCTTGGCGACACCTGCCTCTTTCGAGGCGGCGTTTTGCAGGGCTTGCGCGGTTTCCGAGGCGAGGATTTTGCTGCGCCGCGCTTCATCCAGTTTCAGGATGGTTGCCGAAATACCCGACAGGCCACGGCGTGCAAGTGCTGCTTCAAAAGCGGCGGGGTTGTCGCGGATGGCGCGGATATCGTGCATGGCTGGCCTCTTGCAATCAGAATGCGCAGGTTATGCCCGATTTGAGCGCGTAGGGGAAGGGCAGGCGGCCATGCGCCGCAAACACCGCGATTTGCGCAACATCAATGGCTTATCCGGGCGCATCGTGGTTTGCGGGCGCATCTTCTGCAAACATGCGTGCAACTTTGCGCGCGCGGCCCACGTAGGGATCAAGGCAACGTTTTGGCGCGATTTGTAAACGCAGAGTTGCCGAAGTTGCTCTAGGCGCAACGGTGGGATTAGGCTAAGGCCGATGGAGAGGCGCGGGGCAGAGTGTGGCACAGGCAGCAGTAAAGCAGGGATACCGACGGTCTGTGGACCTCGCGCGGTTTTTGGCGGCCTTTGGCATTGTCTGGGACCATGCCCGCGCGCCTTATGCCGACATCGGCTATACCGCGCTTGCGCTGTTTCTGGTGCTGACCTCGTTTCTGGCCGTAGGGTCGTTTGAGCGGTCGGATGGCAAGGGCTTCTGGCTGTCACGCGCGCAGCGCATCGCCTTGCCGTGGTTGTTCTGGTGCGGGTTTTACTGGGTCGTCTATCACATCGTATCGGATGAACCGTTTCACCTGCTGTCAGACCCGTGGACGCTGCTGATCGGCCCGTCGATCCATTTGTGGTTTTTGCCGTTCGTGATGATCTTTCTGGTCACGATCCCGTGGGTGTCGCGGTTTATCGACCGCCCCGTGCGCATGTATATCGCCGCTGTCGTGTTGGTGCTGGTGTCGATCCCACTGGGCTTGCTGCATGCAAAACTGGCGCCGCAGGCGTGGTTCATCAATCCGGAAGGCTTTCCGCAGCCGCTGCCGCAGTGGTTTTTCTCGCTGCCGCTGTTCTGGTTTGGCGCGGTGCTGGCGGCGGGCAAGCGGATGGGGCTGGTTTGGCCTGCGATTGCGGCGGCGGCGCTGACAAGCGCTGTGTTGTATGAGCGCAGCCCCGAGTTCGCCTCGGTGCAGATGATCCTGGTGGCGGTGATCTTTGAGGCAGTTTGGCGCGTGACTATCAAGGGAAGCTGGCCCACCTGGCTGGCGGGCTTTGCCTTTGGCATCTACCTTTTGCACCCCGCGACGATGCTGGTGGCGTTCAAGCTGTTTTCGGAAACCGTTGACCGCAGCTTTGCCGCCATATTCGCCTTTGCTCTGGCATGGGCGCTGACCGCGGCCTTGCAACGCGTGCCGTGGGTCAATCGGTTTTTGTAGCCGCGTCGGGATTGGCCGCTTGCCACAGATCGCTGAGTGACTGGCCTTTGCGGCCCCAGTTGTCGGTGTCAATCTCGTCGATCACCACGAAAATATATTCGGGGTTGCGCCCCAATTCCTTGACCAGCACCTCGGTCATGCCCCGGATCACTGCGCGTTTTTGATCGACCGAGGCGATGCCTTTGGCGATTTCGACTTTGACATAGGGCACGGGCGTCTCCTTATCGCCCGAAATGGGCGTGATCTTTGCAAGCGTATCAAACACAAATTGCGCAGAAAATTACCCTTCGGGCTGGTATGGCGCGCCAAAGCGCTTAAATCGGCGTTGCCTTGCCTATCCGCCGCAGCGCGGCTAGGGTGCCCGCCGACAAATCAGGGGGAAATGCCCCCAAATGAGAGGACTTCCATGTTCGTGACCCCCGCTTTCGCGCAAACCGCTGGTGCTGCTGGTGCAGGTTCGGCTTTTGCTTCGTTCCTGCCGCTGGTTCTGATCTTTGCGATCATGTATTTTCTGCTGATCCGTCCGCAGCAAAAGAAGATGAAGGATCTGAAGGCGATGGTCGATGGCTTGCGCCGTGGCGATCAGGTGCTGACCCAAGGCGGCATCATCGGCAAAGTCACCAAAGTGGGCGACGATGGCGTGCTTGAGGTGGAAATCGCCGAAGGTGTGAAGGTGAAAATGCCGCGCCACACCATTGCGCAGGTGATGAACAAGACCGAGCCTGCAAAAACCGCGTGATGTTCTGACCCTCTGGCCATCCGGCCTGCCATCAACGATCCCGACCCCAACCCGAGACACACATCATGCTTTATTCGCCGCTGTGGAAGCGCCTTCTGATCCTTGCGCTGTGCGCCTGGGGTATCGTTGGCGCAGCTCCCAACCTGTTCTACCGCCAAGTCGAGGCGCATAATGATGCGGCCACAGCGATCGCGGCAAGTGCTGGGGCGGCGACGCCAGAGCAAAGCGCTGCTCTTGCAGAGTGGCCGTCGTTCCTGCCCAGCAATCTGGTCAATCTCGGTCTGGATTTGCGTGGCGGTGCGCATTTGCTGGCCGAAGTGCAGGTGGCAGATGTCTATGCCCAACGCATCGACAGCCTGTGGCCGGATGTGCGCGACGCTTTGCGTGATGTGCGCGATCAGGTCGGTGCTGTGCGGCGGATGCCGTCGGTGCCGGGGGTGCTGCGGGTGTCGGTGGGCAACGCCGATGGCATGGCGGCGGCTGTTGCCAAGGTGCAGGCCTTGGCGACCCCGGTCGCGAGCCTGACAGGGGTGGGCCAGAAGGATCTGGAAGTCACCGCCGAGGGTCAGGAAATCGTGGTGCAACTGTCCGAGCCCGAGCGGGTGGCGACGGATACACGCACCATGCAGCAAAGCCTTGAGATCATCCGCCGCCGCGTCGATGCGGTGGGCACGCGCGAACCCACGATCCAGCGCGAGGGCACTGACCGGATTTTGATTCAGGTGCCGGGTCTTGGCTCGGCTGCTGAATTGAAGGCGATCATCGGCACCACCGCGAAGCTGACTTTCAACACCGTGGTGGGGCGCACCACCAACCCCGCCACCGATCCCGGCCCGCGCAATTCGCTGCTGGCGTCGTCGGACGAGAAAGACGTCTATTACATCGTCGCCGATGAGCCGGTGGTGTCGGGCGAGGAATTGACCGATGCGCAGCCGTCGTTTGACCAGAACGGGCGGCCTGCGGTCAGCTTCAAGTTCAACGTCTCGGGCGCGCGGAAGTTTGGCGAATACACCTCGGCCAACATCGGCCAGCCGTTTGCGATTGTGCTGGATGACAAGGTGATTTCGGCCCCCACGATCCAAAGCGCCATCCAAGGCGGCTCTGGCATCATCACCGGCAATTTCACCTTGGACGAATCGACCAATCTGGCGGTGCTGTTGCGGGCAGGGGCCTTGCCTGCGAAGATGAACTTCCTTGAAGAACGCACGATTGGCCCGGAATTGGGGCAAGACAGCATTGATGCCGGCAAAACCGCCGCGATCATCGGTATGGTGGCGGTGTCGCTGTTCATGCTGGCGTCTTACGGTTTGTTCGGTCTGTTCGCCAATTTGGCGCTGGTGATCAACATGGCGCTGATTTTCGCGGTGCTGTCGGCGATTGGCGGCACACTTACGCTGCCCGGCATCGCCGGTATCGTGCTGACCATCGGCATGGCGGTGGATGCCAACGTGCTGGTCTATGAACGGATACGCGAGGAATTGCGCATCCATAAAACCACGGCGCGGGCGATTGAGATTGGCTATGAGCGGGCGATGTCGGCAATTGTCGATGCCAACATCACCACCTTGATCACCGCCGCGGTGTTGTTCTTCCTGGGGGCCGGGCCCGTGCGCGGCTTTGCGGTTACCTTGGGCATCGGCATCATCACCTCGGTATTCACCGCCCTGTTGGTGACGCGGTTGATCATCTCGGTCTGGTTCAACTGGCGTCAGCCCAAAGAAATTGTGGTGTAAGGAGAAAACTCATGGCTTGGCGTTTGCGACTTGCACCCGAGAAAACCAATTTCGACTTTTTCCGGCATCAATGGATCACCTTTGGCGGCTCTATGCTGCTGATGCTGGCGGCGTTCCTGTTCTGGGGCACCATGGGGCTGAACTACGGCATCGACTTCAAGGGCGGCACCACGCTGCGCACCGATTCGACGCAAAGCGTTGATGTCGGCGGCTACCGCAAGGCGATGGAGGGATTGCCGCTGGGGGATGTGGTGATCACCGAAGTGTTCGATCCGTCGTTCCGGGCGGATCAGCATGTGGCGATGATCCGCATTTCCTCGGCCGACAAGGATGAGGCCGTCAGTGAAGACGCGCTGGCGCAGGTGAAGGTGGCGCTGAGCAAATATGATCCGGCGATCAAGTTTGTGTCCGAGGAAACCGTCGGGCCGAAAGTATCGGGCGAGTTGGTGTATTCCTCGATCCTTGCGGTGGCGGTCACCTCCATCGGCATCATGCTGTATATCTGGATGCGGTTCGAATGGCAGTTTGCGCTTGGTGGCGTGCTGGCGCTGCTGCATGACGTGTTCATCACCATCGGCATTTTCGCGTTTTTCCAGATCAAGTTTGATCTGACCATCGTGGCGGCTTTGCTGACGATTCTGGGCTATTCGATCAACGACACGGTGGTGGTGTTTGACCGGCTGCGGGAAAACCTTGTGAAATACAAGACCATGCCGCTGCGCGATGTGATGAACCTGTCGGTGAACGAAACCTTAAGCCGGACGCTTATGACCTCGATCACCACCCTGATCGCGGTCGGCTCGATGATGGTGTTTGGCGGCGATGTGATCCGTGGCTTTTCGTTCGCGATCTTCATGGGCGTGCTGCTTGGCACCTATTCGTCGGTCTATGTCGCCAAAAACATCGTGTTGATGATCGGGCTCGATCGCAGCGAAAAGCCGAAGGGCGGCAAGCCTTCGGACCACGAATTCGCCAACATCGACGCTTGATTTCTACCTGTCGCCCGACGGGCGGCAGCTTTGGTCTGAAAGGCATGTGCAATGCGGCTGACAGAAATCACCTATGGCGCAGCTTTGGCGATTGAGGGCTATGGCCCGGGGTTCTTCCGGGTTGGCACGCATATCCTGCGCGGGCCAAGCCTGATCACGCCATGGGATGCCGGGGCTTGGGGCGGCATTGCCGACAGCGCGGGGCCGTTGTCATTGGTGGGCAAGATCGACGTGCTGCTGCTGGGTCTGGGCGCGGATATCGCTGTGGTGCCACGGGCGTTCCGCGATGCTTTGGAGGCGCAGGGTATTGGCGTGGAGCCGATGAACACCCCCGCCGCCTGCCGGACCTATAACGTGCTGCTGGGCGAGGGTCGGCGGATCGCGGCGGCCGTGCTGCCGGTTTAAGCCTAAGCTGCAAAGCATGTGGCAGGTGCCATTGCAGCTGCTAAGTGGAACATCTGTGAAGCAAACACCCGGTGGCCCAAAGCCACCGGGCAGCGCCTGCCCTGCCTCTGTCAGGCGCTTCACGCCCGCCAGGTCAGGCGCTGCCCTCGGTCGGTGATGGCGGATACGGTTTGGATGACATGTTCCCAAATGGCCGGGGCCAATCCTCCACTGGAGGATCGGCTATTCCCGGCCAGTGTAGGCCGCCCTCACCACAGATGGTGCACTTCCGGGGCGATCAGCCTTGCGTAGATCTCGCGCGCTTTGTCCATGGTCGCGGCCGGCAGCGGGGCGAGCGTATCGGCCTTGGCATTGGCCTGCGCCTGCACAGGCGATTTCGCGCCGGGGATCACCACCGTCACGGCGTCTTCCATCAAAATCCAGCGCAGCGCAAACTCGGCCATGGTCGCGCCTTGCGGCACCAGCGGGCGCAATTCCTCGACCGCTTGCAACGCGATGTCGTAGGGCACGCCCGAGAATGTCTCACCCTTGTCGAACGCCTCGCCGTTGCGGTTAAACGCGCGGTGGTCATCGGCGGCGAATTGGCTTTGCGCGGTCATTTTGCCGGTCAGCAGGCCCGAGGCAAGCGGCACACGCACGATCACGGCGACGTTCTGCGCCTGTGCGGCCTTGAAAAACGCCTCGGCAGGGCGCTGGCGGAACAGGTTGTAGATGATCTGCACCGAGACCACGCCGGGGTTCTGAATGGCCGTCATCGCCTCGGCAATGGTTTCAACCGACACGCCATAGGCCGCGATTTTGCCCTTGGCCTTGATCGCATCCAATGCCGCAAACATCGCGGGGTTGCTGTAAACCGGGGTCGGCGGGCAGTGCAGTTGCACAAGGTCAAGACAGTCCACGCCAAGGTTCTGCAACGAGCGGTCGATAAACGCCTCAATCGCGGCCCCGGTATAGGCTTCGGCCACATGCGGGTTCAGGCGACGCCCGGCTTTGGTCGCCACAAACGGCCGCTCTCCACCACGTTCGGCCAGAACCTCGCGGATGATCCGCTCCGAGCGGCCATCGCCATAAACATCGGCGGTGTCGATAAAGCTGACACCTGCGTCAAGGCTGGCGTGCAGGGCGGCCTTGGCATCGGTCAGCGAAACCTCGCCCCAGGTGCCGCCGATGGCCCAAGCGCCAAAGCCAAGGCGGGTGGTGGTTTTACCGGTGCGCCCGAAGGTGGTGGTGGATAGGGTCATGCAAGTCTCCTGTTTGCGGGCAATATAGGGGGCAGCGCGGGAAAGGCCATGCTGTCGCAGGGCCTTTTCGCAACCTCGGCGATGGGTTAGGGGTGGGGGATGGAAATGCAGGTGCGTGATCTTGCCGTGGCGCGTGGCGGTGTGACGGTGTTGCAAGGGGTGACGTTCCGGCTGTTGCCGGGGCGGGCCTTGGTGCTGCGCGGCCCCAACGGCATCGGCAAAACCACTCTGCTGCGCACATTGGCTGGATTGCAGCCGCCCGTTGGCGGTGAGGTGACGGTTGCGCCCGAGGCTGTGGCCTACGGCGCGCACGCCGATGGCGTCAAGGCGGTGCTGAGCGTGGCCGAGAACCTTGCGTTCTGGGCGGCAGCTTATGGCACGCATGGCGTGCCTGCGGCGATGGCTGCGATGAACCTTGAGGCCTTGGCCAATCGGCGGGCCGCACATCTGTCGGCGGGGCAAAAGCGTCGGTTGGGCCTTGCGCGGTTGTTGGTGACGGGGCGGCCGATCTGGCTGCTGGACGAGCCGACGGTGTCGCTGGACACAGCATCGGTTGCGCTGTTCGCGGGCGTAGTGGCGCGGCACCTGGGCGCGGGCGGATCGGCGCTGATCGCCAGCCACATCGACCTTGGCTTAGAGGCCGAGGTGCTGGACCTGACCCCGTTCAAGGCGCAACCCGGCCGGGCGCATATCGGCGCGTTCGATGAGGCCTTCGAATGATCGCGCTGTTGCTGCGCGATCTGCGGCTTGCGATGCGGGCGGGCGGTGGCTTTGGCTTGGCGCTGGCGTTTTTCCTGCTGGTGGCGGTGATTGTGCCGTTGGGCGTTGGGCCAGAGTCCGGCGTGCTGGCCAGAATAGCGCCGGGCATCCTGTGGGTGGGCGCCCTTCTGGCCTGTCTTTTGTCGCTCGACCGCATCTTCGCGCTGGATTACGAAGATGGCAGTCTTGATCTGCTGGCAACCTCGCCGATGCCTTTGGAAGCGGTGGTGGCGGTGAAATCCTGCGCGCATTGGCTGGTGACGGGGCTGCCTTTGGTGCTGGTGGCCCCGGTGATGGGGCTGCTGTTGAACCTGCCGGTTGCGGGCTATCTGTGGCTGGTGGTGTCTTTGGCGCTGGGGACCCCGGCGCTGTCGGTCATAGGGGCGTTTGGGGCGGCGTTGACGGTGGCGGTGAAGCGGGGCGGGTTGCTGATCAGCCTGCTGGTGCTGCCGCTTTACATGCCCACGCTGATTTTCGGTGCCGAAGTTGTGAAGCGCGGCGCGCAAGGTTTGGCGGTAGGCACACCTTTGGCGCTGCTTGCCGGGATCACAGCCGGGGCGGTGGCTTTGCTGCCGTTTGCCTCGGCGGCGGCGATCCGCGTCAACCTGCGGTAGGGCGATGCTAGAATGAGGATGACGATGTCGATCTGGGAATACGCGAACCCCAAGCGGTTCATGCAAACCTCGGGCGTGCTGCTGCCTTGGGTGACGGCGGCGGCTTTGGTCTGCCTTGTGGTGGGCTTGATCTGGGGCGCGTTTTTCACGCCCGATGCCGACAAGTTCGGCTCGACCGTCAAGATCATCTACCTGCATGTGCCAAGCGCGATGATGGCGATTTCGGCGTGGATGATGATGCTGGTGGCCTCGCTGATCTGGTTGATCCGCCGTCACCACGTCAGCGCGTTGTCGGCAAAAGCGGCGGCCCCGGTGGGGCTGACCTTCACCCTGATCGGCCTTGTCACCGGCGCAATTTGGGGCCAGCCAATGTGGGGCACCTGGTGGGCATGGGACCCGCGCCTGACATCTTTCCTGATCCTCGCGCTGTTCTATCTGGGCTATATTGCGCTGTGGGAAGCGGTGGAAGACCCCGATACCGCGGCTGATCTGACATCGGTGCTGTGTATCGTGGGGTCTGTGTTTGCGTTTCTGTCGCGCTATGCGGTGCTGTTCTGGAACCAAGGGCTGCATCAGGGCGCCAGCCTGTCGCTTGACCGCGAAGAGCATGTGGCCGATGTCTATTCCACCCCGCTTTATGTCTGCATCGCGGGCTTTATCCTTTTGTTCGTCACCTTGGTGCTGTTGCGCACCCGCACCGAAATCCGCGCCCGTCGCGTGCAGGCGCTGCTGTCGCGCGAAAGGCTGGCATGATGGATCTGGGCAAATATGCAGGCGCGGTGATCGGGTCTTATGCGGCCTCGGTGGCGCTGATCGTGGTGCTGGTCGCGCTGTCGATCTGGAAATCGGCTCGGGTGAAACGCACCCTGCACGAGGTTGAGGCCCGCGCGGCGCGGCCCGCTCAGACCAATGACTTGGTGGAGAAAAATGATGGCTAAATGGTTGATGTATCTGCCGCCGCTGGTGTTTTTGGGGCTGGCTGCGACGTTCTACGTTGGTATGCAGCGCACCGATCCGCAGAACCTGCCATCGGTGTTCATCGACAAACAGGCCCCGGCGCTGAACGCAGGGGTGCTGCCCGGCTATCCCGCGCTGACCGATGCCGACTTGCGCGGCGGCAAGGTGACGGTGGTGAACTTCTGGGCCAGTTGGTGCCCGCCGTGCCGCGCCGAGAATGGCACGCTCAAGGCGCTGGCCGCCGAGGGTATCCACGTGGTGGGCGTCAACATGATGGACCGCCCCGATGATGCAGCGGCGTTTCTTGCGGGTGACGGCAACCCGTTTGCCGCCATCGCATTTGATCCCAAAGGCAAAACCCGGCTGGATTGGGGCGTCACCGCCCCGCCCGAAACCTTCATCCTGCGCGGCGATGGCACGGTGGCTTACAAATTCATCGGTCCGATGGTGGGCGACGATTATCTGCAACGTTTTCGCCCCGAACTTGACAAGGCTTTGGCGGAATGAGGCGGCGTCTCGCCCTTGCGCTGGTGCTTGTGGCCGGGCCGGCGCTGGCCAAGCCCGGCACACCCGGCCCGGCCTATTTCACCGGCAGTTATGAGAGGGTCGGGCGCACTGGCGGTGCGACCCCGCAACTGCTCAGCGACCGGGTGACGATCACGCCGGAAGGCCAAGCGGTGGTGATTGCCGGGTGTAGCGGTGCTGCGCTGACGATGAGCTTTGGTCCGGCCTTCGAGATCGTCAATCTGATGACCGGCGCGCAGGCCGGGGTGGCGGCAGACTGTCTGTTTCACAACAACGGCTATAACCGCCCGATCCTGACCTGTCGTCTGGAGGATGGCGGCGCGTTTACCCTGTGGCCGCTGCCCGCAGCCACACCCGCCTGCGGCGGTTAGGCGAAAGCGTCACGCCAGCATCAGCGCCAGCCCGATCAGCAGCGCAACGCCGATTTCGCCAAGCGGCAGGGTTTGCACGATGCTCAAGGCGCGGCTTTTGGCACGTTGCGGCGGGGCAAGATCGGGAAAACGATGCGGCATGGCGGGGCTTTCTGGAAGTGTCACCACAGGATGCCAAGCGGAACTTAACAAGAAGATAAGGCGGCAACCACGCACGGGAAACAAACTGTTGCCCATCCGTGTAAAATCCTGCGCTTGTGTCAGCCAAGCACGCTGTAAAGCAGCAGCGCCCAAAGTGCGGCGCCACCGCCGATGCAGGGCACGATCCACCAGCTTTTGGCGGCTTCCCTTGGGTCGTCTGGATCAGGCACTGATGTAGTGGCGCGGCTCGACCACCGGGTTGCTGTTCTGGATCGCACGCGCCACGATCGACTTGGCGATATGGCCGACCAGAAATTTGCGTGCAGGCGGCATCAGATAGGATGCCTCTGTCGTGCGAAGGGCGGGGAACAGGGTGATGATCTCCAGACGGTCTTCGGCGGAGAGTGCCGACAGGCCAACCGGGCCCAGAAACAGCGATTCGGTCAGCGCCCCGTTCGAGATCAGCAATTCGTGGCTGTCGAGCAGCACGTGGAAATAGGTGACGGGCGCATCGGTTTGCAGCACCGACACGCCTTCGACCGACAGCAGATGCTTGGCCGCCGCCAGAACCTCACGCGCGCCCACCATTTGCTGCGCCACATGCGAGCGGATCAGACAACGGTGCTGCGGTGACACTTCCAGCGGGCGCACCGGCAGGCCATTGCCCAAAGCGCCGACCTCGATGCGGATCGGGCGCAGGTGCGGCGCAAGCTGAAGCTGGCTGGCGCTGAGCGTGCGCTTGCCGATCCAGCGGATCGGACGAAAGCCGTTGTCCACCGTCAACACCTCGTCGCCCGCGCGCAATTCCTCAACGGCGACCTCGCCTTTGCGCGTCATGATCATCGTGCCTGCGGTAAAGCAGGGCACAAAGGGCACCACGCCACCCGCCGTCAGGTTCATCGTCAGCAGCGCGTTGTTCTGCACAAATTGCAGCGGATTGGCGAGAATCCCATTCACCAAGGCGCGCAAGGGCAGCGGAATGACCGTCGCGTTCAGCGTGCTGACAAGTTGCGAGGCAAGGGAATCAAGCAAAGCCGCAGGGTCAGCCTCGGAGCCATCCGCGTTATAGAAGTGCAACTGCTGGGTGCCATTGACGCTTAGCAAGGCGGTCTGCACTGGGGTGCTCAGTTGGATGTTGGCCAGCGTGATGCCCAAAAGTGTCACCTTCACCCCGGCATAAGACACGCCTGTGCCCAACAGGGTGGCCGTATTCGCGCCGATGGTGGCGGATTCGCCCGCATTCCACGCACCGTTGTTCGGGGTGGAATCATCGAAGGTCAGCGTGGCCGATGTTGAGGTGTCAAAATTGGTAAAGCTGATGATCTGGGTAGAGCCCACGCCGATCAGCGCGCCTTCGTTTTGATAAAGCTCGATGTCTCTGGTGCGATCTGGCATGGCTGACCCCTTTCAATTGACGGTGTGGAATCACCTTAAGGTTGATTTTTAATTTCCCGCTCTAATGAAGATACATCTCATATTAACGTTTTATCAACCTATACGTGTATTCACTGGCTTGGGTAACCTGCAGGTTCGGGCACAGATTGGCGCACAGTACGTAGAACCTATGCGGGTGGGGTCGCCGAAATTGATCCGGCGAGGGGAGTTATTCAGTATTTATATCAGCATGTTGTGCGGAATTTGCGCAGGCCGCCCTCAGTCACAGGCGGCGGCACTTTCCCCGATGTGCTGTGCGATTACCGTATCTTTCGAAACGCAGCGTTTCCGGATGACAGCCAATCTGCGCGGGCTTAAACGCAACAAGCACCCCGTAGGGTGCTTGTTGGTCGTGCAATCTGTGGTTGATTTTAAGGTTTAGCGCGATGCCAGATCGCGCAACACATAATGCAGCACACCGCCATGTTCGACGTATTCGATCTCGATTTCGGTGTCGATGCGGCACTTGATGTCGATCACTTTCACCGAACCATCGGCGTAGGTGATGGTGCAGGGCACGGTCGAAAGCGGCTTCAGATCGCCTGACAAGCCGTCAATGCTCACCACTTCGTCGCCCTTCAGCCCAAGCGTCTTGCGCGTCATCCCGCCGGTGAATTCGAACGGGATCACCCCCATGCCGACAAGGTTAGAGCGGTGAATACGCTCAAAGCTTTCCGCGATCACGGCTTTGACGCCCAGAAGCGCTGTGCCTTTCGCCGCCCAGTCGCGCGAGGAGCCTGCGCCGTATTCGATGCCGCCAAAGATCACCAACGGGGTGCCTGCGGCTTGGTAAGCCATCGAGGCGTCGAAAATGCTGGTCTGCACGCCGTCGGGGCCTTTGGTGTAGCCGCCTTCAACGCCATCCAGCATCTCATTCTTGATGCGGATGTTGGCGAAGGTGCCGCGCATCATCACTTCATGGTTGCCACGCCGCGCGCCATACGAGTTGAACTCAGATACCGGAACTTGCCGTTCGGTCAGATACTTACCGGCGGGAGTTCCAGCTTTGAACGAACCTGCGGGGCTGATGTGGTCGGTGGTGATCATGTCGCCCAACAGCGCCAGCACACGCGCGCCGTGGATGTTGCTGATCACGCCCGGGGTTTTCGCCATGCCGCGGAAATAGGGCGGGTTCTGGATATAGGTCGAGGTCGGCGGCCAGTCGTAGGTTTCGCTGTCGGTGACCTTCACCGCCTGCCATTTCTCATCGCCCTTGAACACATCGGCGTATTTCTTCTGGAACGCGGCGCGGGTGACGGTGGATTCCACGAGATCGGCGATCTCTTGGTTGGTTGGCCACACGTCTTTCAGATAGACCGGCCCGTTGGTGCCCATGCCCAAAGGTTCGGTCGTCAGATCAATATTCATATCGCCCGCCAGCGCATAAGCCACAACCAAGGGCGGCGAGGCCAGATAGTTGGCGCGCACATCGGGGCTGATGCGGCCTTCAAAGTTGCGGTTGCCCGACAGCACGGCAGTCGCCACCAGATCGCCTTCGGCAATCGCGGCCGAAATCGCCGGATCAAGCGGGCCAGAGTTGCCGATGCAGGTGGTGCAGCCATAGCCAACCAGGTTGAAGCCCACCGCATCGAGGTCTTCTTGCAGGTTGGCGGCGTTGAGGTATTCGCTGACCACTTGAGACCCCGGTGCCAGCGAGGTTTTCACCCAAGGCTTTGATTTCAGACCCAAAGCCCGGGCCTTGCGCGCCACAAGCCCCGCGCCGATCATCACGTAAGGGTTCGAGGTGTTGGTGCAGGAGGTGATCGACGCGATCACCACTTTACCGCTCGACATGGTGAAATCGTGATCCTTTACGGCGACTTCGGTGCCCAAGGCACGCTTGAAGCTGTCGTTCATTTCCTTGGCGAACGAGGCTTTCGCATCGGTCAGCGGCAGATAATCCTGCGGGCGTTTCGGGCCGGAAATGGCAGGCACGATGGTGCCCATGTCCAGATGCAGGGTGCTGGTGTAGATCGGGTCATAGCTGGCATCGCGCCACATGCCGTTGGCTTTGGCGTAAGCCTCGACCAGTGCAATCCGCGACTCTTCGCGCCCGGTGTTGCGCAGATAGCGGATGGTTTCGCCATCAATCGGGAAGAAGCCGCAGGTTGCGCCATATTCGGGTGCCATGTTGGCGATGGTGGCACGGTCGGCCAGCGGCAGACGGTCCAGCCCCTCGCCATAGAATTCGACGAATTTGTTGACCACGCCATGTTTGCGCAGCATTTGCACAACCTTCAGCACCAGATCGGTGGCGGTGGTGCCTTCAACCATCTGCCCGGTCAGCTTGAAGCCGACAACTTCGGGGATCAGCATGGAAACCGGCTGACCCAGCATCGCGGCCTCGGCCTCGATACCACCCACGCCCCAACCCAGAACGGCCAGACCGTTCACCATCGTCGTATGCGAGTCGGTGCCGACCAGCGTATCCGGATAGGCCACCATATTGCCGTCTTGGTCGGTATCGGTCCACACGGTTTGCGCCAGATATTCCAGGTTCACCTGATGGCAAATCCCGGTGCCCGGAGGCACGACGCGGAAGTTGTTGAACGCGTTCTGGCCCCATTTCAGGAACACATACCGCTCCATATTCCGCTCATATTCGCGGTCCACGTTGGCTTGGAACGCGCGCGGGGTGCCGAACTCGTCGATCATCACCGAGTGGTCGATGACCAGATCCACAGGTGCCAGCGGATTGATGCGCTGTGCATCGCCGCCCAAGCCCTTGATGCCGTCACGCATCGCCGCCAAATCGACCACCGCCGGAACCCCGGTGAAATCCTGCATCAGCACGCGGGCAGGGCGGTAGGCAATCTCGCGCGGATTCTTGCCCGCCAGTTTGCCCCAATCGGAAAACGCACGGATGTCATCGACCGAGACGGTCTTGCCGTCTTCAAAGCGCAGCATGTTCTCCAACACCACTTTCAGCGCGGCGGGAAGGCGGGAAAATTCGCCCAAACCCGCAGCCTCGGCGGCGGGGATCGAGTAATACGAAACGCTCTGTCCGCCAGCGGTCAAAGTTTTGCGGGTTTTGCTGCTGTCGTGTCCAACGGTGACGGTCATGTGGCCTCCTGCGGTTGACGGATTGCTTTGGCTTTGCCCTAAGGGCGCGCGCGGTGCAAGGGAATCATCTATGGTCTTGCGGTGATTGTATGCAATGGTATGCCGAAAATCCAGAGTGGAGTTGCCGCTCTGGCTAGGTTTGAACGGCATCCTTGGAACAGTTGTGTGAATATACTGCTATGATGGCTCGCAAAACCTTGATTGGCGGCGGTGGCCTTGCTTCATGTAGAACAAAAACACGGGCTTCAGGATCGGAAAAACCCCATGTCGCATCATTTCTTCAGCGCAACCCGATTTGGGGCGATCGGCGGTCTTGTGCTGTGCGCAACGGCGGCGATGGCCGAGTCAGAGCAGGGCGTGGTGGTCGAGCTTTACACCTCGCAGGGCTGCTCGTCCTGTCCGCCTGCGGATGAGTTGATGGCAAAGCTGGCGCAGACGCCCGGGGTGATAGGGCTGTCGTTGCACGTCGATTACTGGGATTACATCGGCTGGACCGACACGTTCGGTCAGCCCGGCTTTACCGAACGCCAAAAGGCCTATGCCCATGCCGCGGGCGAAAAGATGATCTACACGCCGCAGATGATCGTGGCGGGCGACGCCCGGGTGGCGGGCAATCAGCCCAGTGCCGTGGCGCAGGCTTTGGCGGCAGTGCAGCCCAGCCCCGTCTCGCTGTCGCTGACACGGCAGGGCGACGATCTGGTGATCAGCGCAACCGCGCCGCAGCCGTTGAGCAATCCGGTTGCGGTGCAACTGGTGCATTACACCGACCGCGCCGAGGTTGAGATCGCGCAGGGTGAGAATTCGGGGCTGAAGGTCGCTTACAACAACATTGTCACCTCGTGGCAGAATGTTGGCGACTGGCCGGGTGTGGCACCGTTGCAGATGGTGACGCCTGCGGGCAGCGGCCCGCTGGTGGTGATCTTGCAAGCGCGCGCGGCCGATGGCGGTGGCCCGGCGCAGATCATCGCCGCCGCCCGGTTGAAGTGATCAGCGCCAGCGGCGATGAATCCAGAACCACTGACCGGGATGCGCTTTGATGCGGGCCTCAAGGCTGCGGGTCAGCGCGGTGGTCATCGCCAGCGGTGTGCTGTGCGCAATTGGTGCTTCCAGATCAACGGCAAAGCTTAACCCGTCGGGCTGACGCGTGGCGTAAAACGGGATCAGTTCGGCCTTGTAGCGCAGGGCAAGTTCGGCGGCGGACAGGGCTGTGCGCGCGGGTTCGCCCAGAAAGTCGATAGCGGCGCTGCCCGCGCGCTGATCAAACAGCAGCACAAGCAACCCCCCGGCCTTCAGATGCTTGACAAATCCGGTCGTCCCCGCGCGCCCCTGTGGAAAAATCGGGCCGCCGAACGCTTCCATCGTCTGCACATAATGCGCGTTGAAATAGCGGTTCGACATCGGACGGTAGAGGCCGCCGATGGTATAGCCTTGCGCCACAAGGCAGGCGCGCGCGGCCTCGTAATTGCCAAAATGCCCCGAGACAAGGATCACCGCACGCCCTTCGGCCTGCGCCTTGGCCAAAGCCGCCACGCCGGGGCCTTGCGGCGTCAGTTTAGACTGTCGCGCCAGAAATCCAGCGGTCGAGTAATTCTCGATCAGCGTTCGTCCTGCATTATCAAGGGCTTGCGATGCGATCTTCGCGCGATCTGCATCCGGCATCTCGGGCCAGATCAGCGCCAGATTCTCCATCGCGCGTTGCCGATATCCCGCAATCCGCCCCACCGGGCCGCGCAACACCCACCCCAGCAAAGGCACCCGCACCCGGTAAGGCAAGGCAAGGCCAAGACCGATCAGGCCGCGCACCACAAGGTTTTGCGCAAAGGCCAGCGGCTGAAAGGCGGGTTGAAGGGCGGGGTCAGACATCACTCATCGCTTGATGGTTTCGCGGTGCCAGACATAAAGCCCTGACCCCGCGATCACAAGCGCGCCGATCACCGTCCACTTATCGGGATACTCGCCATAAAACGCGATGCCGAACAAGGTGGCATAAAGGATGCCCAGATAGGAAAACGGCGCGATTGCCGAGGCTTCGGCCATCGAAAACGCCCGGATCAGACAGAATTGTGCCGCAGTGCCAAGGCAGCCCAGCAGCGCAAAGCGCGGCAGATCCGCCAACGCGATCGGCTGCCAGACAAAGCACACCGCAATGCTGGTCGCCACCGCGCCAAACAAGGCCGCGTGTAACATCGAGGTCGCCGGGCCTTCCTTCTGCCCGACCAAACGGGTCAGCAGCGCCGAGGCCGCGTAACACATCGCACAGGCCAGGGGCAGCAGCGCCGCTGGCGTGAACAGGCCCGCACCGGGCCGGATGATGATCAGCGCGCCGATCATCGCCACCACCACGCCCGCAATCCGGCGCGGCCCAAGCTTTTCGCCCAGAAAAATCGCCGCCCCCAAGGTGATCAACAAAGGGCTCATGTCGGCCAGGGCGGTTGCTTCGGCAAGGCCGATATAGCCAAGGCTAAGGAAGAACAGCCCCGTCGTGGCCAACTGAAAGCTGGACCGCGCCAGATGCAGCACCGGATACGGCGTGCGCAGCGTGGGGCCAATGCGCCGCGGGCCCAGAATGGCCAGCACCAGCAGGGCTTGGCCGATAAACCGCGCCCACACCACCTGTGCGGTGGGATAGCTTTGCAGCAAGCCCTTTGCGACAGCATCCATCGTGCTGAACATCGCGACCCCCAGCATCAGCGTCAGGATACCCTTGCGGGTGGCGGCGGCGGTGGGCAGAACTTTGAGCACGGACATGCGCGAAGCCTATGCGGGCCAAGCGCCTGCCACAAGGGGCCGTGGGTTAATCCTCTTCTTGAATGAGCACCAACTCTCCGCTCGATTCCAACTGGCGCACAGCGGCAATGATCTGGTTCATCGCCTCCTCGGCGTCTTTTTCCTTCACCTTGCCGCGTGCCGCGACTTCCTCGCGCAGGCCCTGCGCCATGCGTTGCGACATGTTGGCAAGCAAAAACTCGGCGGCGGTCTGCTTTTCGGGATCATCCGTGCTGGCAGCAAGTGCGGTGACAAGTTGCGCCTGATCGACGACACGGATCAGTTTTGGCACATCGCGCCCCAGCATCCTTGTGGGCAGGTGCACAAAGGTGAAGATCGCGCGGCGCACCAGTTGCGCAAAGCCCGAGTCGGTCTCATCCAGCCCCTTCAGCACATCTTCGCGCGTCACCGCGGGCGAGACGTTCAGAATAGCGCCCACCCGCTCCACCGGGTTGGCCTGAAACGCCCGCAAGGGTTGCGATTCAAGCTGACCCGCAAGGGAAATTCCGATGCGGCGGACCGTGTCGGGATCGACATTGCTGGTCTGCGATACCGCATAGGCCACCCGACGCGCCTTGTCGCCGGGCAATTTCCCCAGCAATTCGGCAGCCTTAGCCACGGGCAACTTTGAAAGCATCACCGCCCCCACCTCGATGCTTTCTTCCTCCAGCACGGGCAGCAGGGTCTGCACCGTCATCGCCGTCAACCGCTCCCACGGGTCACTTGAGGCGTTGCTTGCCGCCATCCTGCGCAAGCGGCTGGCGGCATTGGCCGAAATATGGCCATCCATCATCGCCAAAGCGCCCTCAATCCCGCCCGGAAACGACAGCCCGACCTGATCGAGTTCCGCCATGAATTCTTCGATCACCAAAGCCAGCGTGCGCCGATCCACCGTGCGCATCTGCGCCATCTGTTCGGCCAAATCTGCCTGCATCGGTTCGGGCAGTTTCGCCAACGGCAGGCTTCCGCCTTCGGTTAGCAGAAACTGCACGATGATCGCGGCCTTTTGGCGCGCGTTGGGTGCGCGCGGTGCTGCAACCGCGCGCTGCGCTGGCGTGATCCGCGCCAGAACCGTTGGTTCGTTTGCCATGAGAGTCCCCTGATCCATTCTGGTTCAGGGCTAGAATGACCGCTGCGGGTTAAGGCGGGTTTAAGCGCCGAACACCCGCTTGAAAATCGTATCGACATGCTTGGTGTGATAGCCGATGTCGAACTTTTCCTCGATCTGCGCCGGGGTCAAGGCTGCGGTGACCTCGGGGTCGGCCAAAAGCTCGGTCTTGAAATCGGCGCCATGCTCCCAGACCTTCATCGCGTTGCGCTGCACAAGACGGTAGCTGTCTTCACGCGACACACCGGCCTGGGTCAGCGCCAGCAGCACGCGCTGGCTCATCACCAGACCTTTGAACTGGTTCATGTTCTTCAGGCAGTTTTCCGGATAGACCACCAGCTTTTCCACCAGCCCTGCCAGACGGTGCAGGGCGAAATCCAGTGTGATGGTGGTATCGGGGCCGATGGCGCGCTCCACGCTTGAATGGCTGATATCGCGCTCATGCCAGAGGGCTACGTTTTCCAGCGCCGGGACCACCGACATCCGCACAAGGCGCGCAAGGCCGGTCAGGTTTTCCGACAGCACCGGGTTGCGCTTGTGCGGCATCGCAGACGAGCCCTTTTGGCCGGGCGAGAAGAACTCCTCGGCCTCCAGCACCTCGGTGCGCTGCATGTGGCGGATCTCGATGGCGATGTTTTCAATGCTCGAGGCGATCACGCCAAGGGTGGCGAAAAACATCGCATGGCGGTCGCGCGGGATGACTTGGGTAGAGATCGGCTCGGGCGTCAGGCCAAGCTGGGCGCAGACATGTTCCTCAACCGAGGGGTCGATGTTGGCGAAGGTGCCGACAGCGCCGGAAATAGCCCCCGTGGCAATCTCGGACCGGGCGGCTTGCAGACGGGCGCGCCCGCGCGCCATCTCGGCGTAAAAGCGCGCGAAGGTCAGGCCCATCGTGGTGGGTTCGGCGTGGATGCCGTGGCTGCGGCCGATGCGGACGGTATCCTTATGCTCGAACGCGCGGGTTTTCAGGGCTGTCAGAACCCGGTCCATCCCCACCAGCAGCAGATCGCTCGCCCGCACCAGTTGCAGGTTGAAGGTGGTATCCAGCACGTCAGAGGAGGTCATGCCCTGATGGACAAAGCGGGCTTCCTCGGCACCGATATGTTCGGCAAGGTGGGTCAGAAAAGCGATCACGTCGTGCTTGGTGACGGCCTCAATCTCATCAATCCGCGCCACGTCGAAGGTCACGTCGCGGGCTTTCCAGACCGCGGCGGCGCTTTCCTTGGGGATCACCCCGATGGCGGCAAGCGCGTCGCAGGCATGCGCCTCGATCTCGAACCAGATGCGGAATTTGGTATCGGGCGACCAGATGGCAACCATGTCAGGGCGGGAATAACGTGGGATCATCGCGGGCCTCCGGGTGGGCGTGGCAAGGGGATAGCGCGCTTTAGACCGGGGCGGGGCAAAGGGCAAGCGGGCAGGGCCGGTCCCAACGCGGGACCTTTGTCGGGGTAAGTTAAATCAATGGCTTAACCAAATTCATTCAGTGTTTGTTAAGCATCTGCCCGCCGCCCCGCAGCATCTTGCACAACTGTAGGCAAAACCGCGCAGTCGTGGCAAACTGCGCGGGTAGCCACTGACAAGCGGAGGTAGCCATGGTTGAAACGGTTCAAGGGCGCGAGGTGACCATCGTGTTTGATGGCAAACGCTGCGTGCATTCGCGCAACTGCGTGCTGAGCCATCCCGAGGTGTTTGTGCCCAATGTGAAGGGCGATTGGATCTATCCGGATGCAGCACCTGCGGCGGAAGTGGTGCGGATCGGGCAGAACTGCCCCTCGGGCGCGATCCGGGTTTTGTGGAATGATGGCGCGACGGGGTCGGACGCAGCCCCGGTGGTGAACACACTGCGGGTGCGGGAAAATGGCCCGCTGGCGCTGGAGGCCCCGATGGTGCTGGGTGGTGTGGCGCTGGACGGGCCGCGTGCGACGCTGTGCCGGTGTGGGGCATCCAGCAACAAGCCGTTCTGCGATGGCAGCCACACGGCTGCGGGCTTTGTCGCCACCGGTGAGCCTGCGGTGAAGGAGTCGGCGGCTCTGGCCATGCGCGATGGCGCGGTGACGCTGCACCCGCAACCAAACGGCCCGCTGAAACTTGCGGGCAATCTGGAGCTTGTGTCGGGCACCGGCCACACGGTCAACCGGGTGACGCAGGCGTTTTTGTGCCGCTGTGGCCATTCGGCGAACAAACCCTATTGCGACGGCAGCCACAAAGCGGCGGGGTTTGTGGCGGAATAGGCTTTAGCTCAACAAGAAAGTGCCTTTGGCGGGGATATTTGGGCCAATGTGAAAAGTGTGCCGTTGCGCACATTCATCTTGGCAAAAATACTCCCGCCGGAGGCTTCGCCCGACCCGCCAAAGCGCGGTTTCAGGCCCGGCCCAGCAAGGCCGCATCAAACGGATATTTCGTCAGGTTCTCAAACCCCGTCTCGGTGATCAGCACCTGATCTTCCAGCTTGATCGAGAAATCACCGCCCTCGGGCGACACCAATGCTTCAACGCACAGCGTCATGCCGGGCTCCAAGGCCACTTCGAACGCGCCATCGACATGGGCGTCGGGGTAGGGCACGAACGGCCATTCGTCACACAGGCCAACGCCGTGCATTTTGCACGAATACTTCTGGCGCTGGTATTGCTCGCCCAAGCTGTGACCGCCGTGGGTCAACTCGCGGATGGTGACGCCGGGTTTCAGCATCTGCATGTTTTCGTGGATATGGTCCATCGCGTGGCCCATCGCCGAAATCATCGCGTTGGTCGGGCGCTGATCGCCGACCCACCATGTGCGGGAAATGTCGATGCAGATGCCGTAAGACCCGATCAGATCGGTGTCAAACGCCACGATTTCATTGTTTTGAACGATACGCGGGCCACATTCCTGAAACCACGGATTGGTGCGCGGGCCTGATGACAGCAGGCGGGTTTCGATCCATTCGCCACCGCGGCGGATGTTGCCTTTGTGCAGTTCGGCCCAGATATCGTCCTCGGACATATGTCCAAGTGGCACGCCTGCGCGGGTCGCGGCCTCCATCTCGGCAATCGCGGCTTCGCAAGCGTGATGCGCGCATTTCATCGCGAGAATTTCGTCGGGGCCTTTGATGGCGCGGGTGCGTTCGGTGACTTCTTCGCCCTCCATCACCTCAAAGCCGGCGCGTTCCAGCGCGCGCAGGCCGTTGATCATGATTTTATCGACGGCAAGGCGGCGGTTGGAACCTGCATGGGCGCGCATCACCTCATTCACTTGGGCGGCAAAGCTGGTGGCATCCTCGGCCACTTTATCGCCGCAGACGTTGTAGAAGAACGACGCACCCGAGCGCAGTTCTTTCACCAGCGGGTTGAAGTTGACCAGAAACGGCGCCTGTTTGTATTCCCACACCACCATATGGCCATCGGCGCAGATCAGGCAGGCGCGGAACGGGTTGTGGCTGTTCCACAGCTGCATGTTGGTGGTGTCGGTGGCGTAGCGGATGTTCAGCGGATCAAACATCAGGATGCCGCCGTAATCGCGGGCTTGCAGGCTGGCGACCAGCCGTTTCCAGCGGAATGCGCGCATGTTGGCAAGGTTTGGCAGTTGCAGGCCAGCCGCCGCCCATTCGCCAAACGCCAGTTGCGTCGGGCCGATTTCGACCCGGTCATTGTCATTCGGGGTGCCGTCGCCCAATCGGTCGCCGCGAGCAGGGTCGATCTTGCGGCGGGTTTCAGCGTAGGACATGATGGCTCCAAGGCTTGGATTGGCTGGCCCGAGAGTGGCAGGTGCGCCGTCACGGGCTTTGCTGCCCGCGACGGCTTTTGTCGCAAACGTCTAGCCTGCGAAGGCGGCCATCGGGCCTTGCAGAAAGCTTGACGCGATGCCGGTGGCGACCAGCGCCGCCGAGGTCAGCCGCATGTTCTCGCCGCGCAGCACCGAATAGGTCAGCATTGCCGTTCCCACCGGCAGCGCGACCATGATCAGCGTGGCATTCATCGCATGGGCCGCGAGGCGCATTTGCGGCGAGACCAGATGCGGCGGTGGCGCATCGTCCTCGGGCGGATAAAGCGCGTCGCGCAGACGGGCAAGTTCGGGGTCGCGCGGCGCCGGGATGTGGGGGCGGTCGTTGCCGGGCTGGAAGCCGCGCGCGAAAACCGCATCGACATTGTGCTCGTTCAGATGCGAGAAGATCGGATGATCCGGGTCGGCGCGCTGGCTGGAGACCGGGCGCGCATAGGCCAGCGAATCGATCACCTCGGCGGTCACCGGATGCGCCCATTGGTGCCAGAACACCGCGTCAGGGTTCAGCCGCGCCTGCACCCGCTCCACCAGTTTCGAGCACAGCGCCTCGTGCCGCACCGCGGGGTGGCGGCGTCGGGGGCTGGCGTTCAGCCGGGGCGGCAGATGCGACGGCCCGACCGACAGCGTCAGCGATACCGCAACGCCCGCACGCGGATGTTCCGCTGTGGCGAGCACGATGCGGGTGCCCGGCATATCGAAACTCGCCAGATCTTCGCAATCCCATGTCAACTGGCGTTCCTTGTCATGGAACCGCGCCAGCACCGCATCCAGATCAGCCACCAGTCGGGCAAAGTTCAGGTTGGGCGATTGTAGAAACAACAACTCGGCAATCGTACTGAACTGTATGTCGGGATGAACCTTCATCGCGAGACCTCCATCAGTGGTTGTATTGTTTTGCCCACTGATTGTGCCTGCATCTGGAAGGCATTGCGGCGTTAACAAGTTATTAACCAGAAGTTGAGTGCTGTTTCCGCCTTAATTGCTTTCCGGCCTGTTTGGCAGGATTGTCCACGCTTTGGCCTGAAATGCGAAAGGCCGCCCACGAAGGGGCGGCCTTTGCTGTCGATGTCTATGCGCTTAGCAGGAGTAATACATCTGATACTCGATCGGGTGCGGCGTGTGTTCGTAGGCGTAAACCTCTTCCCACTTCAGCGCCATATAGGCCTCCAGCATCGGACGGGTGAACACGTCGCCTGCCAGCAGGAAATCCATGTCCTTGTCCAAAGCTTCCAGAGCCTCGCGGAGCGAACCGCAAACGGTCGGGATTTCGGCCAGTTCTTCGGGCGGCAGATCGTAGAGATCTTTGTCCGAAGCGGGACCCGGGTCGATCTTGTTGCGGATGCCGTCCAGACCGGCCATCAGCAGGCCCGCGAAGGCCAGATAGGGGTTTGCCGACGGATCGGGGAAACGGGCTTCCACACGTTTGGCTTTCGGCGATTCGGTCCACGGAATACGAACCGCACCCGAGCGGTTGCGGGCGGAATATGCCAGCAGAACCGGGGCTTCAAAGCCGGGGATCAGGCGTTTGTAGCTGTTGGTGCCGGGGTTGGTCAGCGCGTTCAAGGCTTTGGCGTGCTTGATGATGCCGCCGATGAACCACAGGGCTTCCTGCGAAAGATCAGCGTATTTGTCGCCTGCAAACAACGGCTTGCCGTCTTTCCAGATCGACATGTTCACGTGCATGCCCGAGCCGTTGTCACCCTTCATCGGTTTCGGCATGAAGGTTACGGTCTTGCCGTAAGCGTGCGCCACGTTGTGGATCACGTATTTGTATTTCTGGATGTTGTCGGCTTGCTCGACCAGACCACCGAAGATCATGCCGAGTTCGTGCTGACAGGTCGCAACTTCGTGGTGGTGCTTGTCCACACGGATGCCGATGCGCTTCATCGTGCTCAGCATCTCGCCGCGCAGATCTTGCGCTTCGTCCACCGGGTTGACCGGGAAATAGCCGCCCTTGTGGCCCGCGCGGTGGCCGTAGTTGCCGCCTTCGGTCACGGTGTCGGTGTTCCAGGCTGCTGCTTCGGCGTCGATTTCGTAGGAAACCTTGCGCGGCGTCACCGAATAACGCACGTCGTCGAAGATGAAGAATTCAGCTTCGGGACCGAAATACGCGGTCTCGCCGATGCCCGACGACTTCATGAAAGCTTCGGCTTTCTTGGCGATCTGGCGCGGGCAACGATCATAGGCTTCGTTGGTGTCCGGCTCGACCACGTCGCAATGCACGCACAGCGTTTTCTCGGCGTAGAACGGGTCCATATAGACCGAGGACGCATCCGGCATCAGTTTCATGTCGGATTGATCAATCGACTTCCAGCCGGCAATCGACGAGCCGTCGAACATGAAGCCTTCTTCGAAGAAGTCTTCATCGACCAGATCGGTGACCAAAGTCACGTGCTGAAGTTTGCCTTTGGGATCGGTGAAGCGGATATCGAGATATTCGATTTCCTCGTCTTTGATCAGTTTGAGAGCTTTCGCAACTGCGCTCATCATGCTGCCTTTCGGGGTTTCGGGTTGAAGACGGGGCAGGGCGAACCTGCCGGTGTTGGGAATGGGTTAGATTGCGTCGTCGCCGGTCTCACCGGTGCGGATGCGGATGGCCTGCTCGACGGGGCTGACGAAAATCTTGCCATCGCCGATCTTGTCAGTGCGCGCAGCGGCGATGATTGCCGCGATGGCGGTATCGACCATATCGTCGGTCAGCACGACTTCGATTTTCACTTTCGGCAGGAAATCAACGACATATTCCGCGCCGCGATAAAGTTCGGTGTGGCCCTTCTGGCGGCCAAAGCCTTTGACTTCGGTAACAGACAGGCCCTGAATACCGGCTTCCTGAAGGGCTTCCTTCACCTCGTCCAGTTTGAACGGTTTGATGATCGCCTCGATTTTCTTCATCGCCTGCTCCCCAGTCTGATCACACGCAGTCTGTTTATGCGCAAAATTTGGTCCTGAAGGTAGTGATCACTTCCCTGCGGGGGCTTCAATTCTGTAGGGTTGGCGAAGCGGGTGCTGGCGGCGGAAATTCTGCGCTGTGGTTAAAATTTAGGCAAACTGCGCGATGTGTGGGCGGTTTGCGAACAAAAAGGCTGCGAAATGAGCGAATTGCTGACGGCGGCACAGATGCGGGCCATTGAGGCGGCGGCGATTGCTTCGGGGGCCGTGACGGGGCTGGAGCTGATGGAGCGCGCAGGCGCTGGCGTGGTGGCTGCGGTGCTGGCGGAATGGCCCGAGATGGCGCAGACCTCGCAGCGCGCGGTGGTGCTGTGCGGGCCGGGGAATAACGGCGGCGATGGGTTTGTGGTGGCAAGGTTGCTGGCGGGGCGCGGGTGGGATGTGGAGGTGTATCTCTATGGCGATGCGGGCAAGCTGCCGCCGGATGCGCGGGTGAATTATGAGCGGTGGTGCGAGGAGGGGGAGGTGCGGGGGTTTGGCCCGGATGATGATGGGGAAGCAGTCCAGTCTCAGTGGAGACTGGTTAACAGCGCCGATGTTGTAATTGATGCAGTGTTCGGAATTGGCCTTAGCCGGGCCGTCGCCCCACTGTGGCCAATGGTTGCGCTATTCAATGGCCCCATCGACGACGGGTTCTGGTGCACAGGAGAAGTTGGGACTCCGAAAATCATCGCCGTCGATATGGTGACGGGATTGTGCGCAGATTCCGGGCGAGACTTTGAATGGCCGATCGGTCGGCAGATGACAGAATTCGCGGCGCATCTGACCGTGACATTCCATCGTCCAAAGCGCGGGCATTATCTAGATATGGGGCCAAAGTATTGTAATCGCCTTCGCGTCGTTGATATCGGGCTTTCTGGAAGTTCTGAGGAGAGTGAGCCATCATACTTTCGGCAAAATTCTGAGCACATATTTCTGACGGAGTCGCCGTCGAAAGACTGGATGGCACGATCCATGCTCGTAAAAGATGGGGGCCACAAATTCTCCCACGGCCACGCACTGATCGTCTCGGGCGATCACGGCCATGCCGGGGCTGCACGGATGGCGGCGCGGGGGGCTTTGCGGATCGGGGCGGGGCTGGTGACTTTGGCCTCGCCGCCCGGCGCGATGGCCGAGAATGCGGCGCGGTTGGATGCGGTGATGTTGCGGCTCGTGGCGGATGCGGCGGGGTTGGCGGAGGTTTTGGCGGATGCGCGGATCAATGCGCTGTGTCTGGGGCCGGGGATGGGGTTGGATGCGCGCGCGGCGGGGTTGGTGAAGGTTGCGCTGGAAACCTCGAGGCTCCGGGTCATGCCCGGAGCGGCGCAGGCATTGGCGGTGGTGTTGGATGCGGATGCTTTGACGTTGATCGGGCAGGATCAGGCGTTGTTTGGCTTGCTGAATGATCGCTGCGTGCTGACTCCCCACGCAGGCGAGTTTGCGCGGCTGTTCCCGGATATTGCGGCAAAGTTGGCGGCTCCGGCAATCACAGGTCCGGCCTATTCCAAGGTCGATGCCACGCGCGAGGCTGCGGCGCGGGCGGGGTGTGTGGTGCTCTATAAGGGGGCGGATACGGTGATTGCGGCACCGGATGGGCGCTGCGCGATCAATGCGGCGGTATATGAGCGCAGCGCACCGTGGCTTGCCACCGCAGGTTCAGGCGATGTGCTGGCGGGGTTCATCACGGGGCTGCTCGCGCGGGGGTTTGCGCCTATGCAGGCGGCAGAGACGGCGGCTTGGCTGCATGTTGAATGCGCGCGCAGCTTTGGCCCCGGATTGATAGCCGAGGATTTGGCTGAGGAATTGCCGAAGGTGTTTCGGGCTTTGGGGGTTTAGCAGAACGCAGGCCAAGCGACGATTTTCGTGCGAAAATCGTGCCGGAATTCGCGCGAATTCCGCTTAGGCGGCCACGGGCGCGCCAGTGCAGGCCAATTCCAGACCACCCGCATAGATCACCACATCTTCGTCAAACCGCAGGGTGAACAGGCGCACCTCGGCCAGCACTTCGGCGCGGATATAGGCGCCATCGACCAGACGCGCTGCCGGGATCAGCGCCATCGCTTGCCCGGTCAGCGCCTTGGCACGCCAGTCGCGGATCAGGATCGGCTGCTGGGGCGCTACAATCAGATCGGCCTCGGGACGATCGACGCCCAGCACGCCTTGGGCGATGCGCACGACGCGGGCATTCTGCACCACGCGTGTCTCAATCGCGCGCAGCCGCAAAGCCCCCAGCCGGGTGATGATCCGCTCGCCGGGGTGCAGGTATTCGACCGGCATCATGCCCTCAAGGCTTAGCACCGGGGTGGCCAGCGCCAGACCATGATCCATCGCGGTTATCGCTTGGGCGGCCGTTACTTTGGCGTGGATGGTCATGGCAATCCCTCGGGCATTGAAGCTTTGCGCCAAACTCGTTGCCAAATGGGGCGACATTGCGGTGCCGCGCCGGTTTTTTGCGGGAATTTCACGACAGCGGCTGCGCTCACTTTTCCTCTCGCTTCCCGCGCGGGGCTTTGTTAGAAGGGCGCGGATTTCAAGGCGCATCTTCCGTCTTTCGGCGGGAATGTGGCTTGTTGACATATGCGGGTATGGCGAAATTGGCAGACGCACCAGATTTAGGTTCTGGCGCCGCAAGGCGTGGGGGTTCAAGTCCCTCTACCCGCACCAAAGGTTGATGAGAAGGACGGACACATGCAGGTCACCGAAACCCTGAAAGACGGCTTGAAGCGCGCCTACACCATCACGGTGTCCGCCGCCGAGCTGGAAGCCAAAGTTCAGGAAAAACTCCTTGAGGCGCAGCCCGAGGTCGAAATCAAGGGCTTCCGCAAGGGCAAAGTGCCGCTGGCGATCCTGAAAAAGCAATTCGGCCAGCGCCTGATGGGCGATGCCATGCAAGACGCCATTGATGGCGCGATGAAAGAGCATTTCGAGAAAACCGGCGACCGCCCGGCCTTGCAGCCCGACGTGAAGATGGTCGGTGGCGAGACCTGGAAAGAAGGTCAGGACGTTGTGGTCGAGATGGCTTATGAAGCCCTGCCGCCGATCCCGGAACTGGATGCCAGCAAAATCGCGCTCGACCGTTTGTCGGTGAAAGCTGATGAGGCTTCGGTTGAGGAAGCGTTGAAGAACCTTGCGGCCACCGCGCAGAACTTTGAAGACAAGCCGAAGGCCAAAAAGGCCAAATCGGGCGATCAGGTTGTGATCGACTTCAAGGGTTCGGTCGATGGCGTGCCGTTTGAAGGTGGTGCTGGCGAGGATTACCCGCTGGTTCTGGGCTCGAACTCGTTCATTCCGGGCTTTGAAGATCAACTGATCGGCACCAAGGCGGGCGAAGATGTTTCGGTCACCGTGACCTTCCCGGCGGAATATGGTGCGGCGCATCTGGCTGGCAAAGAAGCGGTGTTTGCTTGCACCGTGAAAGTTGTGCGCGAGGCCAAAGCGGCTGAGTTGGACGACGAGTTGGCGAAGAAATTCGGCGCTGAAGATCTGGCTGCCCTGAAGGGCCAGATTTCCGAGCGTCTGGAAGCCGAATACAAAGGCGCTGCCCGCGCTGTGCTGAAGCGTTCGCTGCTTGATCAACTCGATGGTCTGGTGAAGTTCGACCTGCCGCCCGCTTTGGTGGATGCAGAGGCTGCGCAGATCGCGCATCAGCTGTGGCATGAAGAAAACCCCGACGTGCATGACCACAACCACGGTTCGGTTGAAACCACCGACGAGCATAAGAAACTGGCCGAGCGTCGCGTGCGTCTGGGTCTGGTTCTGGCTGAAATCGGCCGCAAAGCCGAAGTCACCGTGTCGGATGCTGAAATGACCCAAGCGGTTCTGGCGCAGGCGCGTCAATATCCGGGGCAAGAGCGTCAGTATTTCGAGTTCGTGCAGAAGAACCCGCAGATGCAACAGCAACTGCGCGCGCCGATCTTTGAAGACAAGGTTGTCGATCACATCGTGGCTGGTGCCAAAGTGACCGAGAAAGAAGTCTCCAAAGAAGAGCTGCAAAAGTTCATCGAAGCTTTGGACGAGATGTAATCCACGCTTTCTGCTACTGATCCGGGGCCGCCTCATTGGGGCGGCCCTTTTCTTATCGAACCGGAGACGATGATGCCCGAATTCTTGCCCGATCTGCCCGTGGATGGCATTATGGAGTGCCTAAAGCGCTCGCCGGGGCATGAGGTGCGCTCGGGCAAGATGGACGGCCCCGAAAGCTCGGCTGCACTGACGGCCAATGCGTTCGGCTGGTTTCTGAACCGCGCCGAGGCGCTGCCGCCTTTGCCGGGGGTGCCAGCGGGGCAGGTGGCTTCTGTCACGCTAGAGGCCGAGATGCGGTATCCTTGGGCGGAAGGCCGGCATCCGTTTCTGGATGTGGCGATTGAAACCCACACCACGCTGATCGGCATCGAGGCGCGGCGGTATGAGCCGTTTCGCCCGCTGAAAGCCAATGGCTTTGCCGAAATCATTGATCGCCCGGTCTGGGGTGAAAAACTGGCGCGGTTTACCAAGCTGCGCGACGATATGGTGGCGGGCGAGGCCGGGTTTCAGACCCTCGACGCGGTGCAGTTGATCAAATCGGCCTATGCGATCTTGACGCGGGCGGAAAAGCGGGCTGTTGGCGGCGTGCTGGTGTATTTGTATGCCGAGCCTGCGAATTGGGCCTCGGCCAAGCCGGTTGACCCCAAGCGCATCGCGCTGCACCGGCGCGAGGTGGCGCAATTTGCCAAACTGGTGGCGGGCGATACCGTCAGCTTTGTGCCGCTGCGGTGGGAGGATGTGCTGGACCAATGGGCAGGCTCGCCCCGTTTGACCAGCCACGCAAGCGCGCTAAGGCAACGCTTCGGCGCGCTGGGGTGATTTGCGGCGCTCGTTCATCAGCACGAACAACCCCGCGCCTGCTATGATGCTGATGCCGATCCAGCCCTGCGCATCCGGCCAGTCGTGCCAGAACAGCCAACCCCACAGCACCGACCAGATCAGGCCAAGGTATTCGAACGGTGCCACGGTTGACGCCGCCGCAATCCGGTAGGCTTGGGTCAAAAGCCACAACCCGATAGAGGCGACGACGCCGCAGGTCATCATCAGGCCTAGATCGCGGGCCGTGGGCGTGATCCAGCCACGGGTGAGGAAAGCCAGGCTTGCGTGGCTGGTGTTGGTGTGGCTGCCGTCGTGGTAGTAGATCGCCATCAAGGCGGCTCCGCTTAAAAAAATCACCGTCGCCCAGAAGGCGAGGGCGGCGGCGGTTTCCGTCCCCCCCATCTTGCGCGCGGTGATCATCGACATCGCATAGGTGAGGCCAGACAGGATCGGCAACAGCGCCGCCCAGTCGAACAGGTCCGATCCGGGGCGCACCATGATGATGACGCCAAGAAACCCGGTGAGAACGGCAGCCCAACTGACCGCGCTGACTTTCTCGGCCAAAAACAGCACCGAGAGCACGGTGATGAACAGCGGGCCCGAGTAGTAAAGCGCCACAGTGGTCGGCAAGGGTAGCCCCGCAAGTGCTATGTAAAAGCTGAAATAGGCGATGAACATCACAAGGCCGCGCAGCAGCATCTTGCCGACGCCCGCGCTGAACAAGGTGCGCAAGCCGCCGTCAAAATGCGCGAAGGCCAAAAGGAACGGGATCGAGGTAAAGCCCCGGATCAGCATCGCCTGATACAACGGATAGCCGCCCGAGATCAGCTTCAGGATCAGGTCTTGCACCGAAAACACACTGATGCCTGCGATCAGGTAAGCGATGCCGAGCGTGGTGGTTTTGTTGGACATGACGCAAGGTTAGGCGGGGGCTGGCGTGGCGGCTGTTCGATTTGCGACATGGTTTGATCAAAAGCGCTTGCGCCTTGGTGGGGTGGTGCGATCAACCGGTTGATCCGGGCGGGGCTTACCGCGCAGGTGCCGATACCCCGCCGTGATGGTTGCCTAAAAAAGGATGATGTCCGAGGCCACCATGTTGACATGGCCGGTAAACCGCATCAGCAGATAGGCGCCATTTCCGGTGTCGGACCACAACAGATCACTGGTGTCAGTGTCGCTGTCGTATTGCAGAACGAACACCCCCGGCGTGGCGGTGCTGCCCCCGATCTGCAAATCACCGGGTTGAAGCCTGCCAAGGTCGGGCCCATAGATGCCGATGCCCGCGCCGGCATAGCGAATTCGATCCTCGCCGCTGGTGAAATCGGTGATCGTGTCAAGGCTGTCTTCGGTCAGGCCGAACACAAAGACATCGGCGCCCGCGCCACCTGTGCGCAGGTCCTGACCTTTGCCGCCGTTGATCACATCATCGCCATCACCACCCACCAGCGTGTCACTTCCCGGGCCGCCATGCAGAGTGTCATTGCCGCCGCCACCCAGCAGCAGATCATCGCCGGTGCCGCCTATCAGCAAATCCCGGCCATCCATGCCATAGCCGCTGTCATTGCCGCCGCCGCCGCGGAATGTATCATCTCTGCTGCCAAGGCCCGCGATGTCGTTCAACGCACCGCCGCGCGCCTCATAGCGATCAAACCCAGTGATCACCGACAGGCTGCCATCATCCACGCGACCGTTCGAACCATTGACGATGAAATACAGCGGCGAGTTGTCGCTTTGCGCCAGCAGCACATCATCACCGCCACCACCGTTCAGCGTATTGGCGACGCCGGTGATGATATAGGCCACGGTATCGTTGCCCGCCAAAGCGTTGATCCGGTTGGCACCGCCCGAAACCGACAGGAAATCATCGCGCATCCCGCCGATCACGGTGTCATTGCCGTAGCCTGACAGCAGAAACAACTGCTCCATCCCGACAAAATTCAAATGCGAGCCATCCCCGGCCGATGCAAAGCCCGTGCGGAAATCAAGCGAGACCGCATCATCGGTGAACACCGAGGGCCATGTCAAAAACAGGGTGTCGATGCCCGCCCCGCCAAACACCGCCGCGTTCTCGGTCTGCGTCACAATCACCGTATCATCGCCCGCACCGCCATAGGCGATCCCGGCACTGCCATACACCACATCACCCAGCACAATCAGGTCATTGCCCGCGCCGCCATACAGCAGATCATTGCCGCCATCATTGACCAACGCGTCATCGCCCGCACCGCCATACGCGGTGTCATCCCCCGAGCCCGTCTCAATCGCGTCGTCGCCCAGCCCACCATAGACAAGGTCATCGTTTTGCATCGCATAAATCAGGTCATTGCCGGCAAGACCAAAAATCGTGTCAAGGCCCGTGCCGCCGTAGATGTCGTCATCGCCCGTGGTGGCCATCGTGAAATCTCCTGAAAAATGTGTGTTTCTGGCAGGATTTGTCATGTGCTGCGAGATATTCGGGCCGATATTGCCCGATCCCGGTGGCTCTGCCGCTGGTCACTGCCTTAAAATGAGGCTAATTGCGAAAATGCGTCAAGAAAAAACCGCGCAGGAGTGATCCTGCGCGGTTCTATTGTTTTATCGGAATATATCCGGCAACCGCTTAGTCGCGGGTCAGGTCTTCGCCTTCTTGGGCAGCGCCCATTTCCGAGAACAGGTTGGCGATCTCGAAATCGGCTTCGGCTTCTGCCTCGGCCGCGAGTTCCTGGATCGACTTGCCCGAAGCTTGCAGCGCCGCTTCTTCAACCGAACGTGCGACGTTCAGGCTGAATTTCACGGTCACTTCCGGGTGCAGGATCACCGAAACGGTGTGCACGCCAAGCTCTTTGATCGGACGGTCAAGCACGACCTGCGCACGGTTGACGGTGAAACCCTCTGCGGTGGCAGCATCGGCTGCGTCGCGGGTGGTCACCGAACCATACAAAGCACCCGAATCGGAAGCCGAACGGATGATGATGAAAACCTGACCGTCCAGCTTTTCGCCGACAGCTTCGGCTTCTTTGCGGGTTTCCAGGTTGGTGGCTTCCAGCTGGGCTTTCTTCACTTCAAACGAGGCAATGTTGCCCGAGTTTGCGCGAAGCGCTTTGCCTTGCGGCAGCAGGAAGTTGCGCGCGTAGCCGTCCTTGACGTTGACGACTTCGCCCATTTGGCCAAGCTTGGCCACGCGTTGAAGCAGGATCACTTGCATATCTGGGTGCTCCTTATTTCACGGCATAGGGCAGCAGGGCGAGGAAGCGGGCGCGCTTGATGGCTTGCGCCAGTTCACGTTGCTTCTTGGCCGAGACTGCGGTGATACGGGACGGCACGATCTTGCCACGCTCGGATACATAGCGTTGCAGCAGGCGCGTGTCTTTGTAGTCGATTGCCGGAGCATTGTCGCCCGAGAACGGGCAGACCTTGCGGCGGCGGAAAAATGGTTTATTCGCCATGGTTTAGGCTCCTTTCCAAAGGCTGAGGATCAACGACGCGGGCCGCCGAACGACGGACGCTCGCCACGGTCGGGGCGATCACCGAACGAGGGGCGCTCACGACGCTCGCCGCCGAAACCACCCTCGGGGCGATCACCGCGCTCACGCTCGTCACGCTTTTGCATCTGAACCGACGGGCCGTCTGCATGAACGTCAACCTTGATGGTCAACACGCGCATGACGTCATCGTGCAGGCGCATCAGGCGTTCCATTTCCAGAACTGCCGAAGCGGGTGCATCGGTTTTCAGCAAGGCGTAGTGGCCCTTGCGGTTTTTGTTGATCTTGTAGGCCATCGTCTTGACGCCCCAGTATTCATGCTCGACAACTTTACCGCCGTTGTCGGCCAGAACCGTGGAGAAGTGCTCGATGAGGCTTTCAGCCTGCGCGTTGGAAAGATCCTGACGCGCGATCATCACATGCTCGTAAAGGGGCATGTTAACTCCGATCTGTCTATGTGGCGCATTTCATAGGACGGGCAAACACTTTCCGCGGCCCGTCCACGAGAGGCTGCGCCGTTGCGTGGAAATGCGGAAAGATTGGGGGCTTATAGAGGAAAGCGGCGGGGATGCAAGCGCGGGCTGCGGGCGCAAGGCTTGTTTTCTTGGCAGATTTGGCCACTTTCGGTTTGTGGCACCAAACCCCTAGCTTGACGCCTTTCAGCCCGCAAGCAACCAGCCGAAACAAACTCTGTGGCCTTGGGTGCAACCGCAGCCAATTTTGCCCGATTTGTCCCGCGACAAATCGGGCCGCGCCTGCCTGCCCCCGGCAGGCGCGTTTCGCGCCCGCCAGTCAGGCGCGCCCCGATTTCTCAAACGTCGCCTTGCTGCACCACACCCCATGCGCAACGGCGTTCCGCCTTATGCGCAACAAGCCGGAAAACTCTGCCCCGCAGAGTTTTCTTTCGGCTTGAAGCCTCGCCTTACCGTGCGGACGCGGGCAAACCGAAAATCCGGTCAAAGCTCCATGTGAAAATGTATGTATAGATGATGAACAGCACGATCAGCCCGGCCTCATATTGCAGCGCCGTCCACAGATCGACGCCCAGCCACCACGCCATGATCGGCAACACCAGCACCACCAGTCCGCCCTCAAACAGCAGCGCATGCACCGTCCGCCGCGCCAAAGACCGCCCCCTGACCGACTGCCGCGCCTCCCACGCCTCAAACAGCCAGTTGAACGCCATGCTCCAGGTCATCGCAACGCTTGCGGTGATCGCCGACAGGATCAGCGATTGCCCCGCATCCGCATCCGACATCGCAAGCAACCCCAGCGTCGCCACCGCGATGCCAAGGGTCTCAAAGCTGACCGCATAAAGGATTTTGCGAAAGGTGGGTGTCATGGCGCAGGTGTGGAATCCGCCGCAGCCCAAGTCAAGATCGGGCGGGGCGTTGCACGAACGGATTTGGCAAGGTAAGCCAAAGGAAAGAAAAGGGAGGGCCAGATGAGCCGCGCATTCGTATTTCCGGGGCAGGGTGCCCAGACCATCGGCATGGGCCGCGCCTTGGCCGAGGCCTATCCGGCGGCAAAAGCCGTGTTCGATGAGGTGGATGCCGCCTTGGGCGAAAAGCTGTCCAGCCTGATCTGGGAAGGCAGCATCGAAGATCTGACCCTGACGAAAAATGCCCAGCCCGCGCTGATGGCCACCTCGATTGCCGCCCTGCGCGCGCTGGAAAGCGAAGGCATCGGCATTGAAACGGCGGCTTTTGTGGCGGGGCACAGCCTGGGTGAATACTCGGCGCTTTGTGCTGTCGGTGCGCTCGATCTGTCCGACACAGCACGACTTTTGCGCATCCGTGGCCAGACCATGCAAGAGGCGGTGCCCGTGGGCGTTGGTGCGATGGCGGCCCTGCTTGGCCTTGATTTCGCAACCGCCACCGAAGTCGCGGCCGAGGCCGCTCAGGGTGAAGTCTGCCAGGCCGCCAACGACAACGATCCCGCGCAAGTGGTGGTCTCGGGCCACAAGGCCGCCGTCGAACGCGCGCTGGATATCGCCAAGGCGCGCGGGGCCAAACGCGCGCTGCTGCTGCCGGTCTCTGCGCCGTTCCACTGCGCCCTGATGCAACCCGCCGCCGCCGTGATGTCCGAGGCTTTGGCAGGCGTCGTGATCAACGCGCCGAAAGTGCCCGTCGTGGTCAATGTCCGCGCCGAAGCGGTGACCGAACCCGACCGCATCCGCGCGCTGCTGGTGGCACAAGTTACAGGCTCGGTGCGCTGGCGCGAATCCGTGCTGTGGATGGAAGGTGCGGGTGTCACCGAGTTCTGGGAGATCGGTGCAGGCAAGGCGCTTTCGGGGATGATCAAGCGCATCGCCTCAGGTGCCACGACGCGCGCGGTCGGAACACCCGATGACGTGCTGGCGGCTAAGGCCTGAGCCAGACGATTTTTGAGAAAAATCGTGGTCCCGGCCCGACCGCTGCCATGATGAATGTAAACGGCGCGGCCTTGCAGGCGGCGTTTTTGGGAGAACAGAACATGTTTGATCTGACAGGAAAAACCGCCCTTGTGACAGGCGCCTCGGGCGGTATCGGTGGCGAGATCGCCCGCACGCTTTACGCCGCAGGGGCCACCGTGGGGCTTTCGGGCACGCGGATCGAGCCGCTGCAGGCCTTGGCGTCCGAACTGGGCGCACGGGCGCACGTGTTGCCCTGCAACCTCTCCGACCTTGCCGCGGTGGACGAGTTGATCAAACAGGCCACAGCCGCGATGGGCAACCTTGATATTCTGGTGAACAACGCAGGCATCACCCGCGACAACCTGTTCATGCGGATGTCAGATGACGAATGGCAGGCGGTGATTGATGTGAACCTGACCGCCACCTTTCGCCTCATGCGCGGCGCGCTACGCGGCATGATGAAGGCCCGCTGGGGCCGCATCATCAACATCACCTCGGTGGTGGGCCACTCTGGCAACCCCGGCCAAGGCAACTACGCCGCCGCCAAAGCCGGTGTGCTTGCGATGTCGAAATCGCTGGCCCAAGAGGTCGCCAGCCGCAACATCACCGTCAATTGCATCGCCCCCGGCCTGATCGAAACCGCGATGACCGAAAAGCTGAACGATGAGCAACGCGCGAAAATCCTGGTCGGCGTGCCCGCAGGCCGCATGGGCCAGCCGCAAGAGGTCGCCGCAGGTGTGCTTTATTTGGCATCACAGGAAGCCGCCTACATCACCGGCACAACGCTGCATATCAACGGCGGTGGTGATATGTCATAAGGCAGCCAGAAGCGGTTTGAAACCGTTTGCCTAATGCGCGCGCCCTTGCTATAGGCGCGCAAGAATACGCCAGCGGCCAATGCCCTTGGTGCCGAGCGCCCCGAAACGGGCAGGGACAAAGACCGGGGGCGACCCCTAAACGCTATAAGGAAAGAACATGAGCGACATCGCTGATCGTGTGAAGAAGATCGTCGTCGAGCATCTGGGCGTCGAAGCCGAAAAAGTGACCGAGACCGCCTCGTTCATTGATGATCTGGGCGCAGACAGCCTCGACACCGTCGAGCTGGTCATGGCGTTCGAAGAAGAATTCGGCATCGAGATTCCGGATGACGCCGCTGAAACCATCCAGACCTTCGGCGACGCGGTGAAGTTCATCTCTTCCGCAGCCTAAGCCACAGCGCCTGATCTTTCGGGTCATCGCATGAAAAAGCACCCCGAGGGGTGCTTTTTTGTTTTGTCAGTCGCAAGCGGCAGCAGCCCATCTGCAGATGCGGCCAATTCACCTGTTCTTAAATATCCCCGCCGGAGGCACCTTTGGCCAATGTCGGAAGCCTCCGGCGGGGATATTTAAGAACAGGTGAACCCAAAACGCCCGCGATTTCCGGGCTGTGCTGCGGCAGCAGCGGGCAGGCGGGGCTCGATGCCCTGCCTGCCCGCCTCTGGTTCTGGGTCACTCTGCCGCGAGACCGGACAGGCGCGGCCCTGGTTTCTGCGCTTGCTCTGCTTCAAGCGCTGCGATCCGGGCCTCCAGAACTTCGGGGGCGGCGGGCTCGAACTCGGTTTCTTTCGGGCCAATCACGCCGCGGAACATCCGCGCGATCAGGCGCGAGAGGTCGTCCATGATCAGATAGAACGACGGCACCACCACAAGGCTCAGCACGGTCGAGACGATAATCCCGCCGATCACCGCCGTGGCCATCGGTGCGCGGAAGGCACCCCCTTCGCCCACCCCCAGGGCCGAGGGCAGCATCCCCGCTGACATCGCGATAGAGGTCATCACAATCGGCTGCGCGCGTTTGTGCCCGGCTTCGATGATGGCCTCCAGCCGGCCCAGCCCATGCCGGCGCATCTCGATCACGAAATCCACCAGCAGAATGGCGTTTTTGGTGACGATCCCCATCAGCATCAGAATGCCGATCAGCACCGGCATCGACAGCGCCGAATTGGTCAGGATCAGTGCCGCAGCCACGCCGCCAATCGCCAAGGGCAGCGACAGCAGGATGGTAAACGGCTGCACCACCGATTTGAACAGCAGGATCAGCACCGTCAGCACCAGCATCAGCCCCATCAGCATCGCCTTGCCAAAGCTGGAAAACAACTCGGTCTGCACCTCGGCATCGGCGGATTCTTTCACCACCACGCCCGCGGGCAGTTTCGTGGCCTTCACGATTTCGGCCAAACGCGTGCTGGCCGTGCCCAGTGCCACACCGACAGGCAGCGACGCGCCAATCGTGGCTTGGCGCTGGCGATTAAGCCGTTTCACCACCGACGGCCCTTCGCCGATCACGATATCGGCCACCGCCGACAGCGGCACGGTCGCCCCGGTGTTGGTGGTCAGCTTGGTGGCGGCAATCCGGTTCATATCCTCGCGTGAGGCATTGGCCAGTTGCACGCGGATCGGGATCAGCCGGTTGTCAATCGACAGGTTGGCCAGCGACACATCCAGATCGCCGATCGTCGCCACCCGCACCGTGGTTGCGATGTCTTGCGTGGTGATGCCCAGCCGGGCGGCTTCTTCTGCGCGCGGGGTGATCTGCACTTCGGGGCGCGGCAACGCGCCTTCCGAGCTGACATCGGCCAGCAGCGGCTCGGTGCGCAGCGCCGATTCCAGTGCTGCGGTGGCGGTGTTCAGATCGGCTTCCGAGCTTGCAAGGATCGAATAGGCGATGTCACGCTCGCCCCGGTCGTTCAGCTTGAAGGCGCGGATATCGGGCACTGCGGCAATGCGGTTGAAAATATCCGCCTCGATCACGTTCTGCGGCACGCTGCGGCCGTGGTCTTCCACTTCGGGCACCAGCAGCCCCAGCAACGGGATCTTGCGGCCCACCTGTGACAGCTTCAGCAGCAGGCTTTGATCCAGTTTCACCAGCGTCACCGTCACCGAGGCGCGGCGCACGTCCAGATCACCCTTGGGCGACGCGCCGCCGATGACAAACACGTTCTCGACCCAAGGCACATCCTTGATATGGTCGCGGATTTCGGCGGTGGTGCGGTCGGTTTCCGCCAGCGTCGATCCCGGCGGCAATTCGACCGAGATCGAGATGCGGCTGACATCCTCGGGCGGCAGGAAAGAGCCCGGCACCTTCAGCATGAAGAAGATCGACACGATCAGCACGCCAATGGCGGTGATCATGGTGAAGTAATAGGACGGAAAGCGGCGGAACTTGCCGGATTTGGCTTTTGGCAGAAACGGCAGCGGCAGACCGCTGTGGGTGGTGGCGCGCACCAGCCGCAGATAGTTGCGCATGAACCAGCCGTCTTGGCCGCCTTCGTGGTGGCCGACATTGGCATCCTTGGCGCTCATCAGATAGGCGGCCATCATCGGGGTGATCAGCCGCGCGACCAGCAGCGAGAACGCCACGGCGATGGCGACGGTCAGGCCGAACTGTCGGAAATACTGCCCCGGAATCCCGCCCATGAACGACACCGGCATGAACACCGCGATGATCGTCGCGGTGGTGGCCATCACGGCAAGGCCAATCTCATCCGCCGCTTCAATCGCCGCGCGGTAGGGGGTTTTGCCCATGCGGATATGGCGCGCGATATTCTCGATTTCCACAATCGCATCGTCCACCAGAATCCCCGTCGCCAGCGTCACCGCAAGGAACGACACCAGGTTCAGCGAGAAGCCCAGCATATCCATCGCCCAGAACGTGGGCACCGCCGACAACGGCAGGGCCACGGCGGTGATCAGCGTCGCGCGCCAGTTGCGCAGGAACGCCAGCACCACCAGCACGGCCAGAATGGCACCCTCCATCAGCGTATGCAGCGCGGATTCGTAGTTGCCATAGGTGTAGAACACCGTCTCATCGACCAGTTTGATGCCGACATTCGGGTGATCCTTGCGGATCTGGTCCAGCGTCTGGTTCACGGTTTCTGCCACCGAAACCTCGGACGCCCCCTTGGCGCGGAACACCGAGAACGTCACCACCTGCTCGCCGTTCAGGCGCGAAAAGCTGCGCAGTTCCTTGTAGCTGTCCTGCACATCGCCCAAGTCCGACAGCCGCACATGCCGCCCCGAGGGCAGCGCAATCGTGGTGCTGGCCAGCCCCTGCACGGTGCCCGCATCGCCCAAGGTGCGGATCGCCTGTTCTCCGCTGCCGATTTCCGAGCGGCCCGAGCCAAGGTTGGCGTTGGTCGCGCGCAACTGCCCGTTCACTGCCGCAGCCGAGATGCCAAAGCTGTTCAGCTTGACAGGGTCCAGCGCCACCAGAATCTCGCGGTCAGCGCCGCCAAAGCGGTCAATCCGGCCCACACCGGCACGGCCCTGCAGGCCGCGCACCACCACGTCATCGACAAACCACGACACTTCCTCAATCGTCATGTCGGGGGCCGAGACCGCAAATGTCATGATCGCGTTGCCTTCAACGTCGATCTTTGTGACTTTCGGCGTATCGACAGCCGCTGGCAGCTTGCCGCGCACCCGGTCCACCGCGTCTTTCACATCCTGCAAGGCCTTGTCGGTCGGCACTTCGATGCGGAACTCCACCGCCGTCGTCGATTGACCGTCAACCACCGTTGAGGTGACGTTCTTCACCCCGGTGATCCCCGCCACCGCATCTTCGACGATCTTGGTAACCTGAGTTTCCATCTCGGCAGGCGCTGTGCCCGCTTGGGTCACGCTGACCGCGATCACCGGCACATCGATGTTGGGAAACCGGGTGATCGGCAGCGCGTTGAACGACTGCCAGCCCAGCACCATCAGGATGAAGAACGCAAGGATCGGGGCCAGCGGATTGCGGATCGCCCAGGCGGATATGTTCATGGCCGCACCCTTAATTGCTGTCAGTGGCAGCCGCCACGACCGGATTGATATGATCGCCGTCGCGCACGAAAGCACCGGCCTTGGTCACCACCTCGTCGCCCACCTTCACGCCGTCCAGCACCTCGACCCAGCCGCCATCGCGCACGCCTGCGGTGATATCGCGTTGCGAGACCAAAGCCCCCTCGACCACCATCACCGAAGTCTTCCCGCCCGAGGATTTCACCGCCGTGATCGGCACCGCTGTCGCATCGCCCTCATGCACCAGAATGCTGGCTTCCACATACATGCCGGGGCGCACGGCGCTGGCATCGTCAATCGCGATGCGCACGCGGCCCAGACGGGTCACGGCATCAATGCTGGGTTCCACCAGCGCGATCTTGCCGCTGAGCGGCTTGCCAAGCCCCACCAGCCGCAATTCGGCGGTTTGGCCCACCACAAGCCGGGTCAGATCAGCCTCGGCCACATCGGCGCGCAATTCCAGCGCGCCATCGCGGATCAGCGTGAACATCGGTTGCCCCGCAGCCGAGGCAATCGCGCCCAGTTGCGCATTGCGCGCGGTGATCTCGCCCGCGAAGGGGGCCGTCACTTCGGTGCGCGACAGTTGCAGATCGACATTGGCCAGTTGCGCCTCGACCAAGGTCTGTTGCGCCTTGGCAGCCTCCAGCGATTGGGTGGCGACCGACACCTGCGCCTGCGCCGACACCGCACCCGCCAGCGCCGTATCCGCCGCCGCCTGACTGGCCGAGCCTTGCGCCTTCAGCTTGGTGGTGCGGTCGGCGGTGCGCTGCGCTTCGGCGGCAGACGAGGTCGCTGCGATCACCTGCGCTTGCGCCTGTGCAATCTGCGCCTTGGCGGCCGCCAGCGATGCCGCAAGCTGCGCCTTTTGCAGATCCAGCGTCGAGGTGGACAGCCGCGCCAGCACTTGCCCCGCGGTCACCCGATCACCGACATCGGCCAGCAGGGCCTCAATCGGTTGGCCTTCAATCAATGGCGCCACCTGAATGGTTTGCTGCGGTGCCACCAGACCCGAGGCCAGCACCACATCGCGCAGATGCCGGGTTTCCACCTTTGACACGGTGATCGCAGGCAGCACCTGCGCGCTGGCTTCGGCAGCCTTCGCCTCTGGCGTCGCAGCCTCGGCGGTTTGCGCAAGGCTTGGTGCAACGGCGGTGAATTGCAACGCCACGACAGCAAACACAAAACGGGACATATGCATAAATCAGCCTTTCACACTGCTGGCGGCAACTTCGTCTAAGGTTTGGTCAATAATACGCAAAATCATCTCGTTCAGATCATTGCGCAATGTTTCGTCTTTCTGCGGCATCATCGCCGAGGATTTCACCAGCATCACGATCAGCGCCGCATGGGCGGCAAACTGCGCGCGAGATTGCTCGGGGCTGAAGCCACAGGCTTTGGCAAAAGCCTGAAGCAGATAGTCCACAATCGTGGTTTCCATCAGGCCGCAGGCAAGGCCGATTTCGGGTTTGCGCAATGCGGTCGCGGTGATTTCGGCCCACAGCGCGCCATCCTCGTTGCACTGATGCTCGATCAGCTTGATCCGCACCTGTTGCCGCAGCGTTGCAATCGGGTCATCCGAGGCAAAAATCGGCAAAAAGTCGCGGGCCATGTCCTCGATATCCAGCGCGATCAGCGCCTGCACGATGGCGGCTTTCGAGGCGAAATAGCGGTAGAAATTGCCAACGCTCATCCCGGCTGCACGCGCAAGGTCTTGCATGGATGCGCCGTCAAAACCCTTTTCGGCAAAGGCGTGCCGCGCGGCCACCAGAATCCCCGCCACCCGCGCGTCGGCGGCGCTGTCGGGAGCGGTGTGGGGCAGGCTGACGGTATGGGCAGAAGGCACGGCATCCTCGCGGAATGAACGTTCATTCATTATCATTGCTGCACCTGCACGGTCAAGCGAAATTCTGCCGATGCCGAACCTCGCGGTAAAGCTTGGCTGATAAACGGCGGTGGCTTGCTGTTTGCGGGCGGCTCAGTTGCGCAGCAGCGCGGGGGCGTGTATCACGCGGAAAACCACTGCGAGGGATATAGATGCGTCGGGTTGTTATCACGGGTCTGGGAATGGTCACGCCGCTGGCTTGTGGGGTTGAAGAAACCTGGAGCCGGCTTTTGGCAGGGCAATCCGGGGCAGGGCCGATCACCCGCTTTGACGCCTCGCAAGTGGTGACGCAATACGCCTGCGAAATCCCGTTTGGCGATGGCAGCGACGGCACCTTCAATCCCGACAACTGGATGGAGCCGAAAGACCGCCGCAAGGTGGATGATTTCATCCTGTATGGCATGGCCGCCGCCGTGCAAGCCGTGCGTGACAGCGGATGGGAGCCTGCGACCGAAGAAGACCGCGAGCGCACCGGCGTGATGATCGGCTCCGGCATCGGCGGGCTGACCTCGATTGCCGAAACCGCCGTGCTGATCAAGGAAAAGGGCCCCAAGCGTGTCTCTCCGTTCTTCATCCCCGGTTCGCTGATCAACCTGATCTCGGGGCAGGTGTCGATCCGTTTCGGCTTCAAAGGCCCGAACCACGCCGTTGTCACCGCCTGCTCGACCGGCGCGCACGCGATTGGCGATGCGGCTCGGCTGATCCAGTGGGGCGACGCCGATGTGATGCTGGCAGGCGGTGCCGAAGCGCCGATTTCCGAGATTGGCATCGCAGGCTTCAACGCCTGCAAGGCACTTTCGACGAAGCGCGGCGATGATCCGACCAAAGCCAGCCGCCCCTATGACGCCGACCGCGATGGTTTCGTGATGGGCGAAGGCGCGGGCGTGGTGGTGCTGGAAGAATACGAACACGCGGTCGCCCGCGGTGCAAAGATCTACGCCGAAGTCCTCGGCTACGGTCTGACCGGCGACGCCCACCACATCACCGCCCCGGCAGAAGATGGCGACGGCGGCTTCCGCAGCATGAAAATGGCGCTGAAACGCGCGGGGCTGGAGCCTTCGGCCATCGACTACATCAACGCGCACGGCACCTCGACCATGGCCGACACGATTGAGTTGGGCGCTGTCGAGCGGATGATGGGCGATGCGGCGGCCAAAGCCACGATGTCTTCCACCAAATCCTCGATCGGCCACCTGCTGGGGGCTGCGGGCGCGGTGGAAGCCATCTTCTGCGTCCTCGCCATCCGCGACCAGATCGCGCCGCCCACCATCAACCTTGACACCCCGGCGATCACCCCGAAACTTGACCTTGCCCCGAACAAAGCGGTGAAACGCGAGATCAACATCGCTTTGTCGAACTCGTTTGGCTTTGGCGGCACCAATGCCAGCCTCGTGCTGGGCCGGGTTGCCAACTGATGTGGCGCTCTATCGCCTCCAACGCGCTGACGCTGTTCATCGTCGCGCTGATCCTGGCCTTCGGGCTGATCGCTTGGGGGCGACAAGCTTTCACCGGGCCGGGGCCCTTGGCGCAGGCGATCTGCTTCAAGGTCGATAAAGGCGCCAGCCTGTCGCAAGTCAGCCGCGGGCTGGAAGCCGAGGGCGCGATTTCCGACGCCCGCATCTTCCGCATCGGTGCCGACTATTCGCAAGCCGCCAAAGACTTGAAATTCGGCAGCTATCTGATCCAACCCGCCTCCTCGATGGGCGATGTGCTGGCAGCACTCACCGCAGGCGGCCAATCCACCTGTGGCCGCGAGGTGAACTTCCGCATCTCGGTCGCCAGCGCCGAAGTGGTGCTGCGCGAGCTTGACCCCGCCACCAACCGCTATGTCGAGGTGGTGAAATTCGACCCCGCCAAGGATGCCGCCCCCACCGCCTATCTGGATGCTGCACAAGCGTCCGACATCCGCTGGCGCATCACTTTGGCCGAGGGCGTGACCTCGTGGCAAGTCGTCGATTCGCTGAAACGCGCTGATTTTCTGGCCGGCACCATCGACAAACTGCCCGCCGAAGGCACGCTGTCGCCCGACAGCTATGAGGTTGAAAAGGGCTTTGATCGCGCCACGCTGGTGGCCGATATGGAAGCCCGCCAAGCCAAAACCCTGGCCGAACTTTGGGCCACCCGCGCCGAGGGCCTGCCCTATGCCACCCCGGAGGAAGCCCTGGTGATGGCGTCAATTGTCGAGAAGGAAACCGGCATCCCGACCGAGCGCAAGCAGGTGGCATCGGTGTTCATCAACCGTCTGGCCAAGGGCATGAAACTGCAAACCGACCCGACGGTGATTTATGGCGTCACCAAAGGCGAGGGCGTGTTGGGCCGTGGCCTGCGCCAATCCGAGTTGAAGCGCGAGACGCCGTGGAACACCTATGTGATCGACGGCCTGCCGCCGACCCCCATCGCCAACCCCGGCCGCCTGAGCATCGAGGCCGCCCTGAACCCCGACACGACGCCGTTCCTTTACTTTGTCGCGGATGGGTCTGGCGGCCACGCCTTTGCCGAAACGCTGGTGCAGCATAATGAGAACGTCACCAAATGGCGCGCGATTGAGGCTGCCAAGGGCGAAGAAGCAGCGGTTGGGGTGCAGGAGTAACCCCTGCTTCCTTTCCTGTTTGCGAACCGAAAGAAAACTCTGCGGGGCAGAGTTTTCCGGTTCGTTGCGCATAAGGCGGAACGCCGTTGCGCAAAGGGGCGTCGTGCCACACCCCAACGCATCAGAAATCGGGCCGCGCCTGACTGGGCTGGCGCGGTATCGCGCCTGCCGGGGGCAGGCAGGCGCGGCCCGATTTGTTTGGGAACAAATCGGGCAAACTCCCCAGCGACCCGAGGATTGGTGAAATCACTCCCCTCAACTCCGCCCTTCAAGCCCTGCCTGTGCCGCCCCATCCGCGCCGGGCACCCGCATCTCGAACGTGTCGCGGATCACCGCATAGTCGTAATACCCCATCCGGGCGATGGGTTCGATCGCGGCAATGTCCAAGCGGCCATCCGGGCGGATCACCTGATCGTTGATATGAATCAACTCGACCTGCGCAAACACGATATCGACAGTGCCCACCGACGATGCGCCGCGCTGGGTATGGGTGTTCAGATAGCGGCACTCAAACTTGCAAGGGCTTTCGGCCACCATCGGCACCGGGTGGTTATCGGCGTAAACCTTGGTCACGTTCAGATGATCAAACTCGCTTTCCTCGGCCGGCAGCGCCATCGCGCTGATGTTCACCGCCTCGCGCAGCGCATAGGTCGCCATGTTCCAGACAAACCAGCCGGTTTCCTCGGCGTTCAGCACCGTATCCTTGCGCCGCCCGTCCGGGTAGCGGTTGGCGGCAAACATCACCATCGGCGGATCAAACGTCAGGTTCTGCCATTGGCTATAGGGCGCGATATTCTCGACCCCCGCCGCGCTGATGCTGGAAAGCCAGCCAATCGGGCGCGGCACCGTGCAGCTTTTGAACGGCGAATAGGGCAGCGGGCAGGGCTCCAGATGCGGGGCATACTTCATGTCATCGGCCTTTCAGGGGGGGGAGATTATAAAATATACATCCGATATATCGGTGGTGTGTCAAGCAGGATGTTTGTAGCATTGTCACCGAAAAGGCCAGACAGGGCGCGATATGACCAAGACCGACCAAGCCATCGACCAGTTGCAGCGGATGATCGAACATGGCGATCTGAAGCCGGGTTCCATGGTGTCTGAAAGCCAGTTGGTCGAGATCACGGGCTTTGGCCGCACCCCGATCCGCGAGGCGATCCAGCGCCTTGCCACCGCGCGAATGATCCGGGTGCATCCCAGCAAGGGCTTGGAAATTCCCGCGATATCGGTCGAGGATCAACTTTGCGCCTTGGAAGTCCGCCGCCCCATAGAGGTTCTGGCCGTCGAACTTGCCGCCGCCCGCGCCGCCGCCCCACAGCGTGCCGCGATGCAAGACCTTGCGGCCACGCTGGCTGGCAGGTTTGGGCTGCGCGATTACACCGAAACGGTGCGCAGAACCCATGCGATGATCATCGAGGCGGCGCAGAACCCATATCTCAGCGCGGCCATGCTGCCGTTGCAGGCGCTGTCGCGGCGGTTCTGGATCACTTATCTGCGCGATGAAGTGGCCGAGATTGCGCGCGGGGGGGCGCTGCACCGTCAGATGTTATCGGCGGTCGCCGCAGGCGACAAGGTGGCAGCACGCGCCGCGTCGCTGGCGCTGAACGATTATCTTGTGGCCCACGCCGTGGCCGTAATAGCCCGCCGCGCGGCACCGACCTCTGCCGATTAAACTGCCCCCAAAGGTTGCAAGGCGGGGGGAATTTCCGGGCAAACCTTAACAATTCCTTAAATCCACCACCCCATCGCATTGATATAAAACAACTAAAAAAGGTCCCGAGTTGGGACCGGCCCCGGAACCCCGTCCGACCCCAGCGATTTCTTGACACAAGGCGGGCCGCGGCCTAGCCTTCCTGCATTATAGTTTCAAAGGCTTTGCCATGGTCGGATTTCCAGCAGCCCGCATGACGGACATGCACACCTGCCCGATGTGTATGGGGGCACCTTTCCCCATCATGCCCCCCGCGTTTCCCACAGTGATGATCGGCGGCCTGCCCGCCGCCCGGATGACCGATCTTTGCGCCTGCCTGATCCCGGCCCTGGTGCCGATCCCCTCGGTCGATCCGATCGCCTTTGGCTCTCCCACCGTGCTGATCGGCGGGCAACCCGCAGCACGGCAGTTTGATCCGACGATGAAGGGTGGGGCGATCATCCTTGGCTTGCCGACGGTTCTGATCGGCATCGTGGCCACACCTGCACCGGGCGAACCCGGTGCGCTGACCATCTGGGAGGAGGTGCTGCCCGATGGCTCCACCGTCACCCATGTTGGCCCCAACATCACCATCACCGGCACCAAGGCCTTCCGCGACGCCGTGGTGCAGGATTTGCAGCGGCTGGATTCGACACCTTCGGGGCAGGCGTTGCTGACCAGCCTGAGTGCGCCCGGCAAAGGGCCGGTGACGATCGTGGCGACCACGGGCGGCAACGCGGTGGACGGCACCGAGGCGGGGGCCAATGTGAACCCCGATGGCACGCCGGGGCCGGGGTCGGGCAGCACGCTGCATTACAACCCAAACAAAACCCAGATCGGCGATGGCTCGCAACCCTATATGACCCGCCCGCCAGCGGTGGCGTTGGGGCACGAACTCAATCACTGTGAGCAGGCGCAGAACGGCACCTGGACCAACGACAGCACCGGCGGGACCAACAACAATGAGCTGGAGGCGGTGGGTCTGCCGCCCTACCAGAACAACCCGCATTCCGAGAACAATATCCGCAAAGATCTGGGTCAACCGCCCCGGACCAAATACTAGATGCGCATGCTGGCCCTGATCATCGGGTTGGCCGCAATGGGTGCCGAGGCACAGGAGCAAACGATGGGTGTGCTGAAAGACGGCGATATCAGTGTCAGCGTGACTTGGGATGTCAACCCGTCCGGGGTGGTCGGCCTTTACCGTGTGACCAACGCAGGGGCGGCGCAGGTCTATGTGTTTGACCGGCTTTACCGAACGGCTGTGACCGGTTTTCGCAGCGTGGACCCCGATTACGCCTGGCACTGGCTGGAGCCGGATGGCGTGATGCGGGTGGCGAAGTTTGTGCCGCAGGTGCCCGCAGGCATGAAGGTGGAAAGCCCCGAAGTGGCCTATGCTCGCGTGCTGGCAGCCGGGGCTGTGCTGGAGGGGCGGGTCCTGCTGTCGGGGCGGTTGGATCAGGATCTGCCTTACGCTGTGGCGCCAGCGCTGCCTGCGGTGGCGTCTGTCAAGGCGCTGGTGTTCTCGGTTGGCTATGCCGAGGTGGACCCGCAGATCGAGGCGAATGCGATCAAGGCGGGGGATGAGGTTGTGCTGTCCTTGCCGTTTGACTGGTTGATCACACATCAACGGATTGCCAGCGCAGAGGCGTTTGCGGCGGCGGTGCCGATGCAGCGCTAGGGCGCGTTGAGCTTCACCTTGGGCCCAAGTGGCGAAGGCCATCGCCTTTGCCATGCGGTGCATATGCCGGTGAAACCGACGGGCCCCAAAGGCCCGGCCAGCGCCCGACCCGCCCATGGCGGGCGCTTCTCGCCCGCCGGGTCGGGCGCTGGCCTCACAGGGTTTGTCGCGACACTGTTTACAGGATGAAACCGCACACGGGGGCGGGGAAACGCAATGCGTTTCCTGTCTCCGCCCGAAAACAGGCGCGCCCATGGCGATGCGGCTGCCTACTGCGACGGATCGCGGCCGAGGGGCTGGTGATTTTCTTCCCCGCAGAAGTGGTCTTCGGCGTGGGTAAATATGAAAAAATGGTTAAGGGTGCGCGCGCCAAGCCATTGATATAAAACGGTTTAACTTGACTCTGCGCGCTCTCTGATCTATAGATTTTGACATGCTGGATGAGGTGACGGAACGGCCAGGGGCGAATGCCCCTGTGCCGTTTTTTCATTTCACTCGTGCGGGGGCAGCATGAGAGGCGGGCATAACGGGCATGACACTCAATTTCTCCATCGGAGAACCATCGCCAGGCGATCTGCTGGCGGATGCAGAACAATTTTATGAATCCACGGTCTCGGATTTGCTGCGCGCGGTCAATGCGCTGAAGGCGGGCGAATACGAGGTTGCAAAGGCTGTGCCGCAAACGGTGCGGGATTTGCGGCTGGCGTTGGATTTGGTCCATAGCGAAAGGGGACGTCTTGAAAAACTACGCAAACAGGTTGCCGGGGCTGTCGGAACCGGCACGCTCGACTTACACGACGCACGCGATGAGATCGGGCGCCGATTGGCTCGCCTCCGCGACGCAAGTGCAGGTTGACGAATTTCTCGATGGCTTGAGCGAGAATGCGCTGTTGGCGCTGCCTTGGATGTTTGAATTCTGGGCGCTGCCGCATCAGTTGCCGCCTGCGGGCGCGTGGAAAACCTGGGTGATCATGGGCGGGCGCGGGGCGGGGAAAACCCGCGCCGGTTCCGAATGGGTGCGATCCGAGGTGGAGGGGGCGGGGCCGCTGGATGCCGGGCGCTCGCGCCGCTTGGCGCTGGTGGGTGAGACGGTGGATCAGGTCATTGCGGTGATGATCGAGGGCGAGAGCGGCATCCTGAAATGCTCGCCCCCCGACCGCCGCCCAGAGTGGCAGGCGACGAAAAAGCAACTGGTCTGGCCGAATGGCGCGATTGCGCAGGTGTTTTCAGCACACGAACCCGGCAGCCTGCGCGGGCCGCAGTTTGATGCGGCCTGGGTGGACGAGTTGGCAAAATGGACCAAGGCCGAGGAGGCTTGGGATCAGTTGCAGTTTGCGCTGCGCTTGGGGGAAAATCCGCGGCAGGTGGTGACGACGACGCCGCAGAATGTGGGTGTGCTGAAGGGCATCTTGAAAAACCCCTCGACGGTGATGACCCATGCGCCGACCGAGGCCAACAGGGCCTATCTCGCGGCATCGTTCCTTGAGGAGGTGCGCGCGCGCTATGCGGGCACCACCAAAGGCGCGCAAGAGTTGGACGGGCTGTTGATCGAGGATGTCGAAGGCGCGCTGTGGACTACGCTGATGCTGGAAAAGGGGCGCATCACCGAAGCGCCGCCGTTGCAGCGCATCGTGGTGGCGGTGGACCCACCGGTGACGGGGCATGGCAAATCGGATGAATGTGGCATCGTGGTGGTGGGGGCAATCACCGATGGGCCGACGCAGAATTGGCAGGCGGTGGTGCTGGCCGATTGCTCGGTGAAGGGGGCGACCCCTGACCAATGGGCGCGCGCGGCGATTGCGGCGATGGAGCGCTATGGCGCAGACAGGCTGGTGGCCGAGGTCAATCAGGGCGGCGATCTGGTGGAGGGGGTCATCCGACAGGTCGATCCGCTGGTGCCGTTCCGGGCGGTGCGGGCCAGCAAGGGCAAGGGCATTCGGGCCGAGCCGGTGTCGGCGCTGTATGAGCAGGGCCGTGTCAGCCACATGCGCGGGCTTGCGGCGCTGGAGGCGCAGATGCTGCAAATGACGGCGCAGGGCTATCTGGGCAAAGGCTCTCCCGACCGGCTGGATGCGCTGGTCTGGGCGCTGACCGATCTGATCGTGGAACCTGCCGAGACCTATCGGCGCCCGCAAGTGCGCAGGGTTTAAGCGGGCGCTGTGTGCCATCACCACGCCGCCCCGGATCAGGTCCGGGGCGGCTTTGGATCGGGTGTTGCGCCGGATCAGGGGCAGCGCGCGCTGGGTTGGCGGGACTTAAACCTTTCCGGTCTAGAACGGTTTTCAGACAAGCGCAGACCATGACAACGGTTGGTGCAGCGATAGAGGAGCTTTGACGCATGGTGTTCGATTTTCTGAAACGCACGCGCCCGGTGGTGGAAACCAAGGCTTCGGCCACCGGGCGGGTGGTGGCTTGGGGGAGTTCGGGCCGCGTGGCGTGGAGCCCGCGCGATCTGGTCTCGCTGGCGAAAACCGGGTTTCAGGGCAATCCGATGGGGTTTCGGGCGGTCAAGCTGATCTCGGAAGCCGCAAGTGCGATGCCCTTGGTGTTGCAAGACGACTCGCGCCGGTTTGACAGCCATCCGGTGCTGGATCTGATCCGCCGCCCGAACGCAGCGCAAGGGCGGGCCGAGTTTCTGGAGGCGGTTTACGGACATCTTTTGCTGTCGGGCAATGCCTATATCGAGGCGGTGCCGGGCTCGGGTGCGGTGCCGGGAGAGTTGCATGTGCTGCGCTCGGACCGGATGTCGCTGATCCCTGGCGCGGATGGCTGGCCGGTGGCCTATGATTACTCGGTCGGCGGGCGCACGCATCGGTTTGCGATGACGCAGGACGCGCAACCGATCTGCCATATCAAGACCTTCCATCCGTCTGATGATCACTATGGCTTCAGCCCGTTGCAGGCGGCGGCGGTGGCGATTGATGTCCATACCTCGGCAAGTGCCTGGTCAAAGGCGCTGCTGGACAATGCGGCGCGGCCGTCGGGGGCGATTGTTTACAAGGGCGCGGACGGGCAGGCGCAGCTTTCAACCGATCAGTATGACCGGCTGGTGAGCGAGATGGAGATGCATCATCAGGGCGCGCGCAATGCCGGGCGGCCGATGCTGCTGGAAGGGGGCCTCGATTGGAAGCCGATGGGGTTCTCGCCTTCGGATATGGAATTCCAGCAGACCAAAGAGGCCGCGGGGCGCGAGATTGCCACGGCGTTTGGTGTGCCGCCGATGCTGATGGGGATACCGGGCGATGCGACCTATGCCAACTATCAGGAAGCCAACCGGGCGTTTTACCGCCTGACCGTGCTGCCCTTGGTGGCGCGGGTGACGGCGGGGATTTCGCATTGGCTCTCGACCTTTACCGGCGAGTTGGTGGAGTTGCGGCCCGACCTGGATCAGATCCCGGCGCTGGCGGTTGAGCGCGATCAGCTGTGGGCGCGGGTGGGGACGGCCGCGTTCCTGACCGAGGTCGAAAAGCGCATCCTGTTGGGCTTGCCGCGTATTCAGGAGGGCGCATGACGCCGCCGCGCAAGGCGTCTGACGGCTCGCGCTATCTTTACGACAGTTTCGATGCGGCCACGGCGCGGATCGAAGCGAACGAGCGTGTGGCCGAAGAGCGTTGGGCGGCGCTGGATTACCGTTTGGGCCAGATTGATGCGGTGCTGGAACGGCTGGAGAAGCGGATTTGGGTCGGAGTTTACGGGGTCGCGGCGTTCTTGCTGGCCCAGATGGCCGAGGCGGTGATGCAGGCGGCGAGCAAATGAGGTGGATGCAATGAACTTGAAGATGCAGGGCGCGCCAGAGTGCAAGTTTCAACAGCCTGAAGCGCGGCTGTTGGTGACCGATGGCTCCCAGGTTGAGGGCTACGCCAGCCTGTTCGGGGTGCGCGATCAGGGCGGCGATGTGGTGCAGAAGGGTGCTTACGCCGCCAGCCTCTCGCGGCTGAGCGTGCAGGGGCGCGCGGTGAAAATGCTGTGGCAGCATGACCCGACCCAGCCGATTGGCATCTGGGATGAGGTGCGCGAGGACGGCGTCGGCCTGTGGGTCAAGGGCCGCATCCTGCCGGAAGTTGATAAGGGCCGCGAGGCGGTGGCCTTGCTGGCGGCGGGGGCGATTGACGGGCTGTCGATCGGCTACCGCACCGTCAGAGCAGAACGTGACGGCAAGGGGCAACGCCTTTTGTCCGAACTGGAGCTTTGGGAGGTGTCGCTTGTCACCTTCCCGATGCTTCCCGAAGCGCGGGTTTCGGCCAAGGGCGATGCGCCTGATGCCGATCTCTGGCGCAGCATGGTGCAGTTGTTTGACGACGCGCGCCGATCTTTGGCCGAGCGCAACTAACGGCCTTTCACGAGCAACTACGGGGAAATCAAGATGACCGAGACAAAGGCTCGGGCCGGTGAGGCTTTGCCTGCGGCCCAGAATTCTGGCCAGACGACGGCCGCTTATCCGGCGGCGGAGATGAAATCCGCCATGACCGGTTTCCTGAGTGCCTTCAAGGGCTTTCAGGATGACGTGAAACAATCACTTCAACAACAGGACGAAAGATTGACCATGCTGGATCGCAAACAGATGACCTACGCCCGCCCCGCCTTGTCGGCCCATGCCGAACTGGAGGTGCCGCACAAGAAGGCGTTCGGCGCCTATCTGCGCTCGGGTGATGATGACGGCTTGCGCGGCCTTGTGCTGGAAGGCAAGGCGATGTCGAGCGCGGTGGCTGCCGACGGCGGCTATCTGGTTGATCCGCAAACGGCAGACAGCATCCGCTCGATGCTGGTGTCCACCTCCAGCCTGCGGGCGATTGCGAATGTGGTGCAGATTGATGCGACCTCGTTCGACGTGCTGATTGACCGTTCGGAAGTGGGCTCGGGCTGGGCGACGGAAGCGGCGGCGACCACGGAAACCGCGACGCCGACCATCGAGCGTATCTCGATCAAGCTGCACGAGCTTTCGGCGATGCCGAAGGCCAGCCAGCGCTTGCTGGACGACAGTGCGTTTGATGTGGAAGGCTGGCTTGCCGGCAAGATCGCCACGCGCTTCATCCGCGCCGAGGCTTCGGCCTTTATCAACGGCACAGGGGTGGATCAGCCGAAGGGCATTCTGCTGCCGACCAAGGTCGCCAATGCGTCCTGGACCTGGGGCAATATCGGCTACATCCCGACGGGCGCTGCGGCGGACTTCGCGCCGACCAACTCGGTCGATTGCATCATCAGCCTGGTCTATGCGCTGACCGCCGACTACCGCGCAAATGCAAGCTTCATCATGAACTCGAAAACCGCGGGCGCGGTGCGCAAGATGAAGGATGCCGATGGCCGTTTCATGTGGTCGGATGGCTTGGCCGCCGCCGATCCGTCGCGTCTGATGGGCTATCCGGTGCTGATCTGCGAGGACATGCCGGATATTGCCGCCAACGCCTATGCGATTGCGTTCGGCGATTTCAAATCGGCCTACACGATTGCCGAGCGGCCTGACCTGCGCATCCTGCGCGACCCGTTCTCGGCCAAGCCGAACGTGCTGTTCTACGCCTCCAAGCGCGTGGGTGGCGATGTGACCGACTTTGCCGCGATCAAACTGCTGAAAATCGCGGTTTCCTGACGCTGTAACGACTGCCCGGCCCGATCTGGGCCGGGCAATGGACGCGTGCCAAAGGGCCGCGCCGTCTGGCTGCTCCCCTCCGTTCGAGCGGTGCGGGGTGCGCGTCCATGGCCTTTGGTGGGCCTGATCCGGGGCGGGCGAGATTTGGGGCAAGAGGGGTTTGGCGATGATGTTGACGGAAATCACCAGCGTGGCGGCGGCCAGTCTGCCTGTGCAGGCGCTGAAGGATCATTTGCGGCTGGGTTCGGGCTTTGCCGATGACGGGATGCAGGATGCGCTGATCGAAAGCTATCTGCGCGCGGCGATGGCGGCGATTGAGGGGCGCATCGGCAAGGTGCTGTTGGCGCGGCGGTTCCGGCTGACGTTGGAGGATTGGCGGGCGCGCGGAGAGCAGCCTTTGCCGGTGGCTCCGGTGACGGCGCTGGTGTCGGTGACGTTGGTGGATGTGGATGCAGTCAGCACTGTGGTCGGGGTTGATCGCTACCGTCTGGTGCAGGACACGCACCGCCCGAAGTTGATCGCCGCAGGCGTGCTGCTGCCGACGGTGCCGGTGGATGGCCGCGTCGAGGTGGTGTTTGACGCAGGCTTTGGCGCGGGTTGGGCTGCGGTGCCGTTTGATCTGGCGCAGGCGGTGTTGTTGCTGGCGGCGGAGTTTTACGAAAACCGCCACGACATGGGGCAGCGCGTGGCGGGCGTGCCGCTGGCGGTGCAGGCGCTGATTGAGCGCTGGCGCACGGTGCGGGTGCTGGGCGGAGGTGCGGCATGAGTGCCGTGCATCTGAACCGCAAGCTGGTGCTGGAGGCGCCGCAGAACGTGGCCGACGGCGCGGGCGGGTTTGTGCGGGCCTGGAGCGTTCTGGGCACGCTGTGGGGCGATGTGCAGCCCGGATCGGGGCGCGAGGCTGCGGGGGTTGAGGTGGTGCTGGCTGCGGTGCCTTACAAGATCACCGTGCGGGGTGCGGCAGTCGGCTCGCCGCGCCGCCCAAAGCCCGAGCAACGTTTGCGCGATGGCGCGCGGGTTTTCACCATTCTGGCCGTGACCGAGCATGATCAGGACGCGCGCTATCTGACCTGCTTTGCGCGTGAGGAGGTGCCGACATGAGCTATCAGGCAGCGGCAGCGCTTCAGGCGGCGATTTACGCGCGCCTTTCAGGATTTGCCGGGTTGGCGGGTGTCAGCATCGTTGATGCGATGCCAGCGGGTGCGGCTTTGGGCACCTTTGTGCTGATCGGCCCAGAACAGGTGATTGATCAATCCGACGCAAGCGGCGGCGGGGCCGAGCACCGACTGGAGATTGCGGTGATCAGTGATGCCAGCGGTTTTCTGACCGCCAAGCAGGTGGCGGGCGAAGTCTCGCAGGCTTTGGTGGGTGCGGCTTTGACGCTGGCGACCGGGCGGCTGGTGTCGATCCAGTTTCTGCGGGCCAGCGCGCGGCGGCTGGAAGCGGGCGATACCCGACGGATTGATCTGACCTTCCGGGCGCGGATCGAGCTTTGAGATAACGGCCCTGCGGGGCAATGAGGAGATGGCTATGACAGTGCAGAACGGCAAAGACCTGCTGATCAAGGTCGATATGGTGGGCGATGGCACGTTTGTGACGGTGGCGGGGCTGCGGGCGACCCGGATCAGCTTCAACGCTGAAACGGTGGATGTCACAAGCCTTGAAAGCGCTGGTGGCTGGCGCGAATTGCTGGCGGGGGCAGGGGTCAAGACGGCCTCGATCTCGGGCTCGGGTGTGTTTCGCGACGAGACCACCGATGCCCGCGCGCGCCAGATTTTCTTCGACGCCGAAATGCCGCTGTTTCAGGTGGTAATCCCCAGCTTTGGCGTGGTGGAAGGTGCGTTCCAGATCACCGCGATTGAATACGCGGGCAGCCACAACGGCGAGGCGACGTATGAGATGACGCTGGCCTCGGCCGGGGCACTTACGTTCACGGCGCTTTGATGGCCAATCCGTATGCGGGCGAAGTGGCGGTGGTGCTGGATGGCGTGGCGCATGTCGCCAAGCTGACCTTGGGCGCGCTGGCCGAGTTGGAGACGGCACTCGGCGCAGACTCGCTGGTTGATCTGGTCGAGCGGTTTGAATCCGGCAAGGTATCAAGCCGCGATGTGCTTGCGCTGATCGTGGCGGGCTTGCGGGGTGGCGGCTGGCAGGGCACGGCAGAGCATCTGCGCACGGTGGAAATCGGCGGTGGCCCGGTCGAAGCCGCACGGGCGGCTGCGGCGCTACTGGCGCGGGCCTTTGCGCTGCCGGGCGAGGCATGAAGATCGACTGGCCGGGGCTTATGCGTGCCGGGATGGGCGAATTGCGGCTGACCCCCGCCGTCTTCTGGGCGCTGTCGCCCATCGAGTTGAGGATAATGCTGGGGGCGGAGGCTTTGGTGCCGCCCCTGACCAAAGCGCGGCTCGAGGAATTGGCCGCAGCTTATCCAGATGTCACGAAAGGGGCGGGCGATGGCAACAGTAGAAGAGTTGCAGGACCAGATTGCGGCACTTGAGGCCACGCTTTCGGGCACCACCGGGATCGTGGGAGCCTTTGAGGGTGAACTTTCGCGGATGCGCGAAACTATGGTGTTCACCGGGCGTGAAGTGAATGTGCTGTCCACCGGCATCGGTGGCGGTTTGCGCCGCGCCTTTGACGGGCTGGTGTTTGACGGTGCCAAACTGTCGGATGCGCTGAAATCGGTGGCGAAATCCTTGGCCGATACGGTTTACGGCATTGCGATGCGGCCGGTGCAGAACGCTTTGGGCGGGGCGATTGCCTCGGGCCTGAATGGCCTGATCAGCGGCATCATGCCGTTTGAAAAGGGCGGCAGCTTTGCCCAAGGCCGGGTGATGCCGTTCGCCAAGGGGGGTGTCGTCTCACAGGCGACCCCGTTTGCGATGCGCGGCGGTCAGGGCTTGATGGGCGAAGCGGGCCCGGAAGCCATCATGCCGCTGGCGCGCGGCGCCGATGGTCGCCTTGGAGTGCAGACGACGGGCGGGGGGCGCTCGGTCACGGTGGTGATGAACATCACCACACCGGATGTGCAGGGCTTTCAGCGCAGCCAGACCCAGATTGCCGCGCAGGCACAGCGGATGCTGGCGCGCGGCCAACGCAATCGGTGAGGGGAAGACATGGCATTTCACGAAATCAGATTTCCCGCCAATGTCAGCTTTGGCAGCCAGGGCGGGCCCGAGCGGTTGACCGAGATTGTCACGCTCGCCAACGGCTTTGAAGAACGCAACACGCCGTGGGAACATTCGCGCAGGCGCTATGACGCGGGCTTTGGGCTGCGCAGTCTGGAAGATGTTGATGCGCTGCTGGCGTTCTTTGAAGCGCGACGCGCGCGCCTGCACGCCTTTCGCTGGAAGGATTGGTCGGATTTCAAATCATGCGGGGCCAATCAGCCGATTGCCGCAACCGATCAGCTGATCGGCGTTGGCGATGGCACAACGGTCAGCTTTCAACTGAAAAAGACCTATCTCTCAGGCACCGCAAGTTACGTGCGCCCCATCGTAAAGCCTGTGGCTGGCACCGTGGTTGTCGCCATCGCCAATGATCCCAAGGTGGAGGGGCTGGAGTTCAGCGTTGATGCCGCCACCGGCATGGTCAGCTTTACCACCGCGCCTGACATCGGAGTGCTGATTACCGCTGGCTATGAATTTGATGTCCCGGTGCGGTTTGATGCCGATATGATCCAAACCTCGGTCGCCTCTTTCCGGGCGGGCGATGTGCCGAATGTGCCGATTGTCGAGGTGCGGGTATGACCGCGCGGCAAGAATTGATCAATCACCTTGGCCAAGGTGTGACAACCGTATGTCGGGCTTGGCTGGTGACGCGGCGTGATGGTGTGACGTTCGGCTTTACCGACCATGACAGCGATTTGGGCTTTGAAGGCTATATGTTTAAGGCCAGCACCGGTATGACCGCGCGCACCTTGCAGCAAACCACGGGCCTGTCGGTGGACAACTCGGAAACCGTGGGGGCCTTGTCAGATGCGGCCATCGACGAGGCCGACCTAATCGCAGGGCGCTTTGATGGTGCCGAGGTACGGTCATGGTTGGTGAACTGGACCGACACCGCCCAGCGCCTTGAGCAATTTCGTGGCAATCTTGGCGAGATCAGCCGCGCTGGCGGTGCCTTCAAGGCCGAGTTGCGCGGCCTGACCGACAGGTTGAACCAACCACAGGGACGGATTTTCCAGCGCAACTGCACAGCCGTCCTGGGCGATGCGCGCTGCAAGGTGGATCTGACGGCTGCGGGGCATTTTGTGGATGTCAGTATCGCGGGTTTTGATGCCCTGAACCGCATTGTGTTCTCTGGTCTCGACAGCTTTGCAGATCGCTGGTTTGAACGCGGGCGTTTTGTGGTGATTTCGGGTGCCGCGGCGGGGCTGGTCGGCGTGATCAAGTTTGATCGCCTGTCGGGTGCAGATCGGATTGTCGATCTTTGGCACGCTTTGGGGGCACCGATCGCGATTGGCGATCAGGTGCGTCTGGAAGTTGGCTGTGATCGCATGACAGCGACCTGCCAGACAAAATTCGCCAACTTTGCGAATTTTCGCGGCTTTCCGCATATCCCGGGCGAAGACTGGCTGGCATCCTATCCGGTCAGCAGCCGGGCGAATGATGGCGGGAGCCTGGGTCGATGACGGGCGCGCTGATCGTGGAGACGGCACGCTCATGGATTGGCACGCCGTATCTGCATCAGGCCAGCGTCAAGGCGGCGGGTGCCGATTGCCTTGGCTTGATCCGTGGTGTCTGGCGTGAACTGATCAGTGCCGAGCCCGAACGCATCCCCGCCTATTCGCCGGATTGGTCAGAACCCTCCGGGCGCGAAGATCTGTTGTCGGCGGCGCAGCGCTGGTTGACCCAAAAGCCCCTGTGCGCCGAGGCCGCCGGCGATGTTTTGCTGTTTCGGATGCGTGACGGTGCTGTGGCCAAGCATCTGGGCATCGCGGCCCAGACCGGCGAAAGCGCCAGTTTCGTGCATGCCTACACCGGACATGGGGTTGTCGAAACCCCGTTGAGTGCACCGTGGCGGCGCAAGATCGCCGCCCGCTTTGAATTTCCATCTTAGGAGCCTGATCATGGCCACGATCCTTCTCTCTGCTGTCGGCGCATCACTCGGCGCTGGATTTGGCGGCACGGTGCTTGGCCTGTCTGGTGCCGTCATTGGTCGCGCCGTCGGGGCCACCGTGGGCCGGGTGATCGACCAGAAACTGCTGGGTGCGGGCTCGGAAGCAGTTGATGTGGGCCGGGTTGACCGCTTTCGGGTCATGGGTGCCAGCGAAGGCGCCGCCATTCCCCGCATCTGGGGCAGGGTGCGCGTGTCGGGTCAGGTCATCTGGGCCAGCCGCTTTCAGGAAAACGTCACCCGTTCCGGTGGCGGAAAGGGCACGCCACAACCGTCGAGCAACAGTTTCAGCTATTCTGTCAGTCTGGCCGTTGCGCTTTGCGAGGGCAAAATCACCCGCATCGGGCGGATATGGGCGGACGGAAACGAGATCGCGGCTGACAGTCTCAACCTGCGCATCTACCTCGGCGACGAGGCCCAACTGCCCGATCCAAAGATCGTGGCCGTCGAAGGTGCGGCAAACGCCCCCAGCTATCGCGGAACGGCTTATGTCGTGATCGAAAATCTCGGTCTTTCGCAGTTTGGCAATCGCGTGCCGCAGTTTTCATTCGAAGTGGTGCGCGCCGCGCAAAGTGCGGCATCAGACCCCCATGCAGGGCTTTCGAAAATCATTCCCGGCGTTTGTCTGATCCCCGGCACCGGCGAATATGCCTTGGCGACCACGCCCGTGCACTACACCTACGGGCGCGGCAGCAACCGGTCGGCAAACGTGAACTCGGCGACCGGCAAGACCGACTTTGCCGCCTCGCTAGAGCAGTTGACCGAGGAATTGCCAAACGCAGGCGGCGCATCGTTGGTCGTGTCATGGTTCGGCAACGATCTGCGCTGCGCCGCCTGCGAGGTGAAGCCCAAGGTGGAACAGACGCAATATGACGGTCAGCCGATGGCGTGGAAGGTTGCGGGCCTGACGCGGGCGGCGGCATCTGAATTGCCGAAGCTGGAGGGTGCCACCGTTTATGGCGGCACCCCCGCAGATCAATCCGTGGTCGAGGCCGTGCAGGCATTGAACGCGGCGGGCAAAACGGTGACGTTCTATCCGTTCATCCTGATGGATCAACTGCCCGATAACACGCTTCCCGACCCATGGAGCACCGCCCCGAGCCAGCCCGTTCTGCCCTGGCGTGGCCGGATCACCTTGTCGCGCGCGCCGGGCCAGTCCGGCACCCCCGACCGCACGGCCACAGCCAGCGCCGAAGTCGCTGCCTTCTTCGGCACCGCCACGCCCGCGCATTTCGCGATCAATGGCCAAAGCGTCAGCTATTCCGGCCCAAGTGAGTGGTCCTACCGCCGCTTTATTCTGCACTATGCCCACCTGTGCAAAGCCGCAGGCGGCGTTGCCGCGTTTTGCGTGGGCACCGAATTGCGCAGCCTGACCCAAATCCGGGGTGCCGCTGACACCTTCCCCACCGTCGCGGCGCTGCGCCAATTGGCGGGTGAGGTGAAGCTTATTCTTGGCCCCTCCACCCAGATCACCTATGCCGCAGACTGGTCGGAATATTTCGGCTATCACAGCGAAGACAACGTCTATTTCCACCTTGATCCGCTGTGGGCCGACCCCGCCATCGACTTCATCGGGATCGACAATTACATGCCGCTGTCAGATTGGCGCGATGGCGAAACGCATCTTGATGCAAGTTGGGGCGATATCCACAACACCGCTTATCTGAAAAGCAACATCGCGGGTGGTGAGGGCTTCGCGTGGTATTACGCATCCCCCGAAGATCAGGTGGCCCAGATCCGCACCCCGATCACCGACGGCGCTTACGGCGAGCCTTGGGTTTACCGCAACAAAGATCTGCGCGGCTGGTGGTCAAGCTCGCACCACGAGCGGATCGCCGGTGTGCGTGCAAGCGCGCCGACCGCTTGGATCGCGGGGTCAAAACCCATCCGCTTTACCGAATTCGGCTGTGCGGCGGTGGACAAGGGCAGCAACCAGCCCAATGTCTTTCTGGACCCGAAGTCGTCGGAATCCGCGCTGCCGAAATTCTCGAACGGTCTGCGCGATGATCTGCTGCAACTGTCTTACTATCAGGCCATGCACAGCTATTGGACCGATCCGCAAAACAACCCAAGCGCGTTTCTTTACAGCGGGCAAATGGTTGATTTCACCAATTCACTGGCCTGGGCATGGGATGCGCGGCCATTCCCGACCTTTCCGGGCAACAAAACGCTTTGGTCCGACGCGCCCAACTACGACAAGGGTCACTGGCTGAACGGGCGTGCATCCAACGAGTCGCTTGCGGCCGTGCTGGCAGACATTTGTGATCTGGCCGGGATGACGGATGTCGATCTTGCTCAGGCACGCGGCATCGTGCGCGGCTATGTGATTTCGGATGTGGCCTCGGCGCGGGCGGCGCTTCAGCCTTTGACGCTGGCCTATCCGACGGATGTGGTCGAGCGTGAGGGCATCTTGCGCTTTCAGGCCCGCACGGCGCGCGCCTCGTATAGTCTGCCACCCGAAACCCTTGCCATCTCTGCCGACATCGACGGCAGCCTCGAGCGCAGTCGCGCCGCCGATATCGAGACACCCGAGCATATCCGGCTGACCTTCAGCGAGGCCGAAACCGATTTCGCGGTCTCCACCGTTTCGGCGGCATTCCCGGATCGCAGCGGCGATATCGTCTCGCATTCCGAACTGCCGCTGACGCTTACCGCAGCCGAAGCTATGACGATCGCCGAACGCTGGATGGCGGAAACCCGGGTCTCACGCGATACCGCGCGATTTGCCTTGCCGAAATCGCGGCTTGCGATTGGCGTTGGTGATACCGTCAGCATTGCAGGCGGCCTTTACCGCATCGACCGTGCCGAACTCTCCGAGTTGCAATCCATCGAAGCCGTGCGCGTTGATCCCAACGTATATGAGCCCGCCGAAGTCTCGGTGCCCGCGCGCGGCTGGGTGCCGTTTCAGGCCTCGGTCCCGGTCTATCCGCTGTTTCTCGATTTGCCGCTGCTGAACGGCTCCGAGGTGGAATATGCCCCGCATGTCTGTGTCGCCGCATCGCCGTGGCCGGGGGATGTCGCGGTGTGGAGTTCGGTGTCAGATGACAGCTACAGCCTGAACACCACACTGACCCAACCTGCCATCATAGGCACGACCGAAACCATCCTGAATGCAGCCGAGCCCGGGCTTTGGGACCGCGGTGCTGCGCTGCAAGTGCGCATCGAGTCGGGCGCTTTGGCCTCGGTCAGCGAACTTTCGGTGCTGTCAGGGGCCAATGTCGCAGCCATTGGTGATGGCAGCCCGGAAAACTGGGAGGTGTTTCAGTTTGCCAATGCCGTCCTCGTTGGCCCCAACACCTACGCGCTCACGTTGCGTTTGCGGGGGCAGGCGGGCACCGACGGCATCATGCCCGGTGCGTGGCCCATCGGCAGCGTGTTCGTGTTGCTGAACGACGCCGTGCAGCAAATCAATCTGCCGCTTTCGGCCCGGGGCTTGCCGCGCTTTTACCGCTTTGGTCCGGCCGACAAGGGGTATGACAACAGCAACACCGTGCTTCTCACCGAAAGCTTTGAGGGTGCGGGCCTGCGCCCATACCCGGTGTCGCATCTCGCCGCCTCCCGTCAAAGCACCGGCGCTCTAGAGATCATCTGGCGGCGCCGCACCCGGATCGACGGCGACAGCTGGCAATCGCTGGAAGTGCCTTTGGGCGAAGATACCGAGCTTTACAGCATCACCATCAGCCAGGGTGCAACGCTCTTGCGCGAAACCACGGCTGCAACCGCAGCGTTCAGCTACACGCCGGCCATGCAGGCCGCCGATGCAGCCAGCGGCACCGTCACCATCTCGGTGGCGCAAGTCTCGCAACGCTATGGCAACGGCCCCGCGCAAATCATCAGCGCGGCACTCTGAAAATGCGCCGCTGCCTTCCGGGCGATCTGTTCGAGGCTGCGGCGCTGCTCGCAGCCTCGTCTGCACCGCAAACCCTGCTCGACCGGTTGCTCGATCAAGCGGATGCAGCGCACCGCTACGCCAAACGGTTCGGTCGCGCCCATCCGCTGTGGGGCAATGGCAGTCTGATGGCGCGCGCGCTTGCCGAAACCGGGTGCCGCCATCCCCAGACCCATTCGGCGCAGTTCCTGTCGGCGCTGGCCATGGTGGCAGACCATCTCTCGGCACGCAAACGCGCAGCCGGGCGGAAATAGCAGGATTTACCCTTGGCCTTGTCGTAAACCAACACCATATGCTAATCTCTGTCCCAGCAGGAGATATATCATGGCCGAGACCAGCGCAAAAATCACCTCTCTTGACCCGGTCTGGCAGCGTGTGCGCGAAGAAGCCTTCGACATGGTGCGGTCCGAGCCGCTGCTGGGTGGCCTGATCCACTCCAGCCTGCTGCATCACCCCAGCCTGGAGCGTGCGCTCGCCTACCGCTTTTCGCTGAAACTCGCGAGCGGCGAGATGTCCGAGCAAATCCTGCGCGAAATTGCCGATGAGGCCTATTCCTCCGACCCCGATCTTGGCCAATCCGCCCGCGCCGATGTGACGGCGGTGTTTGATCGTGACCCGGCCTGCCTGCGCTTCATCCAGCCGATCCTGTTCTTCAAGGGCTATCAGGCGATCCAGGCCTATCGCATCGGCCATTGGCTGTGGACGAATGGCCGCAAGGACATGGCGTATTTCGTGCAGATGCGGGTGTCCGAAGTGTTCGGCGTCGATATCCACCCCAACGCCCGCATCGGGCGCGGCATCATGATCGACCACGCCCATTCCATCGTCATCGGTGAAACTGCGGTCGTCGGCGACAACGTCTCGATGCTGCATTCGGTCACACTTGGCGGCACCGGCAAGGAAGACGGCGACCGTCACCCCAAGATCGGCAACGGCGTGATGATCGGGGCAGGGGCAAAGGTGCTGGGCAATATCCACGTCGGCCATTGCTCGCGTATCGCCGCAGGTTCGGTCGTGCTGCACGACGTGCCGCACAACACCACCGTGGCAGGCGTTCCGGCCCGTGTGGTGGGCGAGGCCGGCTGCGCGCAGCCTTCGGTGACCATGGATCAGCTGATCAACGGCGAAATCTGACAGCTAAACCCCTAAAATTTACCTAAAATTGTTTCACCCGTTTCTAAATATCCCACGGGGTGCGGGGTGTGAAACCCCGCGCACAGTGTTGCAGCACACCCCCGCCAGCCAGCAAAAAAGCCCCGCAGATCGCTCTGCGGGGCCTTGTGTTAAACGGACACAGCCCTATGCCAGCATCGCCAGCGGGTTCTCCAGATTGTCCTTGATCGCGTTCACCAGTTGCGCGCCAAGCGCCCCGTCGATCACCCGGTGATCGACCGACAATGTCACCGACATCACCGTGCCAACCACGACAACGCCGTTTTTGACAATCGCCTTCTGCACCCCAGCACCCACCGCCAGAATAGCCGCATGCGGCGGGTTGATGATCGCATCGAAGTTATCAATGCCGAACATGCCAAGGTTGGAAATCGCAAAGCTGCCGCCCTGATACTCTGCCGGGGCCAGTTTCCGATCCCGCGCGCGCTTGGCCAGATCCTTCATCTCGGCCGACAAGGCCGACAGGGATTTCGCCTCGGCATCGCGCAGCACCGGGGTGAACAAGCCGCCCTCAATCGCCACAGCCACGGCCACGTCCGATTTCTTGAACTGCAACACCCGGTCGCCTGCCCAAACCGCATTCGCCCCCGGCACCTGCTGCAACGCCAGCGCGCAAGCCTTGATCACAAGGTCATTGACCGACAGCTTCACCCCCCGGCCTTCCAGTTTGGCGTTCAACTCGGCCCGGAACGCCATCAGCGCATCCAACTCAATGTCACGCCGCAGATAGAAATGCGGCACGGTCTGCTTGGCCTCGGTCAGACGCGCGGCAATGGTCTTGCGCATCCCATCGAGCTTCACTTCGGTAAATGGCCGATCCGCATAGGTTTTCAGCACCACGTCCGTCGAAGGCCCGGACGCCATCGCAGGGGCCGCCGCCGCAACAGGTGCAGCCGCAGCAGCCGCCACCACAGCCGAAGCCGCAGCTTTTGGTGCCGCCTTCGCCGCCTCAACATCCGCCCGCACGATCCGCCCGTGCGGCCCAGACCCCTGCACCGAAGCCAAATCCAAGCCCTTTTCAGCCGCAATCCGCCGCGCCAAAGGCGAGGCAAACACCCGCGCGCCCGCCGCTTTCGGTGCCGCCGCCGCCGCCGGAGCCGCCACTGGAGCAGCCGCCACCGGAGCAGCCGCCGCAACCGGGGCCGCAGCCTTGGCCGGGGCAGGCGCTGCATCCGCAGCCTCGCCATCCTCAACCAACACCGCAATCGCCGTGTTCACCTTGACGCCCGCCGTGCCTTCCGCGATCAGAATCCGGCCAATTGTGCCTTCATCCACCGCCTCGAACTCCATCGTCGCCTTGTCGGTTTCAATCTCGGCCAGAATCTGACCCGATTTCACCACATCGCCTTCCTTGACCAGCCATTTGGCAAGGGTGCCTTCCTCCATCGTCGGAGAAAGCGCGGGCATCAGAATTTCAATCGCCATCATCCCCTCCTTAACGGTAGCAAACAGATTTGACGGCAGCGACCACTTCCGCAGTCGTCACCAATGCCAGCTTTTCAAGGTTGGCGGCGTAAGGCATCGGCACATCCTTGCCCGTGCAAGTGATCACCGGCGCATCCAGATAATCAAACGCGCGCTGCATGATCGTGCTGGCCAGATGGTCACCAATCGAGCCCACCGGGAAGCCTTCTTCCACCGTCACACAACGGTTGGTTTTCTGCACGCTTGCCAGCACCGTATCGTAATCAATCGGGCGCAGGGTGCGCAGGTCAATCACCTCAGCCGAGATGCCTTCTTTCGCAAGCAAATCAGCAGCTTCCAGCGCATACTTCATGCCGATGCTGAACGACACGATGGTGACATCCGTGCCCTCGCGCCAGATCCGCGCCTTGCCGAACGGGATGGTGAAATCGGGCAGATCGGGCACTTCGAACGACTGGCCATACATGATCTCATTTTCAAGGAAGATCACCGGGTTGCGGTCGCGAATAGCCTGCTTCAACAAGCCCTTGGCATCCGCCGCCGAATAGGGCGACACCACTTTCAGACCGGGGATCGCCGCATACCAAGCGGTAAAATCCTGGCTGTGCTGCGCGCCAACCCGCGCCGCAGCCCCATTGGCACCGCGGAACACAATCGGGCAACCCAACTGACCGCCCGACATATAGTTGGTCTTGGCGGCAGAATTGAGCAGATGATCAATGGCTTGCAGCGCGAAGTTAAAGGTCATGAACTCCACAATCGGGTTCAGACCACCCCAGGCAGCACCCACCGCGATCCCCGTGAAACCCATCTCGGTGATCGGCGTATCCACCACGCGTTTGGGGCCGAACTCGTCCAGCAGGCCCTGAGAAATCTTGTAAGCGCCCTGATACTCGCCCACTTCCTCGCCCATCAGCATCACAGCCGGATTGGCGCGCATTTCTTCCGCCATCGCCTCGCGCAATGCCTCGCGCACGGTCATGGTTTTCATCGGCGTGCCTTCCGGCCAATCGGCGCTGGCCTTCGAGACCACCGCCACAGGTGCCGCCGCCGCCACAGGCGCTGCCGCAACAGGCGCAGCCGCCGCCGAGGCCGCCACCGGGGCAGGCGCCGCATCCGCAGACTCGCCCGCCTCGACCAACACCATGATCGCGGTGTTGACCTTCACGCCACTGGTGCCTTCCGCGATCAGAATCCGGCCAACCGTGCCTTCATCCACCGCCTCAAACTCCATCGTCGCCTTGTCGGTTTCAATCTCGGCAATGATCTGCCCCGATTTCACCACATCGCCTTCCTTGACCAACCACTTGGCAAGGGTGCCTTCCTCCATCGTCGGAGAAAGCGCCGGCATCAATACTTCGGTTGCCATGGTTCTCTCCCCTCAGGCGTAAATATCGGTCCAGAGTTCCGACAAAGCCGGCTCCGGGCTGGCCTTGGCAAACTCGGCCGAGGCATTCACAACTTCCTTGATCGACTTATCAATCGCCTTCAGCTCCTCGTCCGAGGACAGCCCCGCGTTCAACAACAGATCGCGCACATGCTCAATCGCATCCTTTTCGGATTTCATCTTCTCAACCTCTTCGCGGGTGCGATACTTCGCCGGGTCCGACATCGAGTGGCCGCGATAGCGGTAGGTCATCATCTCAAGAATATACGGCCCCTTGCCAGCCCGGCAATGCGCCACGGCCTTTTCGCCCGCTTCCTTGACCGCCAGCACATCCATGCCGTCAACCTGCTCGCCGGGAATACCATACGCCAGACCGCGCCCGAACAGGGTTTCCGATTTGGTGGACCGCGCCTGCGACGTGCCCATCGCGTAGTGATTGTTTTCAATGACAAAAATCACCGGCAGCGCCCAAAGTTCGGCCATGTTATAGGTCTCATAGACCTGACCCTGGTTCGCAGCCCCATCGCCGAAATAGGTAAAGGTCACATTGTCATTGCCCTTATACTTATCGGCAAACGCCAGCCCCGCACCAAGCGGCACCTGAGCGCCCACAATGCCGTGCCCGCCGTAGAAATGCTTCTCGCGGCTGAACATATGCATGCTGCCGCCTTTGCCGCGCGAATAGCCACCCTCGCGGCCCGTCAACTCGGCCATCACGCCATTGGCATCCATGCCGCAAGCCAGCATGTGACCATGGTCGCGATAGCTGGTGATGCGCTTGTCGCCTTCCTTGGTGCAGGCCTCAAGCCCCACAACCACGGCTTCCTGCCCGATATACAAATGGCAAAAGCCACCGATCAGACCCATGCCATAAAGCTGACCAGCCTTTTCTTCGAATCGGCGGATCAACAGCATCTCGCGGTAGAACTTCAGCAGTTCCTCCTTCGAGACGTTTGATTTCTCAGGGGCTTTCTTCGTTGCCAAAGCGGCGTCCTCCCGTAACGGCGTTAAAGTAGTTTAGTGTTAAACCATATATACCGCATCGGAGAAATAACGCAAAACAGAAAATTCACGCCGCGCCAAAACTGGCCGCGCACGCTCTTTGGTCATCCTCTCTGCCTAAATATCCCCGCCGGAGGCTTCAACCTCTCAACGCGCGCAACGCCGCAAGCACGAACGTAGGGTGCGTGATCTCACGCATCACCCGCTCAACGAATTACCACCTCATCCGCCCGCAAATAGCCCAAAACATCGCGCAACTGCTCGTCCAGCAGGTCGATGTCGAGATAATCATCCGACAGCCGCTTGGTCAAATTCCGCGTCCGCGCCAGTTCTGCCGCCAACTGATCACGCTCGGCGCGCAAATCCGCCGCTTCGGCGTTGATCTGCACCCGGCGGAACACGCCGTAGTCGCCCTGAATGGCGGCAAAGGCAAAATAACTGCCCAGCGTGAACGTCGCCATGAAAAACAGCATACCGCCAAGTGCGGGCCGGGATTGGGTCTGGATCATCTGTCTCGCCTCAACGTCCGCCCCTCTGATCGAGGGCAGTTCGTGGCTTCACCTTGCCACACAACCTGCGGCGATGAAATGAAAAAACGCAAAGCCCGCCGCGTTAGGGCTTCACCGCAACATCGCTGCCCATCTGCACATCGGTGTCAAACCGCAGCGCGATCGTCTGGCAGGATTTGAACGGCCAATCCTGCGGGCAGACCCGCGCCGTCACACGCCCCGTGACATGCCGCAGATAGCTGTTTTCGGGCAAGGGGCCGATGCTTTCAACCACAATCTCGGCCTGCTGCCCTTTCGAGGTCAGCTTTGGCCCGTCCACATCAGCCCCCTGCAACACTTCAACCAGCGGAGCCTCTGCCGCGCCGGTGTGAAACGCCTTGCCGAAATCACCCCGCACCCACAGCCGTTTGCGCTTGTCATCGGGTTTGCCGGGCGTGTGGCCCATCAGATGAAACTGCACCGCGTCCGTGTTGTAATCCAGATCCACCCAAGCCGAGGCATCAAACGCCCCGATCGAGAAATCGAAAAACTCCCACGCCACGGCTTTCTTGCCCAACTGACCCGAGGCTTCGCCCAGTTTCGGCGGATAGCCCGGCGGCAGATCGGCCTCGGTCAGCGGCACCTCTTGAGCGTGGATGGCCCCCGCCCAAACCATCAATGCAAGGGCAGGGGCCAGACGCATCAGGCTTTGCCCTTGTAGATATCGACCAGCTTGCTCAGCATCGCCAAAGCATCCTCGCGCTTACGCTGGAAGCTGTTGCGCCCGATGATAGAGCCATTGCCGCCGCCATCGCGGATCGCGCGCGCGTCGTCGTAAACCGCATCCGCCCCCTTGGCAGCCCCGCCCGAGAACACCACGATCCGCCGCCCGGCAAAGCTGGCATCCATGCAATGCTTCACCCGCGCCGCTTGGGTCGCAATATCAATCGCTTCCTTCTCGTAGACCTTCTTCGCCTCGGGCAGCATCAGATGATCTGTCGAAAGTTTGATCTTGATGATATGCGCGCCCAGCAGCGCCGCGATCTGCGCCGCATAGGCCGCCACGTCAATCGCCGTCTCGCCATCCTTGGAAATCGCCTCGCCGCGCGGGTAAGACCAGATCACCGTCGCCACACCCTTGGCCGCCGCCTCGCGCCGCATCTCGACGATTTCTTCATACATCTCAAGCTGCATGTCCGAGCCGGGATAGATCGTGAAACCAATCGCCGTACAGCCCAGCCGCAACGCATCATCCACCGATGCCGTCACCGCCTGATTCTTCCCCGCCGTGTCGCTCATCAGCGAGTTGGCCGAGTTCACCTTCAGAATCGTCGGGATCTGCCCCGCAAACGTATCCGCCCCCGCCTCCAGCATCCCCAAGGGCGACGCAAAAGCGTTCAGCCCCGCATCAATCGCCAGTTGATAGTGGTAATGCGGATCATAGCCCGCCGGATTGACCGCAAAGTTGCGCGCAGGCCCATGCTCAAAGCCCTGATCCACTGGCAGAATGATCATCTTGCCGGTGCCGCCCAGCTTGCCCTCCATCAGCATGCGGCACAGATTGGCCTTCACGCCGGGGGTTTCGCCTTCGTAATTGGCAAGGATCTTCTGAACAGCCTTGGTCGCGCGCATCTTATGCTCCATCCGGGAAAGGTCAGTTTCGTGGTAGAAAGGTTCTGGCCTTGGTGCAATATTGGTTGCGCTAACAAGCGTTTACCAACGTTTTTTCAGCGAAATGCCAACAAAAAATGCCATCATCCGGCGCGGCAACAGCCTTGGCAGAAAGGCCAGCAGCTTGTTGGCCGCCCCCACCACCTTCACCCTGCGCCCGCGCGTCATCGCGGCCCATCCCGCGACAGCCACGCTCTCGGCCGACGGCATCCCCAACCGCGTCGCCAGCGTTTTGCGCTCGGCCCCGTCGCTTGCGAAAAACTGTGTCGCCGTGGGCCCCGGACAGACCGCCGTCACCGTCACACCCGTGCTGCGCAATTCCTCGGCAACCGCTTCGGACAGGCTCAGCAGATAGGCCTTGCTGGCATGATAAATCGCCATATGCGGCCCCGGCAAAAACCCCGCAACCGAGGCCACGTTCAAAATCCGGCCCGCGCCATGCCCCTTCATGTGCGCGGCCGCGCGTTTCAGCAGGATCGTCGCCGCGATGATGTTCACCGCAATGCTGTCGGCTTCGCGCGGCCAGCCGCCATCTTCGGTAATATCGCCATTGCGGCCAAGGCCTGCATTGTTGACCAGCACCCCGATCTGCCGCCCCTCGCTTGCCGCATCCCAAAGCCGCTCTACCGCGACAGGGTCGGTCAGATCGGCGGGGATCACCTCGACCGCAACATTGTAGGCGCGGCGCAAACTGGCGGCATGGGCCTGCAACTTGTCGGTCTGGCGCGCGGTCAGGATCACATCAAAGCCATCCTTGGCGGCCAAGGTTGAAAACTCGCGCCCCAAGCCTTCCGAGGCCCCCGTCACCAAAGCCCAGATCGCCATAAACTCTCACCCTTTGTGCAAGGCTGCCCAAATCCAAGACACGTTCGGGCAGCCAAATCTTAACAAAACCTTAAATCGGCAAGGTCAAGCCGTTGATATCCTTGTAGGTTTTTTGGTCCCGAGTTGGGACCAGCTAGCCCAGCGCAGCAACCCCCGGCAAAGTCTTGCCTTCCATCCACTCAAGGAAAGCCCCGCCAGCGGTCGAGATAAAGGTGAAATCCTTGGCCGCCCCCGCCTGATTAAGCGCCGCCACCGTGTCACCGCCCCCGGCGACCGAGACGAGATTCCCCGCCTTGGTCAGGCTTGCCGCCGCCTTTGCCGCAGCATTTGTGGCGGCATTGAACGGCTCAAGTTCAAACGCGCCCAGCGGGCCGTTCCAGATCAGCGTGCGGCACGCCTCGAACACCTTGGTCAGCTCCGCCACCGTCTTTGGCCCCGCATCCAGAATCATCGCATCGGCAGGGCAGGCACCCACCGCCACCGTGTCATGCACGGCATTGGCCTTGAACTCGCGCGCCACCACCACATCCACCGGCAGATGAATCGTGCAGCCCGCAGCCTTGGCCTTGCCCAAAATCTCCAGCGCCGTCGCGGCCATATCCCGCTCGGCCAAGGATTTGCCAACCTCAACACCCTGCGCCACAAGGAAGGTGTTGGCCATGCCGCCACCGATCACCAGATGATCAACCCGGCCTACCAGATTGCCCAGCAGTTCCAGTTTGGTCGAAACCTTCGCCCCGCCCACAACCGCCACCACCGGGCGCACCGGATTGCCCAGCGCGGCTTCCAGTGCGCGCAACTCCGCCTCCATCAACCGCCCCGCAGCCGAGGGCAGAAGCGCCGCAATCCCAGCGGTCGAGGCATGTGCCCGGTGTGCCGCCGAAAACGCGTCATTCACGAACACATCGCCCAAAGCCGCCATCTCTGCCGCCAGCTTGGGATCATTCTTTTCCTCGCCCGCGTGAAAGCGGGTGTTCTCCAGCAGCACCACATCGCCCTGCGCGGCCTGCGCAATCGCGGCCTTCGCCACATCGCCCACACAATCGGCCCCGAACACCACGCGACGGCCCAACGCGGCCTCCAGCGCGGCCTTCACATGGCCAAGGCTCATCTCGGGCACAACCTTGCCCTTGGGCCGGTCAAAATGCGCGAGCAGAACCACCTTCGCCCCGCGCGCGATCAGATCCTCGACCGTCGGCACGATCTTTTCAATCCGCGTGCCGTCCGTCACCACGCCGTTTTCCATCGGCACGTTGATATCCACACGGGTCAGCACGGTCTTGCCGGCAAGGCCCATATCGTCGATCGTCTTCCAGGCCATTGATGCCTCCATGAGTGTTTGCAACTGTTTCCGCCGATCTGACGCATTCGTCAACCTATAGCCCTTTCCCTTCGTGTGCTTCATCGCTACTTTCCGGCCCAGATCAAAAGAAGGATGCCCCCGATGGCCGAGATCAAAGACCCCGAAAACACCATCATCATCACCCTGAAGGATGGTGAGGTCGTGCTGGAAATGCTCAATGACATCGCCCCCAAGCATGTCGAGCGGATGAAAACCCTTGCCCGCGCAAAGGCCTATGACAACGTCTGCTTTCACCGCGTGATCGACGGCTTCATGGCGCAGACCGGTGACGTGGCCAACGGCAACATGGAAAGCGATTTCAACCTGCGCCGCGCAGGCACGGGCGGGTCAGAGCATCCCGATCTTCCGGCAGAGTTTTCCGGCATCCCGCACGACCGTGGCACCATTGGTGCGGCGCGCTCGTCGAACCCGAACTCGGCCAACAGCCAGTTCTTCATCAACTTCTCGGACAACCACTTCCTGAACCGCCAATACACGGTTTATGGCCGCGTGATCAAAGGCATGGAGCATGTCGATAAAATCACCCGTGGCGAGCCGCCGGCAAACCCCGACCGTATGATCACCGTGCGGGTGGCTGCTGATGTTGCGTAATGTTCTGGCAGCCCTGCTGCTGACCGCCGCCCCCGCCTTTGCCGAAGGCGACGGCCCCGGCCCGAACCTGGTGATCGAGGTCGATGGTGCGGCCAAGGGCGAGATCGTGATTGATCTGGATACCAAAGACGCGCCGAAACACGTGGCCCAGATCGTCGCTTTGGCGAAATCCGGTGCTTACGATGGCGTGGTGTTCCACCGCGTGATTGACGGTTTCATGGCGCAGACCGGCGACGTGCAATACGGCAAGAAATCGGGCGATACCTCGATGGCAGGCATGGGTGGCTCGGATATGCCGAACATCCCGGCCGAGTTTTCCGACGTGCCGTTCGCGCGTGGCATCGTTGGCATGGCGCGGTCGCAAGACCCCGATTCTGCCAACAGCCAGTTTTTCATCATGTTCGCGCCGGGCGATTTCCTGAATGGCCAATACACCGTGATTGGCAAGGTGATCAAAGGCATGGACGTGGTTGACGCCATCGAGCGCGGCGAGCCGCCTGCAACCCCGGATGTGATGACGAAAGTCACCGTTCAGGAATAGTCCTGAACCCTGCAATGGAAAAGGGGGCCAGAACGGCCCCCTTTTTGCTGCCCTCAGTCCAGCACCACCAAAGCGTGCCGCTTCTTTCCCGCTGTCAGCTTCAACGGCTCGGCCAACAGGCCCGCGCCAACGCGCAAACCGGCATCGGTCAGCACCTCGTCATTCATCCGCGCGCCGCCGTCCTGAATAAGCCGCTTGGCGTCCTTACCCGTGGCAGCCAAGCCTGCGCGCACGAAAAGCTGCACAATACCAAGGCCTTCCGCCACTTCGGCGGGCGTGACTTTCACCGTGGGCAGATCATCGCCGACACCGCCCTTCTCAAACACTTCCCGCGCCGTCGCCTCTGCCGCAGCCGCAGCGTCAGCGCCATGCAGCAAGGTCGTCACCGCATTGGCCAGCACGATCTTGGCATCATTGATCGCCGAACCCTCCAGCGTGCCCAGACGGTCACATTCCTCAAGCGGCAACTCGGTGTATAGCTTCAGGAAACGGCCGACATCGGCGTCGGTGGTGTTGCGCCAGAACTGCCAGAACTCGTAGGGCGCATACATATCGGCGTTCAGCCAGACCGCCCCAGACTGCGACTTGCCCATCTTCTTGCCGTCGCTGGTGGTCAGCAAAGGCGAGGTCAGACCATACACCTCATGGTCAATCACCCGCCGCGTCAAATCCACACCGTTGACGATATTGCCCCACTGATCGCTGCCGCCCATCTGCACAAGGCAGCCGTAGCGGCGGTTCAGCTCCAGAAAGTCATAAGCCTGCAAGATCATGTAGTTAAACTCGAGGAAGCTCAAACTCTGTTCCCGGTCCAACCGCGACTTCACGCTCTCAAACGACAGCATCCGGTTCACACTGAAATGCTTGCCAATATCGCGCAGGAAACCAAGGTAGTTCAGATCATCCAGCCATTCGGCGTTGTTGACCATCACCGCATCGGTCGCACCCTCGCCAAAGGTCACATAGGGCGAAAACGCCCGCTTGATGCCCGCGATATTGTCGTCAATCTGCGCGTTGGTCAGCAGGGGCCGCTCATCCGCGCGGAAAGACGGATCGCCCACCTTGGTCGTCCCGCCGCCCATCAGCACAATCGGCTTGCCGCCGCACTTCTGCAACCAGCGCAGCATCATGATCTGGATGAGTGAGCCCACATGCAACGACTTCGCCGTGGCATCAAAGCCGATATAGCCCGGCACCACGCCCTTGGCCAAAGCCTCGTCAAGCGCCTGATAATCCGTGCAATCGGCCAGATAGCCGCGGGTCATCATCACGCGCATGAAATCAGATTTCGGATGGTAGGTCATGGCACACTCATGCTTTAAGGTTCGCAGGGTATAGCGGGCGAGGGGGCCAAGGGGAAGATGGCGAAACAGGGGGCGATTTGGGTTTTGGGCACAATGTCGGGCACCTCGCTGGACGGCGTCGATGCCGCCATGCTGCGCACCGATGGCCATGCGATCTTGGAATTCGGCCCCGATGCCTACCGCCCCTATACTGTAACCGAGCAAGCCACCATCCGCCGCGCCTTTGGTCAGTGGCCGGGCGACCCGCAGGTGGCTGCCGCCGCCGAAGTGGTGGAAACCGCCCATGCCGAGGTTCTCGCCCGCTTTACGGGGCCCGAGATGATCGGCTTTCACGGCCAGACCCTTGCGCATGATCCCGCCCATGGCCGCACCCATCAGGCGGGCAACGGTCAACTGCTGGCCGAAGCGCTTAATCTGGCGGTGGTGTGGGATTTCCGCTCGAACGATGTGCAGATGGGCGGGCAGGGCGCGCCGCTTGCGCCGTTCTTCCACTTCGCTTGCGCCAAATGGATCAAGGCCACCGAACCGCTTGCCATCCTGAACCTTGGCGGCGTCGGCAATATCACCTGGATTGACCCCAGCCAACCCAGCCCCGATTCCCCCGGCGCACTCTTGGCCTTCGACACCGGCCCCGCCAACGCCCCGATCAACGATCTGATGCAGGTGCGGCTGAACCTTGCGCAGGATGCGGGCGGTGCCTTGGCGGCGACAGGCCGGGTGGATGAGGCTTTGGTGAAAGCCTTTCTCGCGCAGGCCTATTTTCACAAGATTCCGCCAAAATCATTGGATCGCAATGACTTCCACGGTTTCTTTAAGAAAACACATAAACTTTCAAACGCCGATGCCGCAGCCACAATGACCGCGATTGCCGCAGCCTCGGTCGCCCGCGCTGCCGAGCATTTTCCGCGCCCCATCACCCGTTTGCTGGTCGCGGGCGGTGGTCGCCACAATGCCGCGATGATGGCGCAACTGGCGCAACGGATGCCCTGCACGGTAGAGCCGATTGAAGCCGCAGGCCTGAACGGCGACATGCTAGAGGCGCAGGCCTTCGCCTTTCTTGCCGCCCGCGTCGCCTACGGTCTGCCAACATCCTGCCCCAGCACAACGGGCGTTCCAGCTGCTGTCGGCGGAGGTCAGATCAGCCGACCGTAGCCTTGGCCCACATATAGCGGTGCGATTTTCACATATCGCAATATCCAGACATTTGTCCCCGCGGGGACAAAATCAGCCGCCTACGAAGCCGCAATTCACTTCCCCGCCGCCCGCGCTTGCCGCACCAAAGATGTGGTGTAAATCACCAGCGCCACCCAGATCATCGGAAAGGCGATCATCTTGCCACGCCCAAACGGCTCGCCAAACACGAACACCGCCGTCAGGAAAATCATCGTCGGGGCGATGTATTGCATGATGCCGATGGTCGATAACCGCAGCAGTTTCGCGCCATTGGCATAGACCATCAGCGGCACCGCCGTCACCAATCCGCAAGCCAGCAGCAGCACGGTATCCGAGGTCACCCCGGCCATGAAATGGCTGCTTCCCGTCACCTCGGCCCAGATCACATAGCCAATCGCGAAGGGCAGCAGAATAAGCACCTCAAGGAAAAAGCCTTGGTTCGGCCCAATCGGCAGCGATTTCTTCAAATACGCGTAAATCCCCCAAGTGACCGTCAGCCCCAAGGCCACCACGGGCAGGCGGCCCGCCTCAATGGTCAACACCACCACAGCCAAAGCCGCCAGCGCAATCGCCCATTTCTGCGCCGCACTCAGGCGTTCACCCAGCAGCATTGCCCCCAGAAACACCGAAAACAGCGGGTTGATGTAATAGCCCAAAGCCGCGTCCAGCGCGTGGCCCGCCCCAATCGACCAGACATAAATCCCCCAGTTGACCGAAATCAGCGCCGCCGTGGCAAACCCCATCAGCAGCATCTTCGGCGTGCGCAACGCCCGCCACAGATCCGCCGTCCGCCCCGTCGCCCACAGCACCGCACCCGCAATCGGAATAGACCAGATCACCCGATGCGCGATCACCTCTGCCGGAGAGATATGCGCCACCGCCTTCATGAAGATCGGCAAAAACCCCCACAAAAGATAAGCGGTCAGCGCAAAGCCAAAGCCACGCAGCGAGTCTTCATTCTTGGGGGGCACATTTTCCATGGCTCTTGCTATCCGCGTGCGCAGGCCCACGCCACGGCTAACTTGTAACCGTTACATTCGCCGCGCCAGATAGCCCTTGGTGAACGCCGCGTAACCATCCGCCGTCACCCGCAACTCATCCTGCATGATCTGGTGCAAAGCGGGCAGTTGGTGAAACGGCACCGCCGGATAGACGTGGTGTTCGGTATGATACGGCATGTTCCACGCCAAAAACCGCATCGCGGCGGTGGTGAATGTGGTGCGCGTATTCTCAAACATATTCGCCACCTGCGGGCAGTCGCCATGCTCGGCCAGCAGATACAGCCGCAGCGCGGGTTGGCCCAACAAAACCGGCAACAGCCAGACCCAGAACAGCAGCGGGCTGATCCACAAACTGGCCAAAACCAGCGCATAGCCCGCCAACATCCAGCGCGCCTCGGCCACAATCCGGGGCAGGGCGCTGGCGGGCAGATAGTCCCCCTCGGCCCGCCCGCGCGCCAGATCAACGATCAGTCGCGCTTCGGAAATCCAGTAGGGCAAGCCTGAGACATGCCAGACCCAAGCCCTGATCCCGCTTGGCTTTTCCGAGGCCAGTTCCGGGTCTTTGCCCGCCAGATTGGTGTAGCGGTGATGTGCGAGATGAAAGTAGCGAAACCACTGAAACGGCAGCAGCAACGCAAAGCCGCAGAAATGTCCCACCGCCTCATTCAGCCGTTCCGATGCAAACGGCGTCTTGTGCGTCGCCTCATGCTCCAGCGTGAACAAAAACACGATCAGCACGCCCTGAATGGGCAGCAAAACCCACCATCCCGGCACGCCAAACCCAATCAGCGCGCCCACCGCAAGGATCGCCCCCAGATGCCCCGCCAAATGCCAAAGCCCCGCCCGATCCGACCGCGCAATCAGCCGCGCGCGCAACTCTGGCGCAAGGTTTAAAACAAAGCTTTTGTGATCCATCGCCGCAATCTGCCGCAGCGCATCCCCCCACACAAGCCCCCCTTTCCAACCCGCAACCGCCATGCCACCCTGCCCGAAAAGGGAATCCCCATGCCGCAATCTGTCCTGATCATCGGCGCGGGCATCATCGGTGCCAGCCTTGCGTTTGAGCTGTCGCGTCATGGCGCCAGCGTGACGGTGCTCGACTCCGCAACCCCCGCCAGCGCCGCCTCTGGTCGCAGTTTTGGCTGGATCAACGCCAGCTTTTACCCAAACGCGATTCATTACCGAACACGTTCGTTTTGCATCCCGTTACTTGCACACTGCGAAGGTCGAAGATGGATCAAGTTCGCAGATGCGCGCTTTTAATTTCGTATTTATCCGTTGCTCGTTTTCAAAACGAGCCCGCATGTTGGCAAGTTCCTTCGATTCCTTTTTCTTATCGTCAGAAAGCTTCGCGATTTCAGCGGCCAGTTTTAACTTCGCCTCATCGTTTGCTGCTTCCTTCGCTTTTGCAAGACCGGATTTTGCCAACTCCCATTCTTTGCGAATGGTTTCCGCATCAGCTTTTGCCTTCGCGATACGATCATCGGCCTCAAGGCGAGTTTTCGAAATTGCAGCGTTTGCAGCAGAAATTTCCGCTGATGCCATAAGATAGCCCGCTGAATTGCGCAGAGCGTCAGGATACTGAGCAGCTATGCCGTTGAGAATGTTAGTAAGATTGTCACTAAAATCGATGCACACACCCGACGCTGCCGCATCATCCGATAAAAATTGAAACCGATTAGCAGTCAAACTAAATAGTCCATCACCCCTAGCAAACGACATGACGTTCGAAACCATCGTAACGGGCAGCCGATCCGGAAGGGTAAAGACATTTTCACCCTCCCGACCAAATAGCAGAACTATATGCTCATCGTTTTCGACACTTTCACAATAAATAGCTGTGATTGCAAGGTCTTCAGCAGAAATCCCCTCTTGCGACCAAGAAGGTGAACCAAGGCAACACATCGAAAGTCCGACCCAGATAGCCTCTTTAATGTTAGTCATAATTAACTCCTCAAACATTACAACTGTTGGCGGCAAAACGAAATCGACTGAAACTCCCAAACATTTTGTCTGTAGTTCAGAGCGTTAGCGCAGCTAGGGTCCGACAGATTTCAGCGGGTGGTAATGCCCCCAAATGTGTTAACGCGTCGGTCGTGCCGCGTTAACACATTTATGCGAAAACCTTATCCGCGCAGAATAGACCGCCCTGCAAACTCTGCCGTCTCGCCCAGCATTTCCTCAATCCGGATCAGTTGGTTATACTTCGCCATCCGGTCCGAGCGCGACAGCGAGCCGGTCTTGATCTGGCCGCAGTTGGTGGCCACCGCCAGATCGGCAATGGTGTTATCCTCGGTCTCGCCCGAGCGGTGCGACATCACGTTGGTATAGCGCGCACGATGCGCCATATCGACGGCTTGCAGCGTCTCGGTCAGGGTGCCGATCTGGTTGACCTTCACCAGCATCGAGTTCGCCACGCCCTGTTTGATTCCTTCAGCCAGACGGCGCGGGTTGGTCACGAACAGATCGTCGCCGACCAGTTGGATCTTGCTGCCGAGCTTGTCGGTCAGCAGTTTCCAACCCGCCCAGTCATCTTCCGAACAGCCGTCTTCAATCGAGATGATCGGGTAATCCGCAGCCAGACCAGCCAGGAAATCGACGTTTTCTTCGATGGACAGCGATTTGCCTTCGCCCTTCATCTCATACCGACCGCCTTTGAAGTATTCGGTCGCGGCACAATCCAGCGCGAGGAACATATCCTCACCGGGTTTGTAGCCTGCCTTTTCAATCGACTTCAGGATGAAATCCAGCGCATCGCGGGCCGAGTTCAGGCCGGGCGCAAAGCCGCCCTCATCGCCGACGTTGGTGTTGTGGCCTGCCGCCGACAGCTCTTTCTTCAGGGTGTGGAACACTTCCGAGCCCATCCGGATGGCCTCTTTCACGTTCGACGCACCCACCGGCATGATCATGAATTCTTGAATATCAATCGGGTTATCCGCATGTTCGCCGCCGTTGATGATGTTCATCATCGGCACTGGCAACATGCGCGCCGAGGTGCCGCCGACATAGCGGAACAACGGCTGGCCGGTGAATTCTGCCGCAGCCTTGGCCACCGCCAAAGACACACCCAGAATCGCATTGGCACCCAGACGCGATTTGTTCGGCGTGCCGTCCAACTCGATCATGGTGCGGTCGATGCCGACTTGCTCGGTCGCATCAAAGCCCACGATTTCTTCGGCCAACTCGCCGTTGACGGCGGCCACAGCCTCCAACACGCCCTTGCCCATGTAGCGCGATTTGTCGCCGTCGCGGCGCTCGTTCGCCTCATGCGCGCCGGTGGACGCCCCCGACGGCACCGCCGCACGGCCCATCGCGCCGCTTTCCAGCAGCACATCAACTTCAACGGTGGGATTGCCGCGGCTGTCGAGAATCTCGCGGGCGTGGATATCAATAATCGTGCTCATGTCTGGCCTCCAAATGGGCGGAAATGGTGCTCTCTGGGGCGTCTTAGCCCAAGGGTGCGTTCAAGGAAAGCGCGTGTTTGCGGGCGCGCTCGCGTGCAAAGGAATAAAGCCCGGATGCCACGATAAGCCCCGATCCGCACAGCGTTATGACATCGGGCCATTCGTGGAACACAAACGCCCCGATCAGCACGGCAAACACCAGCCGGACATAGCGGAACGGGGCCACAACCGAGACTTCTCCGGTGCGGGTCGCGCCAATGATCGCCCAATAGCCTGCGGTGCCAAACACCAAGGCCCCCAGCAAGGTGAAGCTTTCCCACAGCGTTGGCACCGCAGCCTCACCCGAGGCCGCCATCATCAAAGCCCCCAACAGCGCCACCGAAATCAACCCCCAGGCCGAGACTTGCGCGGTTGAGCATTCGGGCGGGATTTTCCGCGCGGCAAGGTCGCGCAACGTCAGCCCCGCGACCGTGATCAGCACCCACAACGCCTCGGGGCGAAAGCCGTCCAGACCGGGACGGATCACCAGGATCACCCCGGCAAAGCCCACGGCAATCGCCGACCACCGCCGCCAGCCGACCTTTTCCTGCATGAACAGCGCCGCGGCCATCGTCACCGCAAGCGGCATGGCCTGCAAAACGGCGGAAACCGTGGACAGCGGCACGGTGGCCAAAGCGGTGATATAGGCGAAGGTGCCGACCATCTCACCAAGCCCGCGCGCCAGAACCCAAGCGTTCAGCCCGCGCTTGGTGAACACGCGGTCGCCCTCACGCCACGCCATGAACACGAACACCGCCACGCCAAACAGCCCCGATACCAGAATGATCTCGCCCACCGGCAAGCTGGCTGCGGCCCATTTCAGGAACATGTCCTCCAGCCCGAACAGGGCCATCGACACCACCATAAACAGGATGCCGCGCAGGTTATCCGAGGCCAAATGCTATCCCTTCTTTATCGGCACGCCGAGCAGCTCCAGCCGGTGCCCGATCAACCGATACCCAAGCCGTGCCGCGATGCGTTCTTGCAGCTCTTCAATCTCGGGGTCCACAAATTCAATGACTTGGCCCGTGTTCACGTCAATCAGATGGTCGTGGTGATCGCGCTCGGCATCTTCATAGCGCGCGCGCCCGTCGCCGAATTCCAACCGCTCCAGCAGGCCGGCTTCCTCGAAAATCTTCACGGTGCGATAGACGGTTGCCAGCGAAATGCGCGGGTCCACCTGAGCGGCGCGGGCGTAAAGCTCTTCGACATCGGGGTGGTCTTCGGCGGCGGTGATCACGCGCGCCACCACGCGGCGCTGATCGGTCATCCGCAGGCCCTTGGCGACGCCGCGCGAAATCAGATCCGACATGGCAAGGCCTCCTCCGTTCCCCTGTGCTAGCGCGCGTTTACGGGAAACCGCGCGGTGCTGCCAGCGATTTTGCTGGCCTTGACTTCACCATGCCGCCCCGAAAGGGTGGCGCGAACACGGGGGCATGATGCGCAAAGAGCGGTTGGATGGGGTAGGGCTTGCGGCGCTGATCGCGGTGACCTTCCTGTTGGCGGTCAATCAGATCGTTGTGAAAGAGGTCAACCACGGCCTGCAACCGGTGTTTTTCGCCGGTTTGCGCTCGGCGCTTGCGGTGGTGTTTGTGTTTGGCTGGCTGAAGTTTCGCGGATTGTGGGGGCGGGTTCGCTGGGCCGATCTGGGCCCCGGGCTGGCGATTGGCTGCGTGTTTGCGGCCGAGTTCTTGTGCCTGTTCATGGCGCTGGACCTGACAGCGGTGGGGCGGGCCTCGGTGATTTTCTATTCCATGCCGCTGTGGCTTTCGGTGGCTGCACATTTCGGTTTGCCGAATGAGCGCATCACGCCCAAGCGGGGAATCGGGCTGGGGCTGGCGTTTATCGGCACGGCTTGGGCGATTCTGTCGAAAAGCCCGTCGGGTCATGCCAGTATGCTGGGCGATATGCTGGCGCTGGTTGGCGCTTGGGGCTGGGCAGGCACCGCGTTTCTGGCCCGCAAGACCCGGCTGCGCGAGGCCGGTCCAGAGGCGCAGTTGTTCTGGATGGTGTTGATTTCAGGGCCTATTCTGCTGGCCGTCAGCCCGCTTTTTGGCCCGTTGATCCGCGATATCCAGCCCATGCATTGGGTTTGGCTGCTGCTTCAGGCAGGGGTCGTTGTGGCCGGGGTGTTCATCACCTGGCTGTGGTTGCTGTCGATCTATCCGACATCCACTGTGGCCAGCTTTTCGTTCCTGACCCCGTTGTTTGCCATTATTTTAGGCTACGTCATTTTTGATGAAGCGTTGTCTTTTGGTCTCATGATGGCTGCCGGATTCGTCGCGGCCGGAATCGTTCTGATCAACCGCAGATAGCGCGCCGGTTTATCCACAGCTTGTGGAGGAATCGGCACGCTCTGACGCAGCCTTAGCCGAAGCGGCCAAATATGCCGGGATGCTTGGGTTTTTGTGGCAGTTGCGATGATACTTTAAGCCCTGCGACCGCAGGATGTGGGATTTACGCTCACACGGCCGTGATGGCACGGCTAGATACGGCGCTAACGTCAAGCACAAAATCTGGTGGGTAAGTGTAAAAAATTCGTTGATACCACCGAAACTTTACGACAGTTTGACGACGCACCGCCACTCGCCACAAGATATAGTGTGGCAGCGGTTCGCCGGAACCCAAGTTTGCGCCTCCAAAGTCGGGGCTATGGACCACCACATGCGTGGCGCGGTTGGGTTTGTTTTGGCCGGGTGCAGGGAATTGGGATCGCACGCGGCTCGTAGAAACCGCGCAAAAACATGGGACGGGCAGATGAAGATCGAGCGCAAGTTTACCACCGAAGCAACCGGTGCCTATGGTGCCATGGCTTTCTCGACCACGGTATCGGAGATCCGCAATCCCGATGGCACCGTGGTGTTCCGCAATGACGCTGTTGAGGTGCCGCAGGGCTGGAGCCAGGTGGCATCCGACGTGCTGGCGCAGAAATACTTCCGCAAGGCGGGTATTCCGGCGGCATTGAAGCGCGTGCGCGAGAAGGACGTGCCGAAGTTCCTGTGGCGCTCGATCCCCGATGAAGACGCGCTGGCGGCTTTGCCTGCGGAACAACGCCTTGTCGGCGAGACCTCGGCCAAGCAGGTGTTCGACCGTCTGGCCGGGGCTTGGACCTATTGGGGCTGGAAGGGTGGCTATTTCACCACCGAGGCCGATGCCAAGGCCTATTACGACGAGATGCGCTTCATGCTGGCGCGGCAGATGGCAGCGCCGAATTCGCCGCAATGGTTCAACACCGGGCTGCATTGGGCCTATGGCATTGATGGGCCGTCACAGGGGCATTATTACGTCGATCACATGACCGGCGTGCTGACCAAATCGACCAGCGCTTATGAGCATCCGCAGCCGCATGCCTGCTTCATTCAATCGGTCAAGGATGATCTGGTCGGCGACGGCGGCATCATGGATCTGTGGGTGCGTGAGGCGCGGCTGTTCAAATATGGCTCGGGCACCGGCACCAACTTCTCCAGCTTGCGCGGCGAGGGCGAAAAGCTGTCGGGGGGTGGTAAATCGTCGGGACTGATGGGCTTTTTGAAAATCGGCGACCGTGCGGCAGGCGCGATCAAATCGGGCGGCACCACGCGGCGCGCGGCCAAGATGGTGATCTGCGATATGGATCACCCCGATGTCGAAGCCTTCGTGAACTGGAAGGTGATCGAGGAGCAAAAGGTTGCCTCGCTGGTCGCCGGTTCCAAAGCGCATGAGCTGAAACTGAACGAGATTTTCACCGCGATCCGTCAATGGGATGGCTCCAGCGACGACTCGGTTGATCCGGCGAAGAACCCGGCGCTGAAAGCGGCGATCCGTTCGGCCAAAAAGGCAATGATCCCCGACACCTACACCAACCGCATCCTGCAATATGCGCGCCAAGGTTTTACCAGCATCGAATTCCCCACCTATGACGTGGATTGGGATTCCGAGGCCTACATCACCGTTTCTGGGCAAAACTCGAACAACTCGGTACGTGTGGCCGACGCTTTCCTGACGGCGGTGAAGAACGACGCCGACTGGGCGCTGATCCGCCGCACCGATGGCAAGACCGCCAAGACCCTGAAAGCCCGCGACCTGTGGGATCAGGTTGGCCATGCCGCCTGGGCCTGCGCCGATCCGGGCATCCAGTTTCACGATACCGTCAACGCTTGGCACACCTGCCCGGAAGATGGCGCGATCCGCGGCTCTAACCCGTGCTCGGAATACATGTTCCTTGACGATACCGCCTGCAATCTGGCCTCGATGAACCTGCTGACTTTCTTCAAGGACGGCCAGTTTGACAGCGATGCCTATATCCATGCCACCCGGTTGTGGACGGTGACGCTGGAAATTTCGGTGATGATGGCGCAATTCCCAAGCCAGGAAATCGCGCAACTGTCCTATGATTTCCGCACCTTGGGTCTGGGCTATGCCAACATCGGCGGTTTGCTGATGAACATGGGGCTGGGCTACGATTCGGTCGAAGGCCGCGCGTTCTGCGGCGCGCTGACGGCGCTGATGACCGGCGTGTCCTATGCAACCTCGGCCGAGATGGCAGGCGAGTTGGGCGCGTTTTCAGGGTATGCCCGCAACGCCCAGCACATGCTGCGGGTGATCCGCAACCACCGTGCGGCGGCCTATGGCAAGACCGAAGGCTATGAGGGGCTGAACGTTAACCCGGTGGCACTCGATGCTGCGAACTGCCCCGACCAAACCCTTGTGACGCTTGCAAAATCGGCGTGGGACGAGGCGCTGACGCTGGGCCAGACCCACGGTTTCCGCAACGCCCAAACCACGGTGATCGCGCCCACTGGCACCATCGGCCTTGTGATGGATTGCGACACCACCGGCATCGAGCCTGACTTCGCGCTGGTGAAATTCAAGAAACTGGCGGGCGGTGGTTACTTCAAGATCATCAACCAGTCGGTTCCGGCGGCACTGGAAAAGCTGGGCTATTCCACGTCGCAAGCCGCAGAAATCGTGGCCTATGCTGTGGGCCACGGCTCGATCGGCAACTGCCCCGGCATCAACACCACCTCGCTCGTCGGCCACGGCTTTGGCGCACGCGAGTTGGAGAAGATCGAGGCGGCATTGCCCTCGGCTTTCGACATCCGCTTTGTGTTCAACCAGTGGACCTTGGGCGAAGACTTCTGCAAGAAAACCCTTGGTATCCCGGCAGACAAACTGACCGATCCCAGCTTTGATCTGCTGCGTCACCTCGGCTTTACCAAGGCCCAGATCGACGCCGCCAATGACCACGTTTGCGGCACGATGACGCTGGAAGGTGCGCCTTTCCTGAAGCCCGCGCATTACAGCGTGTTCGATTGCGCCAACCCCTGTGGCAAGACCGGCAAACGCTACTTGTCGGTGGACAGCCACATTCACATGATGGCCGCAGCGCAGTCGTTCATCTCGGGGGCGATTTCCAAGACCATCAACATGCCGAACTCGGCCACCATTGCCGAGACCTTGGCCGCCTACGAATTGTCGTGGTCGCTGGGGATCAAGGCCAACGCTTTGTATCGCGATGGCTCGAAATTGTCGCAACCCTTGGCCTCGGCCCTGGTTGAAGACGATGAAGAGGCCGAAGAAATCCTCGCTTCCGGTTCTAATCAGGAAAAGGCCGCCGTTCTGGCCGAAAAGATCGTCGAGAAGATCATCTACAAGGAAGTCATCCGCACCAACCGCGAAAAACTGCCCGAGCGTCGCAAGGGCTACACCCAGAAGGCCATCGTCGGCGGTCATAAGGTCTATCTGCGCACCGGCGAATACAGCGACGGCACCTTGGGCGAGATTTTCATCGACATGCACAAAGAGGGTGCGGGCTTCCGCGCCATGATGAACAACTTCGCCATCGCGGTGTCGGTTGGTCTGCAATACGGCGTGCCGCTGGAGGAATTCGTCGAGGCTTTCACCTTCACCAAATTCGAGCCCGCCGGCATGGTTCAGGGCAACGACAGTGTGAAGAACGCCACCTCGATCCTGGACTACATCTTCCGCGAACTGGCGATTTCTTACCTCGACCGCACCGATCTGGCGCATGTCAAACCCACCGGCGCGTCGTTCGACGATCTGGGCCGTGGCGAGGAAGAAGGCAAACGCAACATCTCGGAAATCTCTGAGCAAGCCGCGTCGCGCAGCCTTGAGGTGCTGAAGCAAATCTCTTCCACAGGCTATCTGCGCAAACGCCTGCCGTCCGAGCTTGTGGTCTTGCAGGGCGGCATGGGGGCCACGGCCTTGGCCAACGGCACCGATCCAGTCTCGGCACTGAACATGCTGATCCCGGAAACCGCACGCGCCATGGGTGGTTCGATCTCGGGCGGAACCGCGCTGGCTTCGGGCACCGTCTCGATGGACGCCCGCGTCAAAGCCAAAATGCAAGGCTATGAGGGCGACCCGTGCGGCGAATGCGGCAACTACACGTTGGTGCGCAACGGCACCTGCATGAAGTGCAACACCTGCGGCGGCACGAGCGGGTGCAGCTGATCCGTTTGGGAATTGTCGCTTTGGCGAAGGTTTTTCTCAAATCGGTCAAGTTTGTCCCGGAATAGGCCGAAAATCTGTCCCACAGGCCCCCACGGGGGCCTGTGGCATGAAAAGGGCACCGCAAAGTGCCGGAATACCAGGCCGCGCCAGCAGGGCAGGGTGCGAACCTGAAAAAGGGCCGCGATGAACCTGGTCATCGGCACCCGCGATGTCACCCCCGACGACATCAGACGCACCGCGACCGGCGTCGAGGCCGTCCTGCATGGTGACGCCCTTGCGTCTTTCTTGAATGCCGCTTTCCACGGCGCCGGCACGATCGAGATCCTGGGCGGCGGCTTTGATCGTCACCAGAGGGAAGTCACTTGGATCGAGGTGCGGGGCTGCGAAACCCGGGTGACGCTGGCTGGAACTGGGGTGGGGCGGCGGTTGATGTGAGGAGCCGCTCGGTGATGGACCTCTAATAGTGGCAAAATCGCCGACGCACCCGGCCCAAAGCAGTCATTGGCCGCACTTCAATTTGCATAGGACAATTCTTCTAAGCAGTCACTCTGAGGTCCTTGATCCCAGGACTTGATGCTGTGATCCTTTCCGATGAATGGACGACGCTTTGGGTCAGGTTCATCGCTGTAGCACAACGACCACATGCGCCGTCGTACCAATATTACAGGGGCGCAATCTTCGTTCGCGCATTCAGGCTGGGAGCGGGCATCTACCCAAAGACGGTGGCAATTGATGAGATGAAAAACGTGCCTACGGAGCAGCGATCTACGGTTTTGACCGCGGCAAAGAATGCGATGATCGGCATTTTCCGGAGCCACTCGATTCACGACGAAAATCTTGGTCAACTGCGAGCACGCCTCACCGACGTTCTGGCAGCCTATAATTTCGCCGGCGGGCTCAAGATGCTGAACGGGCTCGCGCCCTACGGATACATCTGCGAAGTCGGGACAGCAGAGCCGGGTCCATTCATCCTAAACCAGATCCACCAGATGCCATAACTGAACAGGTAGAACGTCCGGGCCGAGGGTTTCCCCGGCCCGGACTGGCTTTTGGTGTCGGGAGAAAACGACACCGGGGGGTGTTGCGTATCAAATCTGCTGCGGGGGATGCCCGTCGTGGCTGTCCATATAACCTTCGATTTCCGCTTCAAGCGTCGCCATCGATGCCCCGCCTGCCATCAGGTCGGTGATTTCTTCACCGGATTTCTCGCCCTTCCGGAAATCGGCGGCAATCGCGCCGCGGATCAGCACGGCGAAATGATCGCCAACAGCCATGGCGTGCATGACCTGATGGGTGATGAAAATCACCGCCAGCCCGCGCCGCTTGGCCTCGTTCACGATGCGCAGAACGTGGGTGGCTTGTTTGACGCCCAAGGCAGCCGTCGGTTCATCCAGGATAAGCACCCGCGCGCCGAAATGCACTGCGCGGGGAATGGCCAGCGACTGCCTCTCACCGCCCGACAGGCCACCGACCAGACGGTCGCCGTCCGTGATGCGGGTGATGCCAAGCCTCTGCACCGCATCCACGGCGATGGCATTGGCCTTCTTGCGGTCATAGATCTTGAACGGTCCCCAGCCCTTGGTGGGTTCAAGACCCCGTCTCGGGGCGGCGCAGCAAAGCGCCAATGGAAAATGGGGTGGTCATGGTGGAAATCCCGTCGATGCAGATCCGAATTGTGGCCTTTGCAGGCCCTTGGATCGTGGCGTGAAAACTGTCCGGCCCCGCCAGGGAGCAACGGGGCCGGACGGCGGGTCAGGGCTTAGCGGAGGCCAGCCGCAGCACCCGCGATGGTGGCGTCAACGTTGGCCGCATCGACAATCCCCGGCCCGGTCAGCACCGGAGCGGTGGCGATTGCGGTGCCAAAGCTGGCGTAGGCATCCGACATCGACACGGCGAGGAAGCCTTGCAGCCACGGCTGTTGGTCCACCGCGAACAGTTGCGTTCCTGCTTTGACGCGGTCCAGACCGGCGCTGTCCATGTCGAAGGATGCAAGGGCGATTTTGCCCGTGCCGCCAGCCTGATCAATCCCTGTAGCGGCCGAGTTGGCATCGGCTGCAGAAATCGTCACAACGCCAGTGATTGTTGCATCTTTCATCAACGTCGCATTGATCGCCTCAGCTACAGCGGTTGGATCACCAAAGGACGACGCTGGCAGCGGCAGTTGGGTGGAAACGCCGCCCTCTGCGGTGATGCCATCAGAGACGCCCTTGCAGCGGTCTTCCAGATTTTGCGCGCCCGGAACGGTGTTGACGCAGATCACGTTCTTGAAGCCGTGGCTGCCGAAATATGCGCCAGCAGCCAGACCTGCCGGATATTTCTCGTTGCCGATGTAGTTGATCGCGCCCAGTTCTTTGGCCTTTTCTGCGCCGCCCGAGTTGTACAGCATGACCGGGATCCCTGCGTCCATCGCGGCCTTGATCGCCTCATCCTGTGCATCAGGCACCCAGTTTGGCACTGCGATGACAGTCGCACCCTGCGAAATCGCGGTGCGCACCAGATTGGCTGCGTCGCCGCCGATGTTGTCATAGTTCTGCAACATCAGATAGTTGACGGTGCCGCCATGGGCTGCGACCACCAGCGTTGCGTCATCAATGCCCTTTTTGACCTTGGCAAAGAACGGATCATCCGCCTTGCCGCCCACCACGGCGATGCTGACGCCTTCGGCCAGTGCCGCCGATGCGGTCAGTGTCAGAACCGATGCCATCAGCACGGATTTCAGGGAAAGTTTCGGGACTGTGATTGTCGCTTCTCCTCCGAGTTGCCGCCAGTTCAGGCGGATTTTGGTTTGGGGTCGTTCGGGCGCTGCGAAACTCCTCCTCTCGCAGCGCCTTTGCAGTGCGCGGCGTTGTTGCATAACTCTGTCTGTCCAGGATTCACATCGTGAATTCATGCGGTTAGATTGACGTTATGAGCAAGCCGACACCCTCCCGCTACCGCACGACGAACTGGTCCAGCTACACGGCTTCCCTGCGCAAGCGTGGGTCGCTTCTGATTTGGCTGGACAAAGAGATGACCTTGCTCGCGCCGCTTGACGGCAGCCCCGGTCGGCCTGCGGTGTTTTCCGAGGCGGCCATCCAGTTCTGCCTGACCATCAAGGTTCTGTTCACGCTGCCGCTCAGACAAACGACCGGGATGGTGGCGCGCTTGCTCAAGATGGCGAACCTGGATTGGGCGGTGCCGGATTACACGACGCTGTGCCGGAGGCAGAAGACACTGGTCGTCCAGATCCCCTATCGGCGCGCCGACGGCCCCTTGAACCTTCTCTTCGACAGCACCGGCATCAAGTTTCTTGGGGATGGCGAATGGCAGGCCCGCAAGCACGTTGTGCAGGGCCGACGCCAATGGCGCAAGGTGCATCTGGCCATGGACACCTCGACGTCGGACATCCGGGCGGTGGAGTTTACCCCCAGCAGCGACGGTGATAGCCCGGTCCTGCCGGAGTTGCTCGACCAGATCCCCGAGGGCGAATAGATCGACACGGTGACTGCCGATGGAGCCTATGACACCCGACGCTGCCACACCGCCATCCTCGACCGCCAGGCCACGCCGATCATCCCGATCCGCAAGAACGGACGGCCTTGGAAGGAAGATTGCCCGGCCGCAATCGCCAGAAACGAAACCCTGCGAGCCACTCGCCACTATGGCAGGGCATTCTGGAAAGGCTGGACCGGATACCACGCCCGAAGTCGGATCGAGGCAAAGATGCGGTGCCTCAAGGCCTTCGGTGAACGCATCGCCGCAAGACACCCTGAAAGCCAAACCGCCGAAATCCAGATCCGCGTTGCCCTCATCAAGCGCTTCAACGCAGTCGGCACCGCCGAAATCGTTCGCATGGCCTGATCCTGACGGGAAAAGGGACAGTCATACCTCAGGCGTGACTTACGCAACAACGCCGGGGCGTGTACGAAGAAGGATAGGGCTATCAGCTGGCGACCCAGCTTCCACTGGCCTCCCGCCACTCACATCCACCACCGGCCACCCCGCGCTGGGGCCTTGCTTGGGGCACTTCTACCACCCGCCGCCTCACCACTTGCCCAAACTTCAGTGATCAGCCGCTCAGCGAGGTGTCTTAGAAGTCTTTGACGAGCAACATAACCCAGCAATGGCAGGGCCATCACTTCAGGTCTTACTTTGATCTTGCGGGTTTTGGCTGGGGCGGGAGGGATCGAACCTCCGTATGTCGGTACCAAAAACCGATGCCTTACCGCTTGGCGACGCCCCAACTGCGGCGGTGTTTAGCGAAGGCGTTCGGGGGGTGCAAGGGGGATTTCGCGAAAATCTTCATGTGGTTGTCAGAGTTGTATCGGGCGGCGTATGAGGGGGTATGGAACAGATAGATGTCATGGTTTTGGGTGCCGGGGCGGCGGGCATGTTTGCCGCGATCGAGGCCGGGCGGCGCGGGCGGCGGGTGTTGGTGGTCGATCACGCCAAGGCGGCTGGCGAGAAGATTCGCATCTCGGGCGGGGGGCGGTGCAATTTTACCAATATTGGCATCGCGCCGGATCGGTTTATCTCTCGCAATCCGCGCTTTGGCTTGTCGGCTTTGAAACGCTTCACCCAGTGGGATTTCATCGCGCGGATCGATGCGGCTGGGATTGGCTGGCATGAGAAGACGCTTGGGCAGTTGTTTTGTGACGGCTCGGCCAAGCAAGTGGTCGATCTGCTGCTGGGCGACTTGGCGCGGGCTGGGGTGGGGCTTTGGTTGGGCTGCGGCGTTGCTGCGGTGACGCGGGATGCGCGGGGGTTTGTGGTTCAGACTGACCGTGGTGTGGTGCGGGCGGCGTCGGTGATTGTGGCGACCGGCGGGAAATCGATTCCCAAAATGGGGGCGAGCGGGTTTGGCTATCAACTGGCGGAGGCGTTCGGGATTTCGGTGGTGGAAACCCGGCCCGGACTGGTGCCGTTGACCTTTGCCTCGCAGGAGTTGGACTGGATGGTGCCGTTGGCCGGGGTGGCGGTGGCGGGGCGGGTTTCCGTCGGCAAGACCGGGTTTGACGAGGCGGTGCTCTTCACGCATCGCGGGCTGTCGGGGCCTGCGGTGTTGCAGGCGTCGAGCTATTGGCGCGAGGGTGAGGAGATTGCGGTCAATCTGGCACCCGGGCGGGATGTGGTGGCGGAGCTTTCGGAGGCGAAGCGGGCGCAGGGCAAGCTTGCGCTGCGCACGGTGTTGGGGCGCAGCTTGCCGGAAAAGCTGGCGCGGCATATCGAGGCAAGCCTTGGCATCACCGCGCCGATGGCGGAGCTGGGGCGCGGCGAGCTGGAGCGGGTCGGGCAGGCCCTGCGGGACTGGCGGCTGCGGCCGGTGGGCTCGGAAGGCTATCGGACGGCGGAGGTCACGCTGGGGGGGGTGGATACCGATGCTTTGGATGGGCGCACGATGATGGCGCGGGGGGTGCCGGGGTTGTTCTTTGTCGGCGAGGTGGTGGATGTGACGGGCTGGCTTGGGGGCTATAATTTCCAGTGGGCGTGGTCGTCGGGCTGGGCTGCGGGGCAGGTGGCTTGATGGTCCCAACTCGGGACCTTTTAATGTTGTTTAGTATCAATGGCTTGGGTGGTTGATTTAACGAATTTTTAACACTTTCGGCTTTTTTGGCTTCGGGCGGAGCGGGGGCTAGCCCCCGCGCCCCCAGGATATTTAGGCAGAGAGGATGACAATTTTAGCTAAATTGTCTGGATTTTGCTGGTGTTACACGTGCAGCGGATCGGCTTTGGCGAGGCGGTCAAACGCCATCAGGCTGGCGACAAGGGCGGCCATTTTATCCAACGGGATCATGTTGGGGCCATCAGATGGCGCGGTGTCGGGCGCCTCATGCGTTTCAATGAACACGCCCGCAATGCCCAAAGACACCGCGGCGCGGGCCATCACGGGCGCAAATTCGCGCTGACCCCCACTGGCGCCACCAAGGCCGCCGGGTTGTTGGACGGCGTGGGTGGCATCCATAATCACCGGATAGCCGGTGCGCGCGAGGATCGGCAGGCTGCGCATATCGGTGACAAGCGTGTTATAGCCGAAACTTGCGCCGCGTTCGGTGAGCAGAATCTTGTCGTTGCCGGTTGAGGCGACCTTTTCGGCGACATTGGCCATATCCCAAGGGGCGAGAAACTGGCCCTTCTTGATGTTCACCACAGCCCCCGTTTCGCCTGCCGCCAGCAAAAGATCGGTCTGCCGGCACAGGAAGGCCGGGATCTGGATGACATCGACCACCTGTGCCGCCGTGCGGGCTTGCGCCGCGTCATGCACATCGGTCAGCACCGGGACGCCGGTGGCGCGCACGGCCTCTAGCACCTTCAGGCCGGAGTCCATCCCCATCCCGCGACGGCCCGACAGCGAGGTGCGGTTGGCCTTGTCGTAGCTGGCTTTGAACACATATTGCGCGCCCACGGCCGCACAGGCCTCTGCCATCACCCCGGCAATCATCTGGGCGTGATCGAGGCTTTCCAACTGGCAGGGGCCTGCGATCACCAGCAAAGGTTGATCGTTGCCGACGCGCAAGCCGCCGATGCTAACCTGTTTCATCCAGAGGTGACCTGTTCATAGAGGATGGCGATGGTCATGGTGATCATCAGGTAGATGCCGATCAGGATCAGCATCACCACCAGCGTCGATTCGAAGGCGCGCGGATAGGCGGCTTCATCGGCCGCCACCGGGTTGACCGAAACCGACAGATACCGGGTTTGCCGGTTCGCCTCATTGCGGGCCAGTTCGGTGGCTTGCAGCGATTGCGCCAGCATCAACTGCCGGGTCTGCACCTCGGCCTGTGCGACCAGAAGTTCGGATTGCACGCGGGCAAGCGACTGACCGTTCACGTCATTTTCGGTCAGCTTGGCGCGCAGTTGTGCGGTTTGCTCTTCCAGCGTGGCGATGCGGCGCTTGACGGGTTCCATCCGGGCCTGATTGGGGTTGGAGTTTGCCTCCATCTGCGCCAGCGACAGCCGTTCGGTCGTTAATTGTGTGTCCAACTGGCCGATTTGCGCTGTGACAAGCGAGATTTCGACCTCGGACGACAGCACCTTGGTTTTTTCCTGCAAGGCAACCACACGCTCGTTGGCGTCTTTCAGCTTGGCTTCAGCCTCATCATAGCTTTCGCGCGCGCCTTTCATCTGATCGTCGCGCACCCGGGCTGTCATCATATCGACGCGTTCTTCGGCATAGCCCAGCAAGGCCTGCGAGAATTTCACCGCCGTTTGCGGATCGGCGGCAATCACCTCCATCTTCACCACGCCTTCGGTGGGGTCGTAAGAGATTTTGACGAATTTATGATACAGCTTGTAGGCGGCACCTTGGGTGGCGTCGGGGGATAGGCGTTGCAAAGGGTCGATGTTCGGGCCAGAGAAATGCGCACGGAATCCCAGATCGTGATCAAGTCGCTCCATCGCGTCCTGGCTTTGCAGATAGCCTTGCACGGTGATCGAATCTTGCGACGTGGCCATCGCCGAGCCTTTCAGCATCGAGCTGAGACCCGACGGGGCGGCGTCGTTCTGCTGGATGACGAATTCGGTGCGGCTGGAGTAGAGCGGTGTGGCGATGGTGTAGTAGTAGATCGCGGCGAGCAGCGTGGGCAGGCCCACGAACACGAACAGGCGCGCGGCCAGCAGCAGGGATTTCTTGCGCCGACGCGCGACGATATCGCGCTGGATCTTGCCAACTTCGGCCAGATGGGCGCGTTCAATCTGCTCTTCCGTGGAGGGCAGTTGGATAGGTTTGATGGTTTGCGGCAGTTGCACGCCATCGCCGCCCGGCGTGATGGTCAGCGCGCGCGAGCCTGAGGGCGGCATCGGCGGGCCATCGCCGGAGGATACCAGTTCCAGCACCGAATTGGCCTGAAACGGATCAATCCCTGCGTTGCGCAGCAGGCGGACGGCATCAAAATCGGACGTGGCGGGCAGGCCGTGCTTTTGCGCAAGGCGGCGTGCCATGCGCAACTGGCGGCCTGTCAGGCCTTCCTGGCGGATGGTGTCGATATCGGCGGGGGCGCTGCTGGGCGCGGTTTGGGCGGTGGGGAAGGTCATGCCGGCAAAGCCGTCATCCTCATCGGTGGGGAAAAACGCGCGGTCGCCGACGCGGGGTTGTGCGGCACTTGCGGGCTTGGCGGCAGCGGTGGCGGCTTGGGGCGGCGGGGCGGCGGGCTTTGGCGCGGCCGTAGTCTGGGGCAGCGGCGCGGGGGCCTCTACCGGATCGGGGCGGCGGGTGCGGAAGCGTTGAACGCTAAGTTTGGTAGTCATAAAGCCGCTTCGCCTCTTCTAAAGTTTCAAACATATACAACTGACCATTGCGCAACACCGCGGCCGAGCGGCAGAACTTTTCCAGCGTCGAGGGCTGGTGCGACACCACCACCACGGTTGCGTTTTTCAGCCGCTGGCGCAGCACTTGCCCGGCCTTGCGGTTGAATTCGACATCGGTCGAAGACGGCATGCCTTCGTCGATGAGGTAGATATCAAACTCCAGCGCTAGCATCAGCGCGAAGGAAAACCGCGAGCGCATGCCGGAGGAATATTTGCCAACCGGTTGGTCGAAGTATTCGTCGATATTGGCCAGCCAGCGGCAGAAGCTTTCGATATAATCCGGGTCCAGCCCGTAAAGCCGCGCGATGTAGCGGGCGTTTTCGGTGGCGGTGTGTTTGGACAGGATGCCGCCCATAAACCCCAGCGGAAACGAGATGCGCGAGGTGCGGGTGATCTTGCCCTCATCCGGTTTTTCCAAGCCCGCCATCATGTTGATGATGGTGGTTTTGCCGGTGCCGTTGCGGGCCAGGATGCCCAGCGAATTGCCGACTTCAACGCTGAACGAGGCACGGTCAAGGATCACCTTGCGCGACTTACCTGTCCAGAAGGACTTGCTGACATTCTCAAACGCGATCATGGCTGCCCGGTGGGCCTGCCTCCTGCCTGTGCAAATTGGTGTTGGCCGGTGATGCCAGCCTTACCAATAAAGTGTTAACGCTTGGTTCCTGTCGGACCACAAGAGCCATAAGCGGGCCTATCCCGGCTTTGAGGCATCATTATGTCGCATCCATGGACAATGGCGCAAGGTGGGGCGGGGAAATTCTGCACACGCGGATGTGAGGGCGGGCTTAGCGCGGCGTGGCACGCGCCAGCAGCAAGGTGGCGGCTCCGGCCAATAGCGACAGCGCAAGGCCAAGGCGGGCGGCTTCGGCCATGCCGCCGCCGGGCAAAGCGGTGTCGAGGGCCAGCACCGGGACGGTGAAGCCGACGCCAAGCAGCATGGCGATCAGCAACAGCTCGCGCAGCCGAATGCCTTGCGGCAGGGTGCGGCGGGTGATTTTCGCGGCAAGCCAGCACCCAAACAGAAAGCCCAAGGGCTTGCCGATCCAGAATGCGCTTAGGGTGGTCAGGGTGGTGGGGGCAAAGGCCGCAAAGTCTATGCCGCCACGGGTGAGGCCGAACAGGAACAGCACCAGTGCCAAGGGCCGCACCAGCAGATGCGCCAGCCGGTTCAGCGGATCGTGCAGGAAATTCTCGGCCTCGGCGAAGAAGCCGAACGAGCGTTCGGCATGGGGGATGGCGGGGATCACCGGCAGCAAACCAAGTGCGGGCGGAAGACCAGCGGCGGCGACACCGATAAAGCTGAGCGCACCGGCCAGAATATAGGGCCACAGCATCAACCCCCGACGGCGCGCGGCCTCGGAGGCGTGCAGACGTTGGCGCCGACCGTAAAGCGCCCATACGCCAAAGCTTGCGATCAGCGGCAGGGCCAGCCAGCCCAAACGGAACAGCCCGCCACTGGGATAGGACAGGCCCAGCACCAGCAGGCCCAGAAAATCGCAGGCGATGGTGACCAGCAGCAGCACATGCAGCGCGGGATGGTTGCGGCCAAACACCCGCCGCCCGAGCACATAGCCCAGCACCACATCCGACCCCAGCGGCACCTGCCAGCCTGCGGCGAAACTGGCCTCTTGCGCGGTGTTGATCAGACTGCCCGTGATGATCCAGACCAGCGCGCCCCCAAGGGCTGCACCGATCACCCCGCCCAAGGGCACCAGCGATTGCGGGCCAGACAGCGCGCCACGTTCCAGCACCAGCGCCTCCCACAGTTCTTTGCCGACAAAGAACATGAACAGCGCCATCAACCCGTCCGAGGTGAGCGACGCGGGCGTGATCGTGGGGCTTTGCACCGTCCATTGCGTCAGCGCATCGGGCAAAAATGCCGGCGCGCGCAGATCGGCCAGCCGCCATTCGATGAAATCGTAATAGCTGGCCGCATCGACATTCAGCCAGAGGGTTGCGCACAGAATACCAAAGGCCAGTGCAAGGGCGAAATGGCGCACGAAGGGCGAAACGCGATACATGAAAATATTCCGGGGAGGGCGGCGATGCTTTGTCCATATAGCCGGGGCAGGCGGCTCACAATCTGGATTTGGCGGGATTTGGCGGAAGTGTGGAAGTGTTGCAGCGGTGTCGTGATCGCGGTAGCGATGGCAAAACGGAGGGCGGTATGCGCGATCTTGATCAGGCCTATGCGGCGATGCAGGCGGGCGATGCGGCGGCGGGCTTGCGGTTTTACCGCCTTCTGGCGGATGCTACGCTGTTTTTGCTGCTCGAGCGCGAGGCCGAGGGCAGCCGGGTTGATCCGCGGGTGTTCGAGTTGGACGACGGGCCGGTGCTGCTGGCGTTTGATTCCGAGGATCGGCTGGCGGTGATGGGCGATGGCCCGCTGCCCTATGCGGCCCTGCCGGGGCGGTTGATTGCGCAGCAGATGCTGGGGCAGGGGCTGTCTTTGGGGTTGAACTTTGGCACCGGGGCTGCGTCCGAGGCGCTGCTGCCGCCCGATGCGTTGCGCTGGCTGTGCGAGATGCTTGACGCAAGCCCCGCCGAGGTGGAGGCGGTGCCCGCGCAATTTTTCGCGCCGCAAGGCTTGCCCGAGGCGTTGAGCGATGCGCTGACCTTCACGCTTGGCGGGGCTGCGGGGCTGGCACGTGCCGCGTTGCTGGCGGGCGTGCGCTATAGTGACGGGCGGCTGGGGCATATGCTGGCGGTGATCGACGCCGTGCCGGGGGCCGAGGATGCGCTGGCGCGGGCCTTGGCCGAGGCGCTGGTGTTTTCCGGGCTGGAGGCGGGCGAGTTGGATGTGACCTTCCTTGGCGCGGGCGATGCGGTGGTGACCGAGCTTGCGCGGGTGGCGGTGGTGTTCGAGGTGCCAGAGCCGGTGTTTGAGATGGCGGTAGAGCGGACAGCGCCGGGGATGGGCGATCAACCGCCGCGTTTGCGGTAAGGCTGGGGGTTTCACACCCCCAGACCCCCGTGGGATATTTGGGCAGAGAGGATGACAATCTTAGTCAAATTGTTCGGTCTCGATTTGGGGTATTATGATACCGTATATTTTAAGTCATTGAAATAACGCGTTTTTATGTTTGGTTTGCGCCTTGACGCTGTGCAGGGTTTGCGCGATAAGCCGCCATCCGAAATGCGAGAGGTGACTCTCGCCCTCTCTCATGGGTTCGATATGAAAACCTTCTCCGCTACGCCTGCGGACATTGACAAGAAATGGATCCTGATCGACGCCGAAGGCATCGTTCTGGGCCGTCTTGCAACGATCGTGGCAAACATCCTGCGCGGCAAGAACAAGCCGACCTTCACCCCCCACATGGACATGGGTGATAACGTCATCGTCATCAACGCCGACAAGGTGCAGATGACCGGTAACAAGCGCAACGACAAGATCTACTACTGGCACACCGGCCACCCGGGCGGCATCAAGCAGCGCACCGCCAAGCAAGTTTTGGAAGGTGCACATCCCGAGCGCGTCGTGATCAAAGCTGTTGAGCGTATGATCACCCGCAACCGTCTGGGCCGCGTTCAGATGACCAACCTGCGCGTTTACGCGTCGGCTGAGCATCCGCATGAGGCACAGCAGCCCACCGTTCTGGACCTTGCGGCCCTGAACCCGAAAAACACCCGGAGCGCGTAATCATGTCCGATATCAAATCTCTCGACGATCTGAAATCGGCCGTTGGTGCGGCTGCTCCGGCTCCGGCTGCCATCGTTCGTGTGGCTGTGCGGGACAAGCTGGGCCGTGCCTATGCGACCGGCAAGCGCAAGAACGCGGTTGCGCGCGTCTGGATCAAACCGGGCTCGGGCAAAGTGGTTGTGAACGGCAAAGAGATGGCGGTTTATTTCGCGCGTCCGGTGCTGCAAATGATCCTGCGTCAGCCGTTCACCGTGGCGGGCGTTGAAGGCCAGTTCGACGTGATGGCAACCGTCAAGGGCGGCGGTCTTTCGGGCCAGGCTGGTGCTGTGAAGCATGGCGTGTCGAAAGCGCTGCAACTTTATGAACCCGGTCTGCGTGGCGCGTTGAAAGCCGCAGGCTTCCTGACCCGCGACAGCCGTGTGGTGGAACGTAAGAAATACGGCAAGGCGAAAGCCCGTAAGTCGTTCCAGTTCTCGAAGCGTTAAGCTTTACTGCCTGGATTTTCGCAAAAGGCCCGTGGTGTTCCACGGGCCTTTTTGTTTTGCTGCCCTTTCGGATGCGGGCCCCTTTGTTTTGCAGGGGGCTGGCGCATAAAAAAACGGGCCGGAAAAACCGGCCCGAGGTTGGGGAACAGGGGGGAGAAATCAGGCGCGCCAGAACGGCTTTTCGGCCTCGGCCTCGGCATGGCTTTCGGACAGACCGATGTCGCGCAGCATGTGCTTCGGCATCTGTGCCAACTGCTTTCGGGTGCGGTGACGCAACTCCCAGCCCGCCACGGTCAGCGCCAGCGACACCAGCACGCGCGAGAGCGGCGGCAAGGGTTGGGCGTTCAGAGCGAGGGCTTGGTTATACGACATGAGCTTCATCCGATTGTATTGATACAAGATGCAATATTCTGCTAGTATTGATACAATCACCGCGCGCGAATCGCCAGAGGAACATTGTCATGAATACAATCTGGGTGCCGGATCTTGCCGGAGACGAAGGGCCGAAGTATTTGTCGCTGGCGCGGGCGTTGCGCGAAGCCATCCGCACCGCGACGCTGCCGCAAGGCACACAATTGCCCACGGTGCGCGATCTGGCCTACCGGTTGGCGGTGACCCCCGGCACGGTCAGCCGGGCCTATCAGATTGCCACGCAGGAAGGCTTGCTGGAGGCGACCGTGGGCCGTGGCACCTTTGTGGCGGCGCGCAAGCCACGGTTGGGGCCGACGCAAAGCCTGTTCACCGACCGCGATGCGGGCGTTGATGAGGGCCGGGTTGATCTGCGCTCGCCCCAACTGCCGGATGTTGGACAGGTGGCAATATTTGGCGATATTCTGAAGAAGATTTCCCTGAACATCGGCGCGGAATGGCTTGATTATACGCATCAAAGTGGCGAGCGCCCCTTGCGTTGCGCGGTGGTGGGCTGGCTGAGTGGCCGGGCGCTGGGGCCGGTCAGCGAGGATGATGTGATGCTGACGCATGGCGGGCAAAGCGGCATTGGTCTGGTGCTGGATTGCTGTTTGCGCGGGGATCGCCCGGTGGTGCTGATCGAGGATCTGGCCTATCCCGGCTTTCGCTATGCCGCACGCGCGGCGCGGGCCGAGGTGGTGAGCATCGAGTTGGACGATGAAGGCATCCGCCCCGATGCGCTGGAGGCCGCCTGCAAACGCTACGGCGCGCAGGTATTGTGTCTGACCCCAAGCGCACAAAACCCCACCACAGCCCGGATGAGCCAAGAGCGACAGGCGCAGATTGTATCCATCGCGCGGCGCTATGATCTGCAGATCATCGAGGATGAGTGCTATTTCTTCTCGGGCGCGCCGGACCCTGCCTTGCGGGCGCTTGCGCCGGAACGGGTGTGGTATGCGGGCAGCCTGTCGAAATCGGTGTCGGCGGCGCTGCGCTTTGGCTATGTGATTTGCCCCACGGGCATGGGGCCCACGGGGCGGCTTGCGGCGCAACATGCGTTCTTTGCGCTGTCAAAACCGCTCGCGGAATTTGCGGTCGAGTTGTTCAACTCGGGCGCTGCGGCGGAAGTCCGCAGCTTGGTTGAGGCTGAATTTTCTGATCGTTTGCAAATGGTTGTCAACCGCTTGGGGGCGTTTGATCTGGCGTGGCAGAGGGGCATCCCCTTTGCCTGGCTGCGGCTGCCACAGGGCTGGCGGGCCTATACCTTCACCCGCATGGCCGAGGAGCAAGGCGTTCTGCTGCGCGCCGCTGACCAATATGCGATGAGCAACGGGCGCGCGCCGAACGCGGTGCGCTTGGCGATTGCGGGGGGTATTCCACGCCAACAGCTTGATGCGGGGTTGGCGGCGATGGGCTATATGCTGCCGCGCCCGCCCAATGACATGGCGGTGTGATGGGGCGGTGTGAATGTGTGGCTTTCCGGACTCAGGCTGCGACACAATCTTGCGCGGGTGAATTGACCGAAAGCCCTGCCGCGCGCAAAATTCTGCTCAAGGCCTGCGAAAAGGGCCGGAGCAGTCAAAGAAAGGCCCGAACAATGGGACTTCAAACCACGTTTCACGCGCCGGGTGCGGGCGCGGATTTTCTGGGGATGCGCAAGTCGCGCGCAGGCCTGACCGAGATCGTCTATGACGATGGCGGCAAGCAGCGTCTGGTCTGGCGGGTGTCGGATGGCGCGGGCGACGAGGTGATCTCGGATGCGTTGCAGGCGGCTGTCGGGGCGCAACGGGTGCTGGCAAGCCTGTATGACGAGCTTAAAAAGCGGGCAATTCAGATCGAACGCATCTGAACGCCGCCTGTTTCGCTTGCGTGCCCCGATGTTGGCGGCAATGATCAGTCAAGGTCTGCGATCACTTAAAGCTTGCGCGGTTTTGTGGGATCGGCTTAATTTGATCAAAATACGCCAAAAGTGCCAGCCAAGGTGCAACAGGGGGACGGGATGCAATCGAAACCAAAGCTGCGCTTCTGGGGATCAGAGGCCGCAAGCGGGCTGTTGATGATCAGCCCCACAGCGATTTACGCGATTTTGCTGCTGGCGGCACCGCTGGCGATGATCGTCGCCTACAGCTTCATGACCGACGGGTATTTGCAGATTATCCCGCGTTTTCAGTTGTGTAACTATGTGGGCGAGTGCCATTCCTACAAGGATGTCAACGGCGTTCTGACCGAGGCGCAGACCTACAAAGGCGTGTGGTCGGACCCACTGGCGCTGACGCTGATGTGGCGATCTTTGCTGGTGTCGATGCTGGTGACGGCGGTGACGGTGCTGCTGGCGTTTCCGGTGGCCTATTACGTCAGCTTTTACGTCAGCCCGTCGAAAAAATCGCTGTGGCTGTTTTTGATCACCATTCCGTTCTGGACCAGCTATCTGATCCGGGTGTTTTTGTGGAAGGTGATTTTGGGCACCGGCGGGCCGATCAACTACGGGCTGCTGGAGCTGGGGCTTATTCAGGAACCGATCACCTGGCTGCTTTATAACCTCAATTCGGTGGTGATCACGCTGGCGCATGCCTATGCGCCGTTTGCGATCCTGCCGATTTTCGTGAGTTTGGAGAAGATCGACCGCTCGTTCCTCGAAGCCGGGCGCGATCTGGGGGAAAGCCCGTTCATGACGTTCTGGCGGGTGACGCTGCCCTTGGCGATGCCGGGGGTGATTTCCTCGGTGTTGATCGTGTTCATCCCGACGATTGGCGACTATGTGACGCCAAGCCTTGTGGGCGGGCCAGAGGGCAAGATGGTCGCCAATCTGGTCGAGTTGAACTACAAAAAGCTGGACAATTACCCGCTGGGCTCGGCGCTTGCGGTGTCGTCGATGGCCTTGGTGATGGCGGTCAGCCTGTTGTTTTTGTTTATGAACCGGCGGTTCTTGAAGGGGAATAAGCGATGAAGGGCGGTTGGTTTCGCGGCTATACGATTTTCTATCTGATCTTCCTTTATGCGCCGATCGTGCTGCTGCCGATCTTTGCGTTCAACAATGCCACCACGGTGGCGTTTCCGCTGAACGGCTTTACAACGGCGTGGTTTGGCAAGCTGTGGGATGATCCGGCGCTGCATCATGCGCTGAAAAACTCGCTGATCATTGGCTGTAGTGCGGCGGTGATTTCGACCTGCCTGGGGATTTTCGCCTCGCGCGCGTCCAGCCGCTATGCGTTTCCGTTCAAGACGCCGCTGATGGGGCTGATCATGCTGCCGTTGGTGATGCCGGATATCATCCTTGCGGTGGCGCTGCTGACGGTGCTGCTGGGGATAGGGATGCCGCTGAGCCTGTTCACGGTGATTTTGGGGCATGTGCTGGTCTGCACGCCATTTTCCATCGCGATCTTGTCGGCGGCGTTTCAAAGCTTGGATCAGTCGCTGGAGGAGGCGGCCTATGATCTGGGCGAAACCCCGATTTCGGCGTTCCGCTTGGTGATCTTGCCGCTGGTGCTGCCGGGGATCATCTCATCGCTGCTGATCACCTTCACCATCAGCCTTGATGAATTCATCATGGCGTTCTTTCTGGCGGGCAATGAAAACACCCTGCCGGTCTATATCTTTGGCCAGTTCCGCTTTCCGCAGAACGTGCCGGTCATTCTGGCGTTGGGGACGATATTGGTCTGTCTGTCCATCGCTTTGCTTGCAACCGCAGAATATTTCCGCCGCCGTGGCATCGCCAAAACCGGTGGTAAGGATACTGGAGGCTTCCTGTGACGTCTGAAAAATCGGCTACCCCCGGTCAAACCATGATCGAGTTCAAAGACGTTCATAAGTATTATGGCGATTACCACGCCCTGCGCGGCATCACCGCGACGATCAAGGCGGGCGAGTTTTTCAGCCTGCTTGGGCCGTCGGGCTGTGGCAAGACCACGCTTTTGCGCACCATTGCCGGGTTTGAGGGGATTTCCTCGGGCGTGGTGATGATTGACGGCAAGGATATGGCGCATGTGCCGGCCAATGTGCGGCCGACCAATATGGTGTTCCAATCCTACGCGATCTTTCCGCATCTGACGGTGGCGCAGAATGTGGGGTTTGGTTTGCGCAAAGACCCGCGCTCCAAGGCCGAGAAGGATGCGGCGGTGGCGGAAGCGCTGGAGATGGTGGGCCTGAAAGGCTACGGCGCGCGGGCGGCGCATGCCCTTTCGGGCGGGCAGCGGCAGCGGGTGGCTTTGGCGCGGGCGCTGATCCTGAAGCCAAAGGTGTTGCTGCTGGACGAGCCCCTTAGCGCCTTGGACAAGAAGATGCGCGAACAGATGCAGATGGAGTTGATCAAGCTGCAGCGGCAGGTGGGCATCACCTTTATTCTGGTGACGCATGATCAGGAAGAAGCCCTGGTGATGTCGGACCGGATTGCGGTGATGTTTGAGGGCGAAATCGCGCAACTGGCGGACCCCGAGACGCTCTACAGGCGTCCGAACAGCCGCAAGGTGGCGGATTTCATCGGCACGATGAATTTCCTGCCCGCCGAGATCCTGTCCGAAATGGATGGCAAGGTGGAGGTGGAGGCCAAGGGCTTTGGCCGCCTGACTTTGGATGCCGAACAGGTCTCGTCTGCGCCGGGCGGGGCGGGGGCGTCGATTGGGTTCCGGCCTGAAACGTTGACCATCCTGTTTGATGGCCAAACCGCAACCGACCGCGAAAGCCGCGCCGAGGTGGTCGAGGTCGTCTATTACGGCGACATGACCTATTACGATATCCGGCTGGAGGGCACGACAGAGCCGATGCGGCTGTCGATGCGCAACGTGTTCGGGCGGCCCGTGCTGGATATTGGCACGCAAACGCGGGTGGCATGGTCGCCGGGGGCGCTGGTGCTGTTCCGCTGATGCTGACACCGGATCGGCTGGCCGATCTGCCGCCGACGCTGTTCTTTCACGCCCGCGCCAAACTGGCGCAGGCGCTGGAAAAGCGGCATTTCAAACTGCTGACCGCCTTTGCCGATCACGCACGCGGGCAGGGCTGGCGGGTGGAGGTGCTGGACGCTGCTGCGGGCCAGCACGAGATTGCCGCCGATTTTCCGCAGCATCTGCATGTGTTCATGGAAGATCGCCCGTTCTACGCGCGCAACATTTTCCACTGTGTGCCCAGCTATGTGCGCGGCTATTGGTTTTTCGATCAGATCGGCACGCGCAACAACAGCTTGGCAAGGCTGGCGCCGTTTGATGCCGAAGCGGTGCCAAAGCGCAAGGCCGAGCGGTTTTTGGCAAAGCTGCAATCCGAGTTTGTCAGCCAGAACCGCAGCAAGTTTGAACAAGCGCCGCGCGGGGCCGAAGCGATCGAGCCGGGGTGTCTGGCGTTTTTCGCGCAGGATTTCAAACCGCCAAAGCATCACGCGCATTACCTGAGCGTGCCGCAGATGATTGAAGCCGCGATTGCGGCCAAGGGGCAGCGGGCCTTGTATATCAAGCCGCATCCGAACCAGAGTTTTGACGAATTGGAAACCCTAAGCCGCTATCACGACCCGTCGCAGGGCGTGCATGTGGTTACAGCCTCGATCCACGATCTGCTGGCGGCCTGCGATTGCGCGCTGACGCTCAGTTCTGCGGTGGGGTTTGAGGCGTTTTTGCACGGCAAGCCGGTGGTGCTGGGCGGGCAGGTGGATTTTTGGCAAAACGCGATCACGCTGACCGATGCGGCGCAGATGCCGGGGGCACTCGCGGCGGCGATGGCGCGGGATTGGCCCCATGCCGGGTTTTTGCATTGGTATTTGCAGCTTTTCTGCCTTGAAGACCGCCCCGAAGATCTGCCGCGCCTGCTGGCCCGGCTGCATCAGCGTGGCTATGCCTTGGGCGATGCCAGCGGGGCGGGGTTCTTTTAGGCGTCGGGGCGCAACAGGCCAAGGCCGCGCAGGTAGATGCCGATGCCAGCCTCGAGCAGGTCTTCGGGCGGGAATGGGCTTTTGGCACCGGGTGCGCCGCGCATGTAAAGCTCGACAACGCCGTGGCTCATCGCCCAGATATGCGCCGAAAACATCGACGACGGCGGGCGTTTACCGACGGGCAGGTGTTGCGACAGATGCTCGGCGGCCTGTTCCAGCACCGCGCGGGCTTTTTGTGCCACGATGGCCAGGTCGGGGTGGGCTTGCAGGCTAAGGCCGGATTCGAACATCGCCATGTAATGCCCCGGATATTTGCGCGCGAAGGCCAGATAGGCGCGGCCGGTGGCCTCAAACGCCGCCAAAGCGGTGGGCTGGCCGTTGTTATAGGCGAACTCCATTAGGGCTGCGAAAATGTCGTAGCCTTGGCGCGCGACCTCGGCGATCAGATCATCGCGGCCGGCGAAATGGCGATAGACGGCGGCGGGGGTGACATCGGCGGCCTTGGCGGCTTCGGACAGGGTAAAGCCGTTCGGGCCTTGGTCTGCGATCAGCGTCAGGGCTGCTTCGACCAAGGCTTGCCGCAGATTGCCGTGATGGTAGCCACGTTTCACCCTTTTGGCCGGATTTTGGGGCCGCCGCAGATGTTCTTGTCAATCTCGCCGATCACCGCCAGATCCTTGCCCTTGTAATCGACCGACAGCAGGATGTTCTGGATGGCACAGATGCGGGTGCGCAGTTTGTCATCCGACAAGATCACCGTCCAAGGCGCGTATTTGAAATGGCTTTGCGCGAAAGTCTCATCAATCGCCGCGCAATATTCCTGCCATTTCGCCAAGCCATCAATGTCGATCTGGGAAAGCTTCCATTGCTTCAGCGGGTCTTGCTCGCGGTCGAGAAAGCGATGCAACTGTTCGGCCTGACCGACCTCAAGCCAAAGTTTGACAAGGATGATGCCTTCATCCACCAACATCCGTTCAAATTCAGGCAGTTGCCGGAAGAACTTCGCGCGCTGTTCGGGGGTGCAAAAGCCAAAAACATGCTCGACAATGCCGCGGTTATACCAGGAACGGTCGAAGAAGGCGATCTCTCCTGCGGCGGGCAGCCAATCGACGTAGCGCTGGAAATACCACTGCGCGGCCTCACGCTCGGTGGGTTTTGACAGCGCCACAATGCCCGCGACACGCGGGTTGAGGTTTTCGTGCGCAGCAGAAATAGCACCACCCTTGCCTGCGGCATCGCGACCTTCGAACACCACCACCATGCGCTTGCCGGTGGCCTTGATGTCGGCGGCCATGCGCACCAGTTGCACCTGAAGCGCTTCCATATGCGTTTTATAGTCGGATTTCTTCATCTCCTCGCGGTAGGGATATTCCTTCCACAGGATTTCATCCTTGCTGGCCTTTTCGATGGTCTTGCGCACCTCTTTCGGGGCGGCTTCCTTGAAATAGCGGCTGATCGCGCCGTCAAAGGGCAGGTCCATGGTTTCCTCCAGCTTGGGGTTTGGCCCCACTATGGCGATTGCAGTGGCGCGCGCAATGCGGCGCGTTCGATTGCGGCCAGTGTCTCGGCCCGGTGGCTGTAGTGCGGCATGTGGCCCGCGCCGGGAATGATGGTGAGATGCGCGTTGGGCATCCGCGTGGCGAAGGGTTCGGAGTGGATATGCAGCGGCACAATGGTGTCTGCTGTGCCGTGGATCATCTCGATTGGCAGGGTCAGTTGCGGATAAAGCGGTTCTTGCGCGACGATTTCGGGGCGCAGGCTGTTCACCTGCGCGAAATTGGCGCGCAGGGCGCTTCGGCGCAGGGTCAGTTCGGCGGCGATGGCGCGGGCATAGCCGGGGGGCACCGGATCGGGGGCGAAAATGCTTGCGATGGTGGTTTGCAGATAGCTGTCGGGGGTGAAGGCGGTGGCCAGCGGCGGGATGAGGGCCGAGCCTACCGGGTTGGCGGTCAGCCGGTAAAAGATATCCAGCGGGCCGGGCCAAGGCAGCGAGGGGGCAGAGATCAGCACCAGCGCGCGGGGTTTGACGGGCGCGAACAGCGCCCAGGCGAGGGTGACAGAGCCGCCATAGCTTTGGCCGACGATGATCGGGTTTTTGACATTGAGTTGCGCGGCGGCCGCCGACAGATGCAGGGCTTGGCCGCGGATGGATTGGTCGGGGATCGGGTCTGACCAGCCAAGGCCGGGGCGGTCAAAGGCAATAACGCGGTAGGATTTTTCCAGATCGGCGGCCAGCGCCACGGTCATGTCGCGGGCATTGCCGGAAGCACCGTGGATCAGGATCAGGTCGGGGCCTTGGCCCGATACATAGACATGCACTTGCGCGCCGTTGACGGTCAGAAACTGACCCTCTGGCGGATATTCGGCCATGATCGCGGCCTCGCGCACCTGCGCCCGCCACTGGGTTGCAACCGCGACACCGCCCAGAAGGGCGGCGCTTATCAACAGCTTAGCGGCCAATTTCTGCCATCTCATAAGGCGTGCCCTGATAAATTTCGTTGATCCAGTTGCCGTAAAGCAAATGCGCGTGGCTGCGCCAGCGGTTCAGCGGAGGTAGGGCGGGATTGTCGTTCGGGTAGTAATTATCCGGCACATTGATCGGGGTGCCTGCGGCGACGTCACGGTCATACTCCTGCTTCAGCGTGTCGCTGTCGTATTCGAAATGGTTGAAAATATAAAGCGCGCGGTGCGCGGGGTCTTCCACCAGACAGGGGCCGACCTGATCGCTGCCAAGCAGGGTGCGCAGGCCGGGGGCGGCATCAATCTCGGGCTGTTTCATCTCGGTCCAACGGCTGACGGGGATCACGAAATCATCGGAAAACCCGCGCAGGAAGGGCGAGGTGGGCGCAAGGTTCTGGTGGCGGAAGCAGCCGAAGGCCTTGTGATCGAGCATGTGCTTTTTCACGCCGTGGAAATGGTTGATCATCGCCATGCCGCCCCAGCAGACGCCAAAGGTCGAGAACACGTTGGTCTGCGTCCAATCCATCACCTCGCAAAGTTCGTCCCAATAGGTGACGTCTTCAAACGGCAGATGTTCGATGGGGGCGCCGGTGATGATCAGGCCGTCGAATTTCTCGGATTTCACATCCTGAAACGGGCGGTAGAAGGTTTCCATGTGGTCGGCGGCGGTGTTTTTCGCCTGATGTTCCGACATGCGGATCAGTTGGAAATCAATCTGCAAGGGCGTCGCCCCGATCAGGCGGGCAAATTGGTTCTCGGTCTGGATTTTCTTCGGCATCAGGTTGAGAAGACCGATGCGCAGGGGCCGGATTTCCTGCGCCTGCGCCCGTTCGGGCGACATCACCATGACGCCTTCGTTCCGCAGAACGTCAAAGGCGGGCAGGGTGGCGGGCAGGGTGATCGGCATGGGTTTATCCTGATTTTATCGAGAGTTAGGCGTGGGTTTGGGGGCGATCAAGGGCGGTCGCAATCATGTCATCGAAATCGGCGGGGGTTTTCACCTGCGCGACTTCCTCGGCGGTCACGGTGATGCCCCAGCGCGCCATTGCGGCATAACGCGGCTGGCGGTGGTCAAGCAGGCGCGCATAGCCAAAGCGCAGGAAGGCGTCGGGATCGACCTCTGTCGCGGATTTGCTTTGCTGATCAAGGTATTCCGCCCATAACTTCAACAAGAAATCCGGGCGGTAATACATCGGCTTGGGACTGCGATCAAAGCGGCGGGCCAGTTCGGCCTTGTGGGCATCCGAGCCTTTGATCCAGACCAGAAGTTGATTGTCCGCCAGTGCGCGCATCACCGGATCGGCGGGGTTTTCAGCATCAACCACTTCGCAGATTGAACCTGAAGTATCGCAGATAAAGTTCTGATATCCGTAGATATTCTGCGCACGTTCCACAAAGCGCGGCACGTCGAGCATGGCCGAGATTTCGGCCTGCGCATGTTCGGCCTGACGGCGCTGATATTCGGCAAAGGCGATGCCGCCACGCGCCGGATCGCCCGGCTTGCCAAGGTAGGTGGACAAGGGCGCGAGGTTGTTGAAGGTGATGTTCGAGGCGATATAGACCGAATCCGACATCAGCAACTCGCGCAGCAAGGGCACTTTCATCGCCTCGCGCTTGAAATTATCGGCGATGAATTCGTTCATGTAGCGGGTGCCGATGCGGTAATCGACCGAATAGTGAAACCAACCGCCCGCGCCGGCTTGGCCCGCATCGCGCAGCATGTTGGCGAGGTAGGTCTTGCCCAAGCCCGACATGCCAAACAGCAGCACCCGCTTTTGGGGTGACGCGCGATAGTCTTGTCCTGATGTGTAGATCATCGCGCCCTCCGCTGGCCTTTTGTGGCGCTTTGTTAACGCGCAAACGGGGGCTTCGCAAATGAGAAACGGCCCCGCAAAACTGCAGGGCCGTATGAAAAAACTCGGCTGTTCAGAAGGTGAAGGCGACCTTTACGCCAACGCCCACCGCATCGTTGCCGGTGAAGTCTGCCCGCGCCACATCTGGCGTGCCGGTTTCAGGTTTGGCGTCGCCCAAATGGGTGTAGTTGATGCCAGCGGTGATCTTCATGTTGTCTTTGGTGTAAACGCCCGCAATCGTGGCCCCGAAGAAGCCATTGGTCGGAGCAAGTGGCGAGACCAGCGGGTTGGCCTTGTCTTCATAGGTCAGCGAGAACGCGCCCGACCAGGTTTCGTTGAACTTGCGGCCGATGCCCAGGGTGTAGGTCACGGTGTCTTCCAGATCGATCAAGCCACCAGGCGACACTGCCGTGAACGAGGCCGGGTTCAGGGTGAACGACGACCAGTCGGCCCAACGGACCGAGCCGAAAACCAGAGTATCCTTGGCAATACCGCTTTGGAAATCAAGGTTGACGGACTGCGGGGTTTTCACCTTGGTTTTGCCAACACCAAACGGGAACGGACCGACAGTTTCAACCGTGTCGAAGTTATGCTCGATTTCGGAGTTGTAGGTCAGGGCGACCCGCAAGGCGATATCCGGAATCTCGTAAGCTGCGCCGACGACATAGCCCACCTTATTATCGGTGCCCAGATCAACCGAATAGCCGTTCAACCCGCCGTAAGCCAAGCCACGCAGGTCGATATGCGCCGAGGCCTGTTGCAGGCGCAGGCCGCCGTAAACGCTCGTCCGGTCATCGAATTTGTAACGCAGCAGACCGGTCAAAGCGGTAGAGTTGGCGGTCGCGGTGGTGCCGCCCAGCATCGTTGCGGCGGGGCTGCCGCCGTATTCGATGTCGGCAGCAAAGGGCGCGTCGAGGATTACAGCGTAAGAAAGTTTGTCGTTGATATCTGCCTTGAAGCCGATGCTGCCCTGAATAAAGCTGTCAGCCACATTGCCGATCTTGTTGCCGAGCACATCGGTCCCTTTGACGTTTGGTGTCACATTGCCAAAGCTGAGTTCGACGATGCGGCCCTTTTCAAACAGAATCCCGACGTCTTGTCCAGAACGATCAATACCACCTGCCTGCGCGAGTGTCGTGGTCATGGCCAAAGCGCCAAGGGCTGTGATGATGTGCTTCATGGTGTCCTCCCCGAAAGCGATGCAGCGCCTTGGCATGTCCCAGCTTTGCCGTGGGTTGATGCGGTTGGTGCGGTGATATGTCACGCTAAGCGCAAGGCTGCGGATCGGTCAATCAATGACGCGGCGTCACGGGGTTGTGATTGGGTGGGTGTGGCCTTTGGAGCGGATTTCGCTGCGGATGTTCAGCCAGATCCCGGCAAAAATCACCACAGCGCCGAGGACGACGTAAGGATCAAACGGCTCGGCGTAAACCACGGCACCGACGACCGCGATCAGCGGCAGGCGCAGGAAATCCAGCGGCATCACGTAAGAGGCGGGGGCCAGCTTCAACGCGGCGGTGACGCAGTAATGCGCGCTTACCCCGGCAAGACCGATCACGCACAGCCACGGCAGCGTGGCGGCGGTGGGCAGGTGAAAGACACCGTCCAGCAGCGCCGCGCCAAGGCCCATGAAAAACTGCATCAGCGTCAGCCAGAACAGGATGCACAGGATAGACAGGCCCGCGGTCAGCTTTTTGGTGACCACATTGGTTGCGGCAAAACAAAACGCCGAGCCTGCCGCCGCCAGCACGCCGGGGTTAAGATGGGCAAGGTCGGGGTGGGCGACGATCAGCACGCCAACAAAGCCCAAGGCGGCTGCAAACAGGCGGATGCGGGTCAACCGCTCTCCCAATAGCAGGGCGGCGAGCAGAACGACCCAAAGCGGCGAGGTGAATTCGATGGCGAAAAGCTGGGCGAGCGGGATCATCGTCAGCGCCCAGAACCACAGGTTTTGCCCGGTGAAGTGGATAATGTTGCGCAGGGCGTGGCCGCCGAGGTTGCGGGCGTTGATGTCGTGCAGCCGACCCGTGGCGGTGGCCAGTGCCAGCACCAGCACAAAGCCCACGGCGGAGCGCACGGTCATGATCTCAAAACTGTCGTGGCGGTTGCCGATCTGCTTGGCGGCAATCGCCATCGCCGAGAACGCGAGGATCGAGCCGATCATCCACAGGGCCGCGCGGATCGCCGGGGAAAGCGGCGCGGTCATTGGCTGACCTGCGAGGTTATCGAATGGGGCTGGATGGTTTCGGTGTCGGGGGTGGAGCCGTCCAGACGGTCAGCTTTGCGCAGGGCGGGGAACATCCAGGCCCATGTGCCGGTGACGATCATCGTGCCGATGCCGCCGAACACCGCAGCCCCAACCGGGCCAAGGAAGCGGGAAACCACGCCGGATTCGAACTCGCCCAACTCGTTCGAGCCCGAGATAAACAGGCCAGATACCGAAGACACCCGCCCGCGCATGTGATCGGGGGTGACGATCTGCACCAGGGTTTGGCGCACATAGACCGAGATCATGTCGGCAGCCCCCAGCACGGCGAGGGCCGCGACCGACAGATACATGTTTTTTGATAGGCCAAACACCACGGTTGCCAGACCAAAGGCCGCCACCGCCCAGAACATCCGCACCCCGGCGCGGCGTTTGAGCGGCCAGCGCGCCAGCGCCAGCGCCATCAGCACCGCGCCAATCGCCGGGCCAGAGCGCAGGATGCCAAAGCCCTCGGGCCCGACATGCAGGATGTCGCTGGCGAAAGCAGGCAGCAGGGCGGTAGCCCCGCCCAGCAGCACCGCGAACAGATCCAGCGAGATCGCGCCGAACACGATCTTGTTGTGGAAGGTGTAGGCGAGGCCCTCTTTGATCTGCGCCCATGGGCTGCCCGGTTGCCGCTCGGGTGTGGTGTTGGCGCGCATCAGCAGGATCACCGCGATGCCGAGGAGGTAAAGGGCGGCGGTGGTGGTGTAGGCAGCGGCGGTCGAGATGGCGCAGAGCATACCGCCCAGCCATGGCCCGATGATCACAGCGCCTTGCCAGCTTAGGCTTTTCAGCGAAATCGCCTGCGGCATGTCGGCTTTCGGCACCAGCATCGGCACCAAGGCCGAGGCCGCAGGCGACAGGAAGGCGCGCGCGGCGCCGAACAGGGCGGCGATGGCGAAAATGGCGGTGAAGCCCGGCTCGGGGTGCAGCGCGAGCGCCACCAGCCCCAGCACGCCGACTGTTTCGGCCAGCAGCGCCAGCATCACGATGCGGCGGCGGGAATAGCGGTCGGCGAGTGATCCAGCCCAAAGGGTAAGGACGAACAGCGGCAGAAATTGGCACAGGCCGACCATGCCGACCAGAAACGCGCTTTCTTCGATCGACAGCGTGGCCCGCCCCAATGCGTAGATTTGCCAGCCGATGGTGACGGCTTCGATCTGGGCCGCGATGTTCACCAGGGCCATTCCGCCCCAGAACAGGCCGAAATCACGATGGCGAAACAGGAAGTTTTGCGAAAGCCCGGACATAAGCGCAGGCTTATCGCGATCAGCGGCGCTTTGCCAGAGGCCGCGTTGCGTGCATTTTGGCACAGCAGCTATGCGCTGCGCGCCCTTGCTGCAAGCGCCTGCGGCGTTATGTCTGAGGCAGTATGATCTGAACATGGACCCGTTATGACCGCTCACACCGCCATCAAGAACACCCGCAAGGCCGACCATCCGATCCATGCGCAATTCACCAGCCGATTCTCGCCGCGCGGCTTTACCGAAAAGACCCTGACGGAAGCGGAGGTGATGGCGGTGCTGGAGGCTGCGCGTTGGGCGCCTTCGGCGTCGAACATTCAGCCTTGGCGCTTTGCCTACGGCTTGCGCGGCGATGCGGCTTTCGGCAAGATTGCCGAGGCTTTGGTGCCGTTCAACCGGTCTTGGGCGGAAAAGGCGGCGGCTTTGGTGGTTGTGGCCTCGGCCAGCACCGCTCAGAAAGACGGCAAGGCTAATCCCAATCCGTCACATACCTTTGATGCGGGCACCGCCTGGGGTTATCTGGCTTTGCAGGCGCATCACGCCGGGTTGGTTGCGCATGCGATGGCGGGGTATGACGGCGATGTGCTGGCGAAAAACCTGAAGTTGCCGGAGGGGTATGTGCTGCATTGCGTTGTGGCGGTGGGCGAGCATGGCGACATCGAAAAGCTGCCCGAAGCGTTGCAGGCCCGTGAAGCGCCGAACGACCGTCTGCCGCTGGCGCAGATTGTGGCGCATGGCAAGTTTGTCTGACCGATAAGCAGGAGCCGTCGCGCGGGGCATCGAGCCCCTTGCGTCGGCGCTGCCGGGGATGGATTTGTGCCGCTGCGGTGGTGGATGCGGTGGAAGGGGGGCCAGCCCCCCGGCTTGCGCCGCCCCCCGGGATATTTATGGACAGATGAAACGCTGCGGCGCGTTAGTCGCCGATGGCTTCGACGCGGAAATCGCGCAGGATGCTGCGGGTGGCTTCGAACCAGGCGCTGGCGCGGGTGCGGGTTTGATGTGCGTTGAAATCTTCCTGCGTGCGGAAGCTTTCCATCACTTCCCAGACCAGAGGGTCATCAGTGGGGGTGACTTCAAACGACAGGCAACCCGGTTCGGCGCGGCTGAGCCGGGTGTGTTCTGCGACATGGGCCGCCACAGCGGCTGATTCTTCCGCTGTGGCGCAGATGAGGTGGCCCCGCAGTCTGATCATTCGAGTTCGATCGTGCCGGGCGGCTTTGAGGTGATGTCGTAGAACACCCGGTTGACGCCTTTGACCTCGTTGATGATGCGGGTCATGGTTTCGCCGAGGAAATCGTGGGTGAACGGGTAGGTGTCGGCGGTCATGCCATCCACGCTTGTCACCGCGCGCAGGCCAACGGCGTAGTCATAGGTGCGCCCATCGCCCATCACGCCCACGGTTTTCATCGGCAGGATGGCGGCGAAGGCTTGCCAGATGTCATCGTAGAGGCCGTGTTTGCGGATCTGGTCGATATAGACCGCATCGGCTTGGCGCAGGATGTCGAGTTTTTCGACTGTGATTTCGCCGGGGCATCGGATGGCGAGGCCGGGGCCGGGGAAGGGGTGGCGGCCGATGAAGCTCGCCGGCAGGCCGAGTTCGCGGCCCAAGGCGCGGACTTCGTCTTTGAAGAGTTCGCGCAGCGGTTCGACCAGTTTGAGGCCCATCTTTTCGGGAAGGCCGCCGACGTTGTGGTGCGATTTGATGGTGACAGAGGGGCCGCCGGAGAACGAGACAGATTCGATCACATCGGGGTAAAGCGTGCCTTGGGCGAGAAATTCTGCGCCCTCGATCCCGTTGGCGTATTTCTGGAACACGTCGATGAACAGGCCACCGATGATCTTGCGCTTGCGCTCGGGGTCGGAGACGCCTTCCAAGCGCCCGAGGAACAGCTCGGATTCGTCGGCGTGGATCAGGTTGAGGTTGTAGTTGTCGCGGAACATCGCGACGACCTGTTCAGCCTCGCCCAGACGCAGCAGGCCGTGATCGACGAAGACGCAGGTGAGTTGGTCGCCGATGGATTCGTGGATCAGGATGGCGGTGACGGAACTGTCAACGCCGCCCGACAAAGCGCAGATCACCTTTTTGTCGCCAACCTGCTGCCGGATCGCGGCGATGGCTTGTTCGCGGTAAAGGCCCATCGTCCAGTCGCCGGTAAAGCCTGCGAGGCGGACGAAGTTTTCGTAGAGTTTCGCGCCCTTCGGTGTGTGATGCACCTCGGGGTGGAACTGCACGGCGTAGAAGTGGCGGGCGGGGTCGGCGGTGACGGCGAAGGGGGCGTTGGGCGAGGTGCCATAGACTTGGAAACCGGGGGCGATTTTCGAGACATGGTCGCCGTGGCTCATCCAGACTTGTTCGCGGCCATCTGCGAACCAGCCATCGAGGATCGACAGGCTTTCAGCGGTGGGCGTGACGAAAGCGCGGCCGAATTCGGCGGTGCCGTGGCCGTGTTCGACGAGGCCGCCGAGTTGCTGCATCATCGTCTGTTGGCCGTAGCAGATGCCCAAGACCGGGACGCCGAAGGACCACAGCGCTTCGGGCGCGCGGGGGGAGCCTTGCCGCGTCACCGAATCCGGGCCACCCGACAGGATCACCGCTTGCGGCGCGAAGCTTTGCAGGAACGCGTCATCGACCTTATTATAGGGGTGGATTTCGCAATAAACGTTCAACTCGCGCAGGCGGCGCGCAATCAGTTGCGTGACCTGAGAGCCGAAGTCGATGATGAGGAGGCGCTGATGCTGTGTCATGGCCTCGCGTAGCCTTTGGAGGCGACAGAAGCAAGATCGTTTGGCGGGATTTTTGTGCGGATCACGCGGGAAGGGGGCCTTTCAGCCCCCCTCGGCGTGCCGCCTCACCCCCTTGAGAGTATTTCTGCCAAGATGAAGGGGGAAAGTCGCAATCAGGGTGGGAACATGTCGGTTTTGGCGTTTATGCGGCGTATTCGGGGGGCGGAGGCGCTTGGGTTCGCGGCATAAGGGCAGCAAAACAGTGCCGCATGGGCGGCTGAGGATGGAGACCTTCGATGAGCGATGATGCACAAGCTGGTGGTCGGCGGGCGCGCGGCGGCGGTGGGGCAACCCGGCGGGCAGAGCGCACGGCGGTGTCGTTCGAGACGGCGAAATTCATCCAGCGCAACATTCCGAATTTCGAGATCCTGAACGAAGAAGCCTTGCAGATCATCGAACACAACGCGGAAACCGTGTTGGAAGAGATCGGCGTCAATTTCGTGGAAAACGAAGCGGCGCTGGTGCGGTGGCGCGAAGCGGGCGCAGATGTGCGCGGCGAGCGGGTGCATATTCCGCGGGGGCTGGCGCGCAAGCTGTGTTCGACCGCGCCGAAAACCTATACGCAATACGCCCGCAACCCCGAGCGGAATGTCGAAGTCGGTGGGCGCAATCTGGTGCTGGCGCCAGTTTATGGCCCGCCCTTCGTGCGTGATCTGGAAGGCGGGCGGCGCTATGCGACGCTGGCGGATTTCGAGAAATTCGTGAAGCTGGGCTATATGTCGAAATGGCTGCACCATTCCGGCGGCACGGTGTGTGAGCCGACGGATATCCCGGTGAACAAGCGCCATCTGGACATGCTGCGCGCGCATATGGTGCTGTCGGACAAGCCCTATATGGGGTCGGTGACGGAACCTTCGCGGGCGGCGGATTCGATTGAGATGTCGAAGCTGTTGTTCGGCGCGGATTTTGTCGATCAGAACACCGTGATGACCAGCCTGATCAACATCAACTCGCCGATGACCTTTGACGGCATCATGATGGGCGCGCTGGAGGTTTATGCCGCCAACAATCAGGCCAGCATCGTCTCGCCGTTCATCGTCGGGGGTGCTATGGCCCCGGTGACGGTGGCGGGCACGCTGACCCAGGTGTTGGCCGAGATTTTGGCGGGTGTGTCTTATAGCCAGCTGGTGCGCCCCGGCTCTCCGGTGATCGCGGGGGCGTTTGTGACCTCGATCGACATGAACTCGGGCGCGCCGACCTTTGGCACGCCGGAAGCAGCACACATCACCTATGGCGCGGGGCAGTTGGTGCGGCGGTTGGGGCTGCCGTATCGTTCGGGCGGGTCGTTCTGCGGATCGAAACTGCCGGATGCGCAGGCGGCGTATGAAACCGCGAACAGCCTGAACATGGCGCTGCTGGCGGGTGTCAACTTCATGCTGCATTCCTGCGGCTGGCTGGAAGGCGGGCTGGTGTCGTCGGTTGAGAAGTTCGTGATGGACGCCGACCAGTTGGGCACGCTGCACCATCTGGCGCAGGGTGTGATGATGGACACCAACGGGCAGGCGATGGATGCGATCCGCGAAGTGGGCCCCGGTGGCCACTTTCTGGGCTGCGAGCATACCCAAGCCAACTTCAAGACCGCGTTCTGGCGCTCGGATCTGTTTGATTACAAGCCGTTCGAGACCTGGGCCGAGGAAGGCGCGCGCGACACCCAAACGCTTGCGGCGGAACGCGCCAAGAAAATGCTGTCGGATTACGTGGCCCCCGCGATTGACGAGGGCGTGCGCGAAAGCATCGACGATTATGTGGCGCGCAAAAAGGCGTCAATGCCTGACGCGTTCATGTGATATACTGAACGGGTTAATAAGTGACCCGGTTCTGGTGCAGAAGGCCCGCAGCAATGCGGGCCTTTTTCATGCTCAGATCGCGGTCGGGCTGCGCGGCAGCAGACGCACCTCGGCAATCAGGGCGATCAACACTTCGATATGGCGGGCAACCGAATAGCTGGCCTCGCCGCTGATGCGGATGTCTTCCAGCCGCTCTTCCTCGGCCAGAAGCCGGGTTACCGCGCGTTCGGGCGTGGGGGTGCTATCGACCAGACGTTTCAGATCACGCTCGCGGCGGTAATCCAGCACGCCGCAGCGGGCGGCGCGGATCAACATGCGCGGACGGCGCAGGGTTTCAAGCAGGGCGCGGAAATCGGTCATTTGGCAAGTCTCCATGAGTGGTGGAACTTGCATAGCACGGCACAACCGGGCGTTGCGCAAAGCCAGTTTGCAGCGCGCGCGAGGTTCCGAGATTGTTTAAGATTTATAAACAATTATCGCAGAAGGCTCAGAAATTAACGATTGGGTAATCAATGCCTTCCACGCTTGTTAACGTTTCGGCAAGGTTTGATCAGGAAGGCGCAGACGCGCGGCAACATACGATGCAAAGCAATCTCTCTTCGCTGCAAAGCCTGCCCGGATGGCTGCCTGATGCGGTGCGGCTTTATCTTGATCATACCGAAGATGGTCAATCATATCGGGCACTTGCGCGTCGTGATGGCCGCCATGCCTCGACGGTGATGCGGGCCGTGCGGCGCTATGAAACCCGCCGCGACGACCCGCTTCTGGACGAGGCGCTTTCGGCACTCGCGAACGGTGCAGAGCCACGCTTCTCTTCGATCAACAAGGATGTCGACACCATGACCGCACCAGTGCGCCCGAACACCATCGTTGCCGATGATGCAACAATCACCGCAGAGGGCAAACGTATTCTTCGCCGTCTGGTAGAGCCGGGGGCGATGCTGGCCTTTGCGCCGGATATGGAGAAGGCGGTGGTGATGCGCGAGTTTCCCGATGGTCATTCGGCGCGCACGGCGGTGGTCGAGCGGGTGATCGCGCAGGCTTTTGCGCTGAAGGACTGGATCTCGTGCCGCAAGCCGGGGCGGGTGGCCACCTATGAGATCAGCAGCGTGGGCCGCGCGGCGCTGAAGCGGATGATTGACGCCGAAGCGCGCACGCAGGGTTTTGCCGAGGCGCAGACCGGGTTTGACGGGCCGGGCGGCGCTTGGGAGGGCGCTGCGGTGGCCGATGACGCAGGGCCCCGCCGCATCCGCTATAACCTTGCCGAAAGCCCGGTGGCGGTGCTGGGGCGCAGGCGCGACAAGGACGGCAAGCTGTATCTGGAGCCCGAACTGGTTGGCGCGGCGGAACGGTTGCGTGAGGATTTCGAACTGGCCCAGATGGGGCCGCGGGTGACGCAGAACTGGGAGCGCTTTCTGACCGGAACGGATCGGGGGGCGACGCGGGCCGAGGCCGGTATCCCCGAAGGCCCCCGCGCTGCGCGCGACAGGGTGGCTGCGGCTTTGCGCGATCTGGGGCCGGGTTTGGGCGACGTGGCGCTGCGGGTGTGCTGCTTTCTGGAGGGCATCGAGACCGCCGAGCAGCGTCTGGGCTGGGCTGCGCGATCCGGCAAGGTGGTGCTGCGGATCGCCCTGCAACGCCTGTTGCGGCATTACGATGAAACCTATGGCCGCTCGGGTCCGCTGATCGGCTAAGCTGACCAAAACGGGCGCAGGCATGGCTGCGCCCGTCTCAGGCATCGGCAAACCCGATCAGGCGCGGGTCAGGCCCGCCTTGTAAACCAGCCCTGCCACGGCGCCGCCCACCAGCGGGGCCGCGATGAACACCCAAAGCTGCGACAGGGCTGCACCGCCTGCAAACAGCGCCGGGCCAATCGAGCGCGCGGGGTTCACCGAGACGCCGGTCACGTTGATGCCCACCAGATGGATCGCCGTCAGCGTCAGACCAATCGCCAATCCGGCAAAGCCAGCGGCCGAGCCCGCGCCAGTGGCCCCCAGAATAACCGTCACGAACAGGAAGGTCATCACGGCCTCGAACACCAAAGCGGCGGCAAGGCTGTATTCGCCCAGATAGCCCGCTCCATAACCGTTCGAGCCAAGCGCCCATTCGCCCATCGCAAAGCCCGGCTTGCCCGAGACGATCAGATACAGCACCAGCGCACCCAAGATCGCGCCCGCGATTTGCGCCAAAGCATAGCCCACAAACTCGGCCACGCTCATCCGGCCCGCCGTCACCATGCCAAGGCTGACCGCCGGGTTCAGATGCGCGCCCGAAATTGCGCCCAACCCATAAGCCGCCGCCACAATCGCCAGACCAAAGGCCAGCGCGATGCCGGTAAAGCCAATATCCGCGCCGCCAATCACCGCAGCGCCACAGCCAAACAGCACGAGGATCGCCGTCCCCAAAGCCTCGGCCAGCAGTTTCTTTGTCATGTCTTAACCCTTACCCTTGTTACACCTGCATGGGCCTATGTCCGGAACGCCGTTGCCAAGCCCTGCCGCACAGACTATTTGGGAAGCAGCACCGTTTCAGGGGGAAAAACCGTTGCGTGACCTCAAGCTGCCGGATCAACGCCACCCGGAAAAGGCGCACAAGCCTGACAATGCCCAGCCGAAAAAACCCGACTGGATCAGGGTGCGTGCGCCAACCTCGGAAGGCTACAAGAAAACCCGCGACATATTGCGCGAGAAAAAGCTGGTGACGGTCTGCGAAGAGGCCGGCTGCCCGAATGTGGGCGAGTGCTGGAGCCAAGGCCACGCCACCATGATGATCATGGGCGAGATCTGCACGCGCGGCTGTTCGTTCTGCAACATCGCCACCGGCAAGCCCAGCAGCCTTGATGCATTCGAGCCGGGGCGGGTTGCCCATGCGGTGGCCGAGTTGGGGCTGAACCATGTGGTGATCACATCCGTGGACCGTGACGATCTGGACGATGGCGGGGCCGAGCATTTCGCCCAGACCATTCGCGCCATCCGCCACCGCGCGCCCAACACCACGATTGAAATTCTGACGCCGGATTTCCTGAAATGCCCACCTTCGGCGCTGGAAAAGGTGGTCGAGGCCCGCCCGGATGTGTTCAACCACAACCTTGAAACCGTGCCCGGCCTATACCCCACCGTGCGCCCCGGCGCGCGCTATTTCCATTCGTTGCGGATTTTGCAGAAGGTCAAGGAACTCGACCCGACCCTGTTCACCAAATCGGGCATCATGGTGGGCTTGGGTGAGGATCGCCAAGGCGTGCATCAGGTGATGGACGACATGCGCGCGGCGGATGTCGATTTTCTGACCATCGGCCAGTATCTGCAACCCACCCCGAAACATCACCGGGTAGATCGGTTTGTCACACCGGATGAGTTCAAAAGCTATGAGCAAACCGCGTTCGGCAAGGGCTTTCTGATGGTGTCGGCCACGCCGCTCACGCGGTCAAGCTATCACGCGGGCGATGATTTTGCCCGGTTGCGCGCGGCACGTTTGCAAAAGCTGGGGCGCGCATAGCGCCACGCGCCCTGAAAATGCAAAACGGCGGCTCTTGCGGGCCGCCGTTTTTGTTGAATTGGGATCGGATCAGCTTTCGGGCTGACGGTAAGCCTTGTGGCAAGCCGAACATGCGCCGCCCAGTTGCGCCATGCTGGCCTTGATCGCATCGCCATCGGTGGCGGCTGCGGTTTGCATCGCGGCGGCTGCGTTGTTCAGATCGGTGATCTTGGCCAGAAAATCATCCTGCTTGGCCCAGATATCGGCCAGCGCATAGCTGTCGGCGGATTTGCCATTCTCGGAGCCCGCCGGGAACTGCGCCATCGAGATCACCGAGGCAATCGCCGCCACATTCGCGGCCGCTTTGCTGGCGGTGGCCTTGTCGTAAGCGACTTCGCCCTTGGCCATGCCGCCCAAAGTGCCCAGATCGCTGGCCATTTGCAGCATCAGGCCGTGACGGGTTTCGACCGCATCGGCAAACGGGTCTTCGGCATCCTGCGCATAGACGCCAAACGCCGTCAGCGCCGCCATGGTGGTAAAGGCAATAAGACGTTTCTTCATAAGCTACTCCGCTTGCAATGCGCCGGATCGGGCGCGGGCTGGCCCGAGCGTAACGCTTGCGGGTCAGGGCAGGCTTGCGCAGGCGCTGCGCCAAGGCAAGGGGCGCGCGATAGGCAGTTGTGTTAAATTGTTGAAATACACAAAGAGTTTACGGCCAACTCCCGCGTATGCAGTTGCTTAGGCCGGGGGCTGGAAGGCCTGATAGCACGATTGAAACGCCGCCGTTGCCTCTAGCCGCGCCGACAGCGCGTGCAGATGCGGCAACGCGGCGGTGTCGATGGTCCCCGGATGCGCCTCGGTCACAAAACGCCAGGCGCAGGCCACGGCGATATCGGCATGGCTGAGTGCTTCGAACCAATGCGGGCCGGGGCGGCTGGCCAGATCAGCCTCCAGCGCCAGCAGCACCGCGCCGATCTGGCTGCGGCAACGCGCCTCGAACATCGGCGAAGTGGTCTGGTGCAGCGCGCGTTCGTAAAACAGGCTGACCGCCTTGTCGGCCAGGCCACAGCCAAGGGCTGCGACCTTCATCACCTGATGCCGTGCAGGCTCGGCGCGCGGAAACAGCGGGTCAGCCGCCAGACCATCCAGATAATCCAGCATCAGATGGCTGTCGACCAGCACAAAGCCATCGTCCAGCACCAAAGTCGGCACGCGAGTCAGCGGATTAAGCTTGCGCAAACGGTCGGCATCGCCGAACGCCGACCACGGCTGATGGGTGAAGGCCATATCGTAAAGCGTCAGCGCAACGCCAACCCGGCGCACGAACGGGCTGTCGTATTGCCCGATCAGGATCACTCAGTTCACCGGCGGCACAAGTTGCAGATAGGCGGCAACGGCTTGACGGTCGGACTCGGGCAGCTTGGCCATATTCTCGACCACATGCGCCATATGCCCCCCGACCGAGTCAAATTCCGGCGTGAAGCCCGAGGTCAGATACTCCACCACATCCGCCGCAGACCATGTCAGCTTGGCGGGCGTGATGTTGGGCGTGCGGCCCTTGCCATCCGGGTTCGCCGCCCCCGAAAGCCAGGCGCTGCGCTGCAAGCCGCCCAAGGCGTTGCGCGGGGTGTGGCATTCGCCGCAATGCGCCAAGGCCTCGGCAATATAGCGCCCGCGGGTCTGCTCGGGCGTCAGATCGCCCGCGATCACCCAATCATCGCGCACGAACAACAGCTTCCAGATGCCCAGACTGCGCCGGATATTGAACGGAAAGCTGATCTGATGCGGCTTGCTGGGTTCCGCCGAAGCGGGCAGGCCATCCATAAACGCTTTCAGATCGGCCACATCCTGCGGCACCATTTTGTTGTAGGCATTATAGGGCAGCGCCGGGTAAAGATGCGCGCCGTCCTTGCCGACGCCTTGCGTCACCGCATTGGCAAATTCCACCAGCGTCCAGCCGCCAATGCCCTGCACCGGATCGGGCGAGATATTGGGGGCCACAAAGGTGCCGAACGCCGAGGGGAATTCCTGCCCGCCCGCCAGCACCAATTCGTCCGCGCCCTTGGCATCCGCCGCCGCGTGACACGAGGCACAGCCCCCGGCCCAGAACACCAACTCGCCCTTCGCCGCATCGCCCTTCAAGCCGTCATACAGCGCCACATCCACCGAATGCGGCGACGAAAGCAGCAGAAAACCGCCAAATCCCAACAAGACGACAGCCAAAAGTGCAGAAACCAGACGCGACATGGCAATGACCTTCATTCCGGGCAGACCATCTGGTCTGGCCAATTTCGGGCACGTTACACCAGATTGGCAGATTGGGAAGAACCCATTTTAACCCTGAAGCATTCCTGCGGAATCTAGCGCAAGTGGGATTTGCCATTGACGGTCAACCACGCGGGCCAGCCCCAGAAATGCTCGATCCCGAACAAGATAAAGCACAAGATCACCACGCCGATCACCAGCTTGACCCGCGCCATCGGCGGCGGATGCCGCGCCCAACGCGCCATGCGGATCAGCCAGATCGGATTCATCAATCGGTAAACCGCACTTTGCCGATGTAAGGCAGGTTGCGGTTGCGCTGCGCAAAATCAATGCCGTAACCGACCACGAACTCATCGGGGATCTCAAATCCGGTCCAGGTCGCGCGAATATCCACCTCGCGCCGGGTGGGCTTATCCAGCAGCGCACAAACCTCCAGCCGATGCGGTGCCCGCGACAGCAGCAGGTTTTTCACATGATGCAGGGTGAAGCCGGTATCAACGATGTCCTCGACCACCAGTACATCCTGACCCGCAATCTCGCCGCGCAAATCCTTCAAAATCCGCACCTCGCGGCTGGAATGCATCGCATCGCCGTAAGAACTGGCCTCAAGGAAATCCACCTGCACCGGCAGATCAATCTCGCGCACAAGGTCGGCGATAAACACGAATGATCCGCGCAACAACCCGACCACGATCAGCTTGTCGCATCCGGCGTAATGCGCGGTGATCTCGCGCGCCAAAGCCTCGACCCGCGCCGCAATCGCCTTGGCCGAGATCATTTGGTCGATGACATAGGGTCGCGCTTGCATGGGGGCCTCTTGATTTCCGAACGTTTTCTAACCAATACCGCAGCACAAGTCACGCGATAGGTTCCCCATGCCGCACCACGCCGAGACAAAATCGCTGCCCTACAAAGCCGTACAGATGTACGACCTTGTGGCCGATGTCGCGCGCTACCCCGAATTCCTGCCATGGACGGCCGCCGCCCGCATCCGCTCGCGCAGCCCAATCGCAGATGGCGGCGAGGTGATGGAGGCCGATCTGGTGATCAGCTTCAAGGTGTTCCGCGAGAAATTCGGCAGCCGCGTCACCCTGCTGCCCGCGCAGAACAAGATCCTGACCGAATATATCGACGGCCCGTTCAAGCACCTGAAATCGGTCTGGAGCTTCCGCGACACCCCCTCAGGCTGCGATGTCAGCTTCGAGGTCGATTTCGAATTCCGCAACCCGATCCTCGCCGGCCTGATCGGCCTTGTCTTCAACGAAGCAATGACCCGCGTGGTGCGCGCGTTCGAGACACGGGCGGCGAAACTCTACGCGCCGCCAACCGGGTAAAATTTATCTAAAATTTTCTTCATCTTGGCCTAAATACTCCGGGGTGTGGGGCTGGCCCCACTCCCGCAGATGTCCCTCAGGCCATCGCGTCCAGAAGCATCGCTAGCGCATGGTCCCGTGCCGCCAAACGCACCCGGTCACGCCCCAATGCGCCAAACTCCACCGTCTCCACCCGCACCGGCTTGCCGCGCTGCGCCAGACCGAAACACACCCGCCCCTCGGGCTTGAACTCTGATCCGCCGGGGCCTGCGATCCCGGTGGTCGATACCGCCAGATCGGCCAAAGAATGCGCCAAAGCGCCTTCGGCCATCGCACCCGCCACCACTTCGGACACGGCGCCAAATTCGGCCAGCAGCGCTTCGGGCACCCCCAGCATGTCGATTTTGGCCTGATTGGAATAGGTGACAAAGCCGCGGTCAAACATATCGGATGATCCCGCCGCATCGGTCAGCGCGGCGGCCACCATGCCGCCGGTGCAGCTTTCGGCAGAAGCAATCTTATAGCCCCAATAGCGCGCCCGCCGCAGCAGGTCTGTCATAGCTCACCTCAGCAAGATCATCGGAATGTGATAGGCCGCAGCCGCCACGATCGAAGCCCCCCCAGCAAACAACCCCGCCCACAGATCGTCAAGCATAACCCCCGCCGGATCGTGCCGCCGATCAGCGCGACCGACCAGCCACGGCTTCCAGATGTCGAACAGCCGGAAGAACAGAAAGGCGGCAATCGGGGCAGGGTAGGGCAAAAAGCCCTCGTGCCCGCGTCCCCAGAACGCGGCAGAGGAAAACAGCAGCGCAAGCCACTGGCCTGCAACCTCGTCGATCACAAACTCCGATGGGTCCGCCGTGGGCGTGTCGCGCAATTCGATCTCGACAGCCCAGAAGCCCCAACCGATGACGGCAACCGTCGCCATCAGCAGCACCGGAAACCCCAGATAGCGGTCGATGAGCAGCGCCATGATCACCGCAACCAAAGACCCCCAGGTGCCCGGCGCAGGCCACAGCAGCCCCGCGCCAAACCAGATCGCCAGAACACGGCTCGGCCTCATGCCCGCACCAGCGCACAGGTGGCCAGCGCGGCGATGCCTTCCTCGCGTCCCGTGAACCCCAAACGCTCGGATGTCGTCGCTTTCACCGAAATCCGCTCGACTGCCACCTCCATGATGCCCGCCAGTGCGGCCCGCATCGCCTCGGCATGTGGCCCAACCTTGGGCCGCTCGCAGATCAACGTCACATCGCAATTGGCCAGCGCAAAGCCGCGCGCCCGCGCCAGACGCATGGCATGTGCAAGGAAAATCTTGCTGTCGGCCCCCTTCCATTGCGGGTCCGACGGCGGGAAATGCCGGCCGATGTCACCCTCGGCCAGCGCGCCATAGATCGCATCGGTCAAAGCATGCATCCCGACATCGGCATCCGAATGGCCCAACAGCCCGCGGCCATGTGGCACCTTCACCCCGCACAGCCACACCCCGTCACCGTCACAAAACGCATGCACGTCAAAGCCGTTGCCCACCCGCAGATCCATCTGCCGCCCCTTCAAGATTGCCTCTGCCGCAGCGAAATCGCCCGGAAAGGTCAGTTTCATATTGTCCTCGTCGCCCGCGACGATTGCCACATCCAAGCCATAGCTGCGCGCAATCGCCACATCGTCGGCGGCCTCGGCGGGGTGGGCGCGGTGGGCGGCAAGGATGGCGTCAAAGCGGAAGCCCTGCGGGGTCTGGGCGCGAAACAGCCCGTCACGCGGCACGGTGCCCACCACCAGCCCTGCATCGCCACGCCACAGCGCATCCGTCACCGCCAGCGCAGGGGCCGCCCCCTGTGCCTGATCGAGCGCTGCGATCACCGCAGCAATCACCGCTTGCGACACCAAGGGCCGCGCGCCGTCATGGATCAGCACCCGGGTGATGCCTTGGCCCGCCAACGCCTCTAACGCGTTGCGCACCGAGGCCGTCCGGGTCGCCCCACCCGCGACGATCAGCACATCCAGCCCCAAGCCCTCGGCCAGCGCGCGGTCATCGGGATGCACCACCAACACCCGCAGCATGCCTTCAAACGCCGCCAAGGCATGTGCCACCACCGCCCGCCCGGCCAACATCTGCCATTGCTTGGGCAGATCGCCGCCTGCGCGCAGGCCGCGCCCGGCAGCGGTGATGATCGCGGCTGTCGTCATTCGGTTTCCTTTTCGCTCTATCTATGCGACGGGCCAAGCCCTGACAATGATTGAGCAAGATCGCGCCGCCCGCGCGATGTTATCTGCAACTGGCCATGAAATGCAGCATCTTCGCCTAATATTTGTGCATTGCTTACAAATAGGGCATAAACCAGAGGGCTAGCCCTTGGCGAACCCCCCACCCAAGCGCATGTTTCCGGTCAAAGGAGCCGCAATGTCCCTGTCTTTAGGCGCCATCTCTCTGCATCCCCCGGTGATTCTGGCACCGATGGCGGGCATCACCGATCTGCCGTTCCGGCGGATGGTGGCGGGCTTTGGCGCGGGCCTTGTGGTGTCTGAAATGATCGCGTCCGAGGAAGTGATGAAGGCGCAGCCTTTGGCGCGGGCAAGGGCCGAACTGGGCTTTGCCGAGGCTGCAACTTCGGTGCAACTGGCAGGGCGCGATCCCTACTGGATGGCCGAAGCCGCCCGCTATGTCGAAGCGCAGGGCGCGCGGGTGATTGACATCAACATGGGCTGCCCCGCCAAGCGGGTGACGGCGGCGGGCGGCAATGGTGCCTGCGGATCGGCGCTGATGAAGGAACCCGAACTGGCGCTGGCGCTGATCGAGGCGGTGGTGAACGCGGTTTCGGTGCCGGTCACGCTGAAAACCCGGCTGGGTTGGGATGACCAAAGCCTGAACGCGCCGCAAATCGCCAAATCTGCCGAAGGGGCGGGGGTGCAGATGATCACCATTCACGGCCGCACCCGCTGCCAATTCTACAAGGGCCGCGCCGATTGGGCCGCAATCCGGGCGGTGAAATCGGCGGTATCGGTGCCAGTGATCGCGAATGGCGATATCGTCGATGTAACAACCGCACGTCAGGCCTTGGCACAATCGGGGGCCGATGGCGTGATGATCGGGCGCGGGGCCGAGGGCGCGCCGTGGCGGCTGGCGGAAATCGCCCACGCGCTTTACGGCACGCCCGCGCCGCAGATCCCCACAGGCCGCGCGCGCGCCGATCTGGTGATCGCGCATTACGATCACATGCTGGCGTTTTATGGCGAAGCGTTGGGCCTGCGCGTCGCGCGCAAACATCTGGGCTGGTATCTTGAGGTGGCAGGCATCACCGCCAACCGCGATGCCATCCTGACCGCAACCACACCCGCCAGCGTGCGCGCCCTGTTGCGCGACAGCTTTGCCGAAGTGAAGGAGGCCGCATGACCGCCTTCAACGGCCCGGCGCTGTGGGCCTCGCTGCCGCTGCCCGCGATCCTGATCGGCCCCACCGGCTTGATCCTAGATGTGAACCCACCGGCAGAAACCTTCCTGAACGCCTCGGCGCGCAGCCTTGTGGGCCAGCCGCTGCTGGACCGCTTGTCGATTGATGCGCCGATGGAAGACGCGCTTGCCCGCGTCCACGCCCACGAATCGCCCTTGTTCATCGCCGAAGCCGATGTGACGACCGGCGAGCGCGCCCCGGTGCAATGCGCGCTGCAAATGGCCCCCCTGCAAGACAGCCCCGGCTGCGTGCTGCTGCTGATTTCCCCGCGCGAGATTGCCGAGCGGCTGGGGCGGTCGATGCAGGTGACCTCGGCTGCCAAATCCGCCATCGGCATGGCCGAAATGCTGGCGCATGAGATCAAGAACCCGCTGGCAGGCATCTCGGGGGCGGCGCAACTGCTGGCGATGGGCCTTGGGCCGGAAGACTTGGAACTGACCGATCTGATCGTTGAAGAAACCCGCCGCATCGTCAAACTGCTGGAACAGGTCGAGCAATTTGGCAACCTGCGCCCGCCTGCCCGCCGCGCGGTGAACATCCACGACGCGCTGGACCGTGCCCGCCGATCGGCATTGGTGGGCTACGGCGCGCATATGAACATCGTCGAGGATTACGACCCCTCGTTGCCCGCCACCTATGCCGACAATGACCAGTTGATGCAGGTGTTCCTGAACCTGCTGAAAAACGCCTCCGAGGCGGCAGGGGCCAAGGGCGGCACCATCCGCCTGCACACCTTTTACGACCACAGCCTGCGCCGCCGCCGCAAGGATGGCTCGGGCTCGACCCTGCCGCTGCAAATTGAGATCATCGACGACGGCCCCGGCATCCCGCCTGAAATCGCCAGCGACATCTTCGAGCCATTCGTTTCTGGGCGCGAAAATGGCACCGGGCTGGGTCTCGCACTGGTCTCCAAGATCATCTCTGACCACGAGGGCTGGATTTCCGTCGATTCCGCCCCCGGTCGCACGGTTTTCCGCATTTCCCTACCACTCGCCCCCCGCGAGCTACCCGAGGAGTCCTAACCATGGATGGCACCATTCTTGTCGCCGATGACGACCGCACCATCCGCACCGTTTTGACGCAGGCGCTGACCCGCGCCGGGTGCAAGGTGCATGCGACCTCCAGCCTGATGACGCTGATGCGTTGGGTGGAAGAGGGCAAAGGCGATCTGGTGATTTCAGACGTGATCATGCCCGACGGCAACGGCCTTGAAGCCCTGCCGCGCATCGCCCAGTTGCGCCCCGGCCTGCCGGTGATCGTGATTTCGGCGCAAAACACCATCATGACCGCGATTCAAGCCGCCGAGGCTGAGGCGTTTGACTATCTGCCGAAACCCTTCGATCTGCCTGATCTGATGAAACGTTCCGCCCGCGCGCTGGATCTGAAGCGTCATGCCCCCAAACCAATGGCCGCCCCGCGTGAGATGGGCGATGATCTGCCCTTGGTCGGTCGCACGCCGTCGATGCAGGCGCTGTATCGCTTGGTCGCCCGCGTGATGAACGCCGATCTGCCGGTGCTGATCTCGGGCGAATCCGGCACCGGCAAATCGCTGATCGCGCGTGCCGTTCACGACTTTTCCGACCGCCGCAGCCAACCCTTCATCACCGCACAAGCCAACGATCTGGCGGGCGTTGACGGGATCGCCACGCTTCTGGCCCGCGCCAAGGGTGGCAGCCTTGTGCTGGATGAGGTGTCCGATTTCGACGAAGACGCGCAAGCGCGCCTCGTGCGGATGCTGGACGTGATGGGCGATCACGCCCCGCGCATCATGGCAACCTCGCAAGCCGATCTGGGGCAGAAGATGGAAGCGGGCGTGTTCCGCAAAGACCTGTTCTACCGCTTGGGCGGCGTCGCCCTGCAAGTGCCCCCTTTGCGTGAACGCGTCGAAGACATCCCGCTCTTGGCCGAACATTTCCTTGCGCGCGGCGAGCGTGACCTTGGCCTGCAACGCCGCCTGTCGCCCGAAGCCATGGCCATCGTGCGCGCCTATCCTTGGCCCGGCAATGTGCGCCAATTGGAAAATCTGCTCAAACGCCTGCTGGTGACCGCCTCGGAACCCGAAGTGTCCAAGGCGGAAATCGAGCAGGCCCTGGGGGCTGCACAACCGGTGCAAATCAACCGGGCCGGCGGTATGGATGGCGAAAAACTCTCGGCCTCGGTTGCGCGCCATTTGCAACGCTATTTCGATCTGCACGGCGGTCAGTTGCCCCCCGCTGGCGTTTACGACCGGATTTTGCGCGAAATGGAGATCCCGTTGATCGAGATTGCGCTGGATGCCACCGGCGGCAACCAAGCCAAATGTGCCGATCTTCTGGGCATCAACCGCAATACCTTGCGTAAGAAGATCACAGACCTCGATATCCGCGTGACACGGCGGCGCAAGCTGATGTAAAACCGCCACAGGCAGAGTGCTTTGCGCGTAACGTGGCGCGAAAGGCACAGGGCTGTGGCGGGGCTGACACTCCGCCAGGTTTTGGGGGGATCAGTGCAGGGCGCTTATCGCAGTCTGACATGGGCAAAACTGGCGCGCCTGCGCCGGATGCGGCGTGTGCAAAACGGGCTGACCTTCGGGTTGGTGCTGCTGGGGCCCTTGCTTGCGGTCGCCACGTTTCTGGCGCTTGGGCCGCTTAATCTGGGCGCCTCGTCGCAAAATCTGCGGCTGATCCTGCTGGCGGACATGATCTATATCCTGCTGGTGGCGGGGTTGGTTCTGGCGCGCGTGATGCGGATGATCGCCGACCGGCGCTCGCAATCGGCAGGCTCTGCGCTGCACCTGCGCCTGACAGGCGTGTTTGCCTTCGTGGCCTTGGTGCCGACGATTCTGGTCGCCGTCTTTGCCGTGCTGACGGTGAACATCGGGCTTGAGGGCTGGTTTTCCGACCGCGTCAGCAATGTGGTCTCGGCCTCGCTGACCGCCGCGCAAGCCTATGAGGATGAACAGACGAGTGCGCTGAAAGACGATGCCAGTGCCTTGGGGGCTTTCCTGAACATCGCCAAGCAAAAAACCTTTTTCCTGCAAGACGATCAGGTGCGCCCGATCCTGACGCAAGGCCAGGCGGCGATCCAGCGCGGCATGAAGGAAGTGTTCCTGATCGACGGCAGCGGCACCCTGAAAACCCGCGGCGAACGCTCGTATCTGTTTGATTTCGAACCGCCCACCGCGGCCGAACTTGCGCGCGCCAAGGCGGGCGAGGTGGTGGTCATTCAGGATTGGGGCAACGACGAATTTCGCGCGCTGGTGCATCTGGATGCCTTCGCCGACCGCTATCTCTATGTTTCGCGCAAGGTCGATGGCGGTATCTTGTCGCTCTTGGATGAAACCAAGGAAACCGTGCGGCTTTATCAGCAACTGGAATCCGAGCGCGGCAAGATCCTGTTCAACTTTGGCCTGCTGTATCTCGGCTTTGCGCTGATTCTGGTGCTGGCCGCGGTCTGGCTGGGCCTGTGGTTTGCCGAACGCCTCAGCCGCCCGGTGGGGCGTTTGGCCTATGCGGTGGGGCGCGTGAGCGCGGGCGATCTGGATGTGCAGGTGATCGAGGAAGAGGGTGACGATGAAATTGCCACTTTGTCGCGCGTTTTCAACCAGATGACGCATCAACTTAAAGGTCAGCGTGAAGCCCTTGTTGAAGGCCATCGCCACACTGAACAGCGCCGCCGGCTGTTTGATTCCGTGCTGTCCAACGTCACCGCAGGCGTGATCGGCCTGGATGCTGAGGGCGATATTGATTTCGCCAACCGCGCCGCCGAACGCCTGCTGGAGCTTGCCGATGGTGCCACCGAAGTGCCGCTTGCCGCCGCGGTGCCGGAATTTGCAGCACTCTTTGATCGCCTGCGTGACGTCGGCGGCTCTGCCGTGCAGGAGGAAGTCCGCCTGACCCGTAAGGGCAAGCTGGAAAGCCTGCTGGTGCGCGTGTCCGTCCGGCGCAGCGATTCCGGGCGGTTGGAAGGCTATGTGGTGGCGTTTGATGACGTGACAGAGCTGGTTTCGGCGCAACGGATGGCGGCTTGGGGCGATGTGGCACGCCGGATCGCGCATGAAATCAAGAACCCGCTGACCCCGATCCAGCTTTCCGCCGAACGCATCAAGCGCAAGTTCCGCAGTCAGGTGCAAGACCCCGAAGACCTTGATCAATACACCGAGGTTATTGTCCGCCAAACCAATGACTTGCGCCGCATTGTTGATGAGTTTTCCAAGTTTGCCCGCATGCCCGAGCCGGATCGGCGCGAAACCGATCTGGTGGCACTTCTGCGCGCCGCCGTGATGTTGCAGGAAAACGGCCAACCCAGCGTCACCTTCCGCCGCACATTGGTTGCGGGGCCGCTGATGATGGAACTGGATGGCACGATGATCGGGCAGGCGCTGACAAACCTTATCAAGAACGCAGGCGAAGCCATTGAAACCTTGCAGGAAAAGTCAAACCCACCGGGTCTTGTTCCCGAAATCCGCGTCAGCCTGTCGGTGGATGAGACAGAGGCCACGATCCGCATCATGGACAATGGCATCGGGCTTCCCCCAGACCGCGCGCGGCTGTTTGAACCCTATGTCACCACCCGCGAAAAGGGCACTGGGCTGGGTCTGCCGATTGTGAAGAAAATCATTGAAGAACATGGCGGTACGCTGACACTTGAAGACGCGCCCGTCTTTGAAAACAACGCCCATGCCGGCGCGATGGCGGTGATCCGACTGCCCCGCGCGCCACGCAAAAGGGCGCCGCGCAACACGGGCCAAACGGGCCAGGGGGAAAAATGAGCAATATTCTGATCGTTGACGACGAAAAAGACATCCGCGAACTGATCGGCGATATTCTGAAGGACGAGGGCTATACCGTTCGTCTTGCAGCAAATTCTGACGATTGCATGTCCGAGATCAACACCGAGGCACCCAGCCTGATGATCCTCGATATCTGGCTGAAAGACAGCCGGATGGATGGGATTGATATCCTGAAGACCGTCAAGCGTGACAATCCTGACATCCCGATCGTCATCATCTCGGGCCACGGCAACATCGAAATCGCGGTCGCGGCGATCAAGCAGGGCGCTTATGATTTCATCGAGAAACCGTTCAATATTGATCAGTTGATGGTCGTGGTCAGCCGCGCGATGGAAACCTCGCGCCTGCGCCGCGAGAATGCTGATCTCAGGCGGCGCGATGTCACGTCGTCCGAGATGATTGGATCAAGTCCGGCGTTCAGAACGTTGAAATCACAGCTGGAAAAGGTCACCAAGTCGAATGGCCGCGTGATGCTGGCGGGCCCTGCGGGTGCCGGCAAGGAAATGGCCGCGCGCTTCATCCACTCCAATTCCAACCGCGCCAGCGCGGCGTTCGTATCGGTTTCTTCTGCCACGATTGATGCCGACCGGATGGAGGAAGTGCTGTTTGGCCGCGAAACCGCAGACCGTGGTATCGAAAAAGGCCTTTTGGAACAAGGCCATGGCGGCGTTGTTTACTTCGACGAAGTGGCCGAGATGCCGCTGGGCACGCAATCGAAAATCCTGCGTGTGTTGACCGACCAGCAGTTCACCCGTCAAGGCGGCTCGGACAAGGTGCGCGTCGATCTGCGGGTGATTTCCTCGACCAGCCGCGATTTGCGCGCCGAAATCGCCGCCGGCCGCTTCCGGCAAGAGCTTTATGATCGCCTGAACGTGGTGCCGATCGCTGTGCCGTCCCTGGCAGAGCGGCGCGAGGATATTCCTGAATTAACAACGGCTTTCGTCGATATGTTCCACCGCACGCAGGGCCTTCCGCTGCGCAAGTTGACCGAAGAGGCCGAGGCGATGTTGCAGACGATGCAATGGCCCGGCAACATCCGGCAGTTGCGCAACGTGATCGAGCGCGTGCTGATCCTTGGCGACGGCACTGGCCCGATTGAGGCGCGCGAATTGCCGGGGCAAGAGGCGCCGACCGATACCGGCGGGCGCATGGTGCTGGGTGGCGCGATGGCGACGCTGCCGCTGCGCGAGGCGCGCGAGGTGTTTGAACGCGAATATCTGTTAACACAGATTAACCGCTTTGGTGGCAACATCAGCCGCACGGCTGGCTTTGTGGGCATGGAACGCTCGGCGCTGCACCGCAAGCTGAAGTCTTTGGGCGTTGTGACCACAAGCAAATCCGGCGGGCGCGGCGACGAGGATGAAGAAGAATAAGCGCAGTGTTGCAGAAAGAATCCAAATCGGGAACATCGGCGGGTTTTTCGTCGTTTTATGCTGGAATCTGGCAAGTTTGCGCGACATAGTTGTTTCACCAGAGCGCGAAAGGGCGCGCTTTTCGGTGCCAAGGCGATAAGGACAAGAAAAAATGGCCGCAGACAAACAGAATTTGCAAGACGCGTTTCTCAATCACGTCCGGAAATCCAAGGTTCCGGTGACGATCTTTTTGATCAACGGGGTGAAATTGCAGGGTGTGATCACGTGGTTTGACAACTTCTGCGTGCTTTTGCGCCGCGATGGTCAGTCGCAACTGGTCTATAAACATGCGATTTCAACCATCATGCCGGGCGGCCCTGTTAACCTTTATGAAGGTGAAGACTGATCTCTGATCTTCCCGAAGACGACGAGTGGCCATTCAGCGATGGCGGCATCGATGCCTATGAAACGGCGGCGCAGCCTACGTGCGCCTATGTGCTGCACCCCGATCTGAAAACGGTCAAGTCGCGCCGATTGCCAGAGCATGGCCTTGCCGAGGCGGTCAGTTTGGCCGCTGCCTTGCCCGGGATGCTGGTGCTGGGGGCCGAGGTTGTGCGCCTGCCTCGGGTGCAACCGGGGATGTTGTTTGGCTCGGGCAAGGTGGAGGAGTTGAAAACCACCCTGAAGGCGCTGGAAATTGATCTGGTGATGGTCGATGGTCCGGTGACGCCCGTGCAGCAGCGCAATCTTGAAAAAGAGTGGGGCGTCAAGCTGTTAGACCGCACCGGTCTGATCCTTGAGATTTTCGCCGACCGTGCGCGCACCCGTGAAGGCGTGTTGCAGGTGGAGCTTGCGGCGCTTTCCTATCAGCGAACGCGGTTGGTGCGGGCGTGGACGCACCTTGAACGGCAGCGCGGCGGCTTTGGCTTTGTCGGGGGTCCGGGCGAGACGCAAATTGAAAGCGACCGTCGGGCCATTGACGATCAGGTGATCCGACTTAAACGGCAACTGGACCGGGTTGCCAAAACCCGCGAGTTGCACCGCGCCTCGCGTCGCAAGGTGCCGTTTCCGCTGGTGGCGCTGGTGGGCTATACCAACGCCGGAAAATCCACGCTTTTCAACCACATGACCGGCGCCGAGGTGTTGGCCAAGGATATGCTGTTTGCCACGTTGGACCCGACGATGCGCGGTGTTGTGCTGCCATCGGGCCGCAAGATCATCGCGTCAGACACCGTGGGGTTTATCTCGGAGCTTCCGACGCAACTGGTTGCCGCCTTCCGCGCCACGCTTGAGGAGGTGCTGGAGGCCGATCTGATCCTGCACGTGCGCGACATCAGCCACCCGGAATCTGCCGAACAGGCCGCCGATGTGGCCGATATTCTCACCTCGCTCGGCGTCAACAAGGCCGTGCCGATGTTTGAGGTCTGGAACAAGCTTGACCTTGTGGCACCCAGCGAGCGCGAGGCCTTGCAGGTGCAGGCCACCAATCGTGCCGGGGTGTTCCCGGTGTCGGCGTTGACGGGTGAGGGCGTGGCGACGCTGCTGGATGCCGTCTCGACCGCGTTTGAGGAAGAAAAAAGCCAGACAGATCTGCGCCTTAGCTTTGCAGATGGCAAAAAACGCTCTTGGTTGCACGATGCAGGCGTCGTTGCAGCGGAGACGCAGGACGACAGCGGGTGGCAGATCAGCGTGCTGTGGACAACAAAGCAGCAGGGCCGCTACCGCGAGTTAAAGTGATAGCATAGCAATGCCAGCTAAGGCATTGCTATTGCGGCACTTCTGGTGTCAGCACCATGTCACCAACAGCCCCCGCGCGCGCCAAATCGGGGTCTAGTGACATCGGGATGTATTCGCCGCGCCGCCACAATTCGCTCAGATCATCGTAGAACCGCGACAGCGGATGGCCCGATTGCCCGGTGGCCTGAATGAACACCGACGAATCCGGGTCGGCGAAGTCATAGACGCCGCGATAGCCACCGGCATGCACGTTCAGATAGGGGTTCGGCCCGGTGCCTTTGGTGCGCCCACGCAGCAAGGTGGTGTCGCCGCCGCTGGTCGATTGGCGGATGTTGACGAAATAGCGCAACACCGGCACCTCACCCAGAACCGGGTGATCATGCGTTGCCTGATGCGCATCGCCCCAACGCCAGCTTTCGATGTTCGGGCCGTAAGTCTCTGACAGCTCTAGCAAAGCCTGATCAAGCGCAATCCGCGCGATATCGGTGCAAGTCTCGACCGCTGCCGATTGCACCACATCGCACCACACCGATGCGCCGCCGATATTGCGGTAAACCCGCTCGATGAACACAGGCTCGGGGTGGGTGAACTGATCCGCCAAGGGGCCGATTTCATCACGGGTCAAACGGTCTTGCAGCGCGCGCAGCCAGGCCTCGGCGATCAACGGTTCGGGCAGATGTTCGTTCATCTCGCCGTTCCATTTCGCCATCAGATCCAGCGCTTTCTGGCGCAACCGTTCTGGCGTGCCCTCGGCTGCGGGCTCTCCGGTAAACCACAGATCAGCCCCGATCAGCGGCAGCAGATTGCGCGCGGTGGGCGACACCGTATCCAACTGCGCCTCGATAAAGCTGTCACGGGTGTGGACTTCGCGGGTTTTCATCAGCGCCAGCCAGCGCTGGATTCGCTGCGTGTCACCCCAGTCAAAGCTGACGTGCAGCGGGAAGGGGCGGTCCACCGTCTTGTTGTTGGTATTGCCCAGCAAGCCACTGGTGGGGTTGATGAAACTGGGATTATCCTCGTAGGGCAGCATCCCCGTCCAGCGGTTTTTGCCCTGCCAACCGGGCGCGGGCATCCGCCCTTGCGTCGCATTGGCCGGATCACGCGCCGGCATCACGCCGATGGTCTGCATCGCAATGCCCTTGGCATCCGCCAGCATCAGGTTCTGCGAGGGGGCGACGAACAGCTTGCCCGCCGAAATCGCCTCGGCCACCGAGCCTGCCGACATCAGCTTCATCGCCGCCGTCATCGAGGTATCCGCGCCCGAAAGCGCCGTCCATTCCAGTGCGGCCACCGACCCCGCCGGCGTCACCGAGGCCAGATCGTAATGCGTGCCCGGCAGGATCGGCCCGGCTTGCGACCAGCGCAGGGTCAGCGTCACCGGATCTTCGCCCTTGATGTTCACAATCGTCTGGCGAGAGGTGAATTTCTTCGGCCCCTCGGGCGTCAGATATTCCTGCGGATTGGCCGGGTTCAGCTTTTCCATCACCACATCTTGATCATCCAGATAGCTTGAGGTCAGCCCCCAACCCAACCGCTCTGACCGCCCGACCAGCACCAAGGGCATCCCCGGAATCGTGCCGCCAATCACGCCGCCCGTCGGCAGTTGCAACCGTGCCAGATACCAGATCGAGGGCGCGGTCAGCCCCAGATGCGGATCATTGGCAAGCAGGCTGCCACCCGCTGCAGCCTTACCCGGCATGGCCGCCCAGGCGTTCGACGCGCCGGCAAAATCGCGCGAATGAAATGGCGACAGCGGTGTATCCAGATAAGCGGTCTTGGTGGTGGCCTGCGGCACGCTGCCGGGCATCAGGCTGGCATAATCGGGCAGGGCGGCCACGCCCTTGCCGGGATCGTCGGGCAGAATATCGCTCAGACGCGCTGCGGGCAGCACCAGCGACATCTGCGCGCGCAGCACCTCGTCCTCAAGATGCGAGGACAGTTGCAGCGCCATCAGCTTCAGAATCGCCAGTGAATCCGCTGGCGACCAAGCCGCAATTTCGTTCGAGAAGAAGAAAAACTCGGGCGCGCCACGTCCGCGCGCGCCCAGATTAACCTGCGAAATCCATGCGTTGACCCCCGCCGCATAGGCGTTCAGCGCCAAAGTCGTACGTTTGTCCTGCACCTTCACCGAGGCCTGCGCCAACCCGTAGATATCCAGTCGGCGCAGCAATTCGTCGATCTTGACCGTGCGTGCGCCGAAAATCTCCGACAGCCGCCCCTGCGCCGTGCGCCGCAGCATCGTCATCTGCCACAGCCGATCCTGCGCATGGGCGAACCCCAGTGCGAAATACACGTCTTCCTCGGTCGCCCCGAAGATATGCGGCACATCGTTGTTGTTGCGCACGATCTCCACCGGGGCGGTGATGCCCTTCAAGGTGAAATCCTCATTATAGTCGGGCAGGCTGCGCGTCAGCACGTAATAGGCCAGCCCCCCCGCCAGAAGCCCCAAGGCAATCAGCCCGGTGAAGATGCGCAAAAGCCAGCGGAAGGCGGTCAACATGGGGCGCGGAGTCCTTGACGGCAACGGTTGATTGCCTTCCTAGTCCAAAGCCGGAATAGGGGCAATGCAAGGCGGGCGATGATGGCAAAACTGGCGTTTTTGGGCCTTGGGGTGATGGGCTATCCGATGGCAGGGCATCTGGCGGCGAAGGGCCATCAGGTGGTGGTTTACAACCGCAATCCGGCGAAAGCGCAGGCTTGGGTGGCCGAGCATGGCGGCCAAAGTGCAGCCACCCCGCGCGAGGCTGCGATGGGTGCCGAGTTTGTGATGGCCTGCGTGGGCAATGACGACGATTTGCGCAGCGTCTGCCTTGGGCCGGATGGCGCTTTTGCCGGGATGAAGCACGCGATTTTCGTCGATCACACCACGGTTTCGGCGGCAGTCACGCGCGAATTGTCGGCACTTGCGGCCAGCGAGGGTCTTGGATTCGTGGATGCTCCGGTGTCGGGGGGCCAAGCGGGTGCGCAAAACGGCGTGTTGTCGGTGATGTGCGGCGGCAGCCAAACCGATTATGACAAAGCCGAGCCCGTGATCGCCGCCTATGCCCGCATCTGCCGCCGTTTGGGCGATTCTGGTGCGGGGCAACTCGCCAAGATGATGAACCAGATCGCCATCGCCGGGCTGGTGCAGGGTCTGTCCGAGGCTTTGGCCTTTGGCGAGAAAGCCGGGCTTGACGGTGCTGCGGTGGTCGAGGTGATTTCCCAAGGCGCCGCAGGGTCGTGGCAGATGGTCAACCGCCACAAGACCATGCTGGACGATAAATTCGATCACGGCTTTGCGGTGGATTGGATGCGCAAGGATCTGCAAATCTGCCTGCAAACCGCCGACCAGATCGGCGCAAGCCTGCCGGTGACCGCTTTGGTCGATCAGTTCTACAAGGATGTGCAGCGCATGGGTGGCAACCGCAATGACACCTCAAGCCTGATCCGGCGGCTGAAATAGGGGGAAAACTCCCCCCTAAGTCACCACATCTAAACGATAATCCGGGTGTATTTCACGCCCGCCAAGGTTGCCCCCGCCATCAGCCCCTGTTGGCCGAACACAAACGCGATCACCGGATCAAGCTCGGTGGTTTCCTTGCCAATCGAGCCGCCCTCGGCCGGGGTCGCATAGCGGATATCGGCGCTGGCCGCCCAACCGGGCGAGCGGCGGAAATCTTCAAGTGCTGCATCGGTGGTGAAAAACAGCATATGCGCATATTGCTGCGCGCCGATCTGAAACCCGATCGAGGCTTTGGTGGCCGAATAGTAATCCACCGTCGCGCCCTTGATCTGCAACACCCCGCGCCCATAAGCGCCGCCAAAGCCGAAACCGGCCTCAGTCACCAGCGGCATCGTCAAAATCCCGCTGGCACGGTCGGCAAGCTGGCGCGTGCCGGCAAAGTTGTTGAACAGATAGCTTTGGGTCTCGCGCACCCGCGCATCAATCTGCGCAGCCCCGTTCGAGCCCACGCCATTGCCGACCACAGTGTTCTGGCAAGCCGACACCAAGCCTGCGCCACCCAGTGCCAGAAAACCACGTCTGGAAAAATTGCTCATATCCGCCCTCATGCCTCACACGGGGTTCTCATGACCCCATTGCCGCCACATTAGCGCCCTTCGCACCGCTTGTCATCCATTGCCATTCAGGCAAGCGCCGCTCCGCCCAGCAGTTTCGCCACCCGGGGGGCGAAATAGGTCAGGATGCCATCACAACCGGCACGTTTGAACGCCATCAGGCTTTCAACCATCGCGCGGTCGCCATCCATCCAGCCGTTTTGCGCGGCGGCCATGATCATCGCATATTCGCCCGACACCTGATAGGCAAAGGTCGGCGCGCCAAACATATCCTTGGCGCGGCGGCAGATATCAAGATAGGGCATCCCCGGCTTGACCATCACCATATCCGCACCCTCGCGCAGATCGCGCTCGATCAACCGCATCGCTTCGTCGCTGTTGGCATAGTTCATCTGATAGGTCTTCTTGTCGCCCTTCAGCGCACCGCTTGCCCCCACCGCATCCCGAAACGGGCCATAGAACGCGCTGGCGTATTTGGCGGCATAAGACATGATCGTCACGTCCTTGTGGCCCGCAGCCTCCAGCGCCAGCCGGATCGCACCAATCCGGCCATCCATCATATCCGACGGCCCCAGAATATCCGCCCCGGCCTCGGCCTGCACCAAAGCCTGCCGCACCAGCGCTTCCACGCTTTCGTCATTCAGAATGACGCCGTCGCGCACCAAGCCGTCATGACCATCCGCGTTGTAGGGATCAAGCGCCACATCCGTCATCACCGCGATCTGCGGCACGGCGGCCTTGATCGCGCGAATGGCCCGGTTGGTCAGATTGTCAGGGTTCCAAGCCTCCTCACATCCCACAGTTTTCAGGCTGGGATCGGTATAGGGAAACAGGCAAATCACCGGAATCCCCAAGGCCGCAGCCTCGCGCGCGGCCTCGACCACCAGATCAACCGACAAGCGGTTGACGCCGGGCATCGAGGCCACCGGCTCGCGCACGCCTGCGCCATCGCGCACGAACACCGGCCAGATCAGATCGCCCACCGTCAGGGTGTTTTCCTGCACCAGCGCGCGCAACGCGGGCAGGCGGCGCAAACGGCGGAAACGAGACTGCGGGGTGGCGGCAGAGATCGGGCGCATTGGTATATCCTGAAGGTGGCAAAAAGGCTTGCGGTTGTTTGCTCTGCCTGCCATGGAAAGAGCCGCGTCTCAAGCAGACAATCAGGCGCAGGCCAAACCGGGCGTATGGCAGAGAAGGGACTTTGCGTGAATTTATATCAAGTTCTGTTTGAATTGATCGACATGCGGTCTTTTTCGAACCTTTGGTATTGGATCATGCTGGCGGTGATGTGGTCGTCGGCCAGCCACTGGGTTTTGGGCGTGCCGTTTGACATGATTTCGCGCGCGCGCCGTCAGGGCGGGGCGTTGCAAGACGATCTGGAGACTTTGGTGCGCATCAACACCGGACGGATGCTTTACATCGCGCAAACCGCCGGGGTCTGGGTGGTGGCGTTCTTGTGCTTCCTCCTGACGGCGCTTTTGGTTCTGGCGGTCTACTATCAGATCGAATTTGCCCAAGCCGTGCTGTTTTTGCTGGTGCCGATGACGATCCTGTCGCTGCTGTCGCTGCGCACCGCAGGGCTGATCGCCGCCAAAGACCACAGCGGCGAGGCGTTGCACCGCCGCCTGATCCGTCACAGGATCGCCACGCAAGCCCTTGGCATGGTGTCAATTTTCGTCACGTCGATGTTCGGGATGTATGCCAATCTCTACATCGGCGTCCTGGGCTAGGCCATGGCTGACCGCATCATCCTTGGCGGCGCGCCCGAAGGGTATGACGCCAAATTGCTTGCCCGTGAACTTGCGCGCGGGGGCCCCGTGATCCATGTCGCGCGTGACGACAAACGCATGGAGGCGATGCGCGCAGCCCTCGCGGTGTTTGCGCCCGAAACCGTGGTGCTTGATCTGCCGGCATGGGATTGCTTGCCCTACGACCGCATCTCGCCCAACCCCGAGATTCTGGCCCGGCGGATGTCCACGCTTGCCACCCTGGCCTCGGGCTTCAGCGCTCCGTTCGTGCTGCTCACCACCCTCAACGCCGCCATGCAGCGCCTGCCGGCCCGGTCTGTGATGCAAACCGCGTCTTTCGTCGCCCGGGTCGGTGACCGCGTGGATGAGGCGCGCCTGAAGGGTTTCCTCGCCCGGATGGGGTTTTCGCCGGTATCCACCGTGGCCGAACCCGGCGATTTCGCCATTCGGGGCGGCATCGTCGATATCTACCCCCCCGGCGATGGCGGCCCGGTGCGCTTGGACTTCTTCGGCGATGTGCTTGATGGCGCGCGCCGCTTTGATCCGGTGACGCAGCGCACCACCGAAAAGCTGCAAGCCGTTGAATTTGCTCCGATGTCCGAGGTTATTCTGGACGATGCCGCGATTGCGCGGTTCCGGCAGAACTACCGGGTGGAATTTGGTGCAGGCGGCTCGGATGATCCGCTCTATGAGGCCGTCTCGGCGGGTCGCAAGCATCAGGGGATGGAGCATTGGCTGCCGTTCTTTCACGCAGGGCTTGAGACGATTTTTGATTATCTGCCAAAGGCTTCGGTAATCCTGGATGATCAGGTGACACCGGCGCGCCTCTCGCGTTGGGAGGGCATCGAGGATCAATACGATGCCCGCACCGAGGCGATGGGGGCCAAGGGTCGGCTCGATTCGGTCTATAAACCATCGGCGCCGGGGCTTTTGTATCTCGACGACACCGCTTGGGAAGCAGCCATCGCCGACCACCGTGTGGTGCAACTGTCGCCCTTGGCCCAAGCGCCGGGGCCGGGTGTGCTGGATGCGCAGGGGCGCATCGGCCGCAGTTTCGCGCCCGAACGTCAGCAGGAAAATATAAGCCTTTTCAGTGCCTTGTCGGACCATGTTAAAGCAGTGTCTAAAGACGCGCAGGTGGTGATCGCCTCATGGTCCGATGGCGCGCGTGAGCGGTTGAAGGGCCTGCTGGACGACCAAGGCTTGCATGGTGCCCGCGAAATCAAGGATTTCCGCGATCTGCCCGAAGGAAAGGGCGGCCTGTTCCTGATGATCTGGGCGCTGGAGGCTGGCTTCACCGCCCCCGGCCTTGCGGTGATCTCGGAGCAAGACGTTTTAGGCGACCGTCTGGTTGCCAAACCGCGCAAAAAGCGCAAGGCCGACAACTTCCTGCGCGAGGTCGATACGCTATCCGTCGGCGATCTGGTGGTGCATGTCGAACACGGCGTTGGCCGCTATCTGGGGTTAGAGACCATCACCGCCCTTGGTGCCCCGCATGCCTGCGTCGCCTTGGAATATGCTGAAAACGCGAAACTTTATCTGCCGGTCGAGAATATCGAACTGCTCAGCCGCTACGGCCACGAAGATGGCCTTTTGGACCGTCTGGGTGGTGGCGCATGGCAGGCGAAAAAGGCCAAGCTGAAGCAGCGCATCCGCGAGATTGCCGACAAGCTGATGCGCATCGCCGCCGAACGCGCCCTGCGTCACGCCCCGATTCTCGAAGCCCCGCATAGCATATGGGAGGCCTTTTCCGCCCGCTTCCCCTATACCGAAACCGACGACCAGTTGTCGGCAATCGCCGATGTGGTGGCCGATCTGGAAAAAGGCTCGCCGATGGATCGGCTGGTGGTGGGGGATGTCGGCTTTGGCAAAACCGAAGTCGCCATGCGCGCGGCCTTTGTCGCGGCCCTTGCGGGGATGCAGGTGGCGGTGATCTGCCCGACCACGCTGCTTGCCCGTCAACACTACCGCAGCTTTGTCGAACGCTTCCGTGGTTTTCCGATCAACATCAAACCCCTCAGCCGTTTTGTGTCCACCAAAGACGCCAACACCACCCGCACCGAGATGGCCGAGGGCAGGGTCGATATCGTCGTCGGCACCCACGCCCTGCTGGCGAAATCCATCCGCTTCAAGAACCTTGGCCTGTTGGTGATCGACGAGGAACAGCATTTCGGCGTCACCCACAAGGAACGCCTGAAGGAAATGCGATCCGAGGTCCACGTGCTGACCCTGACCGCCACACCAATCCCGCGCACCCTGCAACTGTCCCTCACCGGCGTGCGCGACCTCTCGATCATCGCCACCCCGCCGGTCGATCGCCTCGCCATCCGCACCTATGTCAGCGAATTTGACACCATCACCATCCGCGAGGCGTTGCTGCGCGAACGCTTCCGCGGCGGGCAAAGTTTCTACGTGGTTCCGCGGATTTCCGACCTGCATGAGATCGAGGATTTCCTGAAAACCCATGTGCCGGAAGTCAGCTACGTCGTCGCCCACGGTCAGCTTGCCGCAGGCGATCTCGATGAGCGGATGAACGAATTTTACGACGGCAAATATGATGTGCTGATCGCCACCTCCATCGTCGAATCCGGTCTGGATATTCCCACCGCCAACACCATGATCGTGCATCGTGCCGACATGTTTGGTCTTGCACAACTGTACCAGATCAGGGGCAGGGTCGGGCGCTCCAAAACCCGAGCCTATTGTTATCTCACCACAAAACCGCGCAGCCCTCTGACCCCGCAAGCGATGAAACGCCTGCGCCTGATGGGCTCGCTTGATAGCCTTGGGGCGGGGTTCAACCTGGCCAGCCACGACCTTGATCTGCGCGGCGCGGGCAATTTGCTGGGCGAGGAACAGTCTGGCCATATCAAGGAAGTCGGCTACGAGCTTTATCAGTCGATGCTGGAAGACACGATTGCCAAGATCAAATCCGGCGAGTTGCAGGGCCTGAGCGCCGTCGATGACCAATGGTCGCCGCAGATCAATCTTGGCGTGCCGGTGATGATCCCGGAAGCCTATATCCCTGATCTGGATATCCGTTTAGGCCTCTATCGCCGCCTGTCCAGCCTTGCCACCAAGGTGGAACTCGAAGGCTTTGCCGCCGAACTGATCGACCGCTTCGGCCCTATCCCGAAAGAGGTCAACACCCTGATGCTGATCGTGCGGATCAAGTCGATGTGCAAGCGGGCAGGGATTGCCCGCATTGATGCCGGGGCCAAGGGCGCCACCGTGCAGTTCCACAACGACAAGTTCGGCAACCCGGCGGGGCTTGTGGAATTCATCAAGGCGCAAGGCCCGGCGGCCAAGATCAGCGGCAACAAGATAGTGCTGATGGGCGAGATGAAATCGGAATCCGACCGCATCAAGGGCGCGTTCAACATCGCCCGCGATCTGGCGGAAAAGATCGTCAAACCCAAATCGTGAAAAAACGCGCCCCGGCCAGGGGCGCGTTTTTCACAGATCGAACCTTGTGATCAGCGTTTGATCACCCGCATCAGCGCCAGCGCGCCCGCGATGAACACCGCAGCCCCGATCATCAGCGGCAACGCCGTGCCGTCAAACGCCAGCCCCACCGGCACCGCCAGCACCACCGAAGCCACCGTCGCCACCGCCGTCATCACCGAAGCGGCGAGCCCCGCGATATGGCCCACCGGCTCCATCGCCAGCGCGTTCAGGTTGCCCATCGTCATCGACATCATCGAAAAGAGGCCAATGCTCCACAAGATATGCGCCGGAAACGCGAGCACCTCCGGCAGCAGGCCGCTGACCATCAGCACCAGCAGCACCAGCGTCAGCCCCAACACCGAAGCATAGGCCATTGTCGCCACCGCCCGCATCCCCAGCCGCATCACCACCCGCGAGTTGATGATACTGCCCGAAGCCGAGCCCAGAGCGATGAAGGCAAACCACAAAGGAAAGCTTTCGGCGCGGTCAAAGCGTTGCTCGAAAATGCCCTGCATCGACGACAGGCAGCCAAACAGCGCCGCCATGGTCAGCGTTTGTGCTGCAATCGACACCACCACGATGCGATGGGTGAACAACTCTCGCGTCGAGGCCCAGAGCGCGCGCAGATCCAGCGGACGGCGATCTTGCACCGCCAGCGTTTCCACCTGCCGGATGCCGAACCACAGGATCACCACGCCAACAACCAGAATATAAACCAGAAAAATCGCCTGCCATCCGGCCAAGGCGATGATGCCTTGCCCCATCAGCGGCGCAATCGCGGGCACCATGATGAACACCATCATCACGAAGGACATGATCTTGGCCATCTCGCGGCCCTTGAACATATCGCGCATGATCGCCATCGACACCACGCGGGCGGCGGCGACCGAAATGCCTTGCAGCACCCGCGCAATCAGCAAAGTCTCCAGCGAATTGGCGAAATAGCACGCCAAAGCCGTCAAGGCATAAAGCCCGGCCCCGGCATAGATCACCGGCTTGCGGCCATAAGCGTCTGAAAGCGGGCCCACAAACAGCGTGCCCAGCCCCATGCCAAACACGAAAGAGGTGATCACCAGCTGCGCCCGGTTCGGCGCATCGGGCGAAAGGGCGGCTGCAATCTCGGGCAGCGCCGGCAGCATCGCATCAATCGAGATCGCCACCATGGCGAACAAGGCCGCCGTCAGGGCGATGAACTCGCCCTGCGAGATAGTTTTCTTTACATTCATGTTACTTACTTTCTTCGGCAGCCTTCGCCACCAATTCCTCAATCACTTGGCCCCAAACCTCGGGCGGTTGCGCGCCAGAGACGACGTATTGCTGCGCGATCAGGAAGGTCGGCACCGCTTTGACGCCCTTTTGGCGCGCATCGACATCGCGGGCGCGCAGGTCGTCCAGATCGGCGTCGGTGGCCAGAAGCCGCGCCACAGCCGCCGGGTCCATGCCGATTTCCTCGGCAATATCAGCCAGTTCCTCGACATCGCCAATGTCGCGGCCATCGCGCCAATAGGCACGGAACAAGGCCGAGACCATCGCCGTCTGCTTGCCCTCGATCCCTGCCCAATGGATCATCCGGTGCGCGTTCATGGTGTTGGGCAGCATCTGCGGCTTGTCGGGGTCCATCACCACGCCCGCCTTTTGCGCCATATCGCGCAGGTGGTTGTGGATCTGATCGACCTTCGCCGCACCGCCAAAACGTGCCACAAGGTAGGGGCGCTTTTCCACGCCCTCGGGCGGCATATCGGGGTTCAACTGGAACGGATGCCAGGCCACCACGAACGGATGATCGGGATGCGCCGCAAGCGCGCGGTCAAGATTGGCTTTGCCGATCAGGCACCACGGGCAAACCGGATCAGAGAAAATATCAAGGCGGATCATCGCAAAGGCTCCGAAAGCGGGGAACCATTCAAACCGAATGGTTCAGTTGGATACCGCCATCCGCGCCCCGCCGCAATCCGCATCCACGCACAGCAGCGTTGCATTGGTTGCACGCAAGCCGGGGTTGCCGTAAGGAAAGCGCAAAGGAAAGCCGATGTCCAGCGACCCAAAACGCATGATCCGCATTGCCCGCGAGACGGGCACCACCGACCCCGCCGCACCCGAGCCGCTGGATCTGGGCATCCGCGTGCGCGAGTTGCGCAAGGCCAAGGGCTGGACGCTGGAGCAAGCCTCGGTGCAGGCCGGGCTTGCGCGCTCGACGCTGTCAAAGATCGAAAACGGCCAGATGTCGCCCACCTATGACGCGCTGAAAAAGCTTGCCCTTGGCATGGGGGTCTCGGTGCCACAACTGTTCACGCCGGCGCAGGCGCCGCAGGTGTCGGGGCGGATCGTGGTGACGAAATCGGGCGAGGGCTCGGCGCATGCCACCACCACCTATGAGCATGAACTGCTGGCGGGCAGCTTGAGCAAAAAGCAGATGCTGCCCTACCGCGCCACCATCCGCGCCCGCGCGATGGAGGATTTTGACGGCTGGGTGCGCCATGAGGGCGAGGAATTTCTGTTCGTGCTGACCGGAGTGATCCGGCTTTACACCGAATTTTACGAACCCGTCGATCTGCGCCGCGGCGACAGCGCCTATTACGATGCCTCGATGGGGCATAATGTGATCAGCCTCAGCCAGGAAGATGCGACGATCCTGTGGGTGACGTCGCTGGCGTGAAGGGCGACGCGAACCGAAAGAAAACTCTGCGGGGCAGAGTTTTCCGGTTCGTTGCTCATAAGGCGGCACGCCGTTGAGCAAGGGGTGTGGTGCCATAAACCAGCGATAGGTAAATCGGGGCGCGCCTGACTGGCGGGCGCGATATCGCGCCTGCCGGGGGCAGGCAGGCGCGGCCCGATTTGTCGCGGGACAAATCGGGCAACTCCCCAGCCGTCGCGCTTTGGGTAGATATCCAATAAACCCGCCTCCTCCCTTGACCCTGCACTTTGAACCATATCACTGTGGCGCAGGGGAGAAGTTGATGCGTCTGGCTTTGCTGACCGATATCCACGCCAACCGCGAAGCATTCGAGGCGGTGCTGGCCGATCTTGCACAGCGCCAGATCGACCGGCTGGTGTTTCTGGGTGACATCGTAGGTTACGGCCCCGATCCCGGCTGGTGCGTTGACCGTGTGGAATCTCTGGTGGCCAAAGGTGCGATCGCCTTGCGCGGCAACCATGACCGTGCCGTCACCACGCCCGACAACATCCTGAACGCCAATGCCCGCCGCGTGATCGACTGGACAGTCAACCGCCTGAATGCGCGGCAAAAACTGTTTCTGTCCGAACTGCCCCTGACGCTCGAGGATGGTGACACATTGTTCGCCCATGCCTCGGCCAACGACCCTGCCGATTGGCTTTATATCACCAGCGAATCCACCGCGCGCCCCAGCTTTCTGGTCTCGGATGCGCGGCTGATCTTCTGCGGCCATGTCCACCGCGCCGCACTTTACTCCTGTGATCTGACCGGCCGCGTCAGCCATCTGGCGGTGCCCACCGGCCAGCCGATGCCGCTGCTTGCATCGCGCCGTTGGCTGGGCGTGATCGGTTCTGTCGGTCAGCCGCGCGATGGCAGCACGCAGGCCAGCTACGCCATCCTGGACCGCACGCGCAACGAACTCTGCTTTCGCCGCGTCGGCTATGATGCCACCACCACGGCGCGCAAATCGCGCGAAGCGGGGCTGCCCGAGGCTTTGGCGCAGCGCCTGATGAAAGGGATTTGAATGCCTGTCCGACCACATCCGGGGCTAGAGATTGACGGCTTCACGCTTGGCGAGCAATTGCACAAGGGCGGCTTTGCCACGATCTGGGATGTGACCCACGCGCTTTATCGCACGCCCATGGTGATGAAGGTGCCCACCATTCTGGATGGCTACGACGGCCCGACCATCGTGGGGTTTGAGGTGGAACAGATGATCATGCCGCGCCTGACCGGCGTGCATGCGCCGCGCGTGATGGGGCAGGGCGATTTCGCGGTGATGCCCTATATCGTCACCGAACGCATTCCCGGCAACTCGATGTATCAGCACTTCAAACGCGCGCCGCGCCCCTTGGCCGAGGTGATCGAACTTGCTGCCCGCATGGCCGAGGCCGTGCACGACATCCACCGCCAGCACGTCATCCATCTGGATCTGAAGCCCGACAACTTCCTGCAACGCCCGAGTGGTGAGATGGTGCTGATCGACTATGGCCTGTCGCGCCATGATCAATTGCCCGACCTTCTGGCCGAAGAATTCACCATCCCGATGGGCACTTTCCCCTATATCGCGCCCGAGCAATTCCTGCGCCAGCGCGGCGATCTGCGCTCTGACCTTTATGCGTTGGGGGCGATGATCTACGAGTTGGCCACCGGCAAGATGCCGTTCGGTCAGCCCGAGAAACTGTCTCAGGTCAAACAGCGGCTGTGGCGCGACCCGCTGCCGCCGCGCGCGCTGCGGCAAGACATTCCCGAATGGCTGCAAGAAATCATCCTGCGCGCTTTGGAGGTTGATCCCGCCAACCGCTACCAATCTGCCGCCCAGATGATGTTTGACCTCGCACATCCGATGCAGGTGCGCCTGACGCCGCGCGCGCACAAACTGCAACGCGACGGCCGGCTTGCGGTGTTTAGGCGCTGGCGCAAGATGCGGAATTTGCGCGCCTTTGCCGCCCCGCCCACCGTCGCCGCCCAAATGGAGCGCGCGCCGATCCTGCTGGTCGCCGTTGATCTGTCGCCCGAGGCTGAACCTTTGGCACAAGCCATCCATCTGCAAATCAAGCGGATGCTGGTCAACCGCCCTGATGCCCGCGTCGCTTGCGTCAACGTGATCAAAACCGCCCGGCTGGGCGTTGATGCGACCACCGACGACAGCGGCACCAACCTGCATGTCGCGCGTCTGGTGGGCCTTAAGGCCTGGGCCGAGGGGATTGATCTGACCGATGACCGGCTGACCTACACCATTCTGGAAAACACTGATCCGGCAGCCGCGATCATTGATCACGCCGAGGCCAACCGGGTCGATCACATCCTGATGGGCGCGCGCGGCCATTCCGCCACGCGGCGCTATCTGGGGTCAGTTTCGGCCAAAGTGGTGGCGGAAGCCGCCTGTTCGGTCACGGTGATCCGCTTGCGCGATCAGCCAACCGCCGAAACCACCCCCGCGTAAGGTGCGTGCAAGCACACACCCTACAATCCGCTAATTAAACCAACCACCCACACGCTGCGCGCCTGCGGACACATCGCGCCCCATGCCATCCACCGTGGCGCATCCCGCCAGCGTGCACAGCACCACCATCATCATCAGCTTGCGCATCGGCCTACTCCTGATACCACCAGACCTCGGGCTGAAACCCCGGCCAATCGCCGTAAATTGGCAATTCTTGCGGGAAATGCAACTGCTTGGCATGGGCGATGCGGCCAATATTCTGATACCAGATCGGGATGACATAGCGGCCATTGGTCAAAACCCGGTCCAAAGCCTGCGCCGCTGCGACAAAATCCGCGCGATCCGTTGAAGACAGCATGGTCGCAATCAACCCATCCACCGCAGGCGAATTGACCCCGGCCCAGTTACGCGACCCCGGCGCCGCCCCGTTCGCGCCGCCAAAATAGCGCAACTGTTCCGTCCCAGGTGACAGCGACAGCGCAATCATCTGCTGGGTCATGTCGAAATCATAAAGATTGGTCCGCTCGGAGTATTGCGCGGCATCGACCGTGGTCAGCTTGGCCTGCACGCCCAACTGCTCCAACGCCTGCACATAGATATTCGCCGCCGCGATAATATCATCGGCCCCATTCGTCAGCAGGATTTCAAAGCTGAACGGCACGCCCTTGGCATCCTTCAGCACGCCGTCCTGCACCGTCCACCCGGCCTCCGCCAGCAGCGCATTGGCGCGGCGCAGGTTGGCGCGGTTGGCAGGCTTGCCGTCCGACACCGGCAGCGCCGCCCCCTCGATGGTGCCGGGCGGCAGTTCGGCCTTGTAAGGCTCCAGCAGCGCCAGCACCTTGCCCTGCGCCGGGTTGGCCAGATCGCCCGCCAAGTCGGAGTTGCCGTAATAGCTGGTGATTCGCGGCACGGCGCCTGCGTTGATCGTCTGGTTGATCAGCTCGAAATTGAACACATCCGTCAGCGCCTGCCGCACCCGCCAATCGGCGAAAATCGGCTTACGGGTGTTGAACACAAACCCGTCGATCCCCGAGGGCCGCTGATGCGGAATTTCCGCCTGCACCACATCGCCCGCAACCACAGCCGGAAAGCCATAGTTCTGCGCCCATTTGACCGGATTGCTCTCACGGAAACTGCCCAACTCGCCCGACTTGAACGCCTCGAAATGCACATCCGGGTTGCCGAAATACTCCACCCTGATCTCATCGAAATTGTGCATGCCCTTGTAGAACGGCAGATCACGCCCCCACCAATCGGGGTTTTTCTTGTAGCTGATGTAGCGCCCAGCCTCAAACTTATCGACCACATAGGGCCCCGAGCCGATCGGCGGCTCCATCGTCGTGGCGCTGAAATCGCGCCCTTGCCACTGCGCTTTCTGCAAAATGGGTCGCAGCGCCAGCAGCAGCGGCAACTCGCGGTTCTGGGTGCTGAAGGTGAACCTCACTTTCCTGTCACCGGTTTTCTCGGCCTTGGCCACCGCCTGATAAGCCGGCGCATAGCGCGGATTGCCCTGTGTTCCCAAGGTTTCAAACGACCACAGCACATCTTCCACCGTCACCGGGCTGCCATCCGAGAACCTGGCCCCCTCACGCAGGGTAAATTCTACGTAGGTGCGGGCAGGGTCGGTCTCGACCGATTCGGCCAGAATCCCGTAAAGCGTGAACGGCTCGGCCAAGGATCGCCCCATCAGCGTCTCGGTTGTGAACAAAGATATCCCTGCAGGCGCGCGGCCTTTCAGGATGAACGGGTTCATCGAGTCGTAGCTGCCGTTCTCGCCCACCACAAACCGCCCGCCCTTGGGGGCATCCGGGTTGGCATAGGGCAGCGACACAAAATCCGGTGGCAGGGCGGGTTCACCATACATAGCGATGGCGTGCACAGGCTCTGCCTGCGCGAATCCCCCCCCAAGGCCCAAGGCCCCCACCAGCCCCAGACCAAGCCCAAAGCGGCGCAAAACTGCGAAAAAATCCCGGTTCATTCTGGCAACAATCCTTCGCAGCCTGTTTTTATTGAGCCCCAACCTATGCGGGCAATCCAACCTTTTCAAACTTTTAACTTGGAGAGCGCCGCCAACAAGGCTATAAGATACCTACTGCTCGATAGGTTTCTTGCCTGTATGAAACCTGCCTCAATAACTTAACGCCCGCTTCGTGCGGGCGTTTTTTTTTGGCATATCCTGCGGGCCAGATCGCTGAGCGCCAAAGCAAAAGGCCCCCGAATCTCGGGGGCCTTTGGGCAAGATTTGGGCGGGTGTAGCGGGCTTCTACTCCAAAAGCCCGGCTTCTTTCACCACCGACGCATCCGCGAAGTTCTTCACATCCAGCGCGCGCAGATCGACGTTGTTCAAGATCACAGTGATGTCGCCGGAATGGTAAAGCACGGTGCGACCCAGTTGCTCGGCATGTTCCATGAAGTCTTTGTAGCCTTCCTCAGCCGAGCCGACCACAAGATTGACCAGCACATCCGACGCGTCAAAATCCTGAATGGTCAGATGGCCGGCCTGTCTGGGGTTGAACACAAAGGTATCGCTGCCGCGCCCGCCGCTGGCAATGTCGTCGCCCCCATTGCCAAAGATCAGGTCATTGCCTTTGCCGCCCGCCAACACATCGCTGTCGCTTCCGCCGCGCAGCGTATCATGGCCCGCACCGCCAAACAGGCTGTTGCGCCCGCTGCTGTCGGTCAGCCAATCATTGCCCGCGCCGCCATCAAGCAAGTCGTTGCCCTTGCCACCGTCAAGGTGATCGTGGCCCTTGCCGCCATAAACCTTGTCATCGCCGCCGTTGGCCTCGATCCAATCGGTAAACTTTGATCCGACAATCCTGTCATCATGGTCGGTCGCCGCCGTATAAGACTTGTCCTTCGAGAAATAGCTGTAAGAGGTCGCATCATGCAGGCCGATCAACTTTTCAAACCGGTCGAGCATCACCTTGCTGTGGTTCCAAAAGCTGTCGCCCAGCAGGTCGGCCATCTTGTCGGCGTTCAGGCCGATGCCGCTGACCTGTTGCACCCACTGCGGTTGCGGCTTCTTGCCCGAGGTCAAATAGCTGGTCAGCGACACATCGTCGATCTGCCCACCGATCAGCCGCCCGGTGTCGGTGTCATAGCTTAGACCGACGCCGCGGATCGTCACTTCGATGGCGGTGGTTTCAGAGGTCATCATCCGCATGACGTAAAGCGTCGAGGTCAGCGTCATCGTGATTTCGGGCATGGCAGGCGTCCTTTGCTTCCAGCGCCGATGCCACACGGGTCGCGCGCTTACTGGTTAAAACTTTGCGCGTTATGGCCTGCGACTGTGACGTGGCGTGGTTGAAATTTAGCTAAAATTGCGATGTTTTGAGGAAGGCGCGCGGCCACTGGCCTTGGCCTGCGATTGCGGTATGCTGCGCTGCAACAAACGAGGGGGCCGCAATGCTGCAAGGAAAACGCGCGATCATCACCGGGTCGAATTCGGGCATTGGTCTGGGCGTGGCCGAAGAATTGGCGCGGGCCGGGGCCGATGTGGTGCTCAACAGCTTCACCGACCGCGCCGAAGATCACGCCCTTGCCGCCGATCTGGCCAAGCGGCATGGCGTGAGCGCCCGCTACATCGCCGCCGATATGTCGAAAGGGGCCGACTGCCGGGGGTTGATCGAAAAGGCGGGCGGCTGCGATATTCTGGTGAACAACGCAGGCATCCAGTTTGTCGCCCCAGTTGACGAATTTCCAGCCGAGAAATGGGACCAGATCATCGCGATCAACCTCAGTTCCGCCTTCCACACCACCGCCGCCGCCTTGCCCGGCATGCGCGCGAAGGGCTGGGGCAGGGTGGTCAACATCGCCTCGGCGCATGGGCTGACCGCAAGCCCGTTCAAATCGGCCTATATCGCCGCCAAGCACGGTGTGGTCGGCCTGTCGAAAACCGTGGCGCTGGAAACCGCAGGCCAGGGCATCACCTGCAACGCGATCTGCCCCGGCTATGTGCTGACCCCCTTGGTCGAGGCGCAAATCCCCGATCAGATGAAGGTGCACGGCATGGACCGCGAAACCGTCATCCGCGAGGTGATGCTTTTGCGCCAACCCTCACGCCAGTTCGCCACGGTGGAACAGATCGGCGGCACCACCGTCTATCTCTGCTCACCCGCGGCTGATCAGGTGACAGGCACCACGATCTCGGTCGATGGCGGCTGGACGGCGTTGTAATACCATCCCCGCCGCTGCCCCGGACTTGATCCGGGGCCTCTGGTGCCAAACCACACAGGGCCGCGCCCGACCTCGGGATGGCGCGCACAGGCTGGTTCTAGGCGCTTGATAGTTCAGGCAATCCCACCGGATTTCTGCTGGCAACCGCTGCAACGCGCCCTCCCGGGGGGAGGTCGGGCGCGGCCCGGCGGCGCTAAAGCGCCTTTATTCCGGGCAAGAAAAAAGGTCAGTGTCCCGCCCGCAACCCATCACCGCGCCGCAATCGCCGCCACCGCTTCGCGTGCCTGCGGATAGACCAACCCCGCCGAGACGATCATCTTCACCGCCTCATCCGCCTTCATCTCAAGGAAAATCACGTCCTTTTCCGGCACGAACAACAACATCCCCGAGGTCATCGGCGTCAGGCCCACAAACACCGCCACCATCGGGTCGCCCCCCGGCAGTTTTGCCGCGATTTCCCCCTTCGGCGTCGTCGCCACCATCCCCACCGCCCAATATCCCGCACGCGGAAACTCCACCAGACAGGTCCGATCAAAGCTTTTCTCGGATTTGGCAAAGAACGTCTCGGTGATCTGCTTCAACCCCGAATAAACCGAGCGCACCAGCGGCACGCGGTCCACCACGGTCTCCGCCTGCCGCATCACCGACCGCCCGATCAGCCCGCGCGCAAGCCAGCCGACCAGTGCTGTGAACACCAGAAACACCAGCACACCCACGCCGCGCACCGGAAAATTCACCTCGGGGCCGAAGGTGCGGTGCAAGATCGCCTCGGGCTGGTAATAGCCGGGGATCAGCGGCAAAATCCAGCCATCGATATAACCGATCACGCCCCAGACGACGTAAATCGTCAGGCCCACCGGCAGCACTACCACCAGCCCGGTCAGGAACGAGGCCCGAAAGCCAGCAAGCAACGATCGGCGCGGGGCAGGGTCAGCCATGAACACTCCTGAGTTTGACGGCAACCTAAGCAGCCATCCCCGCCATCACAATGGCCTTAGCCGCGCTGCACGACGATTTCGCGCGCAATCGCAGCCCCCAGCCGTGCGTTGTTCAAAACAAGGGCGATGTTTGACACCAGCGAACGCCCCTCGGTCAGCTCAAATATCCGCTGCAACAGAAACGGCGTCACTTCCTTGGCGGCGATGCCCTGCGCTTCGGCCTCGGCCAGCGCCTGTTCAATCGCCGGGTTGATCTGATCGCGCGGGATTTCATCGGCCACAGGGATCGGATTGGCCACCAGCTGCCCGCCCGGCAGACCGAGCCGCGTCCGCATCAGTTGGGCGCTGGCAATCTCGGCCGCCGTATCCATCCGCAGCGGCGATTTCAGCCCGGAGTCGCGCGACCAGAACGCCGGAAACGCATCTTGCCCAAACGCGATCACCGGCACGCCCTTGGTTTCCAGATATTCCAGCGTTTTCGGCAAATCGAGAATGGCCTTCGCCCCCGCCGCCACCACCGTCACCGCCGTGTCACCCAATTCCGGCAGATCGGCAGAGATATCAAACGACAACTCCGCCCCGCGATGCACGCCGCCAATCCCCCCGGTGGCGAACACATCAATCCCCGCCAGCCGCGCGCAGATCATCGTCGCGGCCACTGTCGTCGCCCCCACAGCGCCCTTGGCGATGCAGGCGGCAATATCGGCGCGCGAGATTTTCATCACGTCCTTGGCCTGACCCAACGCATCCAGTTGCTGATCGGTCAGCCCAATCAGAATACGCCCGCCCATCACCGCAATCGTCGCCGGGGTCGCGCCATGCGCGCGCACTTCAGCCTCCACAGCCCGCGCGGCCTCGACATTCTGCGGAAACGGCATGCCGTGGGTGATGATGGTGGATTCCAGCGCCACGATGGCGGTGCCTGCGGCGCGGGCGGCGGCAACTTCGGGCGAGAAGGTCAAAAGGTCGAGCGTCATGACGGTTGTTCTCCTGAAACATAAGCGGCAGCAGCGGCCAGCGCCGCCGCAAGGGCAGCCGCACGCGCATCGCCGCGACGGTCGGCCACGATATGCGCGGCCATGAAAGTATCGCCCGCGCCGGTGATGCGCGTGACCATCACCGGCGGCGGCGCTGCCGAAATCACGCCAATGCCTTGGGTGCCTTCAGCGCAGGGCTTGCCGCCATTGGTCACCAGAACCCGCGCCGCGCCATGCGCCAGCAAGCCTGCCGCGGCCTCGGGCGCATCGGCGTAATTGGATTTGCCGATCAGGCGGGCTTCTTCCAGATTGACATAGAACGTCGCCGTCGGATGATGCAGCAGCGGCAACAAACGCTCGGCTTTTCCGGGGCTTGCCGGGGCCACGCGCAGATCGGCTGCGGCAAACAGCGGCGAATGGGCGATCTCGGACAACAGTGCAACAGTCAGATTGCCGTCCAGCGCCACCATGCCCCGCCACGGATGCTCTGCCGTGCCCAACCGGCCATCCGCAAGCGGGCGCAAAATCTTGTCGCCGGCAGCTTCCAGCGAATGTGCATCGGCGATGGCCGCGATCAGGCCGTTTGCGCCCTCAATCGCCATATAGATGTCGGTTGGCAAATCCTCTGATCGGTAAAGCTGATCGGTGACCATGCCCATGCGCAGGCAGGCCGCGACCAGTTCATCGCCTTCCGCGTCCTTGCCCACGGCAGAGAGCAGGGCAGGGGTCAGGCCAAACCGCGCCAGCGTCATCGCGATATTCATCGCCACGCCCCCCGGCAGCCGCGTGATCCGACCGGGCACGTCCGAGCCAAGCCGCATCGCGATGGACGAGCGGCCAATGATGTCCCACAAAACGGAACCGATGCAAAGAATGTCTGGTGTCATGTCGGTGTCATCGCAAGGATGGTCCGGATTTTCAAGGCTTGTTGTCTTGCCAGATTTGGCCGCAGACAAATCTGGCCGCGCCTGCCTGCCCCCGGCAGGCGCGGCCAGATTGTGAAGCGACTGGTTTGCGGGACAACACCCCTTGCTCAACGCCTTTCAGGCTTATGAGCAACAAAGCGAAAAACGCTCCACTGGAGCGTTTTCTTCGCTTTGCCCCTACGCTTGTCCCATCCGGTTCCACGCATCCAGCCCCGCGACCTTGTAAGCCTCGGCCAGGGTCGGATAGTTGAAGGTGTTCTGCACAAAGAAATCCACCGTGCCCTGCAAGTTGATCACCGCCTGGCCAATATGGATCAACTCGGTCGCGCCTTCGCCCACGATATGCGCGCCCAGCAAGCGCCGGGTGCTCACGTCGAAGATCAGTTTCAGAAACCCCGCCGCCACCCCCATGATATGCCCGCGCGAGGTTTCGCGGAACCGCGCGATGCCGCATTCATAGGCGATACCCTCGGCGCGCACCTGTTCCTCCGACATGCCCACGGTGGAAATCTCGGGCACCGTATAGATGCCATAGGGAAACGTCTCGGGCGCGGGCGGCAGGGTGATGCCAAAGGCATGACAGGCCGCAACGCGGCCTTGCTCCATCGAGGTTGACGCCAGCGACGGAAACCCGATCACATCGCCTGCCGCATAGATATGGGGGTTCGAGGTCTGGAAGGTCTTCGGATCAACCGTCAACCGCCCCCGCGCGTCCACCGCAATGCCCACCGCCTCAAGGTTCAGGCCTGCCACATTCCCGGTCCGCCCGGCCGCATAAAGCAGCACATCCGACTTCACCCGCCGCCCATCCGACAGACTGACCGTGACGCCGCTATCCTCCACCGCAATCTCTTTCACCCCCGAGCCAAGCCGGATGCTCATCCCCCGCTCGCGCATCTGATGGATGAAATCGTCGCAAATCTCGCGGTCGATGAAGTCAAGGATGCTGTCGCGCGACTCGATCAACGTCACCGGCACGTCCAGCGCCGAAAAGATCGTGGCATATTCCACCCCGATCACCCCGCCACCGATCACCGTCAGCGTGCGCGGCAGCTTTTGCAGCTCCAGAAACTCATCGCTGTCAAACACCCGGGTTTTGTCAAACGGCACGTTGTCAGGCCGGTGCGGCCGCGTGCCCACCGCGATCAGCGCATGCGCAAAACCGATATGGCTGACCTCGCCCGCCTCAGTCGTCAACTCCACCTCATGCGGGCCGACAAAGCGCGCGGTGGCAAACATGCTGTGCACCGTGTTGCGCATGAACTGGTGCTGCAACACCTCCACCTCGTGATCGAGCGTCTTGTGCAACCGCGCCACCAGATCCGAGGCCTGAATATCCTGCTTGACCCGGTAGCCCCGCCCGTAAAACCCACGCTCGCGCCAGCCCGACAGGTTCAGAACCGTCTCGCGCAGGGTCTTTGACGGGATCGTGCCGGTATGCACCGACACGCCCCCCAACCGCCGCCCCTTGTCCACCACCAGCACCGACTTGCCCAGCTTGGCCGATTGCACCGCCGCCCTGCGCCCCGCAGGACCCGAGCCGATCACCAACATATCCACGAAATCCATGCACGCTCCTTCCGGCCACGCAGTCAGGAAACCAGCTTTCCCCCGACACGCAAGCATGCTGTTAATCCGGCTTCGTGCAAATTCGATGAATGCGCAATTTCTGCCCATCTCTCTTGCATCCCCCCGCGGCTTCGTCTAAAGCCGCCTCACTTCACAGGTGAGGCTTGGGCTTTGCGGGGAGAAATCCCGTAAACTCCGCCGGTTGGACCGCAAGGTCTAAGACAGCTTTGCCGAGGATTAAACCGGAAAAGGATAAGACATGGCTCTTCCCGAGTTCTCCATGCGTCAGCTGCTTGAAGCAGGCGTTCACTACGGCCACCAGACCGCACGCTGGAACCCCAAAATGGGCCCGTATATCTACGGCGACCGCAACGGCATCCACATTCTCGACCTGACGCAGACCGTGCCCTTGCTGGACGCGGCGCTGAAAGTCGTGCGCGACACCGTCGCCAAGGGCGGCCGCATCCTGTTCGTCGGCACCAAGCGCCAGGCGCAAAAGCCGGTGGCCGAAGCTGCCGAGCGTTGCGCACAATTCTACATGAACCACCGCTGGCTGGGCGGTACGCTGACCAACTGGAAAACCGTTTCCCAGTCGATCGCACGCCTGAAAACCATTGACGAACTTTTGGGCGCAGGCGGCGAAGGCCTGACCAAGAAAGAGCGTCTGATGATGGAACGCGATCAGGCCAAGCTGCAAGCCTCGCTTGGCGGCATCCGCGAAATGGGCGGCACCCCGGATCTGATCGTGGTCATTGACGTGGGCAAAGAAGACCTCGCCATCCTCGAAGCACAAAAACTGGGCATCCCGGTTGTCGGCATCGTCGATACCAACAACTCGCCCAAAGGCGTCGATTACGTGATCCCCGGCAACGACGACGCCGCACGTGCGATCCAGCTTTACTGCGAACTGATCGCCAAAGCCGCTTTGGACGGTATGTCGGCCCAGATGGGCGCTGCTGGCATTGACCTCGGCGCTTTGGAAACCGCACCGGAAGAAGAAGCCATCGCTGACGCCTGATCCGGCAGTTACGCGACTGATACACGGCGGGAATATGGGGTTAAGCCAGCTTCCCGCCGCACTCATTTCTTGAATTTCAGGAGAGACGATATGACCGTCACCGCACAAATGGTGAAAGAACTGCGCGACAGCACCGGCGCAGGCATGATGGATGCGAAAAAGGCCTTGGTGGAAACCGAAGGCAACATGGAAGCCGCCGTCGATTGGCTGCGCACCAAGGGTCTGGCGAAAGCCGCCAAGAAAGCCGACCGTGTGGCCGCTGAAGGCCTTGTCGGCGTGGCTGTCTCGGGTGGTCATGGCGTGGCTGTCGAGATCAACTCGGAAACCGACTTCGTTGGCAAGAACGCTGACTTCCAGGCGATGGTGCATAACGTCACCAAAACCGCTTTCCGCGCCAAAGACGTTGAAGAACTGAAGAACGCCGACCTCGCTGGCCAGCCGGTGCATGTGGTGATTTCCGAAGCCGTCGCCACCATCGGCGAAAACATGAACCTGCGCCGCATGGCCTCGCTGGAAGGCGAACATGTTGCCGCCTACACCCACAACGCTGTGGCTGATGGCTTGGGCCGCATCGGCGTGCTGGTTGCCATCTCGGGCAGCGATCACACCTTTGCCAAGCAAATCGCGATGCATGTCGCGGCCACCAACCCGCTGGCACTGTCCGAAGCCGATCTTGATCCGGTTGTAGTCGAGCGGGAACTGGCTGTGCAAACCTCGAAAGCTTTGGAAGAAAACGCAGCCTCGGCCAAGCCGAAGCCCGACGCGGTGATCCAGAACAACATCATCCCGGGCCGGATGAAGAAATTCCTCGCCGAGAACACCCTGCTGGGCCAGATGTTCGTGATGAACCCGGAAATCACCGTGGCCGAAGCCGCGAAACAAGCCGGCGTCACCATCACCGGCTTTGTGCGCATGGGCGTGGGCGAAGGCATCGAGAAGAAAGAAGAAGATTTCGCAGCCGAAGTTGCGAAAATGGTTTCGGCCTAATTCTTTCAGACGAACCAAGAGCAGGGGGCTGGTGGCAACACCGGCCCCTTTGCTATTGCGCCAGCGCATTTTCTGCGACCGCTACCAGATATGGTGGGTCTAACTTTGAAAAACACACCCCATAGAAATCTGTCCCCGCGGGGACAAAATGGCCGATGTCTCCACGAACGAAAAAAAAGCGGCACAGCTCTGGGGGCCATGCCGCTTCGTGCTGCACCACGGGGATGAGGACCAGCACATATTGTCGCGGCCTTGGCTGAAATAAGCCGCCGCACGCGCGTCAGGGCAGGGGAGCGCCCCCGGAATTGCGCAGGGATGTCCTGTCTGAAAATGCAAACCAACATCGCCTGCTGTCCCAAAGGCCGAAGCCTCCACTCACGGAACAACTTCAGATTGCCCGTTTCCCCAACGTCAGCCTAGTCGGGGAATCCTTACCTTGCGGCAACCGGAACCGGGTTGGCATCCACAGGCGCGCGTTGAAAGATCAGATTCATCAGCGCGGCCTTCGCCACGGCCTGCGCGGTGGTATCCACCGAAAGCGTCTCCCGCGCCAGCCGCAGGTGCTTTTCCACCATCGCCGCCGAAACCCCCATCAGCAGCGCCACATCCGGCGTGGTCTTGCCATCGGCCACCCATTCCAGCGCCTCACGTTGCCGCGTGGTCAGCGGGCGGCGACGGTTGGAAAATGGCATCTGGATCAGCCGCAGATGCAGCATGTTGGCCACCGCCAAAATCTCATCCCGCTTGTCGGCGAAGATCTGATCGACAGCTTCCGCACTTATCCCCGGATCGGCGATCAACCCCAAAGCCCCCTTGGCCCGGGCCGAGGTTTCCGGAAAGCTGATCGAAATCCCCGCCGTAATGCCCGCCGCGATGTTGTGCTTGACCGTCTCGATCTCTTCGGCGCTCAGCTTGCCCGCCAGCATCGCCTCGCGCACCCAACCCCAGGTGCAGGCCCCGACATTGTTCTGCGCCCAGCGAAACGCCGGGGTTTTGGCATAAAATCCGTTGCGGAAATAGCCCTTGGCATAGGCATCCGACCCCGTGGTCAGAAACAGCGCATCATCGGGATCGCCAATCGTGCGGGTCGATCGAAAGCGCGTGAAGCCATAGTTCACCAGCCCGAAGCCCAGCGAGGCAAAATACCGCGTCGCCAGCCGCCAGACATCATCAGCACTGCCAGCCTGCGCGATATCCACCAGCAACGTGTAGCCAGCTGCCACGATCTATCCTAGCCTGTCCATCATCCCCAGCATGATCATAGGCAGGCGCCCGGTTTAAGTCGAGCCGCAATGCAGGGCAGGGCGGCCCTACCGCGCCGCCTCAGCCGCACGGCGGATCGCCGCGATGTTGCTGCCATAAGGCGCCGGATTGGCCACCGAGCCGCCCTTGAACACCGCAGACCCCGCCACCAACACATCCGCCCCCGCCGCCACAACCAAAGGCGCGGTCTCAACCGTCACACCGCCGTCAATCTCGATATGGATAGGCCGGTCGCCAATCATCTGCCGCAACGCGCGAATTTTGCTTAGTTGAGAGTGAATGAACTTCTGCCCACCAAAGCCCGGATTGACCGTCATCACACAGACCATATCGACCAGATCCAGCAGATGCGCCACAGCCTCGATCCCAGTGCCCGGATTGATCGCCAGCCCAGCCTTTTTCCCCGTCGCGCGAATGGCTTGCAGCGTGCGGTGGATGTGCGGCCCAGCCTCCAGATGCGCCGAGATCAGATCAGCCCCAGCCTCGGCAAACGCCTCAATGTAAGCGTCCACCGGCGCAATCATCAAATGCACATCCATGAACCCCGAGATATGCGGCCGGATCGCCGCACAAGTCGCAGGCCCAAAGGTGATGTTGGGCACAAAATGCCCGTCCATCACATCCACATGCACCCAATCCGCGCCCTGAGCCTCAATCGCACGACATTCCGCGCCAAAGTTGGCAAAGTCCGCCGCAAGGATAGAAGGCGCAATCTTGATCTGACGGCTAAAGCTCATGCTTGGGTTCCACCTGTGAATGTTGCCGGGTTCATAGGCGTTTCGATGGGTCTGGTCCAGCCCCAGATGATATATGTATTACATAATATTGATTATAGGATAATTCTATCACACCAAACCAACCACTTTCCTTTTCGTCATGCAAGCACTTGGGGTAATTGGCGCACCCAGCACGATTCGAACGTGCGACCTTCGCCTTCGGAGGGCGACACTCTATCCAGCTGAGCTATGGGTGCCTGAGATTGCTATAGCGCCTCCTGTCATGGGCTGCAACGCGTAATCATGCGAAAAGTTCGTGGCACAGCTCCAAAGCCGAGACCAGCGCATCGACCTCCTCGGTGGTGTTGTAAAGCCCGAACGATGCGCGGCATGTGGCACCGACGCCCATGTGCTGCATCAAAGGCATCGCGCAATGCGTGCCGGCGCGCACAGCGATGCCGCGCTTGTCGAGCACGGTTGAGATGTCATGTGCATGGGCTTGACCCTGCAGCGTAAACGAGAAAATCGCGCCCTTGGTTTCGGAATTTCCCTGCACCGTCAGCCAGTTAAGGCCTGCCAGTTTGACCCGTGCATAATCGCGCAAACTGCGCTCTTGCGCGGCGACGTTGGCCATGCCAAGGCCCGTCAGATAGTCCAGCGCCACGCCCAGACCGATCTGCTGCACAATGCCCGGCGTGCCAGCCTCAAACTTCATCGGGGCGTCGTTATAGCTGACCGCGTCGCGCGTAACTTCGCGGATCATGTCACCGCCGCCAAGGAATGGACGCATCTCGGCCATCCGCTCTGCCTTGATGAAGATCGCACCAGAACCACTTGGTCCGTATAGCTTATGTCCGGTAATCGCATAGAAATCGCAGCCGATCGTCTGCACGTCCACCGGGCCATGCACCGCCGCCTGACTGCCGTCAACCAGCACAGGAACCCCCCGCGCCCGCGCGCCGTCGCAGATGGATTTTACATCAACAACGGTGCCTAACACATTGGACATATGGGTAATTGCGACAAGCTTGGTGCGCGGCGTGATCGCATCCAGCACCGCCTGTGGGTCCAGATCGCCTGTAGCGTCCACCTCGACCCATTTTAGCACCACCCCCAGCCGTTCACGCAAGAAATGCCACGGCACGATGTTGGCGTGATGCTCCATAATCGACAGCACGATCTCATCCCCCGCCTGAAACCGCGGTGCGGCCCAGGCGTAAGAGATCAAGTTGATGCCTTCGGTCGCCCCGGTGGTAAAGACGATTTCATGCTCGGACCCGGCGTTGAGAAACCGCGCGATTTTGCCGCGCGACGCCTCATACTTGTCTGTCGCAAGGTTAGATAAGTAGTGCAAGCCACGGTGAACATTGGCATATTCCATCGCATAGCCCTGCGTCACCGCGTCAATCACCACCTGTGGTTTTTGCGCCGAGGCACCATTGTCAAGATACACCAGCGGCTTGCCGTTCACTTGCCGTGACAAGATCGGGAAATCGCTGCGAATTTTTGCGATGTCAAACATGTTCAGCCTTCCATTGCCACCAGAGCAAACGCCACCAGGACCGAGATCGCCAGCACCGTTGCTATGATGCCAGCTAGCACTTTTCCAGCCGAAGCAAAGCCGTGCAACTCTGCGACAAAGTTGGCCAAAACCCACACAAACAAGATCATCCCGAACAGGCCAGTGGCCGCCGCCACCCCCGGCGAGATCAGCATCAGCACGATCTGCGCCAGTTGCAGCACGCAAAGCAGCGCCTCGGTCCAGCCGATCAGCACCAGCGCATCGACAAACTGGCCGCGACCGCCAAACATCCGCCCGACACCCTGCGCCAGCATCGCCATGATCACCATGACAACGCCCTGCACCACAGCGACCTGCAGCGGATTTTGCAGCATCGCAAGGATGCTCGGCTCGATCATGCCGGGCTCGGCCCGCCCGGGCGCGAGCAAGAGCGACGCACAAGACAAAAGCGCCGAAATCACCGCCATCAGTGCAACCGCCAGCCAAACCGCAGGTGCAGGCAGCCGCCATGCCATCAGGCGCTGCGCCGCCACCCGCGGGCTTTGCAGCGTCAGTTGCATCAGGTGCCCCAGTTCAGCCTGCATCGCCACGCTCCGCTTCCCGCAACATCGCAATCCAGATCCAAGCAAAGCAAAGCCCGACCACAGTATCGACCAGCAGCAGTTGTGCCCCCGGCCCGATCATCCCGGCCACAAGCCCACGCAGCAGCAGGCCCGGCGAGATCGCCAGCAGTGACGAGAACAGCGCCAGTCGCGCCGGGTAATGACCGCCCTGCCCTCCCAAAGCCTTGGCAATCCAATGGCTTATTGCAGCCAACAGATACCAGAACGGGATCAGCGCCAACAAGGCCAAGCCTGCGGCCACCAGCCGCTGCACCATCGGTACCTCTGGTTGCAGGACACTTTGCCGCGAAAGTAGCGGCCAAAACGACACAAAAGCCACCACGAGAAACGCCACCAGCAGGCTGAATGCGAACGGCTCAGATTTGGGGCGCTGCAGATGCCGGCGGATCACCGCTTTCGGCTGCCGCCACGCCTGCACGATATCGGTTGTCACAGACATTCAATGCTCGTGCCGCGCCAGCCAGCTTTGCAAGCGTTGCCGGATATCGTCGGAAATCTCCTCGTCCTCGATCTCGGCAATCGCCTCGGCCAGAAACGCCAGCACCAGCAGCGATTGCGCAGCCCGCAGCGGCACCCCGCGCGAGCGCAGGTAGAACAGCGCGGTCTCGTCAATCGCGCCCGAGGTCGAGCCGTGGCTGCATTTCACGTCATCGGCGTAAATCTCAAGCTCGGGCTTGGCCAGAAACTGGCTGTCGTCGTCCAGCATCAACGCCTGGCTGATCTGATAGCCATCGGTCTTTTGCGCCCCTTGCTTGACAAGGATCTTGCCCTGAAACACCCCGACCGCGCCGTTTTTCAGCACTTTCTTGAACACCTGCCGGCTTTCGCAACGCTCGGCGGCATGGGTGATGAACACGGTGTCATCATGGTGGAAATCGCCGTCGCCCAAGGCGGCACCCGCAACATGGGCGACCGAATCCGCGCCCAGCAACTCAAGCACCGCCTCATTGCGGGTCAGATGGCCATTCGCTGTCAGGGTGAAAGACTTGAACGCCGCGTTGCGACCGATCCGCGCGAACAGATGGGTGATCGCCTGACGCAGATGCGCCCGCCCCTGTGCGCGGATGTGGTGAAAGCGCGCGCCATCGGCCACGTCCACTTCCATCACATGGCTCAGCCGTGCTGCGGCCGCGCCATTTTCAAGAATGGTCACTTCGGCACCGGATTCAACCTTCACGCAATGGTGCAACATCGCGTCGGAAGTGGCTGTTTTATGTTGATAAATCAACGAAATCGGTTTCGACGGCGTTGCCGTCACACGGATCAGAACGCCCTGCGCCGCAAAAGCCGAGTTCAGCGCCGCCAAGGGGCGCTGCACCGGGCTTTGGCCGCGCGTTTCCAACACGCCGTAAAGCGCGCTTGCCCAATGAATATCGGCGCGTCCCGCCTCGGCCAGATGTTCGATCTGCACACCCTCCAGCGCCAAAGCATCAGATTGGCTGGCATCGAAAACGCCATCGACAAACACAATTTTCAGCCGATCCACACCACTGAACGGCGCAGGCTCGTCCAGCGGATCAAACAGATCAACCGGGGTGGCATCGGTCGCATTCAACCCCGTGGGATCGCTATAGCGCCAATACTCATCGCGCTTGCCCGGCAGGCCCATGGCTGTGACGCGGCGCAACGCCTCGCTGCGCGCGGCCCCCAACCAACCGCCCGGCGCAAACTGAAGGCCGGACAGCCGCGCCTGCAACGCGTCTTGCTTTGATTGCAAAACCGCCATCAAACACCCTCCGCCAGAAGATCGGCGTATCCGTTGTTTTCAACCTCAAGCGCCAATTCCGGCCCGCCGGTCTTGATGATGCGCCCTGCGGCCATGATATGCACGAAATCAGGTTTGATATGGTCGAGAAGCCGTTGATAATGCGTGATAACCAGGAACGAACGCCCTGCCCCGCGCAAGGCGTTCACGCCCTCGGACACCAGCTTCATCGCGTCCACATCAAGGCCGGAATCGGTCTCATCCAAGATGCACATCTTGGGTTCCAGCATCGCCATTTGCAGGATTTCATTGCGCTTTTTCTCGCCACCTGAGAAACCCACATTGACCGGGCGCTTCAGCATGTCGGCGTCAATTTTCAGCGTTTTGGCCTTTTCGCGCACCAGTTTCAGGAAATCACCGGCCGAGATTTCCGGCTCTCCACGGGTCTTGCGCTGCGCGTTCACCGCGGTGCGCAGGAAGGTCATGTTGCCGACACCGGGGATTTCGACGGGGTATTGAAACGCCAGAAACAGCCCTGCCGCAGCCCGCGCTTCGGGCTCCATCTCCAGCAATTCCTCGCCGTCAAGCGTGGCCGAACCCTCGGTCACCTCATAGCCATCGCGGCCCGAAAGCACATAAGACAGCGTCGATTTGCCCGAGCCATTCGGCCCCATGATTGCATGCACCTCGCCCGCGCCGATCGACAGGTTGACGCCGCGCAGGATCACCTTGTCTTCTTCTTCAAGTTTCACATGCAGGTTGTTGATTTCCAGCATTTTATTGTCCTTCAGGCAGAGGGCGCATCAATGGGCGCGCAGAAACGATTGGATGATCCATTGCAGCTTGTCGGCCGGAATGGGTGTTGGGGTCAGCGCAAACCGGGCCATACGGCCGTGCATGGCCACGGGTTTCGCGAAGTCTTCACATTGGTGATATTCAAGCCGATCGACGTAATCGTCCCACAACAGCACCACCGGCCGGGTGATCTTGAACAGCACAGACAAAAAGCAAGCGGGGCGGAAGCGGCCGTCGATCAGCACGACATCTGGATGAACAAACTCGGGTAAGTCCCAGACAGACAAAGGATATCCCGGCCATTTGCGAAACTGTGCATCGTTTTCGGGAAAGCCCCATTCGCGCGTGCGACCGATCTTGCCGTGGTGCATCACCACCGGCGAGGCGGGCGGATTCTCCTCGAAATAGCCGCGCATCCCGCGCCACCAGTTCACGTCGCTCTCCACCGAGAAAATCTGCTTGTCCGGCATTTCTGCCGCGATCACCGTCGAGCCACCCGAGCCATACTCCAGAATGACCCGCGCCTGCCCGTAATACTGCCGCACCGCCGCCTCGGCCTCGGGCGGCAGCGTGACCTTGGGGCGGGAAAACGGCTTAGCCACTTAGCCCACCGAGCCTTCGAGCGAAATCGCAACCAGACTTTGCGCTTCCATGGCAAATTCCATCGGCAGCGCCTGCAAAACTTCCTTGCAGAAGCCGTTCACCACCAGCGCCACCGCTTCTTCCTCGTCCATCCCGCGCGAGCGGCAGTAGAACAGCTGATCGTCGTCCACCTTGCTGGTGGTCGCCTCGTGTTCGACCCGGCTCGAATTGTTCTTGACCTCAATATACGGCACCGTATGCGCGCCGCATTTGTCGCCGATCAGCAGGCTGTCGCACTGGGTATAGTTGCGGCTGTCGGTGGCTTTGGGGTGCATCGACACAAGGCCACGATAGGTGTTCTGCGCCCTGCCCGCCGATATGCCCTTGGAAACAATACGAGATTTCGTGCGCTTGCCCAGATGCACCATCTTGGTGCCGGTGTCGGCTTGCTGGGCATTGTTGGCGATTGCAATCGAGTAGAACTCGCCCTGACTGTCATCGCCGCGCAGGATGCAGGACGGATATTTCCAGGTGATCGCCGAGCCGGTCTCAACTTGGGTCCACATCACTTTCGCCCGGTCGCCCCGGCAATCGGCGCGTTTGGTCACGAAATTATAGATGCCGCCAAGGCCGTTTTCATCGCCCGGATACCAGTTCTGCACCGTGGAATATTTCACCTCGGCGTCTTCCAAAATCACCAACTCCACCACAGCCGCATGCAACTGGTTGGTGTCGCGTTTTGGTGCAGTGCAGCCTTCCAAGTAGCTGACATAGCTGCCTTTATCGGCAATGATCAGCGTGCGCTCGAACTGGCCAGTGTTCTCGGCATTGATGCGGAAATAGGTCGAAAGCTCCATCGGGCAGCGGGTGCCCGGCGGGATATAGACGAAGGAACCATCCGAAAACACCGCCGAATTCAGCGTGGCAAAGAAGTTATCCGATTGCGGCACGACTGAGCCAAGGTATTTCTTCACCAGTTCCGGGTGATCCTTGATCGCTTCCGAAATCGAGCAGAAAATCACCCCAGCCTTGGCCAGTTCCGCCTTGAATGTGGTGCCCACGGAGACGGAATCGAACACCGCATCGACCGCAACCTTGCGCTCGCCCGCTTCCTCAGCCCCTTCGACGCCCGCCAGAATAAGCTGTTCTTTCAACGGGATGCCAAGCTTTTTGTAGGTGGCGAGGATCTTCGGATCGACCTCGTCCAAGGACTTCGGCTTGACTGCCATGCTTTTCGGTTTGGCGTAGTAATACTGATCCTGATAGTCGATGGTCGGATAGTTCAGCATCGCCCAGGACGGCTCTTCCATCTGCACCCAGCGCCGGTAGGCCGCCAGCCGCCAGTCCAGCATCCATTCGGGTTCTTCATTCTTGGCCGAAATCAGCCGCACGATGTCTTCCGACACGCCTTTGGGCGCGTAATCCATCTCGATCTCGGTGGACCAGCCGTATTTATAGGTGCCCGACATCGCGGCGACGGTTTCAATCGTCTCGCGGTCCACACCGTCACGCACTTCCAGATCGAGATCGGTCATCGTCATATTCCTTTTACCCCAAGGCGTTGCCGCCCGATGTTCACGCAACGCGCGAACGTATCCGTTTGTAGTCGCGTGCCCAGGCGTCCGCAAAGCGCAGCACGTGGTCTTCCGTCACATCCGGGCCAAGCGAGATGCGGATGGCCTGCCCCGCCTGCGTCTCATCGAACCCCATCGCCTTCAGCACCCGGCTTGCGCGCACCTTGCCGCTGGAGCAGGCAGAGCCTGCCGAAACCGCATAGCCCGCAAGGTCCATCGCCATCACCTGAGTCTCGCCCTTCCAGCCCGGCGCGATCAGATTCAGCGTGTTGGGCAGGCGCTGCATCCTATTCCCGACTGAAATAATCTCAAATCCCATGGCGGACAATGCTGAATCTAGAATATTTCTAATTTCGGCCACGCGATCCCAAACCCCATCGGCCAGATCACGGGCCGCGGCCTCGGCGGCCGCTGCAAAACCTGCGATTCCGATGATATTCTCGGTGCCAGCACGGCGGCCCATCTCTTGCCCGCCACCCTTCAACTGTGAAGCGACATCCAAGCCCCGCCGCAGCACCAAAGCGCCGACGCCCTTCGGCCCGCCCAGCTTGTGCGCCGAGACAAGCCCCATGTCGCAGCCCAGCCAGTTGAACGCCAACGGCAGCTTGCCAAAGCCTTGAGTCAAATCAGAAACCGCCAAACCGTTGGGCAAATCCTGCACCACGCCGGTTTCGGAATTGGCCAGTTGCAGCGTGCTGCGCGATGGGTCCGGCACCGTCACCCTGCCATCGAAATCCACCACCAGTTCCGCCGCGCACCACGCCGAAACCGCCTCATGCTCGACATCCGCGCAAACCAGTCCGCGCCCGGCGCAGGCCAAAGCCGCAGCCTCGGTGGCCCCCGAGGTGAACACGATATCCGCGCCCTCTGCCCCCAACGCCGCCGCGATCTTGCCACGCGCGCGCTCCATCAGCGCCTTGGCCGCGCGGCCTTCTGCATGGACCGAGGACGGGTTGCCCACCACATCCATCGCCGCAATCATTGCCGCCCGCGCTTCGGGGCGCAGCGGTGTGGTGGCGTTCCAGTCAAGGTAGATGCGGCTCATTCGTCCACCACATCCACCACCCGGAACAGCGCCGGCACCGCGGGGCACGGCGTCATCACATTGCCAATCACGTCCGACAGCCGGGTCTGGTGCAAGAACACATAGACATGCGCCGAAAGCCCCTCCCACAGCCGATTGGTCAGGCTTTGCGCGCGTGACCCCGACACGCCGCCCGAGGCCCCCGCGCCGGAATGCATCGCATCGACGTTCTCCTCAACCGCCTCCATCACCTCGGAAATCCGGATCGAATCCGGGCTGCGCGCCAGACGGTAGCCACCACCCGGCCCCCGCACCGCCTCGACCAGCCCCGCGCGGCGCAGCTTGACGAACAACTGCTCCAGATACGGCAGCGACAGATCCTGCCGCTTGGCAATCGCCGCCAGCGACATCAACTCATCGGTCGATTTCGCCTCGGCCAAAGCCAGATCGGCCAGCGCCACCATGGCATAGCGCCCCTTGGTCGATAGTTTCATGCGCAGCACCCACCCAATCGCGTGACTTTCCATTGACGTCGGGGGTGCGTCCGCTTAACTCAACCCCAGTCCATGAGCGGTTTTGCCGCTTTAGAATGGTTCTAGTATATCCGAGCGAATTCGTCAACAATTCGTTCAGAACACAGGCACGGAGCTTGCATGCCCGAAGTTATTTTCGCCGGCCCAGAAGGCCGCCTCGAAGGCCGCTACCATCCGCAGAAAGAGCGTGATGCGCCAATCGCCATCGTGCTGCACCCGCATCCCGCTTATGGCGGCACGATGAACAACAAGGTTGTCTATAACCTGCACTATGCGTTCTACAACCTTGGCTTCACCGTCATGCGCTTCAACTTCCGCGGCGTCGGGCGTTCGCAGGGTGAATATGACATGGGCATTGGTGAGTTGTCGGATGCGGCAAGCGCCCTCGATTACCTGCAATCCATGAACCAGAACGCCAAGCATTGCTGGGTGGCAGGCTTTTCGTTTGGCGCGTGGATCGGCATGCAACTGCTGATGCGCCGCCCGGAAATCACCGGCTTTATCTCGGTGGCGCCCCCGGCGAACTTGTATGATTTCAGCTTTCTTGCGCCCTGCCCGGCCTCGGGCCTGATCATCAACGGCACCGCCGACAAGGTGGCCCCGCCGAAAGATACCACCAACCTGGTGAACAAACTGCACGAGCAGAAGGGCATCACCATCACCCACACGCAGATTGAGGGTGCCGATCACTTCTTCAAGGACGAGGAAGCCCATATGAAGCCGATGATCGACACGGTTTCCGGCTATGTGAAGCGTCGTCTGACGGAAGTGACCCGCTAAATGGGCGTCGTCGAGGATATGGGCGACGCACTCGCCCGCGACGTGATCGCCGCGATGGAAGAACTCGACGACCACCGTTTGCCGGACAAGGTGTCGAAAGTGCTGCTGGATGCCTCGCCCACCATGCAAGAGGCGTTCCTCACCGCCTACCGCGTCCGCGTCGCAGAGCAGCGCGGGCGCAAATTTGTCGAGTCGCTCTTGAAGGCCAAACGCGAAGGCACCGCCCCTCCGCCCGGCCCCCATATGCAGAGCGGCCATTGAGCGCCAAGCCCGGTGATACGCGTCTAGAGGCGCAATTCGCGTTTCTGAACGAGGCAGATCGCCTGAAATCGGTGCTGCGCGCCACCACCTTGTGCGATGGCTCGCGGCGGGAAAATTCGGGCGAACATAGCTGGCATCTGGCGTTGTATGCCTTGGTGCTGGCCGACCAAGCCGCCCCCGGCGTCGATATTTCCCGCGTGATCAAGATGCTCTTGGTGCATGATCTGGTCGAGATTGACGTGGGCGACGTGCCGATCCACTCCGCAGACGGCAAGGCGCATAGTAGCACATCTGTCCAACAAGCCGAATCCCGCGCCGCCGACCGTATCTTCGGCCTGCTCCCCGCCGACCTGCGCGACGATCTGCGCAGCATATGGGATGAGTTTGAAGCAGCCCTTACCCCCGATGCCATTTTCGCCAAATCGCTGGACCGCGTGCAGCCGGTGATGGCCAATCTGCAATCGGGCGGCGGCACTTGGATCGAATACAACGTCACGGCGGAACAGCTCGAGTCCCGCGTCGGGGTGAAAATCGCCAAAGGTGCGCCTCGGCTATGGGATTGGGTGCGCGAAAAGACGCAGGTTTACTTCAAATAGCCCGCGACATTTCAGTATACCATCGCATACCATCTTTCCTTTTACCGTATTTTCACATACACCGGACACAAGCATAACCAACCACAAGGGGCCGACATGACCAAGATTAAGGTAGCCAACCCCGTTGTCGAACTCGACGGCGACGAGATGACCCGGATTATCTGGGATTTCATCAAGCAAAAGCTGATCCTGCCCTACCTCGACATTGATCTGAAATACTACGATCTGGGCATCGAAGAACGTGATCGCACCAACGACCAGATCACCATTGATTCTGCCCATGCGATCCAGAAATACGGTGTCGGCGTCAAATGCGCGACGATCACCCCGGATGAGCAGCGGGTTGAGGAATTCAACCTCAAGCAAATGTGGAAATCGCCGAACGGCACCATCCGCAACATCCTCGGCGGCGTGATCTTCCGCGAGCCGATCATCTGCCGCAACGTGCCCCGTCTGGTGCCCGGCTGGACCAAGCCCATCGTGGTTGGCCGTCATGCCTTTGGCGATCAGTATAAAGCCACCGATTTCCGCTTCCCCGGTGCGGGCAAACTGACGATGAAATTCGTCGGCGAAGACGGCACGGTGATCGAGAAAGAAGTCTATAACGCGCCGTCCTCGGGCGTTTATATGGGCATGTATAACCTGGACGACAGCATCCACGACTTTGCGCGTTCGTCGTTCAACTACGGCTTGCTGAAAGGCTGGCCGGTGTATCTTTCGACCAAGAACACCATCCTGAAAGCCTATGACGGCCGCTTTAAGGACATCTTCGCCAAGATCTATGCCGAGGAATTTGAAGACCAGTTCAAGGCCAAGGGCATCCATTACGAACACCGCCTGATCGACGATATGGTGGCGAGCGCGATGAAATGGTCGGGCGGCTATGTCTGGGCCTGCAAGAACTACGACGGCGATGTGCAGTCCGATACCGTGGCACAAGGCTTCGGCTCGCTCGGCCTGATGACCTCGATCCTGATGACCCCCGATGGCAAAACCGTCGAGGCCGAGGCCGCGCATGGCACCGTCACCCGCCATTTCCGCGAACATCAGAAGGGCAAGGCGACCTCGACCAACTCCATCGCGTCGATCTTCGCTTGGACTGGCGGCCTTAAGCACCGCGCGAAACTCGACAGCAACGAACAGCTGATGCGCTTTGCCACCACGCTGGAAAAAGTAACCGTCGATGCGGTGGAAGACGGCTGGATGACCAAGGATCTGGCGCTGCTGGTCGGCCCCGATCAGAAATGGCTCACCACGATGGGCTATCTGGAAAAGGTCGATGAATATCTGAACAAAGCCCTGCAAGGCTGAACCCAAAGGCCCGGCCATCGCGCCGGGCCTTTTTTTGCCCCACCCGATAGGTCAGCATTATTGACATAGATGAAGCCCCGCGCTATGCGAGCCTATGACCGAAGCCCACCACCACTCCGCGATTGAAGACGCCCAAGGCATCGCCTTCGGTATCTGCATGGCCGCCGTCGGCATGCACATCCTGACCTACATGGGCTTCATCGCGGGCCAAACCACCGGGGTCGCAGCCCTGATCAGCTACGCCACCGGCTGGCCGTTCTCGGCGGTGTATTTCACCATCTCGCTGCCGTTCCTGTGGTTTGGCTACAAACGCATGGGGCTGGCGTTCACCCTGAAAACCTTCCTCTGCGTCGGCCTGCTGTCGCTTGCCATCGCCATCCTGCCGCGCTGGCTGTCGTTCCAGCACATCCAACCCGCCTTCGCCGCAGTCCTCTTTGGCATCCTGTTCGGCATCGCCGCCCTTGCCGTCGTCCGCCACGGCGGCAGCTTTGGCGGCATCTCGATCCTGTGGCTGATCCTGCAAGACCGCACCGGCTTTCAGGCAGGCTACGCGCAACTGATTTTTGACGCGATCCTGTTCACTGTCTCACTCCTGTTTCTCGACTGGCATATTCTGGGCTGGTCCTTCCTCGGTGCCGCCGTTTTCAACATTTTCCTCGCCATCAACCACCGCCGCGACCGATACATCGCCACCTGAAAAGGTTCCTCTGGCCTTTCCGGCCTATCTAGGCTATCGCCGCGCCAAAGCTGACAAAAGAAAGAGACCTCCCCGATGGAGCTTCGCAACATCGCCATCATCGCGCACGTTGACCATGGCAAGACCACCCTCGTTGACGAACTGCTGAAACAGTCCGGTTCCTTCCGCGACAACCAAGCGGTTGCCGAACGCGCGATGGACAGCAACGACATTGAACGCGAGCGTGGCATCACCATTCTTGCGAAATGCACCAGCCTTGAATGGGGCGGCGCGCGTATCAACATCGTCGATACCCCCGGACACGCCGATTTCGGCGGCGAAGTGGAGCGTATCCTGTCGATGGTTGACGGCGTGGTGCTGCTGGTGGACGCCGCCGAAGGCCCGATGCCGCAAACCAAATTCGTGACCTCGAAAGCCCTCGCTTTGGGCCTGCGCCCCATCGTGGTGCTGAACAAGGTTGACAAGCACGACGCCGAGCCTTCCCGCGCGCTGAACGAAGTGTTCGATCTGTTCGCCAACCTTGGCGCTGATGATGACCAACTCGACTTCCCGGTGCTCTATGCGTCGGGCCGTTCCGGCTGGGCTGACGTTGAACTTGACGGCCCGCGCAAGGATCTGACAGCACTCTATGAGCTGGTGATCAAGCATGTGCCGGAACCCAAACAAATCTCGCGCCGCGCTGAACCCTTCCAGATGCTGGCGACTACACTTTCCGCTGACCCGTTCATCGGCCGCATTCTGACCGGCCGGGTTGAGGCTGGCACGCTGAAAGCTGGCGAAACCATCAAGGCGCTGAGCCGCGATGGCGAAAAGCTGGAGCAATTCCGCGTCTCGAAAGTCCTCGCCTACCGTGGCCTTGTGATGACCCCGATTGATGCGGCAGAGGCGGGCGACATCGTCACCCTCGCGGGCATGACCAAAGCCACCGTGGCCGACACGCTTTGCGCGTTGGAAATTGAAACCGCGATCCCGGCGCAACCGATTGATCCGCCGACGATTTCGATCACCTTCGGCATCAACGACAGCCCGCTCGCTGGCAAAGAAGGTAGCAAAGTGCAGTCGCGCGTGATCCGCGAGCGTCTGATGAAAGAAGCCGAGATCAACGTTGCGATCAAAGTCACCGACACCCCCGGCGGCGACGCCTTTGAAGTGGCCGGTCGCGGCGAATTGCAAATGGGCGTCTTGATCGAAAACATGCGCCGTGAGGGCTTTGAGCTGTCGATCAGCCGCCCGCGCGTGCTGTTCAAGGACATCGACGGTGTGAAATCCGAACCGATCGAAGAAGTCACCATCGACGTCGATGACGAATACACCGGCGCTGTGATCGAAAAGCTGACCGGCCCGCGCAAGGGCGATCTGGTTGAGATGAAACCGGCAGGCGCTGGCAAAACCCGCATCATCGCACATGTGCCCTCGCGCGGTCTGATCGGCTATCACGGTCAGTTCATGACCGACACCCGCGGCACCGGCGTTCTGAACCGCGTGTTCCACGATTGGGCGCCGCACAAGGGCGCCATCGAAGGCCGCCGTCAAGGCGTTCTGATCTCGATGGAATCCGGGATTTCGGTGGCCTACGCGATGTGGAAACTGGAAGATCGCGGCCACTTCTTCATCGGCGTGCAGGAACCGGTTTACACCGGCATGATCATCGGCGAACACTCGCGCGACAACGATCTGGAAGTGAACCCGCTGAAGGGCAAACAACTGACCAACGTGCGGGCCTCTGGCACCGACGAGGCGGTGCGCCTGACCACCCCGGTCAAGCTTAGCCTGGAACAGTGCATCGCCTATATCGACGATGACGAACTGGTCGAAGTGACGCCGAAATCGGTGCGGATGCGCAAACGCTACCTTGATCCGAACGACCGCAAGCGCATGTCGCGCTCGGCCTGATCCAGAAAAACCCGCCACATGGCGGGTTTTTTTATAGAACGCCGCGGCATGGTCATTGAGACAGGTTGCACCGCCGCCTTGCAAACGTGCATTATCCAAAAGCATTTGATGGGGATACTGCACGTGCTTGCCAGCCTGAGAAACACTCTGCGCACCTGGAACCGCAATCGCATCGAGCGGCTACGGGTTCAGCGAGAGGCCAACGCGGCGCATGAATTTACCCTCGGCGTGCTTGGCATCATGAAAAACGAAGCCATGAACCTTGACGAATGGGTGCAACATTATCTGTCGATGGGCGCGGGCAAGATCTTTCTGATCGACAACGCCAGCACAGATGACACCGTCCAAAAGGCTAAGTCCTGGGTCGAAAAGGGCGTGCTCGAGCTTGTCGAATATCCCGAGCGCCATCGCCAGACCGCGCATTACTGGACAGCTTTCAAACAGTTGAACATCCGCCGCAAATGCAAATGGCTGATCGTGGCCGATCTGGATGAATTCTGGTTTTGCCCCTCAGGCGAGCCTATCGCCGCGCAACTGGATGATTTCCGCGACTTTGACGTGATCTATGGCAACTGGCGGGTGTTCGGCAGCAACGGATGCATCCAGCATCCCGCCAGCCTGCGCCAAGCCCTGACAACGTGCATTCCCGGCCTGCACTTTCACACCGGACGCAAATATATGTGCCGCACTTCGGTGATCACCTCGGGCCGCAGCATGGGCGTGCACACCGTGAACGGTGCCCGCTCCGAGCGCACGGTGTCAGATAACGAGCGGTTTCATCTCAATCACTACGTCACCCAAAGTCTGGAATTCTTTCAGACGGTTAAAATGCCGCGCGGCGCGGTCAGCAAGCCGAAGAATGATACTCTCAAACACATGCAATTCTTCGATGGTCAGAACGCAAGCGCCACCCAACCCGATCATCTGTTGGCCGATCTGGTGGCCAGTGGTAAGATTAAATGAAACTGTCATTTCAGGTTGCGTTGGGTATCGGATCGACTTTCTGAGTTTTATCAAACCTTTGGGTGTTCTCGTTGTTGAATAGACTAAAAGCAGCCGTAAAGGCATTGAATTACCACCGTCTGACGCGCCGCAAATTGCACGGCCAGACGCAGGGCAATTACGAACATGAATTGGGTGTTCTTGGCATCATGAAAGATGAAGCCATGAACATTGACGAATGGGTGCAGCACTACATTTCCATGGGTGCGGGCAAAATCTTTCTGATCGACAATGGCAGCACCGACGACACGGTCGCAAAAGCCAAGGCGTGGGTCGCGCAAGGCATTGTAGAATTGGTAGAATATCCTCAACGCTACCGTCAGAAGCAGCATTACTGGTCGGCCATCAAGGAAATGAAGATCGCCAAAAGATGCCAATGGCTGTTGATTGCCGATCTGGATGAGTTTTGGTTCTGCCCATCGGGGGAAACCATTGCCGCACAACTGCCTGATTTTTATCATTCAGATGTGATCTATGCAAATTGGCGGATGTTTGGCAGCAGCGGATTGGACAAACACCCGCAAAGTTTGCGTCAGGGCTTTACCCAATGCACACCCTGGCGCTACGCCGAGGGTGGGCGTAAATATCTCTGTCGCACCTCTGTGTTGAAAACGCAAAAAACCTTGAAAACCCACCGCGTTGTCGGGGCTTGTTCGTCACGCACGGTGTCCGAGAATGAGCGATTTCACCTCAACCACTATGCAATACAAAGCGTCGAATACTTTCAGAAAGTTAAAATGACGCGCGGGGATGTATCGTCGATCAATGCCGAAATGGTGCGCGACATGGGCTATTTTCATAAAATCGACGCGCCCTGCACCACACATGATCATCTGCTGGCTGATCTGGTGGCAAGTGGTCGGATCAAATAGCTATTTGAAGCTATTCTGCAGCAAACGACGCATCTGCGCTGTCCACAGTGTAGCGGCCCGCCATCTTGCAAGGCAGGAAAGGCTCCACCTTAACCTGCGCGCCGTCGAAGGTGCAGAAGGTGTTCGAGGCGATCTGGTTCCAACCGCCCTCCTCCGCCTCAAGCGGTTCCGACACCACCGCCATGCCGCCGCGGGTTTCTGACCAGCGGTAATACAGGCTGGGTGCGGCATCATCCGTGGCATAGCGCACCGCATAAAGCCGCTTGCCATCGCTAAGCGCCGCCGTCATCCGAAGATGCGGTGCCGCCCCCTTGGCCTTGGCCACGGCGATAAACCGCGCCGAGGCGCGCTCCAACGCAGCGCGCGGATCAGCGTCCAACCCCTCGGCCACGGCCACCAAAAACAGCGCCTCAGAATCCGTGGCCCCCTTGCGCGCCGCATAAAGCGCGTCCGGTATCATCATATCCGCGTCGCGGCGAAACTGATCATAGCCGCCGACCTGCCCGTTGTGCATGAACGACCAAGCGCCATGCACGAACGGATGGCAGTTGTTGCGACTGGTCGCGGTGCCGGTTGACGCCCGCACATGCGCCAAAAACAGCCCCGATTTCACCTGCGCCGTCAGGCTGCGCAGGTTCGGATCAGACCAGGCCGGCAGCACATCGCGATACAGCCCCGGCTCTGCCCGGTCGCCATACCAGGCCACGCCAAAACCATCGGCATTGATCGACGAATGACACTGCGTGGCGCAATGGCTTTGGTGGATCAAGGAATGGCCCGGACGGCTGATGATCTCTTCCAGAAAGATCGGCGCGCCCGCGTAAGCTGCCCAACGACACATAACTGCCCCCACGTATTGGCCCTGAACCGGACTCTTGAGGAAAACATACCACAAAATGCACCGGTTGCAGCACATTTTTCCGTTCAATTTGAGCGAGGCGAAGGCTAGGCGCCCAACTCCTCCACCACCACCAGATCGCGCACCGAGGCGCCCTTCGCATGAACCAAAGCCGCCTGATAGGCTGCCGAGTGGTAACACTCTACCGCCGCTTCCACACTGGGGAAGCGCGCCACCACGTTGCGCGCGCGGTCATTGCCCTCAAGCTGCACATAACGCCCTGATCGTGCGAGGAAATTTTCCCCGAACGAGGCCAGGATCGGCCCCGCCAGCGCCGCGTATTTGCCGTAAGCCTCGGCGTCGCTTACCGCGACATGGGCGATCCACAAAGCTGTTGCCATCTCAAGCCTCCAAAGCGGCATGCACCGCTGCAATCGCCGCATCTGCCAGCGCGATGTCAGCGCCGCCACCCTGCGCCATATCTGGCCGACCGCCGCCGCCCTTGCCACCCAAAGCCTCCACGGCCGCCTTCGCCAGCGTCACCGCCGAAATCCGTGCGGTCAGGTCCGCCGTGACACCCGCAGCCACCGCCGGTTTCGCGCCAGTGTCGGCAATCAGCACAATCGCGCCAGAGCCGATCTGTGCCTTCATCTCGTCAATCAACCCCGGCAAATCCTTGCCCGAAACCCCCGAAAGCACCTGAGCAATCAGCTTTACCCCGTTGATTTCATTGATCTGCGGGCCACCAGACTTACCGCCCATCGCCAACTCGCGGCGCAACTGCGCCACTTCATTCGCCAGACTGCGCCGCTCGTCCTGCAGCGCCTTCACCCGGTCCAGCACATCGCCCGGATGCGTCTTCAACGCCAAAGCCACCGCCGCCAACCGCTGATCCTGCGCGCGCAGATGCTCCAGCGCGGCTTGGCCGGTCAAAGCCTCAATCCGGCGCACACCAGACGACGAGGCAGAATCGCTCAGCAGCACAAATGCACCAATATCGCCCGTCCGCGCCACATGCGTGCCGCCGCACAGTTCCAGCGAATACGTCCGCCCCTCGCTGCCTTTGCCCGAACCGTCGAGCGTGCCCATCGACACCACCCGCACTTCATCGCCATATTTCTCGCCAAACAGTGCCTGCGCCCCCAAAGCGCGCGCGTCGTCCGGGGTCATGATACGGGTATCAACGGCAGTGTTTTGCCGAATGAATTCATTGACTTCCGCTTCAACCTTAACCTGATCCGCCTCAGACATTGCCGCCGAATGGCTGAAATCAAACCGCAACCGGTCCGCCGCGTTCAACGATCCACGCTGTGCCACATGATCGCCCAACGCCCGACGCAAAGCCTCGTGCAGCAGGTGGGTGGCCGAGTGATTGGCCCGGATGGCCTTGCGGCGCGCGTGGCTGACCTCCAGTTTCGCCGGTTGCCCGCGCAGGATCGTGCCCTCGCGCACCGATGCCACATGGATGAACACCCCGGCAGTTTTGCGCGTATCCGTCACCTCTGCCAGCCCCGTCGCCGTGCGCACATAGCCGGTGTCGCCAACCTGACCGCCACTTTCGGCATAAAACGGCGTCTGATTAACCACGATCTGCACGCTCGTCCCAACCTCGGCGGCGCCGATCAACCCACCGTCCCGCACCAAAGCGTCAATCTGCCCCTCGGCGGTTTCGGTGTCATAGCCGAGGAATTCGGTGGTGCCATGCGCCTCGGCGATCTCGAACCAGATCTTCGCATCCGCCGTGCCGCCCGCACCCGACCACGCCGCGCGCGCCTTGGTCTTTTGTTCCTGCATCGCGGCATCGAAGCCCGCGACATCCACAGCGCGATCCTTCTCGCGCAGCACATCTTGTGTCAGATCCAGCGGGAAGCCATAGGTGTCGTATAGCTTGAACGCCACGCCCCCCGGCAGAGCGCCACCTTCGGGTAGGTGATCTAGCTCGTCATGCAGCAAGCGCAGGCCGCGATCCAGCGTGGTTTTGAACCGGGTTTCTTCCAGCAGTTGCGTTTCTTCGATCAGGCTTTGCGCGCGCTGCAACTCTGGGTAGGCCGCCCCCATCTGCTGCACCAACGCCGGTACCAATTTGTGCATCACCGGGTCTTTTGCGCCCAGCATATGCGCGTGCCGCATCGCCCGCCGCATGATCCGGCGCAGCACATAGCCGCGCCCTTCGTTGCTGGGCGTCACCCCGTCCGCGATCAGAAACGAGGTCGAGCGCAGATGGTCGGCGATAACCCGGTGGCTGGTTTTCCCCGGACCATCCGGATCACTGTGCGTCGCATGCGCCGAAACCTCAATCAGCGCGCGCATCAGATCGGTGTCATAATTGTCGTGCTTGCCCTGCAACAACGCGCCGATCCGCTCCAACCCCATGCCGGTGTCGATCGACTGCATGTCCAGCGGGCGCATCGTGCCATCGGCGAACTGTTCGTTCTGCATGAACACGTTGTTCCAGATTTCGATGAAACGGTCGCCATCCTCCTCGGCCGAACCCGGAGGGCCGCCCCAGATATGGTCGCCGTGATCGTAAAAAATCTCGGTGCAAGGCCCGCACGGCCCGGTCGGCCCCATGCGCCAGAAATTGTCATCGCTGGCGATGCGGATGATCCGGCTGTCGGGCAGCCCCGCGACCTTCTTCCAGATTGAGGCCGCCTCGTCATCGGTGTGATACACCGTGACGAGCAGCTTGTCTTTGTTCAGCCCGAAATCCTTCGTCAGCAATTCCCAAGCAAAAGCAATGGCTTGGTCCTTGAAGTAGTCACCAAAACTGAAATTTCCCAGCATTTCGAAAAACGTGTGGTGGCGTGCCGTGTAGCCGACATTGTCGAGATCGTTGTGCTTGCCACCCGCGCGCACGCATTTTTGCGCCGTGGTCGCGCGTTTGTAATCGCGTGTCTCCACCCCGGTGAAGCAATTCTTGAACTGCACCATGCCAGAGTTTGCGAACATCAGCGTCGGGTCATTGCGCGGCACCAGGGGCGAGCTGTCCACACGTTTGTGGCCGTTGCGCACGAAAAAATCGAGATAGGTCGAGCGGATGTCATTCAACGAAGCCATAGGCTTGGGCCTCCAAAAAGCGGGAAAACTCTGGTCCCGCTCCGTTTATCCGGCGCCGCGGGGGCTGTCCACTGTCGATGCAAAAAGGCCGGAAACTTGACGTTTCCGGCCTGAAATTCAACTGTTTGGTCAAACCTTAATCGTCGATCATCGCGCCGTCATCGGACTTGACCGAGAAATCCAACCCGTTGGCGGCGCGGATTTTGTCTTCGATCTCAAGGGCCATCGCCGGGTTTTGCTTCAGGAAGGTTTTGGCGTTTTCCCGGCCCTGACCGATCCGCTCGTCGCGGAACGAATACCAGCTGCCGGATTTATCAACCACACCCGCCTTGACACCCAGATCAACGAGTTCGCCCACCTTCGAGATGCCCTCGCCATACATGATGTCGAATTCAACTTCCTTGAACGGCGGCGAGACCTTGTTCTTCACAACCTTGACGCGGGTTGCATTGCCGACAACTTCGTCGCGATCCTTGATCGCACCGGTCCGACGGATATCGAGGCGCACGCTTGCATAAAATTTCAGCGCGTTGCCGCCGGTTGTGGTCTCGGGGCTGCCAAACATCACGCCAATCTTCATGCGGATCTGGTTGATGAAGATCACCATGCAGTTCGATTTGCCGATGCTGCCGGTCAGCTTGCGCATCGCCTGCGACATCAGGCGGGCCTGGCTGCCCATCTGCATGTCGCCCATATCGCCTTCAATTTCCGATTTCGGCACCAGTGCTGCAACGGAATCAACCACAATCAGGCTGACCGCGCCCGAGCGCACCAATGTATCGACAATCTCCAGCGCCTGCTCACCGGTGTCGGGTTGGCTGATCAGCAATTCATCCAGATTGACGCCCAGCTTCTTTGCATATTGCGGATCAAGCGCGTGTTCCGCATCGACAAACGCGCAAACGCCGCCCTTCTTCTGCTGTTCGGCCACCACATGCAGCGTCAGCGTGGTTTTGCCCGAGCTTTCGGGACCATAAATTTCAATGATCCGCCCCTGCGGCAGACCACCAATGCCCAGGGCGATATCCAACCCCAGCGACCCGGTCGAGGTGGCCTCGATATCCATCACCGGATTGTCCTGGCCCAGCTTCATGATCGAGCCTTTGCCGAACTGCCGTTCAATCTGTGCCAGAGCGCTTTCCAACGCCTTTGCCTTGTCCATATCCCGCTTCCCGTTCAACTCGATCAGATTTGCCGCTGCCATTGCTTTGCCCTTATCCCATGCTTGTCTTCAGGCGGCAATCGCCCAAGATGTTCTGCATTTGTTTACCATATATGAGGGTAAACCCAGAACATTTCAATCAAATTGTCGCAAGATCAGTGTTTCGCAACATGATTAAAGAATGGTTACCAGAGAACGGAACAAAAACATTAATTTGCGTCGCATCTGTGGGGCATCCGACGGTTGGTCACGAATCGCGTCGGCTAATGAAGTTGCCCCTGCACGGTCGCGGTCAGGTCACTGAGCGAGAACGGCTTGGGAAGGAAGGTTGAATTGGGGATTCGTGCTTGCCCTTCGGAAAGCGCTTCTTCCGCATAGCCGGAGACGAAAATAACCTTCACATTGGGGCGGGTTTTCAGCGCCTCACGCACCCAGCTTGGGCCGTCCATGCCGGGCATCACCACATCGGTCACAAAGATGTCAACCTCAAGGCTGGGGTCTTCCAGATGTTTCAGGGCCTCTTCAGCGTTTTCCGCCTCGAGCACGGTGTAGCCGCGCATGCGCAGGGCCCGGCTTGCAAAGGCGCGCACCGGCGCTTCATCTTCGACCAGGAGCACCACCCCCTCGCCTTGGCGCAGCACCACCTTTTTGGGCTGTGGCAAGATCGGTTCATCAGCCGCGGTGCCGCTGAAAATCGGGAAATACAGTTGAAAGATAGAGCCTTCGCCCTCGGTCGAATCGACAAAAATGAAACCGCCTGACTGCTTGACGATGCCGTAAGCAGTTGAAAGGCCAAGGCCGGTGCCTTCACCTGCGCGTTTGGTGGTGAAGAACGGCTCGAAGATCTTTTGCAGCCGTTCCGGTGGAATGCCCACGCCCGAATCGCTGACCCGGATCAGCGCGTATTCGCCCGCAGGCAGCACCGCGCGGTCGCGTCGCATCTCTTCGCGCAGGGTAAGCGCCTCGGTCTCGATCCGGATGGTGCCGCCCTCGGGCATCGCATCGCGCGCATTGACCACAAGGTTCATGATCACCTGCTCCAACTGCCGCTTGTCGGCACGGATGGCGCCAAGATCGGGCGCATGGGCCAGCCGCAGCCGCACCCGCTCTCCCACCAGCCGGTTGAGCAGATGCGCCAGATCCGACAGCACATCCTGCAACTCGATCCGCTCGGGCTTGAGAGTTTGTTTGCGCGAAAACGCCAGCAACTGCCCGACGAGGGCCGCCGCGCGATTGGCGTTTTGATGGATCTGGATCAGGTCTGCATAGGCCGGATCGGTGCTGTTGTGGCGCAGCAAAAGCAGGTCGCAATGGCCCGAAATCGCCGTCAACAGATTGTTGAAATCATGGGCAACACCACCGGCAAGCTGGCCGATTGCCTGCATTTTCTGGCTTTGCACGAATTGCGCCTCAAGCGTTTTCAGCGCCGTTGCATCCTGCAACACCGCAAGCACGCCGGGGCGGCCGTGATCGACGATGCGGCGCAGGGTCACTTGCAAGAACACCTCGGCCCCCAGACGCCGCGCGCACAAAACCTCGGCGCCGCCGGGGATACGCTCTTGCACCACATCCGACAGCCAGTCGCTGACCGGCCGGCCAAGCCCCTCGAACAACTCATGCATCTGCGCGGGCGCATCCTCAAGATGCAGCAGGTCGCGCGCCACCTTGTTGGCCTGGCGCAGCGTGCCGTCGGCCTCAAACTTCAACAGAGCCACCGGAACATGCTCGAAATCGGCTGACATGCTTTCGTCATTGGCGCGCCGTGCCACCGGCAGCAGATAGATCTCGCGCCGCTCGCCCAAGCCTTCGACCTCGGCCAGAATTGCGCGCACCGGGCCGGTTGCCGCCGAAACCTCAACCTCTTCGCCCGAGTGCAGATTGGTCGAAGTGAACACACGGTCCAGCCGTTTCGGACGCCCGCCCAGCAAGCGGCGCATCGAGTCGTTGGTGAACAGCACCACCCCCGCCTTGTTGGCGGTCAGCATCGGCAGACTAAGGCTTTCGGCGCCGCGCCCGGCGCTGCCACGCTCTTGAAATTCCTCAAGCCGCCACAAAAACCGCGCTTCAGTCAGACGGTGCACCGACAGCCGCATGTGGCCGCGCCGCGTCGCCACATCTTCACGCGCAGCGCCGCTGTGGCTTGCCCGCGTCTGCAACCGGTAGAGAACCGCCGAGGGGGCGGCAAAATGGTCTTTCAGCACCGAAATCAGCGTGCCGCCCGCCGCCGGGCCAAACCGCGTGCCCGCCGCCGCATTCTGATAGCTGATCTGGCCATGCGCATCGCTGGTAAAGCACGGCGTTGCATCCAGCCCCACAAGGGCGATCAGCCGCGCCTCTAGCAGGTTTTGCCGGCGCGTGGCCATCCAGCCCGAGCTTTGTTGCACCATGGCAAGCGCCGCAAATGTCAGCCCTGCGGCCAAAAACATCACCTGCATCACGGTGTGGGAGGCAAATATGATCCCCACCGCGCAGCCACAAGACAGCGCCAGCAACAGCCACAGCGCAAGCTGCGGTTGCTTTCTGGGTGCAAAGACCTTGGCCAAATTGGTTGTCGAACTGGCCACTACGCCCTCCGATCCGGGATTCGTTACACCTCATTTGGCGGTCAAAATGTTAATGCAGACTTAACCGCCTCGCATGCAAGGTAAAAATCACCCTCAAGTTGTGTATATCGTCAGCTTTGACGCGTCAGCAGTGCCACAAAAAACCCGTCCGCGCCCTGCAGAGGGGAAAACCGGCGTTGCAGCGGGTTGGCAAAGCCCGCATGGCGCGCAAGGAAAGCGGCAATCTGCTGTTCATTTTCTGCCGCCAGCATCGAGCAGGTCGCGTAGGCAAGCGTGCCGCCGGGCGCAAGCAGCGGGGCGACTGTGTCAAGAATTTCGCCTTGAATGTCGCACAGCGATGCCAGTCGCGCCGGTGTCAGCGCCCATTTGCCTTGCGGATCACGCCGCCAACTGCCCGAGCCCGAGCATGGCACATCTGTCAGGATCACGTCGTAACCCGTTCCAATATCATAGGTTTCGGCCAATTCGATCTGCACGCCCGCCCGTGCCGCGCGCGGGGGGATGTCGCGCATCCGGCGCGGGTCGGCATCATGCGCCACCACGCGCACCCGCGCTTGTGCGGCCATGGCAAGCGCCTTGCCGCCGCCGCCGCTGCAGTAGTCCAGCACGCGCTGGCCATCCTTCAGCGGCAAGGCTGCGATCACGGCCTGGCTGGCGGCATCCTGCAATTCGACGATCCCCTCAAGATAGGCCGCCGAGTTCTGGATTTTCCGCGCATTTTCCGTAACTTCCAGCGCGGTGTTCGCAAGCGGGTTTAACGTGCAGGTGATGCCGTCGGCAGCCAATGCCGCTATGGCCGCAGCGACCGATGCCTTCGCCAGATTCACCCGCAAAAACACCGGGGCGCGGTGCTGCAAGGCCCGCATCACCGGCTCAAACTCGGCCCCCAGCGACGCTTGCAGCGGGGCCGCCAGCCAATCGGGGCAATCCAGTGCCACATTGCCCGCAGGCGCAAATCCGGCATCAGCCTCGTTCAGCGGCGCTGGCGCATGGCCCTCGCCGGTGAACAGTTGCGCCGGATCAAGCCCGCGCGCGCGCACCCCGCCCAGCACCAGCCCGCGCCCGCTAAGCGCGCCCCCCAAGGCCGCGTGCGAGCGTTTGCAGCGCAGCGCGTCGAACACCAGATCGCGCACCGCCGCGCGGTCGCCCGAGCCTGCAAATCGGCTGGCGCGGCCCCAGTTGGTCAGCGCCTGCTCGGGCGCGGCCCTGGCGAGAATACGGTCGAGCACGTCGATGGCGGCGGAAAGCCGTGCTTGCGGTGTCATATCTGCCCCTGTGCGCGTTTGGCCCTGCCTACAATGGGTGCCGCGTCGCTGCAATCGGCGCGGGCGGATTTCGCGCAAACCCGCGGCAGGCCACTGGCAATGCAGCGCGCAAGGCCCCATCTTGCAACAAACGCCCGAGGTGCCATGTCAGACCCCATCCCGCTTTCCCAGCAACTGCTCGGCCTTGTGCAAGCGGGCGATTCCGAGCGCGTCAGCCTCGGCGATCTGGCGGCTGGCATCAAGACCGATGCGCGCGCGATGCTGCTGATCTTGTTCGCGGTGCCCAATCTGCTGCCGGGGTTGCCGGGGACTTCGGCGATCACCGGCTTGCCGCTCGTGGTGCTGATGTTTCAGATGATGCTGGGCCGAAAGGTCTGGCTGCCGGGCTTTATCGCCAACCGCGCGCTGCTGCGGGCCAATCTGCTGGCGCTGCTGAACCGGGCCGCACCTTACCTTGCCCGCATCGAGCGGGTGCTGCATCCGCGTCTGCCACATCTGAGCGCAGAGCCCGCGCAGCGCATCATTGGCGGCATCGGCGTGGTGCTGAGCGTGCTGGTGATGCTGCCTATTCCGCTGGGCAACTTTCTGCCCGCGCTTGCGATTCTGATTGCCGCCCTTGGCCTTTTGGGCCGCGACGGCGTGTTCATTCTGGCGGCTGGGGCGCTTGCGATCAGCGCGGTGGTGGCGCTGATCGCGGTCTATTGGGCGGTGATTGCCACGGTGATCTACATGGCCTTCAGCACCACCGCCTGAAGCCTTAGCCCACGCGGTAGTTCGGGCTTTCGCGGGTGATCTGCACATCATGCACGTGGCTTTCCTTCAGCCCGGCACCGGTGATGCGGACAAACTGACAGCCCTTGCGCATCTCGGCCACGGTCGCACAGCCGGTGTAGCCCATCGCCGCCCGCAAGCCGCCAACCATCTGGTGGATGACCTGCGCCGCGGTGCCCTTGTAGGGCACCTGGCCTTCGATGCCTTCCGGCACCAGTTTGTCGCTGGCCGCATCCTTCTGGAAATACCGATCCGCCGAGCCGCGCGCCATCGCACCCAGTGACCCCATCCCGCGGTAAGATTTATACGACCGCCCGTTGAAAAGGATCAACTCACCCGGAGATTCGTCCGTCCCCGCAATCGCGCTGCCCACCATCGCGCAAGATGCCCCCGCCGCAATCGCCTTGGCAAAATCGCCCGAGAATTTGATCCCGCCATCCGCGATGATCGGAATATCGCCAGCCGCCCGCGCCGAATCCATGATCGCCGTCAGCTGCGGCACACCCACGCCTGCCACGATCCGCGTCGTGCAGATGCTGCCGGGGCCGATGCCGACCTTCACCGCATCCGCGCCCGCGCCGATCAGCGCCCGCGTGGCCTCGCCTGTGGCGACGTTGCCTGCCACCACCTGCACCTTGTTCGACGCTTTCTTGATCCGCTCCACCGCAAGTGCGACCCCTGCCGAGTGGCCGTGGGCTGTGTCAATCACCACCATATCCACCCCGGCCTCGATCAGCGCCATCGACCGCTCATAACCCGCATCGCCCACGGTCGAGGCCGCGGCCACCCGCAGCCGCCCCATCTCATCCTTGCAGGCCTGCGGGTTCAGCACCGATTTCTCGGTGTCCTTCAGCGTCAACAGCCCGGTCAGCTTGCCCGCGCCATCCGTCACCAGCAGCTTTTCAATCCGCCGCGCCTTCATCAGGCTGATCGCCTCATCGCGGTCAATCGGCTCGCGCAACAGCGCCAGATTTTCAAACGACATCATCGCATGCACCGGAGTTTTATCATCCGACGCAAACCGCATGTCGCGGTTGGTCACGATGCCCAGCACCCGGCCTTCCTTGTCCACCACCGGAAATCCGGTGATCTGATACCGCTCCATCAGCAGCTTGGCATCGCCCAAGGTCTGATCCGGCGTCAGCGTAATTGGCTGATAGACCACGCCGCTCTCAAACCGCTTCACCCGGCTGACTTCCCGCGCCTGCGCCTCGGTGTCCAGATTGCGGTGAATAACCCCGATGCCGCCCGCCTGCGCCATCGCAATCGCCATGCGGCCTTCCGTCACCGTATCCATCGCCGACGACAGCAGCGGAATGTTCATCCGGATGCTTTGCGTGACAAAGGTGGACGTATCCGCCTCACTCGGCAGCACCGAGCTTGCGGCCGGCACCAGCAAAACGTCATCAAATGTGAGCGCCTCGCGAATCTCCATGTTCACCTCCAAGGGGTATAAGGGGAGTGTTCGTTTGACACGTCCCACTTTCACCGATCCGCAGGAATGGCAAGGCCGAAACAGCGCTTGCGGACAAAATCCCGCTCTTGCATGGTGCGGCAAAACCGGGGGAAACCATGCGCGTCGCCATCATCGAAAACACCGCCGTCACCCATCACGGTCAGGTGGGCGTCGCCTTGCACGAGGCCGCCGCCGTGATCGACCTGTATAAACCATGGCTTGATGGCAAACTTCCAAACCCCGGCAGCTTTGACGCGCTGATTTCTTTTGGCGGTGAGCAGACCGCATTATCCGATCAAAGCCACCCCTACCTGCCCGATCTCGCCGCGCTGCTTTATGACACCGCATTGTCGGGCAAGGCGACTTTGGGCATCTGTCTGGGCGCGCAAGCCATGGCGCGCGGCGCAGGGGCCGCCAACACCATCGGCCAGAACCCCGAGTTTGGCTGGTGCCAGATCGCCCTTACCGATCAGGGCCGCGCCGATCCCGTGTTGGGCCTGCTGCCGCCCGCGTTTCCGATTTTTGAATGGCACTCCGACCATTTCACGCTGCCACCGGGGGCGGTCCACTTGGCCACCAACGCCGCAGCGAGCGTGCAAAGCTATCGCATCGGGCGCGCAGGCTACGCCACCCAGTTTCATTTTGAGGCCAGCCGTGCCGTGGTGCGCGATTGGGTGCAGCGCTTTCCCGAGGCAATCGAGGCGCAAAACCCCGGTTTCAGCGCAGCCCTCGCCGCCGAATCCGCCGCCAAAGGCCAAGCCGCCGATGCGCATGGTCTGGCGATTGCGCGGGCATGGGTGGCCCTGATCTAAGCCGATCACTTGCCCGATTTGTTCGAAAACAAATCGGGCCGCGCCTGCCTGCCCCCGCAGGCGCGTTACCGCGCCCGCCCAGGCAGGCGCGCCCCGATTTTCACACTGTGGGTTTGTGGCACCACGCCCCTTGCTCAACGGCTTTCAGCCTTATGAGCAACGCGCCGAGAAACGCTCCACAGGAGCGTTTCTTTTCGGCGCGGTCCTTACGCCTCCGCCGCGTTGGTCTTGGCCGCAAGCTTGCCCGTCGGCCACATCGCCACCACCTTCCACGCAACGCCCAGCACCACCACAACCGCCGCCGCCAGCAACCCCATCCCGATCTGCTGCACCTGACCGCCCAAGCCGATCAGCGCCGCCGCATAAGCCACCAGCGGAAAGGCGAAACTGCCCCACAGCGCCGAAAATCCTGCCGCCGTTACCCAGCGCAGGCCCAGCAGCAGCGCCAACAAGATCACCCCGCCAAATGCCGCAAAACTCTGCGCCAAAATCCCCTGCCCCAAGCCACTGGCCACAAGGCTGAACACAGCCGCCGGAAACAGATGAAGCGCCAGCAAAGGCCGCAGCGGCGCGGGCGGTATCCGCCCGATCATCTGCGCCAGCGACGCGCCCCAGATCAGCGCCGCAATCGGCAAAGCCCCCCACATCAGCACCTGCGCCAACTCCGCCCGCCCCAAAGCCAGCGCCGGAACCGCCGCGACAATGCCGCCCACAAAACTCAGATGCCACACCGGCGTTACCACCCGCTGCGCGCGAGGGCTGCGCGCAATCTGCCAGATCACCAGTGCCGCCAGCAGCCCATGCGCGACCAGCGCCACCACCATCACACCATAGGCGACGCCCGGCGCATAGGGCACCAGCACCGCCGCCGCCAGCATCGCGCTGAGGCTGCACGCAGCCATCCCCGCCCGCCCCGGCAACACCCGCAGGTCGTCTAGCAACACCGAAGGCCGCCGCGCGATCTTGCACAACAGTGCAACTGTGGCAAAAGCCCAAAACCCCAGCGCAGCACCCAATGCCGCCTCGACCAGCCCACCCGGCAGCGCCAAAACCACTGCCGCCTCACGCAACGCCAGCCCAAGCCCCAGCACGCCCAGCACGACGGGGAAAATCGCAGGCGGCATCTTGGCAAACAGCTTCGGTTTGCGCGGCGGAAACTCGGGCGGCGGATAGGCCTTCGGGCGGCGCTGCACTTGGGGGCTTGGGGTCATGGCGTTCTCCTTACCGCCTTGTCCCACCGCCATCCCCGCACGACAAGCCCTCCGCCATGGGGCCAATCCGCGCAGCCACTTCACATGCGCCGCCACTTCACCTGCGCAGCCAAAAGTTAACAAATCCTGAAGTCGGCCGCGCAAGGCTTTGAAATCGTTGGGGTCAGAAACGGTCCCAACTCGGGACCGTCCCAAACCTCACTTCAAAAACGGAAACCAATCCTCGCGCAAGACCTGCCCCGCGACCATGTCATGCCCCGGATAGGGCGGCGAGGTTCGCCCCGGACGCTCGACATAGCGGGCATCATCGCCCAAAACCCGCAACGAAAACGCCCGCCGCCGTGTGCCCGCATGGTTCCCGCGCGCCCCATGCAGCGTGCGATAATTGAACGCCACCGCATCGCCCGGCTCCATCTGCCACTCTCTTATCGGCATCCCTTCGGCATCCGGGTCCGGCACCGGCATATACAGCTCGGGGTTGGGATAAAACGAGGTCTCCGCCAGCCACCGCGTCGGCAAAACCTCACGCGGCCACAGATGCGACCCCGCCACGCAGCGCAACGAGGCCTCTTTCACCGGATCAAGCGGCGACCAGAACGACACATTCTGCCGCCCCTCCACGAAGTAATACGGCCCATCCTGATGCCAGGGCGTAGGCTTGGTGGTGCCGGGTTCCTTGACCAGCACGTGATCATGAAACATCTGCACCCGCGTCGATGCCATCAGCTTGGCCGCCACCTCGGCCACTTCCGACTGTTTGATCACCCGCTCAAATTCCGGAATACGCTCCCAGTTGCAGTAATCATCAAAAAACCGCCCCGCATCGCCCGGCTTGAGGTTCTCGGCCGCATAAGGCCCCGGCGCGGCCATGTTACGCTCGACCCCCGCGCGCAACTCCTCGACCCAATCGGCCCACAGCCCCTTCACCAGCACCACGCCATCGCGCTGATAGGCCGCAATCATCTCATCGGTTACCACGACCATCCTGATCTCCTGATTTCGCTTGGGTTGCACGATGGCCTGCCCTAATCATAGCTGCAAATAATACCTTGCAATATCGGTCATAACCCCATGCTATCCCTTACCCTGCGCCAGTTGGAATATGCCACCGCCGTTGCCCGCCATGGCGGCATGACGGCAGCGGCCGAGGCCTTGCACGTCAGCCAGCCCGCGCTGTCGGTGGCACTTGCGCAACTCGAATCGCTGCTGCACCGCCCGCTGTTTCTGCGCCGTGCCGGGGGCCGCCTGACCCCCACCGCCTTCGGGCGGGGCTGGCTTGATCTGGCCGAGGTGCAGCTTGCCGCCTTGTCGCGCCTGACCGACCCCGCGACAGTGGCCGAAGATATCCGGCTTGCGGTGTTCGAAGATCTGGCCGCAAGCTGCCTAGCCCCGATCCTGACCTTCATGGCAAAGCATGCGCCGAACCTGAAGATCACCCCGCATGTCATGGATTTCGAACAGCTTTCCGCATCGCTGCACAAAGGCCATGTCGATCTTGCCCTGACATGGGATCTTGGCTTGCAATCGGGCATCGCGCGGCAAACGCTGGCGCGCATCACGCCACATGCGATCTTGCCGCCCGCGCATCCGCTTGCCCAATGCAGCAGCCTGACCCTTGCGCAACTGGCACAGCAGCCACTTATTCTGGCCGACCAAGGCCTGTCGCTGGGCCATATGCGGGGGTTGTTTGCCCAAGCGGGCCTGAGCCCGCAGATCCACCACCGCACCGCCTCGCTTGATCTGATGCGCAGCTATGCCGCCAATGGCTTGGGTGTCGGGCTGTCCTACACCAACCCCGCAGCGCGGCTTAGCCCCGATGGCAAACCGCTTGTGACGCGCCCGATCCATGACGCGGGCACCGAGCCTTTGATCCTTGCACATCTGGCACATAACCCGCCCTCTGCCGCCGCGCAGGACTTTATCCGGCTGGTGCCACAAGCCTTGCCTGCGGCCTTGCAGGGCGAATCATCAACGCCTGTTTGATACCGCTTTGAGGCCACCGCGCACACGGTAACCCACTGAAAAATAAATATGCCGGCAAAAAACTGAAACGATTGTGCAAACCGGGCCTCAAAGACTTTGACCACCCCGGCATGCGCGGCTAGTGTCCTGCGCAACTGATCCTTTGGCCAACCCAACCGCGATGAATCTCAAAGAACTGGCGCAAAAACTCAACCTCTCCCCCACCACCGTCAGCCGTGCGCTGAACGGTTACCCCGAGGTCAATGATGTCACGCGCGAGCGTATCGTGGCGGCCGCCAAGCGCTACAACTACCGCCCCAACGCCCGCGCCATCCGGCTGGCAACCGGGCGCGCGATGGCGGTCGGCCATGTGTTTCCGGTCGCCACCAAATCTGAAATCACCAATCCGATCTTCGCCGATTTTATCGCCGGCGCGGGTGAGATTTACACCGCCAACGGTTACGACATGCTGCTGTCGGTGGTCGCCGACGATGCCGAGGCCGCCGTTTACCGCGATCTGAAATCGCGCGGCGCTGTCGATGGCGTGATCGTGCATGCCGTGCGCACCTTTGATCCACGCATCGCCAGCCTGCAAGAACTCGGCCTGCCGTTCGTCACCCATGGGCGCGCCACGGGGATTGAAAGCGATTATTCCTGGGTCGATGTCAACAACCGCCGCGCCTTCCTGCGCGCGACCGAGTTTTTGCTTGATCTGGGCCACAGCCGCATCGCCCTGGTGAACGGCAAAGAGGATATGGATTTCGCGATCCGCCGCCGCACCGGCTATAGCGATGCACTGACCGCGCGCGCGATTGCGCCCGACCCTGCCCTGATGGCCAGCGACGAGATGACCGAGCTTTCGGGCTTTCGCGCAGCCAACCGTATGCTGGCGATGGAAAATCCGCCGACGGCGTTCGTGGCAGCCTCGATGCTTTCGGGGATGGGCGTGCGCCGCGCGATCGAGGGTCAGGGCCAAAAGCTGGGCCGCGATGTCTCGGTGATCATCTTTGACGATGAATTGGGCTATCTGCGCAACGGCGACGAAGTGCCGATTTTCACAGCGACACGCTCTTCGGTGCGCGATGCCGGGCGGATTGCGGCCGAGATGCTGTTGGCGCTGATCGCCGATCCGGCACAAGGCCCGCTGCACCGCCTGCTCGAGGCCGATCTGATCCTTGGCCAATCCACAGGCCCGGCCCCGCGTAAATAAGCTATATCAACGGCCTGCGTGCCAAAGCTCATCCAATGAGGACAAAGATGCCCACCTCCCTCGCCCTCGTTGCCGATATCGGTGGCACCAACACCCGCGTGGCCCTCGCCGATGGCAAAGTGGTGCGCCCCACAAGCATCCGCCGCTATGCCAACAGCGAATTCAGCAGTCTGGAGCCTGTTCTGGCGCGCTATATGGCCGAAGAAGGGCTGCATGCGGTGGATGGCGTCTGTGTCGCGGCGGCGGGGCCGGTGCGCGATGGCGTGGCGGTGATGACCAACCTGTCTTGGGTGATTGACGCGGCGCTGCTGATCCGCGCAACCAACGCCAGCCAGACCGCCATCCTCAACGATCTGCAAGCGCAGGGCCATGCCTTGGGCCATATCGCGCCCGAGTATTTGCGCGTGCTGATCCCCGGCACGCAAGCACCGGGTGCGGCGATGCTGGTGGTGGGGGTGGGCACCGGCATGAACGCAGCGCCGGTGCATGACACGCCCAAGGGCCGTCTGGTTGCTGCGTCCGAATGCGGTCACATCTCGATGCCGGTGCAAACCGCGCAGGATTTCCGCCTGTCAGAATTTGTCGCGCACAAGGTGGCAAACGCGCATGGCTACGCCGGGGTCGAGGATGTGCTGGCGGGCCGCGGGCTGGAGCATGTGCATCTGTTCACCACCACCGAAGCCGGTCAACCGCAAGATCTGAAGGCCGCCGACATCATGGCCGCCCTTGCCGCGGGCGATCCGCTGGCGGTTGAAACGGCCAAGCTTTACATGCACTTGCTGGGGCAAGAGCTTGGCAATCTGGCCTTGGTTCATCTGCCGTTTGGCGGCATCTATCTGATCGGCGGCGTCGCCCGCGCCATGGTGCCCTATATGGACGAGATGAACCTGGCGAGCGCCTTCCGCACCAAGGGCCGTTTTGCCGAATTCATGCAAAGCTTCGCCGTCTTCGCGGTCGAGGACGATTTCGCCGCCCTCACCGGTTGTGCCGCCTATCTGGCCACGGGCGGCACTTAAACCCCCAGCCGATCGGCGATAAAGCTTAACGCCACCTGCAAGCCATCGGGCGCAATACCGTGCCCGGTGCCCTTCATCACGTGGCCGTAGGTCGCAAACCCCGCCGCCACCAGCGCATTTCCTGCCACCTGCATTTCGTCAAACGGCACCACCGGGTCTTGATCGCCATGCACCAACAACACTTCAGGTTTCACCTTAGCCTCAGCCTTTAACGCTTCAGGAAACATCAGCTTTCCTGAAATAGACACCACCCCGGCAATCACCTGTTCACGGCGCGGGGCCACATGCAGGCTCATCATCGCACCCTGAGAAAACCCCAGCAAAACCAGCGCCTCGGGGGCCAAGCCCTCGTCCGCCAGTCGCGCATCGAGAAAGCCGTTCAAATCCTCTGCCGCCCGCGCCAGCCCCGCCTTGGCATCCGCCTCGGATGAGCCGTCAAAGCGCGGAATGCCAAACCACTGGCGGCCAAACGGATTACCCGCACAAGCCTCGGGCGCATCGGGGGCATAGAACACCACATGCGGCAAATGCGGTGCAAGGCTGTCCGCCAGCCCCAGCAAATCCGCGCCATCGGCACCATAGCCATGCACGAACACCACCATGCCGCGCGCCTGCCCCGAGGCCGCTGCCACCCGGCCAAACTTCAATTCCCTCATCGGATACCTTCTCGCGTTTTCACCACATGATAATAGGCCCACAGCACCCGCGCCGCAACGCTGCGCCACGGGCTCCACGCCTCGGCCATCGCCCGCAGCGCCTTTTCCGTGGGCCGCGCCTCCAGCCCGAACAGCAGCCGCGCGCCCTCTTGCAACGCCAGATCGCCGGGCGCGAACACATCGGCACGCCCCAAGGCAAACATCGCGTAGATCTCGGCCGTCCAGCGCCCAATGCCCGGCACGGCGACCAGTTCGGCAATCACCACCTCATCCGGCATCACCCGCAAGCCGATGAAATCTATGCCAGATGCCGCCAGCGCCTTGGCATAGCGTGCCTTTTGCCGCGACAGGCCAGCCGCGCGCAATTGCTCGTCCGTGGCCGCCTGCACGCCCTCAAGGCTGACCACCCCCGCTGCCTCCATCCGCGCCCAGATCGCATTGGCCGAGGCGACCGAAACCTGCTGGCCGACAATCGCATCCAGCAGCGCGGTAAACCCATCGGCATGACGCCGCAGCGGCAAAGCGCCCACCTGTCCCAACGCCCCGGCAAAGCGCACATCCGATGCAGCCAGCCACGCTGCCCCCTCGGCCACACAGTCCAGACTTTCGATGATCCGCCCAACCATGACTTCTCCTGCCACCCCTCCAGCGCGCGCAATTCATAAGGCCAGAGCGAATCCCCCTTGCCCCGGCCATACCCCATGCCTACCGATGGCACATGATGACCGATCAAGACAGCCTCGCCCGCCGCAACGTCTATGTGCTCGTTGCTTCCCAAGCCATCCTTGGCGCGCAACTGCCGATGGTGTTCATCATCGCAGGGCTGGCGGGGCAATCGCTTGCGCCAAACCCGTGCTGGGCGACGCTGCCGATTTCGGCGATGGTGATCGGCTCGATGCTGACGGCGACGCCGATCTCGGCGTTCATGGCGCGCTTTGGTCGGCGCGCGGGCTTCATCGCGGGCACCCTGGGCGGCACTTTGGGGGCGGTGATCAGCGCCCTTGGCCTTTACCACAGCTCTTTCGCGCTGTTCATCCTGGGTGGCCTGTTTTCGGGCATCTATATGTCGGCGCAGGGGTTTTACCGCTTTGCCGCCGCCGACACCGCCTCCGAAAGCTTCCGCCCCAAGGCGATTTCCTGGGTGATGGCGGGGGGCCTGCTGTCTGCCGTCACCGGGCCAGAGCTGGTCAAGCTGACCAATGACGCCTTGGTCATCCCGTTTCTGGGCACCTACCTGACCGTCATTGCCCTCAACGTCTTTGGCGTCTTCCTGTTCGCGCTGCTCAAGATCCCCAAACCTGTGGTTGCCGCCGTAGGTTCGGCGCAGGGCCGCAGCCGCGCCGATCTGATCCGCACGCCCGCGATTGCCGTCGCGGTGATCGTGGCCACGGTGTCCTACGCGCTGATGAACCTGGTGATGACCTCGTCGCCCCTCGCGGTGGTTGGCTGCGGCTATCTGAAATCGGATGCCGCCAATGTGGTGATGGGCCATGTGCTGGCGATGTATGCGCCCTCGTTTGTCACCGGCCACATCATAGCCCGCTTCGGCACACAGCGGGTGATGGCCACCGGCCTGATCATCCTTGCCGCAGCCGGAGCGGTGGCGATGGCGGGGGTCGATCTGTTCAACTTCTTTGCCGCTCTGATGCTGTTGGGCTTCGGGTGGAACTTTGCCTTCATCGGCGCCACCACCATGCTGACCACCCTGATCACCCCGGCCGAGCGTGGCCGGATGCAGGGCATGAACGATCTGATCGTGTTCGGCGGCGTCACCCTCGCCAGCTTCTCATCGGGCGGGTTGATGAACTGCTCGGGTTCCTCTGTGCAGGCGGGCTGGCAAGCGGTGAACATGGCAATGCTGCCGTTCCTTGTGCTTGCGGGTGGCGCGCTGATCTGGCTGGCCCTGCGCCCGAAAGAGACGCGCTAGGCGATGTGGCCGTTTCGGTCAGCCCCAGTGATTGCGCCTGAAAAACGCGCTTGGGTAGAGTCGCATTTTGCATGGGCTGTGGCAAATTTTGGCCAAGACAGCCTAAGCGCCGCGCCGCTGATCACCCCGACGCGCACCTTTTTCAAATCCAATCGCGCTGCCGCAGCCGAGACTGCGCAACGGGTGTTTTCCGAAGTGAAGTCCCTGTTATCGCTCGACTCTGTCGATGTCAGCTTGATCCCGCAGGGCATTTTGCCAGAGCAGGCCGCGCGCGACTACAACAGCCTTACCCAAGTCAGCGGCAGCTTCATTGCCGACAGCAAAACGCCGATCATCACCTATGACCCCCGCCTGTTGGATCATCCGATTGTCTTCATTTCCACAATGGCGCACGAGTTGATGCATCTTAAACTGGCCGATGTGGTAGAGGACATGCCCGGCGGTCGTGCCACCCATGAACTTGCCACAGATTTGCACTGCGTCATTCATGGGTTTGGAATTTTTCAACTTGATGCGGCCGACCGGATGGGCTGGGCCGGGTATCTTTCGCAAGACACCCGCGCCTTTGCGCTTGCGGTGTTTTTGCAGCTGACAAACCGTCCTGTTGATGCCGCTTTGCCCTTCCTGTCGGCACATGTCGGGAAGAAATTGCGCAAAATGGCCGCAGCGCTTTCCGCAACGCCGATGGGCTTCTCCGCATGATCCGTCCCGCCACCCCCGCCGATCTGCCGCAGGTTTGCAAGATGGTGCATGCGCTGGCCGAGTATCACGGTGACACCGCAACTGCCACGGTGGCACAGTTGCAGCGCGATCTGTTCGGGGCGGCACCTTGGCTGCACGCGCTGGTCTATCAGGCAGACCGCCGCCTGCTGGGCTATGCGGCGCTGACGCAACTGGCGCGGGTGCAATACGGCCAGCGCGGCATGGATCTGCACCACCTGTTTGTGCGCGAGGATGCGCGCGGTGATGGCATCGGCAAGGCGCTGTTGGCGGCAAGCCTCGACTATGCGCGCAGCAAAATGGCAAGTTACGTGACGGTCTCAGCCCTGCCGGGCAACGACATCGCGCAGGCGTTTTATCTTGCGCAGGGGTTTCACCCGGCCCCGGTGACAGGCCTGCGCTATGCGTTCGATCTTGGTGATAAAGCTTAACGTTTGGTGAACGGGAAATGCCAACCCGTTGATCTGTATAGGGTAAAATGGTGGTCCCGATGCGGGACCCTACCAGCGGGCGGTTGTCGCCTGCCACAAAAGCCTGCCCCTGCGGCCAAACTCCGACAGCCCCATCCGCCCCTCGGCCACCACCATCGGATCGGCCACCACCTGAGCCAACACCGCCTCGGCCTGCCATCCCGCCAGCAAGGCCGGGGCCGCCGCGCCCACCAACCGCCGCCCTGCCCGCGCGACCTTGATTTTTTCCAGCCCGCGCGCCGCAAGATCCCGCACCGCCCCCGGCCGCCCATCCACCAGAGGCCGCTTGCCGCGCTCCTCCAGCACCGGAACCGCACGCAAAAAAGCAGCCAACCCCGCCGCCCAACCATAGTCGCGCACCGCAGCCTCGGCCCGAGCCTCCGCCCCCACCGCACGCGCCGCCAGCCACATCAGCCCCCCCGCGGTCCGGTCCAGATAGGCATCAAACGCCGCCTGATCCTCGAACGCCTCGGCATAGACATCCCACACCCGCGCCGCAGCCATCTGCTCCAGCACGCCCACATCCAGACCCGCCGCCGCGATCAGCCCGTGCAGCGGCCCCGCCACCTCATGCGCCCGCGGAGCAGGCTCGGCCACCACATCGCGCCACCATTGCAGCCGCATCTCGGCGATCATCGGTTCCTTCGTCACCCAAGGCGCGCGGGCGATTTCCAGATTGAACGCATACAGCGGCCACAACCGCGCCCGCACCGCCGGAGGGGCCGCCATCACCGCCGCGAACCGGTCCGCATCGCCGCGCTCAACCAGATCGGCGCAGGCGTCAACGCTCATACCGGCACCCCGATGTCACGGATCAGCTTCCAGTTGATCGCGTCCAGCAGCGCCTCGAACGAGGCATCGACGATGTTGGCCGAGACCCCCACTGTAGACCAGCGCCGCCCCTGACTGTCTTCACTGTCAATAATCACCCGAGTCACCGCCTCGGTGCCGCCTTGGGTGATCCGCACCTTGAAATCGACCAGCCGCAGATCGTCAATCACCCGCTGATACGGCCCCAGATCCTTGGCCAGCGCCTTTGAAAGCGCATTGACCGGGCCGCGATCGGTGCCGGTTTCATCCATGCTTTCGCTGACCGATAGCATCTTGTGCTCGCCGATTTTAACCACCACCACCGCTTCGGACAAACTGACCATGCGGTCATATTTGTTCTTCCGCCGCTCCACCGTCACCCGGTAACGCTTGACCTCGAAGAAGGTCGGCAGCAGGCCCAATTCCTTGCGGGCGACCAGCTCGAAACTGGCCTGCGCGCCGTCGTAGGCATAGCCCTGATCCTCGCGTTCCTTGATGATTTCAAGGATGCGCCCCAGCCGCGGATCACCCGCCGCCACCTCGATCCCGGCCGAGATCAGGCGCGTGCGCAGGTTCGATTGCCCGGCCTGGTTTGACATAGGGATGATACGCTCATTGCCGATGATTTCAGGCGCGATATGCTCGTAAGTGCTTGGATTCTTGAGGATTGCGCTGGCATGTAGCCCAGCTTTGTGCGCAAAGGCGCTGGCGCCGACATAGGGGGCCGCACGGTTTGGCACACGGTTCAGAATGTCATCCAAGCTGCGGGACAAACGTACAAGTCCGGCCAAAGCCTCGGCTGAGACCCCGGTTTGCAACTGGCTTGCGAAAGGTTCCTTCAGCAGCAAAGTCGGGATCAGGGTGACCAGATTTGCGTTGCCGCAACGCTCTCCCAGCCCGTTCAGCGTGCCTTGAATCTGCCGCGCGCCCGCCTCTACGGCCGCCAAGGAATTGGCCACCGCATTGCCGGTATCATCGTGGCAATGGATGCCCAACCGATCACCGGGGATGCCTGCGGCGATCACCTCGGCCACCACGCGCCCCACTTCCGATGGCAAAGTGCCGCCGTTTGTGTCGCACAAAACGATCCAGCGCGCACCCGCATCATAGGCCGCGCGCAGACATGACAGCGCGTAGTCTGGGTTGGCGCGATAGCCGTCAAAGAAATGCTCGGCGTCAAACAAAGCCTCGCGCCCTTTGGCGACGACATGCTGGAACGAGGCCGCAATCGCCTCGCGGTTTTCCTCTAGGGAAACACCCAAGGCGGTGGTGACGTGAAATTCATGCGTCTTGCCCACCAGACAGACCGCCGGCGTGCCCGCATCCAGCACCGCCGCCAGCACATCATCATTGCCCGCCGAGCGCCCGACGCGCTTGGTCATGCCAAACGCCGTCATGGTGGCGCGGGTGTTCGGGGCATGGGCGAAAAATTCCGAGTCGGTCGGATTCGCCCCCGGCCACCCACCCTCGATATAATCCACCCCCAAGGCATCAAGCGCCGTGGCAATCTGGCGCTTTTCGGCGGTGGAGAATTGCACACCTTGGGTTTGCTGGCCATCGCGGAGGGTGGTGTCGAACAGGTAGAGGCGCGAGGGGTTCATTTCAGGGACTCGAGTTTAGCGAGATCAAAATTTGGCATTAACGTGTAAGAAGTCGCAGTTTTGCTAATCTGAACTGCAACGCCTGCTTCAACAAGATCAGCCTTAATACGATCAGCTTCGGCATATTTCTTCACCGATCTTGCTTCAGCAAGGCGATCCAAGATTTTTTCAATTTTTATTTTAACAGCTTGCTTGGTATGTGTGTCGTGAAGGTAAATACCTGAAATTTCATTTGAATTTTGTCCGTTCCAAATGCCCAGAAATTTTAGATCAGCAGCCAGTTGTTCGTATTTTCCAACACTATACAACGTGCGAAGATGTGTGATTGCATCAGGGGTATTGAGGTCATCAGAAAGCGCTTCGATTAACTCTTGAGACGGACTAATTCCTGTCTCAGAAAAATTCGCCATCCAGTTGGCCCACTTACTAAGTTCACCTCGTGCTCTCACGAATTTCGCCTCGGTCCAATCCATCGGTTTACTGTAGTGAGTCATGAGGAAGACCATACGAATGATATATCCCTGAATTCCCTGATCCAGCAAATCCCGGACGGTAAAGAAATTGCCCAAACTCTTGGACATCTTCTTACCCTCAACCTGCAGCATCTCATTGTGCATCCAGACCCGCGCGAAACTCGCCTCGGGGTGGGCGCAGCAGCTTTGGGCGATCTCGTTTTCGTGGTGGGGGAATTGCAGATCCAAGCCGCCGCCGTGGATGTCAAACGAAGGCCCCAGCAATTCATAACTCATCGCCGAGCATTCGATATGCCAGCCCGGACGGCCCCGGCCCCAAGGGCTTTCCCAGCCGGGCTCGTCGCCCGAGGACGGCTTCCACAGCACGAAATCCATCGGGTCTTCTTTGAAGGGGGCCACTTCGACCCGCGCGCCTGCGATCATGTCATCGACCGAGCGGCCCGACAGCGCGCCGTAACTCTTGTACGAACGTACACGAAAAAGCACATGACCTTCAACGGCATAGGCATGGCCTTTGGCGATCAAATCGGAAATCATCGCCACCATCGGCCCGATATATTCCGTCGCGCGCGGCTCAAAGTTGGGCCGCAGCGCGCCCAAGGCGTCCATGTCGTCGTGATACCACTGGATGGTTTCCTCGGTCCGCTCGCGGATCAGGTCCTCCAGCGAACCCGCAGCGCCTGCCTGCTGGCGGGCCAGAGCGGTCGCGTTGATCTTGTCATCGACATCGGTGAAATTGCGCACGTAAGTGACGTGGTCGGCGCCGTAAACATGGCGCAGCAGGCGATACAGCACGTCAAACACCACCACCGGGCGGCCGTTGCCCAGATGCGCGCGATCGTAAACCGTGGGGCCGCAGACATACATCCGCACGTTCTTGTCATCAATCGGGGTGAAGATTTCCTTCGCCCGCGTCTTGGTGTTGTGCAGTTTGATCATCGCAACCCTCGCCTCTTACGCTCGCATTTGCCTGCGGCGGGTCTATCAGCTTGATCCGGTTGAGGGAATGAGGTGATGGCCCGCGTGACTGTTCGTCAGCAGGTAATGCAGCAAATGATGATGCCCATCGTGTTCATGGCGCCCGTGATAGCGATTTAGATGCGCGCCGCCAAGGGGTTTTGGTTGCCGCGATTGCTTCACGGGTTAAGATTGCGCAAACCGGAGGCCGCCATGAACCACGATGATCTGAACCATTGGTCGAAACGCGCCGCCGACTGGGCCAGCGACTATCACCGCAACCTGCGCAACCGCCCGGTGCGCGCGCCGCTTTTGCCGGGGGCGATTGCGCGGCAACTCCCCGCCACCGCCCCCGATGCGCCCGAGCCGATGGAGGCGATCTTTGCCGATTTCGAACGCATCGTGCCGCCGGGCATGACGCATTGGCAGCACCCGCGGTTTTTCGCGTATTTTCCGGCCAATGCCGCGCCTGCGTCGATGCTGGCCGAGCAGTTGGCCAATGCGATGGCCTGTCAGGGCATGCTGTGGCAGACCTCGCCCGCCGCGACCGAGATTGAGCAGGTGATGGTCGGCTGGCTGCGGGGCGCTTTGGGGCTCCCCGCAGGGTTTGTCGGCACGATCCACGATTCCGCCACCACGGCGACCTTGTCTGCGATCCTGACAATGCGCGAGCAGGCGTTGGGGTTTCAAAGCAATATCAGTGGGATGCACGGCAAAGTTCTGCGCATCTATGCTTCGGCGCAGACACATTCCTCGGTCGATAAGGCGGTGCGGGTGGCGGGGATCGGGCAAGACAATCTGGTGAAAGTTGCCACCGACGACAGCTTTTCGATGCGACCCGATGCGCTGGATGCCGCCATTCGCGCCGATCTGGCGCTGGGAATGCTGCCCGCAGGCGTGGTTTTGTGCGCCGGGGGCACCTCGATTGGTGCGTTTGACCGCATCGGCGATTGCATCGCGGTGGCCAAGGCGCATGGGCTGCCGGTGCATGTTGATGCGGCCTGGGCAGGCTCGGCGATGATCTGCCCCGAGTTTCGCGCCCTGTGGGCGGGGATTGAGGGCGCCGATTCCATCGTGTTCAACCCGCACAAATGGCTGGGCGTGCAGTTTGATTGCGCCATCCAGTTTTTGCGCGATCCGGGGCCGCAGGTGAAAACGCTGGGGCTGCGGCCCAGTTATCTGGAAACGGCGGGGCGCGAGGAGATCGTCAACTTCAATGAATGGACGGTGCCACTCGGGCGGCGGTTCCGCGCACTGAAGCTGTGGTTCACCCTGCGCGCTTATGGGTTGGATGGATTGCGCGCGCGCATCCGCAATCATGTGCAGTGGGCGCAAGCGTCTTGCACCGCGCTGGCGGCGCTGCCCGGTGTGAAGATCATCACGCAACCCATTCTGTCGCTTTACACATTTGCGCTTGCGGATGATGCGCAGACCGAGCGTTTGCTGCACCGCATCAATGATGACGGCCGGATTTATCTGACCCAAACCCTGCACGAGGGCCGCTATGTGATCCGGGTGCAGGTCGGCCAATTTGACTGCACGCAGGCGGATGTGATGATGATCGCGCAGGTTGTGGCGGAATTGATCGGAGATTAGATGATTCGTGCCCTGTTTTTTCTGGCATGGCCCATGCCCTTGCTGGCCCAAACCGGGGCGGTGGCGATGTTTCCGCCCGAGGCTGCGTGCTTTCAACGCAGCTATGATGCCGCACATCTGGCCAGACATCCACAGCAACAGGTGGTTGCCATCGCCCTGACCCCGGCCGAGGGCCAAACCGTCAGCACGTCGCTTGTTGTTGATATCACAGTGACTTTACGCGACCGCGCGCGATACATCGGCAGCGCCTATTGCGAGCCGGAGGCGCTTGGCCTGTCCTGCGGGATGGAAGGCGACGCGGGCGCGTTTGAGCTGGGCTTGCGCGATGGCGGTGCGCTGTTGCTGACCGTCAGCGCCTTGGGCATGTCGTTTGAGAACGACGACGGCTTTTTAACCCTATCGGGCACCGCAGGCGACGACCGCGCGTTTCTGATGCAACCCGTCGCCGCCGCCGATTGCTTTTAGGCGCGCTCTGCCAACTCCAGCCATTCGGCTTCGGCTGCCGCCAGTTGCGCCTGCCGTTCCGACAAAGCCTCGCCAGCCTTGCGGAACTTCACCGGCTCTTTGGTGAACATCTGCGGATCGGACAGCAGATCGGCGACTTTGCCGATCTCGGCCTCAAGCTTTTCGATCAGCGCGGGCAAGGCCTCAAGCCGTTTGCGCTCGGTGAAGGTCAGCCCCTCGGGCTTCTTCACATCTGACTTTACGTGTGCCGCAGAAGATGCTGTTTTGGCAGAGTTATCTGCCGTCAGCGTGCCGCCGGAAACCACGCGCTGGTTCTGATAATCGCTCCACCCGCCCGGATAAACCGTGGCGCGGCCCCGGCCTTCCAAGGCGATGGTCGAGGTGGCAACCCGGTCGATAAAGTCGCGGTCGTGGCTGACCAGCAGCACGGTGCCATCGTAATCGCCCAAGATATCCTGAAGCAAATCAAGGGTTTCGACGTCCAGATCGTTGGTCGGTTCGTCCATGATCAACAGGTTTGACGGCAAAGCCATCAGTTTGGCCAAGAGCAACCGCGCCTTTTCGCCGCCGGAAAGCGAGCGCACGGGGGCGCGGGCTTGGGCTTCGTCGAACAGAAAGTCCTTCAGATACGCCACAACATGCTTGGGATTGCCGCGCACCATCACCTGATCAGAGCTGCCCGACACCGCCATCAGCGGATCATTGGTCAGGCTGTCCCACAGGGTTGCGTTGGGGTCCAGCCGCGCGCGGGCTTGGTCAAACACCGCAATTTCCAGATTGGTGCCAAGCTGCACGCTGCCCGAATCTGGTTGAATTTCGCCTGTCAACATCTTGAGAAGCGTGGTTTTTCCCACGCCATTCGGGCCGACGAACGCCACACGATCGCCGCGCAGCACCCGCAGGTCAAAATTCTGCACGATGGTCTTGTCGCCGTAGATTTTCGAGATGCCCTTGGCCTCGATCACCCGTTTGCCCGACTGCTGGCCCGAGTCGAGTTCCAACTGCGCCGTGCCTTGGCGACGGATCTGGCTGCCGCGCTCTTCGCGCAGCGCCGCCAGCGCGCGCACCCGGCCCTGATTGCGCTTGCGGCGGGCCGAGATGCCCTCAACCGCCCATTTCGCCTCGGCCTTGATCTTGCGATCCAGCTTGTGGCGGGCCTCGTCTTCTTCAGCCCAAACGGTTTCGCGCCATTCTTCAAAGCCGTCAAAACCAGCCTCGCGGCGTTTGATCTGGCCGCGATCAATCCACAATGTCGCCCGCGTCAGCGCGCGCAAAAACGCACGGTCGTGCGAAATCAGCACGAAAGCGGTGCGGGTGCCTTTAAGTTCTTCTTCAAGCCATTCAATGGCTTGGATGTCCAGATGGTTGGTCGGCTCGTCCAGCAGCATCAGTTCAGGCGCTTCGGCCATCAGCTTGGCAAGCGCCGCACGCCGACGCTCGCCGCCCGATGCGGTGGCGACGGGTGTTTCGGGGTTAAACTTCAACCCTTCGGCCACCATGGCGACCTTATATTCCTCGCCCTCGGGCAGCATGGATGCCGCATAATCGCCCAAGGTCGCAAAGCCCGCCAGATCCGGGTCTTGCTCCATATAGCCAACGTGCACGCCGGGCGGCACCACGCGGATGCCCTTGTCAGGTTCCACAAGCCCGGCCATCACCTTCATCAAGGTGGATTTGCCAGAGCCGTTGCGGCCAACCAGCGCCACCCGGTCACCGGGTTGGACGACAAGGTCAAGCTCGTCAAAAACGGGATTGCCGCCGAAAGTCAGCGAGATGCCAGAAAGCTGGAGAAGGGGTGCGCGTGCCATGCCGCCTGCTAGGATACCTTGCGCGCGGCGTCAATCGGCGATGCGGCACCGGGGTCGTCTGAAACGGCGCGCAGGGCACGCGCACGGGCGGGCGGGATTTTGGCGATCTCGACCGCGGTGAACACATGCAGCGTGTCAAGCGCGTGGTCGAGCACCGCATGGTCACTGACCCAGCCCGCCATGGCAAGATAGGTGCGCAACAGCGGCGGCAGGGTTTGCATCGCCAGGCGCAGATCAACCGGGGTGTCGCGCAGATGGCGGGCAAAGTCGAACACCTCGGCAGCCTTGCGCGCGGGCATCCACGGCGCGGGGGCCAGATGGTTGCGCAGCAACGCAAGGGCCGGCGTGTGGGGGGCCCAATCCGCGCCCTCAAACGACGAGCAGCCGAACAGCAGGCCGATGGCTTCGGCGTCAACGATCTGCGCCATCGCCCCCCAGGCCAGCCGCAGGATGTCTGGGTCGTGCCAGGCCGGATCAAGGCAGAACCGGCCGAGTTCCAGCTTGGCCCCTGCAAAGCCATCCAGCGCGCGCAGATCATAGACTTGGGCGGCATAGCTGCCCGACAGGCTTTGCCCCGCGCGAAATGCCAGCAGGCGATAGCAGCACACCAAGGCACCGCTTGCGCGCTCGGCGATCAGCACATGCCGGCACATCGCGTCGAAGGCGTCAGAATCACGGCCCTCTTGTGCGGCCATGCCCCGGCGGGCCAGAAAGCTGCGGTGGCGCAGGGCTTGTGCTGCGGTCAGGTCGTGCTGCGTTTCGGCCAGCCGCGCAACGTAGCGGCCTCTGGTCAATAAAAGCATGCGGAAACCGGGGTTAAAGAGGCGTTCTGCTGCGCCTACCCTTGCGCGGCGGGCATGGTCAAAGCAAGGGTGATCCGTGCGCGCCATCACAGGAGAATCCGATGCCCTCGCCACAGCTTACGCGACGCGCGACCTTGGCTATGGCTGCGTTGGTGCTGCCGGGTCTTGCGCTGCCCGATACGCTTTGGGCACAGCGCACCGCAGGGGATTGGGCCAAACCCGTGCCCTTGGCCGGAGTGCCCAATCTGCACCGCGTCACACCGCTGATTTACCGCAGCGCGCAACCTGATGCCGAGGGATTTCGCAACCTCGCGGCGTTGGGCGTGAAAACCGTGATCAACCTGCGCCGCACGGTGGATGATTCGCCGCTTGCAGCAGGCACCGGGCTGAAAACCGTACATATCAAGATCACCACCCGGCACATCCGCGACGAGAACGGCGCCAAGATCGTGCTGGCCCTGCAAACCCTGCGCGATGCCCAGACAAGCGGCCCGGTGCTGGTGCATTGCACGCATGGCGCTGATCGCACCGGCATGATCATCGCCTTGTGGCGGATGCTGTATCAGGGGTGGAGCCGCAACGACGCGCTGGACGAGTTGCAAAACGGCGGATTCGGGTTTCACCACGTCTGGATCAACATTCCACGCTATCTGCGTGAGGTTGATCTGACAGCCCTGCGCGCCCGCGTAAAAGCCAAGCGCGCCTGAAAGCCCCCGCGATTACCGGATCAACTGATCCGCGCTTATACCGCCGATATTGCCGAACAACTGCCGCAGAATCCCGGCAGATTTGACATTATCTTTGGTGACACGCCGCGACAGCGGCACGATCTGGCCCTTTTCCAGCCCGAAGCGTTCGATGTTTTCAACCACCCCGGCCTCGGTGAAGGAAATCGCCACCACTTCGCGGTCAACTTCTTTCGGCGGCAGCGCGCCCTTGGTGACAAAGCGGCTTTCAACGTAAAACCAGCCAAGGTCGTTCAGCAGACCCGAAGCCGAGGGCCGCCCGATCTTGACGGCCACAGATTCGCGGGTGTCTTTCGCCACCGTGATCAGCGACAATTCCTCATCGGTCGGCACATAGCCATGATCGCGGGTGATCGGCGCGCAGGCCGCCACCAGCACCACCGCAAGCGCGATCATCCTTGCGCGCGCAGCCAAAGCCCGCACGGGGCCGCCCTGAGCGATCCGAGCCGATTTACCGAAAAGCTGCGCCATTCCTGCCCTCATCCTCGTGGTCTTGTCCCAGCCGCCGCCCTGCCTGCTCTTGCGCCAGCCGGAACGGGCCAGTATCGCAGTGCAAAGGCAACGGTTGCCAAGACCCGTTGCTTTTGGCTTACAGAAGGTCGCTTCTTTGTTCAAGAATGGAACGCGGATGCGACCGAAAACACCGGATAATCTCACGCAAGACGCGTGGATGGGTCTGAAGCGATGACGACAGGGGGAAATCTGATGACCGAGACCAATGCCGCCAACCCAGGTTTGCCGACCCAACCTTACCGCTCGGCCCTGGTGTCAGGGCGCAAACCGCTGCGCTTTACCTTTGCGCCGGACTTGGCCGCGCGGCGTCAGATTGCCGATGCGCTTGATCTGATTGATCTGCCGGAATTCACCTTCAAGGGCGAGTTGTCGCCCTCTGGCCGCGCCGATGTCATGCTGCGCGCCGATCTTGCAGCCCTTGTGGTGCAGCCCTGCTCGATCACGCTTGCGCCTGTGCGCAGCAAACTGGCCGACACCACCGAGCGCCGCTATGCCTATGACTACGCCCAGCCAGACGCCGACGAGTTGGAAATCCCCGAGGATGATATCGAGCCTTTGCCCGAGACCATCGACATCGCCGCCGTCGCGATCGAGGCTTTGGCGCTTGCCTTGCCGCTCTATCCGCGCGCACGCGGTGCCGAATTTAGCGAAGCGGCCTTTGCAGCGCCGGGTGTGGCACCGCTGCAATCGGCAGACCTCAAGCCTTTTGCCGGGCTGGCGGCGCTGGCCGACAAGCTGAAAAAGCCCGAGGAACCCGAGACTTAGGGCTATCCTTGCCGCTTTGCAGAAAGGGGCTTGCACATGGCGGGAATCTGACTATGTTCCGCGCCTCATTGAGAGGTTTGTTGCGTGCCCATTCGATATGTGGCAAAGCTCTGAAATCAAAGTAAAATCCGGGGCCTGTCCCCCACTATCCGAGGTCGTGACATGGCTGTCCCGCAGAACCGCACCACCAGCTCCAAGCGCAACATGCGCCGCTCGCATGACGCGTTGGTGGCTGGCAACCCGCAAGATTGCACCAACTGCGGCGAGCTGAAGCGCCCGCACCACGTGTGCCCGTCCTGCGGTCACTACGATGCACGCGAAGTTATGGCGACCAAAGCCGTCGAAGTTGACGAGGACGCGGCGTAAGCCGCCTCTAGCCCTGCGCGCACCTCGTGGAAACCGGAACCCAAACTCCGTCTAAACCTGGTGCAAGCGGCATCGTCATTTCTGTTGATGCGATGGGATCAGATCGCGGACCGGGGGCTGTTGTCGCCGGTCTTGTGCTTTCTGCCGCGCAGTTGCCGGATGCCTCTTTCCTGCTGCATGGCGATTCTGCCATTCTGTCGCCCTTGCTGGCGCGGCATCCAGATCTCAGCAGTCGGGTGACATTGCGCCACACCGACCGCGTTGTCACGATGAGCGATAAGCCGTCTCAGGTCATGCGCTCGGGGCAAGGCACGTCGATGTGGTCGTGCATTGATGCGGTGAAGAATGGTGAGGCCACGGTGGCCGTGTCTTGCGGCAACACCGGTGCGTTGATGGCGGTGTCGATGATCCGCCTGCGCAAGCTTCCGGGGGTGAACCGCCCCGCGATTGCCTGCATGTGGCCGTCTCGCAACCCCGGCGGCTTCAACGTGATGCTGGACGTGGGCGCGGACATTAAGGCCGAGGCCGCCGATTTGCTGCAATACGCCGCGATGGGGGCATCTTACGCCCGCAACGGTTTGAAACTTGCGCGCCCGCGCGTCGGCCTTCTGAACGTCGGCACCGAAGAGCATAAAGGCCGCGCCGAGTTGAAAGAGGCCAACGACCAGTTGGCCGCTGCGGCAGAGGCTGGCGGCTATGAATACATCGGTTTTGTCGAAGGCGGCGATCTGCCGTCTGACCGCGTCGATGTGATCGTGACCGACGGTTTCACTGGCAATATCGCGCTGAAAACCGCCGAAGGCACCGCCAAGCTGATTTCCGACTTTATGCGCGAGGCGTTCAACGCTGGCATCTTGTCGAAATTCGCAGCCCTGCTGGCGCTGAACTCACTCAAGCGCCTGCAACGCCGGATGGACCCGCGCCGCGTCAATGGCGGGATTTTTCTGGGCCTGAACGGCACGGTGATCAAATCGCACGGCTCGGCAGATGAAACCGGCGTCGCGGCAGCCATCACCTTGGCCTATCAGTTGTCCAGCGCGGGCTTTCTCGAACGGCTTGCGGCACGGGTTGCATCGACAGGGCGCGCGGGGCAGGATGTTGCTGCCGAGGTCGGCGCAGATGGGGCGGAGGCAAAGTCCACAGAATGACAATTCGCGCCGTAGTCAAAGGCGTTGGGCACTATCTGCCCGAACGTGTCGTGCCGAACGCAGATCTTGAGGCTTTGGTGGAAACCACCGACGAATGGATCAGAACCCGCTCGGGGATCGAGCGGCGTCATTACGCCGCCGAAGGCCAGACCACCGCCGATCTGGGCACCCGCGCCGCTTTGGCGGCCCTTGCCGATGCAGGTCTTAAGGCCAGCGACATTGACGCGATTGTCGTGGCCACCTCGACCGCCGATTTCACCTTTCCGTCTTGCGCCACAACCATCCAGGGCAAGCTTGGCATGACACGCGGCTTTGCCTTTGATGTGCAGGCGGTTTGCGCCGGTTTCGTGTTCGCGCTGACCAACGCCAATGCGCTGATTGTCACCGGGCAGGCCAAGCGCGTGCTGGTGATTGGTGCCGAAATCTTCAGCCGTCTGATGGATTGGAAAGACCGCGCCACCTGCGTGCTGTTTGGCGATGGCGCGGGTGCGCTGGTGCTGGAAGCCGCCGAGGGCACGGGCGACACGACCGATCGCGGCATCCTGGCCACCGATCTGAACTCGGATGGCCGCTACGGCAATCTGCTTTACGTGGATGGCGGCAGCTCGACCGGCACCACCGGTTATCTGCGGATGGAAGGCAAAGAGGTTTTCCGCCACGCCGTCGAAAAACTTGCCGAAACCGCCCATACCGCGCTGGAGAAAATCGGCCTCACTGGCGGTGATGTTGATTGGATCGTGCCGCATCAGGCCAACATCCGCATCATCGAAGCCACCGCCAAACGCATGCAGGTGCCGATGGATCATGTGGTCGTCACCGTGCAGGATCACGGCAACACCTCGGCTGCATCGATTCCCCTCGCGCTGTCGGTTGGCAAGGCGCGCGGCCAGATCAAGCCCGGTGATCTGCTGGTTACAGAGGCAATCGGCGGTGGTTTGGCCTGGGGATCGGTCGTTCTGCGCTGGTAAGCTGCTGAAATGCGCTTTTAAGAACGCCTGCCAAGCCCCTGTTATTGACTCGCAATTCCAGACCGCGCATCGTGCTCAAAATAACCCTGGGGGGATATGATGAGCGAGAAGACACTGACGCGTATGGATTTGTCCGAAGCGGTGTTCCACGAAGTAGGCCTCAGCCGCAACGAATCGTCCGAACTGGTCGAAGCCGTGCTGCAACATATGTCCGATGCCTTGGCTTCGGGCGAGACGGTGAAGATCTCATCCTTCGGCACGTTCTCGGTGCGCGACAAGACCGCACGTGTGGGCCGCAACCCGAAAACCGGCGATGAGGTTCCGATCTCGCCGCGCCGCGTGCTGACCTTCCGGCCCTCGCATCTGATGAAAGACCGCGTGGCGGCTGGCAAGAAGTAAGGATCGCAGCCGGTGGATAAATCGCCAGAGGCCTTTCGCACCATTTCCGAGGTGGCCGATGATCTGGAAACCCCGGCGCATGTGCTGCGGTTCTGGGAAAGCCGTTTCCCGCAAATCCGCCCGGTGAAACGGGCGGGCGGGCGGCGCTATTATCGCCCCGCCGATGTGGCTTTGCTGACCGGCATCAAGCGGCTGTTGCATGACGAGGGCCTCACCATCCGCGGCGTGCAGAAAATCCTGCGCGAGCAAGGCGTGCGGCATGTGGCGGGCCTTTCGGGTGATGTTGTGCCCGATGATATAGATGTCGATGCCGAAGCCGCGCTTGAGGCTGCACTCGCGTCAAACTTTGGCGCACGTGACGATGTCGATCTGCCGCCCGAAAAGGCCACCACCGCCACCATCGTGGCACTGGAAACCGCCCTGCGCCGCAGCGAGCCTAAGCCAGACCCAGAGCCGACGTTTAATTTCGCAGCCCTCACCGAGGACGCGCCCGAGGTTGAACTGCTGGAGGTAGAGCCTGAAGTCGCCGAAATCGTGGCCTTCATGCCGGCGCCCATCACCGCTGAACCCCTTGACGTGGCAGCAGAATCATCCCCCGCCGCCAAGCCGCCGCTGTGGGCCGATGATGCCGACCTGATCACCCGATTGCGCGCCCTGCCCGCGCACAGTCTGGCAGATCGCCAACCCGAAGTGCACGTGATCCGCGCGCGTTTGCTGTCTTTGCGCGCGCGTTTGCGTGCCACGCCGCGCGCCGCCGCAACATAGGCTTGGCAGCCTTGCGCTTTCCTGCTTGCCCCCGCCCGGAATATCAGTATGAAGACCGCGTGTCGGGCCATAGCGCAGCCTGGTTAGCGCGTCCGTCTGGGGGGCGGAAGGTCGAGAGTTCGAATCTCTCTGGCCCGACCAAATCGAAAACCGCCCGCCTGCGTGACCGCAGCGCGGGCGTTTTCGTTCAAAGGATGATGTGATGAGCCAACCCGGTGTGCTACCTGCCCAACACCTGCGCAGTCTGATCGCCAGCGGGGCCATCACCGCCAGCCCCGCGATCATCCCCGAACAGATCCAACCCGCCAGCCTTGATCTGCGGCTTGGTTCCATCGCCTACCGCGTGCGCGCCTCGTTTCTGATCGGCAAGGGCCGCCTTACCGCCGACCGCATCGCCGAGTTTGAGATGCATCAGATTGATCTGACCAAGGGCGCCGTGCTGGAAAAGGGCTGCGTTTATATCATTCCGCTGATGGAAAGCCTTGCCCTGCCCCACGGCATCACCGTCGTTGCCAATGCCAAATCCTCGACCGGGCGGCTTGATCTGCTGACCCGGCTGATCACCGATGGCGGCACCGAATTTGACCGCATCGCCGAGGGCTATCACGGCCCGCTTTATGCCGAGGTTTGCCCGAAGTCGTTCTCGGTGCTGGTGCGTGCCGGGCAGCGGTTGAACCAGATCCGCTTTCGCCAAGGCCAAGCCGTGCTGTCGGATGCCGAATTGCTCGCCCTGAACGCGCAAGAGCCGCTGGTGTCGGGCGAAGCCCTGATTTCCGAAGGCCTCGGCTTTTCGGTCGATCTGCGGCCTGAAACCGGCGATCTGGTCGGCTACCGCGCCAAGCCGCACACCGGCGTCGTCGATCTGGATAAAATCGGCCACTACCCGGCACCCGAGTTTTGGGAGGAAATCCACTCGCAAAACGGCCGCATCATCCTTGATCCCGGCGCGTTCTATATTCTGGTGTCGCGCGAGGCTGTGACGATCCCGCCCGATTATGCCGCCGAAATGGCCCCCTTCCTGGCCATGGTCGGCGAGTTCCGCGTGCATTACGCAGGCTTCTTTGATCCGGGCTTTGGCCATGCAGCCGCAGGCGGGCAAGGCAGCCGTGGCGTGCTGGAAGTGCGCTGCCACGAGGCACCCTTCGTGCTGGAACACGGGCAAATCGTGGGCCGTCTGGTCTATGAACGGATGGCCGAACGCCCGGAAACCCTATACGGGCGCGAGATTGCCTCGAATTATCAGGGTCAGGGCCTGAAACTCGCCAAGCAATTCCGCACGCAATAGCCGCAGATCACCCCTGCAATGCCGCGAACAGGCGATGATGTGGCGCAGATGCAGCTTAGACTTTGCCCCAAGAACACAGAGGGTTGCATGACGCATCCGCACCGTATTGACGAGGCCAGCCTGCCAGAGGCGTCGTGGGATGATCCCACGCGCGGCTCTATCCGTTGGAAAACCCTGTTTTCGGGCGATGCGACCCCCACCGAAAGCCTGGTCTGCGGCATTGCCATCATGTCGCCCGGCGACAGCTTCGCGCTGCATTGCCATCCGCAGCCCGAGGTCTATTTCGGGCTGGAGGGTGAGGTTGATGTGACCATCAACGATACCCTCCACCGCCTGAAACCCGGTGTTGCGCTGTTCATTCCCGGCAATGCCGTGCATGGCGTGCGCAGCGCCGACCAACCCGTGCGCTGGTTCTACAGCTTTGCCGCCGATAGCTTCGCCGAAATCGCCTACACCTTTGTCTGACCCGAGGATTGCCATGACCGACGACACCCAAGACGCACTCGTGATCTTCACCCCCTCGGGCAAGCGTGGGCGCTTTGCGCACGGCACCCCGGTGCTGACCGCCGCGCGGCAACTGGGCGTCGATCTCGATTCGGTCTGCGGCGGGCGCGGCATCTGCTCGAAATGCCAGATCACCCCGGGTTATGGCGAGTTTTCCAAACATGGCGTCACCGTCGAGGCCGATGCGCTGACCGAATGGAACAGCGTCGAAGAACGCTACAAATCCAAGCGCGGCATGATAGACGGCCGGCGTCTTGGCTGTCAGGCCAAGGTGATGGGCGATGTCGTGATCGACGTGCCGCCGGAATCCCAAGTGCACAAACAGGTGATCCGCAAGTCCGCCAGCCAGCGCGACATCGTGATGGACCCGGCCACCCGCGCGCTTTACGTCGAGGTGGCCGAGCCCGACATGCACGAACCCACCGGCGACTTTGAGCGGTTGGTGACCGCCCTGCAACAACAATGGGGTGTCGGCGAAGTGGCGGCAGAACTGCCGATCCTGCGCCGCCTGCAACCTGCTTTGCGCAAAGGCAACTGGAGCGTGACGGTCGCCCTGCACAAGGGCAACCACGACGCGCGCCACCGCATCCTTGATATCTGGCCGGGCTTCCACGAGGGCAAGCTTTACGGCCTTGCCATCGACCTTGGCTCGACCACCATCGCGGCCCATTTGTGCGACCTGCATGACGGCAGCGTTCTGGCCTCAAGCGGCGTGATGAACCCGCAAATCCGCTTTGGCGAAGACCTGATGAGCCGGGTCAGCTACGCCATGATGAACCCCGGCGGCGATGTCGAGATGACCGCCGCCGTCCGCACCGCGCTGAATGGGCTGGTGCAGGCGATTGCAACCGAGGCCAAGATCGTGCCGACCTCGATCTACGAGATCACCTTTGTCTGCAACCCGGTGATGCACCATTTGCTGCTCGGCATTGATCCGGTGGAACTCGGCCAGGCCCCGTTTGCGCTGGCGACCTCGGGGTCGCTGGTGCTGGATGCGGCTGATCTGGATATCAAGGCCGTCAACCCTGCCGCCCGCGTCTATATCCTGCCCTGCATCGCCGGCCATGTCGGCGCGGATTGCGCGGCGGTGGCGCTGTCAGAGGAACCCAACAAATCGAAAGAAATGGTGCTGATCGTCGATGTCGGCACCAACGCAGAACTGCTGCTTGGCAACGAAACCCGCGTGCTGGCGTGTTCGTCGCCCACCGGCCCGGCGTTTGAAGGCGCGCAGATATCCTCGGGCCAACGTGCCGCCCCCGGCGCGATTGAGCGGGTCGAGATTGACGCCGTCACCAAGGAACCCCGCTTCCGCGTCATAGGCTCCGATCTGTGGTCCAACGATCCGGGCTTTGCAGCCGCCACCGATAAAACCGGTATCACCGGCATTTGCGGGTCAGGCATCATCGAGGCGGTGGCCGAGATGCGGATGGCGGGCCTTGTCGATCAGGGCGGGCTGATCGGCGGCCCCGATCAAACCGGCACCCCGCGCTGCATCTCGGAAGGCCGCACCCATTCCTACGTGCTGCATGACGGCACGGCATCCGGTGGCCCGCTGATCACGGTGACGCAAGGCGACATCCGCGCCATCCAACTGGCCAAGGCCGCACTTTACGCAGGCGCACGGCTGCTGATGGACGAGATGGGCGTGGAAACCGTGGAAAAGGTTGTGCTGGCAGGCGCGTTCGGTGCGCATATCAGCCCCAAACACGCCATGGTGCTGGGCATGATCCCCGATGTGACGCTGGACAAGGTGATTTCGGCGGGCAACGCCGCTGGCACCGGCGCGCGGATTGCCTTGTGCAATGTCGCCGCGCGCAACTACATCGAGGACACCGTTCACCACATCCACAAGGTCGAAACCGCCATCGAGCCGCGCTTTCAAGAGCATTTCGTCAACGCAAGCGCCATCCCGAATGCGGTGGATACCTTCCCCGAACTGTCCAAAATCGTCACCCTGCCGCATGTCAGCTTCAACACATCGGGGGCTGGCAGCGGCGGTCGGCGCAGGCGCACTTGACCTATCCGCCCGCGTCCCTAAATTGGCAAGCTATGGATGATCCTATAGCACAACTGCTGTCTCGAATTGCCGCGCAAGACCGCGTAGCATTCCAGCAAATCTATTCAAGTGCCTCCGCGAAACTTATGGGCGTGCTCTTGCGTATCTTGGGAAACCGGGCAGAAGCGGAGGATGCGTTGCAAGAGGTGTTTACCAGAGTATGGCTGCGGGCAAATCGGTATGAAGCCGATAAAGGCCGTGGCATGACCTGGCTCATCGCCCTCGCGCGCAACCACGCGATTGACCGCCTGCGCGCCCGGCGCGAGGTGCAGTCGGGCGATGAAGATGCGATGAACGCGGTGATCGACACCACGCCACGCGCCGAAAACCGCATGATTGCGGCAGGCGAGGCCAAGCGCATCAACCAATGCTTTGACACGCTTGAGGCTGACAAGGCCGCAGCCCTGCGCGGGGCCTACCTTGCGGGCACCTCGTATCTTGACCTTGCCGCCCAGTTCAACGTGCCGCTGAACACCATGCGGACATGGCTGCGCCGCAGCCTGCTGAAACTGAAGGAGTGCATGGAGCAATGACCAGCACCGCCTTTGATCTGCCCGAAGACGAAGCCCTCGCCGCCGAATACGTGCTGGGGGCCCTCGATCTGGCGGAACGCACCGCCGCCGAGACTCGCCTGAAACGTGACCCGTCCTTCGCCGCCTTGGTGAACGATTGGCAAAACCGTCTGGCGGATCTGAACGACGACTACCTCGAGGCCCCCGCCCCCAACCTGCTGCCGCAGATCGAGGCGCGGTTGTTCCCGCAACAAACCGCCAAGCCGCGCCGCTGGTTTGCGTGGATCGGTGGCGCGCTGACCGCCGCAGCCTTTGGTGCGGCCGCGTTTCTCATGCTGCCGCCACCCGCCCCCGTGGCCCCGACCATGACCGCCGAGTTGACAGCCGAGGCCTCGCCCCTGCGCTATGAGGCCGCCATCGCGGGCGATCAGTTGATCCTGACCCGCACCTCTGGCACCGATGCCGAAGTCGGCAAGGATTACGAGTTGTGGATCATCGAGGGCGACAAGGCCCCGGTCTCTCTGGGGCTGCTGACCACCGCATCTGTCACCATCCCCGCCCCGAAAGCTGCCGCGGGTTACGTGCTGGCGATCACGCTGGAGCCCAAGGGCGGTGGGCCGGATGGCAAACCGACGGGGCCGGTTGTTGCCGCCGGGCCGCTGAAAAATATCTGATAATTCAAACACTTCAGATAAAACTTCGCGGCAAGACAAATAAATCGAAAATAAAATGCGGGCGGCTGAAACTTTTCAGCCGCCCTTTTCGTTACTTCACCATGAGGCAAGACGGTCTTGCCCTTCAACCAACAAGAGGTAACACAATGAACGCTTCCCGTATGGTCAAAGCCGCAATGGCAACCGCGTTTCTGGCGCTCTCCTCCGGCATGGCGCTGGCCGAAAACCCGATGGTCGGTGGTGCCGAGATGTTCCCCGAGAAAAACATCGTTGAAAACGCTGTGAACTCGAAAGACCACACCACCCTCGTGGCAGCCGTGCAAGCCGCTGGTCTGGTCGAAACCCTGTCGGGCGCTGGCCCGTTCACCGTGTTCGCGCCCACCAACGAAGCCTTCGCCAAACTGCCCGCAGGCACCGTTGAAAACCTGCTGAAGCCGGAAAACAAAGACACGCTGGTCAAGATCCTGACCTGCCACGTTGTCGGCAAAGAAGTGATGTCGGACGCGCTGAAAGGCATGATCGCCGATGACAAAGGCACCCACCCGGTGCCGACCTTGGGCGGTTGCACCCTGCAAGCCACCTATGAAGGCGACATGATCAAGCTGACCGACGAGATGGGCAACGTGGCCACCGTCACCCAAGCCGACGTCAAGCAGTCGAACGGCGTGATCCACGTGATCGACACCGTCATGCTGCCGAAAATGTAACCAGTGACAGCAGTGGCGATTTGCATCCCAGTCGGATCGCCGCAGTTTGTGAAACACTGGTCGGCCTGTTCATAGTCCCCACTTTAGTCCGATCAGTGAAAGAGCCTTGCAGAGCAATCTGCAAGGCTCTTTGCGTTTGGCGCGGGCTTGGTTAAGCTTGCACCATTCCGCTGTGTCATTTCCAAGGATTCTGTGATGCGAATTTTCTCGATCTTGCGCGCTATTGCCTTCGTTTTCTTATGCCTGCCCACCCTTGCCGCCGCCGATGGCCGCACCATCATCGTGCTGGATGGCTCTGGCTCGATGTGGGGGCAAATCGACGGCAAGCCGAAACTTGAAATCGCGCGTGAGGCTTTGGCCGAAGTGCTGAAAACCATCCCCGCCGATACCGAACTGGGCCTGATCGCCTATGGCCACCGCTCTAAAGGCGCTTGTGACGATATTGAAACGCTGGTCGCCCCGGCGCAAGGCACGGCTCAGGCCATTTCAGATGCCGCCGCCAAGATGCAATTCTTGGGCAAGACGCCCCTGACCGAAGCCGTGCGCCGCGCCGCGTCCGAGCTGCACTCGACCGAGGAAAAAGCCACCGTGGTGCTGATCACCGACGGCATCGAAACCTGCGAGGGTGATCCGTGTGCCCTGGCGCAGGAACTCGAATCGTCGGGCGTCGATTTCACCGCGCATGTGGTGGGCTTTGGTCTGACCAAGGACGAAGGCAAACAAGTGGCCTGCCTTGCCGAAGACACCGGCGGCCAATACATCACCGCCGACGATCTCGACAGCCTGAAGGTCGCCCTGCAAGCCACCGTGATCGCCGCCCCCGAACCTGCGCCAGCACCCGAACCCGCAAAGCCCGCGCAGCTTGATCTGAACTTCCTGCCCACCCTCGTGCTGGCCCCCGGCGTGAAAAAACCCGAAGACAGCACCGATATCGCTTGGGAAATTCACGCCAAAAATCCCGATGGCACCACCGGGGATCGCATCACCACGGAATACAACGCGGTAAAATCCTTCATCGAGCCGGGGGAATACCGCCTTGTCACCATCCTTGATCAGGCCGTGCAGGAATCCGACATCACCCTGACCGCCGATAAACTCGCCGCGCCCGAAATCAACATGAACGCCGCACGGTTGATCCTGCACCCGAAACCCGATGCCGCGGGCGCGGAAAGCACGGATGCCTCAGTCAACATCACCTCGGCCAGCGGGATCGACACCACCAACTACGGCCCGTCGCGGTTCTATCTGCCTGCGGGCGACTACACCATCACCGGCACCATGGGTCAGGCCAAAGTCACCGAGACCATCACCCTTAAACCCGGCGATCTGGTCGAGCGTGATCTGATCATCGGATCAGGCCTTGCGGTGGTGGACGGCTATTATGTCGAGGGTCTGTTGATGGAGAGCACGCAACATTCCGTCGAAATCCTCAGCGCAAAGCAGGCGCTGGACGGCAGCCATGACACCATCACCACCAGCTACGGCCCGGCGTCCAAGTTTGAACTTTCGCCCGGCGACTATATCGCGCGCGTCACCGAAGGCGGCGCAATCGCCGAAACCCCGTTCACCGTCAAAGCCGGAGAGCGCGTCAACGTCAGCGTCATCCTGCAAGCGGGGGTCTTGGCCGTGACCGCCCCCGGTGCCAGCCAGATCACCATCTACAAGGCCAAGGCCGATCTGGCCGGAAACCGCACGCAGATGTCGTTCACCTACGCGGACAATGTCACGATAGCCTTGCCGGAAGGCGATTATCTGGTCGAAACCGAACGTGACGGCGTGAAAGCCGAAGCGGCAGCCAAAGTCACCAAAGGCGAGCGCACCGAGACCACAGTGCCCTGAAAACCCAGGCCCCGGCCGCAAAGCCAAATTGGCCGCAAACCCCTGCCAGCCGCGCCAAACCACCTTGACGAGGGCGCGCGGCTGGCATACCTGAAAGCCCATGCGGGTGTAGCTCAATGGTAGAGCAGCAGCTTCCCAAGCTGAATACGAGGGTTCGATTCCCTTCACCCGCTCCAATCCCATCATCAGACGTTATTCTGCCTTGGTTTCAGCGGCCTGCCGCGGCGTTGGCCGCACAGCCCAGGGCCCGGGTCAAGCCGTCTCGACGCTGCCGAACTTTGCCTGAATCCTTGCCAGATGCTGCTGAAGCGCCAGTTGCGCGCCACGGATATGCGCCACGGTCAGATCGGCTGCGGCCTCTGCATCCCCGCGCGCGCAGGCCTCCAGAATCGCCAGATGCTCGGCATTTGATCTTGCGTGGCCATCGGTCAGCAACAACTGCGCGCGCAGATAGCGGTCAAGTCGGTCCATCGCGTTGGACAGTGTTGCCAGATGAAACGGCAGATTGCTGGCCTGATACAGCGTGATGTGGAAGGCGCGGTTCAGATCACCCCAGCGCATCGGATCGGTGGAACTGACAAAGGCGTCACAAATCGCGCGGGCCTCGGCGATCAGCGCAGGCGTCATATGGGGCACCGCCGCGCGGATCACATGCGCATCGACAATGCAGCGGAAATCAAAGATTTCGCTGGCTTCGGCAATCGACAACCCCACCACCACCGCACCCTTGAAGCGGTGATTTTTCACCAGCCCCTGTTGCTCCAGCATGGTGATCGCCTCACGCACCGGGATGCGGCTGGTGTGGAACAGCCGCGCGATTTCATCCTGCCGCAAGGCATCGCCGTCTTTCAACTCGCCCTCGATGATGGCGCGCCGCAACGCCTCAAACACCAGCCCGCCGGCCGAGACCATCTTGGATACGTCCACACCCTTCAGCGCCATCATGCCCCCCGCCATTGAAGAAATCTCTATCCACTCGCCGCTCAATCGGGAAGAACTTTCATATTGTATATCGTATCCAATCTGGGTTAGGTGCAAAAGCGTGCTGATGGGGAGCTTGGCACGCCGCCAATGACCGCGCTTTGCGCAGGTCTCGCATTGCTTGCCCCCACGCGCGTCGCCAACAGACAATGGACCCTGCATGACCGATTTTGCGACCGCCCTTGCCGCGTTCCGCCCCGTTCAAGCCGCAGCGATCGAAGCCGCAGAGTTGCAGATGCGGCTGGCCGGGCTTCAAACGCGGATGCAGCGCGCGGGCGTCAAGGCGGTCTGGCTGGATGCCTCGTCTTCGCTGACCTATTACACCGGCCTGCGCTTGGGCTTGTCCGAGCGGATACACGGCGCGCTGGTGCCAGCCACTGGCGCGCTGATCTATGTCTCACCGCAGTTCGAGGTGCCAAAACTGCGCAGCCTGTTGCGGCTGGACGGCGATGTGGTCGCGTGGGAGGAACACGAAAGCCCCTATGCGCTGATCGCGGCCGAGTTGCAGGCGATGGCGACACCCGGTGCTGGCCTCGCCCTTGATCCGGCCACGCCGTTCGTGTTCGCCGCAGGCTTGATGGCGCAGGTGGCAGGGCCGGTGACATCAGCGCAGATGATGATCGACGCACAGCGCCAGTGCAAATCCGCCGCCGAAATCGCGCTGATGCAAACCGCGATGAACGCCAGTTTTGCGGTGCAAAAGGCCGTCCATGCCGGTTTGCGCGCCGGGATTTCGACCACCGAAGTCACCGACTTCATCCTTGCCGCCCATACCGCGCTTGGCCTGAAACCGCTGTTCGCCGCTGCTCAGTTCGGCGAGGCCACCGCCTATCCGCATGGCGTGCCCGAGCCGCAAATTCTGCAACAGGGTGATATGGTGCTGTTTGACATGGGCGGCACGCTGCACGGCTATGCCTCGGATATCACGCGCACTTATGTGTTTGGCACCGCAACCCCGCGCCAGCGCCAGTTGTGGGAGTTGGAGCGTCGCGCGCAATCGGCGGCCTTTGCGGCAGCGCAAATCGGCACCGCTTGCGGCGCGGTCGATGCTGCGGCGCGCGGCGTGCTGACGGCTGCGGGTTTCGGCCCCGGCTACCTTGTGCCGGGCCTGCCGCACCGCACCGGCCACGGCCTTGGTCTCGACATCCACGAAGCCCCCTATATCGTGGCAGGCAATGACACCGCGTTGGCCCCCGGCATGTGCTTTTCCATCGAGCCTATGCTGTGCGTCTATGGCGAATGTGGCGTGCGGCTGGAAGACATTGTTTACATGACACACTCCGGCCCACGCTGGTTTGTGCCGCCCGCCGAACGGCTCGATGATCCGTTCGCAGACCCCACGACCTAAGGCGCAGACCATCCGCGCCTGCAAAGAAAACCGGCCCATCTGAACAGGTCGGACACGTGCTTAACAGAGAGTGAAAGGACCAAGACATGAAAATGCTATCCCGCATCCTGATTGCGGCCTCCGCATTGGCGATGACCACCGCCATGCCTGCCCTTGCCAAGACCTTCGTCTATTGCTCGGAAGCCTCGCCCGAGGGGTTTGATCCGGCCCCCTACACCGCTGGCGGCACTTTCGATGCCTCGGCCCACCCGATCTACAACCGTCTGGTCGAGTTCAAAAAAGGCACCACCGAGGTCGAGCCTGCCTTGGCAGAATCGTGGGAGGTTTCCCCCGACGGTCTGGAATACACCTTCAAGCTGCGTCAGGGCGTGAAGTTCCATTCGAACGAAAAGTTCACACCCTCGCGCGATTTCAACGCCGATGACGTGATCTTCAGCTACCAGCGCCAAGCCTCGGCAGATCATCCGTGGAACCAGTATATCGCGGGCATCACCTACGAATACTACAACTCGATGGAAATGCCGTCCTTGATCAAGGACATCGTCAAGGTTGACGATTACACCGTAAAATTCGTGCTGACCCGTCCGGAAGCACCCTTCCTGGCCAACATCGCGATGCCCTTCGCCTCGATCGTTTCGGCAGAATATGCCGACATGCTGGACAAGGCGGGCACCAAGGAAGACCTCAACAACGCGCCGATCGGCACCGGCCCGTTCAAATTCGTGGCCTACCAGAAAGACGCCGTGATCCGTTACGCCAAGAACGCCGATTACTGGGGTCCTGCCCCGAAAATTGACGATCTGGTGTTCGCCATCACCCCGGATGCTGCGGTGCGCCTGCAAAAGCTGAAAGCCGGCGAATGTCAGTTGATGCCCTACCCGGCCCCGGCTGATATCGCCGCGATCAAGGAAGACCCGAACCTGAAAATGGACGAGCAAGCGGGCCTGAACGTCGGCTACCTTGCCTACAACACCACCCAAGCGCCGTTCGACAATCCGAAAGTGCGCAAAGCTTTGAACATGGCGCTGAACAAGCAAGCCATCATCGACGCGGTGTTCCAGGGTGCAGGCCAAGTCGCCAAAAACCCGATCCCGCCGACGATGTGGTCGTATAACGACGCCATCGCGGACGACGTTTACGATCCGGTTGCCGCCAAAGCCGCGCTGGAAGCCGAAGGCGTCAAGGATCTGTCGATGAAGATCTGGGCGATGCCGGTGCAGCGCCCCTATATGCCCAACGCCAAGCGCGCGGCAGAGCTGATGCAGGAAGACTTCGCCAAGGTCGGCGTCAAGGTTGAAATCGTCTCCTACGAATGGGGCGAATATCTTGACAAGTCGATGGAGCCGGGCCGTGATGGTGCTGTGATCCTGGGCTGGACGGGCGACAATGGCGATCCGGACAACTTCATGGGCGTGCTTTTGTCTTGCGCCTCGGCGCAGCCGGGCGGTGCCAACCGCGCGTTCTGGTGCAACCAAGAGTTTTCCGACATCCTGTCGAAAGCCAAGCAAACCTCAGACGTGGCCGAGCGCACCAAGCTTTATGAACAAGCACAGGTGATCTTCAAGGATCAAGCGCCTTGGGCGACGCTGGACCATTCGACGCAATACGTGCCGATGGCCAAGAACGTGACCGGCTTTGTGATGAGCCCCTTGGGCGATTTCACCTTCGACACCGTCGATGTGACCGAATAAGCCCACCACACCAGACCGGATGCGCGGGACCCGTTCCCGCGCATCCGACATTTTGGCCAACCCTCGGCCCAAGGACCCCCACATGATCAGATTCATCCTCAGCAAATTGCTGTATCTGGTGCCAACGTTTCTGGGCATCACCCTGATTGCCTTCAGTTTTGTCCGCATCCTGCCCGGCGACCCGGTGCTTTTGATGGCGGGCGAGCGCGGCATCTCGCCCGAGCGGCACGCAGAACTTTCGGCGCAGCTTGGCTTTGACCGCCCGCTTTGGGTGCAATATTTCGACTTTCTCGGTCGGCTGTTCCACGGCGATCTGGGCAATTCTCTGGTCACCAAAAAGCCGGTGATGGCCGAATTTCTTACCCTGTTCCCGGCAACGGTTGAACTCGGGTTGGTCGCCATCCTGATCGCCACCCTGATCGGTGTGCCGGTGGGCGTGCTGGCCGCGATCAAGCGCGGCTCGTGGTTTGATCAGGTGTCGATGACCGCCGCCTTGGTCGGCTTTTCGATGCCGATCTTCTGGTGGGGCCTGCTGCTGATCATCTTCTTTTCCGGCATCCTCGGCTGGACACCGGTTTCAGGCCGCATCAGCCTGGTTTATTTCTTTCCCGATGTGACCGGCTTCATGCTGATCGACAGCCTGATCTCGGGGCAAAAGGGCGCGTTTGGCTCGGCGCTGTCGCACCTGATCCTGCCTTCGGTGGTGCTGGCGACCATCCCGCTCGCGGTGATCGCGCGGCAAACCCGCTCGGCGATGCTGGAAGTGATGGGCGAAGATTACGTCCGCACCGCACGGGCCAAGGGCATGCCACCGTCGCGCGTCATCGGCGTGCACGCGCTGCGCAACGCGATGATCCCGGTGATCACCACGATCGGGTTGCAAATCGGCGTGCTGATGGCCGGTGCCATCCTGACCGAGACAATTTTCTCATGGCCGGGCATCGGCAAATGGATGATCGATTCCATCTCGCGCCGCGATTATCCGGTGGTGCAAAGCGGCCTTTTGCTGATTGCGGGGCTGGTGATGCTCGTCAATCTGCTGGTCGATCTGACCTATGGCCTCATCAACCCGAGGATTCGCCACAAATGAGCGATACGACAATCAAACTCAGCGATGCCGCAATCCGCAAGCAGATGCTGGCCGATTTCTTGTTTTACTTCCGCCAGAACCGCGGTGCCGTGGTCGGTATGTGGGTGTTTCTTGGGCTGGTCATTCTTGCGATCTTCGCCCAAGTCATCGCCCCGCATGACCCAACCCAGCAATACCGCGACGCGCTGCTGGTCCCGCCCTTCTGGCAAGAGGGTGGCAGCACCAGCTTTCTGCTCGGCACCGATGCCGTGGGCCGCGATATGCTGTCGCGGCTGATCTATGGTGCGCAATATTCGCTGTTCATCGGCATCGTCGTGGTCGCAATCGCGCTGATCGGCGGCATTTTCGTGGGCCTTCTGGCGGGCTTTTTCGGCGGTTGGGTCGATAGCGTGATCATGCGGGTGATGGATGTGATCCTTGCCTTCCCGTCCTTGCTGCTGGCCCTCGTGCTGGTGGCGGTGCTGGGGCCGGGGCTGACCAATGCGATGATCGCCATCGCCATCGTCTATCAACCCCATTTCGCCCGCCTGACCCGCGCCGCCGTGATGGGCGAGAAGGAACGCGAATACGTCACCGCCGCGCGTGTCGCAGGTGCGGGCACCATGCGCCTGATGTTCAAGACCATCCTGCCGAACTGCCTTGCCCCCCTGATCGTGCAGGCCACGCTGTCGTTCTCGTCTGCCGTGCTTGATTCTGCCGCCTTGGGCTTTCTGGGCATGGGCGCGCAGCCGCCCGCTTCGGAATGGGGCACCATGCTGGCCGAAGCGCGCGAGTTTATCCTGCGCGCGTGGTGGGTCGTCACCCTGCCCGGCCTTGCCATCCTGATTTCGGTGCTGGCGATCAACCTGATGGGCGACGGGCTGCGTGATGCGCTTGACCCCAAACTGAAGCGGAGCTGACATGGCGTTGCTAACCATCAAGAACCTGACCGTGCGCTTTGCCACCTCAACCGGGGCGTTCACCGCGGTGGACGGCGTCGATGTTTCGGTCAGCCCGCGCGAAGTGCTGGCGATTGTCGGCGAAAGCGGGTCGGGCAAATCGGTCTCGATGCTGGCGGTGATGGGCCTTCTGCCCGACACCGCCACCGTCACCGCCGATGAGATGACCTACGACGGCCGCGATCTGCTGAAGATGTCCGCGACCGAGCGCCGCAAGTTGATCGGGCGCGAGATCACCATGATCTTTCAAGAGCCCGTGGCCTCGCTGAACCCATCCTTCACCGTCGGCTTCCAGATCGAGGAAGTCTTGCGCTTCAACCTTGGCATGAACCGCCGCGCCGCCCGCGCCCGCGCCGTGGAGTTGTTCAACGCCGTCGGCATCCCCGAGCCGGAAACCAAGCTGAACGCCTATCCGCATCAGATGTCGGGCGGCCAGTGCCAGCGCGTGATGATCGCCATGGCGATTGCCAGCAACCCGCGCCTGCTGATCGCGGATGAACCCACCACCGCACTGGATGTGACGATCCAGAAGCAGATCCTTGATCTGCTGATGACCCTGCAAGAAAAGCACGGCATGGCGCTGATCCTGATCACGCATGACATGGGCGTTGTGGCCGAGACCGCCGACCGCGTCATCGTGCAATACAAGGGCCGCAAGATGGAAGAGGCCGATGTGCTCAGCCTGTTTGAGAACCCGCAAAACCCCTACACCCGCGCGCTGCTTTCGGCGCTGCCCGAAAACGCCAAGGGCGACCGTTTGCCAACCGTCGCCGATTTCATGGCAGCGGAGGCGTTGAAATGACCACCCGTTCCAACATCGTTGTGGAAGGCAAAGCACTGACGCAGGATTACCATGTCAGCGGCGGTATGTTCGGCGGCACCAAAACCGTCCGCGCTGTCAAAGGCGTTGATTTCGCGGTGGAAAAGGGCAAAACCCTTGCCATCGTTGGCGAAAGCGGATCGGGCAAATCCACCCTTGCCCGCATCATCGCGCTGATTGATCCGCCGTCCAGCGGCGTGTTGCAACTGGACGGTCAAGCGGTGGATATCGGTCGGCACAAGCTGACGCCTGCGATGCGCTCCAAGGTGCAGATGGTGTTTCAAAACCCCTACGGCAGCCTCAACCCGCGCCAAAAGGTCGGCGATGTGCTGATGGAGCCCTTGCTGATCAACACCGCCCTGCCCGCCGCCGAACGCCGCGAGAAGGCCGAGGCGATGCTGGCCAAGGTCGGCCTGCAACCCGAACATTTCAACCGCTATCCACATATGTTCTCGGGCGGCCAGCGCCAGCGCATCGCCATTGCGCGGGCCTTGATGCTGAACCCGGCGTTGCTGGTGCTGGATGAACCTGTCTCGGCACTCGATCTGTCGGTGCAGGCGCAGGTGCTGAACCTGCTGGCCGATCTGCAAGACGAATTCAACCTGACCTATGTCTTCGTCAGCCATGATCTGTCAGTGGTGCGCTACATTGCCGATGATGTGCTGGTGCTCAGCAAGGGTGTCGCGGTGGAACAGGGCAGCCGCGAGGCGCTGTTTGCCAACCCGCAGCACCCCTACACGCAGCAACTTTTCGCAGCCACCCCGGTGACCGATGTTGCAGCCATCCGCGCAAGGGTCGCGCGTCGCAAGCAGGCACTGGCCTGATCTGATCTGGCGACGCGAAAGCGCCGTAAGTCATGCAAAGAAAAGCGGCGCGGGGTGGTCCCGCGCCGCTTTTTGGTTGATCGGGCAATGCGATCAAAGGCCCGCGCCGTGATACGCGATCAATCCAGCGCCACTGGCCCCAGTTCGGCGTAAACGTCACCCGGCCCCGGATTTTCGGCGGGCGATGCGCCGCCCAAATGGTGCATGATGCCCCAAACCGCGTTCAACGCCGTCTGCACCGCGCCCTCCACCCATGCCGGCGTCCAACTGATGCCGTCGCCGGCAAGGAAAATCCCACGCTGCGCCGCTGGCAGGTTGTCTTGCACGAAATGGCCATACATCCGGTGGTTATAGCGGTAATGCCCCGGCAGCGCGCCCTTGAACGCGCCGAGGAAATTCTCGTCGGCCTCCCAGCTGACGCAGATCGGATTGCCGCGGATGTGGCTGGCAATATCCACCCCCGGATAGGTCTGCCCCAGTGCCGACAGCGCCAGTTCCACCCGTTTTTCCGCCCCATGCGGCAGCACCTTCAGCGCATCGGTCATCCAGCTGTAAGACAGGCAAATCACCGCAGGCCGGTCGGGGCCGTTGTCAAAGAAATAGGTGCCACGGGTGATGCGGTCGGTCAGCGTCATCGACAGCAAGGGCCGCCCGGTGTCGGGGTTGATGTCGTTCCAGAACGCACGGTCCACCATCACAAAGGTCTTGGCCGCCTGCATATACCGGGTGCGGTCCAGCGCCATCCACAACGGCTGGGCAAACAGCGCCTCATCCGTCTCAATCGCCGTGGTCAGCAGGTGGCTTTGGCAGGTAACCAGCACCGCGTCATAAACATCCCTGCGCCCCCAGCAATCGGTGACCGCTATCGCGCCCGAAGCATCGCGGGCAATCTTCACCGCGCGCGCCCGCGTGGCCCCGCCGTTCAACCCGGCCAGCGTGGTGCCCTCGGGCCAATGCGCGCAAGCGGCGGGTTGCCGCCACAGCCGCTGCAACACCGTCTCGACCCCGCCGACGATATAGCGCTGGTTGTCATCCAGCCCGCACAGATTCACCCGCAAAATCTCCAGCATCGAATTGGGGAAATCGCTGTCCCAGCCGCCAGTGCCAAAGCCCACCTGCCCAAACACCTCGCGGTGGCGAAACGACAGCGCCCCGAACGAGGCCGAGGTGGTGATGAAATCGTAAAACGTCCGCTCGTCCCAGGCTGCCACCAGCGGGTCCCAGATTTCCTTCACCCGCTTGGCATCGCGCGCCACCATCGCCGCCTGAAGCTCGGCAAACCGCGCGCCTTCCTGCAGGGCGGCGGCGTAGGCTTCGGCCACTTCGCGGTAAAGCTGTGGCAGATCGGCCAGCGTGCGCGCAAACAGCGTCTCGCCTTCCAGATCAATCACCGTCGAGCCTGCGGCGGCCGTCAGCGGGTTGGGAAACGGCGCACTTTCGCAGCCCACAAGATCGACGTAGTGATAGAACGCCTTCGACGACACCGGAAACCGCATCCCGCCCAATTCGGCGATCACGTCCTCGGTGCTTTCAAAGATTTCCGAGCGCAAACGCCCGCCAAACTTGCCAGATTCGTAAAGGATGGGCCGCAGACCCAGCTTCATCAACTCGTGCCCAGCCGTCACACCCGCAGCCCCCGCCCCGATGATCGCAACGCTTTCACCGTGGCGCGCGGCAGGCACAGCCCCAAGCCCCGCCGGATGGGTCAACCAGGTGTCATAGGCAAAGGGAAAGTCGGGGCCAAAGGCGGAAAGTGCGGTCATCAAGTCAGCCTGTCAGATAGGGGTCAGCACGGGGAAAATGGGCTAGAACAACAGCTTATAGGTATTGCCGCGCGTGTCGGTGGCCTCGCCGGTGCCGCTGGTGGTGCTTGATCCCATCACGAACGTGCCCTTGACCACCGTGCCATCCTTGCACACCGCATAGATCTCGCCGGTGTTGATGCCGCCCACCGATTCCACGCTGTTGTCAAACTTGCCACCCGGCCCGCCACGCAGCGTCAGGGACACGCCGCGGGTTTTCGAGACCACTTTCGGTGCCAGCGCCGACCAGGTGCCGCTGCATTTGGTCCGATCCGCCAGCCTGAACCGCAACGCGCCCGAGGTGCCCTCGGTGGTGTCGGCGGTGGCATGGATCACCGGCGGCGGGGTCTCTTTGGCCAATGGCCCAGCGGTGGGGTAAAGCTGCATGTCGCTTGACGACCCACAAGCCGCAAGCGCAAGCAAAGCGATAAGGCCCAGATGGATCGGGCGATGGATGCGGGCGGCCATGGGCTTTCCTTTCAGGGCGATGATCGTGACAGCTTGCGACGTCCTATGCCATCTCGCCCGCGCACGCAACGCGACCGCGCCCGCCATCACCGCGATTTGCAGCGCCACCCCCCCCCACCGGCACGAAAGCGCGCGCCCCAGCAGGCCCCTTCCCCTGGCGCGCCACCTGCGCTAGCAATCATCAGCTTTCAGGAAAGGGAAAACCCATGAGCGAGATCAAACGTATCGGCGTCGGCGCGCGGATGTCCGAGGCTGTGGCCTATAACGGCATCGTCTGGCTGGCAGGTCAGGTTGGCACACCGGGTGCTTCGGTCACCCAACAGACCCAAGATTGTCTGGCCGAGGTGGACCGTATTCTGGCCGAGGCCGGCACCGACAAGACCCGCATCCTGTCCACCCAGATCTGGCTGGCCGATATGGCAAGCTTTGCCGAGATGAACGCGGTCTGGGATGCCTGGGTGCCCGCAGGCCATACCCCCGCACGCGCCACCGGTGAGGCCAAGCTGGCGACGCCCGATTATCTGGTGGAAATCATCGTCACCGCAGCGCTGAAGTAAACAAAAAGGGGGGCTTGCTGCCCCCCTCGCCCGTTCCGGGCTCACCCCCGGCCCTGCTGTCAGCCGCGCAGATAGGCCACCAACGCTTGTGTCGAGCCATCCTTGCCGCTGGCATCAGCGCCCTCAAGGATCGGCTGCAACGCCAGTGCCAGTTCCTTGCCCAATTCCACGCCCCATTGGTCGAACGAATTCAGCCCCAGAATGACACCTTCGACAAACACCCGGTGTTCATAAAGTGCTATGATCTGGCCCAGCACGAACGGCGTCAGTTTCGGATAAACCAGCGTCGTCGAAGGCCGGTTGCCGGGGAACACCCGGTGGCGGGCCTGACGCTCTAACTCGTCGCCGACAGCGCCCTTCTTCTCCATAATCGCGCGGGCCTCATTCAAGCTGCGCCCCCGCATCAGCGCCTCGGATTGCGCAAGGCAATTCGACACCAGCAAAAGATGCTGATGCGCAAGGTCGGCCTCGTGCCCGGCCTTGGCCACCATGAACTCGCACGGCACCACGCGGGTGCCTTGATGGATCAACTGATAGAATGCGTGCTGGCCGTTGGTGCCCGGCTCTCCCCAGACCACCGGGCCGGAGTGGGTCGGCAGATCGCTGCCATCCATCGCCACCGACTTGCCGTTGCTTTCCATTTCCAACTGCTGCAAATAGGCAGGCAAGCGGCTAAGCCGTTGATCATAGGGCAGAACCGCACGGCTGGCATAGCCGCAGATTTGGTTGTGCCAAATGCCGACCAAAGCCAGCAACACCGGCATATTCTGCGCAAAGGGTGCCGATTGAAAATGCTCGTCCATCGCGCGGCCACCGGCGAGGAAATCTTCAAACGCTTCCGGCCCCACCGCCAGCATCACCGCCAGACCAATCGGCCCCCAAACCGAATAGCGCCCGCCGACCCAATCCTCAAAGCCGAACACCCGGGCAGAATCGATGCCAAACGCCGCCGTCTTGTCGGCAGCGGTAGAGACAGCCGCAAACTGCGCCGCCGGATTGTTCACCTTTTCGGCCATCCACGCCCGCGCGGTTTCGGCGTTGGTCATGGTTTCAATCGTGGTGAAGGTTTTTGACGCCACGATCACCAGCGTGGTTTCCGGGTTCAACCCCCGCACCACATCGGCAATATGCGCGCCATCGACGTTGCTGACGTAATGCACGCGCGGCCCGTCGTGATAGGGGGCCAGCGCCAATGTCACCATCGCAGGCCCAAGGTCTGACCCGCCGATGCCGATATTGATCACATCGGTGATCTTGCCGCCTTGGCCGGTAAATTTGCCGGTGCGCACCTCGCGCGCGAAAATTGCCATCCGCGCCTTGGTCTTGCGAATCTCTGGCATCACATCGACGCCGTCGCACATCACCTTGGCCTCAATGCCGCCGCGCAGCGCGGTGTGCAACACCGCCCGCCCCTCGGTGACGTTGATCTTCTCGCCGCCAAACATCGCCGCGCGCTTTTCCGCCACGCCCGAAACCTCGGCGAGCGTCAGCAGCATCGCCTTGGCCTGCTCGTCGATGTTGGTTTTAGAGTAATCCAGCCGCGCGGCCCCGGCATCAACGTTGAACGCCGCCGCCCGGCCCTTATCCTCGAACAGCGACAGGATCGGCCGCCGTGCCACGCTTAGCGCATGATCCCGCAATGCTTGCCATTTTTCCGACATGACCTACTCCGCTTTCATTCGGCCCAATGGACCGTTGCATTGTCCAGAACCACCCGCACCGGAGCCTCCAGCGCAGGCAGATTTGCCGCAGCCTCGATCGCCGCGCGCTTTTCCGGCCCGGTGATCAGGATATGGATATTCTTCGCCTCGGCCAACACCCGCGCCGTCAGGGTGATGCGCGGCTCTCCGGCAGCATCTGCCCGCAGCGCCATCAGCACGGGCGCATCGGGTGCCAGCGCCTCGGCCAGCAGATCAGCGCCGGGAAACAGGCTGGCGGTGTGCATGTCCGCCCCCATCCCAAGCAGCAAAACCGTCAGCGGCAGATGCGGCGCGATGCCTGCCGCCAGCGTTTCCAGCATCGCCTCTGGCTCGTCCGCCGATGCATAAAGCGGGATAAGCTGTGCGGTGCGGGCTTTGTCCACCAGCAAACGCTCTTTCAGCAGCCGGGTGTTGGACCGCGGGCTATCCTCGCCCACCCAACGCTCGTCATTCAGCATCACCGCGACATTGGCCCAATCCAGATTCACCCCCGCCAGAATGTCAAAGATCGGCCCCGGCGTGGTGCCGCCCGGCACCGAAAGCGAGGCCCGGCCATACATGCTCAGCTCTTCCGAAAGCTGCGATGTGATCTTTCCCGCCACATCCAGCATCATGAATTCGCGGTCAGGGTATGAGATGAAATTCATCCCTTGATCTCACGCCAACGTCGCCCGTCCCGGTGCATCAACATCAAAGCATCCTCTGGTCCACTCGATCCCGGATCATAGCCCTGCGGCTTGTCGCCCCGCGCTTCCCATCCCTGCAACAGCGGATCGGTCCAGGCCCAGGCGGCCTCGACCTCATCACCGCGCATGAACAGGGTCTGATTGCCCCGGATCACATCCATGATCAGCCGCTCGTAAGCATCCGGAACGTCCTCGGCATCGCTGCCCAAAGCCGCCGCAAAGCTCATGTCGAGCGGCACCTGCATCAAACGCATCCCCCCCGGCCCCGGTTCCTTGATCATCACCTGCAACTCCATGCCCTCATTCGGCTGCAACCGGATCACCAGCACGTTTTCCTTCCAGCCCGAGGCATCGTCAAAGATCGAATGCGGCGGCTCTTTGAAGGTAATCGCAATCTCCGACGCCCGCGCCCGCAACCGCTTACCCGTGCGCAGATAGAACGGCGTGCCCTGCCAGCGCCAGTTCGACACATTCACCTTCAGCGCGATGTAGCTTTCGGTCTTGCTGGCCGGATTTTCCGAATGCTCGACGTAAGACCCCTCACCGCCCCCCGCCAGATACTGCCCGCGCACGATGTTCTCGGGCTTCACCGGGTCCAAAGCCCTGATCACCTTCAGCTTTTCATCGCGCACCGCATCGGGATCAAAGTGATACGGCGGCTCCATCGCGATCAGGCACAAAAGCTGCATCATATGGTTCTGCACCATATCCCGCATCGCGCCCGACTTGTCGTAATACGCCCCGCGCCCATCGACCGAGACGGTTTCCGCCACCGTGATCTGCACATGATCGACGTATTCCGCCTTCCACAACGGCTCGAACAGGATGTTGGCAAACCGCACCGCCATCAGGTTCTGCACGGTTTCCTTGCCCAGATAATGGTCAATCCGGTAAATCTGCGTCTCGGCAAAATGCTTGGCCAGCACCGCATTCAGCGCGCGTGCCGAGGCCAGATCCCGCCCGAACGGCTTTTCCACCACGATCCGGCTTTGCGCATCGGCAATCTCGTGCAGATGCAACCGCTCGGCCAGATCGCCAAACAGGCTTGGCGCCACCGAGAAGTAAAACGCCCGCACCACATCCGCCCGCATCAGGCCCTTCAGCGCATCCCAGCCGCCCTCACCCGTGGCATCAATCGAGACATAACCGATCTTGTCCAGAAACTGCGCCACCACCGTCTTGTCCTGACGGTCTTTCGGCACAAATTCGGCAATCGCATCGGCCACCAGCGCCCGGAACGATTCGTCGTTCAGATCGGCGCGCGCGGCCCCGATGATGCGGCTGTTTTCCGTCATCTGCCCGGCCATAAAGCGGCGGTAAAGGCCCGGCAAAATCTTGCGCTTGGCCAGATCGCCCGTGCCGCCAAAAATCACCAGATCAAAGGCATCTACCGGGATGACACGCGAAACCATTGGCTTACCTCGCAGATTGGGCCAGATCACAAGCGCTGTTAGCGCTAACGACGCCCTTTTAGCGCCGCGATTGCCGCAAGTCTAGCACTGCTTGCACCCCGGCTGAAAGCCATTGCTGCACGGCAGCACGCCAAATCACACCTCGTCGGCGGCCATCCAGCGCACCCGCGAAACGCCGGTCTCTGCGCCAAGCCGCTGCACCGCCTGCTCTACCGCGTGCTCGGGCGCATCCTCGCCGCCCACCAAAGCCGATATTTCGACCCCATTCTCAACGGCTTGCAGGCTGATCTCTTGCAGATGCAGCCCGCCCACCGCCAGCCCACGCAACAACAACGCCCGCATCGACGCTTCGTCTTCGGCCGCACAGCCCAGCAACACCCGGTAAGATCGCGTCATCGGCACGCCCGCCTTGGTGTGCCGCTTGAGAAATTTGACCAACGGCCGCAGCCCAAGGTTCACGAACACCACAAGCCCCGTCAGCACCAGCGCGAACGGCCAGGCGCCAACGCCCGCCAGCAAACCGATCCCGGCCGAGCACCACAGCGTCGCCGCCGTGTTCAGCCCATGCACGTTGAAACCATCGCGAAAGATGATGCCCGCGCCCAGAAAACCAATGCCAGACACCACTTGCGCCGCCACCCGGCTGGGGCTGGCATCGTGCTCCACCAACTGGCTGAACACCACAAACCCCGCAGCCCCCAAGGAAACCAACGCATTGGTGCGCAACCCAGCCATCCGCTGCCGCACCTGCCGCTCTGATCCAATCAGCGCCCCGCAAGCCAAGGCCACGGTCATATTCAAGGCAGCGGCGGTAAGGGCGATGGCCATCGGGTTTCCTGTCTGTTTGTAACAGTTTTATGACAGGAAATTGAACACTATGACAAGCAGTTAACCAATCATGCGTCGAGTTCGGCATCCCAATACAGATAATCCATCCAACTGTCGTGCAGATGGTTCGGCGGAAAGCGGCGGCCATGCGCTTGCATCTCCTCTGCGGTGGGCATCCGCGGCACCCGAGCCAGATGCAGCCCGGCTTGCTTCAAAGACCGCGAGCCTTTGCGCAAATTGCACGGCGAACAGGCCGCGACCACATTCTGCCAGCTTGTCACCCCGCCCCGGCAACGCGGCACCACGTGGTCAAACGTCAGATCGCCCTTGGTGCCGCAATACTGGCAGCAGAACTCGTCCCTCAGAAAAAGATTAAAGCGCGTGAAGGCCACGCGCTTTTGGGGTCTTACGTAATCTTTCAGCACCACAACAGAAGGTATGCGGAACTCTTGTCGCTGGCTGCGCACCACATGATCATATTCCGCCAGTATCTGCACCCGGTCCAGCACGGCGGCCTTGATCGCCTCTTGCCACGGCCACAGCGACAGCGGGTAATAGCTTAGCGGTCGAAAATCCGCGTTCAACACCAGCGCCGGAAAATGCTTCAGGCTGGCCGGGTCGCGGGTAAACTGAGTTCTGAAATCGCCGTCCATTCCGCAAGAGACTCCGTGTTTCAACAGTCGTCAACAGGGTGCAGTCGCCTATGGACCAACCATATCTGGCGATTTGCCAAGTTCAAGCCCAAGATATGCGGCAATCTGCCCGAGGCTGATCACAACAGAATGACACCTGAGCCAAAGCCCGTCTGCGACCAAGATTTAAGCATTCTGCACCGTGGGCCGCGCATTTTCCCGCCTTGCGCTGTTGGGGGCTCTTTTCAGACCGCTCGGGCCTCGCTATCACACTAAAAACCCGGAGGAACCTGATGCCGCTCTCGCGCCGCGCCCTGTTGTCGTTAAGCCTTGGCACCCTGGCGCTCGCCGCTTGTGGCGGCCGCAAACCGCCGACGGCACCCGCGCTGCCACCGGCCTCGGGCGACACCCCCCAGATGCACGCGTTGATCGCAAAATGGGCAAAGATTCACGGCGTCCCCGAAACCCTGCTGCACCGCCAGATCCGCAAGGAAAGCGGCTACAACCCAGCTGCGCGCAACGGCCCCTATTATGGCCTGTTGCAAATCCACCCCCGCACCGCCGCCACCATGGGCTATCGCGGCCCCGCCGAGGGCCTGCTGGATGCCGAAACCAATCTGCATTACGCCGGGAAATATCTGCGCGGCGCGTGGCTGGTATCGCGCGGCAATGAAGACCGCGCGATGATGTGGTATGCCAAGGGCTATTACTACGAGGCCAAGCGGATGGGTCTGCTGGATGAAACCGGACTGCGGGGCTAGCCGGAAAACGCAGCCGTTTTCCGTGCACGATTTCTGTGCCAGAAATCGGTTTGTGCGCCGAAAGTGTTAATTCTTCCTTAAAACGGGCAGGTCAAGCACTTGATAACGCTTGACCTTTTTTGGTCCCGAGTTGGGACCTCAATACCAGGCATCCCCCATCCCGGCCTTTTTGGCCTCGACAAACTCGGTCAACCCTTGGGCAATTCCGGCGTCCAAAACCGGCGCCTCAAACTCTGCCAGCCGCTTTTTCCACAGCTTGTTGGCCCGATACGCCGCATCATGCGACCCCGCCGCCTCCCATTTTTCAAACGGCTCATTATCCGACAAATCGCTGTCCCAGAACGCGGTTTCATAATGGGCCATGGTGTGCGAGCAGCCAAAGAAATGATTGCCCGGCCCCACTTCCGCAAAGGCCTCCACCGCCAACTGATCGTCATCAATCTTGATGCCGTCCAGATAGGAATGCAGGCTGCCGCACAGGTCGGCGTCCAGCATGAATTTCTCGTAAGACATGCTCAGCAAGCCATCCAGAAACCCTGCCGAATGCAGGATAAAATTCGCGCCGCAATGGATCGCCGCCAGCATCGACATCGTCCCCTCCATCATCGCCTGCGCGTCGGGCAGTTTGGAAGTGGTGAAGTTCCCCGAGCACCTGAGCGGCAACCCCAACCGCCGCGCCAACTGCCCGATCACCATAGAGCCAATCGCAGGCTCCGGCGTGCCAAACGTCGGGCTGCCCGACCGCAGGCTCATCGAGGACAGGAAGTTGCCGAAAATCACAGGCGCGCCCTTGCGCTCCAGCTGGGTCAGCGCGCAGCCCGCCATGGTTTCCGCCAGACTTTGCGCGATCCCCCCGGCAGAGGTCACCGGCCCCATCGCGCCGCCGAGGATAAACGGCACCACCACCGCCGCCTGATTGGCCCGCGCATAGGCCCGCAAAGCGTTGGTCATGGTGCCGTCCCAGACCAAGGGTGAATTTACGTTCACATTTCCCAGAATAACGCAATTATCGTTCACAAATTCCCGGCCAAAGGCGATGCGCGCCATCTCGATGCTGTCCTCGGCACGCTCCTCAGAGGTGACAGAGCCCATATAGGGCCGGTCCGACAGCGTCAGATGCGCCAGCACCATATCCAGATGCCGCTTGTTCACCGGAATATCGGTCGGCTCGCAGATCGTGCCGCCAGAGTGGTGGAAGTTCGGGCTGGACTGCGCCAGTTTGATGAAATTCTGGAAATCCTCCAGCGTGCCAAAACGCCGACCCCGGTCGAGATCCATCACGAAGGGGCTGCCATAGGCCGGCGCGAACACCACGTTCTTGCCGCCGATCTGCACCGAGTTGGCGGGGTTGCGGGCGTGCTGGGTGAATTCGCGCGGCGCGGATTTCAGGATCTCGCGCAGCATCCCCGGCTCGAATTTCACCAGCAGACCGTCAACCTTTGCCCCTGCGCGCTTCCAGTGATCCAGCGCCACCGCATCGTCGCGAAATTCGATGCCGGTTTCGGCCAAAATCCGGTCTGCGGCGTGCTCCACCTTCAGCAGATTTTCCTCTGACAGCACATCATAGGTCGGGATATTGCGCACAATATAGGGCCGCCCCATGCCGCCGCCCTTTTTCGCCCGCTCTACCTGCCGCGCCTGCCGCCCTGATCGCACGCCTTGAACCGTCATCGAAACCTCCCTCGACACCTGTGTCAAGGATGCGCCGATTGGGGGCGGGGTCGCGGTCATCTCCGACGGTTGAAGGTCAGTTTCCGCCCCTTTTCGGCGGAAACCGACATTTTGCGATCAGGTGATCACGTCGGGGGCGACGCGGCCCGTGTGGCTTTCGATCTGCGCCAAAGCATGGGCAGCGCGGATCACTGGGGCGAGTGCCGCCTGCGGATCAAGATCAAGCCCATCCGGGCCTGCCGCATAGCGTTCCAGATACAACCGCAAGGTAGCACCTTCGGTGCCGGTGCCCGACAGGCGCAGCACGATGCGGCTGCCATCGGCGAACAAAATCCGCACGCCCTGCGCTTTGGAGACCGAGCCATCGACCGGATCGGTATAGGCGAAATCGTCCGCCGCCTGCACCGTCAGACCTTCCAGCACCTTGCCGGGAAGGCCGGGCAAAGACCCACGCAAAGCAGCCATCATCGCATCGGCCTTGTCACTGGCAATCGCCTCAAAATCATGACGGCTGTAGTAGTTACGGCCAAACTTCGCCCAATGCTCGGCCAATATCGCCGCCACCGACTGATTGCGCGCGGCAAGGATATTCAGCCACAGCAAGATCGCCCACAGCCCGTCTTTTTCGCGCACATGATCCGATCCGGTGCCGAAAGATTCCTCACCGCAAATCGTCGCGCGCCCAGCATCCAGCAGGTTGCCGAAGAACTTCCAGCCGGTCGGGGTCTCGTAGCTTTCAATGCCCAAAGACGCCGCAACCCGGTCCGCAGCCGCCGAAGTTGGCATCGAGCGCGCGATGCCTTTCAGCCCCGCTTTATAGCCGGGGGCCAGATGCGCGTTGGCGGCCAGCACCGCCAAACTGTCGGAAGGCGAGACATAGGCCCCCGCCCCCACCACCATATTCCGGTCGCCGTCACCGTCACTTGCCGCGCCGAAATCCGGCGCATTGGCACCGAACATCTCATCCATCAAGGCCTTGGCCCATGTCGGGTTCGGGTCTGGGTGCATGCCGCCGAAATCCGGCAAAGGTGTTGCGTTCACACAGGTGCCCGCCGCAGCGCCCAAGCGTTTTTCAAGGATTTCAACCGCATAGGGGCCGGTGACTGCGCACATGCTGTCCATCCGCATCCGAAACCCACCCCGGAACATCGCAGAAATCGCCGGGAAATCGAACAGGCTTTCCATCAGCGTGGCATAATCCGCCACCGGATCGACCACATCGACGATCATGTCGCGCACAGCCGTGCGGCCGATTTTCGACAGATCAATATCGGCTGTTTCCAGCGTGTGATACTGGGCGATTTCAGTCGTACGTTTGTACATCGCCTCGGTCACGCCCTCTGGCGCTGGCCCGCCGTTTGACATGTTGAACTTGACGCCGAAATCTTCATTCGGCCCGCCGGGGTTGTGCGAGGCGCTCATGATAATGCCGCCATCGGTCTTGTTCAGCCGGATCAGATGGCTGGCCGCAGGCGTCGACAAGATCGCGCCCTGCCCGATGATCACCCGTGCCGCCCCATTCGCCGCCGCCATCCGCAAGATCACCTGCGCGGCAGTATCGTTGAAATAGCGCCCGTCGCCGCCCAGCACAAAGGTCTTGCCAGCCGCGCCCACCACATCGAAAATCGCCTGCACGAAATTTTCAAGGTAATGTTTGCCCATGAACACCGGGGTTTTCTTGCGCAGGCCCGAGGTGCCCGGCTTTTGCCCCGCAATGGGTTGAGTGGAAATCGTGGTCATGTAAGGCCTCCGGTCAGCAGCGGTTCAAAGACGAAAATGGATTGCGGCGGCATCTCGAGCCGCGCGGTATGCAGCTCGGCGTCAAGATCGGGCCGCGTGGTGTCAAGGATCAACCGCCACTGTGGCGCGGTTTCGGGCAGGCGCAGCGTCACCGCGCCCCCGCCGTTGAACACCACATACAATGCGTCGGGTTGATCGGGGCCTTGGGCGGCCATGCGCAACTCTAGCGCGATGCAGCGAAACGCGGGATCGTGCCAGTCGTTCGGGCTAGGGATCGCGGCATCGGCGCGGCGCCAGATCACATCGGGCAGCCCATCGGACAGGCGTTTTTGCGAATGCAGGAACTGCTTTTGCCGCAGCACCGGATGGGCTTTGCGCAAAGCGGTCAGGCGGGCGACAAAGGCAATCAGGTCGTGGTCGGCCATGCCCCAGTCGATCCGCGTCAGATCGTTGTCTTGCGCATAGGCATTGTTGTTGCCGGCCTGACTGTGGCCCAACTCATCCCCCGCCAGCAGCATCGGCGTGCCTTGGCTCAGCAGCAGCGTCGCGAGCAAGTTGCGCTTGCGCAGATCGCGGGCCGCACGGATCGCCGGATCTGGGCTTGGCCCCTCGACCCCCATGTTGTCGGCGTGGTTGTCGTCGTGGCCGTCGCGGTTATCCTCGCCATTGGCAAGGTTGCGCTTGATGGTGAAGCTGACCAGATCCTCCAACGTGAACCCATCGTGCGAGGTGATGAAATTCACCGAGGATGTCGCCGCGCGGCGGTTATAGTCGAATTTGTCCGCCGAGCCGAGCAGGCGGCGCGAAAACTCGGGTGCGAGCCCCGCATCATTGCGCCAGAACCGCCGCATCCCATCGCGGTATTTGTCGTTCCATTCCAAAAACGGCGCAGGGTAGGCCCCCAGTTGATAGCCACCGGGGCCGATATCCCAAGGCTCGGCAATCAGCTTGACGCCCGCCAGCACCGGATCTTGCCGGATCGCGTCAAAAAACCCGCCCTGCGGATCAAAGCCATTCGGCTCGCGTCCCAGCACCGAGCACAGATCAAAGCGGAAGCCGTCGATGTGCACCTCTTGCACCCAATAGCGCAAACTATCCATCACCATGCGCAGCACCGCCGGATGCGTCAGATCCAGCGTGTTGCCGGTGCCCGCATCATTGGCATAATAGCGGCCACCCTGCACAAGGCGGTAGTAGCTGGTGTTGTCCAAGCCCCGAAACGACAGCGTCGGCCCCCAGGCATCGCCTTCGCCGGTATGGTTGTAAACCACATCCATCACCACCTCGAGGCCTGCGGCGTGCAGCGCCTTCACCATCGCCTGCATCTCACGCAAGGGGGCTGCGGTGCCGTAACGCTGTTCGGGCGCAAAGAACCCCATGGTCTGATAGCCCCAATGGTTGCGCAGGCCCTTGGCGACCAGAAAGCGATCATCAAAATAGGCCTGCACCGGCAGCAATTCCACGGTGGTGACGCCAAGCCGCTTGAAATGCTCGATCATCACCGGATGCGCCAGCCCTGCATAGGTGCCGCGCATCGCTTGTGGAATACCGGGATGGCGCATGGTCAGCGCCTTGACATGCGCCTCATAGATAACCGTATCGGCCATCGGCACCTGCGGCGCGCGGTCGTTGCCCCAGTGAAAGCCCGGATCGACCACCACCGATTTCGGCACCGCAAAGGCACTGTCACGCGGATCAAATGATCCATCGCCGCGCTGCGCGCCAATCTTGTAGCCCATCACCGCATCCGACCAGCGCAGCCGACCCGCAAGGCCGCGTGCGTAGGGGTCGATCAACAGCTTGTGCGGGTTAAAGCGATGGCCTTCATCCGGCGCATAGGGGCCGTAGGCGCGCAAGCCGTAAAGCTGCCCCGCCGACAGACCTGCCACATGCAGATGCCAGATGTCACCGTCACGTTCGGCAAACGGCAGACGCGCCTGCTCACGCCGACCATCGGGCGAGTAAAGACACAACTCTATCCCCGTCGCATGGGCCGAGAACACCGCAAAGTTCACGCCGTCATCGGTCAGCGTGGCCCCCATCGGCCAGGGCCGCCCCGCCGTGGTGGCATAACCCGACAGACTCACGCCAGCATGTCCGCGTAAAGCGCCGCATAGGCCGCGGCAGAGGCCTCCCATCCCACGGGCTGCTTCATCGCGTTCTTCTGTATCTGCGTCCAAACCGGCTTGTCGGCGTAAAGCTGCAACAACTGGCGCAGCGCGAGGCCGAATCCCGTCGCATCCACCGGATGAAACACCACCCCCGTCGCCACCCCCGCCGACAGCGCCGCCGGGCTGGCATGGATCACGGTATCAGCCAAACCACCAACCGCCGACACCAGCGGCACCGTGCCATAGGCCAGCCCATACATCTGCGTCAGCCCACAAGGTTCAAACCTGCTGGGCACCAACACCGCGTCGCCTGCGGCAAACATGCGGTGGCTGTAGGTCTCATCATAGCCGATCCGGACCGACACCCGGCCCGGAAACCGTGCCTCAAGCCGGCGCATCGCGGCTTCCAGCAACGGATCACCCGAGCCTAATATCGCCAGCCCGCCGCCGCCCGCGATGAAATCCGGGATGCAGGCCTCCAGCAGATCGATGCCCTTCTGATCGGTCAAGCGGCTGACCAGCACCGCCAGCGGCCCCGGCACATCGAGCCCCGCTTCGGCACAAAACGCCGCCCGGTTGGCGGCCTTGCCCTTCATCGATTTGGGCGCATAGGGCACCGGCTCGGCGGCAGGCGACCATACGCCCGTGTCCACGCCGTTCAAGATGCCCGACACCGCCGCTCCACGCTGCGCGATCACCCCCTCCAGCCCCATGCCAAACTCGGGCCGCAGCAACTCGGCGGCATAGTTGGGTGACACGGTGGTGATGCGGTCAGCATAGACCAACCCGGCCTTCAGGCTCGACAGCCCGCCGTAGTATTCCAAAGCACCGGGGTAGAACTGATCAGCGGGCAGTCGCAAATCCGTCAACGCCTGCGCCGGAGCCCAGCCCTGAAACGCGACATTGTGGATGGTCAGCACCGAAGCCACGCCACCCGAGCCGCCGTAATACAGATAGGCCGGCGCAAACCCCGCCTGCCAGTCATGCGCGTGCAGAATGTCGGGCTTCCAGCCGTCAATCCCATCACGCGCCATCCTTGCTGCCACCCAAGACAGCGCCGCAAACCGCCGCGCGTTGTCAAACCAATCGCCGCCGGGGCCAGAATACGGCCCACCCTCGCGGTCATACAGATGCGGCGCATCCAGCAGCATCACCTGCACGCCGTCCACCGCGCCCGCCATCACCCGCGCGTCACCGCCAAACAGGTTCTGCTCGAACCAGACCTCGTCCAGATCGTCCAACCGCGGCCGCAAGGCGCGATAGGCGGGCATCAACACCCGCATATCCCAGCCGACCTTGGCCAAAGCCCCCGGCAACGCACCGACCACATCCGCAAGGCCGCCGGTCTTGATCAGCGGCACGCATTCCGACGCGACCGACAACACCCGCCCCCGCACTTCAACCGCGTCTTGCATGATCATCCTCTGCGCTGTTCATCCACCGGACCGTGCCGCCGGAGGGGTCTGGGGAGGGCGACCGCTCTCCCCAGCTTTTCCGTCGTCTCAGGACAATGCCCGCGCCCGCGCGTCAAGCATATCCTGCGTGATCAACACGATACCAGTGTCGGTGCGCCGAAACCACTTCGCATCCATCTCGGGGTCTTGCCCCACAACCAGCCCATCGGGGATGATCACACCGCGATCAATCACGCAGTTTTTCAATTCCGCATTGCGGTTCACAATCACCTGCGGCAGCGCCACCACGTAATCCAGCGTGCTGAACGAATGCGTCCGACAACCGGTGAACAACAACGAATTGCGCACTTCCGAACCCGACACAATACAATCGCCCGACACCAGCGACGACACCGCCATCCCGCGCCGGGTTTCCTCGTCATGGATGAACTTGGCAGGCGGCAGAATTTCCGAATAGGTCCAGATCGGCCAGCTTTGATCGTAGATATCCAGCTTTGGCACAAAATCGGTCAGGTCGATATTGGCCTGCCAGAACGCATCAATCGTGCCGACGTCGCGCCAGTAAGGCTCCGACTCAAGTCCCGATTTCACGCAAGAATCGGCGAATTTATGCGCCACCGCCTTGCCGTTTTTCACGATATCCGGGATCAGATCATTGCCGAAATCGTGGCTCGAATTGTCATCCGCCATATCGCGGATCAGCAAATCGCGCAGGAACGCCCAATCAAAGATGTAAATCCCCATCGAGGCCAAAGCATGATCCGGATCGCCGGGGATAGACGGCGGATCGGCAGGCTTCTCAAGGAACGACGTGATGCGCATATCCTTGTCCACATGCATCACGCCAAAGGCCACAGCCTCCATCCGCGGCACGGTCAGACAGCCGATGGTGACATCGGCTTTGCTGTCAACATGCTGCTGCAACATCACCTCGTAATCCATCTTGTAGATGTGATCACCGGCCAGAACGACGATGTATTTCACGCCATAAGAATCAACAATATCAATGTTTTGTGCGACCGCATCGGCGGTGCCGAGATACCATTTGTTCTCATCCACACGTTGGGATGCAGGCAGAATATCCAGATATTCGTTGCGCTCTGCCCGGAAGAACCCCCAGCCGCGCTGCATGTGCCGGATCAGGCTGTGCGCCTTGTATTGCGTCGCAATCGCCATCTTGCGGATGCCCGAGTTCAGCGCATTCGACAATGCAAAGTCGATGATCCGGGTCTTGCCGCCAAAATACACCGCCGGTTTCGCACGCCGGTCCGTCAGTTCTTTCAGCCGAGAGCCGCGCCCCCCGGCCAGAACAAAAGCCATAGCCTGCGACGACAGGCGGGCATTGGGTCTTGGTTGCATCGTAGTCCTCCCTTTACGCAGGCCTGCGCCCGCTTTTATGCTGTGCCTTCAACCCTGCTTCAGCCAAACCGCCGAGAGTGGCGGCAAATTGACCGAGGCCGAATGTGGGCGGCCATGATGCGGGATTGCCTCCGCGCCAACGCCGCCCAGATTGCCACGGTTCCCTCCTCCGTAAACCGCAGCATCCGTGTTCAGTATTTCCGTCCAATGCCCGCCCGCAGGCAGCCCAACCCGGTAAGCCCGATCCACCGGGGTCATATTGACCAGCGCCACCACCATCGGATCGCCCGCTTTGCCCTTGCGGACCCAAGCATAAACCCCGGCCTCGGCGTCATTGCTTTCGATCCACTCAAAGCCCTCTGGCCGCGTATCATTGACGTGCAGCGCAGGCACATCGCGGTAAACCCGGTTAAGATCGCGGACGAGGTTTTGCATGCCCTTGTGCGCCGGGATGTCCAATTGGTGCCAGTCAAGGCTTTGGTTGTGGTTCCATTCGCGGCCTTGGGCGAACTCGCAGCCCATGAACAACAACTTTTTACCCGGATGCGCCCACATGAAGCCGTAATAGGCGCGCAGGTTTGCGAACTTTTGTTCACCATCGCCCGGCATCTTCTCGAGCATCGACCCTTTGCCATGCACAACCTCGTCATGGCTGATCGGCAGGATGTAGTTTTCCGACCAGGCGTAGTGCAAACCAAAGGTCATCTGGTGGTGATGAAAGCGGCGATAGATCGGGTCTTTGTGCATGTAAGACAGCGTGTCATTCATCCACCCCATGTTCCACTTAAAGCCAAAGCCAAGGCCACCGTGGTTCACTGGCCGCGACACACCGGGAAACGCCGTGCTTTCCTCTGCCACCGTCATCACGCCGCCGACTTCTCCGTAAGCGGTGATATTCATGCTTTGCAGCACGGCAATCGCTTCATAATTCTCGCGCCCGCCGTCTTTGTTGGGCACCCACTGGCCCGCCTCGCGGCTGTAATCGCGGTAAAGCATCGAAGCCACCGCATCCACCCGCAACCCGTCCATGTGGTATTCTTCCAACCAATACAGCGCGTTAGACACCAGATAGTTGGAAACCTCTACCCGGCCATAGTTATAGATCAGCGTGTTCCAATCCTGATGGAAACCTTCGCGCGGGTCTTGGTGTTCATAAAGTGCGGTGCCGTCAAACCGCCCAAGCCCATGCGCGTCGGTCGGGAAATGCCCCGGCACCCAATCGAGCAGCACGCCGATGCCGCGCTGGTGGGCGGCATCCATAAACGCGCGGAATTCATTCGGCGTGCCATGCCGGATCGTCGGCGCAAACAGCCCGACCGGCTGATAGCCCCACGAGCCATCGAACGGATATTCGGAAACCGGCATCAACTCGATATGGGTGAATCCCATGTCGGCGACATATGTGACCAATTGTTCAGCAAGCTCGGTGTAAGACAGCATCCGGTCGCCCGGCGCGCGTTTCCACGACCCCAGATGCACCTCATAAACCGAAATCGGCGCGTCAATCGTCTGCTTGGCCCCGCGCGACGCCATCCATTCCGCATCATGCCAGGTCGGGTTTTCGATCTGCCGCACCACGCTGGCGTTCTTCGGCGCGTGTTCCGAGCCAAAGCCCACCGGATCGGCCTTCAACGGCAGCAAAACCCCGCCCGGACCACGGATTTCATATTTATAGGCCTCACCTTCGGCAATCGCGGGCAAAAACGTCTCCCACACCCCGGTGCCGCCACGACGGCGCATCGGATGGCGGCGACCGTCCCATTGATTGAAGTTACCCACCACCGAAACCCGCTCGGCATTCGGCGCCCAGACCGCGAAATGCGTGCCAGACACCCCTTCATGCGTGATCACATGCGCGCCCAGCACCTGCCACAGCCGTTTGTGGCTGCCCTCGCCCAGCAGATATTCGTCCCACTCGCCCAGCACCGGGCCGAAAGCGAACGGATCGTCACATTCCCATTCCGCCCCATGGCCCTGCCAGCGCAAACGATAGTCCGATTTGCGCGCAAGTTCGGCCACAAACAGCCCCGGCGCACCTTTTACAGCGGTTGCAGCCACGGGTTTGCCCGCTTTTCCGGGCAATACGAACATCCGTTCGGCACCCGGATCAAACCCCAGCACCACCCATTTGCCGCCGCGCTTGTGCAGCCCCAACACCGAGAAAGGGTCGCCATGACGCCCCTCGGCAATCGCTTGTGCAGCACCGGGGTCGATCAGCAAATCAGTCATGGCAACCTCTTGATATTAAAGCGCAGATTGGATCGTCCAGACGTCTTTCATATAGCTCCGAATGGTGCGATCCGAGCTGAAAAAGCCGGAACGCGCCGTATTCAATGCCGCCATTTTAATCCACGCATCACGATCCGCATAGGCGCTATCCACGCGGTCTTGCGCCAGATCGAACGAGTCGAAATCCGCCGCCACAAGGAAGTAATCGTGGTGCCAGACCCGGTGCACCAGACCATGGTAGCGGTCTTTCTGATCCGGGCTGAATTGGCCCTCGGCAATCGCCTGCAGCACACCTTGCAGCGCGAGGCTTGCGTCAATTGCCTTGCGCGACTGTTCGGGGTCTTCGCGCCGCTTCATCGCCTCGTCGGTGGTCATGCCGAACAGGAAGAAGTTCTCGGCCCCCACCTCGGCCAGAATTTCCACATTCGCGCCGTCCAGCGTGCCAATCGTCGGCGCGCCGTTCATCATGAACTTCATGTTGCCGGTGCCGGATGCCTCTTTCCCCGCCGTCGAAATCTGCTCGGACAAGTCAGCCGCAGGCACCAAACGCTCTGCCATGCTGACGTTGTAATTCGGCGGATAGACCACTTTCAGCAGATCACCGACCTGAGCATCTGCATTAATAACTGTCGCCACATCATTGATAAGATGGATGATTTCCTTGGCCACAGCATAGCCCGGCGCCGATTTGCCGCCGAAAATCTTCACGCGCGGCACCCATGGGCCGTTCGGATTGGCCTTGATGCGTTGATAATGCGCCACGGTTTGCAGAATGTTCAACAACTGCCGCTTGTATTCATGGATGCGCTTGACCTGCACATCAAACAGCGCGTCGGGCGAGACCTTGACGCCACATTCCTGCGCGATCCAGCCCTCCAGCGCGACCTTGTTGGCACGCTTTGCGGCGTCAAACTTGGCGCGGAAGCCGCTGTCATCGACAAACGCCTCCAGCCCTTTCAGACGATCCAGATCATCCTCCCAGCCGTCACCAATCGCACTGGTGATCAGCCCCGAGAGCGGACGGTTCGACATTTTCAGCCAACGGCGCGGCGTCACGCCATTGGTTTCGTTGATGATCCGGCCCGGATGCAGGGTGTTCAACTCGGGAAACAGGTTTTTCTTCACCAGATCCGAGTGCAGCGCCGACACGCCATTGACCTTATGCGCCATGATGAACGCAAGTTCACCCATCCGCACCTCTTGGTGTTTGACGATGCCGATGTAATGCGGCGGGCTGAAGGTGCGGCGGTGCCAGCTGTCGATGCGCTCGACAATCTGCATGTGGCGCGGCAGCGTGTTGCCGAAGGTGAAGGTCGCCCACCGCTCCAGCGCCTCGGGCAGCAGGGTGTGGTTGGTGTAGCCCAGACAATCGCGCGCGGTGTCCAGCGCGTCTTCAAAGGCCATGCCGTTTTCATCGACCAGCAGGCGGATCAGTTCCGGCCCCGCAATCGCCGGATGGGTGTCGTTCATCTGAATGGCGACGTGTTTTGGCAGATTGCGCAGATCGGAATGGCTGGCCTTGAAGCGGCGCAGAATGTCTTGCAGCGCCGCCGAGGTCAGGAAGAATTCCTGTTTCAGGCGCAATTCCTTGCCTTGATAGGTGGTATCATCGGGATACAAAACGCGGGAAAGCGTGCGCGCCAGTGCCTCAGGCTCGGCCGCGGCGGCATAGTCGCCGCGATTAAACCGTTCCAGATCAAACAGTTGCGTGGGTTTTGCCGACCAAAGCCGCAAGGTGTTGGCCCATTTGCCCTGCCAGCCGATCACCGGAGTGTCGTAGGCGCTGGCCAGAACGGTTTCGGCCGGAACCCAAACCTCTTTGCCGTCGCTGGTTTCGACCTGCCCCTTGAACGGGATCACATAGGCGCTTTCCGGGCGCGCGAATTCCCAGGGGTTGGTCTGCGACAGCCAATCCTCGGGCATCTCAACCTGTTGGCCGCGCTCAAAACTTTGCCGGAACAGGCCGTGCTCATAGCGGATGCCATAGCCATAAGCCGGGCAGCCCACCGTGGCCATGCTTTCCATGAAACACGCAGCCAGACGCCCCAAACCACCGTTGCCAAGGGCGGCATCCGGCTCGCCTTCGACCAGCGCGTGAAGGTCCTGACCGAAGTCCGCCATCACCTCTTGCGCCACATCATGCAGGCCAAGATTGACGGTGGCATCTTCCAGAAGCCGCCCGATCAGAAACTCCATCGACAGGTAATACACCCGCTTGCGGTCCTCGGCCCAGGTGCGGCGGGTCGAGGCGAACCACGGCTCCATGATCCGGTCGCGGATGGCGAAGGACAGCGCCATCCGCCAATCATAACCGCTGGCGTTTGCCGGATCTTTGCCCAGCGTAAAGGTCAGATGCCGCAGGACATCGGTTTTCAGCAGGGCGGGGGTCAGATCCATATCCTTCAAAGCACATTCCACATCGTTACATTTCGTTTCGCCACAAGCCTATTCCACTTCACAGCCGGGTCAAGCAAGCAGCGCGCACATCCCGCGCAACCTTTTCAAAGCCAGCCGCTGTTCGCGGCAAGGCCCTTTCAAACCGCTTTCTTGTTACCGCAAACAATTTCAGATTTCACCCAGTATTTCGATTTAATAGCAGTATGCTTGCGATCAAAGCGCTTTGACAATACCGATCTTTGCGGTCCGCGCGGCGCTTGAACCGATGCGCCCCGGCACTGGCCGCATTGGTGCATCTGATCTGAATCAAGGCAGGGTGCGCGAAACTGCGTAAAACTTCGTCAAATCTTGCAAGATGAGGGAACCCCATGCGCCTGACCACGCGCACCAATCTGGCGATGCGCACGCTGATGTTTTGCGCAGTCAACGATGGCCGCATCGTGCGAAAGCATGAAATCGCCGTCGCCTGTGGCGCGTCCGAGAACCATCTGGCGCAGGTGATCAACCTTCTGGCACGGCAAAGCCTGCTGAAAACCCGGCGTGGGCGCGCGGGCGGGTTGATGCTGGGGGCTGCACCCTCCGAGATCACTGTGGGCGCGGTGTTTCGAATCTTTGAATCGGTGCTGCCGTTTACCGATTGCGCCGAGCAGTCGGGCTCGTGCCCGCTTGCGGGGGCGTGCCGGTTGAAATGCGTGCTCAGCAGCGCGCTGGATGGCTTTTACAGCGCCTTGGACAGGGTCAGCCTGCAAGACCTTGTCGGCGGCAACACCGATCTCGAACGGCTACTGCGCATCGCCTGACGCGGGTTGCGACAGGCCGTGCAGAATAGGGCAATCGGGGCGCTGGTCGCCATGGCAGGCCTGCACCAGATCGGCGAGTGTCGCTTCCATGCCGCGCAAGGCGGCAATCTTGGCCCTGATCTGCGCCAGATGCGCCACCGCCAGCGCCTTGACATCGCCGCTGGCCCGCGCGCGATCCTGATAGAGCGCCAGCAGCGCGCGACACTCTTGGATGGAAAACCCAAGCGAGCGTGCCCGCGCCACGAAGGCCAGCCTGTGCAGATCGTTCTGCCCAAAGGCGCGATAGCCGTTGTCGCGGCGCGCGGGCTGGATCAGGCCGATATCCTCGTAATAGCGGATGGTTTTGGCGGGCAATCCGGCGGCTTTGGCCACTTCGGCGATGTTCATGGCTGCCGCCCCCTGAAGCGCCGCAAGCGCAGCGCGTTGAACAGAACGAACACCGACGACAGCGCCATCGCGCCCGCGGCCAGCATCGGCGACAATTGTGGGCCGCCAAACGGCACCAGAACCCCTGCGGCCACCGGCACCAGCGCCGCATTATAGCCAAACGCCCAAGTCAGATTTTGCCTGATATTGCGCATGGTTGCGCGCGAAAGCTCCAGCGCCCGCACCACGCCCAACGGATCGCCCGTCATCAGCACCACATCGCCCGCCTCAATCGCCACATCGGTGCCGGTGCCCATGGCAATACCGACCTCTGCCGCAGCCAGCGCAGGCGCGTCGTTGATGCCGTCGCCGACAAAAGCCACCGCCCCGCCAAGCCCCGCGATCACGGCGGCTTTGCCTGCGGGCAGCACGCCCGCGTGCACTTCGGTGATGCCCAAACGTGCTGCCACCGCCTGCGCCGTGGCTTCGGCATCGCCCGTCACCATGGCAACCCGCAGGCCTGCGGCGTGCAAGGCCGCCACCGCTGCACCCGAGCTGGGCTTGATCGGATCAGCGACAGTGATCATCCCAATCGCCACATCCCCCCGGCCCACAAACAACACGCCCTGTCCGCCCGCCTGCGCCGCTGCCGCCTGTGCGGCGAGGTCCGGGTCAATCACCGCGAACATCCGCGCCGACCCGACGCTGACCGCCACACCGCAAAGCATCGCCCGCGCACCCTGCCCCGGCACCGCTTGAAATCCGTCCACCGCAGCCACGGCCACGCCCATCCGCGCGGCTTCGGCGACCACCGCCGCCGCCAGCGGATGCTCGGACGCAGCCTCGACCGCCGCCGCAATCGCCACCACCTCTGTGCCGCCCAGCACGCTTTGCACCACCGGGCGGCCCATCGTCAGCGTGCCGGTCTTGTCAAATGCCACCAGCCGCACCGATTCCAGCCGCTGCAAAGCCTCGCCCTTGCGAAACAGCACGCCCAGTTCCGCCGCGCGGCCAGTGCCCACCAGAATAGACACCGGCACCGCCAGCCCCATCGCACAGGGGCAAGCGATGATCAGCACCGACACGCCCGCCACCAACGCCTCGGCCACCCCCGGCCCAAAGATCAGCCAGACCAGCACCGTCAGCGCAGCCACAGCCATCACCACGGGCACGAACCACAGCGTGATACGGTCCACCAGCGCCTGCACCGGCAGCTTGCCGCCTTGCGCTGCCTCAACCATCGCGATGATTCGGGCCAGAACCGTGGCGCTGCCCACTTCGGTGATCTGCATCACCATCGCCCCCGTGCCGTTCACCGTGCCGCCCGTCAGCCGCGCGCCCGCCTGCTTTTCCTGCGCCAAAGGCTCGCCTGTCAGCATTGACTCGTCCACGCTGGATTGCCCCGACACCACCAGCCCATCCGCCGGAATCCGCTCGCCGGGCCGGATCTGCACGTGGTCGCCGGGCAGCAGAGCAGCCACATCCACCTCTTGCACCACACCCGCCACCAGCTTGCGCGCGGTCTTTGGCGCCAGCTTGACCAGCCGCGCAATCGCCGCCCCCGCCCGCCCGCGTGCCCGCGCCTCAAGACTGCGGCCCAGCAGGATCAGCGTGACAATCACCGCCGCCGCCTCAAAATACACCGCCCGTGACGCCGCCGGGATCAGCGCAGGTATGAACGTCACCACGCTGGAATAGGCCCAGGCCGCCCCGCTGCCAAGCGCCACAAGGCTGTTCATATCCGGCCCGCCCCGCAGCAGCGCGGGCAGGCCTTTGGTGAAAAACCGCCGCCCCGGAGCGCACAGCACCAGCGTCACCAGCACGAACTCGGCCAGCCAAAGCTGCTGTGGCGCGATCAGCCCATGCAGTGCGCTGTGAAAGCCGGGGATAAAATGCCCCCCCATCTCGACCACAAACACCGGCAGCGTCAGCGCCGCCGCAATCGCCGTCGCGCGCCACAAGGCCCGCTGTTCCGCCACCGGATCATGCGCCACCGCCTGCGCCAGCGGTGTCGCCGCAAAACCCGCCTTGCTAACCGCCGCCGCCAGCACCGCCGGGTCCACCGCCTGCGACAACGTTACCTCGGCCCGCCGCGTTGCAAGGTTCGCCACCGCATCCAGCACCCCCGCCTGCGCCTTCAGCACCCGCTCCACCCGCCCGGTGCAGGCGGCACAACTCATGCCCTCCACACTCAGGTCAATCTTGCTTGCAACAGCGCCCATCGGAAATCTCCTTCGACACCTGATATGGGGCTTCCAGTCACGGGAAGGTCAAGCCCGGCAGAAAATTAAATGCCCCCCTTGACCTTCCCCCTGCTGCAACCCCCATCTTGAGCGCAGAAAAGGAGACGCCCATGACCAAACTCTCTGTGCCAGACATGAGCTGCGGCCACTGCAAAGCCTCGGTCACCGACGCGCTTTCCGCCCTGCCCGCTGTGCGCGATGTGACCGTCGATCTGACCGCGCGCGAAGTCACCGTCGCAGGCACCGCAGCCCCCGACGCACTTGTCGCCGCCCTGAGCGAAATCGGCTTTCCTGCGCGCATTATCGCAACAACGTGACAGCAAATGCCTGCACAGGCTGGGAAATCCTGTTGCAGGCGTCGGTGTTGGAGTATAATTCGCCGCAATCCTTCCCTGATCAGGCCGCAACTTGGTCACAGGGGCGGAGCAGATTATCAAAATGGCAGAACGCCACCAACGACCGGAGCAGTCCAATGTCCACCCCCAAGCCCGCCCAACAAGGCGGCGCGCAAGCCCCGGCCCCGCAGCAGCAGGGTCAACAAAACGGAACCTCGCAGCAACAAAGCAGCACAGTGTTCCGCGATTGGGCGTCAATCTGAAGAATTCGGTTTCAGACCAGAAGGCCAGCCACTAGGCTGGCCTTTGTCATCTGCAGGTCGCCCGAATGTCGAACCCGATTTCCTCTATTCCCAACCTTGGGCCCGCGTCTGAAGCGGCCTTTGCCAAGGCCGGCATCCACTCGGCCGAAGAGTTGCGCGCCATTGGCGCGGACGAGGGCTACCGCCGCCTGCTCGATGCCGGAACGCAGGCGCATTTCATCGGCTATTACGTGCTGCACATGGCCTTGCAGGGCCGCCCGTGGAACGATTGCAAAGGCGACGAGAAAAAAGCCCTGCGCGCGCGGTTTGATGCGATCAAGGCCGAACGGGTCGGATCAAAGGCGCAACTGCGCTCGGAATTGGAAGCGGCTTTACAGTTTTTTGGTGTGATAGAAAAGACACACATCTGAAAGTCCAAAATCGCATTTTCGGCAAAAAACCACAATATGTTGTGGAAAATGGCCGAAAAAATCGCAAAAAACCACAGGTCTGTCCCCGCGGGGACACGCATTTTCGCCCATTTTGTCCCCGCGGGGACACCGGCTTTACCCGCGGCCATGCACCAAAACCGGCATAAAAAAACGGCTTGCGTCCATCACAGACGCAAGCCGCCTTCAAGAAATCGCCAGATCAGCCGACCAGTTCAAGACCCGAGAAGAAGAACGAAATCTCGCGTGCAGCCGATGCTTCCGAATCCGACCCGTGGACCGAGTTTTCGCCAACCGACAGCGCAAATTCCTTGCGGATGGTGCCAGCCTCGGCATTCGCCGGGTTGGTAGCCCCCATCACTTCGCGGTTTTTCGCGATAGCGGATTCACCTTCCAGCACCTGAACCACAACCGGCTCGGACGCCATGAACTCGCACAGCTCGCCGTAAAAACCGCGTGCTGCGTGCTCGGCATAGAACGCGCCGGCTTGTGCCATCGACAGATGGATGCGCTTGGATGCGACAACGCGCAGGCCCGCATCTTCGAATTTGGCAACGATCTTGCCGGTCAGGTTGCGCTTGGTTGCATCGGGTTTGATGATCGACAGGGTGCGTTCGATGGCCATGTGGCTCTCCATTACTGGGGGCAAAATCGCCCCGAAATTCATGAGCCGCCTGCTATCACGCGCAAGTCGGCTTGAAAAGCCGTCAACCACGCGGCTTTGCGCGCCTTCCCCGGTTGACGCCGCCCCCCGCATCGGGCAATCCCCGCGCATGCTGAAAATCGAAGACATCACCTATTCCGTCGAAGGCCGCCCGCTGTTTGAGGGCGCTTCTGCCACGATTCCCACCGGCCACAAGGTTGGTCTTGTTGGTCGCAATGGCGCGGGCAAAACCACGCTGTTCCGGCTGATCAAGAAAGAACTGGCGCTGGAAAGCGGCGACATTTCCATGCCGTCGCGCGCCCGCATCGGTGGTGTGGCGCAAGAGGTGCCGTCCTCCTCGACCAGCCTTCTGGATACCGTGCTGGCCGCCGATACCGAGCGCGCCGCGTTGCTGACGGAATCTGAGTCCGCCACCGACCCGCACCGCATCGCCGAAATTCAGCACCGCCTGAACGATATTGACGCATGGTCTGCCGAGGGCCGCGCCTCCAGCATCCTCAAGGGCCTTGGCTTTGATGCCGAGGCACAACTGCGCCCCTGTTCCGATTTCTCGGGCGGCTGGCGGATGCGGGTGGCGCTGGCGGGCGTGCTGTTCTCGCAGCCCGACTATCTGCTGCTGGACGAGCCGACCAACTACCTCGACCTTGAAGGCGCGTTGTGGCTGGAAAGCTACCTGCAAAAGTATCCCCACACCGTGCTGATCATCAGCCACGACCGCGGCCTTTTGAACCGCTCGGTCACTGGCATCCTGCATCTCGACAACAAAAAGCTGACCTATTGGTCCGGCCCCTACGATCAATTCGCCCGCCAGGTGGCCGAGCGCCGCGCCGTCTTGCAAGCCGAGGCGCGCAAGCAAGCCGACAAACGCGCGCATCTGCAAGCCTTCGTCGATCGCTTCAAGGCCAAGGCGTCGAAAGCCGCCCAAGCCCAGTCCCGCGTGAAAATGCTGGAAAAGATGGAGACGATCACCGCGCCCGAGGATGCCAAAAAGGTGGTGTTCACCTTCCCGGTGCCGGAAGAACTCTCGCCGCCGATCATCAATATGGAAGGCGTGGCTGTGGGCTATGGCGGCCCGCCGATCCTGAAAAAGCTGTCCTTGCGCATCGACCAGGACGACCGCATCGCTTTGCTGGGCCGCAATGGTGAGGGCAAATCGACGCTGTCGAAACTGCTGGCGGGCAAACTCCAGCCCGCCGAAGGCAAAATGGTGCAGTCCTCGAAACTGCGCATCGGCTATTTCGCGCAGCATCAGGTCGATGAGTTGATGATCGACGAAACCCCCTTGCAACACGTCATGCGCCTGCGCCCCGCCGAGGGCCAACCCCGCCTGCGCGCCCGTCTGGCTGGCTTTGGCCTGATGGCCGACCAAGCCGAAACCGCCGTCGGCCGTCTTTCGGGTGGCCAAAAAGCCCGTCTGTCCCTGCTGCTCGCCACCATCGACGCGCCGCACCTGCTGATCCTTGACGAGCCCACCAACCACCTCGACATGGAAAGCCGCGAGGCTTTGGTTGAGGCGCTCACCGAATACTCCGGCGCCGTGGTGCTGGTCAGCCACGACATGCACCTGCTCGGGCTGGTGGCGGATCGGCTGTGGCTGGTCAAGGGCGGCGCTGTGACCCCCTACACCGAAGATCTTGAGGCCTATCGCCGCCAGCTTCTGGCAGGTGATGAGGATGCCAAGCCGGTTGCCAAAGTGGTCGAAAAGGTCAAACGCGCCTCGCAGGACGAGATCAAGGCCCTGCGGGTCGAGGTCAAGAAATCCGAGGAACGCCTGGCCAAGATCAACGACATGCGCGACAAACTGGCCAAGAAACTGGCCGATCCCGCGCTCTATGAAGACAGCCGCCGGGGCGAGTTGGACACCTGGAACAAGAAATACGGCGAGGTGATGGAAGCCTTGGACCGCGCCGAGTCGATGTGGGTTACGGCGCAGGAAAAGCTGGAAACCGCGAGCAAGCCATAAACCCGAAGGCCGCCTTGGATGCAGTTTCCAACCAAAACAGTTGTCGTTCTAATCGGGTTCGGCTTGGCGTGTTCGCCGCGCAGAAATTAACACTCACCTGCATCTCTTGCTGAACGCGCTGTTCGTCCGTAAGTTCGAACCATGGACACCGCCTTTCTGATCACCGCCTTTGCCACCCTGTTCGTGGTGATCGACCCGCCGGGGATCGTGCCTTTGTTCATCGCTCTGACCCAAGGCATGACCCCCGACCATCGCCGCCGCATGGCGCGCAGGGCCTGCATCATCGCCTTTATCCTGCTGACCCTGTTTGGCCTGCTGGGCGAGGCCTTGCTGGGCTTCATCGGCATCTCGATGCCTGCCTTCCGCATCGCGGGCGGGATTTTGTTGTTTCTGACCGCGCTTGATATGCTGTTCGAACGCCGCACCCAGCGGCGCGAGGGGCAGCAGGCCGATCCCGATCACGACCCTTCGGTGTTTCCGCTTGCCACCCCGCTGATTGCCGGGCCCGGGGCGATTGCGACGATGATCCTGCTGGTCGGCAAATCTGGCGATGGCTGGCTGGGCACCGTGGCCGTGCTGGGGTTGCTCGCGGTGATGATCGTGGCGACCTATCTGTTCCTGCTCGCCTCGCCCTATCTGGAACGGCTGCTGGGCCGCACCGGAACCATCGTGATCACCCGGCTGCTGGGGATGCTGCTGGCGGCTTTATCGGTGCAGTTTGTCATCGACGGCGTGCGTGGCACCGGGTTGATCGGATGAACGGCGAGGATTTCGGGCGGCTGGCTTACCTTGCGCTGCTGCTGGCGGCGGTGGGCGGCTGGGTGATGGTGGAATATCGCCAGCGTCTGGGTCAGGCCTTGCGGGTCGCGGTGGCTTGGGGGTTGATCTTTGTCGGGGTCATGGCGGGATATGGTTTGTGGCATGATCTGCGCCGCGACATCCGCGCTGATCAGGTGGTGGGGGCAGATCGGGTCGAAATTCCGCGTGACCCTGACGGGCACTATTATCTGCGCCTGCACGTCGATGGCCATGAGATGGAGTTCATGGCCGACACCGGGGCGACCGGGATCGTGCTGTCGCCCGAGGACGCGGCAGCGGTGGGCATTGATCAGGCCGGGCTGGATTATCTGGGCCAGGCCGAGACCGCAAACGGCGTGGTGCGCACCGCGCGGGTGTCGTTGGACCGTGTTGTTCTGGGGCCGTTCGAGGATCGGGAGGTGACAGCTTTTGTCAATGAAGCTGCGATGCAAGGCTCGCTTCTGGGGATGGATTATCTGGGACGGTTTTCGATCCAGATCACCGGCGATCGGATGATCCTGACACGGTGATGCTGGTGTTTGCCGCCATCCCCACGCCGCCCCGGGCTTGATCCGGGGCCTCAACCCGCCTGAACCAGAGGCCCCGGATCAAGTCCGGGGCGGCGCGGTTCTGGCGGCTGGCCCACGCTTGCCGCTGCTCATGCCGCGCTGAACCGCTTAGGCTTTTGCCGCCTTCTCGGTCTTTTTCTCCCATCGGCCCGACTCTTCCGACCAATACTGCGCCGCCAGACCTGCGCTGGTCAGGGTGGTCCAAAGCCGGCGCGCGCCGGTCAGCGCGGCCTCGTTGGCCCCGTCAAACAACACCCAGACGCGTTGCAGGGGCGCGGCCTCTGCCGGGGTGGTTTCGGCACCGTCGATCAGCATCAAACCCTGTGCCGCGTTGGTGATCGCACCCTGCCCCAGCAAGATCGGTTGATCGGCATCATGCGGTCCGCCCGCAAGGCCGTGGGGCAGAAAGCTGTCATCCGATTGCGTCCACAGCGCAAGGTCAAGCGCCGCGAGTGCTGCGGCATCCGTGCCACGCACCATCACCTTCCACCCCGCCGACATCGCACGCGGCAGCAGCGTCGCCGCAGTTTCCGAGGGCGTCGAACGGGTCAGATGGTAGAACATCGCCACGCTCATGGCGACGCGTGCCCTTGGCGTGGCGATGGCTGAGTGCTGGTCATTTTGCCTCATACCGATCGCGGATCAGGCGGTTCAACGCCATCACACCCCAGCCGGTGGCCCCTTTGGGGGCAAGCATGCTGTCGGATTTCAACAAGGCCGTGCCTGCGATATCCAGATGGCACCACGGGGTTTCATCCTTGACGAAACGGCGCAGGAATTGCGCGGCGGTGATCGAGCCGCCATCGCGCCCGCACGAGTTCACGATATCTGCCACGCGGGATTTCAGCTTGTCGTCATAGGCCTGGCCCATCGGCATCCGCCACGCCCCCTCACCTTCCGCCCCGGCAGCTTTCAGGAAGGCGTTGCACAGCGCATCATCGTTGGAGAAAACTCCGGTGTTTTCATGCCCCAAGGCCACAATGATCGCTCCGGTCAGAGTGGCCAGATTGATCATCCCCGAGGGTTTGAAACGTTCCTGCGCATACCACAGCACGTCGGCCAGCACGAGGCGACCTTCGGCATCGGTGTTGATCACCTCAATGGTGACGCCTTTCATCGAGCGCACCACATCGCCCGGACGTTGGGCGCGGCCATCGGGCATGTTTTCGACCAGCCCCACCAGCCCCACGACATTGGCCTTGGCCCCCCGCAGCGCAAGCGTGCGCATCACACCCGCAACGGTGCCCGCGCCGCCCATGTCCATCGTCATGTCTTCCATGCCGCCCGCAGGCTTGATCGAGATGCCGCCGGTGTCAAACACCACACCCTTGCCAACCAGCGCAAACGGCGGCTGATCCTTCGGGCCGCCGTTCCATTGCATCACCACCACTTTCGAGGGGCTTTCCGAGCCCTGCCCCACACCCAACAGCGCATTCATGCCAAGTTTGCCGAGTTGGTCTTCTTCCAGAATTTCCACCTCCAGCCCTAGTTCCTGCATCGCGGCAAGGCGGGCGGCGAAATCGTCCGTGGTCAGGATATTGGCGGGTTCATTGACCAGATCACGGGTGAAAAACACCCCTTCGGCCACCGCAGCCATCGGGGCTGCATGGGCGGCCACCACTTCGGGCTCGGTCACGGCGATCACTACCGCGCCGGGGGCTTTGGGCTGATTGGATTTGTGCGGGCTGAAATCATAGGCGCGCAGGGCCAGACCGAACGACACTTCAGCGGCTTGCGGATGTGCTTCGGCGATCAGCAAAACCCCGGCGGGGGTCAGGCTGCGGGCGACGGTGGCCCCTGCACGGCGCGCATCGGCGGCGCTGGCGCGGCGCGGCAGCCTGATCAGATGCAGCGCATCCGCGGCAAGGCCTGCCGGGAAGGCAAGCTCTAACCCATCGCCGGGCTTGAGTTTGCTGGCAGCCTCCGATGACATGGCGCGCGCCAAAGCACCCTTGGTCAGCGCGTTCAGCCGCCGTGCTGCGGGCGAGGTCGGGCGGTCGGCATCAAACAGCAGGGCAATCCGCCCCGACTGCGTGGGCAGAGTTTCGACGGAAAGGCTTTGAAACTGGATGGCTACGGGATGTGACACGGGGGCTCCGGGGGTTTGGCGGCATCAGGGGGGCGATTTTGCGGCAGGCTAGCGAAGGGGCGCCGGGAAGGCCAGATAGCAGTTTTCCCCGCCGGGCTTTTCCGCTAGGTTCGCGCCAGGAGTTTTTTGGCTTTGGGGCTTTTGTGGCGAGATTCGACCGCTATCTGCTATCGCAACTGCTAGCGCTGTTCGGGTTTTTCTCGCTAGTGCTGGTGGCGGTATATTGGGTGAACCGCGCGGTCGGGCTGTTTGATCAGTTGATCGGTGATGGGCAATCGGCGCTGGTGTTCCTGCAATTCTCGCTGTTGACGCTGCCCAATGTCATCCGGCTGGTGCTGCCGATTTCGGCGTTCATCGGCGCGGTCTATGTGGCCAACCGCCTGATGTCGGAATCCGAGTTGGTGGTGATGCAGGCCACAGGATTTTCGGCCTTTCGTCTTGCGCGCCCGGTCTGGTATTTCGGGCTGATCGTGACGGGCATGATGCTGGTGCTGACGCATCTTCTGGTGCCCGCCAGCCGCAGCGCGCTGGCAGAGCGGTCGGAGGCAATATCGCAAAACGTCTCGGCGCGGTTTCTGAAGGATGGCCAGTTCATTCATCCCAGTGATGGCATCACGCTTTATATCCGCGAAATTGCACCGACGGGCGAATTGCTGGATCTGTTTCTGGCCGATGACCGCCTGCCCGACCAGCGCGCGATCTACACCGCGAAGAAGGCGTTTTTTGCCCGCACGGACAGTGGGCCAAAGCTGTTGATGGTCGATGGTATGGTGCAGTTTCTGGGCGGCAAGGCGCAACTGTCTGTCACGCGCTTTGCCGATTTTACCTATGATCTGGCCGGGTTGATGCAAGTTCCCGCAGCGCGGACGCGCAACATGGCCGAGCTTTCCACCGCAGAGTTGCTGTCTCCCACGGCCGAACTGGCGGCCGAGGTGCGGCAAACCCCGGCGAGCATGCAGTTTGAGGGCCATGACCGCATCGCCCAGCCGTTCACGGCGCTGGCCTCGGCGCTGATCGGGTTCTCGTCGCTGCTCCTTGGGGCATTCAGCCGGTTTGGGCTGTGGCGGCAGGTTGGGGTTGCGGTGGTGTTGCTGCTGGTCGTGCAGGCGGTTGCGACGGTGGCGACAAGCTTGGGCGAAGATATGGCGGGCGGCTGGGTGCTGGCCTACGCAGCGCCGGTTCTCGGCATCTTGATCGGGATCTGCGCGCTGTGGTTGTCGCAGCGCCCGCGCCGGGTGCCGAAGTTTGCGGCGGTGGCGGCATGACGCTGACCTTCTACATCGCGCGGCGGTTCCTGAAGATGTTCGGGCTGGTGTTTATCGTGTTTGCGGCGATTCTGGTGTTGATCGACGTGATTGATCAGTTGCGCAAGGCGGGCGTCACCTTGGGCGGGGCGATGTATCTGTCGCTGTTGAACGTGCCGGAAAGTCTGTATCAGATTTTGCCGTTGATCACGATCCTTGCGGCCATTGCGCTGTTTCTGGGGCTGGCGCGGTCGTCCGAACTGGTTGTGGTTCGGGCGGCGGGGCGGTCGGGGCTGCACTTTCTGGCGGCACCGGTGGTGGTGGCGCTGCTGATCGGTGCGGTGGGTGTGGCTGTGTTCAATCCGCTGGTTGCGGCCACCTCGAAAGCCTATGATCGGCTGTCTGCACAGCGCGGGCAGCAAGGCTCGGTGCTGTCGCTGTCCGACGATGGGCTGTGGATGCGGCAGGGCAATGCGGCGGGGCAATCGGTGATCAAGGCGCTGCGCAGCGATCCTGACGGCACCACTCTGCAAGGCGTCACCGTCATCACATTTGGCCCCGAAGGCACGCCCACCCAGCGGATCGAGGCGGCCTCGGCGCAGCTTTTGCCCGGCGAGTGGTTGTTGCACGGTGCCAAGCGCTGGTCCTTGACCGATGCCAACCCCGAGCAAACTGCGCTGGCGGCGGCGGTCGATTTCCGCCTGCCCACCGATCTGACGAAAGACCGCCTGCGCGATGGCTTTGGCGCGCCGTCAGCGGTGGCGTTTTGGGCGTTGCCCTCGTATATCAAGGCGTTGGAGCGTGCAGGTTTCTCGGCGCGCAGTTATCAGGTGTGGATGCAGATGGAATTGGCCTTGCCGGTGTTGCTGGCGGCGATGGTGCTGATTGCGGCGGGCTTCACCATGCGTCATGCGCGATTTGGCAAGACCGGCCAAATGGTGCTGCTTGCGCTGCTGGGTGGCTTTCTGATCTTCTTTCTGCGTAACTTCGCGCAAGTTCTGGGGCAGAACGGGCAAATTCCCGTGGTTCTGGCCGCCTGGAGCCCGCCGATTGCCGCCGCCTTTCTGGCGTTGGGCTTGCTTTTGCATCTGGAGGATGGCTGATGTTGCGGCTGATCGGCTTCATCGCAGCCCTGCTGTTTGCCTTGCCCGCCGTGGCGCAGGACAAGGCGACCTTGATCGCGGATGCGTTGCTAATCCAGAACAACTCGACCCTTATCGCGCAAGGGCATGTCGAGATTTTCTACCAGGGCCAAAAGCTGACAGCGCAAAGCGTCACCTATGATCAGGCCAATGATCGGCTGGTCATCGCAGGGCCCATCGTGCTGAGCGATGGCAAAGGCACGGTGATCTTGGCGAGCCAGGCCGACATGAGCGCGGATTTCACCCAAGGGGTGCTGACGTCGGCGCGGTTGGTCTTGCAGCAGCAGTTGCAACTGGCGGCAGCCGAAATTCAGCGGGTGGACGGGCGTTACACGGCGATGCAGCGCGTGGTGGCCTCCAGCTGCAAGGTCTGCGCGGGCAGCTCTACACCGCTGTGGGAAATCCGCGCACGCCGCGTGGTGCATGATCAGACCGAACGCCAGCTTTACTTCGATCACGCGCAGTTTCGCTTGGGCGGGGTGCCGATTGCCTACATTCCGCGCCTGCGGATGCCCGACCCGACGCTGAAGCGCGCATCGGGTTTTTTGCTGCCATCGCTGAAGAACAACTCCAACCTCGGCACCGGGCTGACGCTGCCCTATTTCATCAAGATCGGCGACAGCCGCGATCTGACGGTGACCCCGTTCTTCACCACCAAGGGCAGCCGCACGGTCAATCTGCGCTACCGGCAGGCGTTCGACACCGGCGCCATCGAGATTTCGGGCGGGATTTCGCGCGACGATCTGTTGCCCGGCAAAACGCGCGGCTATGTGCTGGGCACCGGGGCGTTCAGTTTGCCGCGCGGCTATCGTCTGGATGTGCGGGTCGAGGCGGTAAGTGACCCCGCCTATATTCTGGATTACGACTACCCCACCGTTGACCGTCTGGAAAGCCGCGCAGAGGTCAGCCGGACGCGCCGAAACGAGTATATCTCGGGGCGGCTGATCGCGTTTCACTCGATCCGTGATGGCGAAGACAACGCGACTCTGCCGTCGCGCATCGCGGATCTGACCTATCACCGCCGCTTTACGCTGGGTGGCTTGGGCGGCGAAGGCGGGTTTGAGTTGCAGGCGCATGGCCATGAGCGCACCTCGAATGATGCGTTGTCCGACAGCAACAGCGATGGCATTGCCGATGGCCGCGACATGCAGCGGGTATCGCTGCGCGCTGATTGGCGGCGAAACTTCCTGCTGGATAACGGCATGGAAGCGGCGGTGCTGGGCGAGGCTGCGGCAGATTTCTACATGATCGGGCAGGACGCGGTTTACGAGGGCAGCAAGACCCGCTCGCATGCCGCGGTTGGCGCAGAATTGCGTTGGCCTTGGGTGAAATCGCAGGCCAATGGCGTGTCTCAGGTGATCGAGCCGGTGATGCAGATCGTGCTGGCCTCACGGACGGGCAGTTCGATCCCGAACGAGGATTCGGCACTGGTCGAGTTTGATGAGGCCAATCTGTTTGACCTCAGCCGGTTTCCCGGCGCGGATGCGGTGGAAAACGGCACGCGGGCCAATCTGGGCTTCAGCTATCTGCGGCTTGACCCAAACGGCTGGACGCTGGGCGTGACGGTGGGCCGGGTGCTGCGCAGCGACGATCTGGGACAGTTCAGTGTCGGCTCGGGCCTGAGTGGCGTCAGTTCGGATTGGATGGCGTCGTGGCAGTTGGATATGGCCGGGCTCAATCTGGCCAATCGGTTGCTGTTTGACGATAACCTTAACATGACAAAGGCCGAGTTGCAGGCGGCCTATACCGGCGATCGGTTTGCTGTCATCACCAATTACGTGCACACCGTCGCCGATCCGCTGGAAAACCGGCCCACCCCGATATCAGAGGTGACACTGGCGACCAGTTATCAGTTCACCAACAACTGGACAGGGCGCGTCGCCAGCCGCTATGACTTTGAGGCAGAGCGTGCGGCGAAGGCGGGTTTGGGTGTGACGTTCCGCAACGAATGTCTGCTGGTCGATCTTTCTCTCTCGCGTCGGTTCACGTCCTCTACTAGTGTGAAGCCGACCACGGATTTCGGGCTTTCGGTGGAACTTCTGGGCTTTGGCGGCAGTTCTGCGCCGGGGCCCGCGCGCCAATGCAGGCGCTAAGACAAGAAATGGACGACGGCAGGTGATCATGGTGCGACCCGCAGGTAAAATGATGGTTCTGGCGCTGATAGCGCTGGTGGGTTTTGGCGCGCCCGTAGGGGCTGGGCCGTTTACCCCGGTAAAAATCGTCAACGATCAGGTGATCACGCAGTTCGAGTTGGATCAGCGGATTCTGTTCATGCAGATTTTGCGCCAGCCCGGTGATCTGCAACAAGCGGCGATGAACACGCTGGTGGACGACCGTTTGCGGATGTCGGCGGCCAAGCAGTTCGGCCTCAAACTCAGCCCCGAGCAATTGAAGGCCGGGATGGAGGAGTTTTCGTCCCGTGCAAATCTGACAGCGGAACAGTTTGTTCAAGCCATCGGTCAGGCCGGGGTGCAGCCCGAAACATTCCGTGACTTCGTTGAAGCTGGACTGGTTTGGCGCGAGATCATCCGGGGCAAATTTGCTCCGACGGTGTCGGTCTCTGACGCCCAGATTGATCGGGCCTTGGCAAACGGCAGGCCGATGGCTGCGTTGAAGGTGCGGCTGGCCGAAATCGTGATCCCGGCGGTGGGCGCCGGACGCACGGCGGCGTTGCAAAAGGCCGACCATTTGCGCCTGCTGTTGCGTGGCGGCGAAGATTTCGCAGCCCTCGCGCGGCAAAATTCCAGTGCCCCTTCTGCATCGCGCGGCGGGTCTATGGATTGGATGCTGTTGACCGCTTTGAAACCGGATGCGGCCAAGGCAGTCCGCAGTCTGTCCGCCGGTCAGGTCTCGGCACCGGTCGTGCTGGACGACTCAGTGGTGATCTATCAGATGCAAGAGCAAAAGCAGGAGATGCTAGAGCCGTCCAAGGCCATCGTGGTCGATTACGCGGCGTTTCTGGTGCCCGATGATGGCGTCTCGGCCGCCAACCTGCGCGCCAAGGTCGATACCTGCAACGATCTTTACGCGCAGGCGAAGGGCCTTCCGGCAGATCGGTTGATCCGTGAAACCGTGCCGCAAGCGCAACTGCCGCGTGATCTGGCAGGCCCCTTGGCGCTGCTCGATGCGGGCGAGTCCTCGACCTCGGTGACGCGGGGCGGCTGGCGGGTGTTTCTGATGCTGTGCCGCCGTGGCCCGGCAGAAAATGAGATGCCAAGCCGGGACGAGGTCAAGATCCAGTTGACCAATCAGATTCTGGGTGCGCAGGCAGACATCTATCTGGAAGAGCTGCGCACGGAAGCCATGATCCGCACGCCATGATCGCGCCGATTGCGCTGACCTGCGGTGATCCGTCCGGGGTTGGCCCCGAACTGGCACTTGCGGCGCGACAGGTTCTGGGCAGCGTGGTGCCGCTGTTCTGGATTGGTGATCCGCGCCATATGGGGTCTGATGCCTTCGCGGTGATTGACCATCCTGCTGCGGCCAATCTGGTGCCGGCGCATTTGCTGCCGGTGTTGCCTCATGCTTTCGCCAGCCCCGCCCTGCCCGGCCAGCCCGCACCCGAAAATGCCGCTGGCGTGATCGAAGTGATAGAGCGCGCGGTTGCGCTGGTGCAAAGCGGTCAAGCGTCGGCGATCTGCACGGCACCGATCCACAAAAAGGCGCTGAAGGACGGCGCAAGCTTTGCGTTTCCCGGTCATACCGAGTTTCTGGCGCATCTGGCGGGGGTGGATCGCGTGGTGATGATGCTGGCCTCGCCGCTTTTGCGCGTGGTGCCTGTGACGATTCATGTCGCACTTTCGGAAGTGCCAACGCTGCTGACCGCCGATATGCTGGAGCACACGATCCGCATCACCGACGCCGGGTTGCGTCAGGATTTCGGCGTGGCGCAGCCGCGTCTGGCGGTGGCGGGGTTAAATCCGCACGCAGGTGAAGGCGGCGCGATGGGGAGCGAGGAAATCACGTTGATCACCCCGGTGCTGGAGCGGATGCGGGCTGAGGGGTTTGATCTGCACGGGCCGATGTCTGCCGACACCATGTTTCATGCCCGCGCCCGCGCAGGCTATGATGCCGCGATCTGCATGTATCACGACCAGGCCCTGATCCCGATCAAGACGCTGGATTTCGACGGTGGGGTGAATGTCACGCTGGGTCTGCCATTCGTGCGCACCTCGCCGGATCACGGCACGGCTTATGACATTGCGGGCAAGGGCATCGCACGGCCCGATAGCTTGATTGCGGCGCTGAAGATGGCGCATCAGATGGCAGCGGCGCGGTTGCGGTGAAGGCTGGGGCGCTGCCCCAGACCCCGGAGTATTTAGGCCAAGATGAAGGGGCTTTGTATTGGGCACGATTGACGGGTTGCCGCCTTTGCGTGAGGTGATCAAGGCGCATGATCTGGTGGCGAAAAAGCAGTTGGGGCAGAACTTTCTGCTTGATCTGAACCTGACCGCCAAGATCGCGCGGCTGGCGGGGGATCTGTCGGCTTGCGACGTGCTGGAGGTGGGCCCCGGCCCCGGCGGTCTTACGCGCGGGCTGTTGGTGGAAGGCGCGCGGCGGGTGCTCGCGGTCGAGAAAGACCCGCGCTGCATGCCAGCCTTGGCCGAGATTGGTGCGGCCTATCCGGGGCGGTTGGATGTGATCAACGCCGATGCGATGGAGATTGACGTGCTGGCGCATCTGAACGCGCCGGTGCGGGTGGTGGCGAACCTGCCCTATAACGTCGGCACCGAGTTGCTCATCCGCTGGCTGACGCCCAAAGTTTGGCCGCCGTTCTGGCAAAGCCTGACGCTGATGTTTCAGAAGGAAGTGGCCGAGCGGATCGTCGCCAAGCCGCGCTCTGATCACTATGGCCGTTTGGCGCTGCTGGTGGGCTGGCGCTGCGATGCGAAAATCGTGATGCATCTGCCGCCCGAGGCGTTCACGCCCGCGCCCAAAGTGCATTCGGCGGTGGTGCATCTGACGCGGCTTGAGAGCCCTCGGTTTCCGGCGGATGAGGCGGTGCTGAACCGCATCACCACGATGGCGTTCGGCCAGCGGCGCAAGATGTTGCGATCCAGCCTGAAGGGCATGGGGCCTGCGATTGAGGCGCAGTTGGAGGCGGCAGGCATTCCGCCAACCGCGCGCGCCGAAGAGATCGAGTTGGAACGGTTCTGCACGCTGGCGCGGATTGTGGCCGCGGGCTGAGGCCAACTGCGCAACAAAAAGCCCGCGTGATGCGGGCTTTCGTTTGGCTTATTCGGCGGCTTCGGTTTTGTCCGCCGGGCCTGCGCCCGGGGCCGCGTCGCTGGCGGCAGGCTTTTTCGGCCGGGGCGCACGGGTGGGTTTCGGCGCGGGTTCCAGACCCGGCAAAGCCTCGGCCACCGGTTTGGGCGCACGTGGCGCGCGCGGGGCCTTGGCGGGGGCTTGCGTTGCTGCGGCGGATTCGACCTGTGCCACGACGGCTGCCGGGGATTCAAAGCGCGGCATAATCGGCTGCGCAGTCTCGGCGCTGACAACTTGCGGAGCGGCTTCGGGCGCCGCTGCTTCGCGCGCGGGGGCTTCATCGCGCGCGCTGACAAAGCGCGGCGCGTCATTGCGCGGCGCGTCATTGCGCGGACGCTCGGCGCGCGGCTGATCATTGCGGGGTTGGTCGTTGCGGGGCTGGTCGTTGCGCGGTTGGCGCTGATCGCGGTTCTTGTCGTCGCGCTGGCGGTTTTCCTGACGGTTGCCGTCCTGGCGATTGTTGTCCTGACGGCGCGGCTGGTTGTTGTCGCGCTGTTGGTTGCCATCGCGCTGCTGGTTGTTATCGCGCTGCTGGTTGCCATCGCGCTGTTGGTTGTCGCGGCGATAATTGTCCTGGCGCGGTTGGGCGCGGTTGGCCTCGGGCAGATCAACGAGCGTATGCTCGTCTTCATCCACCACGCTGAAGCCGCTGGTGTAGGGCTGCTCGCTGTCTTGCGTCTCACGCTCGGGGCGGAAATCGCCACGCTCGGCCCGGTAATCCTGCCGATCGCGGTTGTTGTTCTGGCCATTCTGGCCGTTTTGATTGTTCTGGCCGTTTTGATTATTGTGGCCGTTTTGGTTGTTCTGGCCGCCCTGAAACTGCTGGCGGCTTTCTTGTTCGGCAGCCATCTCACGCGTGGCTTCGGCCAACATGCGGGTGTAATGCTCGGCGTGCTGGCTGAAGTTTTCAGCCGCCACACGGTCGTTCGAACGCTGCGCGTCGCCCGCCAGCATCTGATACTTCTCAATAATCTGTTGCGGCGTGCCGCGCACTTTGCCTTCGGGGCCAGAGCTGTCGAAGACGCGGTTGATGATATTGCCGAGGGTGCGCGGGCGGTTCGTCTTTGAACGCGAACGGGACTTGGAAGAGCGCATCTTGTCCTTTGATCCAGATGGTCCGGGTAAATGCGCCTGATCCTTTCGGGGATCGTCTGCCCTTGGGGCAAGGTTGCAATGACCGGGTTTGCGCGGGTCAGTGCCGAATTGCACCGAATGTCGCGTGGCATTGAATAATCACAGGGGGGCGGTTCTGACAAGCAGATTCTTGCGGGCCAGCGGAGCCTAGCCGCACATATCGCCCTCTTGTGGCTTTTCACCGCACACCACGCGGTCGCGGCCGTCGAAATCCTGCAAGGTGCGGATGTTGGCCAGCCCCTGTGCCGCCAGCATCTGTGAGACAACGCCGGCCTGCGTTGGGCCGATTTCAAGCAGCAGCCGCCCCCCTGCCAGCAACCGCGCCGGGGCTTGGGCGGCAATCGCGCGGTAGGCGTCCAGGCCGTCGCCGCCGGGGGTCAGGGCGGCGTGTGGTTCCCATTGCAGCACATCGGGTGACAGGTGGGGCATCTCGGTGGCGGCGATATAGGGCGGGTTTGACGTGATCAGATCAAATCGGCCCTGGATGGCTTTCAGCCAATCCGATTGGACAAAGCGCGCGCGGGTCGAAAGGTGCAGGCGGCTGGCGTTTTCTTGTGCCACGGCAAGGGCTGCGGCGGACAGATCAGAGCCCACACCGCGCGCCATCGGCATGTCTGCAAGACACGACAGCAGGATGCAGCCGGTGCCGGTGCCCAGATCGAGCATGTTCACAAACGGGCGGCTCAGCGCCTCGGCCACCAGAATTTCGGTTTCGGGGCGCGGGTCGAGGGTGTCTTGCGTGACCTTGACGTTGCGGCCCCAGAATTGGCGCTGGCCGGTGATCTGCGCGACAGGTTGGTGGGTGATGCGGGCGGCGATGGCGGCCTCAAACGCGGCTTGTGCGGTGTCGGTCAGGGCATCGGGCAGATGCAGGGTCAGCCTGTCGGCAGCAATCCCCATCGCATGGGCCAGCAGCAGGCGGGCGTCGCGGGGGGCGTTGTCGATGCCTGCGGCGGTCAGGCGCGGGATCGCCAGACGCAGGGCGTCTTGCGCCGTCATCCCTCCATCTCGGCCAGTTTGCTGGCTTGGTCGTGTGCCACCAAAGCATCGACAACTTCGATCAGATCGCCCTGCATGATCTGACCCAGCGAATACAGCGTCAGGTTGATGCGGTGGTCGGTCATCCGACCCTGCGGGAAGTTATAGGTGCGGATGCGTTCAGAGCGGTCGCCAGAGCCGACCTGAGATTTCCGCTCGGCCGCGCGGGCATCATCGACGCGGGCGCGTTCCTGATCGAACAGCCGCGCGCGCAGCACCTGCATCGCGATTTCCTTGTTGCGGTGCTGCGATTTCTGCGCCGAGACCACAATCATGCCGGTGGGAATATGGGTGATCCGCACCGCGGAGTCGGTGGTGTTGACGTGCTGACCGCCTGCCCCCGATGCCCGCATGGTGTCGATGCGGATGTCAGAGGCGGGGATCACCAGATCAACCTCCTCGGCCTCGGGCAGCACGGCGACGGTGGCGGCAGAGGTATGCACGCGGCCCTGCGCCTCGGTTTCGGGCACGCGCTGGACGCGATGCACGCCGGATTCAAACTTCAGCTTGGCGAACACACCCTCGCCCGCGATATGGACTTGCACGTCCTTGATGCCGCCGAGTTCTGAATCCTGTTGTTCAAGGATTTCAAACGTCCAGCCCATTTTCTCGGCATAGCGCTGATACATCCGCAAAAGGTCGGCGGCGAACAGGGCAGCCTCATCACCGCCCGTGCCGGGGCGGATTTCCAAGATCGCCGGGCGCGCGTCGGCGGCGTCTTTTGGCAGCAGCGCGATTTGCAACCGCGATTCCATTTCGGGGATGCGGGCTTTCAGCACCGGCATCTCATCTTCCGCCAAAGCGCGCATTTCGGGATCGGCCAGCATGATCTCGGCCTCGGCCAGATCATCCAAGGCGCGGCGGTAGGCTACGATTTCATCAGCGACGGGCTTCAGATCGGAATATTCGCGCGACAGTGTCGCAATCTCGGCGGGCGAGGCGCCAGCGTTCAGCTTGGCTTCGAGAAACTCGAAACGTTGGGTGATCTGGGCAAGTTTTTCTAGCGGAACCATGGCAGCGGTTTGGCCAATCGCAGCGCTGCGGTCAAGGGGCGAGTGGCCCTAGTTTTTGGCAGGCGCTTTCCAGATGAATCCGTCGATCTGGTAGGGGCGGCCCAAGGTATCGCCCGCGCTTGCCACTTTGACCACCGACCAATCATTCTGCGCCGAAACATCGACCACGGTCATGCCCAAGGAAATCTGGCTGGGCTTCCAGTTGGCGTGATCAATCAGAATCTCGCGGTCGGACACCACTTTCGACACCACCGCGACATGGCCCTTGGGCAGCTTGCGGGTTGACGAAAATGCCATCACAGCGCCGACAACAGGCGCGTGCCCGCGCTCGAATTTGCCCTTGGCCTGATTCCACCATGTGCCCGCGTTGCCCTTGATCTCGACCCCGCTGGCATCGCGTGCAAACGGCACGCACCAGACCTTTTGGCCCTTGGCGCGTTTGGCTTTGGCGTTGCCCACCGCTTTGGCGACGAAATTCGGGTTCAGGCCGGGTTCGATCAGATCGGGATGCGAGGACAACATGGTAACTTGCGTATTGTTCGGCACGCAGGCGGCAGTCAGGACCAGAAGGCCAAGCATGCCAGCCAAGCGCGGCAGATTACGGAAAGTTACAGCCATGTGATTGTCCCACGTCTTTTTGTTCTGTGTCGCTTCGCAAAGGCTTGGTTAACCCAAACTGCTTTGCTGCGTTGCGGCAGACATTCACTGAGTGGTGACAAAGTTCAACAAACTGAAATATCAGTGGGCAAGAATCCGCCGCTCTTTTTTGCGTGATCGGCAGATAATCGACAAATTGTAGGGAACCAGACCGATTTTCAGGCGTTGAGCGCGGTTATCCATGCCGAAAGCCGTGCGGCGTTCACGCCCCAGTCGCCAGCGCCAAACCGTTGGCGGGCGAAAACCGTCACGCCTGTCGGGGTAGATTCGGCGGTGGTGTAATCCGGGAATCCCCAAAACGCCGAGCGTGTCACCCAAGTGATGCGCCCGGTTTCCGCGCTGCCCGCGACACGCTGGGTGCGCGGGCTGGCCAAGGCGATGCCGTCCAGCTCGGCAAGCACCGCCTGCGTCTGATCGGCAGCAGCGGTCAGATCAATGTAAGCGCCATTCGACAGCACCGCGATCTTGTCTGGGCTGGGGATGGCAATTTCGGTGGGGCGCGGCTGTAACGCGATATCCCACTGGCCGGGATCGGCGGGCGCAAGCCGGATGAACGCCATGGCCCCCGCGGCGAGGATCAGTGCTGCACTTGCAAGGACCATGGATTTTTTCATCTTTGTGTTTTCGCCCAATGATAAAGACAGATCAACTCATATCCAACATGCGCGCCCGCAATCGCGGTGGCACCGGTGGTGTCATAGGGCGGCGAGACCTCGACAATGTCGCCGCCGACCATGTTGATGCCCGCAAGGTCACGCAGCATCGCCGCCGCTTGCCACGAATGGAGCCCGCCCCAGACCGGCGTGCCGGTGCCGGGGGCAACCGAGGGGTCCAGCGCGTCAATGTCGAAGGTGACATAGGTCTGATGATCGCCAACGATGTCCTTGATGCGCGCCACCGTGGCCCCGGTGCCGTTTTCATGCACCCAGCGTGCGTCAATCACGTTGAAGCCCAGATAATCCTCGGTCGTGGTGCGAATCCCGATCTGGACCGAGCGCTTGGGGTCCACATAGCCCTGCTTGACCGCCTTATACATCATGGTGCCGTGGTCGATCCGGCTCATATCGTCATCCGGCCACAGATCGGAATGCGCGTCGAAATGGATCACCGACAGCGGCCCGAATTTCTCGGCATAGGCGCGCAGGATCGGCAGAGTGATATAGTGATCGCCGCCCAAGGTGATGGTGCCCGCGCCTGCGGCCAGAATTTTCGCGATATGGGCTGTCAGGGTGGCGGGGAAATCGGCGGTCTTGGCATAGTCAAACGCGCAATCGCCGTAGTCGATGATGTTCATTTCATCCAGCGGATTGGTCGGCCAACCGTAAGGCGGATCATAGGGTTGCAAACTGCTCGCCTCGCGGATCGCGCGGGGGCCAAAGCGGGTGCCGGTGCGGTGGGTCACGGCTTGGTCAAACGCCACGCCGGTGATGGCAAGGTCCACCCCGGTCAGGTCTTTGGTGTAGCTGCGGCGCAGAAAGCTGGTCGCCCCCGAGAACGCGTTCTCAAAGGCATAGCCGCGCTGAGTGGTGCGGGTGAAAGCGGTGTCGATTTCGGTTTTAGCGTCTTCTAGGGCCATGATTCTCTCAGAGATAACGGCGCTTGCGTCTTTATTCCCGGCGAAAACCGGGCCGGAGACGCGCGGATCCGGGTGGTGCAGATGAAGCCGCAGAGCCTTGATTGTCAAGCCTGCGCATGGGGTAAGGTTGAAGCCTCCGGCGGGGATATTTAAGAACAGGTGAATTTGCTGTTTCAGAAATACTCTCGCCGGAGGCGTATTGAGGCGGGCTGCTTAGCCCAAGCGGTGGCCTTCGCGCACCAGATCGTCGGTGACGCGGCGGATGGCGGCCTCAAGCGTATCGACCACGAAATCGACTTCCGCTTCGGTGATGATCAAGGGCGGCGACATCACGTTCAGGTGGCCGATCGGGCGCACCAGCAGGCCGAGGGATTCGCAGACATCCGAGATGCGTTTGCTTTCGTTGACTTCGTCGGGCAGCAGGTCTTTGGTGGTCTTGTTGGCGACGTTTTCAACGCAAAGCATCAAACCTTGGCCGCGCACATTGCCGACCAGCGGCAGGTTTTCCAAGCCGCTCAGCCGGGTGTTGAAATAGGCGCCGACCTTTGCGGCATTGGCAAGCAAACCCTCGCGCTCAAGGATTTCGATGTTTTTCAACGCACAAGCGCAGCTGACCGGATGGCCGGAATAGGTCAGGCCGGTGGTGAACCAGCGGTGCCCGCCTTGCGCCATCGCGGCCCAGATCCGATCTGACAGGATCAGCGCACCCAGCGGCAGGTAGCCAGAGGTCAGGCCCTTGGCTGTGGTGATCATGTCGGGCTGCACGCCGAACGCATCATCTGACGCGAACCAATGGCCGATGCGGCCAAAGGCGGTGACGACCTCGTCGGCGATGAACAGGATGTCGTGGCGCTGGCAAACCTGCCACATCCGGCGCAGATATCCTTGTGGCGGCACGATGATACCGCCCGAGGCTTGGATCGGTTCGGCAATAAAGCCGCCGATCTTTTCAGCGCCAACCTTGGCAATCAGGGCTTCGAATTCGGCGATCAGATCATCGCAGAACTGCGCCTCGGTCATATGATCGGGGCGGCGGTAGGGGTTCGGACAGCTTAGGTGATGGATGCCTTCGGTCTTGTAGCGGAATTCTTCAATGCGGTCGCCGTTCCTTTTGCCAACCGATTGGGTCAGGTAAGTCGAGCCGTGATAAGAGTTTTCCCGCGCCACGATGTCGGTTTTATCCGGGTTGCCGCGCGCGTGGTGGTAATAGCTGACCACCCGCACCGCCGTATCGACCGCCGTAGAGCCGCCGGTGGTGAAATGCACCCGGTTCAGGTCGCCGGGTGCCAGTTCGGCCAGTTTGGCGGCCAGACGGGCTGCGGGATCGTTGGTCATATCGACGAAATGGTTGGCGAAGGCGAGGCGCTCGGCCTGTTCGGCAATCGCATCCGCCATCTCGCGCCGACCAAGGCCGATGTTGGTGCACCACATGCCGCCTACCGCGTCGAAGTATTCCCGCCCCTGTTCATCCCACAGCTTTGCCCCCTGCCCGCGTGCGATCACCAGCGAACCCGCTTTCTCAAACGGCCCGAAGTTTGCCCACGGATGCAGGACATGGGCGCGGTCCATCTCGAAGGCCGAAGTGTTGGGCAGGCTTGCGGGGGCGTTCATTTTGAATCTCCAGTCAATATGATTTGGCCAAGATAGCCAAAGCCCGTAAAAACGCCAGAGGGTATTTGATCAAATGTCGGGCCCGATACAGGCGCAGATAGCCGAAAACCGCAGCCATTCGCCTACGCCTGATCGCGTTTTCCGATCTTTGCCGGTTTTCAGAACACCCAGCCGCCCTTAGAACAGGCTTTGCTTGGCTTTCGACAGCTTGAAGCCATGCCCGCCAAGGTTGGTGCATTCCATGCCGGATTTCTCGGAGGTGCAGGTGAAGGGGCCAAGCGAGATCGACTTGCCATAGCCCAATTCCACCCCACCCGGATCGGCAACGGCATCGGAGACACAGGCCAGATACCCCGGCCCGCCCGCATCGACGGCAAAGCTGCTGCCCCAGTCGAATTCGCAATCCGGCGGGGCTTTGCGGTAGGTTTGGGTGAGTTCCGACATATCGCAGCGCACCTGCGCGTAGTCGCCGGTGGACATGCCGCATTGGATATTGCCCGAGGGCGAGTGGAAGGCGATGTAATCATCCGCGAAGGCAGGTGCGGCCAGCAGGCAAAGGGCAAAGCTAAGGCGGATCATCATGGCTCCTGTTCTAACGATGCGGCAAGACTAACGCAGCCAAAGCCTGCTGCGCTAGCGCGATATCATCAGCCCAAAGGCTGCGCGCGTTCCACCAAACGGGCGAAGAACGATGCGCCAATCGGCGCGGCTTCGTCGTTGAAATCATAAGCCGCGTGGTGCAGGCCCGCGCCGGGGCCGGTGCCCATGAACAAATAGGCACCTTTGCGGGCCTCTAGCATATACGAGAAATCTTCCGAACCCATCTCGCGCACCGAATTGCCCTCAACCGAGGTTGGCCCGACGATTTCCGAGGCCACCTCGACCGCAAACGCAGCTTGGTCGGCGTGGTTTATGGTGGCAGGATAGCCCCAGTCATAGTCGATGCGGGCCTGCACGCCGTAGGCCGCCGCATGGCCCTCGACAATCTCATGGAACCGCTTTTTCAGCAGCGCGCGGACTTCGGGCTTGAAGCAGCGGATCGTGGCGGCGAACATCGCCTCCTCCGGGATGATGTTGGACGCGGTGCCAGAGTTCACCATGGTCACCGACAAAACCGCCTCGTCCAGCGCATAGACATTGCGCGGGATGATGGTCTGGATCGCCGAGATCATGCCCACAAGCGCCACAATCGGATCGACACAATCATGCGGGGTGGCGCCATGGCCGCCCTTGCCCGTCAGATAGACATAGGCGGTATCAACGCTTGCCATCAAGGCGCCCGGGGTGGTCAGAAAATGCCCGAACGGCACGTTGGGGGCGTTGTGGATGCCGTAAACCTGATCGACGGCAAAACGGTCCATCACGCCTTCGTTCACCATCTCACGCCCCCCCGCGCCATCTTCCTCGGCGGGTTGGAAGATCAACGCGACGCGGCCCTTGAAGCGGCGCGTCTCGGCCAGATACTTCGCAGCCCCCAGCAGCATCGTCACATGGCCGTCATGGCCGCAGGCGTGCATCTTGCCGGGGATGGTCGAGGCATAGTCCGCCCCGGTGATCTCCTGAATAGGCAGCGCATCCATATCGGCGCGCAGGCCAATGGTCGGGCCATCCCCCTGCCCGTTGATGATGGCGACAATGCCGGTTTTGGCGATGCCGGGGTGGATTTCATCGACGCCGATCTCGCGCAGACGCTCGACGATATAGGCGGCGGTGTTGTGGCAATCGAAAGACAACTCCGGATTCGCGTGCAAATGCCTGCGCCAGCCCTTCATTTCCTCGGCATAAGCGGCGATACGGTTGAGGACGGGCATTGCAGACTCCTGATTTGCTTTGGCCTTTGATCAAATCTTATCTGGAAGGGATCGGCAATGCCCCTGCCCCATTCTGACGATGCCCCCGATCAACTTGCCCGTGATCAACTGGTGCGTGATCAACTGGTGCGTGACCAAGCCGCCGGGATCGAGCGGTTGCTGGAGATCATGCGCCGCTTGCGCGATCCGCAAACCGGCTGCCCGTGGGATATCGCGCAGGATTTCGCCAGCATCGTGCCCTATACGATCGAGGAAGCGCATGAAGTCGCCGACGCGATCGAGCGGCAGGCTTGGGGCGAATTGCCCGGCGAGTTGGGCGATCTGTTGTTGCAGGTGGTGTTTCACGCGCAAATGGCGAGCGATCAGGGCATGTTCGGCTTTCAAGACGTGGTGCGGGCGATTTCCGACAAGATGCTGGCCCGGCATCCGCATGTGTTTGGCGCTGAGTCCCGCGACAAAACGCCCGAGCAGCAGACGCTGGATTGGGAGAAGATCAAGGCCGCCGAGCGTGGCGGCCGCGCGGCCCGCGTGCTGGATGGTGTGGCACTGGGCCTGCCGGGGCTGACCCGCGCGGTCAAGCTGCAACAGCGCGCAGCACGGGTGGGGTTTGACTGGCCCTCCACCGATGAAGTGGTGGCGAAAATCGCCGAGGAAGCCGCCGAACTGGTCGAGGCGCGCGATCAGTTGACCCAAGCGGAAGTCACTGAAGAATTTGGCGATTTGCTGTTCGTGATGGCCAATCTTGCCCGCCATCTGGAGGTGGACCCCGAAGCCGCCCTGCGCGCGGCCAATGCCAAATTCAGCCGCCGCTTTGGCCGGATTGAAGATTGGCTGGCCGAGGCGGGCCGCACCCCGGCAGACAGTGATCTGGCCGAGATGGATGCCCTGTGGAACCGCGCCAAGGCCGAGGAAAAATCCCGCTAGGCGGTGGTCAGCGCAGGGGCCCAAGCTTTTTACTCAGGTATTGACGCCTCTGGCCGCTTGGGCTTTAAGCGCATCCAGATACCTGACAAAAGGACTCAACCATGAAACTGCGTTTCGGCCTGTTCGCGCTGGCGCTTGCCAGCACCGCACTTCCGGCCTTGGCCGAGGAAGTGAACATCTACTCGCACCGCCAGCCCGAACTGATCCAGCCGCTGATTGACGCCTTTACCAAGGAAACCGGCATCACGGTGAATATCGCGTTTGTGGACAAAGGCATGGCCGAGCGTCTGGTGGCAGAAGGTGATCGCTCTCCGGCCGATCTGATCCTGACGGTGGATATCGCGCGGCTGATGGAAGTCGTGAACGCAGGCGTCACGCAGCCTGTGGACTCGGCGGTGCTGGAAAAGAACATCCCCGCCGAATACCGCGATCCGGGTAAGCAATGGTTCGGCCTGACCGCGCGCTCGCGCATCGTGTATGCGGCCAAAGACCGCGTGAAGGACGGCGAGGTCACCACCTACGAGGATTTGGCCAACCCGAAGTGGAAGGGCCGCATCTGCATGCGCTCGGGCACAAGTGATTACAACGTGGCGCTCACCGGTGCCATGCTGGCGCATCACGACGCAGCCTATACCAAGACTTGGCTGGAAGGTCTGAAGGCCAACCTTGCGCGCAAACCCAACGGGGCTGACCGCGATCAGGTCAAGGCGATCTGGGCCAACGAGTGTGACATCGGCATCGGCAACACCTATTATCTGGGGCAAATGCTGGCCGACCCCGAGCAAAAAGACTGGGCCGACGCCGTGCGCATCGTGTTTCCCGTATTTGAGGCTGGCGGCACCCATATGAACATCTCGGGCGTGGCGATGACCAAAGCCGCACCGAACCATGATGCGGCGCTCAAGCTGATGGAATGGCTGTCGTCGGATGAGGCGCAAAAGATTTACGCCGAAACTAACTACGAATTCCCTGTCGAACCCGGCGTTGAGCGCTCGGCTCTGGTGAAAAGCTGGGGTGAGTTCACGCCCGACAGCTTGCCCTTGGCCGAAGTGGCCGCAAAGCGCCCGGAAGCCCTCAAGCTGATCGAAGAAGTCGATTTCGACAACTGAACCACTGATCACCAAAACAGGTTTGCGAGTGTCGCCGTGACATTCGCAAACTTTCAACATTTTGCTGCCAAACTCTGCCTCTAACCAAACTGGCAAGACCTGTTGCTTGTTTTGACGCCGCCGAACGACAAATTCGGCTTGGGTGGAGTGTGTGATGCCTGTCTATGCGTTCAGTGTGATTTCAAACGACGATATCGGCCTGTCTCCCTCTAACTTCTCTACGGGAACGTTCACGGTTGGCGGGGCTGCGCGGACCATGTCGGTTGCGGATGATGACGGCATCTTCGACGACGAACACAGCGAAGACGGGCAAAGTCATCCCGAATACCAAACCAAATTCGAGACGCTTGATACGACCAATCAACTGCTGACGCGGGATGTTGATGGTCTGGGGGCGGCCGGCCACATTGTGCAAGCGGTCTATAAATTCACCGTGTTCAATGCCACCACCGGGCAGACCGGCACCGCCTATATGCTGCGGATTTACCAGAACACTGACCCTTCCACCTTCCAGGACGATTGGGGGGGCGGTCAGCTTGGGCCCTATTATTACGCCTTCGATATCCCCGTCGCACAGGGTGATAGCATCACCCTCAGCAGCGGTGACTGGCGCGGTCAGGCGCAATACGACAGTCTGGTCAACGGTGTGCCCTGTTTTGTGGCGGGCACGCTGATCCGCACGCCTGACGGCGAAATGGCGGTTGAACACCTGCGCGTCGGCGATCTGGTTTGCACCCAAGACGCAGGCGCGCAACCCGTGGCATGGTGCGGCTCGCGCTATCTGAATGCGCAGGATTTGACGTTGCATCCGGGCTTGCGACCCGTGCGCATCCGCGCGGGGGCCTTGGGCGCCGGGATGCCGAAGCGCGATCTGGTGGTGTCGCCCCAGCACCGCATTCTGGTTGCATCCGATACAACCCAGCGCGTCAGTGGCGCGCGCGAGGTGCTGGTGGCCGCGAAACATCTGGCGGGCCTGCCCGGGATCAGCGTTGATCAGCAGGCGCTGGATGTGCGCTATGTGCATTTCCTGTGCCCGTCACATCAGGTGATTTTCGCGCACGGGGCCGCGACAGAATCGATGCTGCCCGGCGCGCAGGCGTTGCGCAGCCTGACGCCACAGGCGCGCGCCGAGGTGTTGGCGCTGTTCCCGGAACTGGGGTTTGGCGCGGAGGCGGGCGTATCGGCACCGGTGCCCGCCCGTCCTTGCCTCGCCGGACGCCTCAGCCGCGATCTGGCCGCCCGGCACCACCGCAGCGGCAAGTCGCTGGTGCAGCGGGCCGGATAGTCTGGACTTCCCCTGCTGCATCGGCTTTTGTGCCCAAAAAGCAGGAGGCTGGCATGGCACGAAAAATCATCATCGACACCGACCCCGGCCAGGACGACGCCTTTGCCATTTTGCTTGCCCTCGGCAGCCCCGAGGACATCGAGGTGCTGGGCATCGTCGCTGTGGCGGGCAACGTGCCCTTGGCGCTGACGCAGAAAAACAGCCGGATGATTTGCGAGTTGGCAAAGCGGCCCGACATCAAGGTGTTTGCAGGCTGTGACCGCCCGTTGAAGCGCAAGCTGGTGACGGCCGAGCATGTGCATGGCAAAACCGGGTTGGATGGCCCGGTGCTGCCCGCCCCCGTGATGCCGCTGCAAGATCAGCACGGCGTGGATTTCATCATCGAAACCCTGCGGCGCGAACCTGCGGGGACGGTGACACTTTGCCCGCTGGGCCCCTTGACCAATATCGCGCAGGTTTTCCTTCAGGCGCCGGATGTGGTGGGGCGGGTGCAGGAAATCGTGCTGATGGGGGGCGGCTATTTCGAGGGCGGCAACATCACTCCGGCGGCGGAGTTCAATATTTATGTTGACCCAGAGGCGGCCGAAATCGTGTTCAAATCGGGCGTGCCGCTGGTGGTGATGCCGCTGGATGTGACCCATAAGGTGCTGACCACCAAGGCGCGGGTGCAGGCGTTTCGGGATATGGGCACCGAAGTGGGCCGGGTGGCCGCGGATTGGGCCGATTTCTTTGAGCGGTTCGATGTGGCGAAATATGGCAGTGAGGGCGGGCCGCTGCATGATCCGACCGTGGTGGCCTATCTGATCCGGCCCGCGTTGTTTTCGGGGCGGCTGATCAATGTCGAGATTGAAACCCAGTCGGAGCTGACGTTGGGGATGACCGTCGCGGATTGGTGGGGGGTGACGGACCGCCCCAAGAACGCATTGTTTGTGGGCGATGTGGACGCGCAGGGGTTCTTTGATTTGCTGACGGAGCGGCTGGCCCGGCTGTGATTTGGGGCGGTCCCGCGTTGGGACCGTCTTTTGGGTTTAGGGAAATCAAAGAGTTACGATACGCTCGTTCATAAACTGTAAAGGTTTTCAGCCATCCCACGCCGCCCCGGACTTGATCCGGGGCGGCGTGAAGCTTAAATCGTATGCTGCCAGCTTTTGAACACGATCTCAAAACTATAGCCGTCAGGATCGCGTAACTGCGTCGCAAAGTAGCGCGGGTCGTAGTGCAGTTGCGGACCGGGTGCGTGGATCTCGGACGCGCCAGCCTTCAGGGCGGCTTGGTGGGCGGCACGGACTTCGGCTTCGGAATGGGCGATGAAACCGACATGCACGGCACCGGGGGCGGGTTCACCCTGACGCAGCCAGAAGAAGATGCGTCCATCTGCGCCGAAGCCTTTCAGATCGGGATGGTCGGGGAGGTTGGGCGGTTTGTCGTAGTCATGGCGAATGGTGATGCCGACTTCCGGCAACACCGCCTCGTAAAACGCGATGGAGCGGGCAAGATCGCTCACGGTGAGGAAGATGTGGTCGAGCATGGGTTTCCGATTGGCACGGGTTCTGGATAAAGCGTTTATCGACCTTTGCAGAAAAGTTACCAGCCCGGACTCAAAAAGCATGAGCGCAGCCGGGCAGCGCCTGCCTCCCGGCGGTCTGGCGCTGCCCTGTAGTGCGTGTTTTGGAATAAGAACGGCGCGTGAGATGCTAACCTAAGGCATACCCCGCCCCACGCACGGTGCGCAGCGGGTCTTCGCCGCCGAAGGTGCAGAGCGATTTGCGCAGACGACCGATGTGGACATCGACGGTGCGGGTATCGACGTAGATGTCGCGGCCCCAGACGCGGTCCAAAAGGCTTTCGCGCGAGAACACCCTGCCCGGCTTTTCCATGAAGGTCGCCAGCAGCCGGAACTCGGTTGGCCCCAGTTTCAGCACTTTATCGGCGCGGTAGACCCGATGCGTTTCGGTATCGAGCCGGATGTCACCCCATTCCAGCAACAGCCCAGCGGTGGCAGGCCGCACGCGGCGCAGTTGCGCGCGCAGGCGGGCCATCAGCTCAACCACGGAATAGGGTTTGATCACATAGTCATCAGCCCCGGTTTCCAAGCCGCGCACCTTATCGACCTCTTCAGAGCGTGCCGACAGCATGATGATCGGAATACCACGGGTTTCGGGGCGGGCTTTCAGGCGGCGGCAGACTTCGATGCCCGACACAAGCGGCATCATCCAGTCCAAGAGGATCAGATCGGGTGCTTCTTCGCCGATCAGCGCCAGCGCGTCTTCGCCGTTGTCTGCGGTGCGCACCTCGAAGCCTTCGGCCTCGAGGTTATAGGACAGGACGGCGCGTTGGGCGGGTTCATCCTCGACCAGCAGCACCGAGGGGCGCGGTGCCATCAGGCATCCCCCCCGGCGAGTTCGGCTTTCGGGCGGGCCTCATCGGGCAAAGCGCCGGTGGTCAGGTAGATCACCTGCTCGGCGATCGTGGTGGCATGGTCGCCCACACGTTCGATGTTCTTGGCGATGAAATGCAGGTGCATACAGGCCGAGATGTTGCGCGCATCTTCCATCATGAAGGTGAGGAATTCGCGGAACAGCGCGTTATACATCTGATCGACTTCCTCGTCGCGCAGGCGCACTTCGGCAGCAAGACCCGCATCGCGCGACACGAACGCATCCAATGCGTCTTTCAGCAACAAGCCCACCTGCCGAGCCATGCGGCGGATCGAGCCTGCGGCACCGGGGATCGGTGTCATCGCGTTCAAGACCAGCGCGCGCTTGGCAAGGTTTTTGGCATAGTCGCCGCAACGCTCAAGGCTGGAGGCGATTTTCATCACCGTCAGCACGGTGCGCAGATCGGTCGCAATCGGCGCGCGCAGGGCGATCAGACGAGCACATTCGGTGTTGATCATTTCTTCCAGCTGATCAATCGCGGCGTCGTTGTTGCGCACCTGATTGGCGAGGCTTTCGTCCTGCGTGTCCAGTGCCTTAGCGGCATCGGACAGGGCCGCTTCGACAAGCCCGCCCATCTTCATGATCATGGCTTGCACCGCTTCAAGATCACGGTCGAAAACGGTGGCGATATGGCGATCATTCAACATGTTTTGCTCCTTAACCGATCCGGCCAGAGATATAGGATTCCGTGCGCGGATCTTTCGGATTGGTGAAGATCTGCCCGGTTTCGCCAAATTCGACAAGGTTGCCGAGGTGGAAGAAAGCGGTGCGCTGCGACACGCGCGCGGCTTGCTGCATCGAATGGGTGACGATCACCACCGAGAACTGGCTGCGGAGTTCGTCGATCAACTCCTCAACCTGTGCGGTCGCGATGGGGTCAAGCGCCGAGCAAGGCTCGTCCATCAGCAGCACTTCGGGGCTGGTGGCGATGGCGCGGGCGATGCACAGGCGCTGTTGTTGGCCGCCGGAAAGGCCCGTGCCGGGGGCTTGCAGGCGGTCTTTCACCTCGTTCCACAGGGCGGCTTTGCGCAGGCAGGATTCGACGATGGCGTCGAGTTCGGCCTTGTTGCGGGTCAAGCCGTGGATTTTCGGGCCATACGCCACGTTATCGTAGATCGACTTGGGGAACGGGTTCGGTTTCTGAAACACCATGCCGATGCGGGCGCGCAACTGCACCGGATCGACGCGGGGATCGTAAATCGACTCGCCTTCCAGCGTGATCGAGCCTTCCACCCGGCAAGACGGGATGGTGTCGTTCATCCGGTTCAGGCAGCGCAGGAAGGTGGATTTACCGCACCCCGACGGGCCGATGAAGGCGGTGACTGTCTTGTCGAGGATATCGACATCCACGTCTTTGATGGCGTGGTTGGTGCCGTAATAGACTTGGGCTTTGCGGGCCTCGATCTTGATGGTCTGGGTTTCCACGCGGGTCTCCAATCTTTGGTCTTTCATGTGATATCCCCTTACCAGCGGCGTTCGAATTTGCGGCGGAAGTAGATCGCCACGGCGTTCATTGCGATCAGGAACACCAGCAGGACGATGATGGCCCCCGAGGCGCGCTCGACAAAGCCGGGGTCGCCGCGTTGGGTCCAGTTGTAGATTTGCACGGGCAGCGCCGAGGCCGGGTCGAACAGGCCTTCAGGTGGCACACCGGGGAAGTCGCGGACGAAGGCGACCATGCCGATCAGGAGCAGCGGTGCGGTTTCGCCCAGGGCTTGCGCAAGGCCAATGATGGTGCCGGTGAGGATACCGGGCATCGCAAGCGGCAGGACGTGGTGGGTGATGGTTTGCAAACGGCTTGCACCGATGCCAAGGGCTGCGTCGCGGATGGAGGGCGGCACGGCTTTCAGCGCGGCGCGGGTCGGGATGATGATGCGCGGCAGGGTCATCAGCGTCAGCACAAGGCCGCCGACAATGGGGGCCGACTGCGGCAGGCCTGCGAAGTTGATGAAGATCGACAGGCCAAGGATGCCGTAAACGATGGAGGGCACGGCGGCGAGGTTGGCGATGTTCACCTCGATCAGATCGGTGAATTTGTTTTTCGGCGCGAATTCCTCAAGATAGACCGAGGTGGCGACGCCAATCGGCAAAGCCAGCACCAGAACCACGAACATCATGTAGATCGAGCCTACGATGGCCACACCCAGACCAGCGGCCTCGGGGCGTTTGTCAGATGCATCGGGCATCGATAGGAAGCCGGGGTTGATTTGCGTGGACAGCAAGCCTGCGGTTTTCAACTGATCGGCAAGCGCCAGTTGTTCGGGCGAGGTGTTCTTGTCCAGCGCCGCCGATTCCAGCGACACCCGGCCCTTGTAGTAGCCGTCGATACGACCCGAGGCGAGGACGTTGACGGTGATCGTGGTGCCGATCAGCGCGGGGTTGGCCAGAACCTGATTGCGCAGGGTGGCGGGGGATTCCTCGGAGATCATCTTGGCAAGGTCTTTGGGTTTCACCGCACCCAAGGACAGGCCCTTGGCAGCAATCTCGGCCTCAAGCGATTTGGCCAGCAGTTTGCCGTAGGCGACCGTCGTGGCCTTGGCCAGATCGGCCGGATCGCGTTTGCCGCCTTTGTCCAGCACAGCGGCGTCCAGCGTGACGGGCAAAGTGATGAAGGTTTGCTTGAACGCGGGCAGGCCGTTGCCGAAGATCGAGATCAGCAGCCACACCAGCGCCAGCAGCGCCACCACGATTGCGGTCAGGCCATAAGCGCGGAAACGTTTCTCGGTGGCGTTGCGGGCTTTGGTGCGCGGGTCTTGCACCAGCAAGGACGCGCGGGTGTCGTGGGCGGCGCGGGGGTTCAGGGGCGCTGAGGCGGTCATTCGTATTGCTCCCGGTATTTACGCACAATCACCAGGGCGACGATGTTCAAAGCCAGCGTCAGGCAGAACAATGTCAGGCCCAAAGCGAAGGCGACCAAGGTTTCAGGGCTGGCGAATTCGGTATCGCCGGTCAACTGGCTGACGATTTTCACCGTCACGGTGGTCATCGCCTCGAACGGGTCAAGCGACAGCTTGGCGGCGGCCCCTGCCCCCATCACCACGATCATCGTCTCACCAATCGCACGGGAGGCTGCCAGCAGAACCGCGCCGACGATGCCGGGAAGCGCTGCGGGGATCACCACTTGCTTGATGGTTTCCGAAGGCGTGGCACCAAGGCCGAGCGAGCCATCGCGAAGCGATTGCGGCACGGCGTTGATGATGTCGTCAGACAGCGATGACACGAAGGGGATCACCATGATGCCCATCACAAGGCCCGCCGTCATCACCGAGGAGGACGAGTTGCCAAGCCCCAAGGGCGAGGCGAAGTAATCGCGCAGCAAGGGGCCAACGGTGACCAGCGCAAACAGGCCGTAAACGATGGTCGGGATGCCGGCGAGGATCTCGATGGCCGGTTTGACCCAGGCGCGGGTGGATTTGCTGGCATATTCTGCAAGGTAAATCGCCGACATCAGGCCGATCGGCACCGCCACAACCAAGGCGATCACCGAGACGTAAAGCGTGCCCCACAAGAGCGGCAGGATACCAAGCGAGGAGCCGCCGCCGAACTGCGGCTTCCACACGGTTGAGAAGAAGAACTCGGATGCCGGGTAAAGCCGGAAGAAGTGGATCGATTCGAACAGCAGCGAGGCGACGATACCCACCGTGGTCAGCACCGCAACCAGCGAAGAGCCCATCAGCAGCCACATCGCAAACCGCTCGGTGGCATTGCGGGCGCGGTATTCGGGGTTGATGCGGCTGATCCCAAAGGCCAGACCGCCAAGGGCCAAGGCCAGCGCGGCCACGGTCATCGTCAGACGCGAGGTCTTTCCGGCATCGCGCAAAGCCGCAGTTGCGGCAAGGGTCGAAGGGGTGGGTTCGGTTTCCAACACCACACCGGCATCGTTCAGCGCAGATTTCAGCGCCGAGGGGCTTGCGAGCAGCGGCGTTACATCCTCGCCACGCGCCGCGAGCATGTTCAGGCCGTTGGCCACCCGGCGCACATCGGCCATCACCAGCTCGGCGGATTTGCCCTCTGGCAGCTCGGCCGGATTGATCAGGCTCAGCGCCTTGGATTCCAGAAACAAAGGTTGTGCAAGCAGCCAGACCGCGATCAGCAAAAACGCGGGCACGGCGGTCAGCAAAGCGGTGATGCGGCCATAAAACGGCGGCAGCGAATGCAATTTGCGAATGTCGCCTTCGACTTGGCCGACAGCCTTGCGGCGGCCCAGCACATAGCCAAACACGGCAAGGGCGAGAAGGATGAGGGATAGAAGGCCGAGGCTCATGGGGATCCTGCCAATGAGAGGAACGGGCGTGGTCAAGACAGAACGGCGCGCGAGAGACCCCCGCGCGCCGTATTTGGAAAGCGTTGCTTAGTTCAGCGGGCCCATCACGGTTTCGGCCTCAACAGCCGCTTGGGTCGCTGCCAGTTCCGGATCGGGGACCAGACCGTATTCGGCCAGTTTGCCATCCGGGCCAGCCATGTCATCTGACACGAAGAACTGGATGTATTCTTTCAGGCCGGGGATCACGCCGATATGGGCTTTCTTGACGTAGAAGTAGAGCGGACGCGACACCGGGTATTCGCCCTTCGAGATCGTCTCGACGCTCGGCAAGATGCCGTTGACGGTGGCGACTTTCAGCTTGTCGGTGTTGTTTTCGTAGAACGACAGGCCAAACACGCCGACGGCGTTCTTGTTGGCGTCGATGCGGCTCAGAGTTTCAGTATAGTCGCCGTCGATATCAACCGAAGTGCCATCCGAACGGGTGGTGAAGCACTGCTTTTCGGCGTCTTTTTTCTTGGCAGCGTCATCGGCTTCTTTCGAAGCGGCCAGGAACAGATCGTAAGCGCCGTTGGTTTTGCAGCCTTCCAGCAGAACCTTGGTGTCGAACACTTCGCGCGTGCCGTGCTTGGTGCCGGGGATGAAGGCCAGGATGTCTTGTGCCGGCAAAGCGGCGTTGGCATCAGCCCAGGTCTTGGCGGTGTTGGCAACCAAAGCGCCGTCTTTGGCGACGTTTGCGCCGATGGCGTTGAACACGTCCACCGGGGTCAGCACGAAATCCGGGCCGTTGATGTCGGAAGCGAACACGATGCCATCATAGCCGATGCGTACTTCCATGATGTCGGTGACGCCATTGGTTTTGCACAGGTCGATGTCAGACTGGCTGATGCGCGAGGACGAGTTCGCGATGTCGATGGTGGCTTCGCCAACACCTTCGCACAGCTTCTTGCGGCCAGCGCCCGAACCACCACCTTCAACGACCGGGGTTTTGAAATCGCCGTTTTCGCCGAACGCTTCGGCCACGATGGTGGCGTAAGGCAGAACGGTGGAAGAACCTGCGATTTGCAGCTGGTCACGCGCCGAGGCGATGACGGTCGAAGCGGCAAGGATTGCCACGGCGGAAGGGATCAGTTTGATCAGAGACATGTTGCTCTCCAGTTAATTCCCGAGGGCGGCCCGGATGGCTTGCCCTTCGTCGCCCCGTCTAGGCGGGTTATTCTATGCTTTTGCGACAGTTTTGTAACAGTTATATGACGCACCGCGCTGTGGCGGCGGAATAGGGCTGAAACGGCTGGATTGCGGCCATGACGAAGCCTCCGGCGGGGATATTTTTGCCAGCATGAAAGCCCGAGCGCGCGATTTGGCTCAGCGCGGCTCGAGCGGCAGCAGCACGGAGAATCGGCTACCCCTGCCCTTTTGGCTTTCGATGATCAGCCGGCCACGGTGCCGGTTGACGATATGCTTGACGATTGCCAGCCCCAGCCCGGTGCCGCCCTTTTCGCGCGAGCGGTGGCCATCGACGCGGTAAAACCGTTCGGTCAGGCGCGGGATGTGGAACGGGTCGATGCCCTCGCCCTGATCGCTGACCGAAATCCGCAACTGTGCACCACGCGGGCCTTTTTCCTGTGCCAGCGCCACGCGCACCTCGGCCCCCGCCGGGCTGCCGTATTTGACCGCGTTTTCAACCAGATTGGTCAGCACCTGCGTCATCTGATCGTGATCGGCGCGGATGATCAGGGCCTGATCGGCACCGTCCACCCGGATCGCAACACCTGCGGTTTCTGCGACCGGGCGCAAGCTGACCGCCACGGAGCGCAAAAGCGCTGCAATATCAACATCATCGCCGGGCAGAACCCGCTCCTCGGCCTCAACCCGGCTCAGATGCAGCAGATCGCGCACCAAGCGGTTCATCCGCTCGGCCTCGGACGCCATGATGGCAAGGAAACGGTCGCGCGCGGGCGCGTCATTGCGGGCAGGGCCGCGCAGGGTTTCAATGAAGCCCAGCAAAGCCGTCAGCGGCGTGCGCAACTCGTGGCTGACGTTGGCGACAAAATCGCGCCGCATCTGGTCCATCTGCTCCCATGCCGAGCGATCCTCAAACGCACACAGCGCCCCCTGCGGCAGAGGACTGACGGTCACGTCATAGATGGTGTCCTGCCCTGCTCCCGCCAACGTCAGGCGCACCCGGCCGCTTTCACCCTGCTGCAAGGCGCGGGCAATGGCGCGCAGAAACTCGGGCTGCCGAAAGCTAAGCGCGTGATGGCGATCCAGCAACGCGCCGCCAAACATCGCCACGGCAGCGGCACTGGCCTGCACGATCCGCTCATCCGACGCGATCAGGATCACCGGAAACGGCAATCCGCCCAAGATGGCCTTCGTTCCCGCCTGATCCATCATGATCCCCTTCGCCTTTCCGCATCTCTAACCGGTGCACACTGATCATGCCAGTTGGCACTTGCCCAAGCGGCTTTGTCTGCGCTAACATGAGGCGAGTGCTGTAACAACTTTTCGCGCTTTGGCTGTGGCCGTGACACAATGCACCGCGCTTCACCCCAAATCGCCGCAACGGAGGGGCGGTCATGCCACCGCAACAGGGGCCGCCCGAAGCCACAGGCACGCCCAGCCGCCGCATCCTGTATCTTGCCGGCGGAGAGGATGCCGCGACATCGCCCGATGCGATGATCTTCTCATTGCCCTTCGCCCAGCTTTGCCCCGCAGAACTGGCCAGCATCGCGCCCGATCTGGTGGTATTTCCGCTGTTCAGCGCCACGCTTGATGCTGTCGTTGTGCTCACGCGGTTGAAAGAGCTGGATTATCGCGGCCGCTGTCTGGTGCTGACGCCGCGCCTGCCGAAACCGCATCTGATCGAGGCCGAATTGCGCAGCCATAGCGGCGCGATGCAGATCCAACTGCTGACATCCGATGCCCCGCTGACCTGACGCCGCTATGCGTCCGGGTTGTCGCGCCGGTAGATCCAGTCGTGATCAGGGTCGTTCTGAAACCGCCAGTTTCTCCGTGGGCCTGCCATGACGTTGAGGTAATACATCTCATAGCCATAGGGCGTCCCGCAGGGGTGATGGCCCTTGGGCACCAGCGTCACATCGTGGTTTTTCACCGCCATGGTTTCGTCAAGGCTGCCGTCTTCGGTGTAAACCCGCTGAATGCCATAGCCCTGAGCCGGGTTCAGCCGCATGTAGTAGGTTTCCTCCAGATAGGTCATGCGGGGGAAATCGTCTTCATCATGGCGATGGCTGGGATAGGACGACCAGTTGCCTTGCGGGGTGAACACTTCGGTCACCAGCAGGCTGTCGGCCACATCCAGACCTTCCATCGCGATGTTGTTGATAAAGCGGGTGTTTGCGCCGACCCCGCGCTGGGTCAGGCTGATCCCGGCGGGGCCGATCTGCGCCGCTTTGTGCCCCGATTTGCCGGGGGCGGTGCAGACGGCCAGCGTGCAGGCGGTGGTCGCGGTGGCCTGCCAATCGCTGCCATTGGGGACATAAACGCAATGCGGCGGGGTTTTCTCGAACACATCCATGCGGTCGCCCAGGACGCCCCAATCCTGCCCGGCGGCGTGGATATGGGCCTTGCCCTCGACCAACACCAGGATCACCTCGCGATCCCCGGTGATTTCGGCGGCAGATTCCCCGGCTTGCAGGCGGTAAAGCCCAAAGCCGACATAGCCCCAACCCGCGCTTTCGGCCGTGATGTCATGCACCTTGCCCGAAGTTCCGTTCGGTTTACGCAGCAACTGGCTCATGGTCATCCTCTCTGCCTAAATATCCTGGGGGTGCGGGGGCTAGCCCCGCTCCGGCAGGTTCACTTATCCAGCCCAGCCCGCTTGGCGAACCCCTTCAGACTGCGCAACCCCAGCGATTGATAGTCCATCGGCACCCGCACCGAAGGGTCTTGCTCGGCCTCGATCACCAGCCAGCCGGAATAGTTGTGCTGGGCCGCCACTTCCAGAACGCCGAAGAAATCCACCGCCCCTTCGGCATCGCCCGGCACGGTAAAGCTGCCCCGGCGCACGCCCTCAAGGAAAGACAGACCCTGCGCGCGCACCTGTGCTGCGATGTCGGGCCGCACGTTCTTGGCGTGGATGTGGCCCACGCGGCTCATGTGCTTTTTCGCCACCCGCACCGGATCGCCGCCGCCGTAATAGCAGTGCCCGGTATCCAGCAGCAGATGGGTGTGCGGGCCGGTTTCAGCCATCAGCCGGTCAATCTCCCATTCAGCCTCGACGATGGTGCCCATATGGTGATGATAGACCAGTTTGATGCCTTGGGCTGCCGCAAATTCTGCCAGCGCTTCAATGCCTTGGCCGAAGTTCTTCCACTCGGCGTCGGGCAGATGCGGGCGGTCGTTCACCGCCTTGGCATCATCGCCATGGATGGCGTTCGAGGTCTCGCAGACGATGATCACCTTGCAGCCCATGCCTTTGAGCAGATCAAGATAGGGCTGCATCGCGGCCTTTTCGGCCTCGATGGAATTGACCAGCAGATTGGTCGAATGCCAGCCCGAGATGTATTTCAGCCGACGCGGGGCGAACAAAGCGTACAGCCCATCCACCGTCAGCGGCATTTTGTGGCCCTTTTCGATGCCATCAAAGCCGATTGCCGCAGTTTCATCCAAGCATTGTTCCAAGCTGATATGCGCACCAAGGCTGCGGTCATCGTCGTTGGTCCACGCGATCGGATTGGTGCCGTATTGGATCATTTTTTCCCTCAAATTTTAGACAGTGCTGGAACCTCAGTCCACAAGCCGCTGATTTTTCTGCTTTTGTTCATAGTTGGCGCGGGCCGCGTTGACCTCGGCGCGGGCCGAGACTTCTGGCACGCCAACATCCCACCAGGTGCCACCGGCTTCGGTTCCGGGCCAGGGATCGGTGTCGATCACCACCACTTGCGGAATTTTCGCGCCCTTCGCGGCGGCCAAAGCGGCTTCCAACTCGGCAATCGTCGTCACCTTCACCGCATGCGCGCCCATGGCGGCGGCATGCGCGGTGAAGTCGATGTGGCTGGGATTTACGTGATAGGACTGGTCCAGCAGGTTGTTGAACCCCGCCCCGCCGGTGCCCTTTTGCAGCCGGTTGATGCAGCCATAGCCCCGGTTGTCGGTGATCACCACGGTAAACGGCACGCCCATCATCACCGCCGTGGCCAGTTCCGAGTTTGCCATCATATAGCTGCCATCGCCCAACATGCAGACAACGTCGGCCTCAGGCCGCGCCATCTTGATGCCCATGGCTCCCGCAATCTCGTAGCCCATGCAGGAAAATCCATACTCCATATGGTAGCCACCCACAGGCGCATCCCAGATCTTGTGCAACTCGCCCGGCATCGTGCCTGCAGCAGACATCACCACGGTCGATTTCAGCGCGGTGCGCTGCACCGCACCGATCACCTGCATATCGGTCGGCAAGGCGTTGGTGGCGGGTGCCGCCTTCACCGCAGCGGTCGCCGCCGCCCAATCGGTTTGCAGGCCGGGAATTGCGGGCCACTTCTGCGATCCAAGCGCTTTACCAATGGCTTGCAACGCGATCTTCGCATCTGACGTTAGGTTCAGCGCGCCGTGTTTATAGGAATCATACGCCGCAACGTTGATCGACAAAATGCGCCTGTTCGGGTTTTTGAACAGTGACCAGCTTCCAGTGGTGAAATCCTGAAACCGCGTGCCAAGGCCGATCACCAGATCAGCATTCTCGCACACCGCGTTGGCGCTGGAAGCGCCGGTGACGCCCACCGGGCCGAAGTTCAACGCATGGTCGAAATCAAGGCTCGATTTCCCGGCCTGGGTCTCCACCACGGGGATATTATGGGCGCTGGCGAAGGCGGCCAACGCAACCTCGGCCCCCGCATAGATAACGCCGCCGCCAGCGACGATCACCGGGGATTTGGCAGATTGAATCGCGGCAATCGCATCGGCCAATTCATCGGCATCGGCCTCGGGACGGCGGATTTTCCAGACTTTGGGCGTAAAGAAAGCCTCTGGATAATCAAAGGCTTCGGCCTGCACATCCTGACAAAACGCCAAGGTCACCGGGCCGCAATCGGCGGGGTCGGTCATCACCCGCAGCGCACGCGGAAGCGCGGTCATGATGTGTTCGGGCCGCGAAATCCGGTCAAAATAGCGGCTCACCGGACGGAAGCAATCATTGGCGGTGATGGTGCCGTCGTTGAAATCTTCCAGCTGCTGCAACACCGGATCAGGCGCGCGGTTGGCAAAGACATCGCCCGGAATAATCAACAAAGGCAAGCGGTTGGCAAACGCCACGCCCGCCGCCGTCACCACATTCAACGCCCCCGGCCCGATCGAAGTCGTCACCGCCATCGCGCGGCGGCGCTTTTTCGCCTTGGCATAGGCGATGGCGGCATGGGCCATGGTCTGCTCGTTATGGCCGCGCCAGGTCGGGAACGTGTCCTTCGCGCCGTGCAAAGCCTCGCCAATCCCTGCCACGTTGCCATGGCCAAAGATCGCCCAGATGCCCTCAATAAACCGCTCGCCGTCCTCGGTCATCTGCACGCCAAGCCAGCGCACCATCGCCTGCGCTGCGGTCAAACGGATGGTATTCATGCTTTTTCTCCTCGGGCGGCGTCCCAGATGCCGCAAAGGCGGCGGAAGTTTTCGGCCATCGTGGCCACGGCTGTGGCGTCGTCAATCTGACCCGCAATCCACTGACGGCCGACATCGGCGTGGATGGTGCGGCCCACGGCAAAACCCTTCACCAACGGAAAATCAGCGGCAAGCTTGAAGGACGAGGCCAATTCCGCCTCGGATTGCCCCAGCCCAAGAATGACGATGCCTTGGGTATGCGCATCACGGCTGGTGATCGCGTCGCAAGTGGCGGCCCATGCTTCGCGCGTCTGCATCGGCTCCAGCTTCCACCAATCGGGGTAAATGCCGATATCGTAAAACCGGCTGATCAGCTTGGCATTGGTGAAATCATCCACCGGACCAACCTTGGAGGGGATGATTTCCAGCAGCATTTCCAATCGGTTACGCCGACAAGCGTGGAATAGCCGGGTGATCACGGCCTCTTGGCTTGCCTGCATTTCGGGTTGGTCATCGGGGTGGCAGAAGCACAGAACCTTGACCACATCCTCCAGCGCCCATTCCGACAGGCCGCCAAAATCGGGGCCGATTTCAGGCTCTAGCGTCAGCGGACGCGAACCGGGCCACTCCACCGGGCGGCCGATCCACAGACCTTGGCCAGACGCCTTGTGCAGCGCAGTTTTGCCAAGGCGGTTGTCGCACAGCAGGCCATAGCCCTCGCGGCCCTCAGAAACGGCCACTGTAGCTTCCAGACACAACTCTTTGAAACGGCCAATGTTTTCGGGATTAGCCCCCGGAATTTCTTCCAGTTGCGAGCGGTGGTCATAGGCAAACGCCCGCACTTGCGACCATTGCTTGCGGCGGTTGGTGGACCAGTGAATTTGCTCCAACTCGGCATCCTTGCGCAAAGCCGGGGTTTTCACGCCGCGATCCAGGAAGAAATTAAGCTCCTCCAGCGAGGGATAGGCCGGGGTGCAGCCGTGGCGCGACACCGCAAAGGCACCGCAGGCGTTGGCGTATTTCAGCGCCACAGGCCAGGTTTCGCCATCAAGCCAGCCCTTGGTCAGGCCGGACATAAAGCCATCGCCTGCGCCCAGCACGTTGAACACCTCAATCGGAAAACCGGGGCCGGTTTGACCTGCATCGAGACTGTCGGGGATAGCGCCTTCAAAGGCGGCTGCCCCTGCGGCACCGCGCTTGCACACCAAGGTCGCGTTCGACACCGCCCGCACGGCTTTGAGTGCGGTGATGGTATCGGTGGAGCCGCCCGCGATGTGGAACTCTTCTTCCGTGCCAACGATCAGATCAAAATAATGCAACGATGCCTGAAGCTTAGCGGTCACCGCTGCGGATTCGATAAAGCGCTGCTCGCCGTCGCCATGGCCTGCCAGCCCCCAAAGGTTGGGGCGATAGTCAATATCGAGCGCGGTCTTTGCGCCATGTTTGCGCGCCAGTTGCAACGCCTTCAGCACCGCCGCTTCGGTGTTGGCATGCGACAGATGCGTGCCAGTCACGATCAGCGACCGGGTCTCGGCGATGAAGGATTCGTCGATATCATCCTCGCACAGCGCCATATCGGCGCAGTTTTCGCGGTAGAAAATCAGCGGAAACTGCGTTTCATCGCGGATGCCAAGGATCACCAGTGCGGTCAGCCGCTGCGGATCGGTTTTCACGCCGCGCACATCAACGCCTTCGCGGGCCAACTCCTCGCGGATGAAGCGCCCCATATGTTCGTCGCCCACCCGCGTGATCAGCGCCGATTTCAGACCCAGACGCGCGGTGCCAGCCGCGATATTGGTGGGCGAGCCGCCGATATATTTCTGAAAACTCGCCATATCCTCCAGCCGCCCGCCGATCTGCGCGCCGTAAAGATCAACCGACGAGCGGCCGATGGTGATCGTGTCGAGCGTCTTCATAGGCCCCTCCCGAGGAATGGCGAGACTCACCTCGCCGAAAGTTTTGGAATATTTATTCCATTTATGCCGCAACGGGAAGCGTTTTCTTTGCAGCCTAGCCGCGCGCCGACCCGACGGCAACCGCCAGTGCAATGGCCAGCGCAAGCGTCGCCGAAAGCGAGCGGAATGCGCCGAAATCGACCTCTGGCACCGTCAGAATCGCATCGGACGTGCGCGCCAGTGGGCTGTTGACACGGTCGGTCAGCGCCACAACCGGCAGCCCACGGGCGCGGGCATCGGTGGCAAGGGCGATGGTTTCTTCCGAGTAAGGCGCAAAGGTGATCGCCAGCACCGCATCACCCGGGCGCAGGGCGTGGCGGTGATCCAGCTTGCCTGTGCCTTCATGCAGCATCGCCGGAACCGCCATTTTATCAAACACATAGGCCAGATATGACGCCACCGGATAAGCGCGGCGCAAGCCGATCACATGCAGGGTATCGGCGGCGGCAAGCAGCTTCACCGCGCGCGCCAACCCCGCTTCGTCCGCCGATTTCGCCAGGGCTTCAAGCGACAACCTGCCTGCCTCGATAAACTCGCCCAACAAGGCCGAGGGCGTGCCCGCCCCGGTCTGCTTGAGGTTTTCAAGCCGCGTGGAATAATCGGGGAAGCCCGGCGCATAGGCGTCGCGGAACAGCTTTTGCATTTCCGAAAAGCCGGAATAGCCCAAAATCTGACAAAACCGCATCAGCGCCGAGGGCGGAACATCGGCCCCTGCCGCCAGTTCGGCAACGGTAGAAACCGCGATCCGGTCGATGTTGGCGGCGATATGATCGGCGCATTGCCGCAGGCGGCGCGGCAGCCCATCGGAAATCGCAGCCAGACGCTCGCGGAATTCCTCGATCGTGGCCGGAGGGGTCAGGTCGTCGGCGTCGATGACGGTCATGTCTGGGGTATCATGCTGCGGGTCCTGTGGTGGCTGTCACAGGGTAACGCTGTGGAACAAACATTCCAACTGCTATTTCACGGTTTTCGGATAGCGCCGGGCCAAAGCCTCGGCCACCGGAGGGGTGACGAATTTCGAGATATCACCGCCCAGACGCGCGATTTCCTTGACCAGTTTTGACGCAATCGCCTGCCTGCGGGCATCGGCCATCAGGAACACGGTTTCCACCGAAGCATCCATCGCGCGGTTCATGCCAACCATCTGGAATTCATACTCAAAATCCGCGACAGCCCGCAGGCCGCGCACGATCACCGAAGCCCCCACATCGCGGGCGCAGTCGATCAGCAGGTTTTCGAACGGATGCACCACAATCTCGCCGCCGGTCTTGGCAAGGATACCGGCACATTCGGCCTCAACCATCGCCACACGGTCTTCCAAGCTGAACGCCGGGCCCTTGTCGCGGTTGATGGCGACGCCAATCACCAAACGATCAACCAGCGCCATGGCGCGCTGGATGATATCGACATGACCCAAAGTGATCGGATCGAAGGTGCCCGGATAAAGGCCGATACGCATGGCAGGTTCCTCGCCTAAGTCCCGGATACGCAACAATAGTGCGTGCCCGGATGCAAGCGGATTCCTAGAAGCCCTTGATCATGCCTTCCAGCGCGTCCTTCTCCATATGCAACTCGGCCAGGCGGGCCTTGACCACATCGCCGATGGAAATCAGGCCGATCAACTCATCGCCCTCAACCACCGGAATATGGCGAAAGCGGCCATCTGTCATCTTTTGCAGCACATCATCGGCCTTGTCGCCACGCCCGCAGGATACGACTTTTGCGGTCATGATGGTATCGACATTCTCGGTCAGGCAGGCACCGCCGCGACGGCCAACCTCGCGCACGATGTCACGTTCCGACACGATCCCCGCCAGCTTTTTGCCATCTGGAGAGATCACCACCGCCCCGATGCGGCGCGCCGACAGGACTTCGGCGATACGGCTGATCGCGGTGCCGGGCGGCAAGGTGACGACGCCGTCATCGGATTTTGATTTCAGGATTTGGCTGACAAGCATGAAGATACCTCCCTATCTGTCAGGGCTAGCGTTGAGCCTTGGTAAGATTCTGTCAAGGAAATGCTTCAAGCCTTTGCATTTCTTTCTTAACTTCAAGCATCAGTTGTGCGGCGAAGCGGTTCAGCCGATCAACCCGGCCGTCATCGGCATGGCGGATGAGCCAGAAGGCGCGGGTCAGGTGAATCTGGTCTGGCAGGATGCGGGTCAGTTCCGGGGCGGCGGGCAGCGCGAAATCGTGCACCACGCCGATACCTGCCCCGTGGCGCAGGAAGTTCAGTTGCACCGAGACGGAGTTTGACGCCAAGGGCGGGGCGGAGGCGCCGATTTCTGTGAGATAATCCAACTCCTTGTCGAAGATCATGTCGGGGATATAGCCGACAAGGCGGTGCGATTTCAGATCTTGCGGGGTGTGGATCGGGGAATGGGCGGCAAGGTAATCGCGGGAAGCTGCCAGATGCAAATGGTAGTCGGTCAGCTTTTGCACGGTCAGACGGCCAGCCTCGGGGCGGGAAACCGCGATGGCCATATCGGCCTCACGTTTCGAAAGGTTAAAGACGCGCGGCAGGGCCACGATCTGCACTTCCAGCCCCGGATTGGCGTCGCAGATGCGGGCGATGACTTGCGGCAGCAGGTAGTTGGCGCAGCCATCCGGCGCACCGATGCGGATTTGCCCGGTCAGGCCTTCGGGGCCGGAAAGCGCCTCGGACGCGCCGTCGATGGCGGCTTCGGTGCGCATGGCATGGGTCAAAAGCCGGATACCTTGCTCGGTCAGGCTGTAGCCCTGCTGGGTTTTGACGAACAGGCGGACACCGATGGCGTCTTCAAGGCGGGCGATGCGACGGCCCACGGTGGCGGGGTCGATCTTTAGCCGCCGCCCTGCCCCGGACAGACTTTCGCTGCGCGCCACGGCCAAGAACACCCGCAAATCATCCCAATCCATCGCTTTGCCTTTCCGGGCATTTTGTCCCCGCGGGGACAGACTTGTGTATTTGGACGGCCATCACAGGGTTTTTCCACCATATATTGTGGTCTTTCCCGAAAACCCCCGAATTAAGCCCTGCAAAAGTGCAAAACACATTTGAGATATTGCCTCTTTAATCCGCGATTTCGCAAGGATAAAGTCATGGCAACTTATGGGAGAGCTATGATGAAAGAGATCGGTCACTGGATCAACGGCAAGCTGGTTGCGGGCACCTCGGGCAAGTTTGCCGATGTGTTCAACCCGGCGACGGGCGAAGTGCAGGCGCGGGTGGCTTTGGCCTCCAAGGCCGAGTTGGACGCAGCCACCGCCGATGCGGCGAAGGCGCAGGTCAAATGGGGTGCCACCAACCCGCAGCGCCGCGCGCGGGTGATGATGGCGATGGTGGGCTTGCTCAACCGCGATATGGACAAGCTGGCCGAGGCTTTGTCTTCCGAGCACGGCAAGACCATTCCGGATGCCAAGGGCGACATTCAGCGCGGGCTGGAAGTGATCGAGTTCTGCATCGGCGCGCCGCATCTGTTGAAGGGCGAGTTTACCGATAGCGCTGGCCCCGGCATTGACATGTATTCTATGCGCCAGCCGATTGGCGTGGCGGCGGGGATCACCCCGTTCAACTTCCCGGCGATGATCCCGATGTGGAAAATGGGCCCGGCGCTGGCGTGTGGCAACGCGTTCATCCTCAAGCCGTCCGAGCGTGCGCCGACGGTGCCGTTGATGCTGGCGGCCTTGATGAAAGAGGCTGGCCTGCCCGATGGCGTGATGCAGGTGATCAACGGCGACAAGGAATCGGTCGATGCGATTCTGGACAATGAGACGATTTCGGGCGTGGGTTTTGTCGGCTCCACCCCGATCGCGCAGTATATCTATGCGCGTGGCACGGCGAACGGTAAGCGCGTGCAATGCTTTGGCGGTGCCAAGAACCACATGATCATCATGCCGGATGCTGATCTGGATCAGGCGGCGGATGCTTTGGTGGGCGCGGGTTACGGGGCTGCGGGCGAGCGTTGCATGGCGATTTCGGTGGCGGTTCCGGTTGGGGAAAAGACCGCTGATGCGCTGGTGGCGAAGTTGATCCCGCGCATTGAGAAGCTGAAGGTTGGGCCTTATACCGCTGGCAATGATGTCGATTACGGCCCGGTTGTGACGGGTGCGGCGAAAGCCAACATCCTGAAGCTGATCGAATCTGGCGTGGCGCAGGGCGCTGATCTGGTGGTCGATGGCCGCGATTTCAAATTGCAGGGCTATGAGGATGGCTTCTTCGTCGGCCCGCATCTGTTCGACAAAGTGACGACGGATATGGAGATTTACCGCAAAGAAATCTTCGGGCCGGTGCTGTCGGTGGTGCGCGCGTCGAGCTATGAAGAAGCCCTCGGCATGGCGATGGACCATGAATATGGCAACGGCACCGCGATCTATACCCGCGACGGCGACACGGCGCGCGACTTTGCGGCGCGGATCAATGTGGGGATGATCGGGATCAACGTGCCGATCCCGGTGCCGCTGGCTTACCATACCTTTGGCGGCTGGAAGAAATCCTCGTTTGGTGATCTCAACCAGCACGGGCCGGACAGCTTCCGCTTCTACACCCGCACCAAGACCATCACCGCGCGCTGGCCGTCGGGGATCAAAGAGGGTGGCGAGTTCAACTTCAAGCAGATGGAGTGATCTGCTGATCTGACCGCCGATCTGACCCCAAAATCCGGGGTCAGATCAAAGTCGATGTGCAGGATATCGGTTATCTTTCGGGCAAAGCTGCTGATCTGGCGGCGATGTCTGAAAGGAAACATCATGTTGAAAACCAATGTTGGAAATCTTGACCGCATGCTGCGGTTGGTCGTGGGTGCCGGCTTGCTGCTGTGGTTTTTCATGGATCAGGGCACGGGCTTTTGGCACTACGCCAAGCTGATCGGGTTGGTGGCGATTGCCACGGCGGCGCTGCGCACCTGCCCGCTTTATACCGTGCTGGGTCTGAAGACCTGAGAATTGAAAAGGGCGGGATAATCTCCCGCCCTTTCGGTTTTATTTCGCGCCCATCCGCAGAACGTAATAGACCGCCCCACCGATGCCGACGCCGAAGAACCAGCCGTAAGTGCCCCACCAGCTTGGCAGAATCGTGGTGAAGGTTGGCAGGATCGACGAGAACACCATGCCGATGGCAAGGGCGACAAAGGCCTTGACGTGCCAGCCGCCGTCAAACCGGAACTCGCCGTTTTCTTGATAAAGCGCGTTCACGTCCAGCTTGCCGTGGCGGATCAGGTAGTAATCGACCATCATAATCCCGAAAATCGGGCCCATGGTAGAGCCGATGAAGTTGACGAAATGCGCAGCACCCGTCTCCCACGGGGCCCAAGGGTAGAGGATCAGCGCGATGCCCGCCGCGATATAGCCGCCGCGTTTGAAGCTGATATGGCGCGGGAAGACGTTGGCAAAATCGAAGGCGGGCGAGACGAAGTTTGCCACCACGTTGATGCCCAAGGTGGCCACCGCAAAGGTCAGGGCTGCAAGGGCTGCAAGGAACCAGCTGTCGAATTTGGCGCTGATCTGTTCGGGGTGCAGCAGGACTTCACCGTAAACCGTGAAGGCGGCGGTGGTGGTGATGCCTGCAACAAGGCAGAACGCCAGCAGGTTGATCGGCAGGCCCCAGAGGTTGCCTTTGCGCAGGGCGGACTCAGAGGTGGCATAGCGCGAGAAGTCGCAGAAGTTCAGGTAAAGCGCTGCGAAATAGGTGATCCATGTCGCGGCGACTGCGGCGAGGGCTGCGGGCGATCCGGGCACGCCGGGGACGCCTGCATCAGCGGTGGCTTTCAGCAGAACATCCTGCGGGATTTCCGCGCCGAACGAGAAGGTTCCGGCCTTGACCACCAGATAGATCGCCAGCATCAGCATCGCGATCCAGACCGCCGGGCCTGCCCAATCCTGAAACTTGCGCACGGTTTCCATGCCACTTTGGATGATCAGCAGTTGCAGGCACCAGACGACAAAGAAGCAAATCACCTCAAGTGTCGAATGGCCAAGCATGTGCGAATTGGTGTGAAACTCCAACATGCCGGGGCTGCGGATCAACAGGGCGACGATGGCCCCCGAAGCGGCAGAGGTCTGCGCGCCATACCAGAAACAGGCGACAATCGCGCGCACCAAGGCGGGGGCATTGGCCCCAAACGTGCCGAACGACGCCCGCGCCAGCACCGGAAACGGCACGCCTGTGCGCACGCCTGCGTTGCCGACCATGCTCATCAGCACAAAGATCACCAGCGACCCTGCCCCGATGGCGATGACGAAATTCACGAAACTGCCGCACAGCAGAAACAGGCTGGCGGCAAGATAATAGCCCCACAGGCTGTGAACGTCGGATGTCCAGACGTTGAAAATCGAGAACGCGCCCCACTTTCGCTCGGTTGCGGGCGCCAGATCCTCGTTGTGCAGCGAGGGTGACGGGTTGGTAAGTTGCATCGTGCTGTCCCTATCCTATGGCGCAGATACGCCTTTATCGGCACCAGAGCGCCAGCGTAGCCTGCGAAACCGTGATGGCCTTTTGGCCCTGTGTTGGTTTACCGATTGGCTGTTGGCTTTCGGTCGCGGGCCCGGTCTTGTGCCAAGTTCCCGCGCGCAACCTGCGCCTGAACGGCATCTGGCACAATCGGGTTAATCTGGAATGGACCTTTCGGAGAATATTGAAAATGTTTCGGTCAACTGCGATGAATTACCTTGGTTTGGGCGAAAGTTGTGGGAACGGCGGCTGAAAAGCCGCGTTTACTCAGGCAACGTCACTCAAGGGGGGGGCAAGCAAGGGGGGGGGCAAGATGCAGCGGCGGAAATCGGAAATCTGGCTTTTATGTCTGCCGCTGATGGCTGGCGCTGCCTTCGCCGAGGTGCCCGGCGGATTGCGCTTTAACACCCTGCAGGACAGACCGCTGGCGGATTTATGCGTGTCAGAGCTTAACCGCTGCGGCGGGCTTGATCCGCTGGGGGGCGACGCCGCCCTGCTCGCACCAAGCCCGCAGATCAATTCCCAGCGCATCGGCGACCGCGTGGGCGCTGATTGCGTGGTTGTCTCCTTCGGCAAATACCGCAGCCTGCGGGGCGAAAACTACTGCCGCCTGGACAATATGTTTTTGCGCATTGATCCCGAAACGCGCGAAATCATCGGCATCGGTGATCCACCCGGCTGATCACTCCGCCGCTGTCCGCCGTGGCGCGAGCAGGTCTTTCAGATAGCGCCCGGTGTGGCTGGCCGCAGTTTTCGCGATGGTTTCCGGTGTGCCGGTGGCCACGATCTGCCCGCCGCCGTCGCCGCCTTCGGGGCCGATGTCGATCACCCAATCGGCGGTTTTCACCACATCAAGGTTATGCTCGATCACCACGACCGTGTTGCCCTGATCGACCAATTCATGCAGCACTTCCAGCAGCTTGCGCACGTCTTCAAAGTGCAGACCGGTGGTCGGTTCATCCAGAATATACAGCGTCCGACCCGTGGCGCGGCGGGAAAGCTCTTTGGAAAGCTTGACGCGCTGTGCCTCGCCGCCCGAAAGTGTGGTCGCCTGTTGGCCGACCTTGATATAGCCCAAGCCCACCTGACACAAAGCATCCATCTTTTCGCGGATGCTCGGCACCGCTTGGAAGAAGCCCTGCGCATCTTCACATGTCATATCAAGAACATCGGCTATGCTTTTGTTTTTGAACTTAACTTCCAAAGTCTCGCGGTTGTAGCGCGCGCCTTTGCAGGTCTCACATGTCACATAGACATCGGGCAGGAAGTTCATCTCGATCTTCAAAACGCCGTCGCCCTGACAAGCCTCGCAGCGCCCGCCCTTGACGTTAAAGCTGAAGCGACCGGGCAGATAACCGCGCGCCTTCGCCTCGGGCAGACCCGCAAACCAATCGCGGATCGGGGTGAAGGCCCCGGTGTAGGTGGCGGGGTTGGAGCGCGGCGTGCGGCCAATCGCGCGCTGGTCGATGTCGATCACCTTGTCGAGATGCTCAAACCCCCTGATCGTCTCGCACGGGCTTGGAGTTTCATGCGCGCCGTTCAGACGGCTGGCGGCGGTTTTGAACAGGGTTTCGATGGTGAGCGTGGATTTACCACCCCCCGAAACCCCGGTGACGCAGACAAACATGCCCAGCGGAAACTCGGCGGTGACGTTTTTCAGGTTGTTGCCGGTCGCGCCCACCACCGTCAGTTTCTTGCCGTTGCCCTTGCGGCGGGTTTTCGGCACGGTGATCTCGCGCGCGCCGGAAAGATACTGGCCTGTCAAGCTGTTAGGGTCAGCGGCCACCTGCGCCGGGGTGCCGTGGCTGACGACAAAGCCGCCGTGCACGCCCGCGCCCGGCCCCATGTCGAAGACATAGTCGGCCTCGCGGATGGCGTCTTCGTCGTGTTCCACCACCAGCACGGTATTGCCGGCATCGCGCAGGTTTTTCAGCGTCGTCAAAAGCCGGTCATTGTCGCGCTGATGCAGGCCGATCGAGGGTTCATCCAGCACATAAAGCACGCCCGTGAGGCCTGAGCCGATCTGGCTGGCCAAGCGGATGCGTTGGGATTCCCCCCCCGAGAGCGTGCCCGCATTGCGGCTGAGGGTCAGGTAGTTCAGCCCGACGTTGACGAGGAACCCCAAACGCTCGCGGATTTCCTTCAAGATCGCCTTGGCAATTTCGTTCTTTTGCTTGGTCAGATGGTCGGGGGCAGCGGTGATCCAGTCATGCGCCTCGGAAATCGACATCTGCACCACCTGCCCCGCATGCAAGCCGCCGATTTTCACCGCCAGCGCCTCGGGTTTCAGACGATAGCCGCCACAAGCACCACAGGGGCGGTTGTTCTGAAACCGCTCCATCTCCTCGCGGCTCCACGAACTGTCGGTTTCGCGGTAGCGGCGTTCCATATTGGGGATGACGCCCTCGAACACGCGGGAAACCTGGTAAACGCGGCCACCTTCGTCATAGCGGAACAAGATTTCCTCACCACCCGAGCCGCGCAGGAACACCTGCTTCACATTCTCGGGCAGGTCTTTCCATTTGGCTTTCTTATCAAAGGCGTAGTGCTTGGAAATCGCCTCAATCGTCTGGGTGAAATAGGGGCTTTTCGACTTGGACCACGGCGCAATCGCGCCCCCAAGCAGGGTGAGCGACTGGTCCGGCACCACAAGGCGCTCGTCAAAAAACAACTCCATCCCTAAGCCATCGCAGACCGGGCACGCGCCGTAGGGGGCGTTGAAGGAAAACAACCGGGGTTCAATCTCGGCGATGGTGAAACCGCTGACCGGGCAGGCGAATTTCTCGGAATAGGTGATGCGCTGGGGGTCACCCTCGCCCTCGGCAGGGGCGGTTTCGATAACGGCGATGCCGTCGGCCAGGTTCAACGCGGTGCGGAAGCTGTCGGCCAGCCGGGTTTCCAAGCCTTCACGCACGACGATCCGGTCAACCACCACGTCGATGTTGTGGCGGAATTTCTTATCCAGAACGGGCGGCTCTTCCAATTCGTAAAATTCGCCATTCACCTTGACGCGCTGAAAGCCCTGCTTGCGTAACTCGATGAATTCTTTCTTATATTCGCCTTTGCGGTCGCGGATGATCGGGGCCAGCAGGTAAGCACGGCTGCCTTCCGGCATCGCCATCACGGCATCAACCATGTCCTGCACCTGCATCGCAGTGATCGGCAGGCCGGTGGCCGGGCTGAACGGAGTGCCGACGCGGGCGAAGAGCAAACGCAGGTAATCGTAGATCTCTGTCACCGTGCCCACGGTTGATCGCGGGTTTTTCGAGGTGGTTTTCTGCTCGATCGAAATGGCAGGCGAGAGGCCGCTGATGTGATCAACGTCAGGTTTGCCAGCCATATCAAGGAATTGCCGCGCATAGGCCGACAGGCTTTCGACATAGCGGCGCTGGCCCTCGGCGTAGATCGTATCAAACGCAAGGCTGGATTTGCCCGACCCCGACAGCCCGGTGATCACCACGAACTGATCGCGCGGAATGTCCACATCGACCGATTTCAGGTTATGCTCGCGCGCGCCGCGCACTTCGATGAACTTATGTTCGGCCATGACCCACCCCAGATGACGCGGTATAGATAGGGTGAATGCAGCGAGTCTCCAACTGCAAAATGTGAACGAAGTGTGAACCACGCACAAAGTTGCACGATTTCTTGCCTTGGGTTCAGCTTTACACGCCCCATACATTCCTATAAGTGAATGTTTACACAGGCAGCCGGAAAGCCAGACCATGACACAACTGACCGCACAGCAGGCCGTCGCCAAGGCCGCGACAGGCGAGATCACCGTTCTTGACGTGCGCGAGGCGTCAGAGGTGCAGCAGACCGGCCGGGCGCAGGGGGCTTTGCACATACCGCTGGCGCTGGTGGCGCTGCAAGCTGCGGAAAAGATGGATAAAGCCACGCCGGTGGCCGTCTATTGTGCCATGGGCGGGCGTGCCGAACGTGCCGCGCAGGCGCTGCGCGATCTGGGCTATGACGCGCAGAACATCGGCGGCATCGGCGATTGGGTCTCAGCGGGCGGCGCGCTCAGCCGCTGAGCGGCGCCGCGCTTGCAGGCTGTGCACAGCAATGCCAAGCGCCGAAAACCCGATCAGGAACACCGCAAGCCCGTTGACCCCGGTCTGCGCCAAAAGCCACGCAAGCAAGGGCGTGCCGGTGGTGGTGCCCAGATTGCCCAGCTGCGCAATCGCGCCAGCCCCGCGCGCGCGGTCCTCGGCACGCGGGTTGATCTGCGCAAGGCTGGCAAAACTCGCGCCCTGCACCACGCCCAAGGCGGCGGCCATCAGCAGCGCGCATGCAGCCTCGGCGGCACCTTGGCCCCAGGTCAGCCAGAGGCCAAAACTGGCAAGCATGGCCACCGCGAAACCCGCTTGCACCAAGCGGAAGGCGGGCAGCCTTGACAGCAGCCATACGCCCAAAGTCAGCGAAACGGTGATCGACACCAAGGGCATCAAAACGCCGACAAACGGCCCCCAACCGGGGGTGACAGCGGCGGGCAGCAGGGTCAGCACCGCCACGTAAGTGACTGTATAGAAAACGAATCCCATCGCGGGCGCAGCCAGGTAGGGCGAGGCATAGATCGCCACATGCTGCGCCAGCAGATTGCCCTGCCCCGAGATGGGCCGATGCGCAGGATCGGGTGGCAGCAAGGCAAACAGGGCCATGAAACACAGCAGCATCCAAGCCCCGTGCAGTTGAAACAGCGCGCCCGCGCCATGGGCGGCAATCAATCCCGGCGCAAAATAGGCCAGACCGGCGTAAGTCACCCCGAAAAACGACGACCACAGCGTCATCGCCAAACCCTGATGTCGCGGTGATGTGACCCCCGCAATCGCGGTGGGGCCAACGACCACGATGGTCAAATGCGACACGCCTTCCAGCACGCGGGTCAGCATCATCAGCGGATAGCTTGGAAAACTCGATTGGACCGCGCTGACCACAGCGCCCAAAGCCAAGGCCGACAGAACCGCCCGGCGCGGGCCGATGCGCGTCACCAATAGCCCCGCCGTGGTGCCAAAGATCAGCCCGACAATGCCGACAATCGACACCATCAGCCCAATGCCAATCCCGGCATGGGCGGCATAGGTGGTCTGAAGCGTCTGATACAGCACAGAAATCTTGCCGAACTGCGCCGCTGCCCCCAAGCCAGCCGCCCAAAGCGCCAGAACGGTCAGAACTGCCCGCATGGGTCATCCTCTCTGCTTAAATATCCTCAGGGGGTGAGGACGCAGTCCGAGGGGGGCGGAAGCCCCCCTGATTTCCGCGGGAGATCGCGCTTAGATATGCAGCGCGCGCCCGTAAGCGTCCAGCACGGATTCGTGCATCATTTCCGACAAGGTCGGATGCGGGAACACCGTGTTCATCAGATCTTCTTCGGTGGTTTCAAGGCCGCGCGCCACGACATAGCCCTGGATAAGCTCGGTCACTTCGGCGCCGATCATATGCGCGCCCAGCATCTCGCCGGTTTTGGCGTCGAAAATCGTCTTGATGAAGCCCTCAACCTCGCCCAAGGCAATCGCCTTGCCGTTGCCGATGAAGGGGAAGCGGCCGACCTTGATGTCAAAGCCTGCCTCTTTCGCGCGTGCTTCCGTCAGGCCGACGCTGGCCACTTGCGGATGGCAATAGGTGCAACCGGCGATGGAGTTCGGCTTGATCGGATGCGGATGTTTGCCCGCGATCAACTCAGCCACCATCACGCCCTCGTGGCTGGCCTTGTGCGCAAGCCACGGCGCGCCCGCGATATCGCCGATGGCGTAAAGGCCCTCGATGCCGGTGCGGCAGAATTCATCCGTCACCACATGGGTGCGGTCGATCTTGACGCCCAAAGCCTCTAGCCCAAGGTTTTCGATATTGCCGACGATGCCCACGGCGGAAATCACCGTGTCAAATTCCTGCGTGGTGGTGCCAGCGGCATTTTCCAGATGGGCGACCACTTTGCCGGGGCTGCGATCCAGCTTCTTGACCGTGGTTTTTTCCAGAATCTTCATGCCTTGCTTGACGAAGGCCTTTTTGGCGAAGGCCGAAATCTCGGCATCTTCCACCGGCAGCACACGGTCCATCACTTCGACCACAGTGGTATCCGCGCCCAAGGTATTGAAGAAGCTAGCGAATTCGATGCCGATGGCACCGGAGCCAATCACCAGCAGCCGCTTTGGCATGCGTTTGGGTTGCAGGGCGTGGCGGTAGGTCCAGACCAGATCGCCGTCAGCCTCAAGCCCCGGCAACTCGCGGGCGCGCGCGCCGGTGGCAAGGATGATCGACTTGGCGGTCAACTCATCGGTGCCCTTGTCGGTTTTCACCGAAACGGCTCCGGCCTTGGGCAGGGTTGCTGCCCCCATGAACACGGTGACCTTGTTTTTCTTCATCAGATGGCCGATGCCGCCCGAAAGCTGTTTGGCCACCCCGCGCGAGCGGGCGACGACGGCGTTCAGATCAAAATCCGCGCCCGTGACCGACAGGCCAAATTCCGCTGCGCGGTGCATCAGGTGAAAGACTTCGGCGCTGCGCAGCATGGCTTTGGTCGGGATACAGCCCCAATTCAGACAAATGCCGCCGAGGTTTTCACGCTCGACAATCGCCACTTTCAGCCCCAACTGACTGGCCCTGATGGCGGCGACATAGCCCCCCGGACCTGCGCCAATCACGATCACGTCGAATGTTTGAGCAGCCATCTTTCCCTCCCTTGAAAAAGTAGTTTGCCATTAAACTATATCGAAACTCTCAGCAACGACAGGGGCGCTGCGGGCCTATGCGCTGGCTGCATGGCTGTCTTTCAGCGCCTTGACCACAGCGGCGTAGCCACCTTCGGCGAGAAAGGCGGCCTCTTGGGCGGTGTTTTCGCGCCCCAAAGCGGCGTTGCGGTTGGGAAAGCGGCCAAAGCGGGCGATGATGTCGCGGTGCGCGCGGGCGTGCAGCGCCATGTCGGGGTCAGAGGCCATACGCTCGCTCAGCAGCGCCACGGCCTGATCCTGATCGGCCAGATTCTCGGAATGCTCAAACGGCATGTAGAAAAACTGCCGCTCGGGTTCGGGGGCGTTCATGTCCCAGCCCTCGGCCAATGCCCGCTTTGCGGCCGCCAACGCCTGCGGATCGGTGGCAAAGGCGCGCGCGGTGCCCCGGTGCATGTTGCGCGCCAACTGATCGCACAGGATCAGATAGGCCAGCGTGCCGACGGTGCCTTCGACCCAATGCTCCAGCCCGCCATCGCTGGCGGCTTGCCAGATATCGCCGAAACGGCCTTGGATGCTGGCATCAAGATCGTCGCCGCCCGCATACCAGCCGTCGGGGCCCACTTCGCCCAGCCAGAAATCAAGAATCTCAATCGGATCAGACATAAGCATCCCCCTTGGGCGCAGGGTGGCAGGTTCGCAAGCGCGCCGCAACCGCTTTGGGCGGGCTTAGCGGCGCGGTTCTTCTTGCAGCACCGCGTCCACTGTCAGGGCCGAGGCGGTGGGCGTCAGGCCCGCGTAGCTGTTGGTTTGCGCCGGTGCCACGCGCTTGGTCATCCGGTAGCCGGCATAGGCGGCAAGGCCTGCAAAAAACCCGCCGATGATCAGGAAATACCCCTTGGGGCCGATCGCGCCCATCAGCCAGCCCGCCAGCAGCGGGCCGAAAATCGCGCCAAAGCCGTTCAGAAAAATCAGGCCCGCCGAGGCGCCCGGCATATCTTCTTTGGAAAGGTAGTCGTTGGTGTGCGCAATCAGCAACGAATACAAAGGGTTGATGATGCCGCCCAGCAGGCCTGCCACCAACACCTCAAGCGCGAAGGGCAAGGGCACGGCGGCAGCGACCGCCATCACCACGGCCCCTGCGGTGGACATCCACAAGATCAGCACGCGGCGGTCGGCCCTGTCCGACAGCCAGCCCACCGGGTATTGCAGCACAAGCCCGCCCACATACATCGCCGCCACAAAGGTTGCGATCTGCGCGATGGTCATGCCCGACATCGCGCCGTAAACCGAAGCCATGCCGAACATCGCGGCAAACACGCCGCCGGTCAGCAGCATCCCGGCACAGCCCAAGGGCGAGGTGCGGAACAGTTGCGCGAAACTCATCCGCTTGACGGTGGCGAAGGTCGGCGCAGGCGTGTCGGCCAGCAAAATCGGCATGAACGCCAGCGACACCAGCACCGAAGGGATGATGAACAGCCCAAAGCCGCTGGGATCGCCCATCGCCAGCAGGCCTTGGCTGGCGATGATGCCCAGCATCTGCACGATCATATAGGCCGACAGCGCCTGACCCCGGGTTTCATTGCTGGCGGTGTTGTTCAGCCAGCTTTCGGCGGTGACATAGATGCCGGAAAAGCAAAACCCGATCAGCACCCGCATCACCGCCCAAGCCTGCCAATCCAAAAGCAGCGGATAAAGCACCAGCACCGCAGAAATCATCGACCCAAGCGCCGAGAACACCCGCACATGGCCCACCCTGCGGATCATTTCGGGGGCGAGGCGCGAGCCACCCAGAAAGCCCAGAAAATACGCCGACATCACGACGGAAAGCTCGAAGGTGCTGAAGCCTTCCAGCGCGCCGCGGATGCCCAAGAGTGAGCCTTGCACGCCATTGCCGACCATCAGCAGCATGACGCCCAGCAGCAAGGGCCAGGATTGGACGAGGACTTTCAGCATTCAAGGCTCCGGGTTCGGCGGCATGGTAGCAGGTCAGGCCTTGCTGAGTGGTTTATTTTTGCGCCCGTGGCAATCGGTCAGGGGATCAAAAGCGAGGCATCGCCGTAAGAGAAAAACCGATAGCCCTGCTGCACCGCATGGGCGTAGATCCTGTCCATCCGGGGTTTGCCCATCAGCGCCGAGACCAGCATCAGCAGCGTCGATTTCGGCAAGTGGAAGTTGGTCATCAGCGCATCGGTGACGCGGAACTGGTAGCCGGGGTAGATGAAGATGTCGGTGGTGCCCTCCCACGCGGCCAACTTGCCCGAAACCGCCGCCGATTCGATCAGCCGCAGCGCGGTGGTTCCGACGGGAATGATGCGCCCGCCTGCGGAGCGGGTGGCGTTGATCTCGGCTGCCGCCTGCGCTGTGACCTGCCCCCATTCGGCGTGCATCTTGTGGGTGGTGACATCCTCGACCTTCACCGGCAGGAAGGTGCCTGCGCCAACATGCAGGGTAACTTCGGTGAAGGTCACGCCCTTGGCGGCCAGTGCTGCCAGCAACTCGGCGTCAAAGTGCAGGCTGGCGGTGGGGGCGGCTACGGCGCCTGCGTGGCGGGCAAAAACCGTCTGGTAGTCGGTGTTGTCCTGCGCATCTGCCGCGCGTTTGGCGGCGATATAGGGCGGCAAGGGCATCGCGCCTGCGGCGTTCAGGGCGGCGTCAAAATCATCGCCCGTCAGGTTGAAGGCCAACACCAGATCGGTCTCGGATTTGGCGGCCACGGTGGCGGAAAGCTGATCGGAGAACCGGATCACCTCGCCCACCTGCACCTTGCGCAAGGGTTTGGCCAAGGCGCGCCAGCCCTGCGGTTGCGGTTCCAGCAGGGTGATTTCCACCTTGGCCACCGCATCGCCGCGTTGGCGGGTGCCAAACAGGCGGGCCGGAATGACGCGGGTGTTGTTCAGAACCAGCCGATCACCGGGGCGGAAGATGTCGATCAGGTTATAGACATGCAGATCGCGGATGCTGTCACCCTCGGCCAGCAGCAGGCGGGCGGCGGTGCGCGGGCGCGCGGGCCGCGTGGCGATCAAGGCCTCGGGCAGGTCAAAGTCAAAATCCGACAGGTTCATCCGCCGTTTCCTTCTGGAGTTTTGGTGCCGATCACCGGCGCGGGGCTGCGGAAAATCTCGCGAAACATGCCCGGCGTCAAGATCGACAGCGGGTTGACGCTGACCTGCGGATCGGCGGCGGTGCCTTTCAGCGCGTAGTTGAAGCCAAACAGCCCCTCGCCGCGCCGGGTCAGCACCGCGCCGATGCCGTTCAGCAGGTAAATCGGCGAAATCGTGCCCTGCATGAACAATTGCGCGCTAGAGCTTTTATAGACCCCGGCCATCGACACCCCAAGCGAGGCCCCGATGGCCGAGCCGTGATGCACCTGCACCGCGTTCGGGGTCAGCAGGAAAGCGGCCTCGACGGTGTTAAACAGCAGCCCTTCGCCGTTCAACTGCTCAAGAATCCCCACCACGGAAATGGCGTTCAGCAGTTCGGCCAGAACGTTGGTGTTGCGCACCCGCAGCGACCCCATGGTGACCACGCCGTCATAGCTGCCCGGCTCGGGCCGGGGTTGCAGCGTCACATCCAAGCTGCCGCCGCGCCCCGACGCAAAAATCCCCGCCGCCGCCATCACCGCGCCTGCGTCATCCGAAAGCAGGCGCACGGCGGTGCCGTTGCGGGCGGGCACGACGGTGCCTTTCACCTGCGCGCGGCCGTTGATGCCGGCGATGAAATTGCCGTTCAACCCACCCGCCAGCGAGAAATCGCCCCGAAACGCGGTCAGCGCGATGCTTTGCGACACCTGCAACCGCTCCAGCCGCAGCGACAGCGGGCTGCCGCCGGATTTGCCGCTGGATTTGCGCTCGGACGCGGGCGGCATCCGGCGCATATCGACGCTGCCGCCGGTCAGCGCCAGACCCACCGGCTTGCCCTGCCCGCGCCCCGTGATTTCCAGCGGCGCATCCAGCCACTCACCCAGACGCACGCGGTTGAACTTTGCCACATCCAGCCCGCCGCCTGCCCGCATCGTGACCGAGCCTGTGGCATCCAGCCCGCTGGCCTTCAGCGCGATGCTTTCCACCAGCGGCGGCTTGCCCAAGCGCACCTCGGCGGTCAGTTGGCCCTTGGTGGCTTTCGGCTTTGACCAGCCCACCTCGGGGATGGTCAGCCCGATGCCTGCGAGGTCTGACACCAGCGACAGATGCCCCGGCTGGCCGCGCACCAGATCAATCCTGACCTGACCGCGCCCCTGCCCCGAGACCATGCCATCCGGCAGGCCAAGGCCAAATTCTTCCGCCACCTTTTGCGACAGGGTCACGTTGCCCTCGATGCGGGCGCGGCCCTTCTGGTCCAGCGCAAAGCCCTGCCGATAGGTCACGTCAAACGGCACAGCACCAATCTGGCCCGCGCCCGCGATGGTCAGGCCGGTGGTGTCGGCAGACACCGCAAGGCTGTCGGCGGTGATCTTGCGCCCCGGCACCACGGTATCGGACGAGAACCCCGAAACCGTGCCCGCCACCTGATATTGCACATCCTTCAGCGCGATTTTCTTTTGCAGAGGCATTTTCAGATGCGTCTCAATCGCGGCGGTGCCCTGCCCCAAGGTCACCGGCTGATCGGCCTTTGACATGAAGTGAAACGGCGGCTGATCCAGCAGCGACAGCGCCGCGGTCAGGCTGGATTGGGTTTTCAGGGTGATCTCGGCGGTGGCGGGTTTCTGCGTCACATCCGGGATCGCAAACACCGAGCCTGCGACGTTGATCTCGCCGCCTTCGGGCGGGGTCACGGTGCCGCGCGCCAGCACCATCGTATAGGTTTGCCCATCCACCGTGGCATAGCCGTCACCCGCCTTGATCGGCGGCAGCGTGGCCAGAAAGCGCACATCGGCATCGTTGAAGTTATAGCCCAGATGCAGGCGCGGGGCTGCCCCCGGTGCAATCCGCAACGCCGCGCGCACATCGGTCAGCGACCCGCTGAGCACGTTTTTATCCACCCACAGCCGGGTGTTGGGCAGCAGCGTCACCGGCCATAGCGCCACCAGCCTGTCATGCTGGATTTCATTCACCGCCAGATCGACCGCTGCGCGCCAGCCCTGCTGATCGGCCCCCAGCTTACCCGAGGCGGTCAGCCGGCGATTGCCTTCCGTCAGAGCCAACTGGCCCAGTTCCAGCGCGAAAGGTTTCAGGCGCATCCTGGCGTCCAGCGCGCCGTGGCTGAACTCGACCGGTTCCTGAAACAAACCCTCGGGGTCGATCATCACCTGACTGAATTCCAACTGCGTCAGGTAAGCGTCGGGCACCTCACGCGCCAGCACGCCCAGAATGCGGCTGCCATCGGCGCGGGTCAGATAGCTGTGGCCGGTGGCCTTGACCCGCAGCGTCGGGCTTTGCACCGACAGGGCCGTCATATCAATGCGGCCCTGCGCGGGCACAAACCGCATCGCCATGCTGGCGCTGTCAAAAGCAATCGGGCGGGCTTCGGGGCTGGGCTGCAACGCGCCCTTGCCAAAGGCCAGACTGGCCTCCAGCGCAGCCACACCCTCGGCGCGCAGGGTGGTGTGTATCTCGCCCGAGATCGGCGCATCAAGCACGCCTGCCCAAGCGAACGGGGCTGCCAAAGCGGCGATGTCGCGCGCGGCCACGCCTTCGATCTGCGCCGAAATCCGCGCCTGATCGTCGGTTTTCTGCGAGACGATGGTCAGCACCGCGCGCGCCGGGGTGGCGCCGCTGATCAGCGACAGGCTGACCTCGGCTGCGACCTCTGCCGCGCGGTTTTCCAGCCGCACCCGTCCGTCGCCCAATTCAAACCTTCGCCCCGAGCTTTGATCTTGCAGGGTCAAGGTCAGCGCCTCGGCCTCAATCGTGGTCAAGGACGCAGCCGCGGGGCTGCTGAACGCGCGATCGACGGCGTCGAACAGATCCGGCAGATTGCGGATCGGCGGCTGCATCGGCTTGCCACCCAGCGACAGATCGAAATTGCCGTCGCGGTCGCGGGTCATCTGCACATGCGCGCCGACCAGCTTCAGGCTGCGCGGGCGGATCTGGCCGTGCAGCAGCGACGATGGGTCAAGCGTCAGGCGCAGGTCGGGCAAGGTCAGCAGGGCCTGACCATCGGCCTTGAGCAGGCGCAGATCATCCAGCCGCAGGCGCGGCACCCAATCTTCCACCGTGATTTCCACACCGCCAAGCGCCAGTGCAGCCTCGGGCAGCGCCTTGGACAGCGCGGCGTTGGCGCGTTGTTCCACCTCGGCCACCACCCAGACCGGCATCGGGATCGGCTTGCCGCTGAGGCCAAGAGCGGCAAAGATCAGCCCGAAGATCATCACCAGCACGAGCAGCCGCGCGAACAGCCCGGTGCGGTGGCGTTTGCGAGCTTTGGCAGGCGGAGCGGCGGCGGGGGCTTCGGCGGGCGGGGTTTCTGCGGCGAGGGGTTCGGCGGGGGGCGGCGCGATCGGCGCAGGCACAACCTCGGCTGCGACCGGAACGGCCCCTGCCTCGTTTTGCGCGCCAGCATCCATTTCTGCCCAAGCCTTTCCAAATGCCTGACGTTTGCCGCCAGTGCCGTCTGATGCCCCCGAACGCAGATTTGCGTCCGGCCACTCTGGGCTTGCCTTTATCTTTGCCCAAAGGCAACTAGATCGCGAAGGGTTGATCTTCAAAAGGCAAGGAGCCGCGCATGATCGAAACTGGTCAGACTGCCCCCGATTTTACCCTGCCGCGCGATGGCGGCGGCACGGTGTCATTGTCAGGTTTTCGCCCCGGCAAGGTGGTGCTGTATTTCTACCCCAAAGACGATACCCCCGGCTGCACCCTTGAAGCGCAGGATTTCAACGCGCGGCTGGCCGATTTCACCGCCGCAGGCTGCACCGTGATCGGGATTTCCAAAGATTCGGTGAAGGCGCATGACAAGTTCTGCAAAAAGCATGGGCTGTCGATTGTGCTTGCCTCGGATGAGGCGGGCAGCACCTGCGAAGACTACGGGGTGTGGCTGGAAAAAAGCATGTATGGCAAGACATACATGGGGATCGAGCGCACGACCGTGCTGATTGATGGCGCAGGCCAAGTGGCACAGGTGTGGAACAAGGTCTCGGTCAAAGGCCATGCCGATGCGGTGCTCGCGGCGGTGCGCGGGCTGTGACGCTGTCACTGGCGCAGATGGCGGTGCAGGTTCTGACCACCGCCGACGGGCGCGCGAAAACCGCGCTTTCGCATGCCCATGCCGCAAGCTGGCGTGCGGCACGCGCGGCGGGCGCACCTTTGGCCATTGGTCAGGCAACACCGCCGCTGCGCCCTGCCCGCCCCGAAAAGCCCGACCTTCTGGACCCGCGCGAGGTGCCGCGCCGTAGGCCCGGCTCGCCTTTGGGGCGCATCGCCTTGCTGCATGCGGTGGCGCATATCGAGTTGAACGCCGTTGATCTGCACTGGGACATCATCGCGCGCTTTACCGACACGCCGATGCCCTTGGGGTTTTATGACGACTGGGTGCAGGCGGCGGATGACGAATCCAAGCATTTCAACCTGCTGTGCGATTGTCTTGAGGCTTTGGGCAGCCATTACGGCGCAATGCCCGCCCATGCCTTCATGTGGCAGGCCGCCGAAGATACCGCGGGCGATCTGCTGGGCCGCCTTGCCGTGGTGCCGATGGTGCTGGAGGCGCGCGGCTTGGATGTGACGCCGGGGATGATTGCGCTGTTCACCCAAGCCAAGCAAACCCAAGCCGTCGCCGCGCTGAACACCATTTACGCCGAAGAAGTCGCCCACGTGGCTTATGGCTCGAAATGGTTCAACTGGCTGTGCGGGCGGGCGGGCGATGACCCCAAGCCCACGTTTCACCGGCTGGTGCGGCAGTATTTCCATGGCAACCTGAAGCCGCCGTTCAACGCAGAAAAGCGCGCCGACGCCGGTTTGACGCCCGATTTTTACTGGCCCCTCGTCGAGAACGCCTGAGCAAAATCGGCGGAATCCCGCCGAGATTGGCAGGTTTCCGCCCCGGTTCCCCCGGCTTTGGTCAAATTTGTTGCGACTGCGCCGACCGCTGGCTAATCAGTCAGCAGCCCGGCACATGGGCACCCCACCGCCCATTGCGCCAAAAGAACCGGAACATGCCGCCGTGCTGACACGCCTCACCTATCGGATTCACACCACGTTAGAGCGGTATCTGCCCGAGCAACGCCTGTTCCTGAAATCTGATACCGAGACGCGCTTCATCCGCCTGCGCTCAAGCACGCAAGCGATTGCGCTGGTGTTTGGATCGCTGGCGTTGGCCTGGACGATTCTGGCGACGGCGATTCTGCTGTTGGATTCGATTTCTGCAGGCACCTCGCGCCAGCAAGTCGCCCGTCAACAGGCGCTATATGAACAACGTCTGAACGATCTGTCCGCCGACCGCGATCTGCGCGCGGATGAGGCGGCCTCGGCGCAGGGGCGGTTCAACCTTGCACTTGCACAAGTGTCCCAGATGCAGGCGCGGCTGCTCGCGTCAGAAGATCGGCGGCGCGAGTTGGAAACCGGCATCGAGGTGATCCAGAACACCCTGCGCGGCGTGATCAAGGAACGCGATTCCGCCCGCGCGCAGGTGGCCTCGCTCTCGACCGCCCCCACCGCTGGCCGCACGGAAGCCGAGCGTCTGGCCGATGCCGATGCCACGCTGGAAATGATGACCGCCAGCTTGGGCGAAACCGCGCAAGCCCGCGACCAGATGCAGACCGACGCGGAAAAGGCCGAGGCACGCACCACCAAGATCGCGCAAGAAAAACAACAGCTTGAAGCCCGCAACGATGCGATTTTCGCGCAGCTTGAACAGGCGATGAACGTCTCGGTCGAGCCCTTGGACAAGATGTTCCGCGCGGCGGGCCTGTCGCCTGATGATCTGCTGGCCGCCGTGCGCAAGGGCTACAGCGGCCAGGGTGGGCCACTGACGCCGATCTCGCTGTCCACCTCTGGCATGGCCCCTTCTGCCGAGGAGGTGCGCGCCAATGCCATCCTGAAAAGCCTTGATAACATGAACATGTATCGCATGGCCGCCTTCAAGGCACCGTTCGGGATGCCGGTGAAAACCGCGATCCGCTATACCTCTGGCTTTGGTGGCCGCAATGACCCGCTGGGGCGCGGCTTTCGGCGCCACGAGGGTCAGGATATGGCCGGCGACTACGGCACGCCGATTTTCAGCACCGCTGACGGGGTTGTGACCTATGCCGGTTGGGAAAACGGCTATGGTCGCCTGATCAAGATCCAGCACGCCTTTGGCATGGAAACCCGCTATGGCCATCTTTCGCAGATCAGGGTCGAAGTTGGTCAAAGGGTATCGCGCGGCGACCGGATCGGTGATATGGGCAACTCGGGCCGCTCTACCGGCACACATCTTCACTACGAGATCCGTATCGGCGGATCCGCGATAAATCCGATGACCTTCATAAAGGCAGCCAGCAATGTTTTCTAAGAGCCGCATCAACGAACCGGGCCCCAAAGCGGGCGAGACCGATAAGCCCAAAGCGCCGGAGGCACCAGTGACCAAACCCTCGATGGATTTTACGCCTTCTGCGCCGAAGGGCAAAGTGGCGGCTTCGGTGCTTTCCGCCGATCTGACCGTGGTGGGCAATCTGCGCACCACCGGCGATATTCAGGTGGAAGGCACGGTTGAGGGCGATATCCGCGCGCATCTGCTGACCGTGGGCGAAACCGCCACCATCCGGGGCGAGATTGTGGCCGATGATATCGTCGTCAATGGTCGGGTGATTGGCCGCGTGCGCGGGCTGAAAGTGCGCCTGACCTCGACCGCGAAGGTCGAAGGCGACATCATCCACAAAACCATCGCGATTGAATCCGGCGCGCATTTCGAAGGCTCGGTGCAGCGTCAGGATGATCCGCTGTCCACGGGGCGCACCGCAGCCCCGGCAAGCCGCATCGTGCAGGCCCCGGTTTCCAGCGAAGAAGCCTGATCTTAGACAAACGTCCGAAATGGATGTAACAGCGCGGGCACCAGAGCAATCTCTGGTGCCCGTCGTCATTTGTGCCCCCGAACATCGCCGCGCCTTGCTGTGGGCGGCGATTCTGGCATCGTCGATGGGGTTTATCGACTCGTCTGTCACCGCCAATGCGCTGCCTGCGATGCGGGCGGCGCTGGGGGCCAGCCTGCCACAGGCGCAATGGTTCAGCGGCATTTACCTGCTGGCGCTGACGGCGCTTATTCTGGTGGGCGGCGCGCTGGGGGATAGGTTTGGCACCGCGCGCGGGTTTGGGTTGGGGATTGTGCTGTTCACGGTCAGCTCGCTCGGGTGTGCGCTGGCGCGCGGTCCCGAGGCGATGATCCTGGCCCGTGGCCTGCAAGGTGTCGCGGCGGCGCTGATGGTGCCGGGGTCAATGGCCCTGATCGGCCGCGCCTTTCCGCGCGAGGAACGCGGTGCTGCATTGGGGCTGTGGGCGGCGGCCTCGATCGCCACGGCCTCGGCGGGGCCTGTCGTGGCCGGGTTGTGCCTGATGGTCGATCCGGTGGCGGGCTGGCGATGGATTTTCGCGCTGAACCTGCCGCTGGGGGCTGTGTCGCTGTGGCTGCTGGCGCGCTTTGCGCTGCCCGATCCGGGCCGCCCCGGCGTGCCGATTGACTTTGTGGGTGCCGGATTGGCCACCGCAGGCTTTGGCCTTGTCGCCTATGGTCTGAGCGCCGAAACCGGCGAGTCGCTGGTATTGATGGCGGTTGGCTTTGCCGTTCTGGCGGGCTTTCTGCTGTGGGAGGCGCGCTGCCCTGCCCCGATGATCCGGCTGAGCATGTTCCGGGTGCGCCGGTTTTCGGCGATCAACCTTGCGACCTTCCTTTTGTATTTCGCGGTGACGGGTATCGGGTTTTACCTGCCGATGACGGCTGTGTCGGCATGGGGCGCGGATGCTTTGGCGATGGTGGCGGCGTTTCTGCCCGGAGCCTTGATGATCGCGCTGCTGTCCACGCGCATGGGCAAGCTGGCGGATCGGCTGGGCCCGGCGCGGTTTCTGGTGGTGGGCGCGCTTCTGGTGGCCGTGGCGCAGGCGGGCCTCGCGGTCACGGCGCATGAGGCTTTGTATTGGACCCGCGCCGTGCCCTTGATGTGGCTGTCGGGGTTCGGCATGGCGCTGCTGGTGGCCCCGTTGACGACGGTGGTGATGACTTCGGCCAGCGACGCTGATCAGGGCACGGCCTCGGGGATCAACAACGCGGTGGCGCGCGCGGCAAGCCTTTTGGCGGTGGCGCTGATGGGCCGGATGGCGGCGGCGGGCTACGGTGCGATTGGCGCAGAGACACCGGGGTTTGGCGTGATCGCCAGCGCGCCCGCCCATATCGCGGCCACCGGCGCGGGCTTTGGCCATATCGCGGCGCTGGCGGCTTTGGCGTCGCTGGCCTCAGCCATCGTCTCGGCTTGGGGGTTAAGACGAGGGGGGCCTCAGGCGGGCCAACTGACCGCGCGGCGATAGAGATGCCAACTGGCGTGGCCCAGCACCGGCAGGGCAAGGAACAGCCCGAAGAAGCCCGGCAGCATCGCCACAAACAGCACGCCCGCGATGAAGGCGCCCCAACCCAGCATCACCACCGGGCTTTGCGCCACCACCGCGCAAGATGTAAGCATCGCGGTGACGAAATCGACCTCACGCTCCAGCAGCATCGGCAGGCTGACCACGGTCAGGCAGAACAGCAGGGTCGAGAACACCGCCCCAATCGCGGTGCCCACCGCCAGCATGGTCAGCCCCGCAGGCGTGGCGAACACCGCAAGCGAGGATGAGACATTGGTCATCACCGCATTGCCCAGAAACAGCGCAAAGATCATGTGCGACAGGAAATTCCAGAACAGAAAGAACACCACGATCACCGCCGCCATCGACGGGATTTGCCGATCCTTCTGCCGGAAGATCACCAGCAGCGTGGCGTGGCGATCCAGCGGCATCCCGGCCTCAAGCCTGCGCGAAACATCATAAAGACCGCAGGCGATGAACGGCCCCAGAATTGGAAAGCCAGCGGCGGCGGGCAGCGTCCACCACAACTGGCCTGCCCCGGTGACGGCAAAATAGATCAGCCAGCCGCCCAGCACATAGATGCAGGCAAACAGCAGGCCGTAATGCGGGGCCGTCTTGAAATCGCGCCAGCCTGCGCGCAGGGCCGCAGTCAGATCGCTGACCTCAACCTGCATCACCTCTGGCACCTCGGCCTGCCGTTGTTCCATGCGCCCCCCCGTTTGGGTCAGACTATGCGGGGAAGCGCGTGGCAGGAAAGATGTATCTCAGGCAAGGGATTAGCGCCGATCAATCCTCGGCATTGGCCTCGGCGCGGGATTTTCCGGCGACGTCCATCGCTAGGGTGGCGGCCATGAATTTATCCAGATCGCCATCCAGCACACCGCCGGTGTCGCTGGTTTCATGCCCGGTGCGCAGGTCTTTCACCATCTGATAGGGCTGCAACACGTAAGACCTGATCTGGTTGCCCCAGCCTGCATCGCCCTTGGCATCGTGTTGCGCGTTGATGCTGGCGTTGCGCTTGTCCAATTCCACCTGATACAGCCGCGAGCGCAGGGCGTTCATGCAGGCCTCGCGGTTCTGGTGCTGCGATTTCATCGAGGATGTCACCACGATATTGGTCGGCAAGTGGGTGATCCGCACCGCCGAGTCGGTGGTGTTGACGTGCTGCCCGCCAGCGCCTGATGAGCGGTAGGTGTCGATGCGGATATCGCGGTCGGGGATGTCGATTTCGATGTTGTCATCGACCACCGGATAGACCCAGACCGAGGCGAAAGAGGTCTGGCGTTTATCAGCCGAGCCGTAGGGGCTGATCCGCACAAGGCGATGCACGCCGGATTCCGATTTCAGCCAACCGTAGGCATTGAGGCCGGAAATCTTGTAGCCCGCCGATTTGATGCCAGTTTCATCGCCCGCCGATTCCGACTGCAATTCCACCTTGTAGCCCTTTTTCTCGGCCCAGCGGACATACATCCGCGCCAACATGCTGGCCCAATCGCAGCTTTCCGTGCCGCCCGCGCCTGCGTTGATCTCAAGGAAGGTGTCGTTGCCGTCCGCCTCGCCGTTCAGCAAAGCCTCAAGCTCTTTGGCACCGGCCAGATCGACAAGGCCTTTCAAAGCTTCCTCTGCCTCGGTGATGATTTCCTCGTCGCCCTCGGCCTCGCCCAGTTCGATCAATTCGACATTGTCGCGCAGACCGCTTTCGATCAGCCGGTAGGTCGAGATTTGCTCGATCAGGCCCTGGCGTTCGCGCATCAGCTTTTGCGCCTTGGCGGGGTCGTTCCACAGATCGGGGGCTTCGATCATCGCGTCGAATTCTTCCAACCGATGCGCCGCCGTTTCCCAATCCATCCGCTGGCCCAAAAGGCGCAGCGATTTGGTGATGGCATCGACATTGTATTGCGTCTCGGTGCGCATGGGCGAAGTCCTTCGGAGTGTTTGGCGGGGTGATAGCGCGCAGCGGGCAAAGCGGCAAGGGCTGCGCGTGGTTTGGCAGAACGCCGGTGCAGCACTTGGCCCAAACCGCGCGAAAACGCTGCGGGGCAGCGTTTTGCGGTTTGTTGCGCAGAGGCGGAGCGCCGGCGCGCAAGGGGTGCGGGGCAGCACGCCGTCATCGGGTAAATCGGGGCGCGCCTGCCTGGCGGGCGCGGTAACGCGCCTGCCGGGGGCAGGCAGGCGCGGCCCGATTTGGCGCGGGCCAAATCGGGCAAGACAACAACCTGCCCGCTAATACAGCCCGCCCGATGACAGCGTGCCGAAATTGGCCTTCTTCGGCACCGATTTGGTCTGGCCATCCGAGGTGGTCAGCGTATCGCTGCCGCCCGCATCGCTTTCGCCATTGGCAAACAGCGGCAGGTTCGAGCCCATCGCAAAGCCGCCGTCAATCACCTCGCCCAACGCAAACAGCGGCTCTTCGCCTTCACGGAAGTATTCGGCAACCACGTTCGCGCCCGAGGCATCCGGCCCCAGCAGCGCACCGGTAAAGCGGTCGATATTCTGGAAATAGCCGCCCGGCGGCACTTTGAACGCGGTGCCGCCGCGGCGCTTGACCACCTCTTTCATAAATTCCTGAAAGATCGGCACGCACAAGGTGCCGCCAAACGCCCCCGGCCCCAAGCTGCGCGGCTGGTCAAACCCCATGTAGCAGCCCGCCACCGTGTTCGAGGTATAGCCGATGAACCACACGTCCTTGGCGTCATTGGTCGTGCCGGTCTTGCCCGCCACCGGCACCGGCAATTTAACGCCCGTGCCCGAGCCGCGCTGGATCACGCCCTGCATCATCGAGGTCAGCTGATAGGCGGTGATCGCATCCATCACCCGCTCGCGGTTGCTGTCGATCTTCACACCGTCACCCTTCGGCAGGCGCGGAGAGTTACAATCCTCGCATTTGCGCTGATCGTGGCGATAGATCGTCTTGCCGTAACGGTCTTGCACGCGGTCCACCAGGGTCGGCTCCACCCGCTCGCCGCCATTGGCGAACATCGCATAGGCCGCGACCATCTTGTAAAGCGTGGTTTCCTGCGCGCCCAAGGCATTGGCAAGGAACGGCTGCATCGGTTTGTAAACGCCAAACTTTTCGGCATAGCTGGCCACCAGCGGCATGCCGATTTCCTGCGCGATACGAATGGTCATCAGGTTGCGCGATTGCTCGATGCCGGTGCGCATCGGGGTCGGGCCGTAGAATTTGTTGGTCGAGTTCTTCGGCGTCCACAGGCCTTGCGGCGTTTCCACCTCAATCGGGGCGTCCACGATGATCGTCGCAGGGGTGAACCCCGAATCGAGCGCCGCCGCATAGACAAACGGCTTGAAGCTGGAGCCCGGTTGCCGCGTCGCTTGCGTCGCGCGGTTGAACACCGAGGATTGATAGCTGAAGCCGCCCTGCATCGCCATCACACGGCCGGTGTTGACGTCCATCGCCATGAAACCGCCCTGCACTTCCGGCACTTGCCGCAACGACCAGCGCACGAAATCGCCGGTTTTGTCATCGGTGACTTGCCGCACCATCACCACATCGCCCACCGAAACCAGATCGGCAGGCACACGGGCTTTCTTGCCCAGCTTGCCGCTCTCCAGCCGCTTGCGCGCCCAAGTCACGTCGGCGGCGGGGATTTCCTGCGTGCCATCGACGCCCTCGACGCCGACCTCAGCCGTGGTCTCGCCCAACGAGAGCACCACCGCCACATGCCAGCCGGTGACATCGCGCGGCATGTCCTTGACCTCGGACAAGGCTTTACGCCAAGCAGCCTCATCACCCAGAACTTCCGTGGGCAGGGTCTTGCCAGTGCCGCGCCACACCCCCTGATTGCGGTCGTATTTCTCCAAGCCCCGGCGCAGGGCAACAGCGGCGATTTCCTGCAATTCGGGGTCTGCGGTGGCGCGGATCGAGAGGCCCCCGCCAAAGAATTCTTCCTCGCCGAACGTCCCCGACAACTGGCGGCGGATTTCGTCGGTGAAGTAATCGCGCGGCGGCAAAGCCTCGCGGAACGCCGGATAATCGCCGTTCTGCACCGATTTCAGCGGCTCATCCTTGGCCTCGTTATAGCTGGCCTCGTCGATATAGCCGTTCTGGAACATCTCGTTCAGCACATAATTGCGCCGCGCGGTCAGGCGTTCCTTTTGCGTCACCGGATTGTAATCGCTGGGCGCTTTCGGCATCGAGGCGAGGGTCGCAGCCTCAGCCGGGCTCAGTTGATCCAGCGATTTGTTAAAATAGGTCTGCGCGGCTGCGGCCACGCCATAGCTGTTCTGGCCCAGAAAAATCTCGTTCAGATACAACTCAAGGATCTTGTCCTTCGACAAGGTCTGTTCCAGCCGCGACGCCAGAATCAATTCCTTCACCTTCCGCTCCACCGAACGCGAGCCATCCAGCAGGAAGTTCTTCATCACCTGCTGCGTGATGGTCGAGGCCCCCCGCGCGTTCTTGCCGCCCGATTTGATCGCATCCCACGCCGCCGAGATCATGCCCTGCACGTCATAGCCCTTGTGGGTGTAGAAATGCTTGTCTTCCGCCGAGATGAACGCATCGCGCACCAGCACCGGAATATCCTCGATCGGCACGAACAGGCGGCGTTCCTTGGCGAATTCGTCGATAATCCGGCCCTCGCCGGAATAAATCCGGCTGATCGTCGGCGGCGAGTATTGCGCAAGGCTGTCATGGCTCGGCAGGTCCGCCGAATACATCCAGAACACCGCGCCCAAGGTCAACGCGCCGAACAACAGACCAAGCGTGATCGTCGTGAAAATGCCCCCGAAGAAAGAGCCGATAAACCTGAGCACGCTTGTCATTCCCGCAATCGCGACAGGCACCCTGCCCCCGCACGCGCGCTTATACACGCGGGCGGGCGGAAAGGTCAAAACACTCCGCTGCGATTTTTCATAACGGGCGATGTGCCGCCATCACTTCAGCGGCAGCGCCTGCAAACCCGCATCCTGTTTGGCCCAGGCCTTCAACCCCGACACCACCGCCGCAGCCATCGTCGCGCGCCATGTCGGATCGTTCAGCCGCTTCAGATCACGCTCCGAGGATAAAAACCCCAACTCCAGCAAAAGCGACGGGATATCCGCCGATTTCAGCACCGAAAAACTCGCCTGCTGGCGCGGATGGCGGTGCATTTTCAGCCCCTGCGCCTTGATCGCCGTCTCCAGCGCCATGGCCAGACGCTCGGTGCGCGGGCTGGTGTCGGTGCGCGCCATATCCATCAGCACTTCGGCCACCAGATCATCCTGCTGGCTCAGATCGACCCCCGCCAGCAGATCATCGCGGTCATGCCGCTCGGCCAGCGCGGCCGAGGCCTCGTCACTGGCATCGGCAGAAAGCGTGTAGATCGTGGCCCCCACCGCATCACCCTCGGCAATCGCATCGGCGTGCAGCGCCAAAAACACCCCCGCCCCGGCCTGATGCGCAATCGAGATCCGCGTCTCCAGCGGCACGAACACATCGTCGTCCCGCGTCATCACCACATCAAAGCCACCATCGCGCAGCAGCGCCTCTTTCAACTCGCGGGCGAATTTCAGCACCAGAGTCTTTTCGTTCTGCCCGTCCCGCTCGGCGCCGGGATCAATGCCGCCATGGCCGGGGTCCAGCACGACCACCAGCTTGCCCGGCTTTTTCGGCGCAGGCGCCAACAGCGCAGGCTGCGGCAGCGTCCATTCGGCAGGCTCCGGCAGCGCCGCTTGCGCCGCAAAACTTTCCGCACTGGCAGGCTCCAGCCGCAGATGCACACCAACCGCGCCATCCGTGCGCATCTCGGCAGAGGTCACCTGCATCGGGCTTGCCAGTTCCAGCACCAGCCGCGACCAGCCGGGGCGAAACACCCCCGCCCGCATCGCCACCACCGCATCGCTGGCCTGCGGCATATCGGCAAGGCCCGCCCAATCCACCTCGCGGAAATCCACCACCAGCCGCGCCGGATCATCCAGCACCCGCACCCGCCACGGCACCGCCTGCGACAGCCCCAGATCAATCTGCACGCCAGACCCGGCATCGACGATCTCCGACGCTGCGGGCTGAAACTTCGCCAAGCCCGAAAGCTGTTGCGCCTGCCCGGCAAAAGCCAGCCCGCAAATCACTAAAACAAGACTAAAAAGCGATTTCATCTGTTCTTAAATATCCCCGCCGGAGGCTCCGCCCTCTGCCCCATATACGCGCTCAGCCGCGCCAACCCTTCCACGATATCCGCCGTCCCGCGCGCATAGGAAAACCGCAAGGTCTGCCGCCCGCGCACCGGGTCAAAGTCCAACCCCGGCGTCACCGCCACCCCGGCTTTGTGCAGAATGTCGCGCGCAAAGGCCAATGAATCTTCGGTGAAGTCACTGACATCGGCATAGATGTAGAACGCGCCATCGGGCGGCGCGATCTTGTCAAACCCGGCTTTCGGCAAGCCCTCCAACATCAACCGCCGGTTTTCGGCATAAACCGCGCGGTTGGCCTCCATTTCCTCAATACAGTCCAGCGCCGCCAAAGCCGCCACCTGAGACACATGCGGCGCGCAGATGAACATGTTCTGCGCCAACCGCTCGACGGTGCGGATGTGATCCTCGGGCACCACCATCCAGCCCACCCGCCAGCCGGTCATGCTGAAATACTTCGAAAAGCTGTTGATCACATAGACATCGTCACTGATCTCCAGCGCCGAATGCGCGCGCGCACCGTAATGCAGCCCGTGGTAAATCTCATCCGAGACAAAGCTGATCCCGCGGCTTTGCGCATAGCCGATCAGATCGCGCAAGGCATCTTTTGACAGCATCGTGCCCGAAGGATTGCCGGGCGAGGCCACGATCAGCCCCTTCATCTCCACGCCGTCCAAATCCGCAGGCACCGGCTGCAAACGGTTCTCAGGCTTCGTCGCAATCCCCACCGGCTGCAACGACAACGCCTTCAGGATCTGGCGGTAAGACGGATAGCCCGGCTCGCCCATCCCCACCCGGTCGCCCGCATCGAACAACGCGGTGAAGGCCAAAAGAAACGCCCCCGACGATCCGGCGGTCACAACCACCCGCGCGGGGTTCAGCGTAACCCCATACCAGCGTTGATAAAGTGCGGCGATCCCCGCCCGCAGCTCTGGTATCCCCAACGACACCGTATAGCCCAAAGCATCGGCCCCCATCCGCGCCGCCAGCGCCGCAAGCGCCCCCGCCGGCGCAGGGGTCGAGGGCTGACCCACCTCCATATGAATGATCCGGCGGCCCGCAGCCTCAAGCGATGCGGCTTCCGCCACCATATCCATCACAATGAAGGGATCAACCTGACCCCGGCTTGATCTATCCATCACCCTGCCCCTATTGTTGCCGCCAATAGTCCCGCCGACAAGGCGTTCGTCAACCCCGGCCGACCCGTCCGGCCCACCCCGAGGTTCCCCCGATGCGCCCGTTCCTGCCCCGCCCGTTCCTGCCCCGCCTGCCCGTTCTCGCTGCCCTGCTCGCCTGCACCCTCGCCGCCCCCGCCCTTGCCGAAGGTCCGGCCGCGATGACCGAAGCCGAGCGCACCGCCTTTCGTGCCGAGGTGAAAGCCTACCTTCTGGAAAACCCCGAAGTGCTGGTCGAGGCGATGAACGTGCTGCAAGACCGCCAGGCCCAGGCCGAGCAGGCCACCGACAAGCAACTGGTGACCGATCACAAGGCCGATCTCTTTGCCGACAAGGCCTCGTGGGTCGGCGGCAACCCCGATGGCGATGTCACCGTCGTCGAGTTCATGGACAACCGCTGCGGCTATTGCCGCAAGGCCTATCAAGAGGTCGAAGATCTGGTGAAAGCGGACGGCAACATCCGCCTTGTGCTGAAAGAATACCCGATCTTGGGCGAAGATTCCGTCACCTCGGCCCGCTTCGCCATCGCGGTGCTGCAACTGCACGGCAATGACGCCTACAAAAAAGCCCATGACGCGCTGATCACCCTGCGCGGCGCGCCCGATGCCGAAACACTGGGCCGCCTTGCCACCGATCTTGGCTTCGAGCCCAAGCCCGTGCTTGACCGCATGGCATCGGATGAGGTCAGCAGCGTGATCGCCGCCAACCAAGAGCTTGGCACCAAAATGCAGATCAGCGGCACGCCGACCTTCGTGATCGACAGCCAGATGCTGCGCGGCTACGTGCCGTTGGACGGTATGCAGCAGATCGTGGCGTCCGAGCGTAAAAGCTAGGCCAACCCGCTCCATCCCGAAATTAATAAAACTTATCTAAAATTTTGCTTCATCTTGGTGGAAATACTCCACGGGGGAAGCCCGGTTGCTGGCACAGCAAGCGGGCGCGGGGGTGTGAAACCCCCGCGCACGGGCGGCCAATGGCACGGCGTCAGACAGCTTGCGCAGCCGACTCATCCGCTGCGGCCTCAATCTCTGCCGCCTTCTTCTCGACCAAGGCGACGATGTGATCCACCATGCCCTCGTTACCCAGTTTGTGATCTTGCTTGCCCGCCAGATACACCATCCCCGACCCCGCGCCACCGCCGGTAAAGCCGATGTCGGTCATCAGCGCCTCACCCGGCCCGTTGACCACGCAGCCGATGATCGACAGGCTCAGGCTTGTGGTGATATGCGCCAAACGGTCCTCCAGCGCCGACACCGTCTTGATCACGTCAAACCCCTGCCGCGCACAGGACGGGCAAGAGATGATCGTCACCCCGCGATGGCGCAGGCCCAGCGATTTCAAAATCTCGAACCCGACTTTCACTTCTTCCACCGGGTCCGCCGACAGGCTGACGCGGATGGTATCGCCAATTCCCGACCACAGCAGATTGCCAAGGCCAATCGCCGATTTCACCGTGCCCGACACCAGCCCGCCCGCCTCGGTGATCCCCAGATGGATCGGCGCATCGGTCGCCATCGCCAGTTGCTGATAGGCGGCGGCAGCCATGAACACGTCTGACGCCTTCACCGAAATCTTGAACTCGTGGAAGTCGTTGTCCAAAAGCAATCGGATGTGATCCATCCCGCTTTCCACCATCGCATCCGGGCAAGGCTCGCCGTATTTGTCCAGCAGATGCTTTTCCAGACTGCCCGCGTTGACGCCAATGCGGATCGAACAGCCGTGATCCTTCGCCGCCTGCACCACATCGCGCACGCGCTGCGCATTGCCGATATTGCCGGGGTTGATGCGCAGACAAGCCGCCCCCGCCTCGGCCGCCTCAATCGCGCGTTTGTAGTGGAAATGGATATCCGCCACGATCGGCACCGGCGATTCTTTGACGATCTCGCGCAGCGCAAACGTGCTGCCCTCATCCGGGGTGGAGACCCGCACGATATCCGCGCCCGCAATCGCACAGCGTTGAATTTGCGCGATCGTTGCCGCCACATCGGTGGTCAGCGTGTTGGTCATGGTCTGCACCGAAATCGGCGCATCGCCGCCCACCAAGACCTTGCCGACACGTATTTGCCGCGACACCCGCCGCTCGATATTGCGCCAGGGGCGGATCGGATTATGGGTCATCGCGGGCTCCTTCTGTCGGCCTATAGATAGACAAGCAAAAGCCCCGGAGCAACCGTCCGGGGCCATTGCCTTCATCAACTTTGTGCAGGCCTATTCCGACGGCACCACCGGTGCGGCGGGCAGGCTGGCATCGGCCACATTCACAAACTGCGCCAGATCAGCGTCGCCGCTGATATCGGCGGTCTGATAGCCGGTGGTCAGCGCCTCGGCCGACAGGGCCACGTTCTTGACCACCTGCGCGCCGGGTGCTGCTGGGCCGTAAGTCTTGCCATTGACCACGAAATAGATCGAGCCCGAGTTGCCCGAGCGCAAGACCGCCGCCTGTTGCAACGGCGGCACCGCGTAACGCTCGCCCGCATCAAGGATTTTCTCGAACAGCACCGTGCCGTCCGCCGCCGACACCCGCACCCACGACGGGCGCACGGCCAGCACTTCGACGCCCGGCTTGGCATCCGCCACAACCTGCACCGTGTCGTCAATCGCCGCCTGCAAACTGTCTTGCGGCGCAGGATCGGTTGCGCCTGCATCCGCCGTCAGCACGCCCGCGCTACGCGGATTGATCGTGCCGATCGGGCCGTCGCGCGCGGTCAGCACCGGAGCCTCCAACGCCTCGGGCTGATACAAACGGTCAAGCTGATCGCTGCCCGCCTGCGTATCGCTGCCCGCCTGCGCATCGGCACCAGCATCGGCCACCTGCTCGGGCGCGGCTTTGACGCCTGCCAGCGGGTCCAACTCGGCCACCACCACCGGGGCTTGTTCGACCGGGGCAAGCTGCACGCGCTGCACTTCCTGGAGCACCGACCAGCCGCCATACCCCAGCGCCCCGATCAACGCGACCAGCACCGCCAGCGAGCCAATCGCGCCGGGTTCAACCCGGGCAAACAGGCTTTCGTTGCGCGGAATGAACGCGGTGTTCAGATCGCCAAACCCCTCGCGCCCCTCATTGGCCACCTGCCGCGCCCGCATCGCCGTCATCGACACCGACGAGGCCGCCGCCGACATGCCATGCGCCACTTCAAAATTCGCTTCACGGCAGAACTTGGCAAAGGCCCAATCCGGGTCCATCCCCAGATACCGCGCATAAGACCGCACGTTGCCCGCGATGAAACCGGGGGTTTCAAACGCCGAGACATCGGCATTTTCAATCGCGGCGATATAGGTGGCCTTGATCTTCAACTCTCGCTGAATATCAAGCAGGCTTTTGCCCAGCGTGGCACGCTCGCCCCGCATCAGGTCGCCCAAGCGCAGCTCAAAATCGTCAAAACCTTTCGGCTTGTCCAATTCGGCTGCCGGAGTTTTCACTCTCCGCCCGATCATGCGCTGAGCCCCATTTCTGCCCCGATATCCCTGTCACCCTTAGGGGCGACTCATGTTTTGTCTATTGGGCAAAACTTAGCACGCAGCAAGCGATTCTGCATGTGCAGAAAGACATTTACGCCACAGCTTCGGCACGATTTAGCGCACACTGGCCCCAAAGCGCGTCCATTGCCTTCACAACTGCGTCAATCGCCTGCGAATCATGCACCGGAGACGGGGTAAACCGCAGCCGTTCGGTGCCGCGCGGCACGGTGGGGAAGTTGATCGGCTGCACGTAAATGCCGAATTGCTCCAGCAACATGTCAGACAGCATCTTGCAATGGATGGGGTTGCCGACATGCACGGGCACAATATGCGTGCCATTGTCGATGATCGGCAGGCCCAAACCGCGCAGGCGCATCTTCAGAATACGCGCGGCATTTTGCTGGGCATCGCGCAGATGTTGCGCCCCCTTCAGATACCGCACCGAGGCCGCAGCCCCCGCCGCCACCGCAGGCGGCAGCGAGGTGGTAAAGATGAACCCCGGCGCATAGGAACGCACCGCATCGACCATCTTCGCACTTGCAGCAATATAGCCGCCAAACACCCCATACGCCTTGGCCAAAGTGCCGTTGATGATGTCGATCCGGCCCATCAAACCGTCACGTTCCGCCACCCCTGCGCCGCGCGGGCCATACATGCCCACCGCATGCACCTCGTCGATATAGGTCAGCGCGCCAAATTCCTCTGCCAGATCGCAGATCGCCTTGATCGGGCCGAAATCGCCATCCATCGAGTAAATCGATTCAAACGCGATCAGCTTCGGGATGCTCGGATCATCCGCCGCCAGCAATTCACGCAGATGCGCCACGTCATTGTGCCGGAAAATCCGCTTCGCCCCGCCATTGCGCCGCACACCTTCGATCATCGAGGCATGGTTCAGCGCATCCGAATAAATGATCAGGCCGGGAAACAGCTTGGGCAACGTCGAAAGCGTGGCATCATTGGCGATATAGGCGCTGGTGAACACCAAGGCCGCCTCCTTGCCGTGCAGATCGGCCAGTTCGGCCTCTAGCTGATTGTGATACACGGTCGTGCCCGAGATATTGCGCGTCCCACCCGAACCTGCGCCAGTGGCATCCAGCGCCTCGTGCATCGCGGCCAGCACCACCGGATGCTGCCCCATGCCAAGGTAATCATTGCCGCACCACACCGTGATATCGGCCTCGGACCCATCCGGCTTGCGCCAGACCGCATGCGGATAAGCGCCCTTGCGGCGCTCGATGTCGATGAAGGTGCGGTAGCGCCCCTCGTCGTGCAAACGGCCAATCGCGGTATCAAGGGCGGCGTCGTAGTTCATTTTGTTCTCCATCATCTTGCAGCCCTGCTAAAACATATGGCCACAAGATACCTTGATGTGCGTCAAACCGCGGGCGGGCGAAAGACGGCAATTTGCCACGCCACAGGCCTCAGGCCTTGGGCGCAATCTCCAGCACCAGCACACAGGCGGCTTCGCCCTTGCGCAACTTGTCACAAGCCGCCAGCGCATCTTTTGCCGCCGCCGCCGCATCGGGCAATCCGCCAATCGCTTGCGCCGAGGCCGCGGGCGCGCCTTCCGGCAAGAAGCCATCGTCGGGCGATACCGCCAAGGCCGCAAAGCCCTTGCTGGTATCGGGCACAAAAATCGCCAGCGCTTCGGGGTTGGTCATCACCACCCGCAGCGTCGCAAGCTCTGTCTCGGTCAGAAACGGCTGCACATGCAGGGTGATGCTTGATCCACCCAACGCCGCCGTCTCGGTCTTCACCGCTTCGGCTGCACCGGCACTTGCCAGCCCCAACGCCAGCGCCGCACCCGCCACCATATATTTCATCATGCCACATCTCCGGCTGCCTGAACTTACCCCTATTTAGCGCAGCCCGCCGCCACTGGACAGTCCCCCCCGGCCTGTTAGGGTCGCGCTTGCCAATATTCGCCGATATCTGAAGGAGACCCCGATGAGCCTGGATGCTGTGCTGTCGCGTATCGACACCGATCTGCCGCAAGCGCTTGACCGCTTGCTTGACCTGCTGCGTATTCCGTCGATTTCGACCGACCCGGCCTACAAGGCCGATTGCGCCCGCGCCGCAGATTGGCTGGTCGAAGACCTGAAATCCTTGGGGTTTGAAGCAGCCAGCCGCCCCACCCCCGGCCATCCGATGGTGGTGGCACATGGCGGCGGTGAAAGTCCGAACGGCGGTGAAAAGCACCTGCTGTTCTACGGCCACTATGATGTGCAACCGGTCGATCCGCTGACGCTGTGGGACCGCGACCCGTTTGATCCGCAAGTGCAAGACACCGCTGCCGGAAAAGTGATCCGCGCACGCGGCGCCTCGGACGACAAAGGCCAGCTTATGACGTTTCTTGAGGCCTGCCGCGCCTGGAAAGCCGTGCATGGCAGCCTGCCCGGCCGCCTGACGATCTTCCTTGAGGGCGAGGAAGAATCGGGCTCGCCTAGCCTGATCCCGTTCATGCAGGAAAACGCCGCCGAACTGCGCGCCGACATCGCCCTGATCTGCGACACCGGCCTGTTCGGTGACAACACCCCCGCCATCACCACCATGCTGCGCGGCCTGCTGGGCGAGGAGATGACCATCCACGCCGCCAACAAAGACCTGCATTCGGGCTCTTACGGCGGCGCTGCGGCGAACCCGATCAAGATCCTGTCGAAAATCCTTGGCAACCTGACCGACGCCACCGGCCGCATCGTGATCCCGAATTTCTACGATGGCGTCACCGAATTGCCCGACGCCATCCGCCAGCAATGGCAATCGCTGGCGTTCGATCACGCGAAATACCTTGGCGATGTTGGCCTCTCGATCCCGATTGGCGAACAAGACCGCACGCCCTTGGAAATGCTGTGGTCGCGCCCGACGGCTGAGATCAACGGCATCTGGGGCGGCTATACCGGCGAGGGCTTCAAAACCGTGCTGCCCGCACAGGCCCATGCGAAAGTGTCGTTCCGGCTGGTGGGCGAGCAAGACGGCGAAGCCATCCGCGCCAATTTCCGCGCTTGGGTCGAGGCACAGGTCCCCGCCGATTGCCGGGTGGAATGGAAAAGCCACGGCAGCGGTGGCGCCAGCGTGATGTCGATCGCCGACCCAGCCTTCGAGGCCGCGCGCCAAGCCCTGACGGATGAGTGGCACGTGCCCGCCGCCTATATCGGCTGCGGTGGCTCGATCCCCATCGCGGGCTATTTCAAGACCTATCTGGATATGGATGCGATGCTGGTGGGCTTTGGCCGCGACAATGATCAGATCCACAGCCCGAATGAAAAATACGATCTGGAATGCTTCCACAAGGGCATCCGCTCGTGGGCGCGCATCCTGCAGAAACTGGCATGACAAAAGCGGGGGCCTCGCCGGCCCCCGCCCCCCGCCACAGCGGCAATCTTGCAGCGTCAGCTTTTCACGATGCTGACCGCACTGGCCTCGTGCACATGGCCCTTCATATCCCAGACCACGGCGACCTTTTCGCCCACCTTCAGCCCCGGGTCCTTGAACCCCTTCGGCAACATATAGGCGGTGCCATCCGCCAGCGTGACGGTATGGGTTTTCATATCCAGCGATTTGATCACCCCATCGGTGGTGGTCGGCGCGGCCATGGCAATCGAGCCTGCGCCGATGGAAAGCATGATGGTTGCGGGAAGCAAGTAAGCACGCATAAGCGTCACTCCGAACTTTGGACCGGGGGCGCACCCCTTCGGTCATCCGTCGAAACCGTCTTGGTCTGTCGCGTCGGCGGAGGTTTTTTCCGTCCGGCAGATCCCGGCTTCACGGGCTTTATACACCCCTGCCCGCAAAAGGAAATCGGGGGGCACCGGCTTGTGAAGCGGCGTGAAAGCTGCGAGATTCCGCCGTGATCCCTCCAGCACAAGGCCCTGAAATGACACTTCAAATCCGCAATACCACACCGGAGGATGAAACCGGATGGCGCGCGCTTTGGGCGCAGTATCTGGCGTTCTACAAGGTCGATCTTGCCCCCGAAATCACCGCCCGCACCTGGGCGCGCGCGCATGATCCCGCAAGCCCGATGCGCATCCGGCTGGCGGTTGAAGGCGATACCGTTCTGGGCTTTGCCGTGCATCTGCACCACCCCTCCACTTGGGTGATGGGCGACGATTGCTATCTGGAAGACCTGTTCGTAAGCCCGGATGCGCGCGGCAAAGGCGTCGGTCGCGCCCTGATCGAAGACCTTGCGGCCTTGGCCAAAGCCAACGGCTGGCAGCGGCTTTATTGGCACACCGATGAAGGCAACGCCACCGCCCGCAGCCTGTATGACAGCTTCACCCCCAGCGACGGCCATGTGCGCTACCGGATGAAACTGTGACCAAAGCAAACCGCGGCCAAAACCGATAAAACTTGCCTAAAATTTTCTTCATCTTGGCAAAAATACTCTGCGGAGTGTGAGGTGCAAAACCTCACGCACGCCGGGCAAAAAAGTCAGCGGCTCAGGCAAATACGGGGATTTTGTGAAATGGCGCGGTGGACGGGGCTCGAACCCGCGACCCCCGGCGTGACAGGCCGGTACTCTAACCAACTGAGCTACCACCGCGCTTTTCACATCTGGCGACCTAGGGGCAAGTGGCGCGGTGGACGGGGCTCGAACCCGCGACCCCCGGCGTGACAGGCCGGTACTCTAACCAACTGAGCTACCACCGCCGCCTTGCCCCCGGTTGCCCGAGGCGTTCAATCTCTTGAACGTGTCGGGGTATTACGCAAGGGGCAAAGCGGCGTCAAGCAGGTTCACTGATGTTTTTCAACGATCTGGGTTTTTCGCCAAGGCGGCGGTTCAATGCTCGGGCGCGGGGATGAATTCGGCATTGTCGGCAGGTGGCAGTTGAAACCGCCCATGCGCCCAATCACCCGCCCGCCATGCTTCTTTCGCGGCCTCGATCCGTTCTTTGCTGGATGCCACAAAATTCCACCAGATATGACGCGGCCCGTCCATCGTGGCCCCGCCCAGCACCATGATCCGCGCGCCCTCCGCCCCGGCCTTGACCGAGATGCCATCCCCCGGCCGGAACACCAGCATCGACCCCACACCATAGGTCTGCCCGCCCTGCGACACCTCGCCCGCCAGCACATACACGCCGCGATCCTCATGCTCATCGGGCAGCGGCAGGCTTGCGCCGGGGGCCAGTGTGGCATCGGCGTAGAACGTCTCGGACGACAAACCAAGCGGCACTGTCGCCCCCCAGGCGTTGCCCAAAATCAGCCGCACCTGCTTGCCCTCGGCCTCCAGCACCGGCAGCGCATCCGCGCCCAGATTGTGAAACGCGGGCGGTACATCTTCCTGCGCGCGGCTCAGCGCCAGCCAGGTCTGCAAGCCGAACAGCGTTTGCGGCAAAGCGCCATCGGTGCGCTCGGAATGGGTGATGCCATGGCCCGCCTGCATCAGATTGACCTCTCCGGGCGCGATCCAGGCATCGGTGCCCAGCGAGTCGCGGTGATGCATCCGCCCCTTCAACAGGTAGGTCACCGTCGAAAGCCCGATATGCGGATGCGGGCGCACATCGACGCCCTTGCCGGTGATAAATTCGGCAGGGCCCATCTGATCAAAGAAAATAAACGGCCCCACCATCTGCCGCTGCGCCGAGGGCAGCGCGCGGCGCACCTCAAACCCACCCAGATCGCGGGCGCGCGGAATGATCAGCGCCTCAATCGCATCCACCTGATCGCCAATCGGAATCGACGTGTCCAACAAAGGATTCCAGCTCATTTTACGCCTCCATCTGTTGCGACCAACATAGGCGCAGCAGCGCGCGCACCCAACCGCCATGCCCGCGCGCTGGCTGTGCGCAGATGCGCGGTTACAGGATGGTGAAATCGTCTGCCGTCAATGCCAATCCCGCCGTCACCTGAGCAAACTGCACCGCAACCGCCGCACCCGAGCCGTCGCGGTCATACCACAATGCCCCGCTGTCGGCGTCATAAAGGATGCGGTCATCCGCCTGCAACGCGGTGGTGCCAAGCACAAACGCCCCCGCCGCCAAGCCGCCCAACGCAGTGCCCGTGAACACCAGATGATCCAGCCGGATCGTATCCTGGGCGCTGTTGAAATCGGTGATCGTATCGAAGGCACCGCTGACCGCCCTGGTGATAAAATCAAACATATCAGCGCCTTCGCCACCGGTCAGCGTGTCGGCCCCGGCCCCGCCGCGCAAGGTGTCCGCGCCGCTGCCGCCGACCAGAACATCCTCGTACCGCCCGCCGGTCAGCAGATCAGCGCCGCTGCCCGCGGTGAAAAACACCCGCTCGATCGAATTGAGCAACGTGCCATCCGCCAAGGTCACCACCGCCGCTTGCGAGAAACTGATCGCCTGCGTTGAAGTGCTGCGGTTGATATAGGCATAGTCAATGCCTGCGCCGCCATAAAGGCTGTCAGCCCCGTCGCCGCTGTCGGAAAACAGATAGTCGTTGTCCGCGCCGCCATAAAGCAGATCATTGTCAGCGCCGCCGTAAAGGTAATCGCTGCCCGTCCCACCGTCGAGCCGATCTACCCCTGTCTCGCCCCACAGGCTGTCGTCGCCCGCGTCGCCGTAAACGGTGTCATTCTCGATCCCGCCGACCAACTGATCATTGTCCAGACCGCCATAGATCAGATCGCGCCCCTGTTCGCCCCAGATCTTATCTGCGCCCGCATCGCCGTAAAGCTTGTCAGACTGCGCACCGCCCACCACAATATCGTCGCCATCCCCGCCGTGCAGCACATCAAACCCGGCCCCGCCGAACAGCTGGTCCGCGCCCGCATCGCCGTTCAGCGTGTCTGCAGAATCACCGCCCAGCACCACATCATTGCCCAGCCCGCCAAAAAGCTGATCCGCCGCCGCGCCGCCGTAAAGTTCATCTGCGCCGTCACCGCCCAGCAAGGTATCCGCGCCACCATTGCCAAAAAGCTGATCGTCGTAAATCCCGCCCTCCACCTGATCGCCCGCCGCGCCACCGCGAAACAGCAACCGCTCAATCCCCACGATCACGCTGCCATCTCCGAGGGTTTGCGCAAGCGCCGGATCAGCGATGCTGAAATTCAATCCCACGGTTGAGAAACTGCGGTCAAGGATCAGATAATCCACGCCGCTGCCGCCATCGACATGATCAGCGCCCTCGCCCACCCCCACAAAGATCAGATCATTGCCCGCGCCGCCAAAAACCCCGTCATTGCCGGTGCCACCGTAAAGCGTGTCAGCGCCGGTGCCGCCATAAAGACTGTCATCATCCGCGCCGCCATAAAGCGTATCCAGACCGCCGCCGCCCAGCACAGTATCGCGGCCCAAATCGGCAATCAGGAAGTCATTGTCATCCGCAGGGCCAAAATCGCCACTTGGATTGCCCAACGCCCAGCCACGCAAAAGATCGTTACCCGCCCCGTCAGACAAGGTGTCCGCGGCGTTGCTGCCTGTGAAAAGTGCCATGCTGGCTCCTGCTGATGCAATCGTGGTGATGGACTGATGTGCGACCATCTATTCCGCAACCATATGAATAAAGTGCGAATAGGCAAATCGGGTTACACCCTGTCGCGCTGTCATCGGCGGAAACACACGCGCCAGGCGGTGCGGCACACGCTGATTGCGCGTAACGAGCGGGCGCGCGCCAATCGGACATTGAAGGGTGAAAATGGTGGGTCGTGACGGGCTCGAACCGCCGACATTCTCGGTGTAAACGAGACGCTCTACCAACTGAGCTAACAACCCGCGCCGCCCTCATAGCCAAGCCGCCACGCCAGCACAACCCCCGAGACGCAACAAAAAACGCGACCCGAGGGCCGCGTTTTCCGTAAGATGGTGGGAGATAAGGGATTTGAACCCCTGACATCGTCGATGTGAACGACGCGCTCTACCACTGAGCTAATCTCCCGTAGGCGGGGTATTAGCTGGCTTCACCGGCCTCTGCAAGAGCCTCGCCGTCATTTTTCGCAGGCTTCTTTTCGCCGCCGCGCCGCAGCTTCAGCGTCATCATCTGGCCCGAGGCATCCGCCCTCTGGTTGGCAATCCGCACCCGGCCGAACGGCGGCAGGTTCAGGCTTTCACCGGCTTCCAGCGCCTTGCCAAGCTCTGCCAGCGTCGCCTCGACGATGGCGCGCACGTCTTTCTTGTTGTGATCCGAGGCAGCCGCCACGCGCTCGATCAGGTCTTTCACCTTCATCTGCGCCACAACTTTTGCATCGGATTCGGCGATTTCGGTAACTTCGTTCATGCTGACCTCATTGACTTTCGGCTCTGCCACCACGGCAGCGATTTTCGGCTCTGCCACAACGGCGGCGACTTTCGGTTTTGCAGCCGCGCGCGGGGCTGTCTTGGTCGCCACGGGCTTGGCGGCAGCTTTCGGCGCAGCCTTGCTGGATTTCGCAGGCGCGGGTTTGGTGGGCATAGATGCGCTCCGATTGGTTCTGGTTTGGAAACGACCTTAGAAGATTTTCTGCCCATCGGGAAACAAATACCGGCGAAATTTCCGAAAAACCGAAGCAAACCGGGCATAAATGCACAAAGGCGCAGGGTTTCCCCCGCGCCTTTGCCTGTCATGATCGCAGGATCAGTGCGCCAGCGACGCCGCAGGGTTGCCCGCGTTCAAAGCCCGCGCAGCGGCGGCGGCTTCTTCTGCGGCTTCGTCCCATTCCACAGGCTCGGGTTGGCGCACCAAGGCCTGTTTCAGCACGTCGCGCACATTGGTCACCGGGATGATCTGCAAGCCTTGCTTCACGTTATCGGGGATCTCGACGAGGTCTTTTTCATTCTCAGCCGGAATGAACACCGTCTTGATGCCGCCGCGCAAAGCCGCCAGCAGTTTTTCCTTCAGCCCGCCAATCGGCAGCGCATTGCCGCGCAGGGTGACTTCGCCCGTCATCGCAATATCCTTGCGCACCGGGATGCCGGTGATCACCGACACGATCGAGGTCACCATCGCAAGGCCCGCCGACGGCCCATCCTTCGGCGTCGCCCCTTCGGGCACGTGGACGTGGATATCCATCGTCTCAAACTTCGGCGGCTTCACCCCCAACTCGGGGCTGATCGAGCGCACAAAAGACGCCGCCGCTTCGATGGATTCCTTCATCACATCGCCCAGCTTGCCGGTGGTCTTCATCCGGCCCTTGCCGGGCAAGCGCAGGGCTTCGATCTGCAACAGATCGCCGCCGACGCTTGTCCAGGCCAAGCCCGTCACCACGCCGACCTGATCGGTTTGCTCGGCCAGACCATAGTGATAGCGTTTGACGCCCAGATAGCCTTCCAGCTTATCCTCGGTGACTTCCACCACTTTCGCGGTTTTCTTGACGATCTCGGTCACAGCTTTCCGCGCCAGTTTGGCAATCTCACGCTCCAGATTCCGCACGCCCGCTTCACGGGTATAGGTGCGGATCATCTCGGTCAGCGCCCCGTCCGTCACGCTGAACTCGCCCTTCTTCAAGGCGTGGCCCGCGATCTGTTTCGGCACCAGATGGCCCTTGGCGATCTCACGCTTTTCGTCCTCGGTGTAACCCGACAGCGGGATAATCTCCATCCGGTCTAAAAGCGGCCCGGGCATGTTGTAGCTGTTGGCCGTGGTGATGAACATCACGTTCGACAGGTCGTATTCGACCTCCATATAGTGATCGACGAAGGTGGCGTTTTGTTCGGGGTCGAGCACCTCAAGCATTGCAGACGCCGGATCGCCCCGGAAATCCTGCCCCATCTTGTCGATCTCATCCAACAGAATCAGCGGGTTGGTGGTTTTCGCCTTCTTCAGCGCCTGAATGATCTTGCCGGGCATCGAACCGATATAGGTGCGGCGGTGGCCGCGAATTTCCGACTCGTCGCGCACGCCACCCAAGGAAATCCGGATGAACTCACGCCCGGTTGCCTTCGCCACCGACCGCCCCAGCGAGGTTTTCCCCACACCCGGAGGGCCAACAAGGCACAGGATCGGCCCCTTCAGCTTGGTCGAACGCGCCTGCACCGCCAGATATTCAACGATGCGTTCCTTGACCTTCTCCAGCCCGTAGTGATCAGCGTCCAGCACCTTTTGCGCTGCACCCAGATCTTTCTTGACGCGGGAAGACACCCCCCACGGCACCGACAGCAGCCAGTCAAGATAGTTGCGCACGACTGTGGCTTCTGCAGACATCGGCGACATGTTCTTCAGCTTTTTCAGCTCGGCCTCGGCCTTGTCGCGCGCCTCTTTCGAGAATTTGGTGGCTTTCACCCGCGCTTCCAATTCGGCCAATTCGTTCTGGCCGTCTTCGCCATCGCCAAGTTCCTTCTGAATGGCCTTCATCTGCTCATTCAGATAATACTCGCGCTGGGTGCGCTCCATCTGAGATTTCACCCGGGTCTTGATCTTTTTTTCCACCTGCAGAACCGACATTTCGCCCTGCATCTGGCCGTAAACTTTCTCCAGCCGCTCGGCCACATCCAGCGTTTCCAGCAGGTCTTGCTTCAGACCAACCTCAACCCCCAGATGCCCCGCGACCAGATCGGCCAACCGCGCAGGCTCGCGCGTTTCCGACACGGCCGACAAAGCCTCTTCGGGGATGTTTTTCTTGATCTTGGCATAGCGCTCGAATTCTTCGGCCACCACGCGCACCATCGCGCCCGCAGCGTCCTTGTCGCCCGGCGTCTCTTCCAGCCGCACCGCGCGCGCCTCAAAGAAGTTCGGGTTTTCGACGAATTCGGTGATTTTCACCCGCGCCTTGCCCTCGACCAGCACCTTGACGGTGCCATCGGGCAGCTTCAGCAGTTGCAGCACATTGGCGAGCACGCCAATCTGATAAATACCATCGGTCGCCGGGTCATCGACAGAAGGATCAATCTGGCTGGACAGCAAGATCTGCTTGTCATCCGCCATCACTTCTTCCAACGCCCGCACCGATTTTTCGCGCCCCACGAACAGCGGCACGATCATATGCGGGAAAACCACGATGTCACGCAGCGGCAGAACCGGGTAGCTCGTGGCGAGTGTATCTGTCATATCGCATTCCTTATCTGGCAGGAAAGCCGTGGCCCCGATCATCGGCAGCGCGAGTGGCCTTCCCCTTCGGATTATGTATCTGGGTGTGGCAACCCCGGCTTTCAACCACTCTATCTGGTGCAATCATGAACCCACGCCCCGGCAGGGGCAAGGCCCGATTGCTTCACATTTGCGCGGCAAGTTTAACCTCGCAGCAAGCTAACGGGTATAGCGCATCAGCACGCGGGCACCGTCACCATCGGCTTTTGCCACCGGGCCAAGCTGCCCCACCTGCATCACCAACAGCATCAGATCGGCGGACAAAGCATAGCTGTGAAAGGTTGCAGTCAGCCCATTCGGCATCGCCGCTTGCCCCACGAACTGTGGCAAATCCTGCGCCAGACAGTCGACATTAGCGGACCGCAAGGCGTCACCCAACAACTCCTCTGGCCCGAGCACAGATTCACCGGGCAGTTCGAAATGCGGCATGATCTTGGACGTGGCCTGCCCCATCACAATCGCTTGCGCCAGCATACGGTCTGAAAACACCAAGCCCTCCGTGCTTAGCAAAAAAGAGGCCTGCTGAGGCGCAGCGCTTGCCGGCAACACATGCGGCACACCAGCCTGCACAGCCACGCCCTGCATGATCTGGCCCTGCCAATCCCCCGCAAGCATCCCCGGCAAAGCCGCCAGTTCTGCCGCATTGGGCTTGCAATAGGGGTCCGCCGCAGCCATCCCGCCAAACCCCAGCCAAACCGCGATCCAAAGCCCGCGCATCAGATCGGCTCAATATCGCCAGCGGCGCGCTGCGCGTGGAAATCGGCCACAAACGCCGCCAAGCGCCCTGCCGCAATCGCATCGCGCAGGCCCTGCATCAACTCTTGGTAATAATGCAGGTTGTGCCAGGTCAGCAGCATGCTTGCGATAATCTCTTGCGCGCGGAACACGTGATGCAGATAGGCGCGCGAGTAATTGGCACAACACGGGCAAGTGCAGGCCTCATCCAAAGGCCGCGGATCATCCATATGCCGCGCGTTCTTCAGATTGACCTGACCGCGCCGGGTCCAGCCCTGCGCAGTCCGCCCCGAACGGCTGGGCAACACGCAATCCATCATGTCGATGCCACGCTCCACCGCGCCCACGATGTCATCGGGCTTGCCGACGCCCATCAGATAGCGTGGGCGATCGGCAGGCAAAAACCCCGGCGCATAATCCAGCACGCCAAACATCGCCTCTTGCCCCTCGCCCACCGCCAAACCACCCACCGCATAGCCGTCAAAGCCAATCGCCGTCAGCGCCTTTGCCGATTCCTCGCGCAAATCCCGCGTCACGCCGCCCTGCATGATGCCAAACAGCGCATGTCCGGGCCGGTCGCCAAACGCATCGCGCGAGCGTTGCGCCCACCGCATCGACAAAGCCATCGACTTCGCCACCTCGGCATCCGTCGCAGGCAGCGCCGGGCATTCATCGAAACACATCACGATATCGCTGCCCAACAGCTTTTGTATCTCCATGCTCCGCTCTGGCGACAGCATATGCTTGGAGCCGTCAATATGGCTGGAAAACCGCACGCCCTCCTCGGTCAGCTTGCGCAAGGCCGACAGGCTCATCACCTGAAACCCGCCCGAATCCGTCAGGATCGGCCGCTGCCAATTCATGAACTTGTGCAAACCGCCCAAGCTGGCAATCCGCTCGGCGGTCGGGCGCAGCATCAGATGATAGGTGTTGCCCAGCAGAATATCCGCCCCGGTCGCCCGCACCGAATCCGGCAGCATCGCCTTTACCGTCGCAGCCGTGCCCACCGGCATGAACGCGGGCGTGCGGATATCGCCGCGCGGGGTGTGGATCACACCTGTGCGCGCCGCACCATCGGTCGCCTGCAAATCAAAGCTGAATTTTGTCATCGGATGTCCCTCTAAGCGTTGCCCTTCTGCGGGAATCCCGGCAGAAAGTGAAGGGGGAAGCGCGCCCAAGCCTCTGCTTGCCCGTGGAAAGAACAGATGTCCGACACGCCCTCCCGCCCGCCGCAAATCCGCCTCACCGCCGAGACCCGCCGCAAGCATATCGCCGAAGCCGCCCTGCGCGCGCTGCAAAACCACGGCCACGCCGCCCTGACCGCCCGCAAGGTCGCAGCCGAGGCCGGGCTGTCGCTGGGCCATCTGACCTATCACTACAAAGACATGGCCGAGGTTTTGTCCGCCGCCTTCCGCCTTGCCGCCGATCAGGTGCAAGAAGCAGGCCGCCGCGCCCTGATCCAACCCGGCGGCACCCCGTCCGAACGCCTCGACCGCTTTCTGCGGGCAGGCTTCAGCACCGATCTGATGACCCCTGCGCATCTGCGCCTGAAGGTTGATCTTTGGTCGGCAGCCCTGACCCAACCCGAGATCGCCTCGATTGAGCGCGCGCTTTACGACAGCCACCGCGACGCGCTGGAACGGCTGCTTGATCGCATGGCCGCAGGCTACGCGTTTGAACGCATCCCCGCCGTCGCCGATCTGATCATGGCCACCCTTGACGGCCTCTGGCTCGACTGGCTGCGCCGAGGCGACGCGCTGGCGGTAAAAAACGGCCTCGACGGCTGCGTGCTGTTCGCGCGACTGCGGCTTGGCGGCACCTGAACCGCAACCACGGCGCGCATCCTGAACACCGCTAAAATTTGCTTTCAGACTGGCCCAAATATCCCCGCCAAAGGCTCCCACAGCCGCCACCAAAAACGACGCCTCAATGCCCAAAAGTTAAAATTTGGTTAAATCACCCGAGTCAACGCATTGAATTGAAACGACAATAAAAGGTCCCGAGTTGGGACCACGCCTCAAGCCACCTTGCTGGGAAACCGGCTTTCAAACCATTTGAACAGCAAAACGATCATCGCCGTGATGATCATATAGGTCAGCGCCAGCAGCAGCAGCGGCTCATAAACCACCAAAGTATCGCGCCGCACCCGCCCTGCCACATCATAGATTTCCATGATGGTGATGGTCGAGATCAGCGGCGTTGATTTCAACTGCAACACCGTCTCGCCGCCAATCGTCGGCAACACCCGCTGGATCGCCTGCGGCAGCCAGATGCGGCGGAACAGGGTGAACCTTGGCATCCCCATCGCACGGGCAGCCTCCAGCTGGCCATGCGGCACCGATTTGAATGCCCCCCGCAACACCTCGCCCTCATACCCCGCCACCGACAGCGACAGTGCCAGCACCGCATAGGGCCAGGCCTGCCGCAAGATCGGCCACATCGCCGAGTCCCTGATCCACGGGATCGACGGAAACAACGACCCGATCCCGTAATACAAAAGCCAAATCTGCATGAGCAAAGGCGTGCCCCGGATCACCGAGCAGAACACCCGCGCAGGCCACGCCAGCCACCTTGGCCCCGCCGCCTGCACAAAGCCAATCGGGATCGCCAGCGCAAACCCGATCACCATCGTCACCACCAGCATCCAGATCGTCTGCCACAACCCGCGCAGCATCATCGACTGATACTTCGGGTTCGCCAGCCAATCCCACCGCAACGCATAGGCGCACCACGCGACCAACCCGACCGCAATCCCGATCATGATCACCCGGCGCAGGTTGAGAAAATCGCGCATCACGCCCTCTGCTCGCGTTGGCCACGGCGAGACCGCTTCTCAAGCCGGGCAAAGATCAGGATCGAGATCAGCGAAATCGCCATGTAAAGCGCCATGGCCGCACCGTAAAACGTGAAAAACGCCTTGGTGGTGGCCGAGGCCTGAAATGTCGCCTTGGTCAGTTCGGTAAAGCCGATCACAGCTAACAAAGCCGTGTCCTTGGTGGCATTCAGCCACAGATTGCCCAATCCCGGTATCGCATTCGAGGTCATCAGCGGCAAGGTGATCCGCCGCGCCAGCATCACCGGCGGCATCCCCATCGCGCGCGCAGCCTCGATCTGGCCCTGCGGCACGGCCAAAATCGCGCCGCGCAACACCTCGATCTGATAAGCCCCCTGAACCACCGCCAACACCACCACGCCGGTGATGAATTGCGGCAGGTTGATCCGCTCATACCCCAAGCCCAACAGCACCTGATTGATCAGCGCGGGCACCGCGTAATACAGGATCAGGATCAGCACCAGTTCCGGCACCGCCCGCACAATCGTCGTGTAAACGGCGAGCAGGTCTTTCGCGACCGGCCCGCCGTAAAGTTTGCCAAAAGCCCCCGACACCCCGATGCAAAAGCCAATCGCATAGGCGCCAAGGGCGATCATCAGCGAATTGCCAAAGCCCCAAAGCAGGGTCGCCCCCCAACCGCAATCGCCAAAGCCAAGCAGGGTCAGGCTGGAAAGCTGTGCGGGAGGGGGGCAAACCATCAGTTTGCGGGGCCGTAGATGTCGATGCTGAAGTATTTCTTGGTGATCGCGTCATATTCGCCATCGGCGCGCACGTCGGCAATCGCCTTGTTCAGCGTCTCTTTCAGCGGATCGCCCTTGCGCAGACCAAAGCCCACGCCACGGCCCAAGATCACCGGATCATCGGCGACATTGCCGACGTTTTCGCAGCACGCCCCCGGCTCGGTTTTCAGGAAATCGGCCACCACGATGGAATCGGCGACCACCGCATCAATCCGGCCAGCTGCCAGATCCTGATAGGATTCGTCCGAGGTTTGGTAGCTTTTCAGCTCGGCATCCGGGAAATGCGCCTGCACATAGGCTTCCTGAATGGTCGAGACCTGCACACCGATGATCTTGCCCGACAGCCCCTCGGGGGTCGGCAGGATGCCCGCGCCTTTGGTGGCCATCACAGAAGTCGGGGTGTTGTAATATTTGTCCGTGAAATCAATGCTTTTTTCACGTTCCTCGTTGATCGACATAGACGACATGATCACGTCGATCTGGCCCGCCGTCAGCGCCGGAATGATGCCATCCCACGCGGTCGGGGTGATCACACAGTCCAAAGCCGCTTTTTTGCAAACTGCGCCAAGAAAGTCGATTTCCCAGCCCACCCAGTTGCCGCTGGCATCCGGCGAGGTGAACGGCGGATAGGGCTCGGCCGCGACACCGATTTTCAGCGGTGCGGCAAGGGCTGCGGTGCCAAACAGCAACGAGGCTGCGGCAGCGATGGCGAATTTCTTCATGGTCAATCCTCACAGGTTGGTTTAAGTATGTGGGCTAACCCACTGTTTTCAGGAACTGTTTCAGTCGTTCCGATTTTGGAGCCCCAAACACCTCGGCGGGCGGGCCCTGTTCTTCGATCACGCCGTTGTGCAGATAGATCACGTGGCTTGCGACCTCGCGGGCGAATTTCATCTCATGCGTGACAAGCACCATGGTGCGGCCTTCATCGGCCAATCCCTTGATCACCTGCAACACTTCGCCGACCAATTCGGGGTCCAAGGCACTCGTCGGCTCGTCAAACAGCATCGCGCGCGGTTCCATGCACAACGCCCGCGCAATCGCCGCACGTTGTTGCTGCCCGCCCGACATATAGGCCGGATACGCGCCCTCTTTCTCGGCCAGACCGACCCGTGCGAGCAGTTTGCGCGCCCGCGCCTCGGCCTCGGCGCGCGGCAGTTTCAGCACATGCACCGGCACTTCGATCAGGTTTTCCAGCACGGTTTTGTGCGTCCACAGATTGAAGTTCTGAAACACCATACCAAGGCTTTGCCGCAAGCGTTCCAACTGCCGCCGATCCGACGGGCTGCCGTCGGTGTGCATCGCAACAGCCTCGCCACCGATTTCGATGGTGCCACTGGACGGGGTTTCCAGAAAATTGATGCAGCGCAGCATGGTCGATTTGCCCGACCCCGAGCCGCCGATGATCGCCACCACATCGCCTTCGCAAGCGGTCAGCGACACCCCTTTCAGCACCTCATGCGTGCCAAAGGATTTGTGCAGGCCAGCCACACGGATTGCGATGGGCTTTGCAGCCGTAGTTCCCTGAATCGGCATGTGTTTCCTGCCGTTATGATTTCTGCCATCAAATGCGCCACCCCGGAATTGTGCAAGCGAATAATTGCAGTTTTGCTCAGACCCGGGCGCGCACCCCGCGAAAATCTGCCGAAAGACTAGGCAGATGCGTGGATATGCGGCATCTAGCGCCGCGCTGCCAAGGCATCCGCCAACAGCGCGCGCACGGTATCGGTCGGCACGTCTTCGGCCACAAACGCCTCACCAATGCCACGCGCAAGGATGAAGCGCAGCTTGCCGTCGATCACCTTCTTGTCCTGCCCCATCAGTGCCAGCAGCGCGTCAGCGCCCGGCAGATCGCCGTCGATGTCGCGCAGATCGGTCTTCATGCCCAAGGCCTTCAGATGCGCGCGCACCCGGCTGGGGGCTTCCTGCGCGCATAGACCAAGGCGCTGCGACAACTCGAACGCCATCGCGCAGCCGATCGCCACGCCCTCGCCATGCAGCAGACGATCCGAGAATCCGGTCGCCTTTTCAAGCGCATGGCAGAAAGTGTGGCCCAGATTAAGCAGCGCGCGCTCGCCCTCTTCGGTCTCATCGCGCGACACGATACCGGCCTTCATCTCAACCGAACGTGTCACCGCATATTGCCGCAGGGCGACATCGCCGCGCGCCATCTCAACCGCATTCGCCTCAAGCCAGTCATAAAACCGGGCATCCCCCAACAGGCCGTATTTCACCACCTCGCCATAGCCCGCCAGAAAATCGCGCGGGGCGAGTGTCGACAGCACATCAATATCGGCCAGCACCAAACTGGGCTGATGGAACGCGCCGACCAAGTTCTTGCCTTGCGGCGTGTTAATGCCAGTCTTGCCACCCACCGAACTGTCGACCTGCGCCAGCAACGTCGTGGGGATCTGCACAAACCGCACGCCGCGCCGCAACACCGCCGCGGCAAAGCCCACCAGATCGCCGACAACGCCGCCACCGAAAGCCACCACAACATCGCGCCGCTCGATCTTCTGCTCCAGCAGCCATTCGACCGTGCGGGCGAACTGCTCCCACCCCTTCGAGGATTCACCGGGCGGGATGGTCAGCGCGGTCATCGCGATGCCCTCATTCTCAAACGCCTTGGCAAGCTCCATCAGATGCCGGGCCGCCACGGTATCATCGGTGATCACCGCCACCTTGCGGCGATGCAGCAAGGGCGCAATCTGATGCCCGGCCTGCGCGATCAGACCCTGGCCGATGCGCACCTCGTAGCTGCGCGCGCCCAGATCGACATTGACCACGTTCATGCTCATCTTCAGACCCTTTCCAACACGTCGGCGCGGCTGCGCAAAGCCTCGACCACGCGCGCCGCCATATCCTCGACCGACAATTCCGCCGAGGAATCAACCGTCAGATCGGCCATCTGGTAGAAGGGAAGCCGGGCATCGTAAAGCCCGCGCAGGGTTTCGCGCGGATTTGCGGTGCGCAGCAGCGGCCGCGTGCTTTTGTGGCGCACGCGTTGCCACAGCAGCTCCAGATCGGCACGCAGCCAGACCGAAACCCCGGCCTCGTGGATCAGGGTGCGGTTGGCCTGCGACAGATAGGCGCCGCCCCCCGTGGACAAGATACAAGGCGCGCCGCGCAGAAGGCGGGCGATCACCTCGGTTTCACGGGCGCGAAAGAACGCCTCGCCGTCGCGGGCGAAAATCTCGGCAATCGAGCGATCCGCCGCCCGCACGATCTCTTCATCCGAATCAACGAAGGGCACCCCCAGCAGACGCGCCAGCGCCGTGCCCACGGCGGTTTTTCCCGCCCCCATCATCCCGACCATCACCACGGTTTTCTTCAGCGCCACGATGTTTTTCCCTGTCTGCCTTGATTTGCAGCGCCTGATGGCGCATCGCCGCCCAAAGCATATCTTTCTTGTCTGAATGGCGTGAACTCGGCGCAAATGCCATATATAATCTGCACAACGCTGCGAAGGCTTTTGCGCGCGGTGGCGAAATCACGACAACAATCGCGCAGGGAAAACCTGCGGCAGCAGTAGAAGGCGAAGCGGGCATGGGGCGTCTGATCAAGGTTTTGGTGGTATTGGCTGTGCTTGGCTTCATTGGGCTAACGGGTTACGCTTATCTCGCGGATCTTTCTCCGACTGCATCCGAGGTGAAGCTGCCGGTGACGTTGAATGTCGATTAACACCCTTGGCGGATGTCTGGCTGCGGCGCTGGCTTTGGCGTTGCCCAGCGTTCTGCCCAGCATGGCTGCTGCCGAGAAGAAACCTTTGTCGGCAATCGACTGGCTGTCGCAATCGGTGAAAACCCCAATGCCCAAGGGTGGCATTGCCCCGCAAGCACCCGTGGAGCCTGCGGCGTTGGCTCCAGCGGCGATCAAGAACGGCAGCCAAGCCAATCTGCCGCCCGTCGCGAATGAACCCAAAGTCACCACAGATGCCCTGCCCGATCAGGTGGCCACCACCGTGCTGGGCGGCACCTCGCTGGATGCGGTGGGGCTTTTGCCGCCACAGGTGACGGGTTTTCCGCATGATCTGTGGGGCATCGGCCACAGTGCCGAAATCGCGCGTGACATCGCCACCGCCGGACAGGGCGACGTGCCTGTGCTGCAATCCTTGCTGATGACGCTGCTGTTGGCCGAAGCCGAGGCTCCGGCAGATTCGGCAGGCTCGGGTGATTTGCTGATCGCGCGGATCGACAAACTGCTGACCATCGGCGCGCTGGATCAGGCGCAGGCGTTGATCGAGGCTGCGGGGGCTGCCAATTCGCCGGAACTGTTCCGCCGCAGCTTTGACGTGGCGCTGTTGACGGGCGAGGAAGACAAGGCCTGCGAGGTGTTGAAATCCGCCCCCGGCCTTGCCCCCACCCTGACGACGCGGGTGTTCTGTCTGGCACGTGCGGGCGATTGGAATGCCGCGGCACTCACGCTGCGCACGGCACAGGCCTTGGGCAACATCAGCGCCGAGGATGACGCGCTGCTGTCGCGCTTTCTTGACCCCGAGCAGTTTGACGGCGAGCCGATGCCGCCTGCGCCCAAGCCCGTCACCCCGCTGGTCTGGCGCATCTACGACGCCTTGGGCGAACCCCTGCCCACCGCCACCCTGCCCCCGGCCTTCGCCCATGCCGATCTGTCCGACCACGCCGGTTGGAAAGCGCAGATCGAAGCCGCCGAGCGTTTGTCGCGCGCCGGCGCAATCGCGCCCAACGTGCTGCTCGGGCTTTACACCGACCGCGCCCCTGCGGCCTCGGGCGGGGTGTGGGACCGCGCCGACGCGTTTCAGCGTTTCGATGCCGCCTTGACCAAACGCGATGTCGCGGCGGTCGAGCAACGCCTGCCGCTGGCCTATGCCCGGATGAAGGATGTGGAAATCGAGGTGCCCTTTGCCACCCTGTTTGCAGGGCCGCTGGCAACCATGCACCTGACGGGGGACGCTGCGCGCATCAGCTATGAACTGGGGTTGCTCTCGCCCGAATATGAACGGCTGGCGAAGTCGCCCGATGCGGCTTCCGATGCGCGCACCGCGTTTCTGGCGGGCCTTGCGGCAGGGTCGGTCACGGGCCTGATCGCACCGGACAGCATGGCGCGCGCCATCGCCCCCGCCTTTACCGACCCGCAACTGCCCGACGACATCGCCGCGCTGATCGCGCAAAAGCGGGTGGGCGAGGCGATGCTGCAAGCGATGATCCGCATCGAATCCGGCCTGCGCGGCGAGTTGGTGAAGGTGACGGAAGGCTTGTCGGTGCTGCGCAAGCTGGGGCTGGAGGATATCGCCCGCCGCACCGCCTTGCAGTTGATGCTGCTGGAACGGCGGGGCTGAATGGCGGCCCCACTTCATTCTGACAGTTGGATTTCCAGCTTTCTGGCAGCCCAAGCCGCCGATCTGGGGGCCGCGCGCAACACCCAACTGGCCTATGGCCGCGATCTGAAAGATTTCGCCATTTGGCTGGAACGCCAGAAGCGCGGCTTTGCCAGCGCCGCGCGCGAGGATGTCGAGGCGTATCTGGTGTTCTGCGACGCGCAGGGGCTGTCCAAGGCCACGCGGGCGCGCAGGCTGTCGGCGGTGCGCCAGCTTTACCGCTTTGCGCATGAGGAAGGCTGGCGCGACGATAACCCCGCCCTGCGCATCAAGGGCCCCGGTGCCAGTCAGCGCCTGCCCGGCACGCTCTCGCTGCCCGAGGTTGAGCGCCTGCTGGACGCCGCCCGCCGCAAGGGCCGGTCCGAGCCTGAACGGCTGCGCAACTGCGCGCTGGTTGAATTGCTTTATGCCACCGGGATGCGGGTGTCTGAACTGGTGGGCCTGCCGGTGGCTGCGGTGCGCGGCGATCCGAAGATGATCCTTGTGACCGGCAAGGGCGACAAGGAGCGCATGGTGCCGATCTCGCCGCCCGCACGGGCCGCGGTGCAGGACTGGCTGGCCGAACGCGACGCGCAGGAAGATGTGGCGCGCAAGCAGGGCAAGCCCGCTTCGAAATACCTGTTTCCCGGTCCGGGGGCCGAGGGCCATCTGACGCGCCAGCATTTCTACCTGCTGATCAAGGACATCGCCGTGCAGGGCGGCGTTGACCCAAGCACCGTCACGCCCCACACCCTGCGCCATCTCCAGCGCTTCGCTCCCGCGCTGCACGCCCTCATCAATGAAGTGCGGCAAAAGACCGTCCCCTACGTCTTCGGTCGCTTCGTCGAAGAGGGCCAGTTGGCGGGCGTCGTGCGCACCGACATCGACGCCGCGTTCGCCATCCAGTTCTACCTGCATGCCCTGCAGGGCCTCCTCCAACCCGCCACGCTGGACCGGCTGCAACTCGCCCCCCGCGAAGTCTGCGCCCGCGCCATCGAACTCTTCTTCGGCGGGCTCCTCACCCCCGCCGGCCGCAAGGAACATGAAAAACTCTTCCCCCGCTAAACTCATCGCGCTCCTCGTCGGCGCCACCCTCATCCTTACCGGCTGCACCCCGAAGAAATCGCCCGGCTATCAAGGCTACCTCGAGGGCGAGTTCGTCTACGTCGCCGCGCCTCTCGCCGGCCAATTGGAGAAACTCGCCGTCGCCAAGGGCACCCGCGTCGCCGCCGGCGCCCCGCTCTTCACTCTCGAGCACGCCAA